>NZ_CP125876.1:0-2244175 GCF_030060435.1 Vibrio harveyi
CCGAGTATTCTCATTAATAGACAATATTGGAAAGTCACAATGAAATTGAATACTTCAGAAATCGACTGGAAACTTACTTTTGGCAGTTTTGGATTTGTACTGCTTCTAGGTATTCTTGCAGTGGTATACCCAGAAGCCGTAAAAAGCACCATGAGCGGCATGCTAGATTTTACCGTCATTAACTTCGGTTCTGGTTTCCTTTGGTACACACTTTTTGCAACAGGTGCCCTATTGTTCCTCGCCTTTTCTAAATATGGCGATATTCGTATGGGTGACACCAAACCTAAGTTTACGAAATTCCAACTGTTCGCAATGGCATTGTCTGCGGGCATGGGCGCAAGCACCATGTACTGGGGCTTTATTGAAGCGGTATACTACTTCATGGACCCTCAGTTCGGTATTACAGATAAAGCCATGGCAATGGAATACGCTACGGCTTACAACATGTTCCACTGGGGCGCAGCAGGCTGGTTTATCTACCTCATTGTAGCCATCCCATTCGCCGTCGTATTCTACCTAAAGAAAAGCCGTCGAATGAGCTTAAGTGGTGTCATTAACTCACTGTTTGATGACCGTTTACCGGTTTGGGCGCAAAAGTTTATTGACCTACTGTTTATCATCACAACGCTTGCCGCAACCGCATTAACATTAGGTTTGGGCATCCCGATGATTTCCTCTAACCTAGCGAGCTTAACGGGCATTCCAGACAATTTAATGTTGGGTATTGGCGTTATCCTTGGGTTGTCAGTGATCTTCTCTCTCAGCTCTTACATCGGCATTGAGAAAGGCATGGCCCGCCTATCTAGTGCAACCATTTATATCTGTGCAGCGTTTGTTGGTATCATCTTCATCATCGGACCATCAGCTCTGATCATGAACAACTTAACCAATGGCATTGGTATCATGTTGACTGAATACATCCGCATGAGCACCAACACAGATCCATATGGCACAACGTTGTTCCCTCAATACTGGACGGTATTCTTCCTAGCGAACTGGATTTCTTACTCACCGGGTGTAGGTGTCTTCATCACTAAGATCATCCAAGGTCAGAAGCTAAAAGACGTGGTTCTCATCCTCGTGATTGGCGGCACAATGGGCTCTGCGGTTATCTTCGGTGTATGTGGCACCTTCTCAATGGATCTTGTAAACAACGGCGTCGTTGATGGTGTCAAACTGATTGGTGAAGGTCAGCCAACTGAGTTGGTGAAGCAAGTATTTGACTCAACATCTATTCCAATGTTGCTAACTGCTATCTACCTAGTCACGATGATTCTGTTTACAGTAACAACACTAGATGGCACCTCGTATTCACTAGCAGGCATCGCAACTAAACAGCTAGATGAAGAAGCAAACGTAAACCCAATGTTTCGTCTGTTCTGGTGCTTATTGCTAACAGCACTACCAATCATCTTCTTACTGATTAATGCTGACTTGAATATCCTTAAAGCGTTCCCTGTACTGATCATCGTATTGATCGTGCCAGTGTTCTTCATCGCGGCGGTTAAAACACTCCAATACCTTAAGCAAAACTATGGACAAATTATGGAGCATCAACGCCAACAAGACGAACTTCTTGCAAAACAAGCACAAGAGCAACAAGTTGAAGTAACAAACTCGACACCCGCTCCTCAAGCTAGCTAGCATCGACTTCTAACTCTCAAAAGCTCCGATAAACGTCGGAGCTTTTTTTATTGGTTGTTAAGTTCAATCAATGCCGTCTATAAATTCCACAAGACTATTGATGTTTATTGAAATCACTGACAAATTTGTTTAAGTTTCAGGAAGAATTCCTACAAAGCGCATCACTGCCATGAATGTACAAGACACTAAGCAATCAATTTTCATCGTTGAAGACGATCCTAAACTGCAAGCCATGTTAAGCGAATACTTTGTTGAACAAGGCTTCGACGTCCGTTGTATCGATAATGGAACAGATGCTCCAGATGCGATTATAGAGGCTCAGCCCGACCTCGTACTGCTTGATTTAATGTTGCCTGGCCAAGATGGATTGAGCGTCTGCCGCCAGATTCGCGAGTGCTTTAAAGGCAAAGTCTTGATGCTAACTGCTAGCGACGATGATTTTGACCACGTCGCTGCCCTTGAAATCGGCGCAGATGACTTCGTAAACAAGCCAATCAAACCACGAGTTTTGCTTGCTCGAATTCGCATGCTTTTGCGTCGTAAGGAGGCAACGACGTCTGATTCCGATACTTGTCTAGAAGTGGGGTTATTATGCCTTAACCGCCTACGTAAGGCTTGCGCTCTAAATCATGAGCCCATTGCCCTAACCGATGGTGAATTTGACTTACTTTGGGTCCTCGCAAACCACCCTGAACAAACTCTTTCTCGCGAGTGGCTAACAAAAACCTTACGTGGTATCGAATATGACGGCACTGACCGTACTATCGATAACCGCATCGTTACCTTACGCAAAAAGCTGGGCGACAGCACCACTCCACCACAAAAGATCATCACTGTGCGTGGTAAAGGCTACTTGTTTATGCCTGATGCTTGGAATGCGTAATGAAACGTATTTATCTGGAAAGCTTCTTAGGTCTGATTATTCTTTTTGTCGCCAGTTTAGTTGGTTACGAAATCATTGTTTATCAACTGAACACTGACTACGACTACCTACTGGAAGAGCATGAGGCGCAAGCTTTCCATGAGCTTATTTATCCGATTTATCGTGAGAAAGGTGAAGACTACACCATTCAACAATTGGAGAAATTCGCAACCTCTAGCCATATGTTGTTGATCGCTCAAGAGATGACTAGTGTCCCTCTTGAGGTTCAACAGGCTTTCGATGAAGATCCTTCCGTCAATACCGCGTTTGATGAGGATCGAGATTTATGGTTTCGATTTGAACCAGGCTCGCCAGTATTCAAATTAAGCCAAAACCCCAACAGCCCAATCATTCAAGCCATTAATTTTGACGACAATATCGTTTGGCTGTTCTTCCTCGCTGGATTTGCACTGTATTGTGTTCTGCTGATTTGGTTTTTAAGCCGCCGCGTAAGGGCATTAGAGAAGGTTACGATGGATTTTGCATCCGGTGATTTTAATGCTCGCGCCGATACTTCCAGCGCGAAGTCGGTGGGAACATTAAACAAAAGCTTTAACCATATGGCAGAGAAGGTCTCTCGTCTTATTACGAGTAACAAAATGCTAACCAATGCTGTCGCTCATGAGTTAAGAACACCAATCTTCCGACTCCAGTGGCAAGCCGATCTTCTGGCGGACGCTTCGTTAAATGAGCATCAGCAAAAATACGTCGATAGCATTGTAGAAGACATTGACGATATGGAAAAAATGGTTGAAGAATTGCTCTACTACGCAAAAATGGAGCGACCAAATTCCGAGATACAAACATCTACCGTGGTGTTATCTCGCTTTCTTCAATCGCTTCTTCCTAAATGGCAGCGCGATACGCCTTTATCCATTGTGATTGATGATGCCGAATCACAAGGCGTGGTTGTCAACGCCGATCCAACACTGCTCAAACGTGCACTCGATAACCTACTTCGCAATGCAATGCGTTATGCGAAAAAGCAGATCGTTTTGGAGCTGGTTGATACTCCCGACCACTGCTGTATTCAGATCCACGATGACGGCTGCGGAATTGAAGAGAAAAACTGGCCTCACTTGTTCGATGCATTTTATAGCGCCGATAAAGCGCGAAACAAAAGCACCAGTGGTTTTGGCTTAGGGCTCGCCATCGTAAAACAGATTGTCGAGTTACAAGATGGCTGCGTGTCTGTCTCTCACAGTCCTTTGGGCGGCGCATGCTTCACGGTATGCTTTCAAAAATAAAATCATAAACTTATCAGTAACTCCTACCTTGTTGTTACAAAACACGACATTTCAATACATACGATAGACAGAGCTCAAAAATAAAACAGTGTACATTTAATCCATCAATTCACAGCAATAATGGATTACAAAAATGTATAAACACCTTTTTCTCCTCACCCTTTCTTCCACACTTGCTGCTTGTGCCTACAACCAAAAGCCTGTCGTTGATATGACCAATGTCGACCAAGCTCAATACGAGCAAGACTTCGCTTATTGCCAAGGTTATGCCGAAAAAGTCGACAAAGGCGAAGCGGCAAAAACTGAAGCAAAAAATGGAGCTGTGACGGGTGCTCTTGTTGGTGCCGTAGCTGGCGCACTAGAAGATGGCGTCGGTGGTGCTGCCGTAGGTGCCGTAGCTGGTTCAGCAGTCGGTGCTGGCGCAGGTGCACTTGGCGGTGCAAATGACTCAACCAAAACCCAATCGCTCGTGCTTCGTAAATGCCTAGAAAATAAAGGCTATACCGTATACGACCTTGATTAATAACGTATAAATTAGCATCAATTGCATAAAATAATAGTCAGGCGACATCTTTTTCACAAATGTTTCACGCTCGACCTATTACTCTCAACTTTCGCAATTTGATGCCTTTTCTTTTATCAGGGGATGCTTATCCCTCAAGCGCCCCTTCTTTTTTGGCTCAGCAGTATAGGCCCCATTTTGAAACCAGGAAAAACAGGCATTCGCCGGATATTGGACGCAACCGGCTATTCACTTCAAGGATTGAAAGCAGCATGGATTAACGAAGCAGCATTTAGACAAGAGTTAGTACTGACGTTAGTACTCTCTATCGCTGCATTCTTGCTTCCCGTCACCATGCTTGAACGAACAATGATGATCAGCAGCTTGCTGCTGGTTGTAATAGTTGAATTGATTAATTCCGCCATCGAAGCGGTTGTCGATCGTGTCAGCGATGACTGGCATGAACTCAGTGGAAGAGCCAAGGACATTGGTTCCGCAGCAGTATTTGTTGCGCTTGTTCTCGCCCTATTTGTTTGGGCGTCGATTTTAATTTAGTTACATCGAAGTACGTCAATTATGAAGACAATTGAACTACCAACTAAAGGTCTCTCTTACGTTACCTTTACGCTTTTACTCGCCTTGTATTTCGCCCTTGTGGTGAACATTCCCATTTACAAGGAATTGGTTCACATCCTTACTAATCTCGATCAAGTTAAGATCGGTTTCATTATTACCATTCCCATCTTCTTTTTTGCAGCGCTGAACTTCTTATTCAACTTGTTCAGTTGGCCTTGGATCAGTAAACCATTCTTTATCTTATTGCTGATCACCTCTGGTATAGTGAGCTACGCGAGCTACAACTACGGCACACTCTTCGATACCGACATGATCACCAATATTGTCGAAACTGATACCAGTGAAGCAAGTTCTTACTTCAGCGCTTACTCGTTGATCTGGACAGTTTTGATGGGGGTACTTCCTGCATTACTTGTCTTTAAAGTGAAGTTTCAACCGCTAAAAGGAAACTGGCTAAGATTCACATTAACTAAAATCGTCTCAATGCTTGCTTCTTTAGCGATCATTGCGGTGATTGCTGGTTTGTATTACCAAGACTACGCATCCGTTGGTCGTAATAATAGCTACCTAAAGAAAATCATTATCCCTACTCAGTACGTGTATGCGATCTCTAGTTATGTCAAAGAAACCTACCTGACAACACCACAACCATACCGTGAGATTGGCACTGATGCTAAGCAATCTCAGCTAGCTTTAGAACAAGCCAAAGAGAAGCCTACTCTGGTTGTCTTCGTATTGGGAGAAACTGCGCGTACTCAAAACTACCAAATCAACGGTTACGATCGCGAAACCAACCCATACACCAGCAAGCTAGACGTCATTTCATTCCAAGACGTTTCCTCTTGCGGTACAGCAACAGCGGTGTCAGTTCCTTGTATGTTTTCGCAACTGCCTCGTAGCGACTTCGATCGTAGTACAGCAGATAACCAAGACAATGCTTTGGATATAATGCAACGTGCTGGCATTGATTTGATGTGGAAAGACAATGACGGCGGAGATAAAGGCGTCGCGCATAAGATCAATAAGATGGATGTGGACCGCAGCCAGAAAAATGAACAGTGCAACGGCAGCACTTGCTATGACATCGCATTGCTAAATAACCTAGATGATCAAATCGCAAGCATGAAAGGTAACCGCCTTGTTGCGCTGCATCTCATTGGTAGTCATGGTCCAACGTATTTCCAACGCTATCCAAAAGACAAAGCCTTCTTCCAACCAGACTGCCCTCGTGCAGACATCGAAAACTGTAGCGTTGAACAAATCGTCAATACTTATGACAATACTATTCGCTACACGGACTTCGTTTTGGATCAAACTATAGCGAAATTGAAAGCGCTAGAAGACAAATACAATACGGCCATGATTTATGTTTCTGATCACGGTGAGTCTTTAGGTGAAAATGGCTTGTTCTTACACGGCATGCCTTACGGATTGGCGCCTGATTTCCAAAAGCGTGTTCCTATGATACTTTGGATGTCTCCGGGCTTTAAGCAAGCTAAACACATCAATACTGATTGTTTGGAACAAGAGGCGCAACAAACCGCGACGCACTCTCACGATAATGTATTCCACTCTTTACTCGGCATCATGGACGTAGAAACCGATGCTTATGATGGAGATTTGGATATCTTTAAAACCTGCAGAACATCTTAGTATCAAACAGCACGATAAAGCCTGATTCATATGAATCAGGCTTTTTTATGACCTTTTGCTCTCAGAAATCCAACAGGTTCTCGTTATAATGTTTATCCCGTCAACGAACAAAGTAGAACCAAATGAAAATTGGCATCATTGGCTTGGGCGACATTGCTCAAAAAGCCTACCTTCCTGTTATCACCCAGATTCCAAATGTTGAACTGGTATTTTGTACCCGTAACGCAAATACACTTAACACACTGGCTCAACAATATCGCATCACAGAAACCTGTCAGGACTACCAACAGTTGGTTGGCATGGGTGTGGATGCAGTAATGATTCATGCAGCGACGAGCATTCACCCTCAAATCGCATCTTTCTTTTTAGAACAAGGCATCCCGACATTTGTTGACAAACCTTTGGCAGACAGCGCTGCTGAGGTGGAAAAGCTATACGAACTAGCAGAACGCGTGAATCAGCCTTTGTATGTCGGTTTCAATCGCCGTCACATTCCGCTCTACAATCAGCATATGCCGGGCGTACAGCAAGGCGAACTTTCAGGCTTGAAATCAATACGTTGGGAGAAGAATCGTCATCAATTACCGGGGGATATTCGTACCTTCATTTTCGATGATTTTATCCACCCTCTCGATAGCGTGAACATTACGACCAAAGCAGATCTACAAGACGCTTACATTACGCACCAAATGGAAGGCGATCAACTGGCTCGTTTAGATATCCAATGGCAGCATGGTGAGACACTGTTTCACGCATCAATGAACCGCCATTTTGGTATCACAACGGAGCGAGTCCAAGCTTGCTATTCAAATAAAGCGATTGAATTTGATTCATTTGTTGAAGGGAAAATGTGGCAAGACAATCAAGAGCAAAAGCTCAGCTTGAAAGATTGGACGCCAATGCTGACCAGTAAAGGTTTCCACTCTATGTTGCTTGATTGGTTTAACGTCATTCAATCAGGTAAAGTCGCCACTGAAATTGTCCAGCGCAACATTGCTAGTCATCAACTTGCCGAAGCGATTTGTCAGCACATTGAACAATCAGTGCGTCGATAATTAAGCACTAAAACGAGCGCGGAATGCTTTGGGTGCCAGTCCCATGGTTTTAATGAATACTTTTCGAAACGCGCTCGCATCTTGATACCCCACGTGGTAAGCAATCGCCTCAAAAGCGAGGTTGCTTGATTCCAGCAAGTCACATGCTTTTTGTACCCGGAGGTGTTGTAGATACTGATTCAAGTTCAAACCTGTCGCTTTTTGGAAACGTCTCTGAAGCGTGCGCTCAGTTAAACAACTGATCTCCGATAGAGCTTGGTTTGAAATCATATGGGAGAAATGATCGGCCATGTAGTGCTGAGCACTAAGAACGGCACTATCACCGTGTTGAAAATTAGGCATGAATTGCTGATAAAAACGTTGCTCTCTGGCACCAGTATCAACCACCAGCATCTTTCCCAATAACCGCATCACTGCAGGTGTGCTTAACTGAGATACCAACTCCAGCCCCAGATCGAGCCAAGACATCATGCCACCAGCCGTGATGATACTGCCCTCATTGATAAGGATGGATTCTGGCTTAAGCCTCACGTTAGGAAACCTATCTCGGAATAACCCTGCAAGCCCCCAGTGTGTCGTGCACGCTTTGTTGTTCAACAAACCAGCTTGAGCGAGAACAAAAGCCCCGGCACATGCAGACGTAACAACCGCTCCTGCTTTGTGTTGCTCAAACAGCCAAGATGTTAACGCCTCACTTGGCGAAAGATAATATTGCTCCGCGCCGCTTGGCGGCAATATGACGACCGTGAAATCACCGGCTCGAATAACGTCTTCTTGCCAATCAATGATGTCTGCATCAAAGCGGCATTCAGCACCCAGCTCAATCGCAGCGCGGTTTGCCATCTCAAACAGCTCCTGCAAACCAAAGACTGACGCTTTGGAGGCGCCCGGATAGCTCACAATGGCAATGTTTATCTCATTCATTCCAATTGTCGTTTTTAACCTATTTTTTGTCATTTTAGACACTGAGCAAGATAAAAGAAAGCACGCATAATAGCTCCCATACCAAAGCAATACATTCACTGAAAACAAAAGGAAAACACCATGAGCCAAGCAGCACTTCTTGTTATCGATCTACAAAACGACTACTTCCCAAATGGTAAATTTCCTCTATGGAATACAGAAGCAACGCTAAACAACATCAAGAGCGCAATTGCTAAAGCGAATGAGAAAAATATTCCTATCATTCATATTCAGCACATTGCGGATCCGGCAATGGGTATTGCACCTTTCTTTAATGAGGGGTCCGAAGGTGCTGATATTCACCCTGAGATCTTAGCGCTGGCGCCGAGTGCAGATGTAGTTATCAAGCACTTTGCAGACAGCTTTGAGCAAACAAACCTTGAAGAAGTGCTGCAAAAACATGGGGTAACAGAACTATTGGTATGCGGTATGATGACGCAAAACTGTGTCACTCATACTGCAATTTCTAAAGCGGCAGAAAAGTATGATGTCTCAATTCTTATGGACTGCTGCACAACGGTTGACGAAATGATCCACAACATTGCCTTACACGCAGTCTCTACCCGCGTCCCCCTAATAACTGCAGAACAAAAGCTATAAACGAAATATTATAGAGGTATGCATAGAACGCATACCTCTATTCACTTTTTGTAATTTGTCTCGCTAGACAATTATCTCTACACTTCGCGCTCATTTTTCTACTTGAGCGCACAATGCATGCTTTTTTCTCAATCCATTTTCGCTCAGGTGCTGAGAATGTCCGTCATGTTGGGGCTATCTTTAGTTATCGTCCATCACTCTCCTAGGTTGCTGGAAATATTAGCAGAGCAAGCCATCAACAGCGGCTGTCACCAAACCACAGGCGACGGCGAGCATCATGATCATTCTCATCACCACCATCATTAATAAGAGCAAATTATGAGTATTTTCCGATTTCCAATTCTTGTTTGGCTTGGAATAGGGATTTTGATTATTTGTCTAGGGATCAGACAATCTTTCGGCATTTTCATGATGCCAATTTCAGACTACTTTCACACTGGTCGCGAGTTCTTTAGCTTTGCTATTGCATTGCAAAACTTGTTGTTTGGTGTGTTCCAACCGTTTGTTGGTATGGCTTCAGATCGTTGGGGCGCGAAGCGTATTATCATTTTAGGTGCCATTTCTTACGCTTTGGGTCTCTACCTGACTTCCATCGCAGTTGAACCAACCATGATGTACCTGTCACTTGGCGTTTTGGTCGGTTTTGGTCTGAGCGCGACCAGTTACGTGATCGTGCTAGGTGCCGTTGCAAAGGTCGTCCCTGCGCAACATGCTGCGAAAGCATTTGGTTTGACAACAGCCGCAGGTTCATTCGGTATGTTCGCCATGATCCCAGGTGCCCAAGCGCTGTTGAGTGATTTTGGCTGGCAAGGCGCGCTTCAAGCATTCGCTGTACTGTGTAGCTTTATGATCATGTTTGCACTGTTCATGAGAACGGCGAAACCACAAGCGAGCAATGCAACTAATGCTCAAGAAGACACACAAACTCTAAAAGAAGCATTGAAAGAAGCCTTTTCACATAAAGGCTATTGGCTAATCCATGCTGGCTTCTTTGTTTGTGGTTTCCACGTAATGTTCATCGCGACTCACCTGCCGAGTTACTTAGCCGATAAAGATTTACCGGCATCAACGGCGGCAATGGCGCTAGCGTACGTCGGTATTTTCAACATCTTTGGCTCGTACTTCTGGGGTGTAATGGCAGACCGCTTTAACAAGCGTCATGTTATGTCTGCACTTTATTTGATGCGCACAGTCGTAATCGGTGCTTTTGTGACGCTACCTGTCACCGAACACACCGCTGCTATCTTTGGCGGTGCAATTGGCTTTTGCTGGTTAGGCACAGTGCCACTGACTTCCGGCTTAGTTCGTCAAATCTTTGGAGCCCGTTACCTTTCCACCTTGTATGGCTTGGTGTTCTTTACGCACCAAGTAGGTAGCTTCTTAGGAGCTTGGGTTGGTGGTCGTATTTACGATTACTACGGTTCGTACGACCCAATCTGGTGGTCAACCGTTGTATTAGCATTTATTGCAGCACTGATTCACCTGCCAATCAATGACAAGCCAGTCCCTCGCTTGAACTTAGCTACTGCCTAACCTGAAAGGCTCTCGACATTTCTCGTTGAGAGCCTTTTCTTTACTCCATCTCATGCGGTCTAATACCTGTATTAAATCTGTGTTCTCATCAATGATTGCTTATTTAAGATAAAGTGTGTCCATTCATCCTCTGTTAAGATTCGTGTGACATACTTAACACAACGCTATAAATCAAAAAGGGTTTTAAATGAGAACACTCGGCAACATCATCTGGTTTGTCTTCGGTGGCGTATTCATGGGTTTGCTATGGTGGTTCTTTGGACTTCTAGCATTCATCAGCATCATCGGCATTCCATGGGGACGCGCTTGTTTTGTAATGGGGAACTTCTCGTTCTTCCCATTCGGTAAAGAAGCAGTCTCACGAGATGAATTAACCAATGAAATGGACATAGGCACGAGCCCACTTGGTGTCATTGGTAACGTAATTTGGTTTGTGTTTGCAGGTATCTGGTTGGCAATCGGTCACGTACTTTCTGCCGTAGCGTGCTTTGTCACCATCATCGGCATCCCGTTTGCCCTTCAACACCTGAAACTTGCGGTTATCTCTCTAGCTCCGATCGGTAAAACAGTCGTGACAGCAGAAGAAGCAGCAATGGCTCGCTACAATATCAATCGTTAATTTACTAAACCCTCTAAGCTTCCGGCTTAGAGGGTGATTCCCGTCAAGAGCAACCCCATAATCGCCACTGCGTATTCAATCATCGTTGATTGTATGTTCATATCGACTCCTTAAAAGTTGAAGTTAACGCCTAGCTCCACACTATTTTCTTCACTTACCTTCGTGGAACCTGGAGAGACTCTATGTTCACCAAATGTGTATTTCACGTAAGGTTCAACCCACTTTGGTTTTAATGTAATTCGCACTTCATGGTTTGTACGATGACCGCCTTCCGTGAGCTTTTTATCGTAGTTATAAGCATAGCCGAGGCTGACAAATTCAATTGGTGTATAACTTGCCCCGATGGTGTTTCTCCATTCTCTTGTTGTATTTTCGAATGCCGGAAATGACTTACCAATAGCGCTTTTTCTCCATTCGTGAGAGCTATTGGCATAAACCATCCAATCTTCACCCAACGCTGTTCCAGTAAATACGCCGGCGTCATACACATCAAACAAATCAGCACGTCCGTAACTCACAAAAGCCTCGGTATAAAACTGTCCCAGCATGACACCATATCCAGTCCCAAGTTCTAGGTAACCAGTCGAGTCGATTTCCGCTGAAATATTCCACTCTTCCGTTGCTTGTAAGTAGCCGCTGGCAGTGACAATCCATTCATCATCTGTATTGGATACGTCCAATCCAAACTCTGGCATTTTATAGTCAGCGGAAAAACACGGGATAGCAAAGAGCGTGCAAAGCAATGTCAAAGATTTATTCATTGGAGAGACCTGTGAAGAAGAGTTAAAACAAAAAAAGGAGCCACTTTATTCAAGCGGCTCCTTGCTACTTACCCTTATGCGATTAGCTTACGAACGCTCAACGCGGTCGCGAATCGCTCTTTTTATTTGCTGACGTTGCTCTTGTGACAGAGATTGAACCTTTTGTTGCAGCTCCGCACGCTGTTCTTTGGTTAACTCATTTGCAGGAAGATTTACTGGACCTTCGATCGGGTGACCAATTTCCGGCTCGATTGGGTTAACTGGCGACGGCAGTTCAATTGGATGCATTGGCACACCTTCAATTGGATGGCTAATATCCGGGCGGTTCGTAACACCTGCGAATAAACGACCATCTTCATTACGGAATACGACTTCTGTACCATCTTCTAAGCGTACGATGTAGTTATCACCCTCTTTTGAAGTGTGTCCGACAATCTCACCGTCTTCATTACGAATCTCACTACCATTAACGGTGTAAGAGGCACCCGAATCACCAACGGCAATGTTTATCGTGCCTGTTTCGTCTTTACTGATGAACACATGGTTGCCATTATCACCAACGATAACCGCAGCGCCTTCAAGCTCGATGATATCACCATATGTAGGAACAACACCGCCTCCGTAACCAGGATCTACATCTTCTTCAATAGGATGCTCGATCTTAGGTTTTACCTCTTCGACTACTAGACGACCATCGTCAACAGATAAGTGAATAAAGCCTTTGTCATTCACAAACACCAATTCATTATTGCGAACTTCAATGTTACCAACTACGTTACCTGAAGCGTCTTTCACCACATCGCCGTCAGTGAAGTACAGCTCACCGCCAACGTTGAATACGGTGTTACCTTCTACGCCGCGAATAGCCACTGTGTTGTATTCGCCGTTGTCACCTTGAATTGCCATGCCATCAAAGTGCTCACCTTCGAAGGTTTGTACCGATGCAACTCCTGCAGGCTCACTTGGGGAGTCCGAAGAACCAGATGATGAACAACCGGCTAGAAAAGACGCTGCGATAACTGCACTTAGTAATTTAACTTTCATGATTTACTCTCTTAATTTGTCGAAATTCAGGGCTGCCTCTTGCAGATTCAGTGGACTCCCTGCCCGATGAAGAGAAGTATATTGAGCGGTGTTTTATTGCTCTAATCGCTTATAAGAAACCCGCCATTAACGGCGGGTTATTAATAAACCAAGGTAGAGAGCTTGATAACCGATGGTTATTATTGTTCTTGAGGGCGTTCGAGGTGACTAATGATCACTTCGGTCACGATATTACGTAACCAGTGCACGGTTTCGTTGCGACGATTCTTATGATGGAAGTAAGCGTGCAAGCATGGTTCTATCACCATACCATCCAACTCAATATCCAACCTACGTAGCTTATAAAGTTTATCGACATTGACGGTTTTTGATGCAGGAAACACCATATCTGAGTTTGCGACTACGTCGATGATGGCTGATGGAAGCTCTGATCTAAAAGCAATTTTTGGCTCTACCCCTTTAATTTTCATGATCTTTTCTGAAAAAGAAATGTTCGAGTTCCAGTCAGCAGCGATGACAGTTGCAAATTCTAGATCATTGCAATCAGATATCTGCAGTCGGTGACCTTGCAGAGGATGATCTTTTCGCACATAAGCACAGAATTCATCTTTAACGATCATTTTAGTCAGAAGCTCTTTGGGTGCATGGTTTATTTCGTAATTAACTCCTAACACAACTTCGTCCTTGATGATCTCTTCCATGGTTGAGCGAGACCAATTCAGCAAATGAATTTGGACATGAGGGGCAGCTTGCCTGATGGCTTGAAAGATCTCACTCGCGTAAGAACTAAGAATAAATGGTGCCAGAGCGATCTTTACCGTGCCGTTCATTTCCAGTGGGTTAAATGCCTTGGAACCATTTATCGTTATGGAAATATCGTCCAACAAAGGCGCTAAGCTCTCTGCAAGATCATTGGCATATTCGGTTGCTCGCAAACCATGGTGAGTTTTCACAAAAAGCTCATCTTCAAAATGATCACGCAATCTTTGTAGCGCTTTGCTCACGGCGGGTTGGGAAACAAACAAACGTTCAGCAGCGCGCCGCATATTGCGCTCTTGATGAAGAATGATGAATGTCCTGAGCAGGTTTAAGTCAAGAGTTGAGAATAGATCTTTAGCCATGTTCCACTTCGTTAATAACTTGAGGTTATTATTCAGCATAAGAACAGATTGGCGCAGTTTCCAACCGAAGTGCATGAATTCTTTGCGCTCGATAACTCTCTATGACACAAAAATAACAAAACAGACAGTAAGATTATTTTGAAAAAAGGAATAAATGACGACGCAAATTTGTAAATGAACTCATTGTCTGACGCCATACATACATTACATTCCTGCTGTCAATGTATGAAGATCGTCAACTCGATAGGCAGCAAAGAAAAGAGATGATGGGGTGAAGTCTAGAGGAGATAGGAAAAGGTTAATTTCATCAAACATGACGCGTTTAATGAGAAAGATAGAAAGCAAAAACGTCGGCTAAACGCCAACATAAAGAAATTAAAAGACCTGACTTCAAACACTTTGAAATCAGGTCTAAACACACTCAAGAGCCAAACAGCCTCTTGGTTTTAGCTATTTACTGTGGTGTTACTTGCTCATTTGGATCAATGAGCGACCAATCAACCACTCTAGCTCTTTGTCACTGCCTGCGCCAAACTGGCTCTCAGCCATTTTGTACAAACGATCAATGCCGTTTGCCGCAAACTCGTGCGCGCTCTCAGAAGTAACAATATGGTGGAATAATAGACGCAAAATCGCTAAGAATTCAGAGTCTTCTAGAGCCGTGATCCAGCTCTTTGAAAACGCTTCTAGACCTTTATCGAATTCTAGATGTTCAACGAACATTTTGAAAATACGACCGTCTAAAGCGGCGGTAAAGTCCGTTTTCTTAGGGAAATGGTGGCTAATACCTGTACGCGATACACCTGTCTGCTGGCTTAACGTGGTGTAAGACATTTTGTCATAACCAAGTCTCAGAAGCTGATCAACAACGGCATCCATGATCTTCTGGATAGTGATTTCGGTATCTTCTTTACTACGCTTTGGCATATTTTAAGCTCTTCTCTTTGTAAATCCATCTAACTCACAATTAAATGAGGCCAGAATGAAAATCATCCTCAGCATTATGTACTGTATACCTCAAACATCAAAGTTAGAGGACCAATCATAACTAAACTGCACTGCGTAACGTGCAATTTACAGTGATATTTCTGTCAATACATGTGACTCAAAATATGGCGAAAAGTCCACTCCATCAAAACCTTGCACCAAATCATTCATCGAAACTATTCTCAGGCTAAGAATGATAATTATGTAAAAATAATTAATCCGGAAATAGTCTTATAAATTGAACCCCAGTTCAACTCACCTGACAGAAATCTCACGAATATCTAGGTTAATTGATTTTAAATATTGATACATATCACACTAATTTCCTTAAGGAAGTTCTAATAAAATTAGTTAACCCTCCATTAACAACATAACATACTGTCCTTTTTTTATCCAAAATCATTCATTTTTGTAGATAGAGATCAAATACCTGATAGAATACTGACAGTATTTACAAGAGGATTCGTTATGAGTGTCGAATTAGAAGAAAACCAAGTATGTGAAGCTTGCGGTTGCGCTGGTGAAATGGGTTTTATCATCAAAGAAGGCGACGATGTCGCTGACGTAACGATTTTCGCAGAGACTAAAGCAGCACTTGAAGCTGAGTTGGCGAAATACATCGAACTAGCAAAACAAGTTTGTACAGGCGTTGAATACAACGTTTCTGAACTAACGGAAGATTCGAAAGAGCTTACTGCTCGATTCAAGTTTGAAGTAAGCGCTGAAAAGCTAATCTTCGAACTTAAGACTCGCTCTCTAGCGCGTTAATCGTCGATATTTCATCGTTAGATAGGTAAAAGCGAGCATCCAGCTCGCTTTTTTGATCTCTGATGAACCTATCTATTTCTTGTCTTTCTGAAACACAACCCACTTCAACGAGCCATTAGTTTCAAAATCATTTTCATCGGTACACATCAGTAGCACCCCATCTACGTTTAGCACTGCCCCAGTAGTGTAGGCTTTGTCGTCATAGTAACAAACACGCTGCCCTAGCTTACCGTCTGCCACCACTAACGCTTTTGAATCTGGCGTACTATAGGATTTCGCCATCGCAAAACTTGATAAAACAGCAGCAACGCTTGCAAGCAAAACAGAAATCGATCTTACGTTCATGAATATCCCCTTAATGAAGAGCCATAAAACTAACAAAGAAGCGCTTTCAGTTCTTGGCAGCATCTCATATTCTTGAGACATGGATAGGTAGCAGCCCCCCAAGCTTTACGTTATCCTTTTCTCGCTTTTACCAATACTGTGGTTGCTATGCGCATTTTCCCTCTTTTATTAGCTCTGGTGTTTTTCTCGAGCTCTTCTATCGCTTACGAGCTTGATTACTATGCTAAATTCGGTCATACCGACAACTACGGTAATATCGATCTCCGCAACAAGCCCTATACGACCCTACCTGATGGTCTTGTCGTAAAAGGAAACCTCAATATTTCCCAGACACCGATTACTAAACTTCCTAAAGGACTCGATGTTCAAGGCAGCCTTGAAGCAACGAATAGCGCCCTCAAAACGATAAGACCTGGAGTTAAAATTAAAGGCTATGCAAATTTACTTGGTAGTAAAGTTGAACGCTGGCCTCGCGGTGTAAAACTGGGTGGTTATTTGAATTTAACCGATACCCCGTTAACTAACCTACCAGCAAGACTAAGAGTAAAAGGCGACTTGAGCGTCATTCGGACACCATTGACTGAACTACCAGAAGGATTGGTGGTGGATGGTAACCTCTATATAGGAGGTTCAAAGGTCACAACATTTCCTGACACCATGACAGTCAAAGGCAACATCTTCTTGGGAGGAAATCGAGTGACAAAGTGGCCAACGAATTTGACCTTAGGCGGTGCGGTTGCACCATAAAAGTAATTGAAGTGAGGAACGAGCTCAGAATCTAACAAATAACACGCCTGAGATAGATTCCGATTAGGTCCCGTTCCTCGCAATTGAATGTCCATTGCTACTTCGCGCAATGGACAATAGCAAGGTTATTCTTGGTTATTTACTGGGTTAGCGTAACTTGCAACCAAGTAACTGTGCGCACCTGTCGGTAGCTGTTCAAGTTTCTCTTGCAACTGAGATTTTACTGACTCAGTGATCGATTCGTCTTCACGACCCGCAGCGAGCAAGTTGATAGGGAATACGCGGTAGTTATTGTGGATTTGGCGATCGATTTCGTTTGCCAACTCATCCGGCGTCTCGAACTCTTGATCGATCACATCACCAAATGCGACATGCACTTTACCTTTGTAACCCACGATACCTTGGATGATGCTTTCAATATCTTCAAACTCACCTTTTTCATAACTGCCGTTCTCTGCTTTTTCATACAGTTCTTTAGCTTTTGCAATATCACAAGGGTCATTTTGGTAAGAGATAGAAACAGGCACAATCTTCAGTGAACGAGTGTATTCACCAAAGCTGATTTTTTGCTTACGACCTTCAACATGGAACATCTTCAAGATTGCTGGGTCAGTGAAATCATTACCGTCTTTCGCACGACCTTCTTTTTGCGCAATCCAGATTGAGTTACCGGTATCTAAAGAGTGCTTGATATAGCCCGACAGTAGACCAAGCGCTTTCATCATTTCACGTGGTGCTTTCGCCGAACGTTTTACGATGAAGCTCTTGTTGAGCCTCATTAGCTCCGTCGCACAAGGTTTCTTAAGCAGGTTATCACCAATCGCAATACGCACTGTACGGTGGTCTGTTTGGTGTAAACCAAAGTTAACAAGCGCGGGGTCCATTGCGATATCGCGGTGATTAGAGACAAACAAGTACGATGTGTTCTTGTCGAGTTTGTCCAAACCAGAAAAAGTAACTCCGTCAGTAGTCGTATCTAGTGTGTCTTTAAGGTACTTCTTCACTTCTAGCTGAATGGCTTCCACAGAATCCAGTTTACTCCACTTCGCTTTTAAGTAGACACGGATAATCGGACTCATGAGTGTTTTGAACCACGCCGCTTTGTTTGCAAAACGGTGGTTTAAAATCGCACTGATAAACTCATCGTCTTTGATCAGGCGGTCCAGCGCAGCTGGAATTTCTTCGTCGTTGTATGGACGAATTTCAATATAAGGATCGTTATTGGCAGTCATTATTCAATTCATTTCAAAAAAAGCTGGCACATTTTACGCATTGTTTTGCCAACCCGCAGTATTTCAGACCATACTTTTAACATGGTCATACCAGTAGCATTACAATTTCTATTCGCAAAAAAATCTGTTATCCGGTTGGCAATTTAGGGGTTTAGCGTTACCCTTAGCGCCCCAAAAACTCTGGTATTCACAATGAACTACGCAATTGAATTTCACGACGCTAATTACCCTTTTCTTAATGTTGCTGCGCGTAAAAAAGCGCTAAAACACAGCTTACTATCAGTAGTGGAAGGTTTGGCGATCATTAAATTGGGTAAACATGAGTATGCCATTGAACCGGGTCAACACTTCTGGATTCCTCAGGGATGTTTGAGCTCCCTCACCTTTTTACCTAACACACGAGTAACTCGCTGTGACTTCTCTGTGCGCTTAACTGATGCATTTGCTCAACAAGCAGGCTACGTGAAACAACCAGTGTTATTGTCAGCGCTGATTGAAAAGTTGGTGATGACAAAAGCACGCAGCGAACATCAGCTCGACTTGCTAGCGGTTGTGAAACACGAAGTGCTAACACTCAAACCAATGCTTACCAGTTCAGCATTAACGGATTCTATCAATAAGTGGAAACCAGGCTGTGAATCTCAGATTTCCATTGAGCTTTGTCTAGTATTAACGCTTCGAGAAGCACGCAAGATGAAGTTATCCGGCAAAAAACAAGCGGATATCGTTGCGAAGCTATTTAACGACAATGAAGAAGAATACGAACAGCTTTGCTTTTTGGTGTTTGGGGAAGCGCTATAAAGGGTAAGTCGCAATAGAATACAAAAAGGACGCATCAATGTGCGTCCTTTTTATTTTGATTCGAATATTAAAACGGTACTTCGATCTGCATCATCCAATCAGCGTCATAGTATTCATGCCAGCGGTAATCAACACGCATTCGTGGTTCACTGCCGTTCTTGTCACCAAAGCCGATGCTAAACATTAAGCCATGACTTCTCAGCCACTCTTCTGTACTCATTTTGGCTTCATCATCACGCAGTTCTTCTGGCATCCATAACCCGAGCCCAAAATAGTTACTATCTAAATTTTGAGTAAGTATTGGAGAGTCTTCAGACTTGAACGCCCATTGATCCCAGTAACTTTCTGTCGGACCTTCTATCTGTTTTTCTGCGGTATACCAATTGAGCGTATCGATACTAAGAACGCCAACACTGTCAAAGATGTCTTCACAAACTGGCATGGTGTTATCAGCAAATACAACGGAACGATCAGATAAATAGTTACATGCGGAACTCGCCTGTGTTGCCACAAGCATTGCGCATGCACTAAGTACGACGATTCTGACCATGAAAACCTGACCTCTCAGTTCTCAGATTACGATTGTTTATATAAGCCTTCGCTTAGCAATAATTCACTGACCGTTGATGTTGTATACCCGCTAATATCGTTACCTTCGAGCAATGCATTGCGAATATCGGTGCTCCTGATTTTCACTCTCTCAGGGCATGCCATCACAGTCCAACGTTCCGTAATTTCTTCTGCTTTGTAAAATTTAGCAAATTTGAAGAAATTATCAGGACCAATGACAAAAGTTATATCGGCTTGCGTATGGATTTCTTGAATTTTTTCTAATAACGCAAAAGTCGTCACACTTTGTCCTGGTTGGTACAAAGTTTGCTCAAGGTCTGAGCGTTGAACATTAGAAAGCCCCATGTCTTTAATAAAGGCATCAACCAGTTTGCACCGAATTGGGTAATCCAACATATTTTTGCCCCAAGCGTGTGCAATGCTTGGTTCTAATAGCACAAGATCAAAGTGGTTCAGTGACTCGATCACACTCTTGTGACCTAAGCTTGGTGGGTTAAATGCGCTGCCAAAAACGGCGATTTTTTTCATATCCGGTGATTACCTGGTTGAAGAGAGTTTTCTAATCCGATGAATTCGGTATGATACTACTAATCTTTAGAGCTTTTTGACACTAAAGCGACGTTTATAGACATCAACTGCATGGTTTATCGCCATTTGTGAACTATAAACGTCTGCGACAGTATGAATTTATTCACACTCACTTGGTGTCGTACATATTTGCAGGAAAAGGAACCCTAAATGGAACAATCCATCCGCGATGAAATGCGAGTACTCCCTTCTATCGATCCGCATTTCGAAATTGAACGCCGTGTCGCTTTTATTAAGCGTAAATTGCAAGAAGCAGGCTGTAAGTCTCTTGTTCTTGGCATTAGCGGTGGCGTTGACTCAACGACATGTGGTCGCTTGGCTCAACTGGCTGTAGACCAACTAAACGAAGAAGCTGGTGACAACAACTACCAGTTTATCGCTGTTCGTTTGCCTTATGGCGAACAAAAAGACGAAGATGAAGCACAGCTCGCACTTTCTTTCATCCAACCAACGCACTCTGTATCAGTAAACATTAAAGCCGGTGTCGATGGTCTTCATGCCGCTTCTCACGTCGCACTTGAAGGAACAGACCTTCTTCCAACGGATGCTGCAAAAGTGGACTTCGTGAAGGGTAACGTAAAAGCGCGTGCACGCATGGTCGCTCAATACGAAATTGCTGGTTACGTTGGTGGCTTGGTTCTTGGTACTGATCACTCAGCAGAAAACATCACTGGTTTTTACACTAAGTTCGGTGATGGCGCGTGCGATATGGCACCACTATTCGGCTTGAGCAAACGTCAAGTTCGCGAAGTTGCAGCAACATTGGGTGCGCCTGAGCAACTCGTGAAGAAAGTACCAACGGCAGACTTAGAAGAGCTTGATCCTCAAAAAGCTGATGAAGATGCTCTGAGTTTAACTTACGAACAAATCGATGACTTCCTAGAAGGCAAGCCAGTATCTCAAGAAGTCAGCGATCGCCTTGTGGCTATCTACAAAATGACTCAGCACAAGCGTCAGCCGATCCCAACGATCTACGACTAAATCACAATTGTGCACGTGAACGATTCGTTTTTAAATCGTTCAACAATATATAAAAACGCCGCTAATTTAGCGGCGTTTTTGTTTGCTTGTTACAAGCAGTGTTTATGCTCAGCAACGTTAGTCTGTTAGCGTCACATCCGTTTCTGGAATAGCACAACACGCGAGCACTTTACCCATCGCGCGCTCTTCTGCGCTCAGTGCAGGCACGTCAGGATGCTCTACCTGTCCTGATTCTAATTGAACCTTACAAGCACCACACAAGCCCGCACGACAAATATTGGTAATACTTTGACCGGCATTCTCAACTTGTTCAAGTAACGTTTGTTGGTTGTTACCCATCAACTTAAAGCCGTTGAATTCAATCTCAACACTTTTCTCTGGCTTAGCTTTTGTCGCTGCAACACCAAATGCTTCTTGATGATAATTGCCTTCTGGGAGCCCCTTCTTAAGCAATAGGTTTTTCGCCTTTTGCATAAAGCCGTCAGGACCACAAACAAACACTTGGCGCTGTTCAACATCTTTGATCTGTTTTATGTGAGATAGACTGATTCGCCCCTTAAGACCAAACCAATCTATCGCAGGTTGCGTTAAGCAGATCTTTACATCCAACCCCGGGTGTTGGCGCTTTAACTCGTTTAACTCATCTTTGCATGGAATATCAATCTCGCTGCTGCACTGATGGTAGAACACCACATCATCGAGTTGGTTGTGATCAGCCAAATAACGAACCATCGACAGCATTGGTGTTACGCCGCTACCAGCAGACAACAGCAATAGAGGCTGAACAGAATGCTCTTTTAGATGAAATTGACCATCTGGTGTTTCCGCTTCCAGAACATCCCCCACTTGTAGGTTGTCAAGCAAAGCATTGGATACGCGCCCACCAGAAACACGTTTCACCGAAATTGCGTAGCGTCCCGGGCGAGACGGGCTAGATGACAGCGTATAACGACGCCCTACTTTCTTACCGTCTATATCCACTTCAATAGGTAAATGCTGTCCCGGTAAGTACGTTGGTAATTGACCTTTGCTTGGCTCAAGCCACAAGGTGACAAAGTCGCGTGCGATTTCTTCTCGTTCGACACAAGTTAGCGTCATTCGCTGGGGAGAGTTGTCTGGATAGAACTCTGGCTCTTTGTATTCCAGCACTTCAACTTTGTCACCAGAACGAATAATGCCTTCGTTCAGGGCAACAAGGTTTTGACCGAAGAACACGCCCCCACGCTCGTTTGCACGAAACTCTTGCAATGTCTTCAGTGGTTCTTTGCTTTCTCGAAATGTGCCTCGCTGAGTATTAACGGTAGTTAGAATACATCGCTCACATGGTTTTACTGATTCAAATTCCACTTCGCCAATGCGAATACGCTTCCATGAGTCTTCTTCAAATGGCTTGGTATCAGATACCACAAGGTTGGTTCGGAATTGATCCATTGAGTGCAGCTCAGAGCTTCTGCGGTTTAATTCTTCCAGTGATGCCTCACTGATGACAAGTACTGGGTAGCCATCGGCAAAGCTGACGTTGTGACCCAGTTTCTCTCTTATGCGATTTGATTGCTCACCAGTAAAAAGTAACTCGACGCGAAGACCTAATACTTTGCTAAACCAATCATCCGCTTCATCCGTGGTGGTATATGCCGTAAAACTGTCTTTCCAAACCGTTGCAGGTGCTTCCTGCATTTTGAAATCTTGATAGCGAATCTTTAGTGGCTCTTCGCCAAGACTGGTAAACACCACTCCGTCTGGCAACAGCGCGGACTTGACGGTCACCATTTGAGGGAATTTTCGAGCTGTCACCATTGAGCCATCTGACGTCGCAATCATAAATCGACGATCAAAACTCAATCCTTGTTTTTCTACCCAAGCGGAAGATAACGCAACGCCTCCGACGGATTTGACTGGAAAAACATTAATTTGGGACAAAACTGATTGCGACATAGCCTTCTTCCTACAGGTACTTTCTCATTATTGGACTATCATATCCTTATAATAGTTATGACCCAAGCCTCTATAAAATATCGATTTATAACCGCACCTTCGTCAGTCACCCGATATGACACTTGCTTTGCAGGTGGAAGAACTTCTTTTTATGAATGGAGTCCCATAAATTTGCATAGTATTGACGAAACTAGGATTGCCAAGATGTGATATAGAGCACATAATTCGCCAACTTTTTGACACTATAGATAATCTATCCGGAGCATAGACCATGGATACTAATAAACTGATTCTAATTCTACTTTGTATCTTCCTTCCACCAGTGGCGGTTTACATGGAAAAAGGTCTAGAGAAAGACTTCTTCATCAACCTAATCCTGACTTTCTTCTTCTTCCTACCCGGCACAATTCACGCGCTTTGGTTGACGATGAAGTAACCAACTGAGCTCCTACCGTAAAGAAATGTGAAAAATGGGGTGAAATAGAACTGCAATTCCTCTATCATCCTGTCGCCTAAGCGCAAGCGTTTGCTCTTGAGGTAAATGCAGCGTTTAGGCTCCAAACATAACTTTTTAATGGTGGGAGCAATTAATGACAACACTGACTATTACTCGTCCTGACGATTGGCACGTTCACTTACGCGATGGTGAAGTTCTAAAAGATACCGTTCGCGATATTAGCCGTTATAACGGCCGTGCGCTGATCATGCCAAACACCGTCCCACCAGTGACCAATACTGAAATGGCATTAGCCTACCGTGATCGAATCCTTGCAGAGCAACACGGCGAGCAATTCGAACCTCTTATGGCGCTATACCTGACAGACAACACCACGCCAGACGAAATCCGCAAAGCCAAAGCAACAGGCAAAATTGTCGCAGCAAAGCTTTACCCAGCAGGTGCAACCACCAACTCTGATTCTGGCGTAACCGATGCAAAGAACATCTACCACGTTTTTGAAGCGATGGAAGAAGTTGGCATGCTGCTTTTGGTTCATGGAGAAGTGACTCACAACCACGTTGATATTTTTGACCGTGAGAAGGAATTCCTAGACACGGTTCTTGCTCCTATCGTTAACGACTTCCCTAACCTAAAAATCGTTCTTGAACACATCACGACGGCGGATGCCGCAAACTTCGTTAAGAACGCTTCTGATAACGTCGCAGCAACCATCACTGCTCACCACCTGCTGTTCAACCGTAACCACATGCTAGTCGGCGGCATTAAGCCTCACTTCTACTGCCTGCCAATCCTTAAGCGCAATACCCACCAACAAGCGCTTATCGAAGCAGCGACAGGCGGCAGCAAGAAATTCTTCCTAGGTACAGATTCAGCGCCGCACGCAAAAGGCGCAAAAGAATCAGCTTGTGGTTGTGCAGGTTCTTATACCGCACACGCAGCACTAGAACTTTATGCAGAGGTGTTTGAGAATGAAGGCAAACTAGAAAACCTAGAAGCATTCGCAAGCTTAAATGGTCCTGATTTTTACGGCATCGCTCGCAACTCAGACACAGTAACGCTAGAAAAAGCAGCTTGGGATGTACCAGAAACGATGCCGTTTGGTAGCGACATCGTTGTGCCAATTCGTGCAAATGAAAAGATTGAGTGGGAAGTGAAGTAATCATCTCCACGAAATAAAAATGGGTCATGCCACCATATTCGATATGGAAACGCATGACCCTTTTCTTTTGGCTCCTATAAAGCCTTATGTCTACTGTCTACTGTCTACTGTCTACAGAGTAATTATTTACCACGAACTTTCTCTACTAAAGTCCAAGCTGCAACCACAACCAAGCCAGCGATGACACCAATCACACCATTAAGCAATGTCGGCACAATCGCCGTCGCAATCGTATGACCACGGAAATCCATGATGATCGGTTCAATCAGATGATGAATTGCAGGCACGTTATGGACAACAATACCGCCCCCAACAAGGAACATTGCCGCAGTACCCACCACAGCAAGCATCTTCATCAACTTAGGCGCAAACGCCACTAACGCTCCACCTAGCTTGGCTTTCAGTCCTTCACCATTTGATGTGCGTTCTAGGTAAAAACCTAAGTCATCAAGCTTAACGATGCCAGCGACTAAGCCGTAAACACCAATGGTCATCAATACCGCGATTAAGCTGACCACAAGAATTTGCGTTACGATGCTTGAGCCTGTCACCGTACCCAAAGCAATCACGATGATTTCTGCAGAGAGGATAAAGTCAGTACGAATCGCACCGGCGACCTTTCTCTTCTCGTACTCTTCAACCGATTCTCCGGTATTGAGCTCTTCTTTCTTCTCTTCATGTTGGTGCGCATGAGGAAAAAGCTTTTCTAAGATCTTCTCAGCCCCTTCAAAGCAAAGAAACAAACCACCAATGAGAAGTAATGGCATGATCAGCCAAGGAATGAAGGCACTGATCAACAATGCCGATGGCACTAGAATCAGTTTGTTTTTAAACGACCCTTTTGCCACCGCCCAAACCACCGGGATTTCTCGTTCTGACGCTACGCCAGACACCTGTTGCGCATTTAGCGCTAAATCGTCGCCCAGTACACCTGCGGTCTTTTTCGCCGCCATCTTCGACATCAACGCGACATCATCCAATACAGCTGCAATGTCATCCAACAGTGTTAGTAAACTTGCTCCAGCCATTTATTTATCTCTTTTATGGAATTGAATAAGTAACAAAATGTAACACCAATAAACTACTCAGCAAAGTTATGATTTCGCAAAGAATAAGGTCACAAATTGTGTTTTCTATTGCCGTGGCTTTGAGACAGGACTAGTCTTGTCTTACCTTTCACGCACACAAAAGAAAAAGTATAGATGAAAAGCGGATACACTTACCCAATTGGTACCCCAGGTCAGTCATGGGGTGAAGCAGAACGTAAAGCTTGGCGTGAGCAACGTGACGTAAAACGTAGCTACCAAGAAGAAGTCGTGACCAAAATTGATGCTCTTCGCGAGCGTTTTGATGTTGAGCAATACGGCGCACTCTCTTACGACGAAGCGCGCTTCCCTCTGTTTTGTATCAAGACTCGTAACTGGGATGCTGCAAAACCGGTTGTTTTAGTAACTGGCGGCGTACATGGCTACGAGACAAGTGGCGTACATGGTGCGCTGAAGTTTGTTGATACGCAGGCAGAGCGTTATGCAGAACACTTCAATATTGTCGTTGCACCATGTGTCAGCCCTTGGGGGTACGAGGTGATCAACCGCTGGAATCCAAATGCGATTGACCCAAACCGCTCTTTCTACGCAAATAGCCCTGCGGAAGAGTCAGCTAACTTGATTAAGCTTGTTGCGACCTTAGGTGATGTTCTAATGCACATCGACCTGCACGAAACCACCGATTCTGACGAGACCGAATTCCGCCCTGCACTTGCAGCACGTGATGGTCTTGAATACATCGAAGGCATGATCCCAGATGGTTTCTACACGGTGGGCGATACAGAAAACCCGCAACCTGAGTTCCAAAAAGCCGTCATCGAGTCAGTAGCGAAAGTAACGCACATTGCACCTGCTGACGATAAAGGCGAAATCATTGGTTCGCCAGTGGTGCAATTTGGTGTGATTAATTACCCAATGGTGAAACTGGGTCTGTGTGGCGGCGTCACCAACTGCACTTACGGCACTACAACAGAAGTTTACCCAGACAGCCCGAAAGTCACTGATGAAGAGTGTAACGACGCTCAAGTTGCAGCAGTTGTAGGTGGTTTAGATTACGTGCTTACTCAGCTATAACAAGCGGTTCTTATATTGCTCCGGTGTAATGCCGGAGTATTTCTTAAACATGGCGATAAAAGGACTGGCCTGGTTGTAACCCAATGTCAACGCCACCTCTTTTACGGTTTGCCCCTTCCTTAACAACTCCATCGAATGCAAGTAACGCACTCGCAATCGCCACTCGGTAAAACTCATCCCTAACTCACTTTGGCAATGGCGAGCTAAAGTGCGCTCCGTGGTATGAACCTTTTCCGCCCATTCCCCCAAGCTAATTTCATCAGTTGGCGCTTCTTCGACGGCTTTAAGAATTGGCTCCAGATATTTGTTGTCTGTGGTTGGCAAAAAGTGATGTTCGACTTCTTGTTTGGCTAACTGATCCAACAAGACCTGAACGAGGCGTTTATCTTCTTCGCTCTTAGCAACATTAATATCACGCTGGCGAAAGTCTTCCACAATCGCCGAAACAATGGGCGTCACTTTGATCAAGCTCGTTTTGGATGGAAAGTGCTGAGTCAACTCTGGGTCGATATTTAACGAGCAGTATTCCAAAGGCTTACGATTATAACTGGTGTGACGGATCCCAGCCGGTACCCAAATCGCAAGATGCGGAGGCGCTAAGAAACGTGTGTCTTCCGCATCCATTTCTAGAATACCGCCACTGATCAGTTGAACTTGTCCCCATGGGTGGCTGTGAATGCGAGTTTCTGTATTCGACAAAAAGGCTTCAAAATTCATAAACACATCTGATGGTGCTCTATCGATTGATAATGACGGATGAAGATTCCTTGTGCTCTTTTTCAAATTTGTCTTCCTATCGCTTACGATGTCTTTCCAGAGATACTTTTCATTATAAAGACCTGTCAGACTAGCGCCATTAATTATTCTGCGATGAGGTTCTCATGGTTTATTTGCTTCCGTTTTTTACTGTCATGATTTGGGGTGGGAATTCCATCGTAAATAAAATGGCAGCAAGTGCCATCGAACCTAGCGCAATGAGTTTCTACCGTTGGTTTGTTGCTATGGTACTTTTAACGCCATTTTGCTTACCAGCAGTGATCAAACAACGTCATGTGATTCGCCCATACCTGGCTAAATTGGCTTTCCTCGCACTATTAGGCATGGTGCTAAACCAATCCCTAGGTTATTACGCAGGGCTAACGACGACCGCTTCTAATATGGCACTGATTACGTCTCTCGTTCCTTTGATCAGTGTTTTCTTGAGTGTACCTTTACTGGGCAAGTCGATTTCCATGCTGAGCGTGGCAGGTGGCGTGATTTCATTAGGCGGCTTGGCGTTTATGTTAGGGCACGGCGATATCACCTACTTCCTGCATCAAGATATGACGCAAGGTGACAGCTTGATGCTGCTGGCTGCGCTTTGCTACGCAATTTATTGTGTGTTACTAAAACGCTGGAAGATGCCTTTCAACAGTATGACTTTGGTTTACATGCAAGGCTTTTTCTCATTGGTTATGCTTGCGCCATTGTGGCTAAGCAGCGATCAACTTCTACCAAGCCAAAGCGCATTACCTTTAATTGCTTACGCTGGTATTGCCGCGTCTATCTTTGCTCCATTGATGTGGGTAAAAGCGATTGACTTGATTGGTGCTGACTCAAGTGCCATGTTCATGAACCTGATGCCTGTGGTTTCGGTAGCTCTCGCTTCAACCATGCTCGGCGAAGAAGTTCATGTTTACCACATCATTGGCGGTATGTTGGTTATCTCTGGCGTTATCTTGTCGCAAATTAAAGTACGCAGAAAAGGCAAAGTCATCGACCCAGAAGCTCAAACTGCAACGAGCTCATAGCAACTAAAAAGAAAAGAGCCATGATGGCTCTTTTCTTTTTGCTTTCATTTGGATTAAAGGGCTTCAGCCTGCTTTTCCAATTCTTTGCTTGTCTTTTGGCTCACAAACTCTTTGTATAGCGCCGCTTTATCCGTTGGATCAATATCCGTTCCTGCCGTTACAGCAGAGTTAAACATCTTTTCTGATTCAATCTTTGGCATGACTACTAGCGCACAAATTTGCTCTACACCACCAATTTCAACCAGTGATACTTGCTCAACTTGGCTCTTTTGAATTGAAGTATTAGTTATTTGCTTAGCGATTTGCTCAAAAGATGTGCCAGAGGTTTGACCGTCAACTGAGCTATCAATTTTTTGATAGTTCTTCTCTAACACACTGACTTTAATATCAAGGTTTTGCGCAAGCGTGTTACGTGCTAGAGAGATAGCGTGGTTACGATCAACAGAAAAGTTACCTGACGCCGTAACACAGTTTGACGCTGCAAAGCCATTCGCTGAAGTTGGGTTTAGTACCCAGCTAGGCACATTGCTGCCTTTGTTGGTTTCCACTTTCGCCGTGTTTTCAGAACCACTTTGACTCGCACAGCCAGATAAGATCACTGCGCTGATTGCAGCGGTAAGAATTTGATATTTCATCTTCAATTCCTTTTAGATAATTGAGTTGGACTGCGCATGATAGGTTTTCATTCTATCGTTGACCTTTTTGAGATATTTGCGAGTCTCGTTATAAGGTAAGTTCTTGATAAGGTGCTCATATACTTCATCAGAACTCATGGTATTGATTTTCTTAATCGCACTAGAAACACGTCGCTCACCAAATGCTTTGGCCACATTACCTGACCCGGTGTTGTAAGCCGCGATCACACTGTAAGTCGCACTTTGTGGGTCTTTAATGCCTTTTAGGTATCGACTCTGAAGAATTTTTAGATACGCCGTGCCAGTTTCGATATTCAAATTGGGATCGTATAAGTCATTCGCTTTCATCGGCTTATCTTTACCGCGATATAGCTTATTCACGTCATGACCAGCGGTTGTCGGCACGATTTGCATCAGCCCATATGCGGGCACATGAGATTTTGCTTTCGGGTTGAAATGCGACTCTTCGTGCATGATTGCCAAAACAAGTGCAGGCGGTAGTTCTCGCTTTGCACTTTCTTGTTGAATCGCAGGAAGGTACTGATTAGCGCGGTTCGCCAGTGATGATTTTGGAATCTTGACCTTATACTCAACAATCTTTTTAGGCTGTTGCTTTAGCTGCTTTTCTTGCAGAGCTAATTCTTGCTTCACAGCAGCAATGCGTTTTTCTTCCAGCTTCACCATTTGTTGTTTTTGCTGAACAATCACTTGCTCTTGCTTTTGTTCACTTAACACCGCACTTTTCTCAGCAGCAAAGATGTCAAGTTGACTCATTTGGCGCTCAGTTTGCGCCTCAATCTCTTTCTTCACCTCTTCGAAAGTCTTTGGTTCTACTTTAATTTCCTCAACGAAAACCATTGTGGGCTCAGCTTTTTTAGGTTGAGTTACACCAACTTCTTCAAACACCTTGGCGTTTTTCTCGATAACGGCATTGACGACTTCAGCTTCAACAACTGGAGCTTCGGCTTTTTCTTCTTCCGCAGGCGGTAAGTAGCTAACCGTAATCTCACCTTTCTCCAAATCAACAACGGTTCGTGCGTTATGTTGTTCGTCATAAACCACTACCACATCCGGAGAAGGTATTTTGGTATCACCCCATTTTTGAATAGAGGCTTTCTGTTTTTTGTCCCAGTCCGCTAAGTAAGCTTGCTGCCATTGATTGAACTCTTGAATTTGGGCGGCATACCATTGCTCAAACTCATCCGTATCATCAGCGGTTAATTGTTCGATTTCTTGGTCCAGTTCAGCAAAAGGATCATTTGCAAAACTTGGTTGCATCACAATTAGGTTTAACAACGCAGCCAGTGCGCAATATTTCAATTTCATAAATTGAGTTACCGTAATTTGTTAAATCAGAAATAAGAAGACAGATCTCCGACACTCTCAGCTTGTTGCTCAAACATTTGATCTTCAATGTCTATCACCAAACGCTCGCATTCTTTGCTTGAGCACAGCTTTGCGATGAACAAGCTTTCCTCAAGTTCTCCTTGCTCAAACTGCCATTGAGCTAGCCAGTGCTTGATTTCACTGTTGGAAATTGCGGAAACATCGACATACTGCTGATAGTAATTTTCAGCTTTGGTCACGTCTGATTGAGATAAGAGCAAGGTGACCAAACCTGCGGCATCCATCGCAACGCTAGGTTCTTTGATGATCAACGGTAATATCGGCTTGATGTGCTGGTACTGCTTGGTTGAGTAATACGCAACGGCATAGTTCAGCGCTGTGGTTTGGAGATTGGTTTTGTAGCCAGTATCATTCACATTCGCACGGCACTGAGCTTGACTCTTACTCACTGAAGAAAACTGAATATTGGTCAGTTCGTAAGTTAGACTCGCAAAAGGCCACGAATCTAAAGTTTCACGAATGAAACCACCTTCAAGCAACTTGTCTTCGTATTTTTTGCGAAGCTCTAAACCGAGCCCTTTACGACACAATGACTTCATTTGTTTCGTGGTCAGTTCATGCTGTCTTTTCACTTCAACTGACACTTCTGAGTCACTGGTTTTAAGCTCATAATCCGTGCCGTTGAACGACCAAGAATGAGAGTCGGAAGCAAAAACTGGTAGACCTAAAAGGCCTACCAGAACAAGCAAGTATCTGTGGTTACAGATCATTTGCGTTACTCACTTGACCAGATGGTCCTTGAGTATTGTTGCTTCCGTCAGTCAAACCGCCAGTTGTTGAAATTTTGTGGTCTGAGCTTGCGTTTTGACCTTCACGAACGCGCTTTTTGTTTTCTGCAGCTGCTTGCTTTGCCGTCGCCTCTAGAGAAGGGGCATAAACCGCAACGGCTAACATCCAGTCACCATCGCTACTCTTAAAGGTTTTAACAGAAACACCTGGAGGAACTTGACCCGCTGCAAATGACTTGTACGAATCAAAGCTCTTGATGTTGTTCATGAACGTGTGTTTGTCTTCTGCCAATACTTTCGCATCTGCTGGGTTAACGCTCTCAGGTGGGTACTCGAACTGTTCATTCTTCTCTAACTGGTTCTCTGTGAAACCACCTTCCCAGTAAACTTGTTCACCTTGCATTACTGCAATTAGACCGTTTCTCGCTTTTGCTTGCGCTTGAGATTTAGACATACCAAGCAGCTTGCGTTTCACGCTCTTATTCTTGTTGTCACGAATGATCGAAGAACCGAAACCAAGTACAAACGACTCGCCCGTTTCAGCGTTGGTAATCACTTTCGCACCAACAGGAGGCATCACACCCGCCTGCAGATCAGCGATGATTTGTTTGAAAATCACATTTGGTTCTGTAGTCTGAGTCAGAGCGCCCACTTTACGCTTCGTTTGCTCACGTGTTTTCGGCGTTGAAATCAAACTAACACGAACTAGGTTTTCACTTGGATCATCATACACATCGAACGTCACGTAACCTGCCAAAGCGCCTTTTACTGACTCAGCACAGTTATCGCTCATCATGCTTGTGGTGTTTGCCGCGCCTTCTGTCGCAGTATCAATCACATCCATGGTTTCGTTGATCGCTGTCGCACACATGTTGCTCATGCCTTCCATGTTTTCCACTAATTGCTTTTTCGCAATTTGGAAAGCTTTCATGTATGCACCACGCTTAGATAACAACGTCGCGTTACGGTTTTCGTAAGTTTCGTAGCTACCAGAACCCGTAGATAGAATACCGATACCCGAGCCAACTGCGATCATCTTAACGCCATCACCTTCGTCTTCGATCAGGCTTTGGTGAGCAACAAGTACCGCGGCTTTCGGGTCTGCCGCCACAACTAGATCACCCACCTCTTTTACGTCATCTGTATTTACAGCTTGTGTTTCAGAAGGTGCATCGGTTGCAGGAACGAGATCATTAAGGTCAAAATCTACATTTGCATGTGCAGAACCAAAGGCACTTGCTAGTACCAATGAAAGAAGTGTTTTTTTAAACATAAATATCCTGTAGAGGTCTTAAAGCACGTTGATTTGGTAATCGTTCAAAACACGTAGCTTGGACTGATAATTTGGCTGATGAATGCGCAACGTTGGCTGGATAAACTGAGCAAGGTCATTGGCGTTGTTTAATGAGCGAAGTCGGACAATAACCTTGCCAGAACGACTTTCAATCTTGATATCAGAAACGCCGTTAATCGCACTAAGCAAGGTATAAAGTTGACCTTGTTGACCCGCCGCTTTCGGCGTAAAGATCAATTCTCTAACCGGGCCACCACGCATTGCCATTTTTTGGACGGCGCTATGTAACGCTTGAGTCAGCATTTTCTGGTTTTGATCAACAGCCAAGTGCACTGACGCTAGTTCATTCAGCATCCCCTCTTTGTTAGGAAGGGTCATCAGTGTTGGATCGTTGTGCCAATTACCGTATTCATTACCCGCTCGGTCTAATAGCTTAGCCGCCAATTCCAACTGCAAGCCGGAAGGCGTCACTTTCTCTTTTTCTTGAACTTGAAGAATGATGGTTGCCTGCTCTGGAGTACCAGAGAGATCGAAGCCCATCTGAGCAAGAGAGCTACTGAACGTGGTTTGAACAACCGGAAGGTGCGCATCCACGTAAACGGCAGGTTGCCCTAAACTCTTGATAAGTTGAGCGATCTTAGCCTCAACCTTTTGGCGTTCAACAGACACATCGAGCGTCACGACAAGCACACCATTTGGTTTAGTTTGGCTAGAAATTTCGCTCCAACCAGTAATCATACCTTGCGATTGCATTGATAAGGATTGGACAGCCACATCATGCAAGTTAAAGTCATCACTGACCGCATTTGCCGACATGCTTGAATAGGTTTGCTGAAGGTAGCCAGATTTAACCATCACGCCCAAAACTTGGCTGATAGCACGACGAAATGCATCTTGCTCAGCCGCTTGGCGCGCACTTAAACCTTGCTTAGCGTTCGGGATACCCTCACCGATGACCACAACAGAAACCGTCGAGTCAGAACCCCAAACAATACCCTCGTCTGAGTCTTCTTCTGTTTGCGTTGGTGGCATAAGACGCACATTCACACAGGTATCATCGCCGTAGATCTCAGGTTGCCCAAAATCCGCAGTGATCATCCCTCTCTCGATTCCAGTTACTAACATTTCTCGAGCAGCTTGATTAAACTGTTCGTTGAGTAATTCGGAATCTTCAGAAGATAAAGAAAGTGAAACCTGCCCATTTAAAAACAGTCGCAGGTTATTGATCGCATCCGCTTTCGCCCCCTCTATCGCTAACGCACCACGACCATAGGCGCACCCCTGCTCAACAAGAGCCAGTGTTGACTGGCTCTTATCAAGTTCAAGCGCAGCTGCAGGTGCAGCCGAAAGCAATCCACCGAGGGTAAGACTAAGACTTATCCCTTTTGCGCCCATGTGCTGCGTTCCTTCATGAATTCCATCGGGACACCGACGCTAACTGCAAAGATTCGACGCTGACGATCTGGACGGTAAATACCCTGCTCAGCTTCGTCTTTAACTTGATCAGCAAGCTTACTGTCTTTCCAGCGGACAATTTTGCCTTGAGCACTTTGTTGGCTAGGGTTAACCGTCGCCACACCGATTGGCTCAACAAAACCTGCACTGTACTCAAATACAACCATGGTTTCATTTGGTAATACACCAGCATTTTGACCACGATCTAGCGAGATTCGGTCGCCTTTAATGCCCATAACTTGTGCTGTTGCTGGCATCTCTTTTAGCAGACGAGTTAACATGATATCGAAACCACGTGACGCCATTTCGTTCATCACAGAATCAACGTCTTTACTACTGGTGTAGTTAAAACCGCGGTAGTAGTCACCATTTGCGATTACGGTTGTGAAGCTTTCCTTATCACGAACATCAAAGTTAGAAACGCGGATCTTACCGATATTCGGGTAGCTCAGCTTTTCACGAGTGTACGGGTCAATAACACCCGTCGTCATTTCCATTGATGTTTGGAATAAAGACTGCGTAGAACCAAAGAGCATATCGCCAGTTTTAAGCACGTCGACCTTCATGATGTAGTCCGTCGATAACTTGTCACGACCACTCATTTTTTGTGCGACTTTTGCTGCACCTTCATCGGCAAGAATCTCTTCCATCGCCGCGTTTACTGACTTAGTGTCACGCGTCAAGATACGGAAACGGTTCACACCCGCAAATTGGTTTTCTAACGTGTTCTCAAGCGCTTTCGTTTCGAACTTACCAATACTTGAATGCATTGCATTGAATACATCGGCAGATTTGCCTTGAAGGTTCTCGCTAACGTCAGTTTGAACGTCACCGAAGTAAAGGCGAATAGTCTTTTTAGCTAACGGACAACGGCTGTCTTTCTCGTTTGCTTCGTAAGTACAGAATTGAAGACCTTGAGTGTTGAAGTATGCTGGAACTTCGATGTCACTGTTGGTGAATTCAAACGCTGACTTACCAATGATTAAAGACGAGTTGCCTGCGTTACTCTCAACTGCGTAAGTTTGTTGGCTGGGCGTGCTATTACACCCAGCCAAAACAAGACCAGCAGCGACAAGTGTTGCGATCTTTGAATATTTCATTACGACTTAACTTTCTCTGCTAAAACTTTGTCTAGGTTCTCTAGTTGCTCGATTGTGTTTTGGTCTAGAGAAATCATGTCGTTTGCGTCGTAAACAAGAAGAGAACGTGCTTTCATCTCGTTGTAAGCTTCAACAACTGGCACTTCTTCTTTTGCTTCTGCATCCGCTTCGCCTTCTTCTTCAGACTCGTTTGATAGGAAAGAAAGTGCGTTGCCTAAACCCGCCATTGCAGAATCTTGCGCAATTACTGCCGCGTTGTCTGAAGCAATAATTGCAATTTCAGCCGCCTCAAGCGCGATGTCTTTCGCTAGCTCAACGTTCTTGTCAAAGATTGAATCAGACGCCGCTTTGTACGCTTCAACTTGTGGGCGAATTTTCTTGTTTTCAGCTTTGCCTTCATCGAATTCATTCATCGCAACAAGAAGCTCTTCGTCACTCTTATCAGCATTGATCTTTAGGAAACCTGCTACGTCTGCATGCTTGTCTGCTAGTGTGCGGTAGTCTTGGAATACAGCACATTGACGCTCTTGAATCGACACCATCACTTTAGATACTTTGTCTACAGCGTAAGATACTGGTGTGTACTCAGAGCCTAGCTCAGTACAAGATTTAACAAGAGCTGCACTCATTTCGTTGCGGTCAACCGTCGCAGACTCCATACCTGGCATTGAAGAACAACCTGCTAGTGCGGTAGCAAATAGAGAAGCCATGACTGTTTTTTTAAACATTTCTGTATCCTTTAGATCAATACTGAATAGATAGATTTATTAGTAAGCTTTTTAATTATTTTTTGCTCAGCAGCGTGTTTTGCCGCCGCAGAGCTAGCTTGGGATTTACCTAACACGGTGATCACTTTTTGGGTCACCATATGAGATGAATTTGAATCGAAGACTTTAAGTTGAATACTTTGCTTGGCGACAAAGTCTTTCCCTTGTCGTCCCTGCTGGGATTTCGTCTTGATATAAACGGAGATGCCACCATGATTCGACGCAAATGCGTGACGTGATAGCAACTCGTGAATTTGATGAGAAAAAGCATCATTCGATGCGACAAACGAAATCGAGAGCATTTCTCTCTTCGCGTTCATCGTTTCGCTAATCTGTAGGTGTTGTGCACGGTATGACTGTGCAGCATCGGAATCTAAAATACCAAGCACATCGAGCTGAACGGCACTTTTCGTCATTAGCTCTTCAGCATGAAAGTAGTCCTTCACACCACGCCAGTTGTTGTTGAGATTTTTAAGTTTTATCGCAGCCGTTTGGTACGAGACCGTCAAATCATGCTCAACCTGTTTCTGCCAGGTTTTCTTACTCAGCCGATAGCGATACTCACAACCTTTCTCGCCACATTCATGACTTAAAACTTCCAAGTGAGGGATTTCAATTGGAAGTGAATGTATGGATGAATCCTGAGAAAAAGAGGTGTCGACACCATGGGAAGTTTTAACAATAGATGACTTTTCATTCACTTCGATAACACTAATCAAGTTAAGTGCCAATTGCTTCTTAGCATCTTTTAGAGCGACATGTTCAGCGTCACCAAACCCTGAAGCATACAGATACCCAGAGTCCACCCCTGCATATATCTTTATACTAATTAGTGAGATAGCTAAACTAAGACTTAAAACACGGAACAAGAGACTAACCATAAAGTGTTATTTAAAAACGGGCAGAACCATACGAAATAATTAAACCGTATGCAATTGAGCAAACAATCACCAAACAGCATTCCAAATGAATATTTATTCACAAATGAAATTATGTGACATTCATTCCACAATTACAGATCCTTACACAACCCTTACAAACAAAGACACATCATTCTCAAAAGTAAGATAACCAACAAAACAGATATTCAATTAATTGAATTAGTGCGCTTTTTATCAATAGTGTATTTTTTTAATAAGTGTGACTTATGTTTTATCTATAAAATGATAAAACTCGATTTTTGAAGGATTTTTAGCCAGCTTTCGGATTGCTTAATCCAACTCGAAGCGACACTGATGTGATAAATGTTTTGCTGACGTATTTAAGAGTCGTTGCATTGCTGTTACATTGAAGCTAAACAACGCACAAAGGAATGACAGATGAGCAGTGGTCAAAGAGACATTACCCTTCGTTTTCTTGCAGAACCTGGAGACGTAAACTTCGGTGGCAAAGTACACGGCGGCGCCGTAATGAAGTGGATCGATTTAGCAGCTTACGCATGCAGTGCAGCTTGGAGTGGAAAATACTGCATTACCGCGTACGCAGGTGGTATTCGCTTTGTCGCCCCAATTCATGTTGGGAATTTAGTCGAGGTCAGTGCCAAGGTCATTTATACGGGGCGCAGTTCAATGCACATTGCTATTGATGTACAAGCCAGCGATCCAAAAGAATTGAAAAACCGCCTTACAACACATTGCATCGTCATCATGGTTGCGGTTGACGAAGACGGAAAGCCAACTGATGTTCCTAAGTGGAAACCGGAGTCTGAAGAAGATAAAGCGCTCGAACAATCGGCTATTCGCCTAATGAATATGCGCAAGCAGATTGGCGAAGAAATGGAAGCTCACGTCAAATATCTCAAATAAATCAACTTATATACCCAAGTGTCCTCCAGACACTTGGGTGTACCCGTGAAGTAATGTCATGGTTCTGTCATTCACTTCATGCCAGGTTCAAATTGTCATAAATCTTTCACTTTGATTTGGTTAAATCCACCCACAATTTTGGTGTTGGGTAGAGTTTGGATCTTGAGCTTAAAAAAGACCACGTTAAGTGAAAATACATTAACCAATTTAAAAGCGGTCGAATATCAGTGGGTCAGAACCATGTATGTCGAAGGCTACAACGAAGAAGAAATTAACCATTACATACAAACTTGTTTTGGTGGTGACTCAACTTTTGCCGATCTATTCCGCCGTGTTGCTCTACAGCAAGAAAGTTTATATACCTTACTTCAATATGTAGGCTGTGCTCCCTCTAGCCGCGAGTTTTAACGCTTTCTCAGAAAATCCAGCCCCTTCCCTCTAAATACGCTTAAATTAATTCTGTGAAGTGATACGCAGGGCATTCTGATGTCACTGTGTAATCCATTGCAAACTGGTTAGTCTGTATCGGAAACAAGAAAGCATAGAGATTCTACGGATATAAAAAAACCTGAGTCGAGACTCAGGTTATGGTTACAAGAAACTGTTAGTGATTAAAGCGTAAGGAACTAAGCTAACAGCCAGCTATGCGTAACGCCAATAAAGCCTGATATTACTGATCGGCGGCCAAACCAAAAGCGTAATATCGATGCTAAATATAAGGGCGACCATTTGGTCGCCCTTTTCTAGTTATTCTTTTCTCTCAGAGACCAACTGAGATTATCCTTTCACACCACCAGCTGTCAGACCACCGACTAACCAGCGTTGTGCAAGCAAGAATACGATTGTAATTGGTAGTGCAGACAATACTGCTGCAGCTGCGAAATCACCCCATAGATAGTTCTGCGGGTATAGGTACTGCTGCATACCAACTGCTAGTGTGTAGGAGTTTACATCAGAAAGTAGTAGAGATGCTACCGGTACCTCACCTACAACACCGATAAATGACAAGATGAACACTACAGCTAGAATTGGCACAGATAGTGGTAGTAGTACCAAACGGAACGCTTGCCATGGCGTAGCACCATCCAATGCCGCTGCCTCTTCTAGCGAGTTATCAATCGTCTCAAAGTAACCTTTAATGGTCCACACGTGCAGTGCAATGCCACCTAGGTAAGAGAAGATCAAACCACCGTGCGTGTTTAATCCCAGGAACGGAATGTACTGACCTAGTTTGTCAAACAATGCGTAAAGAGCCACAAGCGCAAGTACCGCCGGGAACATTTGGAAGATCATCATCGCTTTCAAGATGGTGTTCTTACCTTTGAAGCGTAGACGTGCAAACGCGTAAGCCGAAGTTGTTGACAGTGCCACGATAAGGATTGACGTGATACCCGCAACTTTTACTGAGTTCCAAAGCCAAGTTAGTACTGGGAATGGAGGCGGTGTTACAGAACCATCTGCATTTGTTACCGAGAAGCCTAGTGCTAACTTCCAGTGCTCTAGCGATGGGTTGTCTGGAATCAGACTACCCGTTGCAAAGTTACCCTCACGGAATGAGATCGCAATGATCATCAGCAGTGGGAAAATAATCAGTGACAGGAAAGCCCAAAGAGCAATATGGGTCGCCCATACACGGTACTTTAAAGATTTACCTTGTACTATAGCCATGGTCGTTACTCCTTAGTCCTGAGATAGCTTAGTGAAACGTAGGTTCAATAGTGCTAGCGCGCCAACCAATAGGAAGATAAGCGTTGCGATTGCACTTGCTAGACCGAAGTCTTGACCACCAGCACCTTCAAACGCGATACGGTACGTGTAGCTTACTAGTAGGTCGGTGTAACCCGCTGGCTCAGAAGTACCAATCATGTTTGGACCACCGCCAGTCAATAGCTGAATCATTACGAAGTTGTTGAAGTTAAACGCAAAGCTCGCAATCAGTAGTGGAGTCAGAGGTTTAATCATCATAGGCAACGTTACTTTCATGAAGTTTTGGACGAAGTTCGCCCCATCGATTGCAGACGCTTCATAAAGGTCATCAGGAATCGCTTTTAGTAGACCCATACATAGAATCATCATGTAAGGGAAACCAAGCCAAGTGTTCACGATCATTACCATGGTTTTCGCTAGGAATGGGTCAGAGAACCAAGATGGGCTAATACCAAAGATAGCGTTCAATACCATGTTGATCTCACCAAAGCTTTGGTTGAAGAGACCTTTAAAGATTAGGATTGAGATAAACGCCGGAACCGCATAAGGCAGAATCAATAGTACTCGGTACACTGCTCTACCTTTCAGCTCCTCCCACTGAACAACACTCGCTAGAACTAAGCCAATAACTAGCGTGAACACAACCGTCAGGATTGAGAATACGACCGTCCAGATGAAGATACTGATGAAAGGCTCTTTGATGCCGTCGTCTTTCCAAACTCGCTCAAAGTTATCTGTGCCAATGTTTACGACAAAACCAGGAGAAACTGTGTTGCCAACAAACTGACCATTCTCATCAACGGGTTGGTAGTAACCCACATCCATGTTTGGACGCAATAGTTCTTGAGTACGGTTGTTGAACAGTGATTCGCCATCATCTTGAAGTGTGTATAGCGGAACCACAGCTGCGAACTTACGTAGACCGCTCATACGAATGTCATCGCCGCTTGGAAGGTGCAAGTCAACGCTGCTTAGTGCACTGCGGTTCTTAACGATAGTTTTGATTGGCTCTTTGTCACCAGTCGCTTCAGTGATAGGCGCTAAATCAAGATCCGTTGCAGAGAAGCCGTCAAGTTGGAAGGTTGGCGTTGCTAATAGCTCGTCGCCTTTCTTCACAACAATTTGATGACCTTGCTCAGTCTTGTACAGAGTGAATGGGAAACTTTCACCACTCTGATAAGTTCTGTCTAACAGTACAGTCTGTGCACGATCGAAAGAAAGCTGGTTTTTCGCGCTGTAGTTAGTAAACGCCAGACCGACGGTATATGCCAAAGGGAACAGGATGAATAGAATCATCCCGGCAATACCAGGGTAGATGTATCGGTGAGCGTAAGTTTTCTTACTACCAAAAATGAATAGCGCTAATGCGGTTAGAATGATCGTAAGTAGCGCAAACGCAATCTCACCGCGAGAATACATTAAGATAGTTGCGTAGCCATTGATAATGCCGACTGTGCCCAATAGTGCCCATTTGGTGAACACTTTTTTGCTGCTTGGTAGGCTGGCTTCTGGTGCTGTCATAGCATCTGTACCTTGAACTGACTGCATAGGGAACCTGCTAGCGAATATAGGATAAATATAGAAAAGTAAGGAGGAGTTGCCCCCTCCTTAAAAAGGGTATTACTGAATTATTTAGTCATTTGTTTTTCTGCATCTGCTAGAGCAGCATCTACAGTTTGACGACCGTCAACAACGTTGATGATAGCGTTCTTAGCTGCACCCCAGAATGCATTCATTTGTGGGATGTTTGGCATGATTTCACCGTTCATCGCGTTGTCCATTGTTGCTGCGATACGAGTATCTGAATCTAGCTCACGTTGGAACGAGTTAAGCGCTACTGCACCTAGAGGCTTGTCGTTGTTAACCATACGTAGACCATCGTTAGTTAGTAGGTAGTTCTCGATGAACTCTACCGCTAGGTCTTTGTTAGGTGATGCAGTGCTGATACCAGCAGTTAGTACACCAACGAATGGCTTAGAAGACTGACCTTGGAATTTAGGCAGTGTTGTTACACCGTAGTTGATGCCAGACTTCTCGATGTTGCCCCAAGACCACGGACCGTTGATAGTCATTGCTGCAGTACCTTGGTTGAACGCAGACTCTGATACTGAGTAGTCCATATCCGCAGAGATTACGCCTTTGTCTACTAGACCTTTAACGAAGTTCATCGCGTCTTTCACGCCTTCCTTCGCGATACCAGCATCTTTAATGTCGTAACCTTCAGATGTGTATTTAAACGCGTAGCCGCCATCAGCTGCCATTAGTGGCCATGTGAAGTACGGTTCTTTTAGGTTCCACATGATTGCAGACTTACCGTCTTTCTTAAGCTTCGCATCTAGCGCTGCTACTTCTTCCCAAGTCTTAGGTGGGTTTGGAACAAGGTCTTTGTTGTAGATTAGAGATAGAGACTCAACTGCTACTGGGTAACCGATAAGTTTGCCGTCGTAACGAACTGCATCCCATGCAAAATCAACGATGCCGTCTTGAATTTCTTTAGATGGTTTGATTTCAGCTAGTAGACCAGATTCTGCGTAGCCACCGAAACGGTCGTGAGCCCAGAATACGATATCAGGACCATCACCTGTCGCTGCAGTTTGAGGGAACTTGTCTTGTAGACCGTCTGGGTGAGCCACTGTTACCTTGATGCCAGTGTCTTCTTCAAACTTCTTACCAACTTCAGCAAGACCGTTATAGCCTTTGTCGCCGTTGATCCAGATAGTCAGTTGTCCTTCTTCGATGGCAGCATTAGCACCAAAAGAACCCAAAGCAACAAGAGTACCTAGTGCTACAGCGCTTAATTTTTTCATGTTCGTATCCTTTTTATATTTTTGATGTAGGGCTAGTCCATTGAGGTTCAGCCGTATTTCGACATATATCATCTGAAATAATCCTATATGTCTCATCCTCCTAATCCCTACGCCCTTGCAATTATGACGTATTTTCGTGATCTGAATCGCCAAGGGTTAGAGACTCAAATCACAAAATGAATACTTCCTGTGATCGGTTTCAACTTTAGGTCACGCAATAATGTGATTTCAGCCCAACTCCCACTCTACTCCTCCTTTTTGACTCCTCCCCGCCTACTCCCCCTACAATTATTTCGATTAGGAGGATGTAGCAGTGAACACAATCTTAGAAACTGCAGTCATCCAAGAGTGGATGGTAAGAACCCTTTCCCAGCAGTACCTACCCTATAGGTGAAAAGATTTGCTGGTTTTTCATTGCCATACGAGTGGAATGTCATTATTGGTGTTGTTTGTGGTAATTATTTCACGGGGGAGACAACACGAATAATGTGGGGGAGAGAAACTCGTATTTGGCTATGATGGGTAGCGCTCCAGTTCAGGACATTTGGAGCGCTACCCTGCTTTTCTTACCAATCCCAATAACTTACCGATTCCTACTGTTACTGCTCGCTAGATAATTCATATAATGATGAGCGGTGAATAATAAAAATTGATCGAGGACGAGCTACATGGCGAGTGTCACGTTAAAAAATGTTTGTAAAGCGTATGGCGACGTACTGATTTCTAAGAACGTAGATCTAGAGATCAACGAAGGTGAATTCGTTGTTTTCGTAGGTCCATCAGGTTGTGGTAAATCTACCCTGCTACGTTGTATTGCCGGTCTTGAAGACATTACTTCAGGTGATTTGTATATTGGTGACCAGCGCATGAATGACGTAGAACCATCCAAACGTGGTGTTGGTATGGTGTTCCAGTCTTATGCTCTTTACCCACACCTAAACCTATATGACAACATGTCATTTGGTCTGAAACTAGCAAAAGCTGACAAAGCTGAAATCGATAAGCGTGTTGAACACGCAGCAGAAATTCTACAGTTGGGTCACCTGCTAGAGCGTCAACCAAAAGCACTTTCTGGTGGTCAACGTCAACGTGTTGCGATCGGTCGTACGCTTGTGTCTCAACCAGATGTATTCCTTCTTGATGAACCATTATCAAACTTGGACGCAGCACTGCGCGTAAACATGCGTGCGCAAATCACGAAGCTACAACGCCAGCTTGGTTGTACCATGATCTACGTTACGCACGATCAGGTTGAAGCGATGACAATGGCTGACAAAATTGTCGTTCTTGATGGTGGTTATGTATCACAAGTTGGTAAGCCATTAGAGCTTTACCACTACCCACAAAACCGTTTTGTTGCTGGTTTCATTGGTTCACCAAAGATGAACTTCATGAGTGTTTTCATTGACGAAGTCGAATCAGAGCGCGTAAAAGTACAACTTTCTAACGGTGTATCATTCTGGATCCCAGTAGATGGTACGACGGTGAACCGCGGTGACCGTATGTCACTAGGTATTCGCCCAGAGCACTTAGTTCAAGCCGTTGACGCTGATGCGACAATTCACGGTGAAGTGATGATCGTAGAGAAACTAGGTAACGAGACTCAAGTTTACCTAAACCTAGAAGGGGCGGACGCAGACGTTATCTACCGTCAACCAGATACACTACCAGTAGAGTCTGGTGACAAACTAGAAATCGGTATCCCTGCACATCGTTGTCACCTATTCCACAGCGATGGTCGCGCATGCCGCCGACTACATAAAGAAAACGGCGTAGATTTCGAGTAAAACTTCTTTCACCTTTGCTTGCTACCAATCCCTCTCATTCGAGAGGGATTTTTTATTTCCGAAACTAACGTATTAATTTTCCGTCCTAAGAATTAATTCGATAGACCATAAGCAAATTAAAACCTTAGTTTCTTTTCAATCCTTTACGATTAGTACTTTTACCCGCCCTACTCAGACAAGTATTAAGTTTTTCCTAAACTGCCAATATTAGCCGAAGGTCTAAATTTCATTCTTATTTCCACTTACCTAAACAGAGCGAATTTTTAAACTAATTTCCGAATTATGGTGATTGATAGATCGGTTTTCTGCGGTCACCGACAAACACATTTTATTTATCACTAAAAAGCGTTAACGACACGGATATTGGGAAACGACACCCAATGGCGGTAGCGTGTCTTAAGGGAAATTAGGTTATGAAACACAAAGGACTCATACGTTCTCATGAGATGGAATTCGCATTTTTATACCGCATCTCTGATCTCGTAGTCATCGTCTCGTTTATGCTGTTTTTGGTTGTCAAAGATGCCAACACGTCACTCTACAAAGATTACGTTATCCTATCTTTCGTAGGCAGCGTTTCTTTCCTCATCATGGCTGAGAGCGGAAAGCTATATCGTTCTTGGCGCACCAGTTCATTTAAAGAACAAATATTTATCCTGTGCATTTCATGGTTAGTGACCTGCACCTTCCTGTTTATGGTTCTGTACTTTTCTCAAGTACATATCTTGTTCGAGCGCTACATTCTTGCATCTTGGTTCTTAATTACACCAGTACTACTTCTTTCTTGGCGCGTTGCGTTTCGTGCGGTCTTGGCATACATGAGAAAGATGGGCTACAACACTAGAACTGCAATCATTATTGGTCAAACGCCACACGGTTTAACACTTGCAAATGAACTAGAAAGCCACACAGAGCATGGTGTCTTATTTGATGGTTTCTACGATGAGCGCTCTAAAGACCGATTGCCAGAATCCGAATACCCAATAAAAGGCAATGTTGGTCTAGCCTTAGAACGAGCTAAACGCGGTGAAGTGGATTACGTTTATATCGCTATGCCAATGCACGCTAACGAGCGTATTGCATCATTCCTGACTCAGTTTTCAGACACCACGGCGAACACTTACCTTATCCCTGATTTCTTTACCTATAACTTACTGCACTCTCGTTGGGATCAAATAGGTCAAGTTCAAACACTCAGCGTTTTCGATACACCTTTCGCTGGTATTTCATCATGGGTAAAACGTCTAGAAGATATTGTTTTATCAAGCATTATCTTGCTTCTTATTTCACCAATCCTACTCGCAATTGCTATCGGCATTAAAGCTACATCTAAAGGTCCGGTTATCTTTAAGCAATTCCGCTACGGATTGGATGGCAGAAAAATTGAAGTTTGGAAGTTCCGTTCAATGACCACGATGGAGCAAGGGAACGACGTAAAACAAGCCACCAAAAACGATCCTCGCATTACACCATTTGGTGGGTTCCTACGTCGCACTTCTCTTGATGAACTGCCCCAGTTTATCAATGTTCTGCAAGGCACGATGTCGATTGTCGGTCCGCGTCCGCATGCGGTTTCACACAATGAGGAATATCGCCAAATCGTCGACCGTTACATGCTAAGACACAAAGTAAAACCAGGCATCACAGGCTGGGCACAAATCAATGGCTACCGTGGTGAGACCGATACACTCGATAAAATGGAAAAGCGTGTCGAGTTCGATTTGGATTACATCCACCAATGGTCAGTTTGGATGGACATCAAAATCATCTTCCTGACGATATTCAAAGGATTTACAGGTTCAAATGCGTACTAAGTCGATCATGATAAAAAAGACGTACTTGGGGGTTGTTCTGGTACTAAGCTCTGCTGCTTCAATGGCAGAACCGATGGCTTACAGAACCGAATCAGGCATTGAGTTTATTCCTACCGTAGGCGTGTTTTATGAAGGCAATGACAACATTGCGAAAGCTGACCAAGGTGAAAACGTTGAATCAGTAAATATTTGGGGTATTGAGCCAAGCCTATTAACAAAGATTGAACGCAATCAATACCGTGCAGACTTGCTTTATAAGTTAAGCGCGGGCTTCTCCTCTGATGAACAAAATGATTACGATGATCATCTTATTCAATTCACTAACTTCTTTGAGTTTAATCATCGTAACCGCTTGGTCTTGGATTACCAATTTCGCGCTCAGCATGAAGAAAAAGGTGAAGAGTTTACTGAGGGGCAAGGCAACCAAATTACCGATCCGTTGGAGTTTCATCGCAATGTTTTCAGATCCAATTACATATTGGGCTCTGACGGTTCAAAAGGACGGTTTGAGTTTGGTATAGGTTACCAAGATAAAACCTATCAGAACTACCGTGATGGACTGCCAGGAAAGCCTGACTCTAAAACCAAATACAACGACTTTCGAGCGCCGAGCGCGCATCTCGAATTTTATTTGCGCGCCACACCCAGGACTTATTGGTTAATCGGAACAAAACAAACCTTAACAGATTATCAAACAGATAATCCAAATGTACCTTCCAAAGATAATCACTCGGGCTTCTATTACACCGGTGCTCAGTGGGAAGTCACGGGGAAAACACAAGGTATCGCGCGATTGGGTTACCAAATAAAGGACTTCGATAGTCATCAAAGAGAAACCTTCGAGGGATTTAGTTGGGATATCGGATTAGAATGGCAACCACAGGAACACACGCTCCTGACCTTAAAGACGACTCAAGCTGCGGTTAGCCCAGATCAGGATGGCGATTACAACTTGCAAACTCGTTATACGCTAGCGCTCAAGCAAGATTGGAACAGCTACTTAACCACACGTTTAGAAGCACTCTATCAGCAAGATGACTATACCGGCGTCACACGTAACGAGGATCGCTACGCCTTGTCCGCAGGTGTGGATTATCAAATTAAGCGCTGGGTACTACTTAAGGCAGATTGGCGCTATCAAGATAAAAACTCCAACTTGCAGGGCTATAGTTTTGACCAAAACGTTTGGTCTATCAGTGCCCGATTCTCTTTATAACAAGGAATATCAATGAACCTTTTAACAACGCTGCTTGGCTTAACGCTGGTTCTATTTAGCGCCTTTGTTTCGGCAAATACCAGTGAGCAAGATTATTTGCTCGATACAGGCGATACCATTTCTGTACAAGTGTATGGCGAAGAAGATCTGACGATAAAAAACATCCTAATTACGTCAGATGGCTACTTCGATTACCCATACCTAGGACGCATCAAGGCGATCAACAAAACACCAAAACAGCTGAAATACGAAATAGAAACCGGGCTAAAAGGTGATTACCTCATTAACCCTAAAGTCATGGTCACAATCAACAGCTTTCGACTTTTCTATGTGAACGGTGAAGTAAGAAAACCAGGTGGGTTTGAATATCAACCAGGGCTCACCATAGAAAAAGCGATCGCTCTAGCCGGTGGTTTGACCGACCGAGCATCAAGAAAAAGTATCAACCTTACCCAACATGCAACAGGTAAAACTGTTGAAAGCGTCAACATGCAGCGCTCGGTAGAGCCTGGCGACATTGTATTTATCGATCAGAGCTTCTTCTAATGACAGGCAATTCAATGAACGGAATTCATTCTACTCATCCTTCTTCCAATCGCATCGAGTTGATTCGTTTTGGGCATCACTACCGAACACTTAAAAAGAATTGGTTAAGCATTTTAGCGTTTACCATCATCTTTTCTCTCACTTGCACTTGGTATATCTATTCGAAAAAGTCGGTATACCAAGCCACTGCTACCCTTCTTATTCAAGAAGAGCAAAAAAGTGCACTCTCAATTGAAGAAGTGTACGGCGTGGACACCACTAAAAAAGAGTACTTTCAAACTCAAATCGCCATTCTTAAATCAAATCACATTGCCGACAAAGTGATTACTCAGCTTAACTTAACCCAGCACCCTGAGTTCACAGGGTCAAGTAGATTTGAGCAGAAAATTGATGAGATTAAGTCCATCCCACTAGTACAAGATGTGTTACGAGTGTCTCCAAACCCTGAAGAAACTCAACAGCATGCAAAGCCATACTACCAAGCTCTTCAAGCATTCAAAGAGAAGCTAGAGATCGAACCTGTACGTAACACTCAGCTAGTGAAAATTCGCTTTCGCTCTACTGATCCCGAGCTTGCGACCAAGATTGCGAATGCCGTCGGTCAGGCATACATCGATACCAACTTCGAAGCCAAGCTAGTAATTACTCAAAACGCAGCGACTTGGTTGACCAATAACTCACAAAAGCTAGAACAACGCTTGAGAACGTCTGAGCAAGCGCTACAAGACTTCTTATTGCAAGAAGGTCTGATTGATATCAATGGTATTGATGATATCTACGCCAGTGAACTCGAAGAGCTAAGCCGCAAGTTAAATGCCGCGATTAACAACCGTATTGAAGCGCAGACTCTGATCGACCTTTTGAAGCGTAAATCTTCACAAGACTTAGATAGCCTTCTGTCTATCGACGAATTTGCAAACCAAGCGCAGATCCGCGATCTTAAACTTTCTGAAGCTCAAGCTGAGAAAAATGTCTCTGAGCTTTCTCAACGCTATGGACCAAAGCATGACCGTATGGTTCAAGCTAGGGCTCAGCTAGATTCAATTCGCACCCGAACTCAACAGCTGATTCGCGAAATCTCATTCAGCAAACAACAAGACTTACTCGCAGCGAAAGCGCAAGAAGATATGCTTCGCGCGGAATTAGACAGCAAAAAGTCAGATTTCCAAATGTTAGGCTCCCAAAAAGCCAAGTATGAGCAACTGAAGCGAGAGGTCGAATCGAACAAAGATTTGTATGAAGCGTTTTTGAACCGCGAGAAAGAGACCAGCGCCACTAGCGATTACAAAAACGTCACTGCGCGTTTTACTGATCCAGCAATCATTCCGCTTTTCCCGATTGCGCCACAACGTATGAAGCTGGTGTTAATTGCAACCTTCTTTGGTTTTGCTATTGCCTGTGCGCTTGTCATCATTTTAGAAACATTGCGTGAAGTGATTCGTACTTCTTCAGATGTACAAGAAAAGCTGGGTGTCACCTGCCTAGGCACAATACCAAGAGTGAAAAAGCGTAATCTACGCAAAGGTGGGGTGAGCTATACCGCTTATCTCGACAAAGATGAGAAACTGTTCAGCGAAGCCTGCCGCTCGGTCAGAACCTCTCTCCTGCTCAGATTAACAAACTCGAAACAGAAAGTGCTCCCTTTCACTTCAGCTATTCCAGAAGAAGGCAAAACATCAACGAGCATCAATATGGCAGTATCTTTTTCCACCATGGAGAAAGTCTTGATCATCGATTGCGACTTACGCAGACCATCGATCGCCAAACGTTTTAATATCTCGGAGTCGAGCCCTGGACTCACCAATATCCTTACGATGGATACATCGCTAAGTGAGTGTATTGTTCGCAGCGAGGAGGCGAATCTAGATGTATTGCCTGCAGGGATTATTCCACCAAACCCACAAGAGTTGTTGGCATCCGATCGTTTCGACAAATTGATCGAATACCTCAAGGGGAAATATGACCGCATCATTATTGATACGCCTCCACTGCTATCAGTGAGCGATGCACTCATTCTAGGTAAGAAAGCAAACGGATTAATTACGGTAATCCGATCAGAATCGACCAAGGCATCATTGGTTAACGCTGCGCTATCTAAACAAATTCAACACTCAGTTCCTTCGCTTGGCGTTCTGATTACTCAGGCAAAATCAAAGGAAGGAGAAGCGAATTATGTCCAGCAGTACGCCTATTAGCCTTAGCATGCAGTGGTACCAACTGTTAAAGGAGCAGGACAGCCCGGTACTGATTTATCAAATGGGAAAAGTGGGGTCGAGCGCGTTGGAGAAATCGATTCCAAAATCGATTCATCTACACGATCTGATGTCTATCGATGCAGAAAAACAGATATCTCCAGTTCGTGCACAACTGCATAACCCTGCGACTAACTACATCAAGCGCTTATTAAAGCGCTTGATCATGAGTCGCATGCTCAAGCGTAAGAAACAAGTCCGCATCATTTCTTTAGTGCGTGAGCCGATTGGTCGAAACATATCCATGTTCTTCCAATCCCTACCATTCTGGATGGCGGCAAAGTACTTAAACGATGACAGTGCAGTACGCTCTGAACGTTCTCAATTGTTACATGAAGCTTTTGAGGAGCATGTAAACCATCAATATCCATTGGAATGGTTTGATAATGAAATCAAGCCACTCACTGGCATCGACGTGTTTACACACCCTTTTGATCATGAGCTTGGATATCAAGTTTACCAAAAGGACAACTTCTCTCTTATGGTTGTTCGTGTCGATAAACTCGATCAGTCACAAAAAGCAATTAGCACCTTTTTACAACAAGAAGTAAAGGTGCAGCATGACAACCAAGCCGATAACAAGTGGTACTCCCCTCTTCTTGTTGAATTTAAACGTACTTTTCATCCCAAAGTAGCGCTCATTGAAGAAATGCTCACTTCTAAATTCACTAAGCATTTCTTTTCTGCATCTGAGATCGAAAAGTTCAAAAAAGATTACTTATCTGCCTAATTATGAAAACAAAAATACTTCATATCATCAATGACTTATCCAAAAATGGGGGCGCGCAAAAATTCCTTGTGGATCTTGTGATGGAACACGCACCTCAATACGATATAAAGATTCTTGTATTGTGCGATGACAACGACTATCTGGACTTGTTATCTGCTCAAGGCATCGAATGTTTTAACTGGAAAACGCTTTCACTAAAAGAAAAGTGGTCACTGTTGCGTTGGCCTGATTTAGTTCATGGTCACCTATATCCTTCCATCTATCTCGCGCTATTAGCTGTGGGGAAAAAACGAATTCAAACCGAGCATTGTTCTTATAACCGCCGCCGTGACTACCCCCTATTCAAATTCATGGAACACCTGCTTTACAGAGGTCATAACCTTACTGTTAGCATCAGTGAAAAAGTGCAAGAAGAGCTCGTGAAATTCATGCCTCACTACCAACACAAATATCGTGTTGTACACAATGGCGTTGATCTCGAACGTTTTCCAATGGTCGCAAAGTCCGCCAGTTCAGTGCTACAAAAGCCAGTTATTAATATCGGTATGGTCGGAAGACTGCATGAGCATAAAGACCATGAAACCTTGATTCGTGCGACTGCCCTAATGCCGACCAATTATGAGCTTCACTTAGCGGGAGATGGTAGTAAACGCACCGAACTACAGTCTCTTAGTCATCAACTCAATATTGCCGAAAGGGTTCATTTTCACGGCATCATCTCTGATATTCCGTCATTCCTGAGCGACATCGACGTATACGTCCAGTCTTCTAAAGTGGAAGGCTTCGGTTTAGCTGCGGTTGAGGCGATGGCAGCAGGTTTGCCAGTATTGTCTTCTGACGTACCTGGATTAGATGAAGTCATGGGCAGCAGCGAATACCTGTTTGATCTGGGAGATTCAAAGCAACTTGCCCACAAATTAACTCAACTTTGCACCACCCAAGAAATGTACAACAGAGCAAGCGAGTACTCAGTTAATCGCGCCAAGTTATACACCATCAACAAATTCCGAGACGGTTACTATGGACTTTACCAGCAACTCTGCACCAGTAAGTAGTCGCATCTCATTACTGGCAGCAATTACGCTCTCCCTCTTTTTCGCACCATTTAAAGTGGGAGCAGGTAGCCTCGTACTCGCGCCTTCCGATATTGCAAGCTTGCTCTCGATCGGTTTGGTGGCTCTTATCATACTGGAAGGTAAGACCCATGCATTGCTACATCCTCGCATGGGCTTCTTATTACTGTTTACCAGCTATGTTTTTGTCAATGGACTTCTTAATCGTGTCCCATTTATGCCTTTGGTTACGGAGACAGTTCAATGGATAGCCATATTAAGTTTGCTGTGTTTGCTTTACGCCTACGGTGTCTTTAACGACGACCGAATCATGGTCTATTTTACATACAGCTTACTGGTGATTTGCTCTCTTGTTGCGCTGTGGCACTTCTCACAAGGCTACCAGAGTGGATTCAAGCTATTGGGCGTGAGTAAGTACGCCTTCGGTGTTCTCTGCTCCCTACTCTACCTTTACAGAGACAAAATCCGCGCTTTTCCCCTATTAATGCTATTTGCATTCGTACTACTGGTTCTTTCTCAAGAGAGAAAAGCGTTGCTCGGTTTTTGCTTGTTGGTTTTTATGGATCAACTGGTGATCAAGCGATTAGTACGACAAACCATCAGTGAGACCTACACTTGGACTGTTCTGATTGGGGTAAGTTTAGTCATCTTCTTCGTCGTATCAACAACGCTTTACGTGGGTTTTGACCAGCTTGCAGACAAGCTCGAAATTACTCAGGAAGACATCCTATTTGCCAACCAAAGTGAAGCGCGTTGGGTCTCCAATTTACACCGTAAATTGCTCTTGGCAAACGGGTTAGACATCTTGCTTCAATATCCAATTTTAGGTGTCGGAGCAAAGATGTTACCTCACTACATGATCAACTACTTTAACTACGATGAGTTAGCGATTTACACCCACAACTTTGTTCTAGATACCTCTATCGAATACGGGCTATTAGGCATTTTGTTGTTATTTGGTGGTTATGTGCACTTTATGAAGGGCTGTTTCAACTCATTGGAAGAGAATAGAAAGAGCTTCCTACTCGCAATCTACGCTCTAATCATGGTGTTTTTTGTCGCCGTGAATACCACCATCATTTTAATACTTTTACTACCCGTCATGATCAGTAAAGCAAGGCATTATAACCTCCAGCAAGAGACAACCGTTTCGGCAGAGTTCCACTCTCAACCTGCTCATGATTCAAAACCCAATTAACTGATTTCGCCACCAACCAACAAATAGAAATGGCGAAGAGCAAACAATTTAAAGCTATCAAGGATAGGATAAATGAAATATTCAATCTCTCGACAATTTGAGAAAAACCGAGAACTTCAAGCAGACAATTTCGTGCTGGTTTACCAAATGGGTAAAGTCGGTTCGTCGTCTATTGAGCATACTTTGGGTGAGCGTAAAATTCCGAGCTACCACATCCACACGTTTGATGATCACGAAGAGTTCCAGATGTACCACAATAAAAAAGATGTGAGTAAATTCTTCGACTTTAAAAACCGCACCATGTATCGCCTTGTTCTCAACAAAAGAAAACGCATCTTACAAAAGCGCGACAACATCAAGATTGTGACTCTGGTACGTGACCCAATTGCAACGGTTTTCTCCCGCTTTTTCCAAGACCTGCATATTCAATTCATCGAAGGCAAGAAAAACGACGCTATCCATCGCGATATGGATGTGACTTACAAACATTTAGAGCATTGCTTCGATAACTACCTTAACCTTAATTATTTTGCTAACTGGTTCGATAACGAGCTTAAACGTAACTTCAACATCGATGTACTTCGCCAAGAGATTGATAACACTCAACCTTTTTATACATTCAGTAGTGAAAAGGCGAGTGTCATTCTAATTAAATGCGAACAGCTGAGCTCCCTTGATAAAGAGATCGGTGAGTTTCTTCAGCTTGATGATTTTATTCTTAAAAACAGCAACGAAGCAAAGAACAAGTGGTATTCCAATATCCATCAGTACTTTAAAGAGCATTACGACTTCTCCAAGCTTTTCTACATGTACGATCTTCCTCTTTATCGTCACCTTTACTCAGAGCAAGAGCGTGAAGCATTTAAGAACAAGTGGAAGCAAACTCCAGGGACCAAAGCATAATGAAGAAAGTACTGCACATAACCGAAGCTTTTGGCGGTGGGGTTCAAACAGCACTCTACAGCTACGTTCACTCTTCGCGTAGCGAAGCATTCGAGCATTCATTGCTTGCTCGTGCTCGCTCAAATGATATGACTAATGAATCAAGCAACCATGTCTTTAGCCACACAAAATGGGTAGAGGGCAACTTATTGCAATTCATGAAGGACGCAAACGCATTCATTGCGGAGATCAAGCCAGATTTTGTTCACTTGCACTCAAGTAAAGCGGGCTTCCTCGGTCGATTCTTAAAGCTCGGTCATGCTCGCCTTATCTACACGCCCCACTGTTATGCATTTGAGCGTGAAGATATTTCCAATTTTGCCAAACAGATTTACAAGACGTTAGAAAAAATCGCGCTCAAAAAAATCGATGTTGTTGCTGGGTGCAGTCAACGCGAATGCGATTTAGCCATCAGCATAGGCGCTAAGCGCGCTGAGTTACTCAATAACTACGTAACCTATGGTAGCGAAGAGCGCAGTCCAAATACTAACAAAACTCAACTGAAATTGGTCATTCTAGGACGAGTCGCTCCACAAAAAGATCCTCAGTTCTTGCTTGATACACTCGGTCAAATCAAAAAGGCTGAGTTAGCACATGATATTGATATCACTTGGATTGGTGGCGGCGAGAGAGAGCTTGAAGATCAGTTACGTGCACAAGGTATTAAAGTCACGGGCATGATTCCACGAGATGAAGTCGTTAGCCTACTCAAAACTTCGGATTTGTACTTACATACTGCAGCTTGGGAAGGTATGCCGCTGACCATTCTTGAAGCGGCGAAGCTGCATTTACCTATGGTCATTCGCTCTATCGGTGCCACCAAAGATCTTAACTACCCTTTCTTGGCACAAGGTCCACAAGAGATGGCAAAACAAATCACCCATTGCATTAATCACTACCACGATATTGACTTCAATCAGTACTCAAAGGAGCTCAATGAAACATTTAGTGAAGAAAAACAACGAATCGCGCTAATCAGCATTTACAGCTAGAGGATCAAATGCTTCAACAACTACAACAAAAGCGCGCAGCCACTCAGAACAAGGAAAAAAGTCTGTTTTCCCTCGGCTTTCAAACCGCAGTTACCCGTGTTCTGAGTGCTGGTTTTGCGTTTCTTTTAACGCTCATCGTTTCCCGAGTCACAGATGCATCGACATCAGGGCAGTTTTTCTTTTTGTTTAATCTCGCTTACTTCACTGCCATTATTTCTCAGTTAGGATTTGATGTTTCGCTTGTTAAGTACAACGCTATTGGTTTCTCGAATAACAATAGTGAGGAACAGAGCAACAACTACCGTATCGCGCTAGCACGAAGTCTGTTGTTTAGTGTAGCAGCGTGTACTTTTATCTACTTGGCATTCAACTTTTTCCCTAAACACGTAAACACAACTGGCGTTTCCGACGCTGCACTGGCACTTGCTTTGTTGTCGATCCCATTACTCGTTATTGGGCAGACAAATAGCCGAGTATTGCAAGCCTCTAGACGAGTTGTCCCCTCGCTATTTGCGTTACAACTCGGCGTGAGCTTCTTTATGGTTGCGCTGGTATTAGTGGCTCAGAGAGCTTACTCAATTGATGCAGACCTCCTTATGATTTTACTCGTCATAGCAACAGGGGCTGTCGCTCTCCAATCGAGCATCAAATGGCTTAAGTCTGATCAATATAGTCATGGGAAAACGGATAAAAATACCGAGCTAACCTATTCAGCAAAACAAGTTTGGTTTGGCAGCATCTTTTCCAATTTGGTTCAGTGGGGCAGCTTGGTCATTGCGGGTTTCTTTCTCGCAACTTCCGATCTTGGCTTACTCGCAGCAGCACAACGCACCTCATTACTCATTGGCTTTGTGTTAGTCACAATTAACTTCGTCGTCGCTCCGATGTTTGCTTCTCTCTATAAGGAAGGAAAACTAGATCGACTGCAAAGCCTTAGTCGTTTGGCATGCCGTGCAAATATTGGAGCAGCAATGATTCCCGTGGTTGTGTGCGTCGCCTTTCCTGAGTTTGTTATGCAACTGTTTGGCAAAGAGTTTACTGCAGCTGCGCCCTTACTCGTTGCATTGTCGCTAGGGCAACTAGTGAATGTGGCAACAGGTTCAGTTGGGTTTTTATTGCTTATGAGTGGACATGAAAAGACCATGAAATACATCACTATCGTATCTGGTGTTATCTCCATTACATTACTGGTCACACTCTCTCAATGGTACGGCGTATTAGGCGCAGCTTGGGCAATGGCGATAGGTTTAGCAATCCAAAACTTAGCCGCACTCTACTTCGTGAAACGTTATCTTGGCTTTTTTCCAGTGGGGTAAATATGACAAATACGATTGCACGAATTAGCTTTATCGGAGTGTTACTACTGACGATTTCTCTATCGCTTTGGAAGAGTTCTGATATCAGTCATGCCACGTACCAAAATCTAGAGAATTATGTCGGCGGCTCAAGTACGTTACATTTTACCTTTAGCCTTTTGATTGGTTTTCTAGCCGTGTTTAACTTCCCTAAATGGGTGACAGCAACAAACGCAGACATGTTTGGTATTCGGTTACTGATCGTCCTATTGTTTATCGTCTCTTTAGAGGAGTTCAGCCAATTATTTATCGCAACTCGCTCCTTCAGTTTTGATGACTTAAGCACTAATTGGATCGGTATTATATTAGGTTATTTCTGTGCCAAGCTTCTAAAAATCATTGTTAAACAATAACATTTTCGGCGCACTCAACACTCTAAAGCGACAAACTACACACCTCGAAATAGCGACTCTACATAGGCGTCTTTGGTGAGCACTTTTTTGGATATTTTTCTTAAAGGGCGAGATATACTCTCGCCCTATTACATTAATATGAGCATCGGTTATGTCTTCACATCCAACTAAAATAACCTTCTTTGAATTCCTAACACCACTTATCACTGCAGGTAAAAAGACAATCACGATTCGTGATGAATCAGAAAGCCACTACGTGCCCAATACCGAAGTGGAAGTGTTTACCTTAGAAACAGATCGCAAGGTATGCGACATTAAAATCCTGTCAGTAGCACCACTGAAGTTTGATGACATCAATGAGTTCCACGCAGAGCAAGAAGCGATTGAACTGACAAAACTGAAAGAACTTATCCGTGAGATCTACCCAAATATCGATGAGCTGTATGTGATTGAATACGAACTGATCAAGTAAGATTTACAAATTACTAGACGACTGGTCTAATCGATTTTATAGTATTAGTCATGAATGCAAAAACGAACGATACACGCCAACACATTCTTGATGTCGGCTACCAGTTGGTAGTGACCAAAGGTTTTACCAGTGTTGGACTCTCAGAACTATTAAAGGTAGCGGATGTGCCGAAAGGCTCTTTCTACCACTACTTCAAGTCGAAAGAGCAATTTGGTGAGGCATTGATTGAAGATTACTTCTCTCGCTACCTTAAAATGATCACAGCCCACTTTACTGAAAGTGAAGGCTCTGGTTCCGAGCGCCTATTGAGCTACTTCGAGCGCTGGATGGCGATTGAAAATGGTCAATGTAATGCCAACAAATGCTTGGTGGTGAAGTTGAGCGCGGAAGTTTCTGATCTTTCAGAAGCAATGCGTGTAAGACTGGCTTCGGGTGCCACTCAAGTGGTGAAAGCCATCGAAGATTGTGTCCAAGCGGGCATTGAAGACGGCTCTATCCAAGTTGAATCAGCAGAACAAACCGCCCACTTGATTTATCATCAATGGATTGGTGCAAGCTTACTCAACAAACTGTATCAGGATCGTTCCGGCTTAATACGCAGCTTTGAGAGCACTCAAAGTATGCTAAAAGGCAAATAACGAACCACACTTAATCCGCCTTATCTTTACCCAAAAAGTACGGCGGATTTTTTAGGAATAAAAACTAGACGACTGGTCTAATAATTAATGTAGGAACTTACCATGACCCAAACGCTTAACCGTCAAATCGTATTGGCTAACCGTCCAAAAGGTTCGCCAGTCCCAGAGAACTTCCGTTTAGAACAAACTGCTATCCCTACTCCAAGTGAAGGTGAAGTGCTTCTGCGCAGCGTATACCTATCTCTCGACCCATATATGCGCGGTCGAATGAATGAAGGCAAATCCTACGCAGATCCTGTTGAACTAAACGACGTAATGGTTGGCGGGACCGTTTGTCAGGTCGTGGAATCGAAGAACTCTGACTTCCAAGCAGGCGAATGGGTGGTAGCTTACACAGGTTGGCAAGATTACGCGCTATCTAACGGCGAAGGTCTATTTAAATTAGGTAGTGAGCCGACGCATCCTTCTTATGCCCTTGGTGTGCTTGGTATGCCTGGCTTTACCGCTTATGTGGGTTTATTGGAAATTGGTCAGCCTAAAACTGGTGATACCTTAGTTGTCGCTGCTGCAACCGGTGCGGTCGGTTCTATGGTTGGTCAAATCGGTAAGCTAAAAGGTTGTCGTGTAATCGGTATCGCAGGCGGCGCAGAGAAGTGTCAGTACGCAAAAGAAACCCTAGGCTTTGATGATTGTCTTGATCACACCGCAGATGACTTTGCAGATCAACTAGCAGCAACATGCGACAAAGGTATCGATGTCTACTTTGAAAACGTAGGCGGTAAAATCTTTGATGCCGTGTTACCTCTGTTAAATGTCGGCGCTCGCGTGCCACTTTGTGGTTTGATTTCTCAATACAACGCGACAGCGTTACCAGAAGGTCCCGATCGTATGTCGATGTTGATGGGCAACATCCTGGTCAAACGCATCAAGATGCAAGGTTTCATCATTTTTGATCACTATGAGCAAAGCTACACAAATTTCGTGAAAGATGTAAGCCAATGGCTAGCGGAAGGCAAAATCCACTACCGTGAGCATTTAGTGGAAGGTTTAGAAAATGCACCAGAAGCATTCATCGGTCTGCTGGAAGGCAAAAACTTCGGCAAACTTGTTATTAAAACTAATCAACCTGTATAAGAAAAGGATTCTTCTATGATTAAACTGCATCACTTAAACCAGTCTCGTTCAAAACGCATCATTTGGTTACTAGAAGAGCTGGGCGTAGATTATGAAGTCATACCTTACCTTCGTGACAGTGTCACCTTTCTTGCTCCACCTGAGCTCAAGAGCATTCACCCACTCGGCAAGTCACCCGTATTGGAAGATGGCGACGAGATCGTTACAGAGTCTGGTGCCATCACTGAATACTTAATTGAGAAGTACGCGGACGGGCGTTTTGCACCAGAACGTGGCAGCAAAGCTTACACGCAATACATTCAATGGATGCACTTTGCAGAGAGCTCAGCCATGGTTCCATTGCTTCTCAAAATGTTTGTCGCTAAAGATGGCGTGCAAACGAATTTCCTAGCTGACTATGCAGATGCGGAAACCATGAAAGTCATGGGTTACGTTGATCAAAGCCTTAAAGGAAAAACCTACTTTATTGAAGAGCGGCTAACAGGCGCGGATTTCATGATGTCGTTTATTGTCGACATCCTAAACAAGTTTGGCGTTATTGAGCGTTTCCCTAACATTCAACGCTATGGTGCACAGCTTGCCACTCACCCAGCATTCCACAAAGCTGAAGAGCTAGAGGTAAAGTATGGCTAACTTAATGACTGCCAATCTGCGCTGAGTAGCCTAAGTTTCTGTCTATTTCCGATTTAATTGAAATAGACAGAAATTATTCATATAAGCCACATTCAAGAACAACCTTTAATCCATACGACAAATAATGTTAATTGACACAAAGGCATTGTTTAACAAGCACTTAAAGCATAGGTGATACCTATCACACTGATTGCTAATAACAGTTTTTTTATTCTCAGTTGCAGCGCTATTCTCCTTGCATAACTTTCGAGCAGTTGCCGAAAAGTCGATAAATAATCACTATATTGCAAGGAAAATCAAATGAGCAAAAAACTGACTACAGCAGCAGGTTGCCCTGTCGCCCATAACCAAAACGTTATGACTGCTGGTCCTCGTGGCCCTCAACTATTACAAGACGTTTGGTTCCTTGAAAAATTAGCGCACTTTGACCGCGAAGTGATCCCAGAGCGTCGTATGCACGCAAAAGGCTCTGGTGCTTACGGTACGTTCACTGTAACGCACGACATTACAAAATACACTCGCGCGAAAATCTTCTCTGACATCGGTAAAAAAACAGAACTATTCGCTCGCTTCACGACCGTAGCTGGTGAGCGCGGTGCAGCAGATGCAGAGCGCGATATCCGTGGTTTCGCACTAAAATTCTACACTGAAGAAGGTAACTGGGACTTGGTTGGTAACAACACACCAGTATTCTTCCTACGTGACCCGCTAAAATTCCCAGACCTAAACCACGCAGTAAAACGCGACCCTCGCACTAACATGCGTAGCTCTACCAACAACTGGGATTTCTGGACATCACTACCAGAAGCATTCCACCAAGTGACTATCGTAATGAGCGACCGTGGTATCCCAGCTTCTTACCGTCATATGCATGGTTTTGGTAGCCACACATTCAGCTTTATCAACGCAGAAAACGAGCGTTACTGGGTGAAATTCCATTTCAAAACTCAGCAAGGCATCAAAAACCTAACTGACCAAGAAGCAGAATCAATCGTCGGTAAAGACCGCGAAAGCCATCACCGTGACCTTTACGAAGCGATTGAGCGTCAAGACTTCCCTAAATGGAAGATGTACGTACAGATCATGCCTGAGCTAGAAGCGGATGAAGTCAACTTCAACCCATTCGACCTAACAAAAGTGTGGTCTCAAAAAGACTACCCACTGATCCCAGTTGGTGAGTTTGAACTGAACCGTAACCCAGAAAACTTCTACGCAGAAGTTGAGCAGTCAGCGTTCAACCCAGCAGCAGTAGTCCCTGGTATCGGCTTCTCTCCAGATAAGATGCTACAAGGTCGTCTGTTCGCTTACGGCGATGCTCAGCGTTACCGCCTAGGTGTGAACCACCATCAAATCCCTGTGAACGCACCTCGTTGCCCTGTTCACAGCTACCACCGCGATGGCGCAATGCGCGTTGATGGCAACTTTGGTTCAACACTGGGTTACGAGCCAAACTACAAACAAGAATGGGCAGAGCAACCAGATTACTCTGAGCCACCTCTACGCATCAATGGCAACGCTGATCACTACGATCACCGTGTAGACGAAGACTACTTCAGCCAAGCGGGTGACCTATTCCGTCTGATGAGCGAAGAGCAACGTCAAACTCTGTTCGACAACACAGCTCGCGCAATGGACGGTGTGCCAGAGTTCATCCAACAGCGCCACGTTCAACACGCATACCAAGCGGACGAAGCGTACGGCAAAGGTCTTGAGATTGCACTAGGCTTAAACAAGTAAGCGAACGCTGTAATCATCACACTGTGTGATTAAAAGACATAAAAAAGGAGGTGCTCTACAGCACCTCCTGATTTCAAATCACTAATCCTTAATCACAGGTCACTAATCACAACCATACTCAAGGAGATTCATTATGATTAACTTAGATTTCTTTAAGCTCTTTGATACCAAAGAACTGTTTATCTATTACTGATTCATCAACTACTGATTTTTAGCGACCGCTTTGATCAGTACTGATGTATCCATGCGACCTAAGCCATCACGCTGAAGGTCTGCGTATTGCTCATCCACTTTCTTCGTCAGTGGAAGTTCTAGACCCACTCGCTCTGCTTCTTGCAGACAGAAACCCAAGTCTTTGCGCATCCAATCAATAGCGAAGCCAAAATCGAACTTATCTTCCGCCATCGTATTTGCGCGGTTTTCCATCTGCCATGAACCTGCAGCGCCGTGCTTCAACGTTTCTACAACTTGAGCGATGTCCAAGCCTGATTTTTGTGCCAACAGCAAAGCTTCACTCAAACCTTGTAAAACGCCACCAATACAAATTTGGTTTACCATCTTACAGCGTTGACCCTGACCGTTTTCACCCAGTAGTGTCATCTGCTTCGCGTACACATCCATCACTGGAGACACACGGTCAAAAATGCTTTGTTCACCACCACACATGATGGTTAGGACACCATTTTCTGCACCTGCTTGACCACCAGAAACTGGCGCATCAATGAAGTGATTGCCGTATTTAACACACGCTTCAGCCAGTTCTACCGCTAGATCTGCAGAAGTCGTCGTGTGGTCCACTAACACTGCATCCGCTTTCAAGCCGACCAGAATGCCTTCTTCACCGTAAACAACGCTACGAACGTCATCATCATTACCCACACAGGTAAAAACGATGTCACAGCCTTCTGCCGCTTCACGTGGCGTTTCACAAGCCACGCCTTGGTATTCTTCAGCCCACTTGTCAGCTTTCGCCTTTGTGCGGTTGTATACTTTGGTTTCATAGCCCGCTTTACTTAGGTAACCAGCCATTGGGTATCCCATCACACCCAGACCAATAAATGCTACTCTTAGTTTTTCCATTGCAAGCCTCCTTGAATTCGAAATAAGTGACGTTTTGAAACTATTACTATTTGAAACAGTTACTATTTGAAACATGTTACTAAAGATTTCAGAACATTACTTGCAATAATTTCGTCTTAAATAAGCGCAACAAACTCAATCAAAGGCGAAGCTACCAAAAGTGACAATAAAAGCGTCACAATAGACGGAATCGCATCTTTCCAAGTATCAAAACGAAAATGGAAAAACATAGCACCAACGGAGGTGAAAACAATAAAACTTGCACCTATCGCACTTAACAAGTTGTTCGCCGATAGCAAGCCAATTAACATCAAAATTGCACCCGTTACCTCAACCAGTCCAACCAAAAACATAGCGGCACGGTTCAATCCATATTTATGAAAGAAAGCGAGCTGTGGCTCAAAAATCGGCTTCACCCAACCGATGATTTTGATAGAACTGGCAAACAAGAAAAACGCGATTAACAACCCTTGAATAAACACCATAATTTTAACTCCCGAACAGATGATGGAAGCATTAAAGCATTCCACTTGAAACTTAAGGAGGGTAATATTTAGCTACTTATCATTCCAAACAGGAATGCCTCATGGATAAATTTGATTGTTTGAAAGTCTTTTCTCGTGTCGCTCAGTTAGGTTCATTTACCTCTGCCGCCAATGAGCTCAATACCACTCAGAGCGCAGTGAGTAAGAAGATCGCGTGGCTTGAGAGAGAAATTGGCATCACTTTGTTTCATCGTCATGCTCGCGCTATTAGCTTAACTTCTGGTGGAAAGCAGTATCTCGAACTGGCGCAGACACTCACAGAGCAAATGGATACCTTCGAGTCGCAGCTTAGACGAGAGCAAGCGTCGGTCTCTGGCGAGCTCAAGCTTTCAGTACCGAGTGCGTTTAGCGTTCGCTTGTTATCTGCGCCGCTGAATGAGTTTCTCAACCAACATCCGGAGCTTAGCGTCGATGTGTCAGTTTCGGACAAGTTTGTCGATTTAGTTGAAGGCAATGTTGATATCGCGATTCGTGCCGCCTACCTAAAAGACTCGGGGTTAAAAGCGCGTTGGCTGATGGATAACGAATTGGTTTACTTCGCGTCTCCCAACTACCTCGACAAGAACAAACCTATCCATATCGCTAACGATTTGAGCAAACATCTTTGTTTAACCTACTCACTCTCTAATCCATCTAACTTGTGGCGTTTCAGCGATGGTGATGAAGCCATTAAAGTCAAAGTGAAAGAGCAGGTGCGAAGTGATAGCCCCGAGATGTTGGTGCAAATGGCAAAGCTTGGGCAAGGCATCGCGGCAATGCCAAAATGGATGGTAGAACAAGAGCTTAACAACGGTGAACTGATTCAAGTACTAACGCAATATCAATCAGTTAAGCTACCAATGTACATGGTTTACAAAGATAGTGAGTACCAACCTCAGCGAATTCGCACTTTTATTGATTTCTTGGTTAAGCACTTTTCTCAGGGATAAAAAAGCTCCATCAAAAATGATGGAGCTAACTAGCAGATAGCCTGAGTTAGGGGGCTACATACTTAAGGGATTCTTTTCGCCTGCAACAGTGCTGCCGCATTGAGCATCGCGTCTTTAGTGCTGACATCCAGCACCTTCATTTTTCTGAATCGCTCCGGCTCTTTGATGGCGACATCGTGAGCGAAGATTACAAACCTCGCCTTGGCGATATCTTTGTCAGTGATTCGGTTAATGATGCCGTTCGCACCTTGCGTTTCAACCTTGATCTTAATGCCTAACGCACAGGCAGCTTTTTCTAGTGACTTCGCCGCTAAGAAGGTGTGCGCCACACCTGATGGACAAGACGTCACGGCAAGAATGTCTGCTTCGCCCTCGCCTTGCACAGACGTATAAGCTTGAGATTGACCGACAGAGCTATCGTCTTCTGTGACTGTCTTCTTAAGCGCAATAACAATCAATGCTGTAGTAAGCGAACCTGCAATTGTGCCAACTATGTAGCCAATCTTGCCGTCCACAACTGGCAGCACAATCCAGCCGCCCCACGGAGCATGGTTAATGACATGGAACATAAACCCAATCACGTTACCGACGATACCACCAGCAACAATCGCAGGCAGTACGCGAGCTGGGTCACCCGCCGCAAACGGAATTGCTCCTTCGCTGATGCCAATCATACCCATGATGCCCGCGGCTTTACCCGCTTCACGTTCATCACGTTTAAACTTACTTGGCGATAGAAAAGTTGCTAACGCCATACCCAAAGGCGGGGTACAAATCGCGATACCGACACCACCCATCAACCACGGCTGAGTATTCACTTGAGTCTGAGCAAACAAAGTCGCCACTTTGTTGATAGGACCGCCCATATCAAACGCCGTCATTGCACCCAGCACGGTGCCCAACATCACTTTGCCTGAGCCCGCCATACCCGTGAGCACATCGTTCATGGTTGTCATTGCGCTGGCGATCGGTGAGCCGATCACCCACATCACAGCGCCACAGGTGACAAACGTACCAACCAGTGGGTAGATAAAAATCGAGCCGAGGGAGCTCATGCTGTCCGGCAATTGAATCTTCTTCAGTAGCCAAACCACAAAGCCGGCGAAAAATCCGACGACAATCGCGCCCAAGAAGCCAGTGTTGTAATGACTAACCGCAATCCAAGATCCAATCATTCCCGGAGCAAGACCAGGCTTATCAGCGATCGAATAGGCAATGTAACCACCTAATACCGCGGTAAATAGTGTCAGACCAGCAATACCCATTTTGGCGATATCAGCCAGAATGCCTTCTTTCGGAACCCCACCATGACCTGAGATCATCACAGAGAGAGATAGCAATACACCGCCCGCGACAATAAACGGGATCATATGTGAAGTGCCGAACAGCAAGTGCTCTTTCATTCTGCTCAGCTTTTGTGCCCAAGGGCTAAGGGGTTCGGATGCGAATTCCAGAGGATCTAAACCTGAGTCGTTTGCGTTCGACTGAATGTCAGTGAGTAGTTCGTGTGCTTCATCCACTGATTTCGCCGCTTTTAACTTATTGACGAAACCATCTTCAATGATTTTGGTGGAGATTTGTGCCAAGACTTCGATGTGGTGATGATCATCCCCATCCGGAGAGGCCAGCATGAAAAATACGTCAGACAGTTCGCCGTCATCAGCACCGTAATCAATCCCTTTGCGGCTGATGCCTACTGCGACTGCAGGTTTTGCGACCGCATTGCTTTTGGCGTGAGGAATGGCAATACCCTCGTCAAAACCGGTATTGCCAATCTCTTCTCGTTTCCAAATGTCCGCCAAGAACTGACTTTTGCTAGTGAGCTTGCCCGCAGCGTCCAACAATTCGACGAGCTCTTTGAGCGCTTCATCTTTGGTTTGAGCCTGCAAATCCAAGCAAATGGTTTCCGGTTCAATAAGGTTTAATATGTCCATTGTTTGTACCTTGCAATGTTCACGCTCGAGAGTCATGAGTTATTTGTTCCATCTATGACTGTGTACAGAGTAACCAACACTCGTCCTTTCCAATACAGGACAAAAAGTGCATTAACTGGATTAATGTAACATGAGATTTAAACTGTGATAGAGCTCTTGCGATTATCTGCTTTAAATCCATCCTTCCGACGGTCACTATGCTAAAATCCACAAAAAAATAAAGTGGATAGAACATGAAGATCGTAGCGGTGACAGCGTGCCCTACAGGCATCGCTCATACTTATATGGCGGCAGATGCACTAATGAAAGCTGCGCCTAAGCATAACGTACAAATTAAGGTTGAGACGCAAGGTGCAATGGGTATTGAGAATCAGCTCACTCCCCACGATATTGCACAAGCGGATCGTGTCTTAATTGTGTCCGATATTGAGATTGAACAACCAGCTCGCTTTGAAGGCACCAACAAAGTCCAAATCCCGATTGAAGACGTGTTACTCAATGTCGATAAAGTATTCCTTGTACACTGTCGATGATACGCTGTGCTGATGAACGAATACCAAATCACCTTTTTTGTCGACGATATTAATGCCAGTGCTCATGTCGCACAGCCCCTCAATCGCGTCGCCAAAAAGTTCAAAAGCACATTACACATCATCAACATAACCCAAAATCGCGTCGCTGAACTCACTAAGTCAATCGCGGTTTTACAAGTTGGCTTGCAGCAAGGCGACTTGTGTCAAATCACGGCTATTGGTATTGACGCCGAGCTTGCCTGTTTCGTTATCAAAGATATGATTGCTGAGAACTTCACCGTTGTGGGTTCTCACATCAACTACGAGTTCTCAAGCCAACTTGCTGAGCGTCTTCCGCAAATCTGCCCGCCTTGTGAAATTAAATGGCATTACGCCAAAGCGCACACTGAGCTCACCAAGTTTGAGTGCTTGAAAGGGCTAGCGCAGCTTATTCATCCGATTCACCCAGACGAACTCATTCTCGCCTTTATCAAACGCGAAGAACGATCTTCGACCGCAGTCACACCAGGCATTGCCCTGCCCCACGTCATGTTCGAAGGTGTGGACCACATTTCTATCGCAGTGATCGCCAATGAGATACCGATGGATTGGGCATCTAAAATGGGTGAAGTGCATCTTGCCATAGCATTAGTAATGCCAGCAAAGCCCACACGCGAGCACATCATTGCAGCGACCAACTTAACTCGTAACCTGCTGACCGACCAAATGGCTGAGCGTTTACTGCTAACAAAAAGCAGCGTCGACTTACAGGCACTTCTGATGTACGCCATGTCGAGGCTGCTTGCTTAACCTTTACCGTTTTAGTTTCCGTTCTAAATTGAACCGCGATATTCCGTCGGCGTTCTGCCAGTGCGATTCTTGAAGACTCGGCAGAAATAGTTCACATCTTTGAATCCACAGCGCACCGATACCTCATTCAACTTAAAGTTGTATTTCTTGAGCATAAACTTCGCGCGATCTACTCGAACCCACGTAATGTAATCGGCTAACGTCATGTGACCTTGCTGACGGAACAAACGCGACAAATGGTTAGAAGAGATGCTGAACCTCGACGCAATACTGTCACGTGTGATTGGACGATGGAAGTTCTCTTGGATATAGATACAAATACCCTGATACAGATCTTGCACTCGGCTGTGCGCCTGCGTCTCAATAGGCGCATCTAACATCGACTTAGCGTATTGCAACAAGGCTTGCAGCAACAACTCATCCATTGGCTTTTTATTGCACTCACGAGCCAATGAACTCAGCGCTTCCAAGATATTATCAATGGCAAATCCAGAACGAGTTTGAATACTGTGTTTTTGAATATCGTAAAAGCTCGCTTCCCCTTTACGTTTGGACACGAGACTCAAACCCAATTGACGGCGACCAAAGAGAATACTTAATACCGAGCAGTCTGTATCCCAGTCAGGTTTATTCCAACAGTTAGGCGGAATAAATATCGCATCACCGGTTTTCGCCACGATATGCGTCACTTTGCGATCATGACTTTCCATTTCATTAATATATTCACCAGATAAGACCAATTCTAATCGAGGGAAGTTAACCTGATAGCTAAATTCAGGTGGTGTATGAAAATCACCAGCAAACCATATATTGTGGAATGGTTCTCGCTCGTTTAATACTGATGAAATCAAATCATGAAAAATCATTTTACGTACTCTTAAACACGCATCCATGATGCTATACCTATAGATATACACCCTACTGGATTTTTGTGCTATTGAGCAAAATCACACTTCCATTTTAAGGTTACAAAAATCCAGTTAACGCATCAATTATCCAGTCTAGCAAATCATCAACAAAGCCTTTAAACCCTTATATATGGGAGCAATGACACATTTCACTTATGGTTCATCGACTTCCACATAATGTCACAGATATGCAGTAAGCTTATCCAGTAGACGATCTACATCACACTCTAGTCGGGCGGTTACAATCGTCCAGTAAATGCATTTTTTCTTCACTACTGTCTCCGCTTGGTTAATTTCAAAATACCCCTGAAATAAAAATTATATTTATAGGGGTTCGACAATGATCACCAAACTAATAAATGAAGACTTGATTAAGCTTGATCTTCAAGCGACTTCAAAAGAAGACGTATTTAAAGAACTGGTTGCAGTTCTACACGCCCAAGGTCGTATTTCAGACCAAGAGCAATTTCTTGCAGATATAAAAGCACGTGAAGAATTAGGTAACACCGGATTTGAAGATGGCGTTGCTATCCCACACGCGAAAAGTGCAGCAGTTCTTGAACCAGCGGTTGTGATCGGCGTAAGCAAATCAGGTATCGAATACGGCGCAGAAGACGGTTTACCTTCAAAACTGTTCTTCATGATCGCTTCTCCAGACGGTGGCGATAACCACCATATCGAAGTTCTTGCAGAACTGTCTTCAAAACTGATTGAAGATGGTTTCATTGATGCGTTCTTAGGTGCAGCAAACAGCCAAGACGCACTGGCACTCCTACTTGCTAAAGAAGAGCCGCAAGCAGTGGCAGACGCACCAGCAAACCAAGGCTTCATCATTGGTGTTACTGGTTGTCCTGCGGGCGTTGCGCACACTTACCTAGCAGCAGAAGCACTAGAAAAAGGTGCAGCGGCGATGGGCTACGAAATCAAGGTTGAAACCAACGGTTCAATCGGTGTGAAAAACAGCCCAACCACAGAAGAAATCGAACGTGCAGACGCAATCATCGTGGCATGTGACAAACAAGTCGACATGAACCGCTTTGCGGGTAAACGCGTGGTTAAAACCAACGTAAAAGCCCCTATCCGCGATGCTCAAGGTCTGATTAACGAAGCGTTAAGCGCTCCAGAATACCAAGCAGAAGCAAGCAGCAATGCACAAGCGTCTGTTGCAAACAAAGCCTCTCAGGCTCGCTCTGACCTGTACCGCTACTTGATGAACGGCGTATCACACATGATCCCATTCGTTGTAACGGGTGGTCTGTTGATTGCACTTGCTCTTGCAGTCGGTGGTCAACCAAGTGAAGCGGGCATGGCTATTCCTGAAGGCAGCATGTGGAACCAAATCCTCAACGTAGGTGTGGTTGCCTTTACGCTGATGATCCCAATCCTAGCGGGTTACATTGCTTACGCGATTGCTGACCGTCCTGCTCTAGCTCCTGGCTTGATCGGTGGTTGGATTGCAAACAACGGTTCTTTCTACGGCGCAGACGCAGGTACAGGCTTTATCGGTGCCATCATCGCTGGTCTGCTTGTGGGTTACTTCGTGAAGTGGATTACGTCGATTAACTACCACAAGTTCATTCAACCTTTGGTGCCAATCATGATTGCGCCAATCACAGGTTCGTTGTTCATCGCTGGTCTTTTCATCTTCGTTATCGGCGCGCCAATCGCAAGCCTAATGGATGGTCTGACTGCACTACTAACAAGCATGAGTACAGGTAACGTCGTTCTACTGGGTATCGTACTTGGTGGTATGGCTGGCTTCGATATGGGTGGTCCATTCAACAAGGTCGCATTCCTATTCTCTGTGGGCATGATTGCGAGCGGTCAAACTCAATTTATGGGTGCGATGGCGTGTGCAATCCCTGTTGCACCTCTAGGCATGGCACTGGCAACGGCGCTTGGTCGTAAGTTCGACCTGTTCGAAGAATCAGAAACCGAAGCGGGCAAAGCAGCTGGTGCAATGGGTCTGGTTGGTATCTCTGAAGGTGCGATTCCGTTCGCAGCGCAAGATCCAATGTCAGTGATTCCTGCAAACGTACTTGGCTCAATGGTAGCGGCAGTAATGGCGTTCTCATTCGGCATTACCAACAGTGTTGCTCACGGCGGTCCAGTTGTGGCTCTACTTGGCGCGATGAACCATCCAGTACTTGCTCTGATTTGTATGGCAGTTGGCGCAGTAGTTACCGCAGTAACGTGTGTAACTCTGAAGAAAGTTCGCAAAGCAAAAATGATGCAAGCAGCCGCTTAATCACCCATACCCCCAAATGGCTCCTATGGCTTGGACAATGTCGTCCAAGCCATGATTTTCTCTCATGGTGACACTCTATGTCTGATTTAACGATGTCCGATACACAAACGATTCAAACTCAAGCTAAGCATCCGATGTTTTTCCTGATGAACAACGTGATTCAAAACTACGCTTGGGGCAGTACTACTTCTGTTAACCAACTGTTTGGCATTGAAAACCCAACGGGCGAACCACAAGCAGAAGTATGGATGGGCGCGCATCCAAACGGTTGCTCATTGGTGATGGTAAACGGTGAGGAGACCAAACTGTCTTCACTGATTGCTCAAGACATGAATGCCTTTCTGAGTGAAGAAGTCGCAAACCGTTTTGGTGAACTTCCATACCTGTTTAAAGTGCTTGCCGCTGAGAAAGCACTGTCGATTCAGGTTCACCCAAACAAACAGCAAGCAGAATTAGGCTTTGCACTGGAAGAAAAACAAGGCATTCCCCTAACCGCTGCAAACCGTAACTACAAAGATCCAAACCACAAACCTGAGTTGGTTTACGCGCTAACCGAATACCAAGCGATGAATGGCTTCCGCCCAACAAGTGAAATCATCAGCTTCTTCTCTGAGCTGGCGATTCCTGAGCTACAAGGCTTGGTGGATGACCTTATCGCAAACCAAACGCCAACTGGCTTGGCGACCTTCTTCTCGGGTCTACTGTCACTAGAGGGCGAACAGAAAGAGATGGCGTTGACGGTGCTATTGGCTCAAGCTCGCATCACCGGCTTACCTCTGTTCAACCTTATTCTTGAGCTAGAGAAGCAATACCCTGGCGATATTGGTTTGTTTGCGCCACTGATGCTTAATGTGATTACCCTACAACCGGGTGATGCCATGTTCTTGGATGCAGAAACGCCACACGCTTACTTGAAAGGTACAGGTCTTGAGATCATGGCGAACTCAGACAACGTACTGCGCGCGGGCCTGACACCAAAATACATGGACGTGAAAGAGCTTGTTGCGTGTACACGCTTCAACGAGAAGCCGTTCGACAGCCTATTGCTTGCACCGAATGAAATCGACGATATGTTGGAATACCCAATTCCTGTAGACGATTTCAAATTCGCTATCGTTAAGCAAGCTCACCAGCGCACTCTAGAAGTTCAAACCGCTGAGATCCTTATGCCTCTGGATACCAAGCTTGTGCTAACTCACGCAAACGGCGAAACATGCGTAGTTGAAAAAGGACAATCAGTTTTCATTCCGGCTTACGCAAAACAGGTCACTTTGGATTGTGAAGGTCGTGTCGCACGCGCTTACAGCTAATCGTAATTATTAATAGTACGCCACTAAAACCAACGCCTCGCCACTCGCGGGGCGTTTTGCTTTTAACCCTAGTTTTTTAACCCTAGTAAAGCAATGGTTAATTAAGCACTATAGTCTTGATCCAAAACAGAAAAATTTACCTACAAAACCAAGAAACTGTGTAAGACTTATTGAGTAGCCCTGTTGATATAGGTGGCAAGATGACTCATAGAAACGCTCGCTCTCTTCATGCCATTATCGGCGCACTCGTCGGTGATGCAGCATCTCTCGGATTTCATTGGCTTTACGATCAAGAACTCATCAGGCAGTTTGGTTCTCCGCATCCGGAATTTCATCAACCTAACCGAACTGAATACCATGACAAAGGTTATTTTGCCCACGGTAGCAAGCAAGTCGGTGATCTCACCCACTACGGAACACAGCTTGTTGCCATGTTAGACGCTCTGGTTCAAACCGGACACTACGACGAGGCGCGTTACATTCGCTCCTTTCGAGAATGGTTTGATTTTGGTGGTAAATGGCAGGGCTATACAGACAAACCGACAAAGCAAACACTGCTCAACATTCATGAGTTGGAAGCCAAAGAACTGCGCGTGACTCTATGTGGGGCTGACGACACGCAGAATCCAGCATTATCCAAGCTTCCGCCTTTGGTGGCTTTTCATTCCGATGATGACAAACTCGCCAAACTGGTCGATTCCGCCGTGCGGGTTACCAATAACAACGACACCGCAGTTATGTATGCCCAAGCTATCGCAGTGATGATTCAGATGGCATTGCAAGGCGCTGCGCCCAAAGCGTGTGTAATGGCAGCTCAGACGGTTTCTCCGACGATTGCTAACGACATTCAACGTGCAGAAGCCATGAGCGGAAGAAGTGCCACCAGCGTTGCGGAGTCGATTGGGATGCATTGCGGTTTAGATGCTTCATTTGTGGTGATTTGTCATTTGTTGATGAACTCAGAAAGCTACGAAACCACCATGCGTGAGAACATTTACTGTGGTGGCGATTCAAGTGGACGAGCTATTCCGCTCGGTGCCATTCTTGGGGCAAGTTACTACGACACACCAATGTCGATTCCAAATCATTGGATGGATCAAACCGCGCTACCTCGCCGTTTACTACAGTGTTTATAACCCTTTTCAACCAACGAAAAGAACAGAACCCATACTCTGGTCTTTTCGTTGGTGATGATTTGAATCTTGCCTGACAGAAATAATCCTCGAAATCTTTACGCTATCCACCTACATTGAAGATAAAGTAAATCAAAGAGATAGCCTATGGACCTTAACTTGTTAAAAACGTTTGATGCGGTCATGAAGTCAAAAAGCGTCAACGATGCTGCTACCGCGTTAAACATCACTGCGCCCGCCGTGAGTCACGCACTCAACAAGTTAAGAGATCAATACCAAGATCCCCTCTTTGTTCGTCAAGGCAGAGGCATCGTTCCGACGAATTTCGCGATTGAGTTACACGCAGAAATCAAAGAGCCTTTAAGCCTATTAATCAACGGTTCGAAATCTCGTCAAGAATTCACGCCAGAAACCAGCCAACGCACGTTTCGAATCTCTAGCCATAAAGACATCGATTTAATGCTTGTACCAGCTTTGGCGAAATACAAATCTCAGCATGCACCATTGGTGTCTATTGAAGCGGATGTGGAACACTTGAACGAACAAGACCGCCAAGACGATTTAAGACGCCGACGCGTAGATGTGATCCTTGCTACCGTGCCTTTGACGGATCATGGTTATCACAATGAATTGTTGTTTGAACAAGAACTGATGGTGACGGTAAGCCAAGGTCATCCTCGTATTCAGGACGCACTCACGTACGACGACTTCATGCGTGAATCTCATGTAACTTGGAGAACGCAGCGACTTAACACCAACGCTTTAGACTCTTTGATCATCGAAGATACGCTGCCCCCGAGGCAAGTGGCTTACTCCACCGGCTCGACCATGACAGCGCTACAGTTAGTGTCGCAAACCGATTGGATATGCGTTACGTCGCGTTGGTTCTCTGACAACTTAGCAAGCAAGCTCGGATTGAACGCTTTCCCTTTGCCCTTTGAAGCCAATAAGGTGCCTATTTACATGACTTGGCACCAATCACAAAAGAACGACAAAGGGCATGAATGGCTGAGGAATGCAATTAAACAGGCGGTCGCTCAATCCATTAAGTAACAGACGAGCAATAGCAGTACACCCATAGAAAAAGGGCAAAGCCTGCTGCTTTGCCCTTGATGTCATTAGCCTTCGAATAACCAGTTTTGCCAACTCTGCATTCTCAGAATCACTTTACGTACGATACTGAACATTTCCCATTTCGGTGAGTACACCGCAACATGTGCATCTGTGCCGGATGGCAATGGCATGTCTTTTACCAAGTCTGGATTATCCAGTTCCACTTTCACTAAGATTCGACCACCAGCAGGAATTTGTTCTGGGTACTTCATGTTACCTGATGGTGATACCGCGCCTTGAGCAAAAATGTCATTCACTTGTGTCACATGCGCCTTGTAAGCATGACCGGGAATGGTATTGAAGGTCACTTCCGCCGGATAGCCGACTTTCACGTATCGTGCTGGCGCTTGTTTAAATGCAGCAAACAGTTGTTTGTCTTCTTTGTGGACGAAGGTCAGGTTGCCTTGAAACGGCACAATGCGACTCTTCATCCCCGGACGCAGCGCCACTTGCGTGACATAGCCATCCGTTGGTGCGGTGACGGTGGTTTTGCCTAGTTTAAACTCAGCAACAGCTAACTCTGATTGATATTTGCTCTTATTTGCCTTTTGTTCCAGCAATTGGTTCTCAATATCGTCCACTTTCTCTTGAGAAGAATACCCCTTACGCCCTAACTTTTGGTATCTCTCCAGCTCCGCCTGATAGAAATCAATCGCTGATTCGGTACGACTGATATCACCTTGAATACGGCTCACTTTATCTTTGAACGGTGTATCGTCAATTTGATAGAGAGGGTCACCCGCTTTCACTTGTTGGTTTCCTTGCACATACACGTGAGTAACTATACCTTCTACCTGAGAAGTGATTGGTGTCGTCACACTGTACAAACGCGCCATGCGAGAAACGGGTTGATACATTGCCATATAGAGAAAAATCCATCCCACGATGAACATGCCAATAACGGATGCCGTGGTGAGTGTCCACTTGGTTTTAGGTACACGAAATACTCGAAATACGATAACGCACAGCGCTACGTAACTTAGGATGATAAGAGTTTCCATTATTCGTCCCCTCTCACTTGCTCAAGTTGATTGATACGAACCAGTAGTTGCTCATAATCTTGTTGAGATACCGAAGGCTTAGCACCTAACCAGTTTTGCTTCTCTCCGTCGTACATGGCTGCCCATATCCAAAGAAACGGCCAAATCACATGAAGAAAGAACAAGCTCACCCAACCGGCAATATGAATCGCATCGGCATGGGGATGGTTGCGCTTTTTTGCAATTTCGTAGGGGATATCATGTAAAGCTATCAATCCAAAAATCAGAATTAACAGCACCACAAATAAGATCGCCAGAGAGGCGTAGTCCAACATTAAATTCATTGTGGAAGCTCCTAGTTTAAGACGCTTTAGACGTTTAAGACGATCTAAACAATGCTAAAACGTAACTGAGTGATGACTTTCCTTAAGCTTGTCGCTCCGTCGCAATGAAGAAATTGTAGGATGAGGCTTACATCAGGACTATTGATTCCTATTTAAATGACAGTTTAGTGATATTTAATTGTCTATAAAATCATCAAGTTAGACCTCTATACCCATTCAAATCCTGAATGATTTCAGAATAAGCAGAACAGGATCGAATCTAGCTTTCTACAGGCAGAAAAAAAGCGATACCAACATTGATATCGCTTTGGATAAGGTTGCAAGACCAGTAAATAATCCGAAAAAATCGATTGGACCCCTCCATCTCTCTAAACGGGTATTAATAACCCGGCGCAAGCAACAAACCTAAATCACTTTTTCATCTGGTTATTGACCCAAACAAGTGTCACCCATACGTGCAGGCGCAATCTGGTCCAGGACTTTGTTTAACGCTTTCCAATCACTCGCCATCTTATTTGCTTGTTCCTGTGTTAGTACTGCTCCATTTGCTGCAATACGGTCATGCTCTACTTTGGTATAGTGGAAGATTGTCATATCTACTGCTTTGTCATCTTTGTAGGCATTCTTCATATTGACGACGTTCTTCTCACTGTCATCAACAAACACAACGTCACTAAAGCTTTGATCTGTCTTATCTAAAATGTACTCAAGCATGGTGCCTTTGTTCATACCTGTGGTCATCATAATGCCATTGATGTAGCTCAGCGGGCGCTTGGGATTATCGATATAGATAGGCAGTGCATCTGAACCTTTCTCTTTAAGCGCAGTGCGTGTCATATCAAATTGATTACGCATCATTTCACGCTCTGTGGCGTAACGATAATTTGGAGAACGAGACGTTAGAGCCATCACCGTTAGACCATCATCTTGCCAGCCGCGCAACATCGCAGGCACGCCATTTTCGATGGTTTTCATCGGTACTAGCTCGTACAGCATGCCGATGGAGTCTTGAAAAAGACAATCGACTTTATCGCCATCTTTCGGCTTCACATCCAATTTACCGCGTTGCCATTGGTACCAAATATCGCCCCCAATATCGGAAGTCGAAGTCAGCAAAGTATTGTCGATATCAACCACGATCAGTGGATTTTTCCCTGCTTCTTTCAGCTGATTTACTTTAGCCGCAACATCGTTAAAGTTGTTGGTATCTTTGACCTCCACATCTGCCATTGCGTTAGTTGCGAATGCCAGTGCGCAAAATAGAGCCACTTTTTTTAGCGTCATAGTATTTCCTTAAGTTGATTCTTTCCGAATAACTCGAGCTTTTCAACATTAATTACGTTATAACATAACAAAAATATCGTAACTTTTTGTTATATTCCAACTATATAATTGATATCCATCACATAAATGAGAGCACGGTTTCGTTTTAACGCTCTTCTCGTCGGAGTTCTGTGTACGCAAACCATTATTCAACATCATTTGTAATCGTCGTAAAGTAAGAGACAAAAAAGAGCAGAGACGAATCTCTGCTCTTTTGCCTACGCTTAATGCATAGTGTGATAGTAAACGCTTCTTCCCGACAAATTAGCGCTGTATTCACTTCTGTATGCGTTATTTCTTCGCGTGGAACATCGCTTGCCCACTCTTATCTTTGTTCGACCAAAAATTGATGTTGAACTGAGCATCATCGCTCATCTCAATTCGGTGCCAATATTGCGGAGGACTGGTAGCAAACTGGCCTGCATTAATCACCACCACCAATTCTGCTTCTGTGGCATTTTCATCAGCAAAGCCGTAGTAAGTCACTTGCCCTTCCATGACACACAGCTGCCCAAACACACCCTCAGCGGTATTATGATGAGTCAGTAGCGCTGGTGGCACATTGTCTTTAGTGAAGAAAGGCGTTGAACGTTGAACAGTCCAGTCTTTAGGAATTCGTATGTGCGACATAATGATACCCTCTCTAATTACAATTCTTTTCGTTTAAATCGGTTAAGCCTGACCGGCTTGAGACAACTCTCGAAGTAATGGAAATGCTTGGCTGACTTGTTCGCCCGTCACGACGAAGCCCATGAGTCGACTATTTTCATCTTCAGCCTTTGCGGCAATACCAGTTTGAGAAATCTGCACGCTCCAGTTCATCACCGAACTAAAATCGCCCGCTAATTGAATTGGGTAGCTCGGCGTTTTCACCTTTACCATCATAGGTGGTAGTTTCAACTCTGCTTCTTGCCCCAGTAGCTGTTTGCCTAACACATTGGCACTTAGCACGATCGGTTGGAGATACGGCATCATTCGACCTTGGATCTCGGCGCAATCGCCTAATGCAAATACATTGGCTGCTGATGTCTGTAATCGAGCATCCACCTTGATGCCTTTATTGACGCACACCCCACAAGCCTTCGCTAACCAAGTGTTAGCACGTAAACCCGCCGCTGAAATCACTACATCGGCTTCGATTGCATTACCTTTGCTCACGCTTGCTACCAGCGAATCATCTGAGTGATTGATCGCGACAACCCCGGTCTCCAAAGCAAGTTGAATACCTTGCTGCTTAAGTTGGCTTTCGAGCGGTAATGCAACGAATTCAGGAATCAGGTTAGCGAGCAAACGGGGATTTGGCTCAACCACCGTAACCGCTTTACCACTGGTCGCGAGATCCATGGCAATCTCGACGCCGATCAACCCACCACCAATCACTAAAACACGTTTCGCACGGCTAATTTTCTCTTCTGCCAATTGGTATTCTTGGAGTGAGTTTAACGTGATCACCTCAGATGCCGCATTGCCTGACATCGGTGGCACAAAGGCTCTCGCACCTGTCGCAAATACCAATTTGGAGTAAGGATAGACTTGACCATTGACTACCACTTGCTGAGCTTGCACATCGACATGCTCAATCATGGTATGGGCAAATAACTCAATGTTGTGTTCCTGTGCAAACGCTTCTCCACTCTTAACCACTAGGTCTTGGGCGGTTTGCTTATTGCTAAATACATGACTCAAATCAGGCTTGTTGTATTCCGCGCCATCATCAGCAGTAAACACTTGCAGCGGAATATGTGCGTCCATTCGACGCACTGTTTTCACCAATTGGTAAGCCGCAAAGCCGCTACCAATAATCACAATAGGAGCTTGCATATTCGCCCCCTTACCCGTTGTATTCGACAAAAACGTCTTTACCCAAGTGGCATTCTGGGCACAAGAAGTAATCTGGCACTTCAGTCCAAGCCGTACCTGGTTCAACACCTTGATTAGGCTCACCTTTAGCTGGGTCGTAAACCCAATTGCAAACCGTACAAACCATGCATTGACAATCTGCAGGATGCGCCTCGGTACTAGGGTTACTAGGAGCAGCATCTACCACAGCTTGTGTTGCTACTTGTGCAGCGGGTTGTGATTGAACTTGTGGTGCAGACGCAGCAATCGTCGGTGCAAAAACAGGGCTCGTCAGGTCATGCTTCGCCCACAATTTCGCGATATTCTGACCATGTTCACGGCACTCACGCATCGCTTTACCATCTGGTCGCCATTTGGTTTTCAAACTCACTGCGGTTTCAAAGCCTGCGTCGGTCAATCGAGCATGGATACGATCCACCGCGCCACCATTCCACCCGTAGCTACCGAACGCAGCGGCTTTCTTCGCTTTAAAGCGCAGACCGGTAATTTCTTCTAGCATGCCTGCGATCTTCGGCATCATGACGTTATTCATCGTAGACGAACCAACTAAGATACCTTTTGAGCGGAATACATTGGCGAGAATTTCATTCTTATCGTGCTTAGAGACATTAAAGACTTTAACCGCCACACCAGGATCGACATCGTGAATGCCCTGCGCAATGGCATCTGCCATCATTCGGGTGTTATTTGACATAGAATCGTAGAAAATCGTAATGCGATCTTCTTGATAATTGTCTGCCCACGCCAAGTATTGCTCGATGATTTGAACCGGATTATCGCGCCATACAATACCGTGTGACGTTGCGATCATGTCGACAGGCAAGTTGAAGCTCAGCACTTCTTTGATTTTAGCGGTTACCAAGCTGCTAAATGGCGTTAGGATGTTTGAGTAGTAACGCAAACACTGCTCCATCAATTCATTTTGATCCACTTCATCATTGAACAGACGTTCATCGCAGTAGTGCTGACCAAATGCGTCGTTACTGAATAGCACCGCATCGCCCGTTAGGTATGTCATCATGCTGTCCGGCCAATGCAGCATTGGCGCTTCCACAAACACCAGTTGCTTGCCATTGCCGATATCGATACTGTCGCCCGTTTTTACGGTTTTGAAGTTCCACTCGGGATGGTGGTGATGACCAACGATGGAGTCAATCGCCGCTTCTGTACAGTAAATTGGCGTGTTCGGGATCTTCTCCATCAATGCAGACAATGCGCCCGAGTGATCTTCTTCTGCATGGTTTACCACGATAAAGTCGATAGACTTAAGGTCGATTTCCATCTCTAAATTTTGGATGAATTGTTGACTGAATCGATGATCGACCGTATCAATCAGTACGGTTTTCTCTTCACGAATTAGATAACTGTTGTAGCTGGTACCTTTTGTCATTTTGTATTCTGTACCATGGAAGTCCTGAACTTCCCAATCGCGCTGACCTACCCAATGAATGTTGTTTTTTACGTGAATTGTCATAATTACTACCTTGAATGACGAAATAAATAAGAAGAACTGACTTTTATATTGCATCGGGCATGCCAACTTTTTACTTCCTTTATTTTCAACAAGTTAAAACAAAATCAACAATAAAGACTGTCATTAAGACACAGTTGAAAATTGTCATTAAGACACTACAATAGTCATATTGACACAATTGGTATTGGTTATGACTTCTTTAATCGCGCAGTGGCTACACATCACACAAGACCTTAACTCGGCACTCACTCAGCAAGCTCGTTTTGATACGTTGTTGACCACGATTCGAGAGGTATTAAAGTGTGACTCTTCGGCCCTTCTTTTGTATGAAGATCAGCACTTTAAGCCATTAGCGATCAATGGTTTGGCAGAAGAAGTGCTGGGACGCCGCTTCTCCATTGAGCAGCACCCAAGGTTAGAAGCCATTGCCCGAGCTGGCGACATCGTGCGCTTTCCCTCTGACAGCGACTTACCTGATCCTTACGACGGCTTGATTCCAAACCACGATGACAAACTGCATGTCCATTCCTGCATTGGTTTACCTTTGCTGATCGACGATCAACTCATTGGTGCTATTACGATTGACGCCTTCGACCCCAACCAATTTGATGGGTTGCGTAACCAAGAATTACGTTTTGTTAGTGCATTAGCCGCAGGTGGCTTACATACAGCTCTACTGTTAGAGCAACTAGAAACTCAAACGAGCCTGCCACGTGATTCCTACGCCGAAAAACGCACCTTGAGCAACGAAATCATTGGCAACTCTCAGGGGATGAAGAATCTTCAAGAACAAATAGATGCAGTCGCCGATACCGAGTTGTCTGTACTGATCATGGGTGAGACTGGCGTGGGTAAAGAGTTGGTCGCCAGTGCTATTCACCATCGCTCCAATCGTTCCAGCAATACCTTGGTTTACCTCAACTGTGCGGCACTGCCGGAGTCCGTAGCAGAGAGCGAACTGTTTGGGCACATCAAAGGCGCATTTACGGGCGCAATCAGTAATCGTAAGGGTAAATTCGAACAAGCAGATGGCGGCACACTGTTTTTGGATGAAGTCGGTGAACTGTCATTAGAGCTACAAGCCAAGTTACTTCGAGCCCTACAATACGGCGACATCCAACGAGTGGGTGACGACCGTCATATCCGAGTCAATACACGCATTGTCGCCGCCACCAACCGTATTTTGCATGAAGAAGTCACCGCTGGGCGTTTTCGAGCCGACTTATATCACCGCCTAAGCGTCTTCCCACTTCATGTGCCACCTCTTCGCGAACGCGAGGATGATGTTGTGTTGCTGGCGGGCTTCTTTGCTGAACACTTGAGAAGTAAGCTCGGATTGAACAGCATTCGCTTGTCCCCTACGCTCGTTCACGCACTTAAGGATTATTCGTGGCCAGGCAACGTTCGAGAACTCGAACATGTCATCAAACGGGCTGGAGTTTTGGCAAAAGCACGCACCCATTCCATGGATATTGAGTTAGTCGAACAAGATTTTGATATTCGAACGCCGAATCAGAACATCAAGAACGTTGAAGAAACGAAACAAAACTCTCGCTTAGAGCTGCCAGAAGGCGGATTAAAACCAGCTACAGACGCATTCCAAAAAGCGATGATTGTTCGAGCACTGGAAGGGAACCAAGGTAACTGGGCAGCAACGGCACGTCAACTTGAGCTGGATAACGGTAATTTGCACCGTTTAGCAAAACGCTTAGGAATAAAATAAGGATTGAGTAAAAAGCATGTGAGATGGTGGAATTCCACAAGAAAATCGTTTTCGCTTATGTCAAAATGCGCCATCTCAATCGACAAGTCATAACGTAATGAATTTTCAAGCTGCTATTTTTGACATGGATGGTTTACTCCTCGATACGGAACGTGTGTGCATGCGCATTTTCCAAGAAGCGTGTGAAGCACAAAACCTCCCATTCTATAAAGACGTTTACCTTTCAATCATTGGTCGCAATGCAGCCGGCATTGAAGTAATTTTCCGCAAAGCTTATGGGGATGATCTTGACCGCTTACACAAAGAGTGGCGCGACCGATACGATGCGGTAGTTAAACACCAAGCCATTCCGGTCAAAGAAGGAGTGATTGAGCTACTTGAATGGTTGAAAGAGCAAGGGTTACCCATTGCTGTTGCCACTTCTACAGCAAAAGAAGTGGCGAAAAAGAAGTTGGAATTGGCAGGTTTGAGCCAGTATTTCGACAACTTAACTACCGGCTGTGAAGTTTCACACGGTAAACCCGATCCAGAAATTTATTTGCTTGCGGCAAGTCGTTTAGACATAGAACCAACCAAATGTCTCGCCTTTGAAGATTCAAATAATGGCGTTCGTGCTGCTGTTGCTGCCAACATGGTAACTTTCCAAATCCCAGACCTCGTTGAACCTTGTGAAGAAGTGCGTGGATTTGGTCATGCGATCGTTCCTTCACTGCACCACGCTCTCGCTGAGTTAAAGCAAGGCTAAGCAATTTTTGCTCATTGAATTAACGCAAAACGCTCCAACTTTCGGAGCGTTTTTTGTGAACAAAATTTACCCAACTTTACACTGACATGTGTAGTTCTATTCACAACATTAATGGATAATCGTTCGTATAACCACAAAGAAAAAGAGGATTATCTTATGCTCAACAAAACGCCTTTAACTTGGCAAACTATCGCTTTGCACTGGGTAACTGGACTCGCTTTTATTGGTGTGTTCGCACTTGGTTTATATATGGTGGATTTACCACGCAGCCCAGTAAAATTCGAATGGTACGGGATTCATAAATCGCTAGGCGCTATCCTTTTAATTATCGCTCTTGCTCGTCTAGTGTGGCGCTTAAAAGAAGGCGCTCTACCACCAGCTTCTAAGATGCCAGCATGGCAAGACAAAGCAGCCAAGGCAGTCCACGGTATTCTACTGTTAGCCACCTTAGCAATGCCTATCTCTGGTATTGCTATGAGTGCTGGCGGTGGTCGAGCTGTTGATATTTTCGGGTGGGTGATCATCGCAGAAGGCGCAGAAACACCTTGGCTGCAAGAGCTTGGATCAACGATTCATCACTCTGCGGTAGAAGTGCTCATCTTAGTGTTTGTTTTGCACGTTGCTGGCGCTATCAAACACCAAGTGATCGATAAGGATGGCACCATCTCACGTATGCTTGGTCGCAGCTAATCTTCTTAATTTTATAAGAAAAAACGCCACTTAATGCGAATTAAGTGGCGTTTCCATTGAATATTATTCAGGCTACTTTTGCTGTTCTGCCAGTTCAAGCTCCCAATAAGGCGGTTGACCGTAATACTCCGCGAAATAGTCAATAAACGCTCTAACTTTAGGGGCGATCAGGCGAGAGCTCGGATAGACCGCCCAGATACTCGCATTCATCACTAATGGATAGTCTTGTAATATTTCGACTAACTCACCTTTTTGTAGCTGTTTGTATACGCTCCAAATCGAGTTAATTGAAACCCCAAGCCCATCAATGCAAGCATCACGCATTGCATCACCATTATCGGTTCTAAAGCTGCCAGAAGCGCGCATCGAGTACTGCCCTTCTGGGGTTTCAAATACCCAGTTCTCCAAACCAGCCAAAGTCACACATTCATGATTTACAAGCTCTTCTGGCGATTGAGGTGTGCCATGCTGCGCCAAATACTCCGGTGACGCGACAACAATACGACGATCTGGAGCAAGTTTGCGTGCCACTAGAGACGAGTCTTTCAGCTCGGCAAGGCGAACAGCAACATCGAAGCCACCTTCCACCATGTCGATAATCGAATCGGAGAAGCGAAAATCAATGGTCAGCTCTGGGTACTTTGCCATAAACCCTTTAAGTGCTGGCACTAAATGCAAGCGCCCAAAAGATGCAGATGCGGTGACTCGTAACGTCCCTGTTGGCGCCTTGTGACCAACACCTACAGCACCTCGTGCCGCTTCAACCGTTGCCAACACTTCCTCAGCATGAGGTAAGAATGCCTGCCCCTCTTCTGTTAACGAAACCTTGCGCGTGGTTCGATGTACAAGGCGTACGCCCAAACCTTCTTCCAATTTATTAATATGGGCACTAGCAACCGCAGGAGATAATCCCAGCTCTTGTCCCGCCATACTGATATTGTGGGTCGATGCTAAACGAACGAAAAGTTTTAGATGTTCTATGTTCATTTTATTTTCAACTTATTCTATAAAGTCTGAGGTTATTAATGGCTATTTTCTTCCCACACAATAGTAAAGCATTCAATTTGAAGCAAAGACTTTTAGAAGAAACTGATAGGTAAATAGAAATCTAACTCGAAGACTTCTTCGTGATTAAGAAAATGGTTTTTATGATAGTGCACATAAGCAGGTGTCGAACGTTGCTTAAAACCAGAGTTAGGTAACCACTTTTCCAATACCATGCTGATTTGCGGCAAAAGCTCACCATAGACGCCTGTTAATCGGAACACCGCGTGTAAGCCACCTGGAATGGTCATTTGATTCACCACACCACGGTATTTAAGCGGTTTATCAATCGCCATGCACGCGACATAGCGACACTTATCCAGCTCTACCCAAGCAGGGTTGGAATGGTGCAAACCATATTGAGTAGAGAAATCACGCTGCTCAGAGTTCGCCCACGCTTTCAGCACCAGCCACGCATTACGAATCGAACGGTTGTAACCTTCATGGCGAACGTACGCAGCAAAGCGTTGTGGAACTTCAATAATCTTTGGCTCTGGTAGAGTGCGCTTTGCGACTCGATGATACCCTGCTGCCACTTCCGGATCCTTCAAATACGGCTTTTCTGCCACATGAAGGTCATGCTTACGCCATGCTCCTGGAGACAATTCAAACGTCGCTTTAAAAGCACGACTAAAAGACGACACTGAGCTGAAACCACACTTATTAGCAATTTCCAATACTGACGATTTAGTATCAAACATCAACTGATTTGCTGCGTATTCCATTCGCGTACGACGTATGTATTGATGAATAGACTCACCTACTACATCTTTAAATATACGGTGGAAGTGCTGTTCAGAATACGCCGCTACATCAGCTAGCTCTTTGGCGGATAATTCTCTACTGATGTCTTGATGAATATAGAACAGCACGTCATTGATTCTGGAAACCTGTTGCTGGCTCATAGCTTATCGCTTTACTGAAATAGCATAAATGGACATGTTTAACAGCATAAATGGACACACCTTAGTTAGCAAATCCCATGTACTATCTTTCACATAAAATAAAAAATACGAGAAACACAACACATGGAAATCGCACAGTCACTGCAACAAGTAAAGTCATCGTACATTCGAGAGATCCTCGCTGCCGCTAGCGATAAAAACGTCATCTCACTTGCTGGTGGTTTGCCAGATGAAAAAACCTTTCCTATCGAGCTGATGAAGCCAACATTAGAGAACTTGGCAAACATGCCTGAAGTTTTCCAATACGGTTCAACGGCAGGCTATGGACCACTACTAAACTTCCTAAACGGTTACTTCAAACTGCCTGAAACACACACTGCGATGATCACTACTGGCTCCCAGCAAGGTTTGGATTTGATCGCACGTGCTTACGTGAATCCAGGTGACAAAGTCGTGATGGAAGCGCCAAGTTACTTAGGTGCCATGCAGGTATTTGGTTTAGTTCAAGCAAACATCGTTACCGTTTCTCAAACAGAATTTGGTCCAAACCTTGATGAGCTCGAGCAATGCTTCGCTAAGCAACAACCAAAGATGTTCTACGCCGTGCCAGATTTCCATAACCCAACAGGTGTTTGCTGGGCACTGGAAACACGCCAAAAGGTTGCGGAGCTTTGTATTCAATACAACGTGGCTTTCATTGAAGATGCACCATACCGCGAGTTACGCTTCTCTGGTGAAGCTCTGCCTTTGGTATCTGACTTCTGCCCACAAAACTCTATCGTGTTGCGTTCTTTCTCTAAGATCGCTTCTCCGGGTTTACGAATCGGTGTTGTGACGGGTAAAACCAGCTACCTAGAGCCACTGATTAAAATCAAACAGGGTGCAGACCTGCATTCTAGCGTGCCTATGCAAGCTCTGTTGCACGGCCTATTGCAGCACGATAACTTTGCAACCCACATCTCTACTATTTGTGAGCTATACAAATCGCGCTACGACGTGATGTATGCAGAATTAGAAAAACAGCTTCCGACAAGTTGTGTATTGAAACCGGTTGATGGCGGTATGTTCGTATGGGTGGAGATTCCAGAGTGCGATACGTTTGAGCTAGCGAAGTCATTGCTTGCGAACGGTGTAGCTGTCGTACCGAGCCCAGTGTTCTACCCAGAAGGTTCAGAAGTAAAAGCAGCGCTTCGCTTGAACTTCACCAACGCAACACCTGATGAACTCAGAGTTGCCGTAACCCGTTTAGCTGATGTACTGAAGGCGCTGTAATCCGAATTCCCCTTTAGAATCCAATCACCTGCCTTTGGGATGCGAATTAAGTCCCAAAGGCAGCAGTATAAAAAGTTCCCTAAAAAATTTATTTTTTTCTCTCAAAATCAACTCTCTAGCTTAAGTGTCTGTTTTCGCTTGATCCTCGCACTATCGCAAAAAATAGATCTCGATCACGTATTTGAAGCTTGGAAAGGTTACGTCTATCTTTCAGAAAAAAGACATCGCCCTTGCAGCATCATCTGCGAATTCAAACACTTTTGATCGTGATGGCTTATCACCATCGAAAGTCGAGCTGACACCATCAGCAATGTCGTCTTGTGAAGATGAACGTGGTGAGGACGCAATTACAACCATTCTGAATGTCGCTATACCAATCCGCGATTGGTCTTATACACGTCGGCTTAGCGCATCATATTACAGAGGGGTTTATCAGGATGAACAATCGACCATCGAAAGGACTCGTCGTCACGGGCTTGTCCGCCATGCTTTCTCTCGCAGCCATACAAACAGCGCATGCGGGCAATTCACCAAACTGTAGCGACGTACTAGCGGGTAACAAGACCGCCGCTTCTCAGAAAATGACGATATTGCTGGGGGAAGACATCACCAAATCAAATCTAATCACTACTGTTGTCCCAGCAAAAAATAATCCGTTTGTGACCGAAGAGCTTGTCTCTGTCTCTAACAATGTTTCACCAAATGGACCGTTACCCAAGCAGTCATTAGAAGAAATCAAGCAAGTACGAGAAAACATCGAAAAAGCAGGCGTAGAAGTGAGTAAGCTTCAAGGGACTTTTGAAGTAGCGTTTGTGAGCCTTATTGACGGGCACTGCCAGTTCTCAACCAACCAACTCACTACGCATGCAAAAATCGATTTTGACCATTTAGAGGGGTTAACTGCATTTTCAATACCAGCTCTACTAACAATGGTCGATAAGTCTTATACGATGGCAGAAAAACGTATTGCTGAAGAAGAAGCGAAGCTCGCAGAAGAAAAGGCGCGCCAAGAAGAAGTAGAACGTGAGAAAGAAAGACAACAAGAGTTAGCGGCAGCCGCAGCAGCAGCTCGCTATCAAGACCCAAATGTTTTGGTTAAAGTTGAAAAGTTCGATGGCTCCAATGTGACCTTCTCTGTGACTAACCTATCCGCTGATGGTGAACTACAACCAAACTTCAATACGTTTAGGGCATACCAAACAGACAAAGGTGAACTTATCTACAAATCAGAATCCTTGTTGAGCTTAGTGGACAGCGAGGGAAATGGTCTAACAACCGTGGGAATCGCTGAACTCGGTCCAGAAAGTGGAACTGATCTGGTGATTGCTCCGGGAGAAACACGCACTTTCATTACCAGTATCGAGTCGGAAGTCGCATCCGAAATGAAGCTTAGCCTAGAATTTCCTGCGAAAGTGTTGAATACCGACGAAGCATTCTCGGTGTCATTTACTGATGCGGTCGCCATGGCAACGGCGGGCTTGAATTAGATAGCAAAATTGACGATTACACAAAAACAAAAGCAGACCTCAGGTCTGCTTTTATTAGTTCTGGCATTTATACGCGTTAGCGAACATTGTCACTGAGCTCGAAAAACCAAGCGGTTGGTACAAATAAAGAGTGTCACCCCCCAGTTCAGCAGCTTTGATACGCATTTGGTTCAGCGTTCCCCAAACCATATCTTTGTCCGCATGCAACCAGTAGTCATAGAAGTGACCTTCTGAACCGATCACTGTACCTAAATGTTGGCAGTTCGCGATTGCGTTTGCGTCATCCCAAATCACTTTTACTTGTTCAGATTCTTGTGTTGGGAACGTCACACAGCCAGTTAATAACGCTGCTAATGCTGCACCAGTCATTAACTTTTTCATAATTTCATCGCCTTAGAATTAAATCGTCTGCGGATTCTATTTATCGTTTAGACAATGACCAACAAATTATTTTTATGCTTTACATAACCGCTCGTTTAGGAGCTTTCTTAGGCATCTTTAATGCACGCGCATCGCGAATGTTCAGCGTCATCAATGTTAGGTTCGTGAAACCAGCAAGCAACTCAACCAACTGAACAATATAGAAGGTCGTATCAAACTGATTACTTGCGGCTAAATGCTGCAAATAAATCGCCGCCGGAACCAAAATCAAGATGCCGTTCATCGCAACGAAAGGCATACGCTTTTTCTTTGCCGCTAGAGGTCCTTTTTTCACATTCGGAGCCATCTTTGACCCGGTTATGCCGGCTGCAGCCATAAGAGGGACAACTGCCCAAATCGCGTACGAGATATAAGTTTTAACCGCCAAAATTGCGTGATGATCACCAAACAACTCAACCGCGACTGTACTGGTGAAAAAGCTCATGATGAGCAGGTATGCACTAATAGAGGTGATTCGATGAGCAAAGCTGAGTGTCTTTTTCATAGCGATATTCTCTTTTCATGTTGTTGGGACTCACGGCACAAAAAAAGATTACACAACAATCATTGCATACGCAACACTTGCGACTGAAATAAAATCATTAAAATTTAGCTTAATTAAATGGATTTTTATTAAGTTTATGTTTTAGTTAATAATTTAAGAGAAAACATAAATAACTAGGCGATTTGCTTTTTGACCAAATTAGAGTAAAACAGAGGAGTAAGCGGCAAGAGGGACTGAATTTGACTTCGAAAAACAAACTGATCCGTTACCAATCTAAAGAAGTAGCTGACGTATTCAGCAAAGAAGACGAGTTAATCAAGCTTGTTCAATCTGGTCAACTTTCTCAAGTATTACTGTTGTGGCAAGTCAAAAGCCCTACGCTAGTGCTTCCAGCAGGTAAGAAGTGGACAATTTCAGAGCAACTAGCACAAGCTCTAGCAGACTCAGGTTGGAGGCTGTTTTCACGTAAAACCGGCGGTGCACCAGTTCCACAGGTTCCGGGGATCATAAACCTCTCTCATATCTACCACTGGCCTGAAGGTCAACCTTACGACATTAAAAAAGCGTATCTCGACTTATGTTCCGTACTCGCCGTGTTTTTTAAACAGTTAGGTGTCAAAGTTGATGTGCACGCTACGCCAAACTCCTATTGTGATGGCGAATACAACTTAAATATTGATGGGAAAAAAGTGGTTGGGACAGCACAACGTGTCTTACTGAAAAAAGGCGGAGGACAAGTAGTGCTCTCTCAAGCCTGTATTCTCATAGATGCTGACGTAGAAAAAATCGTTGAACCAGTAAAGCTATGTAATCGTCTTTGCGGGCATAACGATGATATTCGTGGCGACGTTCATACTCCCCTATTCGACCATATAGAACAAAAACTAAGTGTTGATACGTTGTTTCAAACGCTGACTCAAGCGTTTTTGGATCACGCGAAGCGTTGAGTCTATTCGCGATATTCATCAGAAAAGGGAGCATTTGCTCCCTTTTATCATTTATTAAACTCATTAAGTTAAAAACGAACTTCCACTTCAACGCCCTCAATCCATCTCGTTTGCTCTACGGGTTCGTCAAAAGATAATGTGACTTTCAGGTACGCTGGTTGACCCTCAAATGGGCTTTGCAGCTCTTGGGGTAGCTTGTTAACCACTTCAACCGGCCTTGAAACTGTCGCAGATAACTTTTTACCGTCAGGGAAGATGACCTTCGCTTTGGTTCCTTTTTGGCTGTAATCCAGATACTTAGGATTTAAAAATGCGGTAATGTCCGGTGTTACGTTCTGAGCTACCGTCAATAATGGTGCATTCTCTGTAACGCGCTGACCTTCATGAACATGAATATCCAAAACTCGACCACTAAACGGTGCTCTAAACGTCAAGCTCTCTTGTTGGGCACGCTTTACGACAAGCTCTTGCATTAACGCTCGATACTGCTGTGCAACCGGCCCCGCCAATGCCAATTGCTCTCTATCACGTTTGGCATTGATGTAAGCTATTTCTTGGTCGCTCAATTGGCTATCAATGGCATTGCTCACGTTAACTACCGCAGCGTAATCCACTTCTGACACCTGACCTTTCTTTCTAAATTGGTCGTACTTTTGCTGAATTTGTTGCACCTTAGCGAGGCTTGTTTTGGTACTGGCTATCGCTTGCTGGTACAACTCATCAGTACTTTGAACCTTGTTATTGGACAACGAAACCAACTCTTTTTGTAAAAACTCCACTTCTTTGTTTAACGCACTATCTGCCAATAGAATTAAAGACTGCCCCTTGCCTACCTCGTCACCGACATTCGCCGGAATCGGTCCAACAATTGCGGCTTGAGTCGCCGTTATCGTTAATGGATAAGAGGTCACGATACCGGGCGCAGTCACTAGAATCTGCGTCTTAAACAAGTAATAAGCCATAAATAACAGTGGGCTAATGACAATTGCCAAAATCAGATACCAACGAAGTCGATAACCACCACGCTTCGCCTGACCGTAGGCGACTTTCATGCCACTCTCAGATTGTGGCTTGTTCTTTTTATCTAAGTGAAAGTTAACTTTCATACTAAAACTTTTTGCCTCGTTTCAATACCCACCAAGGTGCCATGCTAGATTCTTCGTGACTGCGTCTTACTACCTCATTCACCATCGAAAACGCCGTTATTAGACGCATGAAAAACTGATAAACGGGGTATAGAAATAGCCATTTCGTAAATTTTAAGTCTTCTTTTCTTCTCTCAGACACCAGCCCGATATAAACAATAAATATAATTAAAGAGAGAAATAAATACGTTAAGTACAGCAACAGCATTAACGCTAAAACAAATTTAAGCGGATACGCTATAAGCATATACACGGTAAAAATAACAACTAACAAAGGTAATAAGACGTTTTGAACCACACCATAAGCGAGAGTAAATAGAAAATTCCCCCACCCCAAAAGAGATGGTGATAATCCTTCATTGTGCTTACGCAAAAATAGGAAAAGCAAATCGCCATCCCACCTTAAACGCTGCATAACTAGCCCTTTTAAGGTATCTGGAACATCGGTATGCCCAATCGCATGTGTGGCAAAAGCTAATTTATTGTTTGGATAGCGTCGCTTATATTGTTTTAAACGCATGGTTAGATCCAAATCTTCTGCAGTATGCGTATCCCAGCCACCCACTTGTTTGAGTAAGTTTTTTCTAAAAGCCCCAAACGCACCTGAAATATTATTTAATACGCCCCATTTTGCCATCCCAGTTTTGCCTGCTTGCATGGACAACATGTATTCTAAGGACTGCATTTTTGTCAGAATATTGGCGTCATGATTTCTAACCCGTAACGCGCCTCCGCTTGCAATCACACCTTTCGATGTAAATTGTTTCATCATGGTAAACACCATGTCGTTATCAAAGGAGGTATCCCCATCGACGTTAATCACAATCTCGCCCTGAGCAACAGATAAACCAGCATTAAGAGTCGACACTCGACCGCCACGTTGCCACTTTGGAATAACCCGTACTTTGCGATTGCGGACGCCAGCGTGACGTAGTTCTCCGTTCAACGCCGCTTGGTAAGTATCTTGGTTCTGTACTGCGCCATCTACGACGGCGAGAATTTCTATGTGACCCGGATACACTTGTTCAACTAAAGTGTCGATGGTGATTCCAATCGCATCCCCTTCGCCATAACAAGTGATGACAAAACTGATCGATGGAAACTGCGTCAACTCAACGTCTTCCTGATCATACGACCATCGAAAAATGCCCGTTAATACCAACAGGTACAAGGGCAGTTCGATAATAATCATGACCGGGAATAGCAGTAGCCACAGCTCTTCATTGTGCAGCAGCATCCCGCGAAGATAATCAAGCAGAACAAGACTATCTTGCAGCATAAATATCACCAACCAGTGTTTCTAACCATACCGCTACGCCATCTTCAATACTTGCTTGAGGAAGTGCCCATGAGAAGACATTGAGTTCAAACTCTTCATCTTCAATTTGGCTTCCCAGTACCGAGAGTTTGTTCTGCAATACCGATAAGCTAGACGTTTCGGTATTCGGCATGAGCACCAGCAACACATCTTGCTTAAATTGGCAGCAGATATCCGTATCTCTGAATATCTCACTAAGACGCTTAGTCAGTTGATCCATCAAGGAGAAAAGCTTGGCGTCACCGTGCTGCTTTCCGTACTCATCTAAAGATGGAAGGTGTAACCCCAAAAGTAGGTGATGCTCTTTGTGGCGCATAGCGACTTTATTTAGCCACGCGAGTAAGTTCTGGAAGAAACTGTTCTCAACCTTACCTTTGATTGAGAGCTCAGGAGCTTGAGAGGACTTTCCGTGCTGGAATATGTATTCTCCTGCTTCACCTAAACGGTATTGGTACAGCTTGCGCACAACGAGATCATCAACCTTCATCTTCTCATCACAACTCAAGCATTGGCTCATCGTTGCTGCTTCAACAAAAAGATTAGAGCACTGATTGCAAACGTGATTCTCTAGAGGGCGGTCGTAGTCCACACCAATGTGTCTTAGTTGCGTTAAACACTTTGGGCATTCCAACTTACCGCGGCGTTGAAATGACTGCTGCTCACCAACGTGACCACAAGTAAAGCAGTGGAGCGAACTCTGAGACTCAATGTCAATACTGCTGCATTGAGGGCAAACTTCAACGTAATTCAAGTGACCGCTGTTGCAATGCGTACAGACACGAATACGATCCATCAGTTGTTCACTTTCTAAAATATCTCTTGCTTTCTCGGACAACACATAGCGATAGGTTGAGTAAATGTCAGGGTAAAACGCTTCTATCAGCGGATACGTATAAATTGAAGATGATTCAAGGCTTTTCATCGCCGTTAATCTGCGGTTTCTATTTATGCCAAGCCAGCCAATCAGCGGATCTAACGACGTCACCTGAGGTACCGATTCAAGGCGGCTTCGCGAGCTTTGCCATGCTTTATAGGACGTCGTTAAATCAAAAGTGCCATCAGTAACACATCGAGAATATGGTGTTTCAATCGTGGTGTAGACAGCCCAACTCCATCGCTCTTGCTGTTGGTAAAAAGCTTTAAGTATTCCTTCAAGTTGTTTTGGTTCCGAAGCGTTTACACAAAACATACCTCCCATACCAACAGGCAGTGCCTCTACCTCATTGATATACTCAACATTTTCCAGTTCGTATTCCGTTGGTTTATCCCCGAGCCAATAGAACTTTTCATTCTCAATTAACATGATTATTACTCACACAAATATTAGAACGACCTACTAATTAAAAATATAGAACCTTTACAGATCTTTTTTGAATAATTTAATCGACAGGAACGCAAAAAATGCCTTGAACCCGAACCGCTTAATGACGTGGTCAGGTAAAACAGCAGTGAATTTATATAATTTTCAAATCAGGGCGTTACAGAGCGGTACTTTCACGCTGGCACGCCGAATCAGTCAATTAATTGACAGAAAGAATAACGTTGAACTTATAATAAATAAATGAGGATATATATTTTAAATTAATACGAAGAAACGAGAACATTAAGGAACCTTTATTAAGCAAGCTGAATATCATTTATCTATGTGGTTTATGATCGCTCTTATTACCACTATATCTATTTATTTTAATAGCCGTTTCGGCGTTCAGCATTTAAGCACAGCAATTGGTCTCATTGTTAAGACGATTATTTCTATTTTTTCATCTTCACTTTACACACATGAAATCAATTAAATTAATTCTTAATTTTCAATTACAAAGCGTCGTTTTATCGTTTGCTATATTTTTGCTTTATAAATAGAAAGATAATTTAATTTGCATAACCAAATATTATAAAATAAAAAGGATACCTTTAAATTAATAAGCAACAATTACATTTAGCAACAGCATTCATATCTATGAAATGTGTTGTTAAGCCTACCTCCTCTATCATCACTACCAAAAATGCCAAAGGTATGAGAGCTCTTCTTCAACGCTCAAATCGCTTGATTAGCTCACTCAATTTCGAAATGAGATCTACCTCAAACATTTATCCATGACGGAAATAGTTGAAGCTAACGCCCAAAAGCCTCAGAATGTCGCACTTTTCGCGTCGCGCATAAAATCGACGCCTTGTTATCAAACTCGACAATTGAGAATCATACATATGGGTTTTACCTCGTTAGGTCTATCTGCTCCAATCCTTAAGGCTATTCAGGAAAAAGGCTACGACACCCCTTCGCCGATTCAGGCTCAAGCAATTCCTGCTGTTTTGGAAGGGAAAGACGTAATGGCAGCAGCACAGACTGGTACAGGTAAAACGGCGGGCTTTACGCTGCCAATTCTTGAACGTCTGTCAAACGGTCCACGCGTACGCGGCAACCACATCCGCGCATTGGTGCTGACACCAACTCGTGAGCTTGCTGCCCAGGTACAAGAAAACGTATTCATGTACAGCCGTCACCTACCTCTAACGAGTGCAGTGGTATTTGGTGGTGTGAAGATCAACCCACAAATGCTTCGCCTGCGTAAAGGTGCAGACGTATTGGTTGCAACACCAGGCCGCCTAATGGACCTATACAACCAAAATGCAGTGAAGTTCGACCAACTAGAAATGCTAGTACTGGACGAAGCAGACCGCATGCTTGACATGGGTTTCATTCGCGACATTCGCAAGATTCTTGAATTGCTACCGAAGCAACGTCAAAACCTATTGTTCTCTGCGACATTCTCAAACGAAATCCGTGAGCTTGCGAAAGGTCTGGTCAACAACCCTGTTGAGATTTCAGTTAACCCAGCAAACTCGACAGCACGCACCGTAGAACAATGCATCTACCCAGCAGACGTGAAGAAGAAAGCACCAATGCTGGTCAAGCTGATCAAAGATGGCGATTGGAAACAAGTATTGGTATTTACCAAAACCAAGCATGGCGCGAACCGCTTAGCCAAGTTCCTAATCGACCAAAAGATTACAGCAGCTGCAATTCACGGCAATAAGAGCCAAGGCGCACGTACTAAAGCTCTGGCTGACTTTAAATCTGGCGAAGTTCGCGTATTAGTCGCAACAGACATCGCTGCGCGCGGTATCGACATTCCTCAGCTTCCTCAAGTGGTTAACTTTGAGCTGCCAAAAGTAGCTGAAGACTACGTTCACCGTATCGGTCGTACCGGTCGTGCTGGTGAAGTGGGTAAAGCGATTTCTTTAGTATGCGCACTTGAAGCATCCGAGTTGTTTGCGATTGAACGTTTAATTCAACAACTGCTGCCTCGTAAAGAACTGGAAGGCTACGCACCAACTAACGTATTGCCAGAGTCGAAGCTTGATACTCGCCCTATCAAGCCAAAGAAACCGAAAAAGCCTAAGAAGCCAAAAGCAGAAGGTGAAAACGGTCAAACAGCTGAGAAGAAAAACAACGGCGGTAACAACAAATCAAAGCGTCGTTTCAACAGCGACAACAAAAATGGCAAGGGCGAAAACAAATCAGGCAAAGGCGGCGCTGGTAAGCCAAAAGGCAACCGTGATGGTCAAGCTCGCACAAACGACAAGCCAAGCGGTAACAAGCCGAATACCAAACAGCCTAATACGAACAAATCAGGCGCAAATAAAAATGGTAACGGTGGTAAACCATCAGAAAACCGCAAGCCTAACAGCGGTAAACCTGCGGGTGCAAAACCTTCAAACGGCAAACCGTCAGGCAACAAGCCATCAGGACAACGTCGCAAGCCACGTCCACAAGCAGCAAAATAATAAAAAACAGCCCCTCACAATGAGGGGCTGTTTTTTTGGGCAATATGGCGAATAGCAAGCTTAGATTAATGCCACTCCATTTCACCACTTAGCACTTTCGCGCCCAGTTCAAGATCGCCTTCTGTCGCAGCAAACTGTGGGTACTTAGCCTTCATCGCTGCCGAAATCTCGCTTGATGATGGCTTGCTTAACTTTTCTAACGTCTGCTCAATGTCTGCGATGTAGTTTATAGTGAATTGAACACCTTCCACACCTTTCGGCATATCACCAAGGTAGTGTCCCGGAATCACGGTTTTTGGTTTCAGTGCTTTCATGCGCTCCAACGATTGAGACCATTGAGCACGCTCTTGTTTCGACTGAGTGTCCGCCATCCAAACATGAACACCACTGTAAACCGATACACCACCAAATACAGTTTTCTCCGCAGGCACCCAAAGGTAAGCATCATGAGTATTGATTTCTTTTACTTCAATGTGCTTACCTTCAAGCGTCAGAGTGGTGTCATTGAGTACAGTAGGCACAACAATTTTTGATGGTGCCCCCTCTTCCAAAATAGGTCCCCAGTACGCCAGTTTCGCGTCTTTTGTTCGTTCGATATGTTTAACAACCGCTTCGCTCGCAACCACTTTTACATCAGGGAATGCAGCAACAATAGGCTCTAAGCCAAAATAATAGTCTGGGTCACCGCTGCTGATGTAAATCATCGACAGCTCTTTGCCACTGTTTTTAATCTGTTCCACCAATTTTTTTCCGTCTTTGACGCTAAATTGTGCGTCAAACAACATCAGCTCTTTTTCACCAGAAACAAGCACAGAGCTTGCAGGAAAGATCGCATTTTCACCGGGGTTGTAGTGGGTAATCGTTAAGTCCGCAGCCGACACATAGTTCGATGCCGCTAGTGCTGTAATCAGTAGAGTAATTGAACGCTTATTCATCATCTTATTCCGTATTAGAGAACCAACTCATGCGGCTCGTTTAGTGTTGAGGTCATCTTATTTGATTGGTTTTAGATGAAATAGACAGCAAATTAACTTTCACTGTTGCGAAATCCGGACATATACTGTGACGGCGATTTTCTTAAGGTGAAGCAACAGAATGGACAGACTTGAGGCAATGAACGTCTTTGTCACGATCGTAGAGCGAGGAAGCTTAAGTGCTGCCGCTGAGCATCTCGATCTTTCGCGAACTAAAGTGACACGTTATTTAGGTGAGCTCGAAAAGTGGATGGATACTCGTTTACTCCACCGCACAACTCGAAGCCTCAGCTTAACCAGTGCAGGGAAAGAGACGCTTGAGATTGCACGAGAGCTACTTGCACTTGAAGAATCCCTAAGCGGAATCCGAAACCAAAATCGAGTGAATCTAAAAGGTCAATTGCGTATTACCGCAAGCTATTCCATTGTGAGTAGCTTCCTCATTGATGCAATCACAAGCTTTGTTGAACAATGGCCTGATGTGGCGATTGATATTGTGTCGACAGATGAAACCGTAAACCTCGTGGAATCACGCATTGATCTTGCCATACGCATCACCAATGAGTTGCCTGCTAATGTCGTAGCAAAGCAATTAGGTGAATGCCGCTCGGTGATATGTGCGTCTCCCAAATATATCGAACAAAAAGGCGCACCGTTAAACGCCCAAGACCTAGGACACCACAATTGTCTTTCCTTTAGCTATTTTGGTCGTTCCGAGTGGATATTCTCTGGACCAAACGGTGATGAATCAGTCTCCATCAAAGGCAATATCAGCGCGAATACCCCAGAAGTACTGCTTGCTGCCGCTTTAAATGGTAACGGAATCAGCTTACAGCCTTTCCCAACCGTGAAGGATTTGCTCACTGAGGGTAAGTTAATTCAGCTGTTACCAGAATGGCACCCAAAAACGTTAGGCGTTCATGCCATCTATGGCACACGTAAACAAGTCACACCGTTATTAAGAGCCTTTATCGACCATCTCTCCATTAGCATGTCGGAATCCAAGCGCTGGTGAGCACTTTTCCGCAAACGTCCTAACCTTACTCTCAACCTGTGTTAGTCTAGCGAAATCCGTGACTAAGATAGGTTGAGACGTCATCATGACATACGATGAATTTAATCAATTCTGTGGCTCATTCGCTGCTACTTCTCATGTTGTTCAATGGGGTGATGCGCACGTATGGAAAGTCGGTGGAAAGGTATTTGCTATTGGTGGCTGGAGTAAAGACAAGCAGCCTGCATTTACATTTAAGACTTCCCCTTTAAACTTCGATTTTTTAAGTGATTATGAAGGCTATATTCCTGCCCCTTATTTCGCTAACCGAGGTATGAAGTGGATTCAACAAACGGAAACCTCCGGACGCCTAGACGAAGAGCTAAAGTACTATTTATCAGAATCTTATCGATTAGTTGCACTTGGCTTGAGTAAGCGAAAACGCGATGAATTGGGCATTGAGCTGCCACCAGCCAAATCTTAAGGGTGAACATGGAAGATCTTGTTCAATTATTGCTCGCCGATCATGAACGTATGAAAGCAATGGAATGTGCTCGCTCACTGGCTTTACCAGATTGCTACGTTGCTGCAGGCTTCGTACGAAATCTAGTTTGGGACCATCTTCATCACAAACCGCAGCCAACCCCACTCAATGACCTTGATATTGTCTACTTCGACCCAAATGAAATAGATGACAAGGCGGCGTTGATTTATGAAGCTCAGTTAACTGCAATGATGCCAGAGTTCAACTGGCAAGTGCGTAATCAAGCAAACATGCACCTAAAGAATGGTGATAAGCCATACCAAAGTACCTTGGATGCGATGAGTTACTGGCCAGAAAAAGAGACGGCGGTTGCTTCCAGATTGAACGAAAAGAACCAGATAGAGTGCATTTCAGCGTTCGGATTTGAGTCTTTGTTTAGAGGTTACCTGACTTGGAATCCAGAACGACCATTAGTTTTATTTCGACAGCGATTAACTCAGAAAAATTGGCTAACCATTTGGCCAAACCTAAAACTTGTACTCAAGTAACCTCAAGGTTCTCGGATATATATACCCAAGTGACTTCAAGATGCAGGATTCAGAGCGTAGTCATTGATTCGAGGTCAAGGAAAACAACGCAGCGTAATAGCCAGCTCTTTCCAAGTTGTATGACGCAGAAGTCGAGTCAATGACACGCTCCCAAAGGGCGAGTTGTCTTGGTTTGTATACTTTGTTGTCGATTCTTGATTTAGACCCACTAGACCTTTAAATCGCCGCCGCGCCTACAAACCAAGTCATTCTCGCTGAACCTAGCATCTCGAGGTTACTTGGGTATAAACCAAATAAAAAGGACTTTATCTTTATGATCACTTGCTATGTTCGTTATGTCATTGATGCAAAAAAAACCAAAGAGTTTGAAGAGTACGCAAAAATGTGGATTCCGTTAGTAGAGAAATTTGGCGGACAACACAACGGCTACTATCTTCCATCTGAAGGTGCTAACAATATTGCACTGGCATTATTTACATTCCCAAGCCTCGCGGCGTATGAGGAATACCGAGAAAAGTCGCTCAACGATGAAGAGTGCATCCAAGCCTTTAAGTTCGCGGAAGAGACCGACTGTGTATTGAGTTACGAACGCAGCTTCTTCAGACCTGTTTTTAGCTAACTCAGCCACACCGCACTTGATGCCAATATTCTTAAAAGCGCGGTGTTACTAATCTCTAACCTCAGTATGATGCAGCCTTTCCATGCGACACATCGAAACGTTCGCCTCATTAAAATTGAGTGTGAAAACGCTCAATCAAGAAGTCCAAAAACAAGCGAAGTCGCTTGGGTTGATACTGGCGGCTCAGGTAAATCACGTTCAAATCCGCGCCTGCAGAAGAGGTCGATGCGTTGAAGTTCTTCATATAGCCATTTAATACCGTCACTAAACGCTGCTGTTTGATGTCCTCTTGTACATCGAGAATCGATTTCAACGCAATACCCGCGCCATCTAACGCCCACTGACGAATCACTTCGCCATCATCAGAAAAACGCTTCGGTACGACAGTAACAACATTGTGCTGCTCTTCATCTTGAAAGTGCCATGTTTTCAACTCTTCATTGCTGCGAACCATGGCTAAACAATCGTGATGTGCTAAATCTTGTGGCGTGATCGGCGTGCCTTTCTTTGCCAAATACTGAGGAGAAGCACAAAGCACTCGGCGACTGGACGCCAGTTTGCGAGAGATAAGGTTGCTGTCGGCTAGCTCCCCATATCGGATAACGATGTCCAAACCGGACTCAGCTAAGTTGGATAAATTATCGTTCAAATACAGATAAGGGATCACATCAGGATAGAGCTGACTAAATTCCGACAGTATTGGCGAAATATATTGCTTTCCAATATCACGAGGAGCCGAGATTTTAAGTGTGCCGCGCACTTCTTTGGTGCCAGTTTGGAGTAAGTTCTCCGTCTCTTTGACGCTGTCGATGATTTCCAAACATGCCTGATGGTACATAGCGCCAGAGTCCGTCAGTGAGATATGCCTTGTACTGCGATTAAGTAATTTCACCCCATAGCGATCTTCCAGCGACTGCAATCTTGCCGTTACTGTTGCTGGCGATAAGCCGAGCTCTCGGCCAGCCGCCGCCAACCCTTGGTTCTTCACTATGCTGACAAACAGCGTCATATCCGAAAACTTGTCCACATTCCCTCCTTAAACTTCATTATTCATCTGAGCTGAATAATCAATTCAAATATTACTCAATTATCAAATTCATTCCAATCAATATACTGACTCCATCGAAACGAGATTGGAGAAACAAATCATGACAACAGAAAAAACCATTTATGTCGTACTGGGTGGCACATCAGGTATTGGCGCTGAACTTAGCCAACAACTTGCGAGCGACAATGCGGTTGTCCACGTAGCAAGCCGCAAAACAGGGTTAGACATCAGCGATGAACAGTCGGTTTACCACTACTTCGAAACCATTGGTGCTTTTGACCACCTGATCGTCACAGCAGGTTCTTATGCTCCAGCAGGCAAAGTGGTGGATGTAGAAGTTTCCCAAGCAAAATACGCGTTCGATACCAAATTTTGGGGCGCCATCAACGCAGCGAAACATGGAGCACGCTACATCAAGAAAGGCGGATCAATCACGCTAACTTCCGGCATGTTATCGCGCAAAGTTGTTGCTAACACCTACGTAAAAACCGCGATTAACGCTGCCATTGAAGCAACCACAAAAGTACTGGCGAAAGAACTGGCTCCAATCAGAGTGAATGCAGTCAGCCCAGGTTTGACCAAAACTGAGGCGTATCAAGGCATGAACGAAGACGACAGAAATACCATGTACAAACGCACACAACATAGCTTACCAGTGGGCAAAGTTGGCGAAGCCAGTGACGTTGCAAAAGCTTACCTACTTCTGATTGAAAACACCTATATGACCGGTGCCGTGATTGATGTCGATGGTGGCGCACTGCTCGGCTAACAACACACGTTTGGATAACAACAAATAAAAACAAGGTGCCAGAGCAAGAAAAAAGCATGGCACCAATGGGTTAAAACTAATTAAAAAAAGAGACTCCCCCATGAATAAAGAAAAAATGCCGCTGCAGGTATGGATCTTAACACTTGCAGCTTTTGCTATCGGTACCGCAGAATTTGTTATTGCAGGAATCCTTCCTCAAGTCGCCAACTCTTTGTCCATCACGGAAGGACAAGCCGGTTACCTAATCAGTGCCTACGCACTTGCCATTGTATTTGGCGGTCCGCTACTTACGATTTACTTAGCACGCTTTAACAAGAAAGCCGTACTGGCTGGGCTAATGGTGCTGTTTATTCTCGGCAACGTGTTGTCCGCTTTCGCGCCGAACTACTTTGTATTGATGGTCAGCCGAGTGATCACAGGTTTAGTTCAAGGTCCTTTCTACGGCATCGGTGCCGTGGTCGCGACCAATTTGGTTTCAGAAAAAATGGCAGGTCGTGCGGTCGGACAAATGTTCGCGGGCTTAACGCTGGCTAACGTTTTAGGTGTGCCTGGCGGTACCTGGATTGGCTTGCAATTCGGCTGGCACACCACTTTCTTGACCGTTGCAGCTTTTGGTTTAGTCGCTCTGTTCTTTATCACTTCAGTGATCAAATCCACAGGTCATGGCGAAGCAAAAGATGTCAAAGCACAATTAGCTGCGTTCAAAAACCCAATGCTACTTATTAGCCTTGCGATCACCGTATTTGCTTGGTCGGGATTCATGACTCTGTATGGCTACATCGCCCCTATCGCCATGCACATCACAGGCTTTGGTGAAAGTGCCGTAACTTGGATTCTGGTTATTGTTGGTGTCGGTCTGATTGTTGGTAACACCATGGGTGGTCGTTCATCGGATAAAAACCTACAAAAAGCGTCTATGTTCTGGGCTATCGCGATGATTGTGTCACTCGTACTGGTCGGAATCACTGTAGACAGCAAAGTGCTGTTCATTGCCACCGCCTTTGTATTTGGTATTGCGTCATTCGCTAACGTACCAGCAATGCAACTTCGAGTAATGAACCACGGTGGTGAAGGTCAGGAATTAGCAGCGACAGCAAACATCTCGGCGTTCAACTTAGCTAATGCCTTTGGCGGTTTCTTAGGCGGCATGGTGCTCGATAGCCAAATGGGCGCAGGCATGATCCCTTACGCAGCCATCATTGTTCCACTGATTGGTTTGCTATTCATCGCCAAGGCAAACCGCAAAGAAAGCAAACAGGCTGAGTTAGCTCCGAGCTTCAACAACTAATGTCATCCCTACAGGTAGCCCTGACTTAACGCTTCTCGAGCAAGCGGGGCTACCCAATACGAATCACCAGGAAAACACTATGAAACTCTATATTTACGAACATTGCCCATTCAGTGCTCGCGTCCGCTACGTTGCTGGCATGCTGAATATCCAACTCGACGTCATCAATATTGCTTATGACGACGACAAAACCACAACAGACCTGATTGGAACCAAGCAAGTGCCACTTCTTATCAAAGACAACGGTGAAGCGATGGCAGAAAGTCTCGATATCATCGCTTACTTCCTTGAACTGGCAACATCAAGTGAAACAAGCCAACCGTCGCAAGCGGTGTTGGATTGGCAAAAAATCGCGTTCCTTCCACTACAAAAAGTGGGTTACCCACGTTGGTCAAACATGGATTTGCCAGAGTTTGCCACTCAGTCTGCACAACAAGCTTGGCGCGCAAAAAAGGAAACGGATGCACTCAATTTTGATGCACTTCTGCAAGACACACCAAACATTGCCAAAGAGGTCGAAGCGCTCATTGAACGTGCGAAAAGCGTGTTGAATCTCGACTCTTATCAGCATGTGACTTTGGTAGACGAAGCGATCCTATTTTCTATTTTGCGCGGGTTCTTCAGCGCCGCAGAAATCCAATGGGACAACGCTGTGAAAGATTGGATGGAATCTGTAAGCAACAAAACCCAAGTACCACTACTTAAGTAAGGAATCGATCATGAGCAAACTATTTGAACCAACACAGCTGAAACAACTAACTCTGCAAAACCGCGTAGCCATGGCACCAATGACCCGAGCGCGCACTAGCCAACCGGGAAACATTCCAAACCAAATGATGGCGACTTACTACAAGCAACGCGCTACCGCAGGGTTAATCATCTCTGAGGCCACCCAGATTTCAGACGATTCGCAGGGTTACTCATTCACACCAGGCGTCTATACTGATGAACAAGTGGCAGGCTGGAAAACCGTCACTCAAGCAGCAAAAGAGCAAGGCGCAGCTATGTTTTGTCAGTTGTGGCATGTCGGTCGTGTATCACACCCAACATTCCAAAAAGGCGAACAGCCTATTGCCCCATCAGCACTAAAACCCGTAGAAACCCAAGTGTGGATTGCCGACGAGCAAGGCAACGGCAACATGGTCGATTGTGTAGAGCCACGAGCGATGACTCAAGCCGATATTGACCGTGTGGTAAGTGATTTTGCCCATGCAGCGAAACGTGCGATTGAAGCAGGCTTCGATGGCGTCGAAATCCACGGCGGTAATGGTTACCTGATTGACCAATTCCTACGTACCAATTCAAACCACAGAACCGACAACTACGGCGGTACTCGCGAAAACCGACTTCGCTTTTTATTAGAAGTGGTCGATGCGGTGAGCGAAGCCATTGGTGCCAACAAAGTAGGAGTACGACTCGCACCTTTCATCACTTTCAAGGACATGAACTGCCCAGATATTGTGCCAACCATCCTCGATGCATCGAAACAACTTCAAGCTCGTGATATTGCGTACTTACACCTGTCTGAAGCGGATTGGGACGACGCACCAGTGATTCCAGAAAGCTTCCGCATCGAACTGCGCGAATACTTCACCAATACGATTATCGTCGCGGGCAGTTACACCCAAGAGCGTGCTGACGAGGTGCTTGAGAAAGGTTATGCGGATTTAGTCGCGTTTGGACGCCCGTTTGTTTCTAACCCAGATTTGGTGGCGCGCTTACAGCACCAACAACCTCTGGCAGAACTGGATGGCTCCACACTCTTTGGTGGTAATGAACACGGCTATACAGATTATCCGGCGCTTGGTTGAGAGGCTTTACCCGCTTCTGATAACGATTCATAGCGTGCCGTATTTCTCAGATTAATCAGTTGCTATCCCATAAAAAGAAAAGCGCAACACAGCTCAACGTTTTCTTAAGTTTGAGTGTAATAAACTGGCTGCATATTCAGAATGCAAATTTAGGAGAACGCTCGTGTCTGATGAAAAAACAAAACAGGAAGTGACGGTTGTTGATATTAAAATGCCATTTATGTCGATGGTGATCTTTATGGTCAAGTTCGCTATCGCTTCAATTCCTGCAATGATCATCCTAGGTATTATTTTCAGTATCTTAGGGGCGCTTTTTGGTGGGATGTTCCACGGTATGGGTCACATGTAACCGACTAATCAACAAATAAAAACACTCTCCACGTTTTACTCATGGAGAGTGTTTCTTTTTAATCCACCAGCACTAAAGAATCTAAGATGCCTTTGCCGCTGTGGATGCCACCTTCGTTTTCACTGGCTGGTTTACTGCGAATCAAATAACCAGCGTAGCCATCCAATTGCGTTACAGGTTCACCTTGATTGTGCGCCGTGAATAAACCAATTTCACTCACAAGGTCCGTCACCACACTCTGCTTTGCATCACGCACCGCAATCGTTGGTGTTTCTCTTTCATGCGGATACAAACGCTGCATCAAAGCCCAAGCACTATATTGCTCTTGAGGCAGTCGACTCAGTTGTTTCGCAATATCGTCACCAAAGATACAATGACCACCACCCTCACCTTGGTTTTTCAATACCCATTCGTCTTTGTTACCAGAAGCAGCAAACCATTTAATCGTATCAGTGTTAATTGGCTTCATCTCTGCCAATACGCTTTTGACTAACTCGGCTTCTTCAAGATTGAGCCCCCAGCGCTGATACTCACTTGCCGGCATCATAGTTAACAACATTTGCATTGATTTGCTGGTAGCCAACTGTTGGCTGATGGTCGCATTCATCGCTACGTAGTGCTTTTCCATGAACAAACGAGTCTGGCTCAAGGTATGGCAACAGATTGGTTCATTTAGCTCTGGCGAGAAGTAGTCCATATATTGATAACCTGCGCGCAAGTACACAACGTCAAGACCGCCGATGTTATCTAGCAAGAGGCGTTGCTTGTCACCGCTCGATAGCTGTGAACTTAACTGCTCAAAGGTACGTCTTACTGTGCGAACGCCAAGCTTCTGCAATTCCACTTCGAGTAAGTGTTGGTCATATACATTGTCTTCGTTTTTCTGCACCACCATCAAAAACGTCGGTGCGCCTTCTTCATTAAAATGCGCTTTGACTTTTCTCGCGGCAGTGGCAATGCCAAGCGCAAGTTGCTGCATGCCTTGGTTATCGGCTGGTGTTGCCGTTTTATCTTCTAACCATTGTTGGTAAACGCTGCCCCACTGAGAGCTCAAAAATTGATGCAGCTCTGTGGCACGCTGACCAAACGGCGCCATCCCAGCCGCAATGCCATTAAACTCGATCACTTTCGCGCCATGTTGACGATCATCCATAAAGTCGGTGCGCATTAACAACAGTGGCTGGCGTGCTGCTTCATGGTGAACCTCTTTATGCAGCTCCAACAAACGCTCAAAGAAAGTATCGGCTTTGCCTAGCTCGGCTAAGGAGGTTTGCAGGAATTCATAATCCTCAGACACGTGACTGATCAGCTTGGCGATCAACGGCGTCACTTTCTTCAAATGTGCGAACACATCACGCTCTATCGTCATTGGCGCAAAGCTAAAAGGACAGTGTCTTGCGGTGTTATCTGCTTGGCGAAATGCCACGCCGTGCATGATTGCCCACTCACAAGCTTCTTCAATCACTTGTTGCGGGATCGTTTGTTTGTCTGAGGTACTCATGGTTTTGCTTCAAAATTTTTCGCCTAATGTACTTAAGACGCTGGAAGTTGCAATAAGACGCACACTTTCTCGATTTATTTTTCGTTTTTTTGCTCAACAAAGCGCCGAGCCATATCCCGCCTTGTGTTTATATTGGAAAGAGCTAACTATTCCGCTTCGTTGTTTTCCTTGCTTGCTTTCGGTAAATAGGGAATCAGTGACAACGCTCTGAATCCTGCACCTTGAAGTCACTTGAGTATATCCCTCTTTCTTTGCGACGGATGACTGGTTAAAATGCACAAAATTGCGCACTAACTGGATAGATCATGGCAAAACTTACCCTTCAAGAGCAGATGCTAAAAGCAGGCTTGGTTAACGAGAAAAAACTGAAGAAAGCGAAAAAAGGCTCTAAAAAATCACGCGTTCAAGCTCGCGAAGTAAAAGCGGCGGTTGAAGAGAACAAACGTCAGCAGTTAGAGCGTGACAAGCAATTGAGCGAGCAGCAAAACGCAGAACGCTTGAACAAAGAAATCAAAGCGCAAATCAACCAACTGATTGAAATGAACAAGGTTGATTTGAAAGATGGAGACATCAAATACAACTTCACACACGGTACGCTTGTGAAGTCTTTGTACGTTGAGTCAGAGATCCGCGAACAGCTTATCAAAGGCATCTTGGCAATCGCGATTGTTGGTGAAAGCTACGTTGTCATCCCACGTGGTGTAGCAAACAAGATTGCTCAACGCGATGAATCTGTGATCATCGAGCAAAAAGAACCAGAAGCAGACATCCCGGCAGAAGATGACCCGTACGCAGATTTCGTCGTACCAGACGATCTGATGTGGTAATGCTCCACTTCTTGGAACCCAAATTGAAAAAGCCGCGATCATCGCGGCTTAATTATTTCTGCGTCTTTTGATTTCTGTATCTTTTCGTTTTGGCATCAGAGCCCTATTGGGAAAGCAGTGTTGGCCAATGCTTATTAGCACTCGCAATATTACCAGGAATGTCTTCTTCCCATGTCGCTTGCACAGATTTACTGTAGTTGAGATAGAGCTTGCCATTCTCAATTGACCATGCATTCGGGTCTATCTTTGCGGTGTAACCTTTGCTTACTGCCCAAGCACAATAACCACCATATTGCGGTGCAAATTTCTCAGGATTCTTCGCAAATGCATCTCGATTTTCAGCCGATGAAAAGTACCATTTGGCATCATTCCAACGGTAAGTGAAATCGCTGTCACCTTTTACCGGTTTCGATTGAGTGAAGTATGCGACAGGGTCATAACCACGAATCGCTTTACCGAGAAAGTCGCTATAAACAGGATCAAGCGCGAAAGCAGGAAGCGTCAAACTCCCCCAAATGAAGAATACGCTCAAAAGTTTCGATATCAGCTTCATAACTTCCTCTCTCATCTTATCCAATGTCGATAATCAGTCGCTTACCAGTATAGACAGGAAAAATCAGAAGAAACTTTCAGGTTTAAAGCATCTCAGCCTCGAAACGCGCCGTTCGAGCTTGGGCGATAGTACAGTTGGTTTCTGACATTAGCTCCGCCAAAGTAATGTTTGGATTCTCCAAGACCAATCGAATCAGCTTGGCTTCCAAAGGTTCAAGCTTATCGCTGTGTTTAGCCAGACCAACTTCCATTTTGTTTATCACGAACCGCATCGGCTCAGATTCTTCTGCCTTGATATGATCGAGGAACACTTTTAAATCCAACGCATCACCAGCAATTTGCCAATTACGAGAGCGTCGAATGCGCTTCATTTCGCACTTCTTATCAGCCGCAATTGCTTTAGCTCGCTTAGCATGATCGTCACCAATTCGGTGAATCAAAGATGGTAGAGGGATGGAGATAGTCTTGTCAGTCATCACAATAGTGGCATGGTTAATTTCGTCGCCTATGATAAACAGCTCGCCTCATTTTTTCATCGAGAAAACCTAATCGTTTTCAAAGCGTGGTGATTTTGGTCGAAAATACAAGGTTTATGCTTGCCCGCTCAATAGACTTTAAAGATTCTGGCACCTTTCATTCTTGGACAAGGTGATATACCCAAGTGACTTCAAGATGCAGGATTCAGAGCGTTGTCATTGATTCGAGGTCAAGGAAAACAACGCAGCGTAATAGCCAGCTCTTTCCAAGTTGTTTGACGCAGACATCGGGGCAATGACACGCTCCCGAAGGGCGAGCTGTCTTGGCTTGTATACTTTGTTGTCGATTCTTGATTTAGAGTGACTAGATCTTTAAATCGCCGCCGCGTCTACAAACCAAGTCATTCTCGCTGAACCTAGCATCTCGAGGTTACTTGGGTATATAAGAAATGGAGCGCATTTTAAGCCCTTATATTTCTGGCTATTTGCATTTAAATGGCAAGCCCGTCGAGGGCATCAATATAGAAAGGACGATTGTTTTCAACGGTGTTGCTTCTGACTCGACGCAATCTGACGCCGAAGGGCACTTTGTTTTTGAAGCTGTGCTATTAGATTCCAAACACCAACAACATTCTTTGCAAGATATTCGAGTGAAGCTGGATCTGAGTACCGAGTTTCAAGGTGATGAAGTGACGATATGGCAATCAAAAGTACACTCATTTCACCCGTCTCCCCTTCTGCTCATTTCTCTTGAAAGCTTAGCTTGTAATTTGGACGCCCCACTCAAAGTGTTCACTTACCCTACAACACAAACGGAACCAGTCACCAATGAAATCTATAGTGTTTGCGACCTAAATGCGCTTACTTTCGAAGAGCTTTATTAGGTATTACCCCACCACAGACACATTATCAGCCACCCATTTAAGAAGCTGTTTTGCGGCTTTGGACAGCACTTGATTTTGGCGCACTATGTAGCCAAAATCTGTGTTGGGGAAACTAGGTAATGGCGTGACTTCTCGCGAGAGTTTCAACCTTGGGTCGAGGGAGAAGTCAGGTACAATCGCAGTTCCAAATCCGGCTTCAGCCCAATCTATTTGAGCTTCAACACTGCCAACTTCCATGACCCTATGCCTAGGAAGATTTAGCTCTGGTAGAGACGCGTCAATCAACTCGCGCGTTCGGGTGTCGTGACCGAGCAAGATCAATGTTTGGTTCTCTTCACTGTTTTCTCGCCAATCAAAGATGTTATCGCCGAAAGCACACCAATGAATTTGAGTAAGTGACGTAAAGTGCAATGGTTGGCTCTCTTTCTGCGCAATAACAAAGCCGATGTCTGCACGAGCACTTTTTACCAAATCTACCGCTTGTGATGATGTAGTGTTGAACAGCGCCAAATCAATTCCAGGATATTCACTTTTAAACTGTTGAAAAGGCTTGATAAGTAATAGGCGCGAGACAATATCACTCGCTGCAATCGAGAGCGTTCCTTGCGTTAAGTCATTGATGGCATTGAGGTCGGATTGACAGATTTGCAGCTCATTCAGCATGTGTTCGGCAGTGTCTAACAAACGCTTTCCGGCTTGGGTCAATTGCACAGGGTTGCGTTCAATCAACTTAGTGCGAGTGGCTTGTTCTAGCTGTTTGATATGAAGACTCACATTTGGCTGCGTCATGTGCAGTTCAATCGCTGTTTTTCCGAAATGTTTCACTTCTGCCAAGGTGACAAACGTGCGTAACCAGTTCAAATCCAACATAGAAAATTACCCGATATGAATTTCTTATCAAGTTAATGAGTATAATTAATTTCTCTTATTCATGCGAGCATCCTAAGATTTTCCGGTCTGTTTTTGGAGAATGAATTATGTCGTCTATCGTTGTTGTGGGTGCAAACTGGGGTGATGAAGGCAAAGGCCGCATCGTTGACTTTTTGGCAGAGCAAGCTTCTGCAAGCATTCGTTTCCAAGGTGGTAACAACGCGGGTCATACCGTAGTTAACGACCTAGGTACGTTTAAGCTACACCAGCTACCAAGTGGCGTTTTCAACCCTGACTGTTTGGCAGTATTAGGTCCGGGTATGGTAATCAGCCCAGCGTCGCTGTCTCAGGAGATTGCGGAAGTTGAAGAAGCGGGCGTTAAAGTGAACATGTGCATCTCTGATCGCGCAACACTGTGTCTACCTCTACACGCACTAGAAGATACGCTAGAAGAACAACGCTTAGGCGACAAAGCATACGGTTCAACTCGTCAAGGTATTGCACCTGCATACGGCGACCGTGTGATGAAAAAAGGCATCCTAGTTGGTTGGTTGAAGCAGCCAGAAGTCCTAGTAGAGCGCATCAAATTCTGGATGGAGTGGAAACTTCCTCAACTACGTGCGCTTTACCCAACGTTCGAGTTTGAACAAACCGCTGAAGAGATGGCGAGCTGGTTGTTAGAAGTATCTGCACCTTGGCGTGACGCTATCTGCAACGTAACGCTGCCGCTAAAAGAACTGCAAGCAAAAGACCAAACTCTACTGTTCGAAGCGCAGCTAGGTGCAGGTCGTGACCTTGTTTACGGTGAGTACCCATGGACAACATCTTCAAACGTTGTGTCTATGTATGCTGGTATCGGTAGTGGTCTTCCTGCTCTTCGTCCAGAGCGTGTTATTGCGGTAGCAAAAGCGTTCAGCTCATCGGTAGGTACCGGCACACTAATTACTGCAATGGAAGAGCAAGATGCATTCCGTGAACTAGCGGGTGAGTTCGGTGCAACAACAGGCCGTCCACGTGACATGGGTTACTTCGATGCAGTAGCAACGAAGAACGGTGTTGAGCTTCAAGCAGCGACTGAAATCGCACTGACAAAAGTGGACTGTCTGACTGGTCTTAAAGATCTAAAAATCTGTGTTGGTTACGAAGGCGAGCACAGCGAAAACCCAATTTGGCCTCAAACGGCTGCACTAGCACCAATCTACGAGAAGATGGAAAGCTGGAGCGAAGACATTACTGGTTGTCGTAAATTCGAAGAGCTACCAGTCGCGGCACAAAAATACGTTCTACGTATTGAAGAGCTGATGGGTGTACCTGTAAAGATGGTATCGGTTGGTCCTGGTCGTGAACAAATGATTATGCGCTAAGACGTGAATTAACACGTCTATTGGCAAGCGGCTTTTATCTTTTCCGGGGTAAAGCCGCTTTTTTTTAGTTTTATCCCGTCATTGTGCGCTTCAAGCACGGTATGCTGTCATTCAGTCATCATCGATAAACTATACGCCCACACAAAGTTACAAATAAAGCTCAAAAGAGAAATAAAAGCTCAGCAAAAAACACCAAAATCTCTCATATTCATGACTATCTCATCATCAAAAACCAGCATTTTCATCGATCATAAATCCAGTATTTAATCTCAAAAACTTCACTCCCAGAAACAAATAAAATCACATCAAAATCACCCTAAGATAATGCAAAAAAATCGTCTTTATCTCAGTCAACTTCTACTCAAACAGGCACGACCAGTTGCCTAAATAGCAAATAAAATTGAATAAACTCGCTTTATGGTCGCCTTAGATTTAGATAAGAAAACCCATACTTTTTATTTTAAAATAGTAGTTTATAGATAATTTATAAGATCTAACTCACACTTTAAAATGTTCAATTCCTAAAAATGAGACACTTGTTATAGTTTTACGCAATTACTTGCTGGTAGCACCGATAACTGTGAACAATAAATTCTTTAAAAATCCGTCCAAGAGTTGGAGTGACAACATTGCATTAATAGTTGTTGGTGTACTCTCTTTTAGCATCACCATGCTGGCTTTTATCCCTTTCGCACACAAATATCATAAAAAGCTCACAGAAGAAGCTATCTTGACGATTGAGTCTGAATTTCACGATAACGTGGAGCAGTTAACACACCTGTTAGACGATAACTTTTTTCTTAAGTCGTGCGACGAGCTTATCCATGATCTCAGGACAAGCATTTTTGGTTTGGGCATGGCAAAAGACATTGCCACCTTCGATCAAAACGGAAAAGTGTTGTGCACGAGTAGCGAACGCCACCCGTCTTTCAGTATCTATTCGTCAATATTGACGCGTCTTGGTGACAGTGATGTGCATGCAACATTGGCTTTTACTAAGCGAGCGCTCACCAACAACCAAGCTCTGATTCTCTTTTTCACCAAACAACAAGGACGAGGAATCAGTGTTGTTTTCCCGAAAGAGGTTTTGGAAGTTCTCGTTAGCGATATATTTCGTTTTGGTGATATGGATTACCGAATCGACATCACAGACAAAACCGCTATAGATTCCATTGCACTCAACCCACTTAGAATGGAACAAGCCAGTTCCGAGATTTTGCCTTTTACCGTCTACTCTGCAATCAGTTATCCATTCTATTTTCAGTTCTTATGTAGCAAGCTTTGGATTGGGTTATTGGGAATGGCATGTGCGTTGATTGTTCACCTATTTTTCTCTTCCAAGAAGTTCGCCAAAAATAGCTTAGAATTCTCTCTTGCTCTTGCCATTAAAGGGCGTAACTTAACCGTTCATTATCAACCCATTGTCGATCAACGTGATGGCAGCGTTATTGGTGGAGAGTCACTTGTTCGCTGGAACGACCCAGTACAAGGGTTTATTTCACCAAGCATCTTTATCCCTCTGGCAGAAAAGGTGGGGTTGATCGATCAGATCACTTACCTTGTGCTAGATAAAGTGATCAGCATGATAAGCAGTAACAAGCTTGCGTTCCATGACCGCTACATTAGCGTCAACGTGAGCCGCTCATTGATCCTCAGAGAAGACTTTATTCAAGAGGTTGAATCGCGTCTTAAATATCATTATTTCATTAGTGAGCGTTTGGTGTTTGAAATCACCGAAGAAGCCATCTTCAGCGCGAGTGAACTGGCTGTACTTCGAAAGCACTTGGACCGATTAACCGCACTTGGTATCCGAATTGCGGTGGATGATTTTGGTACCGGATATTCGGGTTTAGATTTTATCGGTCAATATTCATTCGACATCATCAAAATCGACCGCGTATTCGTTAACAACCTTGGTAATGGCCAGACGATCCAACCTTTGTTGGAAGCAATCCACACCCTGACAAGAAACCTAAGCATGTCAGTGATTGTCGAAGGAGTAGAAGAGCGAGCGCAATTGCAAGTCTTGCACGATCTCGGTTTTTACAACATTCAAGGGTTCTACTTTTCAAAACCACTACCTAAACCTCTCTTTCTCGATTATTTAGAAGTAAAGCCAACCGTCGCTTTTCAAAAGTTCGCACCTGCCGTCAGTTAAGCAGCGATCATCAACCACCAGTTGAACAAGCAGATTGGCGCTCGTATGGCTAACCAAAGGTAACTCAAGTGAACTGTCACTCCGAGTTCTCTCGCAGGGTCTTTACTTACAAATCAATTAATTACAATTAATCAAATGTTGTCCAGATTACCGGAACATCTCACTTGTTAATGAAGCACGCCAATTAGGTTAAACACTTGATTTAATGTTCTTTAAGTGATTAGTTGATCACGATTTTCATCTGTAAATTGGTGAAGTTGTACTCAAAAAATCTACTGTTCTGTTTTTAGGATAGATAACGTTTCCCCCAACATCTAACCCAAAAACAGGTGATTCCTATGACCAAAAAGTTTCTCCGCCTCAGTTCGATCACGCTTGGTTTGTGCATGAGCTCATTTGCTTTTGCCAATGCCGATTTACCAAACATCAAAATTCTGGCGACTGGCGGCACTATCGCTGGCGCAGGTCAATCTGCGACAGAATCAAATTACACCGCAGGTAAAGTCGGTGTTGATTCGTTGATCGCCGCCGTACCCAGTATGACGAAGATCGCCGACATTTCTGGCGAGCAAGTGGTCAGCATCGGCTCTCAAGATATGAATGACGAGGTGTGGCTTAAGTTGGCTAAACGAGTGAATGAGTTACTCGCCCAAGATGACGTGGATGGCATTGTGATTACTCATGGCACTGATACATTAGAAGAGACAGCCTACTTCCTCGATTTAACGGTAAAAAGCGATAAACCAGTGGTTATCGTTGGTGCAATGCGCCCTTCTACGGCAATGAGTGCTGACGGTCCGGTTAATCTCTACAATGCGGTTGTCACAGCAACAGACGAAGATTCTCAAGGTCGTGGTGTACTGGTTGCGATGAATGACACCATCTTTGATGCGCGTGACGTAACAAAAACTAACACAACATCAGTCAGCACTTTCCAATCTCCTAACTTTGGTCCGCTAGGTTATATCCACAACAGTGATGCGAAATATCAAAGAAGCCCGGAACGTAAACACACTACTGAAACAACCTTCGATGTTTCCAAGCTCGATAAGTTGCCACAAGTCGGAATCGTTTATAACTATGCAAATGCGTCGAGCTTACCTGTTAAAGCATTCGTCGATGCGAAGTTTGATGGCATCGTCAGCGCAGGTGTCGGCAATGGTAACTTGTACCACACGGTATTTGATGAGTTAGAAAAAGCAAGCAAAGACGGCATTCTGGTTGTTCGTAGTTCTCGTACGCCTACCGGCTCTACCACTTTAGATGCAGAGGTTGATGATGATAAGTACGGTTTCGTGGCATCAGGTACACTGAATCCACAAAAAGCACGTATTTTGCTGATGCTATCACTGACACAAACCAAAAATTACCAAGACATTCAGAAGATGTTTCAGCATTACTAGGGGCTATTGACCTTTTGAGGTTAAATTTAAGAGGAGGCACAGGTGCCTCCTCTTTTTTTGATTTATTACAGGAAACTTAGCCGAACAAGCGGCGCTTCATCCCTGCTCTTTCAAGAATCCGCGTAGTGATCTCTTCTACAGACAAAGAAGACGTATTGATATACGGAATTGCTTCTCTTCTAAACAACGCTTCTACCGTATCTAGTTCCAGTTTGCATTGTTCCGTACTCGCGTATTCGCTGCCTGATAAGCGGTTCTCGCGAATCTCATTCAAACGTTCTGGATTGATGGTTAGACCAAACAGTTTGTGCCGATGAATTTCGAACTCCGGCAACAAACGCATCATCTTGACGTCTTCAGCGATAAACGGGTAGTTCACCACACGTAAACCAAACTGCATCGCCATGTAAAGACTGGTTGGGGTTTTGCCACTGCGTGAGACGCCAAGCAGAATAATGTCAGCCTCCTCCAAGCCTTTGAGCGTAATACCATCATCATGAGCAAGTGTGTACTCAATCGCCGCGATACGGTCAAAGTAAGTATCGGAATCTTTGCTCACGCTTCTTGAACGCTGCATCTTAGGCTGAGGAGCCATCTGAATGTCGTCTTGTACCTTTTGCACAATGCTTTCTAGCACGTCATAGCTGTAAGCGGGAGCTTTGAGCAACACTTCACGAATTTCTGGCACAACAATCGAAAAGAAAACCAGCGGCTTCACGCCATCACGTTGGTAGGAAATCTCGATTTCTTTGATGACATCGGCAACTTTGTCTTCACTTTCAACAAAAGGAAAGGTTTTTTCATTAGGAATAAAGGGAAACTGACCCAGAACAACATGTCCTAATGTCTCACATGTTATAGCAGTTCCGTCAGAAACATAGAATACATCACGACTTTGGTTATTTATTTGCATTTTAGTTTAATTTTTCAAATTCATTTGAGTAGGATGGTTTACATAATATTAATAAATGAGTTTGGCTTGCAATTACGTTCCCCACAGCTTTGAAAATTCTTCGGAGTTTTTTTCAGCAAATACGTAATCGTTTGCCTTTCATATCAACCAAGAAAAGTGTTGATACATGTTTGCGTCGGAAAATTCGTTTAAGCCCTAGTTGGGAAGTTGTAGTTAACGCCCCTTATCTACAATGGCTGCTATCAGCTCGAAACTGCGTCTTCAATGACATTGACCTGCAAGGATGCATAACCACTGTTCGAGGTTGGTATTAATCCCTACAAAGCTGCAATGTTTCTGGAGAAAGACATGCAAAAGAACACCCTCTGGTTCAATGGACTATCCATGGATGATGTCGACAAAGTCGGCGGTAAAAATGCTTCACTTGGCGAGATGGTTTCTAACCTAGCCAATGTTGGTGTATCGGTACCAAACGGTTTTGCGACAACCTCGTATGCGTTTAACCAATTCCTTGACCACGAAGGTTTGGATGAGCGTATTCACCAACTACTTGATGAACTGGACGTTGAGGATGTAGAAGCCCTGCGCAAGACAGGTGCCACCATTCGTCAATGGGTATTAGAAGCCCCGTTCCCAGCGGATCTTGAACAAGACATCCGCGATAACTACAAAGAACTGACAGATAATCACCCTGAGATTTCTGTTGCTGTTCGCTCTTCTGCAACTGCAGAGGATCTGCCGGACGCGTCATTTGCTGGTCAGCAGGAGACGTTCCTAAACGTAAAAGGCATTGATGCAGTCTTAGAAGCGACTAAGCACGTTTACGCTTCTCTGTTCAATGACCGTGCAATTTCATACCGCGTACACCAAGGCTTTAACCACCGAGGCATCTCGCTATCGGCAGGCATTCAACGCATGGTGCGCTCGGACAAAGCCTCTTCTGGCGTTATGTTTACCCTAGATACAGAATCTGGCTTCGATCAGGTCGTATTCATCACCTCTTCTTGGGGCTTGGGTGAAATGGTGGTTCAGGGTGCAGTTAACCCTGATGAATTCTACGTTCACAAGCCAATGCTAGAAGCGGGTCAATACCCTATCGTTAAGAAGACGTTTGGCTCTAAGCAGATCAAGATGATCTACTCAAATAGCCAAGAGATCGGTAAGCAAGTTGAGATCATCGATACCTCTGTAGAAGAGCGCAATGCCTTCTCTCTGAACGATGAAGAGATCAAAGAGCTGGCAAAACAGGCGATGATCATCGAGAAGCACTACCAGCGTCCTATGGATATTGAGTGGGCAAAAGATGGTATCGACGGCAAACTTTACATCGTTCAAGCACGCCCTGAAACCGTATGTTCTCAAAGCGAGCAAAACGTAATTGAACGTTACGAGCTAAGCAACAAAGCAGACGTTTTGGTTGAAGGTCGTGCAATTGGTCAACGTATCGGTAAAGGTCCAGTACGTTTGGTTGACTCTCTAGACCAAATGTCATTGGTCCAAGACGGTGATGTACTGGTTACAGACATGACTGACCCAGATTGGGAACCAGTGATGAAGAAAGCCTCTGCGATTGTTACAAACCGTGGCGGTCGTACTTGTCACGCAGCCATCATCGCACGTGAACTTGGTATTCCGGCTATCGTTGGGTGTGGTGACGCCACCAGCAAACTGACTGACGGTGAGACCGTAACAGTATCTTGTGCTGAAGGCGAAACGGGTTACGTTTACCAAGGCGAGTTGGACTTCGAAGTGAAACGTTCTGCGGTTGATGAGCTTCCACTGCTACCAACCAAAGTCATGATGAATGTGGGTAACCCAGACCGTGCATTCGACTTCGCTCAGATTCCAAACGAAGGTGTCGGTCTTGCGCGTCTTGAATTCATCATCAATAAGATGATTGGTATTCACCCGAAAGCGCTGCTGAACTTCGACGCGCAAAGCGATGAGCTAAAAGCTGAAATCACTGAACGTATCCGTGGTTACAAAGATCCAATCGACTTCTACGTTAGTAAGCTAACAGAAGGCATTGCGACCATCGCGTCAGCATTCTGGCCAAAACGCGTCATCGTACGTATGTCTGACTTCAAATCCAACGAGTACAGCAACTTGGTCGGAGGTAAAGGTTACGAACCGCATGAAGAAAACCCTATGCTGGGCTTCCGTGGTGCATCTCGCTACATTTCTCCAGTGTTTGAAGACTGCTTTGAGCTAGAAACTCAGGCAATCAAGCGCGTTCGTAACGAAATGGGTCTGAAAAACGTTGAAATCATGATCCCGTTCGTTCGTACACCGAGCGAAGCGGCATCGGTTATCGACTTACTTGCTAAGTTCGACCTACGCCGTGGCGACCAAGGTCTAAAAGTCATCATGATGTGTGAACTGCCATCAAATGCGGTACTTGCTGACGAATTTTTGAAGTACTTCGATGGCTTCTCTATCGGTTCAAACGACATGACTCAGCTTACACTTGGTCTTGACCGTGACTCTGGCGATGTTGCACACCTATTCGATGAGCGTAACCCAGCGGTGAAAGCCATGCTTCAAATGGCGATCGATGCGGCCACTAAAGCAGGCAAATACGTTGGTATCTGTGGTCAAGGTCCATCAGACCACGATGACCTTGCAGAATGGTTGATGGAACAAGGCATCAGCTCTGTGTCATTGAACCCAGATACGGTTATCGATACCTGGTTGAAGCTAGGTAAAGTGAGCAAATAAGCCTCTCTACTCTGTCGATAATAGAGCCCTCAAGCTCCTGAGTTTGAGGGCTTTTTACTTTGTCTTAATTATGTCAAACCTACGTGAGTTCGTGACAGCAATCCCAACCCAATAAGCTGATCAATTCTCCCTGTTAAAATTTTCACCTAGAATAAAAGGATATGATTTCATAAAAGAACGGACCTATGAAAAAGCCTCTTGCTCTCATCACCGCATTAACGCTTCTTGCTTCTCCCGCTTATGCAGACTGGGATGACATTTCAAACAGCCTTTCAGACCTAGGAGATGCCGTCTCTGACACCGCTAAAGAAACTTGGGACAGCACCAAAGCCTTCTCCAAACAAGCTTGGGAGGATTTCACCAATTGGTCAGAAGATGCGATTAACACCGCTGGCGAGTGGACCGACGCAAGCATTGAAACCAGTAAAGGTTGGATCGATGAAGCGGACAAGAAGATCACCGAACTGATGGAAGGCGATACACCTGAAGAAGCACGCCAAGCGATTGATCTTATGGCGGATAGCACACTTCTCAAACTGTTCAATGAAGAGCCTAAAGCCAAAGCACTGTACGACAAGGCATACGGCTACGCGGTTTTTGATTCACGCAAACTATCGCTGATGTTCCATACCAACTCTGGCTCTGGGGTTGCGGTCAACAAGTCCACAGATCAACGTACTTATATGAATATGTTTGGTGCGGGCGTCGCTCTTGGCGTTGGTGGTAAGTTCTACCAACAGGTCGTACTGTTTGAAAAAGAAAAAGACTTTAACACCTTTGTCGAAGAAGGTTGGGAAGCATCAAGCGAAGCTTCTTTAGTCGCTGGTGAGGACGGCGAAGAAATGACAGCGCAATTCAACAGCGGCGTAGCAGTATATCAGCTAAACACCACAGGGTTATTAGTTGATGCAAACGTTTCTGGCTCAAAATACTGGGTGAATAAAGAGCTAACCGATTCACAGTAATCTCTTAGTGACAATGATTTATTGAGGGGGAGCACGACGCTCCCCTTTCTGATCACTTTGGGATATCAGCCTATTGCGTTATGCTTACCCCAACCTTTATCGAACTCCCGAATCACCATGCCCAGCGACGCATTCAACACTCAGCTTGCAGAAACAATATCTGCCCTTAACTCACCAAGCTTTACGCCTAAACTCATGCGCGTGATAGCTTCCCTACTGAGTTTTGATTGCGCAGTGATCCTCGGCTACCGCGAAGGCAAACACCCTATCTATCTGTATGATTCGATTGAAAATGAACGCGAGCTACTGTTCCAGCGTTATCTCACGACTTCTTTTCAAAATGACCCGTTTTATCAAAAACTTAACGCTAACAAAGAACAAGGTATCTTTACGCTCAAAGACGTGGTGAGAAAAGATGTCGCGCGCAACGATCTCGATTATCAAGCCTACTGCGAGCAGTTCTACCATCAAACTGGCTGGAAAGATGAACTCAGCATGTTGGTCGAAATCGAACCGACACGTTGGGTGATGTTCTACTTCGGTTTTATGCAGGACGATAAGCGCTTCACCAAGCCTCAAGTAGCCAAGCTCAAATCTTACTTTGCCATTATTCAGTCTTTGTGCCGACAGCACTGGAAACAAACCGAGTTTACACTCGCCGAGCCAGTTTTCAGTCCTACCACCTACTCGGGACAAATGCGTACTGCAATTGAATCCGCTCTGGCATCTTTTGGCGAAACTGTCCTCACTAATCGAGAACAAGAAATTGCCGCATTAATCGCGCAAGGCTATGACAGCAAAGAGATTGCAACGCAGCTAGATGTCGTAGAAGGCACAGTCAAGAATCACCGTAAACGCATCTACGCACAACTGAATGTGGCGTCTTTAAGCGAGTTCTTTCAGTTGTTTCTCAACCACCTGATCACTCAATCAAGATAACAAACTGTCCCTTTAGGGATATATCTCGATTCCGCATCGCCTTTTAATCTGAATACAACCGAACCAGATAAAGATAAGACGATGACACTGATTGAAGATTTACAAACTCGCGGCTTGATTGCCCAAGCGAGTGATTTAGACCAAGTTCAACAACTGCTTTCTGAGCCACAAACCTTGTACTGCGGCTTCGATCCAACCGCAGGTAGCTTGCACATCGGTCACCTTGTTCCACTTATTATGCTCAAACGCTTTCAAGATGCAGGACACCAAGCCATCGCCCTGATTGGTGGGGCAACGGGTATGATCGGCGATCCAAGTTTTAAAGCTACAGAGCGCAGCTTAAACTCAGAAGAAACCGTAACAGGCTGGGTAAAAGATCTGTCGAACCAAATTCAACAATTGATGAATAACCAAGTCAGCAAGCCAATGATCATGGTAAACAACGCAGATTGGGTGAAGCAAATTAACGTGATCGACTTCTTCCGCGATGTGGGTAAACACTTCTCCGTGAATACCATGATCAGCCGAGAGTCGGTTAAGCAACGCTTACAACGCCCAGACCAAGGGATTTCATTCACCGAGTTCAGTTACGCACTGCTGCAATCTTACGACTTTGCAGAATTAAACCGTCAGTACGGCTGTCGCTTACAAATCGGTGGTAACGACCAGTGGGGCAACATTGTTAGCGGCATTGACCTTACTCGCCGTCAAAATGGTGAACAAGTATTTGGCTTAACCTTACCTTTGATCACGAAATCCGATGGCACTAAATTTGGTAAAACCGAAGGAGGTGCAGTGTGGCTGGATCCAAGTAAAACCTCGCCTTACGCCTTCTACCAATTCTGGTTATCCGCAGAAGATGCCGATGTTTACCACTTCCTACGCTACTACACCTTCTTGAGTTGCAATGAGATTGCAGCGATTGAAACACAAGACAAAGAGAGCAAAGGCAAACCGCAAGCACAGCGTATCTTAGCGGAACAAATGACAAGCTTTGTTCATGGCGAAAAAGGATTAGCAAGTGCAGAGCGAATCACTCAAGCGCTATTTAGCGGTGATGTCCAGCAATTGAGCTTGAGCGAGCTAAAACAGTTGGAACTCGATGGCTTACCGAACATGCAAAGTGCTGAGCAAGACTTGGTTGAGCTTCTGGTTGAATCCGGTCTAGCCAGCTCAAAACGCGTTGCTCGTGAGCTAATTGGCAACAACGCCATCAGTGTGAACGGCGAAAAAATCGATACAGAAAAACCAAGCTTGAACTTCCCACTGTTCGACCAGTACTGGTTGCTTCAACGCGGTAAAAAGCACTTCTGCTTGGTGAAGCGTCTCGAAGGTTAATCGCTCACACTAACTACCGATAATCTAGCTAACTTAACTAAAACGTGAGCCAAAGTGCTCGCGTTTTAGTTTTCCTATTTTGTGAAGCTAAGAGCTAACTTGAGCGCAGATGCCCGCTATAGTGTTGTTCTTCAAAAACAACAACATGACCAAAGCCATGATCAGACACATTCTACTCATCAAATTTAAAGCTTCTGCCACCAGCGAAAAAATTCAGCAATTACGAGAGCTATTCGAAGCCATGCCAACGAAAGTAGAAGGCGTAAACGACGTTGAGTGGGGCTTAAACAACAGCCCAGAAGAAAAGAACAAAGACTACACGCACGCCGTGATGATGACATTTGCTGATGAAGCAGGTCGTCAGAATTATCTGCCTCACCCTGAGCACGACGCCTTGAAAGAAGTATTTAGACCTCTGCTTGAAGACATCATCGTATTCGATTACGAGATTTAGTATCGGCTATTCATTCCAAATCGGTGGGACATATCATCATCCATACGTCCTCCCTTCCAGCCACCAGAGCCCAATAAATTCAACACATCTTGCGCGTTATAGTCACCACCTTCGAAAAAATCATTGGCGACATCAGTGCGTAGAGACTGAATTTCAGCAGCTTCTTCTGAGTTAAGCGCTTCAGGGTTAGCATAAAGCGCCAAAGCAATGTGTTGTTGGCGCTTGCTTAACTCAGTTGTACTGCTCTGAACTTGACCAACAGAAAAGTAGTCACGACTGCCATAGCCCTTTATTAGCCTTGCAGACAGTAATTTAATGACCTTTTTGATTCGACGGCGTTGGATAACTCTCAGCACGTTAATTCCCTATTTCTATTTGATGACAAGTGACGGTTATCAAAAGTCGCGTTATGTTTTGTGCATAACCTTGTGATGCTTTAGAGTGTCACGGTTTAATACAGTGTTCAATAAGCATGGAGCGCCAGAGTGAAAATTGACGATCTCAAACTGTTCATTAAGGTGGTGGATTTAGGTAGCTTTACCGCCGCAGCCAATGCGCTGGACTTACCACGTGCGAATGTAAGCCGGCGAATTGGAGAGTTAGAACAATCTCTTGGAGCACAGCTATTCCATCGAACAACACGCAGTTTATCGCTCACCAACAACGGCGAGGCGTATTACGAGAATCTGCAAAAAGCACTCACTATGCTCGACTCTGCAAATGAGCAAGTCAGCAACGATACCAATGAGGTCCGCGGTCGAATCAAGCTCGGTTTATTACCTGAAACCGATGAACTAGTGCGCCCTATTCTGTTCGACTTTCACGATCAATACCCTCATGTTGAGTTAGATATTCGTAATATCAACAACGGCTTCCATGATATGTTCCAACAAGGCTTGGATATTGCGTTTCACGGTGGTGCACTATTCGACTCAGATATTGTGGCACGCAAACTGCTGACGCTCGACCGATGCTTGGTCGCCTCCCCGAGCTACCTACAAACCCATGGAACGCCGGAAACACTAGAGCAATTAAAAACGCATCAATGCGTGTGCTTCCGTTGGCCAAATGGCGACATTGATAATGTCTGGCATTTTCAAGAACAAAGCGTACAACTCAGTCCCAAGCTTATCTCGAATAACATCGGTTTTATTAAAAACGCCACCATCTTAGATCGCGGCATTACTTTTATGCCCAAACTACTCGTAAAACGTGAATTAGAATCGGGCACTTTGGTCCAGTTATTGTCACAGTATTCGGTAACAGAAGAGTCTGGCTGGCTACTCTACCCTCAACCTAAAACCCTAAGCCAAGCGAGTCGATTACTTATTGAGCATCTAATTAAAGAAATCCCCAAATTGGTTTAGATACATTATTGTCTCATTTTTTGAGACAGTGAGTCTCAGAGTCGAGTAATTATCTGAACAGCGTTCGATTGTATGATGGCACCAAAATTAGGGAGCCATCTTATGAACCGTCTATTCAAAACCACAGCGTTAAGTGCAGCGACACTCGCGCTGCTTGGTTGTAACCAAAACCAAACCACATTCGCCGAACCTGAATCTCCTCGACCAATACAAGTCGTCGAAGTAAAGGACAGCAACTCCGCCTCAAGCAAATCATTTAGCGGCATTGTTCACGCCAAAGAAAGTGCTTCTCTTTCTTTTCGTGTACCAGGCACGGTAGAAAGCGTTTTGGTGAAGAAAGGCGATCATGTCGAGAAAGGGCAAGTCATTGCTACGCTTGACCCACACGATTATCAAGTCTCACTAGAAGAGCTACAAGCTCGTATGCTGGAGGCAAAGTCCGCACATAAACTGGCGAAAGCGGAGCTTAAGCGCGTTAAGCAAGCAACTGACGATAATGCCATTGCTAGCGTTAATTTAGACCGTGCCATCAGCGGTTATGAACGCAGTCTATCCGCTGTCAAAGTGGTAGAAAAAAACATCCAGCGAGCGGAAGACGCACTGACTTACACCACATTACGCGCACCATTTTCTGGCAACATTGGTGAAGTCCGTATTGATGCTTTCGAACAAACCCTGCCTGGCGTGAGCGTGGCTACGATTCAGCAAGATGGGCAATGGGAAGTGGATATCGATGTGCCAGAAAATATGGTTCGACAGTTTAACCTTGGTCAATCTGCAGCACTTTCTTGGTATGGTGCTGAGCAAACCTACAGTGCAAAAGTCGCCGAGATTGCTCCGAAGAAGCATTTAATCAAGCAAACTTATCCTGTCACGTTAGCGATCGATTCTATTTCTAAAAACTTGTTCAATGGTAAAGCGGTTACGGTAACGACTTCGTTCCAGCCGAATCAATCAAGCCACTGCTTCCCATACTCTGCCATTTTGGGCGAAAAGAAGACCCTACGCGTCAACGTGGTGCGAGATGCTGTCGTACACAGTGAACCCGTTAACTTGCAATCCATCGATTCTCATCAAGCTTGTGTTTCCGGCGATTTCCAACAAGGTGACTATGTCGTTATCAGCGGAACTCACTATCTCAAACCAGGCGATAACACGCCAAACCTAACCATCAAAACGCTATAGGTTCAAACCATGATCAATTTAGCCGAATTCGCGATAAGACAGCGTACTTTCGTGTTGTTCTTCATCGCCTTAAGTGTGGTGGCGGGTATTTACTCCTACTTCGACCTAGGGAAATTAGAAGACCCAAGCTTTACCGTTAAAACCGCTGTCGTGGTGACCTTGTATCCGGGAGCATCGGCTCAAGAAGTCGAACAGCAAGTGACCGATACTATTGAGACTAAGCTGCAGGAAATGGCAGAACTGAACCGATTACGTTCATTGTCTCGTCCTGGAATGTCGATGGTATTTGTCGATTTGAAAGAGAGTCTCAATTCAAAAGCGTTGCCTCAGCAATGGGACTTACTGCGACGTAAAGTGAACGACGTGAAGCTACAACTGCCTTCTACGGCACAAATCAGCATAGTTCAAGATGAGTTTTCTGAAGTGTACGGCATGCTTTTCTCTATCCACAGTGAAGACGCAGCACCAGAAGAATTACGTCGTTATGCAGAAGAGCTTCAGCGTCAAATTAAGGTAGTAAAAGGCATCAAAAAGATCGAACTTCACGGCGTACAGCCGCGTGTCGTGCACATCGATATGCCTGATGAACGTTTAGCACAATACGGCTTATCTGTTGCGCAAGTGTGGAACCAGCTCAGCACACAAAACATGACCTTTGAAGCGGGGAGATTCGACGCAGGAACCGAGCGTATTCGCATCACGCAAACCAGCGAGTTTCAATCACTAGACGATATTCGCAACTTGGTGATCAAAGGTGGCGTAAGTGAACTAGGCACAGGTCTAATTCGCTTAGGTGACATCGCCGAAGTGAGTATGGGATACCAAACTCCCGCGCTGACAGAAAGTCGATTTAATGGTCAACCTGCCGTGACTTTGGCGGTGAGTCCTGTTGAAGGCATTAACGTTGTGTCATTGGGCGATACCATTCGTGACATTATCCATAACTACGAGCAAACATTGCCGCTCGGCGTCGATATTTCTACCGTCGCTTATCAGCCAGAGGAAGTACAAAAAGCCATTGATGACTTCGTGGGCAACCTACTGGAAAGTGTCGGTATCGTATTCGTGGTGCTGCTGGTCTTCATGGGCTTTAAAAGCGCAACGATTGTTGGCTCAAGCTTGTTGCTAACAATCTTGCTCACGTTGATTTACATGAACATCGCGGGAATTGATTTGCATCGTGTCTCGCTAGGTACCTTCATCCTAGCACTTGGTATGTTGGTAGATAATGCCATCGTGATCACTGACATGATGATCGTGAAGCTGAGCAAAGGCATTGAGCGCACTCGTGCTGCTATTGATTCAGTCAAGGAAACGGCGGTACCACTACTTGGTGCCACCATCATCGCCATCATGGGTGCAAGCCCAGTATTGTTTTCGAAAACTGACTCGGCTGAATTTGCTGGTTCAGTATTCTACATTGTTGCTTCATCGCTGCTACTGTCTTGGCTGGTAGCCATGACCTTCACCGTATTGATGTGTTGGATGTTCATCAAACCAACACCCGCGGATGAAGATGCCAAACCAAGCCGATACAAGCAATTAGTGTTTTGGACAGTCGACAATCCGATGAAAGCACTGACGGCATTGATTCCGCTGATTTTAGTGACTGCATTTGCCGTGCCCTATGTAGCGGTAAACTTCATCCCACAATCGGATCGCCCTATCGTGTTCCTAGATTACTGGCTACCAAATGGCGCCAAGATTGAGCAAACCTCAGCAGACATGCGCAAAGTCGAACAGTGGCTGCTCAAGCAACCTGAAGTAGAAAGTATTTCTAGCTACATGGGCGCAAGTGCACCTCGATTCTCTGTGACTGTAGAACCCGAACCGTTTGATCCCGCATATGGTCAGATTTTAATTAATACCAAGGATTACGCAGGCATCAGCCAACTTGTTGAACGTGGTGATAAATGGCTGCAGAACACATTCCCGGACGCAGAGCCCCGCTTTAGAGCGCTGAAGCTCGCAACCTCGGACAAATACGCAGTCGAAGCTCGCTTCTCTGGTCCAGATGAAGTAGTACTGCATCAGCTAGCGGATCAAGCAAAAGCCATTTTTACTACTCATCCTGATGCAAAATACGTTCGTGATGACTGGCGCCAAGAGAGCAAGGTTCTCAAACCCATCATCAATCAAGACAAAATGCGTCAAGCTGGTATCAACCGTGCGGACATCGCCTTTGCTTTGAAACGTGCTTCTGACGGCATGCCTTTGGGACAGATGAATCTCAATGATGAGCTCATTCCAATTCAACTGCGTGGCACTTCTCAAAACATGGCGTCACTGGAAACATTACCTGTACGTTCACTACTGGGCATGCACAGCGTACCTCTTGGTCAGGTGGTTGATGGCTTTGAGTTAGTACCAGAAGAGAGCATGATTTGGCGTCGTAACCGAGTAAAAACCATCACTGCGCAAGCGGGTGTCGCACGTCACTCGACACCAGCGACAGTAAGAAATGCAGTGAAAGATCAGATTGAAGCCATTCACCTTCCTGCGGGCTACAGCTTGGAATGGGGTGGAGAGTTCTACGACGAGCACAAAGCTGTTACGGATATCTTCAAGCAATTACCGAAAGCGATGTTAATTATGGTGATCATTTTGGTCGCGATGTTTAACGGCTTTAAACAACCAATCATCATTTTTGCGACTTTGCCATTGGCCGCAACGGGCGCAACCTTTGCTTTGCTTGGCTTTGATAAACCATTCGGTTTTATGGCATTGATTGGTGCGGTAACGCTGACTGGGATGATCATTAAAAATGGCATTGTATTGATGGATCAAATCGAACTAGAGCGAGCAAATGGACGCGCATTAGTCGATGCCATTAAGGAGGCTACCGTCAACCGAACGATGGCGATTTCTATGGGGGCATTAACAACAGCCCTTGGAATGATTCCGCTGCTGTCAGACCTATTGTTCGACCAAATGGCAGCAACCATTATCGGTGGCTTGGCAGCAGCGACAGTATTGTCATTGTTCATCATGCCGGCACTGTATCGCTTAGCATACAAAGAAAAGCCACAAACAACCCACACTGACGCCAAACTGAAGGAGGCGTAATCATGAAAAAGTTCGTTCTTGCGCCACTTGTATTGGCAATGAGTTTATCCGGTTGCGCTGTTGGTCCCGACTACCAAGCGCCAACCACAAGTATGGCTGAAACCTATCTTCATGCTGAGCAAAGCAACGTCAGCCAGGTTAGCGAAAAAGAAGCCTTTTGGTGGACGGAATTTAATGATCCGACGCTGAACGATTTAGTCCTTGATATGCAAAGCCAAAACATCCCGTTACGAGTGGCAGCAGAGCGCATCAAGATGGCTGAGAACTACAAAACCGTTGTAGAGTCATTCAAAGTACCAACCGTCAATATTGGCGCGGGTTACTTCAACTACCAACTGAGCAAAAATGATTCTCTGCTGGGTCCTGCACTCAATCCGATTGGTGATTCAGCAGCAGGTTTACCGCCACAGATTGGCAACACGACACTATTAGATAATCAACATGATGGCGTTTTTGCTGGTGCAAGCATCGCATGGGAAGTGGACTTATTTGGGCGTCTTGAGCGTCAATCTAATGCGGCAAAGATTCGTGTAGAACAAGCTGAAATCTATCAGAGTGGTCTCACCACATTGCTCACCGCAGATTTGATCCACAACTACTTACAATATCAAGGTGCAACAGAGCGTCTCGCGTTGGCAACATCCAACCTAGAGGACCAACAAAAAACCATGGATTTGGTCGAGAAGGTGGTTCGCAGTGGTTACGGTTCCGAGCTCGATTTAGCCCAAGCTAAAGCAACATTGGCAGCAATGGAATCCATCATCCCTCAATTGGAAATCGCACAACAAGTGCACAAGCATCGCATTGCGGTACTACTTGGTGAGCCTTTATCGAAAGTCGAGATACGACTCGCTCAGACACAAACAGTACCTACCATGCAAAATGTGGTACCGATTGGGCTGCCTTCTGACCTGTTGCAGCGTCGACCTGATATCCGCATTGCGGAACGTGAAATGGCTGCCATCAATGAAGAACTCGCAGCCAGTGTGGCCAATCAATATCCGAAGTTCTTCCTAACAGGGGCGCCAGGTGTTTCAGCGTCTAGCTTTGATGACTTATTCAGTAGTGATTCATTTGGCTGGGTAGGCTCAGCAGGTATCAGTTGGAATGTATTTGACGGAGGTCGTGGTGAAGCGTTAGAGAAAATCAACCAAGCTCGTTTTGAATCCGCCACCTTGGCTTACCAACACGCCGTTGATTCCGCATTTACAGAAGTAGACTCGACCCTATTTGCTTACGGAAGAAGCCAAGAGAACCAACGCCGAATTGAAGAAGCGCTGGAGGCAACGGACAACGCGGTCAGCAAAGCGAAATCACTCTATCGCGCAGGTTTAATCGATCACTTATCCGTCCTTGATGCACAGCGACAAAAACGCATGATGCAAGACCGTCAGCTTGCTGCCAAATTGCAAACGGCACAAGTTACCGTCGCACTCTATAAATCATTAGGCGGTGACTGGGCGTTGGAACAGCCACCAAAACAAGACGGTAAGTAACGCGTTTTTGTAAAAACGGTTTTGGGGAGAGGATCAGATTCATCTGGGACCTCGAATCTGCCCTCTCCTCTTTTTTATATAAAGTCGCGCATTGATACGCATTTCCTATAGTTAAAAGGATTGAAATCAGAGAGTAAGGAAGGAACTCCCTCATGATGACACTAATTTTTGTACTATTGTTAATCGCGATGCTCAGTGCATTTTTAGGCAAGAAAGCGATGGGTTATGCCTTCTTTGCTTCCTCCGTGATCATTGGGCTGTATTGGTTCAACCATCATGCAACCGATCCTCTAGCTATTTTGTTGTAGGGGGCGTTGATATGAATCGCAACTATTTGGCTTTACTCAATACCCTCGGATTACTCGGCATGACCGCCGTGTTGTTAATTGGTTTTGTTCTGCAATTTGTACTCAATGAACTGCCTTGCCCATTGTGTCTGTTACAACGCATTGGCTTTGTCATGATCATGTTCGGCTTTCTATTGAATGTGGTTTACGGTCCGCACGCTCGACATTATGGCGTGGTTCTAATTGGCGCACTTTATGGCGTAGCCACATCGCTAAGACAAGTCTCACTGCATGTCATTCCGGGAACGCCTGGTTATGGTAGCCCTATCTTAGGTATGCATTATTACACTTGGGCGTTTGTCTTGTTCGTCGCGACTATATTTGCGGTGGCGGTCATCCTTATGCTCACCAGTAAAGAAGAGTCACCGGAACCTTACCAAATGAGCAACCTTGGTCGAATTGCTTGCCTGTTGGCTATCTCCGTTGTCGCACTTAATGCCATAGGTACATTTGCCGAGTGTGGTCCATACCAATGCCCTGATAACCCAGAAAGCTACTGGCTATTTAATTAGTTTTTTTCTGAGCTGATTCGACGAGGATTCATGCATAGGTTAACGCAGCCTTGTATCACTCCTCTTTTCTATCTGTCATGGGAATACCATGCTCAGAGTAATCCGACTTGGTTCAAATTCATTAGTATGCAACTGGATGTCATTCAAACATGTCAGTATGTTTAGAGGTAAACGTACCGATTAATTCTCTCATCATGTTTTATTAGAACAGGAGTGGTTATGAACTTTGTCGACGGTGTATTACAAGTCGAATCCTTTCTCGCGGTGACTCTTGGAATCATCGTTTTATTCTTAGGTAGGCGATTAACGCAAGCGAGTACTTTCCTCAAAGAATTCAGTATTCCAGAACCGGTTTCTGGCGGTATTTTGGTGTCCGTACTGTTTGCGGTGATTCATTATGTTACCCAAATTGATGTCCAATTCGATCTCGCGACTCGTGACCTACTCTTAGTGTATTTCTTTACCACCATCGGCATTAACGCAAGCTTGCAAGATCTGTTTAAAGGGGGAAAGCCTTTATTAATTCTGCTTTCGGTCACCATCGGCTATATGTTGATTCAAAACCTTACTGGTATCGGAATCGCCACCATGCTCGGTCAACCAGAAGCGGTTGGCTTGCTAAGTGGCACAGTCTCATTAATTGGTGGGCATGGCACTGCTATCGCTTGGTCACCAAGAATTGCTGAAATTTTTGACCTAAATACCGCCATGGAAATCGGTATCGCTAGTGCGACATTCGGTTTGATCTTAGCAAGCTTGATGGGAGGACCTATTGCTAAGTACCTGATCAACAAACACAACCTCAAACCCGCGAAAGTTGAAGAGATGGATGTCGGTACCGCGCAAGATGAGCCTCAACCCTCGATCAATGCCTATGACTTTTTAGACGCGATGTTAGCGATTCATGTATGTATTATCTTAGGTGCAATCTTGAATGAAGGCGTCAGCAGTTTAGGGTTAGAGCTGCCATTGTTCGTAACTTGTCTGTTTGCTGGTATTCTGATTTCTAACCTGATTCCTGCTTCTTACCCGCGCCTAACAGGAACGCGCTGGCCGGCTAGAAAACCCGCGGTTGCATTGATCGCAGATATGGCGTTAGGAGCATTTTTGGCGATGTCACTGATGAGTATGCAACTATGGGCTTTGGTGGATTTGGCAGGACCGATTTTCATCATTCTTGGCGCACAGTTTCTTGTCGCTATTTGTATCGCGATTTTTGTCGTTTTCCCTTTGATGGGAAAAAACTACGATGCGGCGGTGGTTTGTTCTGGTTTTGGCGGAATTTCTCTTGGTTCCACTCCAACGGCGATGGCAAATATGTCGGCAGTCGCACAGAAGTACGGTAACTCTCACCAAGCGTTTATCATTGTGCCTTTAGTCTGTGCGTTTTTTATCGACTTAGCCAACGCACTGATCATTCCATACTTCATCAATTGGATTGGATAATTAAAACACCATCTGGTTAAAAAGAGGACACTTCGGTGTTCTCTTGCTTTATTCAAGCAAATATTGCTACCACTTCCCCCCTCACTAAGTTGTATAATGTTGACCTTGAAATATTTTGTTACGAACTCTGTAACTCTTGAGATGAACATGAACAGCAGCAGATGGGTAGGCCTTTCAATTGGCACCCTCTTTTTAATCGGAACCCTTATTCTTTTTGGTTCGACCGTACACGCCTCTTGGTACAAGATCCCAATGGAAGCCGTGAATGGCATTGCTTTTACCCTGTCATTCGGCTTAGGGCTGAATCACTTGTTTGCCTACATTTCTGCGTTTATTACCCTTGCAGCCTTATTCTATCTTGGTTATGCAATAGGTTACCGTATCCACCAAAAACTCAAGTAGACATCTCAAACTTAAGACTCATTTTCATCACCCAGCATAGCACTTAAGTACTAGTTTTTCCTCAATAATTTACCGGTTAACGCACTTTTTACGCGGACATATTGAGATCGGAGCATTTTCCCGAAAACCGTATAGTTTTATGCAACCCCGCCTCATAGAATAGTTTATAAAAACGGCAGTAGGTATCGAGCAACTATATGAAATGCAGTGTCGCTTGCAGACGAGAAAAACGCCCGAAAAAGCATATGCGCCTCGCATTTCCTTATTTATGCGGGGCTGGTTCTATGTTTCTCTCGTCCTCCATCCACACTCAACCCATACAGAATCCTCTCTCTGACTGCCCATTATTTGCTGTTCCTTTGAGACATAACTATGGACAGAACGCAGTTCACCAAAATTTTTACGCGCTACTATATGCGCTCCACAAGTCTTGGGATTCTTATCACCTTAGTCGCTTGTGCAATCAGAGGGGTTGATTATGTTGTATACCTTCCTTATATATTTTCCGCGATGGTCTGTTTTGCCTACCTTTGGGTGGGCAAATCATTTGCACTCGAGCAAAAGCATCAGTCTGTTGTCATCGCTCTGATCCTCGGCTACACCCTCACTTTTTACCTGTATTACTTCTTAGGCGGGCACTTTCTCTTCTCTTCGTTAGTCACCGTGAATCTCCTTTTAACCCTGATTGAGTTTGGCGTATTTTGGTCGGCACTCACATATGTCTTATCAATGGCAATCTGCTTTAACATTGATTTGATAACCGCAGGTAATTACCTGTTTAAACTACAGGGTTTAAGTGAGTTCTCCATTCGGAGCACGTTTCTTTACTTGTTCAATCTCTTTATTTACCAAGGCTTGCGCTCCATCGAGTGCTATTGGTTTAGCGCCTGGCAAACGCAATATGAACAAGTTGAAAAACTAGAAAGACTGCTCGAGATTGACGAGCTAACAGGGTGTTATTCCCGATTCAAAGGCAATCAGTTGATCGAACAACAGATACAACGAGCTCAACCGTTTACTCTGTTATATATCGACTTAGATGGCTTTAAATCGGTGAATGACGAATTCGGTCATGACGCCGGAGACAAAGTACTACAAATCACCGCCCAGCGTATTTTAAACCTACTCAGTGGTGGTCAGTTCGCAACAAGGATAGGTGGTGATGAGTTTATTGTTTGCCTCCCTGAGCTAGAAAGTACAAAGGACTTAGAACAATTTCAGTCTTCGCTGCACCAAGCGTGTAGCGCACCTATTTTTATCCATTTTCAAAACGTTCACATCGGTTTGAGTGTTGGTATTGCACGTTTCCCTTATGAGGGCAATAGCAGCGATTCCTTAATCCAGCACGCAGACCAAATGATGTATCTCACTAAAAGATCAAGAACATAGATTTGCGACTCATACCGAGTCGTTTCAAGCAATCAAAAATATAATGAGTTCAGGACGTAGATATATGGTTAGCAAGTTAGAATTTTCGCATGCTGTTGCAACAATTCGAAAGGAGAGAGGTTTAACTCAAGGTCAGTTGGCAGACGAGTTAGCGCGGAGTTACAGTGCTTTTGAAAGCTTAAATCAACCTACATTAAGTCAATGGGAAAGCGGAAAAGTCACACCGAGTTTATTAAAAAGGCTCGCCTTCTCTCATTATATTGGTGAGCAATATCAATATACCTCAAGCGAGTATAAGCGCGTTAAAGCCTCGCAAAGTAAAAACATTTATTTAAGCTTTAAAGACATTGTTTATGAGTATCAAGTCACCGATGTAAAGAGTTGCTCACTCAATCAAATAAGCGCGTCGGAGTATCAACAAATTGATGCAGTCCACAAGCAGTTAATCACCCCAGGCGGTATGGCAGATACGCTCAATCAATTTGATGAATCTTCAAGTAAGGTACGCCTGTATTACTGTAAAGGCATGTTAGTCGGACACCTTATTTATCAAGAGCTGAGGTCTGAATTTAGGATTCTAAGCTTATGGCATTTGGGGCGCTCTATCCTGAAGTTTTTAGTCACCGATATCATCCAAGTCATGGGGAATGCGGTTGTCCACTTTCCGGTTCATGAACCCGTGGTAAAGCAACTTTTATTCGACATTTTTATACGGGATTTCTATCACCATCGGCGAGTCACGTACTTCAAAGCACCCGCCACTCAAATATTTGAAAACCCAATGGTTAAACACTGCTTCGATGGATTCTTAGATCTTGTTTTGTATCGCTTCCATCAAGTAGGAAATGAATTTATGCAGTCTCGACAGGAGGCCCACTAATGATGAATAACAATCCAACCACCAACACCATCTTATTATTCACTTGCAACAACATTCAAGGAAGAGGCTTACAGACGACAATCGAACAACAGCTTGGTCAACCAGTCCTCTTGGCGAAAGGATCAAGTACTGATCTTCCTGTTTATCGCGATGAACACTATGTTGCTATTGTCGACAGTTCACTGCCAGATCTCTCTGGGGTTAAAGTCATGCTCAACGAGCTCGATCACGTTGATGCGACCGTTTTGGTTAATGCCGAACCTAATTTGGGCATCGAGAGTCTGCTCTCTTGGTCGAACTTAAAAGGTCTGTTTTACTTCGATGAAGATTTTGACAAGGTGATTCGAGGATTAAAAGGTGTTGTGAATGGTGAAAACTGGCTCTCACGCGACATACTCAATCGTTTAGTGAGCTATCTTGTAAACTTAAATCACTCGATTGCTGAGCTCGACACGAAACTCGAAATTGAGCTAACTCGACGTGAAATGCAAGTACTTACAGCGCTTTGCCAAGGAGGTTCTAACCTCGATATCGCCGACTCGTTGTTTGTAAGTGAGCACACTGTAAAGTCGCACCTCTACAGTATCTTTCGCAAACTTGAAGTGAAGAATCGAATGCAGGCGATCACTTGGGCAAAACGAAACCTGTTCTAAATCAAGCCGTTCTCAGGCTGAGAAATCAAAAGGGAGCACGGAAGCCCCCTTTCAAAAGTGCTTTCCGTTATTGCATCAAGTGGTAAACACGCAGAGACTCTGCCATTGCCGCCCAATCGTCACCCAAGAATGTTAACGTAACGGGCTGGTTTGCCAATAAAGTGATGCTTGAATCTTCAAAGCGCCCAGCCGTATCACACTCCAAATGAACAAAAAACGCCGCTTTATTTGCCCGTAGGGTCACTTGGTTTGCTTCAATCGTTACTTCAATATTTGCTTTAACCATAGGTAGCGTCTTAAGTTCATGAGTGCTAAACCAGGTATTGTTGATCCGTTCATCACCCACCTGCGCTTCCACATACAAGAACCCAGACTTCAGGTCGCCCAAACCAACTAGGTCAACCTGCTCATCTAAAGACCAAATGACAGTATTGCTATCATTCGTCACCGTTTTCTCTATCTGCCAAGTTTTCTCAATTTCGCCTTGCCAATTAACCCAATGAAGTTGAATATCCGCACTAACTGGTATTTTGGCATCGTTGAGCAGATGCAGACTCAAGTTGCCTGTGTGCTCCGAGAACACGAAATACTGAGGTGCAAAGAAGCGTTTCGCATGGTAATGCAACTGCTTCCAACGACCACTGTATTCGATGCTAGACCATGAACTCACAGGCCAGTTGTCATTAAGTTGCCAATACAACATGCCACGACATATCGGTGCGATGGCTCGCCAATGGTCACACGCAGTTTTGATAGCCATCGCTTGCTGCACTTGGCTAAGGTACAACATTTGCTCAAAGCCGCTAGGAAAACGGAAATATCGGGTGAACATCTCAGTAATGATGCTGTTACCACGTGGGTTCTTTTGGTGCTGCTCAAAGGTAGGTGACGTAACGTTCCAGTCTTGTTCCGGTACAAACTGTTTTGCTTCCGCAAACGAAGGCCAAGATTGGAAACCAAATTCTGAGCAAAAGCGAGGATTAATGTTTAGGTAGGCATTAAATGATTTTCCTGAATGCCACACATCCCAAAAATGCATGTCACCTTTACTGTCATCATGCCAAGCATCTCCGAAGTCCAGTTCACCATTACAAGGAGAGCTCGGCCAAAAACGACGAGATTCGTCTAACTGTCCGATCACCTGCTCTATCATACGGTTGAGACGGTCATAGTTCACCGTATATTTCACTTTGTTATGCTTGGATTCGTCATACCAGCCAATAGCTCCAATAACTTCATTGTCGCCACACCATAACGCAATAGATGGGTGTTCTTTTAAGCGTGGAATTTGGAAACGCAGTTCTTGTTCAACTTCTTTTAAGAAGTCATCGCTAGAAGGGTAAAGCGAACAAGCAAACATCATGTCTTGCCAAACTAACAGCCCCAGTTCATCACACAAGTCATAGAAGGTTTCACTCTCATACTGCCCACCACCCCAGACACGAATCATGTTCATGTTGGCATCAACGGCACTTTGTAAAAGCGTTCGGTAGCGGGTTTCGCACTCACGCCCCGGCATGGCATCGATCGGAATCCAGTTCGCCCCCTTAGCATTAATCGGAGTGCCATTAATGATGAATTCCATCGCCGATCCGTGTTCATCAGCTTGATTATTTAAGCTCAACTCTCGTAAACCAATCTTACGGACTAGAGTTTGTTCACCAGAAGTGACTGAGATGGAATAGAGGTGCGCTTCACCATAACCAGCCGGCCACCAAAGCTTAGGTTCGCTTACAAGGAACTCACAGTGATAGTGACCACTTCCTTCGGTTTGGAGCACTTGTCGTTCACCGTTAAAATTAACAATGATTTCATGACATTGATTGCCAGTCTCTACCTCTATAAGAACGTCAACCAATACACTTCCATCTGTCTGCCATTGCTGGTTTGTGGAGAAGCTTTTTAACCACACGTCCTCGACAACATCGATTTGAATCGGGTCATAGATACCCGAGACCATTAAACAAATACCCCAATCCCAGCCCGAATGACATTGGGTTTTGCGGAGCAAATTCATGTGTGGAATTTGGTTGTTGCCCATTGCAGAAGGAATAGGAAACGGCAGTTTCTTTGCTCGCTCTGCGCCTTCTAAGTCTACGCGAGCAAACTCAACTCGAATCGTGTTAGTGCCTTGTTTTAAGTAAGGTTTAATATCAAGACATTGTTGGGCAAACATGTTGCTGCAAGTTAGTACTTGCTCACCATTAATGTAAAACGTCGCTAAAGTATCAACGCGAGTAAGTGTCATCCAAACTTGTTTGGCAAAGAGCACTGCGTCATCCACATCAAACTGACGTGAAATGTGCCAATCACACGTTTCAATCCAACGAACTTTCGCTTCGTTATCCGCAAAATAAGGATTAGGGATGAGCTCTGCTTGTAACAACGCAGAAACGTTGTCTCCAGGCAAAGTCATTGGAATATCGATATCTGGGTGCTGTGGTGAAGTTAACTGCCACATTCCATTGAGTTCAACATGAGCCATAGGATAAGACCTTTAATTTTTATTAGAACAGGTTGGCTCAATGTAATCCTGAGATGTCCTTGCAAGAATAAGGGAAATGTCATTTACGTATGAAATGCGGCGCACTTCACGCAAAAAATCTCTACCCCAAAATCAGTAATTTGCTTCAGATTTCCATAATTAATCTGGCTCTACGGTTATATTGGTGTGCTCAACGTGCTAGTATCAGCGGCTTTTTGATCATCCTCACACTTTTCGAGCTATTCGTGTGAGGGAAATGCACGGCTTCCGAGCCCTAAAAAGCGAAGTAATTATGTCAAATATGACGAACGCCGCCTCTCATGCTCCTATTCAGGAGGCAGACTATTCTGCGATTCATCCTCCTTCCCTTCTCAAGCGTCTTGAACTCACTAACCCTGTTTTTTGGTTAAGTGGTAGCTTCCTCACTGTGTTTGTTTTGCTAGCTCTAACGAATACAGACTCTCTGACCGCAATGGTTAATGCAGGCTTTGGCTTTGCAACTCAATACTTCGGTGCCTTCTGGCAAGTATTACTCCTTCTGAATTTCCTTATTGGTTTGGCTATTGCGCTAGGTCGTACGGGTTACGTACGCTTAGGTGGTTTAGCGAGACCAGATATCGATACCTTTAAATGGCTATCAATCGTACTTTGCACCCTACTTGCTGGTGGCGGTGTATTCTGGGCTGCAGCTGAGCCTATTGCTCACTTTGTTTCTGCACCACCTTTATATGGTGAAGCCTCACCAAAAGCCTCTGCAATCAATGCGCTTTCTCAGTCTTTCATGCATTGGGGCTTCCTTGCTTGGGCTATCTTAGGTTGTCTTTCTTCTGTGGTGTTAATGCACCTTCACTACGACAAAGGTTTACCGCTTAAACCACGCACTTTGCTGTACCCTGTGTTTGGCGACAAAGCGATTCACGGTCGAATTGGTGATGTCGCAGACGCGTGCAGCATCATTGCTGTAGCCGCTGGTACTATTGGTCCAATCGGCTTTTTAGGTCTACAAATCAGCTACGCATTGAACTCTCTGTTTGGTTTGCCAGATACCTTCATTACTCAAAGCCTGGTGATTGTCGCTGCGATTCTCATGTACACTTTGTCAGCGCTAAGCGGCGTGAGCAAGGGCATTCAACTTGTTAGCCGTTACAACATTGTGTTGTCTGTAGCATTGATTGGTTACATTCTGTTCTTCGGACCAACTAGCTTTATTGTGGATGGTTACGTGCAAGGCATTGGTCGCATGGTTGATAATTTCTTCCCAATGGCGCTTTATCGTGGTGACACAGAATGGTTAAGTTGGTGGACGGTTTTCTTCTGGGGTTGGTTTATTGGTTACGGACCAATGATGGCGATTTTCATTGCTCGTATTTCACGAGGCAGAACCATTCGTCAGTTGATCCTCTCTATCAGCATCGCTGCGCCTTTGATCACCTGCTTCTGGTTCAGCATTGTTGGCGGCAGCGGCTTAGCCTTCGAGCTAGAAAACCCAGGTTTGATTTCATCAGCATTCGAAGGCTTTAACCTTCCCGCAGTTCTACTTGCCATTACCTCTGAATTGCCATTCCCAATGGTGATTTCAGTATTCTTTTTGATCCTGACTACGACTTTTATCGTAACGACTGGTGATTCAATGACTTACACCATTAGTGTCGTGATGACGGGTTCTACCGAGCCAAATGCCGTTATTCGTTCATTTTGGGGCTTGATGATGGGGGTGGTGGCAATCGCACTTATTTCTATGGGCTCAGGTGGTATCTCTGCACTGCAGTCTTTCATCGTCATTACGGCAGTACCCGTGTCTTTTATTCTGCTGCCAAGCATTTGGAAAGCACCAAGCATCGCGAACCACATGGCGAAAGAGCAAGGTTTGATTTAGTACGTTACTGAGTACGCAGCCTTAACTAAATGAAAATCGGCCCCGATAGATAACTTGTGTCGGGGCCGAATATTATGGTTTGGATTCAAAAAGTTTCACTACTTACAGATGAAGTTTACGCAGTTCTTTCTTATCCACTTTACCAACGCTGGTCTTAGCAATCTCGTCCACTATCTTCACTTTAAGTAATAATGCTTCTCTAGCAAGAATCCCTTTATTGATGAAGTCTTTCGCAAAACCTAACAGTTCCTTTTCTGTGACTTGAGCGTCTTCTTTCAATGTGACCAAAGCTAACGGCACTTCACCCCACTTGTTGTGCGGCATACCAATCACCGCAACTTCGGAAACACTCTGATGCTGGTGGAGAATGTCTTCAAGCTCTAAAGAACTTACCCACTCACCAGATATCTTAATCATATCTTTTACGCGGTCAGTGATCTTGATAAAGCCTTCGTCATCAATATGCGCCACATCACCTGTGTGCAGGTAACCGCCACGCCATAGTGCTTTAGAGTTTTTGTTGTCTTTGTAGTAGTTAGGCGTTAACCAAGGTGCACGAACAACAATTTCACCAGCGGTTTCGCCATCATGAGGCAGTTTGTTCATATCCTCATCCACAATATACGCTTCTACAAGCGCAACTTTCTTACCTGTCTTCGAGCGATATTCCGCTTGTTGGTCGACATCTAACTCTAATTGCTCTGGCGTCAATTGGACGATAGAAAGAATAGGTCCAGTCTCACTCATGCCGTAACCAGCAAATACGTCGATATCACGTTCTAGAGCTGATTTACATAATGCTTTTGGTAGCGCAGCACCACCAATGACGACTTTCCACCCAGAAAAGTCCATCGCCTTCGACTTTGGAGAGCTCAGAAGTAGATGCAAAATAGTCGGCACACAGTGTGAGAACGTCACCTTCTCTTGCTCAATCAGGTTAAGCAAAACATCTGGAACATACTTACCCGGGTAGACTTGCTTAACACCAAGCATGGTTGCCATATATGGAAGCCCCCAAGCATGGACATGAAACATCGGCGTAATCGGCATGTAGATGTCACCTTGATGCAATCGACCTTGTGAAGCGTTGGTACCGATTGTGCTTAATATACCCATAGTATGAAGAACAAGTTGACGATGCGTGAAGAAAACGCCTTTTGGAAATCCTGTAGTACCCGTGGTGTAGAAAGTTGTCGCCACCGTGTTTTCATCGAAATCAGGGAAATTGTATTCCGTGCTTTCCTGTTCAAGAAGGCGTTCATACTCACACTCTTCATCATCACGTAACACAACGTAGCTAGTGACCGTATCAATGCGTCCTTTGATCTGGTCTAAGATTGGTAGAAACTCTTCATGAATAAGAATGATGTCATCTTCGGCATGATCAATGGTGTAAAGGATCTGTTCTGGAGACAAACGAACGTTAATCATGTGCAGCTTGGCACCAATCATTGGGATAGCAAAGTAACACTCAAGGTAACGGTGGGAGTCGTAATCCATCACAGCAACCGTATCGCCTTTTTTCACGCCCATTTTGGTAAGCGCGTTGGCAAACTGTCTTACACGATCATGAAACGTTTTGTAGCTATGACGGCGGTGGTTAGCGTAGACGATTTCTTGCTCTGGGTTGAAAGCAACTGGGGAAAACAGCAAGTTTTTAATTAGTAACTGATAATTGGATGGATCATTTACATACTGGTTCATATCGGGGGTTCTTTTTGTATTTTTCTTAACGTTCGCTTTGCGAGTGACTCTATTATCGCTCAAAAGCGTGACTGTATTCAGTACACAAGAATAAGATTAGATTCGAAAGTTCTATTGTAGCTCTCTAACGCCAACTCAGAAATGCTTCATCCCTAATCATTGAAACTAAGTTTTGTGATAGTCCGGAGAAAGTGCAACGAAACCGTCACAGTTTGTCGTTAGCATACCTCACACACTCATAAGCCTCGCTCTATACTGAGCGACAAGTTACATCGTCCTCAACCCAACCAGTGAGAACCAAACTATGTCCAAACCTTTGTATGTATTTGATATGGATGAGACCTTAATCAACGCAGATTGTGCAATGATTTGGAATGAGTTTTTGGTGGAGAAAGGCATCGCAACTGAGCCTAACTTTATTGAGGAAGATCTTCGCCTAATGGGCTTGTACGCAGAAGGGAAAATGGAGATGGAAGATTACCTAGCGTTTTCCATGAAGCCAATAGAAAACATGCCGATTAAAGAAGTCAACGCCTTGGTTGAAGAGTGCGTTGAAAAGCATATTCTGGCTAAACAGTACCCTCAAGCCAAAACGCTCATTGAACAACTGTCTGGTGATGGTATTGATATGGTCATCATCTCTGCAAGTGTCACTTTTTTAGTGACAGCTGTTGGACGACATCTGGGTATTCCGACTGCTCTTGGAATTGACTTGGTGGTGGCTGATAACCGCTATACCGCAGAAATCGATGGAATCCCAAGTTACCGAGAAGGCAAAGTTACCCGATTAAAACAGTGGCGGGCGACGCAGGCAAAGTCCTATTCGGAAATCCACTTCTATACTGATTCAATCAACGACTTGCCACTGTGTGAATACGCAAATTACGTCTACCTTGTGAATCCATGCCCTCGCTTAAAAGTGCACGCTGATAGACCGAATTGGACCTTGTTGAATTGGGGTTAGTGGTTCAACACTAACTGCTAATAGGTAGATAAAAAATCATGCTCTGATGAAACCTAGCCTACTTCAGCAAGTGCTCAGAAGAGCCTTCTTCAATATATTTAGAAACATGTAATGAAGACACTATAATCTCTTCTGCCTGTTTCGAATTTTCGAAGCAGACACCCATATATTTATCATTCCATCCATCATGGTGGACTTCCAAATTAATATATCCATATTCATTTAGGATATAGAAATATTGATTCTTTAGATTTGATTCTGAACGAACCTCTTCATACATTATATAATTATCCCTAAAAACAAATTCAGGATTTTTTATTAAAACTTCTTGAATTCGTTTATTTATAAGGCTTTCCTTAAGTCTAAAATCACCAATAATGTAATTTTCGTTGAAATGTTCATTAATTGACTTAATTTTAAATTTATTATACCCTCTTCCTGTTTCAGGATCATATTCCTCTGCGTTATAGAATGTTTCATATCTTTGTTCAATATCTCTTTTTATACAATCCATGTCTATTTCTTTTTTATGTTTAAAAAGAAAAGGGATCAATTGAATTTTAATGGTCAATTTACCATAGTAACTATAATTCATAGGGTATGGAATTAACGTATGGTAAAACCAATCTAAACGTGATATTTCAATAATATCGTTATGATATTTAGTTTTTGAATTCTTAAGATAGTATTCAAAATCCACTTCTGGCAAATTACTACTTAGACTAGTTTCGTTAAACCCTTCAGGAACAGTCAAGTCACAAATTAAACTACCAAACCGATAGAGTCTTTGTTGCGTTTGAGCAAGCTTAGCTCCTGCCCGAAACTTAAGATTAAAAAATGAAGAAATGTACATCAGTGCTTTCCTATTTTCGCATATTTTCTTACCATCCTCGCCTTTTACTTTACATCATTCCCTCGCAACTTTTCCTCAGCAGAATTTAAACAAGAGTCAATATAATTAGACAATTCCAATCGTTCTAACATTTCTTTTTCGAATTTTTCATCGGCATTACTCACCCAATTTAACAATTTTTTATTTGTATAACTAGAGTCTAATTTATACCAAAACTCTACACTAAGATAAAATCCACCACTAATTATTATGTTATATACTCGCTTTAGATCATATTTATAATAAACGTTTCCTTCTTCATATTTAACACATCGATGATTACCTATATTTACCTCTTTACATTTAATAGGTGGATACCCCAAAAAGAAACTATGTATAAGATATTTTTCTTTTTTCTTTATTTTATCTTCATCGTCAGGATTAACTCCCCAACGCTGATCTGCAATTATTCTGGCATCATTCATTAAGTCTGTATGATAACCACGCATAGAATCACTGCATGGATTAGGATCATGATAATAGTCGTTATATTCTCTTTCTATAAAATTTGATAATTCATTTTCAGTTTCAATAGTAGCATTTGATTTTTTAATTCTTAAATTAATATACAGTTTACCTAAAGTGTTCACAGGAAAAATATAATTTGTTACTATCTTCCTGAAAGGATAACCAACATAGAATAGATTGACATATTTCTGATGTATATACTCAGTAGATTTAATATTAAAGTCTTCCAAAAGAAAGCTATCTTCGTAATGACGCTTTTCCAATATATCTTTCGGGAATTCAAATTTAATCAAGTAATCGTCGACTCTAAAAATATCGATGGACATTTCAGATAAGTCAGGCTTCCCTTTGAAACCATCTAGGAGCAATTTAAATATTTTCAAATTTCCATCCTATTTAATTCAATAATTAATTTACATAAAATTCACTGATAAAAATATGATATTTAGCTAATGTTTAAGCTTTAATGTTATAAACCATTGAGGAATCAATACAATTTGAAATTTCCAATCGTTCTAACACTTCTTTTTCAAATGTTTCGTCAGCTCTTTCAATCCATTTCAAAAACTTTTTCTTAGGATAGCCATATTGAGTTACATACCAAAACTCAATACTTAAGCAGAATCCATCTTTAATGATTAAATTATATACTCGACTGAACTCCCCTTTATACTTTAAACTTCCTTCCAAATACTTAGAAAACGTATATTTACCTATTTTTTCATTTTCACACTTTATTGGTGGATAGCTATAGTAAAAACTATCGATAAGATATTTTTCTTTTTCCAATATCATTTCTTCACGCTCTGGGTTTTCTCCCCATTGACGATTTGCTCTTTCAGTAAAATCTCTCATTGACTCTGTATGCTCTCCACGCGTAGAGTCTGAACATGGATTCGGATCATGATAATATTCCAAATATTCTTTTTCTAAGTAGCTTGAGAGCTGATTACTTGTTTTTATATTTCTGTCTATCGACTTTATTTTTATTTTAATAAAAAGATCTCCTTGCTTATTAACCGGAGCAATAGGATTAAAAATCACTCGACTAAAAGGAAAGTTTACAGAAGCCAATTCAATTATTTTTTCATGACCTTCATGAAACGAATTATCATCAAACTTGTCTAGATCAACTACATCATCATATATTGAATATTCATACATATTGTCTGGACATAAGAATAAAACAATGAAATCATCAACTTTAAATATATGATAAAACAAACTAGAAAACTCTGGCTTTTCTTTGAAACCATCTTTTAACTGTTCTAAAAATTTCAATTTTATACTCATTTATCAAAAACACTTTTTTAAAAATTCAACTCTATAAAATATAATCATTCAAAACATTATTCAATCCTCCAATTATCGCCTAGATATGAATCGATAAAAGGTGATATTTCTAATCGTTTCAGCACTTCTTTTTCAAATGTTTCGTCAGCTCTTTCAATCCATTTCAAAAATTTTTTCTTAGGGTAGCCATATTGAGTTGCGTACCAAAACTCGATACGTAGACAGAACCCATCTCTGATGATTACATTATATACTCGACTAAACTCCCCTTTATACTTTAAACTTCCTTCTAAATACTTTGAAAACGAGTGCTTTCCTATTTTTACATTTTTACACTTTATTGGGGGATAGCCGCGGTAAAAGCCATCGATAAGGTATTGTCTTTTTTCTGATATCATTTCTTCAGATTCTGGGTATTCTCCCCATTGACGATTAGCTCTTTTTATAAATTTTTTCATTAACTCCGTATGATATCCACGTTTAGAATCCGAACTTGGATTTGGGTCGTGATAAAAATCAAAATACTCTTTTTCTAAATAATCTGATAGTTGTTCTGTTGTTTTCACATGACTATCTATTGATTTTATTCCTAACCTAACGAAAAGATCACCTTGTTTATTTACAGGTGCTATAGGGTTAAAAATAACTCTACTAAAAGAAAAATTAACATAAGCCAGCTTAATTATATTATCATGATCTTCGTTAACTGAATTGATATTAAAATTATTTAGTTCAATCTTGTTCTCGTATACTGCACCTTCAAATATGTTATCTGGGCATTCAAATAAAATAACTAGATCATCAACTTGAAACGCATGATAAAACAAGCTAGAGAATTCTGGCGCTCCTCTAAAACCATCTTTCAATTGATCTAAAAATTTTATTTTCATACTAATTTTATAATAAATACTCGTTGTAAAATTTCAGTCATATAAAAGAAAACTAATCAAAGAAACTGAATGACTACAATTAATTTTATCTATATTCTCAACTAAATATGAATCGATGAAAGGTGATATTTTCAATCGTTTCAACATTTCTCACTTACTAGGACACGTTAAATCTGACTATAGAAAGACCACACGAACGAAAGGTCGGTAGAGACTCTTTGATGATTACTAATTTTTCCGCGCTTAGTTAGTGTTTTATGTATCATCTTCATCTCACGCAATAAGCATCATTAACGCAGCATGGTAATTGAAAACAGATTCAGTTCGAGATGGTTATGAAGAGGAAATACTGATTTTTCGATTGACTAGAGAATTATATCTTATTGAGAAACATATCGTTTTCATTGGTGTTAGCTTACTCATACTGCGAGTCGTCATGCTCCTCTCGTTGCTCGAAGTCGCCTTCATCACAAATTAATCAATTGATTAAATGGCGATGAATTTTTCGTATGTCGTATAACCAATCGCCGTCTTATAATTAATCAAATGTTTAATATTTTGAGAGGCGACGGTGACAAAAGCTCAAAGAAAAGCAGGAAGACCCACAGACCAAATTGATGCTCGTGAAAAGTTAATATTCCACGCACGCGAGCTCTTCACCATCATGGCCTACGACAAAGTATCCACTCGTTTGGTCGCACAAAAGGCTGGAGTGAATGTCGCGATGATTCGTTACTACTTTGGAAATAAAGAAGGGCTATTTGAAACGATGCTGCGCGAGACACTGTCACCCATGCAGAAGCAATTGCAAGCTCTCGTATCAGACAGCAGTGAGCAAAATTTTCTCGACTTAATGCGTACCTATTACCGAGAAATGATCAAAGTGCCGCAGTTTCCTCGCTTAATAGCTCAAGTCATGCACATGCCTCCTTCCGAAACTCAACGAAAGTTACTTGAAAAAGTATTTGCCGACATCAGCCAACCAATGCAAGGGGTTATCTTCGATAAGTTGGTCGACAGTGGTGTTCTGCGAAAGGGAGCTGACCCGCAACTTTGTCGTGTCTCTTATATCAGCTTAATGGTTTTCCCTTTTATGGCACCACCAGCGCTGCTCGCCATACACGGTATTGAACTCTCAGAAGCATTCTTGAACCGATTGTTCGAACACAACATACAACTGATGAAACATGGACTCTTAGACTCGGGCGACCAATATGAAAATGAATAAAAAACTGCTGTTCTTTCCTGCCCTTGCTGCCGGGATCGTCATTCTGCTTTTGGCAATTAACCTCAAACCAGATTTGCCAGTAAAACCTGCGGGGGATCGCGCAAGGTTAGTCGAAACTGTTCCTCTTGAACTAAAAGCCATTGCACCTATCGCTATTGGGTTCGGAAAAATTACACCCAAAATTGAGTGGAAGGCTATCGCCGAAGTCACTGGAAAAGTAGTTTATCGCCACCCACAATTGGAAAAAGGACAAGTACTACAAGCAGGAACGGAGATCTTAAGGATCGATCCACTCGATTACGAATTAAAACTGGTTCAAGCTCAAGCCGACCTTAAGTCTGCACAAACCTCTCTGGCTAAGCTAAACCAAGAAGAAGCGAACTTAAAAAGCACACTAAAAATTGAAGCGAATCGTTTAGTGATCGCCAACAAGGAACTTGCTCGTAAACAAAACCTACGCAAGAAAGGCTTAACATCACAATCTGATGTGGATCAACAAGAGCAAAGTGCGCTTTCTCAGCGTAAGTTGGTGCTTGATATTGAAAATCAGATAGGTTTGATGCCAGATGAGAAGCGTGTCGCTGAGGCGTTAGTTAAGGTCAACGCTTCGAAAGTGGATGAGGCGAAACGTTCACTTGATAAAACCATCATCACGCTCCCATATGATCTGCGCATTGCTCAGGTGGATATCGAACAAAATCAAGTAGTGAACCTTCAACAAACTATGGTCACAGGGCATGGCATTGATGTGATGGAAGTTGAAGCCCAGCTGTCGATACATGATATGCAAACCCTTGCTTCAAGCATCGGTGAGTTTGTACGTGATGAGTCTGGTATCCCACAACCTGATATGAATGCTATCCACGCCATTATTGAGCTTAATAGCGGCAACCTATCTGCGTCTTGGTCTGCTAAAGTCGCGCGTATCAGTGAGACGGTGGATCCAAGCCAAGCCACCGCTGGGGTGATATTGGAGATTGAGCAAGATTATCGAGCATTGAAACCAACGTCTGTACCACCTCTCGTGAACGGTATGTTTGTACGTGCGTTGATTGAAGGACAACAGAATCCAAGCTGGGTTATTCCTGAACGCGCGCTCCATGGAGACAAGATCTACCTGATGGGTGAAGATAACCGCCTTCAAATCGTGACTGTTGAGGTGCTCTATCGACGCGACAACCAAGTCGTTGTCGAAGGTGCCTTGGAACAAGGTCAAAAGTTAATCATTAATGACCTGTTGCCTGCTATCAACGGCATGTTGTTGAAGGAAGCATCAGAGCAGAGCCAAACGGTGACTGAGGGGTCCGACTCATGATCCGATTCTTTGCAAAACACCCAACCGCAGCCAATTTGTTGATGTTGACGTTGCTTATCTTGGGTATTTCTTCCCTCTCTGGCATCAAGCGAGAAACCTTTCCGGAGTTCGATCCCCCTTATATTCTTGCTGGCGTGGTTTATCCAGGAGCATCCCCTCAAGAAGTGGAAGAGAGTATCTGTGTTCGTATGGAAGACGCCGTAGATGGACTCGCTAATATTGAAGAAACTCAGTGTGAAGCTATTGAAGGGTCAGCTCGTCTCATCTTAAAGTTAAATGAGGACGCCGATATAGGTCGCATGCTCGTTGACGTTCAAACTCAAATTAACTCGATCAATGACTTCCCACAAGAAATTGAGTCGCCCGTAGTTCAAGAACTGGACTGGAACGAGCCTGTCGTTGATGTGGCAATCACTGCAGATACGACTTGGCCGGAATTAAAAGGGTATGCCGAACAACTTAAACGCACACTAAAACTCGATTACGGCGTGTCTTTGGTCGATGTGGCAGGCTTCTCGGATCATCAATACAGGGTAGAGCTTGATACACAAGCGATTCGACAATTAGGTCTGAGTGTAGGTGATATTGCGGAGCAAATTGGTCGTCAAAACGTTAAGTTACCAAGTGGTAATGTTGAAACACCAGACAAAAATTTCCTGATTCGTTTTGACGAACGCCGCGTTACGCCAGAAGAACTAGAAACTATTGTTGTTGGTTCAGGTCCGAATGGCTCAATCATTCGCTTAAAAGACATCGCTACGATTACAGATCGTTTCGAATTAGATGAGCAGAAAGTACTCTTCGATGGTCACCCTTCTGCCCTTCTAAAGATCAGTAAAAACAAAGAAGACGATGCTCTCAGAATTAAAGAACGTGTCGCTCAATTTGTGGAAGAACAGCAAGCCATTGCGCCAGACGGAGTCATGCTACAAATGACCAATGATCTCTCGTCAGTACTTTGGGATCGTCTTACTATGATGGTCAAAAATGGCTGGCAAGGTATCATTTTGGTCTTCGCTACGATGTGGTTGTTTTTTAGCTTTCGCTATTCATTTTGGGTTGCCGCCGGTTTACCTGTTGCATTTTTAGGTGGCTTGTTTTTGATGGCACAGCTTGGACTATCCATCAACATTATGTCCTTAGTCGGCTTGCTAATGGCGATCGGTATCATGATGGATGACGCAATCGTTATAGCAGAGTCCATTGCCGCTCACCTTGACCGAGGCGAAGAGATTGATGACGCCGTTATCAAAGGCGTTAAGAAAGTTTTACCGGGTGTAATTTCTTCCTTCTTAACCACCGTTTGCATCTTTGGTAGCCTGCTGTTTCTACAAGGTGAAATGGGTGCAGTGCTAAAGGCGGTTCCGCAAGTACTTATCTTGGTATTAAGCTTGAGCTTAGTGGAAGCATTTTTGATTCTACCCAACCACTTATCTCATTCACTGCATAAACAAAAACAGGAAAAGACCACACCAAAGTTCAAACAAAAGCTACTGGCATCTTTTGAGAACTTCCGTAATACCACGCTGGTTAATGCCGTAGATAAAGTGGTTGAGTATCGCTACGCTTTCATGGGCAGTGTCATTACTTTGCTGCTGATTTCTGCCGCAACGTTAATTGGCGGTTTGCTTAAGTTCCAGCCCTTCCCTGAGCTAGACGGTGATATTGCCGAAGCTCGTATCATTCTTCCTCCTGGGTCTTCGCTATCCCAAACAGAGGCAGTGGTAGATAAGATCGTCGCATCAGCGCAAAAGCTCGATAAAGAATGGACTGAAAAAGTTGAAGGCGGTAATCCGCTCGTACTACACATAACCAGTCAATTCAACGCGAATGCCGATGCCAACGAATCAGGTCCCCATATCGCAACAGTTAGATTGGACTTATTAGGGGCAGAAAGCCGCAACACTCTCATTGATGACTTTATCGCAGCATGGCGTGAAGATATTGGAGAACTCGCAGATCCTATCTCTCTGGTATTCAAACAACCCACGATGGGACCGGGTGGTCGAGCGATAGAAATTCGTGCAAAACATGATGATCTTGATGCATTGAAAGCGGCTTCGATTGATATTCAACAGTATCTTAATGAATTTGACGGTGTTCATGGCGTGCTTGATGACATGCGCATGGGTAAAGAGGAAGTTCTGGTTAAATTGCGTCCCGGCGCAGAAGCTTATGGCATCAATGGTCAGCTTGTTGCAAACCAACTGCGTGCGGCATTTTTTGGTCAAACCGCTGACGAAATCCAAGTCGGCGTTGAGAATATTTCGATAGAAGTTCGACTAGATAAAACGCAAGCAGGCGACTTACAACAGTTGGCGAACTTTCCGATTATCTTGCCAGACGGTAGCCAAATTCCGCTCGCGACCATTGCAACATTGAATTTCCAGCGCAACTACGTACGCATCCAACGTATTGATGGATTGCGCACGGTGAGCGTATTTGGTGATACCGACAACACCAAGGCAAACTCAACCGCTATCATTCGCCAATTCCAACAAGATGAAGCGCAAAAATTGATGCAGAAGTACCCTGGGTTACGTTTCGACTTTGAAGGTGAAGCTAAAGACACCGCCGAGACCGGAGCCTCTATGGGCAAAGGCTTCTTGCTTGGGTTATTTGGCGTGTTTGCCATCCTAAGTTACCAATTCCGCAGTTACTTGGAACCGTTTGTAGTCATGCTCGCGATCCCACTTGCTTTTATCGGGGTAGTATGGGGGCATATTGTGCTTGGGCATTCCTTAAGTATGCCGAGCATGATGGGCTTTGTCTCATTGGCTGGTATCGTAGTAAACGACTCAATCCTGCTAGTACAGTACATACGCCATCATGTAGATGAAGGTGACAATGTTCATGATTCTGTCGTTAAAGCGAGTAGAGAACGTTTCCGTGCCGTATTCCTAACCTCGATGACAACCGCTGCAGGTTTGCTACCGTTGCTAACGGAAACCAGTTTGCAAGCCCAAGTTATCCAACCTCTGGTTATCTCTATCGTGTTTGGTATTTTCGCCTCGACGTTGTTGGTACTGTTTATGATTCCTGCCGCTTATGCCATTTTGGCTGACTTCGGTCTAGTTCATAAGCACGAAGAGATCTAAAACAATCCGATAAGTTTCCTTATCAAAACAAACAAAAGCGGCTTAGGTCGCTCTTTTTGTTTTCAGTGAAAAACGTTAAAAGCCACACAAACACGTAACAATTAAAAGGTTATTATGAGGCATTAAGTGCAAATATGAACAATTGAGAATGCGATATGTTGACTTTTATATAACTAATTCAAATGACAGGTACCGTGTTTATGATAAGTTTTATTATCAAAAACGACATTTAGCACAGTAAAAACACACACAGACAACACATTCACAATTTGAACTAACGATAATGAAATCATTGATTGAAGAATTAACATTTTAACAATGATTACAACAATGTTAACTTTAGCCCCGTTGGTCGCACTGGTGGTAAGCCTCTCACCAAGCCTATTGTCAGTATGATATGGACGTTCGACCATCTCCAAAATGAATAGACACCCAAATTGGTGCCCTTTTTTCGCCCGCGAAGGTATTCTTCGCGGGCTTTTTTCTTTCTAACTATTTCAACTCACTACTGTTGCCTATCATGTCGCCAGATATATCGTTCGTTTTCACTAACTCGTAAACACAAAAAAAGCCAACCTAGTTAAATAGATTGGCAAACAGAGCAACAAGATTGACGCCGATAATTCATCACGTCGCCCTTGTATCGGATGTACTTTGGTTAATCGCGCTTCCTTGTGACTAACACGGAATCTTTAACGTCAGAGCTTAAGATTTGGTTGCCTCTATCTTCTGGCACTTGATCTTTACCAACTGCGCTTGTTGTTCTTTGATGTGTTTAACAATGCGCTCATCACGTTCATCAATGGCGTCCATGTTCATTTGTTGGATGTCCGCAACTGCCTCATGCTTCATTGTTGTAAATTCTTGACGTAGATCTGCACTCCACTCATCTTTGTCTAGAGTGTTAGCAGCAGCGATTGGTGATGACATTACAGCAATAAGACCTAGAGTAGATAGAAATACGCTTTGCATAATAAGCTCCTTAGGGATTAGCAGTTCATTGGGTTGCATCCTATACATTGCACATAGAATGCCAACTTTTTAAACCTTTAATATCAATGACTTAAAATAAGCATCATTTTTCCACCATCTGCTCGGTGGCGAATTTCACACACTCAGTGTTAAATTAACCAAGCAAATTTATGAATATTTAACCATTCACTCAATTTATAGTATAGGAAGTTCATTTCAGTTCGCTTAAGGTACAAAAAAAGCAGCCCGAAGACTGCTTTGTAATTTCGTTCTAGGTGAAACTAGCTTTGCATACTTTCTCTACCAGTTGTATTCGCTGACGGCTTCTTGAACTTACTCATCACACGCCCGAAAAAGCGTTTGATTGCTCGGAAGATGTTTTTAATGTCTTCAAGCATCAGGTACAAACAAGGCACCAAAATCAAGGTAAGTACAGTAGCAAACAGCACTGCGAAACCAAGGGCTACTGCCATAGGGATAACGAATCGAGCCTGCAAGCTGGTTTCAAACATGATGGGTAAAACACCAGCAAACGTCGTGATCGATGTCAGCGTGATCGCTCGGAAACGTGCACACCCAGCCTCAACGACTGCTTGCTTGATGCTCATGCCTTTTTCACGCACCTGGTTGACGTAATCTGTCATCACCAAGGAATCATTGATAACCACACCCGCTGCCGCGATCAAACCAAACGTCGACATCATGCTGATGTCCATATCCAGCCAGAAGTGTCCCCAAATCGCACCTGTTAAGCTAAACGGAATCACCGACATGACGATCAGCGGTTGGGTATAGCTCTTCAACGGCACAGCCAGCAAGATGTATACGATGATCATGCCTGCAATGAAGAACATGATTTGCTCGTTACGCTGCGCAGCTTGCTCTTCAATATCACCGCCCAATTCCGTTTTCACACTCGGGAAAGCTTGCTTCATGTCCGGTAAGATGTTGTCGTCAATTACCTTCACAACTTCTTGAGGTTCAACCAACTCTTCATCAATAGAACCATAAACGTAAACGGTTTGGTAACCACCTTCTCGTCGAATGCTACTCACACCCGGTTGTTCGTTGATCTTAACCACATCACCCAGCATGACCTTTTTCCCTGCTGGCGTCGTGATCACTGCATAGCGTAGAGAAGAAAACGCTTCACGAGTCAATTGCGGGTAACGCACCATGACTTTGATTTCTTCACCATCACGAATAATACGCTGCGCTTCACCACCATAGAAACTGCCACCAACTTGTTCTGCAATCATCGTCAGATCCAAACCAAGGTCGTAAGCAACTGGAGCAAGTGATAGTAGAACTTCTTTGCTACCGGAATCGATAGACGAAGATACGTCATACAAACCTTCTTCTTGCTGCAGTCGACCAATCAAGTAACGACCCGCTTCATTCAGCTCGTTAATATCCGAACCAAACAATAAGTAACCAAACTCATCACGATCACCACCGCCTGCACTTTGCTCACGGATCTTAAAGCTCTTCATTCCCGGAATCACAGGCATAGCTTCACGCCAACGACGCGCAAGCTCAAAGGTATTAAATGGACGTAATTCTTCATCGACAAGTGGCACAAGAATGCGACCTTCAGTACGACTGCGGTTGTAAGACAGCACGTCACGAATCATACCTTGACCGTATTCATCGATGATCTGATCTTCGATTTCTTGCATCACACCTTCAATGGTTTTTAGCGCATTAATGGTTTGCTCACTCGATACCGTGTCATTCATTTCAATCGTAATCGCAGGATAATCCGTTGGTACCTTTGGATTCGGAATCACACGCACATAGTTAGAACTCACCAAGGCTGCACTAATAAGAAGCAAGCCACAGAAGAAGGCAAATACAGTCCAGCGCCAATGCGTACACGCTTTAACAAAACTACGGTAAGGACCATTCACAAAACCAAAGAAACGCTTGTTAAAGCTATCACGCCATCCATCTGGTTTGATTGGTTTGAAGTTCGTATGCGCCAAGTGAGCCGGAAGAATCAACTTAGATTCAATCAAACTAAAGGTAAGGCACAGGATCACAACACCAGCAATGCCATAAAAGAAAGCACTATCAATACCACTAGAAAGCAGGAAAGGTGCAAATACCGCAATCGTAGTCAACACACCAAAGGTAGCTGGGGTAGCAACACGTTTAACGCCAGTGACAACATTTTCGACACCACCGCCCTTCTCTTCGATTTCACTATAAGCACTTTCCCCAGTCACGATAGCGTCATCGACAACGATACCGAGTACCATAATAAAGGCAAATAAAGAAACGATATTTACAGTGATACCAAGCATGGGCATCATCATCACTGCGCCTAGGAAACACACTGGCAGCCCTAACATTACCCACATCGCCAAGCGGAAACGCAAGAACACGCTCAGCATGATCGCTACAAGCGCCGCACCTTGAAGCAAGTTTTTCAGCATCATATCGAGACGACCATTGAGGTAATAGGTCATATCAACCAGTACTTTTAACTGAATATCGCTAGGTAACGTTTTGTTCTTTGCTTCAATATAGTTACGAACAGACTCTGCAACAGGAATGATGTTTTGGTCGCGCGTGGCTTGAACCGCCATGTAAATTGCGTTTTGACCTGAATATTCAAAGTAACGATCTTCTTCTGTGAAGCCATCTTTGATGGTTGCAATGTCTTGCAGTAACACCTTGGCGCCATTTGCGCCGAGTTTAACGGGGATATTTCGAAATTCATCGCCATGGTAGTACTGGTTCTCAATACGAACCGCGATCATACCTGCGTTGGTTTTCACCTCACCTGCGGAGAAGTTAGCAGAATAGCGACGAATCGCATTACTCACGTCATTCAGTGTTAGATCATACTTACGCAAAACAAGTGGGTCGACTTCAATCGCAATCTCTTCCTCTGGCGCACTGAGATCCACCAACATAACGTTTTGTAGTTGCAGAAGCTCATCTTCGACTTGTTTAGCAATAGGTTTGAGTTCTTCAAGAGGTCGGTCCCCGACTAACCCCATCTCAATCACTTCTTGTCGCCACTCCACTTGATAAACGTTAATCGGCTCCATGCCCGCAGGCAAATTGGATAAGGTGTCCACTCTTTGCTTTACATCGTCCAACACACGTTTGATGTCCGCGTTCACATCCACTTCAATCGACACATGCGCACTGCCTCGGGATGCGCGTGCGACCGTCTTTTTGATGCCGGTGACGTCTTTAATAGACTCTTCCACTTTCACCAAAATACTCTCTTCAATTTCTTGTGGAGAAGCACCTGGATAAGCAGCACGAATATTGATGTAGTTGACCTCAACATTCGGGAACATTTGGCGTTGAATGAATAAGAAACTCACGATGCCCATCACGATGATGAACACCATCATTAAGTTTGCAGCGACAGAGTTATTGGCAAAATAGGCAATAATGCCTTTTTGTTGATTCTCTTCCATGATTGACTCCTACTTACTGTACGACGGTTTCGGAGTCGTCATTCTTTTTTGCGACTTGGACTGCCATGCCTTTTTGCGGGTACTCAGGCAAAGTCAGAACAAGCATGTCTGATTGCTCTAAGCCTTCCCCAACAAGCAAAAACTCACCTTCTGCACGAAGCACGTTTACTGTTCTTGGTTGCAGTTCATTTTCCCCATTCACTACCCAAACCGTTCGGTTTTTCACTAACTCTTGTGGTAAGCGATAAATGTGCTTTAGTTCTTTACCTGTGAAACTCACTTCGACATACGAGCCAAACTTAATCGGCGGCTGCTTGTTATCTAAGCCATAAGGATCTTTCACCTGAATGACCATGTTGATCATACGTGTCGCGCTGTCGATCATTCCTAAATCTCGAACGACCTTACCTTCTCTCGTTGTTGAAAGAATACCTTGTTGGGTCACCGTTGCTCGCAGTTCTTTTAAGGAGTCAGGAAGGAACGCACTGTCAAAGCCTGCGATCGGAACATGGATCTCTGCCACTTCAATGTTATTTAACGTAGCCACGCGAGAACCAGAAGAAACAAATTGACCGACACCGATGTCGCGTTCAACAACGAGAGCATCGTAAGGTGCTACCACTTTGCAGTTTTCTAGGTCACGCTTTGCTCGTTTCAGGGCTGCTTGCGCTGACTTCACTTGCGCTTGAGCACTTAACACCTGTGGTTTGCGTAAATAGAGGTCTGTAATTTGTTTATCGCTTAACTTCTTCGCTTGACGTTTCGCTACCTCAGCTTTTGCTTGCTCTTCAATTAGAGCTGCACGAGCGCTTGCTAAACCGGCTTCAGCTTGGAGTACTGCCGCTTCGTAATTATCACTTTCAATCGTGAATAGCACTTCACCACGTTTAACGATGCCACCAGTGACAAAGTTTGGATGCCAACTCACGACCTCACCGCTGACTTGTGCAGCGAGGTGGGTTTTCTCAAAAGGGACCATCTCACCATGACTGGTGATTACGACTTTATGATCGGTTGGAAAAAGTGAAGAAGTTTGTACTGTAGGTTCAGTAACGGTGTCTTTGGTTGACTCTTTTTCTGGTGCGGTCGCAGCGATAGCGGCATAGCCCGCATAAGCCCCCCCCATCACGACGAAGGGTAGAAGCCAACGTAATACTGGTTTTGCTAACATCAAAAATCCTTTTTTATTTTTGTATTCTCCTATTCATCCCCATCAGGCATTCGCCTTAAGACCACGTTAAAAATCCGAGATTTTGTAACTGGACCTTACACTCCCCGCGGACAAACAGTGAGATATTTGCATCTGAAATAGACAACTATATAAAAGAGCCGTGCTTCCGCTGTTTTTGTGACTATCGATCACAAAAGAACTATCCATGGCAAGTTAATAAAATTAACAAAAACTTAACCACTTTCGCAAGTTACGACCTCTCACACTCACCGTTTATACGCAATAGGTGTGCCAATCGTTTACTTTTTAAATATCAATAAGTTAAATTAATCTAGCTATTTTTTGTAGTTCAGTGTTGGTAATTACCACCAGATATTAGTGATATTAACCATTTACCAACAAAACATAAGTTAAAAACATGATATTGTCCGCCTGAATAATATTCCATTTTCATGCATTAAATGTGGTTTCGCGCTCTTTGCCTTGAATGTGAAAACTGCGACTTAACCTAACCCGCTCGCATTACCAGTTACCAACGCTTGATATATAATCGAAAGGTTATGATAAACAAGGAAGTGTGCATTGCGACGTTCTCTCTCAAAAGCCCTCTTGGGCTCTATGCTCTTACTGGTCTCAGCGTGTTCATCCATTCAACCCAGAGATCCAAGTGAGAAATCCACCAGCTTTCAATTTGGCTATCAAAATGATTCTGCTTTGGCTGATTTTTTTGAAAGCTACGACAAAGATCCAGACTCTGATACCGGTTTTTATCCACTAAACCAAGGCAATGACGCACTTCTTGCTCGAATAGCTCTGATTGAATCCGCCGAGAAAAGTTTGGATTTGCAGTACTACATTTACCGTAGCGACGAAACTAGCCAACTGATGACATGGCGATTGTATGAAGCCGCTCAACGCGGTGTACGTGTTCGCCTATTGCTGGATGACATGCAAAAACGCAATGATGAAGGTATGGCGCAACTGAATGCTCACCCTAACATCGAAATTCGTTTGTTCAATCCTCATCAATACCGAGACGCGCGCGTATTTGCTCTTGCGAGTGACTTTGACCGCCTTAATCGTCGTATGCACAACAAGTCACTAATATCAGATAGTGTCTCCGCGATTGTTGGTGGTAGAAACATTGGCAATGAATACTTCTCTTTTGAATCTAATGTCGAATTCGGCGATTTCGATGTCATGCTTTATGGCGAGGCTGTGACACAAACCGCGGATCAATTCGACCTTTACTGGAACAGCTTGTATGCGATCCCAATGGAATGGATTGTGCCTGAATCAGAAAGAGTTGCCGACGATGCTATTAAAACTCAAGTTAAGAACTTGAAATTAGAAGAAAAGTTCTCTACTGGTCTTTATAATTTTAAAGAACTCGATCTTTACGAAGAACTGCAACAGGGCAAGTTGAATTTATACTGGGGACAAGGTGAAGTTTGGTTCGACTTGCCCGATAAGATTGCAACTCAAGAAAGCCAACTTGTTGCCAACCTCAGTGAACTGTTAGCAAACGTAGATAACTCTTTTGTACTAATATCCCCGTACTTTGTGCCAACAAAATCTGGGACAAAAGCACTGACGGACGCGGCAAAGCGAGGTATCGACATCACAATAGTCACAAACAGCTTGGCATCGAACGATGTGTTTGCCGTTCATGGTTGGTATGCGAAATACCGAGAAGACTTGGTTAAAGCTGGGATCAAGCTTTGGGAAGTGAAAGCCAGCGCAAAAATCAAAAGTAAATGGAGTCTCACGGGCAGTAGCAGAGCAAGTTTGCATGCCAAAGCCATGATGATCGATAGTAAAACTCTGTTTGTTGGTTCCATGAATTGGGATCCACGTTCCGCTGAACTCAATACCGAAATGGCAGTCGTCATCGAACAACCTGAATACGTGCAAAAATCCTTAGCGGAGTTGCCCAAACAGCTCAGAGAAAATGCCTATAAAATCGTAATCAAAGATGGCGACATAGCGTGGGTTGATATGGAAACTGGTGAAGAATTCGATTCGGAGCCAGAAGCCAGTGTATGGAGAAAAATGGGCGCTTGGTTCTCTGGCATACTTCCAATTGAAGATCAGCTATAACCCTCGTTATGCGCCTGCTGAATACCAGAAACCAGAGAGAATAGCCCACCGCTCAGAACATAAGGGAGTCGTGTTCTATTGAAACGTAATACGACAAAAATAGAAGAGTGAAAAAGGAATCACGATGTCAGTAAAATGGAACGAATATTATCAAAAGGTCGCGCAGCAGCCGCACCGTCCCAATGTCGAGCGTGCAGCGAATTTACTTACTCTCGATAATAAAACCGCTATAGATGCGGGATGTGGAACTGGAAGAGACTCTCAATATCTTCTTAGTCGAGGCTACACCGTTCATGCTTTCGATGCGCATCAAGACGCTGTCGAAACCTGCTTAACTCGCTTTGAAGGCAACCCTCACTATTCCATATCCCATTCTTGTTTTAGTGATTTTACGTACCCTGCTTGCAGTTTATTTATCGCCAGCGCCAGTTTGTTCTTTTGTCCTAGCGAACACTTCGCCAAGGTCTGGCAAAAAATCAACAAAGCATTAGTACCTAACGGCGTATTTTGTGGCGACTTGTTAGGAATCAACGATTCTTGGGTTGAGGCAGATACTCACCCCAACATCTGTGCTTTCACCAAAGAGCAAGTGGAAACTTTGTTTGAAGGTTATGAAATACTTCATTTTCACGAACGAGATGAAGATGGCACAACAGCTGTTGGACACACAAAGCATTGGCACACGTTCAGCGTCACCGCCATTAAACGTTAATTAAAAGGTAAGCTATGTACCATTTCCAAGGCGTGACACTGCGACGCGCGACCCCTGAAGAAGCAAAGAATCTATATCAGTTAATTACTGAAGATGAACGATGGGCTAAATTCAATGGTCCTTACTTTCCATATCAAACTCCGACACTGGAAGGCTTTCGTAACAACACCTTACAACGCCTAATAAAAGGTGAAGACATGTTATTGATTGAGTTCGAGGGTAAACCTGTTGGCTCTGTAAGTTGGTATTGGGAATGCGAGAGCACGCGTTGGTTAGAAGCTGGGATCGTCATTTACGATTCTAACTACTGGAACAAAGGGGTAGGTTTTAGCGCATTGGTGCCTTGGATAAGCCATATCTTTGATACACAAGAGATAGAGCGAGTCGGATTAACCACATGGTCAGGTAACCCGAGGATGATGCGCTGTGCGGAGAAACTCGGCATGCAGCAAGAAGCACGAATTCGTAAAGTGCGTTATTACCAAGGCGAATACTACGACTCGGTCAAATATGGCGTATTGAAAGAAGAGTGGCAAACACTGATCCAAGGCTTGTTCAGCCCAGATCAATTCGCATAGACCACTTACACAATACCGGAGTAAAAAGAGCAAACGCCCTACAAAGTGAGATAGCCCGCCACAAGACGAAAAGCTAATGACTCGTCAGAACACATTATAAAACAAGTGTTTTTCATCAGTTCTTTGCTAAACATAGTCGCTATTTGCTATGGTTTCAGAGATCCATCCACTCTCGACGCAAAAGGACGTTTTATGCGCTTAATCATCGGCATATTCTTCGCTGCTTTACTCTCTTTTCCATCTCTAGCATCAGAAGAAAAGTATTCAGAATCCGACCTTTTAGATCGCCCTTTGATGGAACGTTATATCCTCGACGAATTAAAGTCTCTACGTCAGGAACAACAGGATTTAGAACGACGGATGGTCGTCGAGATCACCGACCGCGAACTTACCGTAGCCGATAAATCATTGAACTACGCTAACGTCACCGTCACCTACTTCTTCTATATCATCGCAGGTGTTGCATCGCTAATTGCCTTTGTCGGTTGGCAGTCACTGCGTGAATTTAAACACAACACCAAAGAAATGGCAGACAAGCGACTAGAAAAAATCGCTCAGGAATACGAGAAAAAGTTCCTAGCATTAGAACGCGACTTAAAACGCAAAACTCGCATCATCAGCGAGAACAACAAAGAAATCGAGAAAATCAACGAAATCCATAACTTATGGCTTCGTGCACAAAGCTCACAAACTCCAGAGCAACGTATCGATATCTACGATGAGATTCTGCTGATTCGCCCGGGCGATTTGGAAGCACTTACTTACAAAGCAGATGCCGCAATGGAGATCAAAGAATACCACTGGGCACTGAGCTTATGTAATCGCGTTTTGGAAGTAGATGACACTAACGGACCGGCGCTTTATCAACGTGCATGTGCGTACTCTCGACTCGGCATTGAAGAACAAGCGATTGAAGATTTGGAGCGTGCAATAGATGCCAGTCCATCAATTCGCGACTTGTTAGCTGAAGAGCAAGATCTGGAACTGCTTCATGGGCATGAACGCTTCGAGCAACTTCTCACAAGTAACACTACAGAGTCTAAGCATGAGTAGCCACTTCAATCTCGAAGACGCCAGCCAAGTTCTCGTTGGTGCTTTTGCTTTAGCCGTGCCAATTTCATTTTCGGAAGAGGCATGGCGACTAGGAGAAAGCCTGCCTTTTATTAACTTACTGATGTTGTTTAGCCTTTCAGTACTCTTTTTAGGTTTTTTCGCCTATCAAAGTGTATTTCAAAGCAACATCAAGACTCGTATTACGGTATTTATTTTTCGTGTCGTGATTGCTTATTTTATTGCCGCTGTAGTTGTTGCTCTGGTTCTATTTTGCATCAACAAATTGCCAATGTTTACCGACCCAATTATCGCTCTTAAACGCGTAATAGTCATAACCATGCCGGCTTCAATGGGCGCTATCGTCGTCGATAGTTTTGATAAAGAATAGAACCACATTCTCGTCACTAGGGGCTAGTTGCCCCTAATCATCCAACGTTAAGTTCGACCCCGAATGATCTTTCCCTAATACGTCTTCTGGGTTTCTTAACGCACACGTTTCAAGCGACAAACAGCCACATCCAATGCACCCGCCTAAGTCATTTTGCAATGCTTTTAGCTTTTGAATTTTTAGATCCAATTGTGCATGCCAATGACTTGCCATGGTTTCCCACTGTTGTTTGTTTGGCGCTTGATGCTTGGGCAACTCTTCTAATGCCTGTTTGATTTCTTCGAGGGATAGTCCGACTTGTTGAGCTGCTTTAATTACCGCAATACGACGAAGTACACTGCGGTGATACCGCCTTTGATTGCCTTGGTTTCGCCAGCTTGATATGAGTCCTTTCTGCTCATAAAAGTGCAGTGCTGAAACCTTTACTCCAGAACGCTTTGCTACCTCACCAACACTGATTTCCATGCTTTGCCTCTTGTTCTTACAAATACCAACCTCAAGCTTAATTGAGGTTTTAAGTTACAATACGCTAACAAATTAAGCCATTAAAGACGATGAAAAATAAAATCCTGTACTCATTGGCTATGCAGTATTTAGAGGGCATTCTTCACGACTATTTATGATAAGAACATTCTAGCAACAGGTGCCAAAACGGTTACGTTAGGGATGATGCGACGCTTGGGTTAGAAAATGAATGGCAAAAGCAGGTTGATTGCCATTCATTAGCTTTAGTGGGATCTTTCTCTGTGTGAACGCAGATTACTGCTGAGCAAGGATCATACGCGCATTAAGCGGCTGAATTGGACGGTTGTTGTGTCCCATTGCTTTAGCAAACTCTTTCACCTGCTCAGGTGAGATCGTTTTCGTGTCTTTGATTACCAACCAACGAACTCCTTCAGAGCAAGGCGGAGTCGTTAGAGAACCATTAAAACGGTAGTAATCTTTATCACTTGGGATAAGCGCGTCCGCATCAAACGGGACTTTAATAGCAACATCGTGATCTTTATTAGGGATGTTTTGCAGTAACTTAGCTAGATCTGGGTTCTCATTACCCAGTTTGAAGAACACTGCTACAACGGCTAGGTGACCCGCCTTATCAGCATGCACAAAGTGCGCTTCTAGAGGGTATTCCTTTCCATCTACATGGTTTTCTGATGGCGTGTGGAAGTGAAACTGTTTTAATACGAACTCTTTGCCATCAATCGTCAGTGTATTTTTCCCTTCTAAACTCGTCTGTAAGGTATGACCGTTGTTTAGCAGTGAAATCGCTTTACCTTGATAATCAAATTGAAGCTTATCTAGTTTGGCCTCAGTAGACGATTGAATATTAATTGGGCTTTGGTTTTGTCCTTTAGCACATTCGGAAGCAAACTCCCCCCAATGAGCAGGTCCATGCTCCCCCTCGTAGCCCCAATTCGCCGCATTCGCGGAGCTCGCAAATACCAAAGCAAGACCAAGTGCTGTTAGTGACTTTTTCATGTTTTCTCCTTGTTTTCTTCCATTCGAGTGTTGTGAAAGCACACTCATACTAATCGTTGTGGAAACATACATAACAGACTGAAAACAATGATTGCGAGCTAACTTTGGAACCCATCACTATAGTCGCGAAATTGAGATATTACTTAGGATTCAAAAGTAAGAAAACATCTCACAAACGAAAAGACCGAGCACGAGGCTCGGTCTTTATTTTTGAATCACTTATTGAGCGTATCAAAGATACTGAGATATTAGTATTGCTATAAAATAGAGAACACTAATTTAGAAGAGAGCGAATTCCGTCATAGTACCATTCCTGTACTACCTAGTCGCGCTCAGCTCTGGATCTTCTGTTTGTAAGTTCTCGGCTAACCCCATTTCTCCTGCTGCAAAGAGTACGCTCCCTAATGCGGATAGGGTTTCATTACCCTCACGGTCTGGAAACTCACCTGCTTTAGCAACCGTTTCTGGCTCGATAGTGTTTTTACACACAACACTCAAACAGCCCTCATCTTCTGGTTCTACATTGGGAACACCCAACACGTCATCAGCCAACACACTCACTGGGAAAGTGCTAGATAGGAGTGCTGCCAACATCAAATGTTTCATTCCATACACCATACATTCACGTCAAAGATAAAAACTAAGACAATGATAATGTGAGAATGTTCAAAGGGAAAGCGGCAAAACAAAGGCAGTCCTGCACATGGATCTTACTTATAACCAGAAACCACTACGTTTAACTTTCTCGCCAAGTGAATGCATCGTTCACCATCAAAAGCGTATGATGCATTCGCAATTTAGACTGGGCATACATTTCCTCTACTTCAGCTAAAGTGAAAAACTGTGCTTTACCTATCTCATGGCTAAATATTGGTGAGATTTTTTGGTCTTCAACCTCTGTCACCCACACGTGACGAAGCACCAAATCACCATCATCAAAACACCCTACATAAGTGTTCAGGTAATTATCTAAACTAACTTGTAAGCCCGTTTCTTCGAAAACTTCTCGAACTGCAGCTTGTTGAGGAAGTTCCTTCACTTCGACACTGCCAGAAGGAATATGCCATAACCCCTTTTTTGTTCCGTGAAGTTCTTGAACTAATAAAACTTTTCTGTGTTGATTGAAAATGACCGCGCCTGCGGCTTTGGCTGCAATCTCAACATGATGCTGAATTCCATATTGCATTGGTACCATTCCTTTTTTCTATTACGTCAGATGAGGTGACATTAGTGAATGCCAATCTTTTTTCACTCAATGGGGTGTTCGAATATGCTCTTCTATTTCACTGTATATTTGTAAGCAAACAACGCGCCGCTAACAATTCCAAGAAAAAGACAGGCGAGGAAAGTAACAAAATTACGAGCAGATTCATCTTCTGATTGGTATAGCGGTCCAAATAGAGAACCAAATAAGTGGAAGAGGACAACAACGACGATAGCGCCAAACACGCCTCCAATAACCACCCTGAGCCAGTGGTATCTATTCCGCTTCTGCATGCTAAAGACCTTAAAGAGGCTTTCCTCTGTTTTCCCAAAACAAACTTTAGAGAGACGAAACTATCACGGGAAGCTTTGGTGATAAGTAGTAGATTGATCCTTTGCGATTCATGACATTATCGTACTGAGATAACTGCAACTATTCTCAGTGTTAGCCTTATTTGAAACCACGGTAAGCTCCTTATTCACATAATACCGCTCACCATGCAAACCAAGCGCCCCCTGACGTGTCAAATCATTCATCGAATGTTCCCTGCCTTTTGCATCTAAATACTTGCCAGGAATGCGTTGTCGAACCTTTTGCTCAATAAAAAGGAAGATATCATCAACACAATTATGGGGAACGGGGTCTGAACAAAGATTAAAGCTAAGTGACACAATTTATGGCAACTGACTATTCTTCCGTTTCCCTTTTAGCTTTTAAAGCAGAGAAAAAACCAATAAAAAATAGAGCATTGGTTACCACTAGTACAAAACCAGAAACGGCTGGTAGGTTGGTGCCCAAAATTAGTGACAGAATATAGTACTGTGCGCAGGCAGCCATGACACAGAGGGAAAGAGGTCTTAACCACATAGAATAATTTGTAAACTGATTAAAAGAACTCAAGCAAATTGAGAAAAAGACATGAGAAAAATGGATCGTAGCCAGAGAGAAGAATACAACTAGCGTAACTATTAACATTTTCAATCACCCATTTTTGCTATTCTCAGCAATACCTGTATATGCTTCTTAAACATAAATTTGACTTAGATTTAGAACGAACGTTGATACCCCTTCATTGAAAAAACCGCAAATCTACTCAATATTTTTCCGTCTGATTTCACGATAGTTTGTAACTTACTGAATAGTAGTTTTACCCCCAAAACGTCTGCGGGCATCGATAGATACATGAATGACGAGCTCCAGACGTATTGCAAACGGTGTTTTAGGGAGATAACTGTATCTCTTTAAAGCTCAGCCCCGTCAAACCCAACTCGTGAACTCGCTCGTACAAACCACCTTTCTTATCTGTACAGAACATTCGCAACCCTGCCCCTTGAACTCGAAACAAACCAGCGCCATTAACAGCTTTCTTCTTCAAAACAAGTTTCTTAAAGGGTCTAACCCGGCTCTGCTTTCCATCGCGAAGATTGAACTTAGTTGCAGAATGGTCGATAGCATCTAATTGAGTCAAGATGTTAACAGCTCGCCAAGACTGCTTATTCAAGCACAATGGGAGAAACTCAACATCTTCACATAGTACCCCCAGTTGATCCGCGATCGAGATAGGCATGGCTAATGATATCGCTCTCCAAGCAACAATATCCGGCTTTGGTAATGCCTTTTCGTTTTCAACTTCTAACCATTCGACATCGACACACTTCCAACTAGCTTTGACAGGCTCGCCGTACAATTGAATCGGTTTTCTTTCAGTCTCCTGAATAGAAAGTGCCAATGAAGACTCTTGTAACAGTGCGAACTCGTTGACATTTGGAGTTACAACAAACACTTTGCTAAATACTGCCATAGACGTCCCTAAACAGATTGAATGAGTTATTGAAAGTTCCCTTAAATCAAGGCTTTCACGTACTTCCATATATGTAACGATTATACTTAGATACCCAAAAGGCAACTGTACCTTCTTAAAGAAACGCTTAATTTAAATATGTTGACCGACATAAAAAGATAAATATAACGCCATCTCTATCATCACGTTATAACCTATACATGAGGTAAACGAAGAATTGCCTAATCATAGTGTTCTCGCTTACGCTTCAATGAGTAACGGGTTTATAACAAAAACGCCCCAAGGTTAACTTGAGGCGTTTGTATGAATATAAAACTATTTTCTGCAGAGTTTTACTGCCAACTCCACTAGTAGTCGTTTCTTAGAAAAGAGAGGCGACTTCAAAAAAAATAACAAGAAAGAACATCAACCTCAGAGTCTAATTGATCTGGAGAATAAAACTTGTAGCCTTGAGAGACTAATTCTCGGAATAACATTTCTAAACGCTTATAAGTCATACAATAAGCTTGAAGTTCGTCAACACCAAAAATATTTTCATTCACATCTAAAGTTGGAATTAAGATTGTACATGTGTAATCTTGTTCTCCTAATTTTGGAGAGGAAACATCAACAGATAACAAGACCTCTTCTCCGTTAGGCTTTATAGCTAAGTATCTGGAAGTAAACATAAAAACCATTATATATTGTGCTGCGTTGAAATTTTAGCAACGCAATTTCGAAGTAACGCCACTCCGCCTTATACGACAACACGACGCTTAGTAAAAATGCAAAGAGTCACAAATCACAACCAAACTCATTGTTAGCTTTTCTTTTACCGTATGAGAGATATTTTAGCCATATCAATACAGGTAATGTCATCAAGCCCGTTAGTAAAATATCTGCCACCGAGTGATAACCTTGATAAAGCATCAACAAACAATAAGAAACCATTGAGATGATTGTTATAGACCTTACTTTTTGTCCAATAAAAGAGAGAGTTACCACAAAAACTAACGCCAAAGCAGTGTGGGTACTGTAATCGAGTCCAATCGCCGCATATGCATCAAAGTATTTATCAACAAACATTAATGTATAAATATAAACAGCACCTAATATCGTTGTTGAAGCATCGCCCAAAGCGCTTCTCAACCCTGAACGCTTTCCTTTTATTACAAACCAAAATAGCGTCATAATGCCTAACAGAGGAATATACGAATCAGCGATGGCATCTAACTGTTGGTAAGTCATTTTTATAAACCCTCGAATTCTTGTTCATGTGCGTTCAACTTACTACGCACAACAACGACATATCTATTAAGAATGATTGAGCCAAAGTCTAATCGCCATTGAACATCACAAGTAAAAGCAACACAAGATTACGCCGGAGAATGATTATCATTTACATGATAGTTTAATGCAAGAAAGTTTATCTACGCCAGCGGTGTGCTCTTCTCGCTACCTAACTGCCTAGACAACCTCTCAACTACCGGCGTTGCTTTGTCTTTTCTCCATATAAAGTAGAGAGATAGTTCTAGCTTGAACTCTTTTAAGGAAATAAACTTAACTAATGGAGGTACTCGCTCAATATGTTTACTGTTTACGATAGCAACACCTTGCTTTGCCGCGACTAATGCAAGCATCGAGCTTTCATGATGAGCCCAGTGAAGAACATTTGGACTCAAGCCAATGTCTCGGAATCTCTGCTCTTGCCAATTAAAAAAAGCAGGATATGAGACTTGAGGGAAGCGAATGAAAGGCAGTGAATTTAGTTGCGCAATGGTAACACCCTCACTAAACATCTCCTTCCAAGACGCTGGATAAGCAAGTGTCATAGGATCCGTTCTAAGTTTAATCGCACCATATGAATCGCCTATGTCATCAAATAAATATACAAATGCGCAATCCAAGCTGCCATTTTCAATATGAGTCAAAAGAGCAGTTGTATTATCTGTAATCATTTCCATCGTGATATCAGGATTTAGAGATCTAAACCGATTAAGTTGTTCAGGAACCAAACCTTCCCATAATACAGCTTCGACAGAACCTAACTTAAGATCTCCGACCGCTCCAGACGCAACTCTTTTTACCGTTTGAGTGGCATTTTCTATATCAGAGACGATTTCAGTCATCTGATTCCTAAAATGTTCGCCTGCTATCGTAAGCGTAAGTTTTCGAGAGACACGGTCAAAAAGTTGAACGCCTAACTCCTCTTCTAAATCACTTATTTGCCGTGAAATTGCAGGCTGCGTGACGTTTAGAACACTAGCGGCTTTTGTAACTCCCCCCGAATTCGCTACAGCAAGAAAATATTTGATTTGTCGGAGATCCATACCGTCCCTTTGTTAACTTTTAGGCATCAAACTATAAGAATATATCAATTTTTGTTATCAAGCAGCTCGGTTACTCTTTCAAAAAAGTTAATCGAAGAGAAAAAATGAACACACTTAAAAATAGAAAGCTAGTTAATGGTATTGGATATGGTTTTTTGACAGTTGTCAGTTGGGGTGTGCTGAATGTCACTACACATGATGCTCTTAGTCGCGGCTTCTTACCCAATGACCTAACAATGCTTAGGTATTGTGTAGCCGCTATAATATGCCTTCCTCTTATGGCAATAAGTTTTCGTCACACAATTCATAGATCTCATTGGCTAAGAGCAGCTGTATTTGCGTTACTTGCAGGACCGTTGTACGGCTGGTTAGTCAATAAGGGCATGCAACTTACCCCTTTATCCTACGCGAGTGTTATGGTTCCCACATTCACAATGATAACTACCGTGTTGTTACTATCGACGCAAGGCGAAAAGATCAATAAAGCTCAGGTTATAGGGATATTCGTCATTGTCTGCGGTTTATATCTACTCACTAATCATTCGTTGAATGTAACACCGCATAGTCATTTGGGAGTAGTATCGTTTTTTCTAGCTGGATTAGCATGGTCTCTATTTACAATATTATTAAGAAGATGGAAGGTTGAGCTGGTTTCAACCATTTTTATGATGAACATTGTCTCTGGTTGTATATATTTCCCCTTCTATCTTTACAATGCGCACTCTGACTTATCTAGTCAACCTATGACATTATGGTTGACACAGACCTTTGTACAGAGCGTGCTTGCTTCAATCATAGTAGTATTCACTTTTGCGCGTACCGTCAGGTATCTAGGTGCGACTGTTTCCTCTACACTTCCTGCGCTTATACCTTTGGTATCAATATCAATAGCTAGCTTATGGTTTGGACAACAAATTACTAACAGTGAAAAACTTGCTTTAACTACGATTACTTTCGGTTTTGTTATATGTACATTGAGCAAACACATTCCAAAAACGAAAACTGAGAACGCAAAGTACCAATAAGAGTTAAACCTGACAGTTACCAGGGGTCAACCAATAGTTGGATGCCCCCTTATAAAAGTTGTTAGTCAAAAAGAATCGTCGAAAGGACTCCTGCAAAGAAGCCCATTAAAAATGGAATCATTCGAGAATGGGTAGCTCCGCTTGACTCTACAATAAGCGCTTGCTCAGGGTTGATAAGATCTGTCCTTGCTTTATATCGGTACATAAAATGGTCATGTGGAAACATCTTCAATTCCTTTCTTTAGTGAACGACAATATTGTGTCGAAGTTTAAAAAAGTAAAAACGAAGAGTTATGATTATGAAGTTCCACTTTTATCCAGTTTCTGTACCAATTTAGGACTCGCTCAATTAGTCCTTAATCCAAAGCTTTTTAAATGAAATAAGTCCCATACTGTCGATATCTGTACCTTTTATTGTCTCTGAGAAATTGTAAGCAGTTGAAGTTCGCCATAGTGGAATCGATATCCCTTGCTGAACCATCCAGTCCTCACAACGATGGAGCTCTTCTATCAGGTGATGAAGGTCTGTCGAGTGTTCCAGTAGATTATCTACGAACGATATTATGGCTTTTTGCTGTTCAGGTGATAGGCAATAGTCAAAAGCATCACTGCAAAGAAACCATTTATAGTAATTCAATACATAATCGTCCTGAGCAGCATAAATCCCCAAAGCAATGTCTGCATAGTCACTGTCTTGATAGGAAAGTACTGTTATATCTGCTCCTTTTTTCCGCCAGTACTCTATCAAATCTACATAATGTCCCCTATTGATGTCAGCACACCATACATTAATATTACGCTGTGGCTTTTTCATAGTATGGTGGTACAAGTGAACAACTCTGTCGTGATGGAGCCCAGAAATACAATTCGCAACGGGCACTTTGTTAGTAGAAATATTCTCACAGAAGTCTCTAGCATGATTAATAAGCCAAGCTTTTTCATCCATGGAAAGTAAGTCTTCTTTATAGATAAACTCCATCACTTCACACCCCATAGAAAGCGTTTTATTGATCGACGCTGAAGGAACAGTAGTTGAATATCCGTGGTGAGTGATATGAGCTTGTATATCTGTTGACGTCGAATCGATTGTCCAACACTCAATTTTGTCTATTAATGCGTTAACAGAAAAGTAACGGGGGTTTTTCGTCAAGCACCAATGAGTATAAGTAGGCTTATCGATAGAGCTAGAGACTGACGAATGTACTTCGAGTTGGAAAACGCCGGTTCCAGTAGGGATATCGCTGCCATCCTTTTCTAAGTATATCGCTGCGTGAGTATCCGCTAACACCCTCAGGATCATAGGGTCTGCAAATGCCATTTCTAGAACAACCCAACGACCATTAGCTCTGACTGACTTTACATGACGATATAAGATTTGCTTCGAATGTGGATAAGACATTAAATATTCAAGGCATTGAGTAACGTGAGTAGGCAGCAACGCCTCACCACTATGAAAGTACACATCATCACGCAACCTTAACCACAGTTCGGTTCCCCGAAACTCAAAGTGATGCGCTAAACTTGGTTTAACCAAATCAGAGTCTTTGTCGTAACTAAGTAACGTATCAAATAACCCATTTATGTACGGTCTAGATATTGGACGAATTGCTTTTAGAGGGTGCAATTCAGGCAAGCAATAAGGTACCAACATTGCAAGATGATTATGAATTTTGAGGACCTCCTGAGCTTTGTCTAGCCATTCAGGAAGATTGTTTCGAAAAGTATCATAATAGCCGAACTGCTCTGCATATCTCGCAGCTTCACTTAATTGACCTTTGGAGCAATATGATTCTAAAACTCCTAATAATGCACTTTCAAAGCTTACATTGATAACCAGTATAGACTTATGCCCTCTACCTTTCCCTGGTTTCCAGGAAAGCCAACCTATCGATGTAAGCGTCTTTATCAGCTTTGTCACGTTGCGGTCAGAGCATGATAACTGCTCAGCTAAAGTACGTATATCAGTTGCGCAGAACTCCTTGACTGGATACTGAGTACAAAGTTGTTTAAGGCGCTGTAAATGAATTTGATTGATAAAAGGTGAACTCGATTTCTCTAACATGTCATAGTTACTTCTTGAAATTTGAATGATAGTGATGCCCACATCACCCAACTCAATCGCTTTATTTAGATTACGTGTTGATGTTTTTAGTGAAGCGCGAGTTTAGTACGACTGTCAACAAGAATAGATTATTTGTGTTTATTGGTTACAGTTGGAGAGCATGTCTTTTGACCACCATGCTAGCAGGTGATGTATTGAAACTTAGTGGAATCTTTATCCACTCAGAGATACCTACCTTAAGTTAGAGAAACACGCATACAAACACCAATTCAGTTTCTCAGTTGGGTAGGCAGGACATTTAGATAAAATGATAATTGCGAGGAGCTCAGGAAAGGCTCAAAGAGGTAAGTCAGAAAAAGTATGGAAGGTGTTAAAAAGAGTTCATGAAGTGATAAATATTACTCTCTTACAAAAAACTCCGAAAAACACTGTAGTTTTTCGGAGTTTTTAACGGGTACCAGAGTGGCGGAAGTAAAATTCTCCTAAGAGAATCTAGGGACTATTTTACCAGCTTTGCTCTATTCCCAATCAAGAATAACCTTGCCTGACATACCGCTACGCATTACGTCGAAGCCTTCTTGGAAATCATCAATCTTGTAGTGGTGCGTGATGATTGGTGATAGATCCAAACCAGATTGGATTAATGAAGCCATCTTGTACCATGTTTCGAACATTTCACGACCGTAAATACCTTTGATCACCAAACCTTTGAAGATAACTTGGTTCCAATCGATACCCATGTCTGATGGTGGAATACCTAGAAGTGCAATGCGACCACCGTGGTTCATCGTCGTTAGCATGGAGTTAAATGCTGATGGGTTACCAGACATTTCTAGACCTACGTCGAAGCCTTCTGTCATGCCTAGCTCGGACATTACGTCTTCTAGCTTCTCTTCAGCCACGTTTACTGCGCGAGTTACGCCCATCTTACGAGCAAGCTCTAGGCGGTATTCGTTTACGTCTGTGATAACAACATGGCGAGCACCAACGTGTTTCGCTACCGCAGCTGCCATGATGCCGATTGGACCAGCACCTGTGATCAGCACGTCTTCACCGACGAGGTCAAAAGAAAGCGCGGTATGTACAGCATTACCAAACGGGTCAAAGATTGATGCTAGATCGTCAGAGATGCCTTCTGGGATTTTGAACGCGTTAAACGCTGGGATCACTAAATATTCTGCGAATGCGCCTTCACGGTTTACACCAACACCGATCGTGTTGCGACACAGGTGAGTACGACCACCGCGACAGTTACGACAATGACCACAGGTGATATGACCTTCACCAGAAACGCGGTCGCCGATTTCAAAGCCACGAACTTCCTGACCAATCGCAACCACTTCACCCACGTACTCGTGACCTACAACCATAGGAACTGGAATTGTCTTTTGCGACCATTCGTCCCAGTTGTAAATGTGTACGTCAGTGCCACAGATAGCGGTTTTCTTAATTTTGATCAGAATGTCGTTGTGGCCAACTTCCGGTTTTTCAACCTCAGTCATCCAGATGCCTTCTTCAGGCTTTAGCTTTGATAGTGCTTTGATTTTCATAATATTCACCCAATATTGCCCCGCTCTATGCGTGGCAAAAAATTCTTTCATCTACCGTCATTAAAGAAGAGGTAAAGGCTTTACCCATGAGCCGACTCAAAAGAGTTGGGAAAGCCTTTGTAACCTTTTAGTCTCTCAGACTTAGATGATGCCCATATCTTTACCAACTTGGATAAACGCATCGATTGCTCGGTCTAGCTGCTCACGAGAGTGTGCTGCAGACATTTGAGTACGGATACGCGCTTGACCTTTTGGTACTACAGGGAATGAGAAGCCAATTACATAGATGCCTTTCTCTAGTGCGCGCTCAGCAAATTCTGCTGCTACTTTTGCGTCACCTAACATAATTGGAATGATCGCGTGGTCAGCACCACCCATAGTGAAGCCTGCGTCTTCCATACGAGCACGGAAGTGTGCTGCGTTTTCCCATAGACGCTCACGTAGGTCACCGCTCTCTTCTAGTAGATCCAGAACGCGGATAGAAGCGTTTACGATTGCTGGTGCAACAGAGTTAGAGAATAGGTATGGGCGAGAGCGCTGACGTAACCAGTCAATCACTTCAGCTTTACCAGATGTGTAACCGCCTGAAGCGCCGCCCATTGCTTTACCTAGCGTACCGGTGATGATATCGATACGGTCCACTACGTTATGGTGTTCGTGCGTACCTGCACCTGTTTTACCCATAAAGCCAACAGCGTGAGAATCATCAACCATAGTTAATGCGCCGTACTTATCTGCTAGGTCACAGATAGCTGGAAGGTTAGCCACTACGCCGTCCATTGAGAACACACCGTCCGTTACGATAAGAATGTGGCGAGCACCCGCTTCTTTTGCAGCGATCAATTGTTGCTCTAGTTCTTCCATGTTGTTGTTTGAGTAGCGGAAACGCATCGCTTTACATAGACGAACACCGTCAATGATTGACGCGTGGTTTAGAGCGTCAGAGATGATCGCATCTTCTTTACCCAGGATAGTTTCAAATAGACCCGCGTTTGCATCGAAACATGATGTGTAAAGAATCGTGTCTTCTTTACCTAGGAACTTAGAAAGCTTCTGCTCAAGCTCTTTGTGGATGTCTTGAGTACCACAGATGAAACGTACTGAAGCCATACCAAAACCGTGCTCGTCCATGCCTGCTTTGCCCGCTTCGATAAGCGCTGGGTGGTTAGCAAGACCAAGGTAGTTGTTTGCACAGAAGTTTAGTACTTCTTCACCAGTAGAGATTTTAACAGCCGCTTGCTGTTGAGACGTAATGATACGCTCTGCTTTGTAAAGACCTTCCGCCTTCACTTCTTCAATTTGCTGTTCAATCTGTTGGTAAAATGCAGAAGACATTCGCAATTCCTTCCTGTTTATTTTGTCGAGTTTTCACTCGATTAGAATTAGGTTGAGCCTTTATGTGACGGGGGTCACAGGCAATTACTTCTCAATTAAGTGTAGTGTAATTCAAGGAAGGAAAAACGATTATCCCTCAAGGTGGAAAAGCATTAATGAATTCTAGGCACGAATCCAACTAATGCTTTTCTATGAGGTTGTATTGAAAGGAGTTATAGCCAAGTTGGCGTTGTTAAAAGCGCTTCAAACTCCTTCGCTGGCAATGGTCGGCTATAGTGGAAACCTTGTCCGAACTCACAGTTTAGGTTTTTCAAGTAATCAACGTGACGCTGCTCTTCAATGCCTTCTGCGACGATCTTAAGGTTAAGCGCTTTCGCCATTGCAATAATAACGTTCACAAGCTCACGATCCGATTCATTCTCAAACATGTTCTGTAAGAAACTACGATCAATTTTGAGTCGGTCAAATGGGAACTTCTGCAAGTAACTCAATGCTGAGTAACCGGTACCAAAGTCATCAATCGTTAGCTTCGCCCCCATCGCACGTAAGTTATCTAACATGCCCATCAGTTCATTGCTGTGGTTGAATAAAAGACTTTCAGTAACTTCAACATCAAACAATTCTGGCGGCAGCCCCGACTCCTCAAGGTGAAGCTTGATTTGCTCAAAGAGGCGATCACAGTATCTAAACTGCACACTAGAAAAATTTACTGATACAAACAAAGGTGAATCTTTCTGCCACTTCGCTGCTTGGTGACATGCTTGACGAATAGCGAAATCACCAAGTTGATGAATCAAGCCGTTCTTTTCTGCAATCGAAATAAACTCTTCTGGGTTCACAAACCCAAACTTGTCGTCATTCCAACGCATTAGAGCTTCAGCGCCGACAATCGCTCCGCTTTCTAAATCAATAATAGGTTGGTAGTAAAGCTCTAATAAGTCTTGCGAAATGGCGTTACGCAAGCGAGTTTCCAACTCTAAGAAGCGCTGCAAATCTTGGTTCATGTTGTGATCGTAAAAACAGAAAGCGTTACGTCCATCCTGCTTAACTCGATACATGGCCATATCCGCGCACGCCAACAACTGCTCGGCGTTATCACCATCTTCCGGGAAAACTGACATTCCGACACTCGCCGAGAGGAAAAACTCGTGGTTTTGCCATACAAACGGCTCGTTAAACACAGATAGAACCGTTGTCGCAAATCGTTTTGCGCTGTCCGCATTGTGCAAGTCTGGAATCACTAACAAAAACTCATCACCGCCAATCCGAGCCAATAAGTCTGTTTTTCGAACTGCGTTGTGCAATCTTTCCGCTGCGAGTTTTAATACTTCATCACCAACGAAATGTCCCATGGAATCATTAATCTGCTTGAAATGATCAAGGTCGATGAACATCACCAACACATTCGAACCGATGCGTTCTGCACGTGAAAGCTCTAAGTCGAGACGCTCGGAGCCATAAACTCGGTTTGGTAATCCGGTCAAGGAGTCATGTTTCGCTTGATAAGCTAACTCCATCTCTGACGATTTACGGCGCTCGATTTCACTGGTCAGGCGCTGGTTCTGTTGAGAAAGAAAGTCTTTACGCTTTTTCTCCTCTTCCAATTTTATTTTCAGCTCTACACGAGTGTTGTTTAGCGTGAATGCATAAAGCAACCCAACCACAATCATGATGGCAAGTACACTTAAACCATTAATGAACATGCGTGAAGTATAAATATCTCGCTCACTGAGTGATTCAAACCACGCCATCAACTTAAAGTGATGATGTTCAATGGGTACTTCAAAATAGATTTTTTGCTTTAGCTCTTTGGCAAGGGCTTCTGGATCCGTGATGTTTTCTTGTTCCAGCTTACGACTAATAGAATCCCAAACTTCCATTTCCACATCGTTGATCTTTAACACCATCCGGCTATAGCTGCCTTCATGTTCTTGATTCGTCAGTTGGGAAATCACCACTTCTTTGTTGATGTCAGCAATCAAAAAGCCAACAGGCTTGCCAGAAAACATCACTTGCTTAACGACTTGAATGAGGACCTTACCATCATTTTGTATTGCTCTGACTTCCTCAGGATGAGCGTGGTCGTTAAGCAATCGAGACGTATCGATGCGATGATCTGTTTTAACGCCCGTAGTGACGATGGTTGAACCATCAAGACCAACTAACGTCAGCTTGGTGTAGATGATCTGGTTGTTGACGGTTTTCGCGTCGGCTTTCTCTTGCAGCTTACGCTTCAAGTTGATCAAACTAGCGCCTAAGCCATATTCCATCGACATGCCTGAAGCAAGATTCGCAAAGAAGGTCTGCACCGTTTTATCAGTTGATAAGTGGTCGACATCTTCGCTGGCTATCGTGAATAAATTATCGAGAGTACCCGCGTAGCTTTTTACCTTTAGGTCAAGTTCACGATGCTGAGAATCTTTTAATTTGTTTTGACCTAAACTCGTCACAGTAATAATCATCGCTAAATAGAGCGACACCAAAATAGCACTGACGGTGATGATCTTCTGGCTTGATATCTTTTTTACAGACTTTCTCATATATCGTTCTTACTATCTTCTAAGAAGTAGTCATTATAAAAATAGTAAATTGACGGGTAGTATTTCTCGACCAACTTCTGGTACGTCCCATCTTTTTTAATTGACTTCAAATATTGATTAAATGCGGCTTTTAATTCAGGGGAGTCCTTACGGAAGGCAACCGCCATTTTTTGATTTTCGGACACAGGACCAATTACTTTGATTTCTCCTGGCCACTTTTCCAATGCAATCAGTGTATCTGCTACATCAAGCAGTGTACTTTCTGCATCATTCTTCATTATCGCTGGCACCATCTCATTCAATCGACGCTGCCCATCAGGCAAAATAACTTTTGCTCCCGTGTCATACAGATTGTAAAGGTTCGGGTCTAGACACGAGTGCTCCATCGCCAGAACTTCACGACCTTTGATAAGCGATTTCACCATCGAGATATCGTTCTCAATGGAACCTGTCGGTTTGATTGGAGTAAGGGTGGAATCTGTGCGTGCGACTAACCAAACCGCAGATGGGAAGTAATCATCAGAAAAATCGACGACATGAGTTCGCCAATCAAGAATAGTGACTCCGTTAGCAATCAGATCGCCTTCAATAGGCATCGTTTTGCCAACCTGAAGCTGAGCGTCTTTGTACTCAACTTGTTGACCTGTCAGTTTGCCTACCACATTGTTCCATTGCGCTGGTACGTATTCATATCGGACGCCAAGAGACTGAGCAAACCCTTTAATAATATCCACATCCAGCCCTGTCAAAGTCTGCACTTCACCTTGGTCGATGTAAGAAACAAAGTTCGCGTATGGCACACCGATATGACGCAAAACGCCGCTGTCTTTGATGTCTTGTAAATCACCAGCAAACACTGAAGCAGAGAGTAGTGACGTCATACCAACAGCCATTGCCGTCATGGTTCGTTTGATTAATTTCACTGACATGGTGAATATCCCTCTCTTTAACAAAGCGCCCAAACATGGGCGCTTTGACGATAAACAACATTAGAACGAGTAATAAAGATCCGCAATGGCTTCAACCAGACCTTCTACATCTCTCTCATCATGGAATAAATGAGTCGAAATGCGCAACGCATGTGTTTCGTACGAATCATCCTTGTACAACTTGAAGCTTGTTGTACGGATGATGTAACCATAATCTTCACGAAGACGATCACGGAACTGCGTTAGTCGTTCTTCATCTGTTACATCAAAAAACGGGTTAAACGTAGTCAGACCGCTAGTTAAGCCCTCAACGTTTGGCGAGTACATTTGCGCTTCAGGTAACGCTTCGCTAAGCAGCACCTTACATAACTCACTTAACTCCAAGATGCGTTCTTGAATTCGGTCGCGACCAATTTCATCCCACATCTTACAGCTGTCAGCAAGTGCTTGTTTTGCTGGGTAGTTGTCATTACCAATGTACTGCATTTGTAACTGCTTACCTAGGTAATCTGCATGAGATAAAGAAGAGTTAATCAACCACAATGGGTTTTCACGATCGCTCCAGTACTCATTTAAGCGTTTACCGTTGTCACGTACATATAAGATACCCGTAGCGCCCGGACCACACTGCCATTTATGACCAGAACCTGCATAGAAATCACAGTCCATGTCATGGAAATCAAGATCGAACATACCCACAGTGTGCGCACCGTCAACTAAGGTCGGGATTCGATGTTGCTTAGCCAAAGAACAAATGGCTTTCGCTGGAAGTGTTGTGCCAGTTTTGTAGGTGATATGAGAGAACACGATTAACCGAACATTTTGATGTGTTTGAATCGCATCGCTGAACGCTTGAATATAGTCTTCTTCTGTCACATCTTCTGTACCAGTGAAGACAGGAAGTTGAATCTCTACGACATCCACACCAAATCGATGCTTGGCAACGTTCATAGGGGACGTCGCCGCAACGTGTTCGTGATGAGTGGTTAAGATCACATCGCCCGGCTCGAAGTGAAGACCGTTGATGATAGAGCATAGACCATCAGTAGTGTTACGACTCAAGATGATTTCATCCGCATTTGCACCAAAGCCCGGTGCAACTTGCGTCACCATTTCAGACACATAAGGCCATGAACCAAATTTATTCTTCATGTCCCACGGGTATTTCGCAACCAGTTTGTTGTTGTCCTCATACCCTTCAAGAACATGTCTTGGCATTGAGCCCGTAGTACCGATGTTCATATAAGTCGTTCGCTTATCCAAAACGAACTGCTTTCGAACTTTACGCCAGAGGCGTCTTTCATTTCTTTTACCTAGTCTGCTCCAATCGATATTCTGTTCCTTTGCTTGAACAGCACCAGAAAACGCCGAAGCACTGACGCCAGCCACAACTGCACCAGTTGCACCTTTTAAAAAATTGCGGCGGCTGCGATTAGTCTTAATAGATTCCTTGTCGCTCATCTTTTCGATCCTTGTCGGAAGTTTAGCCATATTATTAATTATGAATCCGTAACTAACTGTTACTTAAACATTATTACCAAATAGATTCCCTGTTTAGATTTTTCGGCGGCAATTAAGTGACTTTAGTTCCATTTTTTCATTTCATTTGATGATATAAGCAACAGTTCTTTACGATAAAAATAAACAACTAAACGCATATTACAATATTCACTAAAACACCTAACTCTAATATAAATAGAAATTAATTTTATAATGTAAAAATCATAAAAAAGCGTGAGTTGTAATATTTACGAAACAAATTAGATAGCAAGGTTAATATTAAGCTCTAGCACGTTAAATATGTAACAGAATAAATTTAATTCATCAGCGCTATCATTCGTTTGTTGAAATAACAATCATGACGAATTATTAAGCGAAAAATTCTATTTAAACAGTAGATTTGTTCGATGAACAGAAAGGGAAAGTAAGCAAGAGGAAGGTGGCGGTAGCTATACCCAAGTAATCTCGAGACACTTCATTCAGCGAGAATGGCTTGGGTATAGATAGATTAAACGGCTCGTAATGTGAACTTTTGTTGATATTGAGATGGTGTGCTGCTGGTCTCTAGATAACTGTGATGCAACATGAGTATCGACTGTACAATCTTGGTCCCAATACCTAGCGAGCCTCCCTGTGCTTCTTCTTCAATATGGTTAATAAAGGCAAAATGAATTCTTGATTTATCATCACTCAAATGAGCATGACAATGTACTTCAGAACGCATTGGACTGTGGCGCAGCGCATTTTCAAGCAAGTTAAGCACCAACCGCTCTAAAAGACCTTTATCACCCACGGTTTGAATTTCGTTATCGACGTCTATTTTTAGCAGCACTTCTTTTCGAGCAAACTGACTTTGCATCGTCTCGGCGCATTCTGCCATCAAGGCTCCAAGATCCACTGGTCGATACTCGTAATTCGGCATGGGCGCTTCTTTTCGAGCTACGTCCAACAAAGAGTGCAATTGCGTAGACAGCTTCTCACAGTTTCTGAAAGCGACGTCAATCAAAGGGTCGGATTCCGGATGCTGCAAACGCCACGTTTCCAAATAGCCAAGAACGCTCGATAACGGTGTTTTTAAATCATGACTAAGCTGCAATAAGCTTTGACGACGATGAGACGATTGATACTCCAACTGCAAAAACTGTTGCTGGATATGCTTCGCCATCATCTGATAGGAATTTGCTATCGGTACTAATTCCGGAACTTGGCGCGTAAAATCGGGTTGCAGGCGGAAATCATGTTCTGCTTGTTGTTGAAGCTGATTGGTCACACGTTCAATCGGGTTCAATAAACTGCGTTTCACTAACACATAAGCACCTAATGCAAAGCCTAAAATAGACACTAAAACTAACCCAGCGAGCGCGATATAAGGTGTGTCTACTTGGGCGTTGGCAATCGCATCATGTCTGGTACTGCCAATGACTACATAGAGATAACCCACGGTTGAGCCGAGTTCCTCAATCGCTGCTACGGAAAACACTTTGTGCTCGCCACGATTACGAGGATCTTCGCCTAAGATGGGGAATGGCTCGTCATTCAAGAATCGTTTAATTGGGTTAAGATCTACCTTACCCATGATCTCTGCACCTTCTGGTGCTGCATGGGTAGTGATGTTGCCTTGGCTATCAAGAAAGTAAATTTCGAAATCCGGACCAATCAACATAAGGGTATGAAAAATGGATTTGAGCGCTTTCGGGTTGTAATCCGTACCTATCATCAACGGATTATCATCACGCATGTGGCTTGCCAGCTCTTTGTGCAGACTCTGTTTAGTGCGTAATTCAATGGTCTCTTTTTGCCAATTGTACGTTAATGCAATAACGGCTGCTGCTAAACAAAACCATAGGCTCGTGAACACCACTAAGCGAGATTTGAAGCTCATCCTAGCGCCTCCTTAATCAGTCATTACTTGGGTGGTAAAGCTACTGTCGTGGTTGAAACTTGTACCCCACGCCCCATACCGTCTGGATAAAATGATGATCAGAGTCAGACAAAGACAACTTGCTACGTAGGCGATTGATGGTGCTACACACCGTATGATGATAACCGGAATGGCTGGTATTCCACACATGGTCGAGTAATTCATCTTTACTGTAGACTCTACCTGGGCGTGTCGCGAGGAATTGCAGCAAGGTAAACTCTGTCGCGGTAAGAGTGACATCCTTGTCATTTAGGGATACCTGATGCAATTCTGGAATAATTCTTAATGGACCAAAATCCATGCTATCTTCAAGTTCACTTCTTTCAACTTGTACTTCAACGGTTTGACTTACCCGTCGCAATACATTGCGTACTCGAGCTTGAAATTCTAATACGCTAAACGGCTTGGTAATGTAGTCATCCACACCCGCCTCCAAACCATCCACTTTATCCATCTCACCATCTCTGGCAGTCAGCATGAGCACAGGGCTCCAATCTTGTTGCTGACGTAAATAATGGCAGATATCTAAGCCGTCACCATCTGGCAAGCCTCGGTCAAGAATGAGTAAATCAAAAGGTTGTTGTTGGTATTGCGCTTTGGCTTCGGCGACATTCGTTACCCGCAACACTTGGTGTCCTTGAAACTTGAGATGCATTTGAACCAGTTCTGCCAAATCATCATCGTCTTCTACCAGCAAAATGTTCGCGACTAAATTGATTGCCTGCTGTTCCATGGTCCTTTCCCTGCGTCTGAGAATCCTCACTTTGCACATGACCGGAACAAATCGGAATTTCTTTCAAAAAAGGTTCCGATGACGCCATGAGGGTTAAAGCGCTCGGCTACAAGCGCTTTGGAAAGGAGACGCCATCGGAGCCTGTATTACTCGACTCGGGTGATAGTGAGTTTCGCACCAGGATTCAGGAAGCGATGGTTCGCAGAAAGCGCAGAATTGGCTAAACCATCATCTTTACTTACCACTCCCGCGTGAAACGCCACTACGTCATTTGTGTCGTTACGAGTAGCATTAAAGCCTTCACCACCGCCTGCAGGTCCCGGAATGGTGGCTGCAAGTTCATCGTTCAATTCCGTGCCGGAATCCCAAACGTTCATGCTCATTTCGTAGCTTTCTCCCACCGCCAATGATTTAAGCGATAGACCCGTTTCCCCAACAAACGCATCATTGGTGTTCACAAACATGGAAGCGACTGAAACGTAGCCCGCTTTGTGTGGGTCAACTGTAAAGGTTACGGAATCACTTGAACCAGGAAGCACTAAACCATTACCTGACAACGTTTGGTAGACATAGTCATTGGAATCCTTTAGCGCTAACAGCTCGGCATTGCTGCCCCCTTCTGCAAGATGCTCAAGCTCAACAGAAGCGCTTTTGCCAATTTCAAACAGTTTGTATTTGTCGTTGTGAGCCAAAATCGCAAGTGGCGACATCGGTTGATTCGCGGTCAAGTTTGCAACGTTAATCGTGTAACGGTATGACTTCACCACATCGTTATCATCATCGCTTGGACAACCGGCGAGTAAGCCGACTGAAGCTGCTACGAGTAAGATTCTGTATTTCATACATCCCCCTTACTTCACAACAATTGTGATGGTTGCAACTGGGTTCAGCCAACGATGGCTGCTGCTGTCTAGGTCACTGATGCCGCCAGTTGGATCGCTATCACCAAGGTTACCCGGATGCACGTGAACTTTGTCATTAGTCACTGCCGCTTCAACACCGGTGCCGCCTGTACCAAAGGTAATGAAAGGTGGATTTGGCATGCTACCTTTAAGTTCATCATTGGCTTCTGTGCCTGCATCATAACTTCTTAGCGTTGCTCGGTATGTGCCAGCTTCCGTTGGGATTTTCCAGCTATCTAGCCCCACGAAACCATCATTGGTTGGCAGAAGCATCGCACTAAGAGACAAGTATCCATGATCACCACTGTTCATGGTAAAGGTAGTCGCGACACCCGGATTCAAAATACCACCAGCCGGGTTCTCAACCACAACACCACCAGCATTACCAATGACACTAGCAAGACCCGAGATGTCACCACCTTCCGCCATTGCTTCTAACTCTGGAGTTGCGGCTTCACCGGTTCTGAACATCTTAAGATCAGAGCCATGCGCTGCGACAATCAGTGGCGTAAAGTAAATGCCTTTTGTCGCGTTAGTCACGGTGATTTCCAGTTCTGCTGCATTCACTGATGCAGAGCCTAGTGCCATAGCGACTGAAGTCATGACGAGTCCGAGTTGGGTACGTTTTTTCATTGTGATTCCATCCTTTAATGAGGGTTGAACTACTCAAGTCCATGTTTACGGCTTTACTTCTTTGTTTGTAACTTGAGTAGGTTAAGCATTACGTTTCGAACGTTTTGCGTTCTTGCCTCTAAGAATGACGAACAAATCTATCAGCAACTTCATCGAATTCTCATAAAACTCTCACAAGTTCTGTTCGATTTTTTCAGCAGCGATTTTTTACTCTTATTCAGCTATTTACACTTCGTGTACTCCCCTCCTACAATGCGGTATTCCCTGTTTAAATCACGATTCTCAGCATGATTCATAACGTACTGGCTGCTTACTATGGCGAAATCTACGGCATCGCTTTTTTCAATCACTACTTGAACCATTACGCCCATGGTGAACAACAAACGCTGTGGCAAACCTTGATTGAAATAGAAGAGCTCACCGCAGAAAAGCTCAAGCCTGTATTATTGGCAAATGGCATGGATATCGAAAACCGACACCAAGAGATGCTTGATAAAGGCTTGGCAGACGCAACCAAGTGGATAGAGTTGCCATGGCTGGAGTTGGTGACAACTCTTCTGAAGTGGGTAGAACCTTATGAGGTCAAGTATCGAGAGTGGCATGAAGAAGTGAAAGCTTCACAGCAGTATTCAATCGCTGAGCGAGAAGCTATCGAGTTGATTGCGGACCATGAAACGGCGATTTATCACTGTTGGCAGCACTACCATATCGGTGAATCTGGCTTGCCTGCCCTGAATGTCTTTTTAGCAAAATATCGCTAAAGCGAGAAGGTGACACTTGAACCGAACAAAACCGTACCAGACAATACCGTTATTCCGCTGCGCAGAACTGAACAAATATGGTTAACCCAAAACTCATTGCCCTACTCCCTGATCTTGCTTCGTTTATCTTAGTGGTAAACGAGGGCAGTTTTACCGCTGCAGCCAAACAACTTGGCGTGACGCCATCAGCTTTAAGTAAGTTGATCACACGGTTAGAACAAGCCCTCTCAGTGAAACTGTTCGAGCGAACGACTCGCAAGTTGATCATCACTCAAGCCGGGCAAAAGGTTTACGACCAAAGCATCGCCATGGTGAATGCGGCGCAGCAAGCGGTTGAATTATCGGCGGAAGATCATGCCGAGCCCACGGGTGCACTCACAGTGGCTGCACCCGAAGCGTTTCTTAACTCGGTGCTTCAACCATTTGTGTTGCCATTCCTAGATCGCTACCCAAACATTCAGCTCAAGCTACGTGCTGCTGATGGTGAGATTGATCTTTTTCGCCAAGGTATCGACGTAGCATTTAAGCTCACCGACAAACCCGATGAGAATCTGGTACTCAAAGAGATCAGCAAGACCAATCTTGTTTTGTGTGCCTCTCCAGATTACCTTGCCAAACACGGTATGCCAGAGCATCCGACTGAACTTGAGCAGCACGATTGTATTTATCTTGCTGAGAACGACAAAGACAACATCTGGTCTTTCTTTAAAGAAGAAGCTTTCCACTCTATTGCCGTGAGTGGACGCTACGCCGTTAACCACTCTCAAATGCGCTTGAACGGGGTTAAGTCTGGCTTGGGAATTGGAATCTTCCACGACTTCGTGATTAAAGACGCGTTAGAACGAGGAGAAGTGGTAGAGGTTCTGTCTGATTGGATGATCAAAAGTAACTACCACGGCGCTATCGCGATGCAGTATGCACAAACCAAATACATGCCTGCTCGCCTGCGCGTGTTTATTGACTTCGTTAAGGAGCACTTAGTCTCCGGAGAGGCTAACCATGTTTGAAGAGACTAACCATGTTTAATGCCATTCACCACGTCGCCATCATTTGCAGCGATTACCCAACATCAAAACACTTTTACACCCAAGTCTTGGGGCTAAAAGTCATTGCCGAAAATTATCGTGAAGCTAGAGACTCTTACAAGCTCGACCTTGCTCTGCCTGATGGAAGCCAAGTTGAGCTGTTTAGCTTTCCGGGCGCACCGAATAGACCAAGCTTTCCCGAAGCACAAGGGTTGAGACATCTCGCGTTTTTGGTTGATGATGTTGAGCAAGTAAAAGTCTACCTCGAATCGAATGACACTGAAGTCGAGCCGATTCGCATTGACGAGTTCACAGGCAAAGCATTTACCTTCTTCCAAGATCCAGATGGCTTGCCGCTGGAGATTTATCAGAAATAAAAAGAGCCAGCAATTCGCTGGCTCTTTTACTATTTTACTCGTCTCTTGCTAGTTCAACGCCGTTTTCAGCTTCTCGACGCGGTTGAACAACAGCCAATCCAGTGCGAGAACGGTAACAATTGCCAAACCGCCCATCGGAAACGCCAAACACAATACTACCAACGTTACTAAACCAAGCTTCCAAATGCCGTCTTGTTGAAATTTAGGTGGCGCCCCTAATGCAGCACTGCGACTTGGTCGACGAATCCACCACATCACAACCCCTGTGATTGAGATTAAAATGAACGCCAGACAGAACACCACGTTGAGCACTTTGTTCAATACACTCACATCACCTTGGTGCAATGACACGCCTGCCGCCATGAACTTGGCAAACAAACTGTAATCTTGCCATGTGACGTCCACCAACAAGCGACCGGAATATTGGTCAAAGTGACTGGTGCGATCTTGTCTTGGATCGGAAATATCACCGCCCATTGAGTTAGCAGCCACGGTGTAAACACCTGTCTCAGAGCGTGGCAAAAATAGCTTATAGCCAGTAAAACCCATCATTTCTGCCTTGTGGACGATATCATCAATAGATAGTGCATCATGACTGCCTGCATAAGCCGATTCTTCCTTCATGTTGGCGTGATCATGAGCTGGTTTATCTTTCGACTGTGGCACAGCAGCAAGCTCTAAGTTCCATGGCATCTCTTCTGATGCACCATGATTCAGGTCTTTGTGTGTCAGTGTCGACTCAGGTTTCTCACCCCATGTGTAATAGGTTGGGAAGGTATTCCAAGCTTGCACCATTTTCGCGCCCCATATCCCAGCCCAAGACAGACCTGAAATCAAAAAGAACAACAGAACAATTGATAGCACACCGCCTAAATTCGCATGCAGATCTCGCATCAAAATACGAGTTCCACTGCCAAAACGAATTTTCAAAAAGCCAGCACGGCTTGCGTTGTCTCTTGGTAACCACAGGTACAAACCAGACACCAACAGTAAAATGCCTAAACTGGTGGCGATTTCTATTAACCGATCACCCAGGTCACCAATAAGCAAAGTGCCATGGATGTTATTCATCAGTTCATAGATGCTATCACCACGGTTAATCGTCCCTTGTACTTCTCCGGAGTATGGGTTCACAGCAACAATCAATGAGCTGCCTTCTTGATTTTGAATCGAGAATCGGTTGGCGATATCAGATGTTTTTGCAGGCACAAATTGGGTGATATTAAAATCGGGATACGCCTGCTTTACCGCGTCTAACTGTCTAGAGACAGGAACGGTTTGCTCTTGCGGTATAACGTGCAACGTTGCCTCATATCGAGCCAGTTCGATTTCATCATCAAACAGCATCACTAACCCCGTAAGGGAGAGCATCAACATAAATGGAATAACGAATAAACCTGCGTAGAAGTGCCATCGCCACGTCATAAAATAGATGGACTTTTCGCGTGAAGCTTCCTTGAGTTGAGGCTTTGCCGAGTTTCTCAACATGTGTATTTTCCTTTTTTCATTGTGAACACCCAAATTCAGTCAAACGCATCCTGAACATACTCATCGGTATGTGACGTCATTTGACTTAGATTCGGGAGTACCACTGCTCGAATGGCAGTGTTGTTGGCTTTATTTACTTGTAATTGTTTTTGTTATGAGAAAAAGGAAATTGGGGGAGCACGAGGAACTGGCGTTTCAAATCGCACACTTAGAGCCAAATAAGTGTAGCTGTCAGAAACGACCAAGCTCAATCTTGAGAGTATCGGTGTCGTTGGAAGTGTATCGTGATGAAAAGTCGAGAAGTGGCTGAACGGACAAGGCTTACCTTTGTGGCTGACGGAGTTGTCACCCTCTTCTATCTGCACTAACTCAAAACCGTTCAGTGTACATAGCGTCGCCCACACCCCCATGCTGTTACCATGAGCATTGATAACAGGCATCAGTGTTACTAGTACCCAACTTAGAGCACTAGCAAATAACATGGAGCGGTAAAAAGGAATTAATCTACGCATAACGGTGACTTAACAAATTTCACATAGCGTAACCAATTCTGAGTGCTAGCTCAAAAAGAGGATTCATAAGTGGCTGCTACCTCACAGGTTTTCTTGAATACTGTGATTGACAGGCACAAAAAAGCCCGCCGAAGTGGCAGGCTGATGGTCATCTTTTCAAGTTAGATAAACGGTTAGCTAAACAGCTTACTCCAAATACTTGGGTTACGCTTATCGTGGTACTCTTCGCGTAGACTATCGATTTCACGTAATTGATCTTTCGCTTCTTGTAGCTTGCCCGCATCGAGATCAGCTTCAATCTTATCTAGCGTTACCGTCAACTTGTTAAAGCCTTCTAGGTAGATATCAAACTTCTCTGGTGGGTAATTACCACGCTTAGATTGTTCGACGATCGCTTGCAAGCTATCAATCGCAGATTTCATGGTTTCAACATCAGACGCTTCCGCCGCCTGTTTGAATTCCATCTTCATCTGCTTCATGTTTTGTTTTAAATCGACGGCTTCTGCCATTGCATAAGTTGAGCCTAACGCAATCACACACCCCAGTATTAAAGGACGTAACATCTTCACTTCTCCATTGAATGCCGAATTCTGAGTCGGCTTTTTAATGCGAGCAGTGTAAAGCAATCCCTTAACACTTGCATAACCAAAAGTGTAATCAAGTTTATGCGTTGCGAATCTCGTCATACTCTACGATTGGCTTACGACCGCGCAACTCTAAGAAGGCTAAGAATTGTTGTGATGAGTGAGTAATAACTTTGCTACTGTCGATACCCACTCTGTCCATTAACTCGCCGACTAAGCTCAGATTACCCACATCATGGCAGAAGTGTGCATCGCTGCCGGTAGTGAAAAATACACCCAATTCTTTGCCGATTTGTGCAATCTCATGGCAGCGGTCTACACTACCGACGCGGCTATTGCCCTTCAGAGTGGTGTTGTTAATTTCAATCGCTACATTGTGCTCTTTAGCGCACTTCAGCACAGCTTCAAAATCAAAGTCAAAGTTCGGGTTACCTAAGTGACCCAACGCATCAACACGACCATTTTTGATGATATTCAACAACGCTTCCGTGTGCGTGGCACTATCTGCAGGGCGGAATACTGGCTCATGAAAACTGGCAATCACCCAATCCAAATTTCGATCAACGCTGTCGGGAATGTCGATATCACCTTGGGTGTTCATGATGTTAGATTCAACGCCACGAATGATCGCAACCCCCTCAAGAAAACGAGGCAGAATTTTCTGGTTAGAGAAAAACCAGTAATGAGGCGCACCCGGCATTGATTCAGCGTGATCGGTCGTACAGAACATATCAAGTCCGTTCTCTTTTGCCGATTTCGCGTTTTCAATCAACGTACTGTATGCGTGACCACTGGCGTACGTATGCGTGTGGGTATCAACCTTAAATTCCATCATCAACTCTCTTGGTGCGCAAATTGGCGGCTATTGTATACCCACAAGTCACCTGTCGTCAGCCCAATCTTAGCTTGCAACCTCACCCTATTCTTCGCTGATAGTTTTGATCAAAGGCAGAGCCTTCTCCCAGCCGTGGTTGAACATCGACACAAAATCACTGTGAGTGTGAATGGTTATACTCAGCAATAAGCGATCCTCCAAAGTATCGATCTGATAGATCTCTCGCGATCCGATCCACTTTGACGCTAAGTCTCCATCCAATTGCTGCCGATTATCTGGGTTAAAAATGGCAACATGATGAAACTCCAGTTTTTGTAGCGGCTGTACCGTGTCAATTATCGCTCTCGTTCCGCCCATGTCTGGGTCAAAAAAGGTCATGTCACAACCTTCTTCCCATGCGCCATCAAATTGAGACTGAGGCGAAAAGGCTTGTGCCCATCGTTTGTATAGTTCGACATCGGTCAGCACGCTCCATACGCGCTGAGGTGTCGCGGCAATCTCGACGTGATAGTTTAAAGTCAGCATGTTTTCTCTCCCTGCACCTTTCTTGACGCTAGCTCATTCTGATTAAAAATCAAACAACCACTGACGTTTACACTTCATTTGTCACAGCTTGCTAGGCTAAACCTCCCCTTAAGGTGTTTTAGCTCGCAGTACATGTACGCGGCGTGCCGAGAACCTAACCCAACAGGTATTCAATACCGTCGCTAACACAATCAAACTCACTCCTGCAACTTGGCTATGACTCATTTGGTCGTCAAAGAAGGTCCATTGCCATACTGCGGTAAACAACAGATTGGTGAATATCAGCGGTGCAAGCTGCGAACCACTGCTTGCAAGCTGGTACGCTTTGGAACGGAATACTTGCGTATTAATAATGAGTAACGACATCAAAAATACGAGTGCAGTATTGGGCGTTTCAAAAGTGCTTATCGATAGGGAATTAACCAACATACTCGTATCATTCACGAACACGAGTGGCAAGATAAGCAGTGCCGCAGTGCCAAAGGTCCAAAAATTGATTTCTAGTGGTGATAGACCACTCTTACTTGCTTTGTAGAGCGTCAATTGAGAACCCGAGTTAAACAGCCCACCAGCTAACCCCAAGAGCAAATCGATACGCCATGTAAACTCGCCATCCGCACCTGCCAATAAAATCACACCTGAAAACGCCATAACGAGCGCTACGATAGTCGACATTCGAATCTGACCACGCATAAACAGCTTCTCGACGATGGGCATAAACAGCGGTCCAGTTGCGAACAGTACAACCCCTTCAACCAAGGTGAGCGTTTGCAAAGAAGCAATGAAACACAACTGACACATTGCAATGAAAAGAGCACGCAGAACAATTGGTTTAATAGTACCTGCAGTAGGTAAAGTCAGATTCTTGAAGCGCAGCATGACCAATAAAATGAGAGCTGGAGTAAAGAAGCGTAAAAAACTGAACATGGTCACGGATAAATCATCACTGAGCTGCTTTGCTAACAGCCCTGTAACAGATAAGCTTAATGTCGACATCAACATAAAGATGACGGGTTTATTTTCTTCTTTCATTGGATACTCCTTAATTCACGGAGTATTTTAGGAAAAGGCGTTAGTGATAAATAGCGAGTATTTTTAAACGCTAATGTAAGTAAAACTTACAAGTTAAATTAAATCCAGTTCATAGAGAGAGCCGAAGCAGTATGCGCAAATTAGTCCCACTAAAATCCATCTACGCATTTGTCGCTGTAGCGGAGACAGGCAGCATGACAGAAGCCGCCCACCTACTCTCTGTGAGCCACTCTGCGGTGAGCCAAGCCATCAAATCGTTAGAAGGTCAGGTCAATAAACCTTTGTTTGATCGCATTGGTCGCCAAGTCAGACTCAACAATGATGGTAAAAAGTATTATCGCAAAGTGGCGCCTGCGTTGGAGCAAATCGTCGATGCCACTGAAGCTTTGATTCACGATCAAAACTCCAAGCGTATTACGCTCAATATGGTTAACTCACTTGCTTTGCATTGGTGGATCCCTCGCATGTCGAGCTTGCAAGATTTCGCCCCTCAGTTGGATGTTCGTCTGTCTAATTTGGTGGGATTGTTTAGCTTAGAGCAAGAGGGGATTGACGCTGCGGTCGTGCATGGCAGTCCTCAAGAGTGGCAAGATTACTATTGTGAAAAACTGAGTGAGGATGAGTTAGTGTTGGTGTGCAGTCCCGAATTATTAGAGCAGCCTGATAACCGAGACATTCAGCAACTGCTATCAACTTACCCCATCATTGAAGTCACTAACGATCGCCGAAAGCATGACTGGCAAGTTTGGGAAGAAGAGACAGGATTACTGCGACCTACCAATAAAAAGCCAATGACCTTCAATATGTCCATTCAAGCGGTGCAAGCAACGACAAGACGTTTGGGGTTATTGGTAACCCATCGTCTATTTGTCAAAGATGACATCAAATACGGGCAATTGGTGGAATTGGGCGAGCCTGTGGTCAACCCATACCAGCAGTTTTACTTTGTTTGCCCACCACACAAACTCAAACAGGAAGCCTTTCATTTACTGAGGTCTTGGCTAAGACAAGAGTTTAGCTGATACGCCAACATGCCCGTGTGCTAGAGCAGCGATCACACGAATTGTATTGAACCTAAAATTTCGCAGCACAAAGGTGCAATCGATTGAGTATTAAACTGAGATAATCGACTTTATACCCAAGTGACTTCACGGTGCAGGATTCAGAGCGTTATCATTGATTCGAGAGTAAGGAAAACAACGCAGTGTAATAGCTAGCTCTTTCCAAGTTGTTTGACGCAGCCTTTTGTTTGACTAAAAAAACGAGTCGAAGACACGCTCCCAAAGGGCACTCTTCGCAAATAGTAAGGGCCTTGGCTTGTATACTTTGTTGCCGATTCTTGATTTAGAATGACTAGATCTTTAAATCGCCGCCGCGTCTACAAACCAAGTCATTCTTGCTGAATCTAGCATCTCGAGGTTACTTGGGTATAACGTGGATTTATTTGCATCACGAGTGAATAGATTAATGCCGGAATTGGTATAAAGTAAAAAGAGTGCTTTTGAAATCCAAGGATGGCTTTATGAGGTTGTATCATTTCTTTATGAGTGGCGTTGTTCTCATTGCCCCACTTTCTAGCTCAGCCGAAACGATGGGTGAAGTCAGTTCACCTGACGTGAAACCTTTTATTATTGGCGGACAACAAGCTACAGCCAACCAACTCCCTTTCTTTGCACGCGTCATTTTACACCGTACGGGTTCCAGTCAGTTTGCCAACATTTGCGGTGGTACCATCGTTAATGACAGGTACATCATGACCGCAGCACACTGTGTCGAACCGAGTGTCTTCACTGGCGGATGGACAATCAACGATCTTCGCGTGTTGGTAAAAAACCCAACCATGAACGATGTGTTTGTGGAAGAATTTAAAGACGTGCGAGCTATCACCATTCATCCAAACTACGATCCAGATGACCTTTGGATTAACGATATTGCTGTCTTGGAGCTCACGCGTCCAATTACCGACAACGTCCAATCCATCACACTACCACAGGACTTTGGCGACTACAGTGAGCAGACGGTATATCAAATCTTTGGGCTTGGACAAACCTCAACGAACGACACATCAGGCCCTAACTATCTACGCTGGGCAGAAATCCAACCCTTAACAGATTTACAGTGTGCCTCACTTGTTTCAGGCTTTAACTCTCAAGAAAGCTTGTGCGCTAATGGCTTCCCTAACCGAACTTACACTGGGATATGTGCAGGAGACTCTGGTGGTCCTTTGACCTATCAAGACACCAACGGGGATTATCAACAGATCGGCATAGTGAGCTACGGATCTTCGGTTTGCGAGTCTCCCGCTATTCCTAGCGTATTTACAGAAGTACTCAATTACACTTCTTGGGTCGAGGCGCAAACCAGTTCCGGAGTAAAAACGGTCTACAACGCCGCTCTGGCTGCAAGCGAGGATTACCATAGCGAAGGGGATTCAGGGTTCGATCCGGAAGACACCACCAGCAATGATTTTGGCAATAATAACAGTGGTGAAAGCAGTGGCGGTTCACTTGGTTTCGGGCTGGTCACTCTTGGCAGTTTATTCGCTTGGGTCAGACGCCGTCAGCCCTTGTAGCACGTGCCTTAAACCTTACTTACAATTTTTAGAATAAAAACTCTAAAACTTATCATTTTCCAGTACATCTTAAGCCGATAATCCTGTTATTATCGGCTACCCAACTACTTTCAGATCAAGTCCATGAATAATGCTGCATCGAGTCGCCGTATTTCAGCGATGCTGTTTTTGACTCTTGGCGTCATATTGTCCGTGTTTGCTGGTTTTGCGCTGTCGCAGATGTTTGTTATTGAGCAAGATTCCTTTCAGCTAATTTCTGCCGTCAGCTCCGTCATGATAGTGAGTTTTCTTCGTTATCAATGGCGCGCATTGCCTGCAGTAATACTCGGGTTATTCGCTTATTATTTTTGGACCGGAAGAACACTCGAACATGCGTTGCTTTACGCTTTCACTGTTCCATTGTTGCCTTTCGCATTTTCTAGCTTGTTTCATTACCTCAACAACCGTGCCCTCTATCAACCCGCAGAGCAAAGGATCACTTTATTCTTTGTCGTCATTGGGTGCTTATTTCCGTTCGCTAATACGATCAAGATGATGTTGGTCAACACCTTTGTTGATGGCCAATTTCTAAGTCCGGACTTTTTGTTCTATGCCACACTAGGGAATTACTTAACTCAGTTGTTGGTGACACCTATTTTGTACGTCATGGTGAGCTTACTCACCGATACCGACACACAATCGTATCTTGCCTTAGACAAGCGTTTAAGAGTTTCAAACTCCCGCTGTCGCGGCTACATAACATGGCTAGTAAGCTGTATTGCCATTTTTATTACTGCGGTACTTTCTTCATCTTCTTTCATGCTCAACTCGCTGAGCTTCTTTGCCGTACTTCTTGTCGTGATTGGTTTAGCTAAGCACGGACTCATTCGCCCACTGTTTGTTGGCGCGCCGTTCATTTTATTGATCATTAATGACAGTATCAGCCACTACAACGCAGGCTTAATTGGTGACAAACAGTTCTATGGTTTGCTGATCATCATTACCGTGCTCACTACCTTGGCGTATTTACTCGGTGGCTATTCAGTGAAGCTGTTCGAGATGACACAAAGACAGATTCGTTCAGAGCGGATTGACCCGTATTCAGGCTTGTCCAACATCGCCCAGTTAAAAGAAGACATCAGTCGTCAACGCCATTCCCTGTTGCTCTATCTTGATCTGACGCCAACGCTTTCTATGCTCACAGACCTCGGTCATGAGGGTAAATCGCAATTAATCATGCAACTGAGTGAGTTTCTTTATTCTCGCAACGACAGTATCAATCGCTGCTACCGCCCACCTTTCTCTACAGGGTTGTTGAGTTTTACTCATTACTCAGACCTCGCAGAGGAAGAGTTGCAAGAAGTCGTGGAGTATCTAGAGAGCTTTCAATTCTATTGGCGTGGCACCTCTGTTGCTCTTGTTTCGCCAACGATATTTTGTACCGTCGTTCATCACGGGCAAGACATTGAAAAGGTGGTGTCGATTTTGTGTGATCAACCACCTCAAAGCGATCGCAGTATTCATTGGATTAACGCACAATCGTTCGAAATGGACCGCGTCGATAAACTCAACCATATCCAACAGGTGTTTAAGCGCGAGCAGTTTGAACTGTTCTGCCAACCATATATGAAGCTCTCAGGTGTCGAAGAAACTAAGCACAGTTTTGAAGTGTTGTTACGCCTAAAAGAACAAAACGGAAAAGTGCTCTCACCTGCGGCATTTTTTCCTCTGATCAACCAATTCGGATTAGAGATAAAACTTGATCACTGGGTGATCATCAACACGTTTCGAATGCTTGGGGACAAGGTAAAAAACTGGGATGACATTGGGCATTGCGCGATCAATCTTACCGCGAAAACCCTAAGTGCAGAAAACCTAGCCTCTCGCATTATAGAGAGTGCCAAAAGCTTTAATGTACCGTTGGAAAAGATTTGCTTTGAGATTACCGAATCTTCAGCACTCATCAATGAACAACAAGCGATTGAAACCTTAAGCTTGTTACGCAAACTCGGCTGTAAAGTCGCAATTGATGATTTCGGTACTGGTTACGCTAGCTTTGCGTATTTGCGCCGCCTGCCATTAGATATTCTGAAGATTGAAGGGGCATTTGTACGTGAAATCACTAAGAGTGAAACCGACCGATTGATCGTCAGTTCCATTGCGACGGTTGCGAAAGAAATGCACTTAGAAACCGTCGCAGAGTTCGTAGAAACCGCAGAACATAGCGAGATATTACGCAGTTTGGGGATCAACTTTGCACAAGGTTATGGCGTCGCAAAGCCTATGCCGCTGAGTCGTTACCTAGCGAACCTCTTTGACCACCAAGACAAGAAAGAACAGTTACCAGCGCCAGAGTTCGCAACTTTATAGCGGTTTGCGTTTTAAGCGGGAATTGATGATGTCTTCAATCAATTTCTGCTCTTTCTTGGCTTTCTCATAATTTTGTTTACTGCGCCAACGTTCCAACACTTTCTCTAGCCCCTGCACTCGGGCATGTTTGTACTCAAGGTGTTTTTGTACCGAAGCGCATTCTGCTTGCATCACGGCTTGTTCGTGTTCGTGGTGGTGAAGCATTTTTTGTAGCATGTGATCAACGCGATTTAAGTTCATCAGCGTCGCGCTATTAAGCACAGGTGTTGCAAGGGCGGATTGACCCGCATGGTTTTTGAGTTCAGAAAGCTGCTCTAGCTGCATCGCAAGATGAGAGTGACGCTGCCGCATCACATCGAGCTGCTGCCCCACTCTATCACGCTGCTTTTCTTCCATTTGCTGCAGCTTACCAACAGCTTTTAGTTTGGACTCCATGCTGTAACCTTATTGCACCTCACTCTGGAACATCTGCGCCAACGCCGTCAAACTGGTTGGGTAGTCTACGGCTTCATTTGCAGACTGCTGTAGATAAGCACGCAATTGCGGATACATAGAAACCGACTGATCCAACTCAGGATCTTGCCCTGGTTGATAGCCACCCAGTGGTAATAACTCTTTAACTTGCAGATAGTTGGAGTAAAGCTGACGAAAGTTATTAGCAATCGTGCTGTGCGCCTCGTGAGTACAAGCGTTCATACAACGGCTGATAGAAGCATTGATATCAATCGCTGGGTAATGCCCTTGCTCAGCCAATTGACGAGACAACACAACGTGCCCATCCAAAATTGCACGAGCAGAATCAACCACAGGATCTTGTTGGTCATCACCTTCGGCAAGCACGGTATAGATTGCGGTCAGACTGCCATGCGGGTTTTCGCTGTTACCCGCTCGTTCTAAAAGCTGAGGCAAAACGCTGAATACCGAAGGCGGATAACCTCGTGATGCTGGCGGCTCACCTAAAGACAAGGCAATTTCTCGCTGCGCCATCGCATAACGCGTCAAAGAATCCATCAGCAGCAATACGTCTTTACCTTGATCACGAAAGTACTCAGCAACTCGGTGACAAAGTAATGTAGCGCGCAATCGCATCAGTGGTGATTCATCCGCGGGTGCGGCGATAATCACCGCTTTCTGACGGGCTTCTGGTGTTAGGTTTCGTTCAATAAACTCGCGGACTTCTCGACCACGTTCGCCAATCAAACCCACGACAATCACATCTGCCTCTGTGTTCTGCGTGATCATTCCCATCAAGACACTTTTACCGACACCACTGCCAGCCATCAAGCCAATGCGCTGCCCTTTACCCACGGTCAATAAACCATTGATAGCACGAACGCCAACATTAAGAGGCGTATCGACCGGGCGACGTTTAAGTGGGTTGATCGGTTTAGGTTCAAGTGAAACACGATCTCCCCCTTTAAGTGGCGCACCGTCATCGAACGGTTCACCTAATCCGTTGACCACCCGCCCTAACCATTGCGAACTAAGCTGTACCGTGCTGTCTCCATCCAGTGGAATGACTTTGGCACCAGCAAATAAGCCACCTAAACGGCGAATAGGCATTAAGTAGGCGACGGTATGATCAAAGCCAACCACTTGCGCTTCGATCATATCCCCTTCTGCGGTTTCAACTAGGCAACGTTGTTCCAGTTTGAAACGACAGCCAACGGCTTGAAGCATCAAACCATTTACTTTGATCAATCGCCCTGTCACTCTCGCAACGGGAATTGAATCGAGCGACGCTAATGCATCGCTCAAACGCTCACTTAATACTTCATGGCTTAAGGTGCTATTCATCTTCGGTTTCAACCTGCGGAATCGACACTTCATCAAGCAAGTGCTGCTTTACGTTGTCCATACAAGCTTCCAAGCGTGAATCGCAGCTCGCATCAGCTTCGGCATCTTCGGTGACAAGCTGACAACCGCCCACAGGCAACTCGGCATTTGCAACCAACTTCCAAGCTGATGGCAAATCTGCATTGATCTGATTAATACGCTCTAAATCCTGCGGATTCAAATGCACAATCACACTCTCCGCTTTGCCCGGCATTGCCGATAGCGTTTCATCAACCAAGGCTAAGATTTGCTGTGGCATTAAGGTCAGCTCAGCACGAATAACCTGCTGCGCCACCTTTTGTACTAACTCGCAAATCATGTGACGTTGTTGCTGTTCCTTTTCGTTCTGCCAACGAGACAGAGCGTGGAACAACTCATTCACTGGTTTCGCCGCTTCCATAAAACCTTGCTTTCCAGATTGCTCTCCAGAAATAAACCCTTTTTGAAAGCCTTCTTTTTGTCCATCAAGCAAGCCTTGTTGTTTACCCTGCTCAATACCTTGACGTAGACCTTCATCATGACCTTGCTGTAAACCCTGTTGAAAGCCAGCCTCAAGCTGTTGCTGAATATCAGCTTGAGTATCTTGCCAACCTTGATTTTCCAGCGCGAAGTCATCTTCAATATTTACTGGCTGCGCCAAAGGTGGAAAGCGATGTAAACGGTAACCACTTGGGGGTAAACGCATGGTATTTGGTGCTTTGTCTGCCATTGCGTTACTCCACCGTTGGCTCTTCGTAAAGTAGCAGTTGAATTTCGCCCGACTCATCGAGCTCACGAACTAGCTGCATAATGTCCTGACGTGCACGCTGCACTCGGCTCAATACCACAGCGCCGCGCAGTTCCATATCGTCTTCTAACGCTTTAACCATACGTTGAGGCATAGAACGTTTGATTGCCTGCTGCATAGTAATCTCGGAGCCTTTCAATGCCACAGCCCACAATTCCAATGGGATCTGTTGAACCAGTGCATCCATGGTTTCTTCGCGCTGACGACCCAACACCATGAAGTCGAACATGTTCTCTTCGATTTCATTCACAACATCCTCGTCGTGCAGTTTGAGCATTTCCATCAAGGACGCGCGGTCACCTTCAAATCGGTTAATGATGTCTGCCGCTTGCTTCACACCAGACAAAGGCGTGGTTTGGCTAGCAGAAACCTTGTCAATGCAACGTTCTACAAGCTCGTGCAAATCGTTCGCAACTTGGTGATCGATATCTTGCAACTGAGCAATACGGAACAAGATCTCATCATGGTAATCCTGCGGCAGGTGCTTCAATACGGCTGAAGAACTGTCCGCCGGTAGATAAGCTAAGAAAATAGCCTGCATCTGTGGGTGCTCGTTGACGATAAATCGTGCCAACGTTTCCGCCTCTACCCACTGTAAACGCTGCATGTTATTGCGAATTTCATCGCCATACAGGTTGTTGAGCAACCCCTTTGCCAAATCGTTACCTAACGCTTTACGTAGCGTATTGGACAAGTATTCTTTCGACGCGCCACGAATGCCGCTGTGCTCTCGGAAATCTTCAAAAAAGTTTTGGATGACACCACGAGCAGAATCACTTTTGATGCCATTCAACTTCGCCATTGCGCGAGTCACACGCTGGGTTTCATCACGAGTAAAGTTTTGCAGCACTTTCGCAGCCGCGTCCTCTCCCATCCCCAGTAGCACAAGGGCGGTTTGTTCTACATAACTAAGCGTCTGTTTTGACGTCAACGGCGCTGTGTTCATTGATGTTTACCCATTGTTTCAGAATTTCGGCTACACGCTCTGGCTCTTCGTTGGCAATAAGCTGTAGGTGTTTCAATTGAATCTCAAGTGGAGAGCCTGCTGGCGGTAACATGTCACTGTTAACATCCAATCCAGACGAAACGGCAATCCCTTTCTCTGATAGTTTGCGATTGAGCACTTCTTCACGCTCACGCTCTTCACGAGTTTGTAGGTTGTCGTAATCCGGTTCGATTTGCGGCTCAGCAAACTCCAGCTCAGGAGCAGGTTTGTCTGCACCTGTGAGATGCATGATAAGCGGACGAAGAACAAAGAAGATCATCGCCAAACCCAACATTCCACCAATCACGTAACGCAAAGGCTGCTGTACCGTCGGGTCTTGCCACCAAGGCATTGCCGGCGGCGCGTCAATCTCGATTGGAGTGAAGTTGAAGCTCATAAGGCTCAAGCTATCACCACGAGCGTTTGAGATACCAACTGCGTCCATGATCATGGTCGAAATTTGCGTTTTATCGGCTTCGCTCCAAGCCACACCATCCGGCGCCGCTTGTGAGTTCAGCAAGACCGAAACACTTAATTTGTCTATCTGACCTTGTTGGTATTGAGTACGACGAACACTGCTACCCACTGCGTATTGACGGTTGATCTCCGAACGCGCATTTGAGTTCTGGCTGTCATTCGTTGGCGTTTCACCGGTGACTGGCGGTTGGTTGCTCAATGAACCAGGGATACCAAGAGCGATTTGGTCAATTGAGTTATTTTGAATCGTATGCTCATTACGGACCACTGGAGCGTTGTCTAGGATTTCTTGCGTTTCTTCAACTTGGCTGAAATCCATATCTGCCGCGACTTGAACACGGAAGTTACTTGGTCCCACGATTGGGGTCAGCATGTCAGCGGCACGTTGAATGATCTGTTTCTCAACGTTTTTTTGATATTCAAGGTATTTGGCGTTCACTTTGCCAGCTTCAGCAGAAGCAACGTCTGCACTCAGTAGGCGACCGTATTGGTCAACGACAGAGACAAACTCCGGCTTCATTGCCGTCACACTGCCAACCACCAAGTTAATGATCGCTTCAACTTGCTCAGGCTTAAGGTCTTCACCCGGTTTAAGCTCTAGCATGACCGAAGCCGACGGGTTTTCCGTATTTTGACGTACAAACAGGGTTTGACGAGGAATAGCAAGGTGCACACGTGCGTTTGCGACTGAGTTTAGAGACATGATAGTACGTACTAACTCACCTTCTAAACCATGACGGTAGCGTGCAGTTTCCATGAACTGACTGGTACCAAGAGAACTGTCTTCTTTTAATGAATCAAGACCCGTTGGCAGCTTCGCTTTTACCCCCTTTGAAGCCAAAAGCATACGGATACGTGCAACCTCACCTTCAGGAACCAACACTTGTCCATTTTGCTCTTGCATACGGTAGCTGATGCCTTCCGTTTCTAATACCGACACAATCTCGCCAATATCAAAGCGTTCTTGCTGGCTATATAGAGGACGGAAGCTCTGAGAAGAACTCCAAAGCGCGACCACAATGAGCGCGGCAACAATAGCAGCCAATACAGCAGACAACACCAGGTTGCGTTGGCTGCTTGACCACAATTGCTTGATTTTGTTTGTAACGTCATCCATTCCATTGCTTGAAGAGAATGACTGAGTGGTGCCAGTATGCATTGCAGAAGTACCGGCGACTTGAGTGGATAGTTCTGACATGTATTACACCGGCATCTTCATAATATCTTCAAATGACATCACGACTTTGTTGCGCACTTGCATCAAAGCATTGAATGAGAGACTCGCCTTTTGGCTTGCAATCATTGCCCCGACCAAATCATCACTTGCCCCAGTTTCTACAGCCGTCATTTTCTGGCTTGCGACTGACTGATGTTGATTGACCGTATCGAGCACGTTCGTCATCGCTTGTGAAAAAGAAATTGGAGTATTCAAGGTTTTCTGATCAAGTGGGTTTGCACTTACCACAAATTCCGGAGGTTGAGCTTGTGTTCGCATCACCTCCATTTTTGACAGCATTAGCTGCTCTGCTGAAACCGCATTGGTTGGTTGACTTGCCATCTTTGTTTTCCCCTTTTAGGCAGCCGAGCCAAGCGCCGACTGTAGATCAATACCGTGCTCGCGCATTGCCGCGAGCTTGTAACGTAACGCACGGGTAGAGACACCCAATGCGTTTGCGGTTTTGGTTCGGTTTCCACCAAACTGACGTAATTTATCTAGAACAAATTGAAACTCAGCTTGCTTCTTCGCTTCGACATGTCCAAAGCTTGAAACAGGCTCAACAGACTGGACTGGTGTTAACAATTCAATCGGCAACATCAAGTCATGGGCGGTAATGTAATCACCGTGACGCATGACTAAAGCGCGTTGAATGACGTTTTCGAGTTCACGAATATTGCCTGGCCAGTGATATTGGCTCAGTGCCGAAATCGCATCTTGGGACAGATGACAACGACTGCCATCTTGGTATTTTTCGATGAAAAATTGGCTGATCGGTAAGATGTCTTCTTTGCGCTCACGCAGCGGCGGCCAATGCAATGGCAGCACATCCAAACGATAGTAAAGGTCTTCACGGAACGTGGCTTTTTGCACTTCTTCACGCAAGTCTTTGTTGGTCGCCGCGATCACTCGGATATCCAGTTGAATTGCTTTGTGACTGCCAACTCTTTCCACCTCACGCTCTTGAAGTACGCGTAATAGTTTCGCTTGCACTGCTGGCGACATCTCACCGATTTCATCCAACAAAATGGTGCCACCATTGGCTTCTTCGAATTTGCCGCTTTGTGAGTTTGTTGCTCCGGTGAACGCGCCTTTTACATGACCAAACAACACCGCTTCCAACATGGATTCTGGAATAGCCGCGCAGTTGACCGCAACAAAAGGTCCATCCGCTCTTGGAGATTGCTCATGCACATAGCGAGCAAGCACTTCTTTACCCGTACCCGATTCACCAGTAATAAGGACGCTTGCATTAGTGCACGCTGCGCGATGAGCTAATTGAAGCACCTGTTTGCTACGCCATGATTCCGCCACAATGTTTGCCAATGGCTTACCTAAAGCTTCTACGCGCTTAAGTAAGTTCAGTAATTGGTTGGTTTCGAACGGACGAAGTAGGTAGTCTGTCGCGCCTGACTTCATTGTTTCCGCAGCTAAGATGCCCTGTTCTTGATCGACAATAGCGATCACGACACCAGCATTGCGCTGCTTCTGATGACATGCCACAAACTCACGCACACACATATCAGGCAAGTTAGAACTCACCAGAGTGATACAAGCACGCTCTTGCAAAAGTGCGCTACGACCAGTGCGGCTGTGTTTTGTCGAATATCCTGCATTCTCAAGTACACCCAACACTGGTTGAGCAAGGTTTTCATTTGGCTCAACCAACAAAATATCTGTTTTCGTCATCATTGAACCTTTACCTTCTCTTGTTGGGGTTGTTTTACTTCTGGGCGATTTTTCGCAATCACACGTTCATTGTCTCGAACCAGTCTTAATGTGACTCGGCGATTTTTGGCTTGTCCGGCTGACGTGTTATTACTGGCGATAGGGTAGCGAGCACCATGGGCACGAATTTCAATCATGCTGCGCTCAGCACCTAGCGCAACAAGGGCATCTGCGACTTGCTGGGCTCGTTGACGTGATACGCTTAAATTTGCAAGCTGAGAGCCTACATTATCGGTGTAACCATCGATCAAAATCTTAGTGACGCGCTCATCGACAGACACATAACTGTATAAGGCGGCCAATGTGTCTGATTGCTTAACACTTAATTGCTTTTGACCAAAATTAAATGGCAGATTGATATCGCGTGCTTGGGAAAACGAAAGCTTAGGCAAACGAGCGCGGCACTGGTTGAAGGACTCCAATGCACTCTGCATTCGGATAGTTGGTAACGTTACAGCGCTAATAGCGGAAGGATTACTTCCGTCAAGTGACAATGTCACCCAACGACCTGAAGCAACTTGCTCCAGTAATGCATCTGCACCATGGCTAAACTTAAACCGATTCGTCGCCACTTTATACTCAGCCAACACCCCATCTTTCGTATAAAGCTCATTAGACCATGGGGCATTCTCACTACTTAGCACCGCGCTATTCCATTTATTGTTGTTATTTCGAACATCTGCAATAAACGAAATTTGGCTATTTGGTTCCGCTAGGAAATAAAACTTCCCCTGTGGAATATTTGAATGCATCAAGTTGCACTCAAACTTATTTCCTTTATATGTCCAATTAGAAAGATCCATGGGTATGGTGATCTTTTCTCCAGCAACTGAAGAATTAGACAAGGTTAATAGTGCAATAGAAAATAAGCTTGAAAATATTATTAAGCCATTTCTGCCTAGGTATATCTTACAAAGCCCTGACATAGAATGGTTAATTAAATATGCCATCAAATTAGGAAATTTGGCATAGGTAATCATATTAAGACCCTATTCTGAAATATTAAAATTGGTCAACAAACGCCCACGAAAGCAGGGTTCATTCTTACTTAAACTTAATTTGACCAACAAAAAATGGTTTGTATTGCATGAGGTTAGATGATTTTATTATCTTTCAACCCTAAATAGTTGAATTAACACCATCTTAGCTTCCGCTTGTTATATTTTTTATTAACTATTTTATAAGCCACAACCTAACTCTTTTTAAATTTCATTAAAAGTGCATATAGTTACCTACAAATCAACATGTGAACTAAAGTCACAATAATCAAAGTTGACACTAAAGGATCATTAAATTTTATGTATAGACTGGCCGCCATTAAGTTGAAGCAGTTTAGATTGTTAACGCACGGTAAAATATAGATGGAAAACAAAGTTAACGAGCCTATTTCCGACATCAATTTGTTAGATGTAGAATTATTAGGCAAACCTATTCATATCATTCGTGAAAAGCTCGAAATTTTGATTTCAGAATCCTGTTCCAGCCTCACAAATGAATTGCAAAATTGGCTCAGCTCAAACAAAGTCGAAGCGAGCTTAGTTTCTGTCGAGCTGCATCGGTTCTCGCCAACGCTGTTGGATAAGGACCAAACGTCCACTTACCAACATCAAGATGAGGGCATGGTGTATGTTCATGGTGATTCGCAAACTCTGATTAAGTTAGCAGACCGTTTTTACGGCGCAACGACAGAGCGCAGTTCAACCTCATTAACCGCTAGTGATTTACGATTACAAGAACGGATTAGCCGAATCATCACCAATTGGCTCGCTCCTCAAGAAATGTGGCAACTTTGTGAGTATGAAACGCCACGCGGAATTGGCTTACACGCCGAACTTTCCATCGCGTTTGAAGACTATCAGGGCACCATTCACCTCAAGCTAGACAGTGCGATGATTCAAACTCTGATTGAGCAGCTGGAAATGCACAGCGATGCCGATCTGTATCAGCCGTTTTGTCGTTCTTTAGAATCCACCCCCGTTCGTCTCAACGTCGTGCTAAGCAAAAAAACCATGGCGCTCAGTGACGTTGTGGGGCTACAGCCTAACGATATTTTGCCAATAGAGCTTCTAAATACCGTGCCTATCAGCATTGGTCCCCAAACCCTTTTCACTGGTCGTGTTGCCGAGCAAGACGGTCAGCTTGTTTTGATTTTTAACCCAGATAAGGAATCGCAGCGATGAGCGAAGCGCAAGAGAACACAGCATTCGACGCCGATGAATTAAATTTTGATGATTTTCAGTTGGAAGATTTTGAAACTGAGCCAACTTTTAAAGCTGAACCTGTTGCCGAGCGCGATTTGAGTTTCTTCAAGAGCATTCCAGTGACCGTAACACTTGAAGTCGCGAGCAAAGAGATACCGTTAGGTGACTTGATGAAAGCTGGTGAAGGTACCGTCATTGAGCTTGATAAACTCAACGGTGAGCCTCTAGATGTTAAAGTTAACGGGTCGCTAATGGGACAAGCAGAAGTCGTCGTTGTTAACGATAAATATGGACTTCGCCTTATTGATGTACACGACTCCGCACTTAGCGGTGTAGGTCGATAAGTTCGGATGGATTGCGCAATGAATGTTCTGAGTGTTTGTCAGCGTCGACGATCTTTGCTGACGATGGTGGTGTTCGGTTTATTACTGTTTGCACTGCCAACCATGGCGGCGGACAACGGCTTAACGATCCTATCGGTCTCCGACGGCGACACACAACAAGAGTACAGTGTGAAGCTTCAGATTCTGTTGCTCATGACAGCACTCAGCTTCTTGCCAGCGTTTATCCTCATGGCCACCAGCTTTACGCGTATTATCGTCGTACTAGCAATTTTGCGTCAGGCTTTAGGTTTGCAACAAAGCCCACCAAACCGAGTGTTGGTGGGTATTGCTTTGACGCTGACGATTCTAATTATGCGTCCCGTTTGGACTGACATTTACGACAATGCGTTTAAGCCCTATGACAACGGTGAAATTACTTTGGTTCAGGCGTTTTCTGTAGCTGAAAAGCCAGTCAGAAGCTTTATGTTAGCGCAGACGCACCAAAGCTCATTAGAGCAGATGTTACGTATTGCGAATGAGCCAATAGATCAAAATGTTGAAGACATTTCTTTCGCTGTTGTACTGCCAGCATTTGTGATCAGTGAACTCAAAACGGCTTTCCAAATTGGCTTCATGTTGTTTATTCCATTTTTGATCATCGATCTGGTGGTCGCTAGTGTCTTAATGGCAATGGGTATGATGATGTTGTCACCTCTGATCATCTCCCTACCCTTTAAACTGGTCATTTTTGTTCTTGTTGATGGTTGGGCGATGACGGTTGGTACCTTGTCTGCCAGCTTTGGGTGATGGGAGAACATCATGACACCAGAATTAACCGTCACTCTATTCTCTGACGCAGTATGGCTTATCATCTTGATGGTGGCAGTGCTTGTTGTACCTGGTTTGATTGTTGGTTTGTGTATTGCGGTATTTCAAGCCGCAACACAGATTAACGAACAGACACTGAGTTTCTTACCGCGTCTATTAGTCACACTCCTTATGGTGATTTTCGCAGGTCACTGGATGCTGCGAAAAATCATGGAGCTGTTCGATTACCTATTCCACAACATTCCGGGGATGATCGGCTAATGACGATCTCGTTCGCGGAATTGTCCATGATTCTTGGTCAACTTTGGTGGCCATTTTTCCGTGTGGGCGCGGTGTTTATCTCCATGCCTTTTTTCGGAGATGCGCTTATTCCTGTTTGGGTGCGCAGCTTGCTCGCCCTTTCTATTGTGGTGATCACCGCTCCACTGATGCCACCCATGCCAGAAGTCGAACTCTTCTCTATGACGTCTCTGTTTCTTGCTTTCGAGCAAGCAATCTGGGGCGTGATGTTTGGGTTGATTCTGCATATGCTATTCAATGTCTTTACCATGCTTGGTCAAGTCATCTCTCTGCAGATGGGTTTAGGTATGGCGATGATGAATGACCCAGTGAACGGACTTTCGGTCGCCATTCTTGGACGTATTTTTCTGATTTTTTCTACTTTGCTGTTCCTTGCACTTGAAGGACATTTGTTGGTTATCGACATTGTTATTCAGAGCTTTGTCGTTTGGCCGGTCGGCTCAGGTATTACCGCTCTATCTCTTCAAGGCATTATCAACATATTTGGGTGGATGTTTGCCTCTTCACTTGCTTTAGCGCTACCGGCTATCGTGTCCATGCTGCTTGCAAACATCAGCTTTGGTGTGATGAACCGAGCAGCCCCGTCACTTAACGTGTATGCACTCGGCTTCCCGATGACCATGTTATTAGGTCTATTCAGTGTTTTGATTTCAGTATCTGGCGTGCCAAGCCGCTACACCGCATTGGTGCATGACACGATTCGTTTTCTGAACAACTTTATGTTGGGGGGCTCATGAGCGATCAGTCGTCACAAGACAAAACCGAGAAAGCCTCCCCCCAGAAGGTAAAAAAAGCCCGCCAGGAAGGGCAGATTCCTCGCGCAAAAGAGTTCACGACTGCTGTAATATTTTTAGCGGTGGCGCTGTTCTTTTATTCTCAACTGAATGGCATTTGGGAAAGCGTCTCGGGCGTATTCCGCTACAACATGACCTTAACTAAAGCAGACTTAGAAAATCCAAAACAGTTGGTTGAGCACCTAGGTCAAAGTTTGGCTGTCATTATTGAGATGCTGTTACCGCTTTTCACGGTGATCATCATTGTGACCTGTGGCAGTAGCATGGTGCTAGGTGGCTGGATGTTTCGACCAGCCAACGTGATGCCAAAGCTAAGCAAGCTCAACCCTATCTCAGGTATTAAGCGCATTTTCTCGACTCGCTCAGTCGTTGAGCTGTTGAAATCAACCTTCAAGGTTTTGGTTATCTTCGGCATCCTCTATGGCTACTTGGACAACCATTTGCAGCCGCTACTTGGTATGCAAAACTTGCCATTGAGCCAAGGTTTTTCTCTGATCATGTCGATTTTGTTCGAAGGTCTACTGCTGATGGGGTTTGCTCTATTACTGTTTGGAGTTATTGACATTCCTTACCAACGTTGGGAACACCTCAAGGAACTACGAATGACCAAACAAGAGCTCAAAGAAGAGTTCAAAAACAACGAAGGTCGCCCTGAAGTCAAACAACGTATTCGACAAATTCAACAACAGTTTGCTCGTCGTAAAATCGACAAAATGGTGCCAACTGCAGACGTAGTGATCACTAACCCGACTCACTACGCCGTCGCATTGAAATATGAGCCATCACTTTCTGATGCGCCATTTGTGGTCGCAAAAGGCGTCGATGAGACCGCAATGCACATTCAACGTATTGCCCGCGAGAACAAGGTCGAGATCATCAACTCGCCACCTCTTACTCGTTCGATTTATCACACCACCGCAATTGAGCAAGCCATCCCAAGCCAGCTCTATATCGCTGTGGCTCACATTCTAACTTACGTTTTGCAATTGAAAGCCTTTCGTAAAGGGGAAGGAAAAGAACCAACACCTTTGCCTCACTTTTCAATTCCAAAGCATTTGCAACACTGATTAACCCGCGTTTACCCAAGGACACGAGAGTATGTTTAACCGGTTAAAACAACTTCAAACTTCCACCAAAGGCTATATGGGAATTCCAATTGTCTTGCTGATGGTTTTGGCAATGGTAATTTTGCCTCTACCACCATTACTGTTGGATGCGCTGTTTACCTTCAACATCGTTTTAGCGATTCTGGTATTGCTGGTCAGCACTACAGCAAAGCGACCACTCGACTTTTCAGTTTTTCCAACTATTTTGTTGGTCGCGACGTTATTACGCTTAACACTGAACGTAGCATCAACGCGTATCGTATTGCTTGAAGGTCACAACGGTGGAGATGCGGCAGGTAAAGTTATCCAAGCCTTCGGTGAAGTGGTTATCGGTGGTAACTATGTCGTTGGTATGGTGGTGTTCATCATCTTGATGATCATTAACTTCGTCGTGATCACCAAAGGTGGTGAGCGTATTTCTGAAGTATCCGCTCGCTTTACCTTGGATGCCTTACCAGGTAAACAAATGGCGATCGATGCCGACCTCAATGCTGGTTTGATCGACCAAGAGACTGCACGTCTGCGTCGTAAGGAAGTCGCGAACGAAGCCGATTTCCACGGCTCAATGGATGGTGCATCTAAGTTCGTTCGTGGTGATGCTGTCGCAGGTTTGCTGATCCTATTCATCAACATCATTGGTGGTATCAGTATTGGTGTATTCGAGCACGGATTACCTGCTTCCGAAGCCTTCAAGACTTATGCCCTACTGACCATTGGTGACGGTCTCGTTGCACAAATCCCATCACTATTACTTGCTACTGCCGCTGCCATTATCGTTACTCGTATCAACGATAGCGACAATGGCATGTCAGAAACCATGCATAAGCAGCTACTGGCAACACCAGCAACCTTGTTCACCGTTGCTGGCATTATGGTGGTGATTGGTATCGTACCAGGTATGCCTCATTTGGCATTTTTCACCTTTGCTGCAGTATTGGCATTTGCTGGATGGCGACAAAGTAAAAAGCCCGTTCAAGACCCACAAATTGACCAAGTAGAAGCGCTTTCTCATGCAATGCAAGAAGAAGAGACCACGCTAACTTGGGATGATATTCCACACGTTCACACTTTGTCTCTTGCCCTAGGTTACCGCTTAGTACATTTGGTCAACAGAGAACAAGGTGCACCTTTGGCACAGCGTATTCGTGGTGTGCGTCGCAACCTCTCTGAACAAGTGGGTTTCTTACTGCCTGAAGTCCGTATCCGCGACAACTTAAGCTTAAAGCCAAATCAATACACCATCGCTCTAAATGGTGAAGTGATTGAACAAGGCTTTATCGAACCAGAACGCTTAATGGCAATTGCTGTTGGTGAAACCTATGGCGAAGTTGATGGTATTTTAGGAAGCGATCCCGCTTACCAATTGCCAGCCGTTTGGATTGAACATCAAGACAAAGCCAAAGCCCTGAATATGGGTTATCAGGTGGTTGACGATGGTACGGTAATCGCCACCCACATCAGCAAGATCATGAAGACCAATTTGGCAGAGTTGTTTACGCACGATGACGTAGAAGCCATGACTCAACGCCTTACAGCACAAGCGCCAAAACTGGCTGAAGCGTTAGCGGCAGCATTAACACCAGCCCAGCAACTTAAGGTTTATCGTCAGCTTCTGCTTGACCAAGTGCCACTAAAAGACATTCGCACCATCGCCAATACCATGTTGGAATCATCGGAAAACACCAAAGATCCAATTTTGCTTGCTGCAGACGTACGTTGCGCACTCAAACGCACCTTGGTCAACTTAGTCGCAGGTCAGAAAAACGAGTTGAACGTCTACGCCTTGTCTGACGAACTCGAACAGATGTTGATGACATCACTGCAACAAGCACAAGCAGCAGGCACGGTCATGCTAGACAGTTTCCCGATCGAACCAAACATTCTTGGACAGTTCCAACAGAATTTACCCTTGATTCGTCAACAACTTAAGCAGCAAGGTCTGCCACCAATTTTACTGGTGATGCCTCAACTGCGACCATTGCTGGCACGTTATGCTCGTACCTTTACCCAAGGGTTGGCAGTACTGTCTTACAATGAAATTCCAGAAAACAAACAAATCAACGTGGTAGGTAACCTTGGATAATCTCATCTCAAACAAAGCGATGTACGACTATTTGTGTTGCCTTGCTGAGGAACACATTGTCACGGAAGACGATAAATTGGTGTTTGATGCACTCAAACACAATGACATTCAGCATGCGTGTCAGGCAATTCGTGAGACGAAAACCGGAGAGGTGGAATACCAACACCTCACATTACGTTTTGGGTCACGTGGTGAGCAGAGCGTGTATCAATTTGAACTTTCTGAGCAAATGCTGTTTTGCTTAGATCTTTACAGCTTGTATCTCGCGCTTCGCCAAACTCAATTTCAGTTGGAAGCGTTTCATCCCGATTTGATCAGCAACGTGGTCGTGCCAATTCATGTCGATGCGCTGCTTTGGCAGCCTGGCGCGCACTTTCTTGAGCAAATGATTCAGTTTCACAATGCAGGATTTCAACATGTCGTGCCATCTCTGCAAGCAGATAAAGCGCTCTGCTTACACGAACGCGTTGGTACTTTGGTTGAGCAGCTCAAAGAAAACGCCTTTGCACTCTGGTTCGAGATCGCGACAAATCAAATTCACTTTGAGCATATTGTGGATTTCGAGCCAGACATGATTAAGTTATCTGTGACGATAGAAAACAAAGAAGATCAACATGCGTTTTTACCTATTGCTCGTTTCCTACGTCGCAATCAATTTCCATGGGTAGCAGGGCGTGTCGCAAGCCAAGTAGAACTCAACCGCTACCGTTTATTAGGCGCGAGTTACTATTTCGGATACTTCAGCGATATTCCTACGTCACTGTCTTTTCAATCGTTTGATGACGAATAAAGTAAGAATGCCGTAGAACAATAAGGGCGAATTCTAAATTTAGAGTTCGCCCTTTTTTATACCCGGTCGTGTCGAGACGATGGGTTCAGCGAGGTTGATTTAGTTTGTAAACATGAAGGACTTAGTTTGTAGATGCGATGGCGATTTAACGGTCTACTGGGTCTAAATCAGCGATTTTCTGGAATGGGCATCACCAAAAACCATCAAAATGAGCCATTTGGAAAAAATATTTAACTTTCTAATTAATCATTAAAACCAATTAACCGCCTCTTGTTAGTGAGCAGGGAAATTCCCGAGGCCTGAAAAGATATTGAAAACCAAGGAGACTTACGATGGCTTTATCTATGCACACTAACTACGCTTCACTTGTTACGCAAAACACGCTGAACAACACAAATGGTCTATTAAACACTGCAATGGAGCGTTTGAGCACAGGCTTCCGTGTTAACTCAGCGGCTGACGATGCTGCAGGTCTGCAAATTGCTAACCGACTAGAAGCACAAACTCGTGGCATGAACGTAGCAATGCGTAACGCACAAGACGGCATCTCAATGATGCAAACTGCGGAAGGCGCGATGGACGAAATGACTAACATCGTGTACCGCATGAACGACCTAGCAACACAGTCGTTGAACGGTTCAAACAGTGCTACTGACCGCGCATCTCTTGATAAAGAATTCCAAGAGCTAACTAAAGAACTTAACAACATCGTTGACAACACTAAGTTCGGTGGTCAAAACCTTCTTAAAGGCGGCGGCTTCGGTGCAGGCGCAGTATCATTCCAAATCGGTTCATCTTCAGCTGAAACACTATCTGTAGACGCAAGTACTGGTATTGGTGAAATCACTACTATCCTAGCTGACGCAGCAATCACTGACGGTGTTGGTGACGCAGCTAAAGCGAAAGCAGCTCTTGATAAAATCAGTGGCGCTGCTGGTCTAGTTGAAAAGATTGGTTCTTCTCGTGCAGACTTCGGTGCGAACATCAACCGTCTAGAACACACTATGACTAACCTTGGTAACATGGTTGAGAACACTACTGCAGCGAAAGGCCGTATCATGGATGCAGACTTCGCAGCAGAATCTTCAAGCATGACTAAGAACCAAATGCTTATGCAAGCTGGTACAACGGTTCTTTCTCAAACGAACCAACTGCCTGGTATGGCAATGTCGCTACTACGTTAATAGTCCCCTTCTATTAACTAAAAGGTTACAACATTTAGTTCGTCTGAAAGCTCTAAGCCTCCCATTCATCCGGGAGGCTTTTTTCGTTCACATAGGGTTGATTTATACCTATACCCAAGTGACTTCAAGATGCAGGATTCAGAGCGTTGTCATTGATTCGAGAGCAAGGAAAACAACGCAGTGTAATAGCAAGCTCTTTCCAAGTTGTTTGACGCGGCCATTGTTTGACTAAAAAAGCGAGTCAAAAACACGCTCCCAAAGGGCACTCTTTGTAAATAGTAAGGGCCTTGGCTTGTATACTTTGTTGTCGATTATTGATTTAGACCCACTAAACCTTTAAATCGCCGCCGCATCTACAAACCAAGTCAGTCTCGCTGAACCTAGCATCTCGAGGTTACTTGGGTATAAATGAAAAACCGCCACGAAAAGATTTATTAACGACGAATGTAGATACTACTTGCACCATTATTTTGATTGGCAGGGACACGAAATCCAGCTTTGAGCATGGTGTTGATCAGCACCTTATTAAACAGCTCAAGCTCCGCAGATTCCGCGCCATGAGTCGGATGGTAAGATTTAAGCTCAGGGAATCGCGAAACCGCTTCAATACGAATACTCGCCAACTCCTCAGCATTAATACTCTGTTTACTGCGTAGTTTGGTTCCAATGAAGGCTTCGTATGCACGGGCACACTTCATAAGTCTAAAAACAAAATCATTCATTACTGTCGTTCTTTTTTGGATCTAATTGAGGAATAGCCGGACGTTATACCCAAGTGACTTCAAGATGCAGGATTCAGAGCGTTGTCATTGATTCGAGAGCAAGGAAAGCAACGCAGTGTAATAGCCAGCTCTTTCCAAGTTGTTTGACGCAGCAATCGGGTCAATGACACGCTCCCAAAGGGCGAGCTGCCTTGGCTTGTATACTTTGTTGTCGATTCTTGATTTAGACCCACTAAACCTTTAAATCGCCGCCGCGTCTACAAACCAAGTCAGTCTCGCTGAACCTAGCATCTCGAGGTTACTTGGGTATAGCAACCACAAAAATTGCAGGGGCATAAGATAGCAAAAACAGTTCTCTTATTAGGGTCAGAAAAATCTGAAACACTTAGCAGTAAACCCCGAAATCCGCTCACTATGCGTACAGCCTCATAGCCTCGTTTTCTCCTCTCGATACCCAACTTATTCTCACTCAACCAAGCCTCTCAGGTTACTCGGGTATTGCGTTAAATCTTTGCCTATTTTTGGTCGCCTCTTCTATTTGGGAAACCCCAAGAGTATTCAGGGGAAGAGCGGAACCAACAGGTGGAAAATCCGCTTCCTCCCAACTATACAAAATCATCGTAATGCATTGTTTTATATAGACTTAAGCATTAGGCACGCATCTTGCGATAGACAATTTATTAGTGGCACTGCGACAGCTCGCAGTGCCAACCACAGATGAGAGAGGGAGCGACCTCATGAGTTCGTTAGATCCAATAAGCATGGCAACCCAATTCGCCACGTTAGATGTTCAACCATTTCAGCAACGCTACAAGCTACAAACAGACAAGTATCAATCTCAATTAACGGCGTTGGGCAAAGTAGAAACCGCTCTGCGAGACTTCCGCACCGCCGTTAAAGAGATGAACAGCAGCACCAACAGCGTTATCAAAAACAAAGCTACGACATCTCAAGAAGGCTTTTTTACTGCTGACGCCGATGCTAAAGCTTTGGTGGGTAACTATCAGATCTTCGTTGAGCAAGTTGCAACCTCACACCAGATCTCTACGGGTATGCCTGCGAGCTTGGATGCATCGACAGAAATCCCTGCTGTGGGTTCTTTAGATTTCACCATCAACGGTGAAAGCATGAGCTTGGACTTATCAACCGTTGATAGCGACAGTGACGGTAAAGCAACCATGACCGAGCTGGTTAGTGCAATCAACAACGATGCCGATAACCCAGGCGTTAACGCCACACTTGTACGTTCTAATGGTCAAACTCACTTCATGTTATCTAGCACCAAAACAGGTGTCGCAAACACAATCAATGTGAGTGCATCGGGTACTGGTGAAGCATGGTTTGAAAATGCTTTCACTAGCACGACTGAGATTAGTAAACCTCAAGACGCTGTCATTTGGCTTGGTGCAGAAAGCAGTGGTCTAAAGCTAACTAACGCGAGCAATACTTTTGAAGGCGTGATTGATGGTGTCGACCTCACAGTAACAAAAGCGCAAAAGTCAGGTGAAACACCGATTGCACTTGAAGTGGGCACAGATTCAGAAGGCACAAAAGAACAAGTTGATAAGTTTGTTGAAGCATATAACTCATTGATTTCAACCATCGACGAATACACCAAAACAGGCGGCGAAGATCAAGCACGCGGCGTACTTGCTAGCGATCCAACCATGCGCTCTATCGAAAGCCAAGTTACGAGCCTAGTTCGTGGCGAATACGGCGGCATGCGTTTGAGTGAAATCGGCATTACGTTAGACCGTTCAGGAAAAATGAAAGTCGATCAAACCAAGTTCAACGAAGCTCAAAAGAGCAACAGTGCCGCACTAGAATCCATCTTTAACGGCGATGGTGCACTTCTAGATTCACTGGATGACATGGCTGAACCTTTCCTGAAGTTCTCTTCTGGCACATTCAAATCTCGCAAAGATGCACTACAAGCCAACCTTGGACGCATCGAAGATAAGCAAACCACGTTAGAGCGCAAGTACGAGATGTCGTACAAACGCTACATCAAACAATTTACCCAAATGAACACGTTAATGACGCAAATGAACCAAACCCAGTCGTTGTTTGGTTAAGGCTTTAGGAGAACTACTCATGCTCATGGATTCCGGCTACGACTCGTACCAGCAAGTCGATCTTGATGCGCAAGCTGCATCAGCAAACCCACATCAACTCGTTGTCATGTTAATCGACGGCTTACTCGATGAAGTTGAACGTATACGTGGTCACCTAGCTGCCAACCGACTTGCGGAAAAAGGCGCAAGCATTAACAAATGCATGAACATCCTCATTGGATTAAGCAGTGCTTTAGATGAAGAGAACGGCGGTGAAATTGCTGATAACTTACGCCAACTTTACGACTTCTGCCAAGTAGAGCTGTTCTACACCAGCGTACAAAACGACACATCACGTTTAGACAACGTTGAACGTGTCATGGGTAACATTCGAGAAGGTTGGATGAATTTTGGACAGCAAGCATAAAGTGTCGCCAGAGCGATTTCGCCACTTGTCAAAACTGATCCAAATCGCCACTAAAACGGCTGATTGGCGAGCTCTCAAGCGCTACGACTTACAGTTGCGAGAGCTGCTTATTAGCCACAAGCCATTCTTGAAAGATCCAAAACTGGCGCCGGAAATCCAACGAGCGAAAGCAGTGCACGCGAGTGCTTTTACTACGTTGGAAAAAGCCACCAGCGAGCTAGAGCAAGAAATGAGTTCGGTGAGTAACCAGCAAGAGCGAGCCATGGCGTATCAACTTGCAATGACCATGGAGCTAACACAATGATGGTAACCAATTCAATTTCTGGCGGTGTTGCTTCTCAGCCAACGCAAGATGGGAAAGTAATGCAGGCACGATCCGAGCAAGGTTTTTCTGCATCATCTTCTCAAACTCAGCAAGAAGCGCTATCCGGTCACGTTCCTGTACCCGGCTTTCGTTTGAATGCACAAGCGTTGCCTAAAGCGCCTGCCGATACAGAAACAACCGAGCAAGGTTCAAGTTCTGAAGATGCCCCGGTGGATGCCATACTCAGTTCTCAAGCTCCAGCGACACCAGCCAATTTAGCAGCTCAAGCACAAGCTCTGATGCAAGGCATGGTGAAAGCAGCCGGCAAACAAGGCGAATCTGGTCAAGTTACGACCAAAGCGATAAATGGCTCAACGCAAGCAACCAGTACGGCAACTCAACCACACTCTACACTGGGAGCGGCGACGCCAACGTCAGAGAATCAAAGCATAGCTAAAGCTAGCGCCACAAATCAGGTCAAAGTATCTGCAGCAGATTTGCAAACACTCCTTAACCAGCCAGTTCAGGGACAGCCTTTGACGGCTAATGCGCAAGTGCAGTCACCGACTGCTCATGCGGCGCACACCAATCCTACGACGCCGCTCGCAGCAACCCAAGCTCAGGGGTCGGAATGGGCGGCAGTTCGTGTCGATACCAGTTCTGGTAAATGGGGTGAGCAGATGATGCAGGTACTTCAAGACCGCGTGACGTTGCAAGCACAGCAGAACCTGCAAGAAGCCAAGATTCGTCTCGATCCGCCAGAACTCGGTAAGTTGGATCTATTGGTTCGTGTCGAGGGAGATCGCTTAAGCGTGCAAATCAACGCTAATAGCGCCGTAACACGCGAAGCATTGATGCAAGTTTCAGAACGCTTAAGAACGGAACTTCAAGAGCAAAACTTCGTTCATGTCGATGTCAATGTCGGCTCGGATCAAGGTCAAGAGCGACACGCGCATGATGGCAACCAAGAAGAGGCATCTATCTTTGCCGCTCGCGAATCCAACACCTTTCAATCTAATACAACAACAAACTATTCAGAGCATTGGCTAAACACTCAAGCCTAATGAATCACCGAGGAAAAAGGTTATGACCAAACAACAAATGATCGCCCTGTTTATCGCCATGATCATCACCAGTGCCCTCGTTTCCGGAGTCACTGTGATTGGTGGTATTTGGTATCTAAACAAAAGCGCACAGTCAGTATCATCGGCGTCCAGTTTCAACGATTATTTAGAGGACTCCCCACTGGCTTTTCTAGCGGTCGAGCAACCAACGAGTAAAGGACCAAGCTTCCATCCGTTGGAGAGAGTGGTATTGACTATCAAAGGTAAAAAACAAACGCACTTTGTAATGTTAGAGCTAGCCTTAGAAACACGTCGCCCTGAGCGAATCAAAAGCATCGATGACTACATGCCTATGGTGCAGAACTCATTGCTTAAGCTATTCAGCGATAAAACATTCGATGAGCTACAACAAACAGGCGCTATCGACACTTTGCAAAGTGAGGTGAAAGAAACCTTGCTACTGGCATTCGCAAAAACTGACATCGTGCGTGATATCGATGATGTTCTGCTAACCAAATACGTTGTGCAATAACGGGGCACAACTATGTTGGAGATGAACTTACAGGAAAGTTATACCGAGACGGAGGAAGTAAACACGCCGTCTCGCCCGATTGACGAGAATGCGCTATTGCAGCGTCATCAGATCATGGTCAAACGTGTTGTGAACCAACTGCGTGTTCATGCAACGTCTCATTGCAGCATCGAAGATATGCAACAAATTGGTCTAATTGCTCTTGTCGAAGCGGGTCGTCGTTACGGGGATGTGGAAGATCCACACTTCCCTGCTTTCGCCGTTTGTCGTGTTCGTGGTGCCATTCTCGATGAGCTACGCCGATTGGATTGGCGATCGCGCAAGACACGTCAGCAAGCGCATGAGCTGAACGACGTAACCCGAGATCTCACTCGTGCTCTTGGCAGAATGCCCACCGATGCCGAGATCATCAAAGCCCTCGGCACCGATGAGAAAGATTACTACAACCGTCAAAACGCGGCGCTTGCAGGCGAAATGCAAAGTCTCGATCAGTTGATGGAAAGTGGTAATGACAGCCACTTTGGTGGTCAATATGACGGTATGGAACATGAACATATACGTCGTAGCTTAGACAGTGCTCTTGGCAAAATGCCAAAACGAGACCAACTGTTGCTGACCTTGTTTTACCAACACGAACTCAACCTACATGAAATCGCGCTCGTGCTTGACCTGACACCACCTCGCATCTGTCAGTTGCACAAACAAGCGCTTAAACAACTTAACCAATTAATGTCCTCTTAGGAGTCACGAGATGCAAAAGTTTTTTGGAGCCATTACTGTCCTGTTGTGTGTCTTCGGCGGATACATGTGGGCAGGCGGTAATCTGGGTGCAATCTGGCAGCCCGCTGAATTTATGATCATCATTGGTGCCGCTGCTGGCTCACTGATCATTGGTAACCCTCCGCAAGTCTTGAAAGAAATGCGTCAGCAATTGCGCGCAACCATTTCAGGTCCTGACGAAGAATATGAATACTACATGGAGTTAATGGCGCTGCTTAACAATCTACTAGAGACTGCTCGCAGCCGCGGTTTTAAGTTTCTCGATTCACATATTGAATCACCAGAACAGAGCTCTATGTTCCTCGCTTATCCAAAAGTAAGTGACGACCATCGTCTTATTTCTTTCATTACTGATAATTTACGTTTAATGGCAATGGGACAAATGTCGCCTCATGAATTAGAGGGACTGTTAGAACAAGAAATCGAAGCAATTCAAACCGAAATGCTGTTGCCATCGCGCTCTATGCAACGCACGGCAGAAGCACTTCCTGGGTTCGGTATTCTTGCTGCAGTTGGTGGCATCATCATTACTATGCAAGCCATTGACGGTTCGATTGCCCTAATCGGTTATCACGTTGCTGCTGCCCTCGTCGGTACATTCATTGGTATTTTTGGTTGTTACTGTTGTTTAGATCCACTCAGTAACGCCATGGCTCAGCGAGTGAAACGAAACATGACGGCTTTCGAATGTGTGCGCGCCACTTTGGTCGCTTACGTTGCGAAAAAGCCAACATTGCTCGCTATCGATGCTGGTCGTAAACACATTCAGTTAGACATCAAACCTACTTTCAACCAAATGGAGAAGTGGCTATCTGAACAGGAGGGATAATGCAAAAACAAGAGCATGTGGTGTTCAAACGCGTCAAAGCACACAACCATGATGAGTTTCATGGTGGCGCGTGGAAGGTCGCGTTTGCCGACTTTATGATCGCTTTGATGGCGCTGTTTCTTGTACTTTGGGTCATGCAGGTGGTCGACAAGGAAGAGCGAAAAGCCATTATGGCTCACCTTCATAGCTCGAGTGTCTTCGATAAGAGTTACGGTAACCCTTTCGATACCTCGCAAAGTATCTCTCCAATCGACTTGGCACAGGACTCTTCTGTGCCAAGTAAACACAACTCGAATCATGTCGTGAGCTCGTACTTCCAAGGTGATGGCGATGGTCCAGAAATCGACTCGCTGATCCCTGGTAACTTCGATACACAAGAGCAACTTGCTCTACTGGCGAAAGTCATCGATGAAGTGGTAGGTCAAATCAGCGCGCAAGGTAACGTCAACGTAACCATTACGCCACAAGGTCTACGTATCGCACTGCAAGATGATTACAAGCAGCACATGTTCAGTCGTGGTGGCGCGGAGTTGACCCCTTTCTTTGAAGATTTACTGCTTGCGCTTGCACCTGTGTTTGAACGCATCAGCAACCCATTGATCATCAGTGGTCATACTGACTCTACACCTTTCAAAAAGCACTTTGGTCGACAATCAAACTGGGCATTGTCCGCGTCTCGTGCCGACGTTGCGAGAAAAACACTTGTTGAGGGTGGCATGCCTGATGAGCGAGTCATGCAAGTCACGGGGATGTCCGATCGTGCGCTGCTTAACCCGGATGAACCAGATTCAAGCGAAAACCGCCGTATAGAGTTGTTTATTCTCACTACGCCCGCTGCTCAGGTTTTAGAAACCTTCTTCGGAGACCAGCAAGACAGTGAACTAGAAAAAGCAAAACAGAAAGCGGAGTTTAACCAGCCAGTGATAAGACAAGAAGTGATTCGTTATTCTGTTGAATCTGACAATCAAAAAGCCAAGATTCAAGACCTCTAAACCCAAAAAGGTCACCAGTTTCATTCCTTCTGCGTGACCTTTTTTTTCCCCCAATATCATGATTGCAGTAATTGTTTAGTTGAGTTCGATATGCCATTACCCGCGGCCAATAAGCCTAACAATGATTCGCTAAAGAAAGCGTTCCTTTGGCTAATCGTTTTTGATTATCTATTGCTGGGATTCTTTCTTACTCAGTTATCAAGTTTAAGCCTGAATAGCGGTACCATGATCAGTTTGCTGCTCGTTGTTTACAACGTCTTGCTGGTCTCATTCTGTTACCAGCGCACCAGCAATCATGACTCCTACATCATCTATCCAGTGTTATCTGCAACCTTGTTGGCGTTTGTCTTCTTCCTGTATTTTTTCTTTTTGGTATGAACTCGGGGCTATTGTCTCACGAGTTTTCGCCCTCTTAATCGCAACATCGCCAACGGAATATCAACCGAGTGGCACCATTTGTACGTTTTTAATCACGTGGCTTTTTAGCGGAGTCGCACAATCAGTGATCGTTCCAACCTCAATCCGACTTGTTTTCGAATAGACCGCAAGCACGTCAATACAAGCTTCTTCATGTTCTACTTGCGAAGGATTAGCACGGATAAAATCACGAATTTTGTCCACATAAATGGGATGTTCTGAGTACAAGCTCGCGAGCTTTTTTCTACCAATATACGTATGTTGATTTGCGTCTCCGATTGGGAATAACACGCCTTTATGTCCACGCTCTAAATGGTAATTGCAGTTGTTGCAGCTCTTCACCTGAGCGAGAGTTAACGTATTTTCTTCATCCTTGAAAACTTTGATATTGGTTTGGGTTTGATTAAGAGCAGCACTACTTTTTGTGTCGGCTTTTGAATATTCAATCTGTCCGACCAAGCTGGATTTTTTACTGACTAAGAATGCCGTATCAACCCCTGAGGCACTAACAAGATGACTGTCGACGGGCTTAGCGCTCGAGCATCCATTGAGAATAGCTAGTCCAAAGAGAAGAGTGAGTCCAAAGGGAAGAGTAAGTAGTTTTGATTTCATATCTGAATCCTTATTGAATGGGATAAGTGATACAAAAAGAATAAGTAAACCCATAAAGGATTAATTGTCATTGCATGCCTAAGTACATTGAGCAGACATAAAAAAGCCCAGTATAAAACTGGGCTTATATTCAATTTTTGCGCTCGAAGACGTTACTCAGCATCCATGCGATGCTTCTCTTGCACATATGCTTTTACGATCTTCTCTGCGGATAAGTCGATATCTTCAAGAGAAGTGTGACAACTTAGCACTGAGAACAACATAGTTTTCAGCCCTTTGTAACCCGAAGTAGAAGGGTAAAGCGTCCCTTCTTGCTGTAGTCGATGGACCACGCGTGCTGTCAGCTCGTTACGATACACCTCATCCCCTTCACCAAACTGTGCGGAGAAACGGTTGGACACAACATCATTCAAAATAGTAATGCCATCTACCGTTGAAAGCCTTTCTGCCATATGTTGTGCAAGCGAAGTACAACGATCAACATGCTCTTCAATGCCCTGTTTGCCAAGCGATTTAAACGCAGCGTAGACAGGTACACCGCGTGCACGACGCGAAGCACCAATGCCAAAATTAATGGCATTACGATCGGGTTTATCCATCGCATCGTTCAGGTAATCCCCCATATTACTGCCTCCCATCGCTTGAGCCAGCAAACCTGCATCCTTCACAATGACCATGCCCGAGTCATAAGGCATGTTGAACCACTTATGACCATCTGTATCGATGGAATCGACTCTTTCAATACCATCAAGAAGGTAACGATGTGTTGCACTTGCAGCCGCCCACAAACCAATCGCACCATCAACGTGTAGCCATGCATTGCCATGCGCAGCGACAGCGTCAGCAAGCGCGTGGAAAGGATCGAAAGCGCCAGAGTCGATACAGCCCGCTTGCGCACAAACTAAAGTTGGTCCTTCAAGTGCGGTGATCGTTTCCATTAAGTTGTCTGGAATAATGCGTAAGTTGTTGTCTGTCGGCACCTTAACAATATTTTCCAAACCAATACCGATCATTGAAAGAGCACGCTTAATCGTTGAGTGAATTTGATCACTTACAACCACATTAATGCACGGCGCACCATACATACCTTGAACAGCCACATCCCAACCTGCACGTTGTAATAGTGCATTACGAGCAGTGATAAGGCTGGTGTAAATTGCCTCTTGCGCGCCAGAAGTAAAGCCAATGCCAGAGTTAGGCGCCAAACCGAGTAGTTGAGTCATCCATTCAGCGGCCGTCTCTTCAACCACTGACAACGCAGGGCTAGCAACGTAATATGGTACGTTTTGGTCCCACGCGCTTACTAGCCAATCTGCCGCTAATGATGCAGGGAAAGAACTACCAATTGCATAACCAAAGAAACGAGGACCACCTGTTGCAATCAGACCGGCATCGACGTTCTTAACCATCTCATCAATCACCGCAGATGGATCCGTTGGCGTAGTTGGCAGCGCACCACCAATCGCTTTTCTCAGTTCCTGGGATGTCACACATTTGTCGACAGGTCGTTCATTTAATGACTCTAAGTACTCGACGGCGTGCTCGAAGGATTGGGTAAGCGGTGAACGGTACTCATGGAATCGATGGGACATTTTCGTTTCTCTCTCTTTAGTTTCGATGCCCTTCATCTTATTGATTGAGAGAAATATAAATTGTCATCCTGTGCCACAAGGTGGAATTGATGACCCTAACTGAAAAGCACATTTGCGCCACATCCCAAACCTCAAGTTTTGCGGTAAGCAGAAGGCGTCATGCCTATTTTCCGACGAATAAAACGAGTGAAATTGGCGGTATCGGCATAGCCCAAGGATGCTGCAATGGTCGTGATAGAAAGAGTGGAGTTTTTGAGCAGAGATAAACTGCGCTCCAACAGCAATGATTCCATCACTTGGCTGTACGTCACCTCACAATCATGCAGGCGTCGCTGTAACGTTCGTTTATGAATACCCAAAATTTGAGCCGCTTCCAAAATGGAAAATCGCCCAAAAGAAATATAGGGAAGAATCGCAAAACCAAACGAGGAAACAAACGAGGTTGGCACTTCACTGAGATCGGTACTCCCATCAAATCGCCCTTTATTCGGCATACAAATCGTTTTGTTTAACACGGCATCATCAAGCTGGATACCCGTTGCCGCTCGGTTGGTGTAAAACTGCACATGCTTTAATTGCCGGCAATCAAAGAAGCGTTCCATTTTGGTGCTCTTCACGCTCACACTTACGGTTTGCTGCCGATAGTTTGCAAGTACAGCAACCAGTTCATCCATAAAAATGAGACTAAACATCTCAGCATATTGATACCAAGGTTGGTTTTCCCCATCTTTGTACCTCGCAAACCATATACGATCGTGGTATTGCTCCAAGCCAAGACGTGTATTGTTCGAATATCGGTGCATCGAATGACAGAATACCTCAATGGCTTCAGCGACCGTCATTGTCGGCGTAAGGGCTAACTGTGCTAACACTTTGGGCACATACAAATCGCGACACAAGGTCCAAATGGTGTGAATAAATTCGTCGGTGGGGCAAGACTCTCCGAACGCTAAAAGCAGATTTCTAAGTATGGTTTCGGGCAGAAACTCAACGTCTGACATTTGAATGTCTTCAGGGGCTTTGCTTACTTTAATAAGCTGATGCACATCGATATTACTGTTGTCGAAAAGCGCTGCCAGATCGTGAACCCACTCTGTTCGAACAAGAGGAACGCCCTCAAATACAACCGTCATTTTCTTCCCTTTGCAATCATTCAAAAAGCCGAAAGGTAAAGAAAACACCATCGCTTGTCTTGTCATTTGGCGACAACGCAGTGATTCAAACAGCAAACTTATCTACCCGTTCTTAATATACCCAAGTACAAGAACAAAAAAGGAAGCATATTTGCTTCCTTGTTGTTTATCTGTAGATACGGCATTGAGGCACATTAAGCCAGCACATACTCGCTTATCATCTTGTTGAATGAGATTAGGTCGAACGAGCCTTTTATCTCAAAGCGCACTCGCCCAACCTCACTGAGAAAGAACTCAATTTCACAGTCTAAATCGAACGTGCCTGATGTCTCAATCGAGAAAGCATTTATCTTGCTATAAGGAAGCGACGTGTAATCCACTTTTGAGCCAGTGATGCCCTGAACGTTAGCAGCGATAACACGCTTGTTGGTGAACACCACTTGGTCACGGACGGTTTTAAAGCCAGCAAAAACGGTCTCACCGTCAATTAAGAACTTGTGAAAATCGTCGCGAACTTTAGAGACTTCTATTGGCTTAAGCTTGAATACCGAGGAACTGTCAAAATCGATCATGGCATTACCTTGTGTTTGAATAAGTAGGGTGACGACTCCATTAATAACAAAGTCTCTACAACGAACCTACTCATATTCATCACTTTTCTAACTCCATCTCGTTTTTGGGTTTCCAACGGCCTATTTCCATCCTTGTCGCCACTGCTGTGTATCTTTTAGATCATGCCAATCTAATTCACGCTCTCGCTTGGTCATAACCGCCTCAATCACACACCTCACGACATTGCCCTCTTCATCAAACTCCATTTCTGAAATGATAAAGTGCTTTTCTTTATTTACGGGTTGTGCCGCCGTCCATTTACTACGAAGCAATTTCTTAGGATGAATCCGATTCATAACGCCCTGCCATTCATACAAAAAACTTTGCTCTTCTTACGTATAAAGAGACAAATGCAATCACTTTCAAGGCAAGAAATTATTTTTGAAAAATTACGCTTTTTTCGATTGGTTTGATCTGTTTTTGCTGCGGTTCCTGTTAGTTTGAAAATTCGTTCAAACACAACAAATCAGACAACAACAATGAAAAAAACAACATTATTACTTGCTTCCGTAGCACTTGCAGTTTCTGGCGTCGCTCAAGCCGACAAGCTAGAAGACATTCAAAAATCAGGAACATTGCGTGTCGGTACAACTGGCGATTACAAACCCTTTTCTTACTATGACGGCAAAAGTTACTCTGGTTACGATATTGATGTCGCGAAACACATCGCCGAGCAGTTAGGCGTAGAGCTAAAGCTGGTTCGTACTACTTGGAAAGACCTGCTGACAGACCTTAACCAAGACAAATATGACATCGCGATGGGCGGTATTACACGTAAGATGCAACGTCAATTGAATGCAGAACAAACTCAGGGTTATATGACGTTTGGCAAGTGTTTCTTGGTCGCAAAAGGCAAAGCCGAGCAATACAACACGTTGGATAAAGTAAACCAAGCATCCGTTCGTGTAGGCGTTAACATCGGTGGCACCAACGAGAAATTCGCCGATGCAAATCTGCAAGATGCCAGCTTTACTCGTTTCGAAAATAACTTAGATGTGCCGAAAGCTGTCGCTACGGGCAAAGTGGATGTGATGGTTACCGAGACACCTGAAGGTCTATTCTATCAAGTCACCGATGAGCGTTTAGAAGCCGCACGCTGTGAAGACCCGTTCACCAAAGGTCAATTTGGTTACCTTATCCCGAAAGGCGAACAGCGCTTATTGAATACGGTGAATTTCATCATGGACGACATGAAGCTCAAAGGCATTGATGATCAATTTATGCACCACAACTCACTGAAGTAATTTATTAGCCGGCTTTTCCAAGCCGGTTTTTCTTGCTTCTTTTAGCACTTAACGCCATATTGTAGTGCTGCGCTAATTTTACCGCACTAACCATCTCCTGATGGCTCTAATATCAACCATGATTAATAGGTAAAATATGAAATTCTCAAGCACGCTCCCTCAAGCTCATGAGCAGCTTCTAAAAAAGATTCTTGCGGTATTTACTGCCGACCAACGCATCCTCGGCATTGGAGCGAGTGGCTCTTATGCTTCTGATTCAATGGATAAATACAGTGATTTGGACTTGGTTATCGCCATCAACCCTGATGATGTGGAATCGGTGATGACAGAACGCTTTGCACTTATCGACAAGGTAGAAGGACAAGTCGCGGCGTTCACTGGTGAGCACGTGGGAGAACCAAGGTTGGTCATCGCGATTTACGCACCTGATGCCATTCACGTTGATTTCAAATTTGTCGCACTGCAGGATGCAGCAGCACGCGTGGATCATACAAAAGTACTTTGGGAGCGCGATGGTCAATTATCGCAAGTCTTCACCACTTCGCAGCCCCATTACCCTCAACCAGATCCGCAATGGATTGAAGACCGCTTTTGGATTTGGGTCCATTATGGCGCGACCAAAATTGCGCGTGGTGAGTATTTTGAAGCAGCTGAGTTCTTGTCTTTCCTTCGTTCGGTTGCCATATCACCACTGGCTTTACAGCAACAAGGATTAACCCCTTCAGGTGTAAGGAAGATTGAATCCCGTTTGCCTGAGTTTAGTGAACAGTTAAAGCAGACCGTTGCGATGCCAGAACGCGACGCCCTTATTCCCGCATTCCAAAAGATCATTGAACTCTACTTAGCATTGCGAGAAAACGAGCAGGTCAGTATCAAACCACAAGCCCAACAGCTTTGTATGGATTATTTTACCCAAGAGCTAATGGGTAAGTAGAGACAGTAAAGGGGATAGTCATATCCCCTTTTTGTTGTACCCTCACGCTGTGCTGTTATACCCAAGTGACTTCAAGATGCAGGATTCAGAGCGCTGTCATTGATTCGAGAGTAAGGAAAACAACGCAGTGTAATAGCTAGCTCTTTCCAAGTTGTTTGACGCAGCAATCGGGTCAATGACACGCTCCCAAAGGGCGAGCTGCCTTGGCTTGTATACTTTGTTGCCGATTCTTGATTTAGAATGACTAGATCTTTAAATCGCCGCCGCGTCTACAAACCAAGTCATTCTCGCTGAACCTAGCATCTCGACGTTACTTGGGTATACTCACGCCACCGTTGTTGTTCAAAGCCTTATAGTGAATAAAAGTAGCATGGTCGCTGAATGCAGAGGCGTCACTAAAAAGTGGTGGGCACTTAATAAAACTTCCTTAACTTGAGAACCGTCGACTCAACATCTCGAAGCTTACGTAAACGAACGCTGAGAAAGCTCTGATTGATACCCACCGTTTCAGTGGCTAAGCGCTGGCTTTTTCCTTCGACTAAGTGCATTCGAAGTGCTTTTATTAATACTGTTGAGCGAATTTTAGTAAGCTGAATCAATAACATCAGTTGTTCTTCTGAAACTTGACCTCTTCTAAGTGCCATCACCTTTTCTCCTTGAGCGCAGAGTTTAAATTGCCTTATGAATAGTCAAACTTTTTAATTTCGGTATTGGCGTAAGAACTCGCCAAAACCAAGATCCCCGGTCCAAAAATTAATCGCGTGTTCAACGCCTTGGCTGGTGTAGGTTGCCCCACTGATTCCATCGACAGAGTAAGCGTCTTGTGTATTGCGCCCTTCCTGTACGATACGAATCGATGGATGACCATGGTCGAATAAAGGCTTGTCTTTGAACTGCTTTGTCCAGTTAGCGTTATCGGTAATCTCCGCCCCTAATCCTGCGCTCTCCCCATGTTTGTAAAACGACAGACTCGCAATGTGGTAGTTGTCGCTATAGAGGGCTAAGTAGCCATAAATCAAACCAAACTTACCTTCACCACGGATTGGCAAAACAATTCGAGAGACTTGCCCGTTATCATCTTTAATCAAATACACAGGCAACCTATTTTCACGCATTTTAATCCCAGCAAGATCATCACGAGAAGAAAGCTTTACTGCATTACTTGGGTCGATGGGAAATGCAGAGAATGACTCGTCTACACTCATGGAGGCATCGCGATATTCACCGCTATCAAGATCGACGGCTTCAACCGATACATATTGCTCCATCAATTTCTTCATCGGCATACGCTTGTCCATTAACCCTGCCGATTCCGCGAGGGTAAGACGCTGATCCAACTGCGTCAATTTAGGTGGCTCTTTCTTTGCTTGCTCGGGTTCAGAACAACCACTCAAACTAAACAACGCTGCTGCGACCAGCGCCAAACCTATTCGTACTTTCATTGAGCCACCTTATTTCAGCTTACGAGGCACCACTTGCGCGATCACTTTGAAGTCACCTTGATTGGTGTTTACTGCCATCGTCAGGTACTCACCAAGTTCTAATTCACGCTTTGGGCCAAACATCATGAAATGGTGTGTATTTGGCGTAAGCGCGAGTTTTTTATGTGCAGGAATAGTGATGCTTTTCACCATAAACATTTTGCGCTTACCCGCTTCATACTTCGTCCCGTGTAGCATGGTCTTGTCGAATTCATCCACTTTGAAGCCATTGATGACTAAAGCTTCATCTGAGTTATTGTGAATGGTCATTTTCGAACCCGTTCCTTTTGCACCACTGGCTAACTGAAAGATGACTGGTGATTCAATTTGTACTTTTTCTTGTAAGTTTTCAGTCGCCCAAGCAGAAGACATCATGGCAAAGACAGTAATCAGAGCGGTCAAAAACGGGCGAAATTTTGTAAGTGACATTTGGTTGATTCCTAAAATGATTAAAGTTGAGAGATGACCTTGTCCAGATCCATACTCGCTGAATAGCCGATGTGCATGTCCACCAGCTTTCCATCGCGATTAATGAGGTAAGTTGTGGGTGTCACCCCAATAGAGAAACGTTCTTTAGTGATGCCCAATTGATCTTTCACCATAGGAAATGAAAACCCATACTTGGTGGCGTATTCATTTAAGTCGACCTCGTAGTCATCAATGTTAATCGCTATCACTGCGACTTCATCGCTTCGACGTGCATATACGTCTTGCCATTTCTTCATCATGGCAATGCACGCTCCGCAGGTGGAAGACCAAAATTCCAGAACAATTTTCTTACCTTGATAGCTTTCAAGGCTTACCGTTTGTTGCGCCGCATTCATTGCAGCAATATCAGGACTCGGTTGCCCGATTTGTGCTTTTTGGTCTTTACAACCAAATAGCGCAAGCATGGCTAACAGCGCGATCACGTAGCGGCGTTTATGCCACATCTAACACCTCCTCTCCGATGTACTTGCCGTGTTGGAGGCGGATGATTCGGTCCGTGTACTGACCTAAGCTTGGGTTGTGGGTGACCATAATGATGGTTCGGTTTTGTGCATGGAGTTTTTGGAAAATATCGAGGACGATTTTTTCGTTCTCCTCGTCCAAGTTACCAGTGGGTTCGTCAGCAAACAGGATCGGGCTTTCATTCACAATCGCGCGAGCGATGCATACACGCTGCTGCTCACCACCAGAAAGCTGACTCGGCAAGTGTTCAAAGCGGTGCCCTAGCCCTACTTGTTCTAACACTCGCTTTGCTGCTTCTTCATCGGGCACACTATGGTAATGCTGCGCAAGCATCACGTTCTCCAGAGCAGTGAGATAAGGAATGAGATGAAACTGCTGGAAGACCAGACCGATTTTCTCTGCTCGAAATGCTCGTCGCCCTTCTTCATCTAGGCTGTCCGCTTCCTCACCATCGAGGAACACCTTGCCTGAGGTCGGATTGTCCAAACAGCTGAGGATATTCATTAAGGTCGTTTTACCTGAGCCCGACGCGCCCATAATGGCAACAAACTCCCCTTTCTTGACCTCAATATTGATATCGTCCAATGCATGAACTTGGTCAAAAACCTTGCATAAGCCTTCGGTCTTAATAGCGTAATCTGACATGGTTAATCTCCTTTGAGCACTTTAGCCGGATCGATACGAATGGCTCTGATGGTTGGAAGCGTTGCAGCCACTAAAGCCGCAGCGAAAGAAAGTAAGCTAGTAATAACCAGCACAGGGAAACGTAAATCAATGGTGGCGTTAAACACCGAGTGTCCAAGAAATTGCGCTAACACATAGCCGATTAGCAACCCTGCAATAACTGCAGCAAAGGTAATGGCAAGAGTTTCAACAACAATCTGACGAGTAATGGATTGATTGGATGCGCCCAAAGACTTTTGTAGTGCGAACTCATAACGTCGCTCAGAAATCATCGACGTCATGGTTGTATTCACGCATAAGGTAGACAACACTAAAATGACCAAAGCGACGATGCCCATTAACAGCTTAATCTTATTGAGTACTTTACCTTCCGATGCTGACACCTTTCGGATAGGACGAACAAGCAAGTCTGGGTACTGCTGCTTCAAAGTCGATTCAAACTGCCCTACCTGACCTTTATCATTCGTTAGACTGAACATGGCAAAATTGATTTCATCCCCTTTGTTCAACCATTTTTGTACGAACGGTAGGTTTACAATTAGGTAGTTATCTTCATCCGAACCTGACTCAATGATGCCCTTAATCTTGAACGTATAACGGTCACTTTTGTTGTAGACCGTCAGGTCAGAGCCAACTTTGAGTTCTAATTTCTCTGCCAGTTTCTTTCCGATCATGACATTCCGATCATCAAAAGAGACACCAATCCATCGACCTTCCACTTGCCAATAAGGAACCAGTTTTTTCAACTGCGAAAAGTCGATACCCATTAAGACAATTTTCTCTAGCTCGGCTTGTACCATGCCGTACAGATATGGGCTGGAAGCAATTAAACTGTCTTTAGGTGCCTCAGCTTTGATCTGTTGGTATTGCTTTGTCGTTAATGTCGCTGTCGCGTCCGGTCCTACAAAAAAGTTCGCTCCGTAGTTTCGTAGCTCATGACTCATCTTCTGGTTAATGTCGAAGTAGACCCCTGCCATTGCAGTAATGATTGCCGCGCCAACCGTCAACGCCATAAACACCACGAGAACACGTTGCGCACGTAATCTCAATGAACGCCAAACTAAGGTAAGCAGCATAGAGGAAGATTTATTTGCGGCCATACAACACCTCAATTGGGTAGAGAGAAGCAATTCTGCGTGAAGGGAAGTAAGTACCTAACACTGTAATTAGGGTTGAGATAAACAGCACCACTGGAACGATGATCCAATCAAAAGAGATGGATGAACCAAACAGTGCATAACCAACCACTTTGGATAGTCCCCACCCGGCAAGGCAACCAAGTAAGCCGCCCAACACGCCACAAATCATCGATTCAGAATAGAACAACGCATACACTTGCCAGTTGTGAGCACCAAGGGACTTCATCAAACCAATCTCTTTGGCTCGCTGCAATATCGCATTGGTCATTAATGAGGCGATCCCCATCGCAGAAGCGATCAAGGCGGCAAATGTCACAACAAATAATAAGCTTTGGATCTTATGAATCACCATGCCTTCTGAAGCGGCAACCTGCCACAAAGGCTTCACCATTGCGTTATTCATCGCGCCTTCTAATTGGAAAGAGATTGAGGAGACAAACGCCGTGCAGAACCAAAGGTCATATTCATCCGAATCGAGCGATTCCAAATCTTCACGTGCTTTTTTTGATAGTGCGTTTTCCGGCACCGTCAATGCTGAGACTTTTACCGATTGTACTCGTCCTTCCAAACCCAGTAGTTTCTGCCCAAGGTTCAGCGGCAGTAACACTGCGTTCTCATCCGTCGTGCCATTTTCCAGTAAGCCCGTTATCGTTACCGACAATGTGCGGTTTTCGATGCCGCGCAACTCAAGCTTGTCGCCAGATTTAAGACCCAGTTTTTGCGCCAATGACTGCCCTACCAAGGCTTGAGTTTTTTCATCATCTGGCCATTGACCATCGACATGCCAATACGTCGAGATGGTTTTATTACCCGTTCGGTATTTGCCATCGTCAGAAACAGGCAGATTCTTATCAAAAAAAGTACCGATAATATTGACGGTTTTATCGAACTCAGGCGCTTTAACTTGCCCACGTACAAATGGAGCAAAACCAATAATGTTATTGCGCCAAAAGATGTCCATGATGTTGGGCAGTTCACTCTCTGCAAGTAAGTCTTCTTTTTCCAACTTGTTGACGTTCTTCGCCAAAATATCTGGCAGCTTTACTTGTCCTTCAGGAGATATTTCAATGTTGGCACCATAGCTTTTCATCTCCATCGACATCTTGTTACCGATATTGATTGAAATAGCCAGCAGCGCTGAGATTAGGCTCGCCGCGAGAAAAACCGTAACGACAGCGAGTAATTTTCGGTTGGTATCATGTCGCCATGACTGACGAAGCATTCTGATTAACATGATTACTCTCCTAACGGATTTAGCGGTTCAACGTCCGCGTATTTCCATGGATCATCACGGAAGGCGTCATAAGATTGCTCAGAGGTAAAGAAGTAGGTCTTTCCTGAGAATGAATAACTGTGCTCAGCCTCCATATTGCTGATCTTCTCGCCATTGACTGGATCTGTCGCCATGACTTCCACCACGTCACTAAAATATTTCAGACCGCTTTCTAGGGTTGACTTCGAAATTATGATTTCATGATTCGCGACGGTCCATTTAGGAATAGGGATTGGGTTACACCCACCAGGCTTACCAATCGAAGGAATAAAGATATGTACGCCACACGCCAAGCACACCACTTGATCGCCAACTTGCGCGTACCCTGCATCACCACACAGCATGCAAGCATCAAAGACAACGCCAAACTTCTCTTCACCAGCAAAACGATCAATGATGAAAAAGCGCACCACTTTGCCATCGCTTGCTACCCATTCAAATCGGTGCAGTTTTCCATCGATTAATTGCTCAGAGATAGGGACATGGACAGCGCCATCGGCTGCCACTTCAATACGTTGCGCTTCTGAACGACGAATCGGTTGAGAAGCGACAAGATCCCAGAAAAGCAGTGCAACCAGAATCGTAGCGATAGTCGCAATATTAAAACGCACTTTACGTTGAGCTGAATTCAAAGCCGCTTGATGTTTGCGTCGTTCAATCGCGGATTCAGCTTGCTTCACCTGCTCTTGTAGTGGTCGAGTTTGAGTAACGAAAAAGACAGTCACACAAATAGAAACTAATGCCAGTACGGCGTAAGACAGAATCCAAGAGAAGTTGGTGACTTTAGATACGTAAGACAGTAAACCTTTATCGAGACCAAGAATCCCTAGCTTCATGCACGCCAGAATAATCTCACCAGAGAGGGGCAATGCTGCCAGCACTAACAACAGTAAACAAAGTGTATTACGAGCCATCTTGGATAGGGATTTGGTCGTCAAAGAGACCGCGATCTTGATTAGTGCAATCAAGACAAATCCTAGGACCACAGAACTGATGTTTAAAATCAGCTCTGTGTTAATAACGTTGGTTGTGCTCAACATCGTGAGCTTGGCTTCTTTTGCCCAAACAAAACTGCATAGAAAGACCGTTACGCTTTGCAGGCACACCAATAAGGTCGAAGGCAATCGCCATATGGCACCAAGTAAAGCCGACAGGAAGATAACGCCAAGATAAACACTGTTAATAATAAGTACATTCACTTGGCTAAATGGCAGTAGATGAAACAGTGCAGAACCAAAGAGCACCGCAAGCACAAACCACCCAATCTGGTGTTTATACAAAGCGTTAGATTGCGCAGCCCACAGCACACCAAATAGCATCGCTGGGAGCAAAAAAACGAGTAAGACGTGAGAAAGATAGAAGCTCATATTTACCACTGACCATTCATGCACAGTGCATCAGACAGATAAGTCACTCAAAAAACCAGAACAACCAGACCACAAACTGCGGTCTGGTTGTTACGCAAGGAAGGTTACTTAATGCCTACGTACTTAAACTTGTATTGAGCATCAAATGGTTTGAACCAACGACCAACGCCAGTTTCTTCATCCGTATGACGTAGCAAACCCGCTTTTGACGGTGGATCGATGTGGAATGTAAGCTCGTAGTTACCCACACCTAACATGTTGATGTTTGAGCCGTAGTGAGGACCATCTGCTGCCACCATCGGCATGAAGGTCCCCTCTTGCACTTTACCGGTATCGACGTTTTTCAACGTGTAGTTAATGGTTAGGTAAGGGATCCACTCACCCGCACCAAAGCCGTTTTTGTTACCAGCAAGAGCATGGATGTCTGCCTCTAAGTGCACTTCCGATTTAGAAGCTGCACGCATCATACCTTGAGGCTCCATCGTAACGGGCTTAAGGTAAACAGCAGCAATCTCCATACCATTCATTTCAAGAGGTTCACCAGCTGGGTGCTCAACGAAAGGTAGATCATTTGCCATAGCCATACCTGATAGAGCTGAAGCAGCCACTGCGGTAGCGATGAGTTTTTTATTCAACATAGCAATGTCCTTTACTTACTTGATTTTACAAAGATTTTTTCATGTTTAACAACGAGCTTGCTGAGCAAGATCTCGCTTACTTCTTGCTTTCATTACGATGAGCGCAAAGACTGCTGCCACGATAAGCGCCAGTTGAGGCAGCAAAGTTTCCATGTATGGGTAAATGCCCAACGGAGCAAACTCTGGCGCGCCTGAAATTAATGTCGGTTGGAATAACTTGCCTTCAATCAGCTCTAGGACACCTTTACCCGCAAAGACAAACGCCATCAGATACATGAATCCGCCAGTAAAGATGAAGAAAGGTTTCAGAGGGAGCTTGACCACGCTATAGCGCATGACAAAGAAGATCATCGCGAGCAGTAGCACGCCAATAGCGAATCCAGCAATCAGGGCGACCATGGTTTGAGAATTGGTATCGGCCGCCAAAGCAAAGTAGAACAAGACCGTCTCTGCACCTTCACGGTAAACCGCTAGGAAGCTCGCCAGCCATAAACCAAAGAGAGAACCTGTGGTGATCGACGTGGCAAGTTTGCTTTCGAGGTAGCGCTTCCATTGAGCGGCTTCAACTTTGGAAAGCAGCCAGTAACTCATAGAGAACAGCACGACAACAGCAATCAACATGGTGATGCCTTCAAGCAGCTCTCGACTTGCGCCAGAGTTTTCAAATAGCCACTGGAACAATACCGCGGTGATCGCACTGGCAATCAGACCAACAACGACCGAATTTTTGACAACATGTAGCTTGTCAGAGGCATCGTTTTTGATCAGGTAAGCGGTAATGGCGGCAACGATAAGCAGCGCCTCCAATCCTTCACGGAAAATAATGGTGAAGCTCGCGATCAACATCGCCCACCAACTCAAGTTGCCTTCAGATAGATTGCCTGCTGCATCCATCAAGCCTACTTCTAGCTTTTGCACTTGCTGATCAATATCAGCCTGAGCTTGATTTGCCTTTAGCATACTGACAATACGGGTGAAGTAGCCTTCAAGTTCTGATTTGAATGCGCTATCTCTTGACCCCACCGCATTTTCCATACCTGATGCTTCAAAATGATCGAAGTAAGCGTCTTGTACCGCAAGAATAGCCGCCGTTTTGTCACCATGTTTATAGCTATCAATAGCGCCATCAATCGCAGTCATGATATCGCTGACGACTGGGTTCCAATCATGTGCAGCAACTGCTGTATCGGCGTTCTTCGCAGTATCAGGAACTTGGAAATCGCGTGTCGCTGGCAGACCTGGTAATTCGTCTTTCAACCCTTGAACCAAGGTCGACAACTCATACCCAAATCGGATCAGGTTTTGTTGATTAAAAGGTTGCTTGGTGATTTTGGCAATAGAGCGGAACGCCGCGTTGTATTCTGCCGAACGCTCTGCAGATCGATGTAACCGAATAGCGATTTCCAGCTCGGTATTTTTGTACCCTTTGAACTGCGCTTGTTGCACTAAATCGAATGCACGCTGTTGTTTTTCTGCTGCGCTTTCTGGTTGTTCGCCAGATTCACGATATTCAGTCAAAGCCGCATTGAGCTGGGTGTCGATGCTTGTGACCGCTTCACGCCAAAACGGCAAGATATCCTCGGTATGTAGATTGGTGTTTTCAGCTTTAAGTTGGTGACCTGACGCCAAGATCTCCGGCAGACCCAGAATTTCTTTTTTCAACCAATTGATTTCCGTATCCACTTCATCAACTGGTTTTCCCGCAACGATTAACTTGCGAATGTCACCAAACTTCGCCTCTAGTTGATACGCGTATTGCTGCGAGTAATTAATTCGTACCGGACCTTCTAGGCTTTCAAACACCTCGAAATACGCCATTTGTACTGTTGTTTTTGCTTGGTCTTTATCGCCTTGTTCATAAAGCTGAGATGCTTTATCTAAGCGCTGCGCAATGTCGTTGACCGCACTGTCATAGTCAATCGCAAAGGCAAAAGAGGAATAAATAGAGACAAGTAACACCAAGAGTGTTGAGAACGTCGTTTTCTTTACCGCCAACATAGTTCGTCCACAAAACATGAATATTTCGTGAACGCTATTGCAAATTATTATCATTTACAATGAGTAAAATTTGCTGGGTGAAAACAACCATGAAGCACGTATAAGTGATAAGAAGCTATCGCCTCAAATGTAAGGCTATGATTTTGTGGAGATATTTGCGTTACAGGATTTTTTAGTATTCATCTGGATAATAAATACGACAAAATCGACAAAACTTAAGTTTTCACTTCTGATGACAGGATATCATCCTGTTGTGAACTGTTTTCATCCGAATAAAAGTGCATATAAAACGAAAGTTCACAGCCCAATAAAAGTAAAAATGTAGAAATAAAGTCTGTATACCCAAGTGACTTCAAGATGCAGGACGAAGAAGATGGGCTCGAATAACTGGCAAAAGGAAAATACCCACGACACAAGCCATGGGTATTTCATTTTCCGGTTTGATTACATCACACACTCTTTGGCGGCTTGTGCTTTTTCGATGCCTTCTTCAATCAAAGATTTGGTTTCTTCACTACCGATCGATGACATTACTTTATCCATCACCTTATCCACCGTCGACTCTGAAGACGCTTCCACCAAACAAGCGTATGCATTGGCAATATGCTCTTTTGCTTCAATCAAGGCTTGTGGATCACTGAAATCTACATTCATCGCTTCCTCTACAGATGCAGCTAACTCTTCTGCAGATTCAGCAGCATCACCAAACTGATCGAGATTGAATGCATCTTCTACCGATTCCATCTGCTCTTGAACCGTATCAATCGCTTTGTTTGCTGCTTCTTGTGCTTGGTCAATGGCTTTGCTTGCGTCATCACAGCCAGCCAGCGCCACTGCCAATACCATTATTGAGATTGTCTTTTTCATGTTTGTTCTTCTAACAAGTAAATCGCTCATCATCACAATACGTGATAAGCCAATAGATTTTAATTCAAGAGTTGTAAGAAGAGGAAACAGAAATACTTGAAAGCCCTAAAAACAAAAGCCGCTAAAACGAGCGGCTTTTGTTTTTATATTAACTTAACTGTTTAACCAACGGCTAAGCTATTCTACCGTGGCTAATCGCCATCATTTCATCATACGACCGTTGTAACGCATCAAATGTCCACTCGAAGTACACTCTTCGCTCCATCAGTGGCGCAATTTGATCGGCATAAAATGATTCAATAGTAAGATCAGAGTACTCAACTTGTAGGCTATCGCCGTCCGTCCCCCAATCTTCGTATTCACGATTACCAATGAGATCATAAAGATTGTTACTTAAGAAGCTGTATATCACTAAGAATGATTTTACTGCATCTTCAGAAAAGTTAAGCATGCCGGCAATCTGCGCCACGTCATACGACTTTTCTTTATCACCTTGGTTAATATCAAGCCTTACCAATTGGGTCTCCCACGTTGCCAATTCACCGTGGGAGTCCAAGACATGTTGATTCAGGGCTTCAAACACCTGAAAAAAGTCTTGGATCATTGCAATGTATTTGTCAGACATAACGTCCCTTATTGTATTTGGTGAACGGACGATCTTCGCCGCCGTATTGTTGCTCACCCTAGCCAGTGGTTGTTAAAACGTAGACTACAAGTTGCAGCATTGCATACTGCCTCTGTAATCTTATTGTCATTTTTGAGTGATTAGTCAACTAATAGCGAAGGGTCGTCAATGCCCATGTAATCACACAATTCACGCTTAATGCGGTGGAAGTCTTGGATTGAAACGAAGTAGTCGGCGTAATCAGTTTTGCCTTCAATACCAATATGAATCGATGTAAAAGTCTCAATTGCCGCGGTAATTTCAATGAAATCATTCGCAAGCGAGAACGTCACAACATGATCCATATTTAGGTAACGCCCTGACTCGATTTTTAATGCCTTCGCCATGATGATTTCCTACAGCCTAAAAGTAATAATGAAATTCGGTAACTGGACAACAGACCGATGAACAGCCACACAGTGACTGAAATTCTGCGCCAAGATTGACGTGAGACTATCATAAGCGCTCGCCTTCAAAATTAGAGCCAAACCGCACTTTCACTTGGATTTACTTACAAATGAAACATTTACCAAAAATCTGACCGCAAATTCACAAACAAGGTAAAAAGCGCGTGTATTTCACAAAATATACAAACAAAAAGACCGCTGAATTAGCGGTCTTAAGAGCGTTCATAGGACAAGAGCATTAGATGTTGATTTGGTACATCGCGAAATAAGTATCCGCTTGGATAACATGCTTTTGGTTATGCTGTTTCAGCGCTTCAACAGCGTTTACAAATGGGTCATCTCCTGCAAATGCTTCCGCTAACTTAGAGTATCGCTTAGAAGACGAGAACAACACATGCGCCAGTTCTTCTGCACTGACTTCTAACTCTACTGTCTCTTTATAAACGTTGACCGCTTGAAACCCTTCACAATCACTGAAGTTGATAGCATGGTCATAGTTGGATTCAACCAAGTCCATCTCGATACCAAGCTGCTCAAGAGATTTTTCTAGCAGCACTTCAAAATCATAAACCACGACATGTGCTTTAGGCTGGCAAACACGCTGTAGCTCTGCCAATAAAGCCGTTGATTTTGCATAAGAGAGCGAGCCAGCAAACGTCACCACATCCACGCTACTGTCTGAAAGAGGTACGTGTTCACCGTCACCAACATGATATTCAATACCTACTGATGGTTTGGCTTGTTCAATCATTGATGTGCTCGGGTCAACCCCATGAACCTGCTGACAGAACTTAGCCAAAGCAAACGTCGATACGCCCGTGCCGCAGCCGATATCCAACCCCAATTGAAACTGAGGTAACTCTTCCAAATTGGCTTGCAAAATCACTTGATGCAGTGGAGGACGATAAGCCGCGTAGTGCTTAGAAATGGCTTGGTTGTATTCTTCGCTCACTGATGTTCTCCCAAAAAACTGTCGATATTAACTAATCGTATAGTGTTGGATATTACTGCCACTCAAAAGCAAAAAGCCACTCAATTGAGTGGCTCTATCTCACAACTTTAAATCCTTAGCGATTTTGTACTAAACGCAGCAAGAAACCGACCTATAGCTTAGGCTCCGCTTCAAACTGTTTAAGCTCATCAGTAATCTCATTCCATGGCGCTTTCGAACCGACAAAAATGTGGAAACTCGGTTTGTCGGCAGGGATATCGTCAAGGATACCTAAACGAACATTCACAATACCGTTGTTCTTTTTCGAATAGAGGCTAGATCCGCAATGACGGCAGAATGAGAGTTCGGTATTTGCGCTCTTCTGATAGGTTTGGATATGCTCTTCACCTTCGATAACTATCAGCTTGTCGAGTGCAACACCTCCCGCCGATGAATAATCAGAACCCGTAAACTTGCGGCATTCAGAACAATGACAATTGCCCATGTATTTGAATTCATCCGCAACTTCGATTTTTACCTTGCCACACAGACATGAACCTTTGAGTACTTCCATTTTTTAGTCCTTCTCTTATTGGAATTACGGTAACCATGCCAGTCCCATACAACGAAATAAAGATAAGTAAGTCAGGTTTGCAAAAATGGAACGACAAATTGGAAGTAAAGAAACAGAAACAAAAAAGCCGAGCATGACGCTCGGCTTTCTCAATTTTGTTCGGTCAATTTAGAACACGCAGTGCTTAGCAAAGCCAGTCGCTTCGTTGGCTGTCCAATCACCTTTTGGCTTCTCTTTTAAATCTTCACACCACTGCTCGCTACCGATGCCATCTTGCAGAACGCAGTGCTTTGCAAAATCTACTGCGTTATCAGCGGTCCACTCTGTTTTAGACTTGTCACGCATGTCTTTACACCAAGCTTCTGTGCCCACTTCGTCAGTACATGCGGTAAGCGCTGTTGCCGCTAGCAGTAGCATTACCAATTTTTTCATAAATTCAGGTTCCACTTTCAATTGATGAATGGACTATACCCAAAATATCAGCGCAAGTGTTAAGACTCAGACAATTTATCGACGTTCACTCTGTAAAAGACGTGAAATTCGGCGAAATCAACCTAACTGTATCAATAAGCGAGTAAATATTAGCCGTTGAGCTAAAGACGACGAGCTTGGGTCAATGCTTGGAGATTTACAGAGCCGGTACCAAAGCACGCTAAACGCAGCTCTAATGCCATTTGTTCAAAGTGATCGACAACAGACTGTGTGCTGATTGTTGCGGCTTTTAATACCGCACCAGCTTGCCCAACTAGATTGGCACCCAGATGTATCGCCTTCGCGGCTTCTAAGCCGTTATGCACGCCGCCAGACGCAATTAAAGGTAAGTCAGGGTATTGAGCGTGAATTTGCTCTAAACACTTAGCCGTTGGAATGCCCCAGTCACGAAACAACTCAGCTGCGCGCTGCACCTTATTGTCGGTCCGACAGTAACCTTCGACCGCTGACCAACTTGTACCACCAGCGCCTGCAACATCAATCGCATCCACGCCCACTTCGACAAGTTGTTTCGCCACTGCGCCACTGATGCCAAAACCCACCTCTTTGATGATCATCGGGACATCAATGCGCTGTTTTAGCTGCTCAATCGATTTAAGCACACCAATCCAATCATGGTCGCCATTCTGTTGAAAAGCTTCTTGCATAGGGTTGAGATGCACAAATAAAGCGTCCGCTTGGATAAAGTCGACCGCACGTTGGGCGTTGTCGAGACGTTGTTTGTCTCTCAGTTGAGCGGCACCCAGGTTGGAATACAAAGGCACGCTCTTGGCGAGATCACGAATGGTTTTACCCAGACCTGAATGTAGGCTGTCTTCTAGGCTCACTCGCTGTGAGCCAACCCCCATCGCAATGCCCATTTCACTAGCCGCTTCTGCCAAACGACAGTTGATGATTTCTGCGTCTTTTGCGCCGCCAGTCATCGAACTGATCAAAAACGGCAACGCCAATGAATGACCAAGAAACTCGCTCGAAAGATCGATGGTGTTAAAGTCACATTCAGGCAATGCGCAATGCTCAAATTCGACAGACTCAAAGCCCGCCGTTTTGCTTTTCATGTTCATGTCATGATGTAAAACAGCGTCTAGATGTAAGTCTTTTCGATTAGATTGCGGAGCCATAATGTCACCCTAAAGTAAAACAGTCGCGCAGTATTGCGATCCTTGTCATTTACGTCAATGCGAAAATTCGGAAATTGAACAATTTATTTGCCGAATCGAGCCTTGTGGGCTCTGGTCTTATGACTAAGAAATCATATTAAGGAGCAGCGTTTAAAACACTGCGCCTCACTGCTCTATTAAGCTTGGGTAACGATTAACAATGTTGCCACTCCGATGTGCCAAGAGTGGCAGTTCTATACGCCATTTGCGCTATTGAGTCTCGACTGATTGAATAAGTGCCACCACAGTGCTGGTTGTAGGCGGTTTGAACTGGTCTGGATCATCACAGAATTGAATTTTGCCTTTCTCTTCAACATGGAAAAGCGGAATCATCAAATTGTCTTTGTGGTGATCAAGGTAATGTTGGTAGGTGAAACTCTCGCTTAGCTTGGTGTGTTTGATTTCTGCCCCTTGGCTCAACAAACTTGCCATTTGGGTGTAACTGACGTTGCCACCCATCAGCAATTTGCCGTGATACTCTTCGGCAACCGAGTGTTTTTCATTGCCGTTAGATTTGGTTTTCTGCAGGCAATGTACTTTATCTTCGCCGAACTCGCCGACAAATTGCATACACGCCATGATATTGAAGTGTTGGTCTGGCGTCAGTGCCACCACTTGTCCAATACCAATCAGGTTCAGGTTATCATCCGCATGGCTAGAGATCGGGTTACCGTAGTAATGGTCTAAGCCCAACATGCGAACTTGGCTGATGTAATCCCAGTTAGAATCGGTGAGCAGAACTTTGCGATCGTATCTCGCCAGTGCTTTTCCTATCTCTTGCGCCACTCGGTTTGCGCCAATCAATAGAAAGCCTCTCGGTGCTGGCTCAGCCACGCCCAACACTTTAGCCATAGGGCGAGCCGTAGCACTTTGTAGTACCACGGTGCCGATGATCACCATGAAGGTCATTGGCACCAACAGCATGGCTTCTGAAATGCCATATTCTGTCAGCTTGATAGCAAACAGAGACGAGATGGATGCTGCAACAATACCGCGCGGTGCAACCCAAGAGAGGAACAGCTTATCCTTGAGGGTTAAGTTACTGCGAATAGTTGAAGCGAAAATCGAAAGTGGACGCGATACCAACTGCATGAAAACAAACAACATTATCGCACCACTGCCAAGCGCGGCAAAGTCATCAAGACTGATTCGAGCCGCTAAGAAGATGAACAACCCGGTGATCAACAAGATGGTTAAGTGCTCTTTAAAGTGCAGGATCTGCTGAATGTTGATGCCCTTTGCATTTGCTAACCACATGCCCATCACGGTAACCGTCAATAGCCCTGCTTCCGATTCCATTTGGTTAGAAATCGAGAACACACCGAGCACCACCATCAAAACCGCAAATGGCTGAAGGTATTCCGGCAACCAAGCTCGGCGCAAAACGGTAGATACCGCAGCACCGGAGGCAACACCAAGAATCAAACCCACCGCAATGATGGTACCGAACACTTCGACACTGTTAACGGCATTGTGCGAGACAATAAACTCGTACACCATCACTACAAACAGCGCGCCTAATGGGTCAATGAGAATGCCTTCCCAACGCAGAATATTGGCGAGTTTGGAGCTTGGGCGCACGGTCCTTAGCAATGGTACGATCACCGTTGGACCAGTAACGACGGTTAAACTGGCGAATAAAATCGCAAGCTCCCAAGTAAAGTTAAGGAAATAGTGCGTCGCCACACTGGTTGCCACCCAAGAGATGATTGCGCCGACAGACACGATGCTCCACACCGAACCGCTCACGCCACGGATCTCTTTAAAGTTAAGGGTTAAACTGCCCTCAAATAGAATCACCGCCACAGCGAGGGAAACTAAGGGGAAGAGTAAATCCCCGAGAATGTCATCTGGATTGAGCCATTGTAGAATCGGACCAACAATGATCCCTGCTAATAGCAAGAACAGAATAGCAGGTAAGCGCATTCGCCACGCCAACCATTGACAACCTAAACCGATAACCCCAATCGCCGACAGCACCAGCGCTTCGTTACCCACTTGCATTTATCATCACCTAATTTGGTATTGTTATGGTGAGCTTTCGCCCAAAACCAATTAACTCTATAAAAAAGATTAGTTTAGTGTGAATGCTCCGCCAGTTTTCGTTCAAATATGCGACTCTCCCTCAAAATTCTCGGTCTGTGTTGTATACCCAAGTAACCTCGAGATGCTCGGTTCAGCGAGAATGACTGGGTTTGTAGACGCGGCGGCGATTTAAAGGTCTAGCGGGTCTAAATCAAGAACCGACAACAAAGTATACAAGCCCAGTCAACTCGCCCTTTGGGAGCGTGTCATTGACCCGATTGCTGCGTCAAACAACTTGGAAAGAGCGGGCTATTACGCTACGTTGTTTTCCTTGCTTGCTTTCGGTAAAAACAGAGAATCAATGACAACGCTCTGAATCCTGCATCTTGAAGTCACTTGGGTATATATCCCGTTAGCTTGCCACGCAGTGAACTAAACTTAGCTAAGTTGCTCAAAGTTAAGGGTTCTCAAACAAGGAAGGGAGTGCAGCAGTTGTTAATCTCATTGGCGGTCATCTTGGCGGTTTGTGCCATAGTCATCACATGGAAAGCAGTTGGTCGAATATCAAGGCTCGAAGACGAAGTGTCTCTGCTTCATAAAGAACTGACAGAGCTGCGTGCGCGTTGGTTTGAGGGAGATACATCAGCGACTCCACAGCCTGAGCATAAGGTTACTGCAACACTGCATGCGTCAACACCATCAGACAGTCCCGTACCACCTAATGCTCCGAAGCTTAAATCAGATCCAGAGCCAATAACTGCGTCTCTAGCCGCCAAAGAAGTGCCACAACCGATTGTTGAGCCGAGCCTCCCGTCACTCGACGAAGTGCACATTGGTGGTTTAGCCCATAGCAGTGAATCCGTTTTTGAGAAGCAAGCCAATAAACTGCTGACCAACATCCAAGAAAATTGGTTGGTTTGGGTTGGCGCACTCGCCATGTTGATTGGTGGCGGTTATCTCGTGCAAGTGATTGGCAGTCATATCGAGTTCTCACCAATCATGCGCGTGACCATCGCATTCTCAATCTCCCTTGCTACCGTGATAGCAGGTGAGTGGTTCCATCGCCGTGAGCAAAAATCCTCAGACCGAGCAGAACGAGCGAAAGGTTTTACTTACGTGCCTGCTGCCATTACCGGAACAGGGTTAACAGGGATTTACTGCACGGTGATCTTTGCGTTTGTCTTCTATCAACTATTATCGCCCAGTGCATCGCTGCTGATCTTAGCGGGCGCCGCATTTTCGAGCTTAGCTCTCTCCCTGCGCCAGGGACCTTTAATGGCTGTACTTGGTTTGATCGGCGGCTACTCCGCGCCCCTGTGGATTGGCGGCGCAGAGCCCAACTATTACTTGCTCGCGGGCTATATCACTGCGATTTCAGTTGCAGCGACTTTGTTAATGCAAAAGATCCGACACGCTTGGATTTCACCATCGATGACCGTGCCGCATGTTTTGTGGATGCTTCTGCTGATCGAAAGCATACCAATAGAGCAACTATTCTCTTGGCTTACGCTCTTCCTTTCACTCAGTTTGTACCTGTTGTTTGTCGTACCAAGAATGGGCTGGATGCTCAAACCGCGTTACCGTCATTGCCAAGGTAAGTGGACACATCCGCCAACAGGCATTGCTCTGGCTGTCACGTTGTTAATGCTGTCGGCATTGGCTCGCATGTCTAGCGTTGATACCGCAGAGATGGTTTACTTCTATGTGTTCTTTATTGCCATGATTTGGCTACCAGCCGTTCGAAAGGCTTGGTCGTTAAGAATCTTTTTACCATCAATTTTGGTGGCTTCTACCGCAATCATGCTGCTTTCTATCGCGCTTGAGTCTATCTATATGGCAGAGGGGCAAACACCAGTATTGGTTGCGCTTGGTGTCAGTATTGCGTTGATTGCACTGCGAACATTATTCCAGACCCTAGCAGGTGATCACTCACGGCTGACGGGTATCCTCTTCCTTGTTCTTGCCCCAGCAATGACATTGATTACCCTGCTCTACGCGTACGAGTTTATGAGTCGTCATGTTTTTGCTTGGACACTCTTCACCGCCGTGATTGCGGTTTATTACGCCTTACTCGGACAGAAATTCAAAGCTCTGGCGCTGGAGTGTTCAGCTATCATGCACGCCATCATTGCAGGAACGGCTTTTGTTTGGCTCAATGACACATGGCTTACGACTGCCATTTCGATTCAAGTGGCAGTTATGGCATTACAAACTCAAGCCAACTTGTTCCGCCCTGCAAGTTGGGCAGTGAAAGTTACCATGGGGATCTTGGTCGTGCGTCTGACTTTGCTACCATTCATTCCAGAGTGGCAACCCGTTAATGCAGGACACTGGGCTTGGGTATTGATCAGTTACTTGCCGTCTTTGGCGATTCTTGCTTACGCTCGTACTGTATTACATCACTCAGATACAGAACTCGCCAATTGGTTTGAAGGTGCATTTTTACACGTGTTCTTGATGGCAGTGTTCACTCAGACCAACTACTGGCTGACGGGGCAATACGGCTACCTTGGCTACGTCGATTTCACTTCTGCCATTGTGTTTGCCAACCAAGCATTAGTGATGGGATTGGTTTACAGCTATCGCAGCAAGTTCGCGCAACAATTAGAACGTGTTTATCAAGCTTACAGCTACCTACTTTGGGGCGTCTTTGTTGTGTTGGTGTTGCTACTCAATAGCCTTGAATCACCGTTGATGGTCAATAATGTTTCCGCTGAGTCCGTGCCTGTGTTCAACATGCTATCAGTCGGCTGGCTACTGCCTGCAATTATTTTGCTAGTAACTACTTACAAACACTGGAACACACTGCAAATCCCACGCCCTATTGTTGCTAGCTTTGGTCTTATCTTAACGGCAGCTTGGCTAGGTATGTCGATCCGCCAATTCTGGCAGCCTATCTCGATGACGCTAGCTCAACCAACGGGTATGGCTGAGCTGTTTACCTACTCGATTGCTGGTTTGATTGTCGGCGGCTTACTCACTTGGGTAGGCGCAACACGTAAAGCGATGACGATTCAACGCATTGGTTTGGCAGTGTTGGCGTGCGTCGCGCTTAAGGTGTTCTTGTGGGATGTAAGCTCACTAGATGGCTTCTGGCGAGCGGTTAGCTTCTTGGGGTTAGGGGCGTCACTGATTGGACTTGGGTGGTTGTTCCAAAAACTCCATCGTTCGGTTGCAGGACCTGTTGAGCAAGCAGAATAGAGTTTGAACTTAGACAGAGATTCCCGACGTCGCTCCTTCGTCGCTCTCGGGAATGACCCAGAAAAGTATTGAGCGGTTGACGAATTCTAAAGCGGAATACGTGCCTAATGATCGTCATTCCAGAACTGAGGAACGAAGTGTCTGGAATCTCTCTTTTAATCGCGAACTAGAAAGACGATTCCCAACTCTTTTCTGGTTTTTGAAACCACATATAGAATCGAGAAGGGAATCTTGGAGTGTTCTTGAAAGGTTATTTCAGGAGCGCCACAACCGTATGGCGACGCACATTCGCTTGTGCATTAAGCGCTTGGAACGTTGACGTAAATTGATCTGACGTTGCCATAAATCCATCGAGTTTCGAATTCACATCCTCGGCACTCATCTGGTTAGATTTACTTTGCACCGAACGCATCTGAGCACTCAACTCACCGTGAAAAGCTTTGGCTTCTTCCAAACTGGTTTGCACTTGTCTTAGATGCTGATTCACCTTGGCAATAGTTTGTTTGATGCCATCGCGAGAACCTAGGTCAAAGCTTAACTCTGCAATACCGTCAGGTTCCGATTTTAGGTTCAGAACATTGGCGTGCCCCGCTGGGAATCGATGCCCTTCACCCGTCACCAATACCTTTTGCTGCATTTGCTGATAAGCAGTATCGCGCGCTTCAAATAAAATAGTGCCGTCTTCCGCCAGTGATGCGCGCATTCCCATCGCAATCAAACTGCGATCGAGCATTTTCACCGTACGCGCACCATCCGCCTGACCGTCAAACTGGATCATCACCGATTGACCCTGCGGAAAATCCAAGCGAATTTGCTCTGCTTTTTCACTCAAACGATGTACGTTCAAACCCGGGATAGAGAAGCGGCGAATATCGGCTTTATCCAGTTTTAGGTGCAGTTCGTTATCAATCACCTTTTGTCCATCAAAACGCGCCTGATCAACCACTTGCTGAATGGACGTTTTGGAGCGAACTAAACTGTCTTGCAAACCAGGGACGTTCTGTGTGCCTTGGCTAACGGCTTGAGTCAAACCTCGCTTAATTTGAGTCAGCTCTCTACCAATCACTTGCAGCGATTTTGATGCGATCTGCACAGCAGTTGCTTGTTGCTGACCTTGAGTAAGCTGAATACCGGAAACAGAATAGGCTGACGCAGTGTCAGCCTGAACTTGCCTAGGACGCGGTTTAATCGCACTGCTCGTATCCGCTGAGCGGGTCGGCATGATAGAGGCTTGTTCTTGCCCACCTAAGCGTATACTGTGGGGTCTTACCTCTACTGTGCTCATCACCATATAAAACTTCCTTAAATACGATCAAACAGGTTGAGATCGTTGATCTTAACGTAGCTAGCTTGCGTTGCTTGTAACGCTGCCATGTAGTTGCTCAAACGTACTGATGCTTCACCGTAATCGAGCGCAGACAAATCGTTCGTCACTTTATCAACAAACAGCTTGTTTTCGCCGTGAGCTCCATCCATCAGATCTAGGTTGTTGTGGCGTCCACCAATCTCTGTGATAGCACCTAATACGTTTGCAGAGGTATCATCAATGGCAGCAAGGCTAGCGTCCACTTCAGCTCGAAAATTCGGACTCGGCTTCTCAAATTCTGCAATTAAAGCATCAAGTTGGTTCAGCACATTGTCGCCACTGCCAAGCTCTAAAATGTCTTTAGCGGTCATGTTGGATTCCATGGTGACGCCTTTAGCAACCGTCACAACACGCTTATCGCTGTTGCCGTCTACTTGGTAAACACCGCCCCCGTTACTCACCGCTGGTTTGTCGGTTTGGGTGCCTGAAAACAAGTAATGACCTTCTTCGTCTTGTGCATTAAAGGAAGACTGTATGGCATCTCGGTAGCTTTTTAGTTCGGTAACCATGCCGCTGCGGTCATCATCGGTTAACGAGCCATTTGCCCCCCAAAGCACCAAATCGCGAACACTTTTCAGGCTTTCATTCACAGAATCCAAATGTGTTTCTTGCGCAGAAAGCGTCGTTTTCAGATTGGCAATATTGCTTTGGTACTGACCGATTGCGCTGTTTTCACGCTCAAGGTTAAGTAGCTTAATGGACGCCATTGGATCGTCTGAAAGCTTGGTCAGTCGATTACCTGTCGACATTTGTTGTAGCACATTCCCCAAGCCTGCGTTGTTGGTTTGCAGACTTTGCAGCATCATTTGGCTAAATTGAGTGTCACTGATTCGCATATCGAGTTCCCTTTAGAAAAGCTGCAATACAGCATCGAAAAGTTGGTTAGCTGTGCTAATGACTTTCATATTGGCATTGTGTGCGTTAGCAAACGTCATCAAGTTCGCCGCTTCTTCATTACTGTTAACCGCACTAACATTATCGCGTGCCGCGTGAGCTTGCTTGTTCATTGCGGTTTTTGCTTCATAATCTGCCGCAGCTTGGCGCGCTTTAATCGCCGTTTCACCAACCATTGCGGTAAATGCATCGTTCAAGCTCAAAGAACCAAAACCTGTAATGGCGACCGGTTTGTTGCTCAACTTAATCAAGTTATTCAGTACGTCGGCATTACCTGGTGCGCCATCACTTGAGAATGCCAATTCCTCTGCGCTGATTCCCGTAATTTTTAAGCTAGATGAAGGGTTTGCTGGGTCGTAACTGAACAAAGGTTTGCCCGGGTTACCTTTAAGGTCTTTACCCGTCGCAAGTACCGCGTTGTACTCGTCTGCCATCGCCTTCGCCATATCGTCTAGTGCCACTTGGTTTGGCATTAGGATTTCTGTTTGATAGTCGTTAATCGCGCCCAATTTGCCGCCGACAGATTGATCGAGACCAAAACTTTGAGAAGCAAACTCAACATTTAAATCAGCAAGATAAGGATCGGAAGGATTTGGCTTCGACGTTAGCTGACCGTAATCAGTCCCCATCACCAAAGGCTGACCTGAAGCGAGTGTCACTTGCATGCTTCCATCAGCTTGATCCGTTGTCTTGATTTCAACGATCTGAGAGAGCTCACCAATCAAAACATCACGAGTGTCCATTAGCTGAGCCGGGTTACCGCCCGTTCCCTGCATTTCGACAATCTGTTTGTTTATGTGAGCGATGTTCGTCATCAAGCTATTGGCATGATTTAACGCCGCATTACGTTGCTCACTCATGTCTTTATGCTGATTATGAAGCGACTCGGTTAACGTATTGAAGCGACGCGCTAACGCTTCTGATTCGTTGATAATTTGCTGACGGTATGGAATTGATTCTGGTTTTACTGTGGCATCATTCAAAGCTGCGTTAAGCGAATCCAAGCCCGCAGAAATACTAAAACCATCAGCGCCAAGCGTACTTTCAAGCTGGCTCATTGCGGTAGTGTAACCACTTGAGTATGACGCTAGGCTGTTTGTCGACCAAGTCTGTTTGACCAAAAACTGGTCTGTTACGCGGCGAATACTTGTGACTTCAACACCAATGCCCGGACTGAGCTTGTTGTACTTACCATCCCCTACAGATGCCATAAGCGCTTGTTGACGGCTGTATCCTGGCGTATTGATGTTTGCCACGTTTTGTGCCGTCACTTCAAGTGCGACTTGGTTTGCGTTCAAGCCTGAAAGGCCGATATTAACAAGGTTCATTTACAGCTCCATTTTTCTGATCAGCGGCTGAGTAAACGCGGTCGTCATACCGGCTTCACCGAGCACTTGTTTAACAGAGGCGACCACTTGCTGCACGGAATTAACTGCATCAGTGACTGTGGCGATATCATAACTTTCAAGTTGTGACTTGCGTTCAAGCGAGGTCACTTTTCCATCATTCGCCGAAGAGATACTGCGTGATTGGTCGAATGCTACCTCACGCATTGATGGGCTTAGCTGTTGAACCAGCATATTGGCAATGCCCGCATTTTGCTTTTTAGCAAGCTCCATTGCCAGTTGACCGTCATACATATCGCGAAACACACCTTGTTGTTGGCTAGCAAACGGACTGTCTTTGTCAGCCAACACGTCACTACTGCTGCGCATTTGACGAAGCACCATTTGCAGAAACATGGCTTCAAACTGACCTGCAACCACTTCCAAGGCACCTTCTTGATCACGGCTTCTCTTGATGTTCGCTAGCGCACTATTGTCGTGATACAACATGGAGCTCAGTTTGGCTTGATCGTTACTGGTATCTAATTTCATCTCAAACTCCTTAAATCACGACAAGCTCGGCATTCAACGCACCCGCTTCACTGAGTGCTTGCAGAATCGACATCAGATCCGTCGGTGTTGCACCTAAGCTATTCACTGCATTGACGATGGTGTTCAGCTCCGTTCCCGGCGGCCATATCACCATTTGCGCAAGCTCTTCATCAACGTTAATTTGCGTTTGATCTATGACTTTTGTATCACCACCAGCAAAGGCGTTCGGCTGGCTAACTTGCTGCGATTCCGATATACGGACAGTCAAGTTACCGTGGCTAACTGCCGCTTCGCCCACTTTGACATTTTTACCGATGACAACGGTGCCAGTACGAGAGTTGAAAACAATTCGAGCCGGTTTACGACCTTCTTCCACGCTCATCTCTTCTAGCATCGACATCATGGTTACACGCTGCTGGGTATCCATTGGTGCACGCATTTCAACGCGTGCTTTGTTGATTGCTTTCGCTACATTTGGACCAAAGGTGTTGTTGATTTCGCGGGCGATGTTTTTTGCGGTAGTGAAACTTGGTTTACGAAGGTTTAACGTGATTTCACCACGCTGGTTAAAGTCTGTTTCGATTTCTCGCTCCAACGTTGCACCGTTTGGAACACGACCTGCAGTTGGTGTGTTCACTTCTACCTTGGAGCCGCTTTTGCCTTCTGCCGATAAGCCGCCAACTACCACACTACCTTGAGCGATGGCATAAACTTCACCATCAATACCGCGCAGTGGTGTAAGTAATAGCGTACCGCCACGTAAGCTTTTCGCGTCACCAATTGAAGAGACTACGACGTCGAGTGTTTGACCCGGTCCCGCCATTGGGTCTACCGATGCAGTAACACTCACCGATGCCACGTTACGTAGTTTCGGGTTCATGCTGTCATCAATTTGTACACCAAATTGGCGTAACATGTTGGTAATCGATTGAGCAGTGAATTTAACTTGGTTCCGATCACCTTGACCTGCCAAGCCCACTACCAAACCGTAGCCGACCAATTGGTTTTCTCGGATGCCCTGAACATCCACCAAGTCCATGATCGGAATTTCCACTTCAGCTTGCGAAGTGGCAGGAAGTCCCAAGGTCAATGCCAATAGGAAAGAAGAAAAGAATGCGTTTATTGGCTTCATTAGAATGGTACCCATGGGCTGTTGAAGAACTGCGTCAGCCACCCAGCTGCGTTGCTGTCAGCTAATGCGCCGCGACCTGCATAGGTGATACGAGCATCTGCAATACGCTGAGAAGAAACTTGGTTGCTACGGTTGATATCATCAACACGCACGATGCCAGTTAGGCGAATAAATTCATCGCCTTGGTTAAGTCGCAACCACTTTTCACCGCTAATACGAAGCACACCATTTGGTAGCACTTCATGCACAGTAACCGTGATTGCACCCTGTAATTTGTTGCCCTGTGAACTAGAAGCGCTGCCATCAAAATTACGGCTACCGTCCACGCTTACACCCAATTCATCGATGGTTTTAGTGCCAATGGTTGGCGCAACAAAATTTACAGTTGAGCTTTTACCAAACTTAGTGCCTGCTTTTTTGCTAGATTCCGTCTCTTCCGATAGCTGCACCGTCAAGACATCACCAACACGGTAGGCACGTCGGTCTTGGAATAACGTCATGGTGTATTGGTGACGATAAAGGCTACCTGAGTTTGCTTCTGGCAAGGTGTAATCCAACACCGGCGGCGCGTATTCCTCTGCATTTGGTTCAGGCGGAATAAACTCCTGACGCCCAGCACATCCCACCAGCAACACGACGGCAACTGCCCAACTTTTCGAAAGCCATTTCATTGCTTTTTCCTTCATCATCACCAATTTCTTACCTACATTGCCTGTGCGACAAACTTCAGCATGTCATCCGCTGCAGAAACGACTTTTGCGTTCATTTCGTATGCGCGCTGAGTTGTGATCATGTCGACCATCTCTTCAACAACTTGCACGTTAGAGCCTTCTAAAGCCCCTTGCTTAATGCTGCCCGCGCCATCTTCACCTGCGATTAACTCGTCAGCTGGTCCGCTTGCTGCTGTTTCACGGAACAAGTTGCCACCCACTGCTTCTAAGCCCGCAGGGTTAATGAACTTAGCCAGAGTGATTTGCCCTAGTTGCTGCGGCGTCGGGTCATCGGCTGACGTAGTTGTTACCGTGCCATCCACACCAACAGAGAATGAAATGGCGTTATCTGGGATCTGAATTTGAGGCTCTAGTGGTAGACCTTGACTGTTCACCATCAAACCTTCTGAGTTGATATGGAACTGACCATTTCGGGTGTACATGATCTGACCGTCAGAGTTTTCGATTTGGAAAAAGCCCTGACCCATTACCGCCAAGTCGAACTCACCAGTCGTGTTTTGTGTGTTACCTTGTGTGAAGACTTTTTGCGTCCCCACGACACGAACACCAGAACCCAACTGAACACCGGTTGGTAGCTCGTTAACTTGGTCAACTTGCGCGCCTGGCTGACGCTGAATGCTGTAGAACAGGTCTTCAAACACTACTCGGTCACGCTTAAAGCCGACCGTGTTGACGTTTGCTAGGTTGTTCGAGATGGCAGTCATTTTTGTATCTTGAGCTGCCATGCCCGTTTTACTTACCCATAATGCTGAATGCATTGGTTATCTCCTTTGTGGCAGGAATTATCTAGAAGCACGATTTACGTTGAGCAAAAAGTGTTATCTCGCTGCCATCAATTTGTTTCCGGCTTGCGCCAAGGTTTCTGCGGTTTTCATCATGCGAACTTGCATCTCGAAGTTGCGCGTCAGTGACATCACGCTGAGTAGTTCATCGATGGCTGAAACGTTACTACCTTCGATATGCTCTGGTGCCAATTGCACCGTTTCATCAGCGACAAAAGGCACACCATCAACACTGTGCAGTAAGCTGTCGCTTTCTTTCTGAAGTTGGTTAATGGCAGGTTTCACCATTTTTAAAGTGCCAACTTCAACTTCTGCACCACCGCCCGGTGGGATCACAGACACGCGACCGCGCTCACTGATCTCAATCTTTTGAAAATCAGGCACGATCATTGGTCCGTTTTCACCTACAACGGGAAATCCATTGATACTCATGGCACCAAACGTATCGATTTTGATGTTACCCGCACGCGTGTAAGCCTCATTTCCAGCCGGTGTTTCTACTGTTAGGTAGCCTTCACCCATGATCGCAACGTCTAAGGGGCGTCCCGTTTTCATGATGTCGCCAGAATCAAAACGCGTCGATGCAGAGTTCGTCACCACCATGGTGCGACCATCAAAGCCCGCACCTTGCAATTCAACGCTTCGTACACGTTCCATATCCGCACGGAAACCAGCGGTGTCGGCGTTCGATAAGTTGTTAGAACGAACGTGCTGAGCCTTAAGAACTCGGCTCGCACCAGACGTTGCAGTAAATAACAAGCTATCCATGCAATACTCCCATTACACTGCGTTGAACAGAGCTTGAGTTAGCTTGTCGTTGGTTGAGATGGTTTTGGCGTTCGCTTGGTAGTTACGCTGCGCCGTCATTAGCGCGACAAGCTCACTGGTTAAGTCAACGTTAGAGCCTTCCAATGCACCCGGAGTAAGGTCACCCAGTGTACCTGTACCCGGAACGCCCATGATCGGCGCACCAGAGCTAAAGCTTTGTGTCCAAGCGGTACCGCTCACTTTCGATAGACCTTGCGTGTTAGCAAAGTCCGCAAGCACTACTTGACCTTGAAGTTGAGATTGACCATTGGTGTACGTCGCGTAAACCATGCCGTTGTCTTCCACTCGAACGCCAGCAAGTTCACCCGATGTGTAACCATTTGGATTATTGGTGCTCACGCCAAATGCAGCACCAAACTGAGTACTACCTGAAAGGCTAATATCAACGCTCATTGCGTTTGCACCCGCGGCTGGGAATGCCACATTAAATGCGCCAGCAGGAGAAGCCAGCGTACCATCGGTATTGAATTGAACGGTTTGAGCTGTTGCAGGAGTCGTAGGCGCGCCATCCACTTCTACATTCACTTGCCATTCGTTATCTGACGTTTTAGTGAAGTACTGAGTCACCGTATGGGAATTGCCTAGCGAGTCGAAAACCTTGGTGGTGTAAGAAGAGTTGAATGATTTAGGGTCCGAAGAATTAAATGGATAAACCGCTTGATCAATCTTGGTCGCACTTGCATCGAAGTTAGCAACAAATTCTAAGCTGCTTGTTGCTTTAGCACTCAGAGAAGAAGTGGATACCTTGATATCGCCGACTGAACCTGTTTGCAGGTTATTATTGTTGTCAACGCTGTAGCCTTGTAGTTTGGTTCCGTTGTTCGCGGTAACGAAATTGTTCTTATCTGTGCTAAATACACCAGCACGGGTGTAGAGCATTTGACCCATAGAGTCTTTGGTCACAAAGAAACCGTTGCCGTTAATTGCTAGGTCCATTGCTCTGCCAGTACCCGTTACAGAACCGTTTTTTTCGAAGTTCTGAGAGATTGACGCCACTTCTACGCCGCCTGGCTGCATGCCGTTGTAAACCGCCGCGAATTCAGTACGACCGCCTTTGAAACCATACGTCGATGCGTTAGCAATGTTATGACTGATGGTGTTCAATTCTGTATTGGTCGCGTCCAGACCACTAAGTGCGATGTTAAAACTCATAAATAACCTCTGATTTCCTTATTTGGTTAAGCACCAAACTGAGTAATTTGATAGAAAGGAACGTTGCCAACGCCTTGAACATTGACCAGTGCTGAGCCACCTGAGCTTGGAATACGAACCTGCTCAACCGTGCCTGCCAGCAAAACTTTAGGGCTTTTCTGCCCATCTTGAACTTCCACCGCAACGGTGTACTTACCCGGTTTCAAACCGAGCTCTTCAGGATTAATGGAGAATTCCAAATCACCAGCAGCGTGCGCGCCAAGAGGCACTTTCGTTGATTGACCAAACTGGTCTTTCACCACTAGCGTTACTTGGTTAGAACCATGTTCTAGTTCTATCTTGCCGTTTTGCGCGCCTTCACCGAGTTCAAACTCATTCGATGAAACGTACACGGTTTGACCAACCAAACCAGCGGTCGAAAGCACTTGCATGTTGTCGAGTAACACCATGCTGTTTTGCATCAACTTCGACATGTTTTCGGTACTCTGCACCTGAGAAAACTGCGCAAGTTGACCAACGTACTCGGTTCCGTCTAACGGGTTTAGTGGGTCTTGGTTTTGAATTTGTGCCACCATCAACGAGATAAACTCATTTTGCAGTGAGCTGGCACTGTTCATATCTGATGGGTTGGCGGAAACACTTGCGTCACTGCCAGATTTGGTTGCTACCGGTTTATCGGAAGACAGTGGGGTGTATTGTGCAATACTCATTAGCTACCCTGCCCTAATCGAAGCAGACCTTGCTGCATGCTTTTCACATTCGCCAATACCTCGACATTGGTCTCGAAGCTGCGTGTCGCTGACATCATGTCTGCCATTTCTGACACCACATCAATATCCGGGTAGTACACGTAACCTTCATCGTTTGCCAATGGGTTATTAGGTTCGAAGCGCTTCTCTGCCTGCCCTGCATTTTTCACAACATCCACAATGCGAACTTCTGCATTTGGATAAGCACTGTTCTCTGTTGCCATTTGCGTTTTTTGATACACAGTCGCAAACACAGGTTTAAGTGCCTTGTAGGCATCATCTGGGTTGGCAGACACCGCATCAGCGTTTGCAAGGTTACTGGCTACCGTGTTCAGACGAACGGTTTGCGCCGTCATCGCTGAGCCAGTGATCGAATAGATATCAGTAAATGACATGTTTAACGTCCCTCAATCGCTTTCGCCAAGCCACTGAATTTCATGTTGAGAAACGTCAGGCTGGTTTGAAAGTCCATGTTGTTTTGTGTGAATTTGGCTTGTTCAACACCAAGTTCCACGGTGTTGCCGTCTTTGCTGTTTTGGTAAGGCACTGAATATTGCGCCTCTACCTGAAACTTCGGCACTGATTTGCTCACACTTCCCGTCGACATATTGTTCATCACGGTGGTGAAGCTCAGGTCCTTTGCCAAGTACCCTGGGGTATCAACATTTGCTAGGTTACTGGCGAGGACTTTGGTACGCTGAACGCGAAAATTAAGTGCCTCTGGATGTACACCTAACGCATTTTCGAATGTGATCGCCATGCATCTTTCCTTCAAGTCGGCTCGAATACGCCAAGAATGAAACAAGATGCGTGCCATAAAAATTAACTATAAAAATCAATGAATTACAAACAAGGAAGGAAGCCTCGCTTCCGGTTTACGGAAACCACTCAAAACAAGGGGAAAGGTCGATTTCCCCAAATTATGCTGCTTTGTGGTTTGGTTTTGAGTGCCAGTTCGATAAGTGCCGCTGCCGCTGAGAAAACCCTCACGGCGAACGAACTAAAAGTCACCGTCAGTGAACAATTTGAGCAAGAAGTCGCACAAATCGCGCGTTCACACCATTGGGGAACCTATCAGCTCGAATATCGTATTTGGGTTCCGGGCTCTGCCAATCACTTGCCCGCCTGTACGTCGCCTTTGGTCATCGCAGGACGAGATAATCGCTCACTTCCTGTTGGCAATTTGAAGCGCGCGGTCAGTTGTGAGGACATCACCTCTCCTTGGCGAATCAACGTTACAATCAAATCTGCAGTGACACTCCCTGTCCTCGTTGCGACCAACACAATTGGGCGTAACGAAACGATCTCCGCGACTCATTTAAAATCTGAAACGCGCACGATTTCGCGCCAAGACGACTTCTACACACAAGTGAACCAAGCGGTAGGATTGGAGACCTCTCGCCGTATTCGCGCCGGACAAATTATTGACCCTTCAAACCTAAGCTCCCCTGCTCTGGTTGAGAAAGGCAACGAGGTGATTATTGTTGCGAGCAAAGATGGATTTAGCGCCAGTACCAAAGGCGTCGCCCTAGAACAGGGAAAGAAAGGTCAGCAGATCGATGTAGAAAACATCAGCTCTGGCAAAGTGATACGAGCAGTCGTGACAGGGTTAAATCAAGTACATACTCAGTTCTGATTTTGGACTCAGGTTATCATTTTTTGATTTTTACACTCGTCAGCACAGGTGAACTTCGAGTACAAAAAATAAATATTTAATGTTCATCACACCCTAGTCGCCTATTCGATTTAGAACATGATGATTGAGGACAACAGCATGAAAATCGACAAAGTCGCGGGCGGTCATGTCCCACAAACGAAATTCCAGCAAGCAAGCAAGAAGCCTGTCGAAACCATCGCACAGAGCAAAACTAGCGAGCCAGCATTCCAAGCTAACACTGCCGCCATCGATCGCGCTCAAGCAGAAATGAAATCACTGCCAGACGTAGATATGGCAAAGGTTGAAGAGATCCGCAACGCATTAGCACGTGGTGAACTGAATCTGGATACCAAAGCACTATCCAAAGCAGTAATGCAGTTCCACACTGGTCACGAGTAACGCAGCGCACTAGGAGTCATGCATGGCAACGGCCGCATCGCAGCACATTCAACAATTTGTTCGTTCCCTAGCGGAAGACATTAAACTCTACCAGCAATTGCTAGAGCTTATTCAGCAACAAAAAACGCTGTATTTGAAGTTTGATGGGGAATCGCTTAGCGAGAACATTCAAAAGCAAACGCCAATTTTGAATCGACTTAGTCGCTCGGCGAGTGAAAGAAGTCAGTTGATGCGCTCGCTTGGACTCCCTTGCAACGAAACCAGTGTGAATCGAATTTTCAATGCTCTGCCTGCCAAAATTGGCACGCAAGCAAGAAAACAATGGGCGCTGTTGGAAACCTTGGTAAAACAATGCCAAACGGACAATCAGAGCAACGGTCAAAGCTCTGCGGCGTTCCAAGAGTTGGTCAGTCAACTCAAGCAACCTGTGCAACACACTTATGAAGAGCGTTCGTTCTAAACAATTCTCGCCTTGCCTACAGAATCTTCCTCCATCCAGGTCGATTACTGTGGGCTTTTTTGCGTTTTGGCTCACCTGCTTTTCCTCTCTCTCAATAGCCAAACCCAACGAAGAAACCATTACCCAACAATATCAAGTGCTCGCGCCCTACCAGAGCCAAATTGCCAAACGTCTCGATTCTGTTCGCCCATTGCTCGATCATATTTTCAAACAGCTTAAGCAGCAGTCGTTACCGCCCACATTCGTTTTGTTGCCCATGTTGGAATCGTCCTATAACCCTCAAGCCGTCTCACATGCGAATGCTGCGGGTCTATGGCAATTAATCCCTGCCACAGCGACACGATTTGGTTTACAAGTATCAGACACCGATGATGAACGGTTTGATACCAAAGCCAGCACTCAAGCGGCGTTGAAATACTTGGCGTTCCTGTATGAGAAGTTTGATCAAGACTTGGCACTGACTCTAGCAGCTTACAACGCGGGCGAGGGACGCGTATCAAGGGCGATGAAAAATGCGGGCAGTCGACATTTTGATGCGCTCACTTTACCCAATGAAACACAAGAGTACGTCAACCGCTTCTACGCACTAGAGCGCTTGGTTGATGTACAACAACTTCGTACGGATTCTTTTCAGCCTTTGCTGTTATTTTCCGAGCAGTCATCTATCTACACCAAACCGCTTATAGACCTTAGTCGATTACCACCTCTGGTCGAATTGTGACACCTATCACTAAAACTCGACAATGTCAGGTGTTCGTAAAAATACAAGATCCTGTACTGCCAATTTGCAAACTCGTGATCTCGATGCAAACGCGTGCATAAAAGTTAAGGTAATGTATCTCAAAGATAAGAAAGAGCAGTGGTTTGCTGATAATTCACCAATTTGTGCTTGTGTATTGAGTAGAGATGCATCACATTACGGGTGCAAATTCAGTGAAAAACAATGGTTAGACCTATTAATTATTTACACAACAAATATAAAACCGCTATTGTTTTTACAGATTGAAACAAAATACAGAATATCGAGATGACGCTTCGCTTGCGCGTCTGGAATAAGTCCGGGTTCCGGGGGGGAGCTCGGACTTTTTTATTGGCTGGAAGTTACAACTTTGATCGGAGGGTGATTACAACAACTCTTTTGCGATTAGTTGGAGCAAGAAGGTTTCGCGTTCAATGCTCATTCCTTTCTTTGGGCTTTCTGCCATCGTCTTTTCATTATGCGCAATCGCATCATGCACATTCATCCAAACTGGACGCATGCCGTTTTTCACTTCGTAATCTTCATAAGACGTTTCACCTAGCTCACGGTCAATCTTGCACGTGTAGCAGTATGACGTCATGTGCATCACATCCGCATCGTCTTTGTACCAAGGACGAAACTCTTCAAAGATACCAAATGGCTTAATGTTGTGAATGTTTTTCGCACCAGTTTCTTCTTCAAGTTCACGAACCAAACCTGCAATCACGTCTTCGCCTTCATCAATACCACCACCCGGCAGAGTGTAGTCGTGGTAACGTTCAGTGTAGAGGAGAAGAACATCTTCACCATCAAGCACAATGGCACGTGCTGCATTACGCTGAAAGATGATTTTGTCATCCAAATGTTCGATGTCTGGGTGCGTAGTTGTTTTTAAGTGTCTCATCGCAGGATCCGCTGTGAATGTTTTGCGCGCATACTACCGAAATTCATAACTATTCCCAAGTTTCAATTTGCGCAAGCCTACAACAATGCCACCCAAGATAACCTTGAGATACTTGGATATACAGACGAACAGTGAGCAAATTCTAAAATTACACAGAATTCCCTTTCAAGCGTCGTGCTTTTAACAAACATAAGACAGTATTTTTCTTAAACTCTCCTATAATCAACACACTACTCGTAATTCCCACGCGGAGATCAAGAATGAAAAAGACGGCTTTAGTAACGGCAGTGGTGGCAGCAATGGTGTTGGCAGGTTGTTCTACTTATGAAGGTGCAACTCGCTCAAACGAATACACATCAGCAGCAAACCCAGCAGCAGTATACTGCGTGCAGCAAGGTGGTGAACTAGATACAGTGACAGAAAACGGTGAACGCGTAACTTACTGCCTATTGTCTGAAAATGAGCGTGTTGAGCAATGGGAATATTACCGTAAAAACCACAAAGAAGACGCTGAGTCGTAATGGTTAACATTTACGCAATCTAAGATTGCACAATCCACAACAAAGGAGCTTCATGCTCCTTTTTATTTTATCTAAACATTCCAGATTTCTGACACTTAGTCCTTTATTCACCAGCCTTACCGCATAGCGACACCATATCGAACGCCGTTTTATTTCTGACATTCCTCTGACATTACTTTCCACTTGGGCAATAAAATTTCTCGCGCACATCACGAAATTTCACGTTTTTTCCACATTTTTATTGGAGCGGGTGGTCAGGATGAAAATAGATACTGTCAAACAAGTCGAATCGGCACAATCCAACCTTGTTGAAGACTCAAAAATTACTGAAGAATCAAAGCGCGTTATCTACAAAGCGATGTTGAGTGCATTGACCATCATCGCGATTAGTATTTTAGTGAACCTGAGTATTCGCGTAGATTACGTTCTACTGGGCTCAAGCTTGGGTGAAACATCCATCACTGAAACGCTACAACTGATCATGTTAGCCGTCGCTTCTTGGTCGTTCTATCGCGTTTCCAAGCAAGAAGCTCACTTATCGCACGCCGCAATCCTTATCTCTGGCTTTTTTGCGGTATTGATGATCCGCGAAATGGATTACTGGTTTGATATGATTCACCATGGCTCTTGGGTATTCCCAGCCTTAGCAGTAACAGCACTCGCATGTGCAAAAGCTTACCAAGGTGGTAAAGGTACCGTGAATCAGATGGCGGTTATACTTCAGTCGCCATACATGAAACTGCTCATTGGCTCTGTTGTTTTATTGGTGGTATTTTCTCGCTTATACGGAATGGGAAGTTTCTGGCAACACGTTATGGGTGAGCACTACGTGCGTGATGTGAAAAACATCTCTGAAGAAGGCATCGAGCTATTGTGCTACAGCCTTATTGCACTAAGCGCAGTTCGTACTCGTCGTGAACTTAAACGCCAGTAAACCTGAGTTTCATTCCGATACACTCGCTTCTGGGTCAAGGCGTTGATTTAACGCCGTGAGTATCGGATGAAACACAGCCAACGCTTGTTGCGCTGCAAAAACTGAATCATCAAAGGCCGTCATTTCGATGGCCTTTTTCATCTCTGCGATTTGGTTTTTAACGTCTTGTGTTAAAGGCAAAGTTTGGAGTTTTTCTATTGCTTTTAAAGCTATCGCTAATGGTTTCGCTTGTACTTGAGCCAAGTCTCGCTTAAATGCCTTGTTTTTCACCCCTTCCAAATAAACACGATAAGTCGTCAGTTCATCAAATAAAAGAAACGCATCTGCCTGAGTGCCTGAGTTTGGATATGGCACACTGATATGCTCAGCGATATCTAGTGAAACAGTGAGCTCTATTCCCATGTCTGCACAACGCGATTTCAATTCTCGTAATAAGCCTTGTTCATCCATCAAGGTTTGGATCTCAATAATGCGCTCTAAATGGTAGTCATTGGAAAGCAGTATGACTTCGATAGCTTGTCCCATTGGACATAATCCACTTTTCAGTAGCTCTTTTGCCGCATTTTGCATGTTCTGCACGGTATTCAGGGAACGACTCTCGATGATGACTTGCTGATCAGGAAAGTCGATTCCCCTAACCTTGGCTAGCTGACCAAAATACTGATACATCGCATCCGCTTCAGAGATCGTTTGACCTTGAGTGACCCCTCCACAAAAAACCAATGCCGTTGACTCAAAATCCCATTGGTTTAAAACGGAAACTAAAGCTTCCACACGTGAGCGCCCTTCAGCACTGAGCTGATCATGCACCAAACGCTTACCTAGAATGATCACTACCTTGTTTAACTTCATTACCGAGATCTCAATTACTCATACTTTCGCGAACAATTTGTATACAAAAATTTGCTTTGCCAATACTCTTTCAGGCATTAACATCTAATTAACAATATCGTTCTAGAGACCTTGACAAAGGTCCGCAAAGAAAGGAAGTCAATTATGCTGTCGATTTTCGATATTTTTAAGGTCGGTGTCGGTCCTTCTAGCTCCCACACCAATGGTCCTATGCTCGCAGGTTACCATTTCACTCAATTGCTTAGCGACTCTATGGCGAAAGTGCACAAGGTGCAAGTCGACCTTTACGGCTCTTTATCGCTCACCGGTAAAGGACACCACACGGATCGTGCTACCGTCTTAGGGCTAATGGGTAATAAACCCGACACTATCAAGATGACGAGCGCGAAAAGCGCGCTACAACATACCATTGAACACGGCACGCTCTCTGTCGCAGGTGTTCATGAAATCGTGTTTAGTTATGAGCACGATATCGTCTTCCACAGCGATAACCTTCCTCTTCATGAAAACGGCATGACCATCTCGGCTTTTGATGCTGCTGGTGAGCAAGTGGCGTTTGAAACTTACTATTCCATCGGTGGTGGCTTTATTGCCACTGCTGCCGAGCTAGAAAACGGTGGCAATGAGGCAGAAATCCAAGTTGCTTATCCTTTCACGTCTGCTGACGAGATGTTAGAAAAAGCAGAGCAAAACGGCTTTAGCTTAGGGGGAATGATCCTTCAAAACGAATTGGCTTTCCGTGAGCAAGAAGAGATCGACCAAAAAGCAGAACAGATCTGGAAAGTAATGTCGTTGTGTATGCAACGTGGCTTTGACACCGAAGGCATTCTTGAAGGCGGGTTAAACGTCACACGCCGAGCGCCTAACCTACTCAAAAAGCTTGAAGCTAACGCAGCAGTAGAAAACGATCCAATGGAGATCATGGATTGGATAAACCTATTTGCTTTCGCAGTAAGTGAAGAAAACGCGGCTGGCGGTCAGGTGGTCACATCACCAACCAACGGCGCAGCTGGCGTCATCCCCGCAGTACTCATGTACTACCATCGTTTCATCAAAGAGCTCGACAACAAACAGCTGAAAGACTTCTTAGCTGTGGCTGGAGCGATTGGTATCTTGTACAAAACCAACGCTTCGATTTCTGGTGCAGAAGTCGGATGCCAGGGAGAAGTCGGCGTTTCTTCTTCTATGGCAGCAGCAGGTTTAACCGCACTGCGTGGTGGCAGCAACGAGCAAATCTGCATTGCTGCTGAGATTGCTATGGAGCATTCACTTGGCATGACTTGTGATCCAATTGGCGGTTTGGTTCAAGTTCCGTGTATCGAACGAAACGCGATGGGCGCAATGAAAGCCATCAATGCATCACGCATGGCGTTAAAACGCACTAGCAAATGCCTTATTTCATTAGATAAAGTTATCGAAACCATGTACCAAACAGGTAAAGACATGAACAAGAAATATCGTGAGACGTCACTCGGCGGTCTGGCAGTGATTCACATGGCACCACCTTGCGAATAGCATACTTTATTTCAGCGTTTGCTAATTAATATTTTTCATTGTTGGCGGATAAAATTCCGCCAACGTCTTTATTCCTGCATAAAAATCACACTATCTCCCACCTCACTCTCGACTGCTTATTATTTCAACGTCTTTTCAAAACCTTAAAAACCACTAAAGAATAATAGTCTTATAAAATGTTATTTTTTAGTCATTTATTCATATATTTCCTAGTTGATCTAGAACAATACATTAGCAAGGCAAACGTTTCGCATTAGAAAATTTAGTGCATTAAATTCGTTTTATGCGACAATTGTTTCAATATGTAACATAGCGTTTAAGTAACATTTAACAGAAATAATAACTACCTTTCTCGCAATAGTAAGTATTTAATTATGTGGAATAAACTAAATAAATCTATGATGTTCTGCCAAATGATGTTTGGCTTATCATTCTACGGCGTGTTAGTCAGTCTAACGCGTTTTTTCTTAGAGGATCTGAATTACAACGAAGCTGATACCATGATGATCGTGGGTGCCTTTTCTGCGATTGGTCCCCTATTTGCGATTGCTGGCGGTTTCATCGCTGACAAATTTTTAGGAGCTTACCGTTCTCTATCGATTGCCTTCCTAGCATTCGCATCTGGTTACGCGCTGCTTGTTCTTGGTGCTTCGGCTACCAACGTACCACTGTCTATGTGTGGTATCGCACTAGCAAGCTACGGTCGTGGTTTGATGTCACCTTCCTACCCTAGCTTGTACAAACGTACCTTTAAGTCTCAAGAAGACTTTGAGAAAGGCTATCCAATCAACTACTCAGTGAACAACGTAGGCGCCTTCCTAGGTCAATACCTGTTCCCAATGATTGTATTGGTGATTGGCTTTAATGGCGGTTTCACCATCTCTGCAGTAATGGCAGGCGCAGCACTGGTTATGCTACTTGTGTTCCGCAAAGGCTTGGTTGGTGTCGCATCAGATCTAGACAAACAAACCGTTAGCATCAAAAACTGGATCTTCTTTGCTCTTATTTCTGTGGCGATGATTGCGTTGGTATTCTTCATGTTCTCAAACATGGATATCGGTCAAAACATCGTTTACGCCATTGGTGGTGCAGCAATTCTTTACTTTGTTTCTTTGATGTTGAAAGCAAGCAAAGCGGAATCATTGAAGATGGGTACCATCCTTATCGTAACCTTCCTAACCACGTGTTTCTTCGTTTACTACGGTCAAATGATGACTTCAATGAACATGGTGGCGATCAACACACTAAAAGGTTCCCTATTTGGCTTTATTCCACTAGAACCTGAAGCTGCAATGGCGATGAACCCGCTATGGTGTATGGTTGGTGGTCCTATCGTAGCTGGCTTCTTTGGTGTGCTAGAAAAACGCGATATTCATCTATCTACAGCAACTAAAATTGCGTTGGCATTCGTGCTAACAGCGATTGCTTTCGGCATCCTAACCTTCGCTGTAACCACAGTGGGCGAAGACGTAATCATCATGCCTGAGATCTTCCTAGCGATTCACTTCTTCCAAGCAATTGCAGAAGTGATTGTAGGCTCAATGGTCGTTGCATTTATCCTATCGGTTGCACCGAAGCACATTGAAAACTTCTCAGTAAGCTTGTTCTCTGTTGCTATCGCGCTGAGTGGTATTGTTGGTGCTGCATTCTCGACTTCTATCGCTCTAGAAAAAGGGCAAGAAATCACCCAAGAAATCGTACAACACGTCTACGGTGATTACTTCCAATTGCTAACCGTGCTCGCTGTTGTAATGGTTGCTATCGCACTAGGTGCTTCTTTCATCATCCGCAAAATGCTTGAAGCTGCCAAACGCAGTGAAGCTGAATTGGAAATGGTTGAGGCTAACGCACAAAACTAATATTCCTCTTCACCTAAATGCAAAAACGGAAGCCAATTGGCTTCCGTTTTTTTATCGACAGAGGTTTGTCGCTTAGCGAGCGTTGGCTATGCAGCAAGCGTAAACATCAAATACGCGTTCAATGCCAATACAAGAGTGACGATAACCACACCCGAATAAGATACCCATTTGTTGTTTTTGAACTCGCCCATCAAGCGCTCGCTGTTGGTAAAGATAAGCAGTGGAATAATCGCCAGCGCAATACCGAAGCTTAATACCACTTGGCTCATCACCAAAATATCAGTGGTGTTCATACCCAAACCAATCACCACAAATGATGGCGCCATGGTAATGAAGCGGCGCAACCACATTGGAATAGAGAAGCGTACAAAGCCTTGCATCACGACTTGTCCTGCCATGGTTCCCACTACTGTGGAAGATAAACCCGAAGCAATCAGAGACACACCAAATAGCACAGAGGCAGCTTTACCTACGAGTGGGGTCAGCGTCATGTACGCGGTTTCAATTTCTGCTACATGCTGGTTACCAGAGTAATGGAAAACAGCTGCTGCCATCGCCACAATAGCGATATTCACAAAGCCCGCTATTACCATCGCAATCAACACGTCAAAACGAGTAGTACGAAGACGTGTTTTCGTACTTTCACCATAGTTGTTTTTGAACAATGCCGAGTGAAGGTATATCACGTGAGGCATCACAGTTGCGCCTAAAATGCCTGCCGCAAGGTAGATTTGGTGCGAGTTAGTAAATGTTGGGGTTAACAAACCTTTTGCCATTTCACCGCCAGCGGGGTGAGCGAAGAACAATTCCGCAATGTAGATAACTGCAACCAGCATCAGAAGCGAACCAATCACCACCTCTAGCGGCTTTTGACCTTTCTGGTTAAGCGTCAGAATCATCACTGTCGCAACGGCAGTGATCAACGCCCCTTCCATCAAACTGATACCAAAGACAAGCTGAAAGCCGACTGCTGCACCAATAAATTCCGCTAGGTCAGTTGCTATCGCTATGATTTCAGCCTGAATCCAATAGAAACCCACTGCCCATTTATTAGGTAGATGGTCGCGTAAGTGTTCTGCGAGGTTTTTGCCTGTAACAATGCCAAGTTTAGCGGACAAATACTGAATCAACATCGCCATGAGGTTTGCCCAAAGCACAACCCAAAGCAGTTGATAGCCGAATGAAGATCCCGATTCAATATTCGTTGCAAAGTTACCTGGGTCAATGTAACCAATTGCAGCAATAAACGCTGGACCTAACATGAGTAACTTGCGTTTTATTTTGTTAAAGGCTGACGCGTTTTGTGCTGCCGTTGTTTGTATCGCTGTAGCGTGTAAATTATTGGACGTACCATTCATGAGCGTATTCCCCTCTCGTCGATAGAGAAAATCATACGCCAACCTAAATGAGAATCAATATCATTTGGGTGCACAAAAATGGTAATTAAGATTTCAACAATTAATTTTCAATTATCGATAAACAAAAGCTATCAGAATAACTTTAAATCTAGAAGTGTCATAAACAACAATGCCGCGTTAAACGCGGCATTGAAAGTAAGGAGATTTCGACCATTTAGTCGCGGCGACCGCGAAGTTGGATCGGTTGAGTAGAAGCGTCTGTTTGAATCATAACACCACCATAAGCAGCATCATTTCGACCTTTTAGAGTCAGGTTAGAATCTGCGCGTTCCACATCAACTTGGTTAGCTTGGCTTGTTGTCATATCAATGGTACCTGTGTATGACCCATCGCCAGCGAATGCCACATTTACTGAACAAACCATTAAGCCTAGTGCGATTAGTTTTTTCATACGTCACCTCTGTTGTTTGTGGTACATCATTTCGATATAGAAACTTTAGCAACGCCGCCCAAGTAGCACGAGGAAAACCCGAATTTACCAAATGGAAATCCCTGTTGGAAAAAGGCTTTTCTGCCATAAACTTAGAATTGACCATTCCCTGTCTTTCCGCTGTTGAGGCAGCGCTATGATGCCGTAGCAAACGTTGGCTGGAGTAAAAGAATGACAATCAATCTAGATATGCAGAACGTCTTGGTAATAAAGCGCATGTACGATCTGCGCAACGTTCGCTTGGTCGCGGAATCAATGGGAAAAACCTCCGGCGCCATCAGCAAAAACCTCACTAAAATGAAAGCGCAACTGGACGATCCTCTGTTCATTCAAACCAAAAATGGATTTGAACCAACCTCATTTGTGGAAGCCAATATGCCTCATTTCGAGCAAATCTTGGCGAGCGCAGACGCAATCAAACCCCAAGAGTTTTCCCCGCCGCTTTATACTGGCGATGTTGCAATCTACGCCAACACACTTTTTTGGGATCGTTTTGGCGATAAACTTTACCTAGAGTTGCTCAAGCAAGCGCCGCATGCCAATTATGCATTTTTAAGGTGGGGGGCTGATGCTCGCAATCGCATCATTGACGGTGAGAACGCCATTGCTATTCATTACTTTGATGAAGATCTACCTCAATCCATCGCACAAAAAGAGTTGGGAAAAGGCAAAGCGGTATTCTTTGTACGCAAAGATCATCCTGCCAAGGACTTCCAATCATTGGGCGATTATACCTTTGTTTTGTTCAAGACGCCTGGTTGGAACGATCATAAATACCCACTTTTGGATCGCTTAAAAAACATCGGCTTTCATGTTGATCCAAAAGTTGAGATTGAACATCCTGCCATGATTCACAGCATCATCATGAACACCGACCATTTCGGTATTACGATGAGTGGTAACGTTCCTGAATCATGTCGTAGCATCGAACTTCCAAATGGTTTAGAGCTCGGCGTGAGCTTTGTGATGAGCTGCCGACGTTCTCAGCAGCACGACCCACAAAACCAATGGCTGTTTAGTGTGATTCAATCCATCATCAAAAGGCACACCAAGCCAGACTAAAATTTGATTTCTCCCAATACGCCCAAAGTAATCGCTTGGTGGTGTTTGTTGAGGTATTCGATATCTTGTAAATAAGCCGTATGGTGACAATCTTCCATATTGGCTTGAAACTGGGCATCACCATTGGCTGCCATCGTGCGCATGTGATCGACTAACGCCGTTAAGCGCAACGTCATTACCTCCACCAACTCTTCGCGTTCTAATCGGGAGCAGCCATAGGCATCACAAAAGATTTTGGCTCGTCGAATTTGTTCTTCTAACGTGCCCATCTTGTCATCTTCATCAGTCTTAAATGGCGCCCAACCGTATATAGAAAAAGCAATATCCCAAATTCGCGGCGCAGGATGAGCGGTATCGAAATCAAACACACCGATCACGACATCCCCATCTAAAGCCACGTTATAAGGCATGAAATCACCGTGACAAATCACTTCTTGCGGCGAGCGAGCTGGCAACATCCAATGATGAACATCTTGATCATGCTGTTTAAGGAAACTCTCCGACGCATCATGATAACAACGGAGCAGGTTTGCGGCAGATTTCAACGCAGTGAGCGAAGCAATCGGTCCTTCTAACGGGTAGTTATAGCTGTCACCCTCAACAAAGGTCAGCAACTCTTTCCCGCCCTCAATCGACACTGCTTTTGGACATGCAGTAAAGCCATGTTGATGAAGATGTTGGAGTAATTGATGGACGGTCATCGTCCAGTGGCTAGCTGGTCTACTGACCAAATTACCTTTACGATAAATGGCATTATCCCTGCCCCCTTCTAACGCTTCCATTACTGCTCCTTGATAACCAGAGCGCATGCTCTGTGAGTGATGACGACATGAAACGTACTCTGTCATCTTAGCACCCGAACTTTGGTCATGACGGTTGATAATGTTTCAGATTGTTAGCTCTATCTCAGTTCGTGCTCATCTTGTCATTTTGCCCCCCGATAGCCTGAAAATCGCTTGGACATCTGGTTACGCTTGTAAGCTTTTTACTAGCCATTGAGTAAAGGCTTTGACATGCGGCTTCTCGCCACAACGAACGATCATATGATGTGCGCCTCGGCTTGGCATTGACCAATGACCTACTTGGACCAAAGTACCTTGTTGAAGATGATCTTCTACTAACAAGTCGCGCACTAATAAGACACCTAGCTGATTCACCGCAGCCTCAATAGCCAACAAAGAATGTTCAAATTCTCCCGCTAACTTTACGCTCCCTCCTTCGTGCCCTTGGTACGCAAACCAACCTTGCCATGTTTCCTGATAGCCACCAGTCGCAAGTTTCGGCAAACGGACAAGATCAACCAGATCAGAAACGGGATTTAGTAAAAGAAACCCCGGACTTGCCACCAAAATCCAGTTCTCTTGCGTGAGTTGCGTTGCGTGTTGCGAAGACCAATCACCATAACCATTAATGATTTCCACATCTGCGATGTCGCTATTACTCGGCACTGCATTTGCGGTAGTAGAAACTTTAAAACTCACTTCAGGATACTGGCGATGAAAATCAGCGAGTCGAGGTATCAACCATAGGGAGCAAAAGCTGTGCGCCACGTGTAACGTTAACTGGGTCTGTTTTTGGCGAGAGAAAAGATGTTGAGTTGCGGCGAACAAACTCTGAAATACATTGCTAACCACGGGCAAGTAATCGCGTGCTGCTTGGGTCAAAATGAGTTGTGCGCCATTGCGTTCAAACAAAGTGGCATCTAGATACATTTCCAGAGATTTCACTTGTTGGCTAACCGCTGCACGGGTGACATTGAGCTCTTCAGCCGCTTTAGTAAAGCTGTGCAATCTTGCCGTCGCTTCAAATGCTTTTAAAGAATTGAGTGGGGGTAAGTTCTGCATCTGTAGCTCCGAACAAAAGAACACGAAAAGTGTAAGTCAGAGCTGTGACATTTCGATGAAAACAAAAAAGCCAGCGACAAACGCTGGCTTTTAGAATCATTAAGCTAATGGTGGATTATTTAGCTTCTTCAGTTGTTTGGTATTGGAACGCAGGAACAACAACTTCTACACGACGGTTTTGTTCACGACCTTCACGAGTTTCGTTGCTCGCTACTGGGTTAGCTTCGCCCATGCCTTTAACAGTCATACGGTCTGCAGCAATACCTTCAGCTTGGAAGTGATCAGCAACTGCTTGTGCACGCTTCTCTGTTAGCTGTTGGTTGTAAGCTTCAGAACCTGTTGTATCACTGTAGCCGTTGATTTCAACTTGAGCTTGTGGGTAAGTGTTCATTAGCTCAACAGTACCGTTGAACGCAGAAGCGTCTTGTAGTTCAGCACTTTCTAGACCAAATTGTACTGTTGCAGTTTGAGCTGGGTATTCGTGCTCAACGATGCGAGTTACAGGACGAGTTTCAACCACTTCTTCTTGAACTACTGGCTCAGAACCAAACTTGTAGTTGAAGCCGATACCAAAGAAGTCAGAATCCATGTCGTCGATGATGTCATCAGACATGTCTTGGTAACGTTGGTACTCAGCGCGTAGGCTCCAGTTGTAGTTGATTTGGTATTCAGCACCTAGAGAGCCCGTTGGTACGAAATCTTTCTCATCGCCAGCCATCATGTAAGCAGCACCTACTTTAGCAAATAGGTTCCATGAGTCTGTTAGAGGTAGGTTGAACTTAGGAGCTAGAGTCAGTGCCCATAGGTCGCCATCAACAGTGTTTTTGCCAGCTTTGTTGAAGTTAGCAGTAAAGTTACCTAGGTAGTCAACGCCGTATTCAGCTGCAACGTATTCGTTAAAGTTGTAGCCAAGGTGCATACCTGCTGCAAAGCTATCGTCATCACATGGTGCGTCTAAGTGACATGCGTCGTTTAGTGCGTTGTAACCAAGTTTGCCACCGATGTATGTATCAGCAAGAGCAACATTTGACATTACGCCACCAGCAAGAACGGTAGCCACTGCAAGAGCAATCTTTTTCATTATTTTTTTCCTTTATGCGAAGGCGACCCGATTACTTTCCCCAGCATACGCTGTCATCAAGAAAGTCAGAACCTGCACTGTTTTTAGTGATTAAAACTACGCCAACAATCTCTATTAACGCATCATCGCATGACGCTCTAATTGGGATATTTCCATTAGGAGCGCTGGTTGGAATTTTGATACACCTATCTGCCACGTCTTGTCCCAAGCGTTTAAACCTGAACGATTGGAGTGATAGATAACGATGAGCAAACCTCTGTAGGTACAAGATTCCGCGAGAAAAATTATCCGGCTTCCATCTTGTAATTACATAGCAACTTAAAACTAATTTAACTGGCTGTGCCTACTTTCAACCTCACACTCAAGGCTGTTACCCCTATGAGATGTTATGATTTTTGTGACGAGAATCTCGAAATGAACTTTAACAGAATAAGTATCGCTAAATTAAATTAGATTTTTTATCGACACGATAAATCCAACTTATCGAGACTCACATAAGCATCAGAAATTGCAGATTTTTTGTCTTAACTGCGGAGAAAGTAGCTCATTAATAGAGAACGCGGAGAGAATAATGGCAGGAAAGACAGCCCGCAAAGTACGGGCTGTGAACGAATTGCGTTAAATTTTGTCAGATACGGCTAGCGTCGCTGCTAAAATATCTTGCCCAAACAACACACTACGCTCTGGAGACCAACCGTAAAGAGGGTCGGGGTGGTTGTTGTTGTCTTTGAATGGCATTTCAATGGTGTAAGACAGACATTTAAATTGCTCTGCTACCCAGTTAGAGCCAACGGTTAGGTTCGCTTTACCTGGTTCATCTTTGTCGTAACCAATCTCGTCTTGGAACTCTGGTGTAATCGTCAGAAGTGCTTGTTTAAACGCGTTTTCCAACTCAGCCATGCCTTCGTCATAAGAAGGAATGCCTTCAGATCCCGCTACAAAATTGTAAGGGATAGCTTCATCACCATGAATATCTAGGAACATATCCACGCCAGTTTCTAGCATACGTTCACGAACCAAGAAGACTTCTGGGCTCTTTTCCATTGATGGCGTTTGCCACTCTCGGTTGAGGTTCACACCCACTGCGTTAGTACGCAAGTGACCACGAGCACCGCCGTCTGGGTTCATGTTTGGTACAACGTAAAGTACTGCTTTTTCTAGCAATGCACGCGCAACCGTGTCGTTTTCATCCAGTAGACGTTGAATCATGCCTTCCATGAACCATTCTGCCATCGTCTCGCCTGGATGCTGACGTGCAATCATCCAGATTTTCTTTTTACCTTCTTCTGGCTCACCGAAAGTAAGCAAGCTCATGTCATTGCCATCTAGCGTGTGACCCAAAGTTTCCAACTGGCAGTGGTGTGCACTTTGTGCCATGTGTAATAGGTCTAGATGACGATCGTACGTGTATGGTGCAAAGTACGCGAAGTAGATTGAGCTGCGCTCAGGGATAACAGTGAAAGTCAGCGTATCACCATCGAACTCTGCTGGCACGCGGAACCACTCTTCACGATCGTAAGACGCAACAACGTCGTAGCCTTGCCAACCTTCTGGGTAAGCCGACTTCGCAAGATCAAGTAGTTTGATGGTGTGCGATTGCTCGGCTTCGGTCTCAAGACGGAAGTGGAACCACTGGTAGAATTCCGACATGTTGTCGTTAGGGATTTTAAGTTGGATGTCGTTTTTGTCGTCTGCTTTCACTACGTGAATGCTGCCGCTGTCGAAGTTGCTGAATACTTTCATTCTATTACTCACCTTTTGCATCTGAGCTTGAAAGACTGAGGCTAACACAAAGGGAAGAGGTGCCTCTAACGATTTCACTTCTTCCCTATCCGTTTGCGATCAAAATATTCAGTTTAGTCGAGCTTATCCGCTTTGCCTGCTGGTCCCGCAAGTTTTGCTAGCCACTTATCCCAGATAAATGGAGTTTGCTCATTATCTTCTGCTTCCTCTTTTCGGCGTACGGCATTACGCACCATCATTGCCCCTGTCCAACGAAAAGGCTCTGGTGGGAATTGTCCTAATGGTCCTCTGGCTAAACCGCTTCGCGTCCAGTCATTATCTAACCCCAATACGAATGAAGATAAGATCTTTCCGCCCATTCGAGTCTGAGCCACACCGTTACCCGAATAGCCAAAGCCGTAAAAGACATTGTTCTGTTTGTCTAGCTCGCCAAAGAATGGGAAACCGGTAGCAGAGCGATCCGAACCACCCGTCCATGAATAAGCGAATTCTGTTCCTTTTAAACGCGGAAACAGTTTATCGAACGACTTACGCAGCAGATTTTGATAGCGCGTTGGTTTATTAAACATCACGTCGACGCGGTTATTGTAAGAGAATTGATTGCCGCCCTTACCCAACATCAAACGACCATCTGGCGTATCTCGATAATAATGGACGAAGATACGTGAATCCAACACGCTAGAGCCCGTTTGCCATCCTGATTGAGGCAAAGCGTCACCCAGAGGTTTTGTAATCACCATATCTGAAGAGACAACAACGATGCTGTTGTTAAATTGCTTAAAGTGTTCCACCATCCAAGCATTTAATGCCAACACTACTTGCTTCGCTTTGATGCTCGCATTAGGCGTACTAACGGTTGCAGGTTGACCATAATCTAAACGCGTCATTGGCGTATTTTCATAAACCTCAACACCCAGTTCGATAGCAACACGACGTAGCCCTCTAGCCAACAAAGCCGGCTGGACGCTTGCGGCAATAGGAGAGTGAAAACCGTCCACATGCCTTGGTGAGCCAGCATTCTCTCGCAGATCTTCAATCTGACAATGTCGCCAACTATTCACGTTTAGCCGCTTAAGTTCATCCACGACCGGCTGCATACTTCCGGTTTGCGCATGGTTTGTCGCCGTGTAGTAAACGCCTTTCAAGGATAACTGTGCATCAACATTATGCTGCTGACAAAACGCCTCAATCTCCAAGACTGCTTGCTCCGATTCTTTTACTAACCATGCCGCTTGTTGTTCACCAAACAAGCGCTTCAATGTTGGAAACTTTGTCGACCAAGTCAGCATACAACCACCATTTGCGCCCGATGCCCCGCTGCCACACAAGCCTTTTTCAATTACAACCACTTGTTTTTCCGGCGATTGCTGCTTAATCATGATCGCAGTCCAAAGACCTGTATAACCACCGCCGACAATCGCCACATCCGTCGATATATCTTGTTGGAGTGACAATGACGGCGTTGGCTGTTCCATTTCCAGAGCTTGCTTGAACCAGTAAGAGAGATGAGTCATTCCGTATCCTTTGTAAAGTGGCACACAATCTTGCTTTAGTACCACTTTACAAACGAACATGAGAATCAACGAGCGAGAAAACCTGACGCTGAGCGTTAGAAAATATTGCCTATTAATAATAAATATAAATTAAGCAATAAAAAAAGGGGAGCAAAGCCCCCCAACATTCCTATAAATAACACACAGCAAGGATAAAGCAGAAATTAATAAATATTAGCTAGCGAGAATATAAATTAACGGTTACCTAACTCTCTCAAACGATATTCGTATTTCACGTTTAAAATTGGTTGGTAGGCAATTTGTCCGTTATCTTGTAGAAACTCATCCACCGTAACTTTACTATCGGTGATTGAGAAAGAATTTTTGTCTACTTTTGCAAAAGAGCCATACAGTTCTTTGCTTAATTGTAGAGATGTTTTACCTTGATATTCTTTAATCATTTCAAAGCCCATCTCGTAAGCAGCTTGCTTGCTGTCGACGACATTACCTTGAATCGATTTGCTGTTATTTGTCCATTGATACCCACCAGCGAATGCAGCAATTGGCGAAGCGGTTAGTGCAATGAGACCAACAAGAGTGATTAAACGTTTCATAATATGCTCCTTACTTACCTTTTAAATATCGAGTTCCAAGTGCTCGATGAATGTAGCGTACGTATAGAGACCTATAGCGAATAAAATTAATTTCAAAAAAGATTAAAATTAATTCATTTTATTTATCGGCTTTCTTTAAACGTCTTTGACTCTAAAAAAATAAACACTAGAAAAATCCATAGATTACGTTTTATACCTAACTCACTTCGAGATACTTGCTTCCGCAAAAATGGTTTGATTCGCACTCAAAACAACGATGTGTATCGCTTGTTTGTCTTCAAAGCTCATTCAGTCCCCCTAGATAGTGACAATGACTATTGGTTACTAAAGAAACGAACCCACTTATTAGCTCACTCAACGGGTTTGTCTGAGCACAACAACACGCTCTGACAATTTCATACTAAACCATACAAACCTCGCTTCTTTTTTCTCTTAAAATCTTCGCCAAAAGAACACCGTTCAAAACCAGCTCCCGTCAATGCTTGAGCGAAATAAGACCACTCTCTTTTATCGCCCTATTTTCGCGTTTTATATCAAGCGCTCACGCCTCTTTGACAGAGCCGAACAACTGGAAATGAGTTTGGAGTGAAATGACCATGAATAAATCCATCCTTGATCACAGCAGAACCATTTATTCTGATGAGTACGCTGACATTTATCGTCCAATTTGGACCTACCGCGTAAAATTCATCGCACGCGCTTTATTCTACAGAAAGTCGTTTAAGTACCTCGCGGACAACATTGAAGCATCACTGCTCGAACTGCTTTGCACTCGTACACACCGATTCTTAGAGAAGCCATTTCGTCCTTACATTATTAAGAATGGACCTGCTTTCGACCGTTCTGCGCTTGTTGTCGATCACTACAACTCGGTAGCAGACCTGATCTCGCCTGAACTGATTCAAGAGATCTACACCGATGCGGAAGGTCTAACTCTGACTTCATTTGAAATTGACGACATCTTGTATTCGGTCCGCTTGGTTTACGAAGCGCGTTACCAAAAAGAAGGTGATATGAGCTTGGTGCTGCATAGCCAAGAAGATGGCAACTTCTATACCCTTTCTTTCAGCTTGGGTCATGAGAATGGCGAGCGATGCATCATGATTGGTGGTTTACAAGGACCACGCAGCTGTGAAGAAAACAACGCAAAAATCAAAAAGCTGACGCGTAAGCTATACGGTCAACGTCCGAAAAGCTTGATGGTTGGATTGCTGGCTATCGTTGCGCAGGTTTGGGGCATAGAAACACTGTTGGCAGTAAAAACTCAATCGCACACTTACGCAGCTAAGCGTTACAGCAAAGGAAGAATCAAAACCGATTACGATGCGCTGTGGCTAGAACTTGGTGGCACAGAATACGACCGCAACTTCTACTCTATCGACGTAAATGCACCTCGTCGTGATATTGAAGGTATGTCTCGTTCAAAACGTTCTATGTACCGTCGTCGTTACGAATGGCTAGACAACACCAAAGTCACTTTCGAACAAGTCCTAAGAAACTAAAAGGCTAAAAGCTAAGGGGAAACGTTTATGCGTTATTCATTCGTTACTGCTTTGGTGTTGTCGACACTTTCTTTGTCTGCCAACGCAACCACCAGCGAACACATCATAGGTACAAACATTGGCTATGGCGGTGTGAACTACGACGCACCGACGAGCGAAGAATCAGGCGACATGTTCTTAGGTGAGATTTATTACCGCTACATGCCAACGCATAACTTTGGTATCGAAGCGGGTTATAAAGGCGCGTTTGACGGTATTGGTTCGATACTCGTGAGTCCGATTTCAGAAGTCACCGATACGAGCTTCTCCGGACCTCGCTTAAGTGGCTATGCTAGCTATCCACTGGGTTCAGGCTTCGAGCTTTACGGCAAGGCAGGTGTCACTCTCTACACTCTCGAATACACTTATAAAGTGAACGGTCAGAGCAAAAACATCGAACACTCAAGTGTTGGTGGTGAAGCGGCTGGCGGTATTGGCTGGAGCTATAAACACTTTGGTTTGAATGCAGAATATGTGTATTCAAAAAACAGCGATTTTGACTCTAGCGGCGTGATGTTTGGTGCGCAATTGCGTTTCTAAACAAGGCTTACAGGTTAATACAAAAGGCAGCAAGAGGCTCATTCGCTGCCTTTTCTTTTTTGTATTAACGGGGGCATATCCCGCTCATTAGTTAATGCGTTAATGCCAAAATAATCCCCACCAGAATCGAAGTAACCCCAATACCCCGAGTGAGATACCATTTCTCAGACAGAAACCAAATCCCCATAAACAATCCAAACACGATGCTGATTTGCCTTAGTGCCACCACCAAACTTACGTTGTCTGTCATGGTCATCGCAAACAACACCAAGCCGTAGGTGGATGCCATCATTACCCCTGCCATGCTGGCTGTTTTGCGGATCTGCCACGCTGTCTTAATCTCATCTAGCTTACCCGTAACTAAGCACCAAACAAGAGCAGGAATACCTATCGCCCAAAACTGCACGCCCAAGTAGAAAATTGCACTGTACTGATCATTCAAGATCTCTGATGCTTGTCCGGTGAGTAAACTCAGCGCTTCTTTATCGACTACCGAGTAACCCGTTGTGCCTATTGCGGCAATCAATGCCCAGAACACACCAACGTTCAAATAAGCACCCAATGTCATCTGACGAAAGTTCGTCAGTGGTACCAGCATACAACCAAGAGTAATTAGTAAGAATCCAAGCCACTGCTGACTAGATAATTCATGTCCCAATGCAACACTGATTGCGCCGACCATCATCACTGGCAGCGCCCGAGCAATCGGATAAACCACACCCACGTCTGCGTGCTTATAAGCGACAATCAAACCAACCAGATAAACCATTTGTGAAATGCCGCTAATGAACAGCAATCCCCAAAACTCACTCGGTAATGATGTCCAGCCAATGGTTGCCAAATACCAAATCAAATAAGGGGTAAGAATGAAACATGCAGAAAAGCTGGCGGCCATGGTAAACGCGAGTCCAGAGCCTGAGTTGCTTTTGCCAAGGATATTCCAGCCCGCATGGAGAACAGCAGAGAAAACGACGAGACTAATCGCCAACAAATCCATTTCAACGTTCCTATCTGAATAAAAGAAAGGCCCCGAGATGGAGCCTTAGATAATGAGAAAATCCACTTAACGATTGAGTTCCGCCAGAGATTCAATGCTAATGGCATCGTGTCGCCAATATTCGATATCGCAATCAATCAACTCACCATGTTGGTTGTAGTTGATGCGCTCCACCACCATCGCGGGCGTGCCGGCTGTCGCGCGCAGTGCCTGAGCCATTTCCCCCAACAAAGTGCTGGTTGAAATGCGGTAGCGAATCTTTTGATACGTCACGCCATAATGCTCGCGGTAAATGTCCGTCAGTGAATTTGATAAATCGTAGTCCAACAGGTTCGGAAACAGCTCTGGGCGAATGTAGTTTGTTACGAATACTACAGGTCTATCTTCAAGGTATCGCACACGGTCGACTCGATACACATCCGAGAAAGGCTGCAAGTCCAGCAAGCGCGCAGCTTGTTTGTTTGCCAACGTTCCTTTTGCTGCAACCAACTCCGTTTTTGGCACGCGATTTTGCGCTTTCGCCATGTTCGGGAAGTTCAGAGTTTGGGTTGGGTCGTAACGCAATGGCTCGGGTGAGATAAACCAACCTCGGCGATCTTCGCGATAGATTCGACCTTCTGCTTCCAGCAGTGATAAAGCTTCACGCAGAGTGACGCGTGTAGTATCGAACGACTCCGCCAACTTACGCTCTGCTGGCAGTTTTTGACGCGGCGATAGCATGCCCGCTTCAATCTGTTCAACAATCGAATCTTTAATTTTTACGTATTGCACGAAGTGTCCTTATCTTTTGCGCCAAGCTTGTGTGCGATTCTCTAACAATTTACCCAAAGTCATCTGAACAATCTTCGCAATTGCAGCAGCAATCATGATCATCACCGCCATTGCCGCAGCAGCGCCAGTTTGACCTGCATCATCCATATTCAGAATCGAGACCGAAGCCGGAATCGTATCGGTTGAGTAAAGGAATACTACCGCAGAAGTGGTGGTCAATGCATTAACAAACAAGTAAGTCGCAATGTCCAAAATCGCAGGTAAACACACAGGTAATGTCACTTTAAAGAACAACTTGTATTGAGGAAGCTTCACCGATGCCGCCGTGGCTTCAATCTCCGATGGCAACTGCTTTAGCGCTGTCAGGGCTGTCATGTGACCCACGGTGTAGTAATGCACTACCGTGTTAATTACCAAGAATGCCATGGTGCCATAAAGCACGTTCAGAGGATTGTTCGCATCATTGAAGTAAAAGATGTAACCCAAGCCAAGCACCATACCAGGAACCGCCATTGGCACGACGCTAAGCATTTGCATCACTTGACGAATTGGACCAAATGCACGCCCTTTCTCAATACAGTACGCACCGACAAAGATGATGGCTGTACCAATAACCGCTGTCCAACCTGCCAGCGTTAGCGAGTTGAAGAATGGGCTCCAACCGTAAGTGCTCATTTCAGCAAAGTTGTAGTTGTTTAGCGTCAGCGCTTTGTTCCAAGGCCAGAACGTAACTAACGAGCCATATACCGCCATACCAAGTACTGCCAGCACTGCGATAGAAATGATGCTGCAGTAAACCAAACAAATGCTGTCGCGCGCTTTGTTAGGCTCTGGCTGATAAGGCACCGAGCGCGTGTCGAATAAGCTCTTTTGTTTTTTCTGTACCCAGCGGTCTGCGCCGAACGCCATTACCGCAGGAAATAGCAACATAATGCTGGTCACCGCACCCATCGCAAAGTTTTGCTGTCCCACAACTTGCTTGAAGATGTCAGTCGCCAGAACGTTATAGCTGCCACCAATCACTTTCGGCACACCAAAGTCCGTGATGACCAGCGTAAAGACCACGATAAGCGTACTGATCAAACCGTATTTCGCCGCAGGTAACGTCACCATAAAGAAGGTTTTGATGGGTGAAGTTTTAAGTGCACGGGCGGCTTCATACAAGCGAGCATCTGAAGTGCGCAGCGAAGTGGTCAAAATCATCAATGCATGAGGGAAGGTCCAGAAAATCAAACCCATCGAGATACCAATCACGCCGTAAACCGAGTTTCCTAACAGCATCTCTTTGGCAATGCCTTGATTACCGAAAAGGAAGATCAAACTGATCGCTGGTAACAACGAAGGCGCAAGGATTGGCGCAGTGCCTAGGATTTGAAACAAACCTTTAAACGGCATGCATGAACGAGTCAGCGCGTAGGCATAACCAAACGCAAGCGCACCCACTACCGAGGTCACAATCACGCCCAAAGTGAAGGTGTTTCCCACCGATACCCACAAGCTTGAAGAGGAAAAGTACGTCGCAAAGTTTGCCAATCCGACAAATTCGCCATTGGCATTTTGCACACTCTTGGTCAACATTGCCCAAAGCGGCATTAAGATGAACAGCACCATCATGGTCGACAAACCAGCGAGCAAACCAAACAACACAAGGTTGTCGCGGCTGACACGTCCGAGTAGGGATTTTGCTTTGTCTTGTGTGGTCAGGCTATTCATCGTCATTGTCTTCGCATCCATGTTTACACCTACGCCGCTAGCGCTTTATCAACCGAGGGCACGGCGTAACCATGCAGCCCTTCTTCAGCAAACTGGATGTAACGTACATCGCCCGCCTTGATATTGAGTTTTTGAACCGTTTCAACAGGCACATCCACGACGATGGTTTTCGTTGAGCTGTCGTTTTGCAATACACAATCAATGCGGAAAAACGCCCCCAAAAACTCGGTTGCGGTAACTCGCACAGGTAAAGAGTTGTTGTAGTTTTCAACGAACTTGATGCTTTCAGGGCGCACCGCAAGGTCGAAGCGGTCACCTCGTTGAATCTTACGATTGGTCAAGCTTGGCGCTGGCATCAAGGTTTCGGCAATCCGTACTTGGGAGTTCGTAGCTACTGAGGTTTCTATAAAGTTCATGCTGCCGACAAACTCAGCAACAAAGCGCGTCGCTGGTTGTTGGTAGATCTCTTGAGGTGTGCCGACTTGCTCAATCACACCATGGTTCATTACCACGATACGATCCGCCATCGACAACGCTTCATCCTGATCGTGCGTAACCATGATGGTGGTGATGCCCAGCTTGCGTTGCAGCTTACAAATCTCGTCACGTAAGTGAACACGTACTTTTGCATCCAGCGCTGACAGCGGCTCATCAAGTAGCAGTAGACCCGGAGACAACGCTAATGCGCGAGCGAGTGCTACACGCTGCTGTTGACCACCAGAAAGTTGGTTAGGGAATTTCTCGCCAGAGGTTGGAAGACCAATGGTTTCTAACCAGTAATCTACTTTCTCTAGCGCTTCTTTGGTCGACATACCTTGGTTCTTCAAACCCACCGCAATGTTCTCTTGCACAGTTAGGTTCGGAAACAGCGCGTAAGATTGGAATACGATGCCGAAATCGCGCTTCTCTGGTGGTAGGAATGTGGTCTCTTGACCGTTTTGAAAAATCGCACCAGACGTTGGCAAGTCTAAACCTGCAATGGCACGTAGCAGAGTGGTTTTACCGCAGCCAGAAGGACCAAGAAAACAAACGAACTCGCCCTTTTCAATCGCTAGCGAGATTTTCTTTAATGCAGTGAACTGTCCGAATTGCTTCACTACATTTTCGATATTTAGGTAATGTTGGTTAGTTGACATAACACACGCTCCAGATGGTATATACCAACTTTAGTTTTGGAGTGTTACGTTCCAATGACAAATTTATAGCCAGAAGATGACAAATAGATGAAGGGAGATGAGGTTTGTTCAAGTGGTAATTAGAGATTCCCGACTCACTCCTCCGTCGCTCTCGAGAATGACGTGGTGAGTGTGGTTCATAAATTCTGAAATCACACTCATTGCCTAGAATTACGAGCTTTGACTTTCACGCCATACGCTTAAGATCGTCATTCCGGACGAGCCTAAGCGAGCCATCCGGAATCTCTTACAAGCACTATATTCTGAGATTCCCGACTCACTCCTCCGTCGCTCTCGAGAATGACGTTGTAAGTGCGGATAGAAGATCCCAACTTTCTTAAGTCCGTCATTCCAGCGAACCTAGGTGAGACTAGGAATCTACTTTCAGCAAACTCTGAAATAACAGAGAAAACAAAAAATCCACCTCAACCGAGGTGGATTTCAGCATTCAACTCAAAGTAAATTCAATTAAGACTTTGGCTCTGATTTCGCGTCAAACTTCTCAGACCATGCCGCTAGAATCTCTGCACGCTTGCTGCCCATTTGCGCGAAGTCCATCTTCGCCATGTTCTCTTGAACGTTCGGGAAGTTCGATACTGTCGCTTTCACTTCTTTATGTGCAACCACTGGGTACATTTCTACGTAAAGCTCGTTTGCTGCTTTAGAGATTGACCAGTCGACAACACGTTTCGCTGCATCCGATTCTTTTACTAGACCAACCGCTTCTGATTCCCAGCCGATGCCTTTTGGTGTGATAACCGCTAGTGGCGCGCCTTGTGTTTTCAACTTCGCGCCGCGGCTCGCCATCGAAATACCGATAGCTACTTCACCCATACCCGCTTGAACACATGGCTTAGAACCAGAGTGCGTGTAGTGTGCAATGTTCTTATCTAGGTCACGCATGTAGTTCCATGCCTGATCTTCACCCATGTTTTGTAGCCAAGCAGAAACCTGCATGTAACCAGTGCCTGAAGACGCTGGGTTCGGCATTGCAATGTGACCTTTGTAAACCGGCTTTGTTAGGTCTTCCCAAGACGTTGGTTTCGGTAGGTTAAGTTGTTTCGCTACCGCTTCGTTGAAACAAACTGCGTTAAAGAACGCATCGTTACCGAACCAAGCTTGGTTTGATTGAGGGTCGTTTAGGTTCGCGTGCAGCTCTTCCAAACCTTTTGGCGTGTAAGGCTTAAGAAGACCTTCATCTTTAAGCAGTGCCATTGACGAGCCAGCAAGACCCCAAACCACTTCCGCTTGAGGGTTGTTCTTTTCTGCCAGCAATTTCGCCGTCATGATACCGGTTGAATCACGAACCCACTTAATCTTGATATCTGGGTTATCTTTCTCAAACGCAGACTTGTATTTCGCAAGAATGTCAGTTTCGAAAGCGGTGTAAACCGTGACTTCCTGTGCTGCCATTGCATTCGTAGCTAGCAGAGAGACAAGTGCAGCCAGCGATCCTTTCATCAAACGGTTTTTCATCATTTTCTCCAGTTAATTTGGCTAAGTTTTCATTTGGTCTGTACCAGTTGACGATATACACCCTACTGAGCCTTTGTGACGAAATCATGACCATTAAATGGCAGTTTTACGAAAATTTGCGATGAATAATCGTTCAATTGATCCGCCATTTTCTGGATATTAAAGTTTTATGAAATTGGATATTCGCCTATTTACTGCCCTTTTCTTCCTCGCTAGAGTGAACCCGAAATTTGGTGTAGACCAATTAGCTTATTCTGATGGAAATCGAGATGAAAAACGAATACCTACTACTGACTCCAGGTCCTCTATCTACTTCTGAAACGGTACGTGAAGCCATGCTTAAAGACTGGTGTACTTGGGATGATGAATACAACAAAGACATTGTAGAAGTGATCCGCACTAAGCTTGTAAAACTGGCGACGGAGCAAGACGGCTACACCAGCGTACTAATGCAAGGTAGCGGCACCGCATCAGTAGAAGCGACGATTGGCAGCGCCATTGGCAAAGATGGAAAGTTGTTGGTAGTCGACAACGGTGCTTACGGTGCGCGTATCGCTCAGATCGCTGATTACCTAAATATTCCATGCCATGTAGTTTCCCCTGGCGAAACATCACAGCCACACTTGAACGAGGTGGAAACTGCATTGGCATCGGATCCTGCTATCACACACGTGGCGATTGTTCACTGTGAGACAACCACTGGCATGCTTAACCCAATTAAGGCATTTGCTTCTGCGGCAAAAGCACACGGCAAAGTGGTGATTCTCGATGCCATGTCGAGCTTTGGTGGCATTCCTATCGATATCGCTGAGCTAGGCATCGATTTTATGATCAGCTCTGCAAACAAATGTATTCAAGGCGTACCGGGTTTTGGCTTTGTGATTGCAAAACAAACTGAGCTCGAAAAGTGCCAAGGTCAGGCACGTTCTTTGAGCCTTGATCTTTACGACCAGTGGCAGTGCATGGAAGTGAACCACGGCAAATGGCGTTTCACGTCTCCAACGCACACGGTTCGCGCTTTCTACCAAGCCTTGTTAGAGCTGGAACAAGAAGGCGGCATTGAGGCTCGTCATCACCGTTACCAAACTAACCAGAAAACACTGGTTGCAGGTATGCGTTCTTTGGGGTTTGAGCCACTACTGAGTGATGACCTACACTCGCCAATCATCACTTCTTTCTACTCTCCAACGCACAGTGATTACCAATTCAAAGCGTTCTACACGCGTTTGAAAGAGCAAGGTTTTGTGATTTATCCGGGTAAGGTATCGAACGCAGATTGCTTCCGTATCGGCAACATTGGCGAAGTTTACCCAGCAGATATCGAGCGCTTAATCGGTGCGATTGAAAAAGCAATGTACTGGCAAGTTGCGTAAAGCAGCCTTCTGATTGAGAGAGCGTTATGACTCAGAATATCAAACCGACCCATTTCCGCAGCGAAGGTGATGTCAACACGACACCAGCGCGCCAAGCTTGGAATGCATCGATGGATGACGAACGCACGCAAGCATTATTGAAGCGTGATTCGGAGGTCTTTCTTCATCAAGCCATGTCAACGCCTTGCTTAGATACCTTGGAAGCAGCGGAAGGCATCTATATCCAAGATGCTACCGGCAAAAAGTACATGGACTTTCATGGCAATAACGTCCACCAGCTAGGCTATGGTCATCCGCATGTGATTAAACGTGTGCAAGAGCAAATTGCCAAACTGCCGTTTTCACCACGTCGTTTTACCAATGAAACCGCGATTGAATGTGCCGAAAAGCTCACCCAAATCTGTGGCGGCGAATTGAACCGCGTGCTGTTTGCTCCGGGTGGCACATCTGCGGTTGGCATGGCACTTAAACTAGCGCGCCACATCACGGGCAACTACAAGGTGGTGTCTCTGTGGGATTCCTTCCACGGCGCATCGTTGGATGCCATCTCAGTAGGTGGTGAAGCGTGTTTCCGTCAAGGCATGGGACCATTAATGGCAGGCGTTGAGCGCATTCCACCAGCTGTATCTTACCGAGGCGCTTTCCCAGTTGCCGACGGTAGCGATGTGCATTATGCCGACTACCTTGAGTACGTGATTGAGAAAGAAGGTGGCGTGGGCGCGTTTATCGCAGAGGCGGTTCGCAACACGGATGTTCAAGTGCCAAGTAAAGCCTATTGGAAACGCATCCGTGAAATCTGTGACAAACACAATGTCATGCTGATCATCGACGACATCCCAAACGGCATGGGTCGCAGTGGTGAATGGTTTACCTACCAAGCCTACGACATCGAGCCAGATATGCTCTGCATCGGTAAAGGTTTGGGCGGAGGCTTAGTGCCTATCGCAGCCGTGGTAACCAAAGACAAATACAACACTGCCGAGCAAATCTCAATGGGTCATTACACTCATGAGAAAAGCCCTATCGGTTGTGCTGCAGCACTGGCAACCATGGAAGCCATTGAGCATGACGGCTTGCTAGATAAAGCCAAAGCCGACAGCCAGTTCATGCGTGAAAAGCTGCTAGAGATGAAAGCCAAGTACCCTGTGATTGGCGATGTTCGTGGCATCGGCATGTTATGGGGCATTGAACTGGTCACTGACCACGAAAGCAAAGCACGCGCGTATGACGAAGCGGAAGCTGTGCTGTACCAATGCCTCAACAACGGAGTGAGCTTCAAGGTATCGCAAGGTAACGTGATTCAGCTCAGCCCACCGCTGATCATTACTCGCGAACAACTAACAGAAGCGTTGGCAATCTTCGAAGAAGCCATCGCCAAAGTGTGTAAAGACTTTAACTACATTTAGGTTTTGTTGATCTTTTGAGCTGATTTTTGCAGCAGTTTGTGGGTTCTTTATGCAAGGCAGAGGCTTTGAGTTGTAGCTGTCCTACCTGATAAGCCGATAACGCAGAAGAAAGGAACCACAAACGCTGCCCGAAGGGTTCGGCTAAAAGCGTTTTACTCTTTGTTGTGAGGTGTTGTGCTTAGAATGACTAGGCTACAAACCTCTCGCCGCGATTAAAACGCTTTTATCTCGAACAAAATTTAACCGCAAAAGGTCAGCAAAACCTAGAGTCAATAGACCTCAACAAACACCAATTGATTCAGAGCGCGGTTCCAATGTGTAGGCAGCGCTCTGGCAAGCAAGAAAAAGGATTGAACATGAGCACCTCACCAATTCAAGCAGTGATCTTTGACTGGGCTGGCACTATCGTCGATTTCGGCTCTTTCGCGCCAACCAGCATCTTTGTGGAAGCGTTCAAGCAAGGATTTGATTTCGAAATCGACCTTGAAGAAGCACGTGAACCAATGGGGCTTGGTAAGTGGGATCACATCCAAGCTGTGGGTCGTATTCCTGCGGTTGATAAGCGTTGGAATGAGAAGTTTGGTCGCTCAATGACCAGCGAAGACATCGACGCTATCTATGCAGCATTTATGCCTCTGCAAAAAGCAAAAGTGGCTGATCATGCAGAGCCTATCTTAAATGCGATTGAAGTTGTGAACGGTCTGAAAGACAAAGGCATCAAGATCGGTTCTTGTTCTGGTTACCCTCGCGAAGTGATGGACGTGCTGATTCCAGTGGCAGCGGATTACGGTTACAAACCGGATTACGTAGTAGCAACGGATGACCTACCGCAAGGTGGTCGCCCTGCACCATTTATGGCACTGAAAAACGTGATTGAGCTGAATGTTACCAACGTTAATGCGTGTATCAAAGTGGATGACGCAGCCCCAGGCATCGATGAAGGTCATAACGCCGGTATGTGGACCGTTGGTCTATTACTTTCTGGTAACGAAGCAGGTCTAACGTTTGAAGAATACCAAGCCGCGGACGAAGCAACGCTTGATGCCGCTCGTGAAAAAGCGCGTGCAAAATTGCTAAAGAGCTCGCCGCATTACCTAATCGACACCATTGCTGACTTCCCAGAAGTGGTTGCAGATATCGAACGTCGCCTAGCAGCAGGTGAGCGTCCTTAGTCGACAATCACTATTCTCACGCATAAAAAACCTCTCAGCATCGAGAGGTTTTTTGTATCACGTATTAGTTTCTAACCAAATCAAATTAGTTGATCGCAGTGCTCGCTCGGCGTTTTAGCTTAAAACCCATGTCCGTTGCATGTTCTACAGGCTCACCTTTAATGGCTTGCAGTAACTTGTCTGCGGCTTTCGTCCCCATACGTTCGTAATCGAATTCTGCACAGGTCAAACTTGGGTAGGCGTGCTCACCCATAGAAGAGCCTTCCAAACAGATAATCGCAATGTCGGTCGGGACTTTCAGCACTCGGCGATGACACTCAAACAACGCACCAATCGCAATCTCTTCATGGCTACATACCAAAGCATTCAAACTTGAATCGCGCAGCAATAGCTTTGCCAACCCTTCCGCACCTAATTGTGAAGATGGTGCTTCGTGGGTGGTTAAGAAATGGTCCGGCGCAAGGTAGTTCTCAATCATCGCGCTTTGCCAGCCGTGTAGCTTACGTTGCAAAGTGGAGTGATCCCCACGCGCACCAATGAAGCCCACGTTCTTGAAGCCTTGCTCAATCACATGCTTGGTACAGGCTTTACCCACCTCAAAATGGTCAACACCGATATTGAGGTAACTGGCTTTCGAACTTAACTCAGCAATTTCCAATACCGGCGTGTTCGAGGCTTCCAAAAGCTGATTAGTACGTTGGCTGTGTTCATTACCAAACAGCACCACTCCGGCTGGGCGGCTCTCAAGAAATGTCGAAAGCAGTTTCTCTTCTTGCTCTACCGAGTAGTCGCTGTAGCCAAGCAGCAACTGATAACCTGCTTTGTTCAACGCTTGTTGAAAGCTCGGTAAGAAAAGCGCGCACGCTTTTTCAAACAGGGAAGGAATGATAAGAGCAATGGAGTAACTTTCAGCAGACGCCAAAGCCCCTGCCGCTTTATTCGGGATATAGCCGAGCTCATCAACCACTTGTTGAATCTTTTCTCTCAGCTTGTCAGATACTAGCTCGGGCGTTCGTAATGCTCTCGACACCGTCATGGTGCCTACGCCGGCTTTTTTAGCGACGTCCGCCAAGGTGACATTGCCAGTACTTCTTCGTTTGCGAGGTTCGCTCATTGTTCTTATTTAGTGTTCTCTATTTTCTGCCGCGACATCTTACCACAGCGTTTTATTGGTTTTGATATTAGCGCATTAGAAGTCGATCACAAGCATATGAAACTCGGGTGACTGATAAAAATGGTAGCGCTATCACAATTTATGATAGCGCTATCAGATAGCGCTACCATTTGTGATCATTCTCAGGTTTTTCTGACAAATTGATCGATAAAGTACCCATCAACAAAACAACAAACCGGAAAGATCCAATGCTACGTGAACTGATTACCTCTGATGTGATTCGCATCCATTCTGATGCTACTGACTGGAAAGATGCGGTGAGCAAATCCTGTGAAGCACTGATTGAAAATGGCGCGATTGAGCCAAGCTACGTGGACGCTATTTACCGCTCACACGAAGAGCTCGGTCCTTACTACGTGGTAGGTCCTGGTATGGCAATGCCACACGCTCGCCCTGAAGATGGCGTTAACCGTTTGTCTCTTGCCATCACGGTGATTCAAAACGGCGTGAACTTCGATTCTGAAGGTAACGATCCAGTAAAAATGCTGGTTACGCTAGCCGCGACAGACAGTAACTCGCACGTGGATGCGATTTCTAAACTGGCTGAGTTGTTTATGAATGAAGAGCATGTAGAAGCCATCTGCACCGCTCAAAACACACAAGATGTTCTCGCGATCATCGAAAAATACTAACTCCTGATGTGCCCTTAAAAAATGGGCATACACCCCTATAAAAAGAAAAGGTCTGAATTATGAAAATTATGGTTGTTTGCGGTCACGGTCTTGGTACTAGCCTAATGATGGAAATGAGCATCAAAGGCATCGTGAAAGAATTGAATGTAAACGCAGAAGTGGATCATATCGATCTAGGTTCTGCAAAAGGTACGGATTGTGACATCTTCATCGGTACTAACGACATCGTTGAACAGTTGAACGCACTTGGCGTTGAACCACGCATCGTTGCGCTTGATAACATGGTCGACAAAGTGGCAATGAAAGAGCGTCTATCTGTGGCACTTCAAGAGCTTGGCGCTCTATAAGGTGGCGTTATGGAATTTTTCAGTTTCTTAATGAACGATGTCCTATCAGAGCCAGCGGTTCTGGTAGGTCTTATCGCCCTAATCGGCTTAATTGCCCAGAAAAAACCGGTCACTGAATGTATTAAAGGTACGGTAAAAACCATTCTTGGTTTCATCGTGCTTGGTGCGGGTGCAGGTCTAGTTGTGACTTCTCTGGGTGACTTTGCGACGATTTTCCAACACGCATTTGGCATCACAGGCGTGGTTCCAAACAACGAAGCTATCGTCTCTATCGCGCAAGAAGCGTTTGGTAAAGAGATGGCGATGATCATGTTCTTCGGTATGTTAGTGAACATCTTGATCGCTCGCTTCACGCCATGGAAATTCATCTTCCTAACAGGTCACCACACGCTATTTATGTCGATGATGGTAGCGGCGATCCTTGCTTCTAGCGGCATGAAAGGTGTTCCACTGATCGCGCTTGGCTCTCTGGTTGTGGGCTCTGTGATGGTGTTCTTCCCTGCGATTGCTCACAAGTACATGAAGCAAGTAACAGGTTCTGACGACGTTGCGATTGGTCACTTCTCTACCCTTTCTTACGTACTAGCGGGCTTTATTGGCAGCAAGTTCGGTAACAAAGAACACTCTACTGAAGAGATGAACGTACCTAAGAGCTTGTTGTTCCTACGTGATACGCCTGTAGCAATCTCGTTCACCATGGGCATCATCTTTATGGTGACGTGTATCTTTGCTGGCGGTGACTTTGTACGCGAAGTTAGCGGTGGTAAGCACTGGTTCATGTTCGCGCTGATGCAATCCATCACATTCGCCGGTGGTGTGTACGTTATCCTTCAAGGTGTACGTATGGTTATCGCAGAAATCGTTCCGGCGTTTAAAGGCATCTCAGACAAACTAGTACCAAACGCGAAACCTGCGCTTGATTGTCCGGTTGTATTCCCATACGCACCAAACGCAGTATTGGTTGGCTTCCTATCGAGCTTTGCGGCGGGTCTTTTGGGTATGTTCCTACTTTACGTGATGGGGCTTACTGTGATTATCCCTGGTGTCGTTCCACACTTCTTTGTAGGTGCAGCGGCAGGTGTATTTGGTAACGCTACAGGTGGTCGTCGCGGTGCAATCTTGGGTGCTTTTGCACAAGGTCTACTGATTACCTTCCTACCAGTATTCCTAATGCCAGTACTGGGTGACCTAGGCTTTGCTAACACGACCTTTAGTGACGCAGACTTCGGCGCTGTTGGTATCTTACTGGGTCTGATTGTTCGCTAAGTAGTTAGTCTGAATATAACTAGCTGATAACTGACTTGATTGATGCGCGAATAGGTTCATCGGCATCAATCTTCAAGAATATCTCGTCATAGCAAACGACGACCTTTAGAAGAAAGCAATCGTAGAAAGAAAACAAACGCCCCTCACGTGAGGGGCGTTTTTCTTTTTGACACTATCTTAAGAAAGTTTGGCTTATTGAAGCGTAGTTCCGTTAGATAGCAGCTTTCTTGTCGGTTCTTGCTCGGTATATTCGACCGCATTGTGATCCACGAGCTTATCGACTTCCGCCTGTTCACCCACCACAACCAACACGTGTTGTTTCACCAGAGCGTCGACCACTTCAATGTTGTGCTGACGAAGAAGCGCTCTCACTTCGCTCTCTTTCCCCTCATGATACTTAACAAAGTAACGTGCAGGTTGCTGCTCGGCTTGATCTTGGCGTTCATCCACGAGAGGAAATCCTTGATTGTTTGCCAAGCTGCTTGAGCTCAGTCCGATTGCCAATAGTGCGGTAGCGCCTACCGCAGACAAAGAAAGTAAGGTCAACTTCTTCATAGTCACTCCTTATTGAAAGGTCAGAGTCCAACTGTTGATGGTGCCTGTGTCTCTTCTGGCATTGTCCACCGCTTTAAGTTCCCATGTGCCTTGTGATTCAAAACCAGAGAAGTCCGCTTGGAAACTGGTTTTAATGTCGTTCGCACCGCCACCCGCATTGTCGTGCAGTACTACTTGACCACCGTCAGGTGACGTTAGCGTGACACGAAGATCGCCAATGTAGGTGTGAGTGATATCCAAGTCGATAGTCACTGAACCCGCATCGCCAGAGCGAGCCACATCTAATGGGCTTACGATACCTGCAGAGCTGTTGTCAGGAATCGCTACTGCATTCGAGTTGGTGTAGCTAGAAGGTGTAGAGCCGCCACCAGATGAATCACCCGAACCGTTATGCGCTGCAACAAGAGAAACACCAGAGTACGCGCTGTAGCCGTAAACTAATACTTCATATTGCCCTGCGCCAGATACGTTCAAGCTACAGCTTTCGCCATTACCGCCCGCCCATGAACGACAGTCGTAAGTGCTGGTGCTTGGTGTGCCATTAAAGCGCACGTAAAGGTCAGCATCACCAGAGCCACCACTCATGTTGAATGTCGCTTGCGTTGCATCCGCAGGGACGTCAAACACGAATACTGTGCTTGATTTGCTGCCGCCAGAAAGCTGCGTTTTCGCCACGCCATTTTCTAGAACGTTGTCGTTGCCAGAGCCGCCGCCATCCGGACCATTACAGCCAGCGTCTAGGTATTGTTTCGCAGCCTCAGCATTCACAAGACCATGACCAGTGCGGTTATCACGACCTGTTACGTCAATGTCCGTTGCTGTCTTGATCAGCGCGTTACGTACTTGAGCTGCGGTACAGGTTGGATGGTAACTCCATACCAAACCTGCAACACCGGTTACGTGTGGCGTCGCCATCGAAGTACCGTTGTAATACTCGTAGTCTTCACCCTTAGTGGTCGATACCGTGATCTCTTGACCAACATAGCTCAACAGCTCCTGACCGAAGGCACGATCAACGGTTACTGACACAATACGCGCCGCGTTGTTTTGATCGACAAGGAAAGGATTCTGCAAACCCGGAAGCTCAGAGTTACTGTACACAATCGCCGCACTTGCACCTGCGTTGTAACACGCTTGAACTGCATCGATTTCTGGGTAGTTGCCTGATGATTGGTTACCCACACGCTCGGTCAAACAGATCTTGCCAGACATATCACCACAGCTGAAACTGCTACCAGATACATCACAGCTTGCCAGTGTCGCCGTGATAGAACCGGCTACTGGATCAGGACCGTAACTGCCACCCGATTGGATCAAGCGGTTGTGAGGAACGATACCACGATCGAACTGGCTAACACCGTTCAAGCGAATGTCTGAAAGCTTACCCTCGCCCACTGTCACCGTAGATAGAATCGCTACGCCCGGACCTGCGATTTCAACTTGGTCTGTCGCTTGAGAGAACGCCGCGTGATCACGCTTATCATCCACCGCCGCAACCGACATAACTGAATCGTAAGATGCTGGGTAACTGTGCGCAGTATTACCATCGTTACCCGCAGCGGCAATCAGCAACACGCCTTGGTCGTAAATGGTTTGCAACGCGTTTTTCTCTGTCACACTCGACTGGCTACCACCAAGGCTCATGTTGACCACGTTCGCGCCGTTGTCAGCACAAGTTTGTACCGCTTTCACCAAGCTGGATGAGTAGCCCCAACCCGCTTCATTGAACACCTTAACAATGTGCAAATTCACGTTTTGGTTTGGCATAACGCCTTTGATGCCTTCCGTGTTGGCAATCGCGGCAATCGTACCCGCTACGTGTGTACCGTGAGCGTTGTTATTACCCGGAACACTCCAAGAACCGGTACCGCTATCATTTGTACCCGACACTCGGTTACCACTCAGATCGTTGTGCGCCAAATCGTAACCCGAGTCGATGATACACACGGTGCGATTCCCTGCATTTGAGTCATTCAGAAGCTGAGCATTCACCGCCTCATAGCCCCAAGGGATAGTCTCGCTTAACAGATAACGCGGTGGGTCAATTTCAACGTATTCCACGTCGCTGCGGTTACGCAGTTGCCCCAACTCCGAGTCTTCCATTTCCACGCTGTAAATCGCGCGATTTCCTAGCTTTTCCACTTTACGCGCTTTGAGCTGATCTAAGACCGACTCTTGCGCGATACGTGGTCCCCAGAATGAGTTCCCACCCAATGCTGAAGGACTGGACGTATCTTCTTTAAATTTGACGATGTATTTGGTCGGCAAGTTAGATTCGTCGAACCCCGTCAGAGGAGCCGCATGCGCTGACATCGAAAATGTCAGTGCCACTGCAACGACAGACAATGAAAACAAGCCATTTAATTTAGTTGTTGTGTGATGCATTTGCTCTATTCCTTTTTGAGCTGATTTTTATTCACTTTACGCTCATGAAAAATCATTCACCTATCATTAACATGAGCTACTCAGCTATAGATTATTTGTAAAAAAATCCAAACAATTGATTTTGTGAATGCATAATTGTTAATAAAAGATCATTTAATCAACAGATAAAGTGAACATCAAAAGAGAACCAATTTTCTTATAAAGCAATTACTTATTAACGTCAAAAGTGCATGTTAAATTAATGTTAGTGAGTAATTATTCTAGATTTTATAAAATTATGCTATTTACTAAATCTATTGAAAGTTGAACGCGGTACCAGAATTGACAGAATGAATAATTAGATATTTGACTAAGTAGGGTATTTACTCAGAATGAGGACGTTTGGTGAGATAAATTCTCACCTAAATCATGACGATAATCATCACAGAGAGTGAATCATGAATAAAACTATTACGTTACTTAGTGCATTATTACTACCACTAAGTTTTGCTCACGCTGCCGAGCCAACATTGTCTCCAGAGATGGTCAGTGCCTCTCAAGTAAGAAGCGCGCAAGCGAAACAAACTTACACTTATGTCCGCTGCTGGTACCGCACCAGTTATTCAAAAGATGAACCTGCGACCGATTGGGAATGGGCAGAAAATCCAGACGGCAGTTACTTCACGCTTGATGGCTACTGGTGGAGTTCGGTTTCTTTCAAGAACATGTTCTACACAGACACACCGCAAAGTGTTATCAAGCAACGTTGTGAGCAAACTCTGGACCTAGCAAATGAAAACGCTGACATCACCTTCTTTGCAGCCGATAACCGTTTCTCCTACAACCATACTATCTGGAGCAACGACCCTGTCATGCAGCCAGACCAAATCAACAAGGTCGTAGCATTGGGTGACAGCTTGTCTGATACAGGCAACATCTTTAATGCATCACAATGGCGATTCCCGAATCCAAATAGCTGGTTCTTGGGACACTTCTCAAACGGTTTTGTGTGGACTGAGTACATTGCTCAAGCGAAAAACTTACCGCTATACAACTGGGCTGTGGGTGGCGCGGCAGGCGAAAACCAATACATCGCTCTGACTGGTGTAGGTGAGCAAGTTTCCTCTTACTTGGCATATGCGAAATTAGCGAAAAACTACAAGCCTGCTAATACCCTGTTTACCCTTGAGTTTGGTCTAAATGACTTCATGAACTACAACCGTAGCGTGCCAGAAGTGAAATCAGACTACGCGGAAGCCTTGATTAAACTGACCGATGCAGGTGCGAAGAACTTGTTGTTGATGACACTACCAGATGCAACACGTGCACCACAGTTTACCTACTCGACTCAAGAAGAAATCAACAAGATCCGCGCGAAGATCGTGGAAATGAATGAGTTCATCAAAGCACAAGCAGCGTATTACACTGCACAAGGCTACAACGTTACCTTGTACGATACGCATGCACTGTTTGAAAGCTTAACAGCAAATCCAGAGCAACACAGTTTTGTAAACGCGAGCCAAGCTTGCCAAGACATCAACCGCTCTTCATCGGTAGATTACCTATACCATCACTCATTGCGTTCTGAGTGTGCGTCTTCTGGCTCTGATAAGTTTGTATTCTGGGACGTAACACACCCGACCACAGCAACACACCACTACGTGGCAGAAAAAATGCTAGAAAGTACGAATCAATTGTCAAACCATCCTTTCTAAGCTAACGAAACTCATAGAACCTCTCTGTAGTCGAGAGGTTCTAATTGCCTTATTCCCATTCATAAGCCAGAGATTGTATTCGTCGTTCGAACTCGATAAGTTGAAGAAAACTCTGAGGTCAACGTCATGCTCGAACATCCTTTAACTCAACGCGCTCTTGAAATCATTCGCTCGAAATCTGTTGGAGCACCTCAATCACATCCATTTTCGGTCACAATTAACTTCCATCCCGATCGTTTGACCTCTCAAGGCATACCTCTTCTCAAAGCAATTGCGCAAGACGGAAAGCTCAAATCTCAGTTTGAAACCGGTACAAGCAATGGCGGATTAACAGCTTATAAAGGCGGAGAGCGTTGGCGTTGGGAGCAACGCGTGTTTGATGGTGTGTACGACAATAGCCAACCAAATCAACGCCCAAAGTATGGCGCGTTAAACTTCTCAGGTTCAGAAGTTGGCGCTTCACCAAGATTTGGGTCGAGCTACTTCTTATTGAAACCAGAGATCACTAAACGAGCGACATTTTGTTATCCAGATAGCTTCTTCGAGCCAGAGCACTTCGCCACCATTGAACATGTTCAACCCTTGTTGGATGAGTTAAACGCGCAAGCGCCTGACAGGTTGGACGCCTATATCGAAACTCAAATCCACGGCGATTTGCGCTTGGAGGAAGATATTCGAGCCTTGGTGCTCGATCCTTCATTTAAAGGCACAGAGGTAGAAGATTACGCTCGCGAGTTACCAGTTGAAATTCGTTGGCACAGTGGCTTTTGTGTCTCAATAGAAGACATCAATCTTTATCCAGACTACCGAGGACAAACCATTTTAGACATCGCAAATCAAGTTGCAGAAAATGGCATGCTAACACCACGCATTATTGGTGAAGCGGTAAAAGCAAAAGCGTTTGACGAGCAAGATTTGAAGAAAGTCTGGCACTACTTAGCGCGATTTGGGTTTGATTATCGATAAGCTAACGATTAAAAGCCACCAGCCCAGCTATCGAATTCATCAATCACATCTAGCTCTTTTTGAGTTCGAGGACGAGGATAATAAGGTAGAGCAAGTAGCTTTTCTGACGGCATTAGCAGCCAATCCGGTGACATCTTCATACGCACCAATTCTTGCTCCCCTTCACGACGCACAAACATATAATAACCATCAACGTGAGTATTGGCATAACTTGCGATTTGAACGATTTCTCCACTTGGCAGCTTTACTTTGCGTCCCAAAGGATAGAGACGATGCAACGCAAAACTCACATGCGCATCTTCAAGATAGCCCTTTTTGAATCGAGAGATGCCAATCGCAGTCGATGTTGTTCGATGAGACCAACCCGCCAATATCAACCCTTTGAGAGAATCTTTGAATGGCTGCCCTTTTGGCTCACCTTCATTGGAGATGAATTGCACCGTTAACGTGTCACCTTGCTCATCTAAAATTTGCAAAAATTGTTCACCAGTTTTATCTGCCAATAATTTCACGCTACTGCTCCGCCAAAGGTTTATGAATGAAATACTATATACAACTTGGCAAGAGCTAGCTATTACGCTGCATTGTTTTCCTTGAACTCGACTCAATGACAACGCTCTGAACCCTGCATCTTGAAACCACTTGGGAATAAAGCCCCTAACGCAAAGTTCAAGGTCGTTTTTCGTCAATCTTGCTATGATAATTTGGTCACTTTTTAAGGAACAAAGAATGAATCTAAAACACTATATTGTATTGCCTATGATGGCAACGGTGCTGTTTGGTTGTGCTCAGCGCAATTCTGATGACACCATGAACACAATGACAATTCATGTCGCTCCTGAGCGTGTAGACTGCGTGGGTGTGGCTCCAATGAAGTGCATGGTCGTGGACGGTAACTACTTCTATGATCAAATTGACGGTTTTGAATTTGAACCCGGCTATGAGTACACCTTAAAAGTCAAACGCATCCAGCAATTTACTCCAGAGAATGCGCCAGCAGATACAAGTTTGTACCGATATGAACTCATTGAAGTACTAGAGAGACGATAGCCCAAGATTAACCGCCTGTTGAAAGGAAATCATTATGTTTGGAAGTTGGAAACGAAACCGCCAAATTCGAGAAATCGCAAAAGACATTACACCTAAACTCGTGCTCAAGTATGGTGAGAAAACGGATTACGCGAAGAAAGAGATCGATTGGGCACTCAAAGAAAATGGAAAAACAGACGACGCTTTCGCCCTTCTCGCATACGGCATGTTCATTAACCAAACCACTTACGTGTCGATAGGGCTAAGCCAAGAGCTGGGTGAGCATGTTGAATTTCAATCAGAAGTCTCACTTGCCTTGTTTGACCAAGCGACAGATCTTGTAAGCGTCAGTGCTTTACTGACTTACGCAGAAATTCAGGACTGCAACAAACAACAACCCGCCACCGATTCTAATGATTTCGATGCTGACAGCGGAGACTTCGGGGGAGACGGCGGCGGTGGTGAGTAGCATTACGCCAAACTGCAATGGTAACAACATGCGGCGATGATTCATCTCAAAACTTACCGTTAAAAGGCTCATCACGAGCCTTTTACACCAACGAAACTTCGGCTCGCTCTATTACTTACACTAAGCCTTTCAATTTTGCTAAACCATAAGCGGCAATGGTCACGCAGTCTTTGATTTCGCCGTCTATCATCATGCGCTCAAACGCTTCGACAGAAAACGAACGAGTGATCAAATCTTCTTCTTCGCTGTCTAGCTGATTGCCCACTTCAGACAACTCACTCGCGAAGTACACGTGGCAAGTCTGGTTTAAGAACCCGTAAGCGATGAACTGCGCACCAACGTACTCCATCTTATTAGCCTGCATGCCGGTCTCTTCACGAAGTTCACCTTTTGCTAGCTCAAGATGATCCGCATCTGGATTTGATTCCCACGCCCCTTGCGGGATTTCCCAACAACGTTGCCCTACGGTGTAACGAAACTGCTGTACTAAATGAATCACACCGTTATCGATAGCCAGAATCGCCGCACAGTCTGGCTTATCGACCACACCGTAAATGCCTTCGGCTCCGCTAGGGCGTTGGATTTTATCTTCACGTACCGTCATCCATTTATTTTGATACACCACTTTGCTGTCGAGCTGCTTGATGTCTGCCATGAGAGTCCTTACTGCTTGATTCTTCGAAATTACTTATTGGATTAAGCGCCATTCTAACGCTGTTTGCGTGTCAGTTTGTAGACGGTTTTCAAATTCAACGCGCTTATTGGTATTCAATATATCCAATCAAAACAATCATTCATCGCAATGGTTAGGATGGCGCGAAATGGCAAGTTTTCAATTCGAGGAACTCATATAGTTAACCCATCGACGCAAGGCATGGCTTTGCAAACTTGTTCATTATTGATTGAGGGTTCTTATGAGCGCATCGGATAAAGTCTACGGTTTCAACACTCCACAGCGTCTGTTTGTTGGTTATACCTTGGCGGTATTGGTAGACCTTACGGTACTGAACTTCTATGACGAATACTGGGACTTTGTAACGATTGATTCGTTTACGATTTCTTTCGCCGCGGCATTGCTGCTTCAGTTGCTTTTGAAGCTGTCGATCAAAGCGGAACACAAAATTGCAGAGTACTTTAAATCGAAACCGGGCACGGCACCTAAGATTTATCGCGGTCTTTCGACTTACGTTATTTTGGTCGGTTCGAAGTTCGTGATGCTAGAAGCAATTAACATCCTATTTGGTGAAAAGGTTGACTTTAGTGGTCCTTGGAACGGTGTTGTAGCCTTCTTTGCGGTGGTGTTTACCATCCTGATTTCAGAGGTCATCGTCGGCAAGATTTACTTCAAGCTTGGTGAGAAAGAACGACAAGTACAAGGCGAATTGACTGAAAAAAACGCAAACCAATAAGCAAGATCGATTGACACAAAACAGTATCGATAAAAACAAAAAAGCGCTGAGAAATCAGCGCTTTTTCCGTTTATTTGTTTACTTAAGCTTAAGCGATGAGGATGCTCTTAAGCTCATTCAATGATTCAACCGTGTAGCTTGGTGCAATGCACTCATCCACACTTGCACCTGTGGTGTTCAGCCAGCATGTTTCAATACCGAAGTTGTTACCACCCAAGATATCAGAATGCAGGTTGTCACCCACCATCAAGACGCGCGTCTTACACGGGTTACCCATTTGCGTCATCGCGTACTCAAAAATTCCTAGATCCGGCTTGGCAATACCGACTTGTTCAGAAATCACCACGTGCTCGAAGTAATCGCTCATACCTGTGCGTTCTAGACGAATCGCTTGCAGCTCGGTAAAACCATTGGTGATGATGCCCATTTTGGCTTTACCTTGCAGCGCTTCCATCAACTCTTTCGCACCCGGCAACAAAGTACAGATGTCTGCCATCGCTTCTAAGAATGCCGTGTTGAGATCCGCCGTCGTGGTATTGAGCTTTTCTGCCCACTCAGTAAAGCGTTTGTGCTTGAGCTCATCTGCTGTCACTTTACCATCTTGGTAATCTACCCAAAGTGGCTTGTTGACCGTTTGGTAGTGGGCAAAATCTTGCTCGGTGAAGTCTACGCCTTTGCGAGAAAACATTAGCTGCAAACCTTTGAAGGCATCAAAGTGAAACAAGGTTTCGTCAGCATCAAACAAGATCCAATCGTATTTCATTTTCTTCTTTCCAATATCCAGGTCGTTTTCTGCCACATAGTCTAATTGTTTTCTTCTTGAAGATAATCTCTATAATTGGAAAATGATTGTATCGTTTTTCTCAACAATATGACTAATAATAGATAACCCCAATAACCTAGGAGCACACCGTGAATGCCATTGCGTCACTGCCAGTATTTGTCGCTGTCGTAGAATGCGGCAGCTTTTCCCTTGCAGCCAAGCAGTTGAACCTCACCAAATCGGCGATCAGCAAACGCATTAATCAACTCGAAGATGACCTCGGTATTCGCTTGCTTAATCGCACCACAAGAAAGCTCAGCTTAACCGAAGCTGGACGTCGATACTTCGAGTACGCTTCACAAGCAGTGAACCTTGCTCAACAAGGTGTCGATGCCGTTTCCGAGTTGCAAGGCTCACCGCAAGGTAGGCTCAAAATCACAGCCCCGATGTCTTTTGGTGTTTTGCACGTTGCGCCACTTATCAGCGAATTTCTTGCACGTTACCCGAAAATTGAGGTCGATTTACAGCTAGAAGACGCCATGGTGGACTTGGTCGAACAAGGCTTTGATTTGGGGATTCGCATTGGCGAACTTGCGACTTCTAACCTTGTCGCTAAGCGCCTTGCTCCGTGTAAAAGCGTACTGTGCGCCTCTCACGAATACCTAAAAGAATTTGGCGTGCCAACCAAACCAAGCGACTTGGTGACGCACAACTGTTTGCGTTATTCGTATTTCCGAGGCGGGGTGGAATGGATGTTCATCAACAGCGGTAACGAATATAAGGTACTGCCGAAGGGCAACTTTGTGGTCAACAACAGTGAAGCGATTCGCCAGTTGCTATTAAGAGGCTCTGGCATCGCACAATTACCGACCTTCATCGCCGCCAAAGACTTTGCAGCCGGTAACTTAAAACCGCTTATGGAAGAGTTCTCTCTCCCTGAGCATGCCATCTATGCGGTGTTTCCAGAGCGCAAACACATGCCATTGAAAGTGCGAGTGTTCATTGACTTCATCAGCGAAAAACTCGGCACTGATACACCGTACTGGGATCGTTATTGATCGATTCGAATACCCACTGACGAATACACATGTTTTGCTGAGATCAGTTATTAGCCTCAATCAGAAGATCTTTCTTCAACTTAAGCGCCATAATTTCCTTTCTCAGCACTTCTTTCGTTTCAGGATCTTCTGAGCTTTCGAATTCTTTCTGCTTCTTCTCGATAAGCTGCATCATTTGCACCGCTGGCGGTAGACAGTTTGCGTCTTTAAGAATCTTCATACCCATTCGGTGCTCAGCGGGTGTTTTAAAATAGTCTTCAAGGTCGAGCTTTTTACCTCTGTAAGGGTTGTCTTTCAGCTCACCTGTTTTTTCAGCATTGCGAATCCAACCACCGATCGCGTTATCAATGTATGACGACATATCCACCTCTCGAGTAATGCGTTCTATTTGTAAACGGCTTTGAGACCTTCGATCGTGATTCGAATACCATCATCGAAGTACTTTTCATAGTTCACGGGCTTAGCTTGACTCATTAACCACGCAAAATGAGGCAGTTGCTCGGCGTCCAATTCAGGAAAAGATTGAGGTTCATTGCGTGCAGCTTGTTCTTGATGCTCAACGATGTCCGTTACTCGCGTATAAACACTCGCAAACGCCATAAAACCAACTTCTGCTTCAAATTTGGCCTCTCTGAAGATACCTAAAATATCGTTGACGATGATGCTTGAAGCCGGCGTGAAACTTTGGCTATGGCGAATAAACGCGACCGAACCCGGAATAGACATAAGTGCTTGTCTAAAGTTTTTCGCAAACGTGTAAAGGTATGCTTCCCAGTCTTTCTCTTGCGGCAATTCGACTTTCCCTAGTACATAGTCGCAACATAAATCGACCAACGCTTCTTTAGAGCCAACATGTCGGTACAGTGCCGTCGCGCTGACCCCCAATTGTTTGCCCAGCGCATGCATGCTTACATTTTCTAACCCTAGGTTTAAGGCACACTCAACCACGTCTTTTCTAGAAATTTGCGCAGGACGCCCTTTACTGCTTTTTTCGCTCATCATCGTCTCAAAATAAATAGTTAACACCATTAAGTTAATACCATCAACTTAACCTGTCAATACTGCGATTTATTCAAAACGACGTACCACCTTATTTGGTTAATCTAATGTTTCATTTTTAACAGGTGCGCAACCGCTGTAGGAGCGCTAACTTAAGTAGCACGTCAACCACACCGGAGCGTGAAGCTATGAAAGTACTGATTCAATACACCCAAGCGGGTAAATATCGTGACCAAGCGTGGGAATCACTGACGCTAAAAGCAAAAGGCGAGATTCAAGCCGTGACGCCTTCTTATGCCGCTCAGCTTATTGAGCAAAACAAAGCGACGCTTGTAATGACCGAAGACGAACAAGTGATCTTCCATTCTTAATCTAATAGCGACTGACACTAAAAAGGCCTGCGTTTCTGCAGGCCTTTGTTTTTATTAGTTGAGGTTTAATTACTCAAAATCACTCGCTTCTGGCAGACGATCTAGCATTTCATAGTACTCACCGGCTACCGTACCGATGTCACCACGAATGTACGCTTGGATTAGATTCAGATCTTTCAGCCATAGATCTTTGTCTGCATCCGCAGACGCGACATAGCCAGCATACACATTATCAACTGCAAACATCATGTCTTTTGTGTAGTTGTTATAAATCAGAGCCATTGCGTCAGTGTAAGCTTCAAATACTTTTGTCGTCTTATGTGCTTTGCCACCTTTATAACTTAATGTTCCTGCAACTGAATCCATCACAAGATCACCTGAAGTCAGGTTGGCTCTCACAAAGTTACCGAATGAAGTGCTAAACGTCAGCACACCTGCTGCAATGTCTGCATCAATGGTAGTTTTCATTGCATTTACCATTGGAGCATCCAGTAGCAATACCGCATCGTGGTATGCAGGAAGAATCGATGTACGGAATGGTCCCCATGCCTTTTCAATGTCCGAAGCAATCTTGCTTAGTTGTGCCGAGTCGTAGTTATCCAAGTAGTTTTTCAGATCGTAGCCTTCGCTGGTAACTAGCTGATTTGCGTAATCATAAGCCAGTTTGTTGGCTTTCGTTGCCACAAACTTCTTACCATCAATTACAAACTCTACTTTGTCACCTGCAATAATACCGTAGCGATCTTGTTGTTTAGTGAATGCATCAAACTGCGCTTTACCACGAGCCTTAACTTTGTAATCGTCAGACTGCATTTGGCTAACGCCCATTTCAAGGATCACATCACCGATACGTTCACGACTGACTGCGTCAATGCCCAAGAATCGATAAATACCACGTGGCATTGGAGGTAAGGACTCCATTTGTTCAGTAAGGTGTAAGTTCACCGTGGTACCTTTTAGGTTGGTGTATGACTTACCCTCTTTATCCACCAGCGCGACAGGCGTGCTTAAAGCATCATTTGCCACAATGTTGCCCATGATATCTTCATATTCAGCTTGAACACCTGGTAGGTCCAACAACGAAGCAAAGCTCACTTCATCGGTGTAGCGGTTAGAGAATCGACGTGCCAAGAAATAGCTCGCAAGCGCTTTGTCTGGCCAGTAACCCAACACTGACACGGCGTTTGACCAAGGGTAATCAGGGTCAAAGCTGCCAATAGAGTTCAAGAAGCGTCCGTTTTGTGTCTCTGCAACCGCCTTGTAACCTTCATCGGCATCTTCAATGAAACGCGCCGCTAACTCATCAAAACAATTTGCTGCCGACAAATCGTAATCCGCCGGAATTTGGTGTGAGTTATTATCCAGCAATTTACCAAACGAAATCACTTTTTGATTGCCTGACGCATTTTCAATCACACATTGGTGCTCTGGTGTACGCAAAACATCAAGGAAGAACGCTGCTGATTTCTTCGCACCATTAGCGTAGTCACAGAACCATGAGTTATCTGCTTTGCCTTCACTACAGTATTGAGGGTTTGATGCTAGGCGCAGCAAGAAATCGCCCGGCTTATCTGTACTAGCGGTATAACCTAAGTTGGTGTACAAGTTATCGATGCGTTCTAGATCTTCCACCTTGTCACGAATCGAGTTCATCTCAGAATAGCGGCGTAATAGGTAACCTATGTAATCTGTGGAGTACAACCCTGTCGTTCCGTAAAGCTGCAAATTGCGGCGGTCATAACTATCAAGGTAGTTTTGCCATTCATAAGAGACAATTTCTTCTAAGTTTGTCCCTTCATCAAAACGGTTACAGTCGCTGTTTAGCGATACGTTACCATCAGTACAGAAGTCATATGACTTACGCTCAATCTCATTGACTTTATCAAGATAATAGAGCACACCGTAACGCGTCTTCGCCTTAAGTTCCGAGTCATCAGACAGTGCTGCAGTGTCAAATCGGCTAAAGTCACAGTTGTACAGAGATTTGCCACTGTCTGTGCCCGTTAACTTCTTAACTTCAGAACACACCATGAGTGCATCATTCTCAGCGTTATCACCAAATCTGTAGGCGAAGCTTTGCTGATAGTCTTGCAGTTCTTTTAGGTAGCTGTTGTATGCTGCTTTCGCTTCATCGCTAGCGTCGTCTGCTGGCTTCGCTACAGGTGTTGGAGCTGAGCCCGAAGATGCTTGAACGGTTTCAACTTTACGACCATAACCGAACTTAAACGCTGCAATATCGTACAGACCCCATGTTGGTGTTTCATCCAACATACTCGGCGCGTAGTCCATGGTTGAGCTGTACGCAGGAATATTATTCAAGCCCAGTTGATGTGCTTGCTCTAGCGTGTAGTAGTTTGATTTGTCATTCGAACCTTTAAAGTTATGACGTAAACCTAAGTTATGACCAAGCTCATGAACCAGCGTATTACTGTAAGTCGCTACAGTAATCGCATCTGCCGTTTTAACCTGCAGATCTTTTGGTAGGTGTTTCCAACGCTTAAGCTCTCGAGAGACTTCTTTGCCAGCATCATCTAGCTTGATTTCGAAGTAACGGTCGTCATCCAGTTTCAAATTATCAAGCATGGCTTTGCTGGTTGAAGAAACCCACGATGCTTCGATTGGGTAAACATTGTGCTCCGCCCAGAAAGACAAACGGTTTTCTTCTGTTGCGACCACCTTTTCAAAATCTAACTCATCGCTGAAGGTTTTCTTTAGCTCCGTTGGCGCTTTAGTCGCTGCTTTGCTTGTGGTCATTTCTTCTTTTGACACAAGAGGCGCAGGAATACTTTCGTCCGCTTCCAGCTTCGCGATTGCCGCCATAGTTGAGAGCGACTCAATTCTCTCTGAAACTTCTGATGTTGTTGTCGCGGAGCTTGTCGTTGGTAACGGATCGAGACCGTCTAAGTCCAATTGATTACGGTTGTAGAATCGGGCTAGGTTATCCCAGTAATAAGGAACCCCAGTTCTTGCCACACCAGCGTATTGGTTTACGTGACCTTTGATGATCTCGCCCGTCATTGGGTTAGCAACGGAAGGACCATAACCTAACAAGCCGTTCGCCAGCGGCTCATCCACCAAGTTGATCACGTTGTAACGCAAATCACCTGGGTGTATACCTGCACCTTTGGTTTTGTTTACGATTTCAATTTCTGGCTTACCAGAATCCGCACCAAATAATCTAAGTGCTTGGTTCATCTTATCGATGGATTCAAGCGTCGCATCTAAGAAGATTTTGTTTTTCTCTTCAAAGAAGTTATCGGTCAGATAATACTTGATTGAATCTTGATCAGGGTTGAAACGGTTCAGGTACACCACATCACGATCATACTTGTTTGTGATAGGGTTAAGCTGCTTTGTCTCAGAGACAAAGAAACCAATGTCATTCTCGTCACCAATAGGATATAGAACCGGTTGGTAGTCTTTGGTTGCCACCACACTCTCGTGCATTAGAGAGTAATAAAAACGAGATTTAAACGCGCCATCGACCAGCATGTCGTCAAGACCCGCTTTGGTATCTTCGTTGATGTAGGCTGACATGTTATCCAAGTCAATGCGGAACGAGCGCTCAAGTTCGAAGTTTAACGTGCCCTTCTCTGGATCAAAATCCCATGAGATTACGCGCGGCGAACCAATTTCGGTTAGCCCATCCGTGATCCCATACAGATCTTCCATATTGAATTCGGCGATCTCAAGATCTTCCGGACGCGGAGTAAAGTGGGTCTTACTCTTGTAGTTTAGACTCGCATCCTCGTTAGTTTCTTCTTTGTTCGTACAGTCACCGTGACCATCTTCTTTACAGCGGTATGCTGCAAAGTCACCAGGAATAGTCAGAACATGTGCAAAGTTAACATCGTCATCATCGGCAACGAACTTCTCCTCGCCACAATAGTTGTTCGCGTCTTTGGTCAGATGTGCGTCTGGGTAGTTTTTGTCGTAATTACGAACTTCCAGACCTTCTTTACTGAAACACAGCTCAACATAACGAGGCGAACCTTGTAAAAATGGGAATTGGTTTAGCGCGAATCTTGGTGCTGCACCAGTTGTTGGTACGTAGAACCAACGACCGTCTTTTAGGTCTTTAACCGCGATTTCTTTTGCATCTCTTTCGACATAGTCATAAGCCTGATCGTCAGCACCACAACCGGCAAGTCCGGCAGTGATCGCTGACACCAGAGTTAATTTTTTAAACATGGTTTGGATATCCTTAATTTTTGTTATTTTCCTAGAAGGAGTAAGCAACAGAGGCGATGTATGACGCTTTCTCTTGGTCAAGCAGGTCGATATTGCCCAGCGTTCCTCGTTCCGCATCTTGATAGAAGCCGGTAGAGGATGCTGCCAACGTTAGTGACCAGTTCTTGTTGAATTTGTAGGTTCCGTATAAGGCACCTTCATACTGCCAACTGCTCCGTCGAGTCCCTTGATAACTGATGGTGTTACCACCTAAAGCCGTGATGCCCAGAGAGAACGAATCCCAAGACTTTTCAGCGACAGAAAACAGTGAATAGGTCCACTCTGTGAGTGAGCGACCGCCATTCGTTTTGTACTTGTGGAAGTTCTTTTTGAGTCGCGGCGCGATAGAAAAATCAACGCTCCACAAAGAAAAAGAGACCGGTACGGCTAAACGAAAAGCTGTTTGTAGCTCATCGTTTCGCGAGTCTTCTGAGGTAGGTATGGTGAACTGACCTGCAACAGCAATTTTCCCCGTTTCACCAAAGCGATACAGATTCGAGTATTGCAAGCCCAGTACTGAATCCGTTGCGTAAGTTCCAACTTCATCTTCTAGAGCACGGTAACCACCGGCAGAAAAGAAAGCTTTGATGTCTTTTGAAATCGCGTAGTTGAGATCCCCGCCCCAAGAAAAGTTGCGAACGGAGCGATAGTCGTCTTTGTCGTAAATATTTGTATCGTAAGAGAGGTAAACGGACCCACTTAGTTTACAAACTATACATGACGACTCTCCTTCATTTTGGGTAGATTCGATCCCGCTGCTATCAGCTACGTTGTTTTCTTCTGCGACTAACGGCATTGAAAACAGCGTACCTAACAGCATCGCAAGCGGGGTCATCGTCCACTTAGTTGTGTGCTGCATGTTTTTAAACTTCCATGAAAATTAAGTTCATTAGAACAAACTTAAAGACAAACAGATTATTGGAATGACATTCTAAATAAGTAACAATCAGACCAATAAACCTATCAACCATAAGATTTCTCGTATGGTTAAATCCTTATTCTATTTTTGATAGATCTATTTTTAGTTATTTGTGCTATTTGAAATTTATAACTCGTGATAAGTCAACGTTGTTACAATATAACGATTCCATTTTTAAAAATTGCACAATCATATAAAGCAATCGTTGTCGTCATTACTAAAAAGACAACAATACCGATCTTTATCAACAACTTACAAAAACAAGCTTTGAAAGAGACAGAAATGAGAAATACATGTTAATAGAACAGATGCATTTATGAGAACATCATTCCGCTATAACAATCCTTGTTATGTCATTTTGGTAGGCTAATTATTTAATCTTATAACTGAAGAATACTAATAAGGGAAATCATCAAAACCATCCGTTGTTAATAATGAATTTCGCATTTAAAACAAAAGATGGAAATAATATCAAATTCGAGTTTTCTAATATATTGACGTAACCCAAGAGTAGTTTGAATAGAAAGTCACCCATTAAGGTCGATAAAAATTACACAAACATTCACAAAATGAATAATTAAAGGCAGAGAACTCTAATTACAACACAAATGGGCTGCATATCTGTGAATTTATATTCATTTAACTATTTTTTATAAATTTGCATTTTATGTGATAAAAATCACAACAATGTGAAACAAAAGACACAAATGTCAATAAACTTAAGCATCAATTATCTCATCAACTCTCAAAAATGAAGGGAAGCTTAAGGTTGTCTTTCTCTGTTCTTCTTACAATAAAGTTTGAATTATTTATCAACAATAGCAGTAGGTTAGCGCCGACAGTCTCTCATCAAAAACTGAGTAGCAGGCATGGAAAGACGTTAAGAGTAAAAGCACTAACTCAATAAATTTCGGGTTTGAATATTCAGCGAATCAAAACGCACACTTATGCTCTGGGTAAGCTGCCAAGGCGACAGCTTAATCTTGAATGGTTTTGTTACCACAATTTTCACAGATCAAATGACGAGAAAAATCGTCCATCGAAGCTAAAAAAGCACCGAAGACAGCACTTTTGAGAAACCCAGTAATGAACTCTTTCTTCCCGCGGTTTTTATCACCCTCAAAAGCACTTTTCTTTCTAACTAAAACCACAACGTGGTGCGTTTCCACTCCACATTTAGGACACAGAAACACTTCTGTCTTTCTTGACATATTAGCCTCCTAGGTAGGCATTTCTTAGCAACGTAACGATTACCATGACCGTGCATCAATTTTGGCTCGCAATGCTCGAGCATACTCGGTTAACAGCCTTGCATTGTCTGCGCTTTCGGCGTCTCCACAAACTCGACCTTGATAGGTAATATTGGGGCTGGAATAGATAGGTACTATGTTCTTTTCGTAGCTCATGATGGTTCCGGAGTCACCACATAATGCAGCATGAGCATACCGCTTGATCTGTAACTGGTTATCCTCAGCTGTCATGGATTCAAGTGTTCTACCTTGAACTTGAGATGATAGCGTTTCTAAATCATGTTGTGCCCATGCTAAGTGCCCTAGTTCATGCTCCAAAGCTAGTGGACCAGCTCGTACATCGGAAACCACGAAGTTAGGAAATAAATCAACCCATGTTTCTGCTATTTTGTACTCAAAATCAAAGTAACTGCTGTCCTCACTTAACACCAACACGACATAAAAATTTGGTTCCTGATACGCACGTTCCAACAAACTGCTGTGTTGCAGGTTGAGTTCGTAATGTGAAGACAACATATCTTCAGGTTTAGCGTTGTGAGCATCAAAGAACTCATAACCAGCACTCTTACGAATCATAGGAACACATGAGTTTGCGAGAATAAGATTCGAAAGGGCTAAATCCTCGTCGATTCGCTCTTCCAAGGCTTCTATGCTGAAGTCATTGAGAATTGAATAGTCAAATACGAATTGAACCCAAGTCTCCACTTTTTCTTCGTCAGCGCATTGCGAAAGTACGAGCTTTTGAGAGTCAAAATAGAGCAAAGCACTTACGAACGCCGTCCCCACAATTAAGCAAATACTTACAACTTTCAGCTTCATACATTCTTATTATGAATTTCATAGACAACAAAAATAAGCATATGAAATTTATAAATTAATGAAATTGATATGTAAATAAGCGCTTATTGATTATGAGAATAAGCACCATGAGTAAGTGTGGTTATTCGTCCTCGTTTAGACGACGAATCAATTTGGCTGGCGTTCCACCATATAAACAATCTGGCGGCACATCACAATTCACCACTGAGTTGGCAGCAATCACAGAACGAGCGCCAATGGTTACGCCTTGGTTGATGACTGAGTTCCCGCCAATCCAAACGCTATCTTCAATCGTGATTGGTTTACAAAACGTTTCCCATTTTAGTCGGCTACGGTAATCCAGCGAGTGAGATGCAGTGTAAAGCTGAACACTTGGTCCAATAAGCACATGATTACCAATGGTGATTTTAGCGCCATCAAGCATCACGACATTCATATTGATAAAGGTCTCTTCACCGATTTCAATCGTTTTACCAAACTCACAATGGAACGGCGCACGGATGATGCTCATCCCAACCTTGCCAAATAGGTTCTTTTGCAGTGCATCACGTTGGGATTCATCGGTGTTGCCATTGAATGCCATCAATGCATGAGTTGCGTGGGTTCGAATCGCATCAATTTCTTTGTCTGCGCCATCGAATACTTGGCCTGACATCATTTTCTCTAGTTCGGTCACAGGATCTTTCCTACAGCTTTTTAACGTAGCTAGGTTAATGCAAAAGAGGAATAAAAAAAGAGAAAAGCACGCGCTTTTCTCTTTCCTATTTTATTTAAGTGGCACTAGGGTCGGTTACACGATTTCCCAGCTGTGAGTCATCTCTACGCCCTTACCGAGCATCAGGCACACGGAACAGTATTTCTCTAACGAATCAGCAGCAACTTTCGCTACGATTTCTGGATCTAAGGCTTCACCCGACACTTCAAAATGAATGTTCACTTGAGTAAAAATACGCGGTGCCGTTTCACGACGTTCGGTTGTGAGCTTCGCATTAACAGAAGCCACTTTCTGACCTGCTGACTTCAATCCATCAACCACATCAACAGAACTACAACCACCAGCAGCCATCAATACCATCTCCATTGGGCTTGGTGCAGTCGCACCGCCATTGCCATCCATCACAACGGAGTGACCAGATTGAGACTGACCTAGGAATTTAAAGTCTTCGACCCATTTTACTTCTGCTTGCATGGTTTCCCTCATTATTACTTCTGTCTCATCGGCAACTTATCACCAATGAGCGTTTGTTTGGTGCCATTACTGTAGCCCTCCGGTATAAAAGGGCAAAGAATTTTTCACTATTGTTGCAATTTTTTAGCTCTAACTTCTGTCTCCTTACGTAACATTCATTGAGAAAAATGACGTTTGAGGAAGTTATGAAGAAAGTATCTAAGCTATTGGTGGGATTCTCATTCACACTCCCTGTACTGTTCATCTTATTAAGTAAAACAGGCACTGCCGATACCATGGATAAGGTGAACGCATCTGGCAAAACCGACATTGCTACTTTGGCTGGCGGCTGTTTCTGGTGTACTGAATCAGATTTAGAACAATTACCGGGTGTGTTGGACGTCGTATCTGGTTATTCAGGTGGTGATTTAGCAAATCCGACCTACCGACAAGTCTCTTCTGGCAAATCTGGCCATATAGAAGTGATTGAAGTGAAGTACGACCCAAGCATTGTTAACTACGAGCAAGTTTTGGATTACTTCTTCCGCCATATCGACCCGACTGACGACAAAGGCTCATTCGTCGACCGTGGTCCCCAATACCGTCCTGCGATCTTCTACCATAATGCGGAGCAAAAACAGATTGCTGAGCAATTTATGATGGAAATCGACAAGGCGATGATTTATCCGAAGCCACTTAAAACGAAGCTTATTGAGTTTGAAAAGTTCTACCCTGCGGAGTCTTACCATCAGGATTACTACAAAAAGAGTGCCCTGAAATACAAATATTACCGCTATGCGTCAGGTCGAGATAAATACCTAGATGAAGTGTTTGGTGAGGATCGTAAAGACAACCCAAAAACACTACGCGAGCTTATCAACGAAAAAGATCTGATGACAAAACTGAAGGTCTATGAAAAACCGTCTGATAAAGAGATCAAAGCGAAGTTGACTGATCTGCAGTACTACGTAACACAAGAAGAAGGCACAGAGCGTCCCTTTAACAACGAGTACTGGGATAACAAAGAAGCGGGCATCTATGTGGATATTGTCACTGGTGAGCCACTGTTCTCATCGACGGATAAATACAAATCAGGTACAGGTTGGCCAAGCTTTACTAGACCAATCAATCCAGGTTACATCGTTGAGAAGACCGACTTTAAATTGGTTTATCCACGAACAGAGATTCGCAGCAAGTTTGGCGATTCGCATATTGGTCATGTTTTCAAAGACGGACCAAAACCAACAGGGTTACGTTATTGCATGAACTCAGCAGCCATGAAGTTTGTACCAGTAAGCGAAATGGCAAACCTAGGTTACGACGATTATCTGTACCTATTTGATAACTAAACTCGCTTAAGACAACAAATTAGGAGTGAACATTCAGAACGATGAAAGGTTTTAAATCCAACCTTCCCATAAAAGTCTGTCCAGTCTGTGAGCGCCCGTTTTCTTGGAGAAAGAAGTGGGCGCGAAATTGGGATGAAATCGTTTATTGCTCTGAGCGTTGCCGAAGAAGAAAATCAACGAAGACGTAGGTCACTCCGAACCTCTCTAGTGCGTATTTTGCCCCAGTAAGTACAACCTTTACCAAGGCAGTAATGCGCCATCATAAGCCCAAAATGCCCCGCTATCTTGCGGGGTTGCTTTTTCTATTAACCCCAACAAATCCTTTGCCACTCGCTCTGGCGTGAACAGTTTTCCTTCTGGCACATTGGTTTGAAAAGGCGCAGACAACGCCGTATCGGTGGTTCCCGGATGGAGCGCGAGTACCGTGCCATGCTTGAGCATTCTTTGCCATTCGATTGACATGGTTTTAAGGAACATATTCAACGCGGCTTTTGAGGCTCGATAGCTATACCAACCGCCCAATTGGTTATCGTTAATACTGCCAACTTTAGCAGAAACAGCCGCGAACTTAGGCTGTGTGCTGCGTTTGAGCTTAGGTGTAAAGTACTTCGCCAGCAGTAAACTGGGCAAGGTGTTTACCATTATCGTTTGCTGGAAAAAGTCTGCGTCGAGAGAACTCAAATTCTTCTCCGGACCTTTCTCTTGGGAGTGCAACATACCCACGCAGTTCACCAACCAATCAACATGCTCGATGTACTCACTGAGCGCTTTCACCTCCTCATCTTGTGTCACATCCACTTGATGCCAAATAACATTGGGATGATGCCAGTTGGGGTGTTGCCTACGATAGATCGCGTGAACACGAGCTTGAGGAAAATGTTCCGCCACGCACGCAACCATGGCAAATCCAATTCCGCCATTCCCACCTACGATCAATATTTCCATTATAAGCTCTCCAAATTTTCCATGTAGCGCTCCGCGGTTCCAAGGATAGCTTGTCGTTGCTGTGGTTCCATATTGTCCCAAGAGCGGAAAATCATCCCGATACGAGGGTTGGTCGCCAATCGCTTGTCATGCTTGTTCATAAAACGCCAATACAAGCTGTTGAATGGGCATGAGCCTTCACCACTGCGTGCTTTGTTGTCGTAATGGCAGCCCTTACAGTAATCACTCATTTTATTAATATAAGAACCACTAGCTGCATAAGGTTTAGTGCCGACAATACCTCCATCAGCAAACAGCGCCATACCACGTGTGTTTGGCATCTCTACCCACTCGATCGCGTCAACGTATATACCGAGATACCATTCATCCACTTGGGATGGTTCGATCTCAGTTAGCAAACAGAAATTACCAGTGATCATTAAACGTTGGATATGGTGCGCATAGGCGTAGTCAAGGGACTGACCAATCGCATTACGCATGCACGCCATTTTTGTTTCGCCATTCCAGAAGAAATCAGGCAGTTTTCTGTTCGCTTCCAGTTCGTTCTTTTTCGGGTAATGAGGCATGTTCGCCCAGTACACTCCGCGGATGTACTCTCGCCAACCTAAAATCTGGCGAATAAAACCCTCAACCTGAGAAATATTAATGTCTGGGTTTGAATGGAATGCCTTGAGTGACGCATCAATGACTTCTTGCGGGTGTAGTTGTTTGCTGTTGAGAGAAAACGAAATCCGACTGTGATACAAACTCCATTTAGCGTCGTGTTGCCCAGTCATCGCGTCTTGAAAACGACCAAAAAGAGGCAAACAAACTTGGCAAAAATGAGCAAGTAGAGACAAGCTTTGAGCACGGTTAATCGGCCACAATAAATCCCCTTCAAAGTGCCCTATCGTTTTAATTCCATGACGTGTTAATCGCGCTTGTATCTCACTGACATCGGTACTAAACATTAAAGGTTGTGGCAACTGCTCAATATCTTTAGTTTTGAGTTTGTTGCGATTATTCGCATCATAGTTCCACTTCCCCCCAACAGGTTTGCCATCTTGCATTAAGATGTTGAAACGCTTGCGCATACGGCGATAAAAGTGCTCCATCATGATGTGTTTGCCTTGCGGGAACTGCTCTTCGATCTCTTCAAACGGCAACAAAAAGTGCTCTGAGTCAACGCAACGCGTTACTACGCCATTGAGCTTAAGTTTGGCAAGTTGTTCCAATAATCGGTATTCATCAGGGCGTTGATATTCAAACTTGCTTGCACCAACTTCGCTGACAAAATGCTGGAGAAGTTGCTCAAGATCCCCAAAAGATTGGGTATCATCCAACGTAAGATGCAAGACTTGATGGCCTTCGCTCTGACGCTCTTTCGCAAACTTTTCCATTGCAGAAAAGAACGCACATACTTTTTGAATGTGATGCGTCACATATGTGCTCTCTTGCTTTAACTCTGCAATCAAATAGAGAACGTGGTCATCAGGTTGCTGAAACCAAGTATGTTCGCAATTGAGTTGATCACCCAAGATCAACCGAACGGTATCAAACTGCATCATGATTTCTCCGTAGAAGACGCATTGCCATGACTTCCCATCGCAATCGGCCAATCAACCATGTCCACATTATCCAAACGTGCACCATCACAATGCCCATCCCACTTATCAATAAACTCATGGTTGGGGTCGTACATTTGCGTCTGCTTTTCAAGATTGAATTGCCTTGAACCACGAGGGTCCGCACCAACGCCTGCGAGGTATTGCCAATTTCCCCAATTTGAAGCCACATCGTAATCAATTAATTGAGACTCAAAATATGCAGCGCCATAGCGCCAATCTAGCCCTAGTTCATGTACAAGGCAGCTCGCGACCAGTTGTCTGCCACGATTCGACATGTACCCAGTTTCATTGAGTTGATGCATACACGCATTAACGAGCGGGAATGGCGTCTCGCCTTTTTTCCATTGTTGGAAACGATGGGCGTAAAAGCTGGTCAATGGCGTTTGATTGCGAATCCCACCAAAATGAAACAGCTGCCGACCATATCGTCGCGCATACCAATAAAAGTACTCACGCCACAGCAATTCAAAGTAAATCCAATACGTAGAATCATTAGCACCATAATCCGCTTCATAACGCTTTAACATGTCCACGATCCTTTTCGCCGAAACACAACCATGTGCTAACCACGGGGAGAACTTAGTGGAATAATCCATGCCATCTAAACCGTTGCGTGTCTGTTTGTATTCACTAGCAAGCGGCGAATCAAAATACCGACGACAATGCTCAAGCCCCGCATGCTCTCCCCCAGCAAATGGCATTGGCTTTAAGTCGCGAGTTAGGCTCAATGTTGGTAAAGAGAGACCTTTGGGTAGTGGTGGAAGTGTGGAGACTCTGTCGATAGGTTGCGAAATAGATAGCTTTTCTACTTGCTTACGAAACTGGGTAAAGGTGTCAGGTAGCGCATTGAGACTGAACGGGAGGTCAGCCAACCTAAATAAACTTCGCACTTCGTGCTGAACAACCGTTACGTGGCGTTCCTCCGCCTTAATTTCTTCGATGACATTTTGCTCGTCGCAACCCGGCATAGCATCAACGTAAAGCCTTGTAACACCAAGATTTTTGAAGGCATGTTTTAATGCTTGATAAGGATGCAAGTCGACAACAAGCAAACGTTGTTCAAGTGCATTTAAAGACAGGTTGAGGCAGTGTAATGACTCATCTAAAAACTGTCTTTTTGGCTGACCAAACTCGGATGTTTGAGCATAGTGCGCCAAAAATGGTGAAACCTTGGGATAACAGTAAAGACAGATAAGAAAATCCACTTCTTCTGCAGCTTTAGCCAGATTTGGGTTGTCATGCAGTCGCAAATCATTGGTAAACCAATACAGTCCTATTGTTTTGTTCAAACGAAGCTCCTTTTGGCACTTTTCTGTTATGCGCATGCCAGATTCTACGAACCTTAGTTGGTCAAGATCAGCACTTCGTTTACATTGCTCAAAACTCCATCACTCAAACTTTTATGGTAAACAGAATGTTACGAAAGATTTTATGAAATTTTAAAATCAAGACTAATATTCATGAAACCATTTGATTATTTGCTCATATTTTTTAAGAAAACCAAGCAAAAATGACAAAAAATAAAGCGATATTGTTTTATATCCGTTACCCTTAGCTTAATTCCATTTTGCTTGTAACACTGCAGAAATGACCGACGAATTTAAGAAATCAACCGCGAATCTAAAAAAAGCGGTACCACTGATGATAAAAAACCACGTAGCGGCAACACCAGCCAACTACGCACTGTGGTACACCTACGTAGACAAAACTATCCCAGAGCTGAATCAAGAATTAGATATGGTTCTTGAGAACTATGACGTCTGCCCACCAGCAATGCATAAGCAGCTCTATAACAGCTATGTTGCGAGTAAAGCAGAAACCAGCTTAGAAGAACTCAAAACAAATGTAGAAGTGCTTTTGGGCGAAGTCTCTAGCTCGATGACTGACACGATTACCGACACCTCCTCCTTCTCCGACATGGTGGATAAGAGCTTTAACAAACTAGAAAAAGTTGAAGACAATAGCCTCAGCATCGAAGAAGTGATGAATGTAGTGCGTCAGCTTGTTGCAGAGTCTCGTGAAATACGCCACTCGACGAAGTTCCTAAATAGCCAACTCACAACGGCTAGCGAAGAGATCTCTCGCCTTAAGAATCAGCTAGCAGAAGTGCAGAAAGACGCCTTGTTCGATGGCTTATCCAACCTGTATAACCGTCGCGCTTTCGATAACGACCTGCAAATGCTGATCGATAACAACCAAGCAATGACGCTGATCATGTTGGATATCGACCACTTCAAAGCATTCAATGACAACTACGGTCACCTATTCGGAGATACCGTGATCAAAGCCATTGCTCGTCGATTGCAACAAAGTTGTCGTGACGGCATCAGTGCTTATCGCTTTGGTGGTGAAGAGTTTGCCCTTATCGTACCAAACAAGTCACTGCGAATCGGTCGACAATACGCTGATACGCTTCGTCGAATGATTGAAAAGCTGCGTGTTCGTGACAAACGTTCAGGGAGCCAAGTACAAAGCATCACCGCCTCTTTTGGTGTTGCAGAATTTGAAGTTGGTGACACGCTCGATAGCATCGTAAACAAAGCTGATAAACAATTGTATGAAGCGAAACAACTCGGTCGTAACCGCGTAATGCCGCTTTAACACAGTCAAAACGAACAGGCGAAAGCCATTCGAACTGGCTGAAAATATAAACAAAACCCCAAGCAAGTGCTTGGGGTTTTGTCTTTCTTGGGCTGGCTCGTTATTCTCTGTACTTCTTAGCTCATTAATCAATGCTATAGCAGTAGCTTAAGAAGTAATCGTCGCCATTTTTCGCGGTGTACTCTTTGTCTTCACTGCACGCCATTGGCTTTCCTTTCTTATCGCCTTTGATTAAGCTGATCCAATGACGCATCGCGGTCGGTGCATTACCAATTAGCTCAGGGCTAAAGGTAGTACGCGTTTCCAGTTGGATGTCGTCAATGTCCATCAACTCCACACAACCCGTGCCTTTGTGACAACCGAACATTACTTCAACGTGACTGCCTGATTCATCTTTGAATAGGATCGATTTTGGATCTTCTTTCTCTCCTGTGTACGCCACAAAATGCTTTGGACTTTTCAGACCACTGTGTGTGCCGTCCTTGAAGTACGCCATTACGTGTCTGTAGTCGATCACGTAGCTTGATACATCTTGGTGTGACCCACTCTCCAATGGGAAAATACGGTCCAGTAGTTGCTTCGCCTTAACTTGCTTCTCGCTCTGCTGCTCAGCACTTACCGCCTCGACGGCAAATACGGCTTCAGCGATAAATGGGCGTTCTTGTTGTTGGATGTCTTTTTTATCGAAGTTCAGCATATTCATCGTCGTTTCCTCGCACTTAAACACTCTTCCTAGAGTAAAAACTTAAAACCTCTGTTTAAGTTTCAGGCAAATCTGTGAAGTTGATGGTTAATTTCCTTGCCTGCTCATTATGTAGACTAGCGAAATATTGACTACAATTTCACAACAAAAATTTTACAATGTGAATTTTACAAAATGTCTGTGTCAAAAAGTCTTATCCGCCAATCTCACTTCTTAGGAACGAAAATTCGTAACCTAAGGAAGAACAACCATTTAACGATGGAAGATTTGTCTGCGCGTTGCGTTAGGATTAATCCTGAATACGCTCCGTCAGTTTCTTACTTATCCATGATCGAACGTGGAAAACGCGTTCCGAGCATTGATATGTTGGAAGTGATTGCCGAAGTTTTCCAAAAAGAACCCGCTTGGTTTTTGGACGATGAACCAGAGCTAGAAGCCATTACCCCCAACAAAGGTAATCGTGGTGGCATCAACGGAATGGCGCTCGAACCAAGTTTTTTATTCTCTAACGACATCCTACAAATCGCGATACCGGAAATGCTCTCTCAAACCGGCATCACGGGACGTCAGTTCGCTCATCTCTTGATTCGAGCGCATCAAGAGAACCACCAAAACCACTTCCCGGACTTAGAACGAGCGGCAGAAGAGGTTGGCTTAAAACGTCTTAATCTTTCGGTAGAGGATCTGATTGATATTGCGAAAAGCATGGGATTGGATATTCGCTGGGTAGACCGCGCGCCACAAGATGTGATTGATGAACTCGGTGTGAGTGCCAAGCAGTTGATCACCTCGTTTATGGAAGCACCAGGGACCATCTACCTCAACAAGCGCATGCGAGACTACCCGACTCGATTGAAGTACGACTTAGCGGTATACATTGGGCACCGAGTGCTGCACAGCAGTGACGGCATGAATAACGTGTTGTCGATTGGTCACCAGAACAACTGGGAACAAAGCGGTTCGCAGGTTTCTAACTCTGAACTCAACTCGCAAGATATTTTACAAGCGTGGCGCGATTTCGAGTCGAGTTTCTTTGCTGGGGCGTTGTTGTGTCCGAAAGTGCCATTTCGTCAGTTACTTGACCGCTCTGGCTATGAAATTGATGTTCACAAAAAAGCGGGCGTCTCGCCTTCTGTCGCGATGCGCCGCATGACGGTAGTGTCGCCATACCCACACTGGCATTACTTTGATGCCTATGGTCCGGGCAAACTGAAAGCCGTATATCGCGGTAATGGTATCCCTCTTCCTTGGGGAAACATGCGTAAAGTCAATGACCCTTGTCAGCACTGGGCGGTATTCCGCCGCTTATCACAACCGCTGGACACCAGCTCGGCGCAAATTTCGATTCTTAACGTCGGTAACGAACCTCGCATCTATTGCTGTGAATCGGTCAACGTATTTGACCCTGCAGGTAATAATCGCGTTCTGTGTGCAGGTATTGACCTCAATCCAGCGATTTCAGCCCAAGGTGGTGATGCGATTGCGATTGCTGAAGAGTTGAAGTCACTGTGTGTATCTTCCGGTGGTAGTACTGTGATTCCACAGCACATCAAGAAAGATCTCACAACGATTGCCAAAATTCTCAACATCAATTGGATCGAACGAGGGATTCAAACTCAAGCAAGATTGATTTGTTCAAGAGGAGCAGTGTGTCCAAGGCAACCAAGTTGTTATAACAAGTGTGGCGAATCAGATGATTCGGGCGATGAGAGGCAAACTATTGAACTCTAAAAAGAAAAAACGCCAATCACAATGAGGTGATTGGCGGTATATACTTGTGAACAATGTGTATTCACTAACAACGTCAGTTGGCTAGGTGACCCTCGGCTTAATAAGGGTCACTCTGTATAAAGCACGATGCGTGCCAACTTTTAAAACTGCGTTTTTTCTTCGATCTTGATGCATATTGATGATTTATTAACCACACATTTTGCAAATCGCATTTGCAAAATGCAAACAACTGCAAAATATGCCACAACATGCATTGCTACTAATCCCTTTATCAGCAATGTCCTTTCTTAGTGATAAGAACGGCTTAAATGAAAAAGCCTCGCTAAGTGTGCGAGGCTTTCCGTTTAAATGTTTTAAGCGGGTGCTATACCATTCGTTTTAGCCGCCATAGTGTTTCTGTTGATACATTCGCTCGTCGGCGATTTTCATCATTTGCTGAGATGAAATCATTTCAGGGTCAAACATCGCGTAACCCATGCTGGTTCGCAGGTATATCAATTCTTCTTCATAGATCACCGGCGTTGAACACAAGGCAAACCTCAGTTTTTTCAACAACGCTTGAATGTTTTCTTCAGTCTTAGGGTTATGCACGATGATAAGAAACTCGTCGCCCCCCATTCGCGCCACAATATCTGATCGGCGCAATGTGCTTTTGATTCTTTCTGCACACGCCACCAACACCTTGTCCCCTGCGTCATGCCCATAGGTATCGTTAATATGCTTAAAATGATCGAGGTCGATGTTCACCAAGGCAAAGCTATAACGCTTTTTATAGCGCTTGGCGATCTCAAACTGCTGTTGATAAGACTTCATAAAGTAACGACGATTTGGCAGCTGAGTAAGCTCATCATGCAATGCACGGCTGTCCGCTACAATGTATAGGCGATAAATAACAATGAGCGCAATGCTCAAAGCAAGCACGATCGGATAGCCAACTAAACGCGCCATTTGTAATACATACCAAGGCACTTGTTGCTCTAACTCACCATTGGAGTACACCGCCAGACTCCAGCCACCATATGGGAAGAACACTTGCTCTTTGGCATAAATGTCCTCTTCTCTTCCCGGATTGCCAAAGATAACATCACCTAGCTCACCGCCACTGTCGTAGCCACGCATCGTCATTTGATATTGGTAAGAAAAATCAATGACACCCGTTTCTCTCAACAAACCATTGAAATCGATCACCGCACTAATAACGCCCCAATAGTCTTTATTAGTCGGAGGATCGCGGAACACAGGAACGCGCACAATCAACCCTTTACCGCCTTGTACAAGCTCGACAGGACCGGCGATAAATATCTCTTCAATGTCTTTGGCTTTTTGTACCTGAACCCATTGAGTAGGCACGCTACGATAATCAAGACCAATCACACGTTCATTGCCCTTTCGAGGGTATATATAACCGACGACATCATTTTCTGCGATGCCAATAACAGTAATGTGATTACTTTTGCTTAAGATACGATTCGCCGCCAAATTCAGCTTGTGTGTTTCGCTGTTCGGCAGCAATGTGATAAGCGTAGCGAGAGTGCTGGCTTTGTATATGTCAGCCATCAGTTCCGCTTCCAAATTGGAACGGAGCATAGAAAGTTGTTCTTTGGCCTCAACTTGAACTCGCTCTCGGTGCAGACTGAGCTGATTTTGGTGTAATAGCTCAATAACTCCAACGCACAGGGCAAAAAAAGTGAGGAAGAACAATGCAAAGTAACCTTGCTTCTTCGGTGAGTACCGCATCTGTTCCCCACTAACTCATGGCAAACCAAGAGTTTTCTTTATTTATTGTTAAAATACTTATTTACTAAAAGAATAACCAATAGCCATCGTAAAGGTAATAAATATTTGTTCTTTTTATAAAAGAGAAAGGTAAAGTGAGATGCAGGTACAAGGCGATTTATTCAAAAGCTCATTTTGGCAAGAAGTAGCACAAGGCAAGATCTACCATGATCCTCACTTTCTGAGTCATTCAGAAGCCGACCATTACTTTTCCCAATTGCGAACAACCCTACCTTGGCAACAAGAAAGCATCATGATGTTTGGTCGCTCAGTTCTACAACCTCGTTTGCAAGCATGGCACGGCGATGCAGCGTACACCTACTCCGGGCTCACAATGGCACCTCACCCTTGGACCACAGAACTTAGTGATCTCAAAGGACGCTGCGAAACCATTGCAGACGTTTCGTTCAACTCAGTATTGGCAAACCTGTATCGCAATGGACAAGATTCAATGGGCTGGCACCAAGACAACGAACCAGAATTGGGAAGAAACCCGATTATTGCGTCGATTAATTTGGGGGAAACTCGTCGGTTTGTGCTAAGGAATTTACATTGTAAAACCCAAATAGAGTATGAACTCAGCCATGGTTCACTGCTTATCATGGCAGGTGAGCTTCAGCACCATTGGAAGCATGCTGTCCCAAAAACTGCAAAAACCAAAGGAGAACGCATCAACCTAACGTTCCGCCATATCGTGACTAACTATTGACTGAGCCATTACATACCGATAAAGCATTGATGGTAGGTTTGAATTCTGGCTTTCTAACGGAATGTGTATATGCGTATCAAACCTCTCAGCTTAGCCGTGTTGCTCTCATGCTCACTGGTTTTTCAGGCGCAAGCCTCTCAAGAGTCTCCAGCTTTGACCTATTCACAATCTGCTCAGTTGATCAAAAGTACCTATGAGTCACAGCTCTATACCTTACCAGCGTTTCGAGAAGGGCATTTCGGTCTTCGTATGTACCGCCAAACTTTGGATGATAAATACTTACCTGCGGTATGGACTGACATGGCGCAAGTTGCCAGCCGTTTAAATCGCTTTGCCAGCGATGTCACCACACCAGAACAGATTTTTCTGTATTCAGAGGAACGTTTAGCCAGCTACCATGACGACGAAGACGAGCGCGGGCAGCGCCGTTATACCGTTACCAAACATCAACCAGAATACTTGTATTTAGGTGTTGATTTACTTGGCGCAATGGCACGAGCCGATGAGTATGGTTTAAAACACAAGCAAGACAAAACGCTGAGAAGCATACTAAAACGTTATGACTTTACTCGTTACGCCACTGACCCCGCCATGATTGAGGCTTGGGCAGCTCAGTTGGCGAATCAGGTTTATTGGTTGCGTCAACTCGGCGAGCAAGATGTCGTTAAAGCGTTTACAGATGCATTCCGAAGCACCTACCCAGATAGCCTAGATAAGAAGCTCTCACCGCAACAATACGGCAATAAGATCTACGGCATGACACACATCATTTTTGGAGATTCTCAGTACTACCAAAAACAGGTTAACGAAGCCGATCATCAATGGATCTATGACTACTTTCGCGACAACATAGACACCATCATTCTCCGTTCAAAAGAAGATGTGATTGCTGAAGTCGGCATTACTTTCTTGTTGGCTGGTTTGGATAACGATCCGGTTGTTGAAAAAACACGTCAAGCGATTCAAAGCGCCCTTAATACTGAGCAAGGCATGATCCCTTCTGTGGATGGTGAGTTCGACCTAACTTATGGTGAACACCGTAATGTCCTCGCGATCATGCTGTTAGATTGGCAAGGAGTGCATCAAGCACCGACGGTAAAAAACCAACCACAAGCGTTTAGTTCAGTACCATACGGATTGGTACCCAAGTCGTAATCAACCTTACTGAATCTAGTTTGAGATCAGGAAGCAGAGCTAAACACTCTGCTTCTTAAGCATTTGCTCGTAGCGAACCAAGCGAAAGTCTTGAAATCCTTGCATCACGCTCCGGATCATTGGGTTCTCAAAAAATTGCCGGCTGGTTCCTGTGTAGAAAGTGATGCAATGACTTGAACAACATCGTTCTAAAAAACAATCTTCCATAAACTGATTCAAGCTATGATCCCGAATCGGGAAAAACACCATCAAATCTTTACTAATTTCAGCAATATGATTGAGTAATTGAGTTCGAATTGACTTGGTCAAAAATACAACGCTTACCAAGTAAATGGCGTTATTCTTCTGTTCATACACCACATGTCCAATCAGCATTTTTTGGTAATAGAAACAGTAGATTTTAGGTTGATGAAGCTCAAGCTCATTCAGAGTTTCGACAAGCTCGTTCCCATTCAAACGTTGATGGGAATCCATAACTAATGATCTATCTTCTCCTTCCAATTTATCCAAAGATACGTGACTGGTATGCGTGATCTCATACTCGTACACCGTACTTAAATTTTGGAAGTTGACCGGATGTTGGAGTGCTTTCTTAACACTCTTCAGCTCTTGAGTATCGTAGTGATATGGTTGCTGAAAGAAATGTGCGATCCCGAGACGTCGCAGTAACGTCGGCTCTATTTTCCTCCTCTCCCACTGGCTCAACGTTGCTTGATTCAAGCTAGAGAATACACGGTGTGAAGAAGAAAGCAGCTCCGCCAAACTGTCTTGTGAGTATTTATATTTCTTTCTAAAGTGCTTCAATGCATCAGCAAATTGAAGTCGGTCGAACTGCATTTTTTCTCCTAGCCAAACGCCGTTAGTTTCGAAAATATGTATATTTACACACCAAATCTTGATTCTGTACGTCAATCACAATTCAACTCAAAATACCCGTATTACACGACGTTATCTGTAACGCCTTCGGGGTAATTCGCATGCAGTGGAGAAGCTTCTTGTTCAAAACCAACGCGACTGCCCCTCGGAATCACGACTAATCCACCATCCGTAATGTGAAAACGTTCTTTGTCTCTCTCCGGCTTTTCCCCAATCACGGTACCCGGAGCAATCTGAACATCTTCTTCAATGATAGTACGTGTAATGCGACTATTTTCTCCAATTTTGCACCGTCCCATTAATACGGACTCGTGCAGAATACTGTTTTTACCCAGCTCACAATCCACACCAATGACTGAGCGAATTGAACACGCCCCCTCAATATGGCAACCAGAAGCAATATAGCTGTCCTTAACGCGGACTTTGATCCCTTCAATATCGCAATATTGGCTTGGCCGTTGCGATTCAATTTGTCGGCTCAGCAACGCACTGGTAGATGGTTTGCTAGTATCACTTTGTTCCGCCAGCATCATCATTTGTAGTCGCCAATAATCATCAATGTTATTGACGTTGTGCCAGTACATAGGTGCTTGCTTTGCGTCAATCTCGCCGAGGTCAAACAACACGGTTTTTACTCTACGCGCAAGCAGTGCAACGATGTCCTTGGTCAAATCATGCTGACCATCCAGCTTCTTGGCATTATTAAACAAACCTTTGACCAACACGGGGCGCTGAAAGAGGTAATTTTCCGTTAATACCATGGCAAAGCCTGGTTTGTTTGGAATTTCTGCTGGAGTTGGGGGCTGGTGTTGAATATCAATGACTTGACGGTGTTCATCTAACTCAACGACATGATACTGAGACGCTTGTGCGACAGGAACCTGAGCCACAACTAACGTGAGTTCGGCATTTTGGATTTGATGGTAGTGCAGCAAAGAAGAAATGTAATTGCGATGGATTTGCTCACCCCCGACCAGCAAGACATGTTCATCGGAGGGTCGATTGATGACATCTAAATGCTGCAATAAAACATCAGTCCAATTCTGTTGCAGCTTAGGTAATAACTTAGCTTGAGAATAAATGGGTTCGAGCACTTCGATTCTCGATTTGTAGTGCTGCCATGCATGCTTAAGGTGAGCAACTAACGGTGCGCAATAAAAACGACTGAGGACAAGATTACGCTTTATTCCTGCTTGAATGAGGTTGGTTAGCGAAAAATCAATTAAACGGTGAGAACCTACGAAAGGTGTGATGGATTTACAGCATGTTTGAGTGAGTGGACCTAGCCCTGTCCAACCTTTATCGGTTAATACTACCGATACGACTTTTGACGTCACGTACGACTTCCTTATTCTATTAATAAATTAGAAAGTAAATGCAAACCGTACGCAAGCACTATTCAATCCTGATGTGAATTTACTCAATAATGAATATTGTCGAGCGATAGCCTACCTAATATTTAACCTAGCTCTCATTCAAATAATTTATAAAATAAAACCCGCCGAAGTGGCGGGTTTTGAATGGCTGTTTATGTGGAGGCGTTCCTTATAACGAGATAAAGATACCTGCTAAACACGCACTCATTAAGTTCGCTAATGTACCAGCCGCTACCGCTTTGAGACCCATGTTCGCTACGTCTTTACGACGTTCTGGAGCCATCACACCGATAGAGCCAAGTTGAATTGCAATAGAACCGATGTTCGCGAAACCACAAAGCGCAAACGTGATGATCACTTGTGTGTGTTCAGTCAGCGTTGCTTTATGTTGCACGAAGTCGATGAATGCAACAAATTCGTTCATTACGATTTTCTGACCGATGTAAGAACCTGCCGCTAATACTTCGTGACCCGGAACGCCGATTAACCAAGCGAGAGGGGCAAATAGGTAGCCAAAGATCGCTTGTAGCGTGATGCCCGCAAAGCCGAACATTTCGCCTAGGTTTTCCAGACCCGTGTTCACCATTGCAATCACACTCACAAATGCGATCAGCATCGTACCTACCGCAACCGCAACTTTCATACCGCCCATCGCGCCGCTTGCTAGCGCGTCGATCACGTTGCTCTCTTCAGACTTATCCAATTCGATGTTATTGTAATCGCTTGGCGTTTGACGCTCTGGCACAATGATTTTTGCCATCAACAGGCTACCTGGAGCAGCCATGAAGCTCGCTGCGATTAGGTATTTCAGCTCTACACCTAGACCTGCGTAACCACCTAGTACACTACCTGCGACTGACGCCATACCACCAGCCATTACCGCGAACAGTTCTGAACGAGTCATGTTTTGCAAGAAAGGACGGATAAGAAGTGGCGATTCGCCTTGAGAGAGGAAGATGTTACCTGTTGCAACAAGAGATTCTGCTTTGCTGGTCCCCAAGAACTTTTGGATGGCACCACCGATAAATTGAATCACTTTTTGCATGATACCCAAGTAGTAAAGGGCAGAGATAAGAGCGCTGAAGAAGATGATGATAGGAAGAACGCGAACCGCGAAGATGAAACCAGTAGAAGCGAGGTCACCGAAGAGGAACTTGATGCCTTCATCGGCAAAACTCAATAACCCAGCGACACCATTGCTCAAACTGGCTAACGCCGCTTGTCCCCAAGGGAAGTAGAGCACCAAGGCTGCGAAACCCATTTGAAGCAGCAATGCTCGAGACACGGTTTTCCAATTGATTGAAGAACGGCTCTCTGACAGCAGGAACGCACAACCTAATAGTGCAACAATACCAAATAGACTAAATAGAACACTCATGAATCGGACCTACTGAACGTTGAAAAAGAAAGGAATGCCAAAAGCATTGGCAGAAGAAAGGGACAACGCATCGAGTGACAACGCACTCGTAGATCCAAATTGAAGGAAGAACGGATAGTTCGACATCTTATTTTTACCTTATACAAGCAATTGAACGTAGCTGGTCCGGTCCGTGGGGTCATTCACTGCTAGAGAGCTCTCGACTCTTCCTGCTCCATGTGACGGCTTGTATGGGTAAGGGTCCTGAACAACGAACCCTAATTCCCGCTTAAACGGGTCGCAAGTATAGCCAACAAAAAGAGATATTCATCACATTTATTTACGCAAACGTTCAAGCGTTCATAATTTAAGCAAAGATGCTATTTTGTGGTCATACTTGTAGGGAAAATAGGGGTATTAGGAGGGTGACGAATAGTGAAATCACCAAAAATGAACAATAAATGTCCAATCGAACACCAAAGACCAAAAATGAGCAATTTTGCTCTCGCCAATCTATGGATTTTGGATATACAATTTGGAACGCTTCATTTCGAAGCCTCTGTGTATTCAGAGCATCATGATGCCGAGATGGTGAAATTGGTAGACACGCTAGCATGAGGTGCTAGTGCCTTAGGTGTGAGGGTTCGAGTCCCTCTCTCGGCACCATTCCTTTCTTTCAAAGAATTTAGAGTGTAATGCAAAGTTCTAAACAGGCAAAACAGTCCGCTGACGCTAATCAATTACTTAGCGAGCTTGCGGTGCACGCCTTATTACACCTGCACTTCAAAATCCACGCATCATCGCGAATTCTTCCTCTTAAAGAACGTAACGACCTACTGCAAAAATGGCTTAAGCCTAAGCTCAAAAGTAATCGCTACAAACTGATTAAAAAGCCATTAAAGTCTCTGACTCAACAGGCAAAAGGGGAAAATGGCAATCTAGAAGCTTTACTTGAACGTTGTGTAGGTGCCGATAAACCTAGTAACCCACAACCTCACCTCGATAGCTACCTACTGCTGATCAACGAAGTCGAAAAGAAATTAGGTACGACGGTTCTGCTTTCTCGTCCTGAAGATGTCGATTTATCCCACGACCAACATGGTTGTTTGCTATGTGTTCTGTCTGATAACTTAAACCAACACTTCGACGATAATAACGCCTTAATCGCACCTATTTCGATGCTTTTCCGTGGACCTATGAGTCAACGTTCTCTGTTCCTAGGTAGTATTTATGCCAGCAATACCTTCAATTACGAAGTGCTGTACCAAGACGAGCAGTTTGTGCGAATCACGCTGGATTTAGCATAACTCGACACCCAGATGAGTTAAAAAAGCCGCGAAGTTCGCGGCTTTTTGCTTAATTAACGTTTATCAATCTCTGACGTATCGACAACCCGAAGAGTTCTCAATCCAGTTCGCGGAAACGAGCCGTAAAGTGGCGAAGTACTGGAGGTTCGTATTCAAACGTCAATCCTTTTAGTTCATCAGCACGATTCTTCAACTCAATGATCGCATCGGCGATGTAATCCATGTGATCGTTGGTGTAGACACGACGTGGAATGGTCAAACGCATCAACTCAAGTTCCGACGCTTTCTGTTTACCCGTTTCCGGATCTCGACCAAGCAACAGTGAGCCAATCTCTACCGCACGAATGCCTGCCTCTAAATACAAGGCATTACACAGCACCTGCGCAGGGAATTGATCCGCGGGGATATGCGGTAAGATCTTCGCCGCATCAACGAAGACAGCATGACCACCTGTTGGGTATTGAATTGGAATACCCCCTTCGCGTAGACGTTCACCCAAATATTGTACTTGGCTAATACGGTAGTGAAGATAGTCTTCATCCGCACCTTCATACAACCCGCGAGCCAAGGCTTCCATATCACGACCCGCCATACCACCGTAAGTGACAAAGCCTTCCATCGGTACACATCGTGTTTGAACCGCTTGGAATAGCTCTTGATGATCGCGAATACAACACATACCACCAATGTTCACCATCGGGTCTTTCTTCGCAGACATAGTGAGCATGTCGCCGTATTGGTACATCTCGCGAATGATTTCGAGAATCGATTTGTTCTCATAACCCGCTTCACGCTGCTTGATAAAGTAAGCGTTCTCACAGTAACGAGCCGAATCAATCACCACAGGGATGTCGTACTTGGTTGCGATTTCGTACACGCTGCGCATATTTTCCATCGACACAGGCTGACCACCAGAGCTGTTACACGTTACCGTCGTGATGATCGCACAGATATTGTTAGAACCGTGTTCTTCAATCGTTGCCACCAGTTTATTGAGGTCAAAATTACCCTTCCAGTCGTATGGAGTGGTGGTATCAAACGCTTCTTCCGTCACCACGTTAATCGCTTTACCGCCATTGAGTTCAATGTGACCCGCAGTGGTATCGAAGTGGTAATTCGAGATAAATACGGGCGTTTCACCACCGCGAACCTGACGCATACGCTCAATCAAAGCTGGGAATAGAATTTGCTCCGCCCCACGACCTTGGTGCGCTGGCACAGTAAGCTTGTAACCAAAGAAGTGCTCCACCGCATCGCACAAGTTGTAATAGTTACGACTGCCAGCATAGGACTCATCGCCCATCATGATGCCTGCCCACTGATTGTCACTCATAGCACCAGTGCCAGAGTCGGTCAGCAGATCGATGTAGACATCATCACTACGAAGAAGAAATGGGTTAAAGCCCGCTTGTTTAAGGGCAACTTCTCGGTCAGCCAAGGTCGTCATTTTGATTGGCTCAACCATTTTGATACGGAACGGTTCTGGGATACGTTTCATTGTTAATTTCCTTATACGCACGACCCTACGCACTTAAGCGTAAGATTAAAAACAAACTGATAAATTGCTTTTCAATGCGGAAGCATTGAGGAAATTAACGTGCAGAGATTTTGCTAAGAAGAGACAAGCAGTAGTCTAGGTTGTACCAGAACGACAGCACCAAACGGCTATCGAGAATATCCTTAATTCTCATCGTCTTCGTCCTCCTGATAAAAAGAAAAGCCAGAAACCCCATGTCTCTGACCTTTTCAATATAGTGCAGTTTTCAACCAAATTTCAGTGAAGCTTACCTCATTTTACGAAGGTCTCACCCTTTTCATTCTGCGTTTGATGTTGTTCTCTTTGACCATGTAGTCGAACAAAGGAGCAAACAAGTTGGCAAACAGAATCGCTAACATAATGCCTTCCGGATAGGCGGGGTTGAGTACACGGATAAATATCGTCATCACACCAATCAAGATACCGTAAGCCCACTTACCACCGTTAGTGAACGCAGCGGATACTGGGTCTGTCGCCATAAAGAAGGTACCAAACGCAACACCACCAATCACAAAGTGCCAGTAAAACGGCATAGAGAACATAGGATTAGTATTCGAGCCAATCGCATTAAGCAGTAGCGACGTCACAGCTAAACCCACAAAGACCCCAGCAACAATTCGCCACGAAGCGATCTTCATAAAGATCAGCACCAGACCTGTGAGCGCAATCAACAAGGTCGAGACTTCCCCCATTGAACCCGGAAGGTTACCAACAAATGCGTCCATCCATGAGATTGGTTGTCCCGTCATGTTGTTCGTCAAAGCACTTTGACCACCTTCATACCACTGGCTCAGCGGTGTAGCGCCAGAGTAACCATCTGCCGCAATCCAAACAGCGCCGCCAGACATGTTAGCGGGATAAGCAAAGTACAAGAATGCGCGACCAGCCAATGCTGGGTTTAGGAAGTTACGCCCCGTACCGCCAAAGATTTCTTTCGCCACTACGATGCCAAAAGTGATACCCAACGCGGCTTGCCACAATGGGATGGTAGGCGGGAGAATTAAAGCAAAAAGAATAGAACTGACAAAAAAACCTTCATTCACTTCATGTTTACGAACGATAGCAAACAGCACCTCCCAGAACCCACCAACCACAAACACAGTCACGTAGACAGGCAGAAAGTACGTGGCGCCGACAAGCATTTTACTTGCCCAACCTGCTTGGCTTGCGACTTCTACCGAGCCCCAAACCCAGCTTAGACCCCAAGAGGCATCAATGGCTTGCTGCGCTGCCACTTGGTCAAGACCATAGAGCAAAGTATCGCTGGATTGTTGCCCTATGTTGTACATGCCCCAGAACATCGCGGGGAAAACGGCTAGCCACACCATGATCATGATGCGCTTTAAATCGATGCTGTCTCGAACATGGGTAACGCCATGATTCACTTTACCCGGCGTATAAAAAAGGGTTTCAACAGCTTCGAAGAGTGGGTAGAACTTGTGATACTGGCCTCCTGGTTCAAACTTTGGTGAGACCTTTTCAAAATAATGCTTCAGACTCATAACGTCTCCTCCTCTAAAGAGTGTTACGAATAGCCATCGAAAGGCGATCGTTTTTAACTCTTTCATCTTTCCGATACGTATCTATGAGCTGTTACGGAATGCCTCGTGATTATGTAAACCGTGAAAGTCGTGCTTATACTCAATCAATAACAAAACAACGGAGTGAATTATGAAGTTAAGGATGATGTGGACGGCTGTTTTGGTGTTATCTGCCCTGCCATTTGCAACCAGCACATTTGCAGTCGACAAACAAATGTCACCAGCTTTGAAGAAGAAAATGCAAGCCATCTGCAGCTCACAAGTTGGTGTACCAGGTGGTTGGCAGATTGCGAAAGTTACACCAGATGCGGAGCGCTCACTCAGTATGATTCTGCATCAAATGAACGCGACGGATAAGCTAAAACAAATCAATGATGTAAGAACTCAAGTCGTTGGCGGCATACACTACGCGATGGAGTTTGAACTCAAAGACGGGGAAGTGTGGAATGCGATTGTGTTGCACAGCGCCCGCGGCGATTACATGATCGAAAGACACGCCAAGAAGGGCGAACTTTGCCCTAAAGATGGCAACTCCTAATTCCCAGATTCAAATACAACAAAGGCGACAGTTTAGTCGCCTTTGTTTTATACCATTTTCGCCTCTATCTTCTCATTCACTTTATCGCAAATATATTCCCCAATGGGCATTGCAGATGTCGCTGCGGGAGACGGTGCGTTGCAAACGTGCAGGCTTCTTGCGCTTTCAGCAAACAAGAAGTCATGAACCAAGGTACCATCAGACAACACCGCTTGCGCACGAATACCCGCAGGATATGGTTTGAGATCTTCCACCTTGATGCTTGGGCAGTATTTGTTGACCAATTTGAGATAGCCCGGCTTCCACCATGAGTTTTTAAACTCATCCAATCCGGTTTTTAGATGCTTTTGTGTCACCTTCCAGAAACCGGAGAATCTGAGCATTTGCATGGTATCTTGCAAGCTGAAGTTGACCTTATCGTACCCTTCCCGCTTCCAGCCTTGCACCGCATTTGGACCAACAGTCACACTGCCATCAATCATACGAGTCAGGTGGACGCCCAAGAATGGCAAATCAGGGTCGGGAATTGGGTAAATAAGATGATTCACCACTTGGTCGTGTTTGCTATCTAAGCGGTAGTATTCACCACGATAAGGGATGATCTGAAAATCGGTTGGAATACCCATCATCTTAGTCATACGATCCGCCATCAAGCCGCTGCAAGTAACCAAGAACTTGGTATTAAGTTGCATGGTTTGACCGTCTGAAATGCAGGTCAATTGGACTTCTTCGTCCTTCTCTTCGGCAGCCACCACTTTAGTTCTCAGGCTAATTTGCCCGCCGAGCTTTTGGAACTCTTCCGCCATCTGCTCAGTGACCAAACGATAATCGACAATACTGGTGGTTTTGACATAAATCGCGCCCAAGCCAGTGATGTTTGGCTCAGCCAGCTTGAGTTGAACTTCATCAAGTAGCTTTACGTCGATGCCGTTGACATGACAGCGCTCATAGAGGGCATTCATGCGTTCGACTTCTTGCTCGTTGGTCGCAACCAGTAACTTACCACAGTTCTCCACCGGAATATCGTGCTCAGCGCAAAACGAAATGGTTCGCTCTACCCCACGCTTACAAAAATCGGCTTTTAAGCTGCCCGGTGCGTAGTACACCCCGGCATGAATCACGCCGCTGTTGTGTCCGGTTTGGTGCTTGGCAAAACCGGACTCTTTCTCAACCAATAAAATGGATTTGTCTGGATGACGTTGTTGCAGTTGCCATGCTGTCGACACACCAACGATACCGCCACCAACAATGATGTAGTCATAGACTGATTTCATACGACCTCTTATAAAACCGATAGTTGAGATTGTTGCAATTTGAACTTGCGACCACTGTAAATGAACACCGCGATAAATACCGCGCAGCTTGCCACACGAACCAACATTGGGATGTCGTGCCAAACCAGCAATGTACCCACCACTACCAACAAGAGACGCGTCAGAATGTTTAGAGGACCTTCCAAGTAACCTTCAATCGCACCAATCAATGCATAGGTTCCTATGATGGCAAAGAAGCCCACGGTAATCACCGACGTCACATCCCAACTGACCAAGCCTGTGTAAGCAATCAACAACGGGACAAGATACAAACCTTTGGCGATTTTCCACGCCATCAGACCGGTACGCATTGGCGGTGTTTTTGCAATGGTTGCTGCTGCAAATGCGGTCAAACACACTGGAGGCGTAACGTTACTGTCTTGCGATAACCAGAAGATGATGAGGTGAGCAGCCAGCAATGCCAAGCCTACCGCTTCCATACCCAAACTTTGTTCTAGTAGGGTTTCCATAAAGTCCGCAGGCACTAGCGCCACCATTTCTTTCGCGGTTTCCAACGCCATTGGTGCATTAAGCAGTTCCAGCTTTTCTGGCGCCGCCAACATAAAGATGGCTTTTGCTTGTTCAGGCAATTGACCCGATACCATCAATTCAAGCAATTGGTTTTCTGCAATCAACTTGTAAAGCGCAGGGGCAGATAGTGTACCCAATACAATATACGCCGCTGTTACAGGTAAACCCATACCCAAAACAAGAGAAGCGAGCGCAATCAGAACGATCATGATGAACAAGTCACCATTCGCCCAACCATCGATCATCAATGAGAACGTGTTGCCGATGCCCGTTGTACTGATCACGTTGATCACCAGACCAATACCCACCAGCAATACGGCGGTTGTCGCCATGTTTTTCGCCCCTTGCGAAAGTGCTTCGATGATCGCTTTTGGTCCCATCTTATGCTCTTTCGAAAACCAAGAAGCCACCACCACTGAAATGATCGACAAGCCCGCAGCGTAAGTCGGTGTAAAGCCTTGAACCAATAAAGTGACCAATACCGCCAGTGGGATAAGGTTGTGCCAACCGCTGATCAACACTTTCAGTAGAGATTCATCGCTGGTCGTGATTTTTTGAACGCCGCTGCGTTTGGCTTCGATACGCACAAAGAACGCCACAGACAAGAAATAGATAAGAGCAGGAATGAAAGACACCGCGATGATATCAACATACGGAATTTGCGTGTAAGACGCCATGATGAAAGCGCCCGCTCCCATCACTGGTGGCATCAACTGACCACCTGTCGACGCCGCAGCTTCAACGCCCGCCGCGAAGCGCGAAGGGAAACCTGCTTTTTGCATCAAAGGAATACTGATAACACCGGTTGAAACCGTATTTGCCACACTTGATCCAGATACTGAGCCCATCAAACCGGAGCCAATCACCGCAATAAAACCCGGACCGCCGATGATTTTGCCTGCCGCAGCTCGTGCCACATTGATGATGTAATCACCTACACCAGAACGCACAAGAAACGCACCAAACAGAATGAACATGAATACGAAAGTCCAGCTGATGCGTGAAATCGAGCCAAACATGCCCTCAGAAGAATAAAAGCTGCGGTAGAGCAAGGTTTCCATGCTCAAACCCGGGAAATGGAAAATGCCTGTTGCCCACTTACCCCAAAGCACAACGTAACTCAGACACACCACAATCAGTACAGGAATAAACCAGCCCATTGTGCGTCGAATCAGCTCAATAACAATCAGGATTGCCATGATGGCGAAGACCCAATCGCTGGTCACGAACTTAACACCGCGTTCATATAGCGCATCTTCGGCATAGGGAATGTAGAGCAAACACGCGACCGCGCCTATGGCAATCAACACATCGATGCCGAGTGCAACCTTACTTTGCTTGAGAGAGATATGAGCCGGATACCAAAGCGCACAAATCACCGCAAAGCCAGCAAAGTGGGTCGCGGAAATCCATAACTCTGGTAACGTCGATAATGTATTAAACCAAATGTGCAAAGCAGACAACACCACGCCAAACACAGTGATTGTAGTGGTTACCCACGGAAAATCAGTGCGCGTGGGCAGCTCAAACTTCTGCAATTCCTTTTCTATTGAGTCGCTCATCTCATACTCCAAGCTCTGGCGGCTTTTTCCATCTTAGAAATCGGTAGGGATAAAATGCCCCGAGCCGAAACTCGGGGCTAAGTAGGCGTTATTTCGCCATTAGATCTGATGGGATTTCGATGCCCATTTCTTTGTAGTAACGCGCTGCGCCTGGGTGAAGAGGCACTGGCAAACCAGCAATCGCTTTCTCAATCGCCATTGCTTTTGTTGCTTTGTGGATGCCTTGTAGGAAAGGCAGGTTCTCGTAGATCGCTTTGGTTAGCTGGTAAACGTCTTCTTCCGAGATATCTTCACGAACTGCCAAGAAGTTTGGCTGTGCAATGGTGGTGATCGGCTTATCTAGACCCGGGTACGTGTTCGCAGGAATTTCGTACTTCGTCCATAGGTTGTAGTTGCCGTTCGCCTCTTTGATTTGCTCATCAGTAAACGAAAGAATCGAGATGTCTTTACCCAGCGCAGCAAAAGCTTGAGTTACTGCACCAACTGGCACACCCGCAGGCGTGTTCATGCCGTCAATGGTGCCGTTTTGAAGTGCGCTCGCACTGCCGCCGTAGCCCATGTACGCAAGGTTGAATTTATCAGGGTCTACCTTCAGACCTTTCATGATTTGGCGACCCGAGTTCTCAGTACCAGAGTTCTTCTTACCGATAGAGAACTTCTTGCCATCTAGGTTGTTCAGGTCAGTCACTGTGCCAGTTTTTGCTAAGTCAGAGCGAACAATAAAGTGCTCAACGTTTTGCCACAGCATAGAGACTGAACGCAGTTGTTCTTGACGACCGCTCTTCTCATAAGGACCTTCACCAGACCAAGCCCACGCACCATAAAGACCTTGTAGAATCGCGAACTGTGCTTCGTTTTCGTTCAGCAGTTTGACGTTTTCACCAGAGCCCGCAGAGCTGATTGCAGAAAGGGAGAAGTGGTGCTTTGGTGCCAATTTCACTTTGCTTAACGTCGCCAACGCTACGCCCACAGGGTAGTAAGTACCACCTGTCGATGCCGTTGCAAGAATGTAACTACGATCTTCTGCCGCAGCGTTAGCAGCAATACCAAAAGAAGTCACAGCGACAGCCAAAGCTTTTACCAGCTTATTCATTTTCATTATTACTCTCCGTGTAGTCGTTTCACGATTGGGGATTTACATCATGTTAAATCTTTATTAACAACAAATTCCCTAGAGCAATTGAAATGCCAACTTTTAACTCATTGTATTTATTGACTTAAGCACAGAAAGACATCAAAAGTGAGCAAAATTATGCTGATTTGATAGCAAAGCGATGAGCAAGATCTTGCTTATTCAAGAGGAGAAGGTTGTACGCCTAGATCGCAAAAGGTTAATAAAATGTGATCAAGACAAAATAAATGCACGATTGGCTGATAAGCAATATTTTGCCGACGTGATTTTGGATTGGACTACAACTAATGAGCGTCTTAACAATAAGAATAAAAAGCGCATCATTCTAAACTGCTCACTTTACCAGCGGAGGCTTATAGCCTAAACGACTACAAATAGCACAAAAATACAGCAAAACAAGCCATGTTAATGAAATGAAAAGTCATTTATTCTAATTTTAAATTTAAAAACCAGTTCGATCCACCAGTTCAGAAACAAACATTGACCGTATCAACTTATTTTCTACTTCGGGGTTGTGCCAATAGCCTCATGTTCGTTAGGGTAACTACACACCAAGGCAAACGTATTCCTTGGTGCTTTTTTGTCACTAAGGATCACTCATGTCAGCAACTGCGCAATCACAATTCGCTTTAAAACGCCCATCTGGCGTTGCTGCTGCGATCCTCCTGCTCTCTCTGGAACTGATTCAGAGCTGACAGGCTATATCTAAACTTTCTGTCAGCTTGAGAAGAAGCTGACGGGAACACCACATACTCCTCCCATTCCTTTCAGTTTCTTCCAAGCGAAACATAAGAGGAATAACAATGTTAAGCGCACGCAATATCGCCGCTTTGGGCTTCATGACTTTCGCCATGTACTTAGGCGCGGGTAACCTGATCTTCCCTCCATTTTTGGGTTACCAAGCAGGTGAAAACTTTCTGAGCGGGATGTCTGGCTTCCTCTTAACGGGCGTAGGTCTGCCTGCAATGGCACTGGTGATGGTCGCTATCGTAAACGGTTCAGACAAATTAACCGCTGCCCTACCTAAACCTTTGGCGACCAGTTTTTGGGTAATGGTATTTATCGTGATTGGTCCTGCATTCGTAATACCACGTGCGATTACCGTGGCTTACCAATTTAGCTTTGCACCAATGTTTGGTGATGCCGCTTTGGTACCTTTCACAATTGCTTTCTGTGTTATCACCATTTTGTTTGCGCTATACCCGGGCAAATTAGTCGACAACCTAGGCAAGATCTTAACCCCGGCATTGATGGCTATTTTAGTGATCATGTCTGTAACCGCTCTGGTTTATCCAGCCGGCGAGCTTACTACTGCAACGGGACCATATGTATCTGGCGCATTTGCTGAAGGCTTAACCCAAGGCTACATGACCATGGACGCGCTAGGTTCTATCGGTTTTGGTTGGATCATCTTCCGAGCGATTCGCAGCATGGGTGTGGATTGTCCGAAAGCCACCGCAAAATACACGCTAATTGCAGCTTTGATGTACGCCGTTGCCATGGCATTTGTTTACATCTCATTGGCTTACATTGGTTCGACAAGCTCATACTTGGGTTCTGAGTTCAGTAATGGCGGCGACATCTTAACGGCATTCACCTTCAGCCACTTCGGCGCATTTGGTTCACTATTACTTGGTGCCGTGATGGTATTAGCGTGTTTGACTACGGCTATCGGCGTAACCACAGCAGGCAGTGAGTTTTACGACAACACTTTCAGCAAAGTGAACTACAAAGGCTGCGTTATCACGACTATGGTGTTGGCAGGTTTGATCGCCAACGTAGGTCTGGAGCAACTATTGGCTATCACATTGCCAGCGGTTGTGGCGCTTCATCCAGTAGCGATTGCATTGATGATCATGGCACCAGTGCGCAACAAGATGTCGCAAATCATGGTCGTCGCGACGGCGTTCACTGCTCTAACGTTTGGCTGTGTTGATGCGCTGCACATCCTAGGTTACATGCCAGAAGCCGCAAACCAATGGTTAGACAGCAACATGCCGCTGTACCACTACTTTGCAAGCTGGATTGTTCCGACGATTGTCATGGTGATTGTGGGGGTCGTCTTTACCCGCAAGGCAAACCAACAACACACCGAGTTGGCAAACCAAGCCTAGATTGGCAAGTACCTTAACAAATAAGTACTTCAACAAAAAACGGCTTCCTCAGAAGCCGTTTTTTCTATGTATAGTCAGAGCGATTTAAACCAAACTTCTGCATCTTTTGGTTGAGGGTTCGGCGCGGTAAATCTAGCTCGACCATCACATCCGTAATTCGTCCTTGATGTCGAACTAGCGAGTCATGCAGCACTTTACGTTCAAAGTTGTGTAGCTGAATCGCCAATGGAACGCCTGCTTGTGTCTCTTCGGTTGTAGAAGATGGTCGACTGGAGAGAATTTCCATCACGGAGACGGTTTCATCCAGTGCAAAACGCATCGCGACATTCCTCAGCTCACGCACGTTACCGGGCCAAGCGTAAGCAAGAATGGCTTTTCTATCGGCTTCACTCAGCGGACGACTCCCTGGATTACTTTTCAGAGCAAAGTGTTCGAACAAGATCAACGCGTCTTCTTCTCGCTCACGTAGTGGTGGCAAATAGATCTGCGCCACATTGAGGCGGTAGTACAAATCCTGACGAAACTCGCCATGATCATTGAGATCTTCTTTCGCAGCGGCGATCACTCTCAAATCAACCGAGATTTGTTGATTGCCCCCAACGCGCTCTACTGTATGTTCCTGTAATGAACGTAAGACTTTCACCTGCATAGACAGTGGCATACTCTCGATTTCATCAAAGAATAAGGTGCCTTTATCCGCGTATTCCAATTTACCAATGCGCTTTTTACCTGCCCCGGTAAATGCCCCTGCTTCGTGCCCAAACAGCTCACTTTCAAACAGGTTCTCAGGAATAGCACCACAGTTGATTGGCACAAAATGATGGGGGCTGCGTTGGCTTTCATTGTGCAAACTGGTCGCTACCAGCTCTTTACCACAACCTGTTTCACCGTAAATAATCACGTTAGTATCAATGCGCGCTAACTTGGCTACTTGTTCTCTAAGCTGTTGCATCACTCGGCTTCGCCCAATCAACACTTCTTCTAAGCCGCTAACACTAGATAGGTACTCTTGGCGATCTTGAGTAGAAGTTTGTGCGCGATAACTCTCGACCGCATCGGTCACTCGCTGGGATAGGCGCTCAGGTTGGAAAGGTTTCTCGATAAAATCGAACCCACCGTTTTGCAACGCCCCTACTGCCATATCGACATCACCATGTCCGGTGATCAAGATAACCGGCGTTGGAATGTGATTGGCAATCAGGCTTTCTAGTATCGACAAGCCGTCGGTGTCCGGCAGGCGAACATCACTGACAATCGCATCAAATTCTTGGCTAAGAATGGCGGCTTTGCCCTCCTCCCCCAAACTAAACGCGGTCACGTCGAACCCCGCGAGTTGCAACCACTGACTGGTAGCCTGACGAACAATGTCATCGTCTTCGATAAGTGCAATTTTAGGGATGTCGTCAAAAGCCATGAGTTACTGCCTGCTTTATGGGGTGGGAAAGAAATCGCTCTTTGTTAACGGTAGCAAAAACCACTGAGGAGAAAAGGAGCTAGATCTCACTTCTTGATTACAAGTCTTTAACATCCAACCAGTTAGGCGCACTCTTTAATGACTCTCGGTGAGAACGCACTAGCTGAATGGAGTCAGTATGCAGCGCAAAAGGAATGGCAAAACATGGCTTGTGGTCGCAATTGCGGCAGTGCTGATGTTGTCTTGCTATAGCGCCAGTAGAGAGGTCGCCCGTCAATGGTTAAGTGTGCAAACTCAAACCGAAGCTCAGCAAAAGCTGCTCGACTATATTGGTGAAGTTCGCCGTGCACTTAAACGCTTCTACCATCTGCCTTACCTTGTTACCAACAATCCAGAAACCATCGCGTTTGTGAAAGGAAACCGAACTTATTACGAACCGTTGCAAACCCAGCTGACTCAACTCGATAAAGCTGCCAATACAGAAGGGTGGTTAATCCTGTCTAACTCTGGCGAAGTATTGGTATCGAGTTTGATCGAAGAGCGCTTTAGCCTGTCTGACCGGAAAGCCATTGTGGAACAAATTCACAATCAAGGCGGCGGTGTTTCCTTGGTGAACAAAACCAAAGGTTCGAGCCCGTTGTATTATCTTGCAGCCCCTATCTACGACGGTCTGGATATCGCAGGCATTGTGGTGGTGCAAATCAACCTCAGCCTGTTGACCGAACAGACCATTACTAGCCAAGACATCATTACGTTGCAAAATCGCCAACAACGCTTTTTCCTATCGAGTAGCTCGCTTTATAATGCTGACTGGTTTAACGAACCGAGCAACACCGTTCAGTTAGAAACGCAACGCTTATACGACAACACCAATATCAGTGTGTGGACGCTCAACCAGCAACGCTACTTTGCGCACACCGTTAAATTGGATGATTTGAATTGGTACGTCAGCTACCTCACCCCTTCTAAGCCGATTCAACAAACCATAAACGTGATTGGTTGGAGCGTAGCGGCGCTGCTCTTATTGGTTGTATTACTTGTCATCATTGGTCTACAACGTCGCCAAAAGCACATCAACCAACAGCGAATTCAAGCCCTGTTGGAAGAGTCCCAACGCCGCTTGAAACAGATGATCAATAAGACCCACGTAGGTTTGCTATTGATTGATGAACAAGGGCAACTGTTCGATCTCAACCCAATGGCAAAGCGCTTGTTCTGTTTGCCAGAAAGCGTCAATCGACACGCTTTTGCTTGGGAATTATTCGACGCAGGTAATCCCAATTCCACCACACTTAAGTTACTAAAGGACTTGCCTAAACATAAAGAGCTCGCAGAGATCAGCACGGTTGAAACCATTGCCAGACGCAGTGACGGTAGCGTCTTCCCTGTCCTGTTCTCGCTGACCAGTTTCCCTTGGCATGGTGATCAGTATTTCCTTGCAACAATCATCGACATCACTAAGCGGAAAAAAGCTGAGCAATCGCTGCAACAAGTAAACCAAGAGCTGGCGCAGCGGGTAGAAGAGCGTACTCAAGCGCTAAAAGAAGCGCAAAGCCAGTTGATTGAATCGAGCAAAATGGCCGCTTTGGGTCGCATGTCGAGCGCGATCACTCATGAACTCAATCAGCCACTGACAGGCTTGCGTACCCTGCTCACCACAAACGAACTGTTGGCAGAACGTGGCGAAACGGAGATGATGAAAGCCAACAATGTTTTGGTACAGAAGCTGGTTGATCGCATGGCAAGCATGACCAGTCAGCTAAAGACGTTCGCCTACAACAAACCAGAAAGCTTACAGGCAATTTCTCTCACCTCTGCACTCGAAGATACTTTGCGGGTGTACCAATCCCAATTAGAGAACGTGGACGTGCGTGTGCGCGTTCCTCATGACTTACCTAACATCATGGGTGAAGAACAACGGCTTCTGCAGGTCCTTGGCAACCTTGTGTCGAATGCATTGGATGCAATGGACCAAACCGCCAATCCACAGCTGAGTTTGATCGTCACTCCAACCGACAATCAAGTAGAGCTCACGGTAAGTGATAATGGCTGCGGCGTCTCGGATAAAATGCTTGAATCCATGTTCGAACCATTCCAAACCTCAAAGAAAATTGGTAAGGGATTAGGGCTGGGATTAGCGATCACCGCCAATAATATGCGCGATATGAACGGGCAAATTATCGTGAATAAAAATGAACAAAATGGGCTGATTTTCACTTTATGGTTCAAGTCAGCGTGATTTGTATCGATTACAAAACCACCGTTAGAACTAGGCATCCCCGTCGTTTGAGAAAAACACGATCTCGATACAAGAATCCCTCCTTGACCTACACTATTCTCGAACACAGAAAACATACACTTCAAAACGATAAAGAGTGAGAAACATGATTAAGTTTCCTGAACATTTTCTTTGGGGCGGTGCTATTGCTGCAAACCAAGTAGAAGGGTCGTACAACCTTGGGGGTAAAGGGTTATCGACATCAGACATGCTGCCAAACGGTATTTTGAGTCCGCATCAAACCCGTGAAGAACGTACGCCGGGTATCAAAGACGTGGCGATCGACTTCTACAATCGCTACCCAGAAGACATTGCGCTATTTAAAGAGATGGGCTTTAACTGTCTGCGTCTGTCTTTGGCATGGAGCCGCATCTTCCCGAACGGTGACGAGCTAGAACCTAACGAAGAAGGTTTGGCGTTCTACGATAAAATTTTTGATGAACTGGCGAAGCACGACATCCAACCTTTCGTGACCTTATCTCGCTACGAAATGCCTTACGCACTGGTTGAAAATTACGGCGGTTGGGGTGATCGCCGCGTCATCGAATTCTTCGAACGTTATGCTAGCACCGTGCTGGAACGCTACAAAGACAAAGTGAAGCTGTGGTTAACGTTCAACGAAATCAACATGTCACTGCACGCACCATTTACTGGTGTTGGTTTGCAAGAAGATGCCAGTGAACAAGAGATTTACCAAGCGATTCACCACCAACTAGTCGCAAACGCAAAAGCGGTAAAACTGTGTCAGCAAATCGTACCAAACGGCAAGATAGGTAACATGCTGCTTGGCGCAATCAACTACCCATATACCTGTAATCCTGATGACGTGCTTGCTGCAATGCATGAAAACAACAAGTGGTTGTTCTTCGGTGATGTACAAACACGTGGTCAATACCCTGGCTACATGAAGCGTTACTTCCGTGAAAATGGCATTGAAATTCAGATGGAAGCAGGCGACTTAGAAGAGATCGCATCAGCAAGTGTCGATTTCATCTCATTCAGCTACTACGCAAGTGGTTGTGCGAGCGCGGATCCGAAACAAAAAGAAGTGGGTAACATCGTCGATAGCGTACCAAACCCATATCTGGAGAAGAGCCAATGGGGTTGGTTGATCGATCCAAAAGGCCTGCGCGTTCTGCTGAACTTCCTTCACGATCGCTACCAAAAGCCACTGTTCGTCGTAGAAAACGGATTAGGTGCACGTGATGAAATCGATGAAAACGGTGAGATTCAAGACGATTACCGCATCGCTTACTTGAACGACCATCTTGTACAAGCACATGAAGCGATTCTGGATGGCGTTGAGCTGATGGGCTTCACCAGTTGGGGACCCATCGATTTGGTCGCGAACTCAACCGCTGAAATGAGCAAACGTTACGGTTACATCTACGTTGATCGCCACAACGATGGTCAAGGTACATTAGAACGTAAACGTAAGAAGAGCTTCTTCTGGTATCAAGATGTGATTCGCACTGCGGGCGGCTCACTGAAAAACTAAGCTTATTATCTAGATACAAGCCTAGATACAAAGTGCATGTTTATTTAGATATAAAACAGCAAAGCCCTGCAAACGCAGGGCTTTTCTTATTCCCGATTTCAATTCAGTCACATGACTAAACGCCAATTTCACCACCGTCTTCACGGCGAATAACCACCGTTGCGGCACGTGGGCGCAGTTTCATACCCGCAGGTGTTTCTTCCGCAGCATTGTCGCTGTAAGGCCAGTTACCCGGATGCTGAATGTTCACGAACAACGACTTGTAATCTGGGCTAATGGTAAAGCCCGTCACTTCACAGCCGTTAGGACCAACAAAGAAACGCTTCAGCTCAGCTTGGTTATCTGCACCAATCACCTCTTGCGTACCGTTTTCATCCGTCAGTTTTGAAGGCACGACAGCAAGCATTTGGTCATTGGTGTAAGACGTCACTTCATCTGCGCCGTTATCCGTTTGAATCCACAGGATGCCACGAGGATCAAACGCCAATCCATCTGGGCTCGCAAATTGATTCAGTTCTGTCAGGCTGGAACGGTTAGTGTCCGCATCGCCGTTAGCAGGAGCTCCAAACACGAAGATATCCCAAGTAAAGTCTGTCGCCGCTTCCCCTTCATCCCAACGGATTACGTGACCAAACTTGTTGTTCAAACGTGGGTTCGCAGGGTTGGTCTCATCCGTACGTTTGGTGTTATTCGTCAGCGTTAGATAAACCGAGCCTGTGAATGGGTCAACAGTACACCACTCAGGGCGGTCCATTGGCGTCGCACCGACAAGATCCGCCGCACCTGCTGTGTTAAGAATAATTTCAGCCAACGAGTTAAAGTTGTCTGCCAATGTGCCACCAGAGACTGTCGCGCTGTCTAGTGTCAGTGGTAACCAAGTACCAGAACTGTCTTCATTAAAGCGCGCCACATATAGTGTGCCTTCATCCATGTACTTATCGCCTGTGACCAAACGGTTTGTCGGATTTGCATCTGCTGGGTCCCATGCTGCCGCCGACTCAAATTTGTATAAGTACTCGAAGCGAGAATCATGACCTGAGTAAAACACCACAGGTTTGCCTTCTTCAAGTTTACCGAACGTACAGCCTTCATGGCGGAAACGACCTAGTGCAGTACGCTTCTTCGCACGCGAGTTTTGCGCGTATGGGTCGATTTCAACAATGTAACCATGACCATTCGCTTCGTTACGGTAATCGTCCAATGCGCTTGCTCCGGTTGGTTCAACGTTAAATCGTGTAAACTCATCCAAACGCTCTTCAGCATTACCAGCCAACGTTTCCCAAAGATAACGAGTTCGCTCATCATCAACACCAATACGATCTTGTTCTTCAGTACGAACACCAGCATTAACGAAATAGCCCGGCCAGTTTTCTTCACACGTTAGGTAAGTGCCCCAAGGCGTAAAACCATTACCGCAGTTGTTTAATGTGCCACGTGCTTGGCTACCATCTTGCGAAAAGCGCGTAACAGTCAGGTCTGTATTTGCCACGGGGCCCGAGAGATCCATCACTGTCGCACCAGTATAACGGCGGTTTAGTGGATCGGTATCAACCAGTTTCCACATGTTGTCTTCAAGTTGAACGCGAACCACAGAGACACCGTGGGCGTTAATTTCTTTACGTACTTCATCGACGATAGTGCGCACACCACCCACAACAGTAGGACCACTTGGGTGCAATGCTGAGGTATCAATGTATTCATGGTTAATACACAGTAATCCATCGGTGTCACTGTCGTTTAGTGAGAAGAAATGCATGCCGTCATGGTGCATACCAAGCGCATTAAGCTGATCGGCACTCGTGTTGCTGCCATCGTCTTTCCAAGCATTACCTTGTGCATTTAAAGGCGTCCCCCAAGGCACCAACACTTGTGCGACGTAACCTTGCGGAATCGAAACAGCATCTGTCAGTGAGCCAGGAATCGAATCAAAATTGAGGACTGCACTTGAAACGCCAGAGCCATTCCCCGCCGAAGTGCCCGAGCTAGAGGAGTTGCACCCAGAGAGACCAAATGCACCAAAAGCGGTCATTGCACCGACCCCCAAACCACCTTTCAGGATACTGCGTCGAGATAGGCTCGCTTCCAGTACTTCTTCAAAAGGCTTGTTATTACTCTGGTTGTAACGCGTCGCGTCGAAGGTTTCCTTACTCATGGTGTTGCTTTCCCAGTGTTAGGTTGAATTATAGGTTTGTATACCCAAGTGACTTCAAGATGCAGGATTCAGAGCGTTGTCATTGAGCGAGAGGAAGTTTGGAAGAGAAAAGTGACAGAACTAGTCTATCCTTATGAACTTTGTGTTTAGAAAATGTTATAAAACACACATCTATTCTATGTACTCCCGATTTTGCTTGGGCTAAGCCAGATTTGGGGGTATAAGGTGTACTCAAATCATCCACGAGAGATAATCATGAAACTAGATAAAATCGATAACAAAAATCGTCGTCTGCGTAAAAAGCTATTCCTAGGTGAATTCGCAATCCTAGGTTTTGAAATCAGCTGTGAAACAGACATCAACGACTTCGACCGTTACGATGCATTCGTAGATGAGTTTATCGACTACATTGATGGCCTAGATCTGTGCTTCGGCGGCGGCGGTCTAGAACTGTTTGAAGGTTTCCTATGTTCAACTGAGCGTTACGGCAGCGCGACAGAAGAGCAAAAAGCACAAGTTGTCGCTTGGCTAGAAGCTCGCCCAGAAGTAAGCAGCGCGAAAGCAGGCGAATTGGTTGACGCAAACTACCTGTAATTGCAGGGTCACTCTGTAATAAACAGAGTTGAGCAAGTAATGAGAAAGCTGGTCCTCGGACTGGCTTTTTTGCGTTTAGAAGCCGTGAATTTCTGAAGTACTGAGAACCGGAAGCGCGAACCACTTTGATGGCTTGGAACCGTTAGTCTTTGGGAGTATCTTGGTATTTGGGGATACGTAGATATCTGGAAAATGTGGTGAGCGAGAAATAATGGCAGTTTTAGATAATTTTAGAGCTGGCATTTTATGGAAGGTTATCCGTCCATTGCCAGCTCAGTGTCGCGAGTGTGGTTAACTATGCTTTTTTGCTAGCGTCAGTTTTTGTGTCTTTCCAGTATTGGATACGTACACGATGCAACTGTGCTTTTCTCATCTTTTTCATAGCAATCTCCCTCATCTATATAGGTAGCGCTCATCATGAGCTTATTGTCTAAGGTTGTTTTCCCCTCCAATCTATCGGGGAACGAATAAATTAACCGTGATTGATTTCACAACATAATGACAAAACACGCCATGTTGCAGTCAATTTTTGAACAGTTCGACTGTGTTTTATCGTATGGCAAGGGTTAACCTATCCACTGAATATGACAGATTAATGGCAATCAAGTTCCCTATTCCATCTGTCATTGAATCTTAATAATGATTCTCGAATAGCTTAGCAATTAATATACCAGTTGCGCATAACGATACCACGCATGTGCTCAAGCTAAGGTTGGATTCGCTGCTGGTAATGTTGTCGGTAGTCTCGCGGAGTCAGCCCCTTGTAGGTTTTAAAATGGCGATTAAACAAAGCTTGATTGCGATACCCTACTCGCTCAAACACAATGCCAATGGGCAACTCTGTTGACTGCAGCAAGTCGGCAGCATGGTTAATACGCAGTTTCATCAAGCGTTGGCTAAAGGGTTCTTTAAAATGCTTTTTAAACAGACGAGTCACCGCACTTTCACTCAACGATAAATCATTAGCGAGATCGGCAAGTGTTATCTTGCGAGCGAAGTGTTGTTCTAGATACGCGCTCACCTTAGCAACACGCTCTCTTTCTTGTTGCTCATGTTCACTCATCGAGAGATAAGAATGCGTCATCAGTGTTTTGGCTGCTTCATCATGCGCAAGTAACGAAAGTACATGAATAAAGCGAGCTAGTTGCTCCATCGCAGGTACTTTCATCAACTCATGAAGAAGCTCTACAACTTGTTGAGCAGTTCGCTCAGAGAACACTACTCCTTTATTTGCTGCCTTGAGCAACGGATCGAGTTTGCGCAGTTCCGTGCAATAAAACATCAGATTGGCAATCCACTCACGCTTAAACCAAATTACATGGGTTTCACAGTTATTTTCTACCAACGTGGAATGAATAGAATGAGGAACACCCGGCGCAATCAATAACATTTGATTGTGGGTCACTTCCAACTCGTGATGACCAATGTGCAGAGTTCCAGAAAAGTGTCGATGAATGACCAACTCGTACACATCATCATGAAAATGGAAGTCATACTCCTTTTTAGGCTCATCAATACGACGATAGCGCCAAGAAAAGCCAGGTCTCTGCGGTACTTTTTCGATGTGCGCCATTTGTCACTCCACAAGATAGTATTGTTATACGCGCAAATAATATCAGTATTACCGACACATTCTTTACTACGCCTCAATAGTATTGATATTGAGCGGTATACTATCAACTTAGCTCCATCACGCTCCTTATCCTTGCGTTGAAAAGAAGGCAAACCAAGGAGCTGTTATGAGTAACTTCAAAACTAAGCTGCGTCAGATCATGCAGAAAACTCGTGATGAATGGGCAATATTTGCAGTAAAAGAGATGGGAATTTCATCCGACACTGTCGCTAAATCTTATGGCTACAACTCGAGTTGTGATCTTGAGCAAACTCTTAAACAAGACGAAAAAGACACCGATTCGTACATTCGCTCGACACCTTGTGCGAGATCTCTCACAAGCGATGTAAGTAAAAAGACCATTTTTGACTAAGAACAAATCAACCAATAAACCTAACTAATTGAAAATTATTAATTATCCTTTTTTAAGCAATATTCGCTGCCAAAGTTTTTTTACCTAGCTGATTGAGAGTAATCAGCAAAACAACAATACTAAACATGTCGACAGGATGTTGGCGGGAACAGGAAAAAAGCCTAAAGGATTGGGTATCTTCAGGATGAAGATTTGGTAGCTTAGGATGAGTTATCAGCAAGGATGTAGTTAAGCTCTAGGATAGAGTTCGCCCGTCAGGATGATAGGCAAGAATGGACACCGCTAGGAAGGCGATGAACAAGGAACTCGGTTAAAGGACTTAGCCACAATCAAGGATAGATGCAGGGAGCACCTATTAGTAGCCGGATTGCTGCGAAAAAGAATAAGCCCCGTCTGGGAAACCAGGCGGGGTTTTATTTTGCCCGTCATTTATGCTCCTCTCTACGTTCGGTCTTGCATCATGCTATTATTTCAGCAATTTCTTTAGCAGATTCATTCTCTGATAGACGCTTTCTTTAATAAACATCGAGCAAACGACGCCCTATGCTGAATCCAGTTTGGTTACACACATTCAAAACACTAGTTGAAGTCGGTCACTTTACTCAGACGGCAGAAAAGCTTTATATGACTCAACCCGGTGTCAGCCAGCACATTAAAAAGCTGGAGCGAGCTTGTCAGCATCCATTGATTAAGCGCGAGAACAAAAGCTTTGAACTTACGGAGCAAGGGCGCATGGTGTATGCCTACGCGCTAGAACTTGAAGAAAAAGAAAAAAGCCTACTAGAAGATTTGAGCTTTGATGATCCACACGCTGGATACTGCAAACTCGCATGCTCTGGTGCGCTTGCCTTGATGCTGTTTGATCCTCTCCTTGAAAAACAGAAACAACATAAAGGCTTATCGATTCACCTAGAAGCTGCGCCCAACCAATCTATTCTTAATGGCGTTGCTGAGGGTCGAATTGATATGGGCATCGTAACCTACTCACCAAATAAAAGCGTGTTCCAAAGCGAACAAATTGGTCGAGAGACTTTATGTTTGATCTTACCTAAATCCTACCGAGGAAAAACGCTCACACCGGAGTTACTGAAAAGCTGTGGTGTGATTGGTCACCCAGATGCTGAACATTACATGACGCTATTTTTCGATCAATGCGCCGAACCCTTACTAAAAGAGATCAAAGTCAGCGACATGCCGTTATCCGGGTACGTCAACCAGTTAAGCCAGATCTTACTGCCAGTGAGTAAAGGACTCGGCTTTACCGTTTTACCGCGCAGTGCGGTGGAGAGCTTTGCATTAAGAGAAGAGTTATATGTCGCCGAATTAAAGCAACCGGTATATGAAGATTTATTTTTGGTTAGAAAACGCAGCCGCACATTGCCACTGCGCTACCAAACCATCAAGCAGGTCTTATTGAACGTGATCGGTACTGCTGTTCATCAATGATGTCAGCCATTCTTCACTAGTAATACGCTTATCTTGGCAATCCACCCAATATGGCTTGCCAGATAACCAACTCTTTGACGCCACCTCTTTTATAAACACATCCACAGAATCAACGTCATCTTTGGCATAATCCCATTTGTTGCGCATGTGTTCTGCCGCCTCGCGATTGGTATACGCCTTGCCGTTACGGATAAAGGTGCAAGAGGATTGCTCAACTCGTTTTATCAACGTCGAGATATCTTCCTCTACTTCTGCTAATGCAAAGGTAGGCAGAATACTTAATGTAAGTAGCAACGACCACTTTGCTTTCATCATAGCTTTATCCTTATCCCTGACCACGTAACTACTACCAAGTAACTACTAATAAGTGGCTTAACTATTCAACTGTTTGGCTGTTTAGCTCGGCAATTATTGCCACCACGCCTTAACTGGCTGAGGCTCAGCAAGCGCCAAACGTTGCCCAATCTCAGGGCTAACTAAAGTCACACCACGTTCTTCACTGATGTCTAACGCACGTTGCATTGGTTCATTCCAATCGTGCATTGACAAATCAAATGTACTGTTATGAATTGGCATCATCACTTTACCCTGCACATCAATGTGTGCCTGGACACTCTGCTCCGGGAACATGTGAATATCTGACCAAAGGTCATTGTATGCGCCCGTTTCAATCATTGTGAAATCGAATGGACCGTACCTTTCACCAATCTCTTTAAAGCCATTGAAGTAACCTGAATCACCGCTAAAGAACACTTTATTTTGCTGTGCGTTGATAACCCAACTGCCCCACAGCGTCGTATCGCGGTCTGTCAAACCTCGACCAGAGAAGTGCTGAGTCGGAGTCAGTGTATATTCAATACCGTCGACAGAATGTGACTCCCACCAATCTAGCTCGACCACTCTTTCCTTAGGCACGCCCCAGTTCACCAGTAATTGCCCCACTTTCAAAGGCACCAAGAAAGTTCCAACCTTGTCACCAAGCTCTTTAATCGAGGCTTTATCTAGATGGTCGTAATGGTCATGGCTGATCACCACGACATCGATACTTGGCAAATCTTGCAAAGTGATTGGTGTTTGGTGGAAACGCTTTGGTCCTGCCCATTGGACAGGAGATGCTCGGTCACTAAAGACAGGATCGGTCATCACCAACTTACCATCAAGCTTCATCAACACGCTCGAATGACCAAGACGGTATATGACGTCATCTTGTTCTTCTAGTAGTTGTGTCGCAGTCATCGCATGCACTGGAATTTCAATTGTTGGGGTTGGATTCGCACGCTCAGTTGTGAAATAAGCTTTCATGATACCGAACATATCGCCCAAACTGCTTTTGTATTCCAACTCGGTGTTTGCAAATTTGTCCGGGTATGTTGGCGCTTTTTCAGTATCAACATTAGAACAAGAAATCATTGATGTACCCATCGCGAACGCTCCTACTGTGGCTAGCAAAGTTTTTTTCATAAAAAGTAAACCCGAACAAAAGTAAACTACACGGTGCAGTTTACATTCAAATTATCAAAAGTAAACTACTTAGTGTAAAATAGATCCAGAAATGATCTTCCTAACTTAACAAGTTTATGAATGTAAAAAGAAAAAGTCGTAGCGAGACCAAAAGAGAAGCGATTCTCTGCGCGGCGAAACAAGCGTTTCAAGAATTTGGGGTGCAAAACACCAGCATGGATAAGCTGTCTTCAATCGCTCAAGTATCAAAGCGAACCGTCTATAATCACTTCCCTTCTAAAGAGGCGATCGTGACCGAGTTGCTGACGGAGCTTTGGCGCTCATCAATGATGGACAGCGATATTGAACGTTTACCCACACTGCCGCTGAAACAGCAATTGATTGAATTGCTCTACAGTGAGATCGTCGTCGTGACGGAACCTAACTATATTGAATTAGCAAAAGTCGCGTTTGGACACTTTTTGTTTAAGCCGGAAGATCTCAAAGAACAAGCTGAACGCATGTCAAAACAAGAAACCGCGTTACATCGTTGGCTCACCGAACATGCCCAAAACGGCGCGCTTAAGATCGAAGATGTGGATGTGGCAAGCATTCAGCTACATAACTTACTTAAAGGCAGTGCATTCTGGCCACAGTTAATGGGGATGCGTGCTTCTTTAACAGAGGAAGAGTCCAGAGCGCTAGCCACCCAAACGGCTGAACTCTTCTTAAGTCACTATAAAAACAACTAAAGTAAAGCGGTCAAATAGCCGCTTTTTTTAGTTTTCTCACATCGAAAAATGATGAATTTTTGACTCAATTTTCTTTTTCTCGCCCTTGACAGTCGCACACAGCAAGGCGCGAGAGTTCGATAAATTATTTTTGTCGTATCGACGATATTTTTTCGTTTTCATCTCATGAGAAAACGCCCTAAGGTGCGCACCTCTGACGACGTGGTTGTCCAACCACAATTCTAAATCGTTGAAGCGAGTGGATTCTGTCACATCAATTAAACCCACTCACTATACTCTATATTTATATTTTTAATTTGGTACTGACTTACTAAGGAATTGCCATGCGTATTGCTATTCTTTCTCGTAATGAGAATCTATATTCAACCATGCGCCTAAAGCAGGCGGGTGAAGAGCGCGGACATCAAGTTGATGTGATCGATACTCTGCACTGTTATATGGATATTACGAGTAACAACCCTAAGATTCGTTACATGGGTGAAGAATTGCCAAAGTATGACGCGGTTATTCCTCGCATTGGTGCATCTATCACTTTCTACGGAACTGCGGTTGTACGTCAGTTTGAAATGATGGGCACATTCTGTGTGAACGAGTCAGTAGCAATCAGCCGCTCTCGTGACAAGCTACGCTCTATGCAGTTGCTATCACGCAAAGGTATTGGTCTGCCTCGTACTGGTTTTGCTCACCACCCTGATAACATTCAAGACGTGATCAAAAACGTTGGTGGCGCACCATTGGTTATCAAGCTACTTGAAGGCACTCAAGGTATCGGTGTTGTACTTGCTGAAACAACGAAAGCGGCAGAAAGCGTTATCGAAGCATTCATGGGTCTAAAAGCGAACATCATGGTGCAAGAGTTCATTGAAGAAGCAAATGGTGCGGATATCCGCTGCTTCGTTGTAGGTAACAAGGTTATCGCAGCAATGAAACGTCAAGCAAAAGAAGGTGAGTTCCGCTCTAACCTTCACCGCGGAGGTTCTGCTCAGCTAGTGAAACTAACCAAAGAAGAGCGTGCAACCGCAATCAACGCAGCGAAAGTCATGGGTCTAAACCTATGTGGTGTTGATATTCTTCAATCGAAAAACGGTCCTGTTGTGATGGAAGTGAACTCTTCTCCAGGTCTTGAAGGTATCGAAACTGCAACAGATAAAGACGTTGCAGGTATGATCTTCGACTTCATCGAGAAGAACGCAAAACCAAACGCTAACCGTACTCGCGGTAAAGGCTGATAATTGTTTGAGTGGGAGCCTATAGACTAGGCTCTCTTTATCACTCATCGCTAGGATGACACTATGAATCAGAAAATGATCATTGGGAACGCCGAAGCAATTTGCTTACCTGAGTTAGGGATTACTCACCTTGAAGCGCGTATTGATACAGGCGCACAGACTTCTTCTCTGCACGTAGATAATCTAGAGTGCACTGAGCAAGACGGTCAGTCATACGTAGAATTCGATCTACACCCAGATGTTTACCACTTAGAACAAGTGGTTCGCTGTAAAGCTCCACTGAAGGCGAACCGCAAGGTGAAATCATCAAACGGAACGTTCGAACACCGCTGCGTGATCACAACGATGCTACGCATGGGCGACCAAGAGTGGCCTATCGACATCACGCTGACTAACCGTGAAAAGATGACCTACATGATGTTGCTAGGTCGTCAGGGTATGGCAGACAAAGTTCTGGTAGACCCGAGCCAATCTCACTTATTGGCTCCATAATCCCCGTAGCTTCAGATGAGCGAACTCCGTGGTCGCTCATCTGGCTCTTCTGTCCTTTTCGCCATTCTCCTCTTTCATATTCTTACTTCTCAGTACAGAGCGCATTAACCCTTTAAGTTTTATCTTCGTCACTCGCCAATGCGTAATGGGTCTAACCGGCGCGGTGTTGATGATGTGTTGATAAGCATCTTCATCAAACTCAACTTCACCACCATGTGCGGCCAATAAACAACTCGGGTTCATCTCAAAAACTCGCTTTAACGACCGACGATATTGGTTGGGATGAAAGATAGGAAACGGCGCAATCAAATGACTTTTTACCTGCACCATTAAATCCGCGACATAAAGCACATTCTGCTCAGCATGAAAAACCGATAAGTCTCTATCAGTATGTCCGGGGGTTTCCAATACTTGCCAATCAGAAAATCCAGGCACGGCGTCACCATCCACCAGCTCAATATCTGGTCTTAGTTTTCGCGAATACCATAGATTCCGCTTTGGTTTACGCATTCGATTCGCCATCCAACGCGCCAAAATCAAATCGGTCAAATGCATCAACCAACCATCAAAGCCGCCATACCAATGAGTGTCTCGTTTCGCAGCTAAGATCTGGCACCCCGTAAGATCTCGCAACTTGTGCGCAGCCCCCGCATGGTCAGGATGCATATGCGTGACCACCACCATTTTTAAGTCGGTGAACGAACGATTAAGCTGATGCTCAATAAAATCTTTGAGGTGTGGAATATCGGCTCGACTGGCGCCATCAAGCAACATTAACTTGTCTGGATACTCGGCGAGATACATGGTTTGGATGTATCCCTGAATTCTATGCAGCTGCAAAACATATCCTTGTTTTGTTGGGTCTTTATTCTTGTTTTTCTGCGACCAAATCCTTACTGGTCAGACCAACTATAACAGCAGAATGGACACTCTGTTAAATAAATGTTTACACCGCGACTCGACAACAGTTGTTAATCGAAAGAACAAATTTTAATCATTAGACTCTGATTGGGTTTTATCCGTTAATGCGCGCACACGGAGTTCGTGTCAGGGTATGAGGTTAGCGCCTCATGATTTGCTTTTTTGTATTTCCTCCTCCTATTTCAGCGAGGGTTTAAATACATTTTTGTGAGAATCGAGTTGGAAAAAGCAACTAAATTAGACCGCATCCGCGCGGACTACAACGTTCACTACTGGAGCCAAGGCTTCTACGGAATTGATGACCAAGGCGAGGTTTACGTATCTCCTCGTAGTGACCGTGCACACCAAATCCCTTTCAGTGCGATTGTAAAAGAGCTAGAAGCTAAGCAGTTGAACCTGCCTGTGCTAGTGCGCTTCCCGCAAATCGTGCACCAACGCGTGCATGGCATTTGCCAAGCTTTCAACCAAGCAATTGAAGAATACCAATATCCAAACAAATACCTGTTGGTGTACCCAATTAAAGTAAACCAACAGCGTGAAGTGGTTGATGAAATCTTAGCGAGCCAAGCGCAGCTAGAAAATAAACAGCTGGGTCTAGAGGCAGGCAGCAAGCCAGAACTATTGGCGGTACTGGCATTGGCTCAACAAGGCAGCTCCGTGATTGTGTGTAATGGCTACAAAGACCGTGAATATGTGCGTCTAGCACTGATCGGTGAAAAGCTAGGTCACAAAGTATTTATCGTACTAGAGAAGCTATCTGAGCTTGATCTAGTACTTGAAGAAGCGAAAAGCTTGGGTGTAACTCCACGTCTTGGCTTGCGTATCCGCCTTGCATCTCAAGGTGCAGGTAAGTGGCAAGCAAGCGGCGGTGAGAAATCGAAGTTCGGTCTATCGGCATCACAAGTATTGAGCGTGATTGATCGTCTAAAACACGAAGACAAGCTGGATACCATGCAATTGGTTCACTTTCACCTTGGCTCACAGATGGCTAACATCCGTGACGTACGCAATGGTGTGAATGAATCCGCACGTTTCTACTGTGAATTACGTGCCATGGGTGCAAACATTGATTACTTCGATGTTGGCGGCGGTTTAGCAGTAGACTACGACGGCACACGCAGCCAATCTTCGAACTCGATGAACTACGGTCTTGCAGAATATGCGCGTAACATCGTGAATACAGTCGGTGATGTCTGTCAGCACTACGACCAACCGATGCCAGTGATCATCTCTGAATCGGGTCGTTCTCTAACCGCTCATCACGCTGTGTTGATTTCTAACGTCATTGGTACTGAAACATACCAGCCGGAAGAAGTATTCGAACCTGCAGAAGATGCACCAATCTTGCTACAAAACATGTGGCGTAGTTGGGAAAACCTGCAGGATGGTACCGATGCACGTGCATTAATTGAAATTTACAATGATACCCAAAGCGATTTGGTCGAGGTTCACTCGCAATTCGCTACTGGCGTACTGAACCTTGAGCAACGTGCGTGGGCAGAACAACTGTCTCTGCGTATTTACTTCGAGCTAAGTCGTCAAATGAGTACCAAGAACCGTTTCCACCGTCCTATTTTGGATGAGTTGAGCGAACGTCTTGCGGACAAGTTCTTCGTGAACTTCTCTCTTTTCCAATCCCTACCAGACGCATGGGGTATTGATCAGGTATTCCCTGTTTTACCGCTTTCTGGTCTTGGGGATGTGGAAGAGCGTCGTGCGGTGATGTTGGACATCACTTGTGACTCCGATGGCGCGATTGATCACTATGTTGATGGTCAAGGCATTGAGAGCACGCTACCAGTACCAGCATGGAGCAACGACAAACCGTACCTAATGGGCTTCTTCCTAGTAGGCGCATACCAAGAGATCCTTGGTGACATGCACAACCTATTTGGTGATACCCACAGTGCAGTAGTCAATGTTGATGAAGACGGTCAATTCGAGATCAGCTACATCAACGAAGGTGATAGCGTAGAAGACATGATGCGCTACGTTCACATCGACGTAGATGCGATTCGTGACAATTACAAACAATTGGTTTCAGAACGAGTTGAAACCAATGAACAAGAACAAATCCTAGCTGAACTGGAACAAGGTTTGGCGGGCTACACCTATTTAGAGGACTTCTGATATGAATGATTTGTTTACGAAAACCGATTATTCGCTTTACTCCAACTCTATGTCGTTTCTACGTCGACCGTACATCAAAAATCCAGTATCGGCAGACGCAGACGTTGTGGTGCTAGGGGTTCCTCTGGACATGGCGACTTCTGGTCGTCCTGGTGCGCGTATGGGACCAGATGCGATCCGTCGTGCGTCAGTAAACCTTGCTTGGGAAGGCAAGAAGTTCCCTTGGGACTTCAACGTATTTGATAAATTGAAAGTGATCGACGCAGGTGACCTTGTATTCGATTGTGGTGACGCGGAAGATTTCACTTACCGTCTAGAAGCAGCAACAAGTGAGATTCTAAAGAGCGGTAAGACAATGCTAGGCTTGGGTGGTGACCACTTCATCACGCTACCGATCCTACGTGCTTACGCAAAACACCATGGTCAAATGGCATTGATTCACTTCGATGCGCACACTGACACTTACGCAAATGGCAGTTCTTACGACCACGGAACTATGTTCTACCATGCGCCAAAAGAAGGTCTGATTTCTGCGAAGAACTCAGTTCAAATTGGTATTCGTACTGAATATGACCAACAAGATCATGGCTTCAATGTCATCAACGCGATGCAAGCAAACGACATGTCGGTAGAAGAGATACTGGCAGAGATTCGCCGCACGGTTGCGGATAAGCCTGTGTATGTCACTTTTGACATCGACTGTCTGGATCCGGCGTTTGCACCGGGTACAGGTACACCAGTTTGTGGCGGCCTGAACTCAGATAAAATTCTGAAGATCATCCGTGGTTTCGCTGGCATGAACATCGTAGGTATGGACGTGGTGGAAGTCTCACCTCCATACGACCACAGTGATGTAACGGCCTTGGCTGGCGCGACTATCGCACTTGAGTTGCTTTACGCCTACGCTTCAGGTCGCGAATAACGAAAGTTGTTCTAAATGAGCGCAGTATTTCAAGGGGAGCTTCGGCTCCCTTTTTCGTTTTCATCACTCAACAAAAATAGATTAGATTTTCTAATCCAAATCATAGATTTTTATCTTGCTCAACTTCACACTTTTTGATTGCTAAGTCTGCACTCAAGCTCTAATATCTCGCGCCTAGATTCCCTAATTACTTTGTTTATTTGGCTCTCCTATATGGAGCGCTAAGGCTTTTTACGTCTTAAATTTCTGGAGAGATACGCAAATGTCCGCCTCGTTTCCATTAGCGAAACTTACCTTTTTAATCGCAATTCTGACTGCCGTAGGTCAAATGACTCAAACGATGTACGTGCCTTCTATCGGTCATATGGCGGGTGAGTTCTTGGTATCAGCGTCTTCACTTCAAGCTGTGATGGCGTGTTACCTGATCCCTTACGGTCTATCGCAGTTTGTATACGGCACGCTGTCCGATCGCCTTGGTCGTAAGCCAATCATCATTGCGGGTTTGATCATCTACATTCTTGGTACTTTGGTAGCGCTGTTTGCTCATGAGTACGAATGGTTTCTAGCAGGCAGCTTCATCCAAGGTTTGGGTATTGGCTGTGGCGGAGCTATGTCTCGTACACTGACTCGTGACTGCTTTGAGGGCGCTGAACTGCACCGCGCAAACAGCTTGATCAGTATGTGTGTGATTTTTTCGCCATTGATCGCACCAGTATTGGGCGGTTATCTAACCGAAGCATTCGGCTGGCGATCTAGCTACCTATTTCTTGCGTTATTCGGTATTGCCGTTGTGATCACCATGATGACAAGCATGATGGAAACCTTGCCTAAAGAGCGCCGCAAACATGAATCTGTTGCGAAGAGCTACAAGTTCGTACTATCAGACAAACGCTTCCAAGGCTTCTTATTGGTATTGGTTGCCACGTTTGCAGGCGTTGCAGTATTTGAAGCAGCAGCAGGTGTGTTGTTGGGTGGTGTACTTGGCTTGCCAGCAACCACGGTCAGCTTGCTATTTGTCTTGCCGATACCGGGTTACTTAGTCGGTGCTGGTCTATCGAGCTATATTGCACAACGCCGTTCTGAACGCCGTGCTTTGAATGTTGGTCTAGTGGCTATCTTAGTTGGCTCAGCAGTGGTATTGATTCCGGGTCTGTTTGGTCTAACAACGGCGTTGACTCTGATTGGCGGTGCAACCATTTACTTCTTGGGTGCAGGCATTTTGTTCCCAGCGGCAACTACCGGCGCACTTTCACCGTTCCCATACCACGCAGGTACTGGCGGTGCCATTTTGGGTGGTATGCAAAACCTAGGCGCAGGCATCGCAACGCTATTGGCTTCCTTCTTCCCAGCGCAAGACCAAATGCCACTTGGCTGCCTAATGATGACAATGTCGATCATCGCCATGCTTGGTCTACGTTGGGTTAATCGCAAGCACGACCATTCAAACGAAATGCCATTGGCAATTTAAAACCTGCCTCTCATCACCCAAAGGGGACATGCTGAAAAGTGTGTCCCTTTTTTGTTGCACGCATCTTGCCCTCCAGCTCTCATCCACCAGCATTTACATTTAACATCCCTGTAAATCTTTGCTAAAAAGAACAGTTGCTTACACACATTTATAGATTTGCCATTCAACATTCATTGGAAGAAACCTGTGCTTTAACTCTTAAATAAAAGAATGGCGATACAACAAGAGTAAGGTACACAATAAGGACACACAGATGCGTTTCACTTTAACTACGTTGGCCGTATCGGTCGCGCTTGTCGCCGGATGCAGCAATCAAGGAATACCAACCATGAACCATTACTCTCAATCTCAACTCGTTGCTCAACAAACTCAAGCACCTGTTGCTAAAAAAGTGCCACATGCAATGACGATTCATGGTGACACCCGAATCGATAACTACTATTGGATGCGCGATGATGAGCGCCAAGACCCAGAGATTTTGCAACATCTTGAGCAAGAAAATCAGTATGCAGAAACCGTTCTAAAACATACTGAAGCACTACAAGAGCAATTATTCGAAGAGATCAAAGGTCGTATTGCGAAAGACGATAACTCAGTACCGGTACGTCGAGGTAACTACTTCTATTCAAATGAAGTAACAGGCGATAACGAATACGAAGTGCACATGCGTGCGAAAGACTTTGTAGGCAAAGACAAGCAAGTCATCCTAGATGTAAATGAACTGGCGAAAGAGCACGAGTTCTTTAGCACTGGAGGCTTATATGTGAGCCCAAATGAGAACTTGCTGGCTTACGGTGAAGATACGTTAAGCCGTCGTGTTTATACCATCAAAATCAAAGATCTTAATACCGGCGAATATCTACAAGATGAAATTGAAGGTGCGTCGAGTGCTATCGCATGGCAAAACGACAACAAGGCTTTCTATTACATCAAGAAAGATCCACAAACACTGCTTGGTTATCAAGTATACCGCCACGTACTAGGCACCCCGCAAAAGAGCGATGAACTGATTTACGAAGAAACCGACAGTGCTTACTACACTTACTTGAGTAAAAGTAAAGATGACGAGCAAGTGTACATTTGGCACTCAAGCACCGAAACGAGTGGTGTATCAGTCATTGACGCCAACAATCCAAACGCAAAAGCTGAAGCTTTCTACCCACGAGAAACAGGCATTGAGTACAGCATCGCTAAATTAGGTGATTGGTACTACATCTACACAAACTATCAAGCAGTAAACTTCCGTTTAATGAAAGTCAAAGCAGAAGAGATGCATGATCGTTCTAAATGGGTCGACGTCGTCCCAGCAGACGACAATACTCAACTTGTCGATTTCGACTTATTTGATGACCACCTTGTGTACGAGCAACGTGCGAATGGTCTATCGACAGTTAAAATCCGCCAGCTATCAACGGGCAAAGAGTTCCCACTCGAATTTAACGACAGCGCGTTTGCTGCTTATCTAACAGGCAACTATGAACTCGATAATTCTAAAGTTCGTATCTACTACAGCAGCCTAACCACACCTGGCACTTACTATGATTTCGACCTGCATACGGGTGAATCTGAAATAATGAAGCAAACACCGGTGCTAGGCGATTTCGATGCGGATAACTATCAATCAGAGCGCATCATGGTAACCGCTCGTGATGGAAAGCAAGTGCCAGTATCATTGGTTTATCGCAAGGATCTGTTTAAGAAAGACGGGACCAATCCAATCTACCAGTACGGCTACGGCTCTTACGGATCAACAATTGAACCAACGTTCCGTTCAACCCGCCTCAGCTTACTTGACCGCGGATTCGTGTACGCTATCGCTCACATTCGCGGCTCAGAAATGCTTGGACGCCCTTGGTATGAAGATGGCAAAAAGCTCACTAAGCAAAATACCTTTAATGACTTTATTGACGTAACAAAAGGGCTTGTTGAAGAAGGTTACGGCGCGAAAGACAAAGTGTTTGCGGTTGGTGGCTCTGCCGGTGGTCTATTAATGGGCGCGATCATTAACCAAGCACCGGATCTCTACCGTGGTATTGGCGCGCACGTTCCCTTTGTTGATGTCGTAACGACCATGTTGGATGAATCGATTCCTCTAACGACCAACGAATACGATGAATGGGGTAATCCGAATGATAAAACGTACTACGACTACATGCTGAGCTACTCGCCGTACGACAATGTGAAGGCTCAGAATTACCCGAACATGCTAGTGACGACGGGTTTGCATGACTCACAAGTTCAATACTTTGAACCGATGAAGTGGGTAGCAAAACTCCGCGAGATGAAGACCGATGACAATGTCTTGCTATTCAAAACGGATATGGAAGCTGGTCACGGTGGTGCGTCAGGTCGATTCAAGCGATTAAAAGAAGACGCACTGGAGTACGCTTTCTTCCTTGATCTTTTAGAGACAAAGTAAACTTGGCGTCCTAAAAAGTGTTACACCCATTTTTATAACAGGGGTTATCCACTAAAAAATGCCCGCATTGTGCGGGCATTTTTGTTGACTCTCAGTCTATTTGAAGAAAAACGCCTATTCACAGCGAATAGGCGTCAACACAATAAATGTGTTTAGGCAGTAGAAACTGTCCTATTGATTAGAAGTAGTAACGAGCACCTAGAGTCCAAGCATCATCTTCAACTTTATTGATGTCATTACCTAGGTCAAACTGATAACCTGCGTAAGTGTAGAATGACGGTGTTACAGCATACTCTGCTTGAAGTGCTGATTGGCTAAATAACGTCTCGCTTGCCTTATCATCCTCAACCGCTTCGTAGTTTACGCTTAAAGTCCAGTTGTTAAATCCATATGCAAGTAAACCTTCTAACTGCACTGTCTCTTCTAACCCTTCATAGAAGTATTCATTCATACCGTATACGATTGCGGCATAAAGACCAGAGCCGTATTCGCCGTAGTTAGCAGCAATAATATGAGATATCGCGTCTTTAGTAGTTGAGCCGGAAGTTACATCACCGCCACTGTATACGTAACCCAGACCGAAGCCCGCAAACTGTGCGCTTAACGCAACTTGACCACGTGCATCATATACCGTTTTAGTTGTTTTTTCGTACACAGCACATTTTACAGTGCAGTTTTCATCAACCTTCTCTAAGCTTGTTTTCTTATCAGTTTGCTTACCTTGCCAACCAAGACCTAGGTTAAATACAAATCCTTCACTAAATTCAAAACTCTTGCGGTAGCTCAGCATTTTTTCTGCACGACCAGAACCTAGATTGTTATGGTTCTCGTATAAGAAATCATTCGCATAAGCAATTGGTAAATCTGCAACACCAGCAACGTCATAGTATGGAGACCATTGAGTACCACCAACAACGCGGCCAAACTGTTCATGTGAAGCACCAATGTATCCAAGACGCGTTGTAAATGAATTCTCACCACCGTTTAGGTAGTTAAGCTGCCATTCGCCTTTCGCATCAACGGTAATACCATTACCGATGTCTTTTTTACCAGCTAAATTAATACGTGGAGAGTTAGTACCTACATCTGTTTCACCTTCATCTGAACCATTCAAATTAATTGAAACGTGGCCGCCGATAGAAAGAGATGTGCCTTCGCTATTGTAAACTTCAACTGCGAAAGCCTGAGAACCACATGCTAGTGCCGCCACTGCAACGGCTAGAGTTTTCATTTTCATTTTTAACATCCATATAGTTGTTTATACCGGTTCGTTACGACAGCAAGACAAAAATTTTCAACACAACGAACACATACAACGTAGTAATGAAACATAAATGAAACAAATAAATTATATGCAACCAATCCAATTAATCGCTCAAAATTTGATCAAAACCACATAAAAAAAGGGAACTTTTCAGTCCCCTTCATAATTTTTGTGGTGTTTTTCGTGTTACAACTGCCAGCGCGCGAGTGGTTTCTCAGTTTTTATTCCTTTACTCCCCCAACGATCAATGACGTCAATTTGCAGTATGCGATCTGGTGAAATAATCGATTGTAGCTGTTTTGAGGGTCTTTTATCTGTAATTAGCCACAGAGTTTTATCTTCTTCAAACTGAGCTTTTAAAGACAGTTTCTCTGCTTCTGACCATTCCAGTTCAGGCTTGAATTGACGATCAACAACGAACAGTTGGTTTCCAGACGCAAAATCCTCTAATGATTCCCCTAGCAAGACCACTGAATCAATCTCTTTCGCAAAGATAACGTCCTGTTGTTGATTAATCAGCTCACGTACTTCTAACATCAACGCTTGCTGGTTCTTTTCTATTTGAGCTTGATATTGAGGATAAACCTTTTGTAGATCCTCACCCACGATCGCAGCCATTCGAATTAAGTTAGTAGGATTCATCCACGCATACTTAGATGTATCACCATTGTCTAACGTCAGTGCCGCAACGCCCGGTGCTCTTGGAGATATCGCCTGAGACGCGTCAATCTCAATCAAGCGAATGTTCCCCTGACGAGCATAAACAAAAGTTGGGTCTTGATGCCAAATAGCACCCAACGTAATCGCAACGGTCGCCTCCTGCCCGGCTTTAATGGCTTGTTGTTGACCTTTACTTGCAAACCAGTTCACCAAACGTTCAACGCCATATCGCTTAGGTGGCAAGTAACTGGTTTCAATGCCTGTGCCTTGCATCAGTTGCTCAGACAACATGTAAGTCACAGGCGTGCTGGTAATAATATCTTTGCCATAAGAGAACGGTGCAAATGTACTCGTCACAACCAAGCCCATTGTTATGATTTGTTTTTTCATCTTCATAATTGGTTATCCAGATTTAAGCTTTTCGCACAATGCGGTAGATCGTTGCCGTTAGGAAAAACGCAGCAGAGACAATAATAATTGAGGCGCCAGACGGTACCGGCAATTCAAGTTCCATTGGCAAAACGGTTCCAACCAAGCAGGCAACGGTAGCCAATAAGGATGAAAGCAAAACAAAACTGCCCATTCGCTTAGTGAGCAAGCGTGCCGTTGCCCCCGGAATAAGCAGTAACGCTCCAACCAAAACCGCACCGATAATCTTCACTGCTGCGATTGTCACGAGCGTAATCATCATGACGAACAGGTAGTCATAAAAGCTGGTGTTGAATCCACGAACACGCGCGATGTCAGGGCTAATGCAAGTCAGTAAGATTCGGTTAAAGGTCGGAATCAGTAACAATAGAATGATCAAACAGCTCACCGCAAGAATCGTAATGTCTCCGTCTGTAACCGTCAGGATCGAGCCAAACAAAACGTTCTCTAACATATGAATATTGATCTTTCGTGCCACATACATCAGCAGGGCAGCACCGACTGCCAAAGCAAGTGCGAGGAACACACCCACGAGTGTATCGTAGGGAACGTTGGTTCGATTTCGCACGAAATGCAGCAATAGCGCGAAAATCATGCAGAAGCTGAATAACCCGATAAATGGATTTTCTGGTGGTTCACCAAGTAGCACACCGATCGCTATACCAGTCAGCGCTGCGTGACCAACGGCTTCAGAAAAGAACGCCAAACGCTTCGCGATGACCAAGGTGCCCAAACCGCCCAGTAACGGACCAAGAATTAGGGCAGCAACAATTGCGTTAACCATAAACGCATAAGCGAAGCTGTCACTGAGCCACCCGGCTTCTACTCCGTTGAGGGCAAATTGTCTTAACCAATCCATTACGCCGCCTCCACTTTTGCCGTGTAGTGCCTAAACAGAGACTCAATACGCTCAGGACTCAATACTTCAGAGTGATGCCCCGAAGCGACGATTTGACGATTGACAACATGCACCTGCGCATCCAAACGGCGCACCGCTGTTACGTCATGATGGACAGCAAGAACGGTTTTACCTTCTGCTACCACTTCATGAATCAAACCTTCTAGATAACGTACCCCTTGCTCATCCATACCCGTTGTCGGTTCATCTAGAACAAGTAAGCTTGGATTATCGAGTAGAGCTTGGGCGAAGAGAACACGCTGTTGCTCACCGCCAGATAGTTGTCCCATACGACGATCACTTCTTGTTGCCATACCAACACGCTCTAATTGAGCTAACGCCTGTTGAGCTTGCTTGGTTTTACGGCGCCAAAACAGAGGCACACGCGTTTGGTTAAGCAGTACAAAATCCATGACCGTCAAAGGTAAGCTGGCTTCAAACATGGCTTTTTGTGGTACGTAACCAATTTTTCCGGCTTGCTCAGCCTCCACCCAATGCACCGAGATGTCACCCGAAAATGGCGTAAGTCCTAAAACCGAACGTAATAATGACGTTTTGCCACCGCCGTTTGGTCCCATAATCACATGGCATTGACCCGCTTCAAAGCAAGTCTGAATGTCTTGCAGAATAAGGTTGTCCCCGTACTGCAAGCAGACTTTATCAAGAGAAATCGAAGGACCTCGCATTAGGCTTTCTCCTGCTCATGCTTGCTTGCAACAAACTTCATCGCCTCTATTAAGGTTGCTACGTTGTCGCGCATCTCCACCTCGACTTTGTCGGCTTCGTATTCGCCGTGCGTCATGTGAGAAAAGCGATATAGCTTCACGCCCGTCGCTTCTTCGATCGTATCAACAAAACGATTTGGCATATTCAGCTCGTAAAATAGAACATCAATACCAGATTGGCGGATCTTCTCGATGGTTTCCTGCAACTGACTAGCGCTTGGCTCTACGCCATGAGCAGGTTCGATTACCGCGGCTACATCGACGCCAAACTCTTGTAGAATGTATCCATAAGCATTGTGCGTTGTTGCGACCTTCATACCTGCTGTATCTAGCTGCCCTAGAGACAACATCGCATCACGCTTTAAAAGGCGAAACGTTTTTGCGTACTTTCGCGCATTTTTTCGATAAAAAGCTGCGTTTTCTGGGTCAAGTTCGCTCAACTCACTGGCAATGGTGTAAACCTTTTGAATCGTGGTGGATAGTCCAACAAAGGTATGTGGATTCACTGCGCCTTTACCAACGGATTGCCCCATAGCAGGCAATAGTGGAACTTCCTTATTTGCCTCAATCACCACCAGATCGTCGCGCTGCGCAGCTTGAATAACTTTCAGAGCAAAATCATCATGCCCAATACCATTGACGACAATCACATCCATCTGATTCAATCTTTTAAGATCATTGGGTTGGGGCAAATAGTTATGAGGATTGAACCCTGCATCGACCAAAGGAATGATCTCGGCTTTATCACCGACCACCGCTTTTACATAGCTGTAGTAAGGTTGCAAAGTGATACCAATGTTGAGCGTTTCGGCAAAACTTGAAGCGGAAGCGACCAGTAAAGCACTAGCCGTTAGAATTCGACGTAAGAGAGAGCGTGTCTTCATAGTTGTTATCATGTTGGTTATTGCTTAATGCTTATGAGGGCTTGCAGGAGAAGAAGGCGTTAACACGATTTGTTGCCAACCACTTAGCTTTCGTTGACTTTGCTGAGTTAAGTCCTCGATATCGATAGAAACAGCCGTGGAAAACCAGATATCAGCATGTTCGTGACGGCTATCAAGTAGCATCGAAGCTGAACCTTCATCGTCCTGTCTCAAGCCAAGATAAAGTCCTGCATCCAACATCTGCCATTGATGAGAACCTTTGCGCTGCCAACTTTGGTCTTTAACAAATGGAGCGAGCCAAAACGTTTCAAGTTCACTGACTTCAAGCCACTTACCCTCATCAATGTGGAGATCACGAATTTCCTCATGAGCAAGTTTAAGCTCTGCAACCATTGCCAATTCTTCTTGCCCAAGGTCAGTCATCAACACTTGATGCTCGAGTGCTTTTGCGTGCTCAACTTCGGTCTGATGATAGGGCAATAAGGCGGCAGACACCGCAAGAATGCCGGCGATGGTTAATGCCACCCATTTACCTTCGCGACTGCCATTATCCGGTCGAATTTTCTGAGTGATCATTTCTCTTTCAACTCAACCACATCAACTTCTACTGGGTTTTCATGCCCTGCGTCGAAAACAAGATAAAAATCCATTTGAGGATGAGTGAACTCAGCGATAGAGCGCTTGTCAGTGGTTACTTTGGCAATCAAGTTGTCATCGTAATCGTACATTTCAACGTCATAGTCCACTGCGCTAGAACCATCGGAGTAACCTGCTTCACAGATGACTTTGTCTTGTTCTAAATGGCAGCTCATTAATGGAAAGTGCGCCGCAGCTTGAAAGGACAGTAAGCCGCCCGAAAGAGCGGAAGCGATAAGAATAGAGCTGTTTTTCATGGTGTATCCAAAATGGCTCAGTGGAGCACTGAGCCTAAACTTGATTAATTTAATTGCGTTTCGAACGTTAGATGAACATTCACACTGGCTTTATCTGCGAGAGGATCGTTTTTCAGCTCACCTTTATAGTTGGCTTTCATCAAATAGCGACCAGCCACCTCTGGAGTAAACGTAATTTTGCCTTCTTTATCACTCACGACATCCATTTGTTCTTGGTGGTTTCGGTAAAGGGTACCTTCACGAGTAATTTCGGCTGTGACACCTTGTTGAGGCTCACCATTAAAGAAGAATTGGAAAGTCACCGCTTCGCCTTCAATAATGTCTGATGGGTGAGTGATCGGTTTCATCTCTAGCAGCTTGCCTTCAATTTCCAGCGCTTTTTCTGTCGGCATCCCCACCGTCACGTAACTTTCCGCTCGGGTATAGCTCAGTTGCGTAACAACATCACGTGCTTTTTCTGGAATAACACTTGCGCGATCAGCTTTACTTGCTCGCGCCCACTTAACTGTGTCGCGGCGACCCGCTTTGTATTGGGTGTAGTAGCTTGGTTGGTTGTTGATCGCGACCTTGTGTGTGCCTTCTTCTTCAAAGTAGAAATCAAACATCGAACGACGTTTACCACGAACAACAAAGTTCGGACGCTCCGAACGACCATCCGGCATGATCACAAATGCTTGATCGCTGCCCGCTGGTTTATCAAAAACAAACGTACCGTGAGAGGCAGTCACATCAAACGTCAGCCAATCACCACCTTCTTTTGATACTGTAAAGTGAGAAGGCAAAACCCAACGAGGGTGCGCTTGTGCTGTTGTTGCAGTTGCTAGCCCCATCGCCATTACACTTGCTAGTGCCACCGCTTTCATTTTGGTTTTCATCGTTGTTCCTTCTCTATTACTTAACTTGGTAGTTGACGGTAATCATGCCCGTCTCTTGGGTTGGTTTGATTTGATAACGAACTTCGCTGTCCGCTAGTTGCATCTTTTGTCGCAAATAATTCCGTCCACCGTGCTCGCGTACCACTTCAACATGCAACGTGTAAGTACCTTGTTCGAGTCGCAGACCTTCATCATTGGTGCCATCCCAAATAAAACGGTATTGACCAGCGGGACGAGTAGCAGACGTCACGGCGTCCACTAATTCGCGATCATAACGACCCACCTTTCGCCACCAGCTTCGAAGATCTTTTAGCCATTCATCTTTACCAACCCATAACTGGATGGTTTTCACTGGCTTGCGCTTATCATCTTCAATCCATACTGCAACATAAGGACGGGCGTACATTGATGTATCAATTTTTGGCAACTCGAATTCAAAATCGACTTTGGCACGATCAGGCAAGGGGGCAGCAAAAAGCGAAAGAGGCATCAGCGCAGCAATAAGTGTTAGTTTGCTTAATGAGTTGCGACGCAAAAATCGGTCTGTGTTTAACATAGGGGAATTCTCTGAATAGAGGCTGTTATGGCACAGCAACAAAATAAATAACGAGCGACAGCAAGGTGCCAAAAGCCATCCACTGCATCGACGTTCTTAAAGTCTTTTTCTTTGGTAGTAGCAAACACACTCCGGTTAGAACAAAGAACACCATCAATAATGCAGTGATATCAATGAACCACTTCCAAGCATCGCCACTATTGCGACCTTTGTGCAGATCATTCAGTAGCGCGACAATGCCGTAATTCGTTGTTTCAACTTCAGCCTCTCCCGTGGTCATATCGACAAAAACGGTAGCGTTATAACCCGGACCTTTAAAATCCAAAGAAAGCTCGCCAATCACTAACTCTCCATCTTCGATTTCGGTATAAACATCCAAAGCCGACGGAGTGCCACGCAAATGGGTTTCTTGAGTTAGGAAGTTCAATAGAGCCGAACGATTGGGTTGGAAGCTGCCTTCAGTTGCAAAAAGTTGCTTTGAAGGGATCGTGAGTGTGTGTTGTTGAATGATTGGCTCACTGCGCTCAAACAATGTTGGTCTGTTCAAGGTGATGCCCGTTAAGGCAAAGAACAAGGTCACCAATAAAAGAGCCATGGAAACGTAAATGTGCAGACGGCGAGCCCAAGTTTGGACGCCTTTGCTTTTGAGCAACATAAAAAAACAATCATCACCAATAAATGAGGGCTTAATTTAGGTGATAATCATTCTTATTGGCATTTAATTTACATTGTTTACGTTTGATAGAATAGAAAGGCTCCCGCACATGGAGGCAAGAGCCTATAGGAAAATCTTATCGAGCTAAGATTGGGTAAGTAAAGAAAACCAAGTGACAGAAGTTGAACACAAAATGGGCTAACACAGCACACCATAGGCGCCCAGTGAAGTGGAAAACAAGACCGTACCCTATCCCTGCAAGTCCAGCAAATACCATCAACAGTGGACCGCCTGCAAAATGAGCTAAACCAAACAAAATGCTCGCCACCACCAAACCCAATCGCCAATCAAAACGACGAGATAATGACTGCTGGATAAACCCGCGGAATAAAGCCTCTTCTGCAACACAAGTTAATACGAGGTTATTTAAAGCAAACAGCCACCACCATGACGGCAAATTAAACTCCGGTTTTAGAGCACCAAGCATAACGGCAACTGGCAATAGTGAAAGCAGGGGTATCATCACCAGCAGCGCAGGTTTTATTCTTATTTTTGACTCACCGCTAAGCAGCATAGGATAAGCAAGAAGGAGAGCAAAGAAGGCAAGTGGCTTGTCCAGATTAAGATACATTGAGAATGGCGCACTCTGTGGTCCCGCGGATACCTTGTCGAGAACTTGCAGATTATTAAAGCCAGGGATCAAATGGACAAAAAGCATCACACACCAAAGGACGACAATCCCCCACCCTAGGTAGTAAATAGGTTTCATCTTTGGATTCAATGCCAGCATCGGCAACCGGTATGAGACTCCAAGAACAACCAACGAACTGATCAGCGCGATGAGCTCAATTCGATCAAAAACAAATGCACCTAGCAGTGTAAGTCCAAGCAATGCGAAGGCTGCCCTTTGTTGCCGAGCAAATGCCGCGCCAATTGCTAATACAAGCGGTAGCCAAATCAAAATGGCAGAATCAAGAATCATGTATTTATCCTTATAAAAACTGACGGTCCAGTCTTAGTGCTGGGTAGTTGTAATATAACCTTGTCCCCAAGTAACCTCGAGATATTTGCTGCAACGAGAATGACTTAGTTTGTAGACGCAGCAGCGATTAAAAGAAATCGAACCTGCTCACTTCTATAAAAACAAAAAGACCCGAGATCTGACTCGGGTCTTTCGATGCTATGAAATACGTATTAACTATTCTGGCTTGCTTTGGCTTTGCGCAATTGCGTTAGGTACTTCACCCAACTCTCAGCTTGAGTCGAAGGCTTAATTTCATTGGCACGTTTCGCATTTGCAAGCGCATCCTCAAAGCGTTTCAACTTGTAGTAAGCTCGGGCTTTCACCAGCGCCACATCAGCCTTACGACCAGTCACTTTATCCAACGTCGCTAACGCTTCTTTGTAATGACCTTCTTGCACTAATAACTGGGACAAGTTCCAGTTATATTTTCTGTCCAATTGAGCCGCGACATGCCAACTCTCAATCGATTTGTCCCACTCTTTTGCTATTTGCCAATATGTCGCTTGCTGCGCTTTTAACTTGCTGTCTGAGTTGATGTCTTTCACCTCTTCTAGCACCAAAGCTGCGCGCTCTGGAATACCACGCGCACCATATAACTGAGCAAGAAGTCGTAAATCATCTTGACTAAGTGCGACACCCTTTAGTTTTGCAAGTGCCAATGCATCAAGAGCGCGTTTGTTATCATCAACACGAAGATAGAGCGCAGCTAGCTGACGCCACCACTCCACACGCTCAGGTTCAATCGCAATCAAACGCTTAATCGTACCGATGGCTGGCTTCCATTTTTGCAGCTCAAGTTCGGCTGACAACTTGATAGACAAAGGACCAATTTCATCTGGCTGACCAAACTTTTCATAGCGCCCCATCGCAGACAAGACTTTGTTCCATTGACTCAACTGGTAGTGAGACTGAGCGATACGCAACCAAATCTCATATGCCTTCTGAGTTTCAGGAACAGATTTACTTAAGTCGTAGTAATGAGGTAATGCCTTTGAAAACTGCTGCTCGTTAAGCAACATATCCGCTAACATCTTGCGCGTTTGCCAAGCTTGATCATCGTCTAAGAGACCGCTATTAACCGCAATCTCTAGCTGCTTGATAGCCGACTTCACTTGCTCATTTTGCCAGTACAAAATCCCAAGCATACGCGCGACAAATGCACGATCATAACCGCGCGATAACTCTAATGCTTCAAGCGTTGAAATGGCTTCTTGCAACTTTTCGTCTTGAACCAAATTATGCGCACGTTGAACACGAGTCGCGGTGTATTGACTCAGTTCATTGGCAGTCGTCGTAAAAGCGCATAGGCTCAATACTGCACCGATTAAGAATTTCTTCATCATTTGGCTAAATTGAACTCCACTTTTCGGGTTTGCCCGTACTGCTCAATTGAGACACCGTTTTCAACCTTCGGCTGATACTTCGACTTCTTCAATGCTCGAATCGCTTCTTTCTCAAACATACGTTTTGGCTTGGCATCAAGCACTTCGATATCCTTTGGACGCCCCGCAGCATCAATAGTAAAACGTAGCATCACGTAACCTTCGATTTTGCGTTTCAGTGCCTTACTTGGATAGCGTGGCTCTGGGCTATACAAAGGGATCGCTTGCTGATTACCCATAGTGCCTTTCAAGTTTGGAGCACTAATAGCAATACCATCAAGAGAAGTGTTCAAGCCCAATGCACTGATTGGCGTCACTTGACTCATCGGCTCAACTTGCGTTTGAGCCTGAGACAAATCCATCGGCTCTGGCGCTTTTGGTGGCTCTGGCTGTTCAGGAACCGAGCGTTGACGACGCTGAACATCCGCATCATTCTCGATCATAACCATATCAAAGCGCACCGCTTCAGAGGGCTTTGGTGCTCGCTGATTGCCTTTATCGACCATCCACGCCATAAAGCTAAACAAGCTCACCGCAATCAAAACTGACACGGGTAGCGCGAGTAATAGCCTTTTCATTAAGGTTTCTCCGCCGCCAAAGCAATGTTCTTCACACCAGCGCCTTTCGCGGCATCCATGACTTTCACAACTGTGCCATTGTAAGCATGCTCATCCGCTTGAATTACAAGCGCTGCGTCTGGTTGCTCCAGCAGTAAGTGCTCAATGGTGGCTTCAACACGCTCAATATCCACTAAACGTTTATCGATGTAGACATCATTTGCTGCCGTCACGGCGATAAAGATGCCTGCGTCTTTTTGACTGACCACATTGGAAGCTTGTGGGCGATTAACTTCTACACCTGACTCACGTACAAATGAGCTAGTCACAATGAAGAAGATCAACATGATGAATACGATATCCAGCATCGAGGTTAAATCGATCTGGGCTTCATCTTGTTGATTTGGTCTACGTCCGAGTCTCACTTCTGACTCCTTAAAGATTGTTCTAACTGGAGGGCTTTGCGTTCACACACTTTGCTTAAACGAGCATGTACAAACATACCTGCAAGAGCTGCAACCATACCTGCCATTGTAGGTAGTGTTGCAAGTGAAATACCGGAAGCCATCAATTTCGGATTGCTACTGCCTTGTGTCGCCATCACGTCAAAAACCGTGATCATGCCCGTTACCGTGCCTAACAAACCTAGCATTGGGCAAATTGCAACCAACACTTTGATGGTTGATAGGTTTTGGCGCAGTTCAATTTGTGCCTTTGCAATCCATCCTTCGCGGATTTGATGCGCGTACCAAGAGTGGTGGTCTGCTCTTGCTAGCCACTGTTCACAAAGCTGTCTCTTCACCTTCGGAAATTCCGTTGTCAGATAAAGAACACGCTCCATAACCAGCAGCCAGCATACCGCTACAACGGCAGCCAGCCACCATAGGATCTGCCCACCTTGCTGCATAAAGCTCGCCAAGGTCGAGGCCCAACCCTCACTGATCAAACCCAATGTGTTGAGTAGGATCTGCTCCATTACGCTGCGTTCTCCGCTACCGTGTTAGAGGCATTTTTACCCTTTGGCATATCACGTTCAGCTTGCTCTGCCACAAGACCAATACCTTGTTTTTCTAAAATATTGCGAATGTTCTCTGCTTGAGAGCTCAATACGTTATGAGCAAGAAGCAATGGCATCGCAGCCACAAGACCAAGGACAGTTGTCACAAGTGCCATTGAGATACCACCCGCCATGACTTTTGGATCGCCATTACCAAACTGAGTGATAACTTGGAAAGTTTCGATCATACCCGTTACCGTACCAAGCAGACCCAGCATAGGTGCTAGCGCGGCAAGCAGCTTAAGCATCGATAAGCCTTTCTCAAGGTGAGTTTGTTCATCAACTACCGCTTCCAATAGACGCAACTCTAACGCTTCAACACTACGGTGCTTATCCTTTTGGTATACCGCTAGAATTCGACCTAGAGGGTTATCCTCTGGTTGAGTTGGGCTCTTAAGTTGTTTCGCGATCTTTTGACGAGCGATGATCAATGACACACCACGAACCAGCGCGATGATCAAGCCAATAGCGAGTAAACCAAGGATGATCTTACCCACCACGCCACCTGCGTTTAGGCGATCTGCCATGGTTGGAGAATTTGCTAACTGGTCAAGGAGAATGCCACGCGATGGGTCAATCACGAGTGAGTCAATGTCTCCTGAGCTTAATGTGCTTGCCGTAGGACCGTTTTCAGGCTGACGCAGATAATTCACCGCATCACCACGCTGACCATTCCACTTCACATAGCCTGCGTTGTCCAACAACGCCATTGAGCCTAGACGGACACCATCAACATTTTGCTCACGGCCCTCACCATCCAACAAGGTGAATGACACATTCGCCATCTCACCACTTGCTTTGACTTGCTCTTCCATACTGCGCCACATTGCACGCAGTTGAGGTAATGTCGGCAGTGATTTCGCTGCAACGATATCATCAATGTTTTTTTGGTATGAGTTAGCGTCGACACCTGTTACAGAGTACTTAAGCTCCGACTCCAATTCTTTTGCATTTTGACGAACTACGCCAAAAAGCTCACCTAAGCTGCCTGTTTCTAGGCGAAGTTTCTCTTCAAGTTGGGCAAGCTGCGATTCGTTTTCGCTGAACGTAACACTCAGGGTGTCCGCTTCAGCTTGCAACGCTGCACGCTCGGCAACAAGCTGGTTTTTCATCGCTTGCAACTCTTGCTGCGTTTTCTTAAAACCAGATTCACGAGCCACATTGTGCGACTGCTGTTGACGATTTTCTTGTTGTGCTTTCTGCAATAATGCGTCACTAGCGAATGTTGTGTGAGGTAGAAGAGCAGCAGAAGAAATCAGCGCAACCGATAGCCATTTTTTCATCATTTATTTGCCCTCCGCTACGTTAAGAGACACTGGCAGAGTAAGCATACTCGGTGCAATCTGTTTGTTCGCCATCGCAAACGCTTTGTCTAGTTCCGCTTTTTGCTCAGTGCCCACTGCTTGCCATTCTTTTTGTTGCTGTGACCAGCTCCAGAAGTGCTCACCTGATAAGCTACGTGCAACCAATGAAACACGACCTAGGTAAAGGATATCGGCTTCGACTTGATCATTACCATCTAATGCTATCTTGCCTTGGTAAACACCAATCTTAGAGCCATAGTCCATCTCAATTTGGTACGCCTCAAGAATACGGCGGAACTTCTCAGCATCTGCGACGTCTGCGCGAGTCATCATTGCATCCAGCTTTGCAATACGCTCTTCACGTTGTGCCTTGCGGATCGGTTTATCATTAGCGACGATACTCTTAAGACCATCAAGCATGTGGTACATCAGTGGCACGACACCTTGGCGAGTCTGAGCGATTTGTTCGATTTGCTCATTCAGACTAGCCACTTCTTCGTTTTGACTGTCTACCAAACTAGATAGGTGATCACGATAAATCTTCAAGTTGCCAACTTCTTCTTGTAACTGCTCTATTTCAGCCTCAAGAGTCAAAGATTTCTCTGCACTTACATCAATACGCTTCTGGCTAACAGCCGATGCTTGATTGGTTTTACTCTGCACTGCTTGTGCATCGTTAAGATTTTCCGCTTGAACGGGAATCAAAACCGATGAGATCAACAGAGCGATACTTGATTTCATTAGATTCATACGAGTTATATTTTCTGTTTTCTAAAAACGACTAAAGGGGAAGACCAATCTTCCCCTTTAAAAATCATATTGTTATCAGTACTTGAACTGAATTGTTGCCATGTAGTTTCGACCTTCGCCTATCACTACATTTGTTGCACCATCATAGTTGTCCGGGTTCGTACTACCGCCACCAGCTAGGTATTCAGTATCAAACACGTTTTCAACATTGAATCGGGCCACAATATCTAAGTTCTCATCATACTTGTGTGTGTACGCCACGCCCATATCAACACGCGCATACCCATCTTTCTTAAACGTGTTCGCTGCGTCACCGTAGCGCTCACCCTCATAAATCACGCCCAAGTTTACATTCGTATTGTCTTGGATCTTGTAGCTAGACCAGACGCTTGCAGAAAGCTCAGGCACATCAGCTGGGCGATTGCCTTTTAGTTTTGCACTTTCTGTAATCTCTGCATCTAAGTACATTGCAGAAGCAGTTAACGAAAGCTTATCTGTAACAAACCCTTGCGCTAAGATTTCAGCGCCTCGGTGCACTTGTTCACCATCTTGAGTAGCAATCTGTTTTTTTGAGTCGTTAGGATCGACGATATCTAATCGTACATTTTCTAATGTGATGTCAAACAGCGCACCGGTTAAGAATAAACGCTCATCAAACAATTCCCACTTAGTACCCACTTCATAAGAAATACCACGCTCAGCCTCTAGTTCTTCTCCATCATTGGTAAAGTCAGAGTCAGCCACAGCACCTTGTGGCATGAAGCTTTCAGAGTACTGAACATAGATTGAACCATTACTCGCAGGATGAAAGATAACGCCTAGCTTTGGTGATACTTGGCTCTCAGTTAATGTATCGCTGCGCTTTTCATCGTAGCGAACACCTGCAAGTACCTGCCAGTAATCGTTAATTGTCATCATATTTTGCGCGTAGATACCCCATGTATCATGCTCGCTAGTCGGCCATTTTTTCGAGCTACGATACCCTGGCTTTGGCACCGTTTGACCCGGCTGGACACTAGACTCTTGGTGGAATGCCATAAAGCGGTCATAACTGTAATCTAGGTAGTTTGCACCAATTAAAAGTGTGTTATCAGTATCAAGCAAAGAGAAGTCAGTCGTAACGTCTACATACGCAGTATCAAACACCCAATTGTCTGAACGATCATTCCCTTTGTGCTTAATCACATTTTTTTCTTCATAGTCGTCAAACTTAGGGTAAGACTCCACATCAAAACGCTTGAAATCTTGACGGTTGTATCCTGCTTTGACGTTTACGTTATCCGCGACTTGCGCATTAATATCGATACCGTAGTTTTCTACATCGTTATCAATCTTCGACCATTGCGCATCCCAAATATACTTGTCTCCAAGCACAGGCTTACCGTCTACAATGTAAGCACCAGAATCCACACTGCCTTCATCTTTAGTCCTGTCATAATGAGCAGAAACCATCACGTTTTCGGTAATGTCGTATTCAACAACCAGACCACCGACAACTCGGTCAGTTTGTGGCTCTGTGCCATCACCATACTTACGCCAAGAGCCGTAACTCTCTTTTGCAAGAATTGCGCGCGCACGCAATGTCTCTTCTTCATTCAGTGCACCACTCACATCTAAAACAGTGCGTGAGTGATCGTTTGAACCAATATCTTGGCTCAAGCTAACTTGTGTTTCTGTTGTTGGCTTCTTAGAAACCATGTTCACAAGACCACCTGGCTCAGATTTGCCGTAAAGTAGACCTGATGGACCTTTAAGTATCTCTACACGCTCTAAAAGCTCAATTGGCTGACGGTAGTGTGACCAGTGCTGACGACCATCACGTAAAAAGCCGTCAGAACTGCTAAGTTCAAAACCGCGCAATGAGAAACGCTCACGGTTACGACTCGTACCACCGGCACTAACACTCGCGTCATTTTTTAGCACTTCACCTAACGTGCTTGCACGCTGCTCATCAATAACCGCTTCATCAATCACAGCAACTTGTCCTGGGGTCTCCAGTTGCGTCATTTCCATACGCATTGCTGTTGTATTGGTATCAGCTTTGTAACCAAACTCGCGACCTTCAACAACAAGGTGCTCATCCGCTTTTTGAACTTCCGCCACTGCAGGTGCTGCTAACACCGCTCCAATCACTAACGCCAGTTGGCTTTTAGAAAACATGCACATTCACTCCAAAATGTTGGGTTACACATAGGTGCTATGTGATTCCCTTCTACTTATTTTGCGAGAGAATATAAGTGATAACCATTACCATTTGCATTAAATTTACATTCTTTGCATTCGTAAACTTTTGTAAAGGGCATGAGAGTAATACTTTGTTCGAACGTGATCTAAATCACGAATGGCCGCGAGCGATCTATTGCCTAAACAACAATGTTACACTCAACCCACCATCCACTCGGTTTGTGGCGATGGCTTTTCCTCCCATCATTCGCATCGATTCTTTTACTATTGCGAGCCCAAGACCATAGCCACCAAGCTTTTTGTCTCTGGAAGCATCCAATCGAGTAAATGGGTCAAAGATGTCGGACAATTTATCCTGTGGAATACCCGGACCATTATCAGCAATGGTCACAGCTAAGTAGTGGCGCTTATCGGTGGATTTATTTGTTAAGCACACATTAATCTGCGCAGAGTCGCCCGCATACTTGATCGCGTTACCAATCAAGTTGTTCAAACAGCGCACGACTAAAGTGTCGTCACACTGGGCTTTTGTCCTTGTCGCGTCCGATTTAAAAGTAAGAGTTTGTTGAGCTTTTAGGTCGATCTTGCAACGCTCAACCTGAGGAGCAAGCAGAACTTCTAAGTCGCTACGTTTCATCTCAGTATCGTAGCGAGCGTTCTCCAATCGGCTGATTTCGAGTATCTCACCAATCAAGTGATTAAGTTCATTTGCTTCTTCTTCCATGCGAGTGACAAGGCTTTGCTCACTCTCACCCACACGCTTTCGCAACAGATGTAACACCAAGTTCTGTCGCGCCAATGGTGTACGAAGTTCATGTGAAACATCACGTATTAATCGACGCTGTTTCTCAGCCAAAGAGTGGATCTCCTTGGTCATATGATCGAAGTCTTGCGCCAGTTCATTAAATTCTCGTGTGTTTGATTTCAGTTCATCAACCACACTGACAGTAAAATCACCATTTGATAGCCTCTTACTCGCCTCACGAAGTCGGTCTAAAGGTTGCTGTAAGTTCCTTGCCATTAATAGAGAAAACAGCGCCAGAATGACCGCTGCAATCACAACTTTCAGTATCGAAAAGTAGAGAATAAAGTCATGAGCTGGGTGTAAACGATGAGGCAGTTGGATGACCAAACTGTTGTTGCCCACAAGAGGAATACTGAAAATTGGGCGGCTAACTCTGCCTTCTAGTTGTTCATCTAAACGTCTTTTAAACTTAAGTTTGAACTCAAAATGAGGGTGCATCAGGCGATGGGTAAGTGGGTGTTGATTTTCGTCTAACACGAATAAGTAAAAGTGTTGTGCATTCGCCCAATCCGCAAGCTCATCCATATCTCCGTCTTCGATCAAAACATTGGCTTGATGCGCTAAGTCCAACATTTCTGCTTTTACGCTCGCTGGTACTTTTAGCATTGCTTTTACTAAGGCTTGCTCAGCGACAGCTTGTACAGCAAGGATACTGATGACGATCGCCGTCATGTAAGTAAATAGCTTAAAAGCCAGACTATCTCGACGCTTGGCTATATAGGATGGGCACACAAATTTCATTAATTCGTCACAGCCTCTAGGTAGCTATAACCTTTTCCACGAAACGTTTTAATGTGCTGTTTGGACAATCCCGCTTCCACCAATTTACGACGAATATTACTGATGTGCATGTCTAAGTTGCGATCAAACGGACTTAGCTCTTTCTTCAAAACCTCGGTTTGCAATTCGGCTTTAGAAATCACAACGCCTTGGTTTTTTACCAAATAGCAAAGTAACTCTGCTTCAGTACCTGTCAGCGGCAAACTGTTCAGTTGATCACTGATACTTTGTACTGTGCAGCACATAGCTTGTCTTTGACGTTCTAATCCTACGCGACGAAGAATTGCTTTAATGCGCATCAACAATTCAGGTACATTAAAGGGCTTGCCGATGTACTGATCTGCGCCTGCTTGGTAGCCATCTAGCATCGAGTTCTCATCATTTAATGCCGTTAGCATGAGGATCGGCGTCGCGAAACGTTGACAGATACGACGCGCAACTTGCATACCATTTAGATTTGGTAGCATGACATCGAGAAGAACAAGATCAACCGGCGTCTTCTCCATGTATTGCAAAGCGCTTTCCCCACAATGGACAGATGAAACGGTGTAACCCTCTTCTTGTAACACCGCCTCCAATAATTCACACAACGGAACATCGTCATCTACGATAAGAACTCGGGACATTACCAATACCAACTCAAATAAAAATGGTTCGCATTCTATTACTCATTTGCAGATTAAACAACCATAGATTCTAAGGTTTCTGTACGAAAACTGGACATAAAAAAAGCCCACTTTTCAGTCGGCTTTTATCGCAAGAAATGCTGATTTTTTAATTATTTAAATCAACACTTTAAACCTGTTACTTTGGCGACATCTTCAACGATGCCTCGTAAGTTGATACTAATCGAATGAAGTGTATCTAGCTCTTCTTGTGTAAATGGATGAGTGAGTACTGACTCTGCACCTTTCTTGCCAACAACAGTAGGCAAACTCAATACCACGCCATTAACACCATATTGACCCGTCATCATGGTCCCTACAGGCAAAACTGATCGTTCATTGATCTTGATTGCCTGAATAATACGAAACACACTTGCAGCGATCCCATGAACGGTATTTTGTTTACGACGGAAAATCTCATACCCAGCTTGCTTCACAGCTTCGAGCAATTCGTCTGCATCGATACGCTCTACATTATTGGCATCGCAATAGAAATCTGCAGGTTGTCCTGCAATTGAAATCAAACTCTTTGGCGTAAAACAATTGCTACCATGCTCACCGAGAACATAACCAAAGATGTTCTTCGGGTCCAAATCCACGCGATTGGCAACAATGCTCATCAAGCGCGCAGTATCGATCACGCAGCCACTACTGATCACTTTGCTATTCTCAAAGCCTGTATTGGTTGCAATAAAGTGCGCGACAATATCACAAGGGTTAGATACAACAATGAGGGTTGCATTTGGAGCTACTCGTTCGACTTTACGTACAATCTCAACACCTATCTTGGCATTGATTTCTGCAATATCAATTCGCGTCTGACCTTGCTTAATCTGCGCTCCCGCAGTGATTACGACAATATCAGCGCCGAGAAGATCGAGATAGTCGTCAGTAGGAATGATGTGAGTGTTTTTCGAGAAGGTCAGTGCAGTGGTATGACGGAAATCGAAGACTTCCCCTTCAGCACGCTCTAAGTTTTGGTCCAATAGAACCAACTCACTTACACTGCCCATGGTCAGTAAGTAATTACATACTCCAACACCAACGGCACCTGCGCCAATTACACCAATTTTCATACTTCTCTCCCTGATAATAAAAGTTATGCCCTCACTTTGCGTTCCCACTAAAAACTTGGGCAGTAAGAGCATAAAAGTCCAATCACTTTATGTTACCCAGAATACCTACCTAAGCTAGCCTTTATCGACTTAATGACGTTTAAATGATGGAAATTTCTTCTTTATATATGCATCAATAACCATCATTTAATCACTTCATACATTTAAACTCTATTGCAGGTACAAAAAAGGAGTACAATTCTTTGCAGTTTCTAATTGAGAATAGACGTATATGACAACGCTATTGATTGGTCACCGAGGCGTGGCAGGCAAGTATCCAGAAAACACCAAAGTCAGTATTCAAGCCGCTATAGATTTGGGTCTTGATTGGGTTGAAGTTGATGTACAACCCACCAAAGACAATGTAATAGTGGTATGTCATGATCACACAGTAAACCGCTGCAGCAACGGCAAAGGTCGTGTTGATCAAATGACTTTAGCTGAGCTAAAAACGTTAGATTTTGGTGGTTGGCTCAGTACAGAGTTCAGCAATGAATCGATCATGACGCTGTCAGAGTTGCTGGGGCTCGCTGCGAAAAACAACCTAAATCTTAATATCGAAGTTAAAGTTGACCACCATTCAGCAGAGGATGTCGCGAAGATAGTCGCTAAAACCCTTTCTGAAGGACCATTGACCAAAGAATTTATCCTTTTGTCGAGCTTTAGTCACGACGTGATAAGAGCGCTATACAAGCACTGTGAAGGCTACAGATTGGGTGTGCTAAGTGAGTTCTTTACCCGTAAAGACGGACTACTGTTAGAAGAAGTCAACGCATACAGTTGCAACCTCAATATTAACTGGGTTCGTTCCCGTCAAATTAAGAAGCTGCAGCAAGCCGGATATAAGGTAATGTGCTATACAGTGAATAACCCAAACAAGTTGAAACACTTGCCGGCGCTAGATGGTATCTTCAGCGACCATCCAAGCCGCTTTATGTCTCAAGAATAGGGTTGAAACTAGGCGCTCCATTACCACTCAATGGTGATTGGCGTTCCCATTTTAACTAGCTTTATAAACTCATCCATCTCTTCATTGGTGATGGCGATACACCCATTGGTCCAATCAAAGCTCTGGATAAACTGAGGGGATTGTGTCTCGCCATTTTTGAGGCCATGAATCTTGATCTCTCCGCCCGGAGAGACACCTCTTCGATGCGCTTCCAAGCGATCAATTACATCTGGATAACTGATGTGGACAGAGCGATAGAAAGCAGAATCGTTAATCACATAATCTAGAGTGTAGTCACCTTCTGGAGTCCTGTTATCCCCTTCTTCCTGCTTGTGCCCTTTCGGATTAGCCCCTAACGCAATCCGATATTCTTTAACCACTTCGCCATTGTCCATTAGGTACATTCTGCGTTTTGATTTGTCTACTTTGACCAAGTCCACAGCAGCCTGTGTAAAAGGAACAAAAGAACAACACAAGATTAAAGACAACCATTTTACTGACATCGCCAGAACGCCTAACTCACCCATTCTAAGGGAACATAAAAAAGAGCAACCATGCTAGTCACAAGGTAATACTAAAGCAAACTTAATATGTGCAAATTTCACTACTCATTATGACTAACTTGGATTACTTTATAAGGAGATTACTTTATAAATTCAGCACAAATAGAGAGGGTATTATGCTCAACATTGCTTTTTTCAGTGCGAAATCCTACGACGAAGCGTCTTTCAATAAAATTAAAAACCATCGAGACTTCGAATTTCACTACCATGATTTTAGATTAACCTCAAAAACCGCAAAAATGGCTCAGGGCTGTGAAGTCGTATGTGCGTTTGTAAATGATGATTTATCCGCACCAGTACTTAAACAGCTTTCTCTTGGTGGGACCAGATTAATCGCGATGCGATGCGCAGGCTTCGACAAAGTCGATTTAGAAGCAGCAAAGGAGCTTGGACTTCAAGTAGTGCGCGTCCCGGCTTATTCCCCAGAAGCTGTCGCTGAGCATACTGTCGGTATGATGATGTGTTTAAATCGACGCCTACACAAAGCCTACCAGCGCACGCGTGATGCAAACTTCAACCTGGAAGGCTTGGTTGGCTTCAACTTCCATGGCAAAACCGTTGGCATTGTGGGTACAGGCAAGATTGGCATTGCAACCATGCGTATCTTTAAAGGTTTAGGCATGGAGCTGCTCTGCTACGACCCATATGAAAACCCTCTAGCATTGGAAATGGGCGCTCGCTACTGCTCTCTTGAAGAGATCTATGCGAACGCAGATGTCATTTCGCTACACTGTCCAATGAGCGAAGAGAACTATCATTTATTGAATGAGAAGGCATTCTCGCAGATGAAAGATGGTGTGATGATCATTAATACCAGCCGTGGTGAACTGCTTGATTCTGTCGCTGCAATTGAAGCACTGAAACAAGGCAAAATTGGCGCACTAGGTTTAGATGTTTACGACAACGAAAAAGACCTATTCTTCCAAGACAAGTCAAACGATGTCATTGTTGATGACGTGTTCCGTCGTCTATCCGCGTGTCACAACGTGTTGTTCACTGGACACCAAGCCTTCCTGACTCACGAAGCACTAAACAACATTGCCTCAGTGACTTTAAATAACGTGGATGCTTTCTTTGTTGGCAACGCATCAGGTAATGAACTGATCAACTAAATCAATAGATCGAACAGTATAGTAGAGCGTTGAATTTCAGCTATGCTATACTCCTCGACCATTGAAAAATTTGAGTCCAATTACCATGAGCATAAAAACCGATATTCAAAAGCTGCACAACCGTTTAGATACTTGCCAACGCAAACTGGATGCGGCACGTTCTCGTGGTGATCATGAAATGATTACTAAGTTCACGAATGAAGTTGACGATCTAACGAAGAAACTTAACCAACTTAAGCACAAGCAAACATACGAACTTAACAAAGAGCGTAAGAGCCTGCTTGATATGCCATTTTCTCGTGAAATCACAAAAGCTGAGCAAGCAGACATTGGTAAGCTTAAGAAGCGTGTTCGTGGTCTAGTTATCGTTCACCCATTAACAAAAGTGGGTAAAGAATTGCGCCTAGATGTAATGACAGGTTTTGCTCCGAAAGAGTTCTAATCACTCTTTTTAAACAACAGATATTAAAAAGCCCAAGCTGCTTAGCTTGGGCTTTTTTGTGCCTAAAATTCATAAAGTTAAGCTTAGAAAAATCACCATTATAGATAGTGAGTGACACTGCAACCTGTTCGTTTTCAAATTCTCGTAGTGGCAAAGCTTTAGCTAATTTCCAAATACTAAAAACGACAAAAGCCCCGCTATTTCTAGCGAGACTTCTTAATCGTTCTGAGATCGAGGGCTCGACTGACTAGGGGTTTGATGCAAATCCCGTCTCATTCTCAAACGTCAGAAATGACGAAAGCCCGTTGATTTCTCAACGGGCTTTCTATGTAGTGGCGGAGAGATAGGGATTTGAACCCTAGATACGCTATTAACGTATGCCGGTTTTCAAGACCGGTGCTTTCAACCACTCAGCCATCTCTCCACAAATTGTTACTAAAATTTAGTCTTACTTAAATAATGCTAAATCTCAGTTTTGCCTTTAGATTTTTTAAAATCTAAAAACAGTAAGCAAGCCTGGCGATGTCCTACTCTCACATGGGGAAGCCCCACACTACCATCGGCGCTAATTCGTTTCACTTCTGAGTTCGGAATGGAAGTCAGGTGGGTCCAAATCGCTATGGTCGCCAAGCAAATTCTTTAATCTGGAAAACTGATTTAAATTCTACTTACACACATTCAATGTTCTTACATCGAGTCCATCAAAACCCCTTGGGTGTTGTATGGTTAAGCCTCACGGGCAATTAGTACAGGTTAGCTCAACGCCTCACAACGCTTACACACCCTGCCTATCAACGTTCTAGTCTCGAACAACCCTTTAGGATACTTAAAGTATCAGGGAAGACTCATCTCAGGGCTCGCTTCCCGCTTAGATGCTTTCAGCGGTTATCGATTCCGAACTTAGCTACCGGGCAATGCGTCTGGCGACACAACCCGAACACCAGAGGTTCGTCCACTCCGGTCCTCTCGTACTAGGAGCAGCCCCCTTCAATCTTCCAACGCCCACGGCAGATAGGGACCGAACTGTCTCACGACGTTCTAAACCCAGCTCGCGTACCACTTTAAATGGCGAACAGCCATACCCTTGGGACCGACTTCAGCCCCAGGATGTGATGAGCCGACATCGAGGTGCCAAACACCGCCGTCGATATGAACTCTTGGGCGGTATCAGCCTGTTATCCCCGGAGTACCTTTTATCCGTTGAGCGATGGCCCTTCCATTCAGAACCACCGGATCACTATGACCTGCTTTCGCACCTGCTCGAACCGTCATTCTCGCAGTCAAGCGGGCTTATGCCATTGCACTAACCTCACGATGTCCAACCGTGATTAGCCCACCTTCGTGCTCCTCCGTTACGCTTTGGGAGGAGACCGCCCCAGTCAAACTACCCACCAGGCACTGTCCGCAACCCCGATTAGGGGTCAACGTTAGAACATCAACACTACAAGGGTGGTATTTCAAGGACGGCTCCACACAATCTAGCGACCGTGCTTCAAAGCCTCCCACCTATCCTACACATGTAGGGTCAATGTTCAGTGCCAAGCTGTAGTAAAGGTTCACGGGGTCTTTCCGTCTAGCCGCGGGTACACTGCATCTTCACAGCGATTTCAATTTCACTGAGTCTCGGGTGGAGACAGCGTGGCCATCATTACGCCATTCGTGCAGGTCGGAACTTACCCGACAAGGAATTTCGCTACCTTAGGACCGTTATAGTTACGGCCGCCGTTTACCGGGGCTTCGATCAAGAGCTTCGACCGAAGTCTAACCCCATCAATTAACCTTCCGGCACCGGGCAGGCGTCACACCGTATACGTCATCTTACGATTTTGCACAGTGCTGTGTTTTTAATAAACAGTTGCAGCCACCTGGTATCTGCGACTCTCAATAGCTCCATCCGCGAGGGACTTCACCGTCGAGAGCGTACCTTCTCCCGAAGTTACGGTACCATTTTGCCTAGTTCCTTCACCCGAGTTCTCTCAAGCGCCTTGGTATTCTCTACCCGACCACCTGTGTCGGTTTGGGGTACGATTCCTTACAATCTGAAGCTTAGAGGCTTTTCCTGGAAGCATGGCATCAATGACTTCACTACCGTAGTAGCTCGACGTCGTGTCTCAGCCTTAAAAAGAGCCGGATTTACCTAACTCTTAAGCCTACGCACTTGAACCTGGACAACCGTCGCCAGGCCCACCTAGCCTTCTCCGTCCCCCCATCGCAATTGTAAGAAGTACGGGAATATTAACCCGTTTCCCATCGACTACGCCTTTCGGCCTCGCCTTAGGGGTCGACTTACCCTGCCCCGATTAACGTTGGACAGGAACCCTTGGTCTTCCGGCGAGGAGGTTTTTCACCCCCTTTATCGTTACTCATGTCAGCATTCGCACTTCTGATACGTCCAGCATGCGTTACCACACACCTTCAACCGCTTACAGAACGCTCCCCTACCCAATGTACTAAAGTACATTGCCGCAGCTTCGGTTTACTACTTAGCCCCGTTACATCTTCCGCGCAGGCCGACTCGACCAGTGAGCTATTACGCTTTCTTTAAATGATGGCTGCTTCTAAGCCAACATCCTGGCTGTCTGAGCCTTCCCACATCGTTTCCCACTTAGTAGTAATTTGGGACCTTAGCTGGCGGTCTGGGTTGTTTCCCTCTCCACGACGGACGTTAGCACCCGCCGTGTGTCTCCCGGATAGTACTTACTGGTATTCGGAGTTTGCAAAGGGTTGGTAAGTCGGGATGACCCCCTAGCCTTAACAGTGCTCTACCCCCAGTAGTATTCGTCCGAGGCGCTACCTAAATAGCTTTCGGGGAGAACCAGCTATCTCCAGGTTTGATTGGCCTTTCACCCCTAGCCACAAGTCATCCGCTAATTTTTCAACATTAGTCGGTTCGGTCCTCCAGTTGATGTTACTCAACCTTCAACCTGCCCATGGCTAGATCACCTGGTTTCGGGTCTATATCCAGAGACTGAACGCCCAGTTAAGACTCGGTTTCCCTACGGCTCCCCTAGATGGTTAACCTTGCCACTGAATATAAGTCGCTGACCCATTATACAAAAGGTACGCAGTCACACCACGAAGGTGCTCCTACTGCTTGTACGTACACGGTTTCAGGTTCTATTTCACTCCCCTCACAGGGGTTCTTTTCGCCTTTCCCTCACGGTACTGGTTCACTATCGGTCAGTCAGTAGTATTTAGCCTTGGAGGATGGTCCCCCCATATTCAGACAGGATATCACGTGTCCCGCCCTACTCGATTTCACTTTAAATGCGTTGCCGGTTACGGGGCTATCACCCTGTATCGCACAACTTTCCAGAAGTTTCACCTGACGCATAAAAAGCTTAAGGGCTAGTCCAATTTCGCTCGCCGCTACTTTCGGAATCTCGGTTGATTTCTTTTCCTCGGGGTACTTAGATGTTTCAGTTCCCCCGGTTCGCCTCGCTGCGCTATGTATTCACGCAGCGATACTAGCTTATGCTAGTGGGTTTCCCCATTCGGAAATCCCAGACTCAAATGGTTTTTACTACCTAATCTGGGCTTATCGCAAGTTAATACGTCCTTCATCGCCTCTGACTGCCAAGGCATCCACCGTGTACGCTTAGTCACTTAACCATACAACCCGAAGGAGTTTCGAGTTGAAGTCAAATCACCAAAGTTGTCTGCAATTTTTATACATGATGCAGACTCGATTTTGCCGGACTCAAATTCCAAGAACACTTGAATGTGTTGTATTGGTGTTTGTCATAAAGACAAACATTGAGAACTTTACAAACAAACTTAAAAGTTTGTTTTGTCAGCTTTCCAAATTGTTAAAGAGCTAGATTTCTTTCGAAACCATTTTTAAAAGCACTCATCGAATGCACTTAAAGATGGTGGGCGATACCGGGCTCGAACCAGTGACCCCCTGCTTGTAAGGCAGGTGCTCTCCCAACTGAGCTAATCGCCCACATTAGTTTTACGTCTCGTGGTAGACGTCTCGAATGGTGGAGCTATGCGGGATCGAACCGCAGACCTCCTGCGTGCAAGGCAGGCGCTCTCCCAGCTGAGCTATAGCCCCATCGAGAAATGGTGGGTCGTGCAGGATTCGAACCTGCGACCAATTGATTAAAAGTCAACTGCTCTACCAACTGAGCTAACGACCCAATGGTATCCCGTAGGGGAGTCGAACCCCTGTTACCGCCGTGAAAGGGCGGTGTCCTAGGCCTCTAGACGAACGGGACACTGGATTGAAGAGTTTGGGAACTCTTCCTCTCTTTACTTTATAAACCGTATCAATCTGTGTGGACACTCATCGTGAGTAATCATCGTATAAGGAGGTGATCCAGCGCCAGGTTCCCCTAGCGCTACCTTGTTACGACTTCACCCCAGTCATGAACCACAAAGTGGTAAGCGTCCTCCCGAAGGTTAAACTACCTACTTCTTTTGCAGCCCACTCCCATGGTGTGACGGGCGGTGTGTACAAGGCCCGGGAACGTATTCACCGTGGCATTCTGATCCACGATTACTAGCGATTCCGACTTCACGGAGTCGAGTTGCAGACTCCGATCCGGACTACGACGCACTTTTTGGGATTCGCTCACTCTCGCAAGTTGGCCGCCCTCTGTATGCGCCATTGTAGCACGTGTGTAGCCCTACTCGTAAGGGCCATGATGACTTGACGTCGTCCCCACCTTCCTCCGGTTTATCACCGGCAGTCTCCCTGGAGTTCCCACCCGAAGTGCTGGCAAACAAGGATAAGGGTTGCGCTCGTTGCGGGACTTAACCCAACATTTCACAACACGAGCTGACGACAGCCATGCAGCACCTGTCTCAGAGTTCCCGAAGGCACCAATCCATCTCTGGAAAGTTCTCTGGATGTCAAGAGTAGGTAAGGTTCTTCGCGTTGCATCGAATTAAACCACATGCTCCACCGCTTGTGCGGGCCCCCGTCAATTCATTTGAGTTTTAATCTTGCGACCGTACTCCCCAGGCGGTCTACTTAACGCGTTAGCTCCGAAAGCCACGGCTCAAGGCCACAACCTCCAAGTAGACATCGTTTACGGCGTGGACTACCAGGGTATCTAATCCTGTTTGCTCCCCACGCTTTCGCATCTGAGTGTCAGTATCTGTCCAGGGGGCCGCCTTCGCCACCGGTATTCCTTCAGATCTCTACGCATTTCACCGCTACACCTGAAATTCTACCCCCCTCTACAGTACTCTAGTCTGCCAGTTTCAAATGCTATTCCGAGGTTGAGCCCCGGGCTTTCACATCTGACTTAACAAACCACCTGCATGCGCTTTACGCCCAGTAATTCCGATTAACGCTCGCACCCTCCGTATTACCGCGGCTGCTGGCACGGAGTTAGCCGGTGCTTCTTCTGTCGCTAACGTCAAATAATGCAGCTATTAACTACACTACCTTCCTCACGACTGAAAGTGCTTTACAACCCGAAGGCCTTCTTCACACACGCGGCATGGCTGCATCAGGCTTGCGCCCATTGTGCAATATTCCCCACTGCTGCCTCCCGTAGGAGTCTGGACCGTGTCTCAGTTCCAGTGTGGCTGATCATCCTCTCAGACCAGCTAGGGATCGTCGCCTTGGTGAGCCATTACCTCACCAACTAGCTAATCCCACCTAGGCATATCCTGACGCGAGAGGCCCGAAGGTCCCCCTCTTTGACCCGTAGGTATTATGCGGTATTAGCCATCGTTTCCAATGGTTATCCCCCACATCAGGGCAATTTCCTAGGCATTACTCACCCGTCCGCCGCTCGACGCCGTTATCGTTCCCCGAAGGTTCAGATAACTCGTTTCCGCTCGACTTGCATGTGTTAGGCCTGCCGCCAGCGTTCAATCTGAGCCATGATCAAACTCTTCAATTTAAAGTTTTTGATTCCCTAAATAAATAGGGAGAGGCTCAATGAATACTGAACATTACATAAGTAATGTTTGAATTGACTGTGCTGAATCTTTCGATTCAATGGTCACTTCGTTTCATTGAAACCTAATTTGAAACCGCTCTTTATTAAGAGAAATTTCTAATTGGATTATCATCAACGAGTGCCCACACAGATTGATAGGTCTATATTGTTAAAGAGCTTGCTTCGTAAGCTTTGCTATCGAAGCGGAGGCGTATTCTAAGGAATTAATTCTTAGTGTCAAACACTTTTTTAAATTAATTTTTAGAAGCTTTTTCTTTCGCCTCATTGCCAACCGCTTTTGTGTTTCCGCTTTGCCCTGACAACGGAGGCGCATTATAGGGAGATGATTTTTCTTGGCAACCCTTTTTTAGAAAAAAACTTAAAAAAAAGCGTTGAGTGATGAAATCTCACTCAAACGCTTATTTTTAGCACTTAGTTGTTAACTTCAAGTAGCAAATAGGCAATCAATATGTGTCTATCCAAGACTCTTCAAAGCTAGCGATATCCAGATCCAGTGATTGCGCCGCTTCTATTTGTTCAATTGCCTCTAATTCTTTATTTACACTGCTCATCGTTAATGTGTTGTTGTCTAACTCAAACACCTGACTTTGAGTCGTATAGTAGAACTTAAGTATCGTCAGCGCTTTTACATCGTGCTCAACAGAAGCGGCTTTAATGCTTTTCAGTTTGCGAAAGATCTTGTTGTGCAGTTGCTTGAGTTTCCAGACATACAACACTTCTTCCATATAAGGGCGTGTTTTGAATTGGTTCAACAAAGACAGTGAAGTGGCTAAGGCGAGCACAACACCAATTAAGTTCCAATGAAAGTTCCCCGTCGATTGTTCAGGTACTACATCTGTATTACCGAACAAGATAATTAATAAAGTACTAAAAGCAAGAGAAGAGATCGCAAGCAAGGCAACAAAGCCACCAATCACTAGGTTGACCTTCTTTCTATAGACTTGTTTGTTTATTTTTTTGATTTCCATATACCGCTCCTAACAGGTTGCCTCTATTCTAACCAGCACACTCCTTACGACAATCGAAGCTTTGTAAGTAAGTTCACATTTGCTATTAAACTCGCATCCCTTCCCTGCTTGGGTATATACTTCCGCGCATTCACTCTTCCTATATAGAGGCTAAATTCATGCGCTCTTTTGTTTTACGAGCTCGCGCGGCGCCAACCACCAGCAAAGCACTGTTAGAAGGTGTTGGTAATGAAGCGCATACAGAGATTCTTGCTCATACCATGATGAACACTATGTTCGTTGCTCAATCGCACCGCGAAGATGTGGTTGTGCACTTGGTTTTAGAAAGCACAAAAGATTTCTCACGTACCATTACCATTCGCTCCAACGACATAACCAACATTGGCGGCTTCCATGAGTCAACTTTGATTGCAGCGGTGGCTCGCGCTTTAGACGCTTCGGTTGGTATGGGTAAAGAGCAACTTCGTGAAGTCGAACCCGGTATCACCGTTCGTACAGTCAGTTTTGAACGCTTAGTGCAAGAACTGGCAGAAGATCACCAACTATATATGTTGGATAAAAAAGGCGAATTTGTTCGTGATGCAGAAATCGGTGGAAACCCATGTTTCTTGCTAACTGACCATATTCCGATGCCGAAGAAGTCTTTTAACAGCTTAAAGCGCCTTGGTACAGAGAAGATCAGCTTAGGTCCTAAGATGCTGTTCGCTTCTCAGTGTGTGGTATTGATCCACAATGAGTTAGACATTCGCGAATTTTAATTCTCACGAGTTAAAAGAAAGAGGACTCCATTGAGTCCTCTTTTTGTTTCTATAGGAATGCCGGAGTTATTTACCGCCAATGCTCAAACGAGCAAAACGAACGTCTGGCGAGAAGAAAGTGCGGCTATCGTTAATTAACTGAGCATCACCCACAGCCTCAACTTCTTGCAGCATCTTGTAGAAGTTACCCGCTACAGTGATACCACGCACTGGTTGAATGCGCTCACCATCACGGCACAAGAAGCCACTCGCACCAAACGAGAAATCACCACTCACCGCATCCGCGCCAGAGTGAACACCCTGCAGTTCGACTAACTCTAGGTACTCACCCGCTTTTACTTCTGACGCACTACTGTTGCCTGTCGCAATCACTTTGTGATTCGCTGATACTTCTAGGCTCGATTTTGCACCGCGAGCGGCACTTGCTGTCGAGACTGCACCCAAGTAACTTGCGGTCTGGCTGTTGTGTAGCAAGGTTTTCAACTCACCATTAGCAATCATCACATTGTCTTGAGTAGCAAAGCCTTCACTATCAAAACTTGCGATTGCCATACCATTTGGCATGTAAGCCGTATCAGTAAAGGTAATTAAATCACTCGCAACACGTTGACCAAGCTTATCACCCAGTGGCGTAATGCCTTTCATCGCGCTTACGCCAGAGAAAGCACTGCCGAAAGCACCGAATAAACTTGCTAGCGCATTGATATGGAAGATAGCAGGGTAGTTACCCGTCGCAACCGGTGCACCTTCAAGAAGATCTCGAGCAAGGTTGTAACCGCCTTCTATACAGTAAGCTGGATTCAACTCATCAAAACGGCGACCAAGTGACATTCTGCCCGCCATTGACTGTTTGCCGTCTTTTTCAAACAAGGTATACGCGTAACAAGTGAACGAGCGCTCGAAGTGTTGACACAATGTGCCTTGAGTATTGGCAATGATTAGTTGTGTTTCGCCATCGCTGTAACCATTGTAAGGTGCGCTAGAAGCGTGAGGTAGAGCGACTACGCCTTGCTCAAGTGCGAGAGACAGTTCAATTTTTTCATCAACAGAAGTCGTATCTTCTTGTGAAATCTCAGCAACATCAGTCGCAATTTGGCTGTTCACGCAACTAATCGTCTGATGTTCATCTTGCTTGGAAAAGCGAGCGCTTTGCAGTGCGTTGGTCAGCATCAAATCTAAGCTTGGCTGCTCTAACGACTCAGAATAGCTTGTTGCAACACGCGCATCTTTCACAACACGAACACCCAGAACTTGGCTTGAGCTTACTTTGTACTCATCCAGCTTTCCTTGGTTCGCTTTCAAAGAAAAGCTGCTGTTGCGGTTTACAATGACGTCCGCTTCTGCACCTTGGCGTTTTGCTTCTGATAGGACGTAATCAACCGCATTAAGAAGTTGTTGTTCTTGGCTCATTAGTTACCGCCTCCTACCAGAATGTTATCTACTTTCAGCGTTGGCTGACCGACTGTTGTTGGCACTGAACCACTCACGGAACCACACATGCCCGGCGCAAGCGCCATGTCTTTGCCGACCATGCTGATTTCTTTCAGCACTTTTGGACCCGTGCTGATCAGCGTTGCAGTTTTCAGAGGTTTGGTGATTTTACCATTTTCAATGAGGTAAGCTTCACGAACGGCAAAGTTGAACTCTCCCGTACCCGGTTGAACCGAGCCGCCGCCCATCTTCTTCGCATAGATACCACGCTCGATGCCTGTCAGCATGTCATCAAGTGAATGCTCGCCTTCTTCGATAAAGGTGTTACGCATACGCGAGGTTGGTGCGAACTTGTAGTTTTGACGACGACCAGACCCCGTAGGTTCGTAACCTGTCTTCATGCCCCCCATTTTATCGACCATGAAGCTGGTAAGCTTACCGTCTTTGATCAATTGAGTGCGCTGAGTCTTCATGCCTTCATCATCAACATGAATCGAGCCCCATTCGTTAGTCATGGTGCCATCATCGACTGCATTCACTGCGGTGTGAGCAACCATTTCGCCCATCTTGTCGTGGAATACTGAAGCTTTCTTCGCAACCGAAGTGGTTTCTAGCAAGTGGCCACAAGCTTCATGGAAAATTACTCCGCCAAAACCGTTACCAATCACTACTGGCATTTCACCCGATGGGCACGCATCCGCGCCAAGTTTGACCAACGCTTGCTGCGCGATAGTTTGACCTAGCTCTTTGGCATCAAGCTGTTCACTGAATTCCCAACCAGCAAGAGCGCCAGGACCTTCCATACCAGAAGACTGCTCATTACCTTTTTGAGCGACAGTATTACCAGCAACTCGTATGTAGTGACGGGTATCGTCAACGTGTAGACCTTCTGAGTTGAAGATAGACACTTGTTGTTCACGCTGAAGCACACTGCCAATGAACTGGCTGATATGTTCACTCTCAGCACGAGCAGCTTGGTCAACTTGCAATAGGAAAGCGATTTTAGAATCTAGGTTAGCGTCTTTGCCAAGTGGCATACGACAACCATGTTGAATTGGGTAGCGGTTCAGATTGAGAGAACCTGCTGACACGATTTGCTCACGCTTGTCTTTTGCTGCAAGCAGTGAGGTTACGCGTTTAAGCTCGACTTCATCGGTGCTGTTGGTGTAACCGTAAAGCACTTTATGACCGAAGAAGAGACGAATACCGATACCAAAATCGATACCCGAGTTCACCTTATCCACCTCACCAGATGCGATCTGGACAGTGTTGGTTTGATGGTGTTCAACGAATAGCTCAGCGAAATCAGCCCCTAAAAAGAGGGCATGATCGATCACCGCTTTCGCTGTTACAGAATTAAGCATGAAATCTCCTTGCTCGTTGATCGTCCTAGCCTTCCCCACCTTTGAGTTAGACTTTGTGTATAACAGTCACAACCTAAATTGGATGACTCAAAAGCATATTGGCAACGCGTTAAATATTAACACTTTTTTAACCTTGTTTTATGCTAATCCTTGCTAAACCAAAGAACGAATCGTTACGTATTATGTCGACATCTCACTATTAGATAGTGTCTTGAACTGCCAGTTTCAATGCAGCACGTTATTTACACTAAATTCTGCCACCACATTGCTGTTGGATTCACAAAATAATAAGGGTTCCAGCTAGGCAACAAGCGAAAGAGTCCCATGAGCATAGTTAGCCTATGTGATTGGGCGAGTGAGCGCAGTTAACAACGCTGGGGCTCTAATTACGAAGAGAATCCAGTTCTCATATTTAAATGATGACTCTCTCTAGCCATAAAAAACACGTGCACCGTAACTGAGTGAACTGCTATTATCTTGACGAAATAGTCGGGGGGCCCATGCAGTGAATGCATCGGCTGAGATCGAAATTCGAGACCCGTTGAACCTGATTCAGTTAGCACTGACGTAGGGAACTATCATCACTTTGCCACTAGCTTGCCTTGAGTCTCGACCAGTGCAGCTAGCCCAATGGATCCGATCACCGATCTTCCCTTGCTTGGCCAAGTCAGTTCCTGTACGTCTTGTAATAGGAGCGACCATGGCGCAGCAGTCAAGCCAAGAAAAACCATCAACACAGCCACAAGCAGCAACTTCAACAGACACACCGATTGTGTTAACGATTGCAGGTTCTGATAGCGGTGGCGGCGCAGGCATTCAAGCCGACATAAAAGCCATGTCCGCAACCGGCAGTTTTGCTTGCTCGGTAATCACGGCGATTACTTCGCAAAATACCCAAGGCGTTTCTGCGATTTTCCCAATCCCTCTCGACCATGTAGAGAGCCAACTTGATGCGGTATTTACCGACCTCAACATCGTTGCAGTTAAAGTGGGCATGCTGGCCGATTCCAATATCATCAAAGTCGTTGCAGACAAAATTAAACAATACCAGCCAAAACACCTCGTGATTGACCCTGTTATGGTGGCCACCAGCGGCGATCTATTACTGGAACAGTCGGCAATCAGCACTTTAAAAGAAGAATTGATTCCGCTCGCAGACATCATTACCCCTAACCTACCTGAAGGTGCTGCATTGACAGGTAAACCAGTTCCTCAATCAGAATCTGAAATGAACGATATGATTGCTGACTTGCGCGCATTAGGGGCAAAAGCGGTGCTGTTAAAAGGCGGTCATCTGGAAAAAGACAAAAACAGCAACGATCTGCTGATCATGCAAGACAATGCCGAGTTAATTAGCGCTAAACGCTTTCCAACCAAAAACACCCATGGCACAGGCTGCACACTGTCTTCTGCTATCGCGTCTTACCTTGGTCAAGGCAACAACCTGCACAAAGCGGTGCACCTTGGTAAGCAGTACATCAGCCAAGCTATCGCACACGCTGACGAATTGGATGTCGGTAAAGGTCATGGTCCTGTGAACCATTTTTTTGCAGGTCACACGCATGTGCGCTAATGCACTCGGCATTCAGCTTACCGAAGCAAGTCTGCAATACAAAGACAGCCAAACACCAACATTAGCTGGGTTGGGTATGGCCATCCCTGCCAATCAATGGACGGTGTTACTTGGTCGCAGTGGTTGCGGAAAAACGACGATCCTTCGTTATCTAGCTGGGTTGTTAGACGACAAAGTCGAATGGCATGGTGAATTAACCACCACGGATGGCATCACCTTACACAAGCGTATTGCCTACATGGCGCAGCAAGACTTGTTGCTGCCGTGGTTAAATGTGTTAGACAACGTCTGCCTAAGTTCTCGATTTTCTCAAGACCAATCACCAGAGCAAAATAAACAACGAGCACTGACTTTACTAAGCCAAGTGGGACTCGCCGATTACGCGGATGCTAAGCCAGCTCAGCTCTCTGGGGGCATGAGACAGCGCGTTGCCCTTGCTCGCACTCTGATGCAAGACAAGCCTCTAGTCCTGATGGATGAACCTTTCTCTGCACTGGATGCGGTTACTCGCCATAAGTTGCAAACCTTGTCTGCCGAATTGCTGAAAGACAAGACGGTTGTTCTGATTACCCACGACCCACAAGAAGCGGTGCGATTGGCGCACCAACTCTATGTGTTGCAAGGCACACCTGCGCAAGCTCAGCACTTAGTCGTTCCAGACTCCAAGCCGCCACGAGTTCTCGATGGAGAGTGCGCGGCGCTACAACAAGCGATTTTGGATCAATTGGAAAAAGACTATGAGTGATATGACTCAGTACAACTCCGTTTCGGCACGTATTAATAAAAAAGAACGCGTGACCCATCCAGCTCTGCGCTTGGTCATAAGCACTGCGGTGATCTTGGGATTGTGGCAGTTGGTCGTGGTGATATTCGATATGCCAAGCTTCATCTTACCTTCACCTATTGAAGTGCTGGATAGATTGGTCACTCGTTACGATGTATTGCTCAAACATACTTGGGTTACCGCGCAAGAGATTTTACTTGGCTTGGCGCTTGGATTATCGATGGGTTTGCTGTTCGCATTGCAAATGCTGATGTTCGAGCCGCTGAAGCGTTGGTTACTGCCAATTCTGATTGCTAGCCAAGCGATCCCTGTGTTCGCCATCGCGCCAGTGCTCATGCTTTGGCTGGGTTACGGCATTGCATCGAAAGTCGTCATGGCGGCGATCATCATCTTTTTCCCCGTCACGACATGTTGCTACGACGGCTTACGCAATACACCAACAGGTTACCTCGATCTTGCCAAGACCATGGGCGCGTCTAAATGGCAGCTACTTCGTCATATTCAATTGCCAGCCGCACTACCAACTTTAGCTTCAGGTATTCGTGTTGCCGTCGTTATTGCGCCAATTGGAGCAGTGGTCGGTGAGTGGGTAGGTTCAAGTGAAGGCTTGGGTTATCTGATGCTCCAAGCCAACGCTCGCATGATCATTGATGAGATGTTTGCGGCGCTGTTTATCCTCGCCGTACTGTCTATCTCACTCTACTTCATCACCGATAAATTATTGAAAAAAGCCATCCCTTGGGAAAGCAAGTAATTGCAGAAAATAACCAAAGGAAATTGGGAAAGAAAAGGAAGAACCCCGTGAATAAAAACAAACTTATGAGCGCTGCTGCTCTACTCGCTTCAGTGGTATCAACCAACGTACTCGCTGCTGAAAAAGAGATGACACTTATGCTGGATTGGTTCGTCAATCCAAACCATGGTCCTATCGTGATTGCTAAAGAGCGCGGTTACTTCAAAGAACAAGGTTTGAAGGTCAACATTCAAGAGCCTGCAGATCCAAGTATACCACCTAAGTTGGTCGCTGCTGGCAAGGTCGACATGGCGATTTCATACCAACCGAGCCTAACTATCGATGTCGCAGCTGGTTTGCCACTAATCCGCTCTGCGACTTTGATTGCTACGCCACTCAACACGCTGATGGTGTTGGATAACGGTAAGAATGAAAACCTTGGCGACTTGAAAGGCAAGAAGATCGGTATTGCGATCGCAGGCAACGAAGAAGCGACAATCGGCACCATGCTCGCTCAAGAGAGCGTGAAGTTTTCTGACGTACAAATCATCAACGTAGGTTGGGCGCTATCTTCGTCTCTTGCGTCTGGCAAGGTGGATGCGATTTGGGGCGGTCTACGTAACTTCGAAACCAACCAACTGGCACTAGAAGGTTATAAAGCTAAAGCCTTCTTCCCTGAAGAACACGGCGTGCCAGCGTATGACGAGTTAGTCTTCGTAGCCAATGCAAAAACCTACGACAAAGAAGCCATCAAGGCATTCAACAAAGCACTGGAGCAAGCGACCACTTACATCGTTAACCATCCAAAAGAATCTTGGAAAGAGTTTGTGGCTTATTCACCAGACACCCTCAACAACGAGCTTAACCAACGCGCTTGGAATGACACGCTAACTCGTTTCGCTCTTCGTCCATCTGCAGTAGATCTGAAACGCTACGATGATTATGCCGAATTCATGTATTCACAAAAAATCATCGAGACACTGCCAAAAGCGAAAGATTACGTACCGAGCTTTGACTAATTCTACTGACCTTAGGCTCAAAGCCTAAGGTCTTTTGATAACGAGATATCCATAATGAAATACCAAGACTTGATCGACGCTTGCCACCAAGATTGGCAAGAATACACTGAGCATGCTTTCGTGCAGCAATTGGCGCAAGGCACTCTGGCTCAGCCTTGTTTTCTGCATTACCTAAAACAGGATTTTCTTTTCCTAAAACAGTACGCACGAGCTTACGCATTAGCGATCTACAAAGCGCGTACTTTGGATGACATGCGCCGCGCTCTCCCAAGCGTACATGCATTGCTTGATTCTGAAATCGCCCACCACGTGACTTACTGTGAGCAATGGGGGCTGACGGAATCCGACCTAGAAAACGAGCCGGAAGATTTCGGCACTGTGGCTTACACCCGCTACGTATTGGATGCCGGCATGACGGGCGATCTTGTTGATCTATACGCGGCACTAGCGCCATGCTCTATCGGTTATGCCGTTATCGGTAAGATGCTGATTGAAGATGAAAAGACAGTAATCGAAGGCAATCCATACGCAAGTTGGATTAATCTCTACGGTGGTGAGGAGTTCCAATCTGGTGTCGCAAAAGGTGCAGAACACTTTAACCAGTTATTGGCGGAAATCGACATCAATAGCCAGCGTGGTCAAAACCTGATTCAGGTATTCAAAACTGCAACGCGTATGGAAGTAGCATTCTGGCAACAAGGTCTGAATGCTCAGCAAGATTAATCGGAGAGTCTCATGTTAATTGAACAAATCACCCAAGCATTAACCGCAGTACGCCAGCAAAAGCCATTAGTCGTTAACATCACTAACTACGTGGTGATGAACAACACGGCAAACGCGCTATTGGCTATCGGCGCTTCTCCAATCATGGCGCACTCCAAGCAGGAAATGGCAGAGATGATGTCGTTCGCGGGTTCACTGGTTATCAACATTGGTACCCTAGACAGCGTTTGGACACCGCGTATGAGCTATGCCGTAGAGCAAGCCAATGCCAATGGTAAAATCGTTATACTCGACCCAGTCGGTTGCGGAGCAAGCTCACTACGTACAGAGACATCACGTGAAATCGCACGCCTTGCAGACAAACTCATCATCCGAGGTAACGCTTCAGAAATCATTGCTCTCGCTGGTGAGCAAGCACAAAGCAAAGGCGTCGATGCGTTAGACAGCAGCGACACAGCACTTGGCGCTGCCAACTTCTTAGTCACAGAGTATGATGCAAGCGTGGTGATTTCTGGCGAGACCGATTACATCGTCACGAAAGGGCAAACCGTGCAACTAAACAATGGTCACGAGATGATGCCATACGTAACCGGAATGGGCTGTACGCTCACGGCACTAACGGGCGCTTTTGCTGCCGTTGGTGATGACACTGGTCTCGCAGCAGCAGCGGTACTAGGTGTTGTTGGCGAGATTGCAGCGGAACAAGCTCGTGGTCCAGGTAGCCTGCAAATGAACCTGTTGGATGAGCTTTACCAGTTGGATGAAGAAACATTGGCGAAGCGCCTCAAACTGCACGTGCAATAAGCTTTTATCTCTTTTAACACTAGCCTCTCAATCCTCTTTCAATGAGAGGCTTAAAGGAAACCCAATGAACGCCTATCGTTTATATTTGGTCACCGATGACCAACAAGATTTAGCCACACTAAAGCGTGTTGTGAGAAAAGCGGTGGAAGGTGGCGTGACTATGGTACAAGTCCGCGAAAAACACGGTGATGTGCGTGCGTTTATCGAACGAGCTCAAGCCGTCAAAGACATCCTTAAAGATACCGATGTGCCTTTGATCATCAATGACCGCGTAGATGTCGCACTGGCTGTCGATGCTGATGGGGTCCACCTCGGGCAATCAGACATGCCAGCAATCATTGCTCGTGAGTTGATTGGACCAAACAAAATTCTCGGTTTATCTATCGAAAATGAAGAGCAGCTTGCAGAAGCCGACTCTCTGCCGATTGATTACATCGGTTTGAGCGCAATATTCGCGACGCCAACCAAAACCAACACAAAAAAACACTGGGGTATTGATGGTTTGAAAATGGCGTTAGAGACGACTTCACTGCCGATTGTTGCCATTGGCGGCATTAACGAGAGTAACATTCCGCAGCTTAGCGCCACTGGTGTTCATGGCTTAGCTTTGGTTTCAGCAATTTGCCATGCTGATGATCCAAAAGCCGCATCAGAGTACCTATTGGGTTTGATGAGCTAACCTTCTCGGTTCCTGAACAACGCGCTTATGGATGAGCGCGTTCGACTCTCAAAACTTTCAAAAGTCCCTACTTTCACAGCGAAGACCTGCAATGTCACTTTCACACTCGAATTGACAGAGCGTTGATAAGTTTTTCACATCGACTGTCGTAAGATAGCCGCCTATTTTCGACTGCTGTATGACTTTTCATGAAAACAAAAAAATATGGTTTGATGATGCTCGCCTTGTTCATTCTTGGCATCATCCCGCTTTCGCTGTTTGCCTCGTTCCACGATCTTACTTCTCACGTTTCTGATGGTACTGGCATCCTATTCACCTTGCTGACAGACTCTGCAGGCAGCAAAGGCTTTTTAATTACCTTGACGTTGTTGGTGCTGTCCCTTTACCGCTTTAAACCATCTCGCACCGACTGGATGCAAAAACTGTCGATGCTGGGGTTGCTACTGGTGATTGGTTTTGCCAGCAAAACAGGCTTGAAGCTAATGACAGAAAGCCCACGTCCCTACACCGAATTGCTTGCTGCAGAACAATTAATTGAACATCCAGAAGCGTTTTATCAACTAGAAACCGCTCAGCAAGCGAATGTGATTGGGCAGATTTCTGAGAAAGTCAGCGAATGGCGCACTCGCCACTGGCAAGGTGAAAAAGATTACTCTTTCCCATCTGGTCATACGATTTTCGTTTCAATCTGTTTAGCCTTCTTCGGTGGGTTATTTTTGCAGAATAAGTGCTATTTTTCTGCTGCAACTTTATGGGTGTGGGCTATGGGCGTAGCGTACAGCCGTTTGTGGCTAGGCATGCACAGAATTGAGGATTTGATTGGTTCAGTGGTGTTTGTCGCTGTGGTATTTACCTTACTGCCTACGTTTCAAATTACAAAAAAAGCGCCTTTCGTTGCCTTAGCAACCAAGTAAAAGTCTTAAAAAATAGATAAAAAGAAGCCAGCAACTTGCTGGCTTCGTTCATTTTAAACATTGGATTCTAAACTGAGACTAAGCATTCTTAGGTGGTGTAAATGCCGTTAGCTCAAGGATTGGTCCTTCGTATTTCTCGATACGAACCAACGCAGAGTTTGCCGCACAACCGTTCGCAAGACGAGAAGTTGGAATATCTAGCGTTAGAACATTACAACCACCGTTTTTACAGATGCCTGTTTTCGGATCTAGATCTGGCCAACCACCTTCGTGAATACAAACAGAACCTTGCTTGATGCCATCAGTAACCAATGCCCCCACCAGAACTTGACCGCGACCATTAAAGGCACGAACAAGATCACCGGTCTTAATACCTCGCGCTTTTGCATCTTCTGGGTGGATAGAAATCGGCTCACGATCAGCAATCGCGTACTCTTCTCGAATCTTCGCATAGTTGAACTGGCTGTGCAGTCGATGCGCGGCGTGCTTCGCTGCCGCTGTCCAGTATGGTTCAGAGATAACGATAAGCTCTGGTTTTTGCTACGCTTTGATATCTTGGTGGTGACTTATTTTTCGTTATTGAGAGGCTCCTTACCATATTCCATTTTTAAAAAAATCTTTCTTGACCAGACGTATTCGCCATAACGATAGATGTTGTTTATCAAAGCACTTTTGATATGTTTGTGTGAAATATGAAAACTCGATCACATGGAGGCGAATCGCACGTGCTATCTCAATCTATTTCTACCCCAAGAACCGAGCTAAAACCGCTCACTCAGGACAATTGGGATCTCTATCGACGTCTATCCAGTGATCCAGAAATCATTGCTCTTTGTTTTGATCCACCAACAGAAGCTGACATGAGACAGAAATTTGAATCGCGTCTGCCAATATGGACTCCCCAAAGTGAACATTGGTTATGTTTGGTGATTTATGAAAAGTGCAGCTCACAGCCAATCGGTATCACTGGCTTTGTACTGCAAAATGGGATTGCTGAGGTTGGGTATTTGTTGTTGCCAGAGTTTTACGGTAAACAATTTGGTACCGAATCTCTTGCGGGTTTAATTGATTGGGCATTTAACCAGCACAATATCTCTGAGTTTTCTGCCACCGTGACGGAAGGTAACATTGGCTCCGAGCGAGTACTGGAAAAGTGCGGATTTAAACTTACTGAAATCATCCCTGAAGCCTATGAAATCGGTGGGAAAAAGTACGCTGATAGGCTCTATTCATTACAAAAATAATATTAACTACAAAAACAAGGATATGTTATGCAGAAAGTAGTCATCATCACCGGAGCCAGCCGAGGCATTGGTGCAGCAACTGCTAAGCGATTGGCAGCACAAGGTTATTCTGTGTGCGTAAACTATCGTACGCAGACTGACGCTGCCACACAAGTTGTCAACGAAATAGAAGAAAATGGCGGTAACGCAATCGCTATTCAAGCGGATGTTTCCAATGAGCAACAGGTGCTCTCATTGTTTGAACAAACTGAACAAGCGCTTGGTAAAGTCACTCACCTCGTCAACAATGTTGGAATCTTATTCACTCAATCTCGCCTTACCGACATGAGTCTTGAGCGCTTCCAAAGCGTGATGAATACTAACGTCACTAGCTGCTTTCTCTGCTGTCGAGAAGCGGCAAAACGATTTGAATCTGGCAGTGTCATCGTTAATGTCTCCTCTGCCGCATCTCGCTCTGGTGCGCCATTCGAATATATTGATTATGCCGCATCAAAAGGAGCAATGGACTCTCTCACTAAAGGGTTGTCTTTGGAATTGGCTGCGCAAAATATTCGCGTTAATGGTGTTCGCCCCGGCTGTATCTACACTGACATCCATGCCGACGGCGGAGAACCCAATCGTGTCGACAGACTCAGCGAAAAAATCCCTCTCAAACGAGGTGGCACTGTGGACGAAGTTGCCAATGCCATTGCTTGGTTACTGAGTGATGAAGCCTCGTATGTCACTGGCTCCTTTATCGATCTTGCTGGCGGAAATTAAGGAACGATCATGGAAATAAGACGAGCTACACCCAAAGATCTTGATGCACTATTTACGTTAAACAAACAGATCAGTGAACTTCACCATCTCAATGCTCCTGAAGCCTTTGTTGCCCCCTCGGAGCAAGACAAACAATTTCTTGCCAATGCTCTGGAAGATAAGGAACGTTTAATTCTAATTGCTGAACAAAACCAACAAGCGATCGGTTTTGTGACCGCAAGCATTACGCAGAATGAAACCATTAGTTTTCTGATCAAAGACCCAATCTGCCGTATCGGAACCATAGTTGTGGATGAAAATCAGAAATCAAAGGGAGTGGGAAGTCTACTCATGAATCAAGTAGAACAATGGGCCATTGAGTCAGGAGCCGTTCAAATTAGGCTGGAAGTAATGGAGTTTAACCAAGCTGCTCAGCAGTTTTATGACAAACTCAACTTTACGACGAGCTCGCGCATCATGTTGAAATGTTTGTAACGATCACGGCATTTAAGCGAAATTTACTATTAAAGCTAACCTGAATCGCAATTCTTTCTGGCACCTTCCTCCCCCTTTTTGAAAAGACGATATGATGTACGGATATACCCAAGTGACTTCAAGATGCGGGATTCAGAGCGTTGTCATTGATTCGAGAGCAAGGAAAATAACGCAGTGTAATAGCCAGCTATTTTCAAGTTGTTTGACGCAGCCATTGGTTTAATTAAAAAAGCGAGTCAATGACACGATCCCGAAGGGTACTCTTAACAAATAGTAAGGTTACAAATAGTAAGGTTACAAATAGTAAGGGCCTTGGCTTGTATACTTTGTTGCCGATTCTTGATTTAGAGTGACTAGATCTTTAAATCGCCTACGCGTCTACAAACCGAGTCATTCTCGCTGAACCAAGCATCTCGAGGTTACTTGGGTATAATGGAGATTCGAACATGATTTATCTTTTCGATTGGGGGAACACCTTAATGGTAGATTTCCCTCACGCACAAGGAAAAATGTGCGATTGGGAACACGTCGAGACCATGCCTCTCGCCAGAGAAACGCTAGAAAAACTGTCACAGCAGCATAGCGTTTATATCGCTACCAGTGCATCAGACTCCGCAATGGAGGACGTGCAAAAGGCATTTCAGCGAGTCGGACTGGACCAATACATCAGTGGTTACTTTTGTTTTGCCAATCTTGGTATTGCGAAAAATCAACCTAGCTTCTATCTCGCGGTCGCTGAGCAATTAAACGTAGTACCCAGCCAGCTCACTATGGTGGGAGACTTACCAGAAAAAGACATTTATCCCGCAATGGATGCAGGGCTAAACGTCATTTGGTTCAATCCTAAAAACCTTCCTATTCCAAGTAAGCCTATTCCGTCTCAAGTGCATTGTTTATCGGAGCTGATACTAGGCTAACCAACAAGGCTTTACTGGAACTCTCGTTTAACCAACTACACTTAATGCACTAATCAAGGAAGATGAATGCAGATCAGACCGATTACTCTCAACGATATCGACCATTTTATTGCGCTCTGGAACCGTGTATATGAAGAAGGCGAGTATTTACGATCTCCTGCGCCTGACCGAACAATGTTGAGTGATGTGATCACCCGAGTAGAAAAAGAATCCATCCCTCAGTTTGTCGCCTTTGATGGGAGGCAATTAGTGGGAAGTATTGAGATCTTCCCTGCCGAAATGTGCGGTTATGAAGGTGGAGAGTTTGCGAAAACTGGTATTCTTGGCATTCACATTGATCGTCATTATCGCAACCAAGGACTAGGAACAAAACTTCTAGCAACCGCCATTCAAAGTGGTTGGAAGTATGGTTATGATACCATTGTTCTCAATGTTTATAAGACCAACCAAGCAGCGATTGCTTTGTATGAACAATTTGGCTTCGAACATGGTGGTGAGCTAGGAGAAGTGTTACTACCCAATGGCAAATATCTGATGACTCAAAAAATGGTGTTAAAGCAAGACGAAATGAACGCTAGCAGCAAAAGCCATTCTTGATAAGCTAAGAATCCAAGGCTACTTGGGTACAAAGCCGACCTTTCGATATACTCGCTCGCCCAACGACTTAACACGTAATTGTGATGATTGAATTTAAACCTTTACCACCAAACCGAATTCCAATGACTTTGCTGTTAGAGGCAGACCCTAATCAAGACAACATTGAGCGATATCTTGATACATCCATTGGCTTTGCCGCTATTGAAGACAATCAAATTGTTGGTGCATGTGTGATATTACCTCATTCGAAAACACAAGCTGAAATCATGAACGTTTCAGTCGCGCCAATACATCAACAACGCGGCATTGGTTCAAATCTATTGCGTTTTGCAATTGAAGCCATGAAAAGTCAATCATTTCAAAAACTGATATTGGGAACGGGTACCTTTGGTTATCAACTGACGTATTATCAGCGATTAGGTTTTAGGGTAGAGAGCGTGGACAAAAATCATTTCTTACTCCACTACCCAGAACCAATTTGGGAAAACGGCATTCAACATAAAGATATGCTACGCCTGTATCTTGAGCTTTGAATAAAGAGACTTTCGGTTAACTTTTCATATCTAACTTTTTACCCAAGTATTCAATTTCAAATGTCGCATAGCCAAGCTGAACCGCTTCAAAAGAGTACATTAGGTTTTGTGCCTGCTGCGCATCCTTGGCTAACACAGCGACTGAATAGATTGGACGCTCAATGCCATTGTCGAGTACTTGGGTATTGATATAAGACGAAGTGATTAAACCAGAGTTGTTCAGATTGATAACACGCTGTAAATCGACACCCAATACGCGGTCCATTTCTAAAGCCTCAACCCCCTCTTTCCAACGCAATGTCACACTGTAGTTATCACTCTCAGGCGTGTTATCTAACCATTTAGCACCCAAAGGTTGGATACTCGCGATCTTCACCAAATCTTGTTGGTACATGGGTAAGTCTTGCAGTTTTGCTTGTACTTCCGCTTCGTTTTCTGCTGATAAAACAAAACGCAGAATTTGTACCACTTTACCATCAATACTGCTTGGTAAAACGAACATGTCTTTCACATCACCTTGCTCGATAAGTTGACTAAATTCGGCTTTCTGTTTTGGTAATGTCTGTAAAACCTGCTCTACATCGTTAGTATTCCAGGCTAGTTCAACGCCATAATCAGCAGCAAAACTTGAGAAAGACGCAACAGCAAGTGTGCTCAATAGGATGATTCTGTTCATAAGGTTACCTTTCATTTTACGATTTTCTTATCTGCTTCAAGTTAAATTCAATGTGGTTGACTCTATTACCAGCGGCTACGATATGCGCGATGGCAACTACGACAAGTACTCTGGGCTTGTTTGAGTCCAGCCTCGGCTGCTGAAACTTGTTGATCTTGCGCTGCTTGATACAGTTGAACGAACCCTTCATCCATTTGCACCATCAAACGATTGAAGTTCTCTGGCTTGCTCCACACTTCTTTCTTCGCTTTGCTATCAGCTTGGCTACCTTGCGGAAACGCTTGTAGCAAATGTTCGCTATGACGAGAGAGTTCATTGCCGATCTGCGCTAAAGCTTGCCAATCGGTATTACTGCCATTCAGAGTCTTGTCCGCTTGCTTCGATAGAGATTCAATTTGCTCAAACGCATTCTGGCGCATGTCGATTTGAGAGCTGAAATTTTGAGCAAAAAGCGTTGTTGGTACAAAAATGGTCGGTAAAAGTGCAATCAGTGCCAGTGTCTTTTTCATGTCTTTCTCCTAATCGTTCTTCATTGTTGGGTTGTTGGATTTAAATTTACACAACAATCATTGCGCGCGCAACTATTGTTGTGTAAATTACCGTAAAGAAGATCATCACACAACAAAACGATCGAGGTAAATGATGAAGATTTGGGACTTAGCAACAAGGCTCTACCACTGGAGTCAAGTTTTACTTTTTATAGCATTGATGACATCTGGGCTGTCTGGTAACGGTCCTCATATCCAACTTGGATTGGCATTATTCACACTGCTAGTATGGCGAATGGTATGGGGATTCATCGGCAGTGAGACTAACCTATTTCGTCAATTTCTCCGCTCCCCTGAAGACGTCATTTCTTATTTAAAGGGAAAATCGGCAGCCACTGCTGGTCACAACCCTGCTGGCGGCTGGATGGTAGTAACCATGCTGACAGCACTCTTGCTTCAATGTATTTCTGGAATGGCTCTTGGTGGCGTATTCGACACATGGCCTTATTCGGAAGTTTGGCTTAACGATGACGTATTCGCTGGCATGGAGTGGCTACATTTAACCTTGGTCGATCTTTTACCAATATTGATCGCTTTACATATTGGCGCGATCCTTCTTTATAAATTAAAAGGCAAACCATTAGTGAAAGCCATGATCACTGGTAAGCAGACCAAAACAATCAAAGAAACCTCTGTTGCTGAGCAAAAAATTGTCTATCTCGCACCGCAAAGCCGTGCGTTGGGGGTGCTAGTTGCCGCAACATTGGTTACCATGACAATCGTTGCTTTATCATAAGAGAAAGAAAATGAGCGAACAGTTTGATAGACAAGACAGTTTTGGTTGGATGATCAACGTGGTTGCACACGATGCGGCAAAGCGATTTGAGATCGAACTCAAGAAGCATGGTCTCACAGTAGCGCTTTGGCCAACCATGATGTGTTTATGGGAAGAAGAGGGCGTAACACAGCGCGATATTGCGGCGAAATCTAAGGTAGAAAACTCAACCACGACTCGCACTTTGGACAAGCTTGAGAAGCTTGGTTTAGTGGAACGCCACCCTGATCCAAATAGCCGCCGATCATTCCGAATTTACCTCACGGAAGAAGGGCGAAACCTCAAAGAAACCTTGCTGCCAATTCCGTTGAACGTCAATAAAGCACTAATGAGCCCGTTAGAGCCGGCTGAACAGAAAGAGATGTTACGCCTACTAAAAAAGTTGGTCGCAGAGATTTAGCGCTTCGCTGAGTTTTCCAACCAAGAATAAACAAAGCCCTAAGTTCTGAACTTGGGGCTTTGTGTTTTTAGGTGAACGCCAAGTTTGCCCGTACCTAACACCCTTCAGTAACATGCCCTCTTACCACTGAGCGATTTGATGCTTGATTAACGTAATAGAAATAACACGCCTCACTTTCCAAGGTATAGCCCTGCGGCCAGATGTACACCACACGATCTAGACCAGAGTGATCAATAAATTGGTATTTTGGGATCTCAACAAAGTGTGCACTGTTAGGAAATTGATTGCCCATAATACAAAAATCGCTGCCATGGCACGGCTTATCGATGGGTGAATTGCCCTTGGCGGGTAATCCTATTTCCAATAAAGCACGGATACTGTTCGCACTTGCTTCCGGCATGCCACTGAGCATCTTCACTTGATGGTCAACATAAGTGATTTGTTGACTATCCTGTGCATCATCAATAACAACTTTGGCATGAAAAAACTTAAGAGATGTCCCCAGAGAGGACTGTGAACTGTGCAGCATAGACGCGTATGCTTGGCGGTGGATATCGAGCAAGACAGGTAAAGCTGCGAGAGCAATGGATCCCAATGTTGCGAGCACAATGGTGATTTCCATCAACGTAAATCCTTTTGCTTTCACTTCTTATCTCTCGGCATACAGACAAATGATAGTTACCCAAGTAGCCTCTTGATGCTTGATTCAGCGAAATGGCTGAGGGTAAAGGTCGTCGCTCCCACTTCCATGTGAGAACCGAGCCAATATATCGCTGAAATTACGCAGAGAAACGCACTAACTGAGAGAAAAACCGAACCAATTAAGAACTTGAGACCAGCCGCTAAGTTGTGCTGAAACATACTCAGCAATTAGCTAAAAAACTCGACTAAATTCAAACTACTACGGCACAAACGATCAGGTTAAGTATTTGTTTCTAAAATAAGAATCTTATTTAGTTAATACTTTTGATGTATTCAAATATGTCATTGACTTCGTTTTCACTCAGCACAGTTTTGAATGGTGGCATTGCACCGCCCTGCCCATTACCACCTTCCAAGACAGAACCAATCAGCTCCACTTTCGTCCCAAACGGGTTTAAGAGCTCGGCAGATATATTATCGGGTTTAATGTCCATGGCTCTGGCAACAAGACCATCTCCATGCCCTTTATCACCATGACAAGAGACACAATAAGACTCAAAACGCTGCTTTCCTGCGACTAGGTCCGCTTCGCCGTATTGGTTATCGGTAAACCATTTATAGCCTGCAAATCCAGAGCTGGATACAAGCAATAAGAAAACAACAGAGAAAAAGAATTTACGCATGGGTGCCCCTTGTCTTCATTTGCTAAATCAATGAAGACAAGGTAACGAAGGGGATGTCGAAAAAGTGTTGATTAAGCGTTCAACAAAGGGACGTTATTACGTACTAGACCTCGACGCACGCTGGTGCACATTTTGCCAAAGCGACGAATTTCATCAAATTGAGGAGTGATACCGCGTTCCATCGCCGATTCCCAATAACTCAATTCTGAATCGACCATCTCCAACAGTTTTTTAGGACAACCAATGCATTGTCCTTCAGGACCACAAACAAACGTCTCTGGTTCATAAATCGGCAGTTCAGCTTTTACTTGTGCAATGATATCGCGCATTGCGGTCATTCGATCTGGCTTGACGGTCATTACCCGGCTCCACACAATATTGAGAGCCGGATTGTACTCTCTGGCACGCAAATGTCCCTACCTAATTTAGGTATATTTTACGTTTTTGCTTTGCAAACTTTGATTTAAGCGTTGGAAATTCAGGCTTTTTCGCCACCAAATATACTGCGGTCGCTGCCAACACAAAGCCAATAATACCCATCCAATCAAATGACTCACCGAACGCAAACCAAGCTTGAAGCGCCGTGGTTGGAGGCACAAGGTAAAACACAGAAGCAACGCTTGATGCCGCACCATTCTTGACCATGTACAGCAACAATAAAATTGCTACGCAAGACAGAACAACCACTAACCAAATCAAGGTGAAAATAAACTCCGCTGTCCATTGCACCTGCATGGTTTCAAACTGCATTGCAACAGGTAGAAACATCACCAATGCCGCCAAATATTGCACCGTTGCGCCTCCCACCATGTCCACTTGTTGACAGTATTTCTTTTGATACAACGTGCCGACGGTAATACCAAACAGAGATGACAAACACACACCAATCGCTAAAGTTTTGTGCAAATCCGACTGCCATTCCATCTTACCCATCAGCACCATCGCAATGCCGACAAAGCCCAATGACAAACCAATCCATTGTGATGGCTTAAATTGCTCAGAAGCGAACACTACCAGCAGCACGGCAGTTAAAATGGGCTGTATACCTACCAATAACGAGCTTAGTCCTGCTGGCATACCCAAACTAATAGCAAAGTACGTCCCACCTAAATAAAAACCGTGAATCAATACACCAACCACACAACTGTGCCAAAAGTCCTTGCCCGTTGGAATACGACGACGCAGCAAGACCACTATCACTAGGAACAGCAAAACATTAAACGCCATGCGAATCGACAATAAGGTTGCTGGTTCAGCGTATTGCAAACCAAAGCGCGCGCCGACAAACCCAGAAGCCCAAAGAATAACGAATACAAAAGGAATGGCTCTGATTAACATTATGCGCCCTCACTCTACCTGTTTTTAAATTTTGAATGTTTTTCAATCTCGAATGTTGCTAATGTAGTTAGGTACAGTGTTTTCAAAAAGTGACAGATGGAAGTGTTTTTATGGGTACAGATTTAATCAGTACGCTTGATGCGAATAAGTACTTGATCGTCGAGCATCACCTCAAACAAGCGATCAGTAATGGGGTCTATCAACCGGACGATAAGTTACCTTCCATCCGTCTATTAAGCACCGAGCTTAAAGTAAGTAAAAACACGGTGATCCGTGCCTACCAAGAGCTGGAAGCGCAAAGCATGGTTTATTCTGTGCCCAAATCCGGTTATCGCGTAAAACCCACGGAACAAAGTGAAGCCAAGATCGCCAAGCCTACGCGTGTGGATTTACTTTCCGTGTGTAAGCAAATCCTCACTTACCCTGAGTATCAAGAGCGGCTTCCGACTGGTTCTGCACACCCAAATATTGATGCCCCAGCAATCAAAAGTCTGTATGCCGAAATTGGTCGCCATAGTCGCCAGCAAAGCCATATATCCAGCCATTATCAATTGCCACCAGGCGATGATTTGTTGATCAAACAGTTGGCTAAGATCACTCAAGATCTGGGAACCCCTGCGAATGTTGACGATCTTCTGGTAACCCATGGTGCCCAACAAGCAATCAGCCTTGCATTAAGAGCAACAACACAAGCCGGCGATATTGTCGCTGTCGAATCACCGTGCTATTTCGGTAACTTATTAATGCTTGAATCGCTTGGTTTACAAGTGGTTGAGATCCCAAGCTGCCCCCGAGATGGTATGGACCCAGACGCACTAGAAAAAGCAATGGCAACATGGGAGATCAAAGTCATTGTCGTCACACCGAACTTTACCAATCCAACCGGCTCTCTGATGCCACTTGAAAGACGAAAGCAGCTACTCGCGGTCTCTAGAGACGTTCCCATCATTGAAGATGATGTATTTGGTGCGTTGAGCTTCGATAAGACTTTGCCAAGCCTACGAAAGTTGGATGAAAAACAACGAGTGATCTATGTGAATTCTTTATCGAAAACGCTCGATTCACGGCTTCGCATTGGTTGGATGCTGGCAGGGCGTTATCGCGCTCAGGTCGAGCAGTATTTATTGTGTGAAAACATGGGCAGCTTGAACTTGATGCAATCAGCGGTAGCGACCTTTTTGACGTCGGGGAAATATCGCACGCATACGGCGCGAATGTGTCGCGTGTACCAAGCAAACGTCCGTCGATATTTGCAAATGCTAAATCAATGTTTAGACGCGCACTTTGAATTAAAGAATAAGTATCAAATCAATGCTGTACAAGGCTCATTCTTACTTTGGTTACGCTTACCACCAAAAACTGACAGCTACGCGCTCTATCAAGCCTGTAATGAACATAAGATCAGTATTCTACCCGGCTCTGTATTTGGCACGCAGGGGCAGTACCAAAACTGTATCCGCCTCAGTGTGGCGAACTTCGGAGCTGAAAAAAACTGGCAGCCAGCCATGGAAACCCTCGCCAAGCTCATCGCGAAGTTCGCCCAATAAAAACAAAGCCGCCCAAGTGGACGGCTTTATTGGGGTCTGTTGACGAGATTAGTTACCCCAAACCATTTCGACAAATTCCGGATGATCGATGTACGGGTTACGGTTACCCTGGAAATCAAATACCTGTTGGTTACGATTGATTTCTTTCGCGCTCACCGGATCGTTTTTGTGCCAACGCTTAAGCATGTTAAGCATCCATGGTTCAAATACCGTCGTGCTTGTGCCATTGAGTACAGCGTCTGAACTGCTTGAGTTCTTTTCCCAATTACCAATCACGTTTTCGTATCGTGTTGCCATGTAGAAGTAAGCACGAGCGAAGTCACCTTTAAACTCATCAATTGGCTCAAATACTGTGCCTGAGTAGCCCAAAGATGTGCTGGCTGAGCCTAATTTTGAGCCATTATTAGAAACATAAGTGCTGCTACCCACCTCGCCAAATGGCCAGTTGCTACGCTTAGCATTCACATAACCATCGGTCGCAAACAAATGGTGACCGTCTGAGTTCATTGGTTCAACTTTGCCACCAAACCAGCTTTTCGGGAATGAGTGTTCGCGGTTATAGCAATCCCCTTCAGCTTTGTATTGACCACACTGATCTGTCACTTTGGTAAAGCTGACAGCATCATTACCCAATGGTTTTTCTGAGTACATGTCTAGGATTGTGCCGTCTTTTTCATAGTAGTTGTCCAGATCGGCATCTTTCACCAATGTCCAAATCGCAGAGTAGCCACGACCAGTGTGGTTATTGATGATATTGAACAACGCCGTTTTCAATGCAAAACCTGTTTTGCCTTCCGCCGCTTTGTAATATTCCCCGACGACCGGTGGTGTAGTTGTTTCACCCAGCGTGAAACTGGTGGTTTGCGTTTTAGTAAATTCACCACCTGAAGCAAGCGTTTTTTGACCAAGCATCAAAGCGTACGAGCCGTTACCGCTGCTGCAACAAATGCCGTCACCGTAGCTATCATTGATGGTAAATTGATAGTCACCATCGGTTAAGCACATGGTCTTTTCATAGGTTTTAGAAGAGTCGAAACCTTGACCAGAGAAGAGTACTTTTGATTGACTGTCCTTCAGTTCCCAACTGGTTTCTGAGCCGTAACTATCAGTCGTCAAAGTCAGTTGGATTTCATTATCATTACAGCTTTCAACCGGAGGCTGAGTACCTCCACCGCTTTGGTTAGGTAGGAAGTTATCGACATACACTACTTCAGAGCCATCAAAGCCCGATTCATCATAGAATCTCAGACCAACGTTAATGGTTTTATTTGATGATGCGGTATAACTGTGTGTGAGCTGTTGCCATTGATTGGTTTGCTTAGGGTTTGAATAACCATGGTACCCATCAACAATCAGACGCGCTTTAACATTGCCTTCAGTGTGATAAACAGACACTGCGAATGGATAGGTTTTCCCTTGCTCCACATTAATGGTTTGCAGAAAGTCCGTGTTGCTTTGGGTACCCGTATTCACAACTACTTGCGCCGCTAAACCACCGGACTGCACTTGGTTACTAGTAGGAGATACCGCAATACCAGAGTCAATCACAGCCCATTGTGTTGGCGTATTGCCATTCCACTGTTCGAAGTCACCGTTGATGACGTCACTGTAGGCGAATGGAGAGCAAAGCAAAGGTAGGATAAAGAGGGGTTTCGCTATGGATTTCATTATAATTTTCCATTGGTTATATAAATCCAAGAAAAGATAAACATAATGATCACATATAAATAAGCGTTAACTCACAATTTTACGTTGCACGAATGTGAATATTCTCATTATCGTGCAGAGCATCTCACAAATTGCGTACTGTTTCTCGATTTGGATAGCATCGTTTGTTCGATATAAAACAGTAAGATAGAACATGCGTATAGAGATAGAGATAGAGATAGAGATAGAGATAGAGATAGAGATAGGAATCGAAACAACAGAACTTGTCATACCCAATTAACTTCAAGATACAGGATTCAGAGCGTTGTCATGGATTTCCTGTTTCCCCGAAGGGTACTCTTTGCAAACAGTAAGACCTTGTCCCGTAGACTTTACTGTCGGCTCTTGATTTAGAAGAACTAAACCTTTAAATCGCCGCCACGTCTACAAAACTAAATCACTCTCGCTGAGCCAAGCATCTCGGAATTAGCTGGGTATATGATTTCTAAAACGTACAAAAAAAGCCAAGTGAGTCTCTATGGGGGTAGAAGACTGCACTTGGCTTTGGATAGAAATAAAATACTAATGAGCAAGTAGCCTTAGATGCTATTGCACACTCGACGTTACTTTAAAGAATCGCCCTTGTAGTGCGGACATTGGGATCTGGTATTGCCCATTACTTGGTGTGATTGTTTGGTTCGTTAGCAAGTCCACCAGCGCTTGAGAGCTACCCACTTGCGCCTCGGTCAAAATAACGTTTCGAGCGCTTTCTAATGTATTAAGCGCAAACAACACCTGATCACTGCCAGACTTTTTCAGATCGACATAACTACCATTGCTCGCCGCTAAGTTAACGCGAGAACCTTGATACAGGGCTGGATGAGCTGCACGCATCGCCATCAAAGATTTAACGTAATTTTTTAGGTCAACTTGATTTGCATCCAAGGTTGCTGTCACACCCTCAATCTTAGCGCTGCTGCGGGCGACATGGTCATCGCACACGCCTCGCACGGCGCAGGTGTTATTGTCTTCTTTCGCAGCAAACCCATCAACTTGATCGCCAATTTCGTCGCCGTAGTAGAGCGTTATTGGTCCGGTATAAGCCGCTTGGAAAGCAAACGCAGCCTTATGACGTTGCCAATACTCGGCGTCATTAATATCAGCCATACCACCGCGTTGAAGTAAGTCACCAAAACGAACTAAATCGTGGTTGCCAATCATTAAGTTTGGCTGCGCATGGGATGGATACTGATTGTGCGTTTGGTAGCCATTATCCAACCAATCAACACCTCGCCCACCCACGCCACTTTCATTTACCGCTAACGTTTCTACGATGCGGTAACGCATTGGGAAGTCGAACGCCGAGCACAACGCGGGATCATCCGCAGACCCATACGCTTCACTTGCGATATCAGATTCGCCCTTCCAAATCTCTGCAACCATATAGCCAAGAGGGTTAACGTCTTTGCCATCAGCATTTGTGTAAGTCACACTTTGCGAAGCATCATCGACGGCTTTGCGGATCTGTGTCCATGCATCCGTTGGTACTTGATACGCCTGATCCAAACGCCAGCCGTCGATCTTCAGCTCTTTCACCCAATAGGTCGCCACTTCTTTGTAGAAGTCTAAGCTGGCAGGATAATCAACAGGATTACTACCACCAGTAGGCAGCAAGCCAGACGGAGAAGGTTTGATCAATCCCTCTTTGTGGTGACCGAATACGCCATCAAAAAAGACATACAAACCACGCTTGTGTGCCTCATTAACTAAGGTTCTTGCCGTTTCTAAATCGCCAAAGCGAGGATCAATCTTAAAATAATCCGTAGCAAAATAACCCGTTGCATCCAAGCGATCTGCCCAGTGATCTTGTCCCGCAATCGCTTGAGACTCAAAAACTGGCGTCAACCAAATCGCATTCATGCCTAAGTCTTGGATATAATCCAGGGAATCAATGATGCCTTGTAAGTCGCCATTGTGATGACTGGTACCATATCCGGTCCCATGACCTATGTTTGAATCACCATCGACAAAGCTCTCAACCATGATCTGATACGTGCGAAGCTGATTACTTTGCTCCATCACATTCGCTTGGCAGGCATAACTCGAATCTGGAAGTGGTGTACTGCCACTATCACTGCCGCCAGAGGAATTACATGCCGATAAAACGCCGACAACACTCAACGCAATAAGCGATTTACCAAGCAGTTTATTATATCGGATATTGTGCATTAAACTCTCCCAAATAAAATTAACCCCGACACGTTCTCCATGTAGGGGTTAATAAAAAAAGCAAATCTAAATAACGAAATGGCATATTATTGGCACTTATTAACCATTACATGAAGTGGTTTGCCTTCGCCTTCAAATTGAAGACTCCAAACATATTTACCATCTTCTTTAATATCAACCGCTGTATCCGTTCCGTAGCCACCGAAAGTCAGTGGTGTTAATTCACCCACGTTCATTCGATTGCCTTTCGCAGTAAATTGTGGGAACCACAACTCTGTCGCGTACTGCATTTTGTAAGAGCCTGCTTTTTCTTGCGTCACAACTTGGTAGAAGTTATTACCTTTATAAGTGTATTGGCGTTGAGGTACATGCTTCCAATCTGAATCAGCAAACGTACCAACAACAAACAGTGGCTTAGAAATTGGACCTTTCGCCGTGCTATCTGGGTTATCACAAGCCGCCATAAAAGCGACGACTTCATCTTGAGATAGATTAACAATAGGCTCAGCCGCCGCTTCTGGTTCTGCCGTTGATTGACAGCCAGCAAGAGCAACAAGTAAGGCAGCAGCAAGTGATGTTTTCATCATGTTCATTTTCACGTTAATTCCTTTTTAATATTCCAAAGTAAATAAAAACTCACCAAGTTGGTAAAAGTTTAATATTTAAAAAGAACAAAATATCGAACTACCGATAAAGAATATTATTCTATATCTTGCTGAGCCAGATTACTTTGATAGGTTTAATTATTTCCTAATCGATGACGAGTAAGGTTAGGAACACAATTTAATTATTGATCTGTTAAATATAAAAAACAAAGTAAAACAAATAAATTTGTGAATAAGCTAACTATATGTAGGGGTGAGTTTTAAACACTCAAATAGAGTAATAAAAAAGGTCAGCATATCGCTGACCTTTTTTTAATTATTTTGTATTTACTGCTTTCACAAATACTTCTTGTGCACCTTCGATGCCCAATTCTTTCGCTTCATCAAGCAGTGTTAGTGCTTTCGGAATATCATTAGCCGCGACCGCTGCTTTAATCGAGCTGTGGTAGTAGCTGGTTAAATCCGTACCTTGTGGGATATTGTCGTTTTTCGCGACAATTTTAGTATTCACGATATCGTTCGCGGATACTGAGAAGCGGAACTGACCAAGTGGGCTGTGTTTCGCTTGAGGATCTGCAATATCTGGCGGCTGAGTGTGATTTGCCAGTGCGAAGGCTTTTGCAGGGTGAAGAACTTCTGAACTTCCTTTTAGATCATCGGAAGTGGTGTAAACCAACACATGCAAATCGTTACCTGTCATGTCTGGAATTACATTCATTTCAAGTACGAACTTATCGTTATCCAGTAGTTTTGCTGGCACGTACTCAAACTTTGAAAAATCTGCTTGGTAAATAGGTTCACCCGCCGCATTCATTACAACGACGTTTGGTGCATAGAACTCTAGGTTCTTGTTTACGAATGTCTCTAGTTTGATATCGAGACTGCCGCGATTACCCGGTAGAGCGAACGCTGCAATTGCGCCTGCGCTATTACCATCTAATAGCATTTGGCTTTTATCAGTCAAAGCGAACTCAGTAACCGCAGGTACATCAATTGGTACCCATTGAATATCACCCGACTGCGTGATCACTTGTTGCTGACCTTTCGGGCTCATGTCTACTTGTTCTACAGAAGAACAACCCGTAGCCAACATTCCCAACAGCACGGGAGCAAGCCATTTTTTCATTACCGTCTACCTCGACTCGTTATTGTTTTTGAAATAAATACAGCCAGATAGGTTCTGGCTGTATCATTCTAGGACAATTTAGGACTTAATGGTTAGATGATTACCACCAAGCTTCCGCTTGTACACCGAACTGGAATGTATCGTCAGAACGACCGTTGTCGAATGTGTTTGAGTTGTCCGCTTTATCCGCTGTTAGGTAAGAAGCGTATAGACGGATTTCAGGACGAGCCCAGAAGCTAGAGCCAGCAGACCATGCTTGAGCAACTGTTAGCTTACCGTATTTGTTTTCGTCACCGTCGTTATCATCAATCGCGTAACCCGCTTCGAAGATAGTTTTATGGTTGTCGTCCCATTTGTACATTGGACGAACGACTACAGACATAGTTTCCCACTTGTCTTGACCAGCCCACATTTCTTCACCAACACCGTATACTAACTGGTGACCCATTTCCCAGCTGTCACCCATGCCGATTACACCCCAGTTGATTAGGCGGTAACCAGATGCGCCATCTTTCGCTTCTGCACCGTACCAGCTACCGTCACCGTAAAACGCCATTGTTTTAGAGTAACCTTCAGTACCGTACTGAACTACAGTTTTGTTGAAGCCTGAATCTAGACCTTGAGTCAATTCAGCTGTGAACATTACGCCATCTTTTGCATCTTTAGTGCTGTTTGGCGCAGCGTCAGTTTCGTTAACTAGTGCGTAGTTAAGACCTAGCTCTAGAGAAGCGTTGTTCCATAGTTGAAGACCTGCGTAACGTGCATCAAGTGTGTTTACGTTTGCAGCTTTACCGTCGTTACCTGGGTCAGTGATATCGCTACGGTCGTTACGTACCCATGCTAGAGATAGTTTACCTGGACCCGCTTCGATGTTTTCGATACCAGCACCAGCACCAGAAATGTTCCAGTAGTAGAAGTCAGAGATATGGATATCGTGACGTTGGTAGTAACGTTTACCAGCCCATAGCGTTGCTTCTGGAGCGAAGTCTAGAACGCCTTTAGCTTGAACGTTGAACTGACGTAGAGCAAATTGTGCATCGTCAACACACTCTACTTTGTCGCCCTTAGCATTTAGACCACAGTTAGCCGAAGTGCTTTCCCAGTCGTTTGAACCGTTAGAAGTCATTGCGAACATTGAGTCAACGTAGAACGTTTTACCGTTGTTGTTGTAAACTTCTTTACCTAGTTGAACTTCACCGTATACATCGCCTTCGTTACCTAGACGACCGATTTTGTTCTTCTCAAATGTTACTTGTTGGCCACCATCAGCGCTCACACCAACACCAGCACGCATGTAGCCGTGGAAATCCACTGCGAAAGCAGAACCAGCAGCTAAAGTTGCAGCAACAGCAGCAGCAATTACACTTACTTTTTTCATTCTTAACTCCATTAAGGGTATTTATAATTCTGTCTTCCCTGCTCACTCTTTTAGGTGAATATAGGCAGTAAAAATGCACCTAAAGAAAGAGAGGTAAGATGGGAACAAGTCCCCGTTTGTTTCAACAGTCTTAAGATTACCCAAGGCGTACAAGGATGACGTCCTCCACCCCAAACTAATTTAGGGGGGATGAGAAAGGATGAGAAAAATTACCGAATGGTGTTTTTTCGAGTCAGATCACCAATCTAGGGAGGAATTAGTAAGTTTCTTCGGTTTATAGTGGCTACAAAGTGATAGCCATTTCATATTTTCGTCAAAAATAGGACGTAGAAAGTAATTTAATTACAGTGATAATTTTCGTTCTAAGGTGGTTGACCTAAGTAAGACAAAGTTTTTTACTTATAGTTTCTTAAAGGTAGCAATAAATATTAAAAAAAGTATCTCTGATGACACGACTTCACTCTCGCCCCTACCCACTTGGTGCAACCCTAAATAAAGAAGGTTGTAGCTTCGCTATTCATGCGCCAAGCAGTAAAGACATTCAACTTGCGCTCTTTGCAGAAGACGGCAGCTATGCACTGTACGACTTACCAAATGAATATGCAGGTATTCGTCATACTTTTATTCCAGACATTAAATCTGGGCAAAAGTATGGCTATGTGGTGACGCATCAAGACCAACCTTTGCTGATTTCTGATCCTTACGCAAAGTCGATTGATAAAGCCCTCCACTACCAACCTCCTTTCTCTCCTGCAAAAAGCTTTGATATGCCTAAATGTGTCGTTATCGAGGATCACTTCGATTGGCAAGACACCGATCACCCTCGCATACCAAGAGAAGAGATGGTGTTATTTGAAACCCACGTAAAAGGGTTAACTCAACAACACCCAGAGGTCCCAAGTGATGACAGAGGACGTTACCTAGGTTTATCGTCACCTGAGATGTTGGCGTTTTACAAACAACAAAACATCAATACGTTGCAATTGCTACCTGTTGCTGCGTGTATGCACGAGCCGCATTTGCTTAAGATGGATAAGGTGAACTATTGGGGTTACAACCCTTACCTTTTCATGGTGCCAGATCCTCGTTATGCCGAAAAAGATGCCGTCACAGAACTCAAAACTACCATTCGAGAGCTGCACAAGCACGGCATCGAAGTGATTCTTGATGTCGTGTACAACCACACGGCGGAAGGCGGTGAAGGTCCGACTATCTTCAACCTAAAAGCACTCGATCCTCGCTGTTACATCAAGCATGGTCCTCACTATGCGAACTTCACTGGTTGTGGCAACACGGTGGACCTGACTTATCAGCCAGCACTTAACCTCGTTATGGATACGCTGCGTTACTGGGTGAGCGAATTTAAAGTTGATGGTTTCCGTTTTGACTTGGCAGCAACACTCGGTCGCCAAGGGGACGATTACAACCCTGAAGCGGCATTCTTTAAAGCGGTCGCGCAAGACCCAGTTCTTCGCGAGACAAAGCTGATTGCAGAACCTTGGGACATCGGTCCTAATGGCTACCAAGTGGGTAACTTCCCATTTGGTTGGAACGAGTGTAACGACAAACTACGAGACATCTCCCGCAGCTTCTGGCGCGGCGATCAAGGTTACCTAAAAGAGTTTGCGACGCGCTTGATGGGATCTCGTGATATCTACAGCGCAGCGAACTGGCCTTACAAACTCACAGTCAACTACATCACATATCACGACGGTTTTACCTTGCAAGATCTCGTGTCTTACAAGCAAAAACATAACGAAGCCAACGGCGAAGAGAACCGTGACGGTCATGGTGATAACCGCTCGGAAAACTATGGCGTTGAAGGTGAAACCGAAAACCTAATGATCATCGCCACACGCGAAAAGCAAAAACGCAACCTGATTGCTAGCTTGCTGTTCGCGTTCGGTATTCCTCATATCCTGACTGCAGATGTGCTATCCCATACGCAGGGTGGCAACAACAACGCCTACTGTCAGGATAACGAAACTAGCTGGTTGAACTGGGCAACATCTGAGCGCAAGCAAGATTTCAAAGCATGGATTTCACAAATGGTGGCAAACCGTAATCAATACATGGTGCCATTCATTCGCGCTTTTAGTGGTGAAAATCGTAATAACAACCGCATCTTCTGGCGTCGTATTGATGGCAGCTTGATGGAACATGACGATTGGAACCGTTTAAGCTCAGTAGCGCTGCATTTAGGCATTGGTAAAGAAGGGCAAGAATTGGTTTACTTGATCAACCAAACCAATGCACCAGCGCGCTTCAAGCTGCCAAGTGAGCGTGGTCAAGAATGGGTGACGGTGTGCGATACCAACGTACGTAACCTAAACCCAGGACATGCGGAAGGAGAAGTCTTGTTGTCTCCAACTTCGATGGCAATTTTGCACTATAACCCAAAGCAAGAAGCCTAACGGATTCGCCGTCCAATCCTACAAGTTCTTACAAACCCAGCTGCATGCTGGGTTTGTTTTATGGACGTTTCGAGCAGATATCCATCAATCAGGTCAAAGAACACACCATACGCATTGATGCGATAATGAAACTAATCTAATATCGTTAGCCAAATCACATTTATAATATCTACAACGTAATTTGGCACCATGGCTTTACCTAAATTCTTAATCCGTATTCTGCGGCCTTACCTGCTACTTCTCGCAGGATTTATGGTCTATCTGGCTTATGCTCAGTTAGTTGATTCTGAGTCGATGGTTTATCGGCAATCTCAAACCAATATCATCACCGCCGAGCGGCTGATCCACTCCCAAATCGAAGCGGCTTTCAGCAAATTCTATCTACTAGAAACCGCACTAAAGACAAGCAAGCAAGACCTTAATGATCCTGACTTTCGTGAGCTAAGCCAAGGCATCATCGATTACTCACCACAGTACTCCAACATTCTCTACACTACGACAGATAGCAACATTGCCTATGGTCTTTCTGGTCAGGTAAAACAAGCGGATATCAGCAAGATCTTATGGCATAAGCTGAATACCGTCAGTGATAAATTTTCCATCTCTTCGCTATACCAAAACCCGCAACAACGCTGGGTATTTGCCATCAAACATGACAACCCAGACCTCAAATACCAACTTTGGTTAGAGTTCGATCTCCTCCATACTACTCAGCAGCTACGCGGTCTTAAAACTTTGAACAAAGGCTATGTGTTTGTCGTAGACAGAGACACCGAACGCTTGGTGTTCCATCCTGATCCAAGCCGAATTGGCGATAACTCTGTCAGTTATCACGGTGGCATTAGCGAGAAAGTAGCCGCAGGATTGTTGTTTGGTAAACATGAATACTATTACCAAGATAACTTTAAGATTTCGGTCTTCGACGCAGACAACGGATTAAACTGGGTGTTTGTGGCGGGCACAGACCGCGCCGACATCCTCAACAACAGTTATCCATTTACTCTTACTGCAGGTGTCATTGCTTCTTTATTAGCTCTAGCGATTGGTATCAATTACCTCACTTACCAACTGCATTTGTCACTCGCGCGCCTAAATGGCACTGAGAGCGTTGATGAGTTCAAAACCCAACTCAAGCATGTTTTGGATCGTTTCTGCTATCACAGAGGCATACAGTTCTGTTTATACGACAGCTTGAATTACAGCTTTTACACCCTCGATTATCACGGTAACAAAAAGCTCGTCTTAACCGATGCCGAACTCGCGGCGCGTTTTTCTCATAGTGCGTTGACTTACCGCAACAAGAAGTACGGCGACGAGTTGACGAAAAAGCTCAAGATCAACAGTAACCACTACTGCATTCCGTTGTTTGATGGACGAGAACTGCTTGGGGTGACTTACGTCAGTTGCCGATTCCCAACCTACAAATGCGTGCTCAGTTTGATTCAGAACTACGCCCAAGTAGCGTTGGCAAACCTCAAATTGCATGACCGTTTACGCCATCAAGATCCAATGACGCAACTCGAAAATAAAGCGTGTTTAGCTGCAAAAGTGTCGAGAGAGCTTCATTCAGAGAACCGTTTTATCGCGATGGTCGATATTGATAACTTCAAATACATCAACGATAAATTCGGTCATCCAGTGGGCGATTTGGTCATCCAAAAAACAGCTGAAGTGATGCGCGACTGTTTCCCTAAACCAAAAGGGATTTGTTTAGCGCGCTATGGTGGTGAAGAGTTTGCAATCGTGTTCCAAGCCAATGACGAATTCGATGCCAAACACCAACTGGATAACTTCCTAACGGTGCTGCAAAGAAGCCATCTCACTTTGGGTTGTGGCGATGTGCGATTTACGGCAAGTGTTGGATTTACACCATTAGAAACCAGTTACCATCACGTGGTGGAGCAAGCTGACAAAGCGCTTTATCAAGCAAAAAGATTGGGCAAGAATCGCGTCTGCCACCTAAAAGCAGCATAACGCTTTTCTTTTCCAAAAACGACAAAGCCAGAGCAAACATCGCTCTGGCTTTTTTGTTTTTATTACAGTCAGTTAAATCAAAAAAACTGACACTCCCCTTTCCTCTTTCCCGTCTTTTAACCGACTCAAGTTCTGCCCCCAAACACCCTCTCGTTAATCAGTTCTGAACAGGTGTTTATTTTTCTTTGATTTAACTTAACGGCTCTCACCAATAACCTTAAATACATCAGGGGATTGCATGAAGCCAATTGAAAATGAAAGAACTGGACGATTACATAGAGCAAATAAATTTAGACCTGACTAACGAGATGTTAGAGGAGCTAGGTTGGATTAGCGACAACGTTCATCAAGTGTTTTATTGGCTCATTGCCGCCATCCTATTCGTTGTATTGATTTGGGGTATTTTTTAATGAAGGCATCCAATCCATCTTATGGTCAGGTTTATTTGGTTGGGGCGGGCACAGGCGATGCATCACTGCTCACCATTAAAGCATTTCGTCTGCTCAATCGTGTTGATGTTGTGCTTTATGACCATCTGGTTTCGGAAGAAGTCTTGGATGTAATTCCACGAAAAACCCTAAAAATCTGCGTGGGTAAACACTACGGTAAGTGTTCGCAAACGCAGGCAGAAATCAACGAAATGATGAAGGGCTACGCAATCACAGGTCTGACGGTATGTCGCTTAAAAGCGGGCGACCCGTTTGTATTTGGTCGAGGCGGTGAGGAAGCGACCTATTTAACACAGCAAGGCATCAACTATGAGGTTGTACCGGGTGTAACTGCGGCACTTGGATGCTGCGCTTACGCGGGGATACCGGTCACTCATAGACAAGTTTCGAGGGGTGTAACCTTGGTAACGGGACGAAACTGTAATGATGCTAGCGAACCGAATTGGAGCGCACTTGCCGCCATCGACCACACCCTAATTTTCTACATGGGGCTACACAAAGCAGAAGCGATTGCAGACAACCTCATTGCTCACGGTCTCGCGCCAGATACACCTTGCGCCATCGTCAGCAATGGAACACGAGAAAATCAAAACAAGATCGTCACTACCTTAGCCGGACTGTATGAAACCTGCAAAACGCAAAAACCACCACTGCCAGCAATCATAGTGGTTGGAGACGTGGTTTCCCTTTCACAGTCACTGGAATGGTTTGAGTCCACCGCCGAGCCCTGTTTAGAACGCACGATTCATTAGTTTTTGAAAATAACGAGATAGAACAATGCCTAAGTTTTTAACTACTCAGCAAATGGGTTCGGCGATCGAGGCGTTACGTCATAGCTATAAGGTGATGGCGCCCGTCTATGAAGAATACGCGGGTCGTTTTGCCCATACCCCAAATTTGGATTACCAAGAATTGGAACGTTACGACCAACTGGAGTGGAAAGAGAAAAGCCATTTTTCACCCAAAGAGATCGTCTTTCCGATCACCGAAACCCTGTTTTGGTTTAACGCCGACGAGTTGCGAGAATCCAGTGTCGATGCGCGCCCCGTGTTTCTGTTTCTCAGAGCTTGTGACATCAATGCGCTCAAAAGCCTTGATTACATATTTTTAGAAAACGGCGGTCACGAAGACTTCTACTACAAACGTCTGCGCCAGAAACTCAAACTCGTACTGATTGAGTGCAGCGAAAGTTTCGAAAACTGCTTTTGTGTCTCTATGGGCACTAACAAAACCGATAACTTCGCCGCTTCAGTGCAATTTAGTGACCACGGCGCCATTGTCACTATTAAAGATCCAGAATTGACACCGTATTTTTCACAAGGCAAAGACGTTGAGCACAATGTCAGCTTCGTCAAGTCCAATCCTGTCAAAGTGCGTACGCCAGATTCGGTTTGCGATGATCCGGCTAAAGTACGCGAAGTGTTACTCGGTCATCCAGTGTGGTCAGAATACGATTCACGCTGCATTGGTTGCGGTCGCTGCACTTCCTCATGCCCGACTTGCGCCTGCTTCAACGTGTTTGATGTGGTTTATAACCAAGAAGCCAAAGTGGGAGAACGTCGCCGCCAACACGCCAGTTGCATGATTGATGGTTTCTCGGATATGGCAGGCGGTCACAGCTTCCGTCATAAAACTGGAGAGCGCTTACGTTATCGCGCTTTACACAAGGTCAACGACTTTAAGTCTCGCCAAGGCGAACACCATATGTGTGTCGGATGCGGGCGCTGCGACGACCGATGCCCTCACTACATCTCATTTAGCAACATCATCAACAAGATGACATCGATTGTAGAGGAGGCGCTCTAATGTGCGATTGTGAAAACAAAATGCTGCCGCAAAGCTACCCGATTATTCATATCGAAAAGCACACAGAACTGGAATGGAACTTTCGCGTTGCGTGTGACTTTCCGGTGCACTACGGACAATTTGTCGAAGTGGGTTTATCCCTTGTGGGTGAAGCTCCTATTTCCGTCTCCGACTACGGCTTAGGTTACGTCGACTTGCTGATACGTAATGTCGGCAAGGTAACCAGCGAGCTGTTCCAATTAAACGCCAGTGACCGCGTGATGATGCGCGGCGCAATGGGCAATGGCTACCCGATGGAAGAGTACCAAGATAAACACCTCATTGTGGTCGCGGGCGGCACTGGCGTTGCTCCGGTTAAAGGGCTGATAAACTACTTTCACAACAACCCAAGTGATGTGAAGAAGATGTCTTTGATCCTCGGATTCAAAAACCAAGATGCCGTGTTGTACAAGAACGACTTGCTGAATTGGTCTTACTCCAATCACGTCATCACCACCTTGGATGACGGTGGCGACGAACACTTCTATGAAAGCGGCTTAGTTACCGAACACATCAGCAAACTTGATCTCTCTGACAAGGAAAACATCCGCGTCATCGTAGTAGGTCCACCGATCATGATTAAGTTCGTCGTGCAGGACTTCTTATCCAGAGGCATTCAAGAGGACCAAATTTGGGTCGACTACGAACGCAGAATGGCTTGCTCAGTTGGTAAATGCGGCCACTGCCGAATTGGCGACAAGTACGTGTGCTTGGATGGTCCGGTTTTCCGTTATGACCACGCCAGAACCATGATCGATTAGGAGGGAATCACAATGACGATGGACGTAGATATCATCAAAATGCGCGCCAATGGCGATTACCGCCTATCGAAAGTACGTGGCGAGTGCATGATCAGCGTACGCATTCCAGGTGGCATTATGCCTGCTTACCTGCTCGGCGCTGCGCAAGAGATCGCCGAGAAGTGGGGCAATGGTGTTATTCACCTCACCACGCGACAAAAACTGGCGATGCCCGGCATTCGCTATGAAGATATTCCAGAGGTCAACAAAGCGCTGGAGCCCTTCATCAAAGACATCACCGTCGATACGTGCGGCATTGATGTCGAAGACACACAAGCAGGTTATCAGTCGATTGGTGGGCGTAATATCGTCGCGTGTCAGGGCAGTCGAATCTGCCAGAAAGCCAATACCGATACCACTGGCTTGGCACAGCGAATGGAGCGTCACGTTTACCCAAGTAAATACCATTTAAAAATGGTCATGGCAGGCTGTCCGAACGATTGTGCCAAAGCCAATATGGCAGATTTCGGCATCTTCGGTATCGCCAAGATTAATTTCGAAAGTCATCGCTGTATTGGTTGTGGTGCTTGCGTCAAAGCTTGTGCGCACCACGCAGTAGATTGCTTGTCACTCAAAGACGGTAAAGCGGTGAAGGAAGAAAGCAAATGCATTGGCTGCGGCGAATGTGTGCTTGCTTGTCCGACACTGGCTTGGCGTCGAGATCCAAAACAATTCTATATGGTCAAACTGGGCGGTCGAACTTCGAAGAAGACCCCTCGCGTTGGCAAGATGTTCCTCAATTGGGTAACGGAAGACGTCCTACACCCTGTCATCGACAATCTGTTCGAATTTGAAAAAGAGATGTTGGGCGGTAAGCCGATTTACCTTCACATGGGACATCTGATCGATAAAGGCGGCTACTTGCGTTTTAGAGAGCGTGTCTTAGATGGCGTTAGCCTAAATCCAGAAGCCAAAGTCGCCGAACGTATGTATTGGGCAGAAGATGAATACGTAGCGAACATGCACGTGAAATAGGCATAATATGAACAAACTAGAAGAAATGTTTAGAGAGGCGTTAGCCCCGGCAGGTATTACCATTAACGGCTCGAATCCGTGGGATATCCAAGTATTTAACCCAAAAGTGTATGAGCTTGTGATGCAGTCAGGCTCCTTGGGTTTAGGGGAAGCGTACATGTCCAAGATGTGGGATTGCAGTCGCTTGGATCAGTTCTTTGAACGCGTACTTTTAAACGACATTGAAGGCAAACTGGGGCTGGCTGAAAAACTCAAGTTTGCCTCTTCCGCTGCGAAACTAAAATTGAAAAGCTGGGTTAACCCGCAGAGCATTGAGCGCTGTAAATTCGATGTACCGCACCATTATGACATCGGCAATAAGCTTTACCAAAAGATGCTCGATTCACGCATGACTTACACCTGCGGATACTGGAATCGAGCTTCGACACTGGATGAGGCGCAAGAGCACAAGATGGATTTGATTTGTCGCAAGCTCGATCTGCAACCGGGGATGCGTATTCTCGATATTGGCTGTGGTTGGGGAAGCTTTATGATTTACGCAGCGAAGAAGTACGGCGTTATCTGCGATGGTCTCACTCTATCCAAAGAACAAAAGAAGCTCGGCAGCAAACTGGCGATAGAAAATGGCGTAGTCGCGAACTTCATTTTGAAGGACTACCGCGAGTTCAAACCCACCGTGCAATACGATCGCCTAGTGTCGATTGGTATGATCGAACACGTGGGACCGAAGAACTACGCGGAATACTTCGAGTGCGCAGAGCGCTTCATGAAAGATGATGGCGTGTTCTTGCTACACACCATTGGTTCACACCACAGCACTACCGCATCGGACCCGTGGATCTCGAAATACATCTTTCCAAATGGTGTCATTCCATCGATGAAGAACCTCGCAGAGGCGATGGAAGATCGATTCAACATCGAAGATGTGCACAATTTCGGTGAAGACTACGACAAAACCCTGATGTGCTGGTTCTCCAACTTCCAACAATCGTGGAATCAAATCAAAGGCGATTACAGTGAAGATTTCTACCGCATGTGGAAATACTACTTACTCAGCTGTGCTGGCGCCTTTCGCTCACGAGATTTGAGCCTATGGCAACTCGCCCTAACTAAGATTGGTCGCCGTCGTCCACTGACCGTACGTTCCATGTAAGCAATCTGCCTCCAGATTGTGTTTTGAGCACCTTCGTTTGGCTCCAAGCCAGAATGGGCGGTTTCATTCTGGCTTTTTTTACCGTTCACAGTTCACTTCCACAGTCCGAAAAGTCCCATTTAGGGGGTTTTTATAGTGACTCTCCTCGCAAAAACTAATACTTAGTAACGTCTAGTGTTACTTTTAGTCTTGTGCGCTATGACTTGTTGAGCATTGATGGTGCCGTTCGCTCGACTCAGGCAATCTTCCTCTCAACCAAGGCTCATCCCAACAAACAAAACCAGAGCCAAGATACCATTTTGAGAGTCACCACTATGAAAGCCATCAAATCAATCATCATCGCACTACTGTTTACATCGACACTTTCTGGGTGCGTTTCAACGCCCGGTAACTATCGCTTGGCACCCAACGTTCGTCCTACTTTGATGAATGCCAATATCAACGTTCAACCACTGGTTAACACCGCAGTCTCCGTTGGCAAAGCCGTACTGCCTTATGCGATATCAGCGGGACACGCTTACGTTAATACGCCTTATTTCCTATTGCGATAAACCCGCCAAACCCATGACGGTCACAACGACAAAAAACAAAGCCGATGCTTCTCAGTGCATCGGCTTTTTTGTTGGTTAGACTTGCTTAACTCATTATTCGCAAGGCGGTGCTAGGTGAATCAAAGCCAATCCACCCAGTGACGTTTCGCGGTATTTCTTGTTCATGTCTTTGCCCGTCTGATACATGGTTTCAATCACCTTATCTAACGAGATCAAACATTTACTATTACGCTTTAATGCCATGCGAGAAGCATTGATCGCTTTCATTGCGCCCATTGCATTACGCTCAATACACGGTACTTGCACTAAGCCACCGATTGGGTCACAAGTCATGCCTAGTGAGTGCTCCATGGCAATCTCAGCCGCAATACAAATCTGCTCATTGCTGCCACCACGTAACGCGGTCAGGCCAGCTGCCGCCATAGAGGAAGACACGCCAACTTCGCCCTGACAACCTACTTCAGCGCCCGAGATAGACGCATTAGTTTTGTACAAAATGCCAATCGCACCGGATACAGCAAGGAAGTCTTTAAGCTGTTTGGTATCAAGCTCTTTGATGAAGCGATGGTAGTACATCAATACCGCCGGAATCACACCTGCTGCACCATTAGTTGGAGACGTTACGACTTGTCCACCAGCGGCGTTTTCTTCACTCACAGCAAAAGCAAACAGGTTAATCCAATCCATGATTTCCATTGGATCGTTTTCGATTGCTGCATTTGCTTCAAGTTTCTTCAGCAAGTTTGGCGCACGGCGGGTCACGTTCAAGCCGCCGTCCAAGATACCTTCTGTCTCGAAACCACGCTCCATGCAACGCGTCATCACACGCCAGATCTGTTCTGCGCGTTGATTAATGGCTTCCATATCCTGAAACGCTTGTTCGTTTTTCAGAATCATGCCACCGAGGCTCATGCCATTCTTCTCTGCTTGTGCCAACATTTCGTCCGCACTGGAGAATGGAAACTCAACTTCTACGGGAGCAGTCGCACTGCCATTTTGCAGTTCATCCGCCGTTGCTATGAAACCACCACCGATAGAGTAGTAAGTTTCAAACCCAACCTGATTGCCATGCGCATCTAACGCAGTAATCGTCATGCCATTCTCATGCAGAGGAAGGTTCTCTTCGTGGAACAACATGTCCGTTTTGTAGCTGAATTCGATTTCATGACGGCCATCGACAGACATCATGCCCTCTTCAATCGCCTTGCGCATCGCTTTGTTCGCAGAAGCGATTTTGATGGTATCTGGTTTGTTACCCAATAGACCTAAAATCGTTGCACGGTCAGTATGGTGACCAATCCCCGTTAACGAGAGTGAGCCGTATAAATCGACTTGAACACGAACCACTTTTGCCAAGTTCGATTCAATCAAACGAGTGAAGTGGTAACCCGCGATCATTGGACCATTGGTGTGAGAGCTAGAAGGGCCCACACCAATCTTGTAAATATCAAAGATGGACAGCATAAACTTACCTATTACGACAATGCAGCATAAAGCCAATCAGGGAGAACCATACAAGCAGCAATGGTCGCCACAGCGAACACCAACAGCCCGTAATGGCTTGCGGTTGGCTTTGCAAAAAGATGTTTTTGATTATTGATAAAAATTTGTTGCTCGGCAGTCACAGCGCCCCAACGACGGCTCACTAACACACCAAACAAAAGGAAGACGAACGTGCCAATTGGCGCGAACCACGGCCAAGCCACGTCGAGATACATCGCAGTAAACACCGCAATCACACTCATGATACTGCCAACGATCACGCCTTTCTCATTGGCTTTCGCCCAGAATAAACCAAGCACGAATGAACCCAAACGAATACCAACAAAGATAGAAGTCAGGCTAGCGATGGTTTTGAGTACCGATTCATTCGATACCGCCAGAAGAGCTGGCACTACCACCATAGCCGCAGCGAGCAAACTCATCTTTCTTGCGACTTTTTCGTAGTGCTCTTCATCGGCACTTCTGCGAACGAAACGCTTGTAGATATCGAACGTTGCGACGGTCGCCATCGAGTTGTAGGTCGAGTCCAAGGTCGACATTGCGGCCGCTGCCAATGCGGAAATGATCAAACCAACCACAATTGGGTTAGTGTGGTTGAAGACGAAATCCAAAATCACTTCGTTACTGTTTTCAAACAATTGATCTTGATAGAAAACACTCAAAAGAACACCGAGTACCGCGAAGAACAAGTACACGAAAAACGCACCGTAACCACACAACAGCATCGACTTCTGCGCCGTCTTTTCACATCTCGTCGCTAACGTACGTTGGATGATCAATTGGTTGGTGCCGTACACACTCAAATGCAAAAAGCTCACGGCAACCACGCCAGCCCAGAGTGTGGTATCCACGCCCAAATCAAAGTCTAAGTTGATGATATTCAGGTGATCACGAGAAAGGTAATCTGCCGCATTAATCTCTGTCATTAGAATGGCAAAGATAGCGATGCTGCCCGCAACCAATACTGCAGATTGCAACATATCGGTCCAGATAACCGTGGAAATCCCGCCCGCATAGGTATAGCAAGCGGTGAAAATACTAATGTAGATAATGGCTTCAGAAATACTGATAGGCAGAACTTGCACTAAGATCAGCGCCACGGCATACAAAATCACACCCGCAGAGATACATTGAACCACAATAAACACAATCGAGTTGATGGTTCTTGCATACACCCCAAAGCGGTGCTCAAGGTATTCATAAATCGAAGTCAGACCCAGCTTATAGAAGACAGGTACAAAGAAAATGACAGTGAAAAAGATAACGATGGGATAGTTAAGGTGAATACTCATCGCTTCCATGCCAGAGCTATAAACCCAACCAGGCATCCCTACAAACGTCATCGCACTAATGTAAGTCGCAAGTATCGAAACACCTGCCGTAAACCAGCCAAATTGCTTTCCACCCGTGGAAAAGTCGCCACCATTGCTGTAGCGCTTATTCACTAAATAGCTGATTAGTATGGTAATTGCTACATATAACGCAATCACCACAAAACTTGAGTACGTAACCATTTTAAGGTTTTCCTAATTCTGGGTAGCTAATTATTATGCCCAGATATTACTGTAAAAAGGCATTTTTAAACGACAATCCCACTGTAAGTGTGATTATTATCACCAATATAGGCGAAAATATATTCAAAATCGCCAAAAACGCCGATTAGTGAGATCCTTGTCACTAAAACCCACAAAATGGGTACGCATTCATTTTAAAATTGATTTTGATCACGGATCTAATAACCTTAAAAAAACTATGATTCACCCCGACACGAAATCGAAGATGATCCAAATAAGATCGTGTTCATTAAGTTTGAATAGCAACAAATCCTAAGTGAAATAGAGGTTTATCGGTCATGAATGCCAAAAGACACATGAGCGAAGTTCCTATGATTCAAAGGGTAGCTGCCTATCTAGCGATACTGGTTGGTTACTTTTTCTATTGTTATAACTTTGTAATTATTGACTACGTACGCCCATACATTGTTGAAGCGTATGATGGTATTAGCCTGTCAGACACTGCCCAGTTCTATACATGGCAGTCGGTTGGTGCACTTATCGGTGCATTGAGCTGTGCTTGGTTCGCAACAAAATTTGGTAAGAAATCCACTCTTATTACCATCACAGCCCTAAACGGTGGCGCAACGATCATCAATATGATGTTCACCGACTACGCAACATGGGCAGCAATGCGTTTCATCATTGGTTTGTCACTGGGTGGTTACTTCACCGTGGCAGTAAGCCTAATGATCGGCCTATTTACGCCAACGGTACGTGGTAAGTTGACGGCATTCGCGTCTTCTATGTTCTCTGTAGCACTGATGGTAATGGGTGCCTATGCAGCGTTTATTGCAAGCATTGATGCACCATGGGAAAGCCTAATGCTTGTAGGTGGTATCCCACCATTGGCAGCCGCTGTGGTCATGATCTTTGTACTACCTAGCGACAGCAAAGTGATCGCTTACGGTGAAGAAGAGCAAGCAAAAGTAGAAGAATCAAATGCACCAGCGAAAAAAGGCTCTTGGGGCGAAATGCTAAGCAAGCCTTACCGTAAGATCACACTAACGTGTCTATTACTGGCTGGCCTTAACTTCTACGGTTTCCAATTCTTTGGTGGCTTCGTAACCACATACCTACGTGATGTACGTATGTTCGACGGTGCAACCATCGGTCTCATCTTCTCTATCTCAGCATTTGGTTCACTGTTTGGTGCGTGGTTCTGGGGTTGGGTAGCTGACAAATTCGGTCGTAAGGTGAACGCGTTTGGCTTCATCCTAGCGGGCATCATGGTTTCAATCTTCTTTGTTGCACCTGGCGACATGGTGATTGGCGGCCTAAACATGCTGGCTCTACTTGGTCTGATTTACAACTTCGGCCTGTCTTCTTCAGCGGTATGGGGTGGTTACTTCTCAGAACTGTTCCCAGCACACCTACGTAGCTACGGCGCGGCGCTATTCCACGGTGGTCGTATCCTCGGTATGTGGGCACCAATGGTACTTATCTTCATCCAAGAGCGTACCGACCTACAAACCGCAATGTGGGGTTCACCAATCGTATGGATCCTTGCTGGTCTTCTATGGCTATCACTGCCAGAGACACTAAAAGGCGGCGTGTTCGATAAGAGCAAAAAAGCCGAAGCAGCAAAAGCGTAACTGAATTTCAAAAACTCCGGCTGGCTCCCGGGCCGGATGAAAAAACTTAATTTCGAGTCCTGTTCCCAAAGCCGACTCGACAGCAAATAAGAGAGTTTATTATGTCTAAATATCAAGAAGCGAAACGCGTTGTACGTGAATACTTCAGCGCAATGGAAAACGCAACTCACGAGAACGTGGCAGAAGTACTAAAAGCACACACTTCAGAAGATTACCTATGGCGTGGTGTTTACCCATTCCGTGAGCAACAAGGCGCTCAAGCAGCAGCTGACGTTTTCTGGGCTCCTTTGATGAAATCAATGACTCGCATGCAGCGTCGTCAAGACATCTTCATCGGTGGTGAGAACGAAGTAACATCAGGTGAAATCTGGGTAATGAGCATGGGTCACTTCATGGGTCTATTCGACGCTGAATACCTAGGCATGCGCCCAACTGGCAAAATCATGAACATCCGTTACGCAGAATTTAACTGTGTTGAAAACGGCAAGATCACTAAGACTGGCATATTCCTAGACCTTCTAGGCGCGATGGACCAAGCAGGTTGTTACCCACTACCACCATCAACAGGTAAGCACTTCGTATACCCTGGTCCTCGTAACCACGACGGTCTACTGTTCGAAGACGCAGCACCAGAAGAAGGCGTAGCAACACTAGCACTAGTGAACAAGATGGTTGATGACCTATCTGCACTAAACGACAGCGGCGCTATGGGCTGCCCACCAGAAGTTCTTGAGAAGAGCTGGTCTAAAGACATGATCTGGTACGGTCCATGTGGTATCGGTGCGTCTTACACAATTCCTCGTTACCAACAGCAGCACCAATTGCCGTTCCGTAACAACCTGAAAGACAAGAAGTTTAACGGCCACGTATGTCGTTTCGCAGAAGGTAACTTCTCTTGTTTCTTCGGCTGGCCAAACCTATCTAACACGCCAATCGGTGGTTTCCTAGGTATGACAGGTGGTGAAGTACGTGCAGACATGCAAGTGGTTGACGTTTACTACCGTGACGGCGACAAGCTATCTGAGAACTGGGTACTGATCGACCTTCCTTACTGGCTAAAACAGCAAGGTCTAGACGTGTTCGAGCGTACTCAACAGATCCTAAACCCTTCTCTATAAGAAGTCCTAGGGGCGGATTGTCAACCCGCCTTTATGTTGCCTGAATCCCCTCTCGGTTCAGGTGACATGCTCCCAACTCGTGCCTCAAGGATGGGGCACAACCTCAAGATAGAACCCTTATTCAAAACGGGCATGAACGCACGGTGGCTTTCTGCGCCCTGAATAATGAGATTGATGATGAAAAAGTCGACCCTTTCTGCAGTGATTTTAGCAGCGCTTACTTCTAGCTCAGCCTTTGCTGCACACACTTTTGTTAATGACGCTGGCGACAGCCTAACCATCGATGGCCGTTTCGATCTTCGCTACCAAGACCGTGGCGGTGATGACAATGGCGAATGGAACAGCGGCAGCTCACGTTTCGGTTTGAAAGGCCAAATGGGTCTGGATAACGGCTGGACTGGTTTCGGTCACGCGGAATGGGGCTACAACTCTGGCGCGAACGGCGACAACATATACGACCGTTTGCTATACGCAGGTGTTGAGCACGAAAAATACGGCAAAATTGCTGCGGGTACTAAGCAGTGGTCTACCTTCTACGACGTAGCATGGTACACCGATTTAGGTCGTGTATTTGGTACTCGTGGCTCAGGTGTTTACAACCTAGCTGACTGGGGTATCGCATCCGGTGCTGGTCGTGCAGAAAACTCAATTACGTACCGTAATTCAATTAATGAAAAAGTGAGCTACGGCTTTACTTACCAAACCACGCGTGAAGATGTTGCTCTAGCAAACAATGCGACAGCCTCACTGAAAAACGGCATGGGTGCGTCTATCACTTACAAACCGGTTGATGGCGTAACACTGGGTGCAGCTTACCATCAAAATGAAGTTGCAGATCTAGACGCAAGCGTGGTTGGCGTAGAAAACGGCGACAACATGCGCATCATGCTATTGGGCGCAAACTACAGCAACGGTGGCTTCTACGCGGGTGCGACTTTCCACGTTGGCGAAAACTGGGAAGCAGTGAGCCAAGGCGGTACGGACGTAATGTTCGATACCCTAGGTGGCGAAATCTACACTTACTACCACTTCGACAACGGCCTACGCCCAACGTTGAACTACAACTACATGGAAGATCGTGGTGACGAGACGCAAGGTTACGAGCGTAACTTGCTGATTCCTGGTCTTGAATACCACTTCCAGAAGAACAAATTCCTAGTTTGGACTGAATACCAGTTCGACCTAGGTAAAGATCAGTACGATGGCAGCAAATTCGAAAACCGTGATGATCAATTCGCGGCAGGTATTCGCTACTACTTCTGATAACCACGAGATAAGTTATTCCGGTTACGTAACTTATTCGATTTAGTGGAAATGGGAAATAAGAGCAAGCCTTACCTTTTTTGGGTAAGGCTTTTTTCGTATGCAAAACATGAAATGTGACTTGGGTACTACCCAAATTGCGCCACCAAAGACAATCTAACCCTTTATTTACTTAAATCTTGCTTATTTCTCTTTATGACTACGTACCTATTTGTGTTAACCTAGTCACAGTTAAACTGACTTATGAATCAACTCACATGAATCCTGCAAAACAAACCGTAACATCGAAGGACGTTGCCAAACTGGCTGGCGTTTCTCAATCTACTGTATCGCGTGTGTTTGTTCCGGGCAGCTCAGTATCTGAAAAGACCAAGCAAAAGGTCTTCGAAGCCGCGAAAGCCCTAAACTACCGTCCAAATGCTTTTGCACGTAGCTTGACCACCAACGAATCTAAGTTGATCGGTTTGGTATTCCCAGATGCGGACTACCCTATCCACATGAAAACACTTCAATTGATTTCAAGTGAATTGCAGAAGCAAGGCTACTCAGCGGTGTTGATTCCATGGCAAGTGGATGATGAAGACAACCACTCGATCCCGAACATCTTCCAATACCGTGTAGATGGTGTCATTGCCGCTTCCGCTACCTTCAACAAATCACTGTATGAAGAGTGTGAAGAGTTCAATATCCCTATCGTTCAGTACGCGCGAGTCGTAGAAGGCACAAAGAGCAGTTACGTAATCAGTGACAACTACGAAGCTGGTCAACAAGCGGCACAACTGCTGCACAAAAGTGGGGTGAAAAACGCGGTTTACCTGACGGGTGAAGTGCCAACCTTTACCAACGACGAGCGTCAAAGTGGCTTCAGCACTGAGTTTGAAGACTTAACGGGCAAGACGCCGCGAATTATTGAAGCGAGCTACGACTACGCAAGTTCGCTGGATAAAGTACGTGCGATGCTAGCCGATAAGAATCGTCCAGAAGCCGTGTTCTGTGCAACCGACAACCTTGCAATGGCGGTAATGGACATTGCACGTATTGAGTGTGGTATTCGTATCCCTCAAGATCTGAAAGTCATCGGCTTCGACAACATTCCACAAACAGAATGGTTGAGCTACCAACTGACTACTTTCCGCCAAGACTTCCGTCGTCTAGCGCGTGAGTGTGTGAAAATTATCGTTGATCAAATCAACAATAAAAACAGCAGCTTGGTGAAGATGATGGTGCCAGTCAAATTGATAGAGCGCAGCACAACCAAAGCCTAATCCCAGAGAAGCCAACCCAAGCGCTTGGCTTTTTTATTTCCTCATTTCTTCTTTCTCTTGCCCCTCATCTTTTACTTCTACTTCTAAGATTTCGAGCCAATGGCTCATTTGGTGTTGTGAGAAAAAATGAACCAGTGTATATTTATGGACCATTACAGTATATGAACCAATCTCAAGAGACGCATTGCACCCATGGCTACCTTTCTCTATACGCGGCACTCGCCTAAAAACCGGGCTTACCCTGAGCAGCTCAACGCTTTGAAAGCCTTTGATCCTGAAGCAATTCACCTTGAGGACAAGGTACGCGGCTGCACACCACCAGCCGAGCGACAAGCCTTTCAACAACTCTTAACTACCGTGCAAACCGGTGACACCGTTGTACTTTGGTGGCTAACCGCCTTAGGCCGAGACTTCAGCCAAGCACTAAGCACTATTCAAACTCTGCTTAATAAAGGCGTCACCCTAAAAACGGTTTGTGAGCCGTTGACCTTTGAACCAGGTTCGGTACAAACACAAACCTTGATCTCACTGCTTTCTGGCTATGGGCAAGTCCAAACTCAACACCGTCTATTTGCCGCGGAACAAGGTCGCAAGGCGCTCAAAGACAATCCACAGATGTGGAAGCAGAAATTCCGAGGCCGTCCGGCAGATAAAGCAAAACATCAACACATCGCGACGCTATTGTTGGAAGGAAACACGCTCCAAAGTGTCGCAGAGCAATGTGATGTGAGCCTATCGACGGTAAAACGGGTGAAAGCCAAGCTAAATCAGTTCGATGAAGAAGGAAGCCTACGTCGCCGCGGTGATGGTGAAAAGTCATGAGTCGAGCATTCGAATTTAAAACCATCTTGCTAGCTTGTTTGATCATCAGCGTTGGTCAACTCAGCATGGGCTTGGTGTTTCCATCATTGCCTTGGATTGCGAAAGACTTTGATATCTCCCTCGACCAAGCTCAGCTATTGGTAAGTGTTTACTTACTTGGATTCGGTCCCTCTCAGTTTATCTACGGCCCAGTATCTGATGCACTAGGTCGTAAAAAAGTCCTACTTACTGGCTTGTTGATTGCTATGCTCGGTCTGTTGATGATCATCTTCTTCAGCAATACCTTCACTGGTATGGTGATGGGGCGTTTTCTGCAAGGTCTGGGAACAGGTTGTTGCGCCGTATTAGCTCGTGCATCCACCCGTGACCGCTTTAGTGGACCAGAGCTGCCTGTCGCCCTTTCCTACATCGCAATGGCTGCGTCTATCACACCATTAGTTGCCCCCGTTATTGGTGGCTTCATTAACGCCCACTTCGGCTGGACCATGGTGTTTATTTCACTGCTCGGTTACGTCTCACTGGCTTGGATTGTTATATTGGTGCGCTTTAAAGAGACCATCACACAAACCTCCCCACTGCCATCACCGAAAAAAATGCTGCTGCAATATCGTGATCTGCTGACTTCTCGTTACTTCATGAGTTTTGCCAGTATCGGTTGGCTTAACTTCAGCTTGATGATCACCACTGTTTCGGTAATGCCTTTTATCATGCAAAACCAAATTGGCATGACATCTGATCAATACGCGATGTGGGCACTGATTCCTGCATTTGGCATGATTTGCAGCACCAGTATTTGTAACCGTGTGCGCCCAATCATCGGCACGAAGAAGATGCTACTGGCGACGCCTATCCTGCACCTAAGCTCCGCAGTGTGGCTGTTCTTTTGCCCAGTCGAACCGCTATATTTGATGCTTGGTCAACTGCTGATGATCTTAGGCAATGCGATCGCTCTACCTTGTGCTCAAGCCATGGTTATGCAGCCATACAAGAAGCAAGCAGGAGCGGCGGCTGCCATGTCGGGCGGTGGTCAAATGGTGGTGTCATCCTTGGTCAGTATGGCGCTCGTGCAGCTCGGTTTGAGCCAAGCGTGGCACTTGTCGTTAGTGATTGTGGTATTCGCGACAATTACATTGACCAATATCTTGCGAGGCTTTGCAACTGAGCAGCCTTCAGAGCAATAGCAAGGATAGATAAACAAAAAGACAAGTTAATTTTGCTTAGCTTGTCTTTTTGTTTTTTAAAGCAGGAACAAATTAATCGTTATTTTTCTTTGCGTCTAAGATAGCTTGAATACGAGGATGCAGCTTATTACCGTGCTCATGTTCGTATTCTTCACGCTTTAAGTCCGTCATGCTTTTCACCGAGTGAGTCGGTAAAGCAATAGGTGCTGTCGTGAGCTTTCCTTTCTCAAGCAATTTCATCGCCTGACGGTAGTATTCACGGAATTTCTTTAAAATCAGATGCTCAGGCAGTCGACGTAGCTCGTAGAACTTGCTTTGCATTAACCACAATTCAATATCGTCATTTGGCGTACGTGCCACGACTCGGTTTAACGCATCCTCCAACTCAGATTCCGTTGGTAAATCTTTCAATACCACCAATTCACCCATAATTGGCGGCCATCGGTCCCCCGATTGAAGACGCTCGCGACAGTGCTGGATAATTCGCACTAGCTCTTTATCTGTAAGCGAATCCGCGAAATCTAAAAAGCGACCTGTTGGACGTTTACCGTAGCTTTGCACCCATGTTGATTCATAGATACTAAAGAGCGTACCAAACACCTCATTGCATCGATCGCTCGCTTCTTGAGTAACGACAAGCGCTTGCTCAGAAAGCGTCGGCTGAGGTTCAGAAACAATGGGCTGCTCCCAGCTTACGCTAGGTTCATTTTTCACAGTAAGAGATTGACTGGTAGATACTTTATCTTTGTTCAAGTGATCCACGTTAGCTTCAATACCAAGTTCACGAAGTCGACTTTCGAATGACGAAAAGTCCACTTTTTTTGGTTTTTTAGAATAGCTCATAGCTTCTATCTCTTTGGGTCAATTAGAAGGATGGTTTCTTGCCTTGCTCTCTCAAAAATTGTCTAAATTCTTCAGAAGGGCTGACATGCTTATCTCGAGCACTGCTGTGCTGTTGATATCTCGCTTGTTTTTGGCGATCTTTTTCCATCCACTGCTTCTTCAAGTTAATCGAATATCTTAACTTGTTGACGAATTGGGTAACAGGACCAATGAAGTTTGCCTGCGTTTTTTGGTACAACACGAACTCTTTCCAGAATACACGTAAATCCATATCTAAAGCAGAGTGGTGCAGCTCTCTTTCCGCCCAGTTTGGAATTGTGTTTTCATCGAGATCGTAGGAGTTGAGATAACCACTATTTGGACGACTGCTACTTTCAACGCTTCGATAACTATTTGGCGCTGCTGGTTCTTCGGCTTGGTGGTTACTGGTTAGTTTTTCTAAACGCCCAGTTCGTTTACTTTCTTCAAGCCAGTTTTCAAAATTGCGCTCCAACCTTGAAATGTTGACATTGCCCCGACCATTTTGGCGAATAAATTCACGCCAAACATCGTCTCTATAGCTTGCCGGAACCTTATAGAAATCACATGTTTTATTTGCCCATTGCGGCAGGCCAGCTCCTTCTAACGTCGTGATCGACGGTTTCTCTGTCATTGGCGCGGCTTGTTGTACCGATGGTTGAGGCGCAGATTGAGAATCGGAGTCTAATGTGAGCTGACATGAATGTCTCTCTACACTGCCTTCACGTGTGGTTCGCCCCATAGCGAGCAAACCTTTCTGCGATAAAGCAAACAAGATGCTACTTAACTTGAACTCTTCGCACAGACACTCTTGTGTAATATCACGCAAGACAAACGATGCTTGTCCATCTGCGCTTGCGATGTCCGACAGTTTTAGAAGAACCAGCTTCTCTTCAGCACTAACGTTGTGTGCCTGCCAAGCTAAATAGGTGTGTTTATAACTCATGTAATACTCCCAAGTTGCCCGCAGATTTTACTAAGATGCTACAGAGAAGAAAACAGATAACTTTTACTCCATCACTTTCATTGATGGTAAATCACACGCTTTTCAACATTAGCTTGAGCAAATGCGCAACAATCCTAATTAATTATATACAATGCCGTCCGCGCTGTGTCTCTGTTGGGTGATGAGTTGGACAGTTTTATACTTGGAAAATCAAAATAAAACGCCCACTTAAACAAAGTAGGCGCTGTTATTTTCAAACCATGCTGGAGGTTTCAACTAAGAACTTTGCAGGCTTACCAAAATCACGCCAGCGGTGATCAAGCCAATCCCCATCCAGTTAACCATACTGAGCTTCTCTCCCAGCAAAACCACACTGAAGATCGCAACTAACACCACACTCAACTTGTCGATAGGTGCAACTTGAGAAGCTTGCCCCAATGACATAGCGCGAAAGTAACACAGCCATGATGCGCCGGTTGCTAAGCCCGACAGCACCAAAAACACCATACCTTTGGTCGAGATCTCACCTATGGCACTGAATTGCTTAGTCGCGTAAGCAATCAAACCGACTAAAACAAGGATGACGCAGGTACGAATAAAGGTCGCCAAGTCTGAGTTGATATTGGCGACACCCAGTTTGGTCAATACTGCGGTCATCGCTGCGAACACAGCTGACATAAGCGCCCAAAATAACCAAGAAGTTTGTAGCATTGCCTTTCCCCATTCATCCCTAAAAGCAAAAAAGGCGTTGCAGAGTATACTGCAACGCCATGTGTTCGAATCAGTGTCTCACCAGAGCTTAGAAGTCTGCCGTCATACCAACGTAGTAAGTACGTGGCGCTTCTACATAGCCGATGTTCTCTAGTTCTTTAGATACACGTTCGTCAGTCAGGTTAGTGATACCCGCACGAATACGCAGCGCATCGCTCACATGATAAACCGTGCCTAGATCCATTGTGGTGTAAGCATCTTGAGTTAACTCTGAATCAATCTTACGCTCACCACGGTAGCGCGCGCTAGCAAACAGGTTCAAATCTTGAGTTGGGTACCAGTTTAATCGTGCAAACGCAGAGTGCTTGTAACGCTCGTTCAACTCTTCACCTGTCGACTTATCTTCAGTATCCAGATAAGTGTAGTTACCTGACATCGCCCATTGCTCGGTAAACTGAATGCTACCGGTCAGCTCCACACCTTGAATTACCGCTTTTGATACGTTTTGGTAAGATTTGTACGGGTTAGACAACTCACGATCGATAGGGTCACCATTGTCATCGATACAGCTCATCACAGCACTCGACCATGTACCCACTTCACAGAAGATATCCGTTTGTTCGATCAGGTTTTCGATTTCGTTACGGAATACCGCACCTTCTAGGTTCCAGTTACGACCGCTGTACAATGCCGAGAACTCATAGTTAACGCTGGTTTCTGCTTCCAGATCTTCGTTACCTACGATGTTACAGTTGCCCTTACAGCTGTTCATCGAGAAGTCTGGATGGTTTTGCGTCATGGTTGGTGCTTTAAACGCTTTACCCACACCACCTTTCAATACCAAATCATCCGTTGTTTGATGTACTAGGTACACACGCGGACTGAACTCTTCACCGTAGTGTTCGTGCTTATCCAAACGACCACCAATCGTTGCCGTCAACGTATCGGTCATTTCCCATTGGTCTTGAACGAATACGGCACCTTGGTATGCCTCTGCTTTGTTGCCCTTAATATGCTCAGGGTTCGTAAGTTGGCTAGTTTGGTAATCCACACCAAAGCTTACTGTGTGGCTTTCACCTAGATAAGTCGTTGCTGACGCCTCAAAGATTTGTGTCAGCTCTTCAATTGAATCAGCACCATCGTTTGCCGCTTCAATGTTCTCTACGTTTTCACGTGAGTAACGAACTTGCGTATCACCCCAAGACCAAAACCCAGTGTGCGATAACGCTTGGCTGTTACGTTTAACGCGAGATTCAGAGTAAAGCACAGTCGTTGCGCTTTCAGCCGCCGTATCACGTTCATCATCGCTGTAACCAAGATCTAAATCGATGAATTGGTTATCAGCCAAATGCCAAGAAAGTGTACCGAACATCGCCAAACTGTCACGACCTTCAAGAGCAGTAATTTCTGAACGGTCGTAATCTTGACCTTTCACGCTCTTAATTCCTGTGTACGGCTGCCATGCATTGCGGCTAGTTTGAGAAACCGAAAAACGAGCAAATAGTGTGTCGTCAATCAGAGCGCCAGATGTAGTCAAACCTACGGTGTATTCTTGACCGCCATTGCCATCATTCGGCGATGTGTTATCTAGGCTAAGCTGTGAGCTCCAATCGTTGTCTGGCGACTTGGTGATAATGTTAATCGTACCGCCCATGCCGTCTGAACCATAAAGCGCCGACATAGGACCACGGATGATCTCTACTCGCTCAATTGAATCCATTGGGATCGCAGAAAGATCAAAGTCGTTACCACGTACAATCGCACTTGCTGAACTCATGCGACGACCATTTACCATGATCAATGTGTACTTAGAATCCATACCACGGATAGAAATTTGCTGACGACCGGCACGTGTGCTGTCGAAGTCTGACTCCACGCTGGTTGCATTAGACACGATGTCTGCCAGCGTGATGCCCGGATCGTTTTCGATATCTTCAGCGGTGATCACCGACATAGAAGCTGGTGCGTCTTTCAGCTCCATCTGGGTACGAGTTGCTGTTACAACAAGCTGCTCATCAGCTTCGATTGGCGTTGTATCAGCAAAGACAGAAAAAGAAGTACATAGCGCACCGATCACCACTGCTAATGGTTTTGGCGCAAACGGAGTCGTCTTCGACATGGTAAAAACCTATAAACTTTAATGGAACTTATAATGATAATGGTTCGCATTAAATAGCCTTTATTTAACGAAGACAAGCAACCGAGCATTTGCCGAAGTTATTACGATTATGTCAAATGTGAATAATGAATTTCTTTACCATTCACTCTCAGTTGAGCCATATATTTCTTTAAATAATGACTTAACCCAATTACACATCGGGTCGTTATGATAGCGCTTATGCCAGTACAAATAGACCGATTCACTGTCCATTCGAATCGCTTTCGGTACGGTTTTAGTAATCAATTTTCTGCCTTGACAAGCATCTTCCGCAAAGGGCGTTGGCAAGTGAAAAATCACATCTGTTTGTTCTGCGATCGCTGGTGCAGCATTGAAGTTTGAAAGCTGAACAGGGATCGATAATTGGCGTTTTTTATCCACCACGCCAAGCTCAACAAAACGGTGATAAATCGACAGTGTTTTGCCACCTTGAAGTGAGATTTGACCGAAGTTGCAATCGAGCAGCATCTCCACCGTCAGTTCTTCAACATGCGCAAGTGGATGGGTTTCGCTCATCAGGAATCGGTAGTCGCGATTGGCAATTTTCATGCGGTACAAATTCTGCTCAGAGCTAGGCGGCTCGGCGGTTGAGAGCACAAAATGTACATCCCCTGCAATCAGTGCATCGAAATGGCGCTTCGGGATGGAGTCGATATCGACAATCATGTTCGGCGCTTCTTCACGGATACGCGAAACAATCGGTGGCAGTAAGAAAATTACCTGTGGAACCAAGCCGTAAAAACGGATCGTCCCGTTACTCTTTTCAGGTACAAATGACTGACCGTACATCAGCTTTTCTAGCCCGGTTAGAACGGTGTTCAAATCTTGCTTGATCACTTCGGCTTTTGGGGTCAATTCGTAGCCGTGTGCAGTGCGTACTAACAGCTCATCGTTGAACAAGTTTCTGAGTTTTTGTAAAGAGCGGCTCACCGACGGTTGGCTCATATTGAGCGATACCGCTGTGTTGGAAACATGCTTCTCTTCAAGTAGGTGTTTGAGAATAAACAATAAGTTCAAGTCGACTTGAGCTAAATTCATTTTTTGAATACTCACTATTCCGCTAATTCTGTTGCTGCATATAGACTATCTGCTAATGTGTCTGCAATCAATAATCATTCTTATTTGATTTTAATCAAATTAGTTATACCGCTTTACGACTAATCTCGCGCTCTATTTTTTAAAGCACTATTTGTTTTTTAAGGCACTAATGCGAGATTGCATCGCACCTTTTGGAAATCATTATGTTGGGTAAAACTTCTCTTCGCGTAGCAACGGGAGCTTTGCTGCTTGCATTGGCTCCTATCGGGGCAATGGCTAAAACCTACCAACACAGCTTGGGCACAGTAGACATTGATGGCGTTCCACAACGCGTCGTTGTTCTAGGCTACGGCAGTTTAGACTACATTGATGCTTTGGGTGTAACACCTGTCGGCATGCCAAAAACACTGTTACCAAAATCACTAGAAAAATTCCAAATCGACTCGTTTGTGAATACGGGTAGCGTAAAAGAAGTGAACTTCGAGACGCTGTTTATGCTCAAGCCAGACCTGATCATCGCAGAAGGTCGCATGGCAGATATCTATAAAGATCTGAGCGACATCGCACCAACTTACATGTTCCGTATCGACACCACCGACTACTGGAAAACAACCCAAGAACACTGGCGCACGCTGGGTGACATCTTCGACAAAGAAGAACAAGCTGAGCAGTTAATCGAAGACGTTCAAGAGCAAATCGACCATCTTCACGCAAAAGTAGAAGAACAACCACGACGCGCACTGACGGTCTCAAACAGTGGTAACAGCTTGGCAATGTTTGGCACCAACAGCCGTTTCTCATTCGTGTATGAAGAAGCAGGCTTCGCGACTTCGACTTCTGAAAACGTGAAATCTGTACCACGCACTCACGGCAACCTGATTTCATTCGAATACATTGCTGATGCGCAACCTGAGGTACTGCTTATCCTTGACCGTGAACAAGCCATCGGTCAGAGCAGTGGTAAAGCAAAACAGTTGTTCGACAACGATCTCGTGAAGTCGACACCAGCAGCGAAAAACAACCGCGTGCTGTATATGAACCCAGCGGCTTGGTACTTAACCGCAGGTGGCTACCAATCGACGCAAACCATGATTAAAGAGCTGAACCAAGTCATTGCTGACTAGGGTCTGTTTATCTTTCGTGGTTAAATTTTGTTCGAGATAAAAGCGTTTTAATCGCGGCGAGTCGATTGAAGCCTAGTGGTTCTAAGTAAAATTGACTCAACAAAGAGTAAAACGCTTTTAGCCGGGGGCGCCCAGCCGAACCCTTTGGGCAGCGTTTGTAGGTGCTTTCTACTGCGTTATCGGCTTATCAGGTAGGATAGCTACATATCAAAGCCTCTGCCTTGTATAAAACACCTACAAATTGCTGCAAAAATCATCACGAAAGGTCAACAGACCCTAATAGATTCGGTTCCTGCTCATTCTAATCGATGACCTTTCCCGCTTCACGGTGCGAAAGGTCATTGTTGTTTTTATCACCCTATAAATACACCATGAAATTACATCATATCTTGGCTTTTTTGTTGCTCGTCGTACTCGCCTGCGCCTCTTTGTTGGTTGGGGTGGCGAACGTTTCACTCTCGCAGATTTTGGCTGGTGACAGCCACAGTTTGAACATCTTGCTGGTTAGTCGCTTACCCCGCTTGCTTGCCATCGTCTTAGCCGGAGCAGGCTTGAGTATCGCTGGTTTGATCATGCAGCAGATCGTGCAAAACCGCTTTGCAGCCCCATCCACCACGGGCACCGTCGATTGGGCTATGTTCGGCTACATTGTCGCGCTGATTCTGTTTGCAGACATGAGCAGTTGGGTTCACCTGGTCACCATCTTCGCGTTTTCTGTGATTGGTACGGTGATCTTCGTGCGCTTCTTGCAACGTTTGAAGTTTAAGAACACCGTACTCGTCCCGCTGATCGGCATCATGTATGGCAACGTGGTGTCATCCATGACCACCTTTATTGCCTACAAGTACGACCTAGTACAGACTCTTGGTTCTTGGACTGTGGCTAACTTCGCCTCGGTATTGCGTGGTAACTACGAATTCTTATATCTCGCTCTTCCGGTCTCGGTTCTGGCTTACGCTTACGCTAACCGCTTTAGCGCGGCAAGTGTGGGTGAAAGCTTTGCAAAAAACATTGGTTTGAACTATCAACGCATCGTTCTGGTTGGTGTGCTCCTTGTGGCTGTACTGTCGTCATCGGTGGTAATGATCGTCGGGATGATTCCGTTTCTTGGGCTTATCGTGCCAAACCTTGTGTCGCTGTTCATTGGTGACAACATGCGTCGTAACTTGCCTTGGACCGCATACGCAGGTGTGATTTTGGTGCTTACTTGCGACATTCTAGGTCGACTCATTATCTTCCCTTACGAGATTCCAATTTCGATGATCATCAGCATCTTGGGTGGCTCAATCTTCATTTACCTAGTTCTGAGAGACAAATCGAATGCGTGATTCTATGAAAGTAACCCTGCTGGCAATCGCGACGGTTTTGATTTGTGCGGTGTTCATCGGCAAGGGCTTAACGCCAGACAACTACCAGTTCTTCTTGTCACGCCGCATCCCGAAAGTACTGGCGATTGTCTTGGCAGCAATGGCGATTGCGTCTTCGTCACTGATTTTCCAGACCATCACCAACAACCGAATCCTCACCCCTTCGATTCTGGGTTTCGATTCCATGTACGTGATGATTCAAGTGCTGCTTGTGGTGATGTTTGGGGGCTTGAGTGCTTTGGTCATCAACAGCAAACTCAACTTCGTGTTGTCGACTGGCATCATGATTGTGTGTGCGATGACTTTGTTCAGCTTCTACTTCCGTGGTCGTCAGCGCAATATCTTCACCCTTTTGTTGATTGGTATCGTGTTGAGTAGCTTGTTCAACAGTGTCACTGGTTTCTTCACCATGATCACCGCCCCAGATGAGTTCACCTTCATCCAAAGTTCGATGTTCGCGAGCTTCAACAACATCAACAGTGAATTGGTGTACTGGTGTGTGGTTCCGATGCTGCTGTGTGGCGCGTACCTAATGCGTATTGCCCACAAATTAGACGTAATGTGGCTTGGTGTCGATAACGCGAAAAGCCTAGGTGTGGATACCCACAAACTGACCATGCAAGTCATGTTCATCATCACTTTGATGGTGTCTATCTCGACCGCATTGATTGGTCCAATCTTGTTCTTTGGCTTGATTGTCGTGGCTCTGACTCGCCAAATCTTCACTGGTTACCAACATCGCTTATTGATTGTAGCGAGCTCAGTACTGTCAGTTGTACTGCTGTCTGGCGGTCAATGGGTGGTTGAAAACCTGTTCGATTTCGGCACCACCATCAGCGTTATTATCAACTTTATCGGCGGCGGCTACTTCTTGCTTCTGCTTATGAAAAACAAATTCGATTAAGGGTTTATCACATGATCCGTATTCAAGGTCTTAGCAAAAAATACAACGAAAAATACGTGGTAAAAAATGCCGATGCCCTTTTCCCTCTTGGTAAAGTAACCAGCATTATTGGTCCTAATGGCGCGGGTAAAAGTACCCTACTATCTATGGCGAGTCGTCTAACAGAAAGCGATGCTGGTAGTGTCGTGATTGGTGATAAGCCGCTTGACCAATGGAACACCGAAGACTTAGCAAAGCGCCTATCAGTGCTGCGCCAATCAAACAACATCAACATGCGCTTTACGGTGCGTGACTTGGTGGCGTTTGGTCGCTTCCCGTACTCGCAAGGTCGTCTGACAGAAGAAGATCACCGCATCATTGATGAATCAATGCAACATCTGGAAATCGACCATTTGAAAGATCGCTTTATCGACCAACTGTCGGGCGGGCAACGTCAAATGGCATTTATTGCTATGGTGGTGGCACAAGATACCGACTACATCTTCTTGGATGAGCCGCTGAATAACCTCGACATTAAACACTCCGTCGACATCATGAGTACGCTACGTAAGCTTGCGGAAATGAAGAACAAAGCTGTAGTAATCGTAATTCACGACATCAACTTTGCGTCTTGTTACTCTGACCACATTGTGGCGATGAAGCTCGGGGAAGTCATTAAAGCGGGCTTAGTTGAAGAAGTGATTGATGCCGACGTGCTGAGCGATATTTACGAGATTCCATTTATCGTGCAAGAGATTAACGGCAACCGTATTTCGTTGTACTACCGACGTTAACGTAACCAATTTGATTTCAAAGGCGGCCTCGTGTCGCCTTTTTTAATTTTGGTCAATGAAGAAGCATTAAACGCGGAAAAGCGGTGTGTCTCGGCGGCAATAATGATACTGTACTGAACAGTTTTATTTAGGCTGATTTAGTTATGCGCGCATCTACTGAAAAGAAAAGAACTCGAATCATCGAAGTCGCGACCGAACTGTTTATTGAACAGGGTTACAAGGACACGTCACTCGATCAAATCGTTTCAATTTGTGGTGGTTCAAAACAGACCCTGTATCGTTACTTTTCCAACAAAGAAGGGTTGTTTGTTGAAGTGCTCGCGCATAACACCAAGATCAGCCTAGAATCCGTTTTCCAACTGGCCGATAAACAGAATGAGCCACTAAGAGAAACCTTAGAAGACTTCGCTAAAAAGTATCTACGTGGCATTTGCTCTAACCCAATCTTATCGCTTTATCGCATCGTGTCTGCTGATTTTAATAAACACGACTCGGTTCCAAATCAGTTTTGGCAAACCGGACCACAGCGTATTCACCAATACTTAATTGAGTTTTTAAAAACCGACACCATTAGCCAGCAACTTAACATCGATGATGCCGATTTAGCCTGCGGGCAGCTACTCGCGCTGATCAAAATGGATTACCAGAACATGGCACTGATGGGCTTTGATTTCTTAAGCGATGAAGAATTGGATTCGCACACACAAAAAGCGGTGACGGCGTTCCTTAAACTTTATCAGCGTTAAGAACCTCAAAACTAAAAAACAAAGGGAGCACATTGGCTCCCTTTGTTCTTTTACGGCTTAGTTACCGAGTTGTTTGGCTGGCTATTTGTTCTGTTTACCTAACCTCAGTGCGCTTCTTGTTTTGCGGCTAGCTTCTTACCAATCAACAAGATTGGCGCAAGCGCAAAAATAGACACAATAAACATCACCAACGAATTACTCAGCGCCAATGTCGTTGCTTGCTCCTTCACAACGGCACTAATCTGGCTCATGCCGAGCGCCGGATTAGGTAAGCGACCATGAGTTAGAATCGCGCCGCTCAACGCCTGCTCGTAAGCTACGAATACGTGATTAGAACCATCCAGAGTACGACCGATTTCGCCCGATGCTTGCGCGCTGTGGTTTTGAATCACACGAGAGAAAAACGCTCCGCCAATCACCCCGCCCATGGTTCGGAACAGATAGAAGTTAGCAATGCCTTCTAAGCGCTGCCCTACTTGGAAATACATCAACACCGCAATCGTCACCGACACGTTCAACAAGCCAACACCAAAACCGCGCAGCAGCATTGGGATAGGTAGTGACTCTGTACCAACAAAGCTTGGTAATTGGCTGAACTCATGCACCGACAGTAGAATCATCAGCACGCCAAAAGGCACCACAGCATCCGCCAGCGGACGGCGGAAGTAATACACCAATACACTTACCAGCATGCCGACCAACATGGCGTAAAACGATGGCAACTGCGCATAGCCCGCATTGAGGCTGTTATAGTGCATCGCCATTTTTAGGAAGTTAGCAAACAGCACCGTACTTGCCATCACGGCAAAGCCTGCAAGAAAGGCGTTGTACATAAACACGTTAGTCTTTAACTTGCCGTGCAATTGCATCGACGCAGTATCCAAATGGCGCGTTTTCACCAACTGATACACCACCAACAAAACCAGTGCTGCAGCGACAGAAGAAGCCTGTACAAACCAGTCTGAATCCAACCAGTTGTAGTAGCTGCCGCGCATTAGTAAGAACACCACCAAACTCATCGTTAGCGCGAGTACGAAGTAAACTGAAGTTGATGATTTTGGCTTAGCTTCAATCTCAATCGCCTGAGGTTTGTATACACCGATCATTACTAGAGCTGAAAAGTACAACCAAGCCGAGGCAACGTTCAAAAACGACCAATCAAACTCTTCAACAATCTCTGCTACCAACCACGGATAAGCGCCCATTGGTAACAGTGTTGAGAAGATCAGCGTCAGCGCAATAATCGCAGGCAACCAACGCTGCTCAAAAGTATTGAGTAGATAAAGGTTCACCACCACCAATAACATGCTCATGAAAAAGCCGCTTACTAACCAAGTTAGCGTGAACAACAACGCATGCTGACCAGTCCAATAGAGCGCAAGGTTTGTTCCCAAACCCACCAGCAATGCAGAGTGTAATGGCAATGAGGTTCCAAGCTTACGCACTATGATTGGGGTAAACATAAACCCCAACACTTGAGTGATCATAAAGCCGATTTTCACTAACTCGACTTCATCTGCGGACAAACCGGATGTGGCTGCCATCTCGTGGGACAACTCGGTAAACATCACCGAATTGATCCCAAAAGCCGCAATGGCGAACAGCGCAAAAATCAGCAATGATGAACGTGTTTTCATGGCGATTAACCTTGAGTTGCGGTCTCAATCGACACTTCAGCCGATAAGCCAGGGTAGATGCGCAGTTTCAGCTCTTGTGGGATATCCAACTCAATACGCACTGGCACACGCTGTACTACTTTCACAAAATTACCGGTCGCATTTTGCGGCGGCAACAGACTAAACTGCGCGCCTGTTGCTGGGGTTATGGAAGTTACACGACCATGCAATGGATGATCAGGGAACATGTCTAACACCACTTCCACGTCTTGCCCTTGTTCAACGTTTTCCAATTGAGTCTCTTTGAAGTTTGCCTCAATCCACACGTAATCCGGTACCATCACAATCAACCCCATGCCCGGTTGAACAAACTTACCCACTTGCACTTGTCTGTCTGCCACATAGCCATCAAAAGGCGCTCGAACGATAGTTCGCTCAAGGGCGATATTCACCAATCTCAGGTTCGCTTCGGCTTGTTTGCGTTGCGCGGTTAGCTGCATCTTTTCTGTCACGAGCGCGTCAAGCTGCTTCTGTTCAGCGGCTAGCGCTAGCTTGGCAGTTTCAAGGTTGCTGTTCGCTTCAATAGAACGCGTTCTTTGCGCTTCAAATTGGTTCTTACTCACCGATTGCTTTTGTACCAAACGAGACAGACGTTTGAACTCCGCCGCTTGATGTTCCGCGTTGGCACTTGCACTGTGAATGCCCTGCTTCGCCTGCTCGATCTTTACCAGCTGCATTTCAGTTTTGGTTTGGTTTGCGGTCAGCGCTGCTTTTGCGACATCTAACGCCGACTTCGCAATTTCTTGATTGGCAATGAAATCTTCATCATCAATCGAAAACAGTGGCGCACCTTTGCTTACCCACTGGTTATCTTCGACAAAAAGTTGGCTTACCTGCCCACCGACTTCCGGAGAAATCGCCGTCACATCCGAGTGAACATAAGCGTTATCGGTAGTCACCGTATTAGGTTGGTATAACGCACAACCTGCAGCGAACAACGAACCAATAACAAGCGACAACGCAATGACTTTCTTCTTCATTTTTGAAACCCAACTTAATGATTTTCACAAACTGTACTGTACCGTACAGTTTTAGTAAAGATACATTTGATCATTTATGAAGGAGAAAGATCCATCCCACTGATTTTTATTGATCTTATTTGGTGCCCACTTTTGAATGAAAGGGAGAGAATTGAAGTACATATATTGAGAAAAACAAAAAAGGCGACACTGAGGTCGCCTTTTGATTATGAAAAAATACTTCGAGATTGAAGCCAGTGAATCACGCTTATTGCTGCGCTACCTTCACTTGTGGTTTCGTTGAACCGGTGTAATCAAAGTCGAACGTGATGCCATCTTTGGTTACATCCACCGCCATACCACCAACAAGTTGGCCTTGAAGGCTCATCATCAGATCTTCTGGAACTGGTTCGCCAGAAACTTCAGATGCCGTTTCCATCACTTCCAATACACGCTCTGAATCCAGAGTGAAGCTCAATAGACCATTCGCTGTTAGCGGTTGTGCCATCACCTTGTCACTTGCAGATGCTGCAGCATCACCGCTGTAAAGCGTCAAGTGACTGTCATTCAGACGAGCAAACACATCAATAGGCTTGCCAGCGTACGGTTCTAACAAACCACCAATATTCACTGGTTGGTTATCCGGTTGGATTTGGATTTGAGCAAGTTCAGGCACAAACATCTGCGCGGTTTGCAGCAACATGTTTGGATCGTCCGCAGAGATCGAGAAGATTGCGTCTAGCTGACCAAGCTCAGGACCGTATTGACCACTCATCTCTACATCAAGACCGAACATTTCCATGCTCAAGCCTTTCAGTCCATTCGCCATACCTGCACCCATGCTGATTGCTGGAGCTGGATTTTGACCACGCATATCTTGCTGTGCTTTGGTTAAAATTGAACATTGGTATTGAGGCGTAGTTAGATCGGTCCAGATCTTACCAATTGCTGGTGCAAGCGTGGCAACATCCAAGCCCAGCGCTACACTGAACATACTCTTCTCGCCGTTTGATTCCGCCAGTACACCACGCATTGATTGCAGTGCTTCCAAAATCACTTGGTTTTTCGATTCAACCACTAGGCTACCATTAATGCGCGCCTTGCTGTCTTGGACTGAGTATTCACCAAATACCACCATTTGCGGCCAGTTTTCTGCGATCTGAGTAAACTCGGTATGACACGCTGGCGTGCGAAGTTCATCCAACATTGGATCAGAACCCGCCGTGTTTAGTTGGCGAGCAAGGCGGTTACCATCCGTCGTAGTGAAACCTTTGATGACTTCACGAAAATCAACCAAGCCAAACGAGTTGTTGTTCGCACCGTATTTCGTTTTCAGCGCTTCCAAGCGACCAGAATCCGCAATGTTGTTCTTTGGCGATTCTAGACCAAATGCCATCTTAAGCGGGTTCTCAGCACCTAGCTCAGGAATATCCAACGTCACCGTCAGCACGTTGTTCACTACGCCCACAGCAAGACCAACACCCATTTGCGGATCTTGTGAGTCTGTTAGCTCATAGCGACGGAACTCAACCGTATCCAATTTCACGCTCTCGTGTTGAATGCCGGCTAATTTTTCTTGCTCATCTAAGCTTTTCCATAGTGATGCAGGAGTCTCAAGCTGCATCTTATAAACTGGAACAAAACCAAGCGTATAGATAATTGGGCTTACCATATCGCCAGTACCTAGGAAAGATTTGAGACTTTCAGGTGAAGAAGATGCCGCAACATAAGCATCGAAGAAGTTAACCGCAAACTCGAGACCTGGAGTCAACTCTTCTTCTACGAACAGATCAGCAAGAGGCGGCTGTTGTGTTCCACCGAAAGCAGTCATGTATTCGTAATGATTGAATGGTTCTGTTTGGTAAGTCAGAACAAGTGTATCTGCCGGAACTTGCGTGAGTAGCGAGTTTGAAGATTCACCTTGGGCAAGGTTGTTTTGGTACACATAAGCGGCACCACCAACTGCTGCGACCACTGCAGTAGCTAATAATAATTTTTTCACGACCAACTCCGTTGTCTTGGTTATATTTCCCCAAACCAACTAGCTGGTTTGAGAGAGCATTAAGCCTTCAATGAACGCTTTAACAAGATGAAAAATTTCATTTTTTGTTTCAGGCGTTTATTCGCGTGCAACGCCATCATAAACACCCAACCAGACTTATCAATTTCCCAAATGCTAAATTACTAAAATATCCAACATTTATAAGATAAAACGTGAAGTGAGTTAAATTGCTCAATCATACTATTGGTAATTTACTCAATCGAAAGGATAAGCTCCCCTTATCTCACTGACCAAAGCGGCGATAAGATTAAATCTACCCCCTAACTTTTATTGATTGTGTGAAAACAGATCACGATCTGACATTTTCATCAACATAATCAGTAGAAGCCGACGCACCTTTTCCTTAAAGTCTTGCTTTTCAACAAATAAACGGCAGAGCTACACCTAATTAAGCGCAATGAAAGACCAGCTAACGATTTCAATCTCCACCATTAACGGTTCCAAGCATTGGTACTTCAGTAAAACCATGCAACGCAACTTTAAAACTGGCGTAGTGGTGTTTGTACTGGCGTTAGCGGCGACTGCAATTTTGATAAACCACCTCTACTCACAAGTGGATGATGCGGTTCTTAAACAGGCAGAACTGACCGAACGTTCGCGTAGTATCGGGCAAGAACTCGATGATTTAAAAAATCTTAAATCCGAGTTAGAGAACGATCTCTCTGAACGAGAAGAACGCGTTCAACTCGTTTCTGAACGCTTAGGTGAGTTAGAAAAAGTGCTTGGTGTTGCCAAAGAGTCCTCCAGCGATAGTTTGGATGCGCGACTAGATACCGCAGCCATTACCTCACATGTACGTATGGCAATGCTTAATCAGATCCCTAACGGCTCGCCAGTAGGAAAGGCACGTTTTTCTTCTGGTTTTGGTAAACGCGTCCATCCCGTTACAAAGCAAGTCAAGATGCACCGAGGATTGGACTTTGCCGTAAACACTGGAACCAAGATTTACGCGCCAGCAGATGGCGTTGTTGAAGTTACTCGACGCAGTAAAAAAGGCTCGGGTAACTTCTTACGTTTACAACATTCATTCGGCTTTTCGAGCTCTTACTCGCACTTAACAGGGTTCAAAGTCAAAACCGGTGAGTTCGTCAAAAAAGGACAACTCATTGCAATCTCCGGCAACAGTGGGCTCTCTTCTGGTCCCCACCTTCATTATGAGGTGCGTTTTGTCGGACGAGCCCTAAACCCGAGGCCATTTGTCGATTGGAACCTCAATGATTTTGAAGACATCTTTACCAAGGAGCGAAGAATACGATGGGAATCTTTAATCAAAACCGTGGAACAACGAGTAGCCCAACAGCTTCAACTCTCATCGCCAAAGGCTGTACTGTTAGCGGAGAACTCAAAGTAGAAAGCGACATCCAGATTGATGGTATTGTTGAAGGTCAATTGCACGTCGAAGGCACCCTTGTGGTCGCAGAAAGTGGTCGCATCAAAGGCGACGTTTATGCGAAGCAACTTGTCATCAATGGCGTCCTTGATGGCAACTTCCATGCAGAGCACATTCAAGTGCTCGCAAAAGGTCGTGTTAGCGGCAAGATCTGGAGCAACAACTTGAGCATCGAACCGGGCGGTAAGTTCTTCGGTGAGGCAGCAGAGCTACCAGAAAAAGAAGTGGTGACGTTAAAAGACAAATCCACAGCAGTAAAAGGCGTCGCAAAAGCCGATAAGCCACAGGCGGTTAAAAGCGCTTAATAACAAACCAAAAGAGCACATTTAAGTGCTCTTTTTTGTTTATCCTCTTCATCACCTCTCCCACTCCTTCATATCGTTACGAACACAGCCTCGATAACGGATTCGCACTTGGTAGAAGCGAAGCCAGTACTTTTATTCGGGCAAGGTCAGCAGATTGTGAAACTTCATCCACATGCAAAAATATCGCTAGTAGATTTTCATTTCTCTCGACTATGATTCGCGCTCCTGTGTTTTGGTGATTATTTTAATGAGAATTTATACCGCTATTATCACGGCAGCACTCGCTGCAACAACACTTATCGCGCCTGCTCATGCGGACGATAAATTCACTTTGGGTCGTACCATTTTGCTTGAGCACGGTAACCTAGCAGCAAAAATCCCGATGATTGTTTGCCGCAATACCAACGCGATCAAAGTGAAAGCAGAGAAAGATATCGAACTACGAAAAGTGGTTGTACGATTCCAAAATGGTGACGAAAAAACCATTCGTTTCCATCGTGACCTTGATAAAGACAAAATGACAGATTGGCGTTACTTTGGTTACCGTCGCTGCGTAAAACATATCGAAGTTTACGGTAACTCAGAAGGCTCAAAGGCGGGCGTTCGCGTTTACGGCAAAGAGAAAAACGATTAAGTATCAGAGTGCGATCGTTCCTTTCATCGCAGACAAATACATAAAAAGACTCCCGCTTGGGAGTCTTTTTCGTTCTGTGACGAGTTTAAGCTGAGTGTTTATTGAGCGCTTTGTTTGATTGACTCAAACTTTTTCAACTGCTCTTGCTGGCGCTTCTCAAGCGTTGCTTTCTGTTCGTCAGTAAGCACATTGTAGATATCGTGCTGCGCTTTAAGTTGAGCAAGTTGTTTGTCCAACTGTTTTGCATTTGCTTGCTGAATCAGCTGTTTTGCTTTTGCTTCATCAAAGGATGATGCTTTAACCAGCTTCTCGAATTGTTTTGCACTCTCTTGAGCCGCTTTAGGATCTTGTTTGCCCGCTAATTCGCTGCTGAGCTTAATCTGGATGTCTTCAATTTTTGCTTGCTGCTCCGCAGTCATACTCTCTAAACCAAATGGTTTTGGTGCAACAGGCTGCGCTGGTGCGGATTCTGCGAATACATTCGCGCTGCTTAGTAGTAGAATCGTCGACAATAGGTAGCGTTTCATTGGGGGAACCTTCATTTACTGCTATTTGGAATTAGATGAGACTCAATCGATACCACATGGTTTCCTGTACCTAGTAAATATGAGGCATTCCTTCACAAAAATGATTTTCGATTGAAGCCCGAAGGAACCTTGTACAATTCCAATAACTGCGTCGTCTTTTCTCGTGATCATTCGTCTTATACCCAAGTAACCTCGGGATGCTAGGTTCAGCGAGAATGACTTGGAAAGAGCTGGCTATTCCGCTGCGTTGTTTTCCTTGCTTTCGGTAAATAGGGAATCAATGACAGCGCTCTGAATCCTGTATCTTGAAGTCACTTGGATATAATCATTGTTTAACCCTAATTTAAGAGCTTATGTTTACCTTTAAACCCGCAATCATTGAGATTGATACCCATAAAATCGCTATTTCACCGGATGACCAGAACCTTGTTGATATCGCTCGTAAGGTCAGAGTGAATATCGCCGCACCGTGTTTAAAGAACAGACGCATCAAAGGCTGCTGTCATGTTTGTAAAGTAGAAGTGGATGGCCAACCTCGCTACGCGTGTAAGGTAAAACCCATGCCGGGCATGAAGGTGACCGTGCGTCGTGCTGATTTAGATGCGGCACGTAAAGAGGCAGCAAAAGCTTACAAGCAGAAGATTAAAGCGCAAGAGTCTGTCGCCACTGAGCAAAACTGACTGAATACGGCGGCATTCAAAAATAAAAAGGGCGACCATGGAGTCGCCCTTTGCAAATTATGATTTTGGATTGAGGATGATCGTCGTGCGTTTCGCTTTGTTACCGAAGGCACGTTTTGCCAACGCTTTGACTTCTTCTAAAGTGACACTTTGCGCCGCTTTGTCGATATCAAGCAATACATCCAGTCCATAGTCATGAACAAGGTAACGCGTGTATGCCCAACTGCGTTGACCCGGACTGTCGTCGATGTCTTTCATTGCAACCACCAACTGTTTCTTCGCAATATCGACTTCTTTTTGAGTAATGTTCGTTGCCAAATCATCGATGATGTTGCCAAGCTGCGCATCCATTTTACTCACGTCTTTCGGATCGATTTGAGATTCAAAGAACCAGTCAGACACCATCTCTTCATCTTGCGTGATTGGGTAAATGCTTGGGCTGTAATCCAAACTTGCCTCTTCACGTAATTGATCAGTCACTCGTGCTGCCGCAATGCGTTGAAGTATGTCAATAACAACCGTTTCTTGCGCCGTTCTTGGCTGTTCATTGCCGTTCGTTAAACGCAATAAATACAACGATGATGGCTCGTGCCCTTCTGCCATTACCAAGCGTTTTTGCGCATTAGGATTAAAATCGATGTGGTAGTCCACGGCTTCACTTGGTTTTAGATCAATCGATGCAACGTACTTACGCAATAACGGCGTGATCTGCTCTGGGTCGATGTCTGCAACGATCACCATCTTGTAACCGCGGTTGTGGTTAAACAATGTCTCATGCAAAGCGAAAACTTGCTCTGATGTGACATCCTTAACCCCATCTGCAGCTAACAGAACTTGGCGACTGTTCGGCAGGTAAGCGTTTTCATTTGCCGCTTTGACCCACTTACCCATTGGTGATTCAAAGAACGCTCGACGCTGCTGAACAAACTCGCGTTTCACAGCGGCAAGTTGACGCTCGTCGACTTTAATTTCCGTCATGATGTTGTACAAACCATTTAGCGCACTCGCAAGGTGTGCTTTTGGCGCGATCACTTCTACACCATGATTGGTTGCACCCAAAATAGGAAACAGTGAAATATCCGTTTTACGCAAGTAGCTGTCGAGCTCAGAACCAGAGAAACCACCTAAGCCACTGCGTGCAGCGGCCATCGTTGCCACATCAAAGGCAGGGTACAACGACTTATCTAACGCTGCTTTACCACCTTGGCTTGCTAAATAAACGTATGCGCGATTGGCTGCTTTCTCGTCTTTTTGGAACCACACCTCAATGCCGTTCGATAGAGTGTAAACTTGGAATCCACCCTTCTCTTCACGCATTTTAGTGATCGTGCCTTCTTTGGTTGGTTGAATAAAACCATCCGTCTGCGCATACATGTCCAATGGCTTCTCACCAGCTTGTGCATATGCGGCGCTCAAGGCTGCAAATTGACCTGAAAACTGTGCTTTGTCTTCGTTTTTACCCAGTCCAATTACAAAGTTTGCTGGTTCAGACAACAGCGCTTTCAGCTCATCATTGGCATGATCTAATGTGTTGCTGTCGATAAAGCTCGACAAGCTTTGCTCATACCCTTGCTTCGATTGGCTTACCGAATTGATTTCTAACTGGTAAGTACGCGCTTCAGCATAACCTGCTGGCTTACGTTTCGACCAATCTGAATCAAGGTTAGATAGCTCGCCATACCAACCAGACATCACACCATCAAGCTCTTGTTGTGTCACTCCGTAGTCACGTAAAGACGTTAGCGTATTTAGGAAGATTTTCTGAATATTGTCACGACGCTCTGGCGCAAAAGAAACACCGGCAGACATGACACTGTGGTAGTTGGACGTGTAAGGCTGTGCATACGCGTATTGGAAAGATTCCGCCGCATCATTTAACACCGCAAGCAAACGTTGCTGGATAAGCTGAGCACTGACTTCGTCTTGCCATGCGCTATGTTGTTGAGCCAAGGTTTGGCGCATCACAGAATCACGGTCGATGATCAGATGCAGACTTGGCGATTCCATTTGGCTGCTTGGCAGAATGCGATTGGCGTTATTCGCGCGAATATCACGTCGCTTCTCAACCACAACGTCAGACGTGCTCTCCCAGTTTGAGAATTTTTTCTCGATAATCTTAGCGATCGAGTCCACATCAACATTACCTGTGATGATCAACTCTGCGTATTGCGGCTGATACCACTTGTCATAAAAGCGCTTTAAAGCGGGTGATGACGTATTTTCAATCGAGCTACGCGTACCAATTGGATCGTGCTCTGCGTAAGGCGTCCCCTCAATTGTGGCTTCGTACGCAGTGAAAGACAGCGGCTTATCATCCGGACGAGAACGTCGCCACTCTCCCAAAATCACGCCTTTCTCTTTTTCTACCTGCGTTGGGTCAAATTGAATGCCATCACCGATGTCACGCATCCACGTTAGCGCCTCATTCAGCTTGTCTGGATTGGCGAGATCCAATTTGTACGTCGTCTGCTGATAGGTTGTCGTGGCATTAATATCTGCACCAAAGCTGCCGCCTGATGCTTCAAACAGCTTTACAACATCATTGCCAGAAAAGTGCGTACTGCCATTGAACGCCATGTGCTCAATAAAATGAGCGTAGCCTTTTTGGCTGGCGTCCTCTTGGAAGGAGCCGACATTCATCATCAAGCGTACTGAGACTTCTTCGTCTTGAGTCGGATAGATGTGGTACTTCATCCCATTGGCAAGTTGGTCGACATGCCAATTTGTATCGGCTTGGAGAGGTGTTGATTGGGGAGTCAGAGCGCACCCTGACAGTAATAATGCGGGTAATAACAACGTGCTACGCATAACTATTGTCCCTAACAATGAATAATTGAGGCAATATATCGATCACGTCATATGCTTGATATTTAATATGCAATATACGCCCTTATAGTAAGACTTTGATCACACTTTATAAAAACAAGAATCATTTACAAAGATGTAAATAACGGTTTGCTAATAAACAAGTTAGCGCAAAAAAGCAAAACAATTTGAACAAAATGTGTGCATTAGCATGAGTATGAATCAAATACGCGACACAGATCGGTATTTATTTTGAACACTAAAATATAATATCGGCGCGAAATACAAATTTTTATAAATAATAAGAGCCAATCATATCTATATGTTTAAGAACTTATCTTTGAAGAACAAGCTGGCGATCTCTGCCAGCGCTGCCATCATCCTCGGGGGAGTGTTGGTAGAGGGGCTGTCTTTCCGTGACTCTTTGCAACGACTTGACGTTGAAGTTGCACAGCGTTTAGAAAGCACAAGCGCATCTTACAACCAATATGTAAGTGACTGGATTCTATCCAAAGAACGAGCACTGACTTCACTATCACAAGACGCTAAAAAATCGGCAATCGTGACGCACCTAAAACAAGTTCGCGATTCTGCCAAGTTTGATAACGTCTTCTTAGCTTACCCAGACGGTTCACAAGATAACGCAAACGGCGTTGTTCTACCGCCAGGTAACGATGACCCACGCAAATGGGGTTGGTACACCAATGCCATTGCTAATCCATCCAAAGTCTTTATGGATAACCCAACGGTTGCCGCCGCAACAGGCGCAAACGTGGTGTCTTTGGGTAAAGCGATACAGCTTCACGGTCAAACCTCAGTATTAGGTGCTGACGTAGAAATCGGCGATATCCTAAACAGCCTAAACCAAGTAATTTTACCGGGCGAAGGCTACATGTTCATTGCGAACGACCAAGGCAACATCTTCACTCACAACGACAGCAAACTACTTAATCAACCTGTGAGCAAGCTTGGTTTGAGCAACAATGACATCGTTGCAGCAGCAAGATCTGGTCAGGATCGAACTGTGTCTATTCAGGGTAAAGACTTTGTGGTTTACGCAAAAGCCATCGACGGTACCAAGCTAACCACAGTAACCGTTCTGGATAGCGACTCACTTGTTGCACCACTTTACGATGCCGTTTGGGGACAAATTATCGCGACGGCTATCGTTGTGATCATCTGTGTGGCGTTGTTTAACTTGCTGTGTAACATCCTGTTTCGCCCGCTTTACAACGTCTCTCATGCACTGTCGCAAATCGCTAACGGCAGTGGTGACTTAACTCAACGCATCAAAGTAGAAAACCGCGATGAGGTAGGTGAACTGGCAGAGAACTTCAACCAGTTCGTTGCGAGCCTTCAGCAGCTTATTGGTCATATTCGTCATCAAGCTGAAGACCTAAACCAACAGTCTGAGCTAAGCACTAAGCGTGCAAACCAATCGGTTGATGAGCTAAACCACCAGCAACAAGAAATCACGCTTGTGGCAACGGCAGTGACAGAAATGGCGTCTGCAACTCAAGAGATCGCCTCTCACGCTGAACAAACAGCGAAAGTAGCGCAAGATTCATCAGTAAGCACACAAAACGGTCACTCACTTGTGGTAAACACGAAAGACTCGATCAACAACTTGTCTTCTGAAGTGAACCAAGCAAGTGGTGTTATTAGTGAACTAAACCAACACGCACAAGACATCAACACCGTGCTGTCGACCATCCGTGATATTGCTGAACAAACCAACCTACTTGCGTTGAACGCGGCAATCGAAGCGGCACGCGCTGGCGAACAAGGTCGTGGATTTGCAGTCGTGGCTGATGAAGTTCGCGTACTATCGCAACGTACACACACTTCAACAGAAGAGATCAAATCCACCATCGAAACGCTGCAACGCACCACTCAACGCGCTGTGACCTTGATGGAACGCAGTTCAGAGCTGGCGATGGGTTCGGTAGAAGATGCCGACCGTGCTTCGCAAGCGTTGGATGAAATCAATTCAGCGGTTGCATTGATCAGCGACATGGCGACACAAATCGCTACAGCAGCAGAAGAGCAAACGCACGTGACCAACGAGATCACGCAGAATGTTACGTCCATCAAAGACGTGACCGATCACTTGGTGATTGGTGCAGAAGAATCCATGAACCAATCTTCTGAGCTGAAATCACAAGCTGAAGACCTCAACTCGAAAGTAGCGACATTTAAACTGGCGTAGTACTCGTTTCTAAGCTCAATATCAAACCCCGCCTAGCTGCGGGGTTTGTTTTTCCCACCGATACTTCTCTCTTAAATTGACCTCAAAGCCTTAAAAATCCGTACATATACCCAACCAGTATTTTCACCTACCGCCACGAGCAAGCTTCATAGAAAGCGTGGTAGGACATCATTTAGGGAAACGGCTTTTCAACCTTATTCTGAATACGTTCGAAGAGGTGCGCTTATGAATCTTATGGACCTACCCAAAAAACGGGGGAAATGGAATCTCGAACTGTGCAAACGAAGCGCAGCACAATACAAAACTCGCACCGCATGGAGCGAAGGGAGTAAAGCGGCTTATAGTGCTGCTTATCGGAATGGTTGGCTAGACCAATGCTGTGCCCACATGCAACGCGTTGGCGTTAAGTGGACCTACGAAAAATGCGTACGCAGCGCCGCTCGATATAAAACCCGCTCTGAGTGGAACCAAGCGTGCAAAAGCGCCTACCATGCAGCTCGTAAAAATGGCTGGGTAGAAGATTGCTGCGCTCACATGCTTCCCTCTCGTACAGGTAAAAAATGGACCTTTGAAAACTGCGCGAAAAATGCCAAGAAGTACAATACCCGTTCTGATTGGCAACGCGGTTGCAGCGGTGCTTATAACGCAGCAAATCGTAATGGTTGGCTAGACGAATGCTGCACTCACATGAAGCCCATCGAACTGAAATGGGACTTCGCGGCGTGCCTCAAAAGCGCTCGAGCGTTTCGGACCCGGACCGAGTGGATCAGCGCGTGCAAAAGTGCGTATCAAGCGGCACGAAACCGAGGTTGGTTGGAGCACTGCTGCGCTCACATGGGTGCGCCGAGAACGCAAAAGAAATGGACACTCGACGCCTGCATCAAAAGTGCTTCTGAATTCAAGACTCGAACCGCATGGCAAGAAGGCTGCAGTGGCGCTTACTTCGCAGCACACCGTAATGGATGGATGAAAAAGTGTTGCCAGCATATGCGCTCTGCTCGCGCCAAATGGACACTGAAAATCTGTAAGGGCAGCGCCTCTTACTTCTCGACCAAGAAAGATTGGCTTCGCTGCTGTCGAGGCGCATACAACGCCGCACATCGTAATGGATGGCTGGTCGAGTGCTGTTCACATATGAAGAGAGCAACCAGCTCGCGATTGTCTTTAAATCCAACCGTTTAACACAACAGCCGGTGGGCAACGTTTTTCGTGATCCTACTTCGCGTTTTAACCACATGAATCCCTTCGTTCGGCTGAGTTGGGATTCATTTCACAGTTTATTCATGAAGCGAACCTAGACTGAAAAAATCCATCGAACTCGTTCGACCTACAACAACGTTAGGCACGATAAAAACTAGGTACTACAGCACCTCTAGGACATTTCATGAAGAAGAACTTACTTGCTATTGCTCTTGGTAGCGTGATTGCGCTAACGGCTGCTCCATACTCCATTGCAGCAAACGATGCTGCTATCCAATCTTCAGCCGACTATTCACAGATCGTCACCAAGCGTCAGGTTGTCGACCAACTGCTCAACGACGCGGTAAAGGCATTCAAATCCCCTGCGCGTATCTCACACGCTGGTTTTACCGCCAAAATGCCGAGCAACATGGAGATTGTTACCGACCGCTTACTAGAAGCCTACAAACTTGAGCCATACCGTACTGACCTGCTGATTTCTGCGGCAAACGCGCAGATCTACAACAAGAATGCAGACCGCGCGATTGAACTGTTCGAACAAGCCCTTTCGGTCGCACCAGACGATGTGGATTTGCACGCTTACTTAGCGGTATGGCAACGCTTTGAGGGCAACCAAGCGGAATCAGCGAAACACATGACGACGCTCACGAAGCTCAATGCTGGTAAAGCGGCAGACATCCAACGCATCTTCGACACTGTAGACCGCGTGCTTGCCACGCCACTAAAAGAGAAAGCCGATAAAGGCAAACTAAATGACAAGGGGGCGATCGTCACACTGGGATACGCACTGAATCCGGATGGTTCAATGCACCAAATCTTGGTTGAGCGTTTGGAAACCACGCTAGCCATGGCAAAAGCAAACCCAGACGCGTTGATCGTATTGACGGGCGGCGTACCAAAGAACCACAAAACCGAAGGCAAGTTAATGGCGGATTGGCTGATTGAAAAAGGAATAAGCAAAGATCGCATCATTGAAGAAAACTATGCCACCAGCACGGTAGGTAACGCCCTATTCAGCAGCTACGCATTAGCACGTCATAACATCAAGCACGCGACCATCATCAGCTCAGCGAGCCACGTGCGCCGTGGTCAAACGCTATTTGAAATCGCAAGCTGGCAAACTGGTCCACAAGGCATCACTTTCGACACCGTAAGTTACCCAGACAAACCGCTTAAAGACTTAGCCAAAGCCAGCGATGGCGAACTACTTGGTATTTATCGCGATGCACTGCGTACTTACGGCATGTGGAGCTACCGCTCTTACCCACTAGAGTCGCGTTAAGTATTCTCGCTTCATACCAATCAAAAAAAGCCTGCGTACTTGCAGGCTTTCTTGTCTTTGTGCAGTGATAAGAACCGCTTAAATTGCTTCGCCGTTTACCGTTACTGCCACATCAATGTTGCCACGAACTGCGTTTGAGTATGGGCAAACTTGGTGTGCAATACGCGTTAGCTCTAGCGCTTGCTCTTGTGGCATGTCTAGCTCTACCGCTAGGCTCACTGTTAATGCAAAGCCGCCGTTATCGTTCGGACCGATGCCCACTTCTGCCGTTACAGGAGCGCTTTTCAGGTTTACTTTACCTTCACGTGCTACGTGCAGAATCGCGTTAGAAAAACATGCAGAATAGCCCGCTGCGAACAACTGTTCTGGGTTAGTTGCTGCGCCTGTGCCGCCCATTTCCTTCGGGTATGACAGCTCTAGATCGAGAAGACCGTCATCTGTTTTTACTTGACCATTACGACCAGCCAAAGCGGTAGCTTGAGTTTTGTATAGAGTAGTCATGCGAGTGTCCTTCTTAATTTAAGTTGCGCACAATTTAATTGCTCACAATCTTAGATCGAAGTAAAGATCGTTTGCAACTATATTGTGCACAATTTATTTTATGACTCTCTTTTTCTATGAGCAGGTAGGCAACGCCAATGAGCCAGTGTTACACCGACAACACCATGACCGACGACGATAAACTCTTACTCGAAAACCAAGTTTGCTTCCCGCTCTACAGCGCAGCAAATGCAGTGATCCGAGCTTACCGTCCGTTGCTGGACGAGCTTGATCTGACTTATTCGCAGTACTTAGTGATGATGGTGCTATGGGAGAAAGACGGTGCCAGTGTGAAAGAATTGGGGTCACAACTGCATTTGGACTCAGGCACACTCACACCGCTGCTTAAACGCTTAGAGGCAAAAGGCTATGTAGAGCGTGGTCGCAGTGAAACCGATGAGCGCGTCCGCGTACTCAACCTCACCGAGCAAGGTCTTGCTCTCAGAGAACAAGCCAAGGCAGTGCCAAACGCCATGATGTGTAAAATCACATTAGAGCTGGATGAAATGATCATGCTGAAGAAGCTGTGTGGCAAAGTGCTCGACAATCTGAGCTAATCCTTTGAAATCTTGCCCACTGACGAAATAAGTGGGCGATGAGACGTTAAAGGTTGATTGAAATCATATTCAACTAGTATCACTCATGTAAAACTCCGCGCGCTCAAGTTTGGGCATACATTTCGGAGTATTAAATGAAAAAGGCAGTATTCGTTCTTCTTGTTAGTTTCGGTATGGTTTCTGCGGCGTTTGCCCATTCTGGAGGCACCGATGCAAATGGCTGTCATACAAACAGTAAAACTGGTGAGTACCACTGTCACAACCGCAAATAATTCCGTTTGCATAATATGAGAAGGCGCGGCTTATCGCGCCTTTTTAAGCGGGGATCTCACGTTATACCTCCATCCTCCCTCATCGCCCTTCTCAATCAACATTATCTATTATCGCTCTGCATTCATCTTCAATAAAACCTATCAAAGCAAACTCACCTACATCGGATATGCCTATCAAGTGAAATAGGAAATGGCTATCAATAGGATAGTTACAAGCGATTTTCCTTAAACACACTCCGATGAGAATATACTTTCCGAAAGCAACAACAGCTCAGCTTAAAACATTCAAAGGAAAGTAAATTATGATTAATACTCAAATCAAACCATTTGCAGCTACAGCGTACAAAAACGGCGAATTCGTTGAAGTAACAGAACAAGACGTTCTAGGTAAATGGGCAGTATTCTTCTTCTACCCAGCAGACTTTACGTTTGTATGTCCAACAGAACTGGGCGACCTAGCAGACCACTACGAAGAGCTACAAAAACGTGGCGTAGAAGTTTACTCAGTATCAACTGACACACACTTCACTCACAAAGCATGGCACGACAGCTCAGACACAATCGGTAAGATTCAGTACTACATGCTTGGCGACCAAACAGGCAACATCACAAACAACTTCGGTGTGATGCGTGAAGGTCAAGGTCTTGCAGACCGCGCTACGTTCCTAATCGACCCAGAAGGTACTATCCAAGCAATGGAAATCACTGCTGAAGGTATCGGTCGTGACGCAGAAGACCTACTACGCAAAGTGAAAGCAGCTCAATACGTAGCAGCGCACCCAGGCGAAGTTTGCCCAGCTAAATGGAAAGAAGGTGAAGAGACACTAGCTCCATCACTAGACCTAGTTGGCAAAATCTAAGCCACTGAAATTTAAGTTCTAATCAGTTCCCGATTTCCTTTTTCTGATTAGAGCTGAATTAGAGAGCACTTCAGGTTAGATACCTTGACGACCTTCTGCCTGATTTGCTCTCTCCCCCTCAGGTTTTATCTACAGTAACCACTTTTTAGTTTTAATTAAGGTAGTAACAACTATGTTAGACCAAGCGATCCAACAACAACTCAAACAATATCTGGCTAATGTAAAAGAAGAAGTTCGTTTAGTGGTTAGTCTAGATGAAAGCAAAGCATCGAATGACATTTTGTCTCTAGCGAACCAAATCGCAGAGATGAGCGACCTAATCACCGTTGAACGTGACGACAACGCAAGCGCACGTAAACCAGTGATGGCGGTAACTAACCCAGCAAAAGGCACTGCACTACGCTTTGCAGGCTTGCCAATGGGTCACGAATTTACCTCTCTAGTATTGGCTCTGCTTCATTCTGGCGGTCACCCAATCAAACTAGAACCAGAAGTGATTGAGCAAATCGCAGCACTAGACAAAGATCTAGACGTAGAAATCTTCATTTCACTGTCGTGTCAAAACTGTCCGGACGTGGTTCAAGCGTTCAACATGATGGCGGCGATCAACCCGAAAGTAAAAGCAACCATGATCGACGGTGGTTTGTTCCAAGATGAAGTGAAACAACGCGACATCATGGCTGTACCAAGTGTATTCGTGAACGGTGAGCTATTCGGTCAAGGTCGTATGTCTCTGACTGAAATCCTAAACAAAGTGGATGACGGCGCGAGCGAGAAAGCGGCGAAAGCACTGAGCGAAAAAGACCCATACGACGTACTTGTTGTCGGCGGTGGTCCTGGTGGTAGCGCAGCTGCTCTATACGCCGCTCGTAAAGGTATTCGCACTGGCGTTGTTGCTAAACGCTTTGGTGGTCAGGTTATGGACACCATGGCAATTGAGAACTTCATTTCGGTAAAACGTACTGAAGGTCCAAAACTGGCAACTGACCTTGCAGAACACCTAAAAGAATACGACGTAGACGTCGTGACTGAGCAACAAGCTGAGAAGCTAATGGGCGCAGCACACACAGAAGATGGTTTGATTCACATCCAGCTTGAAAGTGGCGCAACGCTGAAAAGTAAGAGTGTCATCTTAAGCCCAGGTGCACGCTGGCGTGAAATGAACGTTCTGGGTGAGCAAGAGTACCGCAACAAAGGTGTCGCGTACTGCCCACACTGTGACGGTCCACTGTTCAAAGGCAAGAAAACTGCGGTTATCGGTGGTGGTAACTCAGGCATCGAAGCCGCTATCGACCTTGCTGGTATCGTAGAACACGTAACGGTTCTTGAATTCGCAGACGTACTTCGCGCAGACCAAGTGCTTATCGACAAAGCAAACTCACTACCAAACGTAGACATCATTACGATGGCGCAAACTACTGAAGTTGTAGGTGACGGTACTCGCGTAACAAGCTTGAAGTACAAAGACCGCAACACAGATGAAATCAAAGAGATTGAACTGTCAGGTATCTTTGTTCAAATCGGCCTAGTACCGAACACAGAATGGCTAAAAGATTCAGAAGTAGCGCTATCTGAGCGCGGCGAAATTGAAGTCGGCAGCCGTGGCGATACTAGCCTAGAAGGTGTGTTCGCAGCCGGTGACGCAACAACCGTTCCTTACAAACAGATCATCATTGCGATGGGTGAAGGTGCAAAAGCAAGCTTAGGCGCATTTGACTACCTAATCCGTAAGCAAGGCTAATCTCCAAATTTCTTGGACACAAAGCGCACAGTGCTGTGTTTTCTTCCCCGGAAAGCCAATCGGGGCACTGTGTAGAACGGAGTGGCAAGAAATAAAAGCAAAAACCTAGAAGCCCAAAGACTTTGCCAGCAGCTACTACTGCTGGCTTTTTTTGATTTTGGGGTTATTTCAAAGCTCCAATAAGTAATACCCTCAAACATCCGATTTTTTCAATTCTACAACTACCATGAAAACAACAAATTAGCACCATTGACAAATGCAACAACACTGATAATATGCAAACAAGCCCTTAGTTATGAAAGTAAACTTTTACTTTCAAGAAAGGCGTACTGCCTTTCTGTAACACTCCTGAGGTATTTTGAACTTCGAAAAGTCCAAATTTTCTCAGTGAGGAACTCACTTCAAAAATTTGAATTTTCGAAGTCAGTTTAAATTCTGAAATGCTCAGTTGCTACGCAACTTCTCATTTCAGCCTTCAAACTGCTACGGTAAGGGCTAATTTTCCCTCTGCTCATTCAGACATCGGCGTTAGATTATGTCGCGAAAAAACACTCATTCCACATGGTTTAGCCACCCTAAATTTCTCTCTGCAAAAAACGTATTGATTAAGCAGTTTAAGTCACACCAAGGTAGATACCCTAGTGATTACAAACGATCACTTTTTGGAGGAGCTAAGCTACCAAGAATTTTGTTCATATGCGGTGGAGACCCCAAGTATTGTAATAATCGAGAAGTCATCGAATGTTACCTAGATAAACATGCTCCTAACCTCATGACTTTTAGGGCAGAAAATGCTTGGGAAATAATCTCTTCTAATCAATCACAAAATAAAGACGGCTCTATAAATGCTTTGAGGTTGGAAGAATGGCTAGCTGACTTTTCTGATGCAGTGATTATACTTGTCGAGTCATATGGCACGGTCGCTGAACTTGGCGCATTCTCTATCAGTAGCAGATTACGTTCAAAACTACTTCCAATTCTCGACAAAAATTTTGAAGATGACCTATCGTTTATAAATACAGGTCCAATAAGCTGGATAAATAGCGATTCAGTGTATAAACCTACAATTTATGCAGATTTTGAGACCATATTAACAACAATGCCTTTAATGATCGACAATCTTAACAAAGGCTTTAAATCACTCAAAAAAGATAATGACGACAAGTTTGGTGATAAAAATTTTTCTCGAAAAGAACTGTTGTTCATTGTAGTGATAATAATCACAAGCATAGGTCCTATAGACGAAGACAATATATATGACATATGCAAACAATCCTTCAAACTAAAAGATAATGAATCTGAAGTTAAGTTCATAATTTCTCTTTGCGTCGCTTTAAAAATAATAGAGTCATTTAGTTTCAAAGATAAAAAATTATATACTTGTATTAACTATGAAAGATTATATAGAAATGAAACAACAACAAATTTATTAAGTGTAAGTCGAAGACTTCGCCTTATATGTTTATCCAAGCTTTTATATATCGAAGAGTTTAAAGAAGCAATTCGAAAGGTAACTGATTAATGTTGTTAGAGCTAATTAGTAAAAGTACTCTTATCGAGAAAGATCAAGTTTTGGATATAGCTAATAAAGCTAGTATCTCATATGCTAGATTTACTATCCCTAAAAAAGATGGAAGCCAGAGGCTAATTTACCAACCCTCAATGGCAATTCGAGCTCTTCAAAAGGTTGTATATGATGAAGTTTTAGACAAACTACCAGTGCATGACGCATGCTATGCCTACAGGAAAAAAAGGAGCTTAAAAGATCATGCTAATGTTCACAAGAATAACAATTATCTACTAAGAATAGACTTAAAGGACTTCTTCGAGTCAATTACTCGATCAGACATAGAAAAATACTGCCATGAGTCTATTTCTAAGATCTTCCCTCATTTTGATGAAGAAGACTTCAAACTCATGACTAATATTATATGTAGGAAAGATACAATTACAATTGGTTCTGTAACATCACCATCTCTATCAAACTCTATTTGTTATACATTAGATGAAAGAATAAGTCGACTTGCTAAGTCTTATGGTGTTAAGTACACTCGATATGCCGATGATATGTTTTTCTCTACAAGTAATAAAAATGTGCTTTGTATTATACAAAAGGGAGTATCTGGAATAATTAAGAGCTTAGAATACCCTACTCTAACCATCAATAAGAAAAAAACAAAACATTCATCGAAGAAAAATAGAATGAGTGTGACGGGTGTTGTTATTACGCTTGATAAAAAACTATCTATAGGCAGAGGTAATAAAAGATTCATTAGAGAGCAAGTTTACAAGTGGAGCTCATTGAGCTCAGAAGATAAATCATATTTGTCAGGTTATTTGTCATTTGTAAAGTCTATCGAGCCGTCATACATAAATAGATTATGTAACAAATATAGTTCACAAAAAATTCAAGAGATACTACGTTTTTCATAACCCCTTGGGAAATAAATTTAGAAACACTCAACACAACAAAGAATCCCCTCCCCCTTGATAACCATATTCAAATGCTTGGCAAACCATGTCAAGAAAAGGGGGAGTTGGAGGGGGTAGAAAGCACCTAACCCAACATTCAGCCTCAAACCAGCAACCCCACCTAACCTCCCCTTGTATCAAACTTCGAAGATCTCAACACAACGAGTTCAAAGGGGAGGAATTGGTCCTGCAATCGCGGAAAGTTCAATTCACAATGCAACAGCACAACGCGCTGAAAGTAGATTCTGAATAATAGCTTAGGCTCCTTCAGAATGACGCTGTTCGTTTAGCTCTCTTTCCGTCATTCCCGCGAACCTAGGTGAGACTGGGAATCTATTCACCACAAACTCGATCGAAATTGATTAGTAAGAACACGAACAAACAACAGGTGAAAGAAGGTCGCAAGCACCTAACCCAACATTCAGATTCAAAGCACTAACCCCACCTAACCTCTCCTTGTATCAAACTCCGAAGCTCTCAACACTCCGTGTTCAAAGGGGAGGGACTGGTTTTGTGCTAGCGGATAATTCAGTTCACAATGCAACAGCACAACGCGCTGAAAGTAGATTCTGAATAATCGCTTAGGCTCCTTCAGAATGACGCTGTTCGTTTAGCTCTCTTTCCGTCATTCCCGCGAACCTAGGTGAGACTGGGAATCTATTCACCACAAACTCGATCGAAAATGATTAACAAGAACACGAACAAACAAACGGTGAAAGAGGGTTGTAAGCACATAACCCTACATTCAGTTTCAAACCACCAACCCCACCTAACCTCCCCTTGTATCAAACTCCAAAGCTCTCAAAGCAACGACCTCAAAGGGGAGGGACTGGTCCTGCAATCGCGGAAAGTTCAATTCACAATGCAACATCACAACGCGCTGAAATTAGATTCTGAATAATCGCTTAGGCTCCTTCAGAATGACGCTGTTCGTTTAGCTCTCTCCCCGTCATTCCCGCGAACCTAGGTGAGACTGGGAATCTATTCACCAAAAACTCGATCCAAATAATTAGCCAACGCACTTACAATAAAAAATTCCAAAAAAACTCTTTACCTCAACTTAACTTGAGGTTTTAGCATGTTCATCGTTGGCTAGGAAATGAAAGAAAGGAGCACACAATGATCCAACTAGAACATGTGAACTTAGTGGTAAAGGATATCCCAGAAATGCTGAACTTTTATCAAGCGGCATTTCCACATTGGTATGTACGTGATGAAGGTACTGGCGAATGGAGTGGAAAGCCGAGAAACTGGCTGCACTTTGGCGATGAATACCAATACATTGCAATGAGCGACCACGGCGAAGGCAACAACCGAGAATTAAGTGGTCACCAAGTTGGTCTCGCACACTTCGCCTACGTGACTAATGACATCGACGGTGTGACAAAACGATTGATTGAAGCAGGTTATCCAATTGCCCAACCCGGCGCAAAAGAGCCATACCGTAAGAACATTTACTTTGTTGACCCAGCTGGCTTTGAAATCGAATTTGTAGAATACCTTACCGATGATCCAAAACTACGTAACTTAACGAGTTAATACCAAGTATAAAAAACGCCAGCAGGAATTCCTTGCTGGCGTTTCGTTTATCAAGGAGGCGTAATTGACGATGCTCGTATCTATTGAGAAAGAGACGGGCGGTAAGGCTCTTCTCGAACACCGTGTGAGAGCACTAACTTAATAATGAAGATTGGTGCTAACCATTCTAAACCAGTCGGAGCCGGGACTAATGTCGAAAGAATGATGGATAACATGACTGCAAGTAGCGCAACCGGACGTTGTAAATAAAGCGGCAGGAAGTGCAAAAACACAACCGATACCATCATCACGGCATACCAGAAAAACGCGTAAGACCAAGCGATATCAAAACATAACGGCACAGCAAACAATTGAAAGTGAATAGCAGGGAACAAGAATTTGCTGCCTACCAATTTGCCCATCCAAGTCAGCTCAAGTTTTTGGTCGGTATGTAGAAATCGCTTCATCGAGCCTAAAGAGTTCGTCAGAACACCTCCAATCATATCTAACGTGAGCAATGACGCGACAATAATTTGAAGCCAACTCCACTCCAAGGTTTGCCATGCAAAAAAGTAGAGGATCACTGGAGCAATAAACGCTGCGTAATTGGCGATCATGGATTCCGCTTTGGTTGCACCAAACCCAGTCGTGAAGTTGAACTTACCCTCACAATCCCAATTGATATGCGCATTCTTTATCGTAGTTTTACTCGTAGACATCATTCGATCCCCTTCATTTAAACGGCTTATTCATTTCAAACCTTTCAAGACCACTTGGTCTATAAAAAGAATAATCGATCAAAACTTATCTTGTCAATTTTTTAGACCAACTGTACCAAAATAAAAATAAAGCCAGTTGAGTCTCCTCTACTGGCTTTATCTGTTTGTTGTCCAGACTGATCTATTTGTCGTCATCAACGCTGCTTGGCGAAGACTTGGGTCCAGTAATAGCGATAATTCGTCGATTGGTTCTCCACCATGGATGAGCCCATCTGGTCGAAGTCGGCGTTCATGATATTGAGGCAGTGCCCTTCACTCGATAGCCAAGAGTTCATTACCGCATCGATTGAACGTTGCCCTCTAGCGACATTCTCTCCTAACCTACTCCAAGCATAACCTGTGGCATTGATGCGACTGGAAAGCGTGCTGCCATTTGATCCGGTATGGCTCATAAAATCACTGTTTGCCATATCGCTAGAGTGTCCATACGCTGCGCTTTCTAAATCGTAACTCCAAGTAAGCGCTCCAACGGGAGGCATAGTTCTTGAACCACATTGCTGAGTTTTAGATCGAGCATCGTTAACTGCGGCAAGCATTTGATCGGCAAAAGTGGTGGCTGTAGGTGGTGTATCAGGGGATTGTGAGCCGCTGTCTGCAGGTGATGACAAATCTCCATCGCCACCGCATGCACTGAGAAGTAGCGCCAAAGTAGGCACTAAGATCTTTGTTGGCATTGTCTGTCCTTATCTGTTTGACGAAAGGCAAAAAACGCTTTCGATAACCAAGTTCAATAACCTAACAAAAACCAATAAAAGCACCATATGGTGCAAGGTGTTTTAACCAAATACTCACGCTACGCTTTCATAGCTCGAATTTGCTTACGACTGGAGATTCAATTCCATATCGATACGGTGCATATCGACACCCCAACCATCAGGGATGTAGTTCAGCTCTACGGCACCATATTTGGCAAAAAACGGCGCAGATAAATGACTTGCGGCGATTTTGATTTGGGGGATGTTCAACTGCTCAGCTCGGTGAATCGCTCGACTCATAAACTCATGACCAATCTTCATGCCTTGCGCTTTTGGTGAGATTAAAATCCAGTTCAAGCTATGAAATGCCTGTGTTTTGCCACTCAAACCATAAGCACCAACGAGTTCACCATTTAGAAAGCACACTTCATAACCTTGTGGGTCACTATCAAGAAACTCCGCGTAATCCTCTCTTTCATTAGTTGCGAAATATTCAGGGCAGTTTTCATCGAAGATGCGCAGGCAATCCTCTTTATCACTTGGTAGGAAGGCTCTGAAATTTATGTTGTTGGTCATAAAATTATCTCTTTAGAATCGATTCGTGCTTACTATGAGGGGATGTAAGACCTTACTAAATCTCTGTCGTCATGGTCAGGATTTCATTGATAAGGAACTGAGCTTTGTCGTTATCTAACTGGCGTTTGTGATAGATACCGACATTACCGATTTTACTGGTATCTGTGTGCAAACACTTCACGCCGTTTTTCTCCATCCAACCGTTCATCTTATCGCTGTAAGGCATAATAGCATTGGTCGTTTCGAGCAAATCCAAGCTAGCAAGCAGAGAACCGACTTCATAAACCACAGGTGCAGTTTCATTGGATTGGTTGAAGATTTGATCGTACTCGAATGCGTTGTTGAGCACTGAGCTGTATCGAGAATGCCCCGGCGTTACGCGGATCAGTGGATAAGCAGACATCGCCTCGGATGGTGATTCCAAAAACATTTTGTCATTAAGTAGAGGGTGGTCTCGATGAACAAAGAAAGACTCTTGATCTTGGAACAGCGGTCTGAACACCACCGGCATAAGATCTTTCAATCCGCCGATTTCGTGACCAATAAATAAATCTATATCACCTTGAATCAGGTGCTGCATCAAAGAAAGGTTGTTGCCAAATTCAATATAGAGTGAGCTATGAGGATGCGCTTCTTGGTATTTGGTGATCCCATGTCGCACAAAAAGCTCCCACCACGCTTCACCAACACCGATCTTCAGTTTACCGTGTTCCCTTTGATGCATGTCTTGAATTTTGTGCATCAAATCGAGGTGCTTTTCTTGCTGTTCCTCGACATAACGGAGAAATACTTGCCCGTATTCTGTCAGCTCTACGCCTTTAGAACGACGTATTAATAGCGATACACCCATATCGCTTTCTAGCTTCTTGATCGCCGTTGTCAGGGTTGGTTGTGTTACATGCAGCAGCTCAGACGCCTTCTTGATGTTTCCGGTTCTGGCTACGGTCAGAAAATATCGATTCACTCGATTCATCATCGCCCACTCATTTAGGTATCAATTTTTCCTATATCATAAGCAAAAAGTTCAATTTCTACTAGCGGGGAAAAGCCACTATATTTTGTCTTAGATTTTTGATTGAAAAGGCACAAACAACATGGAAAAAACGTGGTGGCATAATGCAGTCGTTTATCAGATTTACCCACGCAGTTTTTACGACTCCAACAATGATGGCATCGGTGATCTAAAAGGTGTCATCAGCAAACTGGATTACTTGAAAAACCTTGGCATCAACGTGATTTGGCTCTCTCCTGTTTACCAATCGCCAATGGATGACAACGGTTACGACATTTCAGACTATCAAGCCATCGCACGTGAGTTCGGCACCATGGAAGACATGGAACAGCTATTCAAAGAAGCTGGCGAGCGTGATATCAAAATCGTTATGGATTTGGTGGTTAACCACACTTCGGATGAGCACCCTTGGTTCGTTTCTGCGCGTGAATCTAAAGATAGCCCGTACCGCGATTACTACATCTGGCGTGATGCAGACTCAGAAGGCAATCTACCAAATAACATCGAATCGATTTTTGGTGGCGATGCTTGGCAATGGGACGAGAAAACCGAGCAGTACTACTTCCACCTCTTTTCAAAACGCCAGCCGGATTTGAACTGGGAGAACCCGAAAGTTCATCAAGAAGTATTCAAGATGATGAACTGGTGGATTGAAAAAGGCATCGGCGGTTTCCGATTGGATGTGATTGATCTGATAGGAAAAGAAGTCGACAAAGGTATCACGGGCAATGGCGATCGCCTGCACCCGCTGCTGCAACAAATGAACAAAGAAACCTTCGGTGGCAAAGATGTATTAACGGTCGGCGAAACTTGGGGGGCAACGCCTGAGATCGCTAAGCTGTACAGCGCACCAGAGCGTCATGAGCTGTCGATGGTGTTCCAATTTGAACACATTACCCTAACCTGGCAAGGTGGCGACAAATGGCAGCCGATTCCGCTCGACCTTAAAGAATTCAAAGACGTGCTAACCAAGTGGCAAGTCGAGCTGCAAGACACGGGTTGGAACTCCCTATTTTGGAACAACCACGATTTGCCTCGTGCAGTGTCGAAGTTTGGCAATGACAAAGCCTATCGAGTCGAGTCAGCCAAGATGCTAGCAACAACGCTGCACTTTTTGAAAGGCACGCCATACATCTATCAAGGCGAAGAGATTGGCATGACCAACGTGGCGTTCGACCAACTAAGCGATTACCGCGATATCGAAACGCGACAATTCTACGATGTGAAAACCGCTGCCGGTATCAGCCACGAGCACATGATGGATGCGATTCACAAGAACAGTCGTGATAATGCGCGTACACCAATGCACTGGAACGCATCAGAGCACGCGGGCTTTACCAGCGGAGCACCTTGGATTGCGGTCAACCCGAACTACCCACAGATTAACGTGGAAGCGGCGCTTAACGATTCGAGCTCGATCTTCTACCACTACAAAAAGCTCATTGAGCTGCGTAAACGTCATGAAACCATCGTCTACGGAAGCTTCACTCCAGTATGGCAAGAGCATCAACACGTGTTTGGCTACGTGCGCGAATACCAAGGTGAACTGTTGTTTATCGTGAGTAACTTCTCAGAGCACGAGCAAACACTGCAAGTTCCAACCCAATATCAAGCCGATCAGGTAGAGTGCTTAATCAGTAACTATGCGACGCCTTGCGCGATTGCAGCGACGATAACCCTCGCACCTTACGAGTCTTTCGCAGTCAAACTGAAATAACTTTTGGAGGATATGGGAGCCACGAGCTCCCTTAAATATCTATGAATTCCGCAGCGAACGTTTATCAAGTTTTCACCCGACTATTTGGCAACACCAACACCACCAATCAACCTTGGGGCACCATTGAGCAAAACGGCGTCGGTAAGTTCAGTGACTTTAACGAAAAGGCGCTCACTGTCATTCAACAGCTTGGCATTACGCATATTTGGTACACTGGAGTACCACACCATGCGGTGATCCGCGATTACAGTGCCATTGGCATTGAGAACGACCATCCAGCGGTGGTGAAAGGACGAGCAGGCTCGCCTTATGCAGTGAAAGATTATTACTCCGTGAATCCCGATTTGGCGGATGATCCAGCATATCGATTAGAAGAGTTTGAAGCCCTTATCGAGCGTACGCATGCGCACAACATGAAGGTCATCATCGATATTGTGCCAAACCACGTTGCCAGACGTTACCAAGGTTTGAACAACCCTGTCGGTGTGCGAGATTTTGGTGCCGATGACGATACGAGCGTTGAGTACCATCGTGACAACAATTTCTATTACGTTCCTAATCAAGCGTTTGAGTTACCTAACATTCCTGAGCAATTTTCCCTGCTAGGTGACCCGACGCTAATTAGGAACCTTTCTTCCTTTGAAAAATTGTCTGTCTTTGAAGAGTTTCCCGCCAAATGGACCGGCAACGGCTCTAGGCTTGCTCAGCCGCAATTTGATGATTGGTATGAAACCGCCAAAATCAATTACGGCGTGCGCCCAGACGGCAGCAAAGATTTCCCAGAACTGCCAGCCGATTACGCAAACAAATCCCATGCTGAGCATTTGCAATTCTGGCAAGACAAAACGCTGCCAAACTCTTGGTATAAGTTCCGCGACATAGCGCTTTACTGGATAGACAAAGGCGTCGATGGCTTCCGTTATGACATGGCGGAAATGGTGCCTGTTGAGTTTTGGAGCTTTATGAATTCCAGCATCAAAGCAGTCAATCCAGAGGTGTTCTTGATGGCAGAGGTGTATCAACCGCATCTGTATCGCGACTACATTCATCTCGGCAAGATGGACTATCTGTACGACAAAGTTGACCTCTATGATTGCCTCAAAGACGTGATGCACAGCAAACAGCATGTGAGCAAAATCAGTGAGATTCAAGAAAGCATGATGGATATTGAACACCACATGCTGCACTTCCTTGATAACCACGATGAGCAGCGTCTTGCCTCACCTGAGTTTGCAGGCAGTGCAGAGAACGGCTTGCCCGCTATGTTGATTTCTACTCTGCTTAGCACCTCACCAACCATGGTGTATTTCGGACAAGAAGTGGGAGAAGCAGGAAGAGAAAACGCAGGCTTTGGGCAACCAAGTCGTACCTCCATCTTTGATTACATCGGTGTCCCAGAACACCAAAAGTGGATGAATCATGGCAAGTTCGACGGGGGCTTGTTATCGCAACAACAGAAAGAAGTAAGAGCCTATTATCAACGCTTACTCAACTTAGCTTTGACCTCGCCAGCCAAAATGGGAGGTTACTTTGACCTGTATCCAAGTAATCAACAAGCCTTGAGGGAAGAGTCATTCTGCTTTGCTCGCTATTCGAGTCAGCAATTGATTTTGGCAGTCGCACGATTAAGGGGAGAACAACCTCAAAACATAGAGTTGGTCATGCCATCTGAGCTGATCAAAAAACTCGAACTGCGCGATGGCGAGTACATCTTAAAAGACGCTATGAATCGTCTTTCTCCACTCACCTTACGCGTCGAAAATGGTGTCGGTAAATGCCAACTGAATATCGAGCCACAGTGCGCTAGTGCTTTCACACTAGATATAGACGCTTCCATCGCAGATTAAATTTGGCTGCTGTTCACAAAAACAGTCAAAACCTTCCAAATCCCTTCTCTACATCAACCACCACAAAGCATTGGCTACTGGGTATCGCCCGAGCCAATGCCCTTCCCCGATCACATTCCAACGCATTGATATAGAAAAATGTAATACCAACGACAAAGAAATCAATTTTAACCGCAGAGTGCATCCCCGTATTATCAAACCGTGAAACAACAGCTGACGTCCAGTCACTAGGTTTGAAACAAGGAATCTATCGCAATGAAACCTATTCTAAAAACACTTTCGCTTTGCACTTTATCTGTTCTTTTAGCGCCTTCTGTTTCTGCAATGCAGGAAGGTGAGATCATCATTTGGATCAACGGTGATAAGTCTTACCAAGGATTGAGCCAAATTGGTCAACAGTTCGAAGAAGATACGGGGATTAAGGTTAATGTTCAGCACCCGGATTCTCTAGAAGAAAAGTTCCAACAACACGCCGCGACAGGCGGTGGTCCTGACATCATCTTCTGGGCACACGACCGTTTTGGTGGCTACGCTCAAGCGGGCTTACTGCAAGAAGTGAAACCGAGCCAAGAGTTTAAAGATAAGCTTGTCGATTTCAGTTGGGATGCAGTCACTGTAGATGGCAAAATCTTTGGCTACCCTCTGGCTATCGAAGTCCCTTCTCTAATTTACAACAAAGACCTGTTGCCAAACCCACCTAAGAGTTGGGAAGAGCTGGAGTCCATCCACCAAGCGATGCAAAAACAAGGCAAGAAAGCGATCATGTGGGACGTGAAAAACGCTTACTTCACTTGGCCAATGATTTCAGCTGGCGGCGCTTATGCTTTTGGTAAAACAGCAGAAGGCTACGATGCTAAAGACACGGGTGTAAACAATGAGGCGGGTGTGGCTGGTCTGCAATTCCTTGTCGACATGGTCAACAAAGGCATCGTCGATCCAAATATGGATTACTCAGTATCCGAAGCGTCGTTCACCAAAGGTGAAGTGGCAATGACCATCAACGGTCCGTGGTCTTGGGGCAACCTAGACAAAATGGATGTGAACTACGGCGTTGCCGTGTTGCCAACCTTAAACGGCGGTAAAGGTAACCCATTCGTTGGCATTTTGAGTGCGGGTATTAACGCATCAAGTCCAAACAAAGATCTGGCTGTTGAGTTTCTAGAAAACTACCTATACCAAGACGCCGCATTGAAAATCATGGATGACGACAAGCCACTTGGTGCCGTGACACTAAAATCGTTCCAGAAAGTGCTGGAAAGTGACGAACGCATTAAATCAACCATGATCAACGCAGAAAACGGCGAGATCATGCCGAACATCCCTCAAATGACGTCTTACTTCTTTGCGGAAGGTGCTGCTATCGATAACGCGATGCAAGGCAAGCAAACCGTGAAAGACGCCCTAGACACTGCAGCAAAACAAATTGTTCGCTAATTCTTTCATGTTCGTATTTGGCACAGTTCGCTGTGCCTTTTTTATTTTATGAGACTCTAGAATATGCCCCAATACCCAACGTTATATCTGAAAGGCACACTAAATGGTTGGGGGCTAGATACGCCTTTCCAGCCAATTGATGAGCACCAACTACAAGCTAGCGTAGTTTTCCCAGCCGATAGACACCAATTCAAAATCGCTGATTTGAATGGCAGCGAAGAATGGACGTTCGCCGCAGATGATATTAAAGCAGTGAATATCAGTTTGAGTCAAAAGCTCTCGCTTATTCCAACTCAAGGCATTGGTAATGATTTGGTGTTTGAACCAAAACAATCAGGTCGTTATTTGCTGACGCTCGACTTCAGCACAGCGTCGCCAAGTCTAAGCGTCAAACCCGAAATGGCAGACACCGCCTCCTTACTCACTCAATTGAAATTCGATCATCTCATCACTTCGCAATCAGGTCCTATCCCCGCTAAATCATTGCCAAGCACAGCCAAAATCCTTCCGCTCGATGAGTTGTTCGAGGCGTTGGCGATCAAGAGCGAAACGCCTTTCCCATTTGTGTTTGGTGATAACCTCGACGGCTACTATGAAGGCACCACACACAGCGCTTTGGGCACGGCACGTTATCGCCATCATCAAGGTTGGTATTTAGGTGGTTTCGCCTCAAGCATTGGCAACGTATTCAACGACAAAACACAGGCGCAGTATGCCTGCTTAATGCCATATGGAATCGAGCATCATTATGAGAATGCCAGTAAAGATGGCTTGTCCTTGATTGCAGGGCAACGCCTTGCTGCACTGAATGTGGAATCCACCAGCAGCGAAATGTTGGCACTGTTTCCTGAACTCAACCTCAATCCATCGTACTGCCAAGTAGAAGCGTTGGAAGATTGCCTGCTTATCTCTGTCGATCCAGACATCTGCCCTGAAGGCTCGCTCTCGTTTATCGCGATCAGCGCAAACCAAAGCTTCCGAGCACAAACGCTCAATGAGAGAGATTCGAACGTCAGTGATAACGTACTGTCCGGCAGCCAAAACATTCAAATTAAGCTCAGTTCAGAGACCACAACGAACCGCTTCACTGCCTACTTTGCGTTCTCCAACAACAAAACCGATGCTATCCAACAAGCACAAAACGCAGCCCTCGAACATGCAGAGTTGAAACATCAAAACGCAGTATTTGAGTTTTTGACCAAGAACTATTTTTGGTGTGACGATCTGGAATACAACCGCGCCGTTATGTGGGCACGATTGGCCAGCCGAACCTTCGTTAATAAAGAGCTGGGTACCGGCATCTGGGCGGGGTTGCCATGGTTTAAAGACTGTTGGGGCAGAGACACCTTTATCGCGCTGCCCGGCACCAGTTTAGTAAATGGCGAGTTTGACGAAGCCCGCGACATCATCACCAACTTTGCTTCGATGCAGTTAGATGATCTGAAAGACAAAAATCATGGTCGAATTCCAAACCGTGTCACCAGCGAGACTAATATCATCTACAACACGACCGACGGCACACCGTGGATGATTCGCGAGATCTTCGAATACATTAACTACTCCGGTGATACACAGTTCGCCCAGCAAATGTTGCCCATCATAGAGCGCTTTATTGAAGGGGTTGAAAAGCACTATCTCGATGATGATGGCTTGATGCGACATCGCGATCCCGATACCTGGATGGACGCCAAGATCAACGGTCAGATCCCATGGTCACCTCGTGGTCCGAAAGCCAACGACATCGAAGCATTGTGGTTTGAGAGTCTACAAGTGGCAAACCAACTTGCAAAATGGAATGGTGACCACGCCTTAGCGGAGCATTGCCAAACTTTGGCGAACAAAGTGAAAGCCAGCTTTATCGACAAGTTCTGGGATAGCGAATCCATGTGCTTAGCGGATCATCTCAAGCAAGACGATGTGAAAGACATCAGTATTCGCCCAAACCAGCTAATGACGTTGACCATTCCGACCAACCAAGCCTTAATTCCAGAGTATATTGGGCAGCACATTGTGAAGAACAGCGTCGAGCATCTGCTTTTCCCTTGGGGCATCTGCTCTTTGCAACAAGAGCACCCAGAATTCCACCCCTATCATGACAACCGCCCTGAGTATCACAAAGATGCGGCATACCATAATGGGACCATTTGGGGTTGGAACACAGGCTTCACTGTGGGCGCACTTACCCGTTACCAGCAACAGGATTTAGCGTATCAACTGAGCAAAAACTTAGCCCATCAGATTTTATATCAGGGACATCGCGGCACCATGAGCGAAAACTTGGATGCTTACCAAGCGTCTGCGACGTCCGTCATTCAAAGCGGAACTTATGCTCAAGCGTGGTCAGTGTCGGAATTTGCTCGTAACACTCAGCAAGACTATCTCGGCTTTACGCCACAGCTCTCGCGCAACACCATCAAGCTTTGCCCAAGCTTACCATCAACTTGGAAACGCCTAAGCGCTCGACTGCCGTTTGGTGATAACAACGCCCTGCATGTTGACGTCGAACAAGCTGAGAAAACCAAGTTCTCATTTGAGTTTGAACGCCCTCAACCTGAAGTTCAGTTCATCGTGAAACTGCGCGGTCAGGAATATGAGGTCGGCATTGAAGCCGATGTGATTGACGGTTCAATTGAGATCGAATGGTACCCAGAATCCGGGCAAATGAAGTGTAATCGTGATGGTGTAAAAACCAGATTAAAACCATTAGCACCAGTTACTTTGTTGGAAGGATTAACCTTCGCTCAACCTAACCCAGCACTATCGCACCGAGCGCTTGAGGAAGAGAACTACTTGCTCAACAAGCGTTCTGCAGAAAAGCTATGTATTGCTAGAGACTAAAAAAACTCAGAGGGCGCGAAAGCGCTCTCTGAGGTCCAAAAATAGACACTTTAATAATGGAGTTACTTGTTATCTACGGCGTCAACAAACACTTTCTGTGCGCCGTCGATACCCAATCGGTTGGCTTCTTCTAGCAGCGTCATCGCTTTTGATGTTTGGTTGTTCTTCACTGCTGCTCGAATAGATTCAAAATAATAGGCTCGTGTATCAGCATGAACACTCGTTGATGCCGATTTCGTGTTCGAACTTACTGCTGACGATGTTTGCATGGTTGCTGATGCTGGCGCTGACAATTTTACCGGAGCCACCACAACTGCCGCTTTCTGTGTCTCTGTGGTACGTGAAGGCGCGGCTAACGATAAGGTTTTGATCGCCACTTCCAAAGAGCCAAAAGCTTCATAAGTATATTTCGGGTCGGTCACCATCGGCATTGGCTGACCCAACTCCACAGCACGCTCTTTGGCAGGATGAGGAATTTGAATCGAATCACCTAGCTCGCTTTCATCAGTATAAACAATAAAGTAAGGCGTTTTCTCAACGTCGAGCGTAAAGCTCAGCTGGTATTGAGTGCGTGTAAGCATGCCCGTGGTTTCGATATCAAAGCTATCATGATCATTGATATTCACGATATTGAACGCTTTATCTAAAGTGATCAGCTTAGGCGCGAAAACCTCGCCATTGACCATATGGCTGGCAAGCTGAATATTCACTTTGCTTGAACGCGCTGGCAACTTAAACGCAGCAAAATAGCTGTTCCCTTCAGCGAAGCGACCTACCGGCGAATCCGCATTAATCGAAAACTCAATTTGCTCATTAGTGCCGAGCTCTAACCATGGAAATTCAGAGAAGTTATTGCAGCAAACTGCCGCTTCCGGCACCGATTGCAACGTCGTCGCTTCCAATGTTGGAGAAGCCGCACATGCGGTTAACGCCGAGCTCAACATGAGGGCAAGGATTACACGGTTTTTCTGCATGATTTATCTCTCTTTCTCAAGGTAAAACAGATCTGCTAAACAATCATTCAAAAGCAAACAAGGCAGCGCTATTCGCTGCCTTTTGCAAAGTGTGGTTAGAACCAAATTTCGGTGTGAACACCAATCACGGTTTCATTTTTACCATCCTCGATGCCAATCTGACGCGCGCTCGCTTCATCATCAGCGGTAATGTAGCTCACGTAAGGTTTGATTTGAGGACGACCAAAGTAGTCTGCGTTTACAGTAAACGCCGCCGCGAGTTCGATGTTGTAAATATCACTTTCGACATCATCCCCTGTACGTCCCCAGTAGCCTTCAGCCCCTTCTTCATGACCATAAGACGCCGTCATCTCAAGACGAAGGTTATCGTTCACTTTATAAGAAGGACGGACAGCCACAAGGTAGCGTTTTAAGTCATCAGCACCAAACAGTTGGTCGAGTGCACCGATATAGGTAATTTCAGAACCCATCTGCCAGTTTTCAGAGATGTTTAGCACACCGTAAGAAGTGAAGAATAGAGATTCAGCTTTATCGTCACCGCCAGACCAACCACCAAAGTTCACGCCACGGTTTTGCGCGACACCTTTACCGTAGGCAAGTGCGTTTTGCGTCCAACCGTCTAAGCCGTAGTAACTCGTGTTCAAAGTAATTGCAGCGCCAAAGCCATCATCTGAAGAATTGTCTTTTCCTTCTTGCTGCATGTATTTAAAGTCGAAATCTACGCTACCGAAGCCCACATCTACGCCATAGTAGTAGAAATCCAAAGTAGAAACAGTAGTGCGCTCAGCATTGGCTTTAACAATCTCACACGTCGACGCATTGCTGTTGTCTTCACACACCAACACATCTGGTGCGCCTGCGTCTGGATCGGCAATCACATACGCGATACCTGCGGTGTTACCAGCGAGCTTAGTTTGAATACCGGCACCAACACCTGATGACTGCTTCCAGAACTCACCAGATAACAGACCAGACGCACGATTTAGGAAGCGTTGACCACCCCAAATCGAGGTGTCTTCCCCAAAGTAAGGCAGCGCACCGATTTCAACAAACGCTTCCTTCACTTCAAACTGTGCAGTGGTATTGTCTTTTTGGCTACCCGCAGAAGAGTAGGCATAAGAGTTGCCGTTGCCATATTCAGAGCGAACAACAAAGTCAGACCAAACACCGTTCGCGTGCTCAGTATGCTTTTTGATGATGAATTCAACTTGGTTGGTACTCTTACCGTGTGTACCTGCTGTTTTGTAATCTGGTTTGCCAAATTCAGTATCCACTGATTTGCCATCAACAGTTCTAAAGTTCATTGACGCATAGCCGAAGATTTCCCAACCATCAGCGATAACATCGGTACCATTTACTTTTTCAACAACGGGTGCGGCTTCATCACCAGCGATCACATCTAACGCCACTTCGGTCTCAGCAAAGACGGCACCTGTCATTAAAACAGATGTAATTGCGGCAGCCACTGCACTTACTTTTTTCATTCTAAACTCCGATACGGACAACTAAATTCGTGTGCTTCTCTTGCGGAAAGCATTGCTGTTTCTATGACGTATGATGGAGTGAAAAATAAGCGGCTAAAAATTGATTTAATTGACGATGATATTGCTATTTTTTATATCAGAGCGGTTTGAGATGGATTTTAAAAGCATTGATAGAATCAATTACAACGTAATGCGCGTTAAACGAACTAAGAATGATTCACGGTAAATAGTAAGGAAGATGAGAATTTGTGAACACTGCCAAATTTAGCGTTTTAAGCGCACGGCGGTTTTGAGATCACGATGCAGCACATATTTGCCCCGCCAAACACAACTTACGGAAATAAAGCAATATTACCGTCCCATTTCATAAGTCGTTACACAACTCGGGGCTTTAAGACTTTACATCTGGCGCAAGGAGTAGAACACTTCTCACAAAGTAAAACCCAAGCCGACATAGTAGAGTCAGTAAAATTATGAGTAACACCACGGCGAAAAAGTCGAATCCATTATTCGAAGTCCTGTTTAACGTCATCATCCCTTCCTTCATTTTGATGAAGTTCAGCGGTGAAGAACACCTAGGTACAGCAATGGCACTCGTTGTTGCCTTGGCGTTCCCATTGGTTTATGGCGGCATGGATCTTATCCGCAACAAGAAATTCAACTTCATTTCTGCACTTGGTTTTATCAGTGTGCTGTTAACCGGTGGTATTGGCTTGTTAGAGCTAGACACACGTTGGTTAGCGTTAAAAGAGGCGTTGATTCCAGGTCTGATAGGTATTGCAGTGTTAGGCTCAACCTTCACTCGTTATCCGCTAATGCAAAAGCTTGTATTGAACGATACCATCTTGAACCTACAACTGATTAACGAACGTTTAGAGCAGAATGGTAAAACGCAAGCATTTGAGCGTTGCCTGATGTCGTCGAACTATCTGTTCGCTAGCACGTTCGCTTTCTCATCTGCGATGAACTATTTTCTAGCAACTTGGATTGTGACTAGCCCATCGGGCACAGCGGCGTTCAATGAAGAGTTGGGTAAGCTCACCCTTTACAGCTACCCAATGATTGCTATCCCAAGTATGTTGATGATGTTTGGTATTTTCTACTACATCTGGCGTCAAGTTCGCGCGATGACGTCGCTAGAAACCGAGCAGATCTTCCATACCAAGTAATGCTTGTTGCACCTTGATAGGCAAAGTTAGATAAAAAGAACCCCGATAATTGATAACCAATTATCGGGGTTTTGTTTTTAAGAGTAACTTATCACTTAGAAGCTATAAGCCACTGACGCTTTGAAGTTACGACCAGCTTCGTAGCTAGTGTACTTATCTGAACCCCAAGAAATACCAAAGCCTGTATGCTCTGCGTACTGCTTGTTGAATAGGTTGTCTACCGCTAGGTTAAGTGATAGGTCTTTTGCAAAATCTGGTACGTAAGCCGCCCATAGGTTGTGCGTTGCAAAACCTGCACGTTCAATCTTGTCACCATCTTCGTCTTTGTAATCATTACCCGGAACGAAACGTGAATCCCAGCCGAACACAAACTCGCTGGTTAGATCGTATTTGAAGCCCGCCTTAATGTTATGGATACCAGTTTTGTTCATGTGGCTCTTCTTGCCATTCTTCAGGCTCGTTTGCTCACCATCAGAGTATGAGTGGTTTGCGTAAAGCGCGAAGTCTTCAATGCTGTAGGTGAATACCGTCTCTACACCCCAAACTTCAACATCGTATTGGTTTACCAAAGTTGTGTTGTTTTTGGTTGGGTGCATTTGGTTATCTAGATCATACTGGTAAGCAGTAAAACCAAGGATTGCATCGTCTGCCATCAGCAAACCAGACATGTCGTAATCAAAGCCTGCTTCGTAGTTGTTACCCGTCATCGCTTTGGTATCAGACTGTTTAACATCGCTCGCCGCTTTCATGGTTAGCGTTTCTGGCAATGAAGCCCCTTTGAATAGACGACCGTAACCAATACGAAGTTTTAGGTTGTCTGTGGTTTGGTATTCACCTTGGAACTTAGGCGATAGTTGATCGTATTTACCTTTAAACACGCCACCCAGCTCATGAACATCGTAGCGAAGACCAGTTACGAAACGGAAGTCATTAATCTCAAACGCATCTTGAGCGTAAATACCGTAAGCCGTTACAGTACCGCCATCCATGTCGTAGTTCTTCGTTTGATCTTGTTTTGAACCTGAGGTGTAGTGACCTAAACCAGAGTCAATCCACTGCTCCGCTTTGTAGCCTTCGAAGCCGTAAGTCAGCTCGTGTTCACCAACCCAAGAGATATTGCGGATGTCACCACCAATGGTCGTCACGTTGTATTCGCGATCAGGAATCGATAGGTCACCATCTTTGGTGAATTCCCAAGCGCCGTTCACCTTCTTCCAATCGCCGTACTCTTCGACTAACGCGTCGCGTTCCATGTATTGACGGTTGTAGTACAAGTTGGTTTTTAGGTTAACCAAGTCGCTTCCATTATCGAAACGGTGCTCGAACGTTACGGTATCACGGTTAAGTGAGTTGTAGTTGTGATCATCATGCAGGTAAAGTGCGCCTGCTTTTTCACCTGATAGCTGACGCTTACCGCCATCTTGGTAGGTGTTAAAAGTAAGCTTAAATTCATTAGCATCGTTTGGAACGAAGACTAGCTTCACCAAGCCAGATTTCAGTTCACCTTGCTTTGAAGTCACGTCATCTTTACCAGGAATGTAAAGATCGCCGTCTTCTGAGTAGTTGATGATACCCATCAACTGAAGTTCATCATTCAACTGCGCGTAAACCGCAACATTCGTCGTGAAGCGCTCATAAGCCGTTTGATACCCCGTTTTAACGCGAGCACCGACGCTTTCGCCTTCCGAAAGTAGATCGCTGGGATCTTTCGTTTCGTATTTAAATGAGCCGTTAATCGCACCAGCACCAGACAGTACTGAGTTACCACCTAGCGTGATTTCAGCTAACTTAAGCATCGCAGGATCGAACGTTTGGTCGCCCGAGTGGTGGAATAACTGACCTTCTTGACGCGCACCATCAATGGTTACGACAGAGAATTTGTCTTCCATACCGCGAATGTAAACTTTACGGGAGTAACGAGCGTTACCGTCAACCGTAACACTCGGCATGGTGTTCAATACGTCTTTAATATCCGACGCTTGTTTGAGCTCTAACGTTTCAGCGTTAATCTCAGTTTGAACAAGTTGATCAAGGGCAGAACCGACAACAACAATATTTTCATCGGAAGCGTGAGCAGCAAAAGAGGCAATGGCAACGGTGATGGCTGCTGATAGTGACTTCAGTTTCATAATACTACTTATATTTTATAAACAACAACGTGGTGCGAAGCATAATACACAACATTAATGATAATTAATCTCATTTACATTCTTTACGTTAATGAGTGATTTATTTTTATTCAGAATGAACCAGGCATCGTCAGTAAACCACTCAGCAGAAAAGAGCAAAAAAGTGCGAGGAAGTGGGTGTTGGACGGTTTTGAGTAAAGTGAGAAGTAGATAACCTCCACGAATCTGCTTCCAGTGTTAGACTAAAACCACTCTCTTTCGCTTTGTGAAACACGATGCCATCTCGCCCAAAAACCTTTTATGAACAAGAAATCGATCGCGTGTACAGCGAGATGCCGTTGAGCCCGAAACAGTACCTCCTGATCAGGCAGTCCAAGGCATTTATGGAAAAGCATCACTCAGAAAACATCGAGCTAAACGACTTAGCCAAAGCGGCTTTTATGTCACGCTTTCACTATGTGCGGATTTTCAAACAGATGTATGGTGTCACGCCGCGAAGCTATTTAAGGGATATGCGGATTAAAAAAGCCAAAGTGCTGCTCAAGGAAGGTCACTCGATTACGGATACTTGTTTTCAGGTTGGCTATGAGAGCTTAACCACGTTTTCGAGTGTCTTTAGAAAGAGCACAGGTTACTCCCCCAAAGCGTTTCAAAAAATATATAAAAGCAATCTAGAATAAGTTTTTGAGCCAAGCTTTCGCTATCTTTTACTTATTCCAAAACAGTAAAGGTGAATACCCGTGATCAGAATTTCCCTAACCAGCGTTCCTGTTAACGATCAAGATAGAGCTCTCGATTTCTATACCAATATCCTTGGTTTCATTAAAAAAACAGAAGTACCAATTGGTGAGCACAAATGGCTAACAGTGGTCTCTCCACAAGAGCAATCTGGCGTGGAATTATTGTTAGAACCGATGGCATTTGGTCCAGCAAAAATATACCAAGACGCGTTGAAAGAAGCCGGAATCCCATGGACGTCGTTTGCGGTCGATGACCTGAATAAAGAATATGCAAGATTAACTGAGCTTGGCGTGCAGTTCTCAATTGAGCCACGAGAAGCAGGCACGGTCATGATTGCGGTACTTGACGATACCTGTGGTAACTACATCCAATTGATGCAAGAGCTTTAAAAACGGCTCATGAGCGGATAGAAAGAACAGAGGTTATCAGGTAAGCACCAAAATCTGAGACCTCTTGTTTGTATAAAGCCCTACCGAAAAAGTGTGATTACACCAAGCAAAGATATGAAAGTGATCGTGTATTCGATATCCAACTCGATTAGCATGGATTTTTTAACATCCTGTCACATTTATAGAACCTATGTTTGGATTAAAACGAATCAAATCAGAAAATGAGCTGCTAAAGCAAGAATTAGCAGATCTCAAACAGAAGTACCAAACTGACGTTGCTGCTCTGGAAAATCAGCTCCAAGAGGCTCAGCAGCTTGTTCGCTCCGCTCAACAGGAACACCACAATAGTGATGAGTTGATGTCGAGCAGTTTGAAAGGTGGAGATATGCTCCAAACCATTCGAACAGAGATGGTGGAGAGTGCGCAATCTATGGCGCATGAAAACCAAGAGCTGCAACAACTAGATGAAATGTTTAAGCAGACTCATCAAGCTCTTGCTCGTCTTGATAACCGAGCAGTGAAGATCAGTACGCAAGCCTCACAAAGCATTGAATCGGTTCAAATATTAGATAAAACTGCCACTTCTATTTCCCTTCTTGTATCGACTATTCAAGAGATTTCTGACCAAACGAATTTGTTGGCATTAAATGCAGCGATTGAAGCAGCACGAGCCGGTGAAGCAGGCCGCGGATTTGCCGTGGTGGCAGATGAGGTAAGAAACCTTGCAGGCAAAGCCAGCGAAGCCAGTGAGCAGATTGATTCTTTGGTTAACCAAGTACTAACGCAAGTGAACGCGATTAAAACCTCGATTGATGAAAACCAAACTTGTGCTGAGGAAGTGTCTGCCTCTTCTGCGCAGATTGGTTCTATTGTCAACGAAGTGGTCGTGAAATCGGAACACATGCAACAGGTGATCCATATTGCTTCCACACGCGCTTTCTTGGATACGGTCAAACTCGACCACGCTATTTGGAAGAACAATATCTATCGTCTCCTACAAAAAGGCGCGTTTGGTGAAACCGTTAATAGCCACTCTGAGTGTCGCTTGGGTCAGTGGTACTACCGTGGCGATGGCAAGGCTTACAGCCACTTAAGAAGCTATGCATTACTTGAAGAACCACACAAGGGCGTGCATGACGGTGGACGTGAAGCGATGAGCCAAGCCAAATCTGGCAACATGGCAGGCATGGTGACTGCAATTAACGCCATGGAAGACGCCAGCGAACAAGTCGTAGTGCAAATCGATCGCCTAATGGATGAAATCATCGCGAGTTAAAGGCACCTCAATTGCTCTTGGCTAGAACACAAAAGGGATGGTGAATGCCATCCCTTTTTTATTCTTCAATTTACCCAGTAACCTCAAGGTGTTTGAATATAGTTACTATATGGTCAGAATGATTTTGCCTTGCAGCGTGACCGACTCATCTTCTATCAGCTCGAAGGCGCGCTGGAACTGTTCTAACGGAAGGTAGCAATCCACATCGAGTTGTATTTGGTGTTCCATAAAGTGTTCTAGCATCTCGGCAAAGACTTGTTTGCGAACGGTCTTACCTACCGACTCTTCCCAATAGCGCAAAAAGAACGTACTGAAGTCGATATTGTTTTGCTTCATACAAGCGAAGAAAGCTGGCTCATAAGGGGTGAGTGAAAGCGTTCCATAATTGATGTATATTCCCGAATTACGCACAATTTGGATGAGTTCTGTACCCAACTTGCCGGCAATGGCATCGAATGCAACATTGGGTTGAGGTAACTCTCGGGCATCAATTTGAGATTGCAGATCTTGCTTGCTATCTAACACTGCAATGGAATCGTATGGATAACGCTCTGGCGCGGAGCTTATCGCAATTAAAGTAAATCCAAGTGAGTGCGACAACTGAGCGAAGATCTTACCAATCGCAGAATTGCCCGCGTTGATGATCACCACATCCTCTTTGCTCAGCTTGGCAACGTGAGTTGTGATTACCCAAGCCGTCAGGGCATTGATATACAACTGGCAAGCATAGCAGCTCTCAAGCTCTTCCGGCACTACAAAGACATTCTCCGCAGGCGCATCGACATAGCTTTGCCAAGTCCCGCTCTGTGCCACCAGCACCTTTTGCCCGATGTGAAATTCGGTTGGATGCGGATCGTTTATCTCAACCACACGCCCTACCGCTTCAAACCCAGGCACTCGCGGCGGTACATGCACACGACGATACTGCCCTACTCCCTGAATCGACAATCGGTCACTTGGATTAATGTTTGTGGCTTCGATTTGCACGCGCACTTTGCCCAAAGCGAGTGGCTCTAGCTCAACATGCTCCAACACCAATGACACACTTGGCGAGCCAAAGCTCAGTTGATTAACGCGAGTGGTTGTCTTGGTCTTAGTTAAGCTCATCTTGATACCATTGAATTGCTCGAGGGAATATGGCGCGCCATAGGGAAACCGGTATATAACGTTTTCTCGGCGCGCGCGTCAAATTGGATAAGAGCCTAAACGGGTTGACTCAGCATAAACACCACCACTAACGCTAGGCTGCTGCCCATGCATCGGTTTACCCACACCACCTTTTGTGGTGACTGAATAAAGCGGTTCAATACGGTGCCAAAGTACGCCCACGCAAACATCCCCAGCACACCGGTTCCTACCATCACGCTGATAATGATCACCACTTGAGTCAGGTAATCATTGTTTGGCGAGATAAATTGAGAGAACACTGTCAGCGATGCGACCCAACTTTTCGGATTGAGAATTTGCACCCAAACGCCAGATAAAAAGCCGGACTTTTTCGCATTCAAATCGTTGTCGAGTTCCATTGTGGCAATCGACCATGCGAGATACAGCAGGTAGGCCGCACCAATCCACTTCAACGCTGTGTACAAATCTGGGTAAAGGGTAAACAAACTGACAAGCCCCACACTTGCACCAACCAACATGATGATCACCCCGACTGCATTGCCCAATACAAACGGCACGGTCGCAGAAAACCCATATCGGCTTGAAATACCTAACAGCGCGACGTTACCCGCTCCCGGCGTTAAAGAAATAGAAACGGCAAACAATAAAAATGCCGCCAGCAATTGAGCACTCATGCACTCTCTCCCAAAAAGTAATCAACGAATATGGGAAACAGTCTAACGATTTGGGTAGAAAGAAAATTGCTATCTGCGCTACGATAAAAGTCAATTTGAGCAGACTATTTCTAAAATAATTATGAAAAAGAAAGAATCCACCAACTTTGAATTGGATAGTACCGATTTCGCCATTCTTGACCATATTCAGAAAGATGGTCGCATGAGCAATTCTAAGCTTGCCGAGACCGTCAACCTGAGTGAAACGCCATGCTGGCGACGCTGGAAGAAAATGGAAGAGGAAGGTTACATTGAGGGTTACGCTGCAAAGCTGAACCGTAAAAAACTCGGTTTCCAAGTTTCTGGTTTTACTCTGGTTACCCTCGGCAGTCATGAGGTAGAAAACACCACGCCTTTTGAAGACTTTGTCGCAGAAACCGATTGGATCTTAATGTGTCACTGCATTGCAGGCAGCGCGGATTACATGGTGCAAGTGGTGGCGAGAGATTTAGACGAATACTTTGACCGCATCAGTGCTATTCGCCGCGTGAAAGGCATCAGCGCCATTCAATCCAACGTCTCCGTTAAGGAAATCAAGAGTACTTTCCAGTTGCCGTTAGAGTAGTGTGATGGACGAGACTGATGTTGTGGGCAAGATTGGACTCGCTATCCCCGTCGCCCATTAACACGAAACTGCTGTGGGGTGACATCAAAATAGGCTTTAAACGCTTTGATGTAAGAAGAGTCATTTTGATACCCCACTTGATCGGCAATGCTTTGGATCGAGAGCTCTTCGTCCAGCAAAGAGAGCGAATAAATCAGCCGAATTTGTTGCCGCCAAAGTTGAAATGAGGTGTTGAACTCTTTGGAGAACAGGCGCGACAAAGTTCGCTCGGATGCGCCGACTTTCTCTCCCCACTGTTTGAGTGACCAATCTAATGCTGGCGTGTCGGTCAGCGCTTCAAATATCAGCTTTAAGCGTCGGTCTTCTGGCAGCAGTAACTGAAAGGTCTGCACGTTATCTTTCATGATTTGATCATGCAACACGCCAAGCAATCGTGATACTTCCTCATCACTCACGAGCCCTTCGCACTGGCGGCGTATTTCCTGTAACAACTCGTTTAAGAACGGCGTGAGAGTGATGGTTCTAACTTGATGCTCGTACTCAGTACCAAACTTAGGGTTTAGATAGATACCGACAAATGTCGTATGGCTTAGCGCGATGGATTCATGTTGAATACCCGCAGGTACAAACAGCGCAGAGGTATGAGGCACAAGGTGTTGGTAGTGCTCGGTTTTGGTTTGCAATAGCCCTTTGATCGGGAAAATGACTTGATGCCACGTGTGTTGGTGCAGCGCATCAATGTAACCTTTCGGCATGTCGATGGTCTTAACCAAAGCTGGAGAGTGAGGATTGGCAGCCATCATCTCATTGGAGGTCATAACACCGGAGTGAGAATCGATTTGGCGGGTTGGCATCATTAACTGTCCTTACATCCCTACTCTGACACAAGTTCACTAGGCTATCATGCTCGGCAAAGTGAATGAAGCCGTGAGGTGCGACGTATGCGATATCAAGTTGAAATATCCAAAGAAAACCAACTCTTATTCAAAGTCAATATTGATAACATCAACCAAGACAAGTGCGAAGCATCGCTTGAAACCGTGTTAACCAAGTTTCCTAAAACGGAAGGTTATCAACGTCATGTGTTGGTTTCAGATAGCGAAACGCGCTACTTAAAAAGCACAGAAAAGCGCATTGAAGTACTGGCAGCGATTCCGGTATTCAAATCATTGGGTGAGCGATAACGTGATTTTGTCTCACGCCGTTTGGCAAATCAGTTTTAGCGATAAGGAAAGAATATGAAGAAGTTAGGCGTAGTTAACAGCGTATTAGCAGGTAAAACCGTTGCCTTTGCACATGGTGCGAAAAGTGCGATTAACAAACAGGTTCTACCTCAGCGTCAGCACGCAACAGAACTGGGTTTTACCAATGACGAACAAGGCGATCCGCGCTTTCATGGTGGGATTCAAAAAGCCCTTCATATTTACCCAAGCGAGCACTATCCGATTTGGCAACAAGAGTTGGGCGACAAAGCGATTTTCCAATCAGTTGGCGCGTTCGGTGAGAACTTAAGCTCAAGCGGCGTAACAGAAGCGTCCATTTGCCTGAAAGATAAAATCCGCATCGGCTCAACCTTGCTGGAAGTATCCCAAGGGCGCATGCCTTGCTGGAAACTCAACGTCCGCTTCGAGCAAAACGACATGGCGAGAAGACTGCAAGACACGCTTCGAACAGGCTGGTACTTCCGAGTGCTACAAGAGGGCGATATCGGTGCAGGTGACGAGATTATTCTGTGCGAAAGACCTTACCCAGACTGGTCATTGGCTCGCATCATGGGCGCAGTATTTACTGGTTGCCTAGATAAAACAGAGCTAAGCCAACTGGCGGAACTTCCATTAGTTGAATCTTGGGGCAAGCTTGTTGAGCGCCGCCTAGAAACCGGTGAAGTCGAAGATTGGGAAATGCGTTTGGTTGGTCCGACTGCGGGTTAATTCCCGTTTTGACTCCCTGAGAGAAGGAAGCGTATCCCTTCCAATATTAGCCCCACTACCAAGTCAGTGGGGCTTTTGCTTTTTAGCCGTTCAATACAGCAAATCTGTATTTAAGCTGGAGCTTAGCAATTAACAAAGGTTAATGAATCCCGTACAAATACTCTTTATGTTGTACCCAAAATAATACAAGGGGAAGCATGATGCTCGAGTGGAGAATTAAGAAATTCGCAGACCTGTCTGTTCAAGAGCTTTACGATTTTTTGCAGCAAAGAGTCAATATTTTCATCGTAGACATGAACACGCCATACAGCGATTTGGATGGTAAAGATAACCATCCCGACACCTACCACGTGATGGGGTATGATAATGAACGTCTGGTGGCTTATAGTCGTATTATGCCTCCGAAACTCGGATATCCCGTTGACGTTTTACCCTTGCTGAACTCTGATGCCAATGACGTGTGTATTGGTCGCGTTATCGTCGCAGAGGACTACAGAGGGAAAAACATCGGTAACCAATTGATGCAAGTGAGCTTCGATGCCACAAGAAAGATCTACCCGAACGACAGCATTTTTATTTCCGCACAAGCACACTTGAGAGACTACTACGGCAAGTTCGGCTTCGATGTTGTCACCGATAGCTACTTGGAAGACGGATGCACTATGTTGGGTCTTAGACACATTCCGAAAGTTATCTGCTCAGCATAAAACCATTCATCATTCTATACGTTCACTTATAACGCTATTAGGCGTTTTATCTCAAAGCCAAAACCGTCATCACTTTGCTCTGTATCGTGTATTGAAACAAAGCAAAGGAGAAAGGCAATGAGCGGACAGTTAGTAAGATTGGTTTTAAGATGGATGCATATATTGTGTGCGCTGTTGGTGGGTGCAGCGCTTTATTCACCGCTGAAGGCAAATGAAATGTTCATGACGTTAACGTTATTTGTACTTGTTCCCGTCGTTGCTATCACAGGCGTTATGATGTGGAAGCAAGGGAAAGTCATGAAGTACCTTCACCGCAAACCCAGTTAAACCATCTAAACGGCGATAGAGATCATCTATACCAATGTCTCAACCATGCCTTCACAGCGGGCATGGTTCTACTTCTTAGCGTTTTTTTTAGGCGAAACCATACATTTCTTAAAGTCATCATTACACTTCCATACGCTCTGCTGATAGAGGGTTACAATTTTATTTTGTACAGCGTTCAAAACCAAACAACTGGGACAGAACAATGAACAAAACAATTATTGCATTATTAACGTTGACGGCTGCAGGCACGGCAACAGCGGGTGATACTTACATTCGTAACGGTAACATCTACAACAACGAAGGTGGCTGGATGGTCGAAGCTGGCGTAGTACAAGCGAGCGATCTTTTCAAAGACCAAAAACACAACACTGCGCCAGTTCTAAACGGTGGCTACCATGGTGAAGACTTCAACGCTGATTTAGGCGGTATTAACTACCGTTTCCTAGGTGACAACGATGAACTACTTAACATGAGTGCTTACGTGGTAGGTAGCGGTGTACCTCGTGATAGCGATGTAGCGAAAAGCCTAAAAGGTACGAAACGACGTGATATCGCGATCGATCTAGGTTTGAACGCAGATTTCAGACTTGATCCAAACAACGTGATCTCAACTTACCTACAACATGATGTATCAGGTGCTTACAAAGGCTTCCAAGGCGGTGCTACTTACTTCCATATCATGAATATCGGTAATGTTGATTTCGTACCATTTGCGAGCGTGTCTTACCAAAGCAAAGATTACGTTGATTACTACTTCGGTGTAACAGACAAAGAAGCACGTGCAAACCGCAAAGCATACAAAGGCGATGCAACCGTAAACTACGGTTTAGGTTACAAACTGGTAGTGCCAATCACTGAGCACTGGCAAATCAGCCAAGTATCACAATACACTCGTCTAGGTAGTGGCATCAGCGATTCTTCTATCGTAGACAGTGCAAACCAATGGGCAGTAGGCGCGACAGTTTCTTACAACTTCTAAGCACTACCCCTATTTAGACACACACTCCATTTAATTAAAAAGCCATCATTACGATGGCTTTTTTTTATTTGGTTTTGCTCATTTAGCTTTAGGCGCTTGACGTTTCGGCTTACCTTGAAACTGCTTAATGCTCTTTTTGGCATTGGTTCGGCGATTGGCTTTTTTATCACGTGGGGCGCGCTTGCTTTCGCCTGTTGATGGCTTATCCGTTACAGGGAAACCTTCAAGGTCTTGCGTTGGCAATTCACGTTGCGTCAAGTTACGGATCGCTGTAAGCGCTTCGGTTTCTCCATGGCAGACCAGCGACATTGCGACACCTTGCTCGCCAGCACGCGCTGTGCGCCCAACTCGGTGAACGTATGTTTCCGCATGCATTGGCAATTCAAAGTTAATTACTACTGGTAGTTGCTCGATGTGAATACCGCGAGCTAATAGATCGGTAGCGATCAACACCTGTGTTTGCCCGGACTTAAACTGCGCCAACGCTTCTTCTCGCTCTGCTTGGCTCTTATTACCGTGCAGCGCATTGGTTGTAATTCCAGCTTTGTTCAATTTCTTCGCCAAACCATCAGCGTTCTCTTTCGCGCCAATAAATACCAATACCTGCGCCCATGCATTTTGCTTGATCAGTTCAACCAACGCTTTGGTTTTGCTGCCTTTGTTGACGAGATACAGCGTTTCGGCAATAGCTTGATTGGTGCTGTTTTCTTGATGCGCTGCTACCTGTTTTGGTGCGTGCATGAGTTGCTTGGCTTTGCCCTTCAACTCATCAGAAAACGTTGCTGAGAACATCGCGGTTTGACGCTGGTTTGAAATCTGCCCTGCAATATTTTGCACGTCTGGCCAAAAGCCCATATCCAGCAAACGATCCGCTTCATCCAACACTAGATAATGGATATTACTCAAGACCAAACCGTTGTTCACCAGATCAACTAAACGACCGGTTGTCGCCACAAGAATGTGGGGATTTGACGCAAGTGCTTGTAGTTGCTGCTCTTTATCAACGCCACCACACAAACACACTGCGTTAAGACCAATAGATTGACCAACTTGGTTAATCGCCTCGCTCACTTGTGTCGCCAGTTCACGTGTAGGTACTAGAATCAGCGCTTTTTGCTCTGGATTTACACTTAGCTTTTCCAACAAAGGCAAACCATACGCAAGGGTTTTACCACTGCCTGTATTTGCCAATGCCAACACATCTTTACCACTGAGTAGCTCAGGAATAGCCAAAGCCTGAATATCAGTTGGCTTCTTAAAGTCTTTTGGCAGTGCGTGAATCAGCTCAGAACTCAAAGAGAGAGTAGAAAATGGCATTAGCTTAACCTTGTGCTTTTGATTGAAGAGGCAGTAAAAGATGCGGTAAATCGCAGGCGCGGACTTTACCACAATCTAGGAGACGAACAATCCAATTTTAGAAGAGGAAGTCTGCGAACGTCGTTGGTTTTTAATACCTCAAACCAAAACAGTGATTAGATTGCCGCTTGGTAGGTACCACGAATAGGGTAATCATTTTCTGGGTTACGGATAAACGCCAACCCTGAGAGCAAGACTTCTAGGTCAGGTCGAGCGAATGGACCGTTGGAAATATCAACTAACTGAACTTGTCCTTTACTGTTCACCACAAACAAACCTGGCTCTGCAAAAAGATGGTCTGTCTCTTTTTCTGAGCGAGGCTCCGAGATATACAAACCTAGCGTTTGCATCTGCTCTACTGTCAGACCATAAGCGACTGGGAACGTGACGGTCAGTTGCTCCTTATGCTGCTCTAGCTGTGCTTGGCTATCTGCGGACACCGCTACGATATCCATCCCGAGTTGTAAGAATCGCGCTTTTAGTGTCTCTAGTTGGTTGAGATAGCGAGTACACAAAGGGCAATGTTTGCCACGGTAAACCACCACTAAACGCCAATCGACATTCTCTGAAGGCTTACCTAGCACGATTGTATCGCCATTTAACGTTGGTAGAGTGATAGAGGGAAACAAATCACCTGCGGTAAATTTCGTCGTTGTCATTATTCAGTCCTATTTACTTCACATTGTTCACGGTAAAGCGGGCGCGACACAGGTTGGAGTGGAGGGCATTGCTGCCCTCACATGTCGCGCCCTAATCAAGAGACCGGAGTTATCATCGAATGTATTCGTTACATTTGTCAGAATTAATACGTTCAATAACCACAACTTTTAAAAATGTGAACGCAGAACCAAAACTCTGCGCTTTTACATTGTAAATCGAGCGGATATTTTAGCTTTATGCCACTTCAGCACTATACATTTGAGCCATGTGAAGGCACTGCGGTTCTGGTGAGAAATCAACGATACCTCCTCGCCCAGCTTCAACATTACAGTACTCAACTAACAAGGCTTTGAGCTTAACTCGACCGCGCTGAATTCGGCTTTTCGTCGCAGAAAGCGAAAGCCCCAACTGATCCGCTACCATTTGTTGAGGCAAACCATCGAGTTCAGACAAAATCATGGCTTGGCGATATTTCTCTGGTAGGCACTCAAACATTGGACGCAAACAATGCCCCATGGTTTGGAGATTCTCCAACTCAATCGGCATTTTCTCTTCAACCTGATTGTCTATCAGCTCTTCATAACTTTGCTGCGTACGATAGTGATCCATGATCGCGTTGTGCGTGATGCGATATAACCAACTTTTGATTTTGCTTCGCGCTTCTAACTGGTCGATCTTTTGACTCGCCTTGATGTACACCTCTTGCAAAATGTCATCGGCTAAATCGGGATCACTGGTCTGTTTGACAATGTAGTTTTTGAGCTGCTCTTTGTGTGCCAACCACTCTGCTAACATGCGACGGTCTCTATACATAAAACAATAATTCGATATTAATCGAAATATAAGCCATATGGCAAGTATGACCTATACATTATGACTCAGACTCAACCGCGCCATCTGCTTTCATCCATTCAGCAAAACCACCAACAAGGTTGAGCACAGGCCCAAGCCCCATGTCAGCGGCTTGTTTTGCCGCATAGAGGGAACGAAGCCCATGCGCACAGTAAAAGACGTACGTTTTATCTTGAGCAAAGACTGGGTTATGCACTGGGCATTGTGGATCAATCAAAAACTCCAACATGCCTCTTGGGCAGGTAAATGCCCCCGGAATCACGCCAAGTTTGCGCCTTTCATCGGCTTCTCGTACATCCACGAATACATAACCTTCGTCTGCAAACAGCGCTTTAGCATCCTCAATAGAGAGATCTGCGACACTCAAGCGCGCCTCTTCCGCTAGGGCTTTAATGCCTTTGGTGATGGTTTGTGTCATCGTTTTATTCTCTTACCACTTCACTTATTTGCGTTTATAGACAGCGGCTTTAAGCAGCTCAAACGAGGTTTGAATTTGCTCTAAAGAACAAGCGAAGTTCATGCGGTAGTAGTTTTCATTGGGTTCACCAAACCAAGTACCTGGCGTCAGTGCCATTTTGGCTTCTTCTGTCAGCAAGGTTTTTAACTGAGAAGATTCCAATTCTAAACCAGAAAAATCCAACCAAATTTGATTGGTTCCTTGTGGCAGGAATGCTTTCACCTGTGGCAAGTTGTGTTCAATAAACTCAATAATCCAGTTACGATTGTTTTGAGTGTAAGCATGAAAACCTTCAAACCACTCTTTGCCCTGTTGGTAAGCCGCAATCGTCGCATAGGTAGTAAACGCATTGCCATGATCGATAGAAAGTGAAGCGGATGTCGCTTTTATCTTCTCGAAAAGTGCTTGGTTATCGCTGTAAATGTAGCCGCTAGAGATGCTGTTCAAACCAAAGTTTTTCGCCGGAGAACCAATGATCGTCAGGCTGTTTTCATAACCTAATGAAGTCATACTGGTAAAGGTTGAACCTTCAAATACGATGTCGGCATGCACTTCATCGCTGATGATCATCACCTTGTATTTCTCAGCTAATGCCACCATGCGCTCTAGTTCAGCTTTGGTCCAAACACGCCCCACTGGGTTATGAGGATTGCACAGCAAAATCATTTGCACTTCACCACTTTTCAACTGGTTTTCAAGCAGTTCAAAGTCCATCACGTAGTGGTCATTTTCAATTTTCATTGTGTTGCCCACAACGGTTCGGCCAACTGACTCAATCAAACGTCGGAATTGATGATAAACCGGTGTCTGGATCAGAACGCCCTCACCTTCTTTGGTGAACTCGCGAATCAGGAGCGCAATCGCACTCAGTACGCCCGGCACTTGAACAAAGTTATCAGTGCTAAGCTCAAGACCATGCAAATCCTTATTCCAATCAGCAATGGACTGAAAAACCGTCTTGCTATCAAACTCATATGAGAAGGTTTCACGGCTGACAAGTTGCTGCATCGCTTGCGAAATAGGTGATGCAATAGGAAAGTCCATATCGGCAATCCAATACGGTACGACTTGGTCTGTTCCGTACACTTGGTTGAGCATTTGGCTATCGTGCTTGATGAATTTGTCTTTAATGTCTGAACGCGTTGGTTGCGGCTTGAACATGGAATTCTCCGGTCAAAATAGTTGTGTCTAATAAGACGACATCGCAAAGAAAAAGACGCAGATTATTTGCAACTCTTCATTATAAAAGTGACTTTCGATCACTTTTTACGCTAAGAATCATAGTGTTAAAGAGCAAAAATTCACAATAAATAACTGTGGTTAATCAAAATCCCATGAGAAGCCAACACTAACATCGCCATCGTCATTCGACTGCATGCGGGTTTTAATGTTGCTGTTTGGAAAATGCGTGATGTAGCACTCGACGTTTTTCTTTTTGTTCGCATCGGCAAGAGATGTGAATTGCTCTTCTGTCCCTCGCGTACATTTATCATCGGTAAAAGCGTCATGTTTTGGCGTTGTATCCAGCGCGTATGGAGAGCTCTCCCATGTATTGCTCTCTTCAAGATTGTAGTCTTTTGCCAAATCATCCAAAAAAATACCCTCAGCTAAGCTAGGAGCAGATACCGTTAGCAACGTCGTTGTAAAAAAAATCGCCTTATTCATTCCCCGTACCTTTATTCATCAATTTTATAAATCCACTTGGCAACATTAAATACTCGCATTAAGAAAAGCAATAAAAAATTATCGTAAAACGATAAGTTTTTATTGCGATATTATTTTTAACTGATTAGGATGAGCGAAAAATTAAATCTGATATGAGGTTTGTCATGTCTCAACATTCCATAAGCAACTTTAGTCGTAAGCTACTTATCCTATTTTGGTTTTCTATGATCTTCACGGTTGTGCTCAATACCGTCTTTTGGTTTGGGGCAACTATGTTTGATGCGGAGTGGTTTCACGCCACCTTTCCTATTGAAGTGGCGCTCCCTCTTTCCGTTACGCGTTCTATAATTGGCTACTTCCCAAGCATGATCTCAACACTACTGACAGTGGCCTTACTGTGGCAGCTCATCGTCCTTTTCCGTTTGTATGAGAAAGGGCAGATTTTTGAACGCCAAAATACGGAGTGTTTCAAGAAACTCAGCTACTTACTGATCGCAACACCGTTTATTGAAGTCACGATGGACGTGCTTCTTAGCTTGGCTTTGTCGTACAATGACGGGAATTGGAATGTGTCAGCGGAAGTAGACGACAGCGACATTACTATGATGGTCATCGGTTTTATTGTCCGAGTCATCGCTGTAGTGATGGATAGAGCAGTCGAGCTACAAGAAGAAAGTGAGCTGACAATTTAAGTGAATGGTATATGGCGATTGTAATCAACTTGGATGTAATGCTGGCAAAACGGAAGATGCGCTCTAATGAACTAGCGAAGCTCATTGGTATTACTGAACAAAACTTATCGGTACTCAAAAATGGTCGTGCTAAGGCGGTTAAGTTAGCCACTTTGGAAGCCATATGTACGCATTTAAATTGCCAACCAGGTGATATTTTAGAGTTTGTGCCGGATGACAACGATTAACACCCTTCATCCCTAATCAGCTTAAATAAAAACCGAAGCATTACGCTTCGGTTTTTTGCTTTTATTAATATGGTTTGATGGCACTCTCTGGTGTGCTTACTAAATTCAATTACTTAGTGTAGAAAGCGCGTTTTAGTGCCATCTCTAGTCCACGCACTTCCGCAAGACCTTTCAAGCGACCGATGGCTGAGTAGCCTGGGTTGGTCTTCTTCTTCAAATCATCCAGCATTTGGTGACCATGGTCAGGACGCATAGGAATTAAACGGTGATCGCCCACTTCTGCGCGGCGTTGTTCTTCATCCAAAATTGCCATCACCACATTGTACATATCCACATCGCCATCAAGGTGCGCCGCTTCGTGGAATGTCATCGGGTTGCTTTCTTCACGTTTGGTTGAACGCAAGTGAGTGAAGTAAACACGGTCACCGTGCTTTTTAATCATTTTCACTAGGTCGTTGTCACCACGAACACCGTAAGAACCGGTACACATGGTTAAACCATTCATTTTGCTTGGTACTTTTTCAGTCAACCAATCAATATCTTCGATGGTTGACACAATGCGTGGCAGACCAAGAATTGGGCGCGGTGGATCGTCTGGGTGTACCGCCAACTTCAAACCATGCGCTTCACACACTGGCATGAGTTCTGCCAAGAAGTGCGCCATGTGCTCACGGAGTTTGTCTTTGCTGATGCCCGAGTAACGGTCCAATTGTGCTTGGAACTCTTCTAGTGTGTAGCCTTCTTCTGCGCCCGGCAAACCAGCAATGATGTTGCTTGTCAGTTGTTGAATTTGATCCGCCGTCATGTTGTTGAAGTATTCAAGGGCTTGCGCTTGCTCAGCTTCGGTATAATTCGCTTCTGCGCCCGGACGCTTAAGAATATGCAGCTCAAATGCCGCAAATGCGATTTGGTCAAAGCGTAGCGCTTTAGAGCCATCCGGCATTTCAAATTCAAGGTCAGTACGTGTCCAGTCGAGTACTGGCATAAAGTTGTAGCAGACCGTATCTACGCCGCACTCAGCAAGATTACGCAGCGTTTGTTTGTAGTTGTCGATCCATTGTTGGAAGTTGCCCGTCTGAGTTTTGATTTCTTCGTGAACAGGAACACTTTCAACCACCGACCACGTTAAGCCTTTCTCTTCGATGATGGCTTTACGTTTTAAAATCTCTTCTTTAGACCACACTTCACCATTTGGAATGTGATGCAAGGCATTCACAATGCCTGTTGCGCCTGCTTGACGAATATCGTCTAGCGACACAGGGTCATTCGGACCGTACCAACGCCAAGTTTGTTCCATGACACTCACCTTTTTTAAGACGCACTCAGCCCGCTCGAATTTATCAAGCTAAGTGCACAACGACTTCTTAATATGCAGCCACGATAATGCAGCTGCGCTGACTAGAGCCGACCGAAGCCGGCAATGTGGTTAACCGTTTTCAGCGCCCTGCAGAACAACAGGGTTGGAACTGAATAAGTAACCATCAAAATTCGGGTCATCGATGTCAGACAGCTCCAACAGGCGCTGTTTAACGTTTTCAAGGTGTTGCCACATGGCATTTTTTGCAGCGATTGGATCTTTACGCTGCAATGCGGCAAGGATTTTGGCGTGATCGTCTAACCACTCTTCACGGTAGTCTTGACCAGCAATGTGAGAATGAAGTTTATTCCACATTGGGCTGCTCTCACGTCGCTCCCAAGATTGCTTCAGCATGTCCACCAGCACAGAGTTTTGAGTTGCCTCTGCAATGCACATATGAAACTTCTCATCACCGTTACAATCTGCGGTACCGCTGGCGAGTTCTTCTCGTTCTAACTCAAGGGCTGCACGCATTTTCACGATGTCGCCTGGCGTTACTTGCATCGCTGCAAATTCCGCAATGTTACTTTCAAGTAACTGGCGAGCTTGGAGCATTTCAAACGGACCGGCATCATCGCTGATCACGTTCTCACGGGAGTTCGGTTGAGATGGAATATTGATAACATACACCCCAGAACCTTTCTTCACTTCGACAAGGTTTTCCAGCTCCAGCATGATGATCGCTTCACGCACTACTGTGCGGCTAACGTCGAGACGTTCTGCGATATCGCGCTCAGGCGGCAGCCTATCTCCGACCACGTAACGGCCATTGATAAGTTCTTGTCTAAGGACTAAACCGATCTCTTGATACGGTCTTTTCGGTTCAAAAGGCATCATGATGATATTATCACTATATTCCATCTAACTTCTCACGCCATCATAACGACCAATAACAATTGGTCAACCTCTATGTACCAGAATGTGGTAACACCTTGTTTTCGATTGTTTATTACTAATTACTTTGTGAATTACTTAACTGCTTTGATCTTCTCAACCAGTTCATTTAATTCAGGATTTGTCTTTTCTAAGTCCGCGTACATTGGTTGAACCGCTTCAACGAATGCCGCTTTATTTGGTTCAACAAAAGTTACGCCCATCTTTTCAGCTTTTGTACGCTCTTTTGCTTCTGACTCAGCCCACAATTTCTTCATGTATTCAGAAGAGTCTGCTGCTGCTTTCATCAGTGCTTTTTGCTGCTCAGGTGTTAGCTTGTCGTACGTTTTAGTCGAAATAACCAATACGTCTGGCACCATTGTGTGCTCGTCTAGGCTGAAGTATTTCGATACCTCACTGTGACGGCTCAAGCTAAATGATGGGATGTTGTTTTCCGCTGCATCCACCACGCCTTGTTGTAATGCTGTGTATAGCTCACCGTATGCCAATGGTGTTGGGTTACCACCTAACGCTTTTACCATCGCAATCGCAGATGGGCTCGGCTGTACACGCACTTTCAGACCTTTTAGATCTTCAGGCGTATTGATTGGCTTGTTGGTGTAAAAGCTACGAGCACCAGCATCGTAGTAAGTCACACCAATAAAGCCGCTGTCTGCTGAAGAATTCAGGATTTCACGACCTACTTCACCGTCGGTCACTTTGTAGTAGTGGTCTTTATCGCGGAACAAGTAAGGCATGTTGAATGCCGCATAAGCTGGGGAGAAAGCTTCCAATTCTGCCGCGTTACTCTTCACCATATCCAGAGCACCGTTTTGCATTAGCTCCATCGATTCACGCTGAGTGCCTAACTGCGCATCAGGGTAGATACGGATACGAACTTCACCGTCTGTCATTTCACGAACTTCTTTTGCCATAAAGTCCATTGCTTTATGTACTGCATGGTCACGAGGGTGGTTGTGACTTAGCTTCAAAGTGGTCGCAGCATAAGCAGAAGCAGTGGCGCCGAAGGTCATTGCAGCACCTACTACAGCGCTTAAAAGAGTCTTACGCGTCATCATTGTTCTATTCTCCTTGGATTGGTTGTCCAATATGTAGGGTAGTTTTAATTTTTCACGGTATTTCTTGTTTCGAGGTCATTATTGGCGATCGAAAAACCTATCGTCAAAACAAAAAAGCAAATTGATTGACCAAAATCACAATAAGAACCCTTAAATTGGTCAACCAATCCATTTGTGAACCTGCTCACGTGACAACCAAATCGGCTAACTTATAATCCGACCAGAAAGATTAGCGTATGTTACTGCCCTACACAGAAACACATTCTTACATTGGTAAACCAATTGTTATGAGATACGCGTATTTACTGAAAGGAAACTAAAATGAATAAATTGGTCAAATACATAAATAGAGGGTTGGCCGCCTTTACCATCTCTCTGTCGACCTTCCTCGTTTTTTGCGTGGTCTGGCAAGTGCTATCTCGTTACGTTATTGGTAGACCAAGTACCGTGACCGATGAACTTGCTCGTTATCTCTTTATGTGGGTAGCCCTTATTGGTGCCGCATACACCACTGGTCTGAAACGTCACCTTGCTATCGACTTGCTGACAATGAAGCTGCAAGGCAAACGCAAACTCATCAATGAAATCGTCATCCAAATTGCCATTGCCCTGTTCTCTTACGTGGTATTGGTTCACGGCGGTACTCAACTGGCGATGAAAACACTGGCTACGGGTCAGTTAACGCCAGCACTAGGCTTGGAAATGGGCTACATCTACTTCTGCCTTCCAATTAGTGGCGCACTGATGATCTTCTACTCGGCGGTATTTGCTTTTGACCGCATCAAACAATTGACGTCTGGTGAAGCCCTACTCACCGACACCCAACTTGATCAATAGAGGGTTCCACAATGGAATGGCAATTAATTCTTACCCTATTCGGTAGCTTCGCAGTCCTGCTTGCGATTGGTGTACCGGTCTCTTTTGCTATCGGCTTGTCGTCGTTAGCGACCATTTTAATGAGCTTACCGTTAGAGCCTGCTATCGCCGTTGTGGCGCAGCGTATGGCGGCAGGTCTCGATAACTTCGCCCTATTGGCAATCCCGTTCTTTATCTTGGCGGGCAACATCATGAACCAAGGCGGTATCGCACTTCGCCTGATTAACTTTGCTAAAGTTTTAGGTGGCCGTCTTCCTGGTTCTCTAGCACACGTAAACGTGATGGCGAACATGATGTTTGGCTCTATTTCTGGCTCAGCGGTTGCGTCTGCTGCAGCGGTTGGCGGTACTATGTCTCCACTGCAAAAGAAAGACGGTTACGATGAAAACTTCTCTGCCGCAGTAAACATTACGTCTTGTCCTTCTGGTTTGTTGATCCCACCAAGTAACACACTGATCGTGTTCTCATTAGTGTCTGGTGGTACGTCTATCGCAGCATTGTTCCTAGCGGGTTACATTCCTGGCATCTTGATGGGTCTGAGCATCATGGTAGTGGCAGGCATTATTGCGAAACGTCGTGGTTACCCAATCGCAGCACGCCCTTCTCTTGCAATGGTTTGGGATACGTTCTTAAAAGCAGCGCCATCTCTGGCACTGATTGTGATCATCATGGGTGGCATTATCGGCGGTATCTTCACCGCAACAGAAGCCTCAGCTATCGCGGTGGTGTACACCTTCGCCCTTGCAGTACTGATTTACCGTGAAGTGAAATGGCGAGACCTTCCTAAGATCATCCTAGAATCTGCAGTCACCACCTCTATCGTATTGCTGTTGGTTGGCGCATCTATGGGTATGTCTTGGGCAATGGCAAACGCTGATATTCCTTACATGATCGCAGACGCTCTACTGGCTATTTCAGATAACCCTCTGATGATTCTTCTGATCATCAACATCATTCTGCTGATTGTTGGTATCTTCATGGATATGACACCAGCGGTACTGATCTTTACGCCAATTTTCCTACCAATCGCGCTGGATATGGGCATCGACCCAGTGCACTTCGGCATCATGATGACGTTCAACTTGGCTATCGGTATCTGTACCCCACCAGTAGGTAGCGCGTTGTTCATCGGTTGTTCTGTGGCGAACGTTGCCATCGACAAAGTGATTAAGCCTCTACTTCCATTCTACGTTGCACTGATTGCGGCACTAATGGCAGTGACCTTTATTCCTGAACTAAGCCTGTTCTTGCCTAACCTTGTTCTTGGCTACTAAGCGCTTAGTGACAAGCTCTAGAGTTACGATCTCTAGATTCGAATGATTAAAATAAACCATCCCGCAGGTTCGCCTGCGGGAAAAGGGATACCAAAATGAAGACTATTTCGAATTCCACTCTGAATGACCACGTTCTGCTTCCGGACTACGACCGCTCAACGCTTAAAAGCCGCATTGTTCACCTTGGTTTTGGTGCATTCCACCGAGCGCACCAAGCTCTATTCACCAATGAAATGCTAAGCAAAACAGGCTCGGATTGGGGCATTTGCGAAATCAACCTATTTGGTGGTGAAGAGTTAATTCAATCGCTGCGCGCACAAGACCACCTCTATACAGTGGCAGAAAAAGGCGCAGGATCGACAGAGGTAAAAGTGATTGGCTCAGTGACCGAATCACTCCACCCAAGCCTCGACAGCATTCAAGCGGTGTTAGAAAAAATGACAGAGCCACAAGTGGCGATCGTTTCAATGACGATTACCGAGAAAGGCTACTGCGCTGACCCAGCGACGGGCACGCTTGATAAAAACAATCCGCTAGTCATTGCTGACCTTGCCAACCCAACTGAGCCAAAATCAGCATTGGGTTACATCGTGCAAGCACTGAAGATGCGCCGTGAACGCGGTCTGACGCCATTTACCGTGATGTCTTGCGATAACGTGCAAGAGAACGGTCACGTAGCAAAAGCAGCGGTACTTGAGTTCGCTCAACTGCTCGACCCAGAATTGTGTGACTGGATTGAAACCAACGTTACCTTCCCTTGCACCATGGTTGACCGCATTGTGCCAGCAGCAACCGAAGAGACACTGACTGAAATCGCTGAGCTACTTGGCTGTGAAGACCCATGTGGCATCGCTTGTGAACCTTTCCGCCAATGGGTTATCGAGGATAACTTCGTGGCAGGTCGCCCGGATTGGAACGTGGCTGGCGCAGAATTTGTTGCCGACGTTGTGCCTTACGAAGAAATGAAGCTGCGCATGCTAAATGGTAGCCACTCGTTCCTAGCCTACCTAGGTTACCTTGGCGGTTACGCGCACATCTCTGACACCATGACAGATGAAGGCTACCGCAAAGCGGCATTCGATATGATGATGCAAGCACAAGCCCCTTCGCTGACCATGCCAGAAGGCACCGATTTAGAAGGCTACGCCAAGCTGCTTATCGAGCGCTTCACTAACCCGAGCTTGAAACACAAAACATGGCAAATCGCGATGGATGGCAGCCAGAAGATCCCACAACGCATGGGTGGCAGCTTACGATTCCATCTTGCTCAAGGTTCTAACTTCTCTTGGTTGGCAACAGCAATTGCAGGTTGGATGCGCTACGTATCTGGCGTGGACGAGCAAGGCAACGATATTGATGTTCGCGATCCGATGGCAGAGACACTACGTCAGATCTGCGACCAGCACGGCTTGAACGTTTCTGTTGTGCCAGCGTTGCTCGCTGTTGAAGCCATCTTCCCTGCAGAGCTTGGTCAAAACCCACAAGTGATTGATGCGGTGAGCAGTGCTTACCAATCTCTAATCGATAACGGTGCTCGTGCCACTGTCGCTGCGTTGTAATAGGAGTTAACGATGAAGAATTTCTTGTGTGAAGACTTTTTACTCTCAAACGAAACTGCACGTCATTTGTACCATGAGCATGCGTTCCACCAGCCAATTTATGATTACCACTGCCACCTAAACCCAGCGGAAGTGGCGCAAAATCGTCAGTTCGATAACTTGGGTCAAATCTGGCTTGAAGGCGATCACTACAAATGGCGTGGTATGCGCTCGGCAGGCATTGAAGAGCGTTTGATTACGGGTGATGCGAGCGATTACGACAAATACATGGCGTGGGCGAAGACGGTACCTCAAACCTTGGGCAACCCGCTTTACCACTGGACGCACCTAGAACTGCGTCGCCCATTCGGCATTACCAATACGCTGTTTAGCCCAGACACAGCAGACCAAATTTGGCATCAATGTAATGAGCTGCTTGCGACACCTGAGTTCACAGCTCGCGGCATCATGCAGCAAATGAACGTCGTAATGGCGGGCACGACCGATGACCCTATCGATTCACTAGAACACCACAAAGCGATCGCAGAAGACGACACCTTTAACGTTAAAGTACTGCCGAGTTGGCGTCCGGATAAAGCGTTCAAGATTGAATTGGACGTGTTTGCGGATTACATGCACAAACTGGGCGAAGTAGCAGACATTGAAATTCGCCGCTTTGATGATTTATTGAGTGCGCTTGATAAACGTTTGGCACACTTCGATGCACATGGCTGTCGTGCGGCAGACCACGGCATTGAGATCGTCCGTTACGCGCCAATTCCAAGCGAAGCTGATTTAGATGCGTTGCTGGCTCGTCGTTTGAGTGGCGAAGTACTGTCAGAGCTTGAATGTGCGCAATTCTCTACCGCAGTTCAAGTTTGGCTCGGCAAACGCTACGCACAATTGGGCTGGGTCATGCAGCTTCATATTGGCGCACAACGCAACAACAGCACACGCATGTTCCAACTACTAGGTGCTGATGCTGGCTTTGACTCGATTGGCGATCGCCCATTTGCTTTTGAACTAGCACATCTATTGGATGAAATGGACCAAACCAACGAGCTGCCTCGCACCATCCTTTACTGTTTGAACCCTCGTGATAACGAAATGATGGCGACCATGATTGGTAACTTCCAAGGTGGCGGCATCTCGGGCAAAGTGCAGTTTGGCTCAGGTTGGTGGTTCAACGATCAGAAAGACGGCATGCAACGCCAAATGGAACAGCTTTCTCAACTTGGTTTGCTCAGCCAATTCGTCGGCATGTTAACGGACTCGCGCAGCTTCTTGTCTTACACTCGTCACGAATACTTCCGTCGCATCTTGTGTGACATGGTCGGTCGTTGGGCAGAGAACGGCGAAGTTCCAAATGACCTATCGTTGCTTGGTCCTATGGTCGAAGACATCTGTTTTGGTAACGCAAAACGCTACTTTGAAGAGAGGGCGTAACCAATGAAGCACATCGCCATTATTGGTGAATGTATGATTGAGCTGAATGGCAAACCGTTCGGCTCAATGCATCAAACATTTGGTGGGGATACGCTCAACGCTGCGGTTTATTTGAGCCGCGGCTGCGAAGCCAATAGCAAACCTGATGAAGTTAAAATCTCTTACGTTACGGCGCTTGGCAATGATCCGATCAGTACAGGCATGCTGACTCGCTGGGAAGACGAAGGTATCTCAACAGATTTAGTGCTGCGCGATGAGATTCGCACGCCGGGTTTGTATTTGATTCAGCTTGATGACCAAGGCGAGCGTACGTTTCTATATTGGCGCAATCAATCAGCAGCACGTTACTTACTTCAACATCCTAACTTTGACCTGGTTAAGCAAGCATTAACTCAAGTGGATGCGGTGTTTCTCAGCGGTATCTCTTTAGCCATCTTGCCAGAAGAAGACCGAATTTCACTGCTCAACTTATTGGTCGAACTGAAAGCCCAAGGTGTTGAAATCGCTTTTGATAGTAACTTCCGCCCAGCACTATGGCCTCAAGACGATAATCAAACCGTCAAAAATGTGTACCAAGCCATGTATCAACTGACGGACGTTGCCTTGGTGACTTTTGATGATGAGCAATTGATCTGGGGTGACGAAACACCAGAGCAAACCATTGAACGCCTTACCTCTCTTGGCGTAGGCAAATGCATCGTCAAGCTCGGCGCAGATGGCTGCTTGGTTCAAGACTCAACAAATCAGGGTTCGAGCGCGGCTCTGGCTCCACAAGCCGTGCCGACCCAACCAGTCGCTCAAGTGGTGGACACCACATCAGCGGGCGACTCATTCAATGGTGGCTTTTTATCAGCATACCTTGCTGGCGCCGATCTCGCGACCTCATGTCAAAGAGGTAACGCACTGGCAGGTGCTGTGATTCAACATCGCGGTGCCATCATTCCCAAAGCATTCACACAACCGGCGCTTGGCGTCGTTTAAGGAACACTCATGTCTAGTATTAAAGAACAATTGAAAGCTCTGAAAGTCATCCCTGTTATCGCCATTGATAAAGCAGAAGACATTATCCCACTGGGTAAAGTACTGGCAGAGAACGGACTACCAGCAGCTGAAATCACCTTCCGTTCAGCAGCGGCTGCAGAAGCGATTCGCCTATTGCGTGAAACCCAGCCAGACATGCTGATTGGTGCGGGTACGGTGCTGAACCGCGAGCAAGCAATTGCAGCAAAAGAAGCAGGCGCAACCTTTATCGTATCGCCTGGCTTTAACCCAAACACCGTTAAAGCGTGCCAAGAAATCGGGATTGATATCGTACCGGGTGTGAACAACCCAAGCACAGTTGAAGCCGCACTGGAAATGGGATTAACCACGTTGAAGTTCTTCCCTGCGGAAGCCTCTGGCGGCATCAACATGGTGAAATCACTGCTTGCGCCATACACCGACATCGAACTGATGCCTACTGGTGGCATTAACCCTGCGAACATCAAAGATTACTTAGCTATCCCACGCGTATTGGCATGTGGTGGTACGTGGATGGTAGATAAGAAACTGATCGAAGCGGGCAACTGGGAAGAGCTTGCTCGCCTAACTCGCGAAGCAGTAGCACTTGTGAATGAGTAATGATTGGTAAGTAATCTCAAGGCTCTTGGGTTACCCCTTAGCAATTTAGATAAAGTGCCCAGCCCTCCCTTTGTGGAGGGCTGATTCATTCAAAGCATGGCTCAATTGATTGGGTTATCGCGGTAAGTAGATTCCTGATCTCGCCTAGGCTCGTCGGAATGACGATATGACAAATATCTCCCTATTCGTCATCCTGAAAAGCGAGGCACGAGCGTGATTCAGGATCTACTCACAGAGTGAATCAAACTCTATAAGGGCGGCAACTTTGAAGGATGCTCATTCGCTTACTCACTTAACGAGATGACTTTGCAACACTCTAGGGAAATAAATGGAAAACTGGTTAGCACAAGGCATTGGTGGCATCGCGTTTATGGTTGGCGTGATGGCATTCTGGCAAAAAGACGACATGCGCTTTCGCTATCAGATGATGGCGTTTTGTTTCATCATGGGTATTCACTTTACCCTAATGGGCGCAACCGTCGCTGCCATTGGCGTGATCATTAATGGCATTCGCAGTTTCGCCTCAACCAAAACCCAATCACGCAAAGTGATGTGGTTCTTCATTGCTCTTATGTGGCTGATGACCCTACCAAACATCACCCACTTTTTTGAGCTACTCACGGTAATCGGATCGTCCGTCGCCACTTGGGCGCTCTTTTCCAAACAAGGCATCACTCTACGTAGCTTAATTTTGTTTAATTCCTTCTGCTGGGTCAGCCACAATATTTGGCTTGGCTCTATCGGTGGTTCATTGGTCGAGAGTACTTTTATCATCACCAATTTACTGACCATATATCGCTTGTATAAATCGAGTAAAAATAATAACCAGACACAAACTTTAAATCAGGGCTAATGTATTTAGCCCTTTTTCTCACCTGGTAATAATTTTGGAGCAAACGATAACAGCCATAGCGTTACATAGAATTTGGAAGCGACATAACACAAACTTAAAATACTGATTTTAAAGAATTTAAATGACAGTAAATAGACTAAAAAACCAAGATCACATTTAATTTGGTCAACCTATTTTTAATTATATATTGAGTTAAATCACCTAAATAAAAAATATGGTGATCCAAATCTTCAGTTTAATTTATTTTGGTTAACCAAAATTGCGCTAATTACTAATATTGGTCTGGAAAACAACTATACCAACATTAGGACAGCGACATGAAACGTCTTACCCAACTCACTCCTATCGCAGTGGCGCTTGTTCTCGCAGGGTGTAATTCATCCGACGATGACAACAGCTATATTCAACCAGAAGTCTTCTCTCGCGTACACGACGTACTCAGCGTTGATGGTTATCAATTTAGAGATTCTAATGGCAACGGAACGTTAGAGCCGTTTGAAGATTGGCGTCTCACACCAGAAGAGCGCGCCGCTGATCTTGTTAGCCGAATGACGCTTGAAGAGAAAGCCGGCATGATGCTTATCGACACACTAAATTCCGGTGAAGGCGGTGTAGTGACAAGCAAAGGTCAAGACATGATCGCCGATGCTCAGATGACCCGCTTTATCTTCCGTAACAACGTGGTGGAGACCCCAGAAAACGCACCAAACTGTGATAGCGGACGCTCTGGCTGCCAGATTTCACCTAAAGAAGCGGCGACTTTCATGAATAGCGTTCAAGAGCTGAGAGAGAAAACCCGCATGGGTATCCCTGCTCTATTTAAGTCCAATGCACGCAACCACATCGACCCATCCGCAAAAGCGGGTATCAACGTCTCTTCTGGTGCATTCTCGGCTTGGCCAAAAGAAGCTGGACTTGCAGCCACTCGCGATATGGCACTGATTGAAGAGTTTGCGGGCATCATGAATGAAGAATGGTCATCGATTGGTTTGCGCAGTATGTATGGCTACATGATGGACTTGGCGACAGAGCCTCGTTGGTACCGTGTGCATGAGACCTTTACAGAAGACGCAGATCTTGCGGCAGATATCATGCGCTCTTTGATCAACGGTCTACAAGGTGGTGGAGCCATTGACCAAGACAGTATCGCCCTTACGATCAAACACTTCCCTGGGGGAGGTCCTCAAGAAAACGGCGGTGATCCTCACTACGACTTTGGGCAAAACCAAGTCTATCCAAAAGACAACTTTGATTATCACTTGATCCCGTTTATTGCCGCGATTGATGCTGGTGCCTCTTCCATCATGCCTTATTACGGGATACCAGTAGATCAAAAGTGGATGCCAAATGATGTGGGCATGTCCTTCTCTAAAGGCATTGTGACCGATCTGCTGCGTGGTGACCTGGGCTATACCGGCAACGTCAACTCCGATACAGGTATCATCGGCGACCGAGCATGGGGTGTGGAAGATAAAACCATCGACGAACAAGTTGCAATGGTAATCGAAGCGGGCGTCGACGTTCTCTCTGGCTTTAATGATAAAGACGTCATCGTCAATCTGGTCAACAAAGGACTGATTGACGAAGAGCGCGTCGATCTTTCAGTGACTCGCCTTGTCAAAGAGCAGTTCCAACTTGGATTATTTGAAAACACGTATGTGGACGTCGATAAAGCCCAAGAAATCTTAGGCAACGCCGAACATCAAGAACGTGCAGACTACGCTCAGAAGAAATCCGTGGTTCTGCTGCAAAATACAGATAAGACACTGCCGCTCACCAAACCAAATGCCGACAAAGCAGTTTCGCTCTATGTGATGGGTATGGATGAAACCATCGCTGGCGACGAGCGCTATGGCTTTGATGTGACCTCAGGTGATTATGAAGATGGTGAAGCTCGCCCACCAGTACCAGCAGGCACCGATTACGCCGTTATTCGCGTGCGCGTTTCCAATGAAGGTGCGGACCCTGAGCTTATCTTTGGTGGTGCAAACCCAGATGAACTCGACCTGTTGGCATTTAGCCAAATGGCAACCGCAGCATCTTGGAAAATTGAGCCAAGTCTGACCGATATCCAAGCCGTCATGAATGAAATTGGCGCAGAGAATACCGTGCTTTCAATTAACTTCCGTCAACCGTTTGTACTGGATGATGCAAGTAACATGAAAAAGTCGGGTGCAATCTTAGCCACCTTCGGTGTATCAGACAGCAACTTAATGGAAGTCCTTTCAGGCAACTTTGCTCCTCAAGGCAAGCTTCCATTTGCACTGGCAAACAGCGCGCAGGCGATTTTGAACCAGCACTCTGACTATCCGGGTTATGACGAAGCAGACACCTTGTACGAATTCGGTCACGGGCTAAGTTACGAATAACCTTTTACCCACCTAACTAGGCGGTGTCTCGGCGCTGCCTTTGTTGGATCTACCTGAGGAATAAACCATGGAACACATACTGCAGTTAGACTGGGTTGACCAAAGCATTCCCCATAAAGTTTGGGTGGAGCAATACTACGATGGATGCCGCATTTGCCTCAAAGTCGTCAAGGATGTTGAGCCAGAAATGCTCTCACTGATTGTGCCGAACATTGATGTGAAAAGCGTTCGTCAGGCATGGCAAGGTAAAGCTATCAACGTTACACCTGCTTATGATGATGGCGTACTTTTCACTCAAACCCGTTCACTGTTCAACCTCCCTCACGGTTGCGTGATTTGGGCAGTCACTCATATCAAGATGCAAAATGGTTTGAAGATGTCCGCAGACAAACTCTGTTTTGTACCTAAACATTCAAAACAGGATTCTCGCTTTCAACAAGAGCATCACGCTGAGGCTTGTTAAACCAAAAAGGTCAGCTCTACAGCTGACCTTACATTTATCAAAACCTTGTTTGGCTCTAATCAAAGATCGACTTACCCAAAGGAACAGGGTTTTGCTGCCCAAAATTGGTTCCGTTTTGTAATCCACGACAAAACGAGCAATGGATGGTGCTGTATTTGATGTCGTTATCTTGGAGCAATTTGAGAGCTTCAAATAAGGTTGGTGGAGTGCCGCAGCTACGGTTACGAATGGTCAATACATCCATTTGAACGGTGCCTTTGTGCTGCATCAGAAATTGTTCAACGACCTCATCGTTCAGCTTTAACACGTCACGATAATACGATTCAAGGTCATGCATGCCTTGCGCAATGTAAGCGTAAGTTTCCGCCTCGTCCGCACTTTGATACTTGGTCAGGTCATAATCTTTATCCAGATCAGTGCTGGTAATAATTTGCCTTGGCTTCACATAACCCGAAGCGAGCCTGCGAATATCCATGCTGCCGCCTTGCGTGTATCCATGTTCACAGTAGAACTGGAGATTCTCATTGGCGGCTAATTTGATTGGGCTCTTACTAGAGGTGCGTCCATGGGCACTAATGATCAAATGTTCCGAGGTTGGCTTTCCCTTCTCTTTTGACCATAAGTAAAGGTGATTACCAATACCGTGTTTCTTAAATGTCGCGTTTTTAGGTACCTTCATTGGCATATTATTATCTCCATATTCACTAGTTCAACCAACGGATTGAAGCTTAAGTATAAGCAGCGAAAATAACCCAACTGGTTGGTTCAGAACGAGGATAATTATGTTTGTGATATGGCTTCTAAAAGTCACTGCAAAAATAGAGCGGCATACAGCCAAGCATCAAGTATATAAGCGTAGTTCAAATTGCCTTTTCTCTTTTGAAATCAGAATCCTGGTCAAAAAATGAAAATTTACCTTACGCAGCACTCTGTCAGAGTGCTGTCAGGACAGCGAATACTCTCTCATCCGCACACAAAACCTTCACATCACGGTCATAATCTAGGGTCTAAAATTACTCTTGTACTCGTGTCTACGGACGAAATTTTCAATCGTTAGTTGTGGGAGGTTGCTATGGAAAAGTACTGTCCAATATGTCAAACAGAGCTCATTGGTCGAAGCCAATATTCTGTGTGTCCGAGAAACAGTATCGGTGAATGCGCTTATGATGGTTATGAGGAACACCACGCCCATTGCTGTCATGATCAACGAAATAGTGCACATGATGCCGAGGCAGTCACACTGGAATAAGTAGCTCAAGAATACCCGTTAAAGAGTGCCACTCAACATCGAGTGGCATTTTTGATTGTTTTCAACATCGAAAGGACAGCAAAGGTTAGATCAATTCAAGCAAATGGAGCCCATAGAAAAACGCCGATAAAACTAAAGAAGTGGCAATCACTTTATGCTTTCCCGCTTTCCAACGGGTTCCTCTAGTCGCGACGCAAAGACCAGATGCATAGACATAACGGCAAGCTAAACAGGCACAAACCAAAGAAACTGCCAATAACCAAGAAATTGAGCCATGCAATATCTTAGCGATCGACAACACGATCAAAGCCGACACAAACAAAGTGCGCAGCCAAGATAAAACCGTTCTTTCAACTTGCAGGCCGGCATCGCTTTTTAATTGGGTCTCATCCAACAAAGACATCGTGATAGATACTGCTCAGCAAGAAGGTAATCACCACCACCATTAAGATCGGTATTACTTTAATGGCATGAGAATAAGACAGGTTATTATTTAGCCGCATGGCGATTTCATTCCCTCGCCAATTTGCGTAAGCGAAAATTGAGCAAAGAATAGAAATCGTCAATAAGGATAAGCAAATTAGTGGCTTATACAGGGTATCGTTAAGGCTTGTGGCTAGTTGGTCTACGGCAATAGCTGCGGTAAAAAAGCCAAGTGCGGTGCGTACCCAAGCCAAAAAGGTTCGCTCATTGGCAAGTGTAAAACGATAGTCGGGGTCTTCCCCCTGTTTTTTCCAAGACATACTCAAAGCATCAGAGAGAGTGAGTACCTCCTCACTCTCTCACTCATTTAGTTATTTATTGTGGTTTCAGCATTTGCATATCGCCACCAGCTGATGGCAGGTAACGGGCGTTATGCAGACGATATGACGACCAGTAGCCAGACCAACGAGGGTCAGATTGCAACAACTGAGCCGCTTGCAACACAATCGCTTCTTTATGGATTTGATACTCATCCAAATCGAACAAGTTGGACTGATCATCTTTATCCAAATGATGCAATTCTTCAAAACCCGTGGTTGCGCTATAACCGTAGAAATAAGGTTTACCTTCCAGCATTACCTGAAAACCGAAGCCGTAATTACACCCGACATGTACACCCGTTTGGTAAACCTGCGTTAATGGACGGCGAGCCTTACCTTGCATCACGTTCAGCAAGTTATCTCCTTCCATTTGTGATGGAATTTCAATACCTGCAAATCCGAGGATAGTTGGCGCAACATCAATCGCAGAAACAGTCTCATCGGATTGCTTCAACATGGTTTGCTGAGATTTAGGTGGCTTAATCATCAATGGAATACGGAAGATATCTGGCTGAAAATACGAGCCTTTATCCGCCATCGCCATACGACCATTCATATCACCATGATCAGCAGAGAACACAATTGCAGTTTCATCCCATAGCCCTTCTTCTTTGAGGAAGCGTGTTAAGTGACCGATAGCGTGATCCACCACCTCAACTTGCAATAAATGACAAGCAATATAGTCCTTCGCCACTTCTGCATCATACATGCCCCAATATTGCTGGTAGAGTGCATAAATTGGGTTGCCCTCTTCTTGCATGGTAAAGCTGTCAGGCAAGGTAATGGCGGCTTTGATTTGCTCGTAACGCGCCTCTAAACCACTTGGCACAGAATAAGGCTGATGAGGGTCGAAGAATTCTAATTGAGTGAAAATTGGCTTAGCTGGCGCTTGGATTTTCGATGCTTTTATTTGCTCCACAGCCAACTTCGCCAAGAACACTGAGTAATGCGCATCTAACGGGAAATCGCTGCCATCTTGCTGTTCAATCCAACCGCCAAATGAATTTGCAGGAGACAACTTATCAATCTGTAAACCACGGAGCTCTTTGCGGTATCTTGGTAACTGTACGCCCATATTCGCGAGGTATGCTAGGTAGCGATCATCGTCTTCTACTGGTGGTCCCCAGCGATCCCAAGCATGCACGTTTTCACCAAAGGTGCGAACGAATTTCTCTACACCTACGTGACATTTACCTGAGTGTTTGAGGGAGTAACCGACACGTTTTAGGTAATCTTGGAAAATGATGTCATCGAGTTCGAGATCCACCTTCATTCCTACCGGGGTACGTTCACCGTTTGAAAGATAGGGAGGGTGCATGCCAGTAAAAATAGCGGCCCTTGCCGGGCCGCATAAAGGGCTGGGAGTAAATGCCGAACTAAATGAAGTACCTTCCGTGGCAATGGACTCGATGTTTGGCGTATTGATCACGCCAGAAAGCGGACGTTGGGGGTGATAACAATCCGCAGAAATCATATCGACAGTAATGAACACGATATTGGGCTGTTGTTGGTCGTTTCTATAGAAAGCGCCCTTTCTTTCTTTTGGGTTTAAGAAATCAGAAATCATCTAGGCCTCAAAAATATGCAAAGGTGATAGAGCTCTATTATTCAAGCCTTATCACGGACTACTGATTCCTAAAGTTAGTCGTGATTGGTACTATAAACCATAGTAAAAATCCCTGTTGAATGTAAAAAGCGAAACAATGAAAAATCAGCCGCTCCTTATCGAACAATCTGCAGATTCATGTGGCATTACGCTGCGCTCAATGTGGGATGTACATGCCGACATGAACTACCACATCAAATGGCCAAGAGACCGTATGTTGCCTATGCTTCCGAATGCTATTGTGGCGGTATACACCATCCAAGGCAGTGGATGCATCAAGATGAAGAGCGGAAAAATTCTCACGGTTTCTGCACCAAGTGTGACCTTCATCGACAGTAGAAACATCGATAGTTACTGGACAAATGGAATCGTTTGGAATCTAAACTGGTTCGAGTTTTTGATGCAGGGCGTAACCCCGATTCCTTTTGAAGAGCCTATCGCATTAAAGAACGACGATTACCCAAGCATTCTTTCGGAAGTGAAAGCGCTTATTGCCTCTAAGTCACCGATAAAACTCAATGCCGCAGTCGCAGGCTTTGGGTTTGTTTTCTATAAATGGCTCACCTTAATTGACCAATCGAAATCTATGACCAGTCAAGAAAAAACGGTCCATGAAATCGTGGCAAAAATGAGTGAAAATATCGGTGAGAATATTGCGATAAAGCAGTTTGCGCAGGAAGCAGGCTATACAGAACAGTACTTAAGAAAACTCTTCCTAAAATACCTCAACGTGACCCCAAAGCAGTACTACCTGAAGCTGAAACTCGACGCGAGCATGATGATGCTCAAACGCTCCGGAACCAATGTAAAACGCGTCGCTTTCGAACTCGGCTTCAACGACAGTTTCCATTTCAGTCGCGCGTTTAAAAAACAGTTTGGTGTTTGCCCATCAAAAGCAAACGAAGTCTGATGGGCAAAGGTTTTGTGGAGTATTAAGCTCTTAACCGTGGATGACTAGGGGCTATTCGAAAGGTCAACAGACACTAATGGTTTAGTGGCCAGTTTGAGAAATAAATATGATCCGCTTGCCAATCAACGTCTTTGTTGTCTTGGAACAGCTTCGCAGCAACCGTAAAAGCAAACTCAAAGCTCACCCCTAACCCTTTCGCACTGATGAAAGGAGCGTCGACAACCACAGGCTGATCAACATATACGCCATCAGAAAAGTTCTTCTCTAGACCACCACCCGTTGTGTAATGGTGCTGCCCTAGAAGCTTGTTTGCTGCCAGTACTTTGGCACCGGATGAACACAGTGCACAGATCCACTTATCTTCTGCGATATGTATTTTTAGAAACTCAATCACTTTGCTGCTGCACGTCAAATTGTCCGTGCCCATTGGACCGCCCGGCATCATCACCGCATCGTACAGCTCTGCACTTTTTTCTGACAGCAAGTAGTCTGCAGAAATCAACGTTTTGAAATAGGAGCTCAGTGGTTTGCGATCGTGTATCGATAACACGTCCACTTCAATTTTGAGTCGGCGCATAATATCAATAAAGACCACCGCTTCTGCCTCTTCAAAACCATCCGCTAATAAAACGGCAACACGTTTAGTCTCCGCCATTACTGCTTCTCCTGTTGATTAACCACCTTCACGGCTTCTCTCGTTAAGCGCCCTATTTCTTCCCAGTCTTGGTTTTCAATTAATGATTGGGGCACCATCCATGTACCACCACATGCCACCGTATTCGGTAACGCTAAGTACTGATTGATATTGCCTTCGTTCACCCCGCCAGTTGGCATGAACTGCACATCTTTATAAGGACCAGAAAGGGCTTTGAGCATGGCAACACCACCTGCAGCCTCTGCAGGGAAAAACTTCATTAAACGAACGCCTTGCTGTCGTGCTTGCTCCAACTCACTCGGAGTACAAACGCCTGGAATAAATGGAATGCCTTTGGCAGCACACGCTTGCAAAGTATCTGGGTTAAAGCCCGGCGCTACAATAAATGACGCCCCAGCTAGAGTCGCTTGCTCGACTTGCTCTGCATCCAAAACCGTACCAGCACCAATATACATATCAGGCTGAGCAACGCTCAGTAGTGCGATAGCCTCCGCCGCAGCTGGGGTTCTAAACGTGATTTCAATGACGTTCAAGCCATTGTCAGATAAGGCTTTGCCTAACGAGAGCACATCTTCAGCGCGCTCAATCGCGACGACAGGAATTACTTTATAAGACGCAAGTTTTGCACCTAAATTATTCATACAATTTGTCTCTTAATAGATCAGTTATTGGTGACGGTACAATGGCACCTTTATATTGAATGACTTTGCTAGCCAATAAGTTGCCAATTTGACATGACGTGCCGAGCTCTAAACCTTCGCCTATTCCCCAAATAAAGCCTGCATTGAACGAGTCACCAGCTGAGGTGGTATCAATCACTTTTTCCACCGAGCTAGCAGGATGATGGGTCACAGAATTGTTCCAGTTTGCTAAAGATCCGACACTGCAACCGTCCGCTCCTTGCTTGATAACAACGACCGCTTTACTTTGCTGATTGAGTCGTTGAATGGTGGTCTCAAGGCTTTTATCGCCCCACAGAGCCTGTTCATCATCACTGGTTAGCAATAAGTAATCGCTGATGTTGACGATGGCTTGATACCAATGTTGAGCATCGAGCCTGCTGCTCCATAAACTCGGACGATAATTGCTATCGAAAATAACTCGAGCCCCTCGGTGACGAGCATCAGTCAAAATCGAGATAAGTTTGGCTCGGTCCTCGTCATCTAAAATGGCAAGAGAGATGCCCGATAGATAAAGAAAATCAAAGGACATAAGCGCTTGTTCAATCTTTGAAAATTGCTCATGCTTGAGTAATTGAGACGCCGCCGATTGATGTCGCCAATAAGCGAAACTGCGCTCTCCAGCATCATCTAATTGGATCATGTAAAGCCCGGTTGGATGTGCTGGGTCAATCAATACATATTGAGTATCAATCCCTTCTACTTGCCATTTTTCTGCCATGTGTTGAGAAATCGAATCTTCACCTAGCGCCGTGATATAGGCAGGCTTTAAATCAGGATTTAGGCGACTGAGATAAACCGCAGTATTTAATGTGTCACCACCATAGCTCTGAGTCATTTGCCCAAAAGGCTGCCCACTGAGCTCGATCATACATTCGCCGATCAAGGCTATTTTTTTCATCGAAAACACCGAAAGTAACGTAACAATTCCGAAAGAAGCTCGGGAATAAAATCAGAAAGAAAATGCCTGCGAGTGCAGGCATTTTGGGAGTATCGGTATTAGCGAGCCAGCCAGCCACCATCGACAGCTAATGTATAACCGTTCACGTAGTCAGACGCTGGTGATGCTAGGAAAATCACAGGACCCGCCAAGTCTTCAGGCAAACCCCAACGTTGTGCAGGGATACGCTCTAAGATGGCTTGATTTCGTTCTGCATCGGCGCGCAATGCAGCGGTATTATTGGTCGCCATGTAGCCTGGGGCAATCGCATTCACATTAATGTTGTGTGCTGCCCACTCGTTCGCCATTAAGCGGGTAATCCCCATAACGCCACTTTTCGATGCTGTATAAGAAGGCACTCGAATACCGCCTTGGAAAGAGAGCATAGACGCCACGTTGATGATCTTCCCGCCGGTGCCTTGTGCGATAAATTGTTTCGCAACCGCTTGAGACAAGAAGAACACCGACTTAACGTTAATGTCCATTACGTCGTCCCAATCTTGCTCAGAGAATTCCAACGCGTCATTGCGACGAATAATGCCTGCATTGTTAACCAAGATATCGACACGACCAAACTCTGTCACAGCACGATCCACAATCGAGCTAATATCATCCGTTTTCATCAAGTTCGCTCGGATATCGATAAATCGGCGACCTGTTGCTTGGATTTTTTCGATGGTTTCTGTCGGCTCAACAATATTCACACCAACAATGTCACACCCCGCTTGGGCTAGCCCTAAAGCCATGCCTTGCCCTAAGCCTGTATCGCAACCTGTCACAATCGCGACTTTATCTGTCAGTTTAAATTCCATGTTTTGCTCCTAGCGAAGATCGGTGGTTTTAATGTGGTCCATGTCGTCGAACGTTTGGTTCTCACCAACCATTCCCCAAATAAAGCTGTAGTTTTTGGTCCCCACGCCAGAGTGGATAGACCAACTCGGAGAGATAATCGCTTGCTCGTTGTGAACCAAAATATGACGAGTCTCTGTTGGTTCACCCATCATATGGAACACGGCTTGCTCCGGCTGGATATCACAATACAAGTACACTTCCATACGACGTTCATGTGTGTGACAAGGCATGGTGTTCCATAGGCTGCCAGCTTCCAGTTTGGTTAGCCCCATCACTAACTGACAGGTCTCAACAACATCTGGCACAATGTATTTGTAAATGGTTCGTTCGTTACAGCTTTCACTATCTCCTAGCGTTACTGGCATCGCATCTGCTTGAGTGATTTTACGTGTAGGGTACGCAACATGAGCAGGTGCACTGTTGTAGTAAAATTTCGCAGGCTGACTTTCGGTTTCACTGCCAAATGACACCGATTTTGCACCTTTACCAATGTATAACGCTTGTTGGTTTTCTAGCTCGTAAACCTCACCATCAACGTCAACGTAGCCCAAGCCACCGATGTTGATGATGCCCATCTCACGGCGCTCTAGTAAGTAATCCACACCGAAATCTTTACCAATACCATCGAAAGAGACTTTCTCTTGCTGCGGCATCACACCACCAAACAGAATGCGGTCGATATGACTGTACGTCATGGTGTAGCTGTCAGCCTCGAAGATGCTCTCAACAAGGAACTCCTCTCGTAACTGTTGAGTGTCTAGCGTTTTTGCGTGTGCTTTATGAATGCCTTGACGTGTGTTCATATTTCTTTCACCTATCATTGTGTAACACTTGCGATTTTTTGTTTATTTCCAAGGCTTTGAGAGTAAATCAAGCCTCCGACGGTCATGATGAACAGACCACAGATTAAGAAGTAATAAGCATGCTCGTTCGGAACTAAGAAGAATGCAGTGATGACGCCACCAAAGATCAGCGTTAAGCGCCCCAAAATTCGACACTGCATCACATCAGACTCTTCCATGCCTGCTGGCGAGACAATTGGTGTCTTTTGATTCATAAAGAACTGTTCGATCGCACTCTTTCTTTCCCCTTCAGGCGCTTTGTAGAACAAGCCTGTGCAAAGGAAGAAGCCAACCGTGATAATGGCGTGCATAAACTGGGTAATAACCACACCCAAGTCCCCAAGCTCACGTCCTGTTAGCGCTACGCCAATCGTTTCTGATACCCATTGAGCGTTAAAGACATTGTTACTGATTAAGCTAACCACGAAACCGAAACAAACGGTCGCCCAACCTGCCCAATCAGGAACACGTTTGATGAACATGCCAAGAGTTTGAGGGATCATCATCGGAATATTCACAAGACCCGCAAAGATGATCATCATGGAGAACAAACTGATGCCACGTAATTCGTTAAGGAACAGCGCGAAGCCAATGACAATCAACCCCATCACACCAGTCGAAATCTTACTTGCGCGCAACTCTTGCTCTTCCGTCGCATCTTTGTTCAACATTGGCTTGTAGATAGATTTCACAAACGATGCAGCAACAAAGTTAATGCGTGAATCCAGTGTCGACATTGTTGCGGCGAACATTGCCGAAACCACTAACCCCACCATACCCGCAGGAAGAAGAACCTGAACTGCTGATAGATAAGCCGCTTGATTCGCTTTTGCACCTAGTTGTGGGTACATCCCCGCAAGGTCAAGACCTGCACTTGCAGACCACATTGGAGGGATAAACCACATCACGCTACCAAATGCGAACAACAGTGCGGTAAGGTAAGCCGCTTTTCGAGCTTGAGCCGAGTCCTTCACGCACAAGAAGCGAACTGACTGACCAATGTTGTTCATGTCGATAACACGTTGAATAAAGATAGCGCCAATCCACAGTAGGAAGATTTCTTGGTAGTGGATGCCATTACCCGTCCAAAGCGCAGCCCCCTGCCAGTGATCAGTAATATCGGTAACGCTGTCTACGTTGTTCATCACCGCAATAAAGGTCACAACACTGATGGCAACAATCAATAGCGCCTGTAAGAAGTCACTTGAAACAACAGCCCAAGCCCCACCTGTAATGGTCATGAAAACAACGGCTGCACCTGTGATCACAATAGCCAATTGAATGTTGATACCAATCACCGCAGAGATAAAAATTGAAACTGCATACAGCGTAATTGCCCCCCCCATCAAACCGGTGATCATGTAGATAAACGTGTAGAAACGCTCTGTCTTCGCACCGTAACGCTGACGAATCGCTTCCATCGGTGTAATTACATTAAGCTGTCGAAAACGAGGGGCGAAAATACGCGCACAGATCAGATAGCCGATAATGTTAAAAACAAAAATCCAAACGACTGCAAAACCATCAATGTAAGCTTTACCTGCCGCGCCAGTGAAGGTCCAAGCACTGAACGTAGTCATAAAGGCACTAGAGCCCGCCATCCACCAGACCATCTTGCCGCCTCCACGGAAATAATCGCTGGTATTGGCAACTTGCTTACGGAAAATAAACCCAAGCAAGACCATGAAAATAAAATAAAAAACAATCGCGCTAATATCGTATCCAGAAATCATTATCAGTTTCCTTACCAGAAGTAGCGTTGATGACCGCAGATACGCATCAATGCTTCGAGATAGTAGTAATCACCGTACGGCAGCATGTTGTTTGCCATGTCTTTTGCGACAAACGATGCGCCTTGAGAAAGTAAGCCATGAGCAGAAGGGTCTGCCGTTAGATCGCATTGTTCGATCAATCCTTGAACTAAATGCATGCCCCATTGCTCGAAGAAATCACGCTCTTGCTCGTCCTCACAAAGGCTCGCAATCAACAAGAAGCCTGCTGCTGTAATAGCCCCCGCCGAACTGTCTTTGTATGGGTGCTCAGACTCTGGTAAACGGTAATCCCATACAGGAACCGCATCATCTTGCAGGTAAGGCGTGACAAACAGCGCTAGCTTTTTCGCAAGCGCCAAAAACTCAGGATTCTTGGTATAAAGGTAGGTTTGAGCAAAACCATGAATAGCCCACGACTGACCTCGAGCCCAGCAAGAGTCATCTGCATATCCTTGAAAGGTTTCACCTTTGATTGGCGTTTGAGTCAGAGGATCAAAGTTAAAGGTATGAAAAGTAGAGAAATCATCACGAACAATATGCTTAGCCATTGTTTTTGAGTGATTAATTGCTGCATCTTTTAATACATCACTATTGGTTTGATTTGCTGCCCAAAAAAGCAGCGCCGTATTTTGTAGCGAGTCGATAATTGTTTTTCCCTGAGTTTTTTCAGGACCAAGAATGTGAGTTTCATTCCATGCAACAATATATTGACCAAGTCGACGGTAGCGTTGATATAAACTATGAGCAGCTTCTATACCCATTGATTTATATTCTTCATCTTCGGTTAACATATAACCAGCAACGCAACTTAATGAATATTGAAAACCTAAATCATGATCATGCCAATTTGGGTTGATAAGTAATTCTTTAAAATAAGGTTTACGCATATTTGCGCTATTTTTGAACGTCTCATCACCTGTCAGCTGGTAGCAAAGCCACAACTGACCAGTCCAAAATGAAGAAACCCAATCTGAAGGACCACAGTATCGCCATGTACCATCTTCATTGCCGATCTTAGGGTTATTAATGCCAATACGAGGGATATTATTTTTAATTGAAGAAACAGCCTTTGTTAATTGCTCTTCAAAATTAGTGCTTTTATACCTTTTTGAGGGATATGCATGTTCTATCATTGCGACTCGTTCCAGGTTGATTATTTTATTTCACGTATTTTTTATCTGGAGCCAGTTTATGAAGATATGAGAGCTTCATTCAATGTGTAAAAACATGCAAAAATGAAAAAAAAGAAACTACTTCGGTAATTTTCCTTATTTAGGTAACAATTTGTGAATAATGTCACAGAGCCAATAATTGAGGGCGATCACGCTTATAATATATGAATCAATAGAGTTTCATTTTTTGCATCCCTCAGCAATTTTCTTCATTCAAATAAAAAAAATAATCACTTAATTTCTGTTGTGACTTTCGTCTTTGAAAAATAAATAGAACAAGGAAATTAATGTGAACCACTCTACGATCAAAACCTCTCTTCTCATGACATCAATTGCCTTATGCAGCCAAGGTGTTGCTGCGCAAGATATCGATTTTTCTGGATATTTTCGTGCAGGTGCAGGTTCTAGCTCAAGCAATGGTGCGATGGTGTCTTACAACAAACAGAAACTTGGTCGCCTCGGCAACGAAGATGACATTTATCTGGGCTTAGGCTTGGGGACTCAGCTTGCGAAAACCGATCAATACGATGTCTATTTCCAATCTCGTTTTGTTTACCAGTCAGATGGTTCAAACGATTGGGAAGCCATGGATGACAGCGATACTGACTTCATGTTCAAAGAAGTAAACGTAGCGGTGAAAGGACTGATACCTTCTCTACCAGAATCTACTGTATGGGCAGGTAAGCGCTACAACCAACGTCACGATAACCACATCATTGATACCTACTACTGGAATGTGTCTGGTACTGGTGGCGGTATTGATTACATTCCTGTTGGTGACGGTCTGCTGTCTGTCTCTGCCATCCGCTCAGATCGTAAAAGCCAAAATTTTGATGATCCAGGCACGAAGAACAACAAGCTCAACGTCAACATTTTCGACATTCGCTATAAAGGCATCAAACTATGGGAAAACGCTGAGCTGGAAGTCGGTCTTGACTACGGTATGCCAAATGAGTCGGATGAATTTACGTTGCAAACCGAAGATGGTGTGATGGCTACTGGCTTGGTTACCTACGGCGGTAAATGGGGTAAGAACAATACGGTTTTCCAATACGGTACCAACGGCTTCTCCAAAGCGCTGTTTAACGACCATGCAGGTAAAAACTACTTCGCAGAAGTGCAAAAAGATGCGTCCGCTTACCGAGTAATGAACTATGGCTTGTTGAAACTGACCGACGACGTTGTACTTGCTCACTCTCTGTTCTGGACCTCTTCAATTGACGATATCGAGATCAACCAGACCACAACACAAACGACTTTTTCAGCGGTTATTCGCCCTGAATACAGCTGGGACGACAACAATAAAACCGTACTCGAGCTAGGCTACTTCGATGCGACGACTGCCGATGACACCCCTCAATCAGCTAGCAAGGTAACACTTGCTCAAACTTGGTCGCCATCTAAGAGCTTCTGGGCTCGCCCTGAACTGCGCGTATTCGCGACTTACTTCCAAGACTATGAAGACGATCATGCATTCGGTGATAACAACGACACCGAATTCCAAGTCGGTATTCAAGTTGAAGGCTGGTTCAAATAAGACAAAGCCTGCTCCTTCGGGAGCAGGTCTTTTTCTGTGAAACAACAATAAGTCTAGAAATAAAGGAAACGCGGAATGCAGTCATCTTACCCTTTTCACATCATGGCAAAACCGACCGGATCTACCTGCAATATTCAGTGTGATTATTGCTATTTTCTCGGTCGTGAAGAAACGCTGAAAGAAGTGACTGCGAACCCAATGCCGCTCGAAACCTTAGAGCTTTACATTAAGCAATACATTGAAGCTCAACCCACCGAACAAGTGGTTTTCAGTTGGCAAGGTGGTGAACCAACACTGCTCGGTCTCGACTACTTTGAAACCATCATCAAGCTGCAAAAAAAACACAACCCACTTGGTAAAACCATTCATAACGATTTGCAAACCAACGGAATGTTGCTCAACAAGCCGTGGTGTAAGTTTCTTAAAACTCATCGTTTCTTCGTCGGGTTAAGCATCGACGGAACCCAAGAGGTTCATGATCATTATCGCCACACACGCTCAGGCAGAGGCACACATAAAAAGGTGCTCAATGCGGCGGCTTTGCTTCATAAATACCACATCCCTTTTGCGACCCTCACTTGTGTGACTCACCAAAGCACACTCTCTGCACTAGAGATTTATCGCTTCCTGCGTGATGAAGTGAAAACCAAACAAATGCAATTTATCCCGATCGTGGATAAAGCCGAGCTAGAAATGCGCTCTTCATGCCTTGTCACCACTCAAGAACCTTATTCTGTTTCCCCACAAGGTTGGGGCGAATTCATGACAACCGTCTTTGATGAATGGCTGAAAAACGATATTGGTCAGGTTTACATTCCAACCGTTGAGGACTGCCTCGCCGTTCTACTGAATCATCCCTCTTCATCCTGTGTGACAAGCCAATATTGTGGTCGTGCTCTTGCGATAATGCAGGAAGGCTCCGTCTACAGTTGCGATCACTACATCGAAGATAGCCACCGCTTAGGTAATGTCAAAAATACACACTTGGCGCAAATGGCATGCGACCCAAAACAACAATCTTTTGGTCTCGATAAGACCCACTCACTTTCTCAACAATGCCAGCAATGCCCATACCTTAAGTTCTGTTTTGGCGGTTGCCCTAAAGACAGGGTGCGTTCAAACAAAGAATCTTCTCCGCAAAATTACCTCTGCTCAGGATTGCGCGCTTTCTACCAGCACGCCATTCCAGCATTAAAACAACGCATAAAAAACGTGTACCCCCAATAACAAGGAAATGATTCCATGAGATACAAAATAGGAACTCTCTCTGTCGCTTTGCTGCTTGTCGCTTGTAATAGCGAATCGAGTGTCGAAAACACCAGCCAATACTGGACGGATTTTGTTGCCAGCCGAGATTCAGCATCAGGTCTGTTGGATACCTCAACAACACTACCTGAAGAGCGCATTCTTCAAGACTACTCCTTTGCTGGTTATAAATTCAGCGATACGCCATTACCGGCACCCGCCCCAACAGAAACGGATGCTCTATACCATGTGTTTAATGTCCAAGATTTTGGGGCAATACCGAATGATTCAATCAGCGATAAAGCTGCGATAAAAGCCACTATTGAAGCGATGAAACAAAGCCGTACGACGAATCCCGCTGAGTCAAAAATCGCTGTGCTTTATTTTCCTGAAGGCACTTACATCATCAATAATGCCGCAGATGATGCCCTCATCGATCCAGATAACGTGGATGATATTAAGAACAAGCAGCCGATTTTCGTCGATCTGGATAATGTTGTGGTGAAAGGCGATGGCGTTGGTAAAACCGTGCTCAAAATGGACACCTATTTGCAGCCAGAAAATCCATCCAAAAAATGGACGACGCCACACATGTTTCAACTCGGAGCAAGAAGCGACACCGAAACCACATCCGCAACTATTGAGCTTTCACAAACGCTTGAAGGCGGCTCAAGCTTTTCTGTTCAGGTAGACAGTAGCGCAGGTTTTTCTGTCGGCGACAGTGTTCAAATTTCTGCTTTGATTCAACGCGAGCCAGCAATCAACGACGCAATCTCACCGTACCTCATCGAGTACAAAGCCTCTGCACCAGACACGCCAGTTTGGACCAATCTGGTTAAAGGGCTCGATAAACGCGAGAAACATACCATTGCTGCTATTGATGGCAATGTTCTGACATTCTCTACCCCAGTTGCACATACGCTCGATCAAGCCGACGCTTGGCAAGTGAAAAAAGTCACCTCTTATGAAAACGTCGGGATTGAGAACATGACGATTTCAGGCAACTGGCACGAAGAATTTGTCCATCATGAAAGTGCCTTGCACGACAGTGGTTATAGCTTGTTAGCACTTAATCGAGTTCATGACAGTTGGGTAAGAAACATTGAACTACGCGATTTCAACCAAGGAGGCGTGCTATGGAATACCTACAATGTGACGGTTGATGACGTCACGCTGTCCGGAACGCCGGGACACCTTGCTTTCACTATCATGTACGGCAACTACAACTTAATTGAAAACATTACCGACAACTCTCACGCTTGGCATGCGCCTGGCGTATCGAAATACTCGATTGCCAATGTGTACAAAAACAGCCAATACGCCGCTGACTCCTCTATTGATTTGCACGGTGAGCAGTCCATGCACAACCTATTCGATAACATGAAGGGCGGATGGATTTATGGTCGCTGGGGCGCGAGTTCTGGCAACCAACCAAACCATCTAAAAGGGCTCACTTTCTGGAATCCTGTCAACACTGGCGTAAGCGCAAATGAATTTATGTTTATGAAGGATGATGGCATTTACGGTCGTGTGATTATGCCTTACATCATCGGGATGACGGGCTCAGAATTCTCTGTCGCACCACAAGCCAAGTACATCAATACCATGATCGAAAACGGCACTGCGAACTACTCCGAAGTACCCGATGAAAGCCTTAAGCAAGCACATTTGGAGTCTATCGGTACGGCGGTTGAACCAGCATCACTGTTCGATGCACAGTTGAATTTACGCCATGCTAAGTAACCGATGAATTCGAGGTAAAGCCGAAAGGCGATGTCACTTAATAATATCGACTGGAGGCTCAATTGAGCCTCCTATAACAACCAGAAGCTGTCCTTATGAAAACCTCCGCAACACTCAATATCCTGCACTTCTTAGAGAAGCTCGACCCTTTTGATAAGCTCCCCACAGAGATCGTTGAGCAGCTCGCCGAACTCGTAGTGGTGCGTTACCTCGCGAAGGGAGAAACCATCGACGAAGAAACTTTAAGTCAGTCGGCGCACTTGTATTTCATTCGCTCAGGTGCAATTGAGCAAAAAGACTCGACAGGAGGTTTGTTGGCTCGATTGGGAGAAAATGACCAGTTTGGGTTTACCTTCTTTCAAGATTCTTCCCTTCAATCGCAACGTTATCAGGTCTACGCACTAGACAGCACCTTGCTTTACTCCATCCCCTACGAAGCTGTGCGTAAGGTGATGAGCAGCGCAAGCGCAACGACAGATTGCTTTGATCCACAAGCACCAAAACGTCTAAACAGTGCCGTCAATCACTCGCAACACAAGGAAAACAAAAGTTTATTCTTCAGAACTGTAAAAGACATCGCGAGTGAAAACATTACGTCTGTGGACTATCTCACCCCAATCCAAGACGTAGCAGAACGAATGTGTTCTCGTCCTAAAAGCTCTTGTGCCGTCGTAGAAAAAAGCGGTGAATTGGTGGGAGTTATTACCGATCGAGACATGACTATGAAAGTGGTGGCGAAAGGGCTCCCACTCACGACGCCAGTTCACCAAATCATGACCTCTCCTGTAACCGTGATCGATGAAGACGAGCGGATCATTGAAGCCATTTCACTCATGCTAGAGCACAATATCCGGAGCCTGCCTGTCATATCAAAAGGGCAAGTCTGCGGACTGCTTACGACCACCCACTTAGTACACAACCACCGTACCCAATCGTTGTTTTTGATTGAGAAGATTCGCTACGCTGATTCTATCGAAGCTCTTGCCAAGCTGCGCGACGAGAAAGAGTCGATTTTTCAGGCGCTGGTTGAAAACGGCACCTCCTCAAACCTACAAGGCAAAATCATGTCGATGATCATGGATGCGTTTACTCGCAGAATCATTGAACTAACGGAGAAGGTACTTGGTCCTGCGCCCTGTAAGTATGCTTGGATGGTGGCAGGTTCTCATGCGCGTAATGAAGTGCATCTCTTATCTGACCAAGACAATGCCATCGTCGTTGAAGATGACAAATTCCAAGAGCACCAACTGTACTTCGCCCACCTTGCGATGCGAGTTTGCAACGCCCTAGCGGCTTGTGGCTACCCACTTTGCGATGGTAAATATATGGCAGCATCTCCTCGGTGGTGTCAGCCTCTGCAACGTTGGAAGCACTATTACAATAAATGGGTTTCTAGCCCGGAGTACAATCAATTATTGAATATCAGTGTGTTCCTAGAGACCCGCGCCATCTATGGTTCTTATGAGTTAGTCGAGGAGTTGCAAGATCACCTCAACGATTGTATTCAACACAATTCGAGCTTTTTGCCATGCTTGACGCGAGATGCCATTAACATTTCACCACCACTGAGCATCTTTAATAACTTGGTGGTAGAGAAAGGTGGGGAGCACAGCAATACCTTAAACATCAAAAAGTACGCCTTGAATCTCATCGTAGATTTAGCGCGAATTTTCAGCCTCTCGGTAGGATGCAAGCTTGCTGGCACAGAGGAGCGATTTCGTTATGCTATGACTCATAAAGCCATTTCTGAAGATGCCTGCGAGAGCATTATTGAAGCGCTGCGATTCATTAGCCAAGTTCGCTTCCGCCATCAATTGCATGCTATACAAAACGGGCATATACCCGATAACCACATCGCCCCCGATCAATTCAGCAGTTTTGAAAGAAAGCACCTCAAAGAAGCGTTTAAAATCATCGGTAATTTGCAAGACGTCGCAAAGCTTAGGTTTGTAAAAGGAAACCAATAAGCCATGTTGACGAGTCTAAAACACAAGTTCCACTTGGAGAACATCGAGACACTTCGACAAACTATCGAAGACCAATGTGAATGGATTGGCGGTTGGGGAACCTATCTCAGCACTCCGTTGCCCTCAGTCACGTCACCACTTCAACAGCTTGAATATGTCGCTATTGACTTCGAGACAAGTGGACTCGATTTTAAACACGACCAGATTTTATCTATTGGTTTAGTGCCATTCAATTTTCAACAGATCGAACTGTCGACCGTTGACGAGCTTTTTATTTCACACGGGCAATACATCACCGCTAAAAGTGCCAGCGTGAACCAATTAACCCCCAAGCACCTCAGCCAAGGGCTCACTATCGATGCAGCGATGAATAAACTCTTTGAAGCCTTGGCAGGAAAAGTGGTATTAGCTCATGGAGCATTCATTGAGAAAGGCTTCCTGTCGCGCTACCTCAGCAAAAAGTTTGGCATCGTTAAACTTCCCTTTTACTTTATCGATACGATGGAGCTCGAACGACGATTCTTATCATCAAACCTTGTTCATAGCCCTGCCAGCTTTCAGCTTGATGACCTCAGGGAGAACCTTGGATTCCCTGCTTACTACAACCACAGCGCAGCAAGTGATGCGTTAGCATGTGCCGAGCTTTTTATTGCCAGAGTGCATAAAACGACTTCACTCGCCAATGCCGCTCTACACAAGGTAATGTCGTAAATCCGCTGGAGCCCATCAATAAAAAAGCACCACATCTTTCAACATGGTGCTTTTTGGGGGAAATTCAGAGTCGGTTTATAGCACTGCTTTGCGACTTGGTAGGAAGACTTCACCGAGCATGCAGCGTACAGAGCCACCGCCAATCGATTCGATGGTAGAAACGTCGAATGACAGCAATTTACCGTGAGTCGCCAGTTGATTTCTTTGTGCTGGTGAGAACGCATCGTAAGCCGATTGAGACATAGCAATGACCTTATCGCCGCGTACCGTTTCCAACTGAAGGATGTTGCCGCAGAACTGGTTCATCTGCTCAAGCGAAATCGAGATAACCTGCTTATCTTTCGCCAATGATTTAAGCACAAAGCGACGCTCAAACTCAGGGATCACTTCATCACATATCACGCAGAACTGCTCACCCACCGCCATCATCACGTTAGTGTGGTAAATCGGCGCGCCAGAAGGCAAACGGGTTTGGAAAGAAATCACGCGATCGTAACCAATGCGCTTGGCATAATCTTCTAACACCAGACGATCACAACGCTGTGAAAGCGCGGCATAAACGGTTTTGTTGAAGTGGTCGAACACCATCACGCCTGTGCTTTCTAGGTAGGCTTCTTCTCCGAGGTATTCGGTTAATGAATCTTGTTGATGCACTTCACGACCCGCTTTTGCTAATGCGGCGACCAGCGCATCTGGGCGAACTTCATGCTGACGGTTTTCACACGCCATCGGGAAGGTATACAAAGTGCCTTCTGGAGTGGTGCTAAACCAGTTGTTCGGGAACACAGCATCTGGCGTGGCAATATCCGATTGAGGGTAATCAAACTCAACCACTTGCACGCCTTCTTTACGCAATGTTTCAACCATCGCGGAAAATTCAGCCATGGTGTTACGTGAGACTTCTTCTTGAGTCAGAGAAACTTGGTGTTGAAACTCGTTGTCTTGCGCAGTTTCTTCGTTAAAACGAAACTCTTTAGGTGGCACCATCACAATGCAATTTGCGGTATGACGCAGAGCACTTTGCGTGCTTTCTTCTTTTCCATGTGCATTCTGAGGCACTGATTCGTGTAATAGCATCCAATACATTCCTTTTCACTAGAATGATGAGATTGTAAATTTATTGTTAACCGCAGTTTTGCTGTTTTTAATAATAAATCCATCAACCAAAAGTAAATATTTTGGTATAAGACCGGATTAACCCGACTTTTTATTGTCACTTTGCCGATTTACTGTTTTGTTACGCGTGAATGGTCATCTCAAGAATAATGCACTAGCGAATTCTTTATAACCAACTAGTTACATTTAAAAGGCAATCGGTTAGACTATTTTTTCGCCTCTCACACATACGCAAATACGTCTGCTTTTCTGGCTAGCAGACCACAATATGTCTTATCTCCACGTTCAGGATTTCTGCCTCGTCCAAGGCAAGAAGAATTGACGGATTCACCCTCTGACGTGGCAATGCTTTAACTTTAGGATGAGTTATGTTTAAACGATTTGAAGGCTTTACCGAGCCGTTCCCCAAATCACAGCCTGATCAACCCCCAACGGGGATCTTTGCGTTCTTACGCCATTACACGCGCGGCTTTGAGAAACCGCTGATCATCATGTCGATCATGTCGACGATTGTGGCGATCGTAGAAGTGTCTCTGTTTGGTGCCATGGGTCAGTTGGTTGATTGGCTATCCACCAGCAATCCAGAAACCTTTTTGCAAGACAACAAAGCAGACCTTATTTTCTACGGCTCTTTATTGCTGATTGTCATGCCGATTTTGGTGGTGGTTTACTCGCTGCTGATTCACCAAACTTTGCTGGGTAACTACCCGATGTCGGTACGTTGGCTTGCACACCGTTACTTGCTTAATCAAAGTCTGAACTTCTATCAGGATGATTTTGCAGGACGTGTCGCCACCAAGGTGATGCAAACCTCTTTGGCGGTGCGAGAAACCGTCATGAAGACGATGGACGTGTTTGTTTATGTCTTGGTTTACTTCACCAGTATTATCGTGATGCTAGCGGCGGCTGACTGGCGCTTGATGATCCCAATGTTGGTTTGGCTAATGGCGTACATCGCTATTCAGATCCACTTTGTTCCGAAATTAAAGGCCGTGGCTACTGAGCAAGCCGATGCTCGCTCCACCATGACAGGGCGCATTGTCGACAGCTATACCAACATTCAAACCGTGAAGCTGTTCTCACACAGTAAACGAGAGACCGAGTACGCCGAAGAAGGCATGAAAGGCTTCTTGCATACCGTCTATCGCCAAATGCGCTTGGTGACCGGCTTCGATGTAGCAGTAGAGATTTCCAATTATCTATTGGTGTTCTCGGTGGCTGCGCTATCGATTTACTTGTGGTTGGATAGCGCGATTAGCGTTGGTGCCATTGCAATTGCTATCAGCTTAGCCCTGCGTATCAATGGTATGTCGATGTGGATCATGTGGGAAGTCGGTGCCCTATTCGAAAACTTGGGTACTGTCGTAGATGGCATGAAGACGCTATCTAAACCTATCGACATCAAAGACAAAGCCGATGCGAAAGATCTGCAAGTTTCTCAAGGCGGCATCCACTTCGATAACGTGAGCTTCCATTATGGTGAGAAAAAGGGCGTGATAAACAACCTCGACCTTAATATCAAACCGGGTGAGAAAGTGGGCTTAGTTGGACGATCTGGCGCGGGTAAATCCACCTTAGTGAACTTGCTATTGCGCTTCCACGATGTAGAGGAAGGTTGCATCAAGATTGATGGGCAGGAAATCTCGAGCGTCACGCAGGACTCGCTACGCTCGAATATTGGTATGGTGACGCAAGATACGTCTTTGCTACACCGCTCAATCCGCGACAATATCTTGTATGGCAACCCAGATGCGACTGAAGAAGACCTGATTAAAGCGACTAAGCAAGCGCACGCACACGAGTTTATCGAAACCCTAACCGACCCGTTCGGCAACGTGGGTTACGACGCACAAGTGGGTGAGCGCGGTGTGAAACTGTCTGGTGGTCAACGCCAGCGTATTGCGATTTCACGTGTACTGCTAAAAGACGCACCTTTGCTGGTATTGGATGAAGCGACTTCAGCACTGGATTCAGAAGTTGAAGCCGCCATTCAAGAAAGCTTGAACGAGCTGATGCAAGGCAAAACCGTTATCGCCATCGCGCACCGTTTGTCGACCATTGCGCAAATGGATCGCTTGATTGTGCTTGATAAAGGCAACATCGTCGAACAAGGCACACACAAAGAGCTTATTGCCAACAACGGCATTTACGCTCAGCTTTGGGCGCACCAAACAGGTGGCTTCCTTGGGGAAGAGCTCGAGGGTTAACGTTCTTAAATTGCAGTAAATCACCAAACTAAAACGGCGCAATAAGCGCCGTTTTTTCATTCGATTTTGCTATGTCGAGCCGCTTTCCCAAGAAGACACCCCACACAAATAGTGATGGCGATCACTTACTTTCTCAGATATAAAACAATTTTGTGGGTAAAAGTCACACTTTTTCTGGTAGTATGGCGTCCCGTTGCGTAATCGTTAGTAGTGGACACAACGCAGAGTAGCAAGCTGGATTCATTTGTAATTTCACTTTTTGAGAAACAGCTATACTCAATTGATGGCTTAGTTATTAATCTAATAATAAGGTAATTAGCTTATGTGTAAATGTGGTTCAATGCAGATCGTACAAGTAAAACCAAGTTGGGCAGACAAATTATTCGGCTACTCAGAGCGCTGGAAATGCCAACTTTGTTGTAAGGTCTTCCGCTTCTAAAAACACAATAAAAGTACACTTAGAATTTCTAAGAAAAAGCAGTGACCCGGCAGTGAATGTCGGGTTTTGTTTTTTTAGCGCTAACCTATTTCATCCCGCCTAAAAGCAGACCCAATCAAGCTCAACCTAGCATCTCTCTACCAGTTAGGTATAGAATCATGCCCACTTATTACTTCATCAATTCATACATAATCGGTCACTATGAACAAAAGTTTGCTGACTAATATCCTCGCGATCGCCATGATGGGCGCGGGATACCACATTCAAAATGATTACCTTTGGTACGCGGGTCTATTCGCTTTTTCTGGCGCTATCACCAACTGGTTAGCGATTCACATGCTGTTTGAAAAAGTACCCGGCTTGTACGGTTCAGGTGTCATTCCTGCTCGTTTCGAAGAGTTCAAATTGGCAATCAAAAACTTGATGATGGAGCAATTCTTTACCGAAGCGAACATCGATCGTTTCCTAAACAAGGAAATGGCTGGCGGCGTAAACATCAACCTAGAACCAGTGATCGAGAAAGTCGACTTAAACCCAGCCTTTGATTCTCTAGTGGAAGTCATTGAAGGTTCTCAATTTGGCGGCATGCTCGCAATGTTTGGTGGCGCAGAAGCGCTACAACCAATGCGTCAGCCATTTGTTGAGAAGATGCAAGAGTCCATCATCGAACTGAGCAAGAGCGACAGCATCAAAGAAGCACTCAAAGAGCAGTTAGAGTCACCAGCAATGATGGATGAAATCAAACAGAATATTGAAAGCATCATCGATCAGCGCCTAAGTGAATTGACGCCAGCGCTGGTAAAAGAGATCGTACAGAAGATGATTAAAGAACACCTTGGCTGGCTCGTCGTTTGGGGCGGGGTATTTGGTGGTCTGATCGGCGTACTGACAACCTTCGTCAGTGCCTAAGAGCCATCTAATTACTAATGCTGATTAACTCGCATTAAGAACTCAAAAGGAGCCCCATTGGCTCCTTTTTTGTACCTGTGTTTCGCGCACTTTGTGCAATTTAACCAAGCAGCTCGGGATTCACCCCAAAACCCGTCTTGTGTTCTTCAATGACCACTTCACTACGAGTTTGTATCACACCAGGCAACGTCCCAAGCTTACTCGACATAAACTCTTGGTAAGCCTTCATGTTCTTCACTCGCACTTTGATCATGGTATCGAAGTCACCTGACAGCGAATAGCACTCTTCTATTTCAGGCATTAACTCTACCGCTTTAGCAAACTTCTCAAAAATCGAAAAGCTGGTTTGATCTAAGCGAATATGGATGAAGACCTGCACATCCAACCCAAGCTTCTCCGCATTGAGCTCGGCATGATAACCATTTATGTAGCCTTCTTTCTCTAACCGTTTGACACGCTCAGAGCATGGTGATGTGGTTAAGTTAACCTGCTTTGCCAGTTCTACGACCGGAATTCGCCCACGAGAATGCAGCACTCTCAAAATTTGCAAATCAATTCTGTCTAATTGGTAACTCATTAACCACATCCTTGTAACAACTCAGGAGTCATCAGAGTAATAGTAACTATTCAGTTTGCAAATAGTGATATCAACAACGTGTGAAACCTGCATACATTTAACGTTTGCCCAGCACAAAAATTCATCAAATAGTCAAAAAATAAAAACATTCATCTGCATAATTTATAAATCAACACACCAATATTGGCGACTTTATTAATCAGATAATTTTGTTAACAAAATAATGGAATGATGAACTTTGAAGAGAAAAACATGAGCTGCAGAGAAAAGAAATGAGCCAAATGATAAGGCAATAATAGGTAAAAATATTAAGGAGAAAGCAATGTTAACCCTACAACTCGCGTACAAACCATTTGGCGTTGGAGAATGGACGTACACGACCGTCTCACACGAAGTCGCAAAGTCTCTGGCGTCTGAATATGCGTCTTACGGCTGGCCAGTTATGATCGACGGATTGCCATTCGCAACAGAAAAAGATCTTGCTGCGTAAGCGTCAATTACATAATTGCTGATGTCTGTCGCGCTGGATGCTGAACCACTTCACCAATAGCGCGATGGTTACAACAACGGCAGTAGTACTGCGGTTCCATCTCGTAGTAATGCTCACCCGATACAAACTTTGCCATCAACTGAGTAAAACTGACGACTTTGCCAGTTAGCGTGGCGATATGCTCTGGTTCACAACGCTTCATGATCACTTTATGCTGCGTTGATCTTCTACAAACTGAGCAATAAATATCCGGCATTTCTCTTCTCCCTGATTTTCTGTGCTACTGACAATTGACATATTTTGTTCAAAATAATTCCACAATTAAAAAGCCCCTTTAGTTTTTTGTGCCCCACATCCAAAAAATTCCGCACACGTGCCTGAAAACTGAGACCTTGGTCAGACCTCAACTTTTGTATCAAATTATGAACAATAACGCCTATGTATGTAATACTACGAGATACTACGCATAAGTAATTGTCACTGTGTATTTTTTTACATTCGGCAGTAAAGAGCGTCTTGATTCCGACAGGTGAGAGAGAACGGAGACCTCTCTTCCGACTCGTGTAATTTACAGTGTGAATTGTGCACAAAAAAATCGCAGTACCCCTCGCGCAGTTCAATGCGGATTTGATGCGAATAACTAAACCTGAAAGCGTTCCGCAAACTAAAGAAAGCATTGAGTGTACGGTGGGACTTGCCTCTTAGATTTGCTGTTCAGCGAAACTAAGCAGCTCTCATCGTGACATTATAATGTGCAAAAGATAACTAGATAGAACATGGAGTCATTGGCATGGAAAGCCTCGCAAAATCTCTCAATCAACAAGGGTTCCGCTGTCATGCGCTAGATCGAAAGGTCAAAGTAGAATTCGGTAGCTTTGGGCAATACGTTTACGTTATTAAGGACTACCAAACTGGTCACTATTTGGTTCTGCGCCATTTAACCATACAAATGGCGACGTTTATCCTTATGCTGATTACAGGTCTGTATGGCTTAGTAACCAAAGGAAGTGGTATCAGCGCGGTCCTTGCGGCTATCTCCGTTGGTGGGCTAATAAACCTGATTTTAATTGAAGTGAAATCTCAGCCGCTTACACAAGCTCTGCGTAAACTGTCAAACATAAGCAGCGAGGAAATTCGAAGTGATCATTCATGAGACCTCACAAAACCTACCAAAGAACAATCCGTTCTTATTCAGCATTTGGTTTCTATCACTCACCTACTTTGCTTATATAGGCGGTTACCTATGGTTAATAGGGGCAGGAATGGCTGTATTTATTCTGTTGCTGTACGTATTACATCTATCTAAGCATAAGTGGTTTACGCCAAAATCGATCAGTATTGAGCCCGCTTCTAACAGTTTGAAGTACCATCAAGATTCTACAGTGTACTTTCGTATTCCATTGAATGAAATCAGCAAGGTTCAAATTGAGAAAGAACCTTTCAGTAGTAACAGCTTGATGCTCTACACCGCCACAGATTCCTATCAGATTCCAAATTCCAACAACTTCGATAAACTGCAATTAGCGCAATTAATGAAACAGATCGAAGAGAAAATTGATGATAGAGATAGTCAAAGCGCAAACGAATGACATTATACCCAAGTGACTTCAAGATGCAGGATTCAGAGCGTTGTCATTGATTCGAGTTCAAGGAAAACAACACAGCGTAATAGCTAGCTCTTTCCAAGTTGTTTGACGCAGAAAGCGGGGCAATGACACGCTCCCGAAGGGCGAGCTGTCTTGGCTTGTATACTTTGTTGCCGATTCTTGATTTAGAGTGACTAGATCTTTAAATCGTCGCCGCGTCTACAAACCAAGTCATTCTCGCTGAACCTAGCATCTCGAGGTTACTTGGGTATATACAAGTGGCGGATTTGGTTTCTAAAGTTACACAGCGCCACATCCTTGAGCACTTTACCGAAGAAGGAAAACGGCGCTTTCTCGCAAGAATCGGACAAGATGTGACACAAGCAATAACGCATCCAGACTTTTTAGCCTTAGCGGCGTTCCGCGACAGTAAAGTGGTTGGCTTTGCCGCTTTAAAAGATGATAACTATCTCACCCACTTATTCGTCGCAACCAAAGCTCAAGGTCATGGTTTGGGTAAACAACTTCTCGATACGATACTGGACTCAACCCATGATAAGCCAAGAAGTTATGTGCGTCTTCGTTCAGCCCCCAACGCAGTTTCGTTTTATCACAAGCACGGTTTTGAACCTACCGATGATCTCTGCGAGAAAGAAGGAATTCGTTATGTGCCAATGCGATTAGCGCTCGTTTCCTCTCTTGAAATACAAAAAAGCCAGCAATGATGCTGGCTTTTCTCTCTCTTAGTCTTGAGCGACTTTCACGCGAATCTTGCTTTTCGCTACGCTGGTCAAGTTCAGCGCTTCCAGTGCAGAAATCGCTTCTGCTTCATCTGGCATGATCACAAAGCCGAAGCCTTTTGATAAGCCGGTTTCTTGATCAAGAACCAATGTACAAAGCTCTACCTTCCCGTGTGCAGAAAACAGTGCACGCATGTCTTGCTCAGTCGTTTGACGAGCCAAGTTTCTTACTAAAAGTTTCATAGTGAACCTAGTGGTTTTAATAACCCTACGATTCTCTCAGGTTCTTCAAAACAAACCAAGTGAATAATATTGTATACCCAAATGACTTCATGATGCAGGATTCAGAGCGTTGTCATTGACTCGAGGTCAAGGAAAACAACGCAGCGTAATAGCCAGCTCTTTCCAAGTTGTTTGACGCAGCAATCGAGTCAATGACATGCTCCCAAAGGGCGAACTGCCTTGGCTTGTATACTTTGTTGCCGATTCTTGATTTAGACCCACTAGACCTTTAAATCGCCGCCGCGTATACAAACCAAGTCATTCTCGCTGAACCTAGCATCTCGAGGTTATTTGGGTATACGAACAACTAGATCATTCTAAGTACATCTGCTTAAATGATTTTTCTTTCATTTTTCACCCAAAGGAGAGCCGATATGGAAACGAAACGTCTTAAGCTAATCCCTGCTTGTTTAGAACGTGCAGAAGAAGCACACCAAGCAGTACTGCGTAGCCAGAAGACACTCGAAGTGTATCTTCCTTGGGTGCCACATGTGCTCACACTAGAAGCAATGATTGAGGGGACAGAAAAAGCCATCGCCAACTTTGAAAGTTTTGAAGGGGAGTTGCGTTACTTCATTATTGAAAAAGAAAGCGACCGTTTAATTGGTGCAGTAGGCTTAATGATTCGTGATCAAGAAGTGCCGTCGTTTGAAATCGGTTACTGGCTGGATGATGCCGCGGTGGGCAACGGCTACATTTCCGAAGCGGTGCTTGAGCTAGAGCGCTACGCGTTTGAAGACCTCGGTGCAAAACGCATTGCGATTATGGCAGATTCAACCAACCTAAAAAGCCGTGCTGTCGCAGAGCGTTGTGGTTATGACTTTGAAGGTGAGTTGAGACACGACCGCCTCTCTACCTCAGGGGAATTGAGTAACACTGTGGTTTACTCAAAGATCCGTTTCTAAGCAGTTTATGATTAAGTAAGCTGTTATAAAAAATAAGCCTCACGAAGAGGCTTATTTTTATTTAACCGGTTTTTAATGTCCTGCTTAAGCGCTAATTATAGAGCGCGAATGCGCACAATTTCGTCTTGCTCAATACCCAAAGATTCAAGGAATTTTTGGTGCTCAGCAGGCTCCATCTCTTCAAATTTCTGGTGCCATGTCACCATGTCGCTTTCAGAGAAGCCCGCCGCTTGCATGATTTGTACCCAACGTTCTTTAGTCACAATATTATCCTCTATCAGTTGTGGTTCTTGTAATAGCACCACGATCGCTTTTTGCTGCGCTCGCAGATTTTGAATCTCGCGTTCGAGTTCATTGAAATGGTCTTTCAAGATCTCCGCTTGAGATTTGCCTTTCTGTGCCAACAAAGTGCGTATGCTGGAAATCGGTAACCCATAAGAACGATAAGACGAGATGGTTTTTAAACGCTGCATCTCTTTTTCTCCATACCAGCGATAACCGTTTTCTGAACGATGTGCAGGCGCTAGCAAGCCTTCACGTTCATAGTAAAGAATCGTAGTACGAGAGAGTCCACACTCTCTGGCCAGTTGGGTTACGGTTAGCATAGTGGCTCCTTTTGTCGGTACAGACATAGCATCAGCCCTACACTGATAGACGGGTCAACGCGTTTTTTACTATACCTCAGAAATTCTCGAATTGAGGTATTACGGGTCATTCAAATCACCATCGAGTAAGCACAAAAAAGCCCGCGACGAACGCGGGCTTTGTTTTTAATTGAGAGGAATTAGTCTAGCTCAACCAATTTCTTCTCGTATTCTTTGTGTTGCTCAAGTACTTCTTGCGCTGCACCACCAGTCAACTTACTTACAACAATGATCGCAATCGTTGAGAAGATGATGCCCGGTACGATTTCGTACACATCGAACCAACCGCCTGTTAGCTGTTTCCAAACCACGATAGTCACACCACCGATTAGGATACCTGCTAGTGCGCCGTTGCGGTTCATACCGCTCCAGTAAAGGCTAAGCACAACTGCTGGACCAAACGCTGCACCAAAGCCTGCCCAAGCGTAAGATACAAGACCGAGAACAGAGCTGTCTGGCGTCATTGCTAGGAATAGCGCGATAAGAGAAATCACGATAACGCCCACACGACCAATCATTACAACTTCTTCAGACGTTGCATCCGGCTTAATCACTTGCTTGTAGAAGTCTTCTGCTAGAGCAGATGACGATACTAGAAGTTGTGAATCCGCAGTACTCATTACCGCCGCTAGGATTGCCGCCAATAGGATACCAGCAATCACTGGGTGGAATACCGTGTTCACCAATAGCATGAAGATTTTCTCACCATCTTCTAGTTGCGTACCAGGGTGACCTGTTACCCACACTAGACCAACAAGACCAACTAGCATTGCGCCCGCCATAGAAAGCGCAGTCCAACCTACAGCGATACGACGCGCTGTTGTTAGGTCTTTGTTCGAACGAGAAGCTTTAAAACGCGCTAGGATGTGTGGCTGACCGAAGTAACCTAGACCCCATGCCACCAACGAGATGATCGCGATAGCCGATAGAGGCTCGCCTTTCGTATCGTTCCATAGCGTTAGTAGCTCTGGGTTAATGTTGTGCATGTCCGTCGCCAATTGACCTAGACCACCATCCATCACAGCAACTGGCACGATCATTAGTGCTGCTGCCATCAATAGACCTTGCACCAAGTCCGTCCAAGATACCGCTAAGAAACCACCGAATAGCGTGTAAGAAACCACACACACCGTGCCAATGATAACGGCAATGCTGTAATCCAAGCCGAATACGGTCTCAAACAGTTTGCCCCCTGCTACCAAGCCTGAGCTGGTGTAGAAAAGGAAGAATAGAAGAATGAAGAACGCAGAGATTGTCTGAATCAGTTTCGACTTATCGTTAAAGCGACGCGACAGGAATTCAGGCAGCGTTAGCGCATCAGTTTGAATGCTGTACGTACGTAGACGTTTTGCACTGATTAACCAGTTTAGCCATGTCCCCACAAGCAGACCACCTGCTAGCCAGAACGCTTCAATACCTGCTGCATATGCATACCCCGGAAGACCAAGTAGCAACCAGCCACTCATGTCTGATGCGCCTGCAGAAAGTGCCGCTGGCCATGGACCAAGGCTACGACCACCTAGGAAGTAGTCTGATGAATTGGAAGTCCTCTTATACGCGTAAACGCCAATGGCAACCATAATTAGTAAGTACGCCACAAAAGTGGTCGTGATAGCAAAGCTATTTTCTATCATTTGATAGTCCTCGTTATAATTATTTCCTTCCTTGCCTGCTTTGATATTTTGCCATCGCAGCAATACATCAAAGTAAGAGATACCAACCCGAGTAAGCTCTCAGGCTCTTTTGGTTCAGATTGGTATCACAAGTCAGGTTAGTGGGAGTCGCTTCCCAACTCGAGTAGAGTCGCGTTACCGCCCACCGCTGTAATATTTATCGTTCGAGTACGCTCGGTAATGAAGCGCAACGACAGATGAGGATCATGAGTCAATGTCGGTGACTCTAAATCCGTTTCAGAAACTAAGCCGACGATGGCACCGTCACGCTTAGCCAGTTGCAGGTTAAGCGCATGCTCAACCTGTGAATGCCCAACATAACCCACACTACGTACGTCGCTGTCTAACAACGGGGAAGACGCATCGTACGCAACCACTTGGACTAAGTTAGATGGGAAGTTTGCTGACGCCACAGCATGCTTAACCAATTGATTAAGCTCTGCATTGTCACTGCAAATCACCACACTGTTGCCTGCAATCAAAGCACAGGTGATCATTGCAAATGCGCTGTACAGTGCGTTCTCAGTGTGTTCTAGGTTGTTTTCACAAACGACCAAAGCCACACCGCGACCCGCTGTGTACAGCTCGTTAGTTTCGCCCGTAGGACCCACTAACTGATGAGTTTCTGCCAACAGAGACGACGCTTGCTGTAAGTGGTAAGACACCACTTTGCCAACCACGCGATGCTGCTCTTCAATGGCAGATTTAAATGCCAGCAAATGCTCGCATTTGTAATCAAAATCGGTCAGATTCCACTGCTCCCACGCAGAGAATGCATCTTTAAAAAACGTGATCTGATGAACCATAATGCGACTCCTTACGCCTTCTCTGCTTGAACAAGATGTTGTTTAGTAAAGCGGTATAGGTAGTGAGGACCACCAGCCTTCGGACCCGTACCCGACAAACCTTGACCACCGAATGGCTGAACGCCAACGACCGCACCGACCTGATCGCGGTTGATGTAGCAGTTACCCACACGAGCGTGTTTTTCAATCCAACGGTAAGTGGTTTCGTTACGGCTGTGGATGCCCATTGTGAGACCAAAACCAGTTTGGTTGATTTGCTCAACCACATTTGGCAACTCAGACGCTTTAAAGCGAACAATGTGCAAGATAGGACCGAATTGCTCTTCTTTCAGAACATCAATGCCCGAGATTTCGAACGCACTTGGTGATACAAAATCACCGTGCTGACACGCTTCATCCAACTGCAATTGAGCAACTTTGGTTTGCGTACTTGTCATGTGCTCTAGGTGAGCAAGGAGTTTGTTCTTTGCATTGCTGTCGATAACCGGACCCACATCGGTTTTGTGTAGGTAAGGAATACCAACATGCAGTTCATTCATTGCACCTTGGATAAGGTTGATGATGCGATCCGCAACGTCTTCTTGAACGAACAGAACGCGCAGAGCGGAACAACGTTGACCAGCAGAAGCGAAAGCGGAACGAATCACATCACGCACAACTTGCTCTGGTAGCGCCGTACTATCCACAATCATGGCGTTTTGACCGCCAGTTTCAGCGATAAACGGGACTGGCTGCGCGCTGCGCTCGGCAAGCGTCACGTTGATGCGCTGCGCCGTTGCTGTCGAACCAGTGAATGCCACGCCTGCAATCGCATCGTGAGAGGTTAGTGCATGACCAATTTCACCACCACGACCCGGCAATAGCTGAATCACGCCCGCCGGGAAACCAGCTTCTAGCATCAATTCAATCGCACGCGCCGCAATCAAGCTAGTCTGTTCAGCTGGCTTAACCACAACTGTGTTACCTGCAACCAATGCCGCTGTGACTTGACCAAGGAAGATCGCTAATGGGAAGTTCCATGGACTGATACAAACGAATACGCCAAGCCCTTCGCGGCTAGAAATGCGTTTTACGCCATCAAAGCCTTCTAATTCGAACGGTTGAAGGCTTTGCGCTTGTTTCGCGTAGTAACGACAGAAATCGACCGCTTCACGCACTTCATCAATGCTGTCATGGATAGTCTTACCCGCTTCTTGGTGACAAATCGCCACCAGCTCAGCCAAGTTTTCTTCCATCAGATCCGCAAGCTTATCTAGGCACACTGCTTTTTGTTCAATCGCGGTGCCTTTCCACTCTGGGAATGCAGCATCAGCCGCTTCGATTGCAGCGGAAACATGATCAAGGCTTGCGAAAGCCACCTGACCCACTTCAATACGACGATCGTAAGGGGCAGTAATGATCTCTGCGGAGTTTTCCTTGATCATGCTTTCGGCATGTTTTTCGCCGTTGATGATCGGACCCGCAGTCCACTTCTGGGTTAGGAAGCTTTCAACCTGCGCTTCAAACGGCTTCGCTTCGCTATCGATATCAACGTTCACACCGTACGAGTTTTTACGCTCTGGGAAGATGCCGGTTGGCATTGGAATTTGACCGTTGTGTAGCGTCTCAAACGAGGTCAGCACATCAACAGGGTGGTGCGTCAGCTCTGAAATCGGACAACGCGCGTCCACCAAACGGTGCACAAACGAACTGTTTGCGCCATTTTCTAGTAAGCGACGAACCAAGTAAGGCAATAGATCCGCATGGCTACCGACTGGCGCGTAAATACGTACTGGCTGACCATAAGTGTCCATTACATGGTTATAAAGCGAATCACCCATACCATGCAGACGTTGGAATTCGAAATCTTTGTGCTCTGCCATTACAGCAATCGCAGTAACAGTGTGCGCGTTGTGACTAGCAAACTGCGGGAAGATATTACCGCGCACACTTTCACTCAGTAGGAAACGCGCACACGCTAGGTAAGCCACATCCGTCGCTTCTTTGCGCGTGTAAACAGGGTAGTTCTCGTAACCCGCTTGTTGCGACCATTTGATTTCACTGTCCCAGTACGCGCCTTTTACTAGACGCAGTGGGATCAGATCACCCTGTTCTTTTGCTAGACCGTTTAGCCACACGAGCACAGGTAGTGCACGTTTCGAGTAGGCTTGAACTACTAAACCAAACTTGCCCCAACCTTTCACTAGGTCGCTGCGGTACAGTTTTTCAAACAGTTTGAGTGACAACTCAAGACGGTCTGCTTCTTCTGCGTCAATCGTGATGGCAACATCCACTTCGATAGCGCGTTTAAGCAGTTGCGTTAAGGTGTCATAAAGCTCTGTCATCACGCGTTCTTCATTCGCCACTTCGTAACGTGGGTGAAGTGCAGAAAGCTTGATAGAAACAGAAGGTGCAGGGCTTGTGTCACTGCCGTACGTTTCACGACCAACGGCTTCGATCGCCATTAGGTAGTCTTTGAAGTACTTGCTTGCGTCTGCTGTGGTCAGCGCCGCTTCACCCAACATATCAAATGAGTAAGTGAAACCTTTGTCGCGCATTGGGCGACCGTTCTTCTGCGCTTCTTCAATCGTACGACCACGTACAAACTGATGACCCATGATCTTCATTGCCTGATACATGGCTTTACGAATCACAGGTTCTGAGAATTTATTTACCAGACGGTTTACAGCCTGACCTGGGCTCTGGGTTTCCTGCTCACCAAGACCAATCACTTTACCTGTTAGCATTAAGCCCCAAGTTGAAGCGTTAACGAAGACAGAATCAGAACTCTTAAGGTGAGATTTCCAGTCAGCAACGCTTAACTTATCTTTAATCAGTGCATCCGCCGTTGCTGAATCAGGAATACGCATCAATGCTTCTGCAAGACACATCAGTAAGATACCTTCATGGGTATCTAAGCTGTATTCCAGCAATAGCGCATCAATCATCTGAATTGACTTTTTATCCGCACGGATGGCTTCGATAAGCTGGGTTGTTTGGGTCGTGATTGCCGATTTTTCTTCCGCTGTCGGCGTTGCTAGTGGCAATAATTGCTCTAGCCATTGAGACTCGTCCACCATGTACAATGGCGAGATCAGTGACCATAACTTATCAAGCGGCTGCTCGATAAATTCTGGTGTTAACACGTTCGTTGCAGTAAACATGCGTTTTCCTCAATCTCTCTCCTCGAAAACCGCTTCGAGGATCATCAATGGCTGGCAGTGTATTTTGAGGGCGAGAAGAATACTTGTCAAAAACTCCGAGCTTTTTGCTAAAAACTCGCTTTTATAACAAAACATCTACATAGTCACATGCAAATAGATAATATATTGTGTTGTAAAAATTCATCTTTGCATGTCATTTACAACAAAAGTAGACAGGTTTTCGACAGATTTTGTTTGAATAAGAAGGATTTAGATTGCGCTTTTGTGAGAAACGAACAAAAACGCTGAAAACTTTCGGAGAATTACGCAAAAAAATTTGATTTTCCTGTGCAAAATGCAAGCACAAAAAAACCGCGACTCATGCGCGGCTCTTTCCGAATAAGCAACTAAATGAACAAGATTAACCAACCTGTTTCTTATACTGAGAAGGTGATAATCCTTGTAAACGAGTAAAGGTATGAGTGAAAGTACTTTGGCTTGAGAAACCGGTGAATTCGGCAATTTGCCCCAACGTTAAGTGACCTTGTTCAATCAAATCGCGCGCCATATCGATGCGTTTGCCGAGCACGTACTGATGCGGCGTAATGCCCATCTGATCTTTGAATAAGCTATGGAATTGGCTTTCACCCAAAAATACGCTGCCAGCCAATTGCGCCACGCTGATTTTGTGGCTCAAGTGCTGTTCGATGTAACGGTCAATCGCGTCCAGATCAAAGCGTGACTCTTTCCTTGAGGTTTCAAATGCTGATATATGGCGCTGCATAAGAGCGATCACGGTGTCATTACACGCACGGCTAAGCAGTAAATCGTCTGGATGATTACGCATCTCTTGCACCAGCATTTGAATCAGCTTTTGAATCTGACCATCCAATTGGAAGTAAAGATGAGAACGTTCTAGGTTATTGATTTTTAGCAACATCTCAGGATCATCGTTGGCAGGCTTTGGCATATTAAGCACCAAGATGTCTGATTGATGAATCACGCCACCGAAAGCATGATCAGAAGATGCCGTTACGATGCAACCTTGCCCCGGACCAACCAAATTGCCCTGACCACGAACTTCGAATTCTGCTTGTCCCTTTAAACCGATCACGATCTGTGTGTAAGCATGATCATGACAATCCATATAAGACGGAAGCGTGATCAACTCTGCTGGTTTAGGCAGCATGATCTCTTTATATAGCGGGGCTTTCGGGTTATCTGAATCACTCATTTCAAACAGTCGTCTTTACACAGTCGGCTTATATCTTGGCATCATATACCTTCTCTGTTGGGTTGCAAATCTTCCCCAATCCAATCGCACAAGATCAAATCAACACGATCATTGCGCTCTACATGATCATAGTTCCGGAACGATGATCATGTAAGAGAAACTTACGGTCAATGTGCAACCAATTTTTTTAACAAAAACGGACAGATAGCCAAAATTACCAAAGATGAGACAAGCCAATAGCAAAGATCTTTGGGGTTGAAATGCACACCAATGTAAGCAACAAGGTAAAAACTACGATCGAAAGCGCACGAAATGCCTGAAAAACAGGGGGATAGAGGGATTTCCCCCCTTACTAATATGCTCACAATTCAATACATTAGACCTCGAGCTCTAGGATGCATACGACCCTGAGCTCATCGGTATCTACTTGATACCTCTAACTTACTTAGCAGACCCTCGCTATGTAATTTAGAACCTCTTCTACACGTCGACAAGATTATATCTTGTGTTGCCAGCCCGTCTTCAGGCTGGCTTTTTTTTGTCTCACGCCAATGAAAACAATGGCATAAGCTGATAATATATCGACCATCTCACCGTATCCTGACGTTAATCATCACGCTGAGTTATCCTGATCGACCTTCTCTCTTCCAGTTCCATCTGGCGCGATTCTCGAAAGCATGATCAAGGCAGTGTTGTAATAAAAACGCGGGATAAGCGAAGTGAGAATACTGACCTGCAATCAAGCAGGCGATATGTAGCAGTAGTGAGTCCCTTGTGAATATTCCAGTCAGTACCATAGAACAGTCGCTCCTTCGACAGCTACCGGGTTGTTGGGGATGCAAAGATAAAGATTCGGTATTCCGCTATGTGAATCAGGAATACGCAGAATTGATAGGCTACGATTCACCTGAAGTCTGTATAGGCAAAACAGACTTTGAGGTCGCAAGCCCTACCATTGAATGTGCAAAAGAGTTTCAAGAACAAGATAGGCACGTAATTGAAACAGGCGAGTCGCTAAAGATCCTTGATATCCACCCTTATCCAGATGGTCATTGGCGAGCGCACATTTTTACTAAGACGCCTTGGCGAGACGACGACGGCAACATCATTGGCACCATATTTTATGGCCGCGAACTTACTGATACTGCCGTCATCGAAGTGGGATATTGGGTATGCAGAGCCATCGGTGGCACGCCCAACCAGCAGTCCATCTTTCGTTTTTCTAACCTGAAACCCGAGCCAGAAAAGCTGACCTGCCGTGAGCAAGAGACTCTGTTCTTGTTGCTGTATGGCAAAAAGCCGCAATTCATCTCACAGGTCATGGGGATTTCAACCAAGACCGTAGAAGGGCATGTTGCTCGTCTGCGCACTAAGTTTGAAGCCAACAGTAAGAACGAACTTATCGACAAAGCCATGGAGGCAGGCTACGGATCGATTGTGCCGAAAACCCTGCTTAAACATCAGCTTTCTGTCGTGCTTAACGGTGAACGTTGATTCGCCATTGGGTAAACACAAAAACACCGCCTATTGAGTATTGAGGCGGTGTTTTTTATCTCTTTGTCAAAGCCATTACGGCGCAAGGCGATCGATGCCCCACTCGCCTTCTTGATTTGAGAACAAGAAACGGTCGTGCAGACGATGTTCACCACCTTGCCAGAATTCAATGCTTTGCGGCTTGACGCGGAAACCACCCCAGAAGGACGGCATCGGGATTTCACCCTTGGCAAACTTCTGCTTCAACTCTAGGAATTTACCTTCCAATACACCACGTGCAGAAATACGGCTACTTTGTTTGCTCGCAATCGCAGCCAATTGGCTGTCTTTCGGACGAGAAGTGAAGTACTTCATGTTCTCCATCGGCGTTAGCTTTTCTGCCACACCTGTGATGTGAACCTGACGCTCAAGTGGATGCCATGGGAAATGCAGGCTGATGTTGCTGTTGTGCTCAAGCTGCTGCGCTTTACGGCTGCCCAAGTTGGTGTAGAACACAAAGCCATCTTTATCGACGTTTTTCAGCAGCACAATGCGTTGAAACGGCATGCCATTTTCGTCCACTGTCGCGACCGTCATTGCGGTTGGATCAGTCAACCCTGCTTGTACCGCTTGCTCTAACCATAGGTTAAATTGATCAATCGGATCTGCTTTTAAATCTTTACGACGCAGGCCACCTTTTGTGTACTCACGACGAATATCAGCAAGTTCCATTTTCACTCCTTCACTGGTTTTTGTCGATTGTGCGCCCGATGATAGGGAAATTCAAGGAAAGCAAGCGAGAACCCTGATTGCGGTTTTGTGTTATGTCACGTTGTCGCAGCAGCTCACAGCATCACTAAATGCCTTTTGATAACATGGCGTTAAAAACTAGTGAGCCAATCGTGAACCTACTTAACCCCAAAGCTCTGCGCCATTTTTTATTGGTCTTGCTCGCCATCGGTCTGGTCGGGCTGATGTTGACTCATAAATACGCAACCCAGCATCAACATGATCAGTGGCAAAATAAGCTGCAAACTCAAGCTTCGCAGGTTGCACAGGAAATCGATTATGAACTGGCAAAGTTTGAACAAATCCCGAACTTGCTCAGCCATGACCCAAGATTACTCGCAGCGGTCAAAGAGGGTAAACCGTCAGAATCCTTCAATTTATTGCTCGCTGATTGGTTAGCACAAAGCCTCGCTGACACTATTTACGTGCACAATAAAACCGGTTTGGTGATCGCATCGAGCAACTATCAACAAGACGACAGTTTCGTCGGTTCTAATTTTGCCTTTCGTCCTTACTTTCAACACGCATTAAATGGGGAGAAGGCTCAATACGTTGCCCTCGGGGTTCGCTCCAATAAGCGCGGATATTTCTTCTCATCGCCACTTTGGGTCAATGACGAAGTCGCAGGCGTAATAACAGTTAAAGTCAATTTAGAGCAACTAGAACAGCGCTTGGCACAAGACGATGGCGATTTACTGGTTGCGGGTGTGCACGACGTGGTGTTCATGAGTAACTTGCCCGATTGGCGCTATCGTGCTCTGTTCCCATTATCTGAACAAGCAAAACAAGAGCTCAATCAAACTCAACAATACGGTGATACCCTTCCTCAATATCGTGGCGAGCTCACTGGGCAAAGCGGAGTCAATCAGTTTGAAAACAACCAACTCTTGGTGTCACCCAACTACCTTGCTTACGCGACCAATCTGTTTGACAAAGGTTTTCGCGTCATTGCACTGATTAGCCAACAAGAAGTCTTCACCGCTGTATTGCAAGCCGACATAGTTTATCTGCTGCTGTATGCGCTCGTGGGGTTAATTGCGTTGGCATGGTTCCAAATGCTGGTCAACAAAGCACGTCTTGCCAATGTCAATGCCAGCTTGGAAGAAAAGGTAACAGAGAGAACTTTCATCCTCAGCCAAGCCAACCACAAGTTACAACAAACCGTGCATCAATATGAGCAGAGCCAACAAGAACTGAAGCAAACGCAACAAGAGCTAACTCAAGCGGCAAAGTTAGCGCTACTTGGTGAACTGTCTGCAAGCATTAATCACGAAATCAATCAGCCACTGGCTGCGCTGCGGACTTACACCGAAAACTCGCAGCGTTTAATGACAATGGAGCGTTACCCAATGGTGGCGGACAATCTGGATAAGATGCTGTCGCTCAACGATACCATGGCCGAAGTCATTGCACGCTTAAAGGTCTTCACGCGTAAGACGGATGACAACCTACACAGTGAGGTATCGGTTCTACACGATGCGGTGCACAACGCGACACGTATTCTGAGCAGTAAGCTGATCAAACAGGGAGTGACGCTTAAAGTGCCAGCCATTGAATACGACGTAAAACTCGCGATTCACAGCGTCGAGCTTGAGCAAGTGCTGATCAATCTATTCCACAACGCAGCTCAAGCTATGGAAGGGTATTGTATCGACCCACAGATTTCGATTGCCGTGCAGTGTGACCAGAGTAACTGCGATATTTTGGTTTCTGACAACGGTCCCGGCATGTCAGAACACGCCTTAGCTAAGATTTTCGACCCGTTTTACACCACCAAGCCAGAGGGGCTCGGACTGGGTTTAACCATCTCAAAACGCATTTTGGAGAGCTATCAAGGCTCACTCAGCGCTTATAATCATGATGCTAATAGCGATGATGCTGATAGCGATGCCGATTATACCCGTCACGCTCACAACCAAATGGATACACAATCTCAGCTATCAGGTGGGATGACTTTTGTCGTCAGCGTACCTCTCGTTTCACTTCATCCAGCAGAGGAAGACTCTCATGCATAACCCTGTTTTCTTTGTCGATGATGAGCCACATATTCGTGATGCGGTTACTCAAGCGTTATTGATTGAAGGAATTGACGTCACTTGCTTCCCAAATGCAGTTGAAGCGCTGCGCGTGATTGATCCCAATACGCCAGCACTGATCATCACCGATATCCACATGCCAGTGATGAATGGGTTAGAGTTCATGCGCACCCTGTTAGGCAAAAATAATCACTTTCAATTTATCGTATTAACTGGGCATGGTGATGTAAAAACCGCGGTCGAAGCGATGAAGAGCGGTGCGTATGACTTTCTTGAAAAGCCATTCTCTACCGAGCAACTATTAAAATCGCTCAACAATGCCGGCGATAAACTGGTCTTATTGCAAGAAAACGTCTGGCTAAAGAAAGAGCTCGACATGCAAACCCATGTCGGTCCAAAAATGATTGGTCACAGTCAAGCTATGGTCGACATTCGCCGTGCGCTGATAAGCGCCCCACTCCACCAGCCGCTCATTTTTGTCGGTGAAGATGGCACAGGGCGAAGACTCGCTGCTCAGTTTGCTCACGATATCCATGCGACCGCAGAAAGTGAGTTGATTGCCGCATCCGGTGAAGACTTATACGAGCTTTCACATGAAGCATTAGACAAAACCATACATCATCTTACAGACGGTAAAAGCCATTGCAGTTTGTACTTACACAGCGCCGAGCATATATCGGAAAAACAGTGGCAATGCTTGTTTAACCACCCGAAACTGCAACGCGTATTTGGTGCTGCAAACACCGTCGACAAAGGCATTGAAAGCTCAGTAAAGATGATTCGGATGCCGAATTTGAATGAACGCAAAGAAGACATCGGTCCCTTATACAAACACTTCGTGCGTCATGCAGCGAGTCGCTATCAGCTCCAACCCCCTCAGATTAGTCTGAATGAAGTGAAGCAGATTACGGAACTCGATTGGCCAGAAAACATCAAACAATTGAGGCAGTTTGCCGAATTAAGGGCATTGAAACCGGACGCGTTTCGTATGGAGGATTGGAACAGCGAAAAAAGCATTGAAATCCAAAGTATGACCCAACGCACAGAACACTTTGAATATTGCTTGTTGTTTGATGCCTTGCAACGACATAGAGGCAGACTCAAAGAGGTTCAACTAGAATTACAAGTGTCGCGCAAAACCTTGTACGACAAACTAAAAAAACATCAGTTGGACAAAACAAAGTTCAAGGCACAGTAAATGAGGGGGGACTTACCCCTTTCACACATTTTTATTAGCTGAGTATGCTGACATGCTCCGTTAATAATAATAAGATCAAAAAGATAAACCGTCTTTATAAAACAAGGAATGTGATGAGCCGAGACAACTACAACAAACTAAGCAGCGAAGAGCTGGATTTTGTTGACGACAAAACTGCTGCATTGCTTCTAAATACGCCAAATAGTGCCCGCTTAATGCTGTGGGTGATGGTGTTATTCTTTGTTGCGGCTATCGCTTGGGCGTCGTGGGCGCAAATCGATAAAGTAACCGTAGGGCAAGGCAAGGTTATCCCTTCCTCTCAAATCCAAGTCGTACAAAACCTCGAAGGTGGTTTGGTCAAAGAGATCTTGGTGAAGGAAGGTCAACGAGTCGAAAAAGGTCAGCAGTTGTTATTGATTGACGACACGCGTTTCCGCTCAGACTTCCGTGAACGTGAACAACAAGTTGCCAACTTGACGGCTTCCGTACTGCAACTTTCTGCGTCGATCAGTAGCGTCGAAGTCAATCGCGATTTCGATGACAGCAACTGGGAACAAAATGTCGTTCTTGATTACGGAAAACTGACATTCCCACCAACGCTTGAAGAAAATCAACCTCGCCTAACGCAACGCCAAAAAGCGGAATACCGAGAAGACCTAGATAATCTGCGTAACCAAATTTCAGTTATCGACCAGCAAGTAAAGCAGAAGCAGCAAGACCTGGTTGAGATCCAAGCACGTGTGAGTAACTTGCGCCAGAGCTATCGTTTTGCCAAGAAAGAGTTAGACATTACCAAGCCGCTCGCAGATGAAGGCGTTGTGCCTAAAATCGAACTGTTGAAACTACAGCGTCAGGTGAACGACACACGCCGCGAAATGACATCCAGTGAACTGAAGATTCCCGTAATCAAATCTGGTATCCGCGAATCCATGCTTAATCGTATTGATGTTGCTCTGAAATTCCGTTCTGAACAACAAGAGAAGCTCAATAGCACCCAAGACCAACTTTCTGCGCTCGTGGAATCGGCTGTGGGCTTGGAAGACCGCGTAAATCGTACCGTTGTGGTTTCTCCAGTGACAGGCACTATCAAAACGTTGAACGTCAACACCGTTGGTGGCGTTATTCAACCGGGTATGGACATCGTCGAAATCGTCCCAACTGAAGATACCCTTTTGGTTGAAGCCAAAATTGCACCGAAGGACATCGCATTCTTGCGCCCTGACCTTCATGCCATCGTGAAATTCACCGCGTACGATTTTACCAAGTACGGCGGTCTTGAAGGGGAACTGGAGCACATCAGTGCCGACACCACACAAGATGAGGAAGGCAACAGCTTCTATATCGTGCGTGTACGAACTGAGAAAACCAGTTTTGGACAGGATGCAGACTTGCCAATCATTCCAGGTATGACGGCTTCAGTCGATATCATCACAGGTAAGCGAACCGTTTTGGAATACCTGCTTAAACCAATTTTGAGCGCCAAAACCAACGCACTTAAGGAGTAAGTGTCAGCAAGGACTCTCCAATGTGTATTTAAGTGTTGATAAGTGGTTAAATAAAAAGCACTTATTTCTCACTGTCGAGCCCATTGGAAGAGTACACTTGTGATGTGAGTCGAATATGCCACCCAGATTGAAGCGTAAAGTTACATTATTAATCAGCATTAGTTGTTTTTCGTTCCAAATTGGAGCCTTGAACAACAAAGAACAAAGATGGGTCGATACGGTCACTTCAGTCTATGGTGAACGCGCTGGAATGCGCGTGAAAACCTGGCGAGATAATATCGACTTTTTTAAAACATTGGAGACTCATGAAAAGCTGGCAGGCGTTAACGACTTTTTCAATCAACTTTACTTCGTTGACGACATAGACCTATGGGGCAAAAAAGACTACTGGGCAACACCACTCGAGTTTTTAGGCAGCAATGCCGGTGACTGTGAAGATTTCACTATTGCCAAATACTTCTCTTTACTCGAGCTTGGCGTACCGGATTCAAAGATGCGTTTGATCTACGTAAAAGCCATCGAATTGAATCAGTTTCACATGGTACTCGCCTATTACCCAACCCCAAGTTCAGAGCCGCTCATTCTCGACAACATCAATCCAGAAATTGTCCGAGCCTCCAAGCGTAGCGATTTGCTACCGATTTACAGTTTTAATGGTTCAAACCTATGGCTAATGAAGTCTTCTGCTAGCGTTGGAGAGCTAGCAGGAAAAGCCTCACGTTTGAGCCTTTGGAATGACTTACGCTCGCGCGAACGTAAGTTGCAGTTAAAAAAACCTAAAATTAACTATGACGAGTGAAAAACATGACCCTATATAAGAAGCTTGTAGTGGGAATGGTTACGGTCTTTATACTCTTGATGGCATCAGTATTCGTAATCCAGTTCAACACTACTCGAGACAGCTTAGAGCAGCAGCAACGTTCAGAGGTCAACAACACCATTAACACCGTTGGTTTGGCACTGGCACCTTATTTAAAAGACAAGGATAAGGTAGCGGTAGAATCCGTGATTAATGCGTTGTTCGATGGCAGTACTTATTCTGTCGTACGTCTCACCGCGTTAGATTCGGATTACCAAATCGTGCGCTCGTACCCAGTCAAACCAAGCCATGTTCCACAATGGTTCATCGACTTGAACTTGTTCAAAGCGATTCATGATAAACGCGTGGTAACCAGTGGTTGGATGCAACTTGCAGAAGTTGAAATCATCAGCCACCCAGGAGCTGCTTACGAGCAACTTTGGCAAGGCTTTATTCGCTTACTTACGGCATTTGGCATTATCTTCCTAGTGGGTCTGATTGCGATTTCTTACATTCTACGTCGCTCATTAAAACCGCTGGCTGCCATCGTGAAGAAAATGCACGAGATCGCCAACAACCAGTTTGGTGACCCACTGGCGCGTCCAAAAACCAAGGACCTAATTGCAGTGGTTGATGGCATCAACTCGATGTCAGCACAAATCGAACTGTCATTTAAAGAACAAGCCAAAGAAGCACAGCGTCTGCGTGCTCAAGCTTACCTAGACCCAATCTCCAAACTAGGTAACCGCTCGTTCTACATTAACCAAGTTGACCAATGGCTTGCAGAACAAACGCAAGGGGGTATCGCGCTACTCCATGCTGAATACATTGGCGATATTTACGAGACGAAAGACTATCAACGCGCTGATGCCCACGTGAAAGAGTTGTCTCAACGTCTGAAAAACACTATCGATGTACCAGGAGCGACCATTGCTCGTCTATCTAGCGACGAATTCGGTCTATTATTCCCACACATGGATGAGAGCGAACTGCGCATTCTAGCTGACAGTATCGTTAACTGTGTAAATGGTCTGAATACCGATCCTACCGGTCTTGCGAAACCAAAAGCATCACTGGGTGTTGCACACAGTAAAGATCAGAAAACGCGCACTGAAGTGCTATCGATGGTGGACAACGCCTTGTCGAAAGCGAAAGCGCAACCAGACAAAGCGTACGGCTTCGTTGGTGGTGAAAATACTTCTAACCTTATGGGTAAACAGCAATGGAAAGCGTTGGTTGAAGAAGCGATTCACAGCGATTGGATTAAATTCCGCTTCCAGTCTGCGAAAAATACTTGGGGTAAAGTGTTCCACAACGAGGTGTTCTCAAGCATCGAAAAAGATGGCGAGACTTACCGTGCAAACCAATACCTGTTTGCTCTTGAGCAACTAGACGCAACCAACATCTTCGACCAATACGTCATTGAGTCGATGATTAAGATGTTAGAAAGCGGCGAGCTAAAAGAGCCAGTGGCAATCAACATCGCACAAAGCAGCTTGTCTCAACCATCGTTCATTCGTTGGACCACCAGCATGCTAGAGAAGCACCCGAAAGTTGCACCTATGCTCCACTTTGAGCTTCCAGAAGCGTGTTTCATTGACCATCCGCACCATACAGCCCTGCTATGTAACGCGATTCGTCAAACTGGAGCAGAGTTCGGTGTTGATAACTATGGTCGTAACTTCCAGTCACTTGAGTACATTCAGGAATTCCGCCCGAATTACGTAAAACTGGATTACCTATTCACGCACAACTTGCACGACGAGAAGCAGAAGTTCACGCTGACTTCGATCTCACGTACTGCTCATAACTTGGGTATTACCACGATCGCATCTCGTGTTGAAACACAGATTCAGTTGGATTTCCTAACCGAACACTTTGTGGAAGTCTTCCAAGGCTTCATCGTCGACAAGGAATAAGAAAGGTATACCAAGGATGAAAGACCCTTTACTGAACTCGCTCATTTACGTTAGCCGATACTACGGACTAGCCAACTCACCGGAAGCCCTGATTAACGGTCTTCCGCTCTCTGATGGCAAGCTTACCCCGTTTCTGCTACCAAGAGCGGCGGAAAGGGCCGGATTGGTTGCCAAGGAAAACCGTGCAGATTTAGACAAGATCTCTAGCCTAATTCTGCCGGCTATCTTACTTCTTAAAGGTGGTGATTCTTGCGTTCTCAATAGCATTAACGTTGAGAAGCAAGAAGCTGAAATCACCACCCTAGAAAGCGGAATGGTGCCTATCTCCATTCCTCTAGAAGACCTACTTGAGCAGTACACTGGTCGCTATTTTTTAGTTAAAAAGCAATTCCGTTATGACGAGCGCTCTCCCGAAGTGCTCAAAACCAAAGAAGGTCACTGGTTCTGGTCAACCTTGTGGCAATCTAAACGCATCTACCGCGATGTGCTTATCGCTTCTCTCCTTATCAACATCTTTGCTATCGCTGCACCAATGTTCACTCGCTTGGTGTATGACAAAGTAGTACCAAACCTCGCGTTTGAGACGCTATGGGTGTTGGCAAGCGGTATCTTTGTGGTGTTCTTGTTTGATTTCTTGCTCAAATCACTGCGTAACTACTTCATCGACGTTGCAGGTAAGAAATCCGACATCCTGATTTCCTCTAAGCTGTTTAGCAAGGTGATGGGCATCCGTATGGAATCCAAGCCGCCTTCTGTGGGTGCGTTTGCTCGCCACTTGCAAGAGTTTGAATCCATTCGTGAATTCTTTACCTCTGCCACGGTAAGTGCGTTGATTGACTTACCTTTCGCGATTCTCTTCCTGATTATCATCTGGTTAATGGCTGGCGACTTAGTGTTCGTGCCTATGGTGGGCGTGGTGATTCTGATGATTCACTCCGCGTTGATCCAAGGTCCATTGCGCCGCTCGATTGAAGAAGGTTCACGTCTTGCTTCACAGAAATACGCTAACTTGATTGAGAGCTTATCTGGCTTAGAAACGGTGAAAATGCTGAGTGCACAAAGCCAATTCCAATACCGCTGGGAAGAAGCCGTTGCACACATGGCAAACTGGAACATCAAGAGCCGTCGTATCACCGACAGTATTCAAAATGCAGCAGGTTTTGTGCAGCAAAGTAGTAACGTCGGCATGATCATTTTAGGCGTGTACTTAATTGCGAATGGGGACCTCACTATGGGTGGTTTGATTGCTGCAACCATGCTAAGTGGTCGAGCGATTGGTCCTATGGTTCAGCTTTCTTTGCTTTCAACCCGATACAACCAAGCGAAGTCTTCGATGACCATCATTAATCAAGTGATGGAAATGCCAGACGAGCAAGAGGAAGGTAAACGCTACATTCACCGCCCTATCGTGCAAGGTAAGATTGAAATTGACCGAGTAACCTTCCATTACCCAGATGCACCAGTAGCATCGATTCGTGATTTGAGCCTAACCATCAATCCAGGTGAGAAAGTGGCGATCATCGGTCGTATTGGTTCGGGTAAAACCACGCTAGAACGCTTGATAATGGGTCTGTACAAGCCAACAGAAGGTCATGTGCGTATTGATGACACCGATATTGAACAGCTTCATCACGTGGACGTACGACGCAATATCGGCTGCGTACCGCAAGATTCGAATCTGTTCTTCGGCTCGATTCGCGACAACATTACACTCGGTCGTCCACTAACCGATGATCGCGATGTATTAGATGCAGCAAACCGAGCGGGCGTCACAGCCTTTACTCAATCTGACCCAGCGGGTCTTGAGCGTCAGGTCGGTGAAGGCGGTGCGATGCTTTCAGGTGGTCAGCGTCAAGCGGTAACCATTGCGCGAGCGTTTTTAGGTCGCCCACCTGTGCTATTGATGGATGAGCCAACCAGTGCAATGGATAACCGTTCGGAAATGCACATCAAACATCAGTTAGCGCAGTTAAAACCAAGTGAGACGCTGATTTTGATTACACACAAAACCTCAATGCTCGACATTGTTGATCGCGTGATAGTCATGGAAAAAGGCAGTGTGATTGCAGATGGTCCGAAGGCGCAAGTGCTTAACGACTTGAAGCAAGGTAAGGTTCGCGCCGTCAGCTAGCACTAAACCGCACAAAAAAACAAAGCCCCGTTGAACTGAGTGTTTCGCGGGGCTTATTTATTGAAGGTGAGTAAACCAAAATAGCCAAACTCTTCGAGAAGTATCCAAACCAACACAAAGCCAACAATGGCGACAAGTCCCATGATAGCCCTTTCATCTTCTTCCACACATCCCTCCACTTTCCATAGCGCAATCAACTTGTCTAGATTAGCAGCAGCGAACACAACAAAGAGCAAGGTTCATTACGTCTCAATCCGGAACTGGGATAAAGGTCAAAATTTGTTCAACATAAATCTCATTCCGCAGTGAAAATAGTTAATTACTTGCAAGCCAAAATCGGCTATAACACGCGCCTTCTTAATATTCTCGAGTTGAAGAAATGAATCATTGGATGCATTTAGAGCAAATCAGTCAGTATTTCACGGCGGGCTCTATCGGTTATAAAGTGTTGATGGGCGTCATCATTGTGATCGCTTATCGCTTGCTAAAGAAGATCGCCAACCGCGCGATTCTGAATTTGGCAGAAGCTAAAGGCGTAAACAAAGCACGCTTGAGCTTTATTCAACGTTGCTTCAACGTCGCATTTTTGTTCCTGTTTGCTTCGCTATTCGCCATCGTGACCGGTATTGGTTATGGCGATGTGTCGCTATTCCTATCGTCCATCTTCGCGGTATTGGGGGTGGCTTTCATCGCTCAATGGTCGATTCTTAGTAACATCACGGCAAGCTTTCTGATCTTCTTTGTCTTCCCATATCGTGTCGGTAACCGAATTAAAGTCGTGGACAAAGACGAAGACATTAGCGGTGAGATTCAGGAAATCCGTATGTTCCATGTGTTGATCAAGCACGACAACGGCAACCTAATCACTTACCCGAACAACTTGATGCTCCAAAAAGCGGTACTCAAACTGGCGAAAGAGAAAGCCAAGGTTGAGGAGCCAAAAACCACCTCACGCATTTATACCCGCAGAAAGAAATAGCCCACTAAAAAGCCGATGTTTCAACATCGGCTTTTTGTTTCCTCGGTTTTTAAACACCTTCTTGACCTCAACCATGCTTGAGGTTTTAGCCTTATTCGCACGATTCAAGATCAACAATGAAAAAGGAACCATTGTGACTAAAATTGCGATTATTTATTTCTCTAAAACCGACGTAACAGGTCAGCTTGCTCGCGCAATTGCCGCTGGCGCTGAACAACAGGGCATTGAACAGCAAGGTGGATTTGAAATTCTCTCTCATCGTATTCAAGGCAGTGAGATTATTGAGGGGCGTTTTGTGAACCCTAACCTAATGGATGAACTTGCTGAGTGTGATGCGATTATCTTTGGCTCTCCAACCTACATGGGCAGTGTGGCTGCGCAGTTTAAAGCATTTGCCGATGCAAGCAGTGAATCTTGGTGTTACCAAAAATGGGCAGGGAAAATCGCAGCCGGCTTTACCAGTGGTGGGGCTATGAATGGTGACCAATCTTGCACATTGCAATACCTACAAACGCTCGCTAACCAACACGGCATGATGTGGGTCGGCTTGGACAAGATCAGCAATTCTGGTGAGCAAAACCTTAATCGCTACGGTGTGCAAGGTGGCATTGTTGCTCAAGGTGGTGAAGATGGTCAGTTACCTCCTTCTGATCTCGCGACAGCCGAATATCTTGGCAAACGAGTCGCAATGCTAGTCAACAAGCTCTCCACCCGCTAAGAGAAAAGAAGCCCCGCAAGACACCTCTTCGGGGCTAGATTTTAGTACTGGTTGGTTAGGTGCTATTTCTTGATATAGAGGTCTTTCGAGTAAATACGACCTTCTACGTTGTTTTTGGCAAAACCACCCACCGTAGGGCGAACCAAACGCGCTTGCATGTAATAGTAAATTGGCGCGATTGGCATATCCGTAGCTAATAGTTGCTCTGCTTGGTCATAGAAACCTTGGCGTGCTGTTTCATCGGTGGCAGCCAATGCACTGTTCATTGTGCTGTCATAAGCTTCACTGCTGTAGCGAGCAAAGTTACCTGACGAGCCTGAGCGCAACAGACTCAAGAAAGTGGACGCTTCGTTGTAGTCTCCGCACCACGAGGCACGCATGACATCAAAATCCCCTTGCTTACGTGCGACCAGGTAAGATTTCCACTCTTGGTTTTCTAGCTCAACCTTGGCTCCCAAATTGTTCTTCAACATAGAAGCAATTGCCACTGCAATGGCTTTGTTGGACTCGCTGGTGTTGTACAGCAATTTGAAATCCAAAGGCTTACCGCTTCCGTACCCTGCTTCTTTCAACAGTTCACGCGCCTTTGCATCACGCTGTTTCTGTGTCCATGCGCTATATTCTGGCTGAGTTGCGTCAAAGCCCGCCGTGTATTGATGAGCAAATGTGTATGCAGGCAAGTTACCCACTTGAGTCACACCATCGGTGATCACATCACGCATGATGGAGTAAGAAACAGCTTTACGAACTCGCTCATCATCAAACGGAGGACGAGTGGTATTAAACGCATAATAGTAAGTACAAAGCAGAGGCACCGCGGTGTAAGCTTGTGCGTATTCTTTCTTCAGCTTTTGCGCCATGTGTGTAGGTACATCTGAAGTAATATCAACCTCGCCCACGGCATAGCGATTGATCGAGGCATTTTGGTTTTCAAACGGAATATAGGTCACCTGAGTGAGGTGAGCGTCTGCGCTATCCCAGTAGTTTGGGTTCTTCTTCAGTTCAATACGCTCATTCACCACCCACTTGTCTAGCACGAATGCACCATTGCCAACAAACTGCTTAGGATCACTCCACGGTTTATTGCTGCTCTCAACCGTCGCTTTGTGCACTGGCATCATGGAGGTATGCCCGGTCATTGCGACAAAATAAGGCACCTTGCTATCCAGCTCGAAACGTAGCGTATGTTTATCGACAGCGGTAATACCGAGATTATCCAGCGGCTTCTTACCTTCCGCAACATCAGCAATGTTTTTGATCTTGGTGAGTTTGAGATACCAAACATTCGGTGATGCCGTTTTAGGATCCACAGCTCGGCGCAGCGAATAAACAAAGTCATCCGCTGTCACAGGATCGCCATTCGACCATTTCGCATCTTTACGCAGATGGAACACAAAAGTTTGGTTATCTTCCGTTTGCCAAGATTCTGCAACGCCGGGAACGATGTTGCCATCACGATCTTGGATGACTAAGCCTTCGAACAAATCGCGAATGATGTGCATCTCGGGTAAGCCTTCAGCCTTTGCCGGATCTAGTGTCGCTGCTTCGGCATCGTTTGCACGCACTAAATGTTGTTCAGATGCCAATTGCACGCCATCAGGTAGAGAGTCTGCGAACGCAGCTGCGGACAAAAATGGGGTCAATAAAGAGGAAATCACTAACGCTGTAGAGTGCTTTTTAAAATCCATATCGTTCTTCGTTCTCCTAACACGTCTTTTGAAGCAAGTACCACAATTGATAATACAAGCATTGACGAACTTTAAGTGTTCGGTTTATACCCAAGTAATCTCAAAGTGCTAGTTTCAGCAACCATAACTTGAGTGATATCCAAATACTAATCGAACAATCAGGAGATTACGGTGAGTCTAATTCCAAGAACGGAAAGAGCGGCTTTTTTAATTTCGCCGATATCATATGGAAAATCGGTGTTGGGCGCGCCATTGCTGTACTTCCCTGCGCAAGTAGAAAGTAACTCCCGAGGTTTGATTTTAGCAGGCACACACGGTGATGAGACAGCGTCTATCGCAGGGCTATCTTGCGCGCTGAGAAGTTTGCCCGCTGAAGATTTAAAGCATGACGTTGTTTTATCGATGAACCCAGACGCCAACCAGTTGGGTACACGAGCAAACGCCAATCAAGTCGACTTAAACCGTGCTTTCCCCACACAAAATTGGACAGAACGCGGCACCGTCTATCGTTGGAGTTCACACACACTCGTGAGGGATGTCAAAGTCAAAACAGGCAGCAAAAAAACGCTTGAACCCGAAGTCGACGCATTAATTAACCTGATTGAGAAACGCAATCCAAAGTTCGTGGTCTCTTTTCATGAGCCCCTTGCGTTTGTTGATGATCCAGCCCATTCAGTGCTGGCGAAGTGGCTTGGAGAGCTGTTCAAGCTACCACTCGTCGATGACGTAGATTACGAAACTCCGGGATCATTCGGAACTTGGTGTAACGAGCGCGCATTGCCATGCATTACGGTTGAACTACCCGCGATCTCTGCTGATCTGACAATTGAACAGCACCTAGACGCATTTATCGCTCTACTGCAGCACCAACCAGACTTTTAATTTCTCATCAAGACGTCAGTTTGCTGTTGCATACGAATAATAGAGGGGGAACTGGGGACACAAAATGCATGTCCCCTATAAGAATTAGAACTTGTAGCCAACTAGAAGGTTAGAAGTTGTTGCATCGATACCAGCAAAATCTACAACTGAGATTTGAGCATCCAACGTAATTCCATTTTGGAACACGTAACCGCCTTGCACAGCGAAACCAGTCGAAGAGTCTGAGTCACTAACTGATGTGTATGCGTTGTACACTGTCGCTTCCGTATCAGTAGCAGCTAGACCACCCAAAATACGCCAACCGCTCATGCTCTCATAACCAACCATAAGGTTTGCTTGCGAAGCCTCTACATGCGCACCTAGATAGCCGATTGATGCACTGTCTTCAACGATGGTTGGAACATAAGAACCAGCGATCACAAGACCATTGTTAAAAGTGTACGAAACACCGAAAGATACACCGCTTTCCGTCGCCGCTGTAACATTATCAAGGGAAGTCATTGCGTAGCCAATATTTACACCAAAACCAGAGCGGTCGTATGAGGAGCCTTCAATTGTTTCTGCAGAAACAAAAGTTGAAGTAAAAATAGTAGCTAACGAAAGAGCAACAATTGAACGTGTCATATAATAAAAACCCAAATATGCGTGCGATGCACTGAAACGATATTCACAAAACGTGATATTTAAGGGGTGCGAATTATAGGCAACAAGTTGCTCCCTTCAACTAAACTCACTTATTGTTACCACAACATGTTGTTATTGAACAAAAAACCACCGAATCATCTATTGTTTTTAAAAAAATCAATAAATGCTCGTGTTCGTTTCGGTAGATGTTCACGTTTAGGGTAAAGCAGGTAGAGTGGAAGTATCGCTTTAGTGCGCCAATCGGGGAGTAAAGTGACAAGTTGCGCTCGCTCTTGGGGACTCAGTTTTTCTAGTGCAAACTCATCCAACATCGCGACACCGCAACCAGCTACTGTCGCATCAAGCATCGATTGGACAAGATTAAAGCACAACACGCTGGATAACGTGACCTTAATGTCTTGTTGAGTTTGCTGATGATGAAAGTGCCATGTATCCAGATTCAATTCAGCATTGCGATAGGTAATGTGCTCTAAAAGATGCAAATCTTCTGGTGTGTTTGGTGATGGTTTTGTCGCTAGATACGCTTTGCTCGCGAATGGTTTACAGTGTAAAGAACGCAGATGGTGTCCGACATACCCTTCAGGGGGTGAGTCGGTAAAAAAGAACGCAAGATCAAACCCAGACTCAATCAAATCGAGCGGTGTCTCAGTGAAAATCACCTCAAACGTAACGTCGGGGAACTGCTGACGAAATGCAATTAATGAAGGGTTGAGTAACTCCGCACCAAATGAGGCAGAAGCAGCAATACGTAAATGCCCAGCAACCTTATCGGTCTCCATCACTTGTTCATTAATCTGTTCCACATTTTCCATTAAGCCTTTCACTTGGTGGTAGAAACGCTGTCCATCATAAGTAAGGTTAAATTGTCGCGTGGTGCGTTGGATAAGCTGAACAGAAAGTATCGCCTCCAACTGCCTAAGTTGACGACTCACATGAGCATTGGAACAGCGCAGCTTTTTAGCCGCACCAGCAATACTTTTCTCTTCGCACAGTGCAATGTAAATCGGTACGTAACTGAGCCAGTTTATTTCCATATAGTAATTATGAATCTCTAAAATCAATCTACTGGAAATAATAGAAAGGCTCTACACTGCGCACAACTTAAATTTTTGCATGGAGAATACAGATGAACGCTTTCGATACTTGGCTGAAAGGGCAAATCATTAAAGAACATGTCACCAACCCAAACATTGAAGTGGGTGAATACAGCTACTACTCCGGCTTTTACCATGGCAAAACTTTCGAAGATCAGGCTGTTCGTTATTTGATGGGCGACAGTGTGACACAACACGAATGGCAAAACGGCGCATATGGCGAAGTCGATAAACTGATCATTGGTAAATTTTGTTCGATTGCCTCTGGTGCGACTTTTATGATGGCGGGTAATCAGGGACATCGTATTGATTGGATTTCCACCTTTCCCTTTTCCCCAGAAGAGTTTGGCAATGGGGTACAAAGCGGCTTTGAGCGTGCCGGCGATACCATTATTGGCAACGATGTCTGGATTGGTAGTGAAGCCATGATAATGCCGGGCGTGACAATCGGTGATGGTGCAGTGATTGGTGCGCGTTCAGTGATCACTAAAAATGTCGAACCGTATTCCATTGTGGTTGGTAATAATCATGTGGTTCGCCTGCGCTTTGATGAAGAGGCGGTATCGATGCTACTAGAGATTCAGTGGTGGGATTGGTCAATTGAGCACATCAAACAAGCGATGAAAATCATGTGCAGTGGTGACGTCTTCGCATTAGGTGACTACTACCGTGAACACATCGCTTAACGACTTAGCATTGGGTCTGATTTGTTAAGGCAAAATGAAGCGAAAGCCCAGATAAATGGGCTTTCGTTCCTAAAGTTAAACAGCAGCCAGATCTTCTTCTTCCAAGGTTGCAGAGACTTTAATCTCGTATTGATTAAAGCTAAATACACAGCCGCCATGGGTACGTTTGGTGGTGACTTGCTCATCACCAAATTGAACCGTCACCCGAGTAAAGACTCGGTCAGTTGCTTCAACAATATTCTCTGCTAATGCGACTTCGAAATCTTGTTCAGTTTGCTCAAGCTTCTGCTTTACGTCTTCCAAACGAGTGTTGTTTTGCGCCTTCAATACTTCTATCTGCGCTTGCTCTTCATCTGTGCGCTCTGCTTTAGGGCGTTTCTTAAACTCAAGTTCCTTTCGGATAACGTCCATGGTGCCTTCTTGCGCGGATTTATACTCGTCTTTTAGATTTGCAATACGTTCCTTAAAGACAGAATAATTTGCAAAGGCTTCAACCTTGGTCGCCGTATCTCCCTCTACACCCAATTGCGAACAGGAAACCTTACTGCCCACTTTTGCATCACCGCCACTTAAAGTGCCGTTCTTGCCACTGGCATCAAGCACGATTAAATTGCGCCCACAAACAATGTCATTGTTCATGCTATGGACAGCAAGTTCTATGTCTTCACCAGATTGCAATTCACAATATTGGGCATAACTGGCACGAATCGATGTTTTGGTGCGCACATGGCAGCTTTTTGGCTGACCATCGCTCACTGTATGACCAATGATGCCCTTAGCAACTTGAATATCCCCTTCAGCTTGTACATCGGCAGATTCAATAAAACCACCCACTGTGATTGAGCCCGTCGCTTTCACTATCATGCCCGATTCGATGTTCCCGCCAATGATGACGTTACCTTTAAATTTCACGTGACCGGTGTTTACTCCGACACTATTGAGGCAAAGTGCATTGTCGACTTCGATGGTTTTTTCTTTGATCAGTGGTGTGCCTGAAACAGATGCAAGCAGGAGGTTTGGATCGGACTTGCTGATTTCAGTGCCTTTACCGGGTTTAATTGGACTGTCTTTGCCCGCTTGTGGCGGAATAACGCGCCCTTGAACGGTGAAGCCCGGGATGCCTCTGGTCGCCGGAGTACGGCGCATCACTTCATCCCCAATATCGACAGCGATGGTTTCACCTAAATTGCGTAGATCGATTTTGTCACTAGAGGATTGACCTTCTTTCGGCTTAAGGATGCGCTTGGTGATGTCTTTAACAAGTGGCGTGAAGATAGCGTCTTTACCTTTAACAGGTTGCTTGCCAACCGCAACAGCTTGGGTGAAGGTTTCTCCGGGTTTTAGCTGTGTACTGACAACCAACACTTTTTTCAACGCAAGTTTATTGATGCCTTTGGAAACACGAGCATGCGCGAGTGCTTGAACAATTTCAGGACCTCTTAGTCCTCGTCCGCCATAAGCGCCCGTCACATTCATGCTGGCAAGCATGTCATTGTTGGAGAGTTCAACTTCCACCTGAGCGTTTTTGATCTGTGCAATCACGATCCCTTCATAGGCTTCTGATTTACGTTCACGCGCGCAATTAATGAATCGCACCACCTCAGTTTCATCGACAAACGCTTTGTCAGCTTCCATCATCTGAAGCTGCTCAGGCAATTCCTTTTGATTTAGCTCACCTCCGAGATCCACATCTCCCGGTAAGCGGGCAAAAACCTTTGTTTTATCTTCTGACCACTCCAGGCATATCTTCCACATAACCAATCCATCTGCTACCCATCACCACCTTCAGTCTAACCAAAATCATTTTCTGAACAAACCTCTCAATTCTAAGAATCAGGCTCACATCACTAAAGCATTAACAGGCTAAAAACTCAGGTATATAAAGCATTGAGCATAAAACTCATTTCAACAAAGCCATCTTAGACAAAATGCAATTTGGTTTAGAAAAGGTCGTAAAATTGATTTACCTCCAGCCGTTTTCAAGCAAAGAAAATAACGAAAAGAGTTTTATCAATACCGAATCAACTTCGACAATAGAATGTTTCTTATATAGCTCAGAAAATCTTGTATACGGTCGTTTTCTTCTACCTGTCGCGCTGGCAACACCCTGGTTTATTCACATCTTTTTTTACTTTTAAAGTCATTGATTTAGTGACGATAGTCTTATCATTAATGATTTTTATAAATTTTTCCTCTGGAACCTATTTATTTTTCTGTTATATTCCGCCAACTGTCGTAATGATAATTATTATCATTACTGTTGGTTAGGGAAGGAGTATCAAATCATGGCGGCTATCAGTTCAGCAAGCGCAGCTCGTATCGGTAACATGTACCAAGAGCACCACAGTTGGTTATCTGTGTTTATTAAACGTCGTTTGGGGTGTCCTGAAGCAACTGCCGATTTAGTTCAAGACACTTATTTAAGACTCCTTACCCGAGGCAAATTACCTGAAGCGAAAGATTCGAGAAGATACCTTACTCATATCGCAAAAGGTTTGGTCATTGATCTTTACCGACGTCGTCGAATCGAAGCCGCTTACCTAGAACTCATCGAACAAGAACCTGTAGAAGTCGCTGGCTCTCCTGAAGACCAAGCTGTCGTTGTGCAAGCTCTGGTCGAAATTGATGCCCTTCTGCATCGTTTACCTCTTAAAGCTCGCCAAGCACTTTTGATGCGCCAATTGGAAGGCAAGAGCTATAAAGAAATCGCACTCGCACTCGACGTGTCAGTGTCTTCTGTCGAGAAATACGTAGCGAAAGCACTGCAGGGCTGCATGATGACCATGCTGAGTGAGAACGAATAACATGGAGCAAGTTTCTCGTGAATCCATCGAGCAAGCCTCTCTGTGGATGGCGCGCTTGTGGGCCGATGACGTAACACAACAAGACAGAGATGCCTTTGATAGCTGGAGAAGCGCCCACCCTGATAACGCTTATGCGTGGCAGCAGTTAGAAGAGCTGCAAAGAAAGTTTACTGGTATTCCAAACTCCCCGATCAGCCGCAAAGTGCTTGCTCCAAAACAGCGTGGTTTGAACCGCCGACAAGTCTTGATGCTTGGTGGCCTTTCTCTTGGCACGTTAAGTTTGATGATGTCTACTCATACCTCTCTTCCCAATGGTGCGGAGTACACTACAGCGACGGGTGAGGTGAAAGACATATTGCTTTCTGATGGCACTCAAATGGCAATGAACACCGCCACCCGCGTATTTGTCGACTTTAACCAGCAAGAACGACGTTTACACCTGCTTGAAGGTGAGATTATGGTCACCAGTTCTCACCATCTCACCCCTTTCCATGTCACTACTCCGCAAGGTCGAGTCGTACCAATAGGCACCCGTTTCACCGTACAAAAACGAGACGACGATACGCTAGTTTCCGTTTATGAGGGCGAAGTAGCACTCTACCCTTTACTTGGTATGGGAGCACAGCACTTGCTTGCTGGTGAAAACGCCCACTTTACGCAACGTGAAACCTCGAACATACAAAAGAATCTCAGTGACGACGCCCTATGGTTAGAACAAAAAATCATGGCACAAGGGATGCCACTCACAGAGTTTATTACGGAGCTAAGTCGATACCGTCGCGGTATTCTCTCAGTCGATCCACAGTTGTCCTCTTTGAAGCTCACCGGGGTATTCTCGACAAAAAACGTCGACAAAACGCTTTTTAACATCAGCCAAATATTACCAATCGAAATCCGCTATCGGACACCAATGTGGGTCAGTGTGAAAGCAAAACCATAAAAAAAATTACGGATTTAGACATCTCATTCGGTGTAAAGAGCAGTTAGTAGACCGATTAAGGAAAGCAAGGTGCCGCTCCCTCAACGACGCCAGATATTGGCGATAATGATTCAAGCCAATCTAGGATTAGCCTCTCTCATCACTCCTTTTGCCGCATGGGCAGAACAGTCAGTACAGTACGATATTCCACCAGGTAATCTTGACCATGTATTAAACCAGTTTGCGGTAGAGTCTGGTGTTGAGTTTTATCTCAATGCTTCACTTTCAGAAAACCTGCAAAGTCCTGGATTAACAGGTAACTATGACCCCGAACAAGCATTGACATTGCTGCTGGCAAACACGGGATTGAATGCCGAGAAGCAGGCTGATGGTGTTTATCAACTTTCTCCTTCCTCTGAAATGACACTCGACGCAATTCAGGTAAGAACGAGTTTTGAAGATGCTTATTATCGCGATAGTGATGGTGAGATGGCGATCTATGACGCCGATGTTGCCAGTGCCTACATGGGCAAAGAAGAAATAGAACGCTTCAAAGGCGCAAGCGCCGCCGATCTGTTTACCGGAATGGCAAATACCTTTAGTGGTGAGGCTCGTAATGGCGGTGGAAGCATTGATCCTAATGTTCGTGGTGTACAAGGTTTTGGACGAGTCCCTGTCGTCATAGATGGCACAGAACAAGGCATTTCCGTTTATAACGGTTACCGAGGCGCTTCAAACCGAAACTACATTGATCCAAACTTGATTGGTGGCCTGAAAGTTTACAAAGGCGCACAGATCAGTTCGGACGTGAATACCTCTGTAGGGGGCGCAGTACAAGTCACGACATTGGAGCCACAAGACATTGTGCCTGAGGGTGATAATTTCGGTATGGAGTTCGTGGCGGAAAGCAGCAGCAACTCAGTAAAGCCCAACAAAGCTCGCTTGCATACAGGTAAACGGTGGCAAGATGTCCCAGTATACAATGAGTTAGGCGGCGTACCATTATATGACGACCCTGAAGTACGCTTTCAAACTAGAGATGATAAAGATGACAATCCGCTAAACGGTGAGGATACAGCTTATCGACTAGCTATTGCGGGCGTAAAACCAAAAATTGAATGGCTTGGCGCGTATGCATATCGTAATCGTGGTAACTACTACTCAGGCACAAATAAAACGGGTTTCTACTCCAAATCAAGAGATGGTAGCGGTAGCGAGATCGTTGCGGGCAGAAACCCATATTTGAACCCGGAACACATTGCATTGAGCCATATCCCTGGGCACGAAGTACCAAATACATCCTCTGAGATGGAATCGTTCCTATTAAAAACAACCATTAATTTTAGCGATTACTATAAGTTACAGCTGAACGCGCGCTACACAGAGAGTACTCACGGGGAAATCCTCGCGAGTCGTTCAGATTATCGAAACAGTGACGGTCTGCCTCAATGGCCGCTAGCGAATGCCAAGATGCAAGCTTACAGCATCAAGTTTCGAGCAAACCCAGAAAGCCGCTACATTGACCTCAGTACTAACCTATGGACAACGTTAACGGATTCCAGAAGCAATACTGGCTATGGCTTTCCCAATTTTGTGAACTTTCGTAGCGAGACACCAGATATCATCATCAACACCTCGACTGTCAATCGTGATGAAAACCGTTTTGGCTTTGATTTTAAGAACAAAATGCTATTGCTCGATAACTTGGATGTCACGGTTTCCGGCAGCTACATGAAGCATGAATTGACCCCAAAAGAAGGTTTGGAATACCTCATTGATTTCTACGGTGGTCCTGTGCGCTCGGGAGAAAGAGAAGAATATAACGGAGCCGCGGTCATCGAATGGCGTCCACTAGATGCCTTTATTATCAACGCAGGCGTGCGCTATATCAGTTATGAAGCCACCGATTTTTACATCGAGAATCGCATCAAAACGGGCAATAGCGACGATGTTGGTCTTAAAGAATACAAGAAAGATGGTTATCGTCTCGCATTTCAAACCATTGAAACTTACGCCCCAGAAGAAATCGCACAAAACGTCGCGAATGCTGAGCATGAAGTTCGTGCAACGTTCACAAAAAAGAACATAAACCGGGAAATCAATCGCTTGCAACATTTGATCACCACCGATCCCACCCAAGCGGATACTTACCGTGAAGAGTTAAAACTGCGTCAAAATGAGATCAACAACTTTGATTCACTGTTAACTGCAAAGGTAGAAGAGAAAACAACGGAAGCCAAAAACAAAACCAGTTTCGTTGAGGATCACCTAGTTGAATGGCGAACCAACAGTAAAAACGAACTGGATCTTGCTAACAACCCTTGTTTGATTGCCCAAAAGAAAGACAACTTTGTTGAAGGCAGCTGTAAAACCAAAGGACAAATTGATGGCAAGGACAACCGTAACCTCAGCTACAAGAACAGCGGCAGTGGTTGGATGCCATCTCTTACCACAACATGGCTAATCAACGAAAACAGCCGTGCGTATGCTCGATATGCAGAGACACTGCGATTCCCAAGCTTATTTGAGAGTACCAGTGGATTTTCTGGTAACCCATCAGCATCAGTACCCCTTGAACCAGAGCGAGCGAAACTCTTCGAGGTCGCGTACATTCACTACTTTGAGAACGCAAGTGCAAAGCTCACTTACTTTGATCAAACGATTGATGATGTAATGGATCGCGATCGATCCAGTTTTTCATTTGCCAATCTGGATAGCCAACGCACCAGTGGTATTGAAATCAACGGTATGTTCGATAACCAACTGTACTTTGCCGATGCATCATTGGCTTATAACTTCCGCAATGAGGTGTGTGACAAAAACTCTGCAGCTCAAGGCTTCGTCCCAGCTCTTGTCGATAAAACCACACCATCAACAGAAACGTGTGTTCGCGGTGGCTTCACAGCAGCAAGCTATCTGGCAGCACAAGCGGCACCAGAGTATTCGGGTAGCTTATTAGTCGGAGCAAGGTTCTTTAATCAAGCATTAGAAAGCGGGTTACGCACCAACTATGTTTCTGGCAGCCACGAAGATGAACAAATTAAACGAACCGATGTAACAACATTTGATGCTTACATTAAATATGCATTTAACGAACACCTATCTGCAGAGCTTATCGGAAGCAACATCACCGATGTTTATTATCTTGAAGCTGGATCGGTATCTGGGATGCCTGCACCAGGAAGAACGATAGGACTCAAGTTAAACGGACGCTTCTAAACCTTATGAACGCCCCTTAAAAAGAAAACGCCTCACCCGAGGCGTTTTCTTTTTTCATTTTATTTTTACGGATTTCCAATTGCTATTCGGTGTAGTGGATGAAACTTCATAAAGCCCAATATAGGCTTGGTGTCCCAAACACCACCAAGCCTATAGAACCGTATATTTAGGATGATTTAATGAAACCCAACATGAAATGGACGCTTCTTGCTATCACCATTCCTTCGCTTATCGCTTGTGGTGGTGGTTCAGACTCAAACACTGCAGATTCACATAAAGCGCCTGTATCCGTTGTCTCTGGTTACGAAACAGCAAAAGTCGGAAACAGAATTCGTGTAGATGGACTGGGTAGCTACGGTGTAGATGCCAGTATCGCAACGTACACTTGGTCTATCAGCAAAAAACCACAAGGCAGTAACGTCAAGTTAAATAACGTTAATGCAGTCTCTCCATACTTCACACCAGACGTGGCCGGAGACTACACCGTTCAGTTGGTAACCAACGATGGCAAAAAAGACAGTAGCGCACAATCGCTGACTATCACCGCAACAGAAGTAAATACCAACGTGGCGCCCGTTATTTATGCATCGGAAACCTACACGGCAGCGCTTGATCAAACCCTGAAATTAGACGCGAAAGCTTACGACGCTGATAATGATATGCTCAGCTACCAATGGGCTCTTAACTCAGCACCAAAAAACACCACGATGTCGTTGAGCAACGCAAGCACAAAACAAGCAACGCTAAAAGCAAACGTTGCAGGTGAATACAAACTAACTCTAACCGTCTCAGACGGTAAAGAAGAGACAACTAAAGAGATCACCATCAACTACTCTGCCGATAACGTAGCACCGGTTGCCATGGCAGGACGAGATACCACATTCGAATTGGGTGGAACCGCAACCTTAGACGCTAGCGCAAGCATTGATGGCAATGATTCAGGTATCACGTACCAGTGGGAATTTGTGTCCAAGCCTTCGGCAAGTACTGCAGAATTGTCGGATGCTACGTCAGCAAAACCAACATTCACCCCCGATGTCGAGGGTGATTATGCACTTGCTCTAACCGTAAGTGATGGTGCTCTAAGCAGTGAAAAAGATTTTGTTCGAGTAACGGCATCGAAAGCAGGAACAAGCGACCTCGTATTGCACTTCAACGGTGAGAAAAAACAATGGCCGTTCGCAGAGGAGGTTACTCTGAATGAAGAAATTAAAGGTGAAGCGCCCAAATACGTACTCCTAGGGTCATTAACTCTTGAAGCCGTTGGACACGATTATGAGGTTCAGCAGATCTTTGCAATGGACGCAGTCAGCCTCACTCACGACGTTAAATTAAGCGGCATTGAAGATGGTAGCGTGCTACCTGTCGGCGATGAAATAGTTGTTAAGCTTTGGTCGGCGCCAACGCAAGGAAATACTGTTACATTGTCTTACGGTTTTATGATCAAAGATCAAACAAACTTTTATGCAGGTCTTGGCTACCACTTCCAAACAAACTGATCGTCCTGCACAACAATGACACATAAAAAAGCGCGGTCTCTCCGCGCTTTTTTACGGATATTCAAATCTCATTCGGTGTATCAGATAAAGCCTTTCTTTTACCGCGCCGCGTTATGGACCGCACTTCTAATCAATTAGGATGAACTAAGATGAGTCTAAGCTCGAAATATACTCTCACACCATTGCTATTATTACTTCTTAATGGTTGTAATGGTGGCGGTGGGAATGATGCCTCTGAACCCCAAACGACTAACAATCACCCCCCTATTGCGATAGCTGGGATCAATCAACATGTAAAGCTGAGTGAAAAAGTGGTGCATCTCGATGGCACGGGTAGCGTCGACTACGATCAAGACTCAATAGCCTTCTCTTGGAAAATGGTATCGAAACCCTTCAAGAGTAAAGCGGAGCTCATTAATCCAGAATCCAGAACTCCGCGCTTTGAGCCAGACTTATTGGGCACTTACCTTGTAGAATTGGTGGTGAACGATGGCAAAACAGACAGCCGCCCTAACCAAGTAAAGATAGAAGTCATCAGGGAAGACGAAAATACACCACCAACGATTAAATTTACCAAAGATAAGTACACCGGTAACCTAACTCAGCAAATTAACCTAAACACAAGACCTCAAGATATTGATGGCGATAAATTGTCGTTTACATGGGAAGTGTTGTCCCACCCACAAGGCAGCAATTACTCTATAGCGAAATCGACTGTGTATGATTTCAACTCAATCAAGGCTGATACGGAGGGCAATTATGTGGTTAAAGTGACTGCATTCGATGGCTTTTCTGAAGCTTCCGCTACGACCACCGCTTCTTTTTTTTATAAAAATGTCCCTCCACATGCGGAGGTAGATGGTTCAATGTTTTGGGTTCTTGATAACATGAGTGTCCCATTGAATGGCACACCCAGTGGTGATGCCAACGGCGATGTACTCACTTATGAATGGCACTTCACTAAAAAACCAAACGGCTCATCCGCCGTCATCGATGATCCTTATGCTGTGCTAACTTCATTTTCGCCAGATATCTCCGGGGATTACGTCGTCAGTTTAACCGTAAATGATGGCGAGTTTTCAGATAGCCATTCTGTGGGAGTTAGAGTAAGAGCGATTTCTGAATCTCAACCGCACACCAAACTCACACGCGGCTCAGATCCCACTCCTTTGCGACTGCCTCACAAGCAAAATGACGTCATCGATAAAACATCCGATACGGGTCCTATTCCTAACTATTACACTCTCGATAGCTATACTTTTGAAGCAGTAGGAAAGCCAGTCACCATTACTCTCGGAAAGTATACGCTTAGTAGTAGCAGCGACGATGTAACACCAAGGATATTAGTTGGCTCTCAAAGCTACTTTAGTAAAGACCTTCAAGATAACGATGTCATTATTGTTATCCCCGCTGGTGACAGCTTAACCTTCCAACTACAAAGTCCACCGACCAACGGCAAAGTGGCAAAAGCCTCAATGGGCTTCAGCTGGAGTCTTAACGGTCCTAATGACTTTAGTATGGTTGAAAGAATTTCTACAACGATTGAATTTACCAGCCGTTAAAACACAAGCAGCTATCAAAAACGCCCACAGTTGTGGGCGTTTTGTTTTCTATTCGCCAACAATTTAAAAAATCACAAACTTATTTACGGGTTTTGTCTCCTATTTCGGTGTACTAAATGAGACCGCGTTAGTCATCTGTCGCGCGCACCGGATGCACTGGCATGGTCTCTTTCTTTAACTATTTCAATCAACAAAAGGAAGAGACAATGAAACCACTTCAACTTTCATGGATTGCAGCAGCAATGATTGGTCTAAGCCCACTTGTTCATGCAGGATTTGATGGCGCGATCAGTGATGATTCGCTTCGTCAAGTAGGAGAATCAGAAGTTTGGGTCCCATTTATTCACTCTAAAGGCAATGCAGGCATCGGTAAAACAGGTGGCAAACGAGTGGACTTTGAAGGTCTAGCTGGTGGTATTTTTGATGACGAGCGAAATGGTGTTCACACATCAGGCAGCAAACATTTTCAAGACAATTTTTACAGTTTTGTCCAAGTAGCGAATCAAGATGTGTGGTTTGGAGAATGGTACGAAGGTAAGAAAGATTCTGAGTTTAACAACCGTACCGTTTACTACGTCGGTAATGATGCAGGAACGACTGTACCAACCAGCGGCAAGGCGACCTACAACATTACTGGTATTAACAAGTTCTCTGGCGCAAACAAACTTTCAGGTACGTTTAACGCTGATTTCGGAGCCAAAACGCTAGACGGTTCAATCAACAATAGCAACCTAACTGTAAGTGTAGACGCAACGATTAATGCAGCAACCGCAGCATTTAATGGTACTGCTCAAGCTGTACAGAATGGCACAACCACGAATGGCGCTTCTCAAGGTCACTTCTTTGGTGCGAATGCAGCTGGCTTGGCTGGTATCGCCACCTTTACCAACAATAGCGATCTAGACACTGCTTTTGGCGGCGAGAAAAAATAACTCTCGATTCAATGAGTGATAACCAAGAAGCAGCCCGTGCTGCTTCTTTTTATATGGAATATTTATGGCGGTTAGAACCTCTTACACCATCGCTCTGACATCCCTGTTAGTGCCGTTGTTTTCTTTTCCCGTTGTAGCCAATGACCAAGATACGAATCTTCGCATTCAGCAAAGAGATGCGCTATCAGCACAAGAAAAAGAAAAGCGTCTCCTGCAAGAAGAAAAAGAACTCGAATTACAGAGGTCGAAACAAGCTCAGGAACAAAGCTCGTCAGATCAAAGCAACGACAACTTAGGGCAAGCGCTTTACCTAGCAGTTAAAGGAAAGCAATGGTCACAAGTAGAAGTACTATTGAACCAGTATCAATCTTCACCCTATGCAGATCCTTTACTTATCCATTATGCCCAAGGCGGTCTATCACGCTATTTAGGTCGTTTAAGTGATGCAGAGGCAGAGTACCGATCGCTTTTATCCTTATATCCGAATTTTCTTCCCGCTCAGTTAGAGCTTGCTCGCGTTTTGTTTGAGCGTAAGAAAAACCAAGACGCACACACCCTTTTCTCACAAATCAAATCCACTCTCCCTACTGATAACCCAAGGGCTGATGGTGTCAGACGTACTCTCGATGCTTTTATATCAGCACTAGAACACCGAGATGCATGGCAAGGTGCGATCAGTTTTGGTCCAACTTTCAATGACAATCTCAATAGCAGCTCAGAAACCTATACTTGCTTAGTCCGTCATGAGACAGGAAAGTGTTTATTTGATCGAGTAACACCGGAAAAACAGAGAGCAGCAGGGTTAACTTTTAACGCAAGTGCGAATAAACGCATTAGCTTCAAAGGTCATCATGGTATGAGTTTGCAAGCGCTGACGTATGGTTCTCGTTACAACAATCACAGTGAATACAACGAGCAAACAGCGAATGTTAGCTTTGGTTATAGCTTTCAAGACCAGCGTCATAGTATCTTGGTTGCGCCGTTGATCGAGTACAGCACATACGCGGATAAGAGTTTGTATTGGTCAACAGGTCTAAAGTTGAATGGATTCCATAGCTTAGACTCGAAAAGCGCATTGAGATGGGAACTAAAAGGCGAATACCAAGATTACCGTCCAACAAAGCTCGACTATCAATCAGATTGGCAATGGAATGCAAGCATCAACTATTGGCACCAGTTGCCACAACAATGGCTCGCATTCGGTGGCATAGACTGGACGCATAAACAAAATGATCAAGATGTACATGCTTACCAGCTCTATGGTGGTCGAATCGGAGTCGTGAAAAGCGTCGAAGGTTGGCTTGACGCTAACCTGTTTGCATCACTGCGAGAAAGGCAATACGAGGGATATAACGCCCTACTCGATGCAAAGAGAAGAGACACAGAGCAAAACTATACTGTCACATTTTCCTCTCCAAAGTTGGTTTTTTGGACGTTGACACCCATTCTAGAGTGGACTCATAAACGGGTAAACAGCAACGTTGATTGGCTGTACACCTATCAGCAAAATGAGGTGAGCGTAAAATTTGAAAAGCGTTTTTGACTCTAAAATCACGGCAAACATGCTTTACAGTGTAAATTGACCCAAATATTTAAATTTATTTTACGGATTTCGTTACTTCATTCGGTGTAGTGGATAGAGCAGGCGCGAAAAGGTTATTTGCGCCATCAGTCATTTTCACAACGAGCAATGGATAATGAATAAGCGTTTTTTTCTCCTAGTGTCGGCATCTTTTAGTCTGGCACTTCTTCCCCTTTCTTCTTCTGCAACTGAGTCAACTGGTACTTCTATAAATAACTCAGTCACTGAAACACAAATAGCACCACCTTCTAACCCGCTCATCACCCACGATTTATCCCCAATGGGTATGTACCACGCTGCTGATTGGGTGGTAAAGGGAGTGATGCTCTCACTGCTTGCCGCATCCATTTTGACTTGGGCAGTTTTTCTTTTTAAACAAGTACAACTGATGAAAGCAACACGACGCACACAAAAACTACTTACTGAGCTTGTTGATGCAGAGTCATTGGAAAATGCCAAACAGACCACTCAGCCTTTTAAAGGCGTAGAATCCTCACTAATTTCAGCAACGCAGCATGAATTGCAACTCTCTTCTCTAGGCTCTGCTTCAGAAAATGGCATTAAAGAACGCGTACAACTGCGCTTAGAAAGAGTGCAAGCTGAATTAGGGAGAAGCATGACTTCACTGACCGGCATCCTCGCAACCATCGGCTCCGTCGGTCCTTTCGTTGGATTGTTCGGCACAGTTTGGGGCATCATGAATGCTTTCATCGGAATCGCAAAATCTCAGAACACGACGCTAGTGGTGGTCGCTCCGGGGATCGCAGAAGCCCTCCTTGCCACGGCAATTGGTTTAGTGGCAGCAATTCCAGCAGTGGTCATCTATAACTACTTCACACGTAAAATTTCTGGCTACAAAGCGCAACTCGCCGATGTCTCCGTAGCATTGATGATCTTGGTTAGCCGAGATTTGGATCAAAAGCGAATGCAATCTCACCAAGAACACAACGACACAGTGCTAAAGAAGGTGGGTTAAGCCATGGGATTTAAGCCAGCCTCAGACAGCGATGATATGGTTGAGAATCATGAGATCAACGTGACACCTCTGGTTGACGTCATGTTGGTGCTCTTAATCATAGTGATGGTTGCCGCCCCATTAGCGACAGTCAACGTTGTAGTCGATTTGCCGACGTCATCTGCAGAGCCTCAGCCTCAACCTGATAAACCAGTTTATCTCACGATTCAAAAAGACCTAACCTTAGTTGTGGGAGAAAAGCACGAGACTTCGCTTGCCGATTTGAAGCAAGCCCTAATAAAAGCCGAGGTTGAACCAGACACTCGGATATTTCTTCGAGCTGACAAATCTCTGAGTTATCAAGATTTAATGAAAGTGATGAATGAAATGGTCGCTAGCGGCTACAACCAAATTGCATTAGTTGGTGTAGAGCAAGCGTCGGGAGCGCCACAATGAATGATCTAGCAGGACCATCTTTTCGTTATAGCTATAGGAAAAAACGTTTTGTTTTAACGGCTATACTACTGAGCGCCTCTCTTCACGCCTTAATAGCCATTGCTTACATGTGGACACCTGAGTATGACTTTTCCTCTCCGCCACAAGCGATACCGATTACAGTGAGTATCGTAGCACCAATGGCTGCCCCCAAAAACACGGTGAACGCGGTTGAAAGTACAGTGCAACAAGAAGAGTTAATTCAACAAGCCCGTCAAGAGCAATCCGTAAAACATAAGCCCGAACAAGAGCAGTCTCCAGCTTTAGTCAAATCCAAACAACCGAGCACGATTGCTGCAAACACTGAAAAGCCAATAAAAACAGAGAAACCAAAACCGAACAGATCAAAACCAGAACCAGAAAAGCAGTCAAAGAAAAAACAACCTGAAATCAATCAAGCCGCCAGTTCAAAACCTAGCTTGGAGACGAAACGTGAATCCAAACAAATCAGCGCACTAAGGCAGGGTCAGCAATCCGAAGCAGGACGAGCGGCAAAGGTAAGTTGGCAACAAGCTCTGCATGCACACCTAGAACGAGAAAAACGCTATCCAAGGCAAGCACGTCGACTTAAGAAGAAAGGGATGCCAGTGATTCGCTTTACCATGGACAGGGAGGGAAATGTTCTCGATGTGGAACTCGTAAAAAGCTCAGGAACAGCATCATTAGATAAAGAAGCGATTGAGCTTGTAGGACGAGCGCAACCGTTAGTAAAACCACCTTCAAGTGTCAAAGGCGCTCGCTTGACACTAACTCTTCCTATCAATTTTTCGTTCTAGCCAGCCTGAAAAACAAAGGAGAGAATTTACAGTGTAAACTCTCTCCTCTATCTAAATTCCTATCTATTCCACTTTACAGTGTAAATTACAAAACCGCGTATCGTTTTACACTGTAAATTTAGCGATTAAAGCTTGAAGCTCTTTGCGTATCTCAGCTTCGATTTGCTTACGTCCCGCCAATCCAAATTGTTTTGCGCACTCATTCCAATCTTTGTTTAAGAGTGACTTACTGATCAGCAGATCAGAAACATCAACCAAACCAAATTGAAGTAACCATTGTTGAAGCCATGTCGACACAGATTCAAAGCTATTACCACCTTGAGCATAGCACTCCACCAAAGTGAGCTTCGCCTTATTCAACGAGACAGCTTGAATTGGTTGGGATAACAACGTACGCATTAAACTCGGCTCAAGTCGTGGATAAATCGCAGAAGCACTCAACGACAATAATTCTTCAAATAGATGCTTAGACTCTTCAATCCAAGACTGCTGTTGGGCGTTACAATTGCGAACCATCAAAAGTGAATAGAAGCCACTCGCAGCGTCACGCATCGTTCCAAGTCGAATCGACTCATAGCCCGAGCGTTGCCAGAACTTTATGAGTTCTTCCGTTGCACCAAAGCTGGTGGACAAATAGGAAATGTGAGATGGCGTTGATTGCTCCAGCAATGACAACATATGTTGACCAATTCCTCGCCCTTGCAACTCTGGATGAACAGCGATACGCATCACACGTAATGTAGAAAGCGCGCCGACTTCTGAGTAGCCAAGCTGGTTAATAATGGTAATGGGAGCTAAATGCCCTTTTGGACGACGCTTGCCAAGCTGGATATCTTTAATTAGATTTTCGGCAAAGTTGCCTTCTTCCACGGTTAAAATCACACCGGCGATTTGACCTTGGTACTGAGCAACATAAACCTGACTGTTTTCATCTTGCAGCAAGTGAAGTAAATCATTAGGCGCCGTTTGATAATGCGCGTTGACCAATAGCGCAAAGCACGTTTTCAATACGGAAGGATTAGAAATCAGCTCGGACTTACGGAGATTGACCAATGCAATTTCACCAAGCTCTATTCGCTCAAACGGTTCAAGCTCTGCATTCAACAAAAACGCCTCATACAGCCACGACTCTAGATTGTCATTTGTACTCCAACGGATAGGCTGTTGAAGGTGGTGGCTTTTCATTCCTGGTCTTTGTTCTTTCAACCACTCAATAAACTTAAGCGTAAACCCTCGACCACACCCTTCATAACCATGTATCGTGCTCGAAAAAACCAAACGATGATAATGTTCCGTAATTTGCTTGAGCATTGGTACAGGGATCGCCGCAGCTTCATCCACTAACAACAAGTCACATTCCGGCATAGACGAAAGCAGCTCGTCTGGGGCAATAAATTGGATGTACCCCTGCCCTACTTCCAATCGATCTTTCTTAACTCGTTGCGCTGTTGAAAGTAATCGCAATGCATGCTGATAGATTGGTTCAACAGCTTTAATGCTTGGTGCGGTAACTAAGATACGCAGCGTCTTTTGCTTAAGAAGCTGTGCACAAGCGATACCTAAAGCGCTGGTTTTTCCACGACCACGGTCAGCAGTCAACACCAATGGACGCTTGCGGTGTCCCGTTACTACTTTCTCAACTAATGCTACCGCTTCAGTTTGTTGCTCAAACTGGTTTTCCTTCGCGCCAAATTGTACGCTCGATAGTGTCGGCAACGGAAGACTCTGGTCTATCACAGTCAGTTTTTGCCAATGCATTTGCATCCACAAATCAGCTTCGCTTGGTTGCTCTTGTTTATTGGCGATAACAAGCAGCAATCCACCGCCAACTAAAGCCCCAAGAGCAGCGGTAAAACTGTTGGCATCGACGCCTTTTCTCGCATCAAACAATAAAACATCGCACTCACGACCAAGCAACATATTGCCTTGTTTGCCAGACACACAAAAAGCCCCTTCAAGGGACCAATCACCAACACAGAACCAAGTCTGATCCGATTGATGTTTGTAAAAGTCAGCAATTAGCGCATCTTGCCATTCGGGCTCACCATAGATAGCCACGCCACGACGTTGAAACGCATCATGAGATTGAGTTTGAAGTTGAGAAAGGAATTCAGATTGAGCGAGCATTACGTATATCCGAGCATTAAACTGACGCCATGTTATCACATCTCGATTCACGGAGACTTTGCCAAATTGCAGACATAAAAAAACCGCCCGAAGGCGGTTTCAAAGAAGAATATATTTACTTCATTTTACTCTCAACGAAAGCAAGAATTTCTTCCATCAAGCTGTCGTCAACTTTCTTCAAGTTAAGAGCAAGGTTATTGCCTTTGCGGCTGTAGCTTGCACGCCCTTTAACAAGATCAACTTTTTCAGCTTTCTTAGCTGGCTTCGCAGGTGCTAATTCTGCAATCCAGCTTTCAATGCTTTCTGTCACTTCTTTTGTCAGACGAGCAACACCTTGAGCTGTGCTACGTTGCCACAGGTAGCCTTCAGACGTACGGCATTTATCCAGCAGATTTTGTTGCTGTTCACCAGTTAGTGATGAGAATTGCTTGTGCAGCTTCACTATCGTTGGACGACCTAAATCGCCAACATTCGGGTACGCTTGAAGAAGCTCTAACGGTAATGCCGCCGCTTTTAACGCACCACTCACCAATGCTTCGCTGCACTGGAACATTTTTGCCAGTGCTTTTTGGTCTTCTGCTTCGCCGCTTTCTAACTTCGCCTGCATCTCTTTACCTTTCTCGTAGAGAGACAGTGGCTTGTGCGCGTTTGCAACATCAGAAAGGAATTTCGCGTGGTCTGTGTTGATGCCGTCACCAACGTAAACCAAGAAATCTTTGCCCGCTAAGATACAAGACATACGACGGCGGCTACCATCTAATACTTCAATCTTGCCATCTTGCGTGCGACGACCAACTGCTGGATATTGTTGACCACGTTCTTTCAACGTCACCAACACATCCGATAAAGCGTGTTCGTTTAGGAAAGATTGCTCACGAGCGTTTTCTGCAAATACGCTCGTGTCTGTCGCCACTTTATCCGCAGGGATTCGTACCAATTCAAATTGCACAGTATTCTCACCAGCGACTGCTAGTTCGATAGTTTGTGCTTTGTCTTTTGCCGCCGTTTGCGCTTCTTGAGGTGTCGCAACACGACGCTTATTGGTTTTACCAAATAATTTCGCGTTTAATTCAGACGTTTTCAATGCCATTTATTCATTACCCCTGATTCAATGACGGCCAGTTAGAGTGCAGTACGCGCTCTAGTTCTAATGCACTCTTGTGTACCGCATCTTGTGCAGTTGCGAGTGTTTTCTTACCACCTTCGAAGTCGCCTATGGTTAAGTCAAACACAGTGCTGTAGGTATCAGCACAGGTTTCGAATGCACGACTGCGAGGAATGGTAGCCATCATAACTTGGTCACCTAGAAGATAGTTCATTTCAGTTAGAACAGAAACTTGCTTCTTGTTGTCGTCTTCAAACATAGTAGGCATCAGACGAACAAACTCAAGACCGTTCCAATCTTCAGGGAACATCTCATAAACCGTTGGTAGGTGTTGGAAGAAGTTTACTGTCGAAGCCCAGTCAAGACGCTTCGCCGCACAAGGAATCAATAGCGCGTTCGATGCGTACATTGCGTTCCATACTAGCGGATCAACGTGTGGACCGGTATCAATCATAATTACGTCGAAGTCATTCGCGATCTTGTCAATCAACTGCTCTTTCAGCAGACGAACGATATCTAGCGATGGGTCTTCAGAGAGTGTTTGCCACGCTTCTGCGTTGAACATTGCGTCTTCTGGGAAAGCAGAAATCGATTTCAAGTTCGGATATTGCGTCGGCAACAGTACGTTCTTGTGAAGGAATTCACGATCGATTTCAACACCATCAGGCACGTTACCCAACATGATATCGACAGCAGAATAGATGTTGTCGTGTTCTGCCACGCTAATTTGTGGGTTCAAAAACAGACGCAGAGAGCCTTGAGGGTCAAGGTCAATCAAACAAATACGGTAGCGTTTATCTAGGTTTAGAGCCAGACACGCCGCCAAATGAACCGCGGTCATCGATTTACCCGTACCACCCTTTTGGTTTTGTACGTTGATGATCCATGGTTTATTTTCAGAATTCTTTTTGCGTTCATGGAATTTTGGCACTTCCGCCGCATCCATTAGCATGTGCGCTTCTTCAAGCGTGATTGAATAATGGTTAGCATTATTCTTTGTAAATTGATGACCTTCCGCTTCCATCTTGCCGATAGCATCGTCTAGTTTACGACGAGTTAAACCAGAGCGGGTTTCCATCATTGCCTTAGACATTGGTGGGAAGTAGTTGTCACTACGCTCTTCCAAAACAATCTCAATACGGTCAGCTTGAACTTGTTGCGTCAGCTCTGCTAATTCCTGGAGATTTTCAATCGTTGTTTCTCTTTTCATGCCAAATTCCGTTGGAAGGATATCTGCATTTCATTGTACAGCACTACAACACAAAAACAACAAAAAGGTGCACGAGCATTTTGAATAACCATCACATAAAAAACACTCACAAACGCCTGTTTTATGATTTCACCATCAAAACATCACAAAATTTAATCAAAACCCTGCGAATAAAGTGCTTCAAACTCGACTAGATTTAAAATGTCACACTGTCACTTATTTACAATGTAAATAGCATTAATCTCGGAACGATTATAAAACAACGCTAAATTACGGATAGTGTGAGATGAATCTTATGTTGGATGATTTTCAGTGTCTCTTTAAAGAAATGGAAAAAAACCACACCTTGATCATGCATCCAGTACGTTAGAACGTATATTTAAGTGAAATGAAGCGGAAGTATGATCAAGGGGAGTTCTTGATCATACTTCCGGTACTCACACCAAAATCGAAAGCATGATCAAGGAAATCAACGCATCATTTACATTGCAGCTCGTTTTTTCAAACGGATCAATTTACCGGAAAAATGATCAAGTGAATTAACCACTCGGAAGCATGTAATTCTCAAGCTAATTTACGGAAGAATGCAGACAGACTGGGGGATAGAGGCAAAAACGAATATAAAATCACGGAACGATGAAAACAAAGCGAATGCAAAATGTAGAAACTCATCTGATGATCATGCTTCCGTTTAATTAACGCTAATCATTAATAAGAGGCACAACCAGCAAAGTAGAGTAAGTTTTCATCACATGCGCAAATAATATCCAACTCAATGAACAGAACGATAAAAAACCTCTCTCTTGATCATCGATCCGAGTGTAAAATGACAATGTTTCAATATGCAGAAACCGAAAGTTTTCCATTTGAACCGCTAGGATCTGTGGATAAGTTGTACAAACATCATGATCATCGTTTCAAGGCTGTTTTGATCATCTTTTCAGAAACTTAATGATCATGCTTACGACGTTTTGTGATCATGCTTTCCGGCTCATGTTGATCATCGTTTCGATATAATCATGATCATAGTTCCGTTAATGAACTTTTAAATATCATTATAAAACAAAAGCTTACAGCACTAAAAATCTCCAGATCATTAGATCATATAATCAATTAAGATCAGAATAATCAGAAAGATCAGTTATTTAAAAACCCAAGATTTTTTCTTTATTTATGATCTGTTTTTCTTTATCCTTCGGAACCATAGCAAAACTACGGCTAGTGTGATCTGGATCTAAAATGACGGCTGATGAAAAAATTCTGATTAAAGCGCCAAGAAGCCATAAGGATGGGCACCTTTTTGAGGTACACGAATCTTCTGCAGATTGGGTAGAGCAATACCAACACTTCAAAGGGGTAACCAAAAGCATCTTGGAGTTACTTAATCTGATCTCTTTAAGAGGGTTCAGCAGCAAAGATGGTTTGGTATCTACAACTGAAATTGTTGAAGCGACAGACGGTCAATTGACCAGAGCTGCATTACAACAGCGCCTGCGTGCTGCCGTTAACATTGGTTTGTTTACTCAAACACCAGTGCGTTTTGAAGAAGGTCTCGCAGGTAAAACCATGCTGCATAAGTTCGTTAACCCGAATCAACTTATTTCAGCCTTAGGTGCCACCAGCTTAGTAACTGAAAAAGTTCGTCAAAACGAAAAGCAAAAACGTTCTAAAGCGCTAGCACAAACTCAAGTGAATAAACGTTTACTGAACGAACATGGTTTAAATACTCCGCCGATGATGAAAGATGAAGCGGATCAATTTGTTGTTTCACCAACCAATTGGGCAGGGATCATCGACCAAGCTCTCGCGCCACCGCGTACTCGAAAAAGTTATCAAAAATCCATGGTGTCGATCTCTGGCACAAAAGCGGTGATTGAAACTCGATCGTCTAAAAATATCATGACGGTAGATGATCTGATGACTTTGTTTGCTCTGTTTACTCTAACGGTGCAGTACCATGATCATCACAAAGATCAGTACCACATGGATGCGGCGCATGTTCCAAACAAAACTCCTCTGTACATTACTGATATTCTGTCGTTACGTGGCAAAAAAGACAGCGGTCCGGCACGAGATTCCATTCGTGACAGCATCGATCGTATCGAGTTTACCGATTTTCAATTGCATGAGCTGACAGGGCGTTGGCTTAGCGAGAACATGCCTGAAGGCTTCAAGAGTGACCGTTTCCGTTTCTTAGCGCGTACTATCACGGCATCGGAGGAGGCTCCAACAGAAGGCGCTGATGGCGAAATTCGTATTAAACCGAATCTGTATATCTTGGTTTGGGAGCCATCCTTCTACGAAGAACTGCTTACGCGAGATTATTTCTTCCTGTTCCCACCAGAAATTCTGAAGCAGCACACTTTGGTGTTCCAACTGTATTCATTCTTCCGTAGTCGCATGGTACGTAGACATACGGACTGCATGTTGCTGAGCGAATTGAACCAGAAATTAGCGCGCAATATTGAGTGGCGTCGTTTCTCCATGGATCTGATCCGTGAATTAAAACGACTATCGGAAGGGGCTGGGAGCGATGATCATTTTGTTGTGAATCTTTGGGGATATCACTTGACGATCGAAGCGATGGTCGAAAACGACAAGGTGATGGATTACCAAATCGACATCAAATGCGATGTGGAAGAGGTGCTGCGTTATTCTCGTGCTCGTACAACCAACGCAGGAAAGCGCAATATGGCGCCTACACTGCCAAACCCACTTCGCAATGAGATGGTGACCAGGCAGCAGCTAGATGAGCTCTCAGGTATCATAGACGGCGAATTTGAGCCTATTCAGCGTAAAGCTCCTTCTCCACGTGGCAATTTAGGTCGCCGAGTGAAACAGAAAAAGCACTTGGTAGAGATCAATGCTGACGAGATAACCATAACTCTATCTAAATATACCTCTCCAGAGGCTCTAGAACGCAGTATAACGGCTTTATCGGCGATGACAGGGCATTCGTATGCCTCGATCAAAGAAGAGTGTTCTGACTTCATTGAGAAGCTTGATTTCTTGAGAGTAGGGGATGCACCGCTTCCATACGAGACATTAAGTAAGACAGTCGAACTGTTTAATAACCAAAATGATGTCAAACATCTCACCATTGAACGTTTGATTGCGGGCTTAGCTGTCCGTCGTAAGGTATGCCGTCAGATCTTTGAAGGTCATATGGATGAAATGGTATTCAGAGCACTTGATGAGATGGCGATCTGATATCAACCAAGCGGATACTTATTGAGTGATAAGCGTGAGTAATTGATTCAGAATGTAACAATGAATTGCACTGATGGAAATCAGACTTAACTCTTACAAACCACTGACATTGCAACGCTGAGCGCAGACTAAGATTTATCCCGAATAGACAACCTTTTGTCCTTTCTGATGATTAATAGATTGGCTCATATTGTTACATTCATTCTGAATAGACTTCGCGAGTTTCTCCTCAAGAAACTCGCTTTTTTTTATCTAAAATTCCTGTCTTTTGTATCCACAAAATCCATTCGGAACAAACAAGCAACCTTGATCATCTTTCCGGATTAATGACGTAATCCTTGATCATGCTTCCTAGTTTCATTCCAATTTAACGATCGCATCAACGCAACGTGTGACTCGATCAAGCTGCTTGCTTGTTGCTGCCACTCATTTTGATCGTGCTGTTGATTGCAAAACTCCAACGCCAAAACGGTCAAATGTTGCAATCGTTTGAGGCACCAATCCTTGATTAGAAGATCGGTCATCGGTTGGCAAGCCGCGTGTTCTAGCTTTGCACTGGTGTACTGTAGGATTTGAAACGCTTTTTTATGGTCTTGATGCCTAGCGTATTGAAAGACTCTTAGGCAGCCATCTAGCCAACAAGCGATGGCTTTACTCTGTTCGTCCGTTAATTCTGGACCAAATACAGAAACAGGTGCTTGATATAAGATCGCTTCTAATCTTTCTACTTGATCATGCTTCCGATTATCGTACCAATCTGAAATATGATCTTGCCAGGTCATCAAATTCATTAAGCTGCCTCAGTCCATTGTTTTACAAAGTGGTTTGGTCCGATTTGATCGAATTCTTCAACGATAACACTGCTGCGATTACGGATCTCATCGGCATCTACTGAATAGTTTGGTTCACTTTCCACTAGGTTGCCAAACGGCAGATCAGGATCTGGCACCGCAGAGATCAACAACTTAGTGTACGGATGCTGTGGGTTCTTTAAGATCGCTTGAGTGTCTCCCCACTCTACGATCTGTCCTTTGTACATTACTGCGGTTTCTTCGGCGATGTAATGTGCGGTTGCAAGGTCGTGAGTGATATACAGAAATCCGATTCCAAGCTCTTTCTTCATGCGCTGCATTAGGTTGAGCACACCCAAACGAATCGACACATCCAGCATCGATGTTGGCTCATCGGCAAGGATAAGTTGTGAGCCTACCGCCAGAGCTCGCGCGAGATTGACGCGTTGACGTTGACCGCCACTAAGTTCATGAGGGAACTTGTTCAGAGTTTCCTCTGGCAGCTCGACCAAATCCAGCAGTTCTAGTAGCTTGGCTGGGATTTCTTTGTCACTCTTCACCTGCTTATGAATCTTCAGTGGGCGAGTTAAGTGATGACGAATAGTATGGGTTGGGTTTAAAGAGCCAAACGGGTCTTGAAACACCATTTGGACCTTGCTGCGATAATCCTGAATCTCAGCACGAGCGGTAATATCGTTGACGTTTTTCCCGTTAAATAGGATTTCACCATCACTGGCTGGATACACTTTGGTAATTAATCGAGCGCAGGTACTTTTCCCACAACCAGACTCGCCTACCAGAGCAAGGGTCTTTCCTGCATAAAGATCAAAACTCACGCCCTGAAGCGCGCGGAAGGTTTCTTCTTTGGCAAAACCACCACCGACTTTGAATTCCTTGATCACGTTTTTCATTTGGATGATCGGTTCACTCATGCTAGCGCTCCTTCCGTTTGCGGTTGTTTGTGTACATCGTGGATATTTGGGAATGACGCCCAAAGCTTTTGGGTGTATTCATGTTGAGGATGATTGCGGATTTCGTATGAACTATTCACTTCGACAATCTTGCCGTGGCGCATGATGGCAATGCGGTCGCACAATTGGCTCATGAGCGCTAAATCGTGGGTAATAAAGAGCACAGAGAAACCAAATTCGTCACGCAACTGATAGATTTGCTGCAAGATTTCGCGTTGAACCACTACATCAAGTGCTGTGGTTGGCTCGTCCATGATGATCAATTTGGGATTGAGGGATAGGGCAATCGCAATCACTAAACGCTGACGCATGCCTCCGGAGAACTGGTGTGGGTATTCTCCCAGACGATTTCTCGGAATGTTGACCAAGTCGAGAAGCTTCTCTGCGCGGTCTTTGGCTTGCTCGTTAGTTAACCCTTTGTGGTGGCGTAATACGTCGGCAAATTGTTCCTGAACCGTGAGTACCGGATTCAGCGAGTTCATGGCACTTTGGAACACCATCGCAATCTCGCTCCAGCGTAGCGTATTTAGCTCATTATCAGGTAGGCGAAGGATGTCTCTGCCTTCAAATAGAATTTGTCCACCAGAGATAAACGCGGGCGGCTTGTGTAGACGGTTGATAGAGAAAGCAATGGTACTTTTGCCGCAGCCAGATTCTCCAGCCAGACCAAATATTTCGCCCTTGCCAATATCAAAGCTCACTGATTTAACAGCATTGAAGTCACCGTTATCAGTGATGTAGTCCACGCATAAGTCTCTGATCTGAATAACAGGATCAGAGTGGAATGCCTGGTTCAGGTTAAGTTCACTCATAATTACACCTTACCAATACAAAAGATAATTATTATCATTATCAGGTGTGTAAGGTTTGCGAAAGATAAAACCGTCTAATCAGTGAAGTGACTCGAAAGTTGAGTGTAATAAAAAGATTTTTTTCCGTTATGGAAGTGTGAATTTATGAGGGAAAAATGAGAGCTGGATCAGCTCACTTTTCGTAGGGGGAATTCTTCAAATCTAAACGCTAAAAACGTGGTTTGCAAAAACTAAATGATGAATCTATTAAAGAGTTAATGAAAGGTCGAAAGGGGTCACATTTCCCCACTGTTTTTCTTACCTCTGCATTGGGGGTTTGCTATAGATTACCCATCGAAAACATGGTGTGTTCGGAGGAAATATGTCCATTAATTCTATCGACCATGAAGAGATGAGCAACATCGCTCACAAATGGGAACTCCCAGAAGAAGAAGCCGTTGTGAGACCCGAGAAAACCGTGAAGTCTGCCGAAGCAAGACGTCGTATTGAAGCACTTCGAGAAATCCGTGAAAGCGGCTTGAGCATCGAAGAAGCAAGGGAACTTGGCTTAATTCACTAATTCTCACACTGCGGTATAAAAACCATGGGGTAGTCATAGGGCTGCCCTTTTCATTTTTCTGATTTACAACTAATTATTTGACTTTCTTACCCTGCGTTACTAAAGCTTATATCAATAGCAATATGCTTTTTGTTGACTATTAAACAGCAACGTCAGGAGTACGATTATGGTTGATCAGATCCTTTTCTATGAGCCCGATGAATCCCACGGTTTTCTCTCCAACTTTTGCCAAGCTCCAATCAAAGTTTCCACCCAATCTTGGCCCACCAGCGAACATTATTATCAAGCTCAAAAATTCAGTGACCTCAAACTGCAAAACAAAATCCTCTTAGCGAAAAGCCCCGACGAAGCCTTTGCTTTAAGCCGTAAGTATCAGCACCTAGTCCGAGAAGATTGGGATAACGACAAACTCTCCGTAATGGCGTTTATCGTCCGTGAGAAGTTTCTGCAAAACCCACTGTTAGCCCAACAGTTAATGGAAACAGGAAATGCCTGCTTGACCGAACACTCGCATAAAGATGCCTTTTGGGGTGACGGTGGTGACGGCTCGGGTGAAAACCATTTAGGGGAGATTTTGATGAACGTACGTGCTGAACTAAAACATGTAGAGCCATATAGTCTGGTTCGCTTTGTCGATAAAGCTAAACTGCCAACTCAATGGGGCACGTTTATCATGCATGGTTTTATCGAGAACGCGACAGGAAAAGAACATCTCGCCTTGGTGTATGGTGACCCAGCAAACAGTAAAGCACCGTTGATTCGTCTGCATTCAGAATGCTTAACTGGTGATGCGCTATTCAGTACGCGCTGTGATTGTGGCTTCCAGCTTAACCGTGCATTGCAAAACATTGTCGAAGAAGGCTGCGGTGTGCTGCTTTATCTGCGCCAAGAGGGCAGAGGGATTGGCTTAATCAACAAGATTCGAGCGTATCACTTGCAAGACGAAGGCGCAGACACGGTCGAAGCCAATGAACGTCTTGGCTTTGCCGCAGATATGCGTGACTACGCGTTTTGCAAAGGGATGCTGGAGCATCTTGGAATCGATGAAGTACGTTTGATGACCAACAATCCACGTAAGCTTGCAGCGCTGAAGAAGGTGAACATCAACGTGGTAGAAAGAGTGCCACTGCAAGAGGGCAATAACCCGCATAACCAACATTATCTGCAAACCAAAGCCAATAAGCTCGGTCACATGTTTGACCCCAAATTTGTTGAACAAGATTAAGCGCTCGAACAAGATTAGTTGCAGAGATGAAATAAAAATAAAACCGCCAGCTTATCCAAGCTGGCGGCTTTTTATGATTGGTCAAGCGTGAGTGATTAGATGTATTTTTTGATGATGTCGTCGATTTTTCCTGAATTTTTAAGCTCCGCTAAGCGTTTGTTGATGAAGCTCTGTACTTTTGGGTTCATCTCTGGAGAGAAAGCCAAATAGATGGAGTAGTCAGGAATGATTGAACTGAAAGGTTGGATCTGGAAATCTCCCATTGGCAACTCTAGGCGTTTAATGTTGTATATCACGCGCGATTCCATTTCGACGAAGGCGGTATCACCAGGAGTACGTTGCAGAACGCGATAAGCAGCGTCGTAGTCTTTGACGCGCATTTCATTGACGGTGCCGTTTTCAAAGAATGGGCTAAGGTTAGGATAATCGAAGCCAAGCAGCAGCACGATAGAACGACCTTGCATGTGCTGCATATCGCTAAATTTGAATGGCGCTTTGCTGCTGGACACGAGTACGTGTTTTACAGTGTAAATAGGCTGTTCAGAGAGGTTTTCCGATTGCACTTTCCCCCAATTCGGGCTGCCATAAGTAACCCAGTTTTCCTCGCCGCCCGCTTCGAGTACCGAAATCATGCGCTTGAATGGGTAGGTGTGGTATTTCACTTCGTAATCGGATTCCGCAAAGATGGCGCTGACGATATCAGTCACAATTCCAGAGTGTTGCTCTCCTTGCTGCTCTATTTGAAATGGGCGGGCTTGCTCAGCAATTACGTAATAATTCACTTCGCTTGCCATAGAGTATGAGCTTAAGGCCATAAAACTAAAGCCTAATGTACGTAAGAGTCCTTTCATCCTAACCTCGATTATTGTCGTGACGTGACTATATTTATAGTAGCGCAAGTTTAAGGGAGCGATTTCATATGGAGATAAAAGAGCGAGCTCAACGCCGATTTAGTATCGGAAATCAATTGATGCTGGCGATTTTTGCGTTGAGTTTAATCTTTACCGTGATCATCTCTTCGATCAGCCTTTATCGTGATTTCAACGATGATCTCGCTCGCCTAGATGTAGAACTTGAACAGGTAAAAACCAGCTACCTGTCCAGTTTTTCTGCCAGTTTGTGGGTTGAAGATAGAGAACTGTTACGCACTCAGGCTGAAGGCGCAATGCGCCTACCCTCTGTGGACTATCTAAGAATTGCCACCCCAGATGAAGTGATCTTCGAACTAGGTAGCGCATTAACGGAAGATCGGATCGAGCGTCAATGGCCGTTGAAATACGAAATGGGGACGAAAATTTATGATCTTGCCGAAGTGACGGTGCAATCAGATCTTAGCCCGATCTATCAAGGGTTATGGCAAACCTTCTTTTTTCTCGTGATCGCGGAAGCGATCAAGATCTTCTTACTCATCATTGGTGTTTTATGGGTGGCATTTCGTTTGATGGTGAAACCACTAGAGTTGCTCTCCGGTGCGGTGAGCGATTTCAGTGGCGGTCATGTACCAAGTAAAGTGACATTGCCAAAACGTTGGTTCTTTGATGAAGTGAGTTTGTTGGAACGCAAATACAACCGAAGTGTTGAGCGTGTGAAAGAACACCAAGCTGAAATCGAAGAGGCACGTGACAAAGCTGAAGTGGCAAACCGTAAGAAAAGCGAATTTCTTGCCACCATGAGCCATGAAATTCGTACGCCAATGAACGGGATTATCGGTATCGCTTCGTTGCTCGGAGATACCAAACTCGATGATCAACAAAAAGATTTCGTTTCTATCATTAACAGCTCTTCCAACTCTTTGATGGTCATCATCGACGACATCCTCGACTTTTCCAAAATTGAAGCGGGTAAGATTGAGTTAGAAACCACGACCTACAATCTACTCGATTTACTTCATGAGGTCGGGCGTCTTCATACTGTCAAAGCTCAACAAAAAGGTCTTCAACTGGTTTGTGATATCGACCCTCAGTTACCTTTAGAAGTCGAAGGGGATGTTGGCAGACTCAAACAAGTGTTAAGCAATCTGCTCAGTAACGCGGTGAAGTTCACAGAGCGCGGGCATGTTAAGTTAATGGTGTCGCAGGTGAGCCGAGAAGAGGGTGTTGCCAGCGTGCATTTTCGTGTTGTGGACTCGGGTATTGGGATTGCCAAAGAGAACCAACAAGCGGTGTTTGAGAAGTTTCAGCAAGCTGATGGCAGTACCACTCGTAAGTACGGCGGTACTGGTTTGGGTTTAGCGATTTGCAGTAGTTTGGTCGAAGTGATGGGCGGAGAAATCCGTCTGACCAGTGAACCCGGTCTAGGCAGTTGTTTTGAATTTACTATTCCACTCAATATCGTCAGTGAAAAGGCTATTTCTCCTCAGGCACCAAATGTGTTCGATTTTCCGAATGGTGAGAGTAATGCCATCACTTCTGAGTGTATTAACTCAGCCAAAGACGAGGGGAAACCTTGGATTCTGGTGGTGGAAGACACGGCAGTGAACCAGAAAGTGGTACGCATGATGCTAGAAAAACTCGGAATGCAGGTGAATGTTGCCGAACATGGTGAAGAAGCGCTCCAGCAATGCCAAGCGCATAAATTCGATTTGATATTGATGGACTGTCAAATGCCAGTGATGGATGGATTTATTGCCACTGAAAACATTCGCAAGATGGACGAGTGGGGACAGCAAGTGCCGATCATTGCTTTGAGTGCGAATGTCATCAAGGAAGATCAAAAGCGCTGTTTTGATGTTGGCATGAATGAGTTTGTTGCTAAGCCGGTGACGAAAGAACGGTTACAGCAAATCTTTGAGCGATATCTACCAGACTCCTTGCAAACGCGATCGAATCCAAAACAAGCAACTTGAAATTGATCAAGTAAAGTGCGTTTCACTTCTTAAAAGTCAAATCTGTGTGCTATAGTGCGCGGCTAGTATTTATTAAAGTACCTTGAGGCTGTGAATGTCGTTCAATCTATCCCTGTTGCCGCCTGACGAGAAAAACAAAGTCGAGCTTGATAAACAAGCGTCGTTTTTAGTTTGGAAGCTTAAAGAAGCGAAATCTGGTCCTGAGGTAATAGACGAACAGCTGTCTAAGATTAACGACGCTGACGAGAAAGTGTTTTTTCAACAGGCGGTCGATAAGTACAAACGAGTAATGGGTGTCGCATAAAGCGAACCGTGGCTCTGGTGTAAACCACAGCGGCGAATGAGGTTTCCTCCCCATTCCTTTGCAAGGTGAAAGGTAAAACTGTTCACTCTTTGCTAAAATCCTTCGCATTAAATTTGAATTTAGAGAGACATCCCGATGGGAAGAAGTTTTGAAGTGCGCAAAGCCTCTATGGCGAAAACTGCAGGCGCAAAAATTAAAGTTTATTCCAAATACGGTAAAGAAATTTACATGTGCGCGAAAAACGGTGGTGGTGATCCAGACATGAACTTGTCTCTGAAGCACCTGATCGCAAAAGCGAAAAAAGACCAAGTTCCTGCACACGTTATCGATAAAGCGATCGACAAAGCGAACGGCGGCGGTGGTGAAGACTACACTCCAGCACGTTACGAAGGCTTTGGCCCTGGCGGCACAAGCGTGATCGTAGACTGTCTAACAGACAACGGTAACCGTACATTCCAAGACGTTCGCCAATGCTTTGTTAAAGTGGGTGCGAAAATTGGTGTTGAAGGTTCTGTTTCTCACATGTTCGATCACCAAGCTGTATTCCAGTTCAAAGGCGAAGATGATGAAATCATCCTAGAAACGCTGATGATGGAAGATGTGGACGTTACTGACGTTGAGCTAGAAGATGGTGTTATCACTGTATTTGCACCTCACACAGAGTTCTTCAAAACAAAAACTGCGCTTAACGGTGCATTCCCAGATCTAACGATCGACGTTGAAGAAATCACATTCGTACCGCAAACGAACACGCCAGTAACAGGCGAAGACGCAGAGAAATTCCAGAAGTTCCTAGACCTTCTAGATGACTGTGACGACGTTCAGCAGGTATACCACAACGGCGAACTATAATTCGGTTCTCCAGTTGTAAAAAAGGCTTCCCGAGGGAAGCCTTTTTTGATCGTGTTGTTTGTCTTTTCTATCGTGACTAGCGTTTAAGTGTTTCGGTACTTGGAATAACACAGCGACATGATCACGCCAAAACAGATGCCTTGAGTCAGCATCGCCGTACCACCGTAGCTAAAGAACGGCAGTGGACTGCCCATTACTGGTAACAAGCCACTTACCATGCCGGTGTTGATGAAGGCATAAAGGAAGAAGCTCATCGCCAATGCGCCACTCACTAAGCGACTGAAGAAATGCTCAGATTGGCACGCTAGCAGCATCACACGCGCCGTAATGAATAAATACAACGCTAACAACACCACACAACCAATAAAGCCCCATTCTTCTGCGTAGGTCGAGAAGATAAAGTCAGTATGGCTTTCAGGGATAAAGCCTAGCGTGCCTTGAGTGGCATTCATCCAGCCTTTGCCTTTCATGCCGCCAGAACCAATCGCAATCAACGATTGGATGATTTGGTAGCCCGAACCCAGTGGATCCGATTCAGGGTGCAAAAACTGCGTTACACGGCTCTTTTGATACGCTTCCATCACAAAGAACCAAAGTATTGGTGCCAGCGTTAGAATGCTCACCAAAAAGCCGCCAATGATCTTCCAGCTCATGCCTGCAAAGAACAGTACAAACAACGCGTAAATCACGGTGAAGATAGCGCCGTCTAAGTCAGGTTGTAAGGCAATCAAGCCCGCAGGCACAAAGGTGATCAGCAAACAGAAAGCAATTTTTCGAATGTCTGGTCGCCCACCTTCTAGATGCAGCATCCACGCGATCATAATGGGAATGGAGAGCTTGATCAGCTCAGAGGGTTGAAAGCGGAAGAAGCCAATATCAAGCCAGCGCTGTGAGCCATTGGTGCTATCACCAAACAGTGCAACGGCAGCCAAGAGCGAAACCGCAACCAGATACAAATAAGGCGCTGAACGTTGATAACTGGACGCAGGAATCGACGACATGACCAAAATACACACCAGCGTCAAACCGCATCGAGCGAGGTGCTTAAATAGCATAGCTTCATTAAATCCACTGGCACTCCAGAGAGTGAGTGAACTCAATAGCATGATCGGAATGATCGCCATCAGCAATGGCAAATCAATCCTAGGGAAGAAACGCTTGTTCATCTTCTACAACCTAAAAACGCCCCAACGCGGGGCGAAAACAACCAGAACTCTGCGAGCTCAAACTATTCCGATGCTAAGAATCCAATTTGGAAATAACAGACACCACGCAAAGGTGTGCAAGAGAGGAGTGTGCGACGCCGCCTGTTATGGGTAAGCTGACTTGGAAAGTCGTGGGAAGGATAAATACACCAGGCTGAGGTTTTGCGCCACACTTTTTATAAGGTTGAAATGGAAATTGGTACAGACAGCGCAATGAAATGAGCAGATTCGCCTTAAGTATTGAGCACTTAAGGCGATGGCATGATTAGGCTTGGGCTTTTTCTGGCTTGTGCGTGAAATGGTACAACGCCCACAGCACAAACAAAGTCACGGTGAGCTCCCAAGCTCGGAGGAAGGTGCTCTCCAAGCCTAACTCGTTACTGGTCATGTAGAGTTGAATCGGCAACATGGTCGCCAATAACGCATCGGCATGGACATCTTTGGCTGGACCTTTTGCTTTTGCCATTGATGCGGTAATCATAAAGGCAAGCAGACCCAATACGATGGTGTAGTAACCGAAGGTGGACTGATGCCCAGCCATTAGTAAGGTGAACACTACAGCTAATGCACAGCCGCCCACCTGAGTTTGAAAACGGCGGTCAACCACGTCGATAAAGCTTTTGTGTGTGGTTTGCGTTGCTGCGGCAATCACTGGCACCAAACAAAACGTTGCTGAGATGATGTCGACAATCATCAAGAACGCCACACCAAGACCAATCAACGCAAGTGAAATCGCTCGGTTCTCAAACGTAACAGGCTCTTCTTCAAATGCTGGTGGTTTGCCGCCACGTTCAACAGGGAATAGAGCTACCATGGTTTTTGCGACGACCATGGTAATCAGCATCGACAGCAAGATTTCATGAATGCGCATTGGCATGTCCATGGTGGTATGCTGAGCAAACACCACAATCAGAATCCAGTTGAAGGTTGGCATTAGCATCTGACCTTTCTTCGGCGGTGTGGTCGCTCTGCGGCGCATGAAATCGAAGAAGAACAAGCTAATGGTCCACACCACAAACGGATGCTGCGAAAACACTTCAGTTACCACTAATGCTGCACTTGCTGCTAATAACGTAGGTAGCAAGGTGCGAAGCAGACCAAGCCAAGAATAGTCTTTGTTCTTGGTCATGATGATGGTTGGGTACAGCGCCAGATAAACTGGAGAATCAAGGTTCAGCAGTTTGCCCAGCACCATACAAATTGTCACAGTAAGGGCGACACGCAGTGCTTCATTACGCTCAGAACGACTTTGAAACAGGCTTTCGAAGGTCCACATGGTTCACCCCCTAGTAGATGTAGCGGAACATCGCTACCAAGTGAATCCAAGCTGAGCCAATGACATCCATGATTGGATTGCCGCTTTCAACGATCACACTTGCTCGTGAACCAGAAATCATAGAAGGATCCAACTCGTTAACTGTAATGCGAGTACGCACTTTCTGTTGCTCACGGATCCAACGAGTATCATTGGTCACGCTAGAAAGCTGCCCATTAGCATTGTTGGTATCGTAAATCGCACGCTCTTGGCTGCTGACTTCACCAGTAAATACTTTGCCTGGTAGCGCATCGAAGGACACCAACACTTCGCGACCATTAGTTAGCTTATCAATGCCTTTTTCGTTGAAGTCCGCACTGATCCACGCATGAGCTTCGTCCACCAGCAGCAACGAAGCTGTGCCTTGTGTGATGTAGCTGCCTGATTGCAGTTGCAAGTTCGTTACCACGCCTTCAGTTTGCGCCACGATTTGGGTATGGCTTAAGTCGAGCTCCGCACTGGCAAGTTTTGCTTCTGCCAATTCAATAGCCGCTGTGCGGTCTTGAGTAGAAAGCTCTGCCTCAATGCGTTTCACTTCTGCGTTCGCTGCTTCAACCGCGCTGCTGGCGACTTGTGTATTGGTGATCGCGTCATCAAGTTCTTGCTCAGTTGCCAGCCCTTTGTTGCGCAGTTTTTGGTTACGCGTCAGTTTTTGCTTCGCGTTGTGGTATTCGAACTCGCGTTGGCTTTGGGTTTGTTTCGCTGCTGCCAATTGTTGCCATTTCGCGGAATCTGATTCACGTGCTTGGCGCAGTTCGGCTTTGGCTTGTGCCACTTTCAATTGGTAGCTGCTGGCATCGATAGCAAACAGTGGCTGACCTTTTTCAACCAATTCACCGTTATTCACCATCACATCCGTAATCACACCAGATACCTCCGGCGCAATGGTTGCGACATTACGATGCAGTGTCGCTTGGGTGGTGAAAGGGGAAACATTGTCTGAGGTGACTAAAAAAGCGGAGAACAAAGCAGCCGCTGAAAAAACAGTGTATATCGCGTATTTATAAAAATTTTCTTTCACGTCTGTACCTAGTATTCATTCGTTATTACGCGCCGCGTTCACGGCATATTCGGGTCTCTTTTCTACGTGGGCTAGGTTATACTCATCTAAAATTGGAAAAAATAACCAATGGAAGAAGTATGAATTCCATATTTGGAAACGTTGATGATCTGTACCTGTTTTGCTCAGTGGTTGAGCAAGGCTCTCTGCTCGCGGCGGCGAAAAAGCTCGAACTGCCGGTCTCTACTATGTCTCGTCGTTTATCGGCGCTGGAAGCGCGTCTAGGATTGAGATTGCTGGAGAAGAAAGGACGTGAGTTGGTGGCAACCGAGACAGGCTTACAGGCGTTTGATCAGCTCAGCAGTGCGATGTCGCAGATTGAATCCGGCATCTTGCAGCTCAATCAGCAAAGCCAAGAAGTGGAGGGGCGAATCCGATTGGTGATGCCAAGCCGCTTTTACAATGACTTAGTCGATAAGGTGGTTGAGGATTACATCAAAACCTATCCAAAAGTGACCATTGATCTTCTGCTTAGCCAAGTGAATTCGATTCCAGAAACCGACCGCGATCTGGTGGTGACGTTCGATTTGGATGGTTTGGACGACATGATCGCGCGCCCATTGTTTAAAGTAGAGCACGCTTTCTTTGTTAGCCCTGAATATCTAGCGCAAGCGGGCGGCAATATTGAAACCTTACAAGATTTAGCCAAGCAAGACTGGGTAGCCAGCACACACACCACACAAGTGCCTATCTACCAACAAGACAAGCTGGTGGACATGCTCAACTGCAAGCCGCGCTTAGTGGTCAATGACATCACCGCAGTGATCAAAGCGGTGGAAAACGGTTTGGGAATTGCGTCGATCCCATTACGCCACGTTAAGCCTGAATTGAATCTCGTGCGCGTCGCACCATCCTATAGCCGCGGGGATCGCGAAGCCTATTTGGTTTATCGTCAGCGTAACTATCAGCCTAAAGCGCTGACCTTAATGGTCGAAGCGATTTTGCAGGCTTCAGAGGAGCGAAACCATTCATCCTCTCTCAATACCATTCACTCCATATAACTGCCATTGGTCGCATGCAAAAGCAGCGTGCGATCTTCTCCCTTAATCTGAAACCATCAAATTACGTTCAACTAAGGACAGTACATGATGGTTTCTCAATCTCGCTCAATTAAAGCTCTTAAACTGGCAAGTACGTTTATCGCCGCATTTGCACTTAGCAGCCATCTGGCTCTGGCTAATCCAAGCGAGCGCACACTCAGTCAATTCAACCAAGCTGCGCAGGGTGACTCTGGCTTAGTTGATACCGTTTACGGCGAATTATCCAAACAACTCGAGGAGCAGGGCGCAACGCCGGTGACCTTGGTTTACTTAGGCAGTGCGGAGACGTTGCAAGGTCGTGAGGCGTTTATGCCTTGGAACAAGATGAAGTTCACCGAGCGCGGTCTTGCCACTATCCAAAAAGGTTTGGACCTAATGGCGAATCAGCCAGTACTACTGCAAGAGCAGCAACGCTTACAAGGCTTGCCGGAATACCAGCTAGCTACCGCCATGGCAGCTACTACGTTTACCTCTCTACCTGACATGTTCAATCACTTTGAGCGTGGCTACGAGCTGTACCTTTCATTGCTCGATGAGCCGAGTTTTAGTCAGCAACCTTTCGCCGCTACATCTTGGATTTACCGTTATGCCATTGAAGCGGCACTGCGCGCTGAAGATGTTCAACAAGCCAAAACATGGTTAGTGCAAATGGAGCAGTTGGGTGACAGCAATTTAGAAACGCAAACCGCGAAAGCGCTGCTAGCCAAGTATTAGGGGGAGCGTCATGATCGTTTTTAATCAACTTAGTCGCGATTACGCCCTTGGCAGCCAAACCGTGCATGCATTGCGAGACGTGTCTGGTGAAGTATTTGCGGGCGAAATGGTGGCATTATGCGGACCGTCTGGCTCAGGCAAAAGCACCTTACTTAACGTGCTTGGTATGCTGGATACTCAATACCAAGGTCAGGTGACGTTTGCAGGTAGCCCATACCCAACCGGGCAAATGCAGGCGGCGAAAATGCGTCGTGAAAAGCTTGGTTTTGTGTTCCAAAAATTCAATCTTGTCCCCGTGATGACAGCGTTAGAGAACGTGGCGTATCCGTTACACCTCAACGGCTTTTCAAAAGCTGAACAAACCGAGCTCGCCACACAAATGCTAGAACACGTTGGCTTGGGCGAGTTTATTCATCACATGCCCGATAACCTATCAGGCGGTCAGCAACAACGCGTGGCAATTGCGCGCGCCTTAGTGCACAAACCGGCATTGGTGATTGCTGATGAGCCAACCGCAAGTCTTGATAGCCAAACTGCCAACAAGGTCATCGACATTATGAAAGGGCTCGGACACGAGCTAGGCACCACTTTTATCGTCGCCACTCACGACCCTCGCATGGCATCCCGTTGTGATCGCACCATTGAATTGGTGGATGGCAAAATTACCCAAACGCACGCAAGTGTGGAGGAGGTTTCATGGGCAAGCTAATTCCTGTTTCGGTTCGTCTTGCTTGGTTGAACCTGCAACGCAATCGCCGTCGCAGTTTGTTGTCGATGCTGATCATCGCTATTGCCGTGTTTGCGTTAACCAGTGCGGGCGGTTTTGGTCTGTACACCTATGACAGTTTGAAAGAATCGACAGCGCGTGACACGGGGCATCTGACGTTAACCACTCCGGGTTACTTCGCCAAAGAAGAAGAGATGCCGCTGAGTAACGGGTTAACTCATGCAGACGACATTACCAAGCAATTGATTGGCTTAAACGAAGTGCGAGGCGTGCAGCCACGAGTTGAGTTCAGTGGGTTGATTTCCAATGGTAACAAATCATCGATCTTTATCGGCATTGGTGTGAACGAGCGCGAATTCGATATGAAAGGACCGTTTTTGGATGTGCGCGAAGGGCAAACGCTGTCCAACATTCACGCATCGCGTTATGACCCAGCAGAGCCAGAAGTGATGCTCGGTGTTGATTTGGCGAACAACCTAAGCGTGCACGTTGGCGATTGGATTACTTTGCTGGCGACCACAACTGACGGCGCATTGAACGCGTATGACTTCAAAGTTCGTGGCATCTATTCAACAGGCGTACCAGAGCTTGATAAACGCCAGTTGTACGTGCACATCAACAGCGCGCAATCGCTGCTCGGTTCAGACAAAGTCAGTGCGTTATCTGTCTTCTTGTTCGACACCAGTTTAACGAGCCAAGTCGAGCAACAAGTGGCTTCGGTTCTGAGTAAGCAAAAGCAGAACTTTGGCGATCAAGATATTGAGATTACGCCTTGGCAAGAACGTGCGTTCTTCTATCTCAAAGTGAAAGATTTGTACGACCGCATCTTCGGCATCATGGGCGCAGTAATGGCGTTGGTAGTCTTTGTCGCCCTGTTCAACACCATGACCATGTCGGTCACCGAGCGTACCCGTGAAATTGGCACCTTGTCAGCGCTTGGTAGCTACCCTCGCGAGATCATTGCTGGGTTCTTACGCGAAGCAGGGTTACTTGCGGTGATTGGCAGCTTAATCGGCGCTTTGTTTACTGCGTTAGTCACCGTCTTACTGATGGTCGTGGATGTGCAAATGCCGCCACCGCCAGGACGCACAGAAGGTTACCCATTGACGATTTACTTCTCTTGGGAGCTGGTGGCTGTCGCAGGATTCGCGGTATTGATGATTTGTTTGGTTGCGGCGTTTTTCTCGGCGCGCAAAGGGGTGAACAAGCCAATTACGGAGGCACTGATTTATGTTTAATTTCAAATCACTATTACCAATTGCACTGCTGACGGTAAGCGGCGTTGCAAGCATGAATGTCAGTGCAAATGAAACAGCGCTAGATGCACAGCAAGTTGCGCAATTGATTGAAAAAGCCGACAGCTACCGCTTGCAAGATGATTCCTCCAAAGTGGTGTCACTGGTGCGCTTATATCAAGACCAAGAGTTAGATAAAACCCGCCTTTACCACGTGTACACGCGTCCAAATCGTGAATCGCTGGTGGTGTTCAAATCAGCAGTCGAAGCTGGGCAAAAGATGCTGATGATGGGCGACAACTACTGGCTGCAAATGCCTAAGAGCCGCCGTCCGATTCGCATTACGCCGATGCAAAAGCTGCTTGGGGAAGCGTCTATCGGCGACATCTCAACCCTGACGTGGAGCCAAGATTATCAAGGTGAATGGAAAGCGACAGAAACCGTTTCGGTGAACGGAGAAAGTGTCGCGGCTTATCATCTTGCTCTAACCGCGAAAACCAAAGGGGCGAGCTATCAGAAGATCGACTTGTGGTTGTCTGAGCAAGATGCGTTTCCTATCAAAGCCGATCTTTACTTGCGCTCTGGCAAACTCGCCAAGCAAGCGCAATACGGACGTGCAACCGACAACGGTGAAGACTACGTCAGTGAGATGACCTTGCTTGATAGCATTCAGCCGAGCAAAAAGACCGTTATCGAGTACCAAGAAATCGTGCCTTGGCAACTGGATAACAAGTTCTACAACCCAAGCTATCTGCCTAAAGCCAATACGACTCAGCTTTAGCCTGAACTCCGTAAATAGAACCATGAAAACGAGCAAGGAAGTTACATGAAATCGCACCAGCCTAACCTTAACAAAAGCACCAGTTTGTTGATTGCTGCCTCATTGTGTGTGGGCGCGTCAGCCCCTGCTTTTGCCAATGATGAACTGAGTTTTGAGTGGGATTGGGCTGTCAGTTACGAAACGACCAAGCAGCGTGACAGCGCATTTATACAAGCGCAGAGCAGTTCTCGTGATTCACTTAATGCACTCTTGGATGTGCAGGTGAATTATCAAAACTTCAGTGGCTTGTTTGCTCTGTACAGCCAAGGTTTGTACCTCAATCAACAAGGAGAGAGTGATTGGTGGAGTGAAGCTGATAACCAGTTGCTGATTCGTGAGCTGGCTTGGCTAGGGGAGTGGCAAGTCGGTGATACCACTCTTGATGTGAGCTTAGGTAAGTTGCGCGTGGATTGGGGCGTGGGTTATGGCTACCGACCTTTGGATCTGTTTAAGCCTTATCGACAAAACCCGGTTGGCTTAGTCGCAGAAGAGGGCGCGGGCGTGTTTTCACTTTCACACTACGATATGGCCGGCGAATGGACCGTCATTGCGACCGATTCAAGCTGGGGGCAACAAGACCAAAGTGCACTTGATCAAGCCGCAGAGCAACAAGGTGTTGGTATTCGTCGTTATGCGCTGGTGGGTGACACCGAGTATCAACTTATTGGTTATTACGATGATGTGCGCCGAGGTTTGCTTGGCGCTAGTGCCATTGCCGTGTGGGATGAATCCATCGCCATGCACGGTTCCATACTGTGGCAAAAGCAAAGTGTCGGCTATCAGTTTCAGCAGGATGATCTTTACCAACCCGTTTCAACTGAGGAGCAGGGAAGCGCATTCCAAGCTTTAGTTGGGGTGAACTGGGCAAATCAAGCCGGACACAACGTGATTGCTGAATATTGGTACGACAGCCGAGCATGGTCGAAAAGCGAATGGCAGCAAGCAATAGAGCGTGGCGAATTACTCTCTCAGATCCCTGAACCTAACAACTCTCTGTTGGCTAGCAGCGCTCTACTTGCGACAAGCTACGCCCAAGGGTTTCAGCATGCCAATATCGTTCAGCATAACGTAATGCTGCACTGGAGTTGGGATGTGGAAGCGTGGGCTGCATGGAACGGTAAAGCGGATATGGGCTGGCTAAGTGATGTAACCCCTACGTTGGATGTGATGTTGTCGCCGCAAGATGGCGGTGTGATTGTCACGCAGTGGCTTAACTACCAATGGATTGATACTGGCGATCAAAGTGTAGAAGTGGAAGTTGCCGCACGCTTTTTAACCGGAGACGATCAATCTGCTTACGCACAAATCAATGATAAGCATATGATTGTTTTTAACATCAAAGGGAAATTCTAAATGTGTTCAGCAAAATCAGTGGTGAAAAGTGGATGGTCGCGTAGCTTATTAGTGACCACGGCATTTTGTCTCTTTATCGCAGCAATGACGCTTTCTGTTTGGGGGGGCTCATTCTACGTTCATGTTATGGTGAGTTTTGGATTTGGCTATTCGGCTATCTTCTTCTCATGGCTTGTCGACCGCCTGTTTCCTACCATTCCTCGTTTGGCGGAAGTGGCTATCTCGCTGACGGCTTGCTTATTGTTCGGTGTGGTAAACGCCCAGTTTTGGCTCGGAGAATATTTCGGCATCTCAGGTATGCTATCGGTTGGACTCATGGGGTTGTTATTCAGTGCCATGTGCTTTTTCTATTTCTATTCACGCGAGCAACATGCAATCGCGCAACGAGAGTTGGAAGCCATTAAGCGCGAGAAAGCAGAGCAAGATCGTGCGCTGTTGCTGAGTCAGCTTAAGCAGATGCAAAGCCAGATTGAGCCGCATTTCTTATTCAATACCTTGGCAAATATCAGTGCGCTCATGTCGCAAGATGTTGATAAAGCCAAGCTGATGCTAGAACAGTTAACCGCGCTGCTGCGTGCAACGCTCAAAAGCTCACGTGAAGAGCACACCACCATAGACAATGAAACGGCGTTACTTGAGGCTTACTTAGGCATCCAGCAAACCCGTTTAGGTGACCGACTCAGTTACAAGATTGAGGTAGAAGAGGGGCTAGGTAGAACCGAGTTACCGCCGATGATGCTTCAACCCTTAATCGAAAACGCCATCATCCATGGTATTGAGCCGAAGCGAGAGGGCGGCGAAGTCAGCTTACTCATTAAGCGCGAACAACAGAACTTGCAGATTGAAGTCAGAGACTCAGGTGTTGGCTTAAATCACGTGAGTGGGCACATGGGCTCTGGCGTCGGTTTAAGTAATCTCAAGCAGCGAGTTGAAGCTTTGTTCGCAGGGCAAGGGGAGGTTTCTATCAGTGAGTCTACTCAGGGTGGCGTTTGTGTTCGCTTGCGCTGGCCAATGGAATCGTAATCAAGGAAGAAAGGAATGAATACAGGGTTTACTGCCATTATTGCTGATGATGAACCGCTATTGAGGCGTCATCTTGATAAAAGCCTAGCTGAAGTGTGGCCAGAGCTAGAGGTGATAGCCAAAGTCGCGGATGGTGAACAAGCGTTGCAAGCCATTGAGCAAAACCAACCTGACATTGCGTTTCTTGATATTCGTATGCCAGTTCTGGATGGCATGACACTAGCGCAAAAACTCAATCAACTCGCCAATCCACCTTTGATTGTGTTTGTCACTGCGTACGATGATTACGCCATCAAAGCCTTTGAACAAAATGCCGCCGATTATTTGCTCAAGCCTATCTCGGATGAGCGCCTGCTGACGACGTGTGAAAGAGTGAAAGCACGCCTTGCTAAGCGAGAGCAAGAAAGCAGTAATGTGCAGATGAGCAGCCTGTTAGAACAGTTACAACAATTATCCGCGCCACAAACGCCGCAATATCTTCAGTGGATCAAAGCGACGCAAGGGGAAGATATTCATCTGATTGCCACGTCTGATGTGTTGTATTTCAAAGCGGAAGAAAAATACGTTTCTGTATATGCCCAACAAGGACAAGGCAAAGTGCAGGAGTATTTGATTCGTACATCGTTGAAAGAGTTGATAGGGCAGCTTAACCCAGAACAGTTCTGGCAAGTGCACCGTTCAAGCGTGGTGCAAGTGTGCAAAATTAGCAAAGTAAACAAAGACTTTGCAGGCAGAATGTTTGTTCACGTTGGGGAAAACAAGCTCCCTGTGAGCCGTGCATCTCAAAGTTTGTTCAAAGGGATGTAATCGCTAGAACTGCTCACTCTTTACACTGTAAACTCGCTGCTCTTTTTTTCAGCAATAAAAACAAAAAGCGCCTAAGTCATCAGACGTTAGGCGCTTTTGTCGTTTTATAGCGACGATTTCTACCAAGAGGCGAATGGGCTTATTCGCTGACTGTCACTTTCTCAATAATGATTGGATCGCATGGCACATCATCGTGACCAAGCTTAGAGGTCGTTTTCACTTTCGCGATGCGGTTTACGACATCCATACCCGCAGTCACTTTACCAAACACGGCGTAGCCCCAGCCTAGGTTGGTAGTTGCGGTGTGGTCTAGGAAATCATTGTCTTCCAAGTTAATGAAGAACTGTGCCGTTGCAGAGTGCGGAGCATCGGTACGCGCCATTGCGATAGTGCCAACAAGATTCTTTAGACCACGGTTTGCTTCGTTCGTAATCAGGGCGCGTGTTGGCTTTTCTGCCATGTCTTCGGTATGACCGCCACCTTGGATCATAAAGCCGTCGATAACGCGGTGGAAAATGGTGCCGTTGTAGAAGCCATCTTCACAGTATTTTTTGAAGTTCTTTGAGCTAACTGGCGCTCGTTCTAGGTTCAGTTCAATCTCGATGTCACCGAAATTGGTGGTCATGATAATCATCTGGTTTTGCCCTTGTAGGTGCTAAGTTGGCGGCATTATAGCTAAGACTTCTGAGGATAGCAGAAATAAAAACAGCGACGTTTTGGCGTCGCTGTTTGCATAGTAAATGGGCGAGGAAAGCGTTAAACCGTAAAGCGACCGACCAAGTCGTACAGCTCGTTAGCTTTGTGGTTAAGGTTGCCACTGCCTGCGCGGTTTTGGTTGGCAAGGTGTGCCGATTGGCTGCTTTGTTGAGAGATCACTTCAATACGTTGTGAAATCTCTTGCCCAACTTGGCTTTGCTCTTCGGTTGCCGTTGCGATCAAGGTGTTCATGTCCATGATGTTAGCAATTGCGGCTTGGATTTCTTGCAGTGCGGCAGAGGCAGCACGTGCTTCCTCAACCGTTGCTTCACCACGCGCTTGGCTTGAACCCATGGCTTTCACTGCTGCATCCGAGCCAGACTTCAACTGCTCAATCATTTGGTGAATTTCGCCTGTGCTGTCTTGAGTGCGACTCGCCAGTTTACGAACCTCATCGGCAACGACCGCAAAGCCGCGACCTTGTTCGCCTGCACGTGCTGCTTCAATGGCTGCGTTTAGTGCCAATAGGTTGGTTTGCTCGGCAATGTCTTGAATCACTTCTAGCGAAGAAGAAATGTTTTGTACATCGCTCTCTAAACGAGAAATTACCGTGCTGGCTTCCGACACTTCTAGCGCGAGCGCTTCGACAGAGCTCGCTGCGGAATCAACAATGTGTTTTGCTTGCTGTGAGTTATCATCAGCGTCTTTAGCGGATTGCGCCGCTTGGTTAGCGTTGCTGGAAATCTCGTGCGCCGTTGCTGTCATCTCGGTCATTGCCGCAGCGACCTGTTCGGTTTCTTCACGTTGACCTGAAGCCAATTCGTCCACTTGCGATGCTCGCTGTGACATGTCGTTGGTCTCTGAAACCACTTCTTGCCCTACGTGGCTAACACTCTTGATGATACCCTGCAGGCTTTCAACGAAGATATTGAAGTTACGGCTAAGCTGGGTGAACTCCGGTACGCTTGATTCTTCCATGCGTGCGGTTAAGTCGGCATCGCCTTGCGCGAAAGAGTGAATTGAAGCATCAAACTGCTCAATAGGCTTCATGATGCTGCGGTTAACAAACACCGCGAAGACCGCGACGATGGCTGCAATCGAGACACAGAACAGAGCAATTGCCGTCAGTGTGGTGTTGAGAGCCTGATGCGCGGCTTCTTCCATGTTTGCCACAATAGCGTCGATATCGTCAGTATAGAAACCCGTTCCCAACATCAAATCCCATTCAGGAATAAAGACTGAGTAGCTGAGTTTCGGTAGTGCTTCGCTCTGACCGGGTTTCGGGAAGTAATAAGTCGTGAACTCACCAGTTTTGGAATTTTTGAGCAAATCCTGAATCAGGTAATTGCCTTTCTTATCCTGCAAGTTATAGAAGTTTTCCCCGATGCCTTTAGTGTTTTTACCCACTACGACGCGAACGCCTTTTGAATCGTAGCCAAAGATGTAACCGGATTGACCGAACTCCAGCTGTTTCAAGATAGGCAGAGCCTCTTCAAGTGGGGCGTTTTGAGCGAGTAGTGGCTCGACAGCGGAACGCGCCATTTGGACGTAGTTTTTGAGCTCAGCTTTTTTCATCTCCATCATTTGACTTCGAGTCTGCTCAATCTCGTGTTCGTTGTAGGCAGTGGTTTGTAGGTAGGTGAACCACATCATGCCTATTGCCATGGTTAGAATTGGAATTATTGAAAGGATATATAGTCGTTTTCTGATCGTCAGATTCATAGAGACGTCCTTCTCTCGGCGCAGCGTTACAAGTGACAAGCTGAATAAGCCTGCCTGATAAAATTATTAATACTTATTGTTGTAATGCTTAGAGATTAACCGAGTTAATCAATCAGAAGTACAGGAAGTTTATAAATTTAGACTAAGGTCGTAGCATTTTTAAGCGGGATCACAATTAACGTGAACACGAACCGTTATTGCAGCGAGAAGTGCCCGTTAGCCAGTAGGAAACGCGGTAGCGGTTTTTGGCAAATTTGAGGTAAAGCCAGTCCGCAACAGGTTTGATAATGCGCCAACGCAATGGTGCATACAACCAACCGCGACCGACCAATTGCCATGCACGATGAGTCACGTCCAACCCAAGCAGCAGCTCACCCTTATCGTTGAGGGCGTGCAAAATGGTGTTGGCTTGCTCCGGATCGATCTGCGGATAATCGGCGAACGCCTCGCTGTAGATATCGACGGTTTTAATCTGCTGTTTGGAATCGCGTTGTTTTAGCGCCTTCATCTCTTTGGCGCACAAGGGACAAGTGCCATCGTAAAATACGGTCAGTTTGGTCATGATTGAGCTCATTATTGGCGGTTCTTATCCCTTTTACGCGATTATTTTTCTTTTAGTTCATTGTCTTGCAAGTAATGCAGCCAATTATCACGGATGTTGTCGTAATTGAATTGGCAGAACTCTTTGCGATCGCGTAAGTAATCTTTTTCTACTTCATCCAACAAGGCTTTGTATTGCTCTGGATCGCTGCCGTAGACCAGACACAGGGTAGAGAAGTAACGTTGCAGATCGAAACTGTGCTCATCAATGTACTCGCCAAAATCGTAGTAGTCCGGTCTGTCGTCGGATTCGAATGCGAACATGTCCGCAGCACTGATCGCCACATCGGCACCGTCATCAACGTAATCAATCAACAAAATGGTGGCGAAGTTATCGACCGCATCTTCCTCTTTACCCAGTACTGGAATGTTTTGATCGGCAATGTAAGCGTGTCCGGCTTCGTGCAATAGTGTGTGCAGCAAAGTATCGAGCGCGCCCGTTTTCGGTGCTTTACCGTAACGTTCTTGGTACTTGTTGTTGGTGAAGTAGTTAAATGATTCCAGATAGAAGGTGTATGGGATATGGATGGTGTGGGTTTCTGGATCGTAAAGCGGACCGTCTTCGCCACCGTAGGTCAATGTCAGTGGGTTATCAAACGGGAAGTAATCATCAGAAAGCTGGACAAAGATGTCGTTCACTTCACTGCTTTCAATCACTTGCGCAGCAAAGCGATCGTCGGCAGTTTCCGCAGGGAGGTATTCGATTTTAATGTTTTCGCTCGCAGACGCTGTGGCAGCAAACAGCAGCAGAGAGGCAAAGGCAGAGTGACTTTTCATTTTCGGAATCTTGTTATTTGTTTGGTTTGCTTGAAAATTATACATGCTTTTTATAGTGTGCGCGCTGGAGGACACATTCATGAATAATCCATTACTACTGCAACCCCGCATCCAATAGGCGTTGTTGACTGAGAACGCAGCAACAACGCCACGAGAAACCGTTCCGTGGCATACATTTACTCTATTGAGGCAACTGCCATGAAAAAACATTGGTCCAAATTTCAGTACCTGCACCAAGTGGTGCAAAACCAAAACATCCACATCAAAGGCACCCACAGTTATTACAGCGATTGTTGGGATAATGGCTTCGAAGATTCTGTCGTGCGTTATCTGCATGGTGATGAAGTGAGTAAAGCGTGGCAGCCGAGGTGGGAAGTCGATCAGCTTTATATCGGTGATTACGTTTGTATCGCGGCTGAAGCGGTGATTTTGATGGGCGGTAACCACAATCACAGGACGGACTGGTTTTGTCTGTATCCGTTCCTTGATGACATCGAGCAATCTTACCAAGGCAAAGGCGATACCGTGATTGGTGACGCAGCTTGGATTGGCATGCGTGCGATGATCATGCCCGGCGTCACCATTGGGGAGGGCGCAGTGATTGCCGCAAACAGCGTCGTGACTAAAGATGTCCCACCTTACACTGTGGTGGCAGGATCTCCGGCAAAACCCGTTAAGCTTCGCTTTAAGCAAGACATCATTGATAAGCTGCTCGCCCTACAAATCTACACGTGGGATGAAGCCAAGTTCGAGGCACTTCGCGCTTTCATCTGCAGTAATGATATTGAACAGTTGATCATTTCAGAAGCAAACTATGAAAGTGGCGAATAGCACTGAAATGAGGAAAATTTTCAGCGATATGTTATAATCTCGCTCCGTTGTAACGAGAACACTTGTTGCAAGCTTGAGAATTTCCCGGGATTCGGCTCGTTCCAAACACCATGAGTCAGAGTTTTTAACTACGATGGGATACAAGCAAACCCAGATGTTAGAGCGCCACCTCGGCGCTCTATTCGTTATGACGGGAAGGAACTTTGCTCGATAGTGATGATCACATTCTGTTTAAGTAAGGGAGCCCGATAGCGGTTCAGAAAGTGTCACTCGGACAATACTCACAACACGATATCCATCTCCTGCAAGCAGTCATTTCTGTTTGTCTATGAAGAGGATAAGAAGGAGCTTAACAGGCTCCTTTTACATTTTAGGGCTTGCGAATAGCGCGTAAATCAGAACATCGCTTAACGACCGTCCCTTAAACTAGCCTAAGGCGCATTTAACACAACCTTTTGAGTATTTTCGGAAAAATATAGCGAGAAAATTTGCTATTGAGCGAAGGTTAAACTAACACTCAATCATTACGGAGGATGAAGAGAACAATAATAAGAGGCGATATGAATCATTTAATATCTGTAGGTGCACTGGAGTCCTTTTTGGTTGCGATCAGTGTGCTTTTCCTGGGGCATTTCATTAATGCTAAGCTACCGATCTTAAAGAAATTCAACATACCTGAGCCGATTGTAGGGGGCTTAATCGTTGCCTGCATCATTACTGCTCTTCATTTTAACGGCGTCGATTTGGAGTTCGACTTACCGTTGCAAAACACATTCATGCTGATGTTCTTCGCTACCGTTGGTTTGGCAGCAAATTACACTCAGTTAATGAAAGGGGGCGCGAAGGTTTTCATCTTCTTAGCAGTCGCGTCGTTCTACATCATCATTCAAAACGGTGTCGGTGTTTCACTGGCAGCGGCATTGGGTTTAGATCCGCTGATGGGGCTTATCGCTGGTTCGATTACTCTATCAGGTGGTCACGGCACGGGGGCGGCGTGGTCACAAACTTTCCAAGACGTTTACGGTTTGAATAACGTATTGGAAATCGCGATGGCGTCAGCAACATTCGGTTTGATCATCGGTGGTATCATCGGTAGTCCGGTTGCGCAGCGTCTGGTCGAAAAGAACAACATCGAATCTGAGTATGGTCGTGGTGGTCGAGATGCCAAAACCCACGAGAAATTCCCGGAGTTGGTGACGTACAACGAGTACGAAGAAGACAAAGTAACCGCGAAAAAAGTGGTTGAGAAACTGTTCTTCCTATTGATCTGTGTAACAGGTGCTAAGTACGTAGAGCAATGGGTGAGCACTTACGACATTCAATGGCTGATGATTCCAGACTTCGTTTATGCGTTGTTCATTGGTGTGATCATCACTAACTTCTTGGAAGTGACCAAGATTCGTAAGTTGGATGCCGAAACAGTCGACATGTTAGGTACGGTGTCGCTGTCTCTGTTCCTAGCGATGGCTCTGATGAGCTTGAAACTATGGAACATCTTTGACCTAGCGATCCCATTCTTGGTGATTCTAGGCGTACAGTCAGTGATTCTGGCTATCTTCACCTACTACGTAACGTTCAAGGTGATGGGTAGCAACTACGATGCTGCGGTTATCGCAGGTGGTCACTGTGGTTTCGGTTTGGGTGCAACCCCAACGGCGGTAATGAACATGGGTTCAATCGTTAACCGCTTTGGTCCGTCACCACAAGCGTTCATGGTTGTGCCGATTGTTGGTGCCTTCTTCATCGACATCGTTAACTTGATCATTCTACAAGGCTACATCTCGTTCCTTGGCTAGATAGATTAAGACGCCAAATAAAACAAAAGGTCACAGTATTGCTGTGACCTTTTTTGTTTCTGGCGCTTGCCAACGACGAACTTCGTCAGTCTATACGCAAGCTTTCATTTTCAAGCGGTTCTTGTTGTCGCGATTAGCAAGGACTTGCTGGTGGTCATCAATCGTCCCCAGTGTTTTCGCCATGCGATCGTAAAGCACAACGTTCACCGTCGCGGCTAGGTTCATACAACCGTGAGTCGGTACGTACACCACGTGATGCGCCTTATCGACCATCTCTTGCGGCAGTGAGCCGTCCTCCGGTCCAAACACATAAATCGCGTTCTCTGGGTGAGTGAAGTGCGGCAGTGCTGTTGCGCCGACCACTAACTCAACACAAACAATTTCCACATCGTCGGCAACATTAGCAGTGAGGTCTTCCATCTCCACTAATTGAATACGTTCTTGTGAGTTCTGGGTGTCGGTCTGGAACTTTACTGCGCGGCTGTAGCGCGTGCCGTTGTAACGAACTTGCGCAGCGTCGTAGCAGCCTGCGGCTCGTAATACAGCGCCAACGTTGGTTGGACTCTTTGGGTTGTACAGTCCAATAATGGCTGTTGGCTTGGTGGTCATGGTTGGTGTTCTGCTTTTCAAAAATTCTAGATAATAGCGCTGAGCGCATTAAGCGAGGGATTATGAACTTAACCACGCCGAAGCGCTATTGCTATAGGCTGATTATTTTTGCGTTGAAGCAAAGAGAATGAAGATTGATGGTGCTGAAAATGAAAAAGCGAGGACAGTACCTCGCTTTTGTGTGGTTTCGCTTGTGCTTGTTAGTTCACGGTGCGGCTAAATTTGATACTAGCCGTCCAAGCAAGCACACCGATGAAAGCGTAAATCCCAACGTTCATCCAACCTGCATCTGGAATCGCGCTGAACGGGTTTGGCGCAAGAATCGCGTGCAGTGGTAGGTAGAAAATCGCTGAGAAGAAATCATCCAGACCATAGTAGTTGAACATCGCAATTGGCATCCAACGTAGCGCGTAAATACCAATCAAGATCACCAACAGTGGTGAGTTCACTTTCTGTGAGATTGCCATTGCGGTTAGTGCGAGCGGCAATAACAATACTCCAGCCACTACCATTCGAAGCAAGAATTCAATCCAGTTCAGCAGCACGAAACCCAGTGATGCTTGTCGATACAATAACGCCAGCTGGTGGTCCGTTGAAACATTTAACATCCACAGCATAAAGTCCGCAGCGAAAACCAATACCGAACACACTAACGGAATCACCAATAAACCAAACGTCAGCTTCACCAGATGGGTTTTCACGTCACTGACAGGCATACTGCGCCAAAACATGATACTGCCCTCTGAGCGCTCTTTACGCAGCGTTCTTGGGAAGTATTGAGTACCAAGCAGGATAGACAATAAACCAATGCCACCTGTGATCAGCATGTTGACGTCATCGCCGAGTTCTTTGTGGATGTCACTGACATCACCGCCAAAGCTCATTTGGAAGAACATATTGTGTTGCAGTGTCGAGCTGCTCATTAAGCTGACGAACAGCAGCACGCCACAGGCAAACATAAACAACGGCACGCGTGTAACCAATGGGTTCTCTAGCCATTCTTTACGCAACATCGCGACAATCGATTTCATTATGCTGCCTCCTTCTGCAATGCCAAGAACAGATCCGCAAGCTTGACGCCATGCACATCACCCAGCCCAGCTACTTGCTCTGCGTATTGAGACGACAGCAACCATTTAGTTGTGCCCAAGCCTTTTTGTGATGACAGTGGTTTCAGCGCTTCGATTTGTGCGCGATGCTCATCACTGGCATCGAGAATGAAGTAATCCTCGCTGATGCTGTCCATTGAGGTTTGTAGGACCGGTCGACCGTGTTTAAGGATCAGCACGTCCGTCAGTAGGTGTTCGATTTCCGATACTTCATGGCTCGCTATGATCAGCACACGCTCGCCATCGTGGAACCATTCCAGCAAATGACGGTAGAAGGTATCGCGATAAACCAAATCCAAACCAAGCGTTGGCTCGTCCAGAATCAGAATCTGCGTATTGGTCGCGATGACGACAGCCAAGTGCAATTGCACCTTCATGCCTTTCGATAGGGATTTGATGCGTGCACGCGGCTTGATGTCGGTTTGACGAAGCATGGTATCGGCTTTGCTGCGATTAAAACCTGGGTGTACGCCCTCGGTGTAATCGAGCAACTGAGCAACGGTCATCCAGTTTGGTAGAACGTTCACATCCGAGATGTAAGACAAGCTCTGCATGATTTTGTCGCGTTGCATGATTGGTTCAAAGCCGTTGATGCGAATGGTGCCCTGATATTCGTGTGCACCGAGTAGGGCGTTAATGAGAGTCGATTTACCCGCACCGTTATGACCTAGCAAGCCAAGCACTTGACCCGCTTGTAGATCAAAACTCACGTCATGCAGCGCTTCACCCTGCTGACGATATTGCTTGGAGAGGTGTTTTACACTGACTAATGCGCTCATTGGTCACCTTTAATATGTGTTTGGATTTGTTGGATAAATTCATCAAGTGACATATCCAGACGTTGTAATGTGTCGGCGATCTGCGGAATTTGTTGTTCAAGGAAACGTGCTTTTTCATCAGCAAGCAGCTGTTTTTTTGCACCTTGGGCGACAAACATGCCTTGCCCACGTTTCTTTTCTACCAATCCTTCATCAACCAATAACTGATAGCCCTTCATGACCGTCAGGTGGTTGATCTTCATATCCGCAGAGACACTGCGTACCGAAGGCAAAGCTTCACCCTCTTGCCAGATGCCTTGCAATATTTGCTGGGTGATCTGGTCAGCCAACTGACGGAAAATCGGTTGGCGATCATGCCAATGCGTCATGATTGGTTTCCTTGGCTGAGTTGGTGTTATATATATGTATAACACCTCGGCGATGGGATAGAAAGCGCCAATCTTCTTGCGCTGTTTTCTCAATCACTTTTGCCGATGAAAGTTCGACAAAGTTTGCACCAGAGTTTCACGCAAAATTTGTACGCAATCGCATACGTTTTTGCCTTCAAAAACTGGTAAAAAATTGTTCACTTCTCATAAGTTGAGAAGAGCGAAAAAAACGAGAAAATTGCGCCACAAAACTTGGTGAAAAAGTGTGTTTTTTCATTGAGTGAGAATTGGGTGAATATTCGAGTTATTGCTTTCTTATTTAATGAGAATCTAGTGGGTTTGGACCCTAGAAAACCACACGTTCAGTAGGCACTCTGACCTGCCTAAATACCGCTCAACCTGCGAGTTGTTACTCAAAGGATGAGAAAAAGGAGGCAAAGAGGTTTTATGAATCAGGTCATTTCTGTCGGTCCACAAGAGTCGTTTCTCGTCGCTATTTGTGTGTTGTTCTTGGGACAATTCGTTAACGCTAAATTACCGATCTTAAAGAAATTTAATATTCCCGAGCCAATCGTGGGTGGTTTGATTGTCGCATGTGCGATCACCGCGATGCATTTCAATGGCGTGGATTTAGTTTTCGATTTACCGCTGCAAAACACTTTCATGTTGATGTTCTTCGCCACTGTTGGCTTGGCTGCAAATTACACCCAGTTGATTAAAGGCGGCGCTAAGGTGTTTATCTTCTTAGCCGTGGCATCGGTGTACATTCTTATCCAAAACGCGGTCGGTGTCTCCTTGGCAACGGCGCTTGGCTTAGACCCGCTAATGGGCTTGATTGCCGGTTCGATTACGCTGTCTGGCGGTCACGGTACGGGCGCAGCATGGTCACAAACCTTCCAAGACATGTACGGCTTGCACAACGTACTAGAAGTGGCAATGGCGTCCGCTACCTTTGGTTTGGTCATTGGTGGCATCATCGGCAGCCCAGTAGCGCAGCGCTTGATAGATAAACGTAACCTTGAATCTGAATACGGACGCACCAACCAGACTCACGAGCGTTTTCCTGAATTGGTGACCTACAACGAGCACGAAGAAGACCGCGTAACCGCGAAGAAAGTGGTCGAGAGTTTATCGATCATTCTATTGTGTGTTACTGGTGCCGATTACTTAGAAGGCTGGGTGAGCAGCTTTGGTATCAAATGGCTGATGATTCCAGACTTCGTTTACGCGCTGTTTATCGGTGTGGTGATCACCAACATCATGGAAGTGACCAAAGTACGCAAAGTGGATGTTGAAACGGTCGATATTCTCGGTACGGTTTCGTTGTCTCTGTTCCTAGCGATGGCGCTAATGAGCCTAAAACTGTGGAACATCTTCGACTTAGCAATCCCGTTCCTCATCATCCTAGCGGTGCAATCGGTGATTCTGGCGGTCTTCGCTTACTACGTAACGTTCCGTGTGATGGGCAGCAACTACGATGCCGCAGTCATCGCAAGTGGTCACTGTGGCTTTGGTCTGGGCGCAACGCCAACGGCAGTCATGAACATGGGCTCTATCGTTAACCGCTTCGGTCCATCACCACAAGCCTTTATGGTGGTGCCTATCGTTGGCGCGTTCTTTATCGACATCGTCAACCTAGTGATTCTGCAAGGCTGTATTTCTTTTATTAAGTAACCAGCCTTACTCCACAAAACAAAAGCCAGTCCCGAGAGACTGGCTTTTTTGATCTGACGTATGTCTCGTCCTGAATGAGTTGCGGCGCAGGACTGCTCTCCTTTAGATTCTCAAGCAAGTTACAGTGAAAAACTGTCAACTTCCGGTATGAGACCCAAATAAAAAATGAGCATGCTAGGGTGCAGAGTCACCATTAAGTTTGTTTGCTAAGGATATCAACCTCTTGTAGGTCTTTAGGAGATTTATGGGCCTCTTAAAACGCATTCTGGGACACTCGTGCGAGAACACGCATTACCAAATCAACCGTGTCCAATCACACTATGTTTCTATACCTTGTGAAGCTTATTGTAAAACGACGGATGCCTGTCTGATTCATCTCTACAGGGATAAACATCAACGTTTGGCAGATCGCTTCATCAACCGCTCTACTTTTTATTACTCGGATAACGAAGATCCCAATGAACTTGTGACTTTATTGGACCTTGCTTGGCGTGGTTTATGTCCGAAGGCTAAAGTGCCAGCGGTGAGAAAGGCCATCTATGAAAAGCAGCAGGAAGTACTTGAGAGCCTTCAAGGCATGGACAGTTACATCTTGCTGGTCGGTTCATGGTTGGGTGTGGAAGTCACTAATTTCAAACGCAATGTGCAAACCAAGCATCAAGAAATGATAGAAGATCGCTTGTTGATATTTGGCGAGGAAGCGGAGGCGTTCCCTATTACGGAGGAATATGGCAGTGAGCTGTATTTTTATAAGTACCAACTGCTGCTGGATATCACGATTAGGGCAAATGAACTTAACGTAAAAAACGTCGTCGCTCGGTGTACTTTCCGTTGGTTTGACGCGATATTAGCGGGCATTTTTCTGGGTAGCATGGAGCAAGAGGTAATTGAGGAAATCCATGATATGCACAATTACCATCAGAACGTGCTTAATCAGATTTTTGAGCTGGCGGGAATCGGTTCTCTAGAGCAGTTTCTTTTAAACGTTAAGCCAGCGTAGAAGTATGATAAGCGTATCAACCGTGGGTAGGATGATACGCTTTCACAAGTTCTAGCTTTTTCGATGCAATTTTTCATAGGTTGCAAAGCTAAAAGCGCAGGCTGAGGAGATCAGATCTTGCTTGATGATGGTGACAGCACTGGCATCACTATTGGCGTAGTGTTTGGTAAAATGAACTTCTAGCGTACCCTTGTCTCGATACCCACTCATTACTGGCTTTATCGATATCTCTTGGTTGAGTCCTTCTGCTTCGTTGGGCTCGCCTAAGCTGAGCACTTTCCCCACATATAACCTTCTATCCGATAGCGTCAGCATGACCATTTTGTCCCCTTTTTCTAACGCTGATTTAAAGAGAAAGTCATCCAGTGAGCTGTCGGAAAAGACTCTCGCATTCAGTCGTTCTTTTGGGCTAAACGTCATGTAGCGAATGCAATATTTGATGTAGGCGAGCAGAGACCAAAATACAGGCACGAGCAACATCGAAAATGTAATCATGGTTACCCAGGTGAGATTGATAACCTCTTGATTGCTAAAGGCACCAAGTTCATAGAGTAGGTTCGATGTAAACTCATAAGGCGTCTGTGCCAACAACGCGTCAGGTAACCATTTTATCGGAGCAACATGTGTGATGGCTGCGAAAAAATACGCGTAGCGATTAATGATCAAGACTAAGCCTAAGGCGATAAACAAACATATCATGCCTAAGTTTGCGCTTTTTAAGTACAGGTACTGTCCTTCATAACGGTGCACCTTGTATCGATAGAACGGATGGATATGACAAACCAAAAAACCACTTACCAAGATTGGTAAGATTAGCAACAAAAACAACTATTTCTCCTCAACGAGTAACCGAGCTCTTTCATAAATATTGTTCGTCATTAGGTCTTGATGAACCTCTTTGGCAGATATAAACACCGTCCCCCTGCCAACGACTTTTAATGATGTGTAAGAATGATTGATCTTTCTTGAAAGGTGTCGTTCCTCTTTCGTTCCCCAAAGACCGAAAGTAAAAAACCGAATAATTCGCTCCATAATTCCTTCGAAAAAAGTGGTATATCTGAGGTGATTTAAAAATATAAACAGAAACCCAGATAGTGTACCAACCTAGTTGTGTTATATCGAATAAGCGAATAATTAAATGGTTGTTATTATGCGGTGTTAAATAACAAGAGCAGGATTTTCTGTCTGTTTTTTATAATAAATAGCCGCTTATCATGTTAACTGTGTTTTTTTACCAGAAAATACACCAATAAATACAAAATGTAGAAATACCATCATATTATTTTGAAAATATTTCATTGATTATGGCTCATGATGTTTTCAGTGGGAGGAGTGATACTCTCAGAAAAAAGCATCAGGTTATTCGCATATGTTTTTCCATCAAGTTCAATCAAAGAAAGTCACATTGAAGCCCTACCGTTCGAAAAGGAGCCTGCTCGTTCGGATATCTAACTACCAAGGGTTCATCGCCATCAATGGAAACGAAGTGCCATTGTTTAACAATAGCTTACTGGTTATCCCAGAAGGGGCGATGGTGGAGTGCGATCTGCTTAGGCAGGGGGATGAGAGCTCATTTGAGGTCGTGACTCTCAACAAGACTGACATCAAAAAGATGAAGGTGAAGCTCGAAAAGCTTAATGATCTCATCTTAAACAAAAACAAGAATGAGTCATTTATTCTGTATAAGAGTAAAGAACTGTGTGAAATCTTTTACTCAAATAGACAACTTAATAATTGCCAAAAGCTGAAAAGCATTAAAAATATCGCATTGAAGCAGAGTATCTTTCACTTGGTATTACTGCTGTATAAAAAAGGTGTGGATGTCAGCATATTGTTTAACAGTGATTATCACATATCGTTGTCTTCTCGTTTAGCCAAGCTGTTTATGTCTGAACCAACGAAGAAGTGGACGTTAGACTTGGCGGCGAGTTGTATGTTTACCAGCCCTTCTACGTTACGGAGAAACCTCTCTAAGGAAGGGGGAGCCTTCTCGCATATTCTCAATGATGTAAGGTTAGGTATCTCCATCAACTACTTAACGTTCACGTCATACAACGTTTTAAAAATCAGTGAGCTCAGTGGTTTCAATAGCTCGGCGTACTTTTGTACGATCTTTAAGAAGAAGTATGGTGTGACGCCTCAAGAGTTCAGGAAAAACTCCAAAGAAAACAATGTCTAGTGGCGATGGTTATATAGCGGCTCAGCGTTAGTTTGAGAACTGAGACCTAAAAAAGTAGATGGCATGGGTTAGTAAATCTTTATCCATGGAAGATAGAGTATCGTCATTTTTCTTGAGCAGAATGTCGAGTGAGTTGATGAGTCCATTGCTCATGATGGAGCTTAATGGCAAACAAAACTTCGAGAGATATAAATCAGTGGTGGTTTTGTATAACTTGACATAAACCGTTGTTAAGCATGATGTAATTTGAATCTTTTCACTGCAATTGCTCAAAGGGGATGAAAAGTCTGAGTTTATATAGCAGTTACTCGACATCGAATAACTAGGTAATAGAGGGATCTTTTTAGGCAGAAACATAAAATTATAAGTATTAAGTCAGATTGTTTTTAATCAGTTGCTTATCTCAATGTAACGAAACGATAAGAATAAGTCATTGCGCGATCTGCCTATTGTGTTTTGATGTTTCTTCCTAATAAATAGCATGATTTATATTTTTGCTCATATTATATCGGTCATTGATTTAACCTTATATATCAATTGAATTTAATTGGGAAAATTGAATAAATAATAAAGTTGTTGGTAAGAATAAATGAACTGATTTTTAATGATTAGCTATAAACCAGTGTTTCTTGTTTTGGGATTCCTGTTATCTAAACTCGCATTGTTTATGTATATCCCATTTTTGATGGCTGTAGTGACAGGGACTCAAGGGGCGTTAGATTTTGGTTTATCAGCAATCATTACCCATATCGGGGGATTAGTGTGCGTGGCGATTGGCGGGAAAACATCAATCGCTCTCAAGGTAAAAGATGCATTTTTGGTCACCACGCTAGTCTGGGTTCTAGGCAGCGCGTTTGCGTCACTTCCCTTTGTATTCATCAATGAAATCAGCTTCACTAACGCTTATTTTGAAACCATGTCTGGTATCACCACGACTGGGTCTACGGTTCTTGCTGGTCTGGATAACATGGCACCCAGCATATTGCTTTGGCGTTCGCTGCTTCAGTGGTTTGGTGGCGTAGGGTTCATCGTGATGGCTATCGCTATTCTACCCATGATCAATGTTGGTGGAATGCGACTTTTCCAAACCGAATCCTCTGATTGGTCAACAAAAAGTGCACCTCGAATGAAGAGTGTTGCCAAGAGTATTCTGTCTGTTTATCTGCTGCTGACTTTTCTTTGTGTGATGAGCTACTTGCTATCTGGCATGACTATATTTGATGCAATCAACCACGCACTGACCACCGTCTCTACGGGAGGGTACTCAACGACCGATGCTTCCATGAATGGTTTCTCGCCAATGGCTCATTGGGTGGCGATCATCTTTATGTTTGCGGGTGGTATGCCATTCATTCAGTTTGTGGCAGCAATCAACCAAAAGAGTCTGTCGTGTTTAGTGAAAGACGCGCAAATCAGAGCCTATTTTAAGTTGGTGGTTGCGTTGAGTTTGGTTGTTGCTTGCTGGTTGGCATTGAAGCTCGATTATCCATTCATCGACGCGATTCGTATTGCGACCTTCAATATCGTTACGGTGATGACCACCACTGGGTTTGCATTGGACGATTTCTCCAGTTGGGGAAGTTTGCCAACCATTTTGTTTTGCTTCGTTCTGTTGATGGGTGCGTGCTCTGGCTCAACGTCAGGGGGCTTCAAAATCTTCCGAATTCAGATAGCGACCTCACTCCTTAAAAAACAGGTTTTTCAGTTGGTACACCCTTCTGGCGTCTTTACCTTGCGTTATAACAAAGCACGTTTGTCAGACAGTATTGTGCAAGGTGTAACGGCATTCGCTTTTGTTTATGCATTAACGATTATTTTTATCGCAATGTTATTGGCAATCATAGGCTTAGACCCTGTCACTAGCTTGTCTGGTGCCATTACTTCGGTGGCGAATGTCGGTCCTGGTCTCGGTTCTATTATTGGTCCTACTGGCAATTTCTCGACACTGCCAGATGCAGCAAAGTGGATTTTGAGCCTCGGAATGCTGATGGGACGCTTAGAGATCCTCACCATTGTGGTCGTTTTGTCTCCTTATTTCTGGCGTATTTAACCTCGCCGACTTTTCCAACGCTAATTAGCGAGCTCTTCAGGTTTTTATTTTTAAATGACGATTATGAAATTGGTATTTTTTGCGAAAGAGATTCATCACTTTATCTTGCGTGTTCATGCTGTGGATGGGAGAAAAAAGAAAGAAATTAGAACGTTAAGGCAAGGCTTATGTCGCACCCTACAGTTTGAAGGCGCGGGGTTTGAGCTCTATTCCTTGCTAGAACCAACACATGATATCTCCAAGGCTCAAGTGATACGTCTGGCTAAAGATAAACTGAAAATCTTAGTCCGAAAATTCAAAAAAGAATTCGAGGAAAAAGAAAACGACGCCGTTGATGCTTTAGAGAACCAAATCGTTGGTTATTTATTTAACTCTGAGCAGAAGGTGAGCCTAAAAGAGCTCTCTCAAAACCTCTATATCAAGGGTGTTTATAACCAAGAGACGCTCGTCACCACCATGAGTCGGTTGGTAAAAAGTAACAAGGTGAATGTGACCCACACGGCTCTGGGCAGTATGTATTACATCAATTATCGCAATAACTGGGTCTACGATGGTTCCAACCAATCCTACGTCCAATGTAAATGTCATTATCACTGTGCAACCTGCGAGCTGAACTTAGACTGTGCCTATCAGCCAAAATACAAAATCGTGCGCGAGTTCTATAAGTTGATTGATGTTGGTTTGGCTGTCGCCACGGGCAAGTTGGAGAAAGAGAGCGATAGCTTGCTTGGTGACACCATTCGCTTCTACTCGAGTATAAAAACACCGAGCGAGACAAGAATATCGGAGGGCGTGGATTACACCGTGATCAACTCAACGGATGATCAGTTAGTGGTCATTGATAACTTGGGTGAGCCATATAGCGTGTTATTGGAAGACTTAAATTGGTTTCGTATGGATTTGGGTAGTCAATGTAAGAGTAAGAAAGAGAAGATCGCCGTCAAGAGGCGGTTTATCAGCAACTACGAGTCAAAGCGTAAGACCAGAAATTGCATTGTTCAGTGCTTGTCATCCATCGGCGACACTTCAGTATCGGTCGATACGTTAATGATAAAGCTAGGGTTGTTAAGACTGCCTATTGAAAAAGCGCTCACTCTGCTTGAAGAAGAAGGGGTAGTCAAAAGCCACACTGAGGCTAACACCAAGAAGTACTTGTTATGCTAGTTGAGTTTCTTGCTTTTACTGCGACCAGTTTTCTATAAGGGTAGGGGAGCGATTTAGATTTGAAGTCATATAACTTCATTTATGGATTGATTATCTATACATGTCGCACAAAGAATCGACTATCTTGCTAGTATGCTTGACAGTATATAGATGTTAATTATTTGATAGCAATGTTTTTTCATAATATTAATGCCAGCAATTTTAGGCTACACAATTACAGAACTAAAAAGACGATATTTGCCAGAGTCTCAGGTTATCAAGGAGATATTAGTATTAATGGTTCTCCTGTTCAGGAGTTTAACAATAACTTAATTATCATTCCAAAAAACTCGTTTGTTCACGTTAATATATCAAAGTTAACTGAGGATTCTGAATTAGACTTCATTAGCTTAAATGATTTTGATATTGGTTTTATTAAGCGAGACCTTTACGAGTTAAACAAGTTTATCTTTGATAAGAGAAACAGAAAATTGTGTCGTTCGAGTGATGGCGGAAATTTCTTAAAAGCTCATAACAAAGATTTTTGTGATGTCTTTTTAATGAATCGGGTCGTTGATGGGCATCGTTGTATGGGGCGGTTGAATAAAGCGCTGCTTAGACAGAGTGTGGTTGAACTTCTGATTCACCTACACCTGGAAAACAAAGACATCAATATCGTCTTAAACATGAAAAGTGACCTGTCGGTTTCTGAGAGATTGTCCAATCTACTTATGCGTGAACCGAGGAAGCATTGGACGCTTGAGGCGGCGGCTCTGTCTATGGCGACCAGCATTTCTACCTTGAGGAGAGGATTATCAGCAGAGCAGAAGTCTTTCTCTTGCATCCTCAACGAGGTCAGGCTCAATGTTGCGATTCGGTATCTGAAGTTCAGTAACTTCAGCATATTGAAGATAAGCAACCTGAGTGGGTTTAAGAGCTCTGCCTATTTCTGCACTGTGTTTAAAAAAAATAAGCAGACCACCCCTCAACAGTTCAGAAGCCGCTTCAGAAAATCCATTGTTTAAGTTTTTCGGTTTCCGGTAATTCACTCTTATCTCATCGCATAGCAATGATAGAAATTGTGAGTAAATTCACTGTTTATATTTTTTGTTTAGTAACGTAGAAATAGTTTTAAACATTCCATTAATAATGAATTGATGCTGACATTTATATTGTAATCTTTTGGGCAAAATGTCTAATTTAGACTCCGCTTGATTCCTGTATATTGTGTCCATTCGTTACAGCATCGATATAGAAATCCATGTAATTGTGTAAGTTTATTAATAGTGACGCTATAGGTGAAATTAAAGAAGAGAATTATTAAGTATCTCTTTTCACTAGGCGTTATTTATTACTCGTGATTTCTATTCCTATTCAGCGTTATTCGTTGAAGTTTGACCTATTTCACTCGTTACCAATGAAACGGTAATAAGCATTTTAATCCTAATTTTTTATTTAAAGGTAGGTAGAAAGGTATGTTCATATGACAGATTTCCAAACGACAACGACTGACAAAACCAATACACCTCGTGTTGAACAAGGTTTTGGTCTCAATCGTCAGTGGTTAGCGTCTTTGACATTAAAATTTGGTGCGCATGCTGAAGGTAATTCCAGTGTCACACGATTAAATACCCTACGACACTTTGGACCCTTGATCGTCCAAAGACCTTTCTATCCTGAGGGTAAAGACGGCTGTTGCCATGTCTACATTCTGCACCCGCCTGGTGGTTTGGTGAGTGGTGACGAGCTGAACTTCAACATTGGTGTACAAAGTGACGCTCACGCTTTAGTGACAACCCCCGCCGCAAACAAGCTATACAAAGCCGACCGCAACTTGGTGCCGTGGAAACAACACACCAACTTGGATGTTGAGGAGAACGCCATTTTAGAGTGGCTTCCTCAAGAGTCGATTGCTTTTGATGGTTCTATTGGTGACCAAACTTGCACGATCAACTTGGGTACAAATGCCAAGTGTCTTGGCTGGGAAATTACCGTTCTAGGGCGACCTGCCAGTGAGCTGCCATTCGAAAGTGGGTGCATCACTCAACAATTTAACCTCTACCAAAATGGCAAACCGCTGTGGCTTGAAAGACAAACGGTCGACCCGACTCATCCGCGTTTTACTGGTAAGTGGGGGCAAGGCGGTTCAACGGTTCACGCCAATATGTGGGCGGTCGGTCTAGACGACCCAAAACAAGCGATTTTAGCACTTCGAGAGCACATGCCAGCATCCGACCGTTGGGCGGTGAGTGAGCGTCGTGGTGTGTTGGTCATCCGCTATCTCGGTACCGAAAGAAACGAAGTTTGGGACTTATTCCAACAAGCGAGAGAAGTATTGCGTCCGCTGCTCATTGGCATGGAACCAGTGATACCAAGAATCTGGCTGACTTAATCAAACTCGAATTATAACGCCTTATTAAACATCTAATAACGCGATTTTATATTGAAAATCATGAAACGGAGTAAACGATGGAATTAACACCTAGAGATAAAGACAAATTACTTTTGTTCACTGCAGGTCTGCTTGCTGAAAGACGCAAAGAAAAAGGCATTAAGCTGAATTACCCAGAATCTGTTGCGCTGATCAGCTGCGCAATCATGGAAGGTGCACGTGAAGGGCGCACCGTTGCAGAAATGATGAGTGCAGGTCGTGAAATCTTAACTCGTGCTGATGTGCAGCCTGGCATTGCTGAAATGATTGAAACAGTACAAGTAGAAGCAACTTTCCCTGACGGCACAAAGCTAGTGACTGTGCATAACCCGATTATTTAAGGAGACCGCCATGTTTGCAGGTGAATACCAACTAAAAGCAGATGACATTGAGCTGTGTACTGACCGCACAACGATTCCAGTGAAAGTTTCTAATACGGGTGACCGCCCTGTTCAGGTTGGCTCGCACTACCACTTTGCTGAAGCGAATCGCGCTTTATCTTTTGACCGAGAGCTTGCTTACGGTCACCGCCTAGCGATCGCCGCTGGCATGTCAATCCGATTCGAACCAGGTCAAACCCGCGAAGTGGAGCTGATTCCGTTCGCTGGTTTACGTCAAGTCTACGGCTTCCGTGGCGACGTGATGGGCTCACTAGATAACAATTCTAAGTAAAGGTAACAGTAATGAAGATTTCTAGACAAGCGTATGTAGACATGTACGGTCCTACCACGGGCGACAAAGTCCGTCTGGGTGATACAGAGCTATGGATTGAGATTGAAAAAGACCACACGCACTACGGTGAAGAAGTCGTATTTGGTGGCGGTAAAGTTATTCGCGACGGTATGGGTCAGAGCCAGCGTTGTGATGACGCAGTGATGGATACGGTTATTACTAACGTTATCATCATGGATTACTGGGGCATCGTTAAAGCTGACGTTGGTCTTAAGCAAGGTCGTATCGCGGCAATCGGTAAAGCGGGTAACCCAGATGTACAGCCTAATGTTGATATCATCATTGGTCCTGGTACTGAAATCATCGCAGGTGAGAACCAAATCCTAACCGCAGGTGGTATCGATACACATATCCACTTTATCTGTCCGCAACAGATTGATGAAGCGCTGATGAGTGGTGTAACAACCATGATTGGTGGCGGTACGGGTCCTGCAACAGGCAGTCTAGCGACAACCAGCACATCAGGTCCTTGGCACATCGGTAAGATGATGCAAGCGGTCGATGATTTACCAATGAACATTGGTCTACTAGGTAAAGGCAGTGCAAGTACGCCTGAAGCGCTTGAGTTGCAAGTAAAAGCTGGCGCAATGAGCCTGAAGATCCACGAAGACTTTGGTGCGACTGCTGCATGTATTCACAACGCCTTGAATGTTGCAGATCGCTACGACGTTCAGGTTGCGCTTCACTCAGATAGCTTGAACGAATCTGGCTTCCTACAAGATACGCTGGCTGCATTTAAAGATCGTTGTATCCATACCTACCACACGGAAGGTGCGGGTGGTGGTCACGCTCCAGACATCATTGCAGCGTGTGCATTACCAAATGTACTGCCTTCTTCAACAAACCCAACGCGTCCGTACACCATCAATACCGTTGATGAGCATCTGGATATGTTGATGGAGTGTCACCATCTAGATCCAAACATCCCTGAAGACGTAGCATTTGCTGACTCTCGTATTCGTCGTGAAAGTATCGCCGCAGAAGACATTCTTCACGATATGGGCGTGATCTCGATGATGTCATCAGACTCACAAGCAATGGGACGTGTGGGTGAAGTGGTATGTCGTACTTGGCAGACAGCAAACAAGATGCGAGTTCAGCGCGGTCTACTTCCTGAAGACCAAGATCTTGGCACTGATAACTTCCGTGCGAAGCGCTACATCGCGAAATACACCATCAACCCAGCCATCACTCACGGTATCGCACACGAAGTGGGCTCGATTGAAGTAGGTAAATTCGCTGACTTGGTGCTTTGGAAACCAGCATTCTTCGGCGTTAAGCCATCCATCATCTTGAAAGGTGGCATGATCGCAGGCGCTGCGATGGGCGATCCAAACGCGGCGATCTCAACGCCTCAGCCAGTTCACTACCGCAACATGTTCGGCTCATTAGGTCGTGCAGTGTCAGCGACGCGCATGACGTTTGTTAGCCAAGCTGCGATGAACACAGGTCTAGAAGAAAAACTGGGTCTGAACAGCCCGCTTGTTGCGTGTAAAGACGTTCGTAACAAGACCAAACAAGACATGAAGCACAACGACGTGTGTCCTGAACTGACCGTAGATCCACAAACTTATGAAGTAAGTGCAGACGGCGTTCTATTGACGTGTGAACCAGCAACAGAAGTTCCGTTGGCTCAACGCTACCATTTGTTCTAATTAACAGTAAGGGCTTGCAATGCTTGAACTAACAAAACGATTAGATGCCAATACGGAATGTGAGGTATTCGATAGTCTTATTCTTCCTTATGAGCTGCGTATCCGAGGACGCCTGAAAGGAGTGACGGAAAAGGGACATGATGTCGGTTTGTTTCTCGATCGTGGACCAGTATTACGTGATGGCGACCTGCTAGAAGCGAAAACGGGTGAAGTGATTCGTGTCCATGCAGCGAACGAACCCGTCACGACGGCTTACATCAACGGCACGCTTCCTCTCGCTCGCCTTTGTTATCACCTAGGCAACCGCCACACATTGCTTGCGGTTGGTCAGGATGAAGACGGACGTTGTTGGGTACGAATGACGCCGGACCATGTGCTTGAAGAATTGGCACTGCTGCTTGGTGCAACATTGACGCATCATCAAGCGCCTTTTGACCCAGAATCCGGCGCGTACGCGCATGCTGGTCGTGAGCAATCTCATGATCACTCTCATGGTCACCATCACCACGGGCATCAGCATGGACACTAATACTTCTGATCGTGAAGTCGGTGATCTAGCACTACTTGGTTTGATGCAATTTATTAGCCCAGCACTACCTATTGGTGCGTTTGCTTGGTCGCAAGGGCTAGAAAGCGCTTTTGAGCTTGGTTGGGTGAAAAACGAAGAAGAGCTTTGTGCGTGGCTAGAAGGCGTGCTTGATGACGGTTTATCGCGTTGCGAATTACCTGTGTTAGCACGCTTGTATCACTCGTGGGCGAATCATGATTGCCAAGAAGTGACGTTTTGGAACGATTGGCTGTTAGCGAATCGCGAAACCTCTGAGTTATGCGAAGAAGACATTCGTCTTGGTCAAGCATTAATAGACTTACTGACCAATCTTGAAATGCACCCTCAGCTGCATGTTGAAGGGGCAAAACAGCTTCAAGAACCTGGATACGTGACCATGTTTGCTTGGGTTACACAGTTTAACCATATTCCTGTTCGACAGAGCCTGCTTGGCTTTGCATGGGGATGGTTAGAAAACCAATTGGCGGTGGCATGTAAAGCACTACCGCTGGGGCATACCGCAGCACAGCGTCTGTGTATTCGACTGCAACCTAAGCTTGTTGAAGCGGTCGAATCAGCCCTCAGCTTAGAGGATTGGGAGCTAGGTCCAACGCTTCCTGGTTTAGCGCTAGGAAGTGCAAAACATGAAACGCAATATTCAAGACTATTTCGAAGCTAATTTGCTTTAAAGAACAAAAGGAAAATTAATATGACACAGTGTTTACGTGTTGGTGTAGGCGGTCCTGTTGGTTCTGGTAAAACAGCGCTGCTACGTAAATTGTGTAAAGCACTTAAAGATCATTACAACATCGCGGTTGTAACGAACGATATTTACACCCGTGAAGATGCGGACTTCTTGCTCAAGCATGACGCGCTGCCATCGGATCGTATTCTTGGCGTAGAAACAGGCGGCTGTCCACATACTGCGATCCGTGAAGACGCTTCGATGAACCTTGCGGCGGTGAACGACTTACAATCGCGTCATCCAGACCTTGAGCTAGTGATGATCGAATCTGGTGGTGATAACTTGGCTGCGACATTCAGTCCAGAACTGTCTGACCTAACGATTTACGTTATTGATGTGTCTGCAGGCGACAAGATCCCACGTAAAGGTGGTCCGGGCATCACTAAGTCAGATCTATTGATCATTAATAAAATCGACATTGCTGAATATGTACACGCGTCTCTCGATATTATGGACCGTGATGCGAAGAAGATGCGTGGCGATCGTCCGTTTATTTTCGCGAACTTACATGACGGTGTTGGTTTAGAAGAAATTATTAGCTTTATTTTGAAAGAAGGCATGCTGCCTGACCGTAGATAGCATCCATCTTCTTTTAATATAAAAACGATATTTACCCTAGCGTTTCCCTACGCAAATTATTTAACTCTGTATTAATTAAGCCATACCAGTCATTGAGTACTGGTATGGCTTATTAATGCATATTTTTATTTTGCTAAATAACAATGTGCGTTAATTAAAAAATCCAATATTACTTTTATTTACATTCTGGGGCTATTTATGTCTGAAGTTAGAACCGCGTCCACATCTGGACCAGAGAAAAAAATGAGCAAACCACTTGCTTATATGTTTATTATGATTGGTATTTTCGCCTTAGCGTTCTCGGCAATCATGGTAAAAGAAGCAAACTTTGAACCAGCAACCAACGCCTTCTTACGTTGTTTTGTGGGCTTCTTAGTGTTGATTCCATTTGCCGTTGCTGAAATTAAAAAGAAAGGCTTAATTAATAAATCTGGTTTTGCTCTCGCTATTGTTGCCGGTATTTTCCTTGGTCTTGATATGACCTCTTGGAACTTTGCGATCTTCTTTATTGGTGCGGGCATCTCATCTATCTTGCTTAACCTACAGATCATCATCATGCCATTGCTTGCCATGACGTTTGATAAGTTTAAGCCAGAGAAAAGCTTCTGGTTCCTAGTACCGATTATGTTGTTCGGTATTGTTCTAGCGGGTGGTGTTCTAGAAGGCGGTCCATCCGAAGGTCCAAGCACCATGTGGGGCTACCCAATTGCGCTAGTGGGTACGATATTAGGTATTAAATCGGGTATTTGTTACGCGCTATACCTCTATACTAGCCGTAAGTCGGGCACACTGAACGCCGGTCGCTACTTCCAGCCACTGATGTGGGTATTCCTCGCTCAGCTTATCCCTGCTGCGATTGTTATGGCGACGACGCACGGTTTCAACATTACCACGGGTGTTCTTGTCGACGGCAAACTGCCACTATCAGCAGCTGATGGTTCAATTGCTGGTGATGCGATTAATATGAGCAACTGGATCTGGATTGTGATCTTAGGTGTTGTTGGTCATGCAGTTGCTTGGGTATTTGTACAAATTGGTTCGGTAAACTTGGACCCGACCGTTGTTGCAGGTCTATTGCTATTAAGCCCAATTACTACCGTTCTTGTTGCACCATTTACAAGTGGTGAGTCGGTGACGCTATTGCAGTCAATCGGTGTGGTGATTGTACTCGTTGCGGTGGCGTATCAAAATGGTCTGCATACTGCCGTGTTAAACAAGTTCAAAGGCGAGCCAGCGAAAGTGGAAGGCTAAGCTTCCGTTCTTGTAAACATAATAGAAAGCCCAATATTAACGCCAATATTGGGCTTTTTTAGGTTTTGTGGATTATGAGCTTCGATTGTGTTTGTTTGGCTATGAGGGAGTGATTAGTACTTGAGTGTCAGCAGTGATGAACCGTTGTTTTCTCTAGAATATTGTCTGAACTTTGAGGGCGTAAGATTGTACTTTCGTTTGAATGCATCACAGAAGTAAGCCGAACTACCAAAGCCGCAACGATGGCTGATCTCACTGACATTGTAGGAAGTGAACGTCAGCATATTGAGTGCAATGCCCATTCTTACGTCTAACAGCAATTGGCTGAAAGAGACGTCTTCTTTATTCAAGTGTCTTCTTAATGTGGAAGAGGAGATGAACAGCTTGCTGGCGACTTCCTCAATTTGCCACTTATGAGTCGGATCTTGGCTTATCATCCGAGTGATGACTTCTCGCTTTGATTGGTAATGATCGGACTTGAACATTCGAACAATATCCATTTCGTAGTAACTCATTGTTAAAAATATAAAAAATAGGGACTCTTCAACCAGTAATGTCTTTAATGCGTGGTTACTTAATGCGTCATGCCCCTCTTTTAATATTTTGAATCTGTCCTTTATCTCGAAGTTGTCACTGATAGCGTAAGAGATATTATTGGCACCAAATGCCCGCTGCGGAACTTTAGCAATCAGAGAGTCGATCGTATGGTTGGATACAGTCAGTATTTGAACCTCAATACACTGTGTCGGGCGCTCGCTGCGTAAGTCACACCAAACTCGACTGTATTGAGGAATCATCAAGATAGTTGGGGAGGTAATGGCGATTTTACTGTCATTGATGGACACCAGCCCTTTGGCTTCAGAGAGATATATTATGTAATGATGTTCCACATAAAACTCTCTGAGTGTTATCGTTTTACAGTCAATTACTTTTCTATACTTCATATCTATTATCACGATTGGAAATTTAGCTATTTGATATAGTAGTTTTTAAATTAACTTTGCTATTCGTTTCACATGAATAAAGGATAGGGCTCTATTTCTAAGTAAAATGAATATATTTCTAAATCATAATTAAAAACATATTTTTTATTTTCTGTTTTTATTGACTACGGATTTTTTTATTTGATAATGGCTAAATATTAACTAGCAAGGCTTATTAATGTGAAAGAAGTGTTAACCATTAAGGGATTGTCACTGGGCATTAAAACGGAGTTAGTTAGGGATATTAGCTTTAGTCTAAAAGAGAAAGAGTTCTTAGCGGTTGTTGGTCCTAATGGGTGCGGAAAATCGACCTTTATTCGCACCATTATGGGAACGGTGAATATATTCTCCGGTGAATTGAATTTTCTGGGTAAACCACTTTCGAGTTATAACCATAAAATGCGTTCAAGATATATTGCATTTATGGGGCAGAATAATACCGTCGACCCACAAATGAGAGTGCTTGATTATATTTCACTGGGGCGATTCCCTCATTTTCACTATTCCACACGTCAATACGACAACGAATGCATTACCCGCGTGATCGCCGAGCTTGGACTGGAGACGTTAAGAGAGCAAAAAGTTGGGCAGCTTTCTGGCGGAGAGTTTCAGCGCGTCAACTTAGCGCGAGTGTTGGTGCAAGAGCCCAAGTTGCTGCTTTTGGATGAACCGACGAATCACTTAGACCCTAAAGCGAGAATAGAGCTCCTCAAAATCGTTAAGGATAAGCAGATTACAACGATTGCCGTGCTACATGATTTAAACCTTGCCGAATACTTTGCCGACCAAGTGATGATCATTAATCGAGGCAAGATGCAGGTGTGCGATACGGTCGAAAACACGCTCAACGCTCACTGGATAAAAGATACTTTTGATTTGAATACCCTTCATTTCTTACATCCTACAACAGGAAAAGCGATTCGTTTTTTTGAAATAGATTAAGGAGTTACCGTGAAAAAAATATGCTTGATGCCGTTGTTTTTATCTGTCTCTGTTTACGCAAACACCAATGCACCGACGGAACCACATTACCCAGTCAGTGTTGAAAGCTGCGGGGACGTGTTGACGTTTGAACAAGCACCAAAACGAGCGGTATTCCAAGATCTCAATATGACGGAAATGGCGTTCGCATTGGGGCTACAACCTAACATGGTGGCAGTAAATGGTATTACAGGCTGGTATCAAGTATCCGATCAGTTCAAGACAGACTTAGGCGATATTCCCGAAATCTCTGGGCGTTACTTAACGCTAGAACCTTTACTAGAAAAGAATCCGGACTTCCTGTTTGCTGGTTGGAACTACGGTCTAAAATTTGGCTCGGATCTGACGCCACAAAACTTGGCGCACTTTGGTGTAAAGACGCTGGTACTCAGCGAAAGCTGCGCTCACATTACTAAGAAGAAACAACAAGCTTCTATGGAACTGCTTTACGGCGATGTCCTTAAGCTGGGCAAAGTCTTTGATAAGAGTGATAAAGCACAAAGCTTAGTCGAGAGCTGGAAGAAAGACCTCAAAGACATAGAGGCAAAGGTGGCTGCTTATCCAACCAAGAAGGTGTTCCTTTACGATTCAGGCATTGATCAGCCCTTTACCAGTGGGCGCTTTGCCATGCCTCACGCGCTGATCAAAGCGGCTGGTGGCGTCAACGTGATGGGTAACGAGAACTTTAGTTGGGGCACCGCACCATGGGAAAAAGTCGCCATTCATAATCCCGATATGATCATTTTGGTGGATTATGGCAGCTCAGATGATGCAGCGATCAACAGCTCGATAAAAGCCCTGAGTGACAACCCTCTAATGCGCCAAACGAATGCGGTGAAAAATGGTCAATTTTTGCGGTTGAAGTACAGTGAGCTGACGCCAGGTCCCAACAATGTGGTTGCCATCAAGAAGATTGCAGCCAAGCTCCATCCCGAGGCTGGTATCGTGATTCATGAGTAATTCGAATGTAAAGTTTTGGCTTGCTATCGTGGCAAGCCTGATGCTGCTATCGGTCATACTGTTCCTTTCGCTCTCTTACGGAACAATAAACATACCCTTTTCCTCGGTCTATCAGTTTTTTACCTTTGACCACGCCTCGCTACCTGCAATGACCAACGTTATTTTGAGTGAGATTCGAATTCCTAGATTTCTGCTCGCGATTTTAGTTGGTGCTGGGCTTGCTATGGTGGGGGCGCTATTGCAGACCGTGACTAAGAACGACTTGGCTGATCCATTTTTGTTTGGGCTCTCCGCGGGTGCATCGGCTGGCGTTGTTGCGGTTATTAGCCATTTCGATTTAGCGTTAGGTCAATGGTCTTTACCGGTGGCAGCATTTGCTGGGGCAACCTTATCGGCAGCTTCGGTCATCCTAGTGTTCTTTTTGCAAAAATCTCAAGGGGTTGAACGCCTGATCTTGTCTGGATTGGCGGTTTCGTTCCTGTTCAGTGCCATTACTGGATATTTGATTTATACCGGCGATCAACGTTCGGCGAGTAATATTCTCTTTTGGTCGATGGGGGGACTAGGGCTGGCAAAATGGGAAAATCTACCGTTTGCCTCTGTTGGGGTTATTGTGCTCGCACTGTTTACCATGCTGCGCTGGCGTTCGCTCGATGCCATGTTGGTGGATGAGGACACCAGTAACTCACTGGGTGTAAGCGTCAAATTCCTCCGCGTGACCGTGTTTATCTTATCGGCACTCTCTACAGCCATCTTTGTCTCTTTAAGTGGCGTGATTGGCTTTGTTGGTCTCATCGTGCCGCATCTTGCGAAACCATTTTCCGGACCGAGTCATCGTTATCTATTGCCTTTATGTGCTTTTATTGGCGCGATGCTGCTCTCAGCCAGTGACTTAATGAGCCGAGTGCTGATCCCCGGTCAGGAGTTACCCATAGGTCTGATGACCTCAGCAATTGGCTCTATGTTTATTCTGTTTTTCGTACTTAGAAAGAAATAAGGCGAGATAGACCCCAATTGCCCAATTGTCTTAGCGTTAACTCGGTATATAACAGTCGGTCTCGCTATGTATTCAAACGGCGAGACCGACTGTTTTTGGTTGTTAAGGGAAGCGTGAGAAAGCGACTCCTTGCCGTCGATTACTTGTTGTTTTGGATAATTTTTTCCGCATCGCCAACCGCTCTGGTTAAGCTATGGTTGCTGGACAGCTGACCGGAACTTACTGGACCAAGAACATGGGTATATAGCGCTAACTGCTTCTCGAATGGCAGTTTTAGAGTGTTGTAGAGCTCCTGCCTAATTTGAACATGAGACTCTTGTGGGGCTGAGGATAAGCGTAATAGGGTTTCATGAATAACAGTCTTCATCTGTTGTTTGTCCTTTTGTTTTCTACGTTGTTAGGGCTTAAATAAAGTACCACCACCGAGCATGTGCATACTCGGTGGTGGTCGTGTTCATCAGTATTGGTTTGGACGAGATTGCTCGCTTTATCCAAGTTTTGGTGAGTGCTTCAAAGTGAAAGCACTTCTTTTGTTATGTTCTAACTCAAGAGCTTATTAATTCGGTTGATGACCGTTAGGTTCTGGTGCTGTCTGTCTTTTCTAATTTCGTTAACTAAGGTTTTTCTCAGCCTCGCTTTGGTGACTTTTAACGGAGGCATGCTCAATGAGCCCTTCACTCTGCATGAGATCGTATCGGGGCAATATATCTCACCTTTGGCTGTATTTCTTAGTAGCCAACGAAAGCAATTTGGACATAACTTATCTGTTTTCTCGTACATATTTTTTCGGCTTACTATCCGTTAAATAGATAAAAAATTAACACCATTCGAATATAAGCGGATGTTATACCCATCACTGGCGATAGACTTAAACTGACAAATAAAAACGTTATCGAAATTAAACTTGTATTTATTTGAATTTTCACAGTTGTAGAAGAGTAAGCTTGAGTCTAATTCGACAAAGACGTTGTCTTCTGAATCGCAAGAAAAGGAGGTGACATCATCAATAGAATTGAGAAAACTTAATATCTTGTTCCAGTATGTGACATTGAAGGGCTTTAACCTAATCTCAAAGTCCTCAATCGATGAATAGTCAATCCTTTCTAAGTTCATTTTCTACCTCAAAAAAAGCCCTAACCAAAATTGGATAGGGCTAAGTTGTGCAAGAGCGGAATAAAGTTATCTGTGAGTAGGTTACTCAATTCATATGAGCGAGTGGACTCTATCAAATAGGAGGTTATATCGACAAGTGGGTGTGAAATATTTCTTATTATTTCAAAACATTATGACTTAATTGTTTAATTTATAAATCAAATGCAAGCCTTTTTCTGTTCTTCTTGGTTTCATATTATTAATGATATTAGAGATGAATTTTTGAGTAGGAAAAGGTGCATCAAGGCAATGGGAAAATTGAAATGTAAAGCGTGTAAAAATTAAACATAATGCGCGCATGTTGTAATGAAGTGCGTCTAAATAATCAGCATAATCTTATAGTTTTACTTACGATGTGATTGTTTGTGAAAGGAGAGGTATGAAAATATTTAGAGGCATATTAATTGATTTAGTCATCCTTGTTGGGGTTCTATCTGGGATGATTACTTTCTCTTTAAATAAAATCGATATATTAGGAACTATTCTGATTATCACCGCTTCTTTGTTGATCTTGGCTCTATTTATCTATGGTTTAAAAGATGGATATAACAGAAGCAGTTGATTCTATTATTATTCTATGTTGAATTGGAATGAAATATAGCTAATGGCTCTCCTTTCTAGCCTCCATGATGTTTATGTAAGTTAAATACTTTTATCATTAATTAAAGGTAACATTAAAATGACTGGCACCATTATTAAATGCTCTAGAAATACAGAAACTGCACCACTCAACAGCCATTCAACGCAAAGTGTTGCGTTTTCTCACTACAACAATATCTCCGCTCAACTTCCGATTGATCCTCAAACCAACCAGCTTGTTGAAGGTGGCATTCAGGAGCAAGCCAAACAATGTCTTTTGAACATCAAAAGAATTGTAGAGAGCATTGATCATGTAATGGATGATGTCGTTAAGATAAATGTCTACTTGACCAACATTCATGACGTTGAAGAAGTAAATAAGGTATATGCGACTTTCTTTACGAACCTTCTACCAACACGCACAGTGCTGGCGATTGAGGCGGTGCCTTTTGAAGGAGCGTTACTACAAATGGATGCGCTTATTTCTAATGGAGAGGGGACAACACCCCAAAAGCCATGTGACCTGATCAAGGTGTCGCGTGATACTGATCTGGCACCGACCAATCCGATTTCTACACAAACGGTCGCATTCTCGCACTACAACAACATCTCCGCACAGTTGCCGGTAGATGCAGCGACAGGAAACTTGGTCGAAGGTGGCGTAAAAGAACAAACTCATCAATGTCTGCAAAACATCAAGAACATTCTAGAGAGCATTGATGTACCGCTGGATGACATCGTAAAAACGACCGTTTACCTGCAAGATCTAGCAGATATTGAATCAGTGAACGAAGTGTACCGTACTTTCTTCCCAGATTCGGCGATCGCAAGAGCTGTGGCTTACATGCCTGCTCGCTCGGTTATTCAAGCTTCAGCGCTGCCAATGGGCGCTGCAGTACAAATTGATGCCGTGATTTCTCATGGTGACGGTACGCCGCCTCAAGAAGTTGAAGATCGTCATGGCATTGTGATTAAGGCAAACAACACGCTGAATGCTCCTCTTGATGCGCTTGCGACGCAAACTGTGGCGTTTTCTCACTATAACCACATTTCCGCGCAACTACCGATAGATGCACTGAACCATGAGTTGGTTCAAGGTGGGGCTAAAGAGCAAGCTGAGCAATGTTTGAAAAATATTAAAGCGATCGTTGAGAGTATTGGTCACGTGATGAATGACGCGGTTAAGGTCAATATTCAAGTGACTGACATTGCTGATATTGATGCAATCAACGAGGTGTACGCCACTTTCTTTGATGGCGATTTGCCGGCAAGAACCGTGATTGCTGTGTCTAACATTGCGCTAGGTGCAAAAGTTCAAATGGATTGTGTTCTGTCAAATGCAGAAGGCACACCGCCACAAGTGTAATCAAATACAAAGCCATCACTCTGGTTAAGAGTGATGGCTGATGATTGAGTTTATTCGTTGGATTATCTCTACTCTATATTTCTTTCTGGTTGAAAAACGACATCCAAGATCTCAATGGCTTTCTTGTTGCCATTTGGCAGTATCCAATCGATGCGTTGACCGACAGACAGCCCGATAAGTGCCATGCCAATCGGCGCGAGTATGGAGATGTGAGAGTTATCTTTCACTTGGTTTGGATACACGAGCACTTTCTGAATCTGCTCATCCTCACCAAGGAATTTAAACGTCACTTTAGAGTTCATCGTGACAATATTGTTGTCGATCTCGTGTGCATCGACAATCAATGCGCGGTCAATTTCATCTTCTAATTTAAGCAGCTCGTCACTGCAATTCGGAATGTTATCCAGTAATCGGCAGATGTTGTTGTAGTCATCAGCTGTAACGGTGATCGAATTAGACATAATATTTCCCTAAATCTAATTTTTATGACCCAGCCTTTGAGATGGCTTGGGTATATCGTGAAGTTTTCTAGTGCATAAAGCGAAACACCATACTCCTGAAGGACGAGAGAAAACGTTACCTGGACGCAATGATTGGTGATTTAAATGAAAAGCAAAATAGACTGAGCAGAAAGCGCAAGGCTTCACGCTCGATCCGTCATCCACTGCCTTTTTTTGGAGCGGTGTTAGCTCACATCGTCACTTCTTGTGGAGACAAGTGACGCATCACTGGTCTTCTTAGACTGAGCTCGGAACTGTGATGGCGTTAAGTGATATTTTCTCTTGAAGGCATCACAAAAATAAGCGGCGCTACCAAATCCACAGCGGTTGCTGATCTGTGAAACGTTGTAGGAAGTGAACGTTAGCATGTTCAATGCAAGCCCCATTCTTACATCTACCAATAGTTGGCTAAACGACAGGTTCTCTTTCTGCAAATGCCTTCTTAATGTTGAGGTAGAGGTAAACAGCTGCTTGGCAACATCTTGAATTTGCCACTTTCTTTGTGGTTCTTTCGTGATCATTCGTGCGATGACTTCGCGCTTGCTTTCTTCGTAATTGAACTGAAAGACATTGAAAACATCGATACCCGACTCGCAAAGAGAGAGCAGTATGAAGTACAGAGTTTGCTCTAAGAACATGATCTTCAAAGCATCTCTACTTAAGGAGTCATACACTTCTTTGAGTAGTTGAAAGTTATTGTCCACATCCACTGGTGTTGGCAGTTGATGGGCGACAGTGTTTTTAATGAAGCTACGTTTTTGGGGCAGTTGAAGCAGTGAGGATTCGAGCATCTCATCGGTCACGATTAACAACTGAATCTGCAATGGTGAGAATGACGACTTTTGAGTCAAATTACACGACAAGCAGGTAAATTGAGGAATAATTAAGGTTGCTGGACCATCGATGGTGATTTGTTGTTCATTGATGTAAACCGTCCCCTTGGCAAAGGCGATGTTGACGATGTAGTGATACTCTACGTAAAACTCCTCAAGTTTTACGGGTTTGAACATTTCAATATATCTATATTCCACTATTGCTTATCTCATAATTGGGCTTACTACAGGCAGTAAGTTGGGCTAAAAGAAAAGCATCCATGCGACAGTACACCGCACAGTATAACGCTACTCCTTTGTTCTTTTCATAAATTCATCAAAGAAAGTGTCTTATCTCAGTAATTTGAGCTCAAATCTAAATAGGCGCTATTGATTTTTTATTTAACTTATTGAAAGTAATGAATAATGTTTTTGTTTTTATCAATCATGAAAATTAAGATTACGAGTCACATAGCTGAATTGAGCATCAATAGCACACCTGATAATAGTGTTCTTTATGCAGAGATGGTGCTTGAAGTATTTTGAACATCTTAGGATTTAGATATGAAGTCACAATGTTCAGATAATTTAGCCTGAATTATAATTCTAAATTTTATGGGCTGATATCGTAATTGAATGGTGAGGCTTTTATTGTATATTTTGCTTCGAGAGTGGTTAGGAGACATAACCTACCAGTCGAATCATGTAGACATTGTTGATGATAAAAATTGCAAACCTTCGTTATCAATATTTACGGGTTAGTTAGTCAAAAACTTCGCCAATGAGTTTACCTAATCACTCTCAAACCATTCACAACTCAGTGCCTTATTCAATACTCCAATACTCACTAAAACAATCATCACTTGTTGCTTGATGAGCGCCATTCAAAATCATCCTCTTGATTGGTGACTTTCAATAACGTTCGGCTTTTTCATTATTAGCCATTAAATAATTACACATCGAATTTTTAACTCCATCCATAATTTGGACAACTCTTATGCAAGAAGACTACAAACAACCTTTGCGAATTGGCGTTGGTGGACCTGTCGGGTCTGGTAAAACGGCATTGCTAGAGGTTCTGTGCAAAACTCTCCGAGATCTTTATCAGATCGCTGTCGTCACCAACGATATCTACACGCAAGAAGATGCAAAGATACTCACTCAGGCAGAAGCCTTAGATGCGGACCGTATTCTTGGGGTAGAGACTGGTGGTTGCCCGCATACCGCGATTAGAGAAGACGCCTCGATGAACCTTGCTGCGGTGGAGGAACTCTCTACGCGGCACAAAAACCTAGACGTGGTATTTATCGAAAGTGGTGGTGACAATCTTAGTGCCACGTTTAGCCCTGAACTGGCTGACTTGATGATCTATGTGATTGATGTATCGGAAGGGGAGAAAATTCCACGCAAAGGCGGACCGGGCATTACACGCTCTGATTTGCTTGTTATCAACAAAATAGACCTTGCGCCTTATGTTGGAGCATCATTAGAGGTCATGGAAGCGGATACCGCTCGAATGCGTCCAGAAAAACCTTATGTGTTTACCAACCTGAAAGAAGGGAAGGGGCTGCAAGAAATCATAGACTTCATTGTTGATAAAGGCATGCTTGAAAAGAGATAGCATCGAAGTGCGCCATAGAAACTGCTGCGTATCATGATGCATGAAGAATTATATTTATTCGCAGTCGTTTCTATGCCTAATATCCACAGTGAGTCGATACTGAAAAAAAAGCAGCTTTAAATGATTAAAGCTGCAAAGAATCAATAGCAGGAAAAGTAGATGATTACATCTACGGAACCAAAGTGAAACCAAACAATTGTGTAGTAACGTTTGATGAACACTATAGTATATGACTCACGTTCTGTTTCAATGCGTTCAGTTGTGGTTGAAGCTGAATCTAAATATCTGGAGCAGATTATTAAATAGTCCCTACTTCAATAATCTAATGATGTTCTTGGGTCTTCTTATATAGTCGTAAAACTCTTTTGCTTTAAGCCTACCGACTGAAAGTTCAATTTTAAGCTCATTGGCAAATAATCTTAATGTCGATCGATTAACCATATCTTTACGAGCATTCACTTTATCTAGGTATTCATCCAAGATTTTGTCATCATAAACGTAGATATATTCACTCATAATCGCATGTCTTTTTAAATGATAGTTTTAGTTGGCAGTAAACCCTGAATTAGAGTTTGGTTTTTATGACGAGGTAAATTGATGCCGTTTTAGACGATGTTCGTTTTGCGTTTGGATTATTAAGGTATAAGAATAAGGCTTCAAGCAGTTTTGCTGTGATTCCTTTATGTTGAAATAATCTAGTCTGATGGTGAAATACAAACCTTACTATTAGTTCTGCTCCAAAGTGGTTTAAATATTTGCTTAATTCATTTTGATAAATGTTGATTATGGATGTGTTTATATTTATCTGACACTGTGATGACTTTGAGGTTTTACTAATTATCTGATTTTTCTTAATTTATTAAATGAGGATAAGATGAAGAAATCACTGTTAGCGATTAGCCTTTTATTAAGCTCTGCAGCACATGCTGCGCATTGGGGATACGAAGGCGAGAATGGACCTGAGTTTTGGGGCAAGTTCTCTGAAGATTGCCAGCAAGGTAAGAACCAAAGTCCTGTTAATATTCAATCAACCGTGCTGGGTATTATGGATGAAATCAACATCAACTATTTAGGTGATGCCGTTTCTGCTATTGATAATGGTCATACTTTGCAAGCCAATGTTGAAGGCAATAACACGCTACTGGTTGACGATAAAAAGTTCACGCTTTCTCAGTTTCACTTCCATACGCCATCTGAAAACCACATCAACGGAAAAGAGTACCCGCTAGAGGCGCACTTTGTTCATGCCGATAAGGATGGCAATCTAGCGGTTGTGGCAGTCTTCTATAAGCTAGGAGATGAAAACCCAGCATTGGAGCAGTTGCTAAAGCATGACTTTGAAAAAGGCAAAACAACCAGCTTTGCACCAGTGAGCATCAAGTCTCTCATTCCTTCTAAGCACAGCTACTACCGATTCAATGGCTCGTTAACGACACCACCATGTTCTGAAGGCGTTCGTTGGTTGGTACTAAAAGAGGTTCAAACGGTATCTGCAGGGCAAGTGAAAGCGTTTATGGACATCATGGGCAAGAACAATCGTCCTATCCAGCCTATTAACGCTCGACTCATTCTCAACTAACCCATTGATGATGAGTCGAAACCTGACGCGGTTTCCGTGCTATCTGAGATGAACGGTTGTCTAAACGAAAAAAAGGACTCTTAGTGAGTCCTTTTTGATATTAAAAATAAGAGCATACATCAAGTGGAACTCAAGTGTTTGATGGGTACTCCATCCTTGGAGATTTGACACTTAAGCGACATCGAACGCAGTCACACATTGCACTCGGATGTACTAACCGAAACCAATTTAACATTGGACTTGTAAGCAGTACATCAAATGATTTTTGTCGATTAAAGATGCCTAAGTAGCTCAATTTTAAGTGGTTTATCTTCGAGGCTTTAGGCGGATATTGTCGATATTGAGCGTAAGTTAGAGCGAAGTTGGCATTTATTAGAATGCTTGTAGATATGCACTAGCGTCTAGGTTTTTTGAGAGCGTGAGTCTCTCTGAAAGCTCTCCTACCTATTAGATAGCGAATGTTAATCGTCGTAGAAAATGCGCTCTGTATAATCTGCAGTTTCTGCAATAAAAAAGGACTCAATTGAGAGCCCTTTTGGTTTTCGCTGTTTGACGTTGCGACGGAATTACAAGAACGCTTTGTATGGCAGTTCTGGTTCGTTTTTGAAGATGTCGCTAAAGCCACGGAAGTGCTGGTAGTGCATGCGACCTTTATCGGTTGGGAAGGTGTATTTGCCCCCGACTTGCCAGAAGAACGGTGCGAACTTGTATTGCAGACGGTCTTTCTTCATATTCCACAATACTTCGATTTCGCGTGGGTCGTTTTGGAAGTTCGCCCAAATATCGTGGTGGAATGGCATAACGACATCACAGTTCAACGATTCTGCTGCGCGTAGGATGTCAGAAGACGTCATCTTGTCAGTCACGCCGCGAGGGTTCTCACCGAATGACAACAGTGCCACGTCGATTTGGTATTCGTTGCCGTGCGCTGCGTAGTAGTTCGAGTAGTGCGAGTCACCAGAGTGGTAAACCGAGCCACCTGAAGTTTCAATCAGGTAGTTCACCGCGCGTTTGTCCATGCCGTCGAGGATTTCTTTATCGTAAGATGAAGTGCCCTCTGGCAGTGTGACAAGTGCAGTACGGTCGAATGAATCCAGTACGCGGATCTTCATGTCGCCGACCTCAAGTACATCGCCCACTTTCGCGACCACACAACGCTCTTCTGGCACGCCCCAGCCCATCCATAAATCGACACATGCTTGTGGACCGATGAACTTCACGTGGTCACCACAGTTTTGCAGTACCGCTGCCGCGACGTTCACGTCGATATGGTCAGCATGGTCATGGGATGCCATCACAGCGTCGATCTCTTTGATAGCAAATGGGTCAAGCGGGAAGATAGCAGTACGTAGGTTTGGTTGCAGCGCTTCGACACCGCCCATACGCATCATTTGGTGCTGGTTCTTCATGAAGGCATTCTTTTGCGTCTTTTTGCCCGTACCACACCAGAAGTCGATAGAGATGTTGGTGTTGCCCTCACTCTTCAACCAGATACCTGTACAACCTAGCCACCACATCGAGAATGTATTTGGTTCTACCACCGTATTTTCGATCTCTTCGTTCAGCCAAGTACCCCACTCAGGGAATGTATTTAGGATCCAAGATTCACGAGTGATTTCATTTACTTTACTCATAGCAACACCTTTTTGTTTCACAATTTTTATTAAATTTGGGATGTAGGGAGCCGAGCGCCTTAATTTGTGGTTAAGGCACTGAGCTGAATTATTTTTATTTATTTGAGAAAGAGGCTAGGGCGCGTTAGACCAGAATGACCTGTGTCCCTTTTGCTTCTATCGCTTTGATGACCTCTGGGTTGGCGTTTTTGCCAGTGATCAGAATGTCGATTTTCTCGGTAGGACAGAACAACATGCCCGTTCTGTGACCCACTTTGGAGCTGTCTACCACGACGACAAGTTTGTCGATTTGCTCAAGCATTTGCTGCTCAGCCACCGCGGTTAACATGTCGGCTTTGTAGAGTCCGGCTTCGGTTAATCCTTTACCCGAGGTGAACATCCAATTGCCTGCGTAACTGCCAAGCGAGTTGGGCGCCGGATTTAAGAACAGTTTTTGCGAACGGTTGTATTGACCGCCAATGATGATCACATCGTCATGGTCTTCATTGATCAGGTAGCTTGCCAATGGGAAGTAGTTGGTGACGATCTGCACGTCTTGTCCACATAGCTTCTGCCCAAGTAGGAAAGCGGTCGAACCGCAGTTGATGACCACGCTGTCGCCAGGCTGACAAAGCTCAGCAGCTTGCATCGCAATCAAGGACTTTTCTTCGTAATGCTCAGTGCTGTTGATGTTCAGCGGTGACCATTTTTTCTTTTCTGCTTCGACGCGTTCTGCGCCGTTGCGTACTTTGCGTAGTTTTCCTAGTTCATCCAGCTTAGAGATATCACGGCGAGCCGTCGCTGGAGAGACGTTAAAGCTCTCAATAATGTGTGAGACGTTAATCGTCTGATTTTCTTCTAATAAAGACAGAATGCCATTGTGTCTTTGTACTTCATTCATACCCATCACCCTATTTGATTCAAATTCACCGAAATGTGTATCTAGTGATTATTTGGTGATTACTTGTGATTTGTTTTGATTCTATTAATCACGCTCTTGATTGTCAAATTCAAGACTGATGAAAATCTGAACCTCATCACAAGAATTTATAAGTTGTTGTATTTATTGATAGTTTAGTTTTTGTGTGTGATCCGCTTACCATTTGTAGGGTTTTTTGGATGGCAAAATTGATAAATATCAAAATAATCACAAATGAGCATTGCGTGATTACTTTTGATTGTTAGAGTTTATTTCGTGAGCAAAAACTGAGTAGATTCTACGACATCAGATGGAATCACTCTGACCTACATACGATTACAAATAAAAAACACTCTAGGGGTAAAGATATGGAGTTCTTGTACGACATCTTCTATATTTTTTACAGCCAAGTTATGACCAAAGCCCCACTACTGCTGGGTTTGGTAACATGCATTGGCTATTGGTTGCTGAGAAGAGACGCCACCACCATCATTAAAGGTTCCATCAAAACGATCGTGGGTTTCATGCTGGTTCAAGTGGGTGCGGGCACCCTAGTTGCTGGCTTCAAACCTGTGATTTCCAAACTTTCTGAATACCACGGGTTAACCGGCTCGGTCATTGACCCTTACACCTCCATGATGTCTACCATGGAAGCAATGGGCGATAACTACTCTTGGGTGGGCTACGCCGTTCTATTAGCATTAGGTATCAACATCCTCTTGGTACTGTTCCGCCGCTACACAGGTATCCGCACCATCATGCTGACTGGTCACATCATGTTCCAGCAAGCGGGTCTGATCGCCGTGTTCTACTTTGTGCTTGGCGCAAGCATGTGGGAAACCATCATTTACTCTGCGGTGTTAATGGCACTGTACTGGGGCATCTCCTCCAACATCATGTTCAAGCCAACGGAAGAAGTCACCGGCGGGGCGGGTTTCTCTATTGGTCACCAACAACAGGTGGCGTCTTGGATTGCAACAAAAGTAGCGCCAAAACTGGGTGATAAGAACGACAGCGTTGACCACCTAGAACTGCCTAAATGGCTACATATCTTCCACGACAGCATCGCAGCAACGGCGATCGTGATGACGGTGTTCTTCGGCATCATTCTGCTTTCATTCGGTCTTGATAACCTTCAAGAAATGGCGGGCACCACACACTGGACTATCTACATCTTAGAAACGGGGCTGAAATTCGCTGTAGCGATTCAGGTGATTGTTGCGGGTGTGCGTATGTTCGTTGCTGAGCTGTCTGAAGCGTTCAAAGGCATCTCTGAGCGCGTGATTCCAAATGCGGTATTGGCGATTGACTGTGCGGCTATCTACGCATTCTCTCCTAACGCAATGGTATTTGGTTTCATGTGGGGTGCGCTTGGTCAGTTCGCGGCAGTACTGGCGATGTTGGCATTTGATGCGCCAATCATGATTATCCCTGGCTTCATTCCAATGTTCTTCTCTAACGCGACCATCGGCGTATTTGCTAACCACTTCGGTGGCTGGAAAGCGGTGATGAAGATCTGTTTCGTGATGGGCATCATCGAGGTACTAGGTTCTGCTTGGGCTATCCACCTATTTAGCCAACACGGCACAGAGTTCAACGGTTGGATGGGCATGGCGGACTGGGCACTCGTATTCCCACCAATCATGCAAGGTCTGTCTGCATCGAAAATGTTCTTCTTCGTTCTTGTTGGTCTGTCTCTGGTTTACATGTTCTTCGCTTCTCGCAAGCTACGTGCTGAAGAGGACGCGCAAGGCACAGTAGAAATCAGTGAAGAGCCAGAAGTGATTGAAGCGGTAGAGCAAGCAATCAAAGCGAGCGACGGTCTGCGCCCAGTAAGCATCCTAGCGGTATGTGGTAACGGTCAAGGCTCATCGATGATGATGAAAATGAAGATCGGCAAATACTTAGAGAAGAAAGGCATTCCTCACGTGATGGACTCATGCGCAGTGTCGGACTACAAGTCGAAGCTTGCGAGCACGGACATCATCGTATCGTCGAAGCACCTGTCTGCGGAGATGGAACCAGGCGAAGGCAAGTTTGTACTCGGGGTGCAAAACATGCTTAACCCTAACTCCTTCGGTGACGAGCTACTCGACATCATCAATAAAAACTTTGTACCAGCAAAATAAAACAGCATGACCAAATATTTCTCTCAATGAAGAGATAAGAAACCAATAACAAACAGCGGATAACAACAGTGGTGCCGGGCTTCGGACAACCAAAGTTACGGCACCCAAACTGGAGATAGAACAATGGGATTAAAACAATCACTGATCGACAACAACTCAATCAAACTTCAAGCACAAGCATCTAACTGGCGTGAAGCCATCAAGATTGGTACGGACATGTTGATTGCTTCTGGTGCGATTCAGCCTTCTTACCACGACGCCATCATCAGCAGCGTGGAAGAGTTAGGTCCTTACATCTGCATCGCGCCTAACTTGGCACTGCCACACGCACGCCCAGAAAACGGCGTAATTCGTACTGCTTTCGCACTGGTTACGCTAGAAGAGCCAATCTACTTTGAAGGCGAAGACGAGCCAGTTGATGTGTTAATCACGCTAGCGGGCAGTTCTTCAGACGAGCACATGGAAGGTCTGATGGAAGTGACCCAAGTGTTGGATGATGAAGACAGTGAAACGGGCGTGGATTTGGACAAGCTTCGTCGTTGCCGCAGCAAAACCGATGTATTCAACGTGATTGATGAAGCTCTGGCTGTTACTGCCTAAGGAGAAATCATGTACAGCGAACTGAAACAACGTGTGCTCGAAGCCAACCTCAAACTGCCGAAATACGGCTTGGTGACCTTCACCTGGGGCAACGTGTCTGAGATTGACCGCGAGCGCGGCGTGATTGCGATTAAACCATCAGGGGTGGAATACGATGGCATGCGCGCTGAACACATTGTGGTGGTCGACTTAGACGGCAATGTGGTGGAAGGCAATATGAATCCATCCAGTGATACCGCGACCCATATTGAGATCTACAAAGCGTTCCCACAAGTGGGCGGCGTGGTGCATACCCACTCACGCAGTGCAACGATTTGGGCACAAGCGGGGATTGATATTCCGGCGCTGGGCACGACGCATGCCGACTACTTCTACGGCGATATTCCGTGTACTCGTAAGCTCTCACAACGTGAAATTGCCGAAGAGTACGAGAAGAACACCGGCTTAGTTATCGTGGAAGAGTTTCGTCAACGCCGCATCGACCCAATGGCAGTACCAAGCGTGATTGTGGCAGGGCATGCGCCTTTCTCTTGGGGAACCAACGCCGATGATGCTGTGCATAACGCGGTGGTATTGGAAGAGATTTCTGCCATGGCATTAGCAACGCGTTCACTCAATAGCGGCATCAAGATCCAGCCTGAGCTTTCAGACAAACACTACCTGCGTAAGCACGGTGAAAACGCCTACTACGGGCAGAGGTAACGACATGTACAAAGTGCTTGCTTTAGATTTAGACGGAACCGTCCTCACCGATGACCACAGCATTCACCCAGAGGTGAAAAAAGCGATTCAAGAAGCGCAGCAGAAGTGTCACGTGGTGATTGTCACCGGACGCCATCACACTGCGGCACGTCCGTATTACGATGAGTTGGGTCTTACCACGCCTATCATCTGCTGCAACGGCACTTATGTTTATGACTACCACAATGACCGAGTGCTAAAGCACAACTCCATCGATAAGGAAGACGCGCTGACGTTCATCGCCTTGGCGAAGGAGTTTCAGGTCAAGATGGTGATGTACGTAACCGATGCCATGACGTACTCAAACTACAACCCAATTCACTACATGGAAGCGTTGGAAAAGTGGGCGAAAACCGCGCCAGAGCATCTTCAACCGAAGATCTACAAAATCGACTCGTTCAGCGAAGAAGTGCGCAATACCGAGTTTGTGTGGAAATTCGTGGTGGAAGGCTTACCAAGCTCGGTAGAACGCTTGATTGAAAACCCATGGGTGAAAGAGAAGTTCAACGGCGAACGCTCGTGGTCGAATCGCATCGACTTCGCAGCAAAAGGCAACAGCAAAGGCTTAAGACTGGCGGAATATGTTTCTGAGCTGGGTTATCACCCGAATCATGTCATTGCCGTGGGCGATAACCACAATGATATTTCCATGCTCCGTTACGCCGGATTAGGCGTTGCCATGAATAACGCAGACGAGACGGTACGTTCAAGCGCCCGTTTGGTGTGCGAAACCGATAACAATAACGACGGCTTAGCTCGTCTGATACGTGAAAAAATTCAAGGATAAGCATCATGACCAAACCAATGATTCAAATCGCTCTAGACCAAACTAACTTAACTGACGCCGTGGCGGTTGCAAGCAATGTACACAGCTACGTCGATGTGATTGAAGTGGGCACCATTCTCGCGTTCGCAGAAGGGATGAATGCGGTCTCGACGTTACGTAAGAACCACCCGGACCACATTCTGGTGTGTGATATGAAGACCACTGATGGCGGCGCGATTTTGTCTCGCATGGCGTTTGAAGCTGGCGCTGACTGGATTACAGTTTCAGCCGCAGCGCACATTGCGACCATCGAAGCGTGTAAGAAAGTCGCGGATGAGTTTAGTGGTGAAATCCAAATCGAAATCTACGGCAACTGGACGATGGAAGATGCGCAAGCGTGGGTGGATCTTGGCATCACTCAAGCGATTTACCACCGTTCTCGCGATGCAGAGTTAGCAGGGATTGGTTGGACAGACGCTGACATCAGCAAGATGCGTCAACTCTCTGAGCTAGGTATCGAGCTCTCTATTACGGGCGGCATCGTGCCAGAAGATATTTACCTGTTTGAAGGCATCAAAGCGAAAACCTTTATCGCAGGTCGTGCATTGGCGGGTGACAAAGGGCAAGAGACCGCAGAAGCACTGAAAGCGCAAATCGACCGTTACTGGAACTAGGGGGCGACATGTATCAGAACCTACAACGTCATCGTGTTGGCTTGTATGAGAAAGCGTTGCCGAACGAGTTGAGCTGGGAAGAAAAGCTCAGCGTGACCAAAGAGTTGGGCTTCGACTTTCTTGAGATCTCGGTTGACGAATCAGACGAGCGCCGTAGCCGCTTAGATTGGGACGACGAGACGATCTACGCCCTGCGTCACCAGTGCGAACGCTACAGCATGCCATTGCAGTCGATGTGTTTGAGCGCGCACCGCAAGTTCCCGTTTGGCTCGGCTGATCCGAAGATCCGAGAGCAAGCTGTGCTGCACATGGAAAAGGCGATCGCATTGGCGTACAAACTTGGCGTCCGTACCATTCAATTAGCTGGCTACGATGTGTATTACGAGCCAGCAAACCGTGCCACGCATTTGCGTTTTATTGAAGGTATGAAGGAAGCGGCGAAACTGGCAGAGCGCGCAGGTGTGATGCTTGCTGTTGAAATCATGGACACCGATTACCTCAACTCATTGAGTAAGTTTGAAGTGCTCAATCGCGAAGTGAACTCGCCGTATTTCACTGCTTATCCAGACGTAGGCAACATCTCGGGTTGGAATTACGACGTGTGCACCGAACTGAAATTGAGTAAGCCGCACATTACCCAAATCCACCTTAAAGACACGTATCGCGTGACGCCAGAATACAAAGGTCAGTTCCGCGATCTCGTGATTGGCGATGGTGAAGTGAACTTCGATGCCATCTTCCGCACACTCAAAGAGACAGACTGCGTCGTGCCACTGGTGATTGAGATGTGGGCGCAAGATGAACATTGGCGTGCGCACATTCAAACCGCCCAACAGCGCTTAAATCAAGCGTGTGATCATGCGGAATTACCGAGGTTGTTTGCCGCATAATTCTTTCTGGGTCGTATAGACACTTACATGCTCCGGTGCTCGTTATTGGGCACCGTTTTCCCATCGTGGGAACGTGCAGTTTTTAACCCTCGTGAAAACTGCACTCTTTCGTTTCATTGGTTGACTTACCATCAGGGTTGGCGCAAAGTTGCGCTTTGTCGTTATGAAACCCCGTTAATCTGAATGAAATTACTCCATCTGCAACTTTTCTGGTACGAAAAACATCACACCCTATTGGAGATGGAAGACCTGCCAATTCTCACCCCAGCGCAAGAGCAAGAACTGCGTGAGTGGGCGAAGACACGCCGCAAAATCCTCAGCTACGAAGTGCATCAACAGCCTTGGGTAAAAGTGAACGTAGACGGTTTCTCGTCGATTTTAGAGCTCAAACCAAATGGTACGTTGGTGGAAAAAGACTTGTTCAGCGAGCGTGGTTTGCAGGGCTTATGGAAGGTCAGCGACGGCTTCTTGTTTATCAAAGTCATCAGCGGTGAATTCATCGTGGAATACCAAATTGTTGGTCACACCGAAAACAATGTGCACAGTGGTATCGAGTACATCAACGGCAAAATCAGCACCTACAGCAAGTTTGCCAAACTCGCGAATAATTAAGCCGATTCAATTCGATGTAGAGAAGGGAGCCAAAGTGCTCCTTTTTTGTTGTGGATAGAAAATCCCAACTATTCTTACTTCAAGCAATGAAATCAATGCGTTAATATCCAAGTCATCACCTTATTTCAAACAGTTGCAGGAGGCATGAATCGTGTCTGAAAAAATATCGACGTCGGCGCTGGCAAAAATGCGTCAGATAGAAGCAAAGCTGCTGTTTGCTGATCTCAAACGCGCTGGTTACATCGTTCGCCAAGACGAGAAATGGATTTTGACCGAAGAGGGCGCCAAGTTTGGTGGTGAGTATGTTGATCACCCTAAATTTGGGCAGTTCATCGTATGGCCGACTAACTTGCACATCGAGCTTGCGGCAACGTCTGGCAAAACTTACAGCGCAACCCAGTTGGGTGAGAAGCTTAAGCTCAATGCCAAGCGTATGAATCAGCTGTTAAGTGAATTAGGCTGGATCAGTAAATCCGAAGAAGGTTGGAGCTTAACCGAAGCCGGAATCCGCGCTGGTGGGCAGCAGAGAACCGATAAAGAGTCGCAGAATACCTTTGTGGTGTGGCACGACGTAGTGCTACGTAACAAGCGTCTCAAGCAGTCTGTGATTGAGTTTTTAGGTCAAGATGCCGAGTCCCATTCCACAGATAAGTCGTTTTCTAGTTTTCGCCAGAAGTTTGAAGCTAAGCACCGCACTTTAGATGGGCATTATGTTCGTTCTAAAGGAGAACTGCTTATCGATAACTGGTTGTATCTGGCAGGAGTAGTGCACGCTTATGAGCGCCAATTGCCGATCGACCAAGACGTGACAAGCGATTTCTACCTTCCGGGTGGCAAAGTCTATCTGCAGTTTTGGGGCAGTGATACTGGCGAGATGTTAGAAGTGGAGCGAGAGAAGATTCGTGCGGTTTACGAGCAGCATAACTTCAACCTCATTGAGGTCGAACCGAGTGAGTTAGATAGGCTCGATGAGGTATTGCCGAAACGTCTGCGTCAGTTTGGTATTCAAGCTTATTAAACGCCTCGCTAGCGGTTGTTTAAATTCCTAAACCTTCAAACCTGCCAGTCTTTAAAAACGAAAAAACCCGTGATGACTCACGGGTTTTGTGTATTCAGCGTTTATCTTTGGTTGTTACCCGAAGGATTAGAAACCTTTGATGTTTTCCGCTTCTAGCTCAGAGAAGTACTTAACAGTCTTCACTTTAAGCTCTTGTTGTGAAGGCTCATCACAAACGATCACTGCTTTAGGGTGTAGTTGAAGTGCAGAAACCGTCCATAGGTGGTTTACGCTGCCTTCTACTGCTGCTTGTAGAGCAAGTGCTTTGTTGTGACCAGTTACTAGGATCATCACTTCTTCAGCGTCTAGTAGCGTGCCAACACCGATAGTTAGTGCGTACTTAGGAACTTGGTTGATGTCGCCATCGAAGAAACGAGAGTTCGCGATACGAGTGTCTTCAGTTAGTGTCTTGATGCGAGTGCGAGAAGACAGAGAAGATGCTGGCTCGTTAAATGCGATGTGACCGTCGTTACCTACGCCGCCCATGAATAGGTTGATCTTGCCGTAAGACTTGATTTTGTCTTCGTAACGTTGGCATTCCGCTTCGTGATCTTCCGCGTTACCGTTAAGAAGGTTGATGTTCGCTTCTTGGATGTTTACGTGGTTGAAGAAGTTGTTGTACATGAATGAACGGTATGATTCTGGGTGATCCGCTGGGATACCGATGTACTCGTCCATGTTGAAAGTCACAACGTGTTCGAAGCTCACTTCACCTGCTTGGTAAAGTTCGATCAATGCTTTGTAAGTTGCTAGAGGAGTGCCACCAGTAGGTAGACCCAGAACGAACGGACGCTCAGCAGTTGGTTTGAAGTCGTTGATGCGCTTAGCGATGTGTGCTGCTGCCCACTTGCCTACTTGTGCTGCTTGAGCTAACGGGATAAGTCTCATTTTGTGCCCCTAGTTATTGGAATTTAAGATGTCCTGAAACATTAATTCGCATTATAAAATAAGTAATGGCGATCTGCTATTGTTTTAGGTCAAAATTTTGCTTTTTCTTTAACCAATGTTGCTTTTCTCAACAGTTTTCACGTTTGCTTCTTGCGATTACCCTCTTATATAGAGGACGTTAGACTAGTTGATTAGCGTTTAAAATTTATGACTGAAAAAAAGTTTTTTGGCTGAATGAGCGAGCTAAATTGAACCGAGTTGCGTAGGAGAAAGAGAAGAAAAATGCCGAAGTTATGATCTCACGCAATCTATGGTGTGGCACGGCGTTTCTTCCTTAACCATACTTAAAGTGTGTTTATTGCTGAGGGAATCGCAATGAAAAACGACTTAGACGCAACCAAAGTGCTGCAAGCATACGAATGTGTGATGAACAACGGCACGCCTACCGAGTTTGGCAAGATGTATGAAGGGGTAGAAGCCTTTTCTGATTACGACGGCTATAACGTGTTTCTTAGAGGCAATGGCGTGGAGCTGAAGGTAGGCTTCCACAACACCTATCAGTTGGAGTACGACCAAGAGCATCTTAAAGACAGCTTCTTGAAGAAGGTCGCCATGCTGGCGAAGTGAGTACTCGCCGGATAAATAGGTTTACTAAAAAAACGAAAAAGCCCTTTGGTGAAACACCTCTGGGCTTTTGGAAAAGAAAAATTTTTGCAACTCCACAGAATGAAACACTCTGAGGATTAACCAAGCATTAAGGCTTGGCAGAGTCGGTTAATCGTCTTCTGCTAGGCTCTCTTCTGCGTAGTCATCTGACGCCTCTGGTTTGTTACGACCGTTTAGCGTGTGGAAGCGTTTGCGACCACGAGCTAATTGTGTGTATTTTAACCAAGTGCGCTCGATCTTAGTTTTCGCTTTGCCTGGGTTTTCCAGAACTTTTACGAAGTGTTTCTCTTCGCTGTTCTCAGGTGTCAACTCGCCTGACTCTAGGCCAAGCATAGTATCCCCATAAATTGTTAGGATTTCCTCTTCCGAAAGAGTAAAATCGCCAGACTTTGCAAAGCCGCGTGGGAATTTTACGTTGTCGTAAAAACGTTTTTTGCCATGACGAAATTCAGTGTCAGACATATCAACAGCCTCTGTAACCGTTATTGATGAATGTGATGAATTACGGCGAAAATTAGGCGCAAAGCTAACAAAAGAAAAACAAAATTTTTTTGTCGTCAAGATTTTAATTAGTTGTTAATCTGGTTTTATATTAACCAGGAGATGGTTTATGGATGTAAAGGTCTTTCGAACATTTTTAGAGCTGGCAAAGGTTCGTCACTTCGGACGGGCTGCTGAGAACTTGTACATTACTCAAGCCGCAGTGAGCGCACGCATCAAACAACTCGAAAGTTATTTCGATACGCAGTTGTTTATTCGTGATCGAAATAACATAAAGTTGACCTCCGCAGGTGAGCGTTTAATAGGCTATGCCGAGGTGATGGTGAGCACTTTGCAGCAAGCCAAACTCGAATTATCCCTCGAAGATGGTAAAGCGTTGCAGCTTACTATGGGGGGAACGCCTAACATTTGGGATGCCTACCTGCAGAACTGTTTGAGTGTGGTGACAGACTCCTTTGGTGGTTACGGTTTTATGGCGGAAGTCATGGGACGTGAAATGCTCAGTCGAGGTTTACTAGAGCGCACCCTCGATATGGCATTCGCCTTCGATCAAATCAAAGCGGATGAGCTTAACTGCAAAAAAGTTGCTGACGTGGTGTTGGTGCTTGTGTCTACCGAACAAGATTCTCTTGATACGGTATTTGATAAGAAATACGTTTACGTAGATTGGGGTACGCGCTTCGCTTCAGAACACGCAGAACGCCACCCGAAAATCCCAGCACCTTACCTTCGCACTTCTACCGCTCGTATCGCGTTAGACTTCGTTTTAGAGAAAGGTGGCAGCGCATACCTACCAGCGTCTCTGGTAGAGCCGTTTATTGCAAGTGGGCAGCTCCACAAGGTGTCTGGCGTAGAAGATTGGTACCGTCCTATCTATTTGAGCTATCGTAAAGCCAGCACGTCTGTAGAAGCGATTAAGCAGGTTGAAGAAATCGTAAAAGAGATTGACCCGTTAACGGCGTACAGTTTGCAGCAAATTGCGGACATTCCTGCTGACGAGTAATTTCTGCTTTTGCGATCCAGAGCAAACTTAAACGAAAACCCCTTGGTGTGATGCCAAGGGGTTTTTTGTATGGGTTTCCGGAAATGCCGATATGTTTATAAATAAATCGCCTTCTTGAAGCGAGAGTTGTGGCACTGTGAAGGTCGTTTTTGCTCCCGTTTACGCCAGTTTCTGACGGAGCGCTTCATCCAATGCGGCTTTGCCTGCACCAGAGAAAGCGAGAGAAACGCTTGCTGCCAGTAGTGCTAAACCAAACTCGTAGCCGTTGTTTGACATAAACAAGCCATTTTCAAAGTGAACCGAGAAAATGGCGATAACCATGGTGAATGCTAAAGCCACGGCTGCTGGGCGAGTAAGTAGACCAAGCAAGATGAACAAGCCGCCAAAAAACTCTGCACTGCCAGCTAAAAATGCCATCAGCATGCCTGGACCTAAACCAATCGATGCCATCCATTGACCTGTACCTTCAAGACCATAACCGCCAAACCAGCCAAAAAGTTTTTGTGCGCCGTGCGCCATAAAGATGATGCCGACTGGAATGCGAAGAGCGAGTGCGCTGTAACCCGCGTTTGAAGTGGTGATTTTCTGTAGTAGTGCTTTCATGACTTTATCCTTTCTCGAATTTTTCTGATGAGGAGTGCTGACTCCCTTACTGTTGAAACCAGTGTAGGTAGGAGGAGAGAAAGAAAAAATTGGGGCAATTTGATGTTCTCGTTCGATAAATTCGATGGAACGTTTTTTGTTTTTAAATACATTAACTTAAAATGTTAAAAGTATTTGTTTTTAGTGCTCATACGTGCTGGATTTGATCAAGGAATTGGTAAAATTTTGAATGACATTCTTTACTTTTGTTGGTCTTTTGGAAGGGCGTCTGTGTACTACGGGCAAAAAAAAGAACACAGGGGGCTGTGCTCTTTTGCTTTTACGATTAACAAGGGAGAAAGGAGTTTTTATAGATTCATTAAGCTTTCAAGCGAGTCTTCCACACTATGGTAGTGATAAGTGCGAATATTCACACCATCAGTCGCATTGATTTGAATTTCTGAAATCTCGTTATCAGAGTCGCGTTCGATAATCCCTATCGAGTGCTCGACTGATTTACTGGTAATAACCTTGTGATTTCTAAGTACAATCACGCACGTATGTAAGTCCATGCCAATTCCCTTTAGCCGACGTTGTTGTGTTGTTCTGATCTAACTTTAGTGCACAAATTTACTAATGCCAAAATTTCTCAATATTGAGTTCCGAAAATGGCTAATCTACAGTAACTCCTCGTTCTACAATGAAGTTATACCGATCGAGTGGCGAGCAAGTTGCCCACTCGTTAAACACCCACTGTGTACGCAAGGACAGCACTATGCTCATCCACCCACACACATCGTTGACCTTTGAACAATGCCAAAAAGCACGCATGGCACGTGACAGCCGTTTTGATGGGCGCTTTTACATTGCAGTGAAAACGACAGGGATCTTCTGCCGCCCGATCTGTCCAGCCAATTTGCCCAAAGAGGAAAACGTCGAGTACTTCACTGACAAGACGCAAGCTTTGAAGGCAGGTTATCGTCCGTGTTTGCGTTGTCGCCCGGACAGTGCGCCAGGATCATGGGCTTGGAAAGGGGTTGAAACCACATTCCAACGTGCGATCAAAATGATCGATCAAGGTGAGTTACATCATCAGTCCCTTGCAGATCTCTCCGATCGTCTTGGGATCTCGGATCGTTACTTGCGCATGCTGTTCGAGCAATATTTGGGGATGTCACCTAAGCAATATGCGCAGTATCAGCAATTGATGTTTGCCAAACAGCTTCTGCATTCGAGTTCGATGTCTGTCACCGAAGTCGGTTTTGCCGCGGGTTTTAACAGCACTCGACGTTTCAATGATGCGTTCCAAAAGATCCTTCAGCTAACGCCTTCTCAAGTGCGTAGAAAAGAGTTTGATGGCGTAGGGACGAACCGAATCGTGCTACCTTATCGCGGCGCTTTGCACTGGCAACACATGCTCGATTTTTATCGTCTGCGTGCGATTGAGGGAATGGAAGAAGTCACGCAAGAGGCTTACCAGCGCAATGTTTTACTCGATGATTGCCATGCACGATTTAAGGTCACTCAAGGGGAGGGTTACCTTGAGATGGAGTTTGAGATTGAAGACGTCACTAAATTGCAGAATTTGGTGTCTGGAGTGCGTCGCATGTTCGACCTTGATGCGGATATTTGCACGGTGGAGCAGCACCTTAATTACATCGCGCCAGGGTTGGTGAAAACCCAAGGGATTCGCATTCCGGGCGTCTGGAGTGCGTGGGAAGCCGGTGTACGCGCTGTGTTGGGGCAGCAAGTGTCGGTCAGAGCGGCTATCGGGCAACTTAATTTGTTGGTAGAAACGCTCAGTAACGATCAGCAAGCGCGCCACTTTCCAACGCCAGAAGCCATTGCGAATGCCGATGTTAGCTTCTTGCGTATGCCGCAAAGCCGTAAAGACACACTCGTGCGATTTGCTCAGTACATGCAGCAAAACCCAGAAGCCGATCCGCAGCAATGGCTGGAATTAAAGGGCATTGGTCCGTGGACGGTGAGTTATGCGCAACTGCGTGGCCAATCTCAGCCCGATTGTTTTTTAGATAAAGACTTGGTGGTGAAGAAAGCCATGCCAAACTATCCGTCATTGAATGCTCATACTGCGTCGCCTTGGGGCAGTTACGCGACTTTTCACTTATGGAATCAATCATGAAATCACTTTATACGGTAATGCCAAGTCCGTTAGGCGCTGTGACCATTCAAGCTAACGATCAAGGTTTGCTGGGAATTTGGTTTGAAACGTGTACCACCAAACCAGACGAGTTGGGTGAGCGTGATGATCAACATGCAGTGCTCAGCCAGACTGTTACTCAATTGGAAGAATACTTTGCTGGGCTGCGTAACGAATTCGACTTGCCCCTTGCAGCGACAGGTACGGCTTTCCAAACTCAAGTTTGGGATGCGCTAACAACTATTCCTTACGGTGAGACATGGAGCTACCAAGATCTGGCAAATGCCATCGGTAATCCCAAAGCGGTACGTGCGGTGGGGCTGGCGAATGGTAAAAATCCAATCTCGATTGTGGTGCCGTGCCATCGTGTGATCGGCAAAAGTGGCAAGCTTACGGGCTATGCAGGCGGGGTAGAGCGAAAGCAACGATTACTCGCATTGGAGAAGGGCACGCCACTTTAAGTGAGACCATTCTCAGAATCCGGCAAGGTTTATCTTATTTGGCTAAATTTTGTGTAGGGTTGCTGTACTAATAAACAATCCAGAGCAATGAAAAAGGATAATAAGGATATGTCTTTCAATACGGATTTTGATGCATTCATAAACCAAAGCTGGCAGCAACATGAAGCGCAGCCACAACAAACATACAATCAATTAGAACAAGCGCTTAGCGAGGTGGAAGACACTAACCATGCTGAGCGCATCTTACCCTTGATGTTGCACACATCCATTGGTCATCTGCACGACCCAAGCCAGTTTCTCTCCAGTTTAGATAAGCTCGAAAATGGCGTAGCGACTCAGTGTCTAGCGCGTCAGAGAGCTAAAGCCGTTGCACAGTACTTCGTTGACCAAAATAAAGACCCGATTACGGATCTAGATGATGTCGATCAGCGTCGCGTGTTTGCTCAAATTGCTAACGAGCTGTCAGCAATGAATGAACTAGAGCAAGCGAGCACGTGGTTAGCAAAAGCAGCCAACGGTATAGATTCAGATCAAGCTGCCGAGCCTTTAGCGCGTTCAATTGCCATTACGGGTAACAACCTTGCCTGCCAATATGAAGAGCTTGAAACCCGCTCTGAGGTGCAAGTAGAACACATGCTAGAGGCTGCTACATTGGCGCTGGAGTATTGGAAGGTAGCGGGAGGTTGGATGCAAGAAGAGCGCGCAGAATATCGCTTAGCCATGAGTTTGCTCAAAGCAGGAAACCCACTCAAAGCCAAAGTGCACGCTGATCGCTGTGAAGCAATCTGTCGACAAAATGGAGAGGACGCTTTTGAGCTTTTCTACGCGCATGATTTGTTGATGTTGGTGCACTATCACTTAAGCCAAGCGAGTAAGCAAAAGCTGACTGCTGATGACCAGAAGTATTGTGAGAACTCACCATTGGCGTAGCTAGAATACGTGAGAATAGAAAGTAGCAAATAACGGCTTAAACCTGATAACAAAAAGGCAGTTAAGCCCATTCAATTGGGATTAACTGCCTTCTGTTTTCTACTATGCCCAAGCGACTTCAAACGCAGGTTTCAAATCAAGTGATTCTCACTTAACTAAGCATCCGAGGTGACCTAGGTATACAAGGAATTAGTTGCCTTGATTTTGGCTTTGAAGCTTCTCTTTTGCTTCTTCAACTTTTGAGAAATCCAATCCCAACTCATCCACCGCTTCTTTGATTAGCACTGGGTTTTGCATCACTTGCGCCATCAGCATTTGTAGTTTGTCTTGTGGTAGACCTAGCTGGCTGATTGTTGCCATTGCCGCAAGAGGGTTTTGGGTCAGAGTCTGAAAAATCTCGTTGATTTGTTCGTCGCTGATATTGTTCTCTTTCAACAGCGCAATAATCGGGTTCATCGCATTTCCTTTTAATCACAGAATGAAATAGAACCCGAGTTTATCATTTGGCTGGGTTTGGTTGAACTAAGAACTGCTCGCGAAAGCATTTGTTGGTTCTACCGCGCGTTTCCGGTAATTGAATAACATGCTCAAGCTGATCACCGCGGTGAAAGACTCTGCGAAGAGAATGCTTGCCCAAATACCGTTGTGGGGGAAGAACTTAGGCAGTATCAAAACACCCAACGCAACAAAAACAAACCCTCGGCTCAATGAAATGAGTGTTGCTTGCTTTGGTTTGGCAATGGCTTGGAACAAATTAGCAATCACCATGTTTAACCCCATCAAAGGCACGCCGAAGAAGTAGAAGGTGAGTGCAGTCGCGGCAAGTGGGATCAAGTCGTTGCTGTTACCTAAGTACACCGATGCAATTATGGGTGCCAATAACCAAATCCCCATTAGGAAGACGGTGCCGCTACCAATTGCCGTTTTTAACCCTAGTTTTAAGATCTCATCAATGCGCTCTGGGCGAGCTGCGCCGTGGTTAAAGCTGATGATTGGCTGACACGCTTGCGCGATGCCGACCATGACAAAGAGGGCGAACACACCGACGTTCGTAGTCAAGCCGTAGGCAATGATATGACTCTCACCAAATTGAGTCAGTAAGACATAATTAAACAAAACAATGGTCATTGCAGACGTGACTTCGATAAAGAATGTCGGTGTACCGATGCTTAAAATCTCTTTGGTTTTGCTGAATCCGATGCCTTTTAAGCTCAGTACCAAAGCGCCTTTCTTTTGCACAAAGTGAGTCAACAAAATCAGTGCGATGACCGCTTGAGCAATGGCCGTACCATACGCTGCGCCTTTCATCCCCATGTTCATCTCGATGATAAATAGGTAATCAAATGCGAGATTAGTAATGGCACCAATCGACATCGCATAGGTTGCCAATTTGGGGTTGGTGTCGTTACGCACAAAGCAAGACAGTACCCAAGCGAGGGAATAGAGAGTAAAAAACGGTAACAGTACAACAAGGTAATCATGAGCAAGCTGAGCCAAGTTGCCTGAAGCGCCCATTAAGGCAATCAATTCATCTAACCAAATGAGAGCGAGCGTCACCGTGATAGTGGATAGCAAAGTGGTAATCAACATGGATTGGCTAAACCACATCTGGCTGGACTCGGAGTTGCCTTTACCAATTTCGATCGACATTTTTGCGGCGCCACCAATGCCAACCATCATGGCGATGGCAGTAAAAATCGAAAACGGTGGAATGACTAAGGCAATAGCACCAAGTCCATCGGGACCAACGCCCAAACCGATAAATAACGCATCGCCCATGATGAACAAAGATTTGATCACCATGCCAGTGAGAGCAGGCCACAGGTACTGATAAAAGGATTTTGAAATGGGATCAGTTTTTAGATTGATAGCCATGGAATAGAAAAATACCCGAATGTGGTGGATTTATGTTCGGGTATTATCAGTACATTCAAGCGTGGCGAAAAGGGATTATCCGCCCATTATATTGCACTATCTAAACATCGGAGACGAAATTCCGCTGGTGTTTCTCCTTTTTGTTTCCGATAGAAGCGGCTGAAATAGGCAGGGTCATCAAAGCCTAATTCAAATGCTATGGTCTTGACGGTTTTCGTCGAAAACACCAGTTCTCGGTTGGCTTCTAATATGATTCGGTCATGAATCAGTTGCGTGACCGTCTTGCCTCTGTCGGCTTTCACTAACTCGTTTAGACGTTTGCTGGTGAGAGCTAAGGCATCGGAGTAGAACTGGCATTTCTTTTGTTCGCGATAATGCAGCTCAATTAATTCGGTCAACTGCACGATGCGAGCGTCTTTCTGCTCCCCTTTTTGAGATGGTGTTTTAGCAAAGCGCAATGCATAGCGTAGAAAGCTGTTGATGAGTGATTCGACAAGATCCCAATCACAATCCTCTCTTTCACATTCTTCTTTGATTAGGGTGTAAATCGATTCTAGGTAGGGAAAACTCTCTTCGCTACAATCGAGGTACGGCGGTCGATCAATCGTAGAAAATACGCTATTCACCAACTGCGTGCTGCGTGGATTGGTTTCAGCAAAGCCGGGACGGAATATCAACATGCGAATGTTTTTACCCATGAACTCGGAATGGTGAACCTGCCCTGGTGAAATGGTAAATAAGCGACCAAGGCGGTTTTGGTATTCGACGAAATCGATGCTCTGCGTTCCGCTATTATCCAAGCACCAGACAATCTCCCAGTACTCGTGGCGATGTGGATCGATGTATGGGTCTTCTTGGATGTCTGAAAATTCAAGCGCTCGACACGGTTCACCTAAAATGAGTCGCACTTGTCGAATTGGCGAAATCATATTGCTCATGAGGGCATTCAATAGCTCTTGGGGATGATGATTTCATCATTATGAATCGAATAATCAAGATTGTGCACGGAAATTTTTGTCCTCAGTAGCCAGTAAGTTCCATATAACCAGTCCCAGAATGAGAGCCATCAATACGCACCGGGCCTTCCCAATAAGGCACTGAAAGCGGCATTTTCGCGTTCGGGTTGAGTGCAGAAATTGTAAGCTCGATTTGCTGCTTAGGAATCGACACTTGCCACTGGGTTGGATAATTGCGACCTTGGATTTCTGTGTGCTTTGTTGCCTCTAACTGAATGTCTTTTTGAGAAATGGCGATGCCAGAACCATCTTGCTGCATCAGCCTTGCGCTGGCGTAACTGGCTTGACCGGTTTTGGAATCTCGCAATTGGAACACCACCAAGCTGGTGTCGTCACTCAACCTTAGGGCAAACCAGTCCCAGCCTTGTTGTGAGTCGAGTAAGAATTGCGAGCTCCACTCTCGGTCTATCCAACCTTTGCCCGACACTTGATGAGTTTTGCCGTCGATCGTGACTTCACCGGAGACATCAATAAACGGTTGGCTGTAGTAATACGAAGCCACCTGACCATCGGCACTTTTGGTGCTGTAACCTTGTTCGCCTTGCTTTTGATAAGGTGCGCTGCTGGTAAGCGTCAGCGAATAGCCAAACTGTTCCGAGTTCGCCTTCAATGTTGCAGGGAAGAGATCGGTGGTTGAAGAAGTCCACTGCCAATCATCGAGATAAACCCGAAATGGTGAAGTGTCGACGCTGGCTAGAGAGGCTTGATCGCGTGACCATTTTTCATCGGCGTAGTGTTTGTCGGTTGTGGTGACCGCGCTGTGTGCCATGAAGATTTGCTGAGTCTGCCATTCGGTTTTCTTTACGTCATCTTCGCCCTTTGGCGGTGGCGGCGGTGCAGCAGCAAAGCGAAATTGTGTCCATTGGACGCCAAGTGGGCTGCTGTCTTCATCAATTAAGTTAGCGGTTAAGTACCACCATTCATGACGAAAATTCGGGTGCGCTTGATGGTCTGCTGGGAAGGTGAGTTCAACCCCTTTTTCCACGGGTGTGAATGGGTTGCTCTCACTTTGCGTATCTCCACTGCCCAGCAATGCGCCCATATTTTGTGTGCTCATATTTTTTTGTTGGGGATCTTCACATCCAAATAGGAACAGACTACCTATGAACAGAGTAAGTTTGCTTGCTAATCGAACCATCACAACACCTCGCTTTGCAAACTGGACACGACAGGCTTACTGACCAATCGCCACAGCGGAATTAAGGTTGCAATCACTGCCACCAAGATGGTGATCGCCGCAATGCTGAGGGCATCACTCCAATTCCACAGATAATTTAGGCTCCAACCAAAAGCGCGCAAGGTGACGATGTCTGTCAGCACATAACCCACCATGGCTCCGAGGGGTAGGGCGATAACCAGAGTAAAACTGACCAAAGCGACGATCTGTCCGACCACCATGGTCATTAATTTGCGACGGCTGACGCCAAGTGCATACAGCCTTGCGATGGCGGCTTTGCGCGCGTCGAGCAACATGAAACAAGCACTGAACAAACCAATCACCGCGACCATCAACGTCACGCCGTTGAGTGCGCGTGTAATGGCGAAGGTCTGCGAGAAAATATCCAACGCGATGGATTTGATTTGCGTCTGATCGTAGAGCTGACTTGGATGCAGATTCAGCTGCTCGCGCAGTTGGTCGTAGACGATTTGTGGGTCACCCGAGACTTTAATGCCAAGGCTTGTTGGCAGGTCGGTAAAGCCACTCTCTTGCCATAATTTGGGTGCCAATAACACTTCACCATTGGGTGAACCGTAATCGTGAAATATCGCCCCCACAAGCAGGTTCTTATTTGGAACAGCATCAAGTGTGAGCTCGCTACCCAGTGATAAACCCAGTTTGACCGCGGTTGGTTCACTGATGGCGACTAATTCACCTTGGTAAAAACGTGACCAGAAGTTCTCCAAATGCGATTTGAACACCATGGTTTGCTCTAAGGTGTCTTTGTCTTTGGTGCCAAGCAAAATCGGTAAGCCTTTCAGGTTATCGTCGACGTAGTATTGCTTGTAGACGGTCTCAACCTTGTCGAACTGTCCTAATGCGCGCTCTACATATGCGATTTCCCCTTGGGCAGGGCTGACGTAAATATCGGCGTGCAACCTTTGTTCTAACCACTGTTTTAGGGTGGATTCAAAGCTGCCCACTAAGGTGTTCATCCCCATATTGGCTGTAACAGCGAGTAGCAGTGCCATCATGGCGAGAGAAAGCGGAGAAATCAGCTCGCGCAGCTCAGCAAACAGATACTGCATCAAACCGGAAGTGGTGCGCTTTTCACACCAATTGGCTAAGACGCTGAGTGTTTTGGGTAGATACAAAGGAATCGACACCACAAGCACGCCGAGCCACGCCATGGTAAAGCGATGATGCTCACTCAGCCATAACCCTGCAAGTGCGAGAGCCGTCAACGCAGCACCTATCAAGAACAATTGGTTTTCGTTAGAGGCTTCAGGTGCTTGATAAAATCCGCCATGAGAAGAAAGCGGCTGGCGCACTCGCTGTTTAAAATGCTGCCAACATGCCAATAGGGTGGCGGCTAATGTGAGCAGCAGGGCTTGCGCCCACCATTGCCATTGCCAAGTGCCGGGCAGCAGTGTCGCACCATAAAGTTGTTCTAGAGTTAGTGCTACGGTCGGATGCAACCAATGGCTGAGCTGCATGCCCATTACAAAACCGAGGGAAGCACCGATGGTAACGAGAAGAGAGAGTTCAACTAACAGCGCAGAGAACACAATGCTCGGCGCAACACCTGCCTGTTGGATTTGTACTAACAGACGATTGCGTTTCAGCAAACTGTATTTTACGCCGTTGTAGGCAATGAACAGCCCGACTAAAAAGGCAAGTAAGCTCATTGCTGTGAGATTGAGGTGAAAGCTGTCGGTCAGCGAGCCAAGGTCTGTGCTTTGATTGTTGGAAATCCATTGCCCTTGATCGCCAATCAGCTTCTGCCAATTTGCTTGCGTGTCTTTATTCCCTTTATCACCCGAGTGGAAAACCGCAATGTAACTGAGCTGTCCTTGTTTATTGAGCAGTTGCTGGGCAAAGCCAATGTCCATCAACATTCGGCTACCTAACTGCCATTCGTCGGGTAGCACCACCACTTGGGTTGGAATGTCGTCCAGAGTTAGGGTTTCTACCTCTCCTAAGTTTTGATGTTGAGATTGACTCATCATCACGATTGGCTTGCCGGCTAAAAGCTCAGGCAAAGGTAAAGCACTGTCGAACAAAGAGACGTTCTGTTGGTTTTCTGATGACTTTCCGTTTGCAGAATAGCGAGAACGCGAAGAGATGGCGGCAATCAACTCGCTACCTTGCACTGACCAGCGACGCCCTTGTTCGTCTCTCACTCGCCCTTCGATTACAGGTAGTGCTGCACTGAGCCCGTTTTGTCTAAGGGTGAAGTAGAGTGATTCAGGCAGATAGTTTTGCCCTGCTGGTGGAATAATTAAGTTCTGAGCTTGTGCGCTAAGCTGCTCGGTAGACTCTGCATAACTGCGCTTGGCATTGAGGTTGATGGCTTGTACCGCAACAAACAAGGTCACTGCCAGCACGATACCGATGAGAATTGCGGCGGCTTGCAGTGGTGCCTGCCGATAGTGCGCCGCAAACAGATTCAGGGCGAGTCGAGTATGCGTGAATCTGGTGTTTTGGAGCTTAGCTTGCTTCATGGTGAAGCTCATGTTTGTTTACTTGATGACTGTTCTGTAGCTGATTATTATCCAATCGCAGCCGTGTTTTCATAAACTCAGCGCAGTCAGGACTGTGGGTGACTAACAGCACTGCCGTATTGCCTTGGGTGGTGATTTCACTCAGTAGTTTCATCACTTCCAAACCAGCTTTTTGGTCGAGGTTACCTGTGGGTTCATCAGCAAGCAGCAGTTTAGGTTTGTGGGCTAATGCGCGCGCAATCGCAACTCGTTGTTGTTGACCACCGGAAAGGGCAGAAACATGTCTATCGAGCAGTTGGCTGATGCCCAGAGTCTCGACCAAGTAATCGCACCAGTCGTTCCATTTCTGTTGATTCAAATGCAGAGGGAAGGCGATGTTTTGCTGCACGTTGAGCGGCGTTAACAGATTGAATTGCTGGAAGATAACACCGAGCTTTTGGTGTCGAAATCGGCTCCATTGTGGGTCTTTCCAAGCCGTCGTGTTATCGCCATCTAACCACAACTCACCTTCGGAAAGCGGCTCAAAGCCAGCGATGATATTGAGTAGGGTACTTTTGCCGCTACCACTGGCGCCCGTCAGCGCAACACTCGCTCCTGTGTTCAACGTAAAGTCGACGCCTTCCAACACGCGATGTGTCTCTTTACCATCGACAAAACTTTTACTCGCATGTTTAAGTGTGACAAGTGGGCTTTCCATTTCCTCTCCTTGTGTTCAAAGGTGTCGTTTCTTTTGGCAATGGTTATTACAGTAAGTTCTATAGAAACTTTAGACAACAATAAGATAAAAACAGCGATTTACATCGATTTCTTAATAACTTGTACTGAAAAGAAGAGGGGTTAGATTAAACGAGGAGGGGATATGGCAGGCATTAAAAAAGCCCGAGTCAGACTCGAGCTTTCAAAGAAATTCAGCGTGGTCAGCTTACACGTAGTACGCTTCAACTTCGCCTTTAAGTTTGATAAGCATTGGGTTACCGAAACGGTCTTTTGCTTTAGGAGAAGCAATTTTTACCCAACCTTCGCTGATGCAGTATTCTTCTACGTCAGTACGCTCTTTGCCGTTAAAACGGATACCGATTTGGTGATCGAAACATTCTTTGATGAAGAATGGGCTACGTGGGTTACCCGCTAGGCGATCTGGTAGAGCTGGTTTAGCTGTATCTGTCATTTTGTGTGACCTTGAAGTCCGTAAAAAAAGTGCGCCATTGTAGTCAGTGCAAGGCGAGTGTTCAAGAAATGTTGATGTGAGTTTGAAGCGTATAACACTCACAGTCATGCTATCGTCTTTTTTGGCATGAATACGCTCTCGATTTCAATTTGATAGCATTAAAGAAAGGTTGCATTATAAACAGATATACCCAAGTGACTTCAAGATGCAGGATTCAGAACGAGTCACTGACTCAAGTTCAAGGAAAACGAAGCAGCGTAATAGACAGCTATTTCCAAGTCGTTTGACGAAGAAATTGTTTCCGTGACTCGTTCCCGAAGGGCGAATTGCCTTGGCTTCCATACTTTGTTAACGATTTTTGATTTAGAACCACTAGATCTTCAAATCGTTGCCGCGTCTGCAAACCAAGTCACTTTCGCTGAACCACGCATCTCGAGGTTACTTGGGTATACGAGTACCTATCATTACATCTATAGCTTGTTACCGGTGATCAACTTTTATGAAATTAAACGCATCATTAAGGCGCAAAGAGATTTTGCGGTTCATCCAGAACGCCCAGCGAGGTGAAGTGAGTGACTTTGCCAAGCAATATGATGTGTCAGAAGTGACCATTCGAAATGACCTCAACTATCTAGAGAAACAAGGCTGCGTCAAACGTTGTTATGGCGGAGCACTGTTGAATAATCAGTTTGCGTTTGAACGTCCTCTCAATGATAAAAAGCAGCTCAACAGTAATATCAAGGCGAAGCTCGGAGAGTATGCTGCCTCGTTGATTGCGGACGGCGATAAAATCATTCTCGACTCTGGTTCAACCACAGAGCAAATTGCTTATCATTTGAAAGGTAAGAATGATCTTGTCGTCATGACTAATGGCATTAACATCGCCTATCACCTTGCCAATCAAAGTAATGTCTCTGTTATGGTCACTGGAGGCACCATGCGTGAGAATTCTTATTCCGTCCACGGTTTGAGTGGTGAGGACTTCCTCGCAGGCTATCGCTTTAACAAGCTCTTTTTAGGTGTGGATGGCTTTGACAAATCTACTGGCGTCACGACTCCTCATCAGGGTGAGGCTGACATTAATCGAAGAATGCTTGACGCGGCACAAGTCGTTATTGCCGTAACTGACTCATCAAAGTTTTCTCGTCAGAGTTTTTGCCTTATTGCCCGACCAGAGCAACTTGATATGCTCATTACTGACAGTGGCATCCCGTCCGATTACCTTGAACATCTCACTTCAATGGGCGTTGATGTACGTATTGTTGATTAGTGATTAGTGATTAGTGATATTGGTTTTTCTATCAATATCGTGAAGATTATTTCTGATCGACTTAAACCTTTGTGCAACTTCAGCATCAAAAAAACGCCTTCTAACGACTTCATCGACCTTCAAAAAAATAACCGATATTGCATTTTGTGATCTCGCGCAGGCTGTAGTTCGAAACGACAGCTGTTAACTCTATTTCATCCTGCCTTTCACTTTCCTTGTATCGAAAGTGAGTTTTTATGCGCCCCTTTGTGATTACTTTCAATTTAATAACGAAAGAAAAGCCTTTCGTTTTTCATGAAGTGAAAGGTTTTTTGGGGTGAAAACGAAAGAAAAATGACTGTGATCTAGCTTTCACTTTTCCTAACTTCGCCCTGTTTTAATACCAACGAAAAGAAAATCGAAACATTTCTAACGGAAAGCGAAATGGAACGAAAGGAGAGTTGGTGAATGAACAGTGCAGAACGAAGACAGCAAATCATGGCTCATATTTGTCGTCATGGTTCAGGAAAAGTGGACGACTTTGTCGAGCATTACAATGTATCGGCTGTCACCATTCGCCACGACCTCAATCTTCTAGAAAAAGAAGGCTGTGTTTTTCGCTGTTATGGTGGCGCAACACTCAACCCTAACTTTGCCTTTGACCAACCGCTCTACCGCAAAGATCAACTTAATCGCAGTGCGAAACAAGCGATAGCACAGGCTGCTGCGAGCCTTATTCAAGATGGCGAAGCGATCATTTTGGATTCCGGTACCACGATAGGTCTTATGCCGCAGTACTTGGTCAATAAACAGCAATTGGTTGTGATGACCAACGCCCTCAATACCGCCTACCAACTTAGCAAGATGGAAAACGTCGAGTTACATGTGGTTGGAGGTAGCCTGCGTCGCGCTTCTTGTTCACTGATAGGTAACCATGGTGAACAGCAAATTCGATCTTACCTTTTTGACAAGCTGTTTTTGGGCGTGGATGGATTCGACCTGCTTGCTGGCGTGACTACGCCGGACAATCAAGAAGCTCAGGTGAATCGCGCCATGTGTGAGGTTGCTCGCCAAGTCATTGCTGTCACCGATTCAAGCAAATTTGGGCGCAAAAGCTTTTGCATGATCCGAGCTGCAAGCCAGATCGACGTCTTGGTCACAGATCGCAACATTCCCCATAACACGCACCAATCCCTTATTGAACTTGGCGTAGATGTCGTCATTGCGGATCAAATCGTTAACTAGGAATCAAAATGAAAGCGTTACTTTCTCTAATCGAGCAACACAAACAAGGTCAGCTTACCGGTATTTATGCTGTGTGTTCTGCTCATCCCTTAGTACTTGAAGCTGCGATAAAGCAGGCTGCGCAAAATGAGCAACTGGTTTTGATTGAGGCAACGTCAAATCAAGTTAATCAGTTTGGTGGCTACACCGGAATGACACCACAAGATTTCGCGAGCCACGTATTTGATTTGGCTGAGCGGGTTAATTTTCCCGCTGAGAACGTGGTATTGGGTGGCGATCATCTTGGTCCTAACTGTTGGCAGCACTTACCAGCAAGCCAAGCAATGGAATATTCAGCGCAAATGATTCGAGACTATGTTTGCGCGGGCTTTAAGAAGATTCATCTCGATTGTTCAATGCCTTGTGCCGATGACGAGGTACCGCTGAGTGAAGAGCTAATGGCGCAGCGTGCTGCCCAGTTATGTTTGGTGGCAGAGCAAGCATGGAAAACGGTCGGTGGTGAAGCGCCAGTGTATGTGGTTGGCACGGAAGTTCCAACGCCAGGTGGTGCTCTTGATTCGCTTGAAGAAGAAGGTATTCAAGTGACGAAAGCGGAAGAAGCATTGGCAACGCTAAATGCTCATCATCAAACGTTCAGTGATATCGGGCTTAGCTATGTTTGGCCTCGTGTGATTGGCTTAGTGGTGCAACCAGGAGTGGAATTTGATCACCACTCAGTACATCACTACCACAGTGCGGCAGCGCGATCGTTAAGCAATATGATCGACAGCCAACCAAATCTGGTCTTCGAAGCGCATTCTACGGATTACCAAAACCCAGAGGCATATCACCAACTGATTCGCGATCATTTTGCGATTCTCAAAGTCGGTCCAGCTCTCACATTTGCTTTGCGTGAAGCCTTGTATGGTCTGGACTCTGCGGAGAAAGAGTGGTTAGGCGCTCATCATGCTTCTCACTTACGCGAAACCATAGAACAAGTGATGAGAGAGCAACCTAATTATTGGCGTTCTCACTACTCCAGCAAAGGGCATCAACAATATCTCGATTGCAGCTACAGCTTGAGTGATCGCATCCGTTACTACTGGAATCATCCAGAGGTTAAAGCGGCGCAGCAAGCTCTGTTTGACAACTTAGCTGCTCACCCTCTGCCAATCACAATCCTTAGCCAATATTTACCCAACCAAGCTAAGGCAATTTCTCAACATCAAATTCAAAATCAACCTGCTGAGATTGTCGTGCACAAGATTATGGAAGTGACACAAGTCTATTCCGAAGCCTGTTACGCCAATTCAGTGGCTAGCAAGGAGACGACCAAATGAGTTCAGTTTTAGGCTATGAGTTGCCATGGTTAGAACAACGTAATGGTGTTCATACGGCTCAAGAAATCAGTCATCAACCTCAGTTATGGCGAGCACTTTCAACCATTTTAGAAGAGCAGTATGAGGCAATCCGCGATTTTCTAACGCCTCTGCTTGAGCAGCCAGACCTACGCATTATTTTGACTGGTGCGGGCACATCCGCATTTGTCGGCGATGCGGCAGCACCATTTATTCAAGAGGGGCTGAGATTTCAAGTTGAGTCCATCCCAACCACGGATTTAGTGTCAAACCCGGAACAGTATCTGGACCCAAGTCGTCCGACGTTCGTCGTTTCTTACGCCCGCTCTGGTAATAGCCCGGAAAGTGTTGCTGCTGTTGCTCTTGTCGATCAGCTTGTTCCTCATTGTCATCACTTGTTCTTGACGTGTAACCGTGACGGGGAACTCTCTCATTACGCTCGAACTGCACAAAATGCTTGCTGCGTGATCATGCCTGAAGGCTCAAATGATAAGAGCTTTGCGATGACATCAAGCTTCAGTTGTATGTTGATGTCTACGCTGACGTTATTTGGTGGTCAATCTCCAAAGCAATGGCATGAACAAATTGAAGTGGTAGCAGCACTTTGCGAAGCCAAGTTAGAGCAATGGGAGTCTGCTATTAAGGCGCTCGCCAGCCAGCCTTATGAGCGTTTAATCGTAATTGGTAGTGGTGGTTTTGCAGGGCTTGCCCGTGAAGCATCACTCAAATCGCTTGAGCTAAGTGCAGGTAAAGTGATGACGGCTTTCGACTCATCTCTTGGCTTCCGCCACGGCCCTAAATTCACCATTAACGATAAAGCGGTCGTGATCCAGTTGCTATCAAGTGACGCTTATACCCGTGGGTACGATCTGGATTTATTCAATGAGATCCGTCGCGACAAACAAGCATTAGCTCATATTGCTCTCACAGAACTGTCTCTCAACGAAGACGATGTTTTTGAATTTGGGAGATTGGACTTGGGCGATCAGTGGCTGTGCTTCCCATTCATTCTCTTCTGCCAAATGTTGGCATTTGAAAAATCACTTCAACTGGGATTTGGACCGGACAATCCGTGCCCAACCGGTGAAGTCAATCGTGTGGTGCAAGGTGTCACCATCTACCCATTCAACAAGTAACGGATTCGAAAAGGAATAGACCATGCCAAATATCGTGTTAAGTCGTATTGATGAGCGCCTCGTCCATGGGCAAGTGGGTGTGCAATGGGTAGGTTTTGCGGATGCCAACATTATTGTCGTTGTGAACGATGAGGTAGCAGAAGACACCATTCAACAGAACTTAATGGAGATGGTGCTAGCAGATGGCATCGCAATCCGATTTTGGACGGTGAAAAAGACCATCGACACCATCCATAAAGCGGCTGAACGCCAACGAATTCTAATGGTTTGTCGCACACCAAAAGATTTCCGCCAATTGGTGGAAGGTGGTGTGCCAATTAGCAATATCAACGTCGGAAACATGCACTACGTTGAGGGGAAAAAGCAAATTGCCAAGACGGTTTCAGTCGGAACTGAAGACGTTGCGGAGTTTGAAAAATTAAAAGCACTAGGGGTGAAATGCACGATCCAAGGGGTGCCAACTGAAAGTGCGACTGACCTCTTTACTCTTATCTAACAATAGGAAAGAAATCATGGAAATAGGACTCTTACAGGCCTTGATGCTCGGCATCTTAGCCTTTTTTGCTGGCCTAGATTTATTTAATGGTCTTACTCACTTCCACCGTCCGGTGGTGCTTGGTCCACTTGTTGGTCTGATTTTAGGCGACTTGCAAACCGGTATCTTGGTCGGCGGTACGCTTGAATTGATTTGGATGGGACTTGCCCCTCTTGCGGGGGCTCAACCACCAAACGTTATCATCGGCACCATCGTGGGTACGGCTTTTGCGATTACAACCAAAGTCGAGCCAAATGTTGCGGTTGGTGTCGCTGTGCCTTTCGCCGTTGCCGTACAGATGGGCATTACGCTGCTCTTTTCTGCAATGTCTGCGGTCATGTCTAAGTGTGACGAGTACGCACAAAATGCGGATACCAATGGTATTGAACGCGTGAACTATATGGCACTTGCTGTACTCGGTTCTTTCTACTTTCTGTGTGCATTCTTACCCGTTTATCTTGGGGCTGAACATGCAGGGAAAATCGTTGAAGTACTGCCGAAAGATCTCATTGATGGCTTAGGCGTCGCTGGTGGCATCATGCCTGCAATAGGCTTTGCTGTCTTGATGAAAATCATGATGAAGAACGCCTACATTCCTTACTTCATCCTTGGCTTCGTCGCTGCAGCTTGGCTTCAACTGCCAATCTTAGCGATTGCCGCGGCTGCGACGGCCATGGCCATTATCGACTTCATGCGTAAAACGGAACCCACTCCTGTAACTGCACCTGCTGAGGACTTTGAAGATGGAATCTAATGTAAGTAACGAACTCGACCTTCGTAACCAAAATGTTGATGTGCAGCCAGTTCCTGGCGTGGCTGAAGATGAGTATGAAAATAAAGAGATTGGTGCAGATCTAACCAAAGCAGACATCAATCGTATGGCGTGGCGCTCGCTGTTACTCCAAGCGTCTTTCAACTACGAACGTATGCAGGCTTCTGGTTGGTTGTACGGACTACTGCCTGCGCTGAAGAAGATTCACACCAATAAAGCTGACCTATCTAAAGCAATGCAAGGTCATATGGGGTTCTTCAATACTCACCCGTTCTTGGTGACATTTGTCATGGGGATCGTTCTGGCGATGGAACGCTCCAAGCAAAACGTCAGCAGTATTCAGAGCACTAAGATCGCGGTTGGTGCACCAATGGGTGGCATTGGTGATGCGATGTTCTGGCTGACTCTTCTTCCTATTTGCGGCGGTATCGGTGCAGACCTTGCGCTGCAAGGCTCCATCATGGGTGCGGTGTTCTTTATTGTGCTGTTTAACGTGGTGCATTTTGGTCTGCGATTTGGTCTCGCACATTATGCGTATCGCATGGGGGTTGCTGCTATCCCTGTTATCAAAGCCAACACGAAGAAAGTCGGACACGCGGCTTCGATGGTAGGTATGACGGTGATAGGTGCTTTGGTGGCGACTTATGTTCGTCTATCGACGACCGCAGAAATTACCGCCGGTGATGCCGTGGTGAAACTGCAAGGCGATGTGATCGATAAACTCATGCCAGCGTTTCTTCCATTGGTCTACACCCTAGCTATGTACGCGCTCGTCAAGCGTGGTTGGAGCCCGCTAAAACTTATCGGTATCACCGTGGTGTTAGGCGTTGTTGGGCGTTTTATGGGTTTCTTATAAATCACATTGGACACACAAAACATTGGGGTGGAGTGCTCTGCCCCATTAAGGAAACGTAAATGATTGCTGTAATTCTATCTGGTCACGGAGGGTTTGCTTCCGGTCTTGCCAAAGCGGTGTTTCAGGTTATTGGGGAGCAACCTCAATTTAAGTTTATCGACTTTCCAGAAGAGGCAACGACTCCGCAACTGGAAGTGTCAATGCGCGAGGCGATTAATGAAGTTGATTCTGGCGAAGGTATTGTTTTCTTGACTGATTTGTTGGGAGGTACACCTTTTCGTACCGCATCACTGATCAGTCAAGAGCGTGACGATGTCCAGGTTGTAACGGGAACAAACATGCAGATGGCGGCTGAGATGCTTTTGGAACGCGATGAACTCGATCTCGCTGAGTTTCGCGATCAAGCGCTGGCTTGCGGGCATCGTGGCATTACTTCGTTGAGTGCTGAAATGGCTGAGAAAGCCAAACATGTGGGAACGGTAGAAGAAGATGGCATCTGAACAAGATCGTGCAAGACATTCTTGCTACCGAGCTCAGCGTGTATTGCAAGGTGATAGATGGCTTGATGATGGGCTAATTCGCATCAACGAAAATGGGGTGATTGATTCTGTTGAGCCATTCAACTCTCATCAACATATTGATTTTATTGACTTAGGTGAGGTGAGCATACTACCCGGCCTGATTGACAGTCATGTGCATGGAGCCAAAGGCTGTGACGTTATGGATGCCGAGCATGACAGCCTCAATACGATGTCTCGCTATTTCGCGAGCTTGGGCGTTACCGCATTTGTTGCCACAACCGTAACCGCTCCTGTGGCAAAAATTCGTGCCGCGTTAAAGCAAGTTGCTGTGAGTAAACGACATGGCGTTGATGGTGCTGAGATCTTAGGTGCGTATCTAGAGGGACCTTATTTCACCGAGAAGAATCGCGGCGCGCACCCGACGACATGGTTTAGAGATTTATCGCTCGAAGAGTTGGAGCAGTGGATTTCTTATTGTGATGACCAGCTCGTCACCGTCGCACTGGCTCCAGAAAAAGACGGGGCAATCGATGCGATTCGTTACCTGAATAAACAGGGTATTAACGTGATGCTTGGGCATACCGATGCGAGTTACGACCAAGTGAAACAGGCGTTGGATGCTGGCGCAAATGGCATTGTCCACTGCTACAACGGCATGCGTGGTCTACATCACCGAGATCCAGGAGTCGTTGGGGCAGGGCTTATCCACCCTAATAGCTATGTCGAAATGATTGCCGATGGGCATCACGTTCACTCTGCTGCTATAGATGTCGCGCATCGCTGCTGTGGTCAACGCATGACGCTGATTACCGATGCTATGAGTGCGACAGGCATGCCTGATGGTCGCTACACGCTTGGTGAATACGAAGTGCAAATGAAAGGCGGCGTCGTTACTACAGAAAGTGGAAGTTTGGCAGGCAGCACTTTGACTTTGCCGCAAGCAGTTAAAAATATTCATAAATGGCTAAACATCCCACTAGAGCAAGCTTGGTTGATGGCATCGTTAACTCCGGCTCAATCGTTAGGTTTGCAACACCAATTAGGCACCCTAGAAGCCGGAAAGCGCGCATCTATGGTCGCTGTTAAATCAGATTTCTCAATTGTAAAAACTTGGGTCAATGGGCGTCTTGTGTTTGATGCATCCGTACCAAGTCAGGAGGCTTTATGTATCTAATTTCTTCCCGTGAAATGCTAAAACGTGCGCAACAAGCTGGTTATGCGGTGCCTGCATTTAATATTCATAACTTAGAGACGGTCCAAGTCATTGTTGAAACCGCTTCAGAGATGGGCTCTCCAGTGATTCTCGCAGGCACGCCGGGAACTTTTGATTATGCGGGCACCGATTACCTGATCAGTATTTGTAAAGAAGCTGCACATAAGCATTCAATCCCGTTAGTTCTTCATCTTGATCACCATGAAGACCTACAAGACATTTGTACTAAGGTCGATCACGGTATTCGTTCTGTAATGATTGATGGTTCGCATTATGCGTTTGATCAGAACATAGAGATTGTGCGCTCGGTGGTTCAATACTGTAACCGATTCGACGCAAGTGTCGAAGCTGAGTTAGGTCGTTTAGGCGGTCAAGAAGACGATCTGATTGTCGACGGTGCCGATGCACTAATGACCGACCCAGCTTCTGCCGCAGAGTTTGTTCGTCGTACAGGTATTGATTCGTTAGCTGTGGCAATTGGCACAGCTCATGGCTTGTATAAAGCGGAGCCTAAACTCGACTTTAACCGCTTAGATAAAATCCGTGGTGTTGTCGATATTCCGTTAGTACTGCATGGCGCATCAGGTGTTCCTGATGAAATGGTTCGTCGTTGTATTGACCTTGGTGTGTGCAAGGTGAACGTGGCGACTGAGCTGAAGATCGCGTTCTCAAATGCGGTCAAACAACATTTTGCGCATCACCCTGACGCAAACGACCCTCGTAAATACATCACGCCTGGTAAAGCGGCGATGAAACAGGTGGTGATGGATAAGATCCATATGTGCGGAAGTGAAGGAAAGCTCTAGGGTCTGTTGACCCTAACAACTGATTATATTTGGTAAACTCCCCCCGATGACATGTTTACCTAGGTGCTAGGTCTTCTAGCACCTTTTTATCTTTATGGCATTTCAACCGTTATGATGTGGGTATTAAGCCCGATAGAACTTACTGTCGTTGAACACGTCACGATCACGTGGATCATTCGATAAGAACATCCATATCTCTTTCATGCTTTGTTCAAAGAATTCTTCCTCAAACACCACCATGGAACAATGTTCATTCAGCCTGATGACAAAAGATTCGAGTGCTTCAAAACCGATGTTTTCGATGTCATCAATATCGATAAAATAAAGTTTCTTATCAGTTTTTTGCGCGCTTTCTGCGGGCAATTTGCCTTTACCAAGAGCAGAGAAGTTGAGCTCTACCGTCAACCCCGTGCGGTTTTGCGTGAGCTCATAGACGTCTTCTGATTGCGTCACAACGCTGTAATTCAGATCATCAAAGTAGCTGAGCGTTTCTTGCTTCATTGGGTATAAGTCTTCCATAAATTGTGCGAGTGCAATCTTGCTCTATTCGCTTATAAGCCTTTTAAATACTGAGCATTAGCAGTAGGGTGAATCGCAACATTTAGAGCGTCTAGATTCTGCTCATTGTGTTCATCAAGCAGCGTTGAAAAAGCCTCTATTAGCTCAGGTTTGGTGATTGTGACTTTGGTTTCTGTCTGGATATCACGTAGGTCAATCAACACGTCTGTAAACAGTTGCGGCAAATCTTGCAGTACTTGCAGGTTCAGCACGTTATGTTCGCTGTAAATTGCGTTATGGCTGCCTTTTTGCTTTTGTACCACATATGGGTTGTCTTTGAGGTTGATGATTGATGTGCGTTTATCACAACGCTTCAAACAACCTTTGTTAACCTTGATTTTGCGGCAACCTTCGGTTTGTTGGAACAAACATTGGCGACTGGTTAAGAGCGTATTTGGGTGGTAAATGCTGTAGTAACTGCGCATGTGGTGTGGGCGTTTAATATGACGCATTTGCTTCATGTTCAGCTCGTTTGAGATAAATGCTCCGCGTGCCGCGAATTCTTCTTGCAAACACTTAAACGAGTATGAGTTCACCGTATTCATTTGTGGACCTGCAACCCAACCTAATCCAAGCTCTTGAGCGAGTAAGCCTACGCCAGAGTTGTTGGTGATCAGCAGCTCTGGTTGGATAATGTCTAAGAACTTGCGTGCAGCTTGGTAATCGTCACCAATCAAAATTGCAGGGAACCAAGGCTTCAACGCCGTGTTTTCTTGGAATAAGTCGACCATAGCGTTTAACTCGCTCGCCAATCCCATTGGTAGTTGAAAGTACACATCGACATCGCGATATTTGCACAGCGAAGCATCTTCTAGCGACGAAATCAGTACCGATAGTTTTGCTGCCCCTTCACGCTCTTGTGGCTGAGGTAGCGTCGGTAAACTTGGTACATCAATTGCGCCTTTTAAACTACTGCCTGAGCTTTGTGTAGCCGTGACGTCGAAGTTTTGAGTCTTCTCGGCGACTTTTTCAATGATTGCGGTTTTGTCGTCGTACAGCTTCTTCTTCACCGTTTGTACATCATCCGCGGATTCACATTTGTATATCTTTGAGAAGTGTTTCACCGCATGGTCGCGTGGGTTGTCGATGTACATCGCTTTACCGAAGTCGCCTTGCAAAAATGCGTTGGAGAAATCACGGTTGAATACGGTGTACAACTCTGTGGTGTCGCTCGACAGCTCTACGCCATCACATAAGCGATCAATCTGCTTACGCCAATTATCGACGACGGTGTAAACGTAGTGGGATTTCTTGATGCGACCTTCCACTTTCAATGAATACACACCTGCATCGGCAAGCGCTTCTAGATCGCCAAAAGCTGAGTTGTCTTTCATGTTGAGCGGGTAGCTGTTGCCTGTCTTGGTTGTCTCGTATTGCTCACGACAAGGCTGACTGCAGCGTCCACGGTTGCCCGATGCACCATTACGCGCTGAGCTAATGTAGCAAATGCCAGAGAAACCAATGCAGTAAGAGCCGTGAACGAACACTTCCATCATCACGTTGTGCTGACGACCGAACTGAGCTAGGTGTTTTATTTCATGGATATTGAGTTCACGAGAGAGGTTCACGCGGCTCGCTGTCAACTGATTGAGGAACAGAATCTGTCCTTCATTGTGAGTGTTGAGCTGGGTTGAAGCGTGTACATCTAACTCTGGGAAGTGGTTCTTGAGAATGTAAGCAAGACCAAGATCCTGCACGATTACGCCGTCAATCGCGGTGTTGTTCAACTGGCTAAGTAAGCGAACTATAGCAGGAATTTCGCTTTCCAGAATTAACACGTTCAACGTGAGGAAAATTTTACAATTGTGCTGATGCGCCAACTGTAATACGCCGTTCAAGTTATCTAAGGTGAGGTTGGTTGCGCGGTTACGTGCATTAAAGCGGTCAAGTCCGCAGTAGATGGCATCGGCACCTGCAGCAATGGCCGCTTTAATGGAATCTAAATCGCCACCTGGCGCTAATAACTCAAATTGATCGCGTGTCACTAGTTAACTCTTACTCAATAAAATAGGTTGCGTATTTTATGTGCTTCACAGTTTTAATGTTGGATTGATTAACGCTTTATTAATCTGAATCAATTATTGCCTGTTGGTCGGTCTATTGTGATTACGGGAAGTCATGACCTGAGTCCACATGCTCGCGAGTCGGTGACTTGGGTATATAATTTTTGGATATAGTAAAAATAAGGAATTGGCAGATGGTAAAAGTAATCACAGTTGGGTTGGTCGTTGCTCTGGCGTCATTTTCGACCCTAGCAGAAGAGAGTGTTATCCGCGTTGCAAGCCAACATTCGGTGCAAGATACAGCGAATAAATTTGTTCAGATTGCTCAGGGTAAAGGTTTTAATGTGTTTGCTCGCGTGAACCATCAAGAGAATGCGGCGAAGGTCGATATGACGCTACGACCAACAGAAGTGATCGTGTTTGGCAACCCAAAAGTAGGGACGCCATTGATGCAATGTGCACAAGAAGTGGCGATTGATTTACCGCAAAAAGTGCTGGTTTATGAGGATGCAGAAGGTAAGACATGGCTTGCTTACAACAACCCAATGTATCTAAAAGAGCGCCACGGTATTGAAGGGTGTGATGAAGTGCTGACGAAGGTGAGTGGTGTACTCAGTAAGCTAACCGGTGCAGCGGCAAAATAGTGCTTGAAGAATAGGGGCTTATCATCGCTATCTAAGCTTACGACGCTATCATCTACATTAATTTTGAAAACAAAAATCCCCGAGATATTGCTCGGGGATTTTATTTTTAGCTGCTGTTGAACGCTAAGACTAAGTTCGTCGTTTATTGCGTTTATACTGGCTGCGGCTTGGGCTGATAACGCCCAGGTTTGTGGTTCATCGCCAAGATCAAGTTGGTCGCCACAGCGCCAAGTACAGAAAGAGCAATCAAGTAAACATCAACGATAAACAGCGACATCACTACGATGGTGCAGTCCAGAGCCATTTGTACTTTACCTGCTCGAATACCAAAGCGTTCCTGAAGAAAAAGCGCCAAGATGTTGAAGCCACCTAAACTCATCTTGTGGCGGAAAATTACCAGCATGCCCATGCCAATCAAACCACCACCGAGTAGCGCTGCGTACACGGGCTCAATACGAGAAATCTCAATCACATGATGCAAATGGTCTACCGCAAAAGACACGATCGAAACCGCAATAAAAGTGTTGATGGTAAAACGCCAACCCATGCGCATCACAGAGAGAATGTAGAACGGCAGGTTCAGTGCGAAGAATATCTGACCAAAACTGAAGTCACTGACCTTGGTAAGGAAGATCGCCAAACCGGCCGTTCCGCCAGTGAGCAATCCCACCTTGCTGAAGAAGATAACCCCAAGTGACACCAACGCACTACCGAGCGTCAAGGCCAAGAGGTTTTCTCTAAGGCTATGATCTTTATCCATAAAAGTATTTTCCTTGGTTTTAAAGCCGTTTTAGCTGTAAGTACGAAACCAAAACGGATGCGGTTAGCAAAACGCCAACCAAATAGTGATAAATCGCTGAATAAAATGTCGTGAAAAGTGATTGATGTCGAGTTTTCGACCTAGATTGCGTGGGTGTTAACTGTTTAACAGACTTTACACATTAAGCTAGGGCATGTTGCTCTTTGTTGTACGTATTTTGTTCAACAGCGCATCGGCAACCACTTTACTACCTTTCCTTGCTTCCGCATTACAAGTCCGCTGCGCACCAGCACAAGAACTAACACGCCTTTAGCCAGCGTCTCTGATATCCAGGGTGAGTAGAGGTAAGTACCAAGCTGCAGAGCCGCAATATTATGTATCCAGCGCAACAGCAGGCTTGCGATAAACGGTCAAATAGCGCGCCCACTGACATCAGCGTTTGCTTAATAAACCTAAAAAACCTTGCCTAATAATGAAAGAAATTCCCCTTGCATGCGCGGTAGTCTGAACACTCATTCCCTGACTGTATCTGGAGGTGCTGATGACGGCCGACCAAACCTTTCTGAACAACCTGCTTCTCGAGTTGGGTAACACTTGGCAACTGGACTGCTTAGAGCTTGATAACTTTGGACGTTGTGCACTGCTGACTGAAGAAGGCATCGAGCTGGCAATCGATATGGCAGCGGGAAGCAACCACCTTCAGTTTCTTGCAGAATTAGGGGCTCTGTCGGAGGTGCAGAGAGAGCGTCACCTGACCCGTCTTCTTAAGCACAACTTTGAAAATCCCGTCTTGCGTCAGGCACACTACGCCCTGAGTCCGCAAGGCGATCAGGTTCTGCTGCGCTACCAGCACCCGATTGAAGGGTTGGAGCTGGAACTACTGGCGAACCTGCTTGGCAACTTTATAACCACAGCGACTGATGCCAGAAATGCTCTTCAAGCCCCTTTAAAGGAAGAGGCTAAAGCACCTTCTCTGTTTTGCGACGCGCACCTGTTAAAAGGTTAAGGAGTCATTATGCCGGTAACTAAACTTCTCAACACCTTGTTTAAAGGTGTCTCTCAGGTACATCAGAGTGCACCGAAACAGGCGCCGAAACTGGAAAAATCTAAATCAGAACTTCCGGGGGCTGCGCATTCAACACAGAGCATGAGTGAGCCGCTAAGCCAGAACCCTGTAGGTTTGCAGAGTGCGCCTCGCATCCATGATGAGGATCTCACGCCACTTGCCAAAGCTTTTAGCAGCGCACTGCAACAATACGTAGACAATAAACCGGAGAAGCATGGCGAGTTTCTGCGCGGATATTGTGAGATGGAAGAGATCAAGGGACGGATCACCATAGATGATCAGGAAAAAGTCAGGGTCATGAGACTGCCCCGCTCGCCGCAAAAACTGGCAGAAATGTTTAACCTGATGCTAGAGGGTCACTCAAGGTTCGGCTCTATGTATAAAGCGTTAACCCGACCTTTAGAGAGCAAAGACAATATTCTGGGCTCGTACCTGCGCCTTTCTCACGGCAAGGTAAAAGCCGCTAAAACACTGCCTGCCGAAGCGGTGACTAAAGCGGAGCAGACAACCAAAGCTAAGCCTCAGGAAACAAAAGCTGAAGCAGCGCCAAAAAACGCGCCGGCTCCTGCTGCCGAGCCACCGAAAACTGAGATTAAATTTACTTCCAGTGAACGTAATATGATCTCAGACGGTATCAACCAGATACTGTCCGACTACCTGCTCACTGGCAAGAAAGCGGCCTCACACCAGGAGAAACTGAAAACGCAACTGGAAAGCGGCGATCCCATGCTCAGCCGTTTCTTAAATGTGGCAAACGGCGAAATGAAGCTGAGTTGTCCTAAAGATCGCCAGGAGTTGAAAGGATTTCTCGAAGCGCTGCTTAAAGGTCACCGGGGCTTTGATACCCGTTTTTCTGCTGGCTCAAGCAGCCTGGTAAATCTGGTCAAAAAAGCGGTGCAGAGTGAAACTGGCGCACTGCGCCACTACCTGAAGTGGGACAGCAGCAACCGGCTGACAACTCGCGCGCCGAGTGATGAGGCGATTAAAGCCGCAGAAAAGGCCGAACAACAAAAGCTTCTGATACTTGAGAACCTTGAAAAAGCCGCGCTGACCAAAGAGATCAAACTCTCTCGGGATCAACAGCCCGCTTTGATGGCTCGGGTTAAACTCGCCCGTCATCTGCAGGTGCACGCCAGAACAAATTGGCCGGAGCTAGAGTTCCGCTCGGTCCCTATAACCAGAATGACCAGCGCCCCGCTGCACGGTGACGAATCACTAACGCAACTGCGGGATATGGTCAAAGCTGTCAGCGGAGAAAACCGCGGTCTTGCCGGAGAGATAGAACTCAACCTAGAGCAGTTGCCGATAACAGCAGAGATCAGAGAGAAAGGCCTTCCGGTTACCCGGCTTCCTGTTAAGCAGGCGCTGACAGAACTTAGAGATAAAGTCACCAACATGGAGAAGGCTTCTTCAAACTGGTTCACCCGGTTGTTGTTTAAACCACAGCATCAGGCGCTGAACGAGATCAAAGGTCGCCTGAACGAGCTGGATAATCTGCGTCAGCAGCTCACCGAGTATTGGCCCGGAATGCCTAATCAGATCTGGTTCAGCAGCTTTGTGGCCAGAGAGGTAGAAAGGCTGAGTGATAAAATCATCCCAGAGCGTACGTTTGGTCCTATCCACCTGACCACACCCGAGCATAAAGCGTGGCAGGCTGTTAAGGCTGAGATGCTCACTAAGTAACTGACCCCCCTTGAGCGTGTTGAACTTTATATGGTCAGCACGCTCTACCTCTTCTTTCTAGCTCGGGCAACCTTCCCGAAATCTATACCCAGGTCACTTTCGCTGAACCATACACTCGGCTTTTCCAATACATTCACTGCCCCTTGGTACCGCACCAGTACTGTGTTGATGAGCTTTAACAATCCAGCCATCAGCACCCCCTCTCGTAATCTGAATTCCAGGCTAATTCATTGAATAAGCAGGTTAAAACACCTTTGTTGGACCAGTGATTGGAGTGACGATAAACAGCGCTCCACTCACTAAACGCTGCAGATAAATCACGCTAGGGAATACCTGTGTGAAGTCGGTATAGTCTTCGAAGGTCATTCTATGTTTGGGCTTGTTGTATACACGGTCGGTGCTCTTCATAAGCTGAAGTGGTTTTCCCCACCGCTTATCAGTTACATTAGTCTAGGCATGATTTGGAGTGTTTTTTGCTCATGATACCTCCTTACCATGCAGCTCAAAAAAACATCATGAAAGAACAACACACTTTAGGTGTACAGGGAAGGAACAAGGAAAAATCATGATTAAACAAGTGGGTAGTACGACAATTCAACCTTTGCATAAGCTTTCTTGTCATTGTGGAAAAGTGCAAATCGAACTGTCATTACCGAATGGAATCGAGAAGTCTCGACGCTGTGATTGTTCCATGTGCCGACGTCGCGGTGCGATTGTGGCATCGGTACCGTTGAACGGAATTCGTATCACTCAAGGTGAGGAAGTACTCAAGCTTTATCAGTTTAATACCAACACAGCTAAGCATTTCTTCTGTGGAGAATGTGGCATCTACACTCACCATCAGCGCCGCTCTAATCCGAGTGAATATGGCTATAACGTTGGCTGCTTAGAGGGCGTAAATCCGTATGAACTGGGAGAGATAGAGGTGATGGATGGCGTGAACCATCCATCAGACCGATAAGAATTATTCCGATGGATTAAGGCAGTTTAAGTGAACAAGCTGCCATTCATCCAAAGGTGCGCGGCAATACTCACTGCGTACCCAAGAGCAATCACTGGTGCCCATTTGAGATGCCCAAAGAAAGTATATTGCCCCCTCGCAGCGCCCATGAGAGCCACGCCAGCAGCAGAACCAATCGACAGTAAGCTACCGCCAACGCCTGCTGTTAGTGTCACCAACAACCAGTTACCCATCGACATGCTTGGGTCCATCGTTAACACAGCAAACATCACTGGAATGTTATCGACAATGGCAGAAAGTATCCCCACCATGACGTTCGCCCAGATTGGATTCCACTCGGTGTACATCACGTTGGAAACCAGTTCGAGATAGCCAAGCAAACTCAAACCGCCAACACACATCACTACGCCGTAGAAGAACAATAAGGTGTCCCACTCGGCGCGAGACACACGGTGGAAGACATCAAATGGTACAACAGAACCCAGACGTTTCAGCGCGTAGTCATCCCCGTTGGCAATCGCCATTGCGGCTTTTTTGGCAAGAGAATGTTTGAGTGTTTTTCGCAGGAAGTAGCCAAAAAATTGCAGATAAGCGAGCCCCATCATCATGCCGACCACTGGAGGGAAGTGTAAAACGGCGTGGAAGGAAACCGCTGTTGCAATGGTCAGGATAAACAAGCCAACGATACGTCTTGCACCACGTTTCAGTTCGATGTGCTCATGAACCGTATCTGGCTTTGTGTTTGGTACAAACAACGACATGATGAATGCAGGTATGACGTAGTTGATTAGAGAAGGTACAAACAACGGCATAAACTCAGCAAAGCTGACGTGTCCTGCCTGCCAAACCATCAGAGTCGTAATATCGCCAAATGGGCTGAATGCACCGCCAGCGTTTGCGGCAATGACGATGTTAATACAGGCAAGATTGACAAATCTTGGGTTATCGCCAGAAACTTTCATCACTACTGCACACATTAATAGCGCTGTGGTCAAGTTATCGGCAATAGGAGAAATCACAAATGCAAGACTACCTGTGAGCCAAAATAACTTTTTGAAATCAAAACCTTTGCCAACCATCCACGCTTGCAGTGCATCAAACAGTCTGCGTTCTTCCATCGCATTGATGTAGGTCATGGCCACTAATAGGAACAATAAAAGTTCAGCGTATTCCAAAAGGTTGTGTTCCAGTGCGGCTTTAGCAACGTCAGCTTGGTTGTGTTGGGCAAAGGTATAGCCAATTAAAATCCAGATTAATCCCGCGGCGAGCAGTACAGGCTTGGATTTTCGCATTTGTAGGTATTCTTCCAGCATTACCAGAATGTAGGCAATGGTGAAGAAAATCAGTGCGGCATAACCGACGGTGGAATTGACGAAGTTAAGTTCACTGGTCGCAGCTGCAAACGTGGAGCTAGAAAATATCAAACAGCAAAACGCGACAATTGGGTAGATTGGCATAGACATTTCTCCTTGTCTGACTGGAGAAATTTTAGCCACATATTAATAGGTTAAGTGTGAGTAAGCTCGAATTAACGGTAGGAGTTTTGAATTGATGTAGCTTGCGCCACTACTTTCTGAGTGACGCAATGCTCGCCGCGCCAAATAGGATTACTGCAGCGTATAAACCATAGGTTAACCAATGGCTAATTTCTAAAAAAGGAACGAGTCCCTGACCTGCCCACATACCGCCTCCGTTTAATGAGCATTTTGTTGATGTCGGATAAATCTAAAGTAAATGAACAATGTTTTTTGTGAGTGAAAGCAAATTACAAAGTATTAGAAATGATAATTTTGGTGAGTGAGAGAGAGCTCTCATTTTTATAAAGTCTGCACTAGCCAAAAAGTGGTAGTGCAGACCATACATAGTGCTGAATGGATTTAGCGCAGTAATAGTTTTTTCAGCGGCGTAGCTTCAATGCCTTTTACAAGTAACAGGGTTACCACAATGGTTGCTGGGTAAATAAAGGCGTCTTTAGCTAAGTTTTCTAGCCCTAATATACCTGCCATGTTCATCATGATGATGATCACCAGCAAATGACTCACGTAGATACCTAAAATGCTCGGTGACCACTTAAACACCCATGGCATATTGCCAAAGTTTGGATGGGCAAGAAGCCACATGAATACGCCTAAAGACCAGATCACAGTGCCAAATAAGAAGTCGTGTGAATTAAAAGCGATCTCGTCGTTCATCAAATAATAGGCTTCGGCAAAGTGCAGTGCCATACCAACCAAAATCAAGCGAATGGTGTTATTACGAGACCATTGCCACTGGTGTTGTCTCGCTAAGTAACCAAGCACAACCAACAATGTGCTGAAGAACGGACCATTGCGAGTAAAGAAGGGCGCTGGTAGCTCAGACAGTGTGATGTAACTGCCCGCGAGTACCCCATAGACGTACAACAATATTGCCGTCGGGAGCAGCAACTGCGCCATGCCAACACGAACCAGCAATGCAATGATAGCGACAGCAATCACAAGTGCAGGAATGAACCACAAATGAACTAAGCCGCCTTCTAACAGCGAGTTAATTGGGTTCGACATCAAGTAGCCCCAATAGCCTTGTCGCTCAGCGAGATAGCCTGCCTCCGCAACCACTTGCCAACGGAACGGCATTAACAGACAAATCGCACTCCAAACCAGCCATATCTTAAGCAAGGGCTTAGCGTAGTTTTTCAGTGTTTCAACGGGATTTGCGCTGAGTTTAGGCTGGATTAGATAACCGGAGATGAGGAAAAACAGTGGTACAGCAAAGCGAGCCAATTGGTTAAGCATATACCCAACCCAAGGTACCTCATCCCATTGCCAGTACGTGAGTGCCATTTGACAGTGAAGCCCAACGATCGCGAACATTGCGATGATGCGGGCGAACTCTAAACTGGCAATTTTCTTTGTGGTTGCCATAAATACTTACCTAAAAAAAGTGAAAAATCGCTGAGAAATTAACAGCTAATAGCTTGCTCATCGCGGTAAAAAATCAACTCATGTGCAATTGATAGTAACCAGTTTGTGAAATTCAGACCCATCTCAAATTTCGAAAATTCGTATTCATTGAGTTGCTCAATGTATTGCGATCGTGATTGTGTCAGAGGGTATACATTGGTTTGACCAGTAAACTTTATATTGTAAAAAAGTACGACCGTGCTAAAAAATGTATTTATGAAAAAAGGAAAAGTAACCAAAGAGCTGATACTGCAGCGTGCATTCCAACTGGCGAGTGAAAACGGGTTGGAAAGTCTCACTATAGGTGAGTTGGCGAAGCAGTGTGGTATGTCGAAAAGTGGCTTGTTTGCTCACTTCAATTCCAAGTTGAACCTTCAACTATCGGTGTTGGAGTTTGCCAATCAAGTATTCGCAGAGCGGGTTATTGCGCCTGCGCGTGAGTTGGGTGACAGCAATATCGAACGTAAAGTACGCGGTCTGTTGGACACTTGGATGACGTGGAATCACTCTTTTCAAGGTAGCTGTATGTTCCTTGATGCTTGGAACGACACCGCAGAAGAAGGCTGTGCGTTGCAAGCTGCATTACGTAAATCGATTGATACTTGGCTGAATTATCTCGAAATTCAAATCAAGAAAGGCAAAGAGAACCAAGAGTTTGTCGCCGATTTAGATACGCGACAAGCGACCTTTGATTTATACGGGCAGTATTTAAGTGCGCACGTGTTTTATTCGATTAAAGGGCAAGAAGAGAGCCAGAGATTGTTTTGGCAAGGCATCGATAATTTATTTATTCGATGGAAGCGCTAGCCCCGCTGTAACGGGCATAGTACGAGATTCATAATGAAGAGCGACATAGAGCGCTCTTTCTTATCAGTATAAAAAGCACGACCGTTCTATTTTGTGCAAAGCTGATAGTTAAGGAAAAGATCATGAGTGAGAAAATCTACTTCAATACTTCGCAGCGCTTCAGTGTTAAGCGTAGCTTGGTCAATATCAGTACGCGTTTGCACCATACGTTGGCACCGTCACATGCAAAAAAGACCGCGCGTAAGCTGTTGCTCACCCCAGCACGTACTCAGCCTAAAAATGCAGAGCCACAAGGGCTGATTAAAAGTGAAGTACAAGGTCATGCTGGTGCAATCAAAACTTATCAGCTTGGTAATGGTCCGGTATGGGTGCTGACTCACGGTTGGTCGGGGACAGCAAGTCAGTTCTATCCGTTGATGGAGCACATCGCCGCATCGGGTTACACCGCTTTGGCTTACGATCACCCTGCTCATGGTGAAAGTGATGGTCAGTATGGGCATATCCCGGGGTTTGTTCGTGGTCTAGAGGACGTGTTGGATTCTGTTGATGATGTTGCAGGTTTGGTGGGGCACAGTATGGGTACTGCGTCGGCGTTAGAATGTCGTCACAGCAAATTAGAAAACAAGCCATTGCTGTTGATTGCGCCTGTGCTTAACTACGTAGAAAACTTGTTTGGCAGCATTGCGCGTTCGGGTTATTCAATGAAGCTATTCAAAGCCGTGGTTTCGGAAGTGGAAGATCAGTTTGGTTACCCATTGCAATCCATTGACCCTGAAAAGCGTCTCGCTGAGCGAAAAGCAAAAACTATCATTGTTCATGATGAACAAGACAAATTCACCAAACACGGTGTATCTGCGAAAGCTGCTAATGAGATTGAGCGAGTCGAATTGGTGACGACGCAAGGGCAGGGTCATGGTCGCGTCATGAAGTGTGATGAGGTATTCCAGAGTTTTGACCGTTTAGTTGACGCTCGTTGATCGTAGCGATGGCGCTTGTGAATCAAAATCTAGAATAACAAAAGGACAGCTGATGCTGTCCTTTTCTATTTTACAATTTTGATAGCGGTAGGTGCTGAATAACAACACCTTAGCAGTGTTTAGTTACAGTTAGCTGGACCAACTTCTTTCCAAACACCCCATTCGCCAGACTTGCTAGGATCTTGACCTTGAGTCCACCATTTCGCTTCCCAAGTTTTACCTGCGTAAGTCACTTGATCACCACCAGTGTAAACTGCCGTTGCATCCCATGCGTTAGTACAAGTACCACCGCCTGTGCTGTGCTTCGCTACAACAACGGTTGCACTTGCAGTTGATACTGCTTGACCATCACTTACGCTTACTGTGAAGCTTAAGCTTGTGTCTTGTGGGTATTCTGCTGCTGTGAACGTTACTTTCGCACCGTTGACCGTAGCATTTAGACCTTGTGGTAGCGTCCAATCGAACGTTAGTGTGTCGTTGTCAGCATCGCTAGAAGCTGAAGCATCAATCACAACCACGTCACCAGCGCTTGCCGTTGCTGGTGCGGAAACCTGTGCAACTGGCGCTGTGTTTGGTGGATCAATCACGCCTGCTGGCTTAACGGTGACTACAACAAGATCAGAAGCCGTTGCGCCTTCGTTATCTGTTACGGTCAGCTTAAACGTTAGTTGCTCTTCAACTGCGACTTCTACCGCATCAAAGCTTGCTGTTGCTGTGTTCGCGCCAGATAGAACGACTGCAGTACCTGATACTTGCTCCCAAGCGTAACTTGCGATTGTACCGTCAGAGTCAGTTGAGTTGCTGCCATCAAGCACAACGCTTGCAGGACCTGTTACTGCTTGGTCTGCGCCTGCTGCTGCCGTTGGTTTACGGTTTGGTGGGGTAACGACGCCGCCAGCCATACCTTCGTGCATTGCATTAAGGATGTCGCCGTTATCTGCATCAATCTCCCAAGAGAATAGACCTGCTAGACCTAGAGATTTTGCGTAGTTGCCTTTCGCTAACACAGAACGATGATCGTCAAATGTGATTAGCTCACCAGTCGAACGGTTCCACACCCAAGGTGCTTCTGCTTGCGCATCATAGCCGTATTCAAAGCCGTTGATGCCAGTGTTGTTCGCACCTAGCATAAATGACTTAATACCTTTGTAGTCGATTACGCCATCTTCCCAAACACCTTGAGCTGTGCTGCCTTTCAGTTTGCCTGTTGCAGTACCGGTCATTGGGTCATTTGGATCTGTTAGCGTATCAGGTGTTACACCTTCCCAACCACGACCATACATCGCTGTACCAAGAACCAGTTTATTTGCAGGAACACCTTGCGCTAGAAGAAGCTGGATACCGTTATCTGCAGTGTATGCTGGACCTTTGTACGGTTCGCCGTTTTCATCCACGCCGCTGCCATCACACTGACCAGGACGCATGAATGAGCCACAGTAAAGAGCAGTTTGGTGACCAGGAACGTTGTTCCAGCCGCCGTAGAAGTCGTAAGTCATCGCAAAGATGTAGTCCATGTACTGAACCGCGTCTGCGTAATCTACGTCTTCAATCTTGTCGTAACCAACACCGATTGCTGAAGTTAGCTCGTAAGTACGACCTGTTTCTGCTTCAAGTTCATCTAGCATTACACGTAGTTCACGCATCAATGCAATGTATGCAGGACCATCGTTTACAGGGTCACCCTTATCTGCTGCAGCGCCGCCGCCACCAGGGAATTCCCAGTCAATATCTACGCCGTCGTAAAATTTCCAAGTTTTCAGGAATTTCTTAACTGACGCGACAAACGTGTCACGATTCTTCTTATCAACGAAGTCGTAGAATGGGTCAGAAAGTGTCCAACCACCGATAGATGGGATAATTTTTAGATCCGGGTTACGTTGTTTCAACGCCATTAGCATTGCGTAGTTACCCTTGATTGGCGTGCTGTATTCATGACCTGCTTGAGGGAAGCTCTTCTGATAAGCAGCCCACGGGTCATGGATAACCACTTCGTAATCATTCACACCACGACATGCCGTTTGCAGTGCATTAAAGCTGTTACCACCAACTGATTTTACTGATTCGTTTGGACCACAAATTGGGATAAAGCCGTAAAGGATGTGAGTTAGGTTATCAACTGGCATGTTGTCGACAGTGTAATCACGACCGTAGATGCCCCATTCAACAAAATAAGTACCCATCACGATACTTGGATCTGTGTTGTAGCTCTTGTTGTTCGGATCAACATTCATCGTCAGAGGCTTCAAGTGTGAGCCGTCTGTATCTGCAATGGTAATTTCTACCGGAGCGCTCTTAGAACAACCTGTTGCGTCACACGCTTCGATTTCCATTTGGTACAAGCCGCCTTGACCATATTCAAACGAAGCTGTGGTTTGACTGCCACTGATAGCGCCTGTTGCCACTTTTACACCGTCAAAGTAGACGTTGTAAGTGTCGCCAGATGTGCCACTCCACTGGTTAAATTTCACTTTGATCTTAGCCAGTTCATGGTATTTGACCATGTCGTTGTAGCCAGATGTGGTTTCCATTGCCAATTCAATTTTAGAAAATTGAAGGTTATTGGAACCGTACATATCGATACTTGGTGCGGTTGGAGCCGCGTTTGCAGCGCCAGATAGTGCTAGGGCAACCCCAACTGCACATAGGTTAAATCGAATCATAACTTCTCTCTCAATCCTTGAATTCATGCTCGTTTAGGAACATAAGCTGCTCTTGCGACAGAAAAGACAATCAATTCACACACTGTGCAAAAGCATCCCTTTGAGCATTTCAGAGGCTTATTTTTTTTCAAAAAAAAATAAATCAAGATTCGACCGTGTTACACAAAACTCACTACAAGAAACATAGTTTTGCATAGAAAATACAATATTGAGCCAAGATTTTATAAATATTTTGCATGTATTTAATTAATCGCTTACTCAGTCCGTAGGGGTTATTTTGCGAGTGAAATTAAACTTTTCTGATGAAACAGAAAGAGTTACGACATAGAGGTAGCGTTGAAAAGGAGGTTATTTGCGACTGAAGTGTTCGCTCAACGCTGCTCTGCGTTTGGAAGCTGCGCCAGTTTCTGAGCCCTGAACCGTGTGTTCGAAGCCTTTTAGGATAAAGCGTTGGTCAGGGAGTCGAGGCTCAATGCGTCGTATCTGTGGAGAGAGATGAGACCCTGAGATTTGGTACTCAGTTTTGCCAAGCCCGGTGTTCAGTGTGACGACTTTGCCATCAAACTCGAATTGAGTGGCGATAAGGCGATGGTTGCGAAAGACACCTTCGGGTGTAAAAGAAAGCTGTTCGGTTTGATAAGGTGGCGCACCGATCTCTATCCATTCACCGTAGATTTTGTTTGGGTCGATGTAATCTAAGTAAGATGCGTACAACTGGTAACTAAGCACACTAATCAACGAGCAACCGAAAACAGCAAAGCCCCCTTTAATGATTTTGAACTGATGACGAGCCCAAAATGAGGGTTGCGGTTCTGGCTTCTGTTTCCTTTTCCTGCGCGCAGTGGTGGTCATGATTCCTACTTACCTTCCTTTTTTATTATGGTGAGAAGCTTGAGCTACAAAAACAAACAATCTAGCTTTTGAGACGGTGAAACTATGATCTGATGTCCACTTTTACATTCCGAAACACAGTTATTGAGAATTTGCTCTTTCAACTAAGACCCATTTAGAGACTTGAGTCGTAAACCGAAACAGGGTAAAAAAGAGCTGATTTTTGATAAGGAAACCAATAATGAGTATTAAGGAAAACAGTTATTTTGCTGGTGGCGTAAAGTCACTAGGTTTTAGTCAACAAGGGCAGGATGTCAGTGTTGGCGTGATGCTACCAGGTGAATACACGTTCGGTACACAAGCGCCGGAGCGTATGAGTGTTGTTAAAGGTGCGTTGATCGTAAAGAAAGCGGGTGAAGTGGATTGGGTCACCTACAATAGTGGTGAATTCTTCGAAGTTGAAGGTAATTCATCATTCGAACTGCAAGTGAAAGACGCGACCGCGTATTTATGTGAGTACCTCTAAGCACTAAATAGAATTGAGATAAAAGCCACCTTTTGGGTGGCTTTTTTCATGCATGTTGTTCAGATACAAACGTTTTTTAACAACAAACTGATAACTTTGTATATACTTAGTACAGGTGCAACCATCAACAAGGAGGAAGTGATGGCAGTACAACCTAAACATTCTGATCTCCCTCCTCGCTTTGAGGCGACGGAATTTACGACAGAGCAAAGGCACCGTTTCACGAAAGTTGCGAATGCGGCACAAAAGCGTCGTGCTTTCTATAAACGAGCGATTGAAAACAGTCTAGTCGGGAAAATTAAGGAACGGGCACTGAAACCCGTTATTCGTCCTAGAGAGGATAAACCAAGTAAAACACGCCAAGTGATTTGGTTGATTACGTTTTTGCTCGGCGGTTTATGGGCGATGTACATGTTTGCTTAACATGTGTGATAACGACCATTTGCACTTGCCATGATGCTAAGCAATTGGTCGTTATAAACTGGCATCGCGTTGTAACGAGGTCACATTTTCACTTCCCATTGCGCCAACAAGCGAATGTCTTTGATGGCGTAACTCTTCTGCATGCGAGCAATGCTCATAATAGGCGTACTGGTTTTTACCCGTGTGCTTTGCCGCGTACATGGCTTTATCCGCACAACGAGTCAGCTCAGATAGGTCATTCGCATCCTGATGATAGATAGCAACGCCAATGCTCATTGTAAGCTCATTAATCGTGTCTTCCGATTGATAGCCAGTTTTAAATAGATTGACGATGCGATCCATGATGGTGTCTAAGTCCTTTTTACAGCGCACATCGTAGAGCATGAGTACAAACTCATCACCCGCAAAGCGAGCGATCGAATAATCGTGTTTGTCTGTCTTTCGGTCTTTGTTGCGAATGTTGTTTTTCAAGCGTGTCGCGAAGTGTTTTAGTACGCGGTCACCCACATCATGACCATAGTTATCATTGATGTGTTTGAAGTTATCAATATCAAGGAAGACCAATGCGGTAACCGTATTACTATGGGTTTGATCTAGCTCCTCTAGCTTGGCGCGAGCCCAAGTTTCAAAACTCCAGCGATTCGCTAAGCCTGTCAATTGATCGAGATAAGCGAGTTCTTCAATCCCTTCTCGATAGAGAGTTTGGATGTAATTAACCACTTTTGAGTAGTAATAAGAAAACGTATGGCACACAAAGCAGATCGCCACTAAGGTGAACATAAAGCGACGCTCAGTCATTTCACTTGCAGTGGGAACACTTTCTAGAAAGGTTAAACCAAAAAAAATGATGAGTGTGTAACTGACACTGAATAGTAAGCCGACCTTAAATTCATTAATTAGAATAATGGCAGCCACAATGGGGTAGAGCCAAAGCAACCTGCCGGATGGCGCGTCGTTATAGAGCAGCAGTAGTAAACCATCGAACATCAATACCGCGGTGAGCAGTAAATCTGCGTATTGATGATGCCCACGTACTTTAATTAAATAACTGATGGCTAAACATGCCACAGCACACAGACCAATTAAAAAGCTAAGCCCCCAGTTCCCTTCAAAGTAATGCAGCACAGAGCCATAGGCTAAAAATGCCGTCGCAATGCTGGAACAGAGAAATACAATCTTCTTTTTTCTTGTCGATCGGATATCCGCCATTTCCTCTAGGCGTGCTCCGGCCAATTTCGACATTGTGTATCCCTACTTTAGAATTATTTAATGCCTATTCTAGGTGGTAATTTAGTACTACATGGAATAGCAATACGTCTAATTGTGATATGAATCATGTTTGGCATGAGTGTGAGTTGTTGAATTTGTAAGAAATTTACGACTTGTGAAAGTTTTCAGGATTATGAAAACTTTCAAAAAACCAAGTATGAATTGCGCTTATTTTGAACAAATTAACGTGATTATTCTTAAACATTTCTGTGAAATGAAAGCGATTTCAAAATATGAATGACAAATTAGAATCTAATAACATTATGATTTTCATTAACAAAATACGGCGCTAGTTTCATGCGTTGTTTCATGTCATTTCGAGTGCTTGTGCCATGTGAAGCAGTAGCGACTTTTCAAACGTTTCATTCCTTAAGATCCCTATTGAAATAATTACACCTACAAAAACTTAGGGAAATCACATGAAAAACTTAAAGGTTTTACCTCTCACTCTTGCAGTGGCCACTTCGCTTGCTTCTCTTTTTACTTTTGCTGCCGATTCTGATGTAGAAGCTTTGGAAAAACGTATTCAAGAACTGGAGAAACGCATTGACCCAACTTATGTCGATGACCAACAACCAGCGGTATTAACGCCGGACATTGAGATTCCTTATGGCGTTGTGTTCTCTGGTTATGCTCGTTACGGTGCTCACTACCAAGGGGGCGACCAAAAGTACGTGATGGTTGATGGCTCTTTTAACGGCTCATCCGCTATTGGTCGATTAGGTAACGAAGGCAATGGCGGTGAATTCCAGTTAGCAAAAGCATTTAAGAATGACAGTGGCGCAATCTGGGATGTTGTGGTGATGTTCGATCACTGGGGTGACGAGGTGAACCTGAAAAAGGCTTATGCAGGCGTTACGAATGTACTAGAGAGTCAGCCGAACGCTTACATTTGGGCTGGTCGTGATTTCCATCAGCGTCCACAACAGGGCATCAACGATTACTTTTGGATGATGCACGATGGTCAAGGTGGCGGTATCAACAACCTTGAGCTTGGTTCCGTCAAACTTGACCTTGGTGTGGTTGCTTCGGTTGAAAGCTGTAACCCGGAAATCACTCCGGGATCAAACCCTTCAATCTCTTGTACTGGTGGCTCTGGAACGGGTGATAGCGGTGCGTATGCATTCACATCTAAACTGCACGGCATTGATATGGGCTTTGCTGATTTAGAGCTTTACGCGAACTATGGTTTTGATTCAGAAGCAATTGAGAGCTCAGAACACATTGATGCTTACCAGCTGGGTGCGGTGATTTCTCGTGCACACGACAGCGGATCAAACCGTTTAGTGTTGCGTTATTCTGATAACGCTGACAACGGCGTATTCTGGAAAAAAGAAGACTTAACAACTATTTACGCAAGCTTTGAAGGTAATGCAAACCTTGGTGAAAACGCTGCGGTTGAATACCTATTGGCATATCACGATTACTCAATTGACGGTTCAAACAAGCTTGAAGATGAGCGTACTAACTACAGTGCTATCGTCCGTCCGATGTACTTCTGGAATGATGTTCACTCGACTTGGCTAGAAGCGGGTTACCAAATGGTTGATTACGCACGTGCCGATGATGACAACACAGGCTGGAAAGTGACGCTATCGCAAAATATCTCGTTTGATTGGGGCGCTGGCGCCCGTCCGATGCTCCGCTTCTACGCGACGGCAGGTGAGGTCGACAACAAAGCAACCAACAATGACCCTAAGCAAGACACATTTAGCGTAGGTGCTATGTGGGAAGCTTGGTGGTAAACCGAGTCTAATTAATTACTGTCCATGTAACAGTGGTAGGCACTGAAGGCAGATTTATTAGGTTTCTACCACTGATTTATTTCTTAACTCTCTCTATTTAGTCATGGTGCTCATTGCAGCCAGTGAAAACCATACTGTCCATTATTGACCCTATTTTGAGCCGCATTTGCGGCTCTTTTTTTGTTTCTATGCTTTAAAAAACTGCGCAGAGATCTTTATTAAAGAGTTGTGAAATCAATGCCTTTATTGAATCTCATTTGAACATGAAATGACCGTTTCATGAAACAGTTTCATGACGTGAAAGGAAACTGCCTACCGCTTCATTTTTTCCGATATTGCCCGAATCTAAAGGGATTTCGGTGTGATTTCTCTCACGATAACACCCTAGTGGATAAGAAATACTAGCTGCCATGAAAGCGGTTTCGAGAAATGCATCTCGAAGCAAAATTGAATCTTGATGCTCAGGTGGAAGAGGTTTCTTGTGGCGACGATTAAAGATGTATCTGAATACGCAGGGGTTTCTCAGGCAACGGTTTCTCGTGTGATCAATGGCACTAGCCGTGTAAGTCACGATAAGAAGCTGAAAGTCGAGAAAGCGATTCAAGAACTTGGCTATCGTCCAAACTCAATCGCTCAGGCTTTGGCGTCTAGTCGCACTGGCAGTATTGGCATCATCGTGCCAGAGCTTGGTGGTCCATTTTACTCTGGCATTTTGCACAGCATGGAAGAGCGTCTGCGCCGTTTCGGTTACCACGTGGTGGTAACTGCAGGTTCAAACTCTGAGCAAAGTCAGCGTGAGTCAGTGGAATTTCTGCTTGGACGACGCGTGGATGCCATCATTTTGCATGCACAAAACCTGACGGATGATTATTTAATCGATCTTAAAGAAAAAGGCATTCCGGTGGTACTGGTGAATCGCTTTATTCCAGAAATGGCGCAATGCTGTATTGAGATCGATAACGAATTTGGTGGTCAGTTGGCGACCGAATACTTGTTGCGAATGGGGCATCGCAACATAGCGTGTATCACCGGTCCTCTGGACAAATCTGACGCACGGGGGCGTCTACAAGGTTACCGCAAGGCTCTTGAAGAAGCGGGAATCGAGTATGACGAAGCGTTGGTGTCCGAGGCCGGTTTTACCGAAGAATCAGGGGAAAGCGCAATGCGTAAACTGTTGAAGCGCGATTGTCATTTTACTGCTGTATTTGCGTGTAATGATCATATGGCGTTCGGTGCTTACGAAGTGCTGAAAGCCAATGGTGTAAACGTTCCGGAGCAAATCTCTTTGGTGGGGTTTGATGACATTTTATTTGCACGCTACCTCACGCCAGCCCTAACCACAGTTAACTTCCCTATTGAGCAAATGAGTGCTGAAGCTGTCCAGCTCGTGATTCAAATTCTCAATAAAAATAAACGAGATGTGAACTTCAAATTGTCGCCAAGCTTGGTGCCAAGAAGTTCAGTCAAGGAACTGCATACCCTATAAAACGATAATTAAGGACAACAACATGAAACTGAAAACTTTGACGCTTGCCATGACCGCTGCTTTGGGTGTTGCTGCAACGGTAAATGCGGCTGATGAAACCAAAATTCGCTTCGATGGTTTCCCTGATTTTGATAGTAGCTTGAAAGTGCTGCTACCTGATTTCGAGAAGGAAACGGGCATTAAAGTGGATTACCTAATGAATAACCACGGTGACCACCATACCAAGCTGACAACCAACTTGGCGACGGGTTCTGGCGCAGGTGATGTGATTGTTGTTGATGTAGAAAAAATCGGTCCATTTGTGGCGTCTGGCGGCTTAGTGAATCTGTCTGAAAACTATGGTGCAGACAAATACGCAGAAAACTTTGCGCCTTATGCATGGGCACAGGGTAAAGGTGCAGATGGCGATGTGTATGGTATGCCAGTCGATTTAGGACCGGGTGTGATGTACTACCGCACTGACATTTTTGAAAAAGCGGGCATTGATATCAATGAAGCGATCAAAGATTGGGACTCTTATATTGCGGCGGGCGAAAAGCTGAAGCAACAAAACGTTCAACTGATCGCGTCTGCTGCGGATGTGGCACAAGCGATTATCTTTACCACAGTGCCAGAAGGTGAAGGTCTATACTTCGATAAAGATGGCAACCCAGTCGTGACCTCTGAGCGTTTTGTGCACGCGTTTGAAGTGGCGAAAGAGATTCGTGATAAAGGTTTAGATGGTCGTATTCTTGCGTGGTCAAACGAATGGTACGAAGGCTTCCGTAACGGCACATTTGCTACTCAGCTTTCGGGGGCTTGGCTACTTGGTCACCTAAACAACTGGATTGCTCCTGAGACTGCAGGTAGCTGGGGTGTATCTAACCTTCCTGATGGTATTTACGGTAGTTGGGGTGGCTCATTCCTATCGATTCCAACCCAATCTAAGCATCAAGACGAAGCGTGGAAGCTGATCGAATACATGACAACTCGTCGCGATATTCAGCTTAAACACTTCGAAACTATCGCAGCATTCCCTGCAAACACAACAACTTACGACGACCCTATGTTTGAAGAGAAAGTCGAGTTCCTTGGTGGGCAGCAAGCGCGCTTATTGTTTGCTGAGGTGGCACAAAACATCAAGCCAGTGGCACCAGCAAAAGGCGACCACGTTGCTCGCTCTATCATCCTAGAAAACGCACTGATGGAAGTGCTGGATGAAGGCAAAGACATTGAAACGGCATTGAAAGAAGCGGAACGCATGATTAAGCGCCGCACCCGTAATTTGTAAGCATTTCGCCATTTGGTAAGCAAGGAGGGCGAACCGCCCTCCTGAGTAGAGGTCGTTACTATGAATCATGCAGCGAGCAAGGTTATGGAAACATCACAACGTGAGAGCATTTTTTCTCGTCTAAGTTTGAAAGCGCTTACACCGTATGGATTCCTATTGCCGTTTTTGATTATTTTTTCTGTTTTCGGGATCTTCCCGTTACTGTTTTCAATTTTTCTTTCTTTCCATGAGTGGAACCCAGTCGAAGGTTTGGGTGCGATGGATTACGTCGGGCTAGAGAACTACCACATTGCTCTGACTGACCCGTGGCTGTGGCGCTCATTGAAGAACACCCTTTGGCTAGCCATTACGTCTGGTGTAGCGCAGCACTTGGTTGCTCTGCCTGTGGCGTACATTCTGGTGTCTTTGGGTGACCGTTTTCGTCATTGGTTGACGTCGGCTTATTTCCTGCCGTTCATTACGTCAACGGTGGCTGCGTCACTTATCTTCTTCAACATGTACTCGCCAAACTCAGGGATCATCAACCAAAGCTTAATGGCATTGGCAGACAGCACACTATTTGGTTGGGCATTCTCTTGGGTGAACGACTTCCAGCCAATCCGTTGGTTAGATGACGCAACCATGGTGAAGCCTTCTATCGCCATTATGGTGTTCTGGAAATACACCGGTTTTAACATCGTGCTATACACCACTGGTTTGATGACGATTCCTAAAGACATCCTAGAAGCGGCTCGTATGGATGGTGCAAACGCATGGCGTCGATTCTGGAGCATTTCACTACCAATGATTCGTCCATTCATCTTCTTTGCGGTCACCATGACTATCATCGGTAACTTGCAGTTGTTCGAAGAACCCTTCGTTCTAACGCGAGGTACGGGTGGTACAGGTCAGTCTGGTTTAACCATCTCAATGTACCTCTACAAAGTGGGCTGGGAATGGCTAGAGATGGGTACAGCGTCAGCGATTTCGTGGCTGCTGTTTACCTTGATTGCAGGCTGTACAGCGGTTCAATTCTTCTTCTTCGGTAAGAAAGGTCTAGGGGAGCAATAAGATGAGTACTAACACTTTACCTGCGGTGCAGCGTTGGCGTCCAAGCGATCGCAGTATCGAGATCTTCACCAAAATACTGATGGTGATGCTCGGCTCAATCCTGATTGTTTCTGCCATCATGACCGTATTTCCGTTCATTTGGTCGGCGCTGTTATCAACCCGTGACCGTACCGAAATCTTTGGCACTGGGATTAGCTTTGCGATTGGCGACAGCTTAGCGGTCAACTACGCAAAACTATTGGAAATCATGCCGTTTTGGCAGGCGATGTTTAACTCTATCTACATCGCATTCCTAGGCACCACAATTTCACTGCTGTTTTGTAGCATGGGCGGCTATGCGTTTGCGGTGTACAAGTTCAAGGGCAAAAACGTGCTGTTTGGTATGTTGGTTGGCTCAATGATGATTCCGCCAGTGCTGAGTTTGATCCCTTACTTCATGATCGTGAAGTTTCTCGGCTTACTCGATAACCACTTAGCGGTTTGGTTACCGTTCACAACGACACCATTTGGCATCTTTTTGATGCGTCAGCACGTGGTGGCTTCGATTCCAAAAGAGCTGTTAGAAGCGGCGAAGCTCGATGGCGCAGGTGAATTTAGAACTTACTGGAGTGTGGTATTGCCACTGATGAAACCGGCGCTTGCAACTTTGGCTATCGTGCAGTTTGTCTTCTTCTGGAACATGTTCATGCAGCCACTCGTGGTACTTACAACGCCAGAAAACTACGTGATTACGCAGGCACTGCGAAGCGTGCAGGGCATTCCGAATACGCCGTGGGGAGCGGTGATGCTCGGAACAACCATCTCCATTTTACCGTTAGTGATTACTTACTTATTTGCCTCTAAACAGATGATCAGCGGCTTGACCTCTGGTGCCGTCAAGGGCTAAGCGAAACAAAAGGTTTTATAACAATGAATAAATTCCAATTACCACAAGATTCAAAATTACGTAGCCCAGAGTTCCTATTTGGTGTCGCAACCTCTTCTTATCAGATTGAAGGCGGTGCGCAGTTAGGTGGTCGTACGCCTTCGATTTGGGACACGTTTTGTAATAAGCCAGGCGCAGTTGATAACGCAGACAATGGCGACGTGGCATGTGATCACTTCCATTTGTGGAAGCAAGATATCGAGATGATTCAAGGCTTAGGCGTGGGCGCTTACCGTCTATCGATGGCGTGGCCGCGCATCATTCCAGAAGATGGCAAAGTGAATGAAGAAGGTTTGAAGTTCTATGAGCAAATCATCGATGAGTGTCATGCACGTGGTTTGAAAGTTTTCGTCACGCTTTACCACTGGGATCTACCGCAATACCTAGAAGATAAAGGTGGTTGGTTAAACCGAGAAACGGCTTACAAGTTTGCAGAGTATGCGGATGTAGTTAGTGCTTACTTTGGCGATAAGATTGATTCTTACGCGACACTGAACGAACCATTCTGTTCAGCCTACCTAGGTTACCGTTGGGGTGAACATGCTCCAGGTCTTAAGGGTGAACGCGAAGGTTTCTTATCAGCACACCACCTAATGCTGGGTCATGGTCTTGCGATTCCACACATGCGTAAGAATGCACCAAATGCGATGCACGGTTGTGTGTTCAATGCGACGCCTGCTTACCCATACAGCGAGGCAGATATCGGTGCGGCAGAGTACAGTGATGCGGAAGGTTACCATTGGTTTATGGACCCTGTATTGAAGGGTGAATACCCTCAGTTGGTCTTAGATCGCCAATCGCACAATCTACCGATGATTCTGGAAGGTGACCTCGACATCATCCAAACCGATTTGGACTTTATCGGGATTAACTTTTATACCCGTTGTGTGGTGCGTTACAACGAACATGGTGATATTGAGACCGTTCCTCAACCAGAACAAGAGCACACGTTCATTGGTTGGGAAATTCACCCTCAGGCATTGACGGACTTATTACTGCGTCTGAATGACCGTTATCCAAACTTACCGCCACTTTACATCACTGAAAACGGCGCAGCTGGCGATGACCATTGCATTGCTGGTGAAGTGAATGATGAGCAACGTGTGCGTTACTTCCAACTGCATCTAGAAGCGTTGGATGCTGCGATTAAAGCAGGTGTGAATGTGAATGGTTACTTCGCTTGGAGCTTAATGGATAACTTCGAGTGGGCTTACGGGTACAAGCAGCGCTTCGGCATTGTCCACGTGGATTACCAAACACAAAAACGCACCTTAAAAGCGAGCGCAATTGCTTACCGTAACATGCTGCTAGATCGAGCAGAGGAGAACCAGTAATGGCAAAAGTCGAATTCAAAAACATCAAAAAATCCTACGATGATGTTGAGGTAGTGAAACACTTCGACTTCACGGTGCAAGATGGAGAGTTTGTGGTTTTCCTTGGTCCATCGGGCTGCGGTAAATCGACCACGCTACGCATGCTTGCTGGGTTGGAAAGCATAACGGGTGGTGAGATTTACGTTGGCGATAAGCTGATGAATAAAATCGATGCGAAAGATCGTGACCTTGCGATGGTGTTTCAAAGCTATGCACTGTACCCACATATGACGGTATACGAGAACATCGCTTTTGCACTGAAACTGAAAGGCATGCCAAAAGACCAAATCGATGTTGAAGTGCGTAAAGCGGCAAAAATGCTTGAGTTGGACGCACTGTTAGATCGCAAACCAAAAGAGCTGTCTGGTGGTCAACGTCAACGTGTTGCGATGGGGCGTGCCATGGTGCGCACGCCTAAGGTGTTTTTGTTTGATGAGCCATTATCGAACCTAGATGCCAAGTTGCGTGGTGTAATGCGTGAAGAGATCAAACAGCTTCATCGTGAGCTAAAAACCACCACGATTTACGTAACCCACGATCAAATTGAAGCGATGACACTGGCAGACCGTATCGTGATCTTGAAAGATGGTTATGTAGCTCAAGTTGGCACACCAACGGAAGTGTTCCAACGCCCGGCTAACAAGTTTGTGGCGCAATTCATTGGCAACCCATCCATGAACATGTTGGATGCCAAGCTGATTGGTGAAGACGGTAACTGGGAAGTGGAATTGGGTGATGTTCGTATTCCTCTACCAGAGCGTTTCAAAGCACACGCATCGAAGAACTTAGCACTGCACTTTGGTGTACGTCCTACGGACATCCATCTACGTGCTGAGCAAGTGGATCATGACCGCGTGCTGCCATTCCCTGTCAAAATTAAAGACAAGGAGCTACTAGGTGCAAGTATTCTACTGAAAACGGAAATTGCTGGTCAGCCATTAATGGTTGAAACACAAGCTGCGGAAGTGGATGTGGATAGTTTAACTCTCTACTTGGATTTAGATGCGATTCATCTGTTTGATGCACTGAGTGAAAACTCGCTAGCGACATTCTAAACCCTCGATATGAAAGCCAGTGCGCGCTTGCGTACTGGCAAATTATCTAGCTCTCATTTCCCATATCCAAACGTTGTCGCGTTCCCCGGCGCAACTTATATTTTTGTTATTAGCTTGCTGGGAAAATTCCTACAATGAAAAAGAAAAAAAGAGCAGCATCTATTTACGATGTGGCTAAGTTGGCTGGGGTATCACCGAGCACCGTTTCACGTTTCCTCAACCGTACAACTTTTGTCTCGGACGATAAAAGCCAAAACATAGAGAAAGCGATCAAGTCACTGGGCTATAAGCCGAACTATCAAATGGGACAAGGCACCAATACGCGTTCCATGACGATTGGCGTTCTTATCCAACATCCAGAAAGTCCGCACACCAGTCGTATCCTTAACGATATGGAAAAGGTTCTGAATGCTCAGGGGTACTCGTTGGTGATTGCGACGGGACATTGGCAGCGTTCATTGGAATCGCATGCTTTGGAGTATTTGGCGAAGAGCAATGTCGATGGCGTCATCATTGTAACGGGCAGTTTGACGGAAGCGCAGATACTGGAATATGCAGAGCGAATTCCGGTTGTTGCGGTTGGATACAATGTCATTGGCGATAAGGTTCGATCCATAAATATAGATAATGTATTGGGTGGATATATGGCGACACTGCATTTGATGCAGCAAGGTCATGTTAACATCGCGCATATTAAAGGGCTTTTGAATCAACCAGACGCCGTTGCTCGCTTTGTTGGCTACAAGAACGCACTGCAAGAGGCTGGCATTAAAGTGCTACCAAAATTGGTTAAGCAAGGCGACTTCAGCAGTGAGTCCGGTTATGCCAAAACCGTTGAGTTGATCGAATCTAAAGTGCATTTCTCCGCGTTGTTTGCTGCCAATGACCAAACGGCTTATGGAGCAATAAAAGCTCTGCATGACCATGGTTTTCGTGTACCAGAAGATGTGTCCGTGATCGGTTTTGATGATTTGCCGACCTCACAGTATTTTACGCCAGCATTAACCACGTTGCGTCAGCCAATTGAAGAAGTCGGAGCGCTCAGTGCAGAGTCCATTCTTAATTTATTGAGTGGTGAGAGACACGAGGTGCGTTTGCCACCTATTGAGTTGATTGTTCGTCAATCTACTGCTTCAAAGTTTCGTCAGTCAAGCTAAGGCAATCCGTCGAATACATTAGAAAATATTTTCCGAAACTCGACGAAATTTTGTTGTATTTGTGACCAAACTCCGTCTAGAATTCGCGCCTGCATTTTGGTGGTTAAGTGTTCAATTGCCGAAATGTCCAAATTCTAATAAATCTAATTTTTTGAACTGCCTCACAGTTTTCTGTGGGGCAGTTTTTAGTTGTAGGAAAGGTCTCAATTCATGCCTAAAAGCCAGAATATCAACCAGCGTATGTCTATCGTGGCATTGGCTTGGCCGATACTTGTCGAAATATTGCTACGGACGGCTTTAGGAACCAGTGATGTATTCATGCTGAGTGGTTACTCGGATAAAGCCGTCTCTGCGGTTGGGGTTATCACGCAGCTCACGTTCTTCCTGATCATCGTATCCACCTTTGTGAGTAGTGGCACGGGCATCTTGATCGCGCAATACAACGGTGCAGGGCGTGAGAAAGACTCTGTTGATGTTGGCGTTGCCAGCGTAGCTTTGTCCGTTATTGTTGGTGCCTTTTTGAGTGTGCTTGCTGTGATCGGTGCGGTGTTCTTCTTACCTTATTACGGGTTAGAGGCGCAGGTTGAGCAGTACGCAAGGGAATACTTGCTGATCAGCGGTGCGATGACGTTCAACGTGACGATTGGTATCGTCTTCACCACAATTCTGCGCAGCCATGGTTACTCACGCTCACCAATGGTGGTGAACCTTATCTCTGGTGTATTCAATATCATTGGTAACTACATTGCTTTGTACCAGCCTTTTGGTTTGCCTGTGTATGGCGTTGAAGGCGTTGCGGTGGCGACTGTCGTCAGCCAAGTGATCGGTACTTTGCTATTAGGTGTGATTTTGAAACGCAGCAGTATTGAATTGCCAATGTCTAAGCTCAAACAAGTTCCGAAAGAGGTTTACAAAAAGATCTTAAAAATCGGTGGCATGAACGCGGGCGAAGTATTGTCTTACAACATGGCGCAAATCTGCATCGTGTACTTTGTGGTGCAAATGGGTACCTCTTCGCTAGCGGCATTTACCTATGCGCAAAACATCGCACGTTTCTCTTTCGCGTTTGCACTGGCGATTGGTCAGGCAGCGCAAATCCAGACAGGGTACTACATAGGCAAAGGTTGGGTGACCAGCATTTTGAAACGTGTGCAGATCTACTTTTTGATTGGCTTTGCGGCGTCAACAGCAGCGACGTGTTTGATCTACCTATTCCATGAAGAGATTCTGAGCGTGTTTACCGATCAGCCAGAAATCTTGGCATTGGCGGGCGCATTGGTCATGGGGTCAATCGTGCTAGAAGCAGGACGCGTGTTTAACCTGATCTTCATTTCGGCACTCAAGGGGGCGGGCGACATCAAGTTCCCCGTACAGATGGGTATTCTGAGCATGTGGGGATTAGGTGTGGTGTTTTCTTACATCTTCGGCATTCACATGGGTTATGGCGTGATTGGTGCTTGGATGGCAATTGCTCTAGATGAATGGGTGCGCGGTATCATTATGGCAAGACGCTGGCGCTCTCAATTGTGGACGAAGTTTAAAGTCAGTTAACTTCCGTTCATAAAAACCAGAGATTCCAGACATCTCGTTCCTCGATTCTGGAATGACAATGTTTAGTTATGGTGATTGGAAACCTAACTCTATAACGCGTCATTCCCGATAGCGACGGAGGAGCGCAGTCGGGAATCTCTTACTTGCTCTAAACGTAAAAAGGCGCTGTAACTCAGCGCCTTTTTGCTATCTGCTTTTCACGTAGAGTCACTTTAAAACTCACACTCTGCTTGGAAACACATACGCTCCTTGCTGTACGGATGATCCAACTCTAACATCTCCGCATGCAAATGCAGACGGTTGGCTTTCTCGCCATATAAGCCGTCGCCAACCATCGCCATGTTCAAGCCCATGTGGTGGGCACTGTGTACACGCAATTGGTGGGTACGCCCCGTTTTCGGGTACATGTACACCTTGCTGCGTCCGTCTTTTATTTCAATCAGTTGCCAGTAAGTTTCGGCAGGTTTACCGTGCTCAAAGCACACAAGTTGACGTGGACGGTCATCTGGATCGCCACGCATCGGAAGCGAGATTTCACCTTCAGGCTCAGTTAATACACCTTCAAGCAGTGCCATATAACGCTTTTGTACGCCGCGTGTAATGAACTGCTTTTGCAAGCTCTTGTTCGCGCGTTTGGTTAAAGCAAACACCAAAATCCCCGAAGTCGCCATATCTAAGCGATGAATCACAAATGGCCCTTCGGCATCTGGGAACATTGTTTGAAGACGTGTGTACGCGGAATCCTTGATAGTTTTACCCGGAACAGAAAGCAGACCCGATGGCTTGTTGACGATTACCATGGCTTCATCTTGGAACAGTATTTCTAACTCTTTATCTTCTGCCCAATTTTCTGCCAATGGGTTTGGCTCCACATCCAAGCCTTGCAGCATGTGCCCCAAAATCGGCTGACACTTGCTGTTGCAAGATGGGTAAAACTTTTTGTGTTGGCGCACTTCCGATTTCGGCGATACGCCCCACCAAAACTCAGCTAATGCTAGTGGTTGGTAGCCATGCTTGTATGCGAACTGAAGCAGTTTCGGAGCGGCACATTCACCAGAACCGGCTGGTGGTACTGGATTGGTAGTAGGAGCAAAAATGTCCACCAAGTCGCGCTCTGCGTTGCGGTTGTCCAAGAAGCGGTATTGCTTATGCAGTTTGTGTTGTAGAGCATTAGACAAATCTTTGCGCTGCTCTTTGAGCCCTGCCAGTGTTTGTTCTAGCTCGGCTAAGCGTGCTTCTTTGATTGCCAGCCTTTCGTTCCAAGCTTGTTTGAGGTACTTGAGCACATTCTTCTCAGCAACGCTTTGTTTACCCAAATCATCCAGTAGCGCTTTTAGATCTTCTGGATTTAAGGTTTGCTCGCCTTGCGTACGTTGCTGTTTTCGTTCTGCACGACCGGTAATCATCACTTGGCGCTGGGCATTCTCTTCTTGTTGATACGCTTCGCGGTCGGCTTTAATTTCTGCTTTCAGTTGTGCCAGTTCTGGATTAGCAGCAAAGGCTTTGTATTCCGCATTCGCCGCGTTAATAGCATCCGTCTCGCCACGAAAGAAACCTTCTTCCGTCAACATGTCGAATACGGGTGGAACAAAACCAGGGAGCAAGTTTTGATCGGCAATCTTGCCAGAGAACGCACTGAAGTAGCCAATCTCACCTTGTGGATTACGCACTAGCAAAACTCCGAACATCTTACCGCGTCCACTTTGCTCATCCTCAAGACCAAAATCGTGCTCAAAGTCAGTTTGTGTCATGAGGTGCTGCTGTAATTGCTCTGCAGCCAATACACACAATGGGTGAGGGGTGTAGTAGAACGGAAACGTAAACTGCGCTGGCAAGTTATAGCCAGAAATGTCTGCAGAAAATCGAGTAAAGCATTGTTCAGGCGAGTGCATGAGAGTGAGTCCGCGCGAAATAAAAATCGAGCACGGATTGTACCTGTTTTGGCTGTGATTGCTATTCGAAGGCGCTCCTGGGCTGACGGTATCGGCTCGCTATGACTCCTTATCTCAATGATTTTCATTGCTTAGAACGCAGAAATTAGGATTGCGTTTGAAATGATTAATTTGAGTGATGTACTGTTTTGATTGATATACCCAAGTGACTTCAAGATGCAGGATTCAGAGCATTGTCATTGATTCGAGTTCAAGGAAAACAACACCGTGTAATAGCCAGCTCTTTCCAAGTTGTTTGACGCAGAAATCGGGGCAATGACACGCTCCCGAAGGGCGAGTTGTCTTGGCTTGTATACTTTGTTGCCGATTCTTGATTTAGAGTGACTAGATCTTTAAATCGTCGCCGCGTCTACAAACCAAGTCATTCTCGCTGAACCTAGCATCTCGAGGTTACTTGGGTATAAGAAAGAGCGTTGTTCTCGAATGATTTATTAGATGCAAAAGGAAAAGCATGTCGAAACTGGTGTTGGCATTGATACGATTTTATCAACGCTATTTATCCCCACACAAAGGGTTCCGTTGTGCTCATGCGGTGTACTACGGCACGGATTCTTGTTCTGCAGCCATCAGCAAAATAATTCAACGTAAAGGCGTGTTTTCTAGCTATACCAGTGTTCAAGACCAGTTTACACGCTGTAGACATGCTCATCAGCGTCTTCAAACTGAGGAACCTTCCCGTAATCGCAAGCGGCGTAAGAACAAAGACTCATCTTGTGTAACGGATATGGGATGCAGCTCTTTGGATTGCGTTCCGAGTGACGCTTGTAGCGGTAGCGGCGATTCATCTTGCCATTGTTGGTAATGGACTCAACTCTAAAAATGAAAGGGAAGCGATGACGACCGATCAACTTAAAATGCTGTTTGAAAATGACTTAAGGCACAAACTCGAACCTCTTGAAGCTTTGCGTTTAGAAGCGCTGCGTCGACGCAAGTTTCTAGGTTTGGCGGTTCTGGGTTTCTTTGGCTCCGTCGTGTTTGACCTTGCCACCTCTGCGACGGTGTTTGTTCTTTTGGCATTGATGCTCAGCGGCTGGGCGTACTTCAATCAAAAGCACAATCAGTTTCGCACCACCTACAAGCAGCACATCATGCAGAGCTTGTTAGCGCACATTGAGCCTTCACTCACTTGGGACCCAAATCGTAAGCTATCCAAAGAGACCTTCGAGCGCAGCGGCTTGTATTTAGACCGCTGTGATGGTTTCGAAAGTGATGATTTTATTTCGGGTACCATCGGTGAAGCCAAAGTGGTAATGTCTGAGATTCAAGCATCAAAGCTCATCAGCTCTGGAAGTGACAGTTCGAGTAAGCATCACGTATTTTTTGCGGGGCTGTTTTGCGAAATCGACGTTCCGATGAATGAAGACATTTGCACCTTTGTGCTGACTGATCGTGATGATACGCCAACCTTGCGCGAAAAGTTGTGGGATAGCTTCTTCAAGATTCAAATAGGTAAACGAGTCCGACTGGGCAATCCAGAATTTGACCAGCAGTATGAGGTGTATAGCGACGATTTAAACACGGCAAAGCAATTGTTAACGGATGAATTGATGGAGCGTGTGCTGACTTTTCGTCGTGAAAGTGAGTTTTCTAGCTTGTCGCTTTCTCAAGTAAACGGAAAGCTCTACATCGCCATCTCGCATTGGAAAGAGTTGTTTGAGCCTAAATTGGATGAACCTGCGGGTGAGTTTGAAGCGGTCGCGGAGATTTATCGTGAGTTGGATTTCTTGATTGGCACGGTTCGCAGTTTAGACCTTATGCGACCAATGATGGAGCTTGATAGTGTCGTAGAAACGGCGTAATCCCCTGTTATTCTCAAGCTGAAACTCGGTAAAGACTCGGTGATTTCAGCTTGAGATTCATCCAAGATCCTGTACCTTAGCGTGACTATTTTTTGCAGCCTGTTTTCATTCAAAGAGTGACCTGAGCTGCTTCACTTTTGAGTTAAAGTCATGTCACAAGCTAGCATCAAATTCATCGCCACCGATATGGATGGCACCTTACTTGACCAATATGGCCGTCTAGACCCAGAGTTTTTTGATCTGTTTTTACAGCTTGAAGAGAAGGGTATTTTATTCTCCGCAGCGTCAGGTCGTCAGTACTACAGTTTGCGTGATACGTTTGCGCCAATTCAAGACCGTATGATTTACGTGGCAGAAAATGGCACCTTGGTGATGCACCAAGACAAAGAGCTTTATAGCTGCACCATTCCGAAATCGGAAATCGATGAGATAGTAAAAGCGGCACGTGCGGTAGAAGGCACACACCTTGTACTGTGTGGTAAGCGTTCGGCTTACATCGAAACCAAAGATCCAAAAGCGTTAGAAGAGTTCCAGAAATACTACCACCGTTGTGAATACGTGCCGGATTTGCTGGCAGTAGAGGACGAATTTATCAAGGTCGCAATCTGTCACTTTGGTGGCTCTGAAGAATTGGTATTCCCTACAATGAGTGAGAAGTTTGGTCACAGTCATCAAGTGGTGGTGAGTGCGAAGATCTGGCTTGATGTGATGAACGCAGAAGCGTCAAAAGGGGCGGCGATCAAGCACCTTCAACAAACCATGGGTTTCGGTCCTGAAGAGACGATGACGTTTGGTGATTACCTCAATGACCTAGAAATGCTGCAAGTGAGTGAGCATTCCTATGCGATGGAAAACGCACATGAAGCAGTAAAAAAAGTGGCGCGCTTCTCAGCACCAAGTAACCGTGATTCGGGTGTGATGAAGGTCATCAAAGAAAAAGTGCTTTAATCGCCGCTTAGCGAATCTCAAGCATAAAAAAGCCCCGCCATTTGATGAGCGGGGCTTTTGTTTGTCTAAGGCTCAAACAGGTATGAGTTAGCGTACGTATTTCGCTGTCGCACTTACAAACCAGTGTTGTAGCTTGCCATCTGGGTTTTCTACCCACAAATCATTGTGGTAACGGTAAATACGACCATTCACGGTTAGAGCTAGCATGTTGTCGCCGGTTTGCTCCATACGAATAAACTGGTCAGAAGTTACCAAAAACGGCTCTAGGTTTTCGGTGCTTGCGCCTTTGTATACAACAAAGTAACCGAACATGTTACCCGCGTCAGGGTCTGTAGAGTGAATGCGATGACCAACCAGTGTGTAGTTGTCGTTGAGCGCCTCTTCGAGGGTTTGTGCGCCCACTGTCTCGTGGGATGGGATAAAGACCCAAGCCAACACACCAAGCGCGATCACCAGCAGTAATAACACCGCTCGCATGAAATTTTTCATCATGGTTATCCGTTTAACGTTGGAATTTCATTTTGTACATGCGCTTATCCGCTAAATTGATTAGGAAGTCAATGTTATCGGCGTCTTGCGGGTAGCTCGCTGCACCTAAACTGGTGGATAGGGCTCCGGCTTGGTCGGAGGCGAGAATCGGTTTCTCAAACACTACATGGACGTGGTGCGTTGCTTCGGTAATTTTGTTCTCGTCGGTTGTGTTGATGATTACGGCAAACTCGTCACCACCCATGCGATAGACAGTAAAGTCATCCAATGCCATGTCGTTTAAGCGCTTTGCTATCTCGATTAAAGCGATGTCACCCGCTTGGTGTCCCAACGTATCGTTTATGTTCTTAAAGCCGTTCAGATCGAGTAGGAGCAGCGAAAACGGGGTTTTGGTTTCTTCCTTGCGATGTAAATCGAGAAACAAAGCACTGCGGTTGGCAAGATTCGTCAGTGGATCACTTAACGCGAGTTGTTTGTGGAACTTCGATTCTTGCTTGTAGAAGTAGGTCAGCAGCGCCACGGTAAGCACGAAAATGCCCAATAAGATGTATTGTGCTTGCAGTAAATTGTACGCACGAACTTGCTGTTGCTGATAAAGCGGGCTTGCAACACGGAAGTTCTGGGTGACGTAGTCAATCATCTCCATGTATAGATTTTGCGTTGCGCGGTAAAACTGATTAGCAGCCACGCTGCTGCCTGTTTTGGCTTCAACTAAGATGGGTTCGAGTTGTTGAAATTTATCGAATAGAGAGACAAAGTACACGCGTACTTCTTCTCTTGATAGGAAAGAGTCCGCTTCTTTGTTGTTGATCAGCAAATCAAAACGGCTCCAAGCTAACTCATATTGCAGCTCGGCTCCATCAATGTTCATCACGCTCTCATTGAGCCGACGCGCTTCACCCACTAATTCCGATAACTCTTTAGATAAATGAAATAAAAACCAAGTCGCTTGGTTTTGTTGGGCAGAGTAGCTTTGGGTAAGTGCTCGGGTTTCTTTCAATAATACGATGTTGGCGAGCAGCAATGTCGATGAAAAAATCAACAACAATAACTTACTCTTAGTCGAAAATGGACCTTGTTTTGTAGGATGGGGTTTCGCCTTCATTGTTATTCTTCTTTCACGCTGATCCTGTTGATTTGCCAGACCATTTGCGAATGGTATGGGGCAATGTCTAGTTCTGGGTATTTATTTATAGAATAGATCAACCAGTAGGGACCTTTGTTTCGGATCTTGATGTATTTATGATTTTGTTTGTACGCCACGATAGGCTGGTAACGAAGGATATCTTCACGAGATAAATCGGAGTGGTAGTCATTCAATGCACGTACTTCAACGCGCTGGGGTACTTGTCCAAATGCATTTTGTAATAGGATGCTTAACTTAACACCTTCAAACTCGGCTGGCGTTTCGAGCCAAGGTAGTTTGGTGGTGTAGGTAGTTTGAGGCAATGACTCTAGGTCTTTTAATGCCACAACAACATCGGATTTCTCAGGACTGCTAAACTGTATCGTGTTTGCAAAAAGTGTCGGTGCAAACAAAAGCAAAGCGAGTGCCACTGTTTTTCTCATCTTGTGCCCTTTGATTTATTGCCCTTGTTTCGGCGGGATAGCGTCACTACACCGATCCGCAGAAATTTCGGTTATTTATTAATAATAGAGCCAACTTGATGGATTTATATAATACGTTATGGGTGAAAAGTAACCGTTGGTGGAATATACGTCAAGGTTAATGACATAGTTAAAAATAGAACTATTGGATGAATACATTATTTAGTCTATTTTGTGTGCAGTTTGCCTCACGTTGTCTAACTTTCGCGACACTTTCATCTCATTAGGAGAAGCGATATGTTTGATTGGTACTACAGGGTCATCCTCAATTACTCCAACTTTAGTGGTAGGGCTAGACGCCAAGAGTATTGGTACTTTACGTTAGTGAATGTGTTGGTCAATTTAGTGATGGGCATCATCGATCGAGTGATCGGCAGTGTGATGCAAATGGACAATTTTGGCTTCTTTGGTGTGATTTATGCCCTGTTCATTATGATCCCATCGATTGCGGTTACCGTGCGACGTTTACACGACTCAGGACGAACTGGGTGGTGGGCGTTGATCGCTTTTGTGCCCATCATTGGTGTCTTAGTGCTGTTGTACTTTCTCATCCAAGACAGTGAAGAAGGCTCGAACCAATATGGTGCGAACCCGAAGCATGAGTAGAGATTTGGCTCTGAATCCAGCATCTTGAAGTCACTTGGGTATAAGTGGGTTTAGATGCCTGAGCCCACTTGGAAATACACTGCACTGTCTTCATCGCTAAAGGCGAAGTCCATGCCTGCTTGCAGGCCATAACGACGAGCGATGAGGTAACGAAAGCCCACGCCGTAAGCGTATTCGGCGTTGTTTTCGAATAGTGATGCTTCGGTTGAAGCGTAGCCAAAGCCGCCGAAAACATTCGTCGACCAGCGCGTGTTCCACTGATAGGTCAGTTGTGACTCGACTGACAGTGTCTCGTCCCCTTGATAACGATTTCTCGCAACGCCACGCAGTTCAATGTCTGGATAAGACGCTGGTGGTAAAAAGCGTTCGTCAGTGTAAAGAGATTTGTATTGACCACGTAGCGCTAGCGACCATCGATCCGCTAACTCCCAATAGTTAATGCCTTCCACATCCAGTTGTTCGTATTCGTAATCACTGCCAATCGCGTCGTTGTACCAAAGGTATTCGGCTTTGTAGTTGTAGCCTTGCGTCGGACTAAAGAAGTTGTTTCTGCTGTCCCATTCCAGTGTCAGACCCAATCCAGAGGTAGTCGGAGAGGTATTGGTCAGGGTTTGCAATAACTTATCGGCAATAGGGGAGTTGGTGATTTTCTGATCGGTGACGAAATAGAGCTGTTTCACACCGATAAACAGCGGAGCATCAATAATGCGGTATTGAAGGTGGTTGAGCATGCCACCGCCAGTTATTTCGAAATCTAACCCTTTGCCGTTAAAGACGCTATCTAAGCCCGGCAAGGTGGATTGCGGATAGAAGGTCATATTGAAGTCGCCATAACCCACTCCACCTAGGTAACGCACCGTGTCTTGCGCCCACGTCCGGCGGTGCCCTAAGAAGCCCATCCAAGTGCCGTTTTCGGTGGCAAAACCACCGATTGCAGTAATGGCTGGTGTTAGTAGCTGCGCACCACCATCGAGAGAGGTTTCTGCCAGTTTGCGCCTTTTCTCCCGTTGCTCATCGGATTCATGCAAAAACACGCCAGTGAAGCCCAAGCCATAGCCCACGGCGGGCTCGGTAATCACTATCGGGACGGGCAGAAATCCATAAGCGTTTTCAGCCAGATATTCTCCCATGTCCAATTGCCCATCAATGGGATCAAAAAAGTTGATTGCCTGAGCCATTGGAGAGGCGAGCAAAAAGCTGAAACAGGTGGTACTAATGATAACTGACGATGGTTTTTTCATAGGGTCCTATTCGGGTCTATAGACCCTAGTAAGCGAATAGCGTTCCCTTACAAGTTAGACACCAATCAGAGCAATTGCAATGGTGGTTTTGTAAAGAGAAGGTGAGTGTTTTTAAAACGCAAAAAGCCACCCAATAAGTGGGTGGCTTTGTATATTTAACCATTCAGTTTTTTATCGTTTTTCTTATGTCACAACCAAGGTTAAGCAAATAAGTACTTAGCGTGGAAGTTCAAGTGTTCAGCGATAAAGCTAGAGATAAAGAAGTAGCTGTGGTCGTAACCTGGCTGCATGCGCAGTTCAACTTCAGAATCATGAGCTTTTGCTGCCGCCAGTAACGCATCAGGCTTCAATTGCTCAGCAAGGAAGTTATCAGCATCACCTTGGTCTACCAAGATTGGCAATGGTGATTTTGCTTGTTTGAGTAATTCACTTGCGTCGTATTGTTTCCAGCTTTCAATATCGGTGCCTAGGTAAGCGGTAAACGCTTTCTGACCCCAAGGGCATTGCATTGGGTTACTGATTGGACTGAAAGCAGAAATTGAGCGGTACTGCTCTGAATTTTTCAAACCAATGGTAATTGCACCATGACCACCCATGCTATGACCCGAAATCGACTTCACGTCAGAGACAGGGAAGTTGCTTTCAATGATCGCAGGTAGCTCTTGGGTGATGTAATCGTACATGTGGTAGTGACGCGACCACGGCTCTTGAGTGGCGTTTAGGTAGAAACCCGCGCCTTTCCCTAAATCGTAGTTCTCGTCGTCTGCAACGTCGTCACCACGTGGGCTAGTATCCGGTGCCACAATGGCGATACCTAACTCAGCAGCCATGCGAAACGCACCGGCTTTCTGCATGAAGTTCTCATCAGTACACGTCAAACCAGACAACCAGTAAACCACAGGCACTGGGTTTGATTTGGTTGCATTTGGCGGCAAGAAGATCGCAAAGCGCATGTTGCAATTTAAAGCGCGAGATTCGTGTGTGTATTGTTTATGCCAACCACCGAATACTTTGGCTTGGCTTAGGCTTTCAATGGTCATGGATAATCTCTCGATAAAACAATGTTTGTTTGAAACTGTGAGTATTTAAAACAATGATTTTTAACGGTGGACAAGACCGTTAAAGACAGCGGATGGCTCTCTTCCCAAAAGAAAACGTGTCCAAGAGAGAAGAGAGCCTGTTTCAAATTTTCAAATATCAGTCATATTACGTGAACCGTTATCTTGGATTATTTATCCATGTGAAGAACGGTACGGATAGATTCACCTTTGTGCATCAGTTCGAACGCTTCGTTCACGTCTTGTAGACCCATCGTGTGCGTGATGAATTCTTGTAGACCGAACTCGCCAGCCATGTAACGGTTTACGATTTCTGGAAGCTCAGAGCGACCTTTAACGCCACCGAAAGCAGAACCGCGCCATACGCGACCAGTTACCAGTTGGAATGGACGAGTTGAGATCTCTTGACCTGCACCAGCAACACCAATGATTACTGACTCACCCCAACCTTTGTGACAGCACTCAAGTGCTTGACGCATCACGTTTACGTTACCGATACATTCGAATGAGTAATCAACACCACCGTCTGTCATCTCAACGATAACGTCTTGGATTGGCTTGTCGAACTTCATTGGGTTGATGACGTCTGTAGCACCAAGTTGTTTCGCTAGGTCGAATTTACTTTCGTTGATGTCGACACCGATGATGCGGCTTGCTCCAGCCATACGAGCACCGATGATTGCAGAAAGACCGATACCGCCTAGACCAAATACAGCAACTGTGTCGCCTTTTTCAACTTTAGCTGTGTTTAGTACCGCACCCATACCGGTGGTTACGCCACAACCTAGAAGACAAACTTCTTCAAGTGGTGCTTCTTTGTTTATTTTCGCTAGTGAGATTTCTGGAAGAACCGTGTACTCAGAGAAAGTAGAACAACCCATGTAGTGGAAAATAGTCTCACCGTTGATAGAGAAACGGCTTGTACCATCTGGCATCAGACCTTTACCTTGCGTTTCGCGAACTGCCTGACATAGGTTAGTTTTGCCAGATTTACAGAACTTACACTCACCACATTCAGCGGTGTAAAGTGGGATAACGTGGTCGCCAACTTCAACGCTTGTTACGCCTTCGCCAACCATTTCAACGATACCGCCACCTTCGTGACCAAGGATTGAAGGGAAGATACCTTCTGGATCGTCACCTGATAGTGTGAATGCGTCAGTGTGACAAACACCAGTTGCTACGATACGTACTAGCACTTCACCAGCTTTTGGAAGTTGTACATCAACTTCTTCCATTTTAAGTGGCTCGCCAGCAGCCCATGCAACCATTGCTTTTGATTTAATGTGAGTTTGACCAGGTTTGATTTCAAGCGACATTGGATGTTTCCTTTATATTCTCAGTATATGGAGTGACGTCATAAGCGTAGTTGAGGTTTGTTCACTGCGCTGCGTCGTTTTGTTGGTGCCCATTTTAGGTGTTTCATGAAAAATGATAATCCGGCTAAATTGAAAATGATTTTTACGTATGTGTAATAATGAGTTCAATAACATCATTGTTAGTGCGAGTGAGGTTAAGAAGAATGACAAAAATCGCATTGGTGTTTGACCTCAAGTGCAGTTGAGGGTTTAGTGTTGTTGCCACCGTAAAAACGTTGAATTGGAATGGGTATGAACCAAACAGATCTTCAAGCCTACTTAAAGAAAGTGGGTATCTCTCAATCGCTGAATATCAATACTGATACTTTGTTATTACTACACAATGCTCAGCATCGTCGTTTGCCTTTTGAGAACTTTGATATTGCGCTTGGGCGTGGCATTTCAGTTGCTGAACAAGACATTATTAACAAACTGATTTATCGCGAGCGTGGTGGCTATTGCTATGAATTGAATGCATTACTTTTTAATGTACTGAAAACCATCGGCTTTGATGCACGACCGTTGTTGGGGCGCGTTCATTTGTCTGGCACACCATCAGGTCGAACGCATCAATTCACTTTGGTGACCATGGGGGAAGATAAGTGGATCGTTGATGTGGGGTTCGGTTCTAACACGCCACGCGCACCACTACCCTTTGTACTCAACCAAGATATTCATACTGACCTTCAAACATTCAGATTTATCGAACATGAGTTGGTTGGCTATATGTTGCAAGTTCAATCCTATGATGACCCTGAGCAATGGATTGATTTGTATAGTTTAGACTTTGAACACGTATTTGACGGTGACATCGTATGCGGCAATCACTACACATCGACTTCACCAAATTCCCATTTCGCTTCGAGTCGAGTTGCGGCGTTGGCGACAGATAGCGGCATCATTACTTTGTTCAATCACAGTTTAAAGTACCGAGCAAATGGTGAGGTCGTTGAGATTGAGCTGGAAGCGGGAGAAACGTATCTATCTGCGCTTAAAACCCATTTTGGTATCGCTCTTGATGCTGATTACTCATCTTTAAAGCCAGTGTAAGAGTCGTAACTGAGGGGGAATCGTGCTCGAAATGAGACTTCAAGCATCGTGTTACGCTTAATTTCCTTACTTATCGGCTCAAAAATGGAAAGCGCAGCTCAACCTGCGCTTTTTTTATTTGCGCTATATCTCAGTAAGTGAGTTTTCAAAGGTTTACTTTTAACCTTGAAGAATAAATGAGGTAAATCATGCGCTTTGAATACTTGCTTGATGATGAAGTCACCCAAGAACTCGATGCTAAGTTAAGAGCTTTGCTGTCCACTTGCTTCACCAAGGAGCAAGACAAAATCTTTCAAACTCAACGTTATTTCAATGAAATACCTCGTCACCGCTATCTGATTTGGGATGGCGATAAACTCGCTGCCCACGTTGCCGTACACGAAAAACAAGTCATGATTGATGATCAATCTTTTCCCATTAGTGGTATTGCAGAAGTCTGTGTTGACCCCGGTTCTCGCGGGTTAGGGCTGGTGAAAATCTTGTTGGAAGCGGTTCATCAGGATGCATTGGAGCGAGGCGACGCATTTTCTGTTTTATTTGGTCGCACGCCAGTTTATCGATCCAGTGGTTATACACCCATCAATAACTTGAAGATAAAAGTTGCCCCAAATCATTGGGTCAGTACTGATGACACCATGGTATGCTCTCTGAAAATTATTTGGCCACAACAGACGGTTCATTTAGTCGGCTATCCTTTTTAAACGGGTTTTCTCCGCGATTAACTTTGTGTGAGAATACGCAATAAATTGAATTCCATAGGATCAAAATCATGGCGAATTGGGAAGGCGTCAGCGAATTTGTCGCCGTCGCAGAAACCAACAGCTTTACCGGCGCAGCCAATAAGCTCAAAACATCGGTCGCGCAAATCAGCCGTCGTGTATCAGCGTTAGAAGAACGCTTGGCAGTGAAATTGCTTCATCGTACTACGCGTAAAGTGTCGTTAACTGAAGCTGGTCAACTTTATTACCAACAGTGTAAGCACCTTGTGGAAGGGTTAGAGTTAGCTGAGTTGGCGGTAACTCAGATGCAAGCCGAACCGAAAGGTGTGCTCAAAGTGACTGCGCCCGTGACCTATGGGGAAATGAATCTTGCTCCGCTGCTGCACCAGTTTTTAGAAAAGTACCCGCAAGTAAATCTCGATCTGATTCTTACTAACCAAAAGCTCGATTTGATTGAGCAAGGTGTCGATGTGGCGATTCGTTTGGGACGCTTGCAAGACTCGAGCTTGATCGCTAAACGCCTTTCATCGCGTCAGCTGTATGTGTGTGCCAGCCCGGCTTACTTAGAGCGCTCTGGTGAGCCGCATACCTTGTCTGAACTGAGTCATCACCAATGCTTGGTGGGTACCGCGGACTATTGGCACTTCAAAGAGCAAAAACGTGAGAAGTCTCTGCGTGTCTCTGGCCGAATCAAATGCAATAGTGGTTTTGCTTTGGTCGATGCGGCAAAACGTGGTTTAGGTTTGGTGCAGCTGCCGGACTACTACGTGCAAGAGGCGTTAGACAATGGCGAGCTGGTGGAAGTGTTAACCGATTATCGAGACGATCGCGAAGGTATTTGGGCGCTCTATCCGCAAAACCGTAACCTCTCACCTAAAGTTCGTCTGCTGATTGATTTCTTGGCTGAGAGCCTAAATTAGAAATAGGTATTTATGTGTTTAAAAGCTAAGTAGCAAATCTTGTTACTTAGCTTTTTTTGCGCTCTTAAATCACTGTTCGTTTAGCTCGGCATCTTCGCGTTTGATGACCTTATGACCATCTTCTGATACGCCTTGTTTCCAGTAACTGCTGAGGTAAAGGTTTTCACGCTCCACTTCTTTTTCGTTACGGAAGTATTGGCGTAGCGCGCGCATTGAATCGAACTCACAAGCACACCACACTGCTGCTTCACCCGTTTTCCACTCCAGTGAGCGAACCTTACCTTCGAGTGATTGCTCGGTGACCCAATGGATTTCCATACCTGCTGGTGCTTCGAGAGCTTGGATATCCGCTTCAGAAATTACGCTGATCACGGCATAGCCTTTTGCGTCTTCTGGCAGAGTGCGAATCTTCGCTGATAGCGCTGGCAACGCTGTCATATCCGCAGCCATAAAGAACCAATCAGCTTCTGTGTTTAAGTTCGAGATGCTGCCAGGACCGGCGATATTGATGGTGTCGCCTTCTTTAGCGGACATCGCCCAGCGCGCTGCAAATCCACATTGTAGGTCTTTAGTAATATGGCGAACGAAGTCGACTTCAATCGTGCATGCTTGTGGATCGAAGCGACGAATGGTGTAGGTACGCATAACTGGACGGTTTTCTTCAGAAAAGCCTTGGATGTCAGTACCGCCTGTTTCGTTGAACAGCAGCTTGATGTAGCTGCCTTCGCAATCTTGTGGAAAGTTGCCTAGTGCTTCGCCTTGCAGGGTAATACGCTGCATGTTGGGCGTTACTGTTTGTGTGTTGATAACAACGAGGCTTTTTGGTTGTGGTTTCTTTTTCATTTTAATTCACATTTCACTACGTTTGATAACTATTCTCTTTCTCATCTAAGATTAACAGTATCTTAGTAAGGCAGATAGCGTCTTTATCTAAATTTACACTCTGATGTGAAAATCGGCGATTTAATTCCGACAGACCTCGCCCGAATGAACACTTCGTCATCCATGTTTATAAGACTTTGGGTTTAAAGAATAAAAAAGGGCACCGAAGTGCCCTTGGTAGAATGAGAGAGGTTGCTTATTGCGTTTGCTCTAACAAATGTGTCTTTAGGAATCGATCCATCGCTTGGTAACCATCGAGGCGATTTTCAAGAGAGCGGAAGCCATGACCTTCATTCTCTTTCACGATGTATTCCACTTCGACGCCACGTTCACGAAGAGCATTGACGATTTGGTCAGATTCGCTTTTCACTACACGCGGGTCTTTCGCGCCTTGTAGAACCAATAATGGAGCTTTGATTTGGTCAACATGGAATACCGGTGAGTATGCTTTCATCATCTTCGCATCTTCTGGGTTATTCGGATCGCCAACTTGCTCATGCAGCATAGCTAGGAATGGTGCCCAGTATGGTGGAATGGAATCCATGAAAGTAAAGAGGTTGGACACACCAACGTAGTCGATACCACACTTATATAGGTCTGGCGTGAACGTCACACCAGCTAATGTGGCGTAACCACCGTAGGATGCGCCGTAGATACATACTTCACCATCTTGTGCGTAGCCTTGGTCAATCGCCCATTTAACGCCGTCAGTGATGTCATCCTGCATCGACTGACCCCATTGCTTAAATGACTTCTCCCAGAATTCACGACCATAACCTGTTGAACCACGGAAGTTCATCTGTAGAACGGCAATACCACGGTTTGCAAACAACTGAACTTCTGGTTGGAAGCCCCAGTGATCGCGAGCCCAAGGACCACCGTGCGGCAGAACAAGCAGTGGCAAGTCTTTCGCTTCACGGCCTTTTGGTAACGTTAAGTAGCCATGGATGGTTTCACCATCACGAGCGGTATATGTGATTGGCTTCATCTTCGCCATGTCTTCTGGCTTATGCCAAGGTGCGTTTGCAGCTAACTTCTCAAGTTGGTCTGAATCGCGATCGTAGTAGTAGTAATTAGGACGGTCGGTGTCGCTGTAGGTCACGACGATCATTTTTCTCTCGTCGCGAGTGGTGTTGTTCACCGAGATTTCAACACCCGGTAGCTTTTCTTGCAGACGCTCAAAAGTCTCTTCATAACCTTTATCAAGGAAATGGTACTGACGCTTGTCCGTTACATAAGAGATCGTCGTGAGCTTGTTCAGTGCGTTTGAGTAGCTCGCATTCGTGACGTCCACTTCTGGGTGAGAGAAGATCTCGCGCACTTCTTTGTTAGCCTTCACATCATATTCGATAATCGCTGATTTATCGCGAGTGATACGTGAGGCAACGTACAGGTTCTTGTTATCTGGTGTAAATGAGATTGGAGAGAAGTCTTCTTTGAAGGTGAGGTTCTTCAATGGACGGAACTCTTCATCCACGGTATCACGGTACAGAACCGCTGTATTTACGCCGTCTGAAGTCGAAATCACACGAATGTTACCATCGTGGTCCGTACCCCAGTAACGCACGTTGCCTGGGTTTTGAGCCACAAGCGTGTTCTTACCCGTTTTTAAGTTATGACGATAAACATCAAACACTTGCGGGTTACGTTCGTTGGTCGTGATAAGAATGTCATCTGGTTGGCTTTCTAAAGTGTCGATCACATAAGCCACTACGCCAGATGTAGGTGTGATGGTTTGCTCTTCACCCGTTTTGACATTGACCGTTACGAGATAGAAGTTTTCATCACCGCCCGTATCGCGAGAGTAAATAATGGTGTCATCACCAACCCAGTAGTAGTAAGCGATGTCACGACCAGTAATTGACGTAATACGTTTCACATCCTCTGGCTTACCAACTGGATGAACAAATACGTTTTTACGGTCTTGCCATGGTTTCATCATTGAAATGTAATCTCCAGCAGGGGAGATTTGGTAGCTAGAGACTTCAGCATTACGGAAGAAGTAATCTACGGGATATTCCGGTGGGATAACTTCGGCAGTCGTCGTGGTTGAAGTTTGGCTACAACCCGCGAGTAGTAGACCAAAAGCGGTAGCAAGAATAAGCTTGCGAGTACGCATTGTATAACGCTCCTTGTGTGACGGACCTGTCAGCATCGTGCTTGTCGGTCAGAATGAATCGATAGTCGCTATTAAAGAACAAAAGCGACAAAGCAGTGAAAGAAAAGCCAAAATCGAATATATCGATAGGGCTTATGTTTGAGGGTTTTTAATATTCTTGTCACTGCTGTTGCTACTATGACCCAATCCATCCTTGGAAGTGGCGATTTTTTGTACTTACCGAACAAGGGACTAGTCGAAATTTGGCATAAGTCACACTTATCTTTCGCTGTTTTGTCATTTATATCATTGGGATAGTCGACAAAAGCAAAAGTGCTGCCATGCCATAGTTGAATCCTTTCACTCGTTTGGAGGTAGTAAGCCAGCGCTGAAGCTGGATACCAGCAGCGGTCCAAAAGGTCACGGAAGGCAGATTCGCGAGGCAAAAAATACCCGCGATGAATGCCAGTTCTAGCCAAGAGCCACCACTGCTGTATACCGTGATTGCGGTTAATGCCATTGACCAACCTTTCGGGTTGACCCATTGAAATGCTACTGCACCTAAAAAGCTCATTGGGCGGTAATCATCGTTGACTTCCGTTTTACTGCTGGTGGCAATTTTATATGTTAGGTACAGCAAGTAAGTCAGACTCAATACTTTAAGAATGCTATGCGTGATCGGGTAAGCATGGAACAAGCTCATCAAGCCAATGCCAACTAAGATCAGCATTGCGCCAAAGCCGAGGGTAATCCCCAGCATATGGGGGATAGTGCGTTTAAAGCCGACATTGGCGCCAGATGTCATGAGCATGATGTTGTTTGGACCCGGAGTGAAGGTCGAGACAAACGCAAACAGCGCGAGTGCACCAAGTTGAGAGTATTCCATAGTGTGTTCCTACAAATATGTTTGCCACAAAGTGATGGGCAAGGGGTTACGTTTTCTGACCGGTCAAACACAATGATAGGTAGAAGTGTCATCAATTTTGTGCTTTTATTTGATGAAAATGCTTCGCTTAAACAACAAAAGAACATTATGGATAGATTTGACGAAAGAATATTGCAAGCACTGAAATCGGACGGAAGAATCTCCAATGTAGAGCTGTCTGAGCGCGTTGGATTGTCGCCGTCTGCTACTTTGCGCCGCGTACAAGACCTCGAACGCAAAGGGACTATCAAAGGCTATCGCGCAGTGTTGGACAATCAGCAAATGGGCGTTGGTTTTGTCGCTTATGTGTCGATAGGTTTGGCGTCGCACTCAAAGCAAGCGCAGCTCGGTTTTGAAGATCATGTACGTTTTGTGGATGAGGTGGTGGAATGCCATAACATCACAGGGGCAAATGAATATTTGTTGCGTGTCGAAACTCAAGATCTTGCGGCATACAAAGCGTTTCATGCAGACGTGCTTGGTGAATGCGAATATGTCAAAGCAATCACGACCATGGTGGTGATGGACACACCAAAAGATGAACGATAACCGCTATAGGGAACATTGTTTTGTCGCACATCAATTTGAAGTGACTCGAAAGAGTGAGTCGAGTATGACTGCAGTCCACATAAAATGCTGGAAAGCAGGCTACAATCTGACAATTCCAGCATTTATTCTCACCTTCTAAATAATCGCATCCTGCTAGTTTTTCTACGTCGTTGCTTGGTTCGCGAGCAGCGTGATAGAAAATTTAAGGATGAATGATGAAATCATACGTAACCCTTCCCCTAGTGAGCTTGGGCGCGATTGCAGCGTTAAGCTCATTTAATGTTAATGCCCACGGCTGGGTCGAGTTTCCAAGCGCACGTCAAAATACCTGTTATTTAGACGGTGGCTTTTGGACCAATGAAATTCCAAACCAAGCGTGTCAGGCTGCTTATGACGAGTCGGGGGCATACCCATTTGTTCAGCGCAGTGAAGTGGCGGCTAACGTGCCAAATTATCGTGATATGGCACATGTACAAGCAATCGTTCGTGATGGAGAGCTGTGTTCTGCAGGCGATGCGGCGAAAAAAGGTCTAAACATTCCATCGCCAAATTGGCAGCGTACCAATGTCACCCCAGACGCCAACAACCAAATTGAATTGGTGTTCTATGGCAAAGCTCCACATAACCCTTCTTATTGGGAGTTCTACCTTTCCAAGCCAACTTATGACGACACGCAACCTCTTACTTGGGACGATTTAGAACTGATCGATACGGCTGGTGACGTTTATGTTGATGCAGAAAAACGCTACCGCATGCAAGTGACCTTCCCTGCTGATCGTTCGGGTGATGCGATCCTTTACACTCGCTGGCAGCGTATTGATGTAGCGGGTGAAGGTTTCTACAACTGTAGTGATATTACGTTGAATGGTAATGGCACCACACCACCAACTGACCCTGTCGATCCCACCGATCCGGGTAATAACCTCACGTCACTTGGCTATTTTGTTCCACAAGGGTTTGGTCCTGTCGAGGCGGGTGATACCGTGCGCTTTCGTACGTTTAATGAAACAGGTACTGAGATCGTCGACCTTTCACTCCCTATTAATGCCAATAACACGACGACATGGGCAGCAGAACTGGCAGATCAATTTAACTCACAGCAAACCGGTGATTGGTATGTAGGTATTTGGCATGAAGCGATGAATCACTACATGTTCGATACGAACAATGTTTATGCGAACCAAGTATTGGCTCCGAGTGCCAATTTTAGTTACGCATTATCGTTGATTAAAGGCGATACTCAACCACCAGTCGAGCCAACCAATCTTTGGAGCAAAGACGCGGTGTACAACCAAGGCGATGTCGTAACGCACAATGGTCGTGAGTGGACCGCACAATGGTGGACTCGTGGCGAAGAACCTGGAACAACAGGTGAATGGGGTGTTTGGCGCTAGCGTTCTTTCTTCCCAAATAAATAAAACCCTTCTCGATTGAGAAGGGTTTCTTGTTTTTAACTGTCGGAACGACTAGCAGACCAAGGTTGCCAATTCATCGTGGCATGCTTTGCCAATTTGAGCATGGGGATGTCTTCATGTGTATCGCCATACGCGTAGATGGCTTGATATTGACTAACGTCGAACTTTGCTTGAACGCGTTCGACTTTCCTTTCCAAACTGCAGTCTTTACTGTGATAGAGCCCGCTAATGCGTTTGCTGTTCCCAAGGAGTTCACTGCACAGCAAGTGGTAACCTTGAGTGTCGCACCAAGGTTTTAAGTAGGCGTTAAGTGACGCGGAAACGACTACGATCGTATCTCCTTGAGCATGATGCCAATCTAATCGTGTTTTGGCTTCAGGGCGGATGTGTTGCACGATGATCTCTTGAGCAAACCGTGCTCCTAGTGTTTTCACTTCTTCGGTTTGTCGCCCCACAAAGGCAACAAAACTGGCGATTGGACGCATTCGTCTAGCAGGGAGGAACCCAGCTTTGTACATCGCATAAAATGGCAAGATGATAATGTTGCCTAGCCACTTGCGTGGACCCGTCACCGAGTAGTGAAGGAACAGGCTAAACATGTCCTCATCGGTGATGGTGCCATCAAAATCAAACAGTGCTAAAGCGGGCTTTCGAGAATCTGACAATCTACTGCCTTAAGGGTTAATGTGCGTGTCCGTGGGAGAAGTTTATCACCATCACGCCTGCAGCGATAAGTGCCATACCAATCCAAAGGCTGGTATCCATATGCTGGCGATACACTAGTTGAGAAATTAAGGTAACAGATACGATAGCTAAGCCAGCCCAAAGTGCGTGAACGATACCCACAGGCATACCGCCTTTCATTGCTTGTGCTAAGCAGACAAATGCTGCCAAGTGACCCAGCAAAACTAGTGTTGCTGGCAGTGGCTTGCTAAAACCGTCAGTCGCTTTAAGTGCAACATGTGAAAGGGCTTCTGCGCCCACGCCTAAAAGTAAGAAAAACCAGCTCATTGTTATCATTCGTCTTCAGTTGTTGTGGAGTGCGCTTAGTATATTGATGTCGAATAAAATGATAATCCTGCAAAAAATCAAATAACTTTTACTTAAATGTAATAATAGTGGCGTCTTACATACGCTTACACCAAGTCTTGGTTGTAGTCGTTACACTGCCGCCGTCTTTAGAGAGGAGCGTGTATTGATGCATAAAGCGATAGCGGCGACTGCGGTGATATTGGCATTGAGTGGGTGTGGCGGTGAAGGGATGTCAACGGATTCAATTCCCAAGTTCAAAGACCCTAGAGCAAGCTATCAAGTGGATGGGATCGATTTGCTCCATCACTCTATTACTGATGCAATCAGCGATGATTTACTTGGTTTTGAAGCAGAAAACTTATCGCGCAAAGTCACCTATACCCTAGACAGACTTTCTTTGGGTTTGCTGTGGGAGTTTAACGTGAGCACTTTAGAAGAGCTGCAAGCGCTAGTGCCCGATGTCGGTGACAGCAAAACCTCTTCATTCTGGAAATACCATCTCATGCGTCTTTCGCCTGATATGGTAATGGTGAGCACACCAGAGGAAATTGCGCACTTCTATTATGAACAAGAAATCATTGAAACACGCTTTGGTATCTCTACCTACAAGTTCAGTGAAAAACCAACACGTATCACCATGGTGGTCTACCCTGAAGGCATCAGTATTGAAGCATTCAATGAAGGCTATCAGGCAGAATATGACGAGAGTAAAGGCACTTACACAGTGCGACTGCAATATGAAGACGCAAATCAAAGCAGTCATTACGAAAAGCTGATTGTCGAGTTGAACGGTGATCAAGTTTGGCTTGAGAAGGGCACAAGTACGATGGAAGGTCTGGAAGTAAAAGACCACGCTAAGCAAAGCCATCGCTTCGAATATAATCGCAAACAAAACACACTCTCTATCCAATAACGATTTATTGAATATTGAAGTGGTGACTAGGTTCATTTCTGAGTAACGGTTGGGAGACTGGCTCGGAGGTCATGACTTCAATTCTATTTGCGCTTTACCAAGACCCTTTGCGCATTGGGGGGAAGAGATATTTCTTCCCCCCGTTTTTCTTGTTACTAACAGCGCCAATTAACTGCGATTTTCGCTTCTAGAAGGGGGAATAAAAGTGTGGTCTTGGACGCAATAGATGACGTTGGATGATTACAGCTTGGCTTTGATGAAGTCCAAACCATCAGTATCAACAAAACCGGACGACTTGATCAGTCGACTCGGTTGAACCCCATAACGTCTCTTAAACACCCGACTAAAGTAATTAGGGCACCCAAACCCACTTTTGATCGCTGCTTGCTTGATCGACATACCTGACATAATGAGCGAAACTGACTTTTTTAACCTGATATTATTGGTTAACTGGGTAAAGGTAATGTTCGAGTTTTTGAGCTCAGTTAATAAGTAACTCTTGCTGATCCCTGTTTTTATCGAAACATTCTCCAACGTCCATGGGTACTCAGTGTCTGCTTGAATACAGTTAGTCATCTTATTTATGAGCTTTACAGACGATAAAATGTTCGCTTTATCGAACTCACTACAACTGCTTAAAAAAGACGTAAGTGCGAAGACGCTGATTGAGTGAACCATACATGACGAAACGTCAGATAAACAATATTCAATCGAAGAGTCGAAGTAGTCATTTGTATTAAATAACTTCTCTTGATCATCTCCCGTTCCAAAATCGAAGAAGTAATAATTATCTACAATGACTCTTAGCATTTCTTCTGTGTAAGTGAAGCGTTCAACTTCTATTTCTTTGTCCTTATTGATTGGTCTAAGTGAGACCCAACATTTAGAGTGCGCGGGAACATAAATAATGTCCCTTCCTTTAATCTGTATCATTCGACCACTCACACTAACAAAGCCTATCGCATTGGACACTCTGACTAATAAATGCCGAGAGACGTATGCTTCTATTAATAACTGTGGACTTTGATATTTGAGCGCTTTAAATGTAACTTTTTTCATAGGAATATAAACAAGTCTACGCGGACAAAACTGTTTCGAATCGATGTGTTTCCTTTATCTCTCTAAAGTTCAATAAATCGAGAGTTTCAGAGAGTGAGAGCGGGTAATAATAGTTGTAACCTTGATGAAAGACCTCAGGATGAAGAAATGCGACTCGTTGAGAGGATGTTTCTACACCTTCTACAATGATCTTCTTGCTATGGAATTTAAGTAAAGGAATCAGCATTCCGATCATGGTCAAGCCATCTTGGTATAGCAAGTAACTCTTATCGAGTTTTATTGCATCCCAATCAATGCATTGCAACGCAGAGGTTTTGAGCTTCTCATCATGATGATAGTCGTCCAACCAGAATTGGTGTCCTTGTTTTTTGAGTTTAACGATGTTTCTTTTGGCAGCGTTGACCTCTTTAATACTTTCTATCTTCGTCACTTCGATGATGATGGGATTTTCAGTATTTTCTATGACTTCATCAACGAAGGATGAATCAAGTAAACAACTAAGAGGTAGGTTGAGTGATATATTTAGGTTAAACTGAGATAAATTTTCATTTAAGAATCTGATTTGACATAGAAAAATCTTTTTTATGAACTCATCATTGATATATTCAAAAAACTCCTCGCTATTCAACCTCTCCCCACTTGAATTAACTAAATGAGACAGCACTTCATAACCGTGAATCTTATAGTTCTTTGGATCTACGATTGGCTGAAGCTTGAACTCAAGGCTGACAAAATTTTGATTATTCCAGAAAACACTAACAATATTATTGTCAATTGATATTTCTTCTATTTTTATAGTCATCTGTTTTTATTCCTTAGGCAAACGTTTTTATAAAATACTAGATGACAGAATCACGTCAAAGAAATTATTTTAAAGATCCCAATAATATCTTTTTAAGATATTTTGTCAGAATTATGACGCCATCTCTATAGCGTCAGTGAAATCTAATTACCCACTAATATATATAATACTAATATTTTCATCTAACTCTTAATGGGCATGGTTTTTTATGCGGATTTTAATGGTTGGCTTTATTATTAAATAATAAAGCCAATTGCTTGAAGTGATAAAAGTGTCAATAAGTGAGCTTTTAACGAAAGTTTAAAAGGGAGGGAATAGGCGGTGAACTATCTCATTGATAGAAGATCGCTAGCCATATTGTCTCTTGCTCTGGGTCGGTCCAACTTACTCGATGCTTCGTGTGCGCTGGAATGTTGACGTGATCGCCCGCTTCCAAACGCTTCTTCGTGCCTTCCTCATAAGTCAGTTCGCCTACGCCTTTTAGCACCAATACCCACTCATGGTCTTCTTGATCGTACCATTCGCCTTCTGGCGTCGTTTGCCCCTTCGATACAATACGCTCGATTCGGAGCTGTCTGTGTGTGAGTAAATCTTCAAATACCTCTTCACTCAAATCACAAGGTAGGTCTTTTAAAAGGTTCATAATGTTTCCTAAATAACGATCAGGCCAAATGGCGAGAGCAATTGTTCTTGTTGCCAGTCGCAAATCTTAACACCGTATAAAGAGACGCGGCGGATGTCCAAACCCTCTAAATCAACATGGGTCAGGTCGCTTTCTTCTATATTAAAGCTGCCCCATTGTTCAGGGCTGAATTCTCCACGTGATAGATCCGCACCTTTAAAGCTTGCACCCATCAAGTTGGCACCATTCCATCGGTTCTCAAATAGATCGCATTTCTCTAGCAGTGCGCGCTCAAAATTAGTGTAAGCCAAGTTGCAACCCGTAATGTAGGCGATACAAAAGAACACAGTATTGTTGACGCGATTAGCGAAATTAGCACTTTGAAAGTTTGCACCCTTCAAATCGCATTTACGTAACTCAATGCCGACGCAGTCTGCGCCATTAAACTGAGACATCGCTAACATGCAGTTGCTAAAACTGGCATCTTTAAGTTTGGCATAGCGAAAGGTACAGCCTTCAATGTCGCTTGGTTGGATAAAGCGGCAATCAATAAACTTCACATCACTGAGATCGGCGTGGTCAAAGTTGCATTGATAAAAGCGGCAATTTTGAAAAGTGGTGTTTTGCAAATCGTGATGCGAAAAGTCTTCCTGTTCGAAAGTGAGATCGGTCTTAATCATGGCTTTTTATCTTTTCCTTACTTGGTTAGATGCAGACTATCACTCTAAGTAACTGATTTTCCAGAAATATAACTTCTTGTATTTCAGTGGTTTACAGACCCCGAAAATCGCCAATTTAAGCGGTCAAACGGGCTGTTTAAAGTCGATGTTTTGTAAAAATAATCCGAGCATATCGAGAAAAAAGTTTTGTTGAGCACAGAGGCTTACAGAAGAATTGAAATGAGAACTGCGACGTACTCTTCTCACACGCACAGTTTGCATTACAGAATTGTATCCGATTTGCATAATTTGTTGATCAAATTGGCGTTTTTGTATACGGAAAAGCTATATTTTTCACAAATTGATTTCCATCAAAATAGTAGGGTTTCTATATGCTATTTTGCGCGCAGCTCAAGAAAATAGTGATACTCGCGTGCTTCAAGGTTTTGGATTGATAACAGAACCGTCCGAAAAGGAAGAGCATAGCGGAGTACAAAAGAAACAAAGCCCTACAAAAGGAAATAACAATGAAAAAAACAATCTGCAGTTTAGCAGTGGTTGCTGCGTTAGTGTCTCCAAGTGTTTTTGCTCACAGTGAAGGTGACTTCATTCTACGTGTTGGTGCGGCATCGGTTGTACCAAACGACAGCAGTGACAAGATCCTAGGTTCTCAAGAAGAGTTAAAAGTAGATTCAAACACTCAACTGGGTTTGACGTTTGGTTACATGTTTACTGACAATATCAGCCTGGAGATTCTAGCGGCAACACCATTTAGTCACGATATCTCGACTGATCTTCTTGGTCTTGGTGATATCGCAGATACTAAACACCTACCACCAACAGTGATGCTGCAATACTACTTTGGTGATTCGCAAAGCAAGTTCCGCCCATACGTAGGTGCGGGTTTAAACTACACCATGTTCTTTGATGAGGGCTTTAACGGTAAAGCCAAAGATGTAGGTCTTACTGATCTAAAATTGGATGACTCATTTGGCCTGGCTGCCAATGTAGGTGTCGATTACATGATCAATGAAAGCTGGTTCCTAAACGCATCCGCTTGGTATGCAAATATCGAGACCGAAGCGACTTATAAATTTAATGGCGCAGCACAAAAGACTGACGTAAAGATCAACCCTTGGGTATTCATGATCAGCGGTGGTTACAAGTTCTAAGAAAAAGCAGTAGCAAAAGAACAATAAGATTATTGGCATGACTTTTAGGGGCAGTTGCGGGGATTGCCCCTCTTTTTTATCTATTCTTTCTGGTTTTCTTTGCCTTCCCTATACCTCTTCTCTCTCCCCATATGACTACGATAGTGGTGCACTACTTTGGTATTTGTAAACACGTGACCAAAAAGATGAATTTTCTGTTAATTCTCGGTTGCTGAGAAAAGCGCAAAATTACCATAGCTAGGTTTTGAAATTGTTCTGATAAATTCGATTGGAAGTGTTCGGTTAATTATTAATCGAACGCTGAAATAAAAATTACAAAATGAAGCTAAGGACTGGCTGACTAAGGAAAATCACTCATGAAGTGCGAAATTTTCACACGAGTATTTTCCGGTTTTGCTGTCTTTAGCTGAGAAAAATGTCTTTATTTTTCAATCGATAGACAGGAAGAACCTAAAATGAAAGGAACCACACTCATTGCAGTATTTGCTTCGGCAGTCTCGCTGTTCTCATACAGTGAGAAAATAAGTGCGGCAGAGAAATTTATTACTATCGGCACCGGTGGTCAAACGGGCGTTTATTACGTTGCTGGACAGTCGATCTGTCGTTTCGTAAACCGTGGCGCAGCAGACCACAGCATTAAGTGTAATGCTCCGGCCAGTGGGGGGGGCGTGGCAAACGTAAATGGTTTGCGCAGTGGTGAATACAACTTCGGTATCATGCAGTCAGACCATCAATACAAAGCCTTAGAAGGCGTGGCTCCTTTCCAAAATAACCAACCAATGACGGATATTCGTGCCGTTTTCTCCCTACAAAGTGAAGTGTTCACGATTCTTGCGCGCAAAGACGCGGGCATCACCAGTTTCGACGATTTGAAAGGCAAGCGCGTCAACATCGGTAACCCTGGTTCTGGTCAACGCGATACGTTTGAACAAGTGATGCAAGCAAAAGGCTGGTCGCAAGATGTGTTCAGTTTGGTATCGGATCTGAAGCCAGCAGAACAAGCTTCCGCAATGAGTGACAATAACATCGATGCTATGAGCTACTTCGTCGGTCACCCAAACGGCGCGATTCAGGAAGCATCAACCACCACCGATGCTGTGCTAGTACCAGTGACTGGTCCTGAAATCGACAAGCTACTTGCTGAGCGTGCGTACTTCACCAAAGCAACTATTCCGGGCGGAATGTACCGTGGCAACCCGAACGATACTCAATCTATCGGCGGCAAAGCGGTACTCTCAACCACAGCAGAGACGGACCCTGAGTTAGTGTATCAACTGACGAAATCTGTGTTCGATAACCTAGACCGCTTCAAACGCCTGCACCCAGCATTTAAAGACCTGAAAGAATCAGAAATGATTGAGGTGGGTCTGTCTGCGCCACTGCATGAAGGTGCGGTTCGCTACTACAAAGAGCGCGGCTGGTTGTAACTCTTAACACCTTCGATTTTTAGCAAGCGCTGCGATGGATTCTCAGCGCTTGCTTCTCTGTTGTTTGTGAGAAAATTATGGATAAGACGATCTCCACGTCCCATGCTGACATGCATCCGAATGAGCTGTCGGCAGAAGAACTGATTGCCCAAGATGTGGGTGCTCGCCTGCCAACCGGAATCATGGAAAAGCTGATTGCGGGTTTGGCGTTACTGTGGTCTTTGTTTCAACTTTGGATAGCGTCTCCGCTCCCATTTATTGTCGGTTTCGGCGTGATGAATGACACCGAAACGCGCGCCATTCACCTTGGCTTTGCCCTGTTGCTTGCCTTCCTCGTTTTCCCCGCTTTTAAGCGTTCTCCACGCGATCGTGTTCCTGTCTTCGACATCATGTTGGGTTTGATTGCTTGTGCCTCTTCGCTGTACTTATTTGTTATGTACGAAGCACTAGCACAACGTCCGGGCAGCTTAACGACTGAAGACTTTATTACCGCATTGATCGGCTTGCCTTTGCTTTTAGAAGCCGCGCGTCGAGTGCTTGGTCCTGCTTTGCCGGTGATTGCGTTGGTGTTTATCGGCTACAGCTTAGCTGGTCCGTATATGCCGGGTTTATTGTCCCATCGCGGTGTTCAGTTGGATGCGCTGGCTAACCACCAGTGGATCACCACGGAGGGTGTGTTTGGTATTGCGCTTGGCGTATCGACCAGCTTTGTCTTCTTGTTTGTTCTGTTTGGTGCGTTATTGGAACGCGCTGGAGCAGGGCACTACTTCATTCAATTGGCATTTAGCATGTTGGGGCACCTGCGTGGTGGTCCTGCAAAAGCAGCCGTCGTTGCTTCGGGCTTAACGGGTTTGATTTCGGGATCGTCGATCGCCAACGTGGTAACCACGGGGACGTTCACTATTCCTATGATGCGCAAAGTTGGCTTCTCTCCTGAGAAAGCGGGAGCAGTCGAAGTGGCATCATCGGTGAACGGGCAAATCATGCCCCCTGTTATGGGAGCCGCAGCGTTTTTGATGGTGGAATACGTCGGCATTCCTTATGTTGAGATCATCAAACATGCCTTCTTACCTGCCGCAATTTCTTACATCGCACTGCTTTATATTGTCCATCTAGAAGCGCTCAAGTTGGGCATGCAGCCAATTGATGCCGCACGCTCAAAACCTTGGCTAGCGAGACTCACGGGATTTGCATTTGGCGCGGCGTTGATTTCTGGATTGTCGATGGCAGTCTACTACGGTTTAGGATGGTTGAAGCCAGTATTGGGTGACTTTGTATTACCTGGGATGGCGTTAATTCTGGCTACGGTTTACTTGGCACTGCTAAAAGTCGCCGCAAGTAATGAGCCGCTACCAGAAGAAGATCCAGATGCTCCACTAGAACAGTTACCAAATACGCGCGCAGTCTTACTCTCTGGCTTGCATTACCTACTGCCTGTGGTGGTTTTGGTGTGGTGTTTGATGGTCGAGCGTCTGTCTCCGGGGTTGTCTGCTTTTTGGGGTAGTGTGATTCTGGTGGTGATCGTTTTGACTCAGCGTCCTCTTTTGAGTTGGATGCGTAAAGATGGCAAACACGATTATGGCAACTTCAAAGACGGCTGTATCGACTTGCGTGAAGGCTTGATTGCTGGTGCGCGCAATATGATCGGCATTGGCATCGCGACCGCCACCGCAGGCGTAATTGTTGGTGCGGTATCGCAAACGGGGGTTGGCTTAGTATTGGCTGATTTGGTTGAGATGCTGTCTATGGGTAACTTGCTGTTAATGCTGATGCTCACGGCGGTATTGAGCCTGATTCTAGGCATGGGCTTGCCAACGACGGCGAACTACATCGTGGTATCGAGCTTGTTGGCGCCTGTTATCGTTACGCTGGGTCAACAACACGGCTTGATAGTGCCGTTGATTGCGGTGCACTTGTTCGTGTTCTACTTCGGTATCATGGCGGACGTAACACCGCCAGTAGGTCTGGCGTCTTTTGCCGCAGCTGCGGTGTCGAAAGGTGATCCAATCAAGACGGGTCTAACCGCGTTTTACTACAGTTTGAGAACCGCGGCTTTGCCGTTCTTGTTTATCTTCAATACGGATTTGTTGTTGATTGACGTGGATTGGGCGCACGGTATCGCCATCTTTGTTATCTCTACTATTGCGATGTTGATATTCGCTGCTGCGACGCAAGGTTGGTTCCTGACTCGTAATCGTTGGTACGAAGGCGTGTTGTTGCTGCTCGTAGCATTTACCTTGTTTCGCCCAGGGTTCTGGATCGACATGGTGGTGGATCCGTACCAATCGAGCAATCCTGCCCAACTGGCACAAACGCTTGAACCGCTTGAAGAGGGCGGTGTACTCAGAATGCGAATCAGCGGTGAAGATGCGGTAGGTAAGATGCGTGAATTCTCGGTGCTGCTTTCGGTTCCTGAAGGGGAAACCGGACAAGATAAGCTGGACGCACTTGGCATAGCGACTTATCAGCAAGATGAACAAACTCTGATTGATATCGTTAGTTTTGCTAGCCCAGCAGAGGCGGCAGGATTGCAGTTCGACCAACAGATTGTCGATGTGCGTGTGCCAGTTGAGCGTTATCGCAAAGAGTGGATGTGGATTCCAGCAATGTTCTTGTTTGGTGTTGTGATTTGGCTACAACGTCGACGTGTGGCAATGCAGAACGACACAGCATGTTGATAGTTAAAGAAAAATAACCTAACAGCCCCGTTGGAGCCAAGACTGACGGGGCTTTTTTCTGTCTGAAATATTCATCATTTCTATTTTCAATGTCGCGGAATTATTAGCGCATTCTATACTTTATGTTTGATTACTTTGCGCATCATTTGAACAAATGATCAACGCTCAAAATCGGATCTTAACCTTTCAGATCATCTTGTTGTTCGAAAGCGGAAAAATCCTACACTGATCACATAATTGAACACTTGGACAATATAAATGAGCGACGATATCGCGAAGAAATCCTCTTCGAAATCTAAAATGACCAAAATCCTTTTCCTACTCGTTTGTGCAATCGCCTTTGGTGCGATGTACTGGTCTTGGCAATATTCCGATAGTCACCCGAGTACGGAAGATGCGTATGTAAGAGCTAAAATCCTATCTGTCGCTCCACAGGTTCAGGGTCAGGTGGTATCAGTAGAAGCGAAAGATTTCCAAGTCATCAACAAAGGTGACTTACTGCTTAAGATTGATTCTCGCCCTTACTTATTAGCAGTGAAACAAGCGAAAGCCGCTTATCAGTTGGCCGTTCAACAACACGATGTGGCAGACAAACAAGTGACCGAAGCCGTGGCTGGTTTGGATGCGGCGCGTTCTAACTTGACTGAAGCGCAAGTGGAGTACAAACGTACCGATTCTCTTGTGAAACGTAAGTTAGCGTCTGACCAAGACCTTGATACGGCGAAAAACAAACTCGCTAACGCGCAAGCTGGTCTAGAGCAAGCGCGAGCAACAGTTGAAAAAGCAATCGCAAACCGTGGTGAAGAAGGTGCAGAAGCGGCGGTTGTTCAACAAGCAGCAGCGCAACTTGCACAAGCTGAATTGAACCTGAGCTACACCGACATCACTTCTCCAGTCGATGGCATTGCAGGTGAAATCAACACTCATACGGGTTCGGTTGTCAGTATCGGTCAAACACTATTCCCTGTGATCATCAAAGACAGCTACTGGGTGCGCGCGAATTTCAAAGAGACTGACTTAACTCACATCAAAGCAGGTATGCACGCTGAAGTCGTGATCGACATGTACCCAGATGTGGTTTGGGATGCAAAAGTGGAGCAGTTATCGCCTGCAAGTGGTACCTCTTTCTCATTGATGCCACCAGAAAACGCAACCGGTAACTGGGTGAAAATTAAACAACGCTTCCCTGTGCGTTTAACTTTAGAGGTACCTGAAGGTGCGCCACAGTTGCGTGTGGGTGCGAGTTCTGAAGTCACTGTTGATCTAAAAAGTAACGCACAATGAGTAACGAAATTACGGCAGATAAACGGGGTATCGCCACCGTCGCCGTGATGCTTTCTGCCATCATGGTGCTGATAGATATGACCGTTGCCAACGTGTCGCTTTCGCACATGATGGGTGCACTAGGCGCAACGGCAGACCAAATCACTTGGGTGCTGACTGGCTACAGCATGGCAGAAGCGATCTTCATTCCGATGACCAGTTTTTGGGTATCGCGCTTTGGTGAACGCAAAGTCATGCTGGTGGCGGTGATTGGTTTTGTCATTGCGAGTGCCTTCTGTGGACAAGCCAGCTCGCTCGAAGAGATGGTGGTATTTCGTATCATTCAAGGTGCGTTTGGTGCTTCGGTTATTCCATTGGCGCAATCCACATTGGTTCAGATTTACCCTTCTGAGCAAAAAGGCAAGGCGATGGCGATCTTCTCTATCGGTATCTTGCTGGGTCCTATCTTAGGTCCGGTGGTGGGCGGTGTGATTACCGATAACATCAACTGGCGTTGGATTTTCTACGTTAACTTACCATTTGGTTTGGTGTGTACCGCGCTGATCTATCGCTACATCCACATCAGCAACAAGTCGAAACCAAACTTCGACTGGTGGATCATTGGCTATATGGCGCTCGGTGTAGGTGCGTTGCAGTTCGTGCTCGATAAAGGGAACGATGAAGACTGGTTTAACTCACGCATCATTCAAACCGCTGCACTGCTAGCGATAATGGGCTTAGTCATGTGGATCTACCGCAGCTGGAAGACTAAGGGTCCAATAGCGCCGCTGTGGCTCCTCAAAGACAGAAACCTCATGGTCTCGTCTTTGATGATAGCGGTCGTTTCGATGGCGATGTTTGGCTTGACCACTCAACAGCCTATGCTGCTTGAGAGCTTGTTGAACTATCCAGTATCGACCACAGGTATGTTGATGGCACCACGAGGGTTAGCGTCCGCCTGTATGTTAATTTTGGTCATCATCATCAACCCGCAATTTGATCCAAGGTTGAAGATTGTATTCGGTTTAACCTGTATTGGAATTGGCAGTTATTTTATGACCCTATACTCGACAGAAATTGACACTTTCTGGATCGTGATGCCAAGTATGATTCAAGGTATGGGCTTAGGTTTGACTTTCTCGACTTTGTCGACGCTGGCTTACATGACGCTACCAAAAGAACAGTCAGTAGCAGGGGCGAGTATTTTTAACTTGTTCCGAACCATTGGTAGCTCATTTGGTATTTCCATCGCTACCACATACCAGTACCGTGATGGACAACAGCAATGGCACGCTTTGGGTGAAGGTTTCAATCCTTACAATCCTGTATTGCATGATTGGGCTGCTAAGCAAGGATTGTCGATTACTGATCCTGCTGCATTGGAGCAGTACCAAAGCATGCTCCATCAGCAATCGCAAATGGTCGCGTTTGTGCACACCTTCCAGTTGGTCGGGGTGATGTTCGTGATCATGATGCCGATGCTGGTATTTATCCGTTCAAAGTAAACCTCTAAACATAAACTAAAGCGCCCTTAACTCAGCCAGTTAAGGGCGCTTTTTTACATCTGATTCTTAGGTGCTTAGGAGTTAATATCGGACAATCAACCGAAGGTGACTTTACTGAAATGCGGATTGTCTTTGAGTGCTTTCATCGCGACTAACTGTTCGGTTGGAAACGAAATGCGTTCACCTTCAATATCCAAAAATAAGCATTCTTGGCGTTCCATATCATAACCAGTATCGAACGCGCTACCTTGGTGCTTCTCACCGTTCTTGAGCGTAATTTCTACGGGTAGCTTAAACATACAGGCGATTTCAATAAAATCGTATTGGCTGCAGGTCACCATAATTTTTCTCCTTTGCTGTTCTTTATCAAGACCGACTAAGAACAGGAATCCTTCTCTGAAACCTAATCTTCATCTTACGCCCTATTTTGGTCATGAAAAAGACACACAAGCAGGCTTAACTAAAACCATAGTTTAGTGAACAAGACGTAGATAGGACATGTCTGAAACGACACTTAAAAACACGTACTTGGCTCGTGAGCGCGCAACGCAATCACTGATTACTCCTCATACTTACTACGCGCAGTTGGCGCATCGCATCAACCACTCAGCTCAATTTGAAAATGGACGCGTCAAAGATAAGATGCCAAACGTGCCAAGCCCTCAGTCATTTTGGCAAGTGTGTTGGGCTTACATGGGCGGGCGTTCGCCGCTCAGTCCTGATAAGCAACTGCCTTATTCAGTGATAGAGCCCACGCGGTTTTTAGAGAGACAACAAGCGATGCGAGTCACTTGGCTGGGGCATTCCACTTTGATGATTGAGACCGATGGTGTGCGCATCCTGACTGACCCTGTGTTCGACTACGCGTCGCCGTTGATTGCGAAGGCGTGGTTTGAGCGCAATATTCCCAATACATCAGTTCGCGACAGCTTGCCGACTCCCGATGTCATCCTGATCTCTCATGATCATTACGATCACCTCGAAGCATCGACTATACGTTATTACTCTGATAGATCTGTAACATTTTACGTGCCACTAGGTGTCGGTAAGCATTTGATTCGTTGGGGCGTTAGACCGGACAACGTAGTGGAATTCGATTGGTGGGAGAGCGTTCAGTACGCCAACGTCGAGTTGATTTGCACGCCCGCTAACCATAATTCAGGTAGAACTTATCTGGATAAGAATGCCACTTTGTGGGCATCTTGGGTGGTGAAAGGACAACAAGAGACGCTTTATTTCAGCGGGGACACTGCTTACGACAATCACTTTGTACAAATCGCTCAGCGCTGCGGACCGATAGACATTGCTTGTCTGGAAGTCGCGGCAGATGTAAAAGGCAATCAAGGTTATCCGGTAGAGAATTGGGGGCACATGCAAGCCCACCACACAGTGCAAGCTTTTAAAGATCTGCAAGCAAAGAAGCTGTTGCCAGTACACTGGGCAACGTATGAGTTGTTTACTCATAAATGGGATGAGCCGATTGAGGATTTGATAGCACATTGCCAAGTGGATCACATTGAGTTACTTACCCCTATGGCAGGCGAGAGTTTTTATGTCGCGCAACAATATAAAAACAACGCATGGTGGCAGGTGGAAAAATTATGTGAGCAAGCTAGAAAAATAAGGGTATAATATGACGACGCTTCAATAATATCCCTACCAATTTAACCAACTTTCTTGGTCCTTATAACAAGCTTTTTACTGGTCATCGAATCAATAAATTACCAGCAAGTCACCGTTTTTCTGTGATCTCTCACGTGACTAATTTTCTAAGTGCAACTTTTTGATACTCACCACCTAAAAATTTAATCTTTAAAAAGAAAACTTTTACTAAAAAACTAGGTGAACTTAATTTTACGCATCAAAACAATTATACTCATCGCATACTGATAAGGCTTGCAATAACTGGTTAAAGCTTAATCTTGGTGGGTAAAAATTGATCGGTTAATGCTTGGTAAAAAGTCTCATCATTGAAACATATTTAATAGATAGAAATTGCTGGAAATATTTGGAACCGGCATCACAAGAGTAGGGATTTCTTGAATATATCATCAGGGATGCTGACAAAAATAAAATAGGCATTGTTCGATGAATAATTCTGCAACGTATTTACTTGCTGCTTTGCGAGAAAAAATTAAAGAGAAGGGTATTTGTTATTCTGACCTCTCTATTGGAATGGGAATTCCTCTATCAACGATTAAAAGGCAGTTGCATAACACGTCTTTAGGGTTGGATAAAATACTCTCGTATGCCACTCATTTAGATACCGACTTAGTCGAATTGTCCATGCGTGGTAAACAGCTGCAACAAGAAAATGAGCAATTTATCACCGACACTAACAGTGAAATATTTCACCAGTATCCGTACCTATTTGATTTTTTGTATTTATTACGTCGGAAGGAATGCTCTCCGCAAGATATTGCGAGCAAATACCAATTGACCCATACCTCGATCACGCTTTATTTCCGCGCGTTGGAAATGATGGATTACATCGAGCTAAAAGGTGATGACCAATACCGTTTTAAAGACCAAGGTCGTTTTATTTTCGAAGAAGGTTCTAAGCTCGATACTTTGTTTGCTAAGCGCTTTCGAGATGAAGTGTTTAGCCATGATGTGAGACCACCGATTTGCATGGGACGCATTGCTATCACTGAAGAACAGGAAGAGAAACTGGCGAACGAGGTGTACAACAAACTGATAGAATTTGATGTGCAAAACAAGAGCGGAGAAGGCAGTAAGCGACTCCGAAACGTCTTGATGACTTACACTCCGGGCAATCAGATATTCCTTTCGGATACGATTCCGAATATTGACGGTGAATTATTAAAAGCCATCTCAATGGCGAATGAAAAATAGTGACTATTTAATCATAAAATAAAGAATTTATATTAAGTGGATGTGTTTGATAATGAATGCATCAAAGACCCACTATTATCCAAAATTAATGACCTGTTATTTAAATAGGTCAAACGAAGAAGAGACAAATTAACCGATCTCTTCTCAAATCCAAAAGTGAAATAAATAAGGCTGAATCTTCATCATCGAAACTCGGCAGGGCATGTCTCGACCTTTTTTCGCCTGATCAGGACCAAAAGCCAATAAATGAGGGATATAACATGCACTTTAAGACTTCTTTATGTGCGATTGCTGTCGGGGTTGCTCTAACACTAAGTGGATGCAACAGTAGTGATAATGACTCTAACATGGATGCGCCATTGAAAGCGGCTGAATTCCATAACACCATCAACCGTGCAGGTGTGCCAGTGGCACTGCGCGATTTGCATGGTGGTCACCTTCGCTACATTCCTATGTTTGATAATGGTTCGTGGCATGGTCACACGCTAGACACCAAAGGTGGTGAGATCACGTTAGGTGGTACCGCGTTGCTAACCGAAGAGTATGTGTCATTCATGGCGGCGCGTTTTGACCGTTTGGCGTTAACGGTTGATGGTAAACCGATGCCGCTTAAGCTGACAGAAGCATACTCACAGCCAGGCGCGCTGATCCAAACATACACGGGTGACGATGGCGTCGAAGCGAAGCTGGAAATGCGCTTTGTCACCGACCGTACTTCTTTGGTTAAAACGACAATCAAAAACCCAAATAAACTGGCTATTCAAGGCGAATGGGATGGCGAGTTAATGCAAGATTATCGCGCGGATGATGGTCAGCTATACAAGAACGATGACAGCACAGTTCGCAGCGTTGAAGAAGCTTACCCTACCTATTCTCGTTCTATCACAGCCACTGATAACGGTGTAGAAGTATCTTTTGGTGCAGTTCGTGACTCATGGTCTTTACTGACTTCGGGTGATTCGAAATTCGAAGTGACACGCTCTATCAAGCCAGAAACCTCAACCATCAGTGGTGACAAAAAAGGTTTTGTACAAACCGCGTCCTTAGGTAACGGCGAAGAAATCACACTGTACACGGCTTACACTCACGTGCAAAACACCAAAGAGCAAGCTTCTGAGTTTGCTAAATTGGACGATGTGATGGCAGACCCGAACGGTTACATGCACAAATCGGCAATGCGCTGGGAAGAATACCTAGAAAAAGGTCTAACGAATGACGCGGCTTCTAAAGAACATGAATTCGTTGCAGTAAAGGCGATGGAAACGCTCAGTGCGAACTGGCGTGGTGCTGCTGGCGCGATTGACCACGACACCGTAACACCTTCTGTTACCGCGCCGTACTTCTCTGGCAACATGACTTGGCCGTGGGATACGTGGAAACAAGCGTACGCAATGGCTCATTTCAACCCAGACGTTGCGATGGAAAACATTCGCACGGTATTCCAATACCAAGTCAAGTCTGACGACCCTGTGCGTCCATGGGATGAAGGCTACTTGCTTGATGTGGTGACATACAACTTACCGGCTGAACGTTGGCAAGGTATGTCTGCGGAATACAAAAAAGTCTTCCCACTGGCAACAGACGGTTTGAACTGGAACGAACGTAACACCAAACCATCTCTTGCGGCATGGGCAGTTTGGGAAGTGTATACCGCACTAAAAGACGAACATAATCGTCCGGAAGAAGCGAAACAGTGGTTAGAAGAGATGTATCCGAAGCTCGTTGCATTCCACGATTGGTGGTTACGTGCTCGCGATACCAACAAGAACGGCATTCCGGAATACGGTGCAGCGAAAGACCCAATTCACACCGTATTTGAAGATGACGTGAATGATGGATCTTGGGGACCAGATGCGTCTGTAGACGACATGAAATTCCAGTACAAAGACGAAGTAAATGGTGACAAGTGGATCAAAGAGACTGGAATCGAGAAATACAATGAGTTGCTGACTTCTGGTGATTACACGGCGATGAGCATTCCGGCAAAAGTGGCTGCTGGTTGGGAATCAGGGCGCGATAACGCGGGTGTGTTTGGCTTTATCGATACCATCGATGACTTGCAAGGTAAGTCTGATCTACCAACGCAAGAAGAAGCAGAAGTGATTGACCAAATGGGGCGCTATGCTCACAACACCAATGGTTTCGACAACACGTACGATATGGTGATGGGTGCACAAGGCTCGGAGATCACTTACCGTGATACTTCAGCTGCGAACTTGGACAAACTGGCTCAGGCGAAGAAAGACTGGGAAGTGAAGTTCAACGAGAACACCAATGACGAGAACAAGTTGTCAGGTTACTCGCTCATGCAAGAGTCGGTAGACCAAGCCTCTTACTGGTACTCAGATAATCTGTACCTATCGCAAATTGCAGAGGTTTTGGGTAAAGCGGAGAAAGCTGCTGAGTTTAAAGCGAAAGCGGATGACACCAAAGAGTACATCAACCGTTGTATGTTCGATGAAGCGACAGGATTCTACTACGATATCGAAGTGGTACCTGGAGGTTTGAGTAACCAATGTGCGGGTCCAACTCTAGTCAAACGCGGCATGGGTCCTGAAGGTTGGTCACCATTGTTCAACAACGCGGCGACACAAGAGCATGCTGATAAAGTGGTGAAGAACATGCTTGATACCAGCAAGTTTAACTCGCCGAAGATCCCGTTAGGTACCGCATCAATGGATAACCCAGCTTACGGTCCAGACATTTACTGGCGTGGTCGTGTGTGGCTCGATCAGTTCTACTTCGGTGTTCGTGGTATGGACAACTACGGCTACGGCGTGGAAGCTCGTCAGATGGTCGATAAGTTATTCAAGAACGCTCAAGGTCTAACGGAAGCAACGCCAATTCAGGAAAACTACAACCCAGAAACTGGTGCAGTACAAGGTGCAAATAACTTCTCATGGAGTGCTGCCCACCTCTACATGTTGTACAACGGTTTTGTGGGCAAATAAGTTTTGCGCCCCTGACAACGTAAAGCATTAAGCGTTGTAGATGACCCCCCTAGCATCTACAACCGCTTAACCCCTTCAAATTAGGCTCAATAAGATCAAACCGGACAGTGAAAGCTGTCCGGTTTTTGTAGAGCTAAAACACTAATTTTCCGCTGTTTTTGAAAAGTTGTTTGCCATAGAAATTGCGCTACAGAGAGATTTTTCTTTACATATTGGTAAGTTAGTTGTCCGCATTTCATTCTGTCGATTTGCAATAGATAACATTTATAAAATGATCGTTTAACCATGCTGTAACAATGCATATGCTGCAAGTATTAGTGAGGTCATTTACATTCATGCAAAAGCATTAGAGTAACCCCAAATCTCGCCGCTGTTCAGCCGCTCCGAGCCAAAATCATTCCAACACTCTACTCTGCCGCCTGAATTTTCCTCACCTTGAAGAGCGTATTGATAAATACCTCACTTTCTACGTTGTCAGCATGACGTGTTGCGTTGCAACACCATCAAGGAAGGTGATATGAATTGTTTACAGACCAGCCTTTATAACTTGTTAGAAGATAATAACTTTGTGCCCTCTAATGAGTACAAAGCCTCTATTGCAAGCTACCTTTATTCGGATTCTTCCCTTACACCAAAAGCGATGAATGAGCTCACTCAAGAGATTTTTCAGAGCAAGCAAACCATGGCGTATTACCTGTTGCACAACGCCATCAATGAGGAAGAGGGCGCAGAGCGGCTCAAGATGATTGCCAATCGTTATGCGCAAGGGGAAATGAAGCAGCAAATCATGCACCATTGTCAAAACGACTTAAATCACTCCGCTATGTATGCCAGCTTAATCCCGTTGACGGGATACCAAACTGAGGTATACCAAGAAGCCAAGTCTAGTGATTTCAATTTTAACAACGTTAGCAACTTCTACGACGATATTAAAATTCACCTTTTCCGCGCGCATTCTGTTGAAATCCGTTCATGGTGTTTGCTGGTCGCGCAGCTTAGTTTTATTGATCAATCTGATGTCCCTTACCTGAAAGAGATGCGCCCAACCATTCAAAAAATACTGGATGATGAGGTCAAGCAGGTCTCTTATACGGCTCAGCATGTCAGCCAGTGGTTGGAAGAGGACCCGTCTTTGTGTCAGGTGTTCACCCAATGTATGAACCACACTTACCGAGAGACATGGGACTATCTAGCCTCAATGGCTGAGTTCATGCGCGATAGTGCGCCGTATTTTATGGTTTAAGCACATAGCATTAGAAATTTAAGAGAGGCTCAACGTTGTTTGTACTGTGTTGGGCAATAGCCACGCTTCACTTCTGGAGAGCGCAGTTTTAGGTGTTTGGTTTTCCTGCCGGAGACTCGGTGTCGCCAAAGCTTAAAACTGCTCGGTTGTAAGTGGTGGCGCATTAAGTTAATAACCCCTTTCTCGTCCAAACCAAATTGATGTTGGATGGCTTCAAACGGGGTTCTATCTTCCCATGCCATTTCAATAATTCTTGATAGCATGTCATCGCTAAAGGTCATTCGTTAATCCTGTTCTGCTGTTGGATACACACATACGTAACGCGCAGCGATTGGGATTCATTTAGGGATGTTTCTGGTCGAAAATGGGTGGTTTTCTGGTGCATTATTTCTGTGGTTTCAGCTCGACCACATTGCCTTCTGGATCTTCCAAGTAGACAGAGCGCCCGAAGCCTTGGGCACCATATCTTTCAGCAAACTCTGCAACATGCACATTGTTTTGGCGTAAGTAAGACAGCAGTTCTTTTTCCTCGAAAGGGGCAATTTGCACGCAAAAGTGGTCAAGGTTACGACCGTTTTGACTGGGCGATTTTCCACCTAGCTTTCCGAGTTCGCTATCGACCGTCACCAAATCAATGATCGCCATTCCTGCACGAAGCTGAGTTAACCCCAAGTCTGGTAATTCACGCTCTATTGGGCATCCTAATATATCTCGGTAAAAGTGCAGCATCGCGTCGAGATTGTCTGTTCTTAGTACCACGTGGTCGAGCGCTTTTACTTCAATTGGATTTCTCGGATTTGCCATGACGTTGCCCTTTTTTCCATGATGAGAAAAGTATACGCACTAAACCAGCAAGCTGATCGCCAGAGCCAGCATGACAAAGCCAATGATGAATTCCAAAATCTGCCAAGAACGCGCATGCTTGAAGATCGGGATAAGCAGTTTGGCGCCATAGCCTAGGCTGAAAAAGAATACGAAAGAGGCACAAACAGCGCCTATCGCAAACTGCCATTTATGTGGTTCATATTGAGTGGAAATAGAGCCCAGCAACACCACTGTATCAAGATAAACATGCGGGTTTAACCATGTGAATGCCAAGCAAATCAGTGCTGTCTGCCATGCACTTTTTGAGGCATCACCTTCAGGGTTCATTATGTGTTTTTGTGTGAATGCAGAGCGTAGGCTACTGATGCCGTACCAAGTTAAGAACGCTGCGCCAGCGTAACGCGCAATTGTCTCGATCAAAGGAAACTGAGTTACCAAGTAACCGAAACCCGCGACACCAAGAGAAATTAAAATGGCATCAGACAAGGCGCATAAGAAGCACACTAAGAATACATGATGCTGTTTGATGCCTTGTTTTAAAACGAAGGCATTTTGCGCCCCAATAGCCAGAATTAAGGAAATGCCCAGCGTAAAACCAGCAAGATAGGTGGTCATTTTCTCTTCCTTGAATTGTGACCAAATCAGGTTTTAAACCATAACCTTGTCGCCAAATCGCTGCAAGGTCCAGATTAGAGACTTGCCAGAACTGTTCGATGGGGGGATACGTCGTAATTGTGAGAGTCGCGAGCAATTTGCATCGCATATTTACACTAATCTGGTGTTCCCAGTTACAATATGCACGTCCATATGAAAAAGGAAAAAACGATGAAAGCAGTTTGGTTAGCTGCCGGTGCTATGGCACTGAGCGGATGTTCTGCAATGAATTCAGCAAATGATGTATCTCGCCCATCAGCAGAGATGTTTCCAGAAATGGAGAGCATGACAAAACATGTTTTCTATGTAGACCCAGCAAGCAACGAAGCAGATAAGCGCGTAGAGTTAGTGGTTGGTAAAATGATGGAAACAGACTGTAACCGCGTATCTTTAGGTGGCTCTGTAACGGAGCATACATTGGAAGGTTGGGGTTATACCTACTATCAAGTTGATTCTTCAGCGGGTGGTGCTATCTCAACGTTAATGGCTTGTCCTGAAGATATGGAGAAGGTCGAAACGTTCGTGCAAATGCCGACTCGTGATTTGTACCGTTACAACAGCAAGCTACCAGTCGTGGTTTACGCTCCCGCTGATTTGGATGTCGATATCCGCGTATGGGCTCCTGAAGAGTGATCGCTAATCAGGTAAAAATTGCACTGACGTTAGGTGGTTTACTTGCGCTTGGTGGCTGTGCCTCGACCGCGCCTGAGTATCAATACCGGTGTGATGATGGTCATCAGTTTGCAGCTAGCTTTGATCAGGAAAAAGCGATGATCACTGTTGATGACGGGAGAGAGATTGAACTCAAACAAGTTCGCTCTGCATCTGGCGCAAAATATATGTCTGATGACCAAATGCTCGTCCTGCACACCAAAGGTGACGACGCGATTTTGATCGTCAACGAGATATCCCAAAGTGCATGTCGCGTGACGAAGTAATCGTTAAATTCAAAAGGCTTGGTTGATACTAAGCCTTTTTTGTATGCGCAGTTTTAAGAGGGTTTTGGTTAGCTAGTTTGCTGTTCTGCGTTCACAACCCCCTCCAACTCTTCTTTGTATTGACATGGTTTGCTCGGCATTGAAGTTTCGCCTCTAAGGGGGAGAGTGTTTTCTGGAGTGGTGGGTTCAATCACTCCAATTTGTCTCGTCATTCCGAGGAGCCTAGGCGACATCAGGAATCTCGCTTTAACATGCTCGGAAAATCCCTCCCCTTTACCAGAATGACTTTGTAGTCTCTGAAGTTAAAACCAAGGGGAGGTTAGGTGGGGTTTATGCTATAAAGTGCTTATTTAAATAGCATCGGCGAAACTTGGTAAGTTATTTGCGCCCTCTGCTTCTTCTGAAGCACCGTGCTCCTTCATTTGCTCCTGTTTCTTCATTGCTTGAGTTTCATAATACTCTTGAGCAACGGCAGTCTTTACGAACTCTATCTCGTGGTTTGAGAAGGATTGTGCAGCTTCCTGTATTTCGTTTAGTGTGACATTGAAGAACTCTTTTCGTCTGTTAATCATATTTAATCGGCGAGAATCGAAGACTTCATGTAGCTTCTTCTCTAATGTCGGAGCATCATCAGTATGAATCATTGCGTGTACATCAAACGTGAACGGTACAGAAGCATCCCCGAGTTCTTTGACGCGATCCATTGGTTCAAGTCGACGTGTCATACCTATTTTATATATGTCTTCGCCAAAAGAGCCGATATTTGAAATAACGTAAACATGCCCCTGTTTTGTCTGCTCTGCCATTGATTGAGCTCGTTGGTGCTTGAGTTCTGCTTCCTTCAGGTTGGCTTGTAGTTCTGCTATCTGTTGTTCAAGCTCTAGCTTTAGCTCGTCACTGGCTTGCTCTAGTTCTTTTCTTGCGGTATCGAGAGCTTTTTGGAAGCGCTTTTCTTCCTTTATGGCTTCTGCTTCAGCTTTTTTAATTTCGGCTTCAACCTTAGCCTCTTCTCGCATTTGTGCCTTTATCTCAGCTTGTTCAACTTTCTCTTGTTGTTTTTTCTCGCGATATTCATAGGTCAGTTGAAGTTCTTTGAGTTTTTCTTTTAAGTACTTGTCTGTGATGGAAATGGCATTCGGCTCATTAAGTTGGTTGATTGCAGTAAAAGCCTTTCTAATACGCTCTTGCATTTTGACGACGTTCTTCCATGTACAGTTAGCAATTGCTGCTTCACATTCGTTGTTAAAGGCTCTAGCAGTAAGTCGAATGCTCTTGTCCGTCATTTTCTTGCCTTCAGAACGCGAACCGTCGACGGTCCACTCTCGATAGCAGTATATAGCGCCGCTAGATGATTTTTCTCTCATCAAGGCCTTCTGTCTGTCTTTGCATTTCTTGATTTCTTCTTTGAATTTCTCTGAGGCATCGAAGTCAAATTTTGGTTCATAGAAGCCCAGTTCTATTAACTCAACTTCATCTCTAAAAATAGCAATCTGCCTGCTCAAGGCATCATAGGTTAGCTTTTTGCTTTTGTAGTCAGTCCTTAACTCGTTTATTTTGATTTCAGTTAATCGCTGTTCCTCAACGGTTTGCTTCTTCTTTAACTCTATGTTTTCAAGCGTTTTTCTCGCTTTAGCTTCGATTTCTTCTTTTGCAATTTCCAGAGCATTTTTTATATTGTGACATTCAGCCTCGGTATCAAAAACTTTCGAGAATCTTATCTTGTACTCATCAAGACGTTCGGTCGCTTCGGTGATTTGGATGGTGTTGTTTTCAATAGTTTTCTTTTGTTCGGAAGTTGTTTGGCGATAGTTATCGATTATAAAGTTCGCTTGAGACAACTCGGATTGAGTTAGTCTAAGTTGATTTTGGGAGTTGCTGCCTCTCTTTATCAAAAGCAGTATGACAATCAATAGAGCTACAATTGAGCCAATTAAGAAGTGTGGCAAGTATGAAAATTCCACGATTAAGCCTCTGTTTATATTTAATAGCTATAAAACCACAATAATATAACAGGTTCCCGTTCTGTATACCGATTAAGATCATAAGAAATGAGTTTAATAAACAAAAAAGACTGGCTTAGTGCCAGTCCTTTTTTGTTCTTAGACGTTTAATTATTCGTAATCAGACGCGTAAGTCTCTTCGTAAGTGTGTGAGTAAAGCTCGAATAGGTTACCAAACGGGTCTTCCATGTAGATCATTTGAGCTTGTTTGCTGTCATCTTCTGGGTGGTAGCGCATGATGTCCATGCGAGCTTTACCACCAAACTCTTCAATACGTTTGATTGTTTGTGGGAACTGCTCTTTCGCTACTTGTAGACAGAAGTGGAAGATGCCTAGACGAGAGAAATCTACTTCGTGACGCTCTTGACGTTCTTTCATTTCAAACAGCTCAACACCGATGCCGTCAGACGTCACTAGGTGAGCGATGTTGAAGCCTTTGAAGCCTTCACCGAATACGGCGATACACATACGACCGATTGCTGATTCGCGCTCTTCGATAACTTTTGTGTTGTTCATTACGATGCGAAGACCAAGCGCTTTAGTGTAGAACTCTACTGCTTTGTCCATATCGCCAACCATGATGCCTACGTGATTCATTTTCATAATTCTGCTCCAAAAACTGTGATGATTAATTCGTGTTTCGTTTCGATGGGGGAGAGTATATGGAGAATTTCTGATTACATGAAATTATCAATAATTTTTATAATGATAATATTTTGTTATTTATGGGTAAGGAGAAGAATAAACAAATGTATTCCGCGAGCTTATCAAACGGTTATCTTATAAATTCCTTTGCTTTTTTGATTTTTTTATATCGATTGTGAATGGTTTTGTGAGGTAAACTTCAGGCCGATGTTGCTGCTAGTTATCTGTTTTTATTGATATTAACTAGTTGTGTTTGAACGTTGGTAGTTGGGTTTTAGGGGAGCCTTTAATCTGAGCTCACATATAAAAGGAATAAGGATTTGTACATTTGGAAAACATCAAAGCTGTCTGAGGAGCTAAGAGACAACAAAGTGCCAGACAGTGATTGGATTAAATACGCTTTAATATTCTTAATCTTTTATACGGTAACCCCGTACTTGATGATCTTGGCACCGTATGCAAGCAATGAAGCTATGATAACCGAGGCTATCGGTATCTTAGTTGTGTCAATTTTGGGGGTAGGTGTCACGTATAGAACGAACAATAGAGATGGTAAAACCTACATTCTTCGCTCTATCGCTTTATCTATCCCTTTGTCTTTTAGGTTTGTCGCTTTATCTGTGCTTGTTGGGATGGCTATCGTATCTTTTGATTTTGGCGATCAACATTATTTTATTATTGAATTACTTTCGACATTCTCTGTTATCGCTTTGCAAGCACTCTACTTTTGGCGCTTGAATGTTCATCTAAAGTACATCAACTCATAGCTTTGCATTTTCTACTTTGGTAACAGGCTCTGAGATTAAGCGTAAGACTGACTGACGATTAGCTCTCTTAACCATTTATGGCTTGGGTCGTTGTCGAGTTGCTTGTTCCAAAGTAGAAAGAACCCACCGGGCTCCATCTCTATCGGGAGCGGCTTGATCACAATGTCTGATTTACCTTCGAACTCGCGGATGCTTTTGTAGGGGTAGGTCAGTACCAAGTCGCTTTTTTCACACAGTTTTACCGCGCTGGAAATGTCGGACATGTTGACGGCGTTATCAATGCGCAGTCGTTTTGTGTCGAGCACCTCGTGCAGTAGCCAACTAGACACGCCTCCTGTGATGACTTGTATATGGCGATACTTTAAGAACGCATCAAGGTTCCATTCTTCCTCTAATGCAGGGTGTCCTTTTCTCAATATACATGCCGAAGTATCGCGCATCAGTTCCGCGTAATTCAGTGTGTCAGGGATGGTGTCGACATGGGTTTTCGAACGATCATCAAACTCAAAAATACCGACACCAAAATCGATTTCTCGCCTTTGTAATCGAGTAATACTGCTGTGGCTCCAATCGGCACTTTTGATGGTGATGTTCGGTGCACTGGATAACGCCTGAGGCAGAAAACGTGGGTAAATTGTGGAGTAAGCGGTTTCGATAAGATCGATACTAAAAACGCGAGTCGAGCGTTCTGGGTCAAATTCTTCTGGTTCACGAAGCTGATCAATTTGCATCAGGATTTGTTGCAGTTTGCTCTCCAATGCCAACGCTTTTGGGGTCGGCAATAAACCTTTGGATTCTCGCTCGAATAAGGGGTCATCAAACTCCTGGCGCAATTTAGTAAGTTGTTTACTGACAGCCGATTGAGATAAGAATAGCTTTTCTGCGGTTCTGCTCACGCTGCGTTCTTGCAGTAAAACGTACAGACAAATCAGCAGGTTCATATCATTTTTGATTAAGTGGGATAGATTTATCATGATATTCCTATCATTCAACTTACAAATTGAAGGGTATGAATAGAAACTATATCACTTAATTGAATTGAGCCAGAAATACTGACTCGTTGCCCATTTAATGAATCAAACTGTTGAGGTATTGACTGAGCTCTTTCCTAATCTCTAGCTCTGCTTCCGATAGGTATTTGGGCATGTGTTTATCAGCCACGGTAATGTTTCGTTCGCGAACTTGATGGGTATCGCCGATGGCGTCAAATACGCAGCGCAGCAAGTTCATCGATTGTGACATCAAGGCTTCGCTTTCTTGTTGTGAGAGCAAAGGCTCTGCGTCAAAACCAAGCGCGCATAGGATGTCGTTAAAGTGCATCGCATAACCTGAGCCAGAAACATCAAATGTGGTGCTCTTGATGCCATTGGGGCTTCTCTCCCAAAGATAAGGAGGATGCTTGAGTGTGCCAAAGCCAATTGCGATGACGCGGTCTGTGTAGTGCAGTTCCAACCGTCTGTCCCAAATATCACCCGCTTTTCCTGCCTCAATCACGACTTCAATATTGCCCTCCGGAGACGTGAGTTCGCCTTCGATATAGAGATGGGTTTCAGCGCCTTGTGTGTACTCCAATTGCGATTCGTTAATACGTTCGGCACGGATCTGTTTTAGTTCAACTTGCGAGTCTCCTATGCCGGATTTATGCAGGTAGCGAACTAGCCCTGCAATCGCATGAATGCCCATATCAAAGCCATAACCTCCGCCGCCGCTGGTGGCTAAGTTAAGTAGCTTTCTGGTGTTGAGTAACGCAATTCGGTTTTCAAAACGAAAGTCTTGGATCGCTTCATCATTGTCGATAGGGTTGTCGGCTGCAATCGCGATGATCTTCCACGGGGCAGAGCCAGGTAGCGCGATAGATGAATCGGCAAAGAGTGCTTCCAACGAAGGGGAAACCAAAGCGGTATCAATAAAGTAAAACTGTGCTCCGCGACGTTTAAGCTCAGGGATGACTTGGTTAAAGCCTGTGTCGATTTCAGCTAAAGAGAAGGACGGTTTCTCAACCACAAACAACAGGCTTTGAATGTCGAGGGCGTTACTCACTTGTTCAATGATGGAAAGATGTGTGCCGACCGGTGTTAGAACGAAGGCGGCAATAACATCAGTGTGTGAATGAGCCTGTAAAAACATATCGAAACTGGCGTAGCGAGCGGAGTAAGGGAATTGAAACTGCGATGCACAGGACTTGGGATGTTGAACTGCAGGGTCAATGGCGACGACATCAAAGCGAGAACTTAAGGTGTACAGAAGGTTCTTATACAAACCCACCACAGACGATTTGGCGCTCCCCAATCCACCAAATACCAATACGACCTTGTTCATAAGCGGCTTCACTATTCACACGTTTCATCGTGCCAGATTAACAAATTTTAATAGCGGATTAGCTACTTTTTACCAATCAATAATCCCACATTTTGTTTTCGCAAATGCAACGCTTTGGTCTTGAGACTACTCAAATTGCCAAAGGCATAGAAGGGAACGTGCAAGACGGTTTTAAAGCCCGCTTCAATGATCATATCGTGCCAAGTAGTACGACTATGGAAGCAGACACCAACGCCCGCAGTGTTCGCACCTAGTCGTTGAGTGAGCGGTGCTAGTAGCTTGGATGAGGTAGATCGATAAATCAGTGAACTGGGTAAATTGTTCACTAAAAGCCCTTCGTAGAAGTTTTCAAACATGACAATCAGCCCTCCTGGGGTTAAATGTCGGTAGGCACAATGAAGAGCCTCTTGCTGTACTTGCTTGGTGGACTGATAGGTGTCGGTAACAAAGTGATGCAAGACCCAGTTGAACTGGATGATATCAAAACTGCTTTCAAGCGCAGCATCTTGGAAAAGGTGGCAGACCAGATGTTTGTTTGGGTTGGGACGGTTTTTGGCGATGAGTGACGCTTCTGGCTCGATAAGCGTGACTTGAGCATCGGGATAATGATTCAAAATCTTATCTGCATACATTCCATTCCCGCCACCTACATCGAGTAGGTGAAAAGGTTGCTGGGTAGGATAGAGCATGTTGAGTTGTTTGGTTAGTACTTCAAACATGCCTTTATCGATGTATTCCGTGTCAAATGAGGTGGTTTGCTGCGCATCCAATTGGCGAACTTTTTCTTGCATGTCATTTTCCTCAAAGCCAAAAGATTGAAGTAGCAAGAATCACTCCGCTGTTTTTAGTGATTATGAGTCTCAAAATGAGAAAGTATCGAAATTCAGGTGCTTATGTTTTTATCTCAGCATAAAAACAAGGGCGTAATTGTTAATCAGCCAACGCTTCAATCGCTTGCTGGACCGACACAAAATGGATTTTGATGATGCAACGTTGTGCTTTGCTAAATTCGTGCTTTTGAATCAGCTCTGTCACTTGCTGCACACTCAATGTTTGTGGCAAAAGGCCCAATTCCACCGTGTTGTTGGCACCGGTTTTCAATGTAAAGCAATGACCTTGCGTATCAATCACTATGTCATCCTGACCCCAAATCAAGGCTTGGCATTCTGCATTTAGCTGCTTTGGTGAAGCTAAATACACCAGTTCATCGTCACCATCGAGTTTAAGTAAACAAGGCCATGTGATCATTGCGTTACCTTAGGTATTGAGTGTGAATGGTCTGAAGTTGTGCGTGAGCCAAGTAAGCCAGCACAAGGCATGTACGATACACAAAGCCTTAAGAGAGCAAAAGGCTTTCTGTCTTCGAGATGGTTTTCGGGTTTTCAGTGTTGTGCATGTTGAGGCTAAGCGTACTTACCAATGATGTCGATTAAGTCGTCTACTTGATGTGCCACATAATCTGGCTGGGCGTTCCAGTGCTGCGGTTGAGCGCCACTGTACGCTGCTGCTACTGCAATCACTTTGCAGTTGCTACCTAAATGTTGCTCGATATTGCGTGCAAAAAGCGTGTCCGCTTCGTGGTCACCAATGTACATCAGCAACTGTTTATCCGTGTGCCCAAAGATGGATTCAATGCATTTGACGCCACCAAAAGGATCCGGCTTCTGATGTCCATTGGACACGTCATCGTAGCCCACGACGGCTTTAAACGGTGTATTGATTTGGTTGGCGCGAAGTACGTTGCGAATGTTGGATTGCGAGTTCTGAGAGCAGACTCCGTGTGGCAGGTGCGCGAACGCATTCACCACATTGGCAATGCCATTGAATAGATCCACTGGTGTTTGGTTTTGTTCTTGGTGCTCTGCCCACATGGTGCCAGCTATGAGCATTTCGTCTTGGGACATACCATAGTAGTTTACGTACAGTTCTTGCCAGTTTTTCGCTGCGTGATTGGCATGATGATAATCCATTTCACTGCGTAGGTATTTCGGTAAGTTATCCCCGGTCAGGTGCGGCGCTACAACGGACAATATCGCTTTGGTGATGTCGATATTTTTCGGAACAGAATTTACTAGGGTGCCATCGTAATCCCACAATACGGCGTCTAACTTCATGCAAAACCTTTTGATACAGCAGAGGGTGAGTAGCTTTAAATCTTGCCAGTCTTAGGGGGGAGATAACCAGATCTTGCTCATGTTTTCATAAGCTTGCTTTGAATCGCTCGGAAAGGAGGGAAAAGAGAACAAGCGAAAGAAAAACAAAAAGCCAGCAAGGTGATGGTTGCTGGCTTTCTAGTGCGTGCTGCGTAGTACAAGGCGTTAAGCGATGTGCGACATCTCGTTTAGAGTGAAGGTGTCTACCGCGCCTTCTGTTGCTTTCATGTATTGTGCTAGGTGCGCGTTGTCCATGTGCTTGCGCCATAGTTCGCGTGATTCCCAGTTTTCGTAGAAGGTGAAATGCGCTGGGTTTTCGTTATCTTGGTGAAGGTCGTAGTTGATGCAACCTTCCTCGGCACGAGTGACATCAATCAGTTTCAGTAGCTCAGCTTTTACCAATTCTACTTGGTCTGCTTTGGCAATGATGTTAGCGACGATGGTCAATTTAGCCATGGTGGAAATCCTCTGTTGATCGTGATGTATCGTGTTGACGAGGTAAAGATTAGTCGCGAATCACCAAATGATAAACAGCACAATGATTGATTTATTATCAAATATAAATTGATAATCCTGCTTTAATTTTGTGCTAGCTGTGTTTAAAAACTGGAACCAGGCTGCTGTAAGAATTCCACTTCTTCTGCGGTACTATCACGGTCCAAAATCGCATTGCGGTGTGGGTAGCGACCAAAGCGATCAATGATCACCTTATGCTTTAGTTCGAACTCGTAGTTAGATTCTCGCCCCAGAGCTTTGAACAGCTTCTCTGCCTCTTCATGAATCCGCTTAGATTCACTGTGCATAAATGGCATATACAAAAAGCTGCGTTCAACGTCGGTCAATTCTTGGTCCAACCCTAAACGAATCGTCTCTTGCGCCAAGGCAAGTGCGAGGGCATCTTGAGCGAACGCTTTGGGCGTGTTGCGATAAACATTGCGAGAGAATTGGTCGAGCACGATGATCTCTGCGAGGCGACCTTGTGCCGTCTCTCGCCAGTCAAACAATTCAGATTGAGCGGCTTGCTCTAAGGTGGTGAGAAAGCGCGTTTCGATCTGTTTATCGACGTCTGCATTACTCACAAACCAGTCTTTTGGTTCCAGTTCTTCAAACCAGAAATTCAGGATATCTTGGTACATGGTTGCTTCCCTGATAGAAAAAGAGCTAGGAGTATACCCCAGCTCTTGGTTTCGCTTATCGACCGTAAGTCTCTTCGATGTAGTGCTCAAACTGCTCGCACATCTGCTCGTCTGAGATCGTATTGCTTGCAAGCTCTTTGCTGCCATCCACCACTTTGATGCTGGCATTTAAAGACGCTACCGGAGCACGTTCACGAGTTTGCAGCGAAGCAATCTTCTGCTGCTGAACTTCCCATGCTTGTTCTGGGGATAGGTTACACATGTCTGCCAGATACTTAGCGTTAAAGCCTTCACCCGTGAGACTAACGATAGTCTCGTTGTGCGATAGGTGGTTACCCGCATGCCAATAATGTTTCGCCAGTAGTGGACCAATCTCTGGGTTGTCAGTCAGGTAGCCAAACTTATCGAGGAAGTAAGCGCGAGTCTGGTAAACCGCCATATGTGCTAGCAAGTAACCGTGGTAGGCACACGCTGCTTCATCAGACAGAAGGTGTGGAATCGCCATCAATGGGCGTGGGCTGCACTCCAAACCAAGGATTTGCTTTTCGCAATCGCGTGCCAGCTTTGTGATGCGTTCTGGCGTCAGTTCTTCATCGCTTAATTGGTAAAGTGCGCGTTCAAAATACGGCACGACCAAAATGCTGCGCTCTTCATACGCTTTGAATGGCTGACGGCTATTGATCATCGCTTGGATGATCTCATCCGGTACTGGGTTACCTTCTGCGTCCAACGCGTATTGTTTTAGCCAATCGGCATCGGTCAGCAGGCTGTCACAGAACATGGATTGAGTTTCTGCGTATGCCATGGAAGTTGGTGCGAACTCTTGAGAGAAACAAGGCGCGTTCATCTTCACGTTAGCGAAATGCGCAGCGTGCCCCCCTTCGTGGAACAGAGTATTGATGCCATCATAGCCGCTGCCCACTCGGTCTGGCTTCGCGTTACTGGTGAAGTTTACCTGCGCGGCAACCCATTCGCCCTGACTGTAGAACGATGGGATAGGACCATGACAAAAACCGTTCGGGTATTTGCCTTTACGATCAAGCAGGTCTAGCGTTAGCTCTGCGTCTGAGTATTCGATATTTAGGCGACCGAATGATTCTACCCAGCGACGTAGCGACTTTGAGAACGGCACGTACGGGTCTAAGTCACGCATGACGTCACCGGCGAACGAGTACACAAAGTTGTAGCCAGTCAGTGCGCTTTGACCTTTCTGCTCTGCAAGGTTTGCCAAGCTGCTTAGGTGGGCATCGCGCGTGCGCAGTTCAAAGTCATCTAAGATGCTGAACAGTTGCTCAGAGCTCATCTTTTCCGTCTTCTTCACTGAGTAGTCAAAGAAGGTTTCGTAGCCCAAAGAACGTGCGAATTGATTACGCAGTTTGATCAGCTCAATAAAGCCGTTTTGCAGCAACCATTGCTCAAGGTCGAGTAGCGTTTGATGTGCTGATTGACGCACTTCTTCGTGATTATTGGCGCGAATGGTCGAAGACAATACAGGCAAAGAGCCCTCGGTTTGTTCACCGTTTTCATTGGTAAACGTCAGGACGTGATTTTGCTTTTTCTCGAACAACGCGGCTTCAAATGCAATCAGAGCATTCTTTTGGGCTTGAGCTTGTTCGCCTTCAATCGCGTGCGATTCAAATGTTGCCAACCATCCTTGCAAACCAATTTGCGTTTGCTGTTTCTCTTGTGGATCAGCGATCGCTTCAGCCGATTCAAGTTGCGCTTTGATGGCTGAGATTTGTTCGGCGTTGCTCAAGAAATTGGTCCAAGCGGTTTGTGCTTTTGTCGAACCATCGTGGTCGTCGCTGATGCCCATGTAGGTTTCCCAAAAGAAGTCTTCTTTGGTGCGATGGATAGCGAGGTAACGTTGGTTGAGGTCGTTTAGGTATTCCGTTGCAGTCATTTTGATCCTTCAAATGTTTGCTTTATTGAGGTTTTTATCGTCGTTGATTATGGCACGTCTGAATAGCAGAAAGGAATGCGAAATCCATTTGTCTTCTTTATGGCTTGTAAACAGTAATTTACCGCACTTTTTACATGTGCAGACGTCAGTCACAAAGTTTTTCCGTTTTTGATTAGAAATCGTGGAGCGCAGTTTATAAAATTCGGTCTTTCGCAGTGGTGCTAAAGGTAAGGAAAACAATAATGAAAACAAGAATAACAATGGGTCTAATGGGTCTAACATTAGCAGGATGCTCAACGACGCTGCCAACCAATGACCGAGTTCAGGTCATCGAAAAAAACTGCGCTGTGATACTGAGTGAATCGGCAAACGCAGAACAGCGTCAGAATGCCTACAACCAGTTAATCGAAAGCTATGGTGAGCGTTATGTGGATGCCAACAATCCAAAGCAGTCGGCAAGTTGGAACTTGTTTCGCCAAAACGTCATTCATGATGAAAATGGTCAGTTAACGCGTGAATTTATCGAAGTGAGTGACTGGGGCTGTGCGAATGGCAACTATCTAGAAGAGGTGCGTCTGTTTGTAGAGGAAATCCAAGCAAGCGCACAGAAATAATGACGCCTAACCCGCACCGACAGCAAACTAAACCAGTTTGCATATACTCAATGTGTTAGCGAATACAACGGAAGGTGTCATGTTAACTCCTCATAGACGGATTCTTGGTGCTGTGTTGCTGTCTGCATTTAGCGCATGGGCGAATGCTGCTGAGCAAACGGCAGACATGGTGTACATCAACGCTGGTATTTATGGTCATCCGCAAGCCGATGCTGTCGCCGTGCGTGACGGGCGGATTGCTTTTATTGGCGATAAAGCCAAGGCACAAGCGTGGGTTGGTGATGGCACGGAAGTGGTGGATTTAAGCGATACCTATTTGTTACCGGGCTTTGTCGATAACCACAACCATGTGTTTGAGGCAGCTTCCGAAGCAGGCGGTACGTGCTTGTTGCAAGCTGGCGTAATGTTGGATGAGCAAATCCCACAACTGCAAGACTGCAAAGAGTTTGTCCAAGATGGCGAGTGGTTGATGGGCTACGGTTTTACGCTTGATGCTACTTTGTCGGAAGAAAACCAACGCACACCTCTCGAAGTGATCGATGAGGTGTTTCCTGATACGCCTGTGGTGTTAATGGAGCAAACCTCTCACTCGATGTGGGTTAACTCGGCTGCGCTGAAAGCGGCGAACATTGATAAAACTACGTCCGATCCGCAAGGCGGTCGCATTCTCAAAGAGCCGGATACAGGCGAGTTGAATGGCATCTTGCTCGATAACGCGGGTGATTTAGTGATGGAGCTGGCTTGGAACAGCATGAGTTCGCAGTTTGCTGTGAGCTACCAAGGCTTGTTGACCGGATTAGAAGAAGCTGCGCTCTACGGCATTACCACAATTGGTGATGGACGAATGTACTGGAAGCGAGGTTGGTATGAAGTATGGAAAGAGAGCGAAAAACGAGGCGATTTGACCGCTCGTGTTTCTTTACGACCATGGATCTATCCGACCGACAGCATGGACTCTCAACTGACGTATTTGAAACGCATTCAGTCCGACGACACCTCTCGCTTGTTACTGGTAAACCAAGTCAAAATGTACAGCGATGGCATCTTTATAAATGGTACCGCAAAAACCCTTGCACCTTATCTTGATACTTACTTGCCTGATTCACCATATGGGTTGAATTACATCTCACCAAAAGTGATGCCTGAATGGCTAAACAAGCTCGATAAACTCGGTTACAGCGCGCACATTCATGCTATCGGAGATGGTGGCATTCGCGAATCACTCAATGCGATTGAAAAAATGCGCAGCCAAGGTAACCAGCGTCGTTATACTTTGACGCATGTGGAACTGGTGAACAGCAAAGATGTACCAAGGTTTGCCAAGTTGGACGTTACGGCAGACTTTCAAGTCGGTTCCGATTATGTGGCGTATCACGAACATCAATGGGCAGAAGCCTTCTTAGGCGCTAAGCGAACTAGAGCCTTAATGAACCTGCGCGCGCTTTATAATACTAAAGCTAACGTGACGTTAAGCAGTGATTGGAATGTGCATGATTTGAACCCATTGGTTGGCATCTCCAACAGCTTGGTGATGGGAGATACTGGCTTGCCAAACGTTACCGCTGCGATTGATGCATATACAATTCATCCGGCTTACAGCTTGGGTTTAGAGAAGGAAATTGGCTCAATAGATGTTGGGAAATCGGCAGACTTTGCCGTATTGGATCAAGATATTACCCAATTGAAAGCACAAGACATAGCACAAGCACGTGTCCTCATGACAGTGCTGCGCGGGGAAGTGGTGTATGAACAAATTGATGATGAATAAGCCGAGCGATAATTCACTCGGCTAAAAGGTTCTATAGATTATTCTTCAGGGTATTCGCCCATACCTTGCGTTTGTCCTTCTGCTTTCCAATGTTCGCCTGGATCAAAGGCTTCATCGCATAGATCGACGGTGTAGCCCATTTCGGTTATTTCTTTCAAGGTGAGGTTGTCAGCAATTTTGGCAATGTCGCCCGCCTTGTTCCGCAGTTCCATAGTCTCCCTCCGGTCACTGTTTGGTTGTCGGTTCAAGTCGCGCCAAGTACAAAAACTTGGGTGGCTCGACTATAAGTATAAGCAGTGATGGCTGACTTTTTGGCTTAATAGCCGTAAATAATTTAAGGTTATACCCAAGTAACCTCAAGATGCTAGGTTCAGCGAGAATGACTTGGTTTGTAGACGCGGCGCCGATTTAAAGATCTAGTCATTCTAAATCAAGAATCGGCAACAAAGTATACAAGCCAAGGTCCTTACTATTTGCAAAGAGTGCCCTTTGGGAGCGTGTCTTTGACTCGCTTTTTTAGTCAAACAAATGGCTGCGTCAAACAACTTGGAAAGAGCTAGCTATTACCAAGTTGTTTTCCTTACTCTCGAATCAATGACAACGCTCTGAATCCTGCATCTTGAAGTCACTTGGGTATAATTGGGTGATATTTCACTTTGGCGTTGATTCCAGTTCAATATCATGGCGATAGAAGACAAAGTGTGATTTATTGACGCCTCAATCGTTGAGATTTTAGGAACAGAAATGGTGATTCTCGACCACACACTCGCGCAGCAAATCGTCGATCGCACTATGTCGATCATTGGACACAACATCAATGTGATGAACGCGGCAGGCACTATTATTGGCAGTGGTGAAGCTGAGCGCATTGGTCAAAAGCACGATGGGGCGGTGCTAGCGCTCAACCACGGTGATTCGCTGGAGTTGGATGAGCAAAGTTGCCAATCCCTGCAAGGCGTGAAACCGGGCATCAATATGCTGCTGCACTTTAAAGGTGAAGTGGTTGGTGTGGTGGGCGTCACTGGCAAACCTGAGCAAATCCGAGCGTTTGCTCAATTAGTTAAGGTGACAGCGGAACTGACCATTGAGCAAGCTTCGCTGGTGGAGCAGTTGCAATGGGATCGTCGCCACCAAGAAGAGTTTGTATCAGCATGGTTAAACCAACAACTCAATGATTCAGATCTGCACGATTGGGCTCAGCGTCTTTGCATCGATTTAGTAACACAAAGAGTTGCCGTGGTGATTGAGCTTATTGCAGATAATGCTCCTGTGAGTTTGAGCAAGGTACGTGAAGTGGTGGACGTACTGTATCGTTCTGAAGATAAACCGCTGGTGGCGATCATGTCGATGAACGAAATTGTCGTTCTGAAGCCTTTGCGTTCTTCCTCTACCTCGAACAGCGACCAAAGTGTACTTGAGCGCATTCAGCGCCGATTAACTGCGAATCAGATTGACGATGTTCGCCTTGCGATTGGGCAATATTTTGATGGCGCAAAACAACTCCCTCTTTCCTACCAAAGTGCCAAGCAGGTGCTTGCGGTCGGTCGTCGTTCTCATCCAGAACAAACCACATTGAGCTTCTCTGAGTTTCGCATACCTGTGTTACTCGCCCCGTTAGCCGAATCTTGGCAAGGTGAACAACTCGCTCAGGCGATGACTTCTCTTGCTTCAGCAGACAAATCTGGGCAGTTAGTGAAAACCTTAGAGGCGTATTTTCATGCCAATGGCAACGCTAATGATTGCGCTAATGCATTGTTTATTCATAGAAATACATTGAGGTACCGTCTAGATAAAATCAGTGAAGTGACGGGCATTTCAACGCATGATTTTACGGGGTTGGTTGAGCTTTATATTGCCAGTCATCTCAATAAGTTAAGTTGATTTATTGTGCAGGTGCACAATATTTAAATAAATAAGCTCAGTGTGATTTGGTTGTTTGCCTAAAGAATGCGCCGAGTTTTTGAGTGAGAATAGCTACATTGATGAGTTGCGAATTGTTCCTCGCAGCGCGCTGTTTTCAGGAGAATGAAATGAAAGTTGTGATTGCCCCAGATTCGTTTAAAGAGAGCTTGACCGCTAAACAAGTGAGTGAGGCGATCAAGGTGGGTTTGTCTCGTGTTTGGCAAAGTGCAGAGTTTGTCACGCTACCTGTTGCTGACGGCGGCGAAGGTACAGTTCAATCTTTGATTGATGCGACTGAGGGGGAGCAGGTTTTCGTGACCGTAAAAGGTCCGCTCGGTAATGATGTGAAGGCGTTTTACGGTATTCTGGGGGATGGCGAAACCGCAGTGATTGAGATGGCCGAGGCAAGTGGTTTGCATCTTGTGCCAAGTGATCTTCGTGACCCGAAAAACACCAGCAGCTTTGGTACTGGTCAGTTAATTTCGAATGCGCTTGATCGCGGTATTCAACGTTTGATCATCGGCTTAGGAGGTAGCGCAACCAATGACGGCGGTACGGGTATGCTGGCGGCGTTAGGTGTTAAGTTTCTTGACAGTGCTGGTCAGCCAATCACCCCCAACGGTGGCGGTTTGATTGAGCTAGCAAGCATTGACGTATCAGGTCTCGACGCTCGCTTAGCTGATTGTGAGGTGTTGGTGGCGTGTGATGTTGATAACCCATTGTGTGGAGAGAAAGGCGCATCAGCAATTTTTGGTCCGCAAAAGGGCGCAACGTCAGCAGATGTTGAGCTGTTAGATTCCGCTCTCAACAAATTCGGCGAACTGACAGAGCAAGTGACGGGCAAGCACGTTCTGACTCAAAAAGGCGCAGGTGCAGCCGGTGGTATGGGCGCGGCGTTGCTTGGTTACCTGCCAGCACGACTGAAACCGGGTATCGAGATTGTGCTAGACACCGTAAAGCTCGCAGAGCACGTAGCAGACGCTGATATTGTCTTTACTGGTGAAGGTCGTATTGACCATCAAACCGTGCATGGCAAAACACCAATGGGTGTGGCGAAAGTGGCGAAAGAATATGGTTTGCCAGTGATTGCCCTAGCAGGCTGCACAGGTGATAACTTCCAAGCAGTCTACAAATGTGGCATTGATGCGGTATTCGTGTGTGTGCCACGCGCCATGAGCTTGCCTGAAGCGATGGAAGAAGCGGATACAAACCTAGCCAATTTGGCAGAAAACGTGGCGAGGTTGTGGCAGTTGCCACACTAACTCTCGGCTGTGTTTAGGAGCGATGAGCTGTGGAGGTTTGTGGTTTTCGTCGTTGCGGAAAACAGGCACAAAAAAGGGGAGGTGTTACCCTCCCCAAGCTAGCACATGATTGCGCCTACTGTTTTACTTCTTAGTTACCGTTACGATTGGTGCCGCCTTGTCTGCCGCATTGAAGTGGAAGTTGTAGTTTCCTGCTTCAGCAATCGTAATTTTAAGGTTTTTGCTACCGCCACCGGCATTCATGGTGACCGCTTTACCTAGCTCCACGCTGCCGTCACCACCAAAGTTGGTCGCATCAGCCCAGTCTGCGCTTGCGATCTTCATTTCGTAGCTGCCTGCTGCTAGAGCGATGTCTAGTGAGTAAACATCAGCGGCTACGTAAGAGAATTTAGCGCTAGAGTCTTCAGCTGGCGTATCCCAAGTGGTGATAGTGCCGCGTAAGAACAGTGACGTGTCACCAAACGTTGGCGCATCTGCTGCTTTCGTTACTGAAATTACTGGTTTTTCTACGCTTTCATCTTGAACATTCAGTGCGTTTAGAGTGAAGTTGTATTTGCCAGTTTCAGCCACTGATAGCTTACAGTTGCCCGCTGCACCTAGGTCTAAAGAGTCACTTGCTTGGGTTGCTGCATCACAACCGATGTTTGGATTTGACCAACCTGAATCTGCAAACTTGAACTCGTGCTCACCAGCTTCAAGTACACCTGTTACTGAGTACAAGCCATTGCCGATAAAGGTCATTGCCCAATCGCTGCTATCAGACCAACCGTTCATCGAACCCTTCACGTAAACCACAGTTTCGCCGTAAGGAGGAATGCTTGATACGTCTTTGTTGTCTTTGTTAACCGGTAGACCGTCGCCTTGTGCACCGCCCTGAGGCTGTACAAATACCGCTGTTGTTAGCGCAGGAACTGTGAACGTCTCACCCGCGAAGCTTGCACCTTTTACGATGTCGTCTGCTGAGTTCTTCTGAATCTCATGCAGTTCGAAACCTGTTGCACCTTTCACTGTGAAAGATTGCTCTTTAGACGTTGAGTTCACCACTGCCACAACGGCATCGTAGTTGGTGTCTAGGTCTTTACCTGCTGATTTACCGTCATCGATAGACATAACGATCAAGCCTTCTACTTGGTCTTTGCCTACGTTACGGAAATCGACGCGGTTCATTACTTCTTGTGCAGTATCTAAGCGGAACAGTTCGCTAGAGCTGCGGATTTTCAGTAGTTCTAGGAATTGCTTCTTAGTTAGCTCGATATCTTCAGCACTTGGTTTCGCAGAACTGTCACCAACGATCTTCTGGATAAGCTCCCAGTTTGCGCCATCTTTATCTTGACGAGGTAGACCGACGTTCCAGTTGTTGTCCGTACCGTTGAAGAACACACGGTTGAACCAGTCACCAGAATCGTAAGAGTCACGCTGCATCGATTTCGAACGTAGCAGCTCAGAACCCATGTGAATGAATGGAATACCTTGCCCCAACATTACCGTAGATAGAGACACGTTTTGCATACGAGCGCGTTCAGCAGAAGGGGTGCCTGTAGCAATCTTGTAAGCGTTGTTGTCCCAAAGCGTTTGGTTATCGTGCTTAGATACGTAAGAGATGTTCTCTGATGGCATCTTAGTGTAGCCCGCAGGTGCACCGTTGTAGTCTACGTTCTTACCAAGTTTAGTGTCGCCCTTGTAATCAAGAAGAACGAATTCAGCCAAGTTACCCGCCATACCTAGGCGAACAAGATCTTGGTTGTGTAGACGACCGTTTACTGAATCAGCGTCTGTCTTCGTTTCTTCGTTAGCGTATGCCGCGTTACCAAAACCTTGGTTGAAGCGAAGTGGGTGGTTACCTTCTGAGTCTTTACCGCCATCGAATGGGCTGCCGCCACGAACTGCATCACGTAGACGGTCCGAGAAAGTACCGATCTCTGTGCCAGCCATGTTGACTTGCGTCGCTTGGTCGAAGCGAGCGTTTTGTGCCACTTCACCAAAGTCCCAACCTTCGCCGTAGAATAGTGTGTTAGGGTCAACTTTACGTACTTGCTCTAGCGCGTAAACCATCACGTCTTTTGGCTGGTGACCCATCAAGTCAAAACGGAAACCATCCACTTTGTAGTCGTCTGCCCATACTAACAATGAGTCAACCATCAGTTTACCCATCATTAGGTTCTCTGTTGCTGTGTTATCACAACAAGTTGAGTTCTCTACGCCACCCGTGTTTACGTTCAAGCGGTGGTAGTATCCAGGGACAATCTTATCCAGAACCGACTTATCATTTACGCCAGATGCGTTAGTGTGGTTGTACACCACGTCCATGATAAGTTTTAGCTTCATTTTGTGTGTTGCTTGAACCATTTCACGGAATTCAACAATACGCTTAGAACCATTAGGATCGGTCGCGTAGCTGCCTTCAGGCACTGTGTAATGGAATGGGTCATAGCCCCAGTTGAAGCTGTCTAGCATACGTAGGTCATTCATCAGAGCCTGAGCTGAACCCGTTGTTGGATCGTAGCTGTTTAGGACATCTTCAATAACTTTACTTTCGTTTTCTGTACCACAAACAGAAGCGGCTGGTTTAATGTCACAGAGTTTGCCAACCGTGTCAGTAATATCTACGCGGTTTGCTTCGTTTTCATCGACGGTAGCGATATCGAATGCTGGCAGAATGTGAAGCGTAGTGAGACCTGCGTCTTTCAAAGCTTGAAGGTGTGAAACCGATTCACGATCCGCTTCTGTCAGAGCAAGGTACTTACCATTGTATGCTTTGGTCCCTTTGGTATCGCTAAAGCTGAAATCACGTAGGTGCGACTCGTACAGTACGTGGTCTTCGTCTTTAGCAAGTTCAGGACGTTTGTAATCATTCCAACCTTGAGGTTTCAAGCTATCGCTGTCTAGGTCTACAACTTGTGAGTACAGAGAGTTTTGAGACAAGCTTAGCGAGTATGGGTCAGTAACAAGGCGGGTTTCTACAACGCCTGTTGTTGGGTGGTAAACCTTAACTTGGTAACGGTAGTATTTGTTTAATACGTCGCTTTGCGCTTCTGATGCCCAGATACCTGTAGCTGGATCTTCTGTCATCGCAACGGTTGCTTGTTCTTTCAAATCTGCATCGTAGATGATCAGGTCAACGTCTTGCGCTGTTGGTGCCCAAAGCTTGAATGTTGCTGCGTTGCCATCAACAATTGCGCCAAGTTCCTGACCGATTGCGTTACCTGCATCTTTGTTAGCAAATACGGCATCAAGTACGCCTGGTTTTTGTACTTCAGTTGCAGAAATAACATCGCCATCTGCGTTGTAAGCCACCATGACGATTTGCGATTTTAGAATGGTGTGAAGTACGTCAGCATCAACATCGATACCTGCTGCTTGTAGGCTAGAAAGGTGACGGAAACGTTTTTTCAGTGCTTCAGACAATTCGCCTGCTTTCGTCAGCTCAACTGCTGTACCACCAGTGATTTGCTTGTCTTCATCCATCTTGATGTCGTTAGTCAAGCTGTAGTAAAGCTTCATTGAGTCTGCATTCGCCGCCGCTTCCCAAGCGATGGTATTAGCATCTAGCCAATGCGCTTTTTGACCGTCAATTTCGACAGGACGCTCTTCGATTGGTTCGTAGTAAAGCTCGCTGCTGCCGTGGAAGCCGAACAAACCTTTCGATTCACCTAGCTTAGTCAGCTCAACTTTTGAGTTTGCACTGCCGAATGCCTTCTCATCGCCTTTGTGTAGGATGAAGTTCATACAGTTGTGTGGGTCAGATGCGTCTGGGTTCACTTTCAGAACGTAGTAAGCACCGTAAGTGTCACTGATGCCGTCGAATGGGCGAGGTGACCCCCAGTCCGTGCCGCCCTCTGGGAGCCCCATTTCTTCAAGATCGGTACTTGTACAGCCTTCGCCATTCCAAAGGTGTAGACCCCAACCTTCGTAATCGCTTGCTGATGATGCAGCTGCGACATCGCGTTTGTAATAGATGACAACTTCGTTCTCTCCCGCAGGGTGTAGACCAGAGCCAGGGTTCGTTGTGTCATCGCTTGTGCTATCACTGCCACAACCGCTGATGACTGCCACAGAAAGGAGCGGCAGTACGGTTTTAGCAATCGCTGATAATTTAAATGTTTTATTGTCCACGTTTACAAATCCATTGTTATTGAATTGATAATAGATTGGCAAAATGCCGAAAAGGAAATGTTCAACAAGATGCTAATACACTGAACTATCAGCAAAATGTGAGAGCAGGCAGTTAAGTTTTTTACAAGTAAAAATTTTCTGTCACAGTAGATTTTGTTCACAAATTAAATAATAAAACGGTCTCATAGTGAGATATTCAGCACAGCCTAAAGATGTAAATTTTTATAGGAGGAGAAAGGGGGGATGATAGGGGCGGAGAATGTCTAAGCCCCAAAACTGTGACTCATTTCTATAAAATTAGGGGTGTTATTTTTTAATTAAAAATAAGTTGCGGTGATATCGAATAAAAATTCGCCATACTCGACCAGTAAACTTCAGATTTTACCTACATGGTCGTTATATAATAGAGCGGAGTACGCCAAAGATGGCGCAATTATACCCCGAGTTAGAATTTTGCAGATTTTCCCAAGCGCGGAAAGTCTCGGTGAGCACTGACCTAAAAAGAGGCGGTTTATGAGTAGTATGGGCATTGCTATTACAGCAACTGGCCTTTCACTCATCCTGATATTTGTTTGGATGATCTCGTTGTCGATGCGTAAGCAACGTCTAGAGGCAGAGAGGAAAGCGCGTGAAGTGGCGTATCGCAAGGCGATGCAAAAAGCGCGCGAACAAGAACGTAAAGAGCGTGAGTTTAAGGCGGAGACCGGTCATATTCCGACAATTCTCTATTTAGCGAAAGAATCAGAGCGAGACAATCTTAAGCGCGCCCTGTATTGGTACGACAAGGCCGCCAAACTGGATAACGTCACCGGCATGTATGGTGTGGTGCGTTTGGCTGAGCGAATGCGTGAAGATGTTATCTTAAGAGAGCAAGCGAATTTTTGGCGTACTGCGATTGCCGGTATGGAAGGTGATATCGACGCGAAATTTGCAACGGGTAAGGCGCTTTTGTCTGGACGTGGTACCGAGAAGAATATTCCCAAAGGGCATCAACTCATCGAAATGGCAGCAGATGAGGGTTGTATTCCTGCCATGTTGTATATGGGGGAATGGCAGTTATCACCGGAGAATACGGCAGGGCGTAGTGCTGATGCTTTGTTCTGGTTTATGAAAGCTGCTGAGCAAGACAGTGCTGAAGGTAAAATCCAAGTGGGTTTGTGTTATCTAAGAGGCACTGGCACTGATAAAAGCATGGTGAAAGCGTGTTATTGGCTTGAAAGAGCGGCGGAGAGTGGCAGCGCAGAGGCAATGTTTCACGCGGGAGAAGCGTGGAAAGATACCGGTAAAACAGGCAATGCGATTGCTTATATTTGGCTGTTTTTATCCGCGAACATGGGCTACGAGCCAGCACGTGCCGTTCGTGATGAAGTCGCAAGCAACATCGGCGTGGATGTTGTAGTGGGGCTGCAATCTATCGCTAAACCGCTGCAGAGGAAGCTCGCATCTGGTTTCGTCAAAAAGCACTCTATCATTCGTGCGTTAAACAAGGTCTACAAACGTGAACCTTACTTCCCAGATCAAGATGAACTCAATGAGTTGCTGAGTGAAGAACATCATGAAGAAGAAAGTTTGCTTGATGGCGCACCAGAGCTGAACTTTGATGCTGAGGTTCCACCACAGCAAGAGTTTGCTTCTCCACCTAAGCAACCATCAAAAGAAGTGCTCGACTTTACTCAGAACTTCTTACAGCCACAGAATCTCAACAAGCCTCATTCGTGAGGCTTTTTTATTGCCCGTGTTATAAGAAATTCCATCAAGTGCATATACCCAAGCATCTCTTAGGTATAAAGAGGTGAGTGATCTTTATGCAATTTTTCAACAGAAATCCATCACTTAATCACCTATCGTTATATAAATCGACAAATAGAGGGAAATCCCCCCTTGTTGGAAATACACGAATTAAGCTCCAATCCAATATTATTGATTAGCCAATAAAACGGCTATGAAAATAATTTGTTAGCTTAATTTGTGTTGATCTATCTAGATTCATTACTTTAACTAATATTAGCTATTAAGTTTTATATTACTAAATCTTAATTTCTATTTTCGGTTTTCTATTATCTCTATTGATCTTTAACTTAATTGAGCGCAATATACCCAAAAATAAAATAGCGCACACTCTGCGTATAAATACAGTAAGAAGCAACCTGTTATTATCCTTTTCAACATAAAGGGGCAAACTCACGCTCTTTTTATGTCTATTAGAGATTTGTGTATGTTGAGAATCATTAGTGCAGATAAGTTCATCTCTTCAAGGTTTATCTTGGAATACAGCAAAGTGGAATTTGCATCTTTGTTGGGAGTTTCCGTTGCTAAGATAACCAATATAGAGAATGGCAAAACATCGATTCCTCCGGTGTATGATTATGCCATCAACCACTTGCTCAGTGAGCACCCGTTTAAAGACAGCGCTGTTGAGGCTCTAAGCTCGCATGAAACGCTGAACTTCGCCCGTCGTGTGGATGTAAACAGTAAGGTGCAGCGCTTGTCTTGTAAGCGCTGTGACAGTCGAAGGTTACATGTTATGGCTGGCATGAGTGGTCTGTACTTTGTGGAATGTATGGACTGTAAGCACACCATGTACTCGTCAGGAATCGCGGTGAAACGGTATCAATTGTGGTCAAATAATGGCGTGAGGCTCGATAGCCATTTGTTTGATTAAACTGGCTCTCGCTGCTATCAAAGTAAAACCACCAAAGTAAAACAATAAAGTAAAAAGCCATCAGCAGAAATGTTGATGGCTTTTTGTTTATACCCAAGTAACCTCGATATGCTAGGTTCAGCGAGACTGACTTGGTTTGTAGACGCGGCGGCGATTTAAAGGTTTAGTGGGTCTAAATCAAGAATCGGTAACAAAGTATACAAGCCAAGGCAGCTCGCCCTTTGGGAGCGTGTCATTGACCCGATTGCTGCGTCAAACAACTTGGAAAGAGCTGGCTATTACACTGCGTTGTTTTCCTTGCTCTCGAATCAATGACAACGCTCTGAACCCTGCATCTTGAAGTTACTTGGGTATATAGTTTATAAATTGTTAAATATAGGAATATTTATTGTGTTTATTCTTGCTATTAAATCAATCTAGTAAAATATAGAGTGATGAAAATCGCAAAATTTTATTTTCTTTTGATTCCTTTTTTAATAATAACTGGTGAGGTCACATAATTCTTCACCTAAATTCAATTTAAGCCAGAATCTAATATCATTGGCTTATCGAAAGGAAAGTGATAAAGATCGCGAAATTTTATTTCGAGAAAATAAGAGTTTTAATTATGAACTAATAATCACGAAATTTGTTTTTTGAATTTTAAATATTAATTTCGTTTGTAATATCTGTGCTTGTCGTCTTTACAGAACAAATAAGAGATATTTCAAATGAAACGTTTAATTATCGGTGTTAGTAATTACATGCCAGAAGACTTCAGTTTATTATCTGAATCTTTGGATGAGCAATTTAACCGAACTTTAAAACCACTTGAGCACGTCGAATTAACTGACGTTGGCGCTGCAATTATTACTTCTGCAGATATTAAGGCTGGTCTACACAAAATTATTTCTGAAACAGGTTATGGCATTCCGGTTTTCTTGGTCACAGATGAAAACCCAGTTTCAGCAGAAGATTACGTATGGTTAACCGGCGTTATCGATTTGGAAAGACAGTCAATCGAATACTACGGTCGCCAAATCAATGAGGCTGTCACCAAATACGAATGTCGCCTACTTCCACCTTTCTTCAAACAATTGACTCACTACGTGGAAATGGGCAACTCTGCATTCGACTGTCCAGGACACCAAGGCGGTCAGTTCTTCAAAAAACACCCAGCAGGTAAACAGTTCTACGATTTCTTTGGTGAAAACCTATTCCGTAGTGACTTGTGTAACGCGGACGTTGATTTAGGTGACTTGCTGATCCACGAAGGTTCTGCTCACCAAGCTCAAGCACACGCAGCAAAAGTGTTCAACTCAGACAAAACCTACTTCGTACTTAACGGCACTTCGGCTTCAAACAAAGTGGTTTGTAACGCGTTAGTGACCGAAGGTGACTTGGTGATGTTTGACCGTAACAACCACAAATCAAACCACCACGGTGCATTGATCCAAGCGGGCGGTATGCCAGTTTACCTAGAAACGGCACGTAACCCTTGGGGCTTTATCGGTGGTATGGATGAGCACTGTTTTGATGAAGAATACATCCGTGCTCAAATTGCGAAAGTGTCACCAGAGCGTGCTCGTGATGAGCGTCCATTCCGTCTTGCGATCATCCAATTGGGTACTTACGACGGTACCATCTACAACGCACGTTACGTGATGGATAAGATTGGTCATCTATGTGACTACATCCTATTTGACTCGGCATGGGTGGGCTACGAGCAGTTCATTCCTATGATGAAAGACTGTTCTCCACTGCTACTGGATCTGAAACCAGAAGATGCGGGTGTGATTGTGACTCAGTCTGTTCACAAGCAACAAGCTGGCTTCTCTCAAACCTCGCAGATCCACAAAAAAGACCACCACATCAAAGGTCAGGCTCGCTACTGTAACCACAAACGCTTCAACAACGCGTTTATGATGCACGCGTCAACTTCACCATTCTACGCGCTGTTCTCAGCATTGGATGTGAACGCGAAGATCCACGATGGTGAAGCGGGTCTACGCCTATGGCGTGATGCGGTTAAGACTGGTATCGAAGCACGTAAAGAAATCCTGAAAAGTTGTGAGCTGATTCGTCCGTTCATTCCTGACCAAGTGGATGGTCAACCATGGGGCAGTTACGACACCGATCTTATCGCAACCAATAAGAAGTTCTTCATGTTCGAGCCAGACGCAAGCTGGCATAAATTTGAAGGCTACGGCGAAGGTCAGTACTTCGTTGACCCATGTAAATTGCTGCTCACTACAGCAGGTATTGCTGAAGATGGTAGCTACGCAGACTTTGGTATTCCTGCAACGTTATTGGCTAACTTCCTACGTGAGAACGGCATCATCCCTGAGAAGTGTGACTTGAACTCTATCTTGTTCCTTCTCACTCCAGCAGAGGACATGGGTAAGATCCGTCATCTTGTGGCGCAAATTAACCGCTTCGAGAAATTTATTCGTGATGATGCGCCGCTAAACATCGTGCTTCCTCGCGTTTACGAAGCGAACAAAGAACGCTACCGCGGCTACACCATCCGTCAGCTATGTCAGGAAATGCATGACATGTACAAAGAGCTGAACGTGAAACAGCTACAAAAAGCGATGTTCCGTAGCGAATACTTCCCAACTATGGTGCACAAACCAGATGTGGCAACACGCAAATACTTCCGCGGCGAGTGTGATTACTTGCCTCTGAAAGAAGCGGTAGGTCGTGTCGCAGCAGAAGGTGCGCTTCCTTACCCTCCAGGCATTATCTGTGTGATCACGGGCGAAATCTGGACTCAACAAGTGGTCGATTACTTCTTATCTCTAGAAGAAGGCATCAACCGATTCCCAGGCTTCGCACCAGAGATTCAAGGTGTGTACCTAGAAGACGTCAATGGTCGCACCACCGCCCATTGCTACGCCCTTAAAGATTAATCTACCCCGTTCGCATCGTGACTTGGTTGTCGCGGTGCGAACCGTTTATTCGTGGAGAATAATTTATGAGTACTGAAACCAAAAAAATGTCGGTGGTGCAGCTAACCATTCTGACATTCATTAACATGGCTGGCTCGGGCATCATTATGCTGCCAAGTAAGCTGGCGCAAGTGGGCACGATTTCGATTCTATCTTGGCTGATTACTGCGGCGGGTTCATTGGCTCTTGCCTATGTATTTGCAAAGTGTGGTCGCTTTAGTAAACGTGATGGTGGTATGAACGGCTATGCGTCGTACGCGTTTGGTAAATCGGGTGCGTTTATGGCGGGTTGGACCTACGGCTTGTCACTGTTGATTGCCAACATCGCGATTGCGATTACCTGTGTCGGTTATGGCTCGGCTTTCTTCGAAGTGACCTTGTCGCCAGTCGAAACCTGTCTGTACACCATCGCTATCCTTTGGATTTGTACCTTCGCTAACTTTGGTGGTGCGAAGATCACTGGTCAAATCGGCTCGTTTACGGTCTGGGGCGTTATCCTTCCTGTGTGTTCTTTGGGTATTGTTGGTTGGTTCTACTTCAGCCCAACCATGTATGTAGAAGCATGGAACCCACACCACCTACCATTTGGTGAAGCGGTTAGCGCGTCGATCGCAATGACACTTTGGGCATTCCTAGGTCTTGAATCGGCTTGTGCGAACTCAGAAGCGGTAGAAAACCCAGAGAAGAACGTACCAATCGCAGTATTGGGCGGTACGCTGATTGCTGCAGTGGTTTACATTGTTTCAACCAACATCTGTTCTGGTATCGTAGCGAACTCTGAACTTGCTGCTTCTACAGCGCCATTCTCAACAGTATGGACAGTGATGCTAGGTTCTACGGCGGGTAAAGTGGTTGCGGGCATGGCAGTACTTGCTTGTGCAGGTTCACTACTGGGTTGGCAGTTCACTATCGCGTCCGTATTCAAATCATCTTCAGACGCAGGCTTCTTCCCGAAACTGTTCTCACAAGTTGATAAACGCGGTACACCAATCAAAGGCATGGTTGCTATCACGGTTATCCAATCGGTGCTTTCTTTAATGACTATCTCGCCAACATTGAACGAGCAATTTGAAGCGCTGGTTAATCTGGCGGTAGTGACGAACGTCATTCCTTACATTCTATGTATGGGCGCAATCTTCATCATGCAGCAAGTGGCGCACGTGCCTGAGCGCGAGATGAAGACAACGAACATCATCGCTCTGATTGGTTCTCTGTACAGCTTCTATGCGTTGTACGGTTCTGGCTACGAAGCCATGATGTGGGGCTCTATCGTTACCTTCCTAGGTTGGAGTGCGTACGGTCTGATCGCTTCCAAACACGAACCTCTCGTGAACTAAGTTTTTTCAATCGAGCCTTCCCATACGCGGTGTGGAGGGCTCTTTTGCTTTTATCCATAACCTTTTGATTTGAAACACTAGGTAAGTTGAGGACACAACACCACTCATAACGTGAAAACTCATTTTCGACAATTGGGGGACGAAAGATGATTAGCCAACCTGTTAAAATCGGTGACGATACCGTCGTAGTCATTCCAAGCGTGATCCTGACTGAGCTCGGGATAAGGGAAGGGGACACCCTCGAAATTGCGCTCAATAAAGACAAAATGGAAATTAAGAAAATGGTACTGAAAACCAGCTCTCCAATCGATTCGAGCGAAGAAGGCTAGAATTGAGTTAGAGAATCTTGGTTTGTCGGATACACTACTGGTTTCGCAAATCTGGCGCTCGCCGCTGTCTTTGAACTATTGATAACAACAAGAAGAGGTCTGGTACTATGCAAGGTATCCTCTCTATACAATCTCATGTTTCTTTTGGTCACGCTGGTAACAGCAGTGCCGTTTTCCCAATGCAACGCATGGGCTTTGAAGTGTGGCCTATTCACACGGTTCAATTCTCTAACCACACCCAGTATCAAGAAGGCTGGACGGGGCGTGCGTTCTCGGCTGATGACATCAGCGAACTGGTTCGTGGTCTTGGCAACATTGGTGCACTAGAAAAGTGCCAAGCCGTTCTGACTGGCTATCAAGGCAGTGCTGAGCAATGTCTGGCAGTTGAAGAAACCGTCTCCAAAGTAAAACAAGCAAACCCAGACGCACTTTATGTGTGTGACCCAGTGATGGGCGCGCCAGATAAAGGCTGTATTGTGGCGCCGGGTATTGCAGAAAACTTGTTAAACCGTCTGATGCCAATGGCAGATGTGATCGTGCCTAACCAGTTCGAGTTAAGCCAATTTGCAGAGATGGAAATTCATACGCTGGATGATGCGATCAACGCTTGTCAGCGTGCACTAGCAAAAGGTCCTAAAGTGGTGTTGGTGAAACACCTTTACTGTTTGTCTGACGATAGCTTCAATATGTTACTTGCGACGCAAGAAGGCACTTATTTAGCGAAGCGCCCTCATTTTGAATTTGCTAAAGCCCCCGTCGGTGCAGGTGATTTGATCTCGGCGATTTTTACCGCTGGCTTGCTGAAAGGTTGGACGCCAAAACAAGCCTTCCAACACTGCCACGACGCGTGTTACGGCGTACTTAATGCGACTTACCAAGCGGGCGAATGGGAACTGCAAACCATCGCAGCACAACAAGAGTTCGTTGAGCCGAGCAAGCACTTCCCATTGGAAGAAGTGACATTAAGTTAAGTCTTATCATTGGTAGGAAAGAGGGAGCACAGTGCTCCCTTTTTTGATCTTCATTAACAGCCAGTGGTGTCAATTCTAAAGCTGTGTCCATCAACGCCTTTGCTGTCCATTCGATAGTAGGCGTAACACTGATTTGCCATCAGTGCCTCTGGTGATTCGTCACTGCCGTAACCGACAATTGAATAACGATTGTTTTCGATAAAGACCAAGTCTGCTTGTTTCATCTCATCAGTGATGGTCAGATTGTCGAAAAATCCAACTTGCTCACCACACTCACTCTGAGTCTCTGGATAACCGTTGTAGAAATCTTGATAGCCAAGAGCTGTCAGGACGCACTGGTTTGCGCCTCGGTCCTGCTTAAACGCTTTTGCATTGTTGTGTAGGAGCGAGACGTAATACTGCATGTCAGCGAACAGAACTTGGATTGCAGCACTACGGGCAGCAGAAGTACGTTGGTTAGAATAATGGACTGTGGCTATGGTTAACCCTCCGAGTACCACGGCGGTCAACAGCCACTCTTTTGCTGAGAATCCAGACAACAATCTCATTGGTTTTTACCCTATGTACAACTCAACCATATGCGTAACTAAGCGGGATTCTACGCATCGATTTTCGAAAATTTAAGGGCAAATAGCGTGTTTCAGAAAAACCTGACAGAAACTTGAAGTACGATCAAAGTATGAAAAGAGGAGAATAGTGCTCCTCTTGATTTTTGGATTAGTTTGGTGTCGGCATGGGAATAAGGCTAGGTGATACAATCAGTTGGGCTTCTGTCGCCGTTTGTACCTCTTCAACGGAAAACTCCGGTGCGAGTTCGGTTAACATCATGCCTTTATCGGTGATTTTGAACACGCCCATTTCAGTGACAATCAAATCTACCTGACCCACAGCGGTCAGCGGTAAAGTGCAATGCTTAAGCAGTTTTGGATTGCCTTTCACCGTGTGTTCCATGGCGACAATAACTTTCTTTGCGCCGACCACAAGATCCATTGCGCCGCCCATTCCAGGCACCATTTTGCCCGGAATGATCCAGTTGGCAAGATTGCCACGTTCATCCACTTGCAGTGCTCCGAGCACGGTTGAATCCACGTGACCACCGCGAATGATGGCAAAAGAGTCCGCGCTATTAAAGTAGCAAGAGCCTGCTATGGCGGTGATGTTTTGTCCGCCAGCATTAACCAAATCTGCGTCGAGTTCCCCTTCTGAAGCCAACTTATCAATACCCAGCAGACCGTTTTCAGCTTGCAGAAGCAGTTCCACGTCTTTGTCTACTTCATTAGCAACCAGCGTTGGCAAGCCTATACCAAGGTTAACGATGTCGCCATCTCTCATCTCTTGAGCAACGCGCCATGCAATGCGGCGGCGAACGACTTCTTTATCTAATTGTGCAGTCATTAGTTGTCCTCCACTAAGATGTAATCGACGTACAAACTTGGGGTATGCACGGCTTCAGGCTCAATATCGCCCAATTCCACAATCTGCTCTGGTTCCACCACCACGGTTTCCGCCGCAGTTGCCATTAAAGGGTTAAAGTTCTGAGTGGTTTTGCTATAGAAAACGTTGCCACGACGGTCAACTTTAGATCCACGAATCAGTGCTAAATCGGCCTTCAGTGGCATTTCCAAGAGATATTGTTTGCCGTCAATTTCAATCACACGTTTGTTCTCTGCGACGATGGTGCCAAGTCCTGTTGGTGTTAGTACGCCACCCAAACCTGCGCCAGCACTGCGAATGCGCTCTGCCAATGTACCTTGAGGAACAAGCTCCACTTCAAGTGTGCCTTCATTCATTTGTTTGCCCGTTTCGGGGTTAGTGCCGATGTGCGAGGCATACAGTTTCTTCACGCGTTTTTCCGCGATAAGTCGACTAGAACCTCGACCCGGTGAGCCTGTGTCGGTGCTGATTAAGGTAATGTTTTTGACGTCTTTTTTGATCAACAAATCAATTAAACGTTCTGGTGCGCCTGTTGCCATAAAGCCGCCAATCATGATGGTCATGCCGTCGTGCAATAGGCTTTCAATTTGCCCTGTAGTGGCTGCTTTTTTCATGTTTTTCGTGTTCATGAGAGGCTCCTTCTAACAACGTTTCAAAATTAACGCCGTGCCCATGCCACCGCCGATGCACAGTGATGCCAAACCGTAATCACGGCGAGTGCGCTGCAGTTGATAAACCAAGGTGGTCACAATGCGGTTACCTGATGCGCCGATTGGGTGACCAAGTGCAATGGCACCGCCACTTAAGTTACTGCGTTCTAGCAGCCACGCTTCATCGATATTGTGTTGCTCGGTAAGGGAACGAACCACGCCAAGTGCTTGCGCAGCAAAGGCTTCGTTAAGCTCAAAAACGTCGATATCTTCAATCGCCATTTCGGCTTTGGCTAAGGTATTGGCAATCGCAGACACTGGACCTAAGCCCATCACCTCTGGGGCGATAGCACCTTGTCCGTATTCGATGAGTTCAGCTATTGGCTTGAGGTTATGGCGTTTTACGGCACTTTCTGAAGCGAGCAAAATTGCGGATGCACCATCATTAATACCGGATGCATTGCCTGCGGTAACACTGCCTTCTTTATCGAATGCAGGACGCAGTGCTTGTAGACCTTCAAAGGTGCTGTCGGCTTTCGGATATTCATCGTTCTTTACTTCGAATTGGCGCTTGCGATCCACTATCGTAATTGGCGCAATTTCTGCTTCAAAGTGACCATTTTCTATCGCGCAGATCGCTTTACGTTGGCTTTGTAAGGCAAAGGCATCTTGGTCTTCTCGGCTGATTTGGAATTGCTTGGCGATGTTTTCTGCCGTAACACCCATGTGGTAATTGTGGAAGGCATCTGTCAAACCATCTTTGATGATGCTGTCTTCTTGGAGTTGATGACCCATGCGATAACCGCGACGAATCTGACCGGAAGAGATGTATGGTGCGTTGGACATACTCTCCATACCACAAGTAAGCACTAGCTCTACGTCGCCCGCTCGAATATGGCTTGCACCGTCCATGATGACTTTCATCCCACTGCCACAAATCATATTGAGTGTGTAAGCCGGAACGGACTCTGGAATGCCTGCCTTCATTGCGGCTTGGCGACCCGGTCCCATGCCTACGCCTCCAGTAAGTACGTTGCCAACAATCACTTCATCGATTTGTTCTGGGGCAATGTCCACTTGCTCCAAGGCTGCCTTGATGGCATGAGCGCCCAGTTCAACACTAGACAATGACGCTAATGAGCCATTAAAGCTGCCAATTGGGGTGCGCTTTGCCGCCACAATAAAGATTCGTTCCATACCGCTGTTTACTCCGTAATCGTTCTGTCATAACCAGTGTAGGGAGTGCGATGTGGTCGCGATATAGCCAGGAATTCAAAGCCGCTTTGCGAAAATGCAAAGTACAAACGAGGCGCAAATCACGAACTTTTACCCCTACCAATCTTAAGGTGAAAAGAAATCAACTTAGGAGAAAAACACATGCTTGATCGTATTGCTTGCGCCCCATGTTGCTGGGGAGTGGAAGAGGCATCTCATGCGACCAATCCAAGCTGGGGAAAGGTGTTAATGGATGCAAGTGACAGTGGCTTTCGTGGTATTGAATTAGGACCGGATGGCTTCTTCCCTGAAGATCCTGAACTGGTGAAAAGTGCGTTTCGTGTACGTGGACTGCAGGTGTGCGCTGGCAAGGTACAAGTGCCATTTTGCGACTCTGCAAACATGTCTGCCATTTTGGAAGAAGTCGACACCGTCTGTCAGCGTTTAGATTCGCTGGGCGTAAAGAATTTACTGATCATGGAAGGCATTCATACGGAACGTTATGGCTATATCGGACAAAGCGTCACTGCACCGCGTCTGAATATGGAAAATAAACGGACCATGATTGTTAACCTTGAGCGAATTATTCGCGTGGCAAGCCAATATGGTTTGCGCTGTTTGCTTCATCCGGGCATTGGCGGCTACATCAGTTATAAAGATGAGATCGATTTTGTCATGAGTCAGATTCCCGGGACCAAACTGGGATTATGTATCGATATCGGGCATGTGTTTTTAGATGGGATGGATCCGCTAGGGATCATTCGTCAGTACGGATCACGCATCGAGCATATTCATGTTAAAGATATCTCGACGGACAAATTGAGACTAGCTATCCGTGATAAGTTGGAATGGGTTGACGCCTATAGTAAAGGATTGATCACTCCCTTAGGGGATGGCGATATCAAGCTGCAACAAGTGATGAGTGCACTTAAAGCAGCCGACTATCAAGGTTGGATCGTGGTCGAGCATGAGCACGGCACCGCAGACGTGAGTCAGGTTTCGCGTGATTTAAAACGCAGTCGCGATTATCTCGCTCAGATTGTGGCGTGATTCGAAACTAGATGATGAAAAGGCAGTAATGATGCTCAGCGATCCTTGGTTCTATCTTTTGGCGACTCCTGCGGTGCTAATTTATGGCATTGGTAAAGGTGGGCTCGGTGGAGCGCTGGGCATTTTGGCTGTTCCTATGATGGCGCTGGTGGTGCCGCCAACACAAGCGGCGGCGATTTTATTGCCGATTCTATTGGTGATGGACGCATTTGCGGTGCGTCATCATTATCGAAATGCCGATGTTCGAGTACTCAAAACTATGTTGCCGGGGGCTTTGCTTGGCGTGGTATTAGCGGGGTTATTTTTGAGTATCACCCCAGAGTCGGGGTTGAAGATCACCGTTGGCGTGCTGTCTTTGCTGTTCTGTTTTCAGTATTGGCTAAGTGGTGAAACTCCATCTCAATCAGGGAAGTTAGGCGCTTGGATTTGGAGTACTCTGAGCGGTTTTTCCAGTACCGCAATTCATGCTGGTGGCGGTCCAGCGAGTATCTATTTACTGCCGTTGAAACTGCCTAAAATCAACTTAATAGCGACCATGGCACTGTTGTTCGGCATAGTGAATGTAGCGAAACTCATACCTTACATTTGGCTTGGCGAGTTTGATTCGACCAACTTAATGACTGCGTTGGTGTTGATTCCACTCGCGCCTGTTGGCGTTAAGATGGGTGTGTATCTTTTGCATCGCGTCAGTCAGGAAAGAATCTATCAGCTCTGTTACTTGTTCTTGTTTCTTTCAGGCGCCAAGCTGACTTTCGATGGCGTGAGCACTTTATTGTTTTAACTCCAATCCGACTTAACAAGGTTTTTCCAATAAGAACTCTTTGAACTTTATTGCCACTGGAGATGCAGTTTTGGGTGAATGGTAATACAGATTCAAACTCCAAATACTGGTCTCATACTCTTCCAATAGTGGTACTAACTCGCCTTTCTCGACTGCTTTTTCGGTGACGAATTGCGGCAAGTAGGCGATACCAGCTCCTTTTAAGGAGCCACTTAGTAATAGGTCGCTGTCGTTCACCTCGATTGTTTTTGGCACTTTGAGTACCATGTTTTCCACACCTTGGCGGAAGATCCAATCATTGCTGCCCGTCAGTGTGGTTGCAATTAAGCAAGCGTGGTCTCGTAGTGCTTCTGGGTGCGTGGGCAAGCCATATTTTTCTAGGTATTGCGGCGAAGCCACGACGATAAACGGGCACTGCATTAGCTCGCGCTTCACCAGTAATAAATCTTTTTCACGGTAGCCTTGGAAGCTGGCATTGGCACTGATCATTAGGTCACAAGTACTGGCGTGATCCAATGCCCAAGGAGTGACGTTGATGTTGAAGGTCACCTTTGGGTTGAGTTTGGAATACTCGGCGATTTTATCCATTAGATAGTGATTGGCATAGACGGGCGTGCACGCGATGTTGATGTGACCTTTTTCGCTGTCTTGGAAGTCTTCTAACTTGCGACTGATGCGCTCTGCGTTGTCGACTAAAGGAGAAAACTCTTCGTATAAGGTTTGCCCCGCTTGAGTGGCTTCCAATAACCGATTCGAGCGGCGACATAAGGTCGTACCGAAGTGTTGCTCCAGTTCTTGCAGCCAACGGCTTCCTGCGGAGACCGAAATGTTGAATTTTCGTGCTGCGGAGGAGATAGACCCAGAGCGGATCACATAGACAAAGAACGCCATTTTATCGAGCATGAGTTTTGCCTCCAAAGCAAAAAGGGAACAAGTGCGATCACCTGTTCCCTTTGTAAAACATTAAGTTATCTTATGCACGTGCTTCAGTCGCACTTCCAGATACTTTTTTACCCAGTTTTTTCGCCATCGCTTCTTCCATTTTCTCTAAGCTGACGCCTTTCGTTTCAGGCACATACTTAACTACGATGACCATACAGATGAGTGACAAGACGCCGAATAACCAGAAGCTAAATGCGCCATTGAATTGCTCTTTTAAGTAAGGGTTTTCGTTTAGCATTGGGAAAGATTGCGTCACGATGAAGCCTGTAAACCATTGTGCGCCGACGGCGATGGCCATGGCACGAGAGCGAATGCTGTTCGGGAATATTTCTGAAATCATGGTCCAACATGCACAACCCCATGATGTCGCGTAAGACACTACGTACAAACACAATGCGAACAGTGCTGCGTAGCCTTCGGTTTGTTGGTAAAGCACATAGCCGACCACGAACATACCAAATGCACAACCAAAGGTGCCGTATTTCATTAATGGTAGACGACCTACTTTATCAATCAGGTACATACCAAGTGCGTTACCACCGATAAAGACAATGCCGACAAAGGTAGTTTGGAACAGCGCGTTTTCTGTTGAGCCAGTGATCGGTTTTAAGATCTCAGGTGTGTAGTACATGATCACGTTGATGCCCGTTAACTGTTGAGCCGCCGCAACGAACGTACCAATCACTAAGATGGCGAACAATAATGGCGAACGCAGGCTGACTTTGTTCTTCTTCGCACCGACGGTTTCTTTCAACGACTCTTGGATCTCTTTGATCAAACGATCTGCGTGTTTCGGGTTTGAGATACGAGATAACGTCTCTTTGGCATCGTCTACTTTGCCTTTCAAAACCAGCCAACGTGGTGATTCTGGGATGAGGAACAACAACATTGCGAAAAGCGCGGCAGGAATCACTTCAGAGCCAAGCATCCAGCGCCAGCCCATATCCACTAACCAAGCCTCTGACATGCCTTTTGCGATGAGGTAGTTGACGTAAAACACACCCGTTTGACCGATAACTGCCGATTGCTGGAACATGCTCACCGCACGACCTCGGAAGTCTTTTGGTGCGACTTCTGACATATACATTGGTGATACCACACAAGCCAAACCTACAGCTACGCCACCGACGATACGTAGAACCACATAGAAAGAGAAGGTTTGAGCGAGTGCAGAGCCAATGGCGGATATGATGAAGAGAATGGCGGCGATGAAGAGGGTGTTGCGTCGACCGTATTTTAGGGCTGCCCAGCCTGCGCTGACCGCACCGATGATACTACCTAATACTACGCTGGATACGGCCCAGCCAGTTTGAGCTGGTGACAGTCCGAAGTAATCACGGATTGGACCAATTGCGCCAGAGATAACAGCAGTGTCGTAACCTAATAAGATGCCTCCGAGCGCAGCGATACAACAAATCCTAACGATGTAGGCGATATTGTGCTTTCGAGCTTCGGCCTTGGATGTAGCTTCCATTGTTTTTTCCTTTATTAGATCCCCAAGCTTTCCTTTAACCATCGAATAAGATCAAGTTGGGTAGCGGCCAATACTCTGTTTTGTAGGGTACGAGTATTGGGTATCTATATTGCCGACTTTTAATGTTTATTAGATGTATGAAAATTATTTTTCATTTGTCGGTTGCATTTATCATATTTACTCTTTTGTTATTCGACTAGGTGTCTGTTCGTTTTTTATCCTAAAGTGTTACCCAAATCAAAAAATGAAAAACATTTTTCATTTTTAAATGTCAGTATAAGTTATTGAAAATAAAGGATTTAAATAAAATGAGATCTGGCGCAAGTTTGCTTGTAGGGCTTGCTGTGATTGGCTTTTTTCATGATTTAACAATTTGATGACATCGATTTCATGTTGTGAAAAATATTTTTCATTTAAAGTTTTTTTCGCTAATGTAATTTCCAGTGAAACGAAATCGGTGAAAGAAAAGCATCTATAAAAACCACGCTTTTACTTCACGACATTTATTAAATAACGGAAACATTGTCGGAGAATAAAAATGAGCAACGTGCAATATGGAATTAGCCCACTGACTTGGACAAATGATGACATGCCAGAACTGGGCGGCGATATCCCATTGGAAACGTGTCTAAGTGAAATGGCAGAAGCTGGTTTCACTGGTACAGAGCTAGGTACTAAGTACCCACGTGAGCCAGAAGTTCTAATCCCTCTACTAGAAAAACATGGCCTAGTGCTCGCTTCTGGCTGGTACAGCGGCAATCTAATGAAGCTGACTGCGGAAGAAGAAATCGCAGCGATGCAAGAGCACATCAAATTGCTTAAGGCTGCTGGCTGTAAAGCAATGGTGTTCGGTGAAGTGAGCAACACGGTTCACGGCGACATCAACACGCCACTTTCTCAACGCGTGATCCTTACTATGGACGAGTGGAAAACCTACTGCGCGAAGTTAACTCAAGTTGCGGAATACCTTCTAAACGAGCACGACATCAAGCTGTCTTTCCATCATCACGTCGGCACCATTTGTGAAACGGAAGATGACATCAACATCATGATGGAATTCACTGGCGAAGCCGTTTACCTAACTCTAGATACGGGTCACATCACTTACGGAGGTGGTAACCCAGTGACCATGATTAAGCGTTGGGGTCATCGTATTGGTCACATGCACTTTAAAGACCTTCGTCTAGAAGTAATGAAAGCTGCACGTGATGCAGACAAATCATTCCTTAATGCAGTGCTTGATGGCGTATTCACTGTTCCTGGTACAGGTGACGTGGATTACGAAGACGTATTCGCAGCATTGAAAGAGCGCAACTACCAAGGCTGGTTGCTGGTTGAAGCAGAACAAGACCCAGCGAAAGCGCACCCATTGACGTACGCGAAAACGGCTTACGAGAACATCACAGGCTACGCGAAGAAATACGGTCTATAAGAGCACAAGTAAGGAAGGGGAGATTCGTCTCCCCTGTATCAAGCCGTGGAGACAACGCGGCTACAAAAATGATTGATACTACCGGGGAAGACAATGAAAACTGTACGCCTAACTGTTGCAGAAGCGCTAGCTCAGTACCTAGCCGCACAAATGATTGAAATTGATGGTAAAAAAGAACAGCTATTTGGTGCAGCATTCGCCATCTTTGGTCACGGTAACGTGACGTGCTTTGGACAGCAGCTAAAAAATATCGAAGACAAAATTCCGACTTGGCGTGGTCAAAATGAGCAGTCGATGGCAACAGCGGCAATCGCGTATGCCAAAGCAAACTTACGTCGTCGCATCGGTATCGCGACCAGTTCAATTGGTCCGGGTGCAACCAATATGGTTACCGCAGCAGGTATCGCGCACACAAACCGTTTACCAGTGCTTTTGATTTCTGGAGACGCTTACGTTAGTCGTCTGCCAGATCCTGTGCTTCAACAGCCAGAGAATTTCTACGATCCTTCGATCACTTGTAACGATGCGTTCAAACCGCTAACACGTTACTGGGATCGCATTATCTCGCCAACGCAATTGATGCACTCATTGCCTCAGGCAATTGATACCATGCTTGACCCAGAAACCTGTGGTCCAGCGTTTATCGGCTTACCACAAGATATTCAGGGCGTGGCTTACGATTTCCCTGAAGTCTTCTTCCAAGAAAAAGTACACCGCATTCGTCGTCCAGAGCCAGAAGTGGCAGATCTAGAGGATGCAAAAGCGGCGCTACTTAGCGCGAAACAACCTTTGGTTATCTCTGGCGGTGGCGTGCATTACTCACTAGCAACGGACGAGTTGGCTGCCTTTGCGAAAAAACACAACATCCCTGTGGTTGAGACCATTGCTGGTCGCGCCACGATGCTGCAAGACAATCCTCTAAACGCAGGTCCAATCGGCGTGACAGGTTCAGACTCTGCAAACTACATGGCAGCGCATGCGGATGTGGTGTTGGCTGTGGGTACTCGCTTACAAGACTTCACGACAGGCTCTTGGTCGGTGTTCAAGAACCCAGATATGAAGCTAGTTACCATCAATACCGCACGTTTTGATGCCATTAAACATCGTGCTATTCCAGTTAAAGCAGACGCAAAACGTGGCTTAGTTGAGCTGTCTAACCTACTGGGCGATTTCCGTAGTAGTGACGAGTGGGCGGCAACGGCGAAAGCGCAAGCGGATGAATGGAAAGCCGTGGTGCATCGCCGTACTCACCCTCAACCAGGCGACCTACTCGACGGTACGTCTTCTTATGCAGAAGTGATTGGCAAGCTCAACAAATCTATGCAGCCGGGCGACACGGTACTTACGGCAGCGGGTGGCTTACCAGCAGAGCTTGCGATGAACTGGCAGAACTACCAAATTGGTAAGTTCGACATTGAATTTGGCTTCTCTTGCATGGGTTATGAAATCGCAGGTGGCTGGGGCGCGAAAGTTGCGAACCCAGATAACGATGTGGTTGTGCTCGTCGGCGATGGCTCTTACCTGATTCAAAACTCAGACATCTACTCGTCAGTTCTGACGGGTCACAAGATGATTGTCGTGGTATGCGACAACGGTGGTTTCGCGGTGATCAACAAGCTGCAAAACAATACGGGTAACGAGTCGTTCAATAACCTATTGGAAGACTGTCGCCGTCCTGATGGCGAGGTAGCTCGCGTGGACTTTGCTAAGCATGCCGAAGCGCAAGGCGCAATCAGCGAGAAGCTGACCTCAATCGACCAGTTTGATGAAGCATTCCAACGCGCTAAAGAAGCCGACCGTACTTACGTGATTGTGGTCGACATCGACCCAGTATCGCCAATGGCTTGGTCTAAGTGTGATTGCTGGTGGGAGGTGGGACTTCCTCAAGTGACACGCAATGACGACACCGCAGAGAAAGTGGCTGCATGGGAAGAAGGCAGAGCAGCACAACGCGCCGGCGTTTAAGCCCAAACCGATTTATGTATCAAAACATCCAGCTTTAAAACAGATTTCAATAATTCGATTTATAGGCTCTTGAGCAAGAGCCTATTAAGGAGTCAAACATGTTTAATGAAGAACGTCATTTTGAGCAACCAATCCGTTGGGCAATGGTCGGCGGTGGTCGTGGCAGTCAGATCGGTTACTCGCACCGTAATGCGGCGCAGCGCGATGGTTTGTTTAAATTGGTCGCTGGTGCATTCGATTTGGACGCGGATCGTTGTCGTGATTTTGGTGAGAACTTAGGTCTCGATGGCGACCGTTGCTACGCAAATTACAAAGAGATGTTTGAGAAGGAAGCGCAACGCGAAGATGGCATTCAAGCTGTTTCGGTAGCAACACCAAACTCAACTCACTACGAAATTTGTAAAGCAGCACTGGAAGCTAACTTGCACGTGGTGTGTGAAAAACCAATCACCTTCACGACGGAAGAAGCAGAAGAGCTCAAACAGATCGCAGCAGAGCGCAATCGCGTGATTGGCGTGATGTACGGTTATAGCGGTTTCCCAATGGTTCAGCAAGCGCGTGAAATGGTGAAGCGTGGTGATCTGGGTGAGATTCGTGTGGTGAACATGCAGTTTGCTCACGGCTTCCACAACGAAGAATACGAGAAAAACGATCCAGGTTTGAAATGGCGCGTCAGCCCAGAAGTCTCAGGTCCAACTTATGTTCTGGGTGATGTGGGTACGCACGCTTTCTACCTGTGTGAAGTGATGACGGGTCTTGAAATCGACCGTCTGTCTTGCATGCGTCAAAGCTTCATCAAGTCACGTGCTCCGCTCGAAGATAACGCTCACATCATGATGCAGTTCAAAGATGGCGCAGTCGGTACGCTTTGGGCGTCGGCAGTGAATGCAGGTTCGATGCACCAACAAAAAATCCGCATCGTCGGTTCGAAAGCGTCCATCGAATGGTGGGATGAGCAACCAAACCAACTTCGTTTTGAAGTGCAAGGCGAAGCACCACGCATTCTAGAGCGTGGCATGGGCTACCTATACCAAGATGCACCGGGTGTGGCTTCTAACCGTGTTGGTGGTGGTCATGCAGAAGGTTACTTCGAGTCATGGGCGAACTTGTACCACCGTTTCGCGTTGGCATTCGATGCGGCTGACCGTGATGACCAGCAAGCGCTGTCTGAAATTTGGTTCCCAGGTATCGACGCAGGTATCGAAGGCGTGCGCTTATGCGAGAAGTGTGTGGAATCTGCAGACCAGAACGCCGCTTGGGTTGACTACAAATAATAGGAACAGACGATGACAAACATTGCACTTGAAACAAATCGACCATTGGATGCCATCGTTTTAGGACGTGCGGGCGTAGACCTCTACGCTCGCGAAGCTAAAACCGACATGGCGGATATCTCTGGCTTCAACAAATTCGTTGGTGGCTCAGCCGCGAACATTGCGGTGGGCATTGCCAAGTTAGGCGGTAAGGTCGGCTTTATTGGCTGCGTGGCTGACGATGCATTCGGTGGTTACGTCAAAGGTTACATGACGGAGCAAGGTATCAACCTTGATGGCATGAGAACCGATGGTTCTGGTTCGCGCACCTCGGTGGCATTCACAGAGATGAAGCCAAAAGATTGCACCGTGCTTATCTATCGTAACAACGCATCGGATTTGACCATCAAGCCAGAAGAGATTGATCCCGCTTACATCGCTAGCTCAAAAGTCTTGGTGGTCACAGGAACGGCATTGTCGGAAAGCCCAAGCCGTGAAGCCACTTTGATTGCGATGCAGCACGCGCGCCGCAGCAATACCTTAGTGGTGCTGGATGTTGATTACCGCCCTTACTCTTGGCGCACGGATACCGATGCTTCGATTTACTACGGCATTGCCGCGGGTCTTTCAGACGTCGTGATCGGTAACCGTGAAGAGTTCGACATGATGGAAACCGTCATTGCTCCGGGCAACACCGATGATGACCAAACGGCGGCTCGCTTCCTAACGGAGAACACCCAAGTCGTGGTGGTGAAAGCCGGTGAGCATGGTTCGAAAGTGTATGACCGTACGGGTCATAAGTTCGAGCAAGGTATTTTCCGAGTCGAAGCCAATAAGCCATTTGGCTCTGGTGACTCATTCGCCGGAGGTCTGATTTGGACGCTAGTTACTGGTGGTTCGTTAGAAGAGGGCGTACGCAACGGCACGGCAGCAGCGGCGATTAATGTCAGCGGTCACAGCTGCACAGAAGCCATGCCAACTAAGGAACAACTATTCGATTTTATTGAGACGCGAAGTTAAGCACGGTTTGGTGCTTTCGGGCACCACATTGCTGCGCGTTTGGTCTCCCGGGCCGGTATGTCACTTTGAGGGTAACCAAACAGTGCGCGTACACACCATCGTGGCCCGGCTTTTTTGTTAAGCCACTTTCAGAAGGATAGGGCAGCCTCGTTTCACTACGAGCTGTGAGGAGAAAAGAAAAATGGGAAAACACATTCCACCATTTGATAACAAGAATGAACCAATTATTGGTGCGAACGACGAAGTAACGCCGCTATGTTACTTCAACCAAGTGTTCTTGAATCAGAACGAAACCTTTGACCATGTCATCGAAGGGTATGAGTCTGTCATCGTATTGGCTGGCGGCACTTGCAGCATCACCGTGACGAAAGACGGTGAAAGTGAAACGTTCGACAACATTGGTAAACGTAAATCAGTTTGGGACGGCAACCCAGAAGCGGTTTACGTACCACTTGGCTACCGCGCGACCATTCAATGTGTGAGCGACAAAGCTGACGTTATGATTGCAGGTGGTAAGTTTGAAGCGTCACTGGAGCCTTTCTGTGTCCGCGAAGAGAACGTAGACATGGTGCAATATGGTTCGGATGACACCAAAACTCACCGCAAAATCAAACACGTACTGGGTCAATCCAACGCAGACAAACGCGGTCGCTTATTGGTGAGTGAGCTATTCACCGTTGGTGCAGGTGGTTGGTCTGGCTTTCCACCACACAAGCACGATGAAGATCGTGTTAAGCCTGATGGCAGCAAAGAAACCCTTTATGAAGAAGTGTACCAATTCCGCTTTAACCCAGATTTCGGCTTTGGTGCGCAGTTCCTATACGAGCATGAAGACGACTTTGGTCCGGTTTACCATGTGCGCACGGGCTCAGTGATCGCCATCGACAAAGGTTATCACCCAAGTGTGGCGGCGCCGGGTTATGAAATGTATTACTTCACCATCATCGTTGGCAAAACAGAGAAATCTTTGATTCAGCATTTTGATCCGCACCACGAATACCAAGTGGAGACGATCCCTGGCATCAAAGACATGATCGCGAAATTTAAGTAGGGGAATCATCATGTTGGTAAATTTGAATGACCTATTGCCGGAGGCTGCGGCGTCTAACTACGCTGTCCCTTGCTTTAATGTGTTCGGCTTTGAGGATGCTCGTGCTGTTGTTGAAGCAGCAGAGCAAGTGAACAAACCTGTAATTCTGGCGTGTAATAAAGACGTTGTGGACTTTTATGGCGTCGAAACCGCTGCGGCGATGTTCCTAAATCTAGCGCATAAGAGCACGGTGCCTGTCGTGCTTCACCTTGACCACACTTACGAAGAAGACATCGTCTTTCGCGCGCTTAAAGCTGGGTTTAGTTCTGTGATGTTTGATGGCTCTCAACTGACGTTGGACGAGAACATTGCTCGCACTAAGAAAGTCGTTGAAGTGGCGCATGCTCTAGGAGCATCGGTAGAGGGGGAAATTGGTTCGGTGCCTTACGAAGAAGGTCGCGACCACATAAAATCTATCTACACAGAACCGGAAGATGCGGCGCGCTTTGCAGAAGAGAGTGGCGTAGATTGTGTCGCAATTTCCGTCGGTAATGTTCACCGCTTAACCGAGCCGACTTGTACTATCGATTTTGGTCGCCTAGACCGTATCGCAAATGCTGTGGCTGTGCCGTTGGTGATTCATGGTTCGAGTGGTATTCGCGATGAAGACATGCTCAAGCTGAAGCAAAGTCGTGTGTCCAAGTTCAATATTGGCACCTGTTTGCGTCAGGCTCTGGGTCATAATCTTCGCGATTACATGAATCAGGAACCGCAAAAGTTTGACCGTATTTACTTCATGCAAAAGGCGATGCCGTACGTGAAAGAAGAAGCGGTACGAAACTTTGAATTATTATCTTAAAATAGCAGCCCCTTTTGTTACTATAAGGGGCCTCTATCTCCAAGCGTTCATTGATAGGAGAGCAGTATAACTATGGATGTTGAAGTGAAAGCACCTGCAGATTTAGACACACTAAAAGAGTTAATCGCAAAGCGTTACGACAGTTTGAGCGGACGTTTGCAGCAAGTCGCGGATTTTGTAACCGACCAGCCGATGCTGGTGGCGGTAGAAACCATGGCGACCATTGCCAAGCAAGCCAACGTACCATTGTCGACCTTGAGTCGATTCTCTAATGCGATGGGCTTTGATGGCTTCACTTCTATGCAAGTACTGTTTCGCGATCAGTATTTGAATCGTCCGAGAGACTACAAAGAGCGTGTTCGTAAAGCTCGTGAGATGGAGGACGTCCCACATGACTCGCCTCAAGCCATCTTCCAAGATTTCGGACACGCAAACATTGAAGCACTAGAACAGCTTCAAATGTCGGTCTCTCCACAAAAACTGGAACGTGCAGTGGCTCTGATGGATGGAGCAGAAACCATCTACATCCAGGGGACTCGTCGCGCTTACCCAGTGGCCTTCTATCTTTGGTACGCCCTCATGAAATCCGACAAGAGCGTAGTGCTCTTGGATGATCACGGTGGCATGTTGTCTCCGTTAACTCGACGAATGAACGAAAAAGACGTTCTGTTTGCTATCACCTTCAATCCATACGCGGAAGAAACCAGCCAACTGATTGATGATGCTTGCAAAAAGAACGTACCGATTGTCTGCATTACTGATAACCAAATGACGCCTCATGGCAGCAAAATGGATGTCTGTTTTGAAGTGCAAGAAGGCGAATTGATGGGCTTCCGTTCGCTCAGCAGCTCCATGTATTTGGCGCAGGCGATTGCGGTGAGTCTGATTTGTCGAGAAGTGAAGTAACTTCATCGCTCAGTAATCTCAAATAGGGACGCGATCCTGCGAGCGAATAAGCAGTAAAGCGCGCAGATTTTTCCATACCTTTGTCCACTGATTAAGTGCAACTTAGCGGTTGCGCTGCGGGTTTGCTCGAGCTGAATTCGGCTTATGTCCTGCAATGTACAGGGCAGTGAGAAGAGGTAAATCTGATGCGTTTTGCTCTACATGGCATGTGCTCTCTGCACAGCAATATCCTATCTGATGTCCGACTTGCCAAAGAAACTGGCTACCAAGGGCTCGAAATTCACACCGAAAAACTCTGGCGTTATATTCAAGCTGGCTTCTCCGCTGAGCAACTCAAACAACGTATGGATGAGTTTGGCATTGTCCCAACGGCGATCGACATCATTGGCGCGGTTGAAGTGACAGATAAAGCCAGCCAACGTCAATTGTTCCAAGATTCAGAAACGCTGTGCCGTTTTGCGCAAGCCGTGGGTGCACCTACCATCCAGCTCAATGCTTTTGAGGTATTAAACGGCTTATCCAAAGAGCAAAACATCGAGCTAACGGCACAGAACATTCGCCAGATTGCCGACATTGGTAAGAACTATGGCATCCGTTTCCAATATGAAGGCGCGGCTTGGACTCCAATCGCCAAATTGGAAGATTACTTCCGCCTGTACGACGCCGTCGGCCGCGACAACTTTGGTTTTGTTCTGGATACATGGCACTTATGGGCATGTCGCGGAGCAACGTTGGAACAAGTGGCAAATATCGATGCCGAGCTGATTTTCAACGTGCACTTGTCTGACGGTAAGCGTCCTGCACCGGGCGAAGCGTGGCCTGATGAGCGCGCTCTACGTGGTTACTTACTAGGGCAAGGTGAAGTGCCATTGAAAGAGTGGGTCGATGCGATTCGACAAACGGGTTACGACGGATTCTACTCTGGTGAATTCCTCAACGACCAACTCTGGGAAGGGGATTATTACGATATCGCCGCAGATATGTTGGCGGGTATGAAGCATCAATTCGACTAGTCGACACATAAGGGATTTTCTATGTTTAATATTGCTTTATTTGGAGCGGGTCGAATTGGTCAAGTGCATGCGGTCAATATCGAACGTTCACCTGAAACCACGATTTATTCGCTTATCGAACCTTATGAGGTCTATGCGGATCAGTTTTGTGCGCAGTATCCGCAGACAAAGCGCCAAACCGTAGAAGAGACCATGGCGGATGAGAATGTTCATGCGGTGTGTATTTGCTCGTCAACCGATACTCATGCGGATTTGATTGAGCGAGCAGCAAAAGCAGGCAAAGCGATTTTTTGTGAGAAGCCTATCGACCTTGATTTGGGGCGAGTGCGCGATTGCTTGGGCGTAGTAAACCAGCATCAGGTGCCGTTCTTATTAGGCTTCAATCGCCGCTTTGACCCGCATTTCTTGAGCCTTAAGAAAGCGTTGGATGACGGTCAAATTGGCGAACCAGCAAGCGTAATTATCACCTCTCGCGATCCTGCGCCACCGCCAGCACAATACAGCAAATCGTCCGGAGGTATGTTCCGCGATATGACGATTCACGACCTCGATATGGCGCGGTTTATCTTAGGGGAAGATCCAATCACGGTTACGGCACATGGCAGTTGCAAGGTAGATCCTGCCATTGGTGAAGCGGGAGATATCGATACCAGTGTGGTGACGCTTACATTCCCTTCTGGTGCGATGGTGACGATTCACAATAGTCGCCGTTCTGGTTACGGATACGATCAGCGTCTCGAAGTGCATGGCGAGAAAGGCATGTTGCAAGTGGCGAATCTGACTGAAAATCTAGTCAACTGCAGTACAGAAACAGGGCAAGCAGGCGCAACACCGAAGTATTTCTTCTTAGAGCGCTATGAGCGTGCTTACGTGGCAGAGTGGCAACACTTTGTTGAAGTACTTAAAGGCGAAGCACCATGCTGCTCGGGTATAGATGGTGAGATTGCTCTGACGTTAGCGGATGCCGCGTTAGAGTCGATGCAAACAGGGAAGACGGTTCGTTTGTAGGTCATCCCTAACAGGAAACAAAAAGGGGAGCCGCATTGGCTCCCCTTTCTATTATTGAGATCTTAAAGATGCTTAAGTCTTACTGAGCTTTTTGCTGTTCTGATTTGCAAACAGCGGCAGTGAAGATAACGTCTGTTGAGCTGTTTAGGGCTGTTTCAGCAGAGTCTTGAATCACACCGATGATGAAACCAACGGCTACAACCTGCATTGCTACGTCGTTTGAGATACCAAACAGGCCACACGCTAGTGGGATAAGTAGTAGAGAACCACCAGCAACACCTGATGCACCACACGCTGATACTGCAGCAACAATACTTAGTAGTACCGCTGTCATTAGGTCAACGTCGATACCCATAGTGTGTACCGCTGCTAGCGTTAGGGTTGTGATAGTGATTGCTGCACCCGCCATGTTGATGGTCGCACCTAGTGGAATAGATACTGAGTACGTATCTTCGTCTAGGTCTAGTTTCTTACATAGGTTCATGTTCACTGGAATGTTCGCAGCACTTGAACGCGTAAAGAATGCCGTTACGCCACTTTCACGTAGACATTGGAACACCAACGGGTATGGGTTTTCTTTCGTTTTGAAGTATACGATCGCAGGGTTAACCACTAGCGCAATGATAAACATTGAACCTAGTAGTACCGCTAGAAGGTGAGCGTAGCTTGCTAGTGCACCAAAACCTGTTGTTGCAAACGTTGAGGCAACCAGACCAAAGATACCAAATGGCGCAAGACGAATGATAAAACGAACAATGTGGGAAACACTGTGGCTTAGATCTTCGAATACCGCTTTTGTTGTTGCTGATGCGTGGTGAAGTGCAAGACCAAGACCCACACCCCAAGCAAGAATACCGATGTAGTTTGCTTCTACTAGCGCGTTTACTGGGTTATCAACCAGTTTGAACAACAAGGTTTGGATAACTTCTGCAATACCTTGTGGTGGTGTTGCACCTTCAGCGCCCGTTACTAGCGTTAAATTGGTCGGGAAAAGGAAACTTAGTACTACTGCGGTTAGTGCCGCAAAGAAGGTACCCGCTAGGTAAAGAATTACGATTGGACGCATGTAAGTGTGTTGGTTTTTCTTTTGGTTTGCGATAGACGCAGCCACCAAGATAAATACCAATACTGGAGCAATCGCTTTTAGTGCACCAACAAACAAGCTACCCAGCATACCAACGCTTTCTGCGTGGCTTGGCGAGATAGTCGCAAGCAGAATACCTAAGACGATACCGACGAGGATTTGGAGAACGAGGTTACCGCGAGCGAATCGGGCAACGAGACTGTTGTGTTGCATTTGCATACATCATTCCTGCAATTTTTGACTCAGCAACAGTGCAATATTCAGTCATTACACGGCGTAATGTTCCCTCGCATGAAGGGGCTGAATCTTGTGGTTGTGCTGCTAAGACATCCTGATTATCAATTATCCTGTTTTTATAAATCCAGCCATTTTCTTGCTGAATATCACATATCTTAACTTGGTAATATTTTGTGTCTAGTTTTAGTTTGTTCTTAGTTTAAATGTTTGCTCAATGTTATCGTTATTGGTCTTTTGTGTTGATTTGTATGGCGAAGTATGAATGATGGTTTTTCATAAAGTTATTAAAAAAGGAGGCGTTAGCCTCCTTTGTTCTATTGATTACGCAAATACAACAAACTAGTAACTCTGTTGGCGTTTGCGCTTTCCGTCAACAATACTGCGAACCATTTTGCCGAACTGTTTATTCTGCGCTCTTTGCTCTGCGAGACTCGCTCCGTTATGGGCTTGTTCACGCAATAACTTCTGATAGTTAGTAAAGCGTCGTAGCTCAAGAGAGCCATCTTCAATCGCAGCTTGAACCGCGCAACCTGGCTCGGTTTGATGTTGGCAATCATTGAATCGGCAGTTATCAGCTAAGGCTTCAACATCAGCGAAAGTTTCACTCACGCCTGCCTCGCAATCTGCTAATTGGATCTCTCGCATTCCTGGCGTGTCCATTAAGATCCCACCGGATGGTAATAGGTGGATTGAGCGTGAGGTTGTAGTGTGTCGACCTTTGCTGTCATCCTCACGAATACCACCAGTCGCTTGTTCTTGCTCGCCAAGCAGGGTGTTTACTAAGGTCGATTTTCCTACCCCTGAAGAGCCAATAAATGCGACGGTTTGACCTTCGCCGCACCAACTCATTAATTTGGCAACGTCTGATTCATCCAAACCATTAACGCTTTCCACCATAAGCAACGGATCGAGCTTTTGTACCTGAGCTTTGAGCTCGTCAACATCGTCACATAAGTCTGCTTTCGTCAGCACAATCACGGGCTCTACATCAGCTTCATTGATGAGGGCCAAATAGCGCTCAATGCGACTGAGGTTAAAGTCGTGGTTGAGTGAACAAACGATGAAGACAGTATCCACGTTGGCGGCGATAAGTTGCTCGGCGACCTTACTACCTGCGGCTTTGCGACTGAATAAACTGCGGCGTTCAAGTAGGCGAGAAAACTGTTGCTGGCCATCCAATACTACCCAATCACCAACGGTCATGCTGGGTAACGAGGGATGGATAGGTAAGTGAGTTTCACCTTGTTCGCTAACCACAACGTAACCACTACGATGGTGAGCAATCACTCGCGCAAAAAGCGTGTCTTGGTAATCGTCTAACGTCAATTGTTGTTGAAAAAAGGGTTTCCAACCTAATAGCTTTAATGGGTTAGGTTGAGTTAGTAGTGTTTCACAAAAAGAATGTGTTTTATTCATTGTTGAATTATCCCAGACGCAACAAAGCGCCTTAATACAAATCGCATTAGGGTCTAATTCGCATAGAGCTGACCCCGGTGAAAACCGGGCAAAGAAGGGAGGTGGTGTGGCTTAGCCACGAGAAAAAGTTGGACGTTACCCTTTCACTGCCCAGTTAGTGTTATTCATTACAATCATCATATTTCCTCTTAAGTTGGTGAGTTAACGGTCGGAGTATAGCGACTGTGCTCTGATTCCTACAACTCCTTTGCGTTTTATATGTGTTTTATTCGACGTTCTTCCATCTCTTGTGAATAGGTGTTGGCTTTTACGCCGTAGATGATTTGGATATGTCGTTCATCAATGATCACGACACCATGCACTCCATGCTCCTTCAGTGCTTTTTGATTCACAATGGTGGTGTCTTTTAGTGTGAGTCGTAGCCTTGTCGCGCAAACACCAGTTTCCACCAAATTACTCATGCCACCAATAGCGTCAATGATGGTATCGACATCCTGTTCTAGGTTTGGATTTACTTGCGTCAGCATTTTAAATACGCGAGAAAGGGCTTTTAACATGGCGAGAAACTCGTTTGCAGCAAAGCCTTGTTTATATCTCAGCAGCGGCTGTTTCGCTCTGATTTAGGACACAAAATCATGTATTGATAGTTTGGCGAATACGGCTTAGAGAAAAGAGAGAGGAATAAAAAAGCTCCTCACGTTGGAGGAGCTTTGAATCGATGAAGTGAAGAAGCACTAATGATGATGTTCGTGCTTTTTCATTCCTGCCATGACTTTTTTGACTGGCGCAGTAAAGCTTTGCTTTTGGCCGTTGTCGTAAGTCACTGTCACTTCGATTTCGTCGCCTTCATTAAGCGGCTTTTTAAGGTCAAATAGCATGATATGCAGGCTGCCCGGTTTTAGCTCGGTGGTCTCTTTTGCAGCGAGTGTGATGTGGTCTACTTGGCGCATCTTCATTACATCGCCTTCTTTAATCACATCGTGCAACTCGACTTTACCTGCTGCAGGGGTTTCTGCTGCGACAATATTGATGTCTTCTTGGCTTCGGTTAGCAAAGGTCACAAACACAGCGCTCGTCACAGCACCTGGCGCCATTGCTCGTGCATACGGTTCGTGTGGCATCACGTTTAGGTTTGCTTGTGCCAAAGGGCTTAGAAGTAGGGCGGAGAGGGCTAACGTTTTGATTGCATGCTTAGCTTTCATTGGTTTTTCCTTCTGCTGTCAGTTTAGTTATCGCTTCGACAATTGGCGCAGGCGTTAAGGTGTGTGGCACTTTAGTGATGAGTGTGCCGTCAGGCTTCAAGAAGTAAAAGTAAGAGCTGTGGTCGAGCGTGTATTTCAGCTCTGAGCCTTCTAGCTCCGTTTTACGGAAAATAACACCGTATTTGTGGGCAAGTGGGGTGGTCACGTCGAGTGGTGCGGACAGACCTTCAATCATCGGGTGGAAGTAGTGGGCGTACTTGGCTGATGCATCTGCCTCGTCACGTTCTGGATCAAGCGAGATGAACATTGGGCGCAACTGCGCTTTTTGCGCATCGTCGATTTGATTGAGTGCACCTGCTAGCATGGCTAATGAGGTTGGGCATACGTCTGGGCAACGCGTAAAGCCAAAGTAAACAATGCGAATGCGATCATCGCTGGTATCGAAGATATCGACAGGTTTATCGCCTTCGCCAAACAACACGCTTTGCTCGGTAGTGACTTGTTGTTTTTTCTCTACGTCTTTTTGTCCATCTAGGTACGTTTTGGTACCAAAGCCAAGGACAAACGCAACCACGAGAAAGAGAGACCAATTACGGCTCATATCAATTCCTTATCTTTGCATTTTGAGGGCCGGGTAGATGGTGTCTTTACCGTCGGAAAGTTCACCAACCCACGTCATTGAATCTTGTGTACAAACGGGCAATGTCACATCACCCACAAACTTACCTGGTGCCACTTTCTTTAGCATGAATTTTGGCTCGCCCATTTCCATTTCTCGACCAACCAAACTTAATACGAGCTGATCCGCTTCGCTGTCTTGCCATTCGACTTCGAGCTGAGCTGGGATAAGAGGTTGAGCAGTATCGACGCTAAGCGTCATCGCAACATTATGTTGGATGCAAGGTTCAGTAGAGAGGAAACAGTATTCATCGAGCGACTTAGGTTCGGGCACTGAAGAGAAGTTTTTTATTAGGGTAGGCGCGTAAAAGCCAGCGACCAGTGCCACGGCTATCCCTGCGATTTGTAACACTTTCATTAAGATTCAGTATTTATCACTTAACATTGCCTGCATCCTAGCACAGATGGGATGTACGAAAACTCGTAACTTCAACAAATTGTGCACTATCCCCATCTATTTGAAACCTATTGTTTGTAAAGCGTAAATAAAAAAAGCGGAGCCAATGGCTCCGCTTCTTAAATGATGGAATTGTGGTTCAGATTTACTTGTTTGAATCCGCAAACTTCTCTAAACCAAGTACTAACGCGATAGCGGCTAGCATCATGATCACGGCTAACACCAGTTGTGATGGTTGAGACGTGATGTGCTCAAACTCAAACGGTGATAGGTTTTGCTCTAGCAATGGCACTTGCTCACCCTTCGAGTTAGTACGCCATGTTAGCGTTTCCTTCCAAGGCCAGATCTTTGGTAGCGTACCGATCATTAAGCCAGTTAGGAACATTAAGGTTAAATCGCGGAATTTGCGCAGTAACCAAGACAACAAGTGAGAGAAGGACAGCAGACCAGCAACACAGCCAACAAGGAACAGCGCAAGGATATCAATTTGGAAACCTTTTACCGCGCCCAATACAGGAGCATACATGCCGATCAATAGCAAAATAAAGCTGCCTGAGATACCCGGTAGAATCATCGCACAGATTGCGATAGCTCCAGCCAGAATGGTGTTGATCGCCGTTGGCTCCATATGAAGTGGTTTTAGCACCGTGATGCTGTAGGCGAAACCAATGCCGATCAATAACGCAACAAAACGGATAGCGTCACGCTTTTCTACTTGGCGAATGATGTGGTAGACAGACACCAAGATCAGACCAAAGAAGAATGACCAAATTGGAATTGGATGAGTTTCCAATAACCAACTGATTAGTTTTGCCAGCGTCGCGATGCTGGTGAAAATACCCGCAAACAAAGAGATAAGGAAGAAGCCGTTAATGTGATTAAACGCAGCTTTGAAGCCATCCTTTTTCCAAATCGAGAAAAGTGAAGGGTTAATACGTCGAATGCTTTCTAGCAGTGTGTCATAAATGCCAGTAATAAATGCAATGGTACCGCCTGATACGCCTGGGACAACATCGGCTGCACCCATCGCCATTCCTTTGAAGTAGGTGATTAGATAGTTCATTTCTCAAGTACTAAGTCATGTAGATGGTCCTGAGTATACAAACATTGATGTCAAAAAAGTATGAAATAGTGGTGAGGAAAATATCTAAATGATTGCTTATCTAGGATCTGTTGAACTTTCGTGGTTAAGTTTTGTTCTGATGGGCGCATGGTTAAAATCGTTGTAGGAAAGGAAAGGAGTGTATTGCTTAGTCATTCTAGGCAAACACTCGCTGTAAAAATCAGCTTGAAAGGCCAACAGAACCTAGCAACGTTAAGCTTTTTGGTTAGTTTAGGTGAATAAAAACAGAAAGATACGCGATAAAGAAACGGATTTGTTATCAGCGATAAAGGGGTGCTTGATTGAATAAATGTCAGCGTAAAATCGATAAATTTGTTGAATGAAGTCGTTTGGTGACTTATTTATCACTTATGCCACAGTGTTGCGACTTGCAACTGCAATTTGCATTTTGACTTTGCATATTGCAAATGCTGTAACATCTTGGCGGTTTGATATGAGATCTTGTGCCCAAAAATAATGCTTTTCAAATTGGCATGATTAATGCATAATCCTTTTCGACCCTTCTTAAGCCGAGGGTCACCTAGCCAACTGACGTTGTTAGTGAATATACATTGTTCACATCATACATAAGCCAATCGCCTTAATTGCGGTTGGCTATTTTTTTGTCTGTCGTATACCCAAGTGACTTTGAGATGCAGGATTCAGAGCGTTGTTATTGATGCGAGCGCAATGAAAACAACGCCGTGTAATAGCCAACCCTTTCCAAGTCGTATATATGTACAACGTTCCTTACAGGCTTTGCAATTTGCATGAATGCCCACAAAAAAGGGGCTGACGCAATACGCCAACCCCTGTTTAGCTACTCTCTTTCGAGTGATCAGTAACCCATCAATTGCAGCAAGTTCTCCGCCGTCACAATCGCTTCCTTACGGTTTGCAATGTTGAGCTTTTGGTACAAGTTACGAATGTGAGTCTTAATCGTTGTGCCTGCTACGTCTAACTCTTGAGCGATTTGCTCATTGCTAAAGCCTGAGTAGATCAAACCAAGCACTTGCCATTCACGTTGCGTGAGTGGACTGGTTCGAACCAGCTCCGGCACGTTCGGGTGGTTCACCAGTTTCTCAATAAAGTCTTCATCAAAGTGAATCGAACGGCTGCGTTGGTTTGAAGAGATGTCTTTCATCAATTGCTGAGCACGGTGACGTTCTAAATCGCCCAGCTCATGACGAAGACTTAGCTTCTCTAGTAGACCACCAATCGTTGCACCGTCGATTAAGAAGTTGCCGACCATACCGGTTTGGTTTGTCATCACTAGTGCTTCTTTCAATAGTGCTTTTGCTTGCTCTTCGTCTTTCTGACGCGCGGCAAATACCGCTTCAACCACAAGGTTGCGATTGGTATCGGTCACCAAGTTAGTACGACGAGCTTCGCTTTGTAGGAAGTCCAAAGCTTGTCGCGCTTCGCCATATTGGCCAAGGTTGATGTGAGCACGAGCAATATTGCGCCACTGTAACTGCAAGAAGTGGTTACACGCTGATTCCGGGCGAACTGCGGTGTTCAACCATTCTTGAATTGCTTCTGTGTTGCCACGAGCTTGCCAAAACAAAATCAGAGAGAGCGATGCGTTTGCCGTCCAGTCTACGTGATAAGTGGATTGTTTCATCAAGTGCTGGATGTGTTCGATAAACTTACCCGCTTTGTCTAATTCACCGCGACCAATCGCAATACGCGCCAACATTGAGTAGCTATGTAAGTGCTTACTTGGTGAGTGGTTTTCTAGAATTTGTAGCCCTTTGTATGAGCACTCTTCTGCTTCATCCAAGCGGTTCCAGCACCACAATACTTGCGCGCGAATTCGTAATAAAAACTCGTGAAGAGGAACATGCTGAAGCTGTTGATCTTCAATCAAGCGGAAGCCGGAATCTTGCAGCTCAAATGCTGCTTGGACGTAACCTTGCGCGATCATGATTTCACTTTGTTGCAAGATTGCCCATAACGCTTGGTGGTAAACCTGATACTGACGTGCCAGTTTTTCGGTTTGTTGCATCATTGGTAATGCGCGGTCAAGTTTACCCAGTACGTGGTTTACTTCACCAACGACTGACGTCGCCACGATACGGCTGCGGTACACCGTTGGGTCAAGTTGGCTCAGTGCTAACTCGGCTAACTCTAATGCACGCTCTGGTTGGTTGCTGTTGATTGCAACCTGAGCGAGTAGGGCATTAGCTTGACCTTGATAGCCAGAATCAAGTTCGATATTACGTTTCTTATGCTCTTCTTCGGCTTCTGCTAGTAGCTCACCAACCTGGTTGTAGCGGTGTTGGCTTTGCGCCAACCATGCGCGCAACATCGACAGTTTCGGGTGGCTGAAGAGTAAGTCTTTATCAAGCTGGTTGATCGCCGCTTCTAGCGTTGTTAACTCACCTTGGTTGAACATCTTCCAACCAAATTCATTCAAGATTTCTACGATTAGATCAGTGTCGTCAGATTTCTGTGCGTGGTGAATAGCTTGATGCGGTGCTTTCTGTTTTAGCCAGGCGACAGCTGCGTTACGGTGTAGATCTTTCTCTTGTTGAGGAATACGCGCTTGACGTTCATGCGACAAAAATTCGCCAAACAGATTGTGGAATCGGAACCAGTTTTGTTCACCTTCCAGTGGATAGATAAACAAGCCGTATCGATTGAGTGACTCAATCATGCCGAGTGCATCTTCACGTTGTGTCAATGCAAAGACGAGTTCGTCGTTGAAATGGTCGAGTACCGACACTTGCATTAAGAAATGACGTGTCTCTTTGTCTAGTAGATCAAAGACTTCTTCGACTAAGTAATCCCATAAGTGTGCATGATTAAACTGAGACACCGACTCTACGGTTTGTGCCAGAGTGCGGTTCTGATGCTGTGCTTGTAGGGCGATAAGTTGTAACGCTGATGGCCAACCTTCAACGTAAGTACGTAAGTTGTTCGCCATGTCTTCATCGATGCCATCGGCAATGCGTTGGTTGAAGAAGCGTGTGGTTTCTTCGGTATCGAATGCCAACATTTCGTTGCCGATTTCGATCATCAAGTCACGGACACGAAGGTTCGCAGTGCCTAATGGCGGTGCCGCACGGCTAGTAACCACTACAGTAAGGTTGTCTGGCATGTGCTTTAAGAAAAAACGCATGGACTCGTGAATTTCGTCGTTAGTGATCAGATGGTAGTCATCGAGTACGACGTAACACTCATGCTGAAAATCTGCCATTTCAGCGAAAACTTCGCTGAATAAAGAGCGTAAAGAAGAGAACTGACGCTTTTCAGCCAATTTTTGAGCGTTAGAGCAGTTGTAGTTGGTCGCTTTGTTTAAAGCTTGCAGTAGATAGTTAACGAATCGGAAACCATCGTTATCACTGTCGTCGATACTGTACCAACCTACATTGGGTTTGTCTGACAGCCACTGTGCCGCCATGGTGGTTTTCCCGTAACCAGCCGGCGAGCGAAACAATACCAGTTTGTAGTAAGGCGCTTGTTGCAGTAAGTCCAACACTCGCGGACGGACGATTGCGTTGTGCAGGCGACCTGGGCGAGTAAGTTTAGATGGAATCCACATTATAAATTCTGTCCTTAATTTTTTGAGCTAGCGAAACTAGAAACTGACTCACACCACTAAATTCTAGTTTGTATAAAAAGTGTACAGGCTTGCGAGTCGTTTTGGATGTTACGACAACAGAATTGGTTGTTACTTTGATCCACTTCCTAATTCTCAAGAGTTGATGCAAATGCCACCAACTACGCCCTTTATTTGTGATTTTGGTCACTTAAACATCGATGGTATTGATCCCATGTAGAGAGAGTTGCACATCTATTAAGGAGAAATTATCAATGTTAAAAGACGTAATGTGATCGATAAGACAGTTTTTACATTGGAGTAGGAAGGGGGAATAAAAAACGTCATGAACAAATTTTAATCTTTCTCACAGATGGCTGTGATCCGAATCACTAAGAATAGGGTTATAGGCTGCCGTGTTGCGATTTGGATCACTAAGTTTGCAAGCTTACGCCCTCTACGCCCTACCCCCTCCTCCTTGTAGGGAGGACAAATGGGAGGATGTTTATTCACAGAGGGAAATGCACGATGTATGGCAGATGAATTACTAAAAGACGTGAGAATTTCTTAATGAAACCTACTCAACAGAAACAATTTGACAAGAAGTCGTTCCAAGAAAGCGTAAAGAAACATCTATCTGTGACTTACGCTCACACGGTTGAAAATGCAGATAGCCGCGCATGGTACCTAGCAATGGGTCGTGCATTGGCTGAGTTTACGACTTGTGATTTGCTTGCTACTGAAGCAGACGCTCGCATCCAAGAAGCGAAAAGCGTTAACTACCTTTCACTAGAATTCCTTATCGGTCGTTTGACTGGTAACAACCTAATCAGCATGGGTCTTTACGAAGAGATCACTGAAGCGATGGCTGAGCTAGGTCACAACCTAACAGACCTTCTAGAAGAAGAGCGCGACCCATCACTGGGTAACGGTGGTCTAGGTCGTCTAGCTGCATGTTTCATGGATTCATGTGCGGCTCAAGAATTCCCAACAGTAGGTTACGGCCTACACTACGAATACGGTCTATTTAAGCAGTCGTTTAAAGATGGTCGTCAACAAGAAGCACCAGACGCATGGCGTGGTGTAGAAGGTTACCCTTGGGAAGTGGCTCGTCCAGAGCTAGCGCAAGAAATCGGCTTCTACGGTCACGTTGAAGTGGTAAACGAAAACGGTAAAGAAGTTCGTAAATGGGTTCCTGGCATGTCTGTAAAAGCAATGCCTTGGGATCTGCCTATCGTAGGTTACGAATCAGATACTGTTTACCCTCTACGTCTTTGGGAATGTCAGGCAATTGCACCGTTCTCACTAGAAAGCTTTAACAACGGTGATTACTTCGAAGCTCAGCACGCACTGATCGACGCAGGCAACATCACTAAAGTGCTTTACCCGAACGATAACCACGAGAAAGGTAAAACACTGCGTCTAATGCAACAGTACTTCCACTCTGCAGCATCTGTACGCGACATCCTACGTCGCCACGAAGCAGCAGGCTACTCGCTAGCGGATCTACCGAAGCAAGAGACTATCCAGCTGAACGATACGCACCCAACGATTGCTATTCCTGAGCTAATGCGCATCCTAGTGGACGAGAAAGGTCTGACTTGGGAAGCGGCTTGGGAAATCAGTTCTCAGACTTTCGCGTACACTAACCATACGCTACTTCCTGAAGCACTAGAGACATGGCCAGAATCGCTAATCCAGCGTCTACTCCCACGTCACATGGAAATCATTTTTGAAATCAACCACCGCTTCCTACAAGAAGTTCGTAAGATGTGGCCTGGTGACGGTGAGAAGCAAGCTAAGCTTTCTATCATCCAAGAAGGTTTCAACCGCATGGTTCGCATGGCAAACCTATGTGTAATCGGTTCTTACGCAGTTAACGGCGTAGCAGCACTTCACTCTGAGTTGGTTAAGAAAGACCTATTCCCAGAGTTCCACGAGATGTACCCAACTCGTCTACATAACGTAACAAACGGTATCACGCCACGTCGTTGGTTGAAGTTCTGTAACCCAGGTCTATCTAAGCTAATTACCGATAAGATCGGTCCTGAATGGCCAGCAAAACTTGAGCAACTAGAAGGTATCGCTAAGTACGCAACAGACGCGAAATTCCAAAAAGAGTTCATGGCTGTTAAGAAAGAAAACAAACAGCGTCTTGCTGATTGGGTTCTAGATAACATGGGTATCGAACTAGATACTAACGCTATCTTCGACGTTCAAATCAAGCGTCTACACGAGTACAAGCGTCAGCACCTAGATCTGCTACACATTCTGTCTCTATACCACCGCATCCTAAACGAACCTGGTTTCGAGTGTGAGCCTCGCGTATGTTTCTTCGCTGCGAAAGCTGCTCCAGGTTACCACCTAGCGAAAGAAATTATGTTCGCAGTGAACAAGGTTGCAGAGAAGATCAACAACGATCCACGTATCGGCAACAAACTGAAAGTGGTCTTCATCCCTGACTACCGCGTGAGCATGGCTGAAATCATCATCCCTGCGGCAGACGTTTCGCAACAAATCTCTCTAGCAGGTAAAGAAGCATCTGGTACAGGTAACATGAAGATGGCTCTTAACGGTGCCCTAACTATCGGTACGATGGATGGTGCTAACGTTGAGATTCGCGAAGAAGTGGGCGACGAGAACATCTACATCTTCGGTCTTGATGTTGAAGGCGTGAAAGCGGTTAAAGCAGCTGGCTACAACCCTTACGACTACTACAATGCTGACCACTTACTAAAAGCGTCTCTAGACCTACTAACAGGTGATGAGTTTACGCCAGGTCAACCAGGTCTACTACGCGCTACATTCGATAGCCTACTCGATGGCGGTGACCCGTACCTATGTCTTGCTGACTTCGCATCTTATGTGAAAGCGCATGAAGAAATGGGCAAACAATACAAAGACCAAGCTGGCTGGGCTAAGAAAGCCATTCTTAACACTGCCCTAGTTGGCAAGTTCACATCAGACCGCTCAATTCGTGACTATGTGAACAACATCTGGAAACTAGAAGCGGTAAAACGTTAAAAGTGATACCCAAGTAACCCCAGGATGCTTTGTTCAGCGAGATTGACTTGGTTTTCAGGCAAGGCAACGATTTGAAGATATAGTGGTTCTATATCAAAAATTGTTAACGAAGCATGTAAGACAAGGCAACTCGCCCTCTGGGAGCGTGTCATTGACCCGATTTCGGTGTCAAACAACTAGGAAAGAGGCTGCTATTCCACGGCGTTGTTTTCCTTGAACTCGAATCAATGACAACGCTCTGAACTGTGCATCTTGAGGTCACTTGGGTATAAGACCAAGGTAGCCGAGCGCTGCCTTTGGTCATTTTCAAGAATTAGTTATTGATAACAATAAAACCCTACATGGAAGGTGTCGGTATTACCTTCGGAGAAAGCGATGAAAGAACAAACAGCATTAAAGAAAGTCGCAGACATGGCGCGATTAGCTGATAGCTACGTCAGCGCGTGGGGAGACGAGGCAAAAGTTTCTGAGGAGACACTACGCCGCTTGCTCACTTCACTTGGCTACGATACTAGCAGCGATGAGAAGCTATTGGCTTCTGCTGAGAAAAAACATAAGAAAGACGTACTAGCCCCTGTTCTTGTTTTACGCGACGGCGACCCAGTCGAAGTGGAACTAAACCTAGGTACGAGTGCTCGTGAGAGTGAATTTAGCTGGCGTTTAGAAACAGAACAAGGAGAGGTACTTGAAGGCTATCTTCAGTCGCAAATTGTTCGTGATGAACGAGCTGAGGGTGGCCCTCTAGTGTTTGCATTGCCAAAGAATTTGGCATGGGGTTACCACAAACTGATCATCAGCCGTAAACGTCGTAAGACACCTTACGAAATGTCGCTGATCATCACACCGAAAGCGTGTTTCAAACAAGAAGATCTAAACCAACATAAAAAGCTATGGGGTCCAAGCATTCAGCTTTACACACTGCGTACTCAGCACAACTGGGGTATCGGTGACTTTGGTGACCTTAAGCAGTTGGTCAGTGATATCGCCTCTCGTGGCGGTGACTTCATTGGTTTGAACCCAATTCATTCATTGTTCCCAGCGAACCCTGAAGGTGCGAGCCCATACAGCCCGTCTTCTCGTCGTTGGCTGAACATCATGTACATCGACGTAAGCTCTGTGCCTGAATTTGCACTAAGTGCAGAAGCACAACAACGCGTTGGCAGCGCTGAGTTCCAACAGCGTCTGCAAAAAGCTCGTGAAGCACACTGGGTGAACTACACCGAGGTTTCTGAGCTTAAGATGAACATTCTTCCGCTGCTATTTAGCGAGTTCAAAGCACGTCATCTAGACAAGAACACTGATCGTGCGCGCGCGTTCCTAGAGTTTGTAGAACTTGGCGGTGAGAGCCTACTTCACCAAGCGGCATTTGATGCTCTGCATGGTGAATTACACGCTGAAGATTCAAGTGTTTGGGGCTGGCCGGTATTCCCTGAGAAATTCCGTACGTTTGATGCTGCGGCAACTCAGAAGTACATCAAAGACAACTCTGAGCGTGTTCACCTGTACATGTACCTACAGTGGATTGCAGACGATCAAATCAAAGAAGCACAGGCTCTTGCAGAAGAAAAAGGCATGGCGGTTGGTCTATACCGTGACCTTGCTGTTGGTGTTGCAGATTCAGGCAGCGAGACTTGGGCTGATGATGGCAACCTAGTACTGGATGCAAGCATCGGTGCGCCACCAGATATCCTTGGTCCTCTGGGGCAAAACTGGGGTCTGCCTCCGCTAAACCCACAAGTGTTGGAAGCGACAGGCTACGACGCGTACATCAAGTTGCTACGTGCAAACATGAAGCATTGTGGCGCACTGCGTATTGACCACGTTCTTGGTCTGCTTCGCCTTTGGTGGATTCCAAAAGGTGAGAAGGCGACAGAAGGTGCATACCTGTACTACCCAGTTGAAGATATGCTAGCAATCCTAGCGCTAGAATCTCATCGTCATCAGTGTTCTGTAATCGGTGAAGATTTGGGTACCGTGCCTGATGAAATCGTTGATATCCTTCGTGACGCAGGTGTTCACTCATACAAAGTATTCTTCTTCGAAACATCAAAAGACGACGGCGGCTTCATTTCTCCGAAGCATTACGCTGAGCAGTCTATGGCGGCATTGTGTACGCACGATATGCCAACCCTACGTGGCTTCTGGCACTGTGATGACTTGAAGATGGGTCGAGAGATCGGTCTGTACCCAGACGAGCAACAACTGGAAGGTCTGTTTGATGACCGTTTGAAGTGCAAACAAGGCATCCTAGACAGTGTTCGTTGGCATGGTTACCTACCAGAAGGTATCGGTCATGATGCGCAGTACGTACCAATGGATGGTTACCTAAGTGAAGCATTGCAACTGCATGTGGCTGCGGGTGACTCAGCACTACTAAGTGTTCAGCTTGAAGACTGGCTAGAAATGGACCAACCGGTAAACATTCCAGGTACTGTTGACGAGTATCCAAACTGGCGTCGTAAACTATCGATGAACCTTGACGAAATCTTCAGCCGTGAAGACGTTAACCGTATTTCTAAGCGCCTCACTGAAGTGCGTGCGAAAGCGAGCAAATAAGGTGGAATGGGTGATGTAGGAGTTCGCGAATTTAATTGCGCTGAGGTACGAAAGTACAGCCTAGGTCACTCATTAAATCGGCACAATCCGTTAGGATGAAGTACCGTTATTATGCCCGCAACAATAGCGGGCATTTTTGTTTTTTGACGCTATTTTATTCATCTCTTGGATAGAGTGCGGTTTTTATAATTGTGTGAATTCACAACGTTTGGCTGAGGAAATCCGATGTTCAAAAACCATAAGGAGAATATCGGTGCTAGGGAGAAAGATTTGAAAAACAAGGTAAAGAAAAAATACGAACGCGTCTATGAATTACTAGCTGAGGCGGCTTACTCAGACCCATTTGCGTCACTTGGTCCATTCATCGATGATGGCGAAGGATCGTTACGAGTTTGGATGCCGGGTGCAGACAAAGTTGAATTGGTTGTCAGCGGTGAACCTCGTGTTGAGTTAGAACGCGAAGGCGAGAGCGGCTTCATCTTGAAAGAGAAGCGTGACCTGCACCTAACTCACTACCAACTTGCTGTGGATTGGGATGGCGTGGAACAGCTCATTGACGACCCTTACCAGTACCACAACATTTATCAAGAATACGAGCACCTGCACACGCCAAAAGACATGTACCGCTACATGGGATCGCAGTTTGTGACCATCGAACGCGGTGGTGAAAATATCTCTGGTGTGCGCTTCCTTGTTTACGCCCCTCATGCTTCTGCAATCAGCTTAGTGGGCAGCTTCAACCAGTGGGATGGTCGTCGCCATCCAATGCAACGCCTCGACTACGGTATCTGGGGCTTGTTTATTCCTAGTTTGGAAGAGGGCGTACAATACAAATTCGAACTCAAAGGTCCAAATGGGGAAGGGCTCCCTCATAAGCAAGACCCTTGGGGCTTCTACTCTGAACAATACCCATCATTCGCGTCGATCACTTACGATCACAACCGTTACCAATGGCAAGATGCAAAGTGGCAAAATCGTCCCGTCACACAGAAACGTGATGAAGCCTTATCTTTCTACGAACTGCATGCGGGTTCTTGGAAGCGTAACGCAGATGGGGATTTCCTAAATTACCGTGAACTCGCGGCTGAGTTAGTGCCTTACCTTGTGGATATGGGCTACACCCACGTTGAGCTGATGCCAGTTTCAGAACACCCGTTCTTTGGCTCTTGGGGTTACCAACCTGTAGGGTTGTTTGCGCCGACGAGTCGCTACGGCTCTCCAGATGATTTCAAATTCTTTGTTGATGCCTGTCACCAAGCTGGCTTGGGCGTGGTACTGGATTGGGTACCTGCGCACTTCCCATCGGATGATCATGGTTTAGCGAACTTTGATGGCACACCACTGTTCCACGATCCAGATCCTCGCCGCGGTTGGCACCAAGACTGGAACTCTTACATCTACGATCTAGGTCGTGAGCATGTGCGCCGTTTCCTTGTGTCTAACGCGCTGTACTGGTTTGAGCAATTCCATATTGATGGTATCCGTGTGGACGCTGTTGCGTCGATGCTCTACCTAGACTACTCACGCAGTCACGATCAGTGGATTCCAAATGTGGACGGCGGCAACGAGAACTACGATGCGATCGCAACGTTGAAGTGGATGAACGAAGAAGTGTACAAGCACTTCCCGAATGCAATGACCATTGCAGAAGAATCGACGGCATTCCCGGGCGTATCTGCACCGACATTTATGGGCGGTTTAGGCTTTGGCTTTAAGTGGAATATGGGTTGGATGCACGACAGTCTTTCTTACATCCAAGAAGATCCTATTCACCGCAAATACCACCACAATACCATCACGTTCCCGCTTGTTTACGCACATAGCGAGAACTATGTACTGTCGCTATCTCATGATGAAGTGGTGTACGGCAAAGGTTCTATCCATAACAAGATGCCAGGTGATGAGTGGCAACAAACGGCGAACCTACGTGCTTACTACGGTTACATGTATGGTCAACCGGGTAAGAAGCTAAACTTCATGGGGGCAGAGCTTGGTCAAACCGCAGAGTGGAATCACGATGACCAGTTACAATGGTTCTTACTTGAGTTTGGTCGCCACCAAGGTGTGCAAGCACTGATTCGCGACTTGAACCACTTGTACCGTGACGAAGCGGCGATGCACGATCAAGATTGTGTGCCTGCTGGTTTTGAATGGCGTCTGCAAGATGAAGCGGAAGCAAGTATCCTTGCGCACGAACGTATTAGCCAAGATGGCGAACGTGTATTGGTGATCAGTAACTTCACACCAGTGCCTCATGAGCGTTTCCGTTTGGGTGTGCCGATGGAAGGCAAGTACGAACTTCTGTTGAATACTGACGACGCGAAATACGACGGTAGCGGCTTTGAGGTACTAAGCAGAGTCGAAACGCAAGAAGTAGAAAGCGAGTCGTTACCTCAATCTCTTGAGCTGCGTTTACCACCTCTATCGACAGTATTCTATAAACTGACGAAATAACTTTCATTAATCAAACAGTAAGCCCGGTTTACATTGTAAATTGGGCTTTTTTTAACCAATTTTTGACCTTGTAAACTTGTTGTTCTACCTTGAATCAGGCAACCTTCGCTCCCATTTACTTGAACACTCGCACGTGTAAAAGTGGCGTATTCCTTACTCTGGCTAGGCAAATAAAGCATGCTGAAAAGACTGAAGTCGTTTCTATTCAAAATTTCATTGGTTTTGTTACTGACTCCCGTTTTGCTGGTGGGCTTCGTCAAATACGTGAATCCGCCTCTATGGGGATGGAAGATCAGCCGCATGATCTCGCCACCAGAAGGCTATCCAGAGAGTAGCCAGCAAGAGTGGGTACCGCTGCCTCAGATTTCAAAAAATATCCAACTTGCGGTGATGGCTACGGAAGATCAGAAATTTCCTCATCACTATGGGGTGGATTTTGATTCACTGTTTTCTGTTATCTCACAAGCCGGCGAGAACGGACCTTCTCGTGGTGCAAGTACGATTACTCAGCAAACTGCAAAGAACGTATTTCTGTTCCCTTCACACTCTTATGTGCGCAAAGCGTACGAGCTCTACTTTGCTCTTTTAATGGAGGCAATGTGGAGTAAAGAACGCATCCTCGAAGTGTATTTGAATGTCGTGGAGTTTGGTCCCGGTATTTACGGTATCGAAGCTGCAGCACAAAACTATTACGGCATTCGGGCTAGCCAACTGACCCAATGGCAAGCGGCGAGGTTAGCGGTGGTTCTGCCGAATCCTTACAAGATCAAAGTGTATCCGCACACTAATTACACTCAACATCGCACCAATTGGGCTCTGACCCAAATGCGCAATCTTGGCAACGTCGAGTTATAAGTTTCTCTTTTCCTTAACTATCTTGTGTCCGTAAATAGAACTACGCCCCGATAAAGGCAAAATGTGAAGCGTCACAAGCTTTAGGGCGTAGCCTTATAGAATGATGTGCTCAGTTTTTCATCCATTTACTATTAGTGTGAATAAAACTACAACACGAATACTGCGTCTATGCGCAACCAATGGACTGAACGATGAAACTGAATCTGATTACGACTACCTTATTGCTTGCATCGGCAAGTGCCATCGCCGAGCCAAACATCACCATATCTACCACGACCAACAGCCGTGACTTTCCTTTAAGTGCAGAGCAGCCTTTGGTTGTGCCATTAACCAAAGACGGCTATACGCTTAAAATCACTGGCGTTGAAGGCGATTGCGTTGCGCCCGATGGTCAGAAAGTTAAATTCAACAAACCGATCGCGCTGAATTGTGGAAAGCCAACGGAATTGCCGTTAAAAATCCGTTTTACTGGCGATTACTCTTTCGCTTTTGATGCGGAAGCGAAAACACTGCGCTTCAAGCGTGAACCTAAGAAAGCTGCCAAGACAGAATTCAAACGCCCAATCCCACAAGTGCAATGTGAGGTTTACCAAGGCGGCGAAGTCACCATCGCGTTAGGTGACAGTTTCCCAGATGGCACCAAGTTGCGTGATGCCTATTCTGGTCAAATGGTCGAAGTAAAAGATCAGCAAGTATCGCTGACGCCAAGCAAAGACTCTGGCGGTTTGGTGCTACTAGAGCCAGTGAAGAAAACCAAAGAAGCAGTGCCGTTTGATTATCGTAATGCCAACATTTACTTCGTGATGGTCGACCGTTTCAACAACGCCGATACGAGCAATGACAATAGCTATGGGCGCAAGAAAGACGGCAAAGAAGAGATCGGTACCTTCCACGGCGGTGATCTAAAAGGCGTGATCGAGAAACTGGATTACATCAAGAGCCTAGGTACAGATGCGATTTGGTTATCGCCAATCGTTGAGCAAGTACACGGCTTTGTGGGCGGCGGCGATAGCGGCTCATTCCCGTTCTATGCTTACCACGGTTACTGGACGCGTGATTTCACCAAGATTGATGAGAACTTTGGTAACGAAGATGACCTTAAAGTGCTGGTGGAAGAGGCGCATAAGCGTGGTCTCAAAGTCTTGATGGACGCGGTAATCAACCACACTGGCTACTCAACGTTAGCCGATTTGCAATTTGACGGTATTGAGGTGTTAAAGCCAAACGCTGACCTACCGAAGAAGTGGGGGGATTGGCAACCAAAAGCGGGCGAAAATTGGCATAGCTACCACCAGAATATTGATTACCAGAGTCCAAACTGGGCGAAATGGTGGGGCGGTGATTGGGTAAGAACCGGTTTGCCGGGCTACCCTGCTCCGGGCAGCAGCGATATCACTATGTCATTGGCGGGTTTACCTGACTTTATCACTGAATCAGACAAAGCCGTGAAGCCAGCGCAATGGCTATTGGATAACCCCGGCACACGTGTAGAAGCGCGTGACAATTACACCGTTTCCGATTACTTGATTGAGTGGCAAACTGATTGGGTGAAACGCTTTGGTATTGATGGTTACCGTGTTGATACGGTGAAGCACGTTGAAGGTGATGTGTGGAAGCGCTTGAAAGAAGAAGCATCAAGCAGTCTAGAGCAGTGGCGCAAAGAGAACGGAAAATCGGGTCTGCCATTTTGGATGATGGGTGAAGTATGGGGGCATACCGCTTATCGCAGCCCTTACTTTGACGATGGCTTTGATGCGTTGATTAACTTCGACATGCAGAAGAAATTAGATAAAGGCGCGGCGTGTTTCAGCCAAATGGCAGACACCTACCAAAGTTACGCAGACACAATCGCCAACGAGAAAGACTTCAACCCAGTGAGCTACATGTCTTCTCACGATACCGAGCTGTTCTTCTCTCGCTTCAAAGACTATGGCATGCAGCGTAACGCCGCGAATGCACTGCTTCTAAGCCCTGGTGCTGTTCAGGTTTACTACGGTGACGAAGTGGGTCGTAACATTGGTCCTTACGCGGATGATTTCCACCAAGGCACACGCTCTGACATGGTATGGAAGCTATCTGATGAGAAGCAAGCGCTGCTCAAACACTGGCAAACTCTAGGTCAGTTCCGTAAAGCGCATCCAGCGATTGGTGCGGGTCAGCATCAAGTGATTGAACAAGAAGGCGCGTACGTGTTCTCTCGTTCACTTGGCAATGACAAAGTCGTTGTGGCGTTTGTGGGGCGTGACAAGTAGTTAGAACTTCGTTTTAAGCCTAGATAGAAAAAGCCCTTCCTTGAGTTCTCAGGGAAGGGCTTTGTTGTTTTGATGCTTACTTACTATTTCAATAGCTATCGATTTCGATAGTTATTTCTTTAGCTCTTGGTCGATGACTTTCTCAAGCTCCTCGAAAGGTACATAACCCGGAATGACTTGGTCATTAATGATGATCGCTGGTGTGCCTCGTAGACCTAAGCGAGTGAAGTACTCGTAGTTTTTATCCAATAATGCTTTGGTCTCTTTGTCGTCGACAAGCTGTGCTTCTGTGCCGGTCTTCTTAGCGATTTTTTGTAGTGAACTTGCATCATGTGGACCCGGCTTCTTCACTAACAAGTCGTGCACTTCTTTGTACTTGTCATGTTGGTTCTGCCATACGTTCAATGCGTAACTTGCCGAGTTGTAACCGTTCTTCTCGTACTGTTCTTTGAACGATACCGTCATGTTCAGCACTTTTACCTGTGGGTATTCTTTCTCAACCTTCACCAACTCCCCTTCAAGACGTTTGCAGAAAGGACAGCTGTAATCGGTCACGTTGATGATTGTCAGCTCTGGATTCTCAGCGCCAAAGTAAGAGTGCTTGCCGTCATTCAAATACGCGCGTGCTTCATCCAATGTCGCGTTGAAGGTCTTTTGATAAGCGACATAATCTTGCAGATTCTGATGTAGTGCGTCGAGGAGCTGCGGGTTTTCTTTCAGCAGTTGAGTAATTTCTTGCAGCTTCTCTTCTGACGTTTTTTCTGCTGCGTGTGAAAATAGCGGAACAAGTGCGATAACCACAGTTAATAGTGTGCGAGTGAATTTCATGATTTTTCCTAAAACTCTTTTTCTTCGCGTTTCTTGTGCGAAGTGATTAAAAATAAAACAATTGATTTGGGGATGAATAGCAATCGGATTTTATTCTCTAAACACACATAGCTTGAGGTGCACCCGATATTTGTCGGGTATCGGTTCAGTATGATGGCGGAAAGCATTGCGCTCGCTGCCACTGATAGACAGCAAGACAAACGCAAATAGGAATAAGGGGACAATGAAGCTGTCGAGATGGTTTTGTGAAACCTGAATCAGTTTTTCAGACAATTCACACTGCTTAGTCAGTCCTTTTTCGCTCTTTTGCTGTTGCCCAGTGGCATGCTCAGTCGTCACTTGATCGCCAATGAGAGGACAAGATTGAAAGAGACCTACATTTTTACTTAAACAGATCACGACAACCCAAGCCACAAGGGCGAGTGTCCATCGAGCGATGTTGGATTGTGATCGAAGCAAAAGGCAAACCCTGAGTAAGTCTCTAAGTAATGACCGCACCACCCTAAATTAAATTGCACAGAAAATTTGTTAGTTTTCGGTCAAGAAATCTTGAATAAGCAACAAATCATGAAGCACGTCGAGAATGTGGCTAATAGCAAACTTGTTCCAAACTTTAACTTGCTTTGTTAATGGATTGAACTTGCTGATTCTCAGATAAATCTACCTTATCTTGGTCATAAATATTTATTATCTTTTAAATGTGATTCAAATCATAAAATAAAACTTCATAACTAAGCAGCACGGCTGTTCGGTAAATGGATTGATTTTGATCATCTCTCTAGCACGTCGTTCAGGGGATCATCTATGCGTTCTGTTCCACATATATAGGTGAATTTATGACAAGCCCTGTTCATGCTGAACGCAAGGTGACGATCGGGTGTTACATTGCACTCGCGTTTGCGGTTGTGTTCTTTTCTGGTCTGATGCAATCCAACGAATGGTACGGTGTATTCGACTTTACAACGCTTAATGGTTCTTTCGGTAAAGTCGCTTACGGCGTGACGGAAGGTGCAGATGGCGCGGTACAAGCTGCGACCACATCTTTCCGTGGTACTGGTGGTAGCGGTGCTCGTGACGGTTTCATTTTTGCGCTTACTTTGATTCCAACCGTTATGTTCGCGTTAGGTATGATCAACGTACTTGAGCACTACGGTGCACTTGAAGCCGCTCGTAAGCTTCTTACTCCTCTTCTACGTCCTCTAATGGGCATCCCTGGTAACTCTGGTCTGGCTCTGATTGCTTCTCTGCAAAGTACCGATGCAGGTGCGGCTATGACGCGTCAACTAAAAGATGAAGGTCACCTTACTAAGCGTGAAACGGACGTATTTACAATGTTCCAGTTCACTGCGGGTGCAACCATCGTGAACTTCTTCTCATCGGGTGCGGTATTGTTCACGTTGACGATGGCTGACGGCTCTCTAGCAGTAACTTCTTCTATTGGTTTGGCGGTTGTGGTGATGTTCGCGTTTAAGATCATTGGTGCGAACCTGTTCCGTATCTACCTAAACATGACGGAAGGTAAAGAAGACAAGCAAGACCAAAACAAATCAGAGAACCTAAAAGAGGAGACGGCATAATGGGTGACGTTAAAGCGAAAAAACCAATGGTGACGGATATCTTCGTCGAAGGTGCTAAGAAAGGTTGGGTGATTGCGACTACCTCTACGGTGCCTAACGTATTGATGGCGTTCGTTATCATCAAAGCGCTGCAAATCACTGGTGCGCTGGATCTGATGGGCACTGTGTTCTCTCCAATCATGGCAGTGTTTGGTCTTCCGGGTGAAGCAGCAGCGGTATTGATCGGGGCTTGGATGTCGATGGGCGGCGCGGTTGGCGTAGTGATTACACTGTTTGACCAAGGTATCCTGAACGGCACGCACATTGCGATTCTTGCGCCTGCTATCTACCTAATGGGCTCTCAAGTTCAGTACATGGGTCGTATCATGGGCCCAATTGGTACTGAAGGTCGTTACATCCCAGTTATGATTGCAATCTCAGTATTGAACGCATTTGGCGCAATGCTAGTGATGAATCTGTTTGTCTAGGAGTGAGTCATGCAATTCTCTCTAAATGAATATCTAGAAGAGCTACGTCCGCTAATCAATGTGGATTGTGGCACTTACACTACTGATGGTATCGAGTTCATCGCTTCTCAATTTGAAGAGAAGTACCAAGCGATGTCAGGTTGGAGCATAAAACGCATCGACTGTGGCAGAGCCGGTGTTGGTCTTGAAGTTCGAAATAAGCCGGAAGCTGAGCAAATCGATGTGATGCTAATTGGTCACATGGATACCGTGTTCCCTGTGGGTACCGCTGAGCTTCGTCCAATATCTCAAGATGCAGAGAAAGCCTACGGTCCAGGTGTGTCTGACATGAAATCTGGTTTGCTTAACATCGTATACGCGATGCGCAATCTAGACCAAGCGGTGTTGGATAAGTTATCTATCGCTATCTGCATGAACCCAGATGAAGAGACTGGCTCTTTGGATTCTGTGGATTGGATTCAATCAGTTGCGAAAAACGCAAAGAATGTTCTGGTTGCAGAAGCGGCACGTGCAGACGGCGGTTTAGTGAAAGCGCGCAAAGGCATGGCTCGCTACAAAATGACCTTTAATGGCGTTGCTGCTCACGCAGGTAACGAGCCAGAAAACGGTCGCAGCGCAATCACTGAGATGGCGAATTGGATTTTGGCTGTCAATGCAATGACCAACTTTGAATCTGGTACCACGTTGAACGTCGGTATTGTCTCTGGTGGTAACGGTGCGAACATAGTTCCGGAACATGCTGAAGCGATCGTGGATGTGCGTTTCTGGAGCAACGAAGAATACGATGATGTCGATAGCAAGCTAAATGGCATGCTGGAAACACCATTCGTTGATGGCGTGAGCATTGAGTTGGTTCGTGAAGCTTATAAGCCTTCTATGGTGCCAAGTGCTCAAACGGAAAGCCTGATGACATTAGTTGAAGAAGCCGCAAGTGAACTGGCGATCGACATCAACTGGAAAGAAGTGGGTGGTGGCTCTGATGCAAATAACACGGCCATTCTTGGTGTTCCAACTTTGGATGGTCTAGGGCCTATTGGTGCGGGTTTCCACAGTGACCAAGAGTACTTGTTGCTTGAGTCTATCGAACCACGTATCAAAATGTTGATGCGTGTATTGGAGAAGATTGCTCAATAAGGCATTCTGCTTCTAAAGCTTGGTTTTCAAAGCTGTTGGTTTCAAAACCAGCTGATTTCCAAGACTTTTTGTCTCCAAAGCAATAATCCCCGGACTTCGGTTTGGGGATTTTTTTATCTAGCCAATTGGCTTCCTTTCTTCATTATCATTACTCGCTATTAATCCTACGTTCAGGTTCATCGTCTTAATATCTATGCCACAGTCATAAGTTTAGGAGGCACGATGACCACAAGCATGTCTGTAAATTCGGCGTCCGATGACGTCTTAGACCAAACGATGCAAGCACCAGATGAGAAAACCTTCTGGCGTAAAATGAAAAATTCCGTCAAGAAAGCAGGCGAAGAGATTGCTGTTATGGGCATCAAATCATGGCTTGCGATGGCAGATTCCAATACCTCTGTTCGCCACAAAGCTATCTTAGGTGGCGCACTGGCTTATTTCGTCCTGCCAACAGATATGGTACCAGACGTACTAGCAGGTGTCGGCTTTACCGATGACATGGCTGCACTTACCCTAGCGGCGAACTCGGTCGGCAATGCCATCACCGACGAGCATGAAGAACAAGCGAGAGAAAAGCTGAGTTCGATGTCAGATTAAGTTTTATTGTACAGCACTAATAGCCATTTGTGCTGCTCGATAAAGTTTTCCAAATACCATAAGAAAAACATTTCTAATAAACTTTGCAGACATATCTTCAATTGCTGTTACTGGTTTTCCAATAAACACTAGCATATGGCCTAACAGCCCTTTGACTTGTGATTCTCTTACTGTAGAAGCTTTAGCTACTTTTTCTATATTTCTGGCGAGTATATCATAAAATGTCATTCCAGTAGATACTGTGGCTTGGGCTGCTATTGCTGAAAACAAGCCAGTATCTTTTAATAAGGTTATTAACGCTGCTTGAATTCTTTCTGACCAATACTCTGTAAATGATGCTTGGTTTCTGTGTTCAAACTTAAATCTAGTAGGTGTATACAAGTACTTGTTAGATCTGACTTTTATTGCTCCCCACGTTTCGGAGTTAGCATTATCTAAATACCCTAAACTTGTTTCGCTAGACATACTATGAGCATTTAAATTAAAGCCAGAACTAGCGTCTAAGCGGTACTCATCGCCATTATATGGAGCATGAATAAATGGCCAGACAGGTACTTTAGGTACAGGATCTGCGCCGTGAGTACAGCGGTATACTTTGTCGTTGCTTTTACTAGATTTACGGGAATATTGTTCTAAACCAACTCTAGGTGCGCCAAAAGTATATAAATTCACTCGTAATGAATATTCTTCTCTCAGCCAATCAGAACATAATGAAGCCAGAGCTCCTCCTAAGCTATGCCCAACACAATGAATACGGTTAGGTAAAATTTGGCATTGCTGTAAATATTGTTTTATGCTTGGTTTGATACTTGAAAATGAATTAATAAATCCAGCATGAGCGATAGAGCCATTTGGAGAGCCTTTAAGACCGACATTTAGGTTGGTTACCCAATCATTAGCGTTTTGCGTCCCTCTAATGGAAATTACTAAATCTCCCTTATATTTTCCTTTCCCAATACCAATTACCGCAAACGCTTCAGATGTTCTCATTACACCAGGTACCACTTTTCTAAACAATGGTATACGATCTAATCCTGAGATACCTCCAGTTCGGCCACTAAAAACATCTTGCTGCGAAAATACAAAGTGTTTTTCAAAACCTCCTTGTCCCTTAAACGCTAGTCTCCCTTGCCCCTGATATACTCCATACGGTATGTTCGCGATCTCTGACGCAAGTTTTGGTGTTAAAGACGGCATTATGTATCCTCCGTAAACTCTGTTTTATATAAAAATCCATTTAAATTGCAGTTGCTAATAACCATTAGATCTCGAGCATTATCTAGGTTTATATTCTTGAAAAAGTATCGAAACTCGGTATCTTCAAGCTCACAGTAAAGATTACTTAAGTTGTCCTCTATAAATATAGGTGGTGAAACGTAGTTTAACTGAGACTCCCAAATATATTTCTTTTCTTCATTTATATAGGTATATATTCCGATATATGAATATGTTTGATTCAAAGCTGATTCTTTGAACCTTTGAGAATGTATGACTGGTTTAAAGTGAAATTCACCGAACTCATTAGTACTTGAACTCCTTTTGTAATTATTCTTTAAAAAATTAGCTTCTAAGTAAACCGTTACATTTTCTAGAGGTCTTTGATCAAGAACTAAAGTACCTTTTATCTCTGGGCTTAATGTATATTTAAATTTCTTAAAAAAATCGAACATACTTTCTTTGAAACCTAATGCAAGTATTGGAAATGAGAAAATGAATAAAAAAAGACTATTTTTAAACATGAAATTATGATGTGTGTATCTTAGTACCAACTTAATTATCAGACTACTATCTATCGCGATTTGGTTTTGATCTTTAATTTGATAATGGAATTTGTATCTCTATATGATGAAAATGTCCCATATATCATTTTCAAAGTGATAAACATAGACCAGTTATCTTAACCCTCTAGATGAACTAATATAGAATCTAACTACTTACCGATTAGTAATTGAAACAACCTCGGGGGACGAGAATTGTATCTAAACCTTTTTGATTTCGGGTTTATTGGAAATAAAAAACCACCTCAGAATAAGGTGGTTTTTGCTTAGACAGGATAATTGAGTTTGGAAGGGTTTAAGCTTCCGCGCGTTTCAGATGCACTTCTTCTTCGGCGACCCCAGCTTTTGGATCGTTGAAGCGAGCTTCATCCAGTGCGCCTTCTGATTTAGCAACAATGATAGTCACTGCGCTGTCACCGGTGATGTTTACTGCGGTACGAATCATATCAAGTAGACGGTCAACACCCATGATAAGTGCAATGCCCTCTAGTGGCAGACCTACTTGGTTCAATACCATTGCTAGCATTACTAGACCAACACCAGGAACACCTGCGGTACCGATAGACGCCAATGTTGCCGTCATGATAACCATTAGGTAGTCACCCATAGTTAGGTCAATGTTGAATGCCTGTGCGATGAAGGCTGTCGCTACACCTTGCATGATCGCCGTGCCGTCCATGTTCACGGTTGCACCTAGCGGTACTGTGAACGATGATACGCGGTTCTCAACACCCATACGGTGCTTAGCCGTTTCCATTGTCACTGGAATGGTCGCGTTCGATGATGCAGTAGAGAAAGCAAACATGATTGCGTCTTCCATCTTACGTAGGAACGTAATTGGGTTTAGACCAGTGAAGCCTTTTAGCATCAAGCTGTAAGTCACAAGACCATGCAGCAATAGCGTACCTGCTAGTACTACGAAGTATTCAGCAAGGTTGAAGATTGCGCTTAGACCAAGACCTGTAAACAGCTTCGCCATTAGGAAGAACACACCGTAAGGCGCAAGGTTCATCAGAATCGCAACCAATTTCATGATTACTTCATTCAGATCAGAGAAGAATGCTGCGATACGCTCGCCTGGCTTACCTGCTGCACTGATCGCGATACCGAATAGGACGGCGAACACGATAACTTGCAGGGTTTTACCTTCTGCCATTGCGCTGATTGGGTTAGTCGGGAACATATCAATGATCACCTGACCCAAAGATGGCGCTTCTGCTGATTTGAATGAACTTGCTGCGGTTAGGTCTGCACCAGCACCCGGCTGGAATAGCGTACCCATGGTTAGAGCAAGTGTGATTGCGATAGCGGTTGTTGCTACGTAGAAAGCAAGGGTTTTACCACCCATGCGACCCAATGTAGATAGGTCTTTTAGAGAGCTGGTACCACAAACTAGCGAAACAAATACTAGCGGTACAACAAGCATTTTTAAGCTGGCAACGAAGATCTGCCCACCAACTTCGAATAATCCATTAACAATGTATGCGTCGACAAATCCGTTGTCGGCAAAAAGTGTGCGAATTGCAAATCCTGTCAAGATACCCGCTACCATACCCAAAATTACGCGGCTGGTGAGCGACATCGGTTTCTTGGTATTCATGAGAACACTCCTTATAGTTATGCACCTTGAGTTCACTTCAAGGCGGCGTGCAGATTAGCAGCGGAGTGTGAAAATACGAAAGAATAATCCTCTGAATGGTCGATAGATGTGAAGTTAGTCACTTTAAAAAATAGAATATTAACTAAATGGTAACTAAAAGGCTGGTTGAAAAGTTTGTTGATTAACAAATTTATCGAATTTACAACCGATAGAAATGAATTCTTACATTCTTTATTGGTAGAAAACTGGATGCATAATGATGAGGTAAAAGATGCTAAGTGCATAACTAGGCATCTTTTATTCAGTTGTTTATTGCGGTGTTATTTCAACGGAGGGCGGGTTTGGTTATCGATGGTACGAGCAAAATCTGAAATCTGTTGATAATCTTTAGGTGTCCAAATTGATTTTGAGGTCAGAGACTTAGGCAGTGCTGAGAAGGCTTTTTCATTGTCGCTTGCTCTAAACTCTACGCTCATCCACTGGTCAATTGGTTGTTGATCGGCAAAGGTCGCGGATAACGAAAGCTCATGGTTTGCACCAGAGTAGTTGGGCGTTAAGTTCAGTGCCATATGGTAATCTCGGAATCGAACTACCCATTTATCAGGTAAGCGTCGCGAGCTATCCCACCAATCACCATCGAGTTGCTGGATTTTCTGTTTCGTTATCGCTTTCGATTGAGCTTTTAAATCCTTTAAAGCTTGTTTGAAAGCGCTGTCCATGGCTCTAGAAAAGCCTTTTTGATCGAGCTCGGGGTTGTCCAGTAATACTTGCTTGGCTAATTTTGCGCCGAGCATGTTGGAGTAGAGGTCTTCGGATGAAAAGGCAGATGCCAGCTCTTTAAATCCGCTAACGGACACCATACCGAACCACTGAGCTATTTCATGCCATTGAGCCAGTCGAAACGCGGTTAGCGCTGCTGCTTGAGCACTGCGATCTAGCTTCTCTTCTTCGCTAAGCTTCTCTTTTTGTTCATACCAACGAATACGACGAACACGAAGTTCTTCAGGCAAGTCCAGATGCGCTGCGCGACCGAGATAATGTTGATTTAGGGTGAATAAATAATAGGTGTAATCTGCGGTATCACGGACGTGGGCAGTATCAATAAACCCGCCTAGTTCGGTAAAGATAATGCCGTTAGCTTCTTCATTCAGACCTAGCAGGCTACCAGAGACAGACTCACTGCCATCGTTATAGTGGTGAGTACCCACTTCGTTGCTGGATAAGACATTCTCAAGAGAAAAGAATGGAATAGGCACGCTTCCTAGTTGCGCTTTGAGATCGACACCAAATGCACAGCACGGTCTTACGCCAACCGGTGCTTTCAGTTCTTGCGCGTGGACGAGTCCACTACAAAGGCTCAGTAGTAATAGTGCTGCTTTCTTCAAACCCTACTCCTAGAATGCTTCATTAATTTGGAAATAAAAACCAGTGCTGTCTTTGCCAACGCCCAAATCGACGCGTACGTTAATACGTGCCTTAAAGGCAAATCGATAACCAACCCCGACAGTAGGTAACCAGCTACTTTTAAAGAGGTCGTGATAAGTCGGTGCGATATTACCGGCACCTAGCCACCCAACCACACCATGACGACCTGCAATGGTATGGCGAATCTCTACTTGTGTAGAAAGCTGGTGTTTATCGCGATATTGCCCTTGGTAGTAGCCACGCATACGCTGGTCATCACCTAGCTGGGCGTAATCAAACCAAGGAGCGTTACCGAAAATCGATTGTGAATATACCTCCATTGCGATAATCGTAGTGTCAGACCATTGTTGGTAAACACGATAGTTAGCAACGAGGTTGTCGTAGTCTTCATCACTACCGAGTGAATCTCGGTTCGCTATCCATTCAATATCGAGAAACTGTCCACGCATTGGGTTCGGTTCGAAATCACGCGTGTCGTATTCCATTCCAACTAAGACACCACTGCTGGTGGCATCGGCAACTTCTGAAGGGAGAATATCGCCATCGACACCGTCGACCTTACTGAATGACTGCCATTGCCAGCCAAGTTTGGCGTAAGTATTTGGCGCGACTTCAACGGCGATTTTTGGGCTCAACTGTAAACGTTGCCCTTCATACTGCACTTTGTTGTTCTCGTTTTCTGCGGCTTGGCTGCCAATACCCCAATAGTAACCGGGGGTATGGCTTATCCATGCCTCACCTAAAAGACGGACTTTGTCATTTTTTAAATAGGTGCGATTGTTTAACCCCAAGCCGTAAGAACCTGAGGTTGAACCATAAGAAGTAACGGTGACGGTCGAGTAAGGATCGCCTTTTTGCCAGTCATAAGGCGTGTACAACCCCACTGCGGCAACGCCAATACCAAACCCTTGTTCTGGGTTAACAAAAGGACCTGGTAATACGCCCCAGTCGATTAACTTAGATTCATCCACGGTCTCACTTGAACCAAGCTTGGTCAGGATGTCATCCATTAAGCTACTTTCGTCTTGCTGCATAGCAAAAGCAGATGACGAACTAAGCAGCGCGGTGAGCGCAAGACTATAAGAGGTTTTCATCTTCTCGTTACCCTAGAAACGACGGTCTAAAGAGAAGAAGATGCTTTGACGATCTCCAAAACCGGCTTCACCCAAAAGGTACCAATCTTCATTAATTTGGTATTGCATGCCTGCGATGGTGTTCCATTCAGATTCTAAACGCTGTTTTACTTCAAAACGCGCGCCTGATGGGATTACGCCACCTAAAGATTGTGGTAGTCCAAGATCTTTGAGTGAACCAGAGAGTTCTTGCTCGACATCTTGATACATAGCACCAACCCAAAATCGAATTGGCACGCCATTTTGATGGAAGTCGTAACCAACACGAGGAGATACAACAAGCGCATCAATTGAACCGTCAATAACGGTTAAATTGGTTTGAGTGTAACTTGCATCGACCAGTGCGAACCATTGGTCGTAGCCGCCGGCAAGTACAAAGCCAAGACCTTTGGTGTAACCGTCAAGGTCTAGGCGAAAGTTCTCAATACGTTGTGGTTTCACAAACGGCAACTTAACTTTGACGTTTACATCCGTTTCTGAATAGCCGTCGAGCGTGCCGATCAAGCCATAAACGTTTAAGAAAGGAAATAGCCAGACATCAGCACGCAATGTCATTACATCGGTGGCTTGTTTACCTGGCTCTGCTTGCATATCGACTAGTTTTTCAATCCCGCCCAAGCCTTTTAAAGCGATAGAGTCGACATTGATGCCTTGTTCCATACTCATATAGCTGAGGTTTAAACCGAAAGGTTTTGGCAAATTGTAGCCAAGCGCCTCTGCTTTCTCTTTCCAAATAGGAAGAGAAATGGAATCCGCATTCGCGACTCCGGTAAACAAGCAAGATGCAGCAACAAGCAAAGAAGGTAATTTCATAAGTCACTTCATAAATCGTGGCGATCTCAATGTAAGCGGAAGATAGGTTACTTTTAGCTTATGAGATTCAATTATCGTCACGGAAAAATCACTGCTTTCTCATAAGGAAAAAGCACCAAAACGAGAGTTAAGATCCGCGGCTTTTATGTGTTTTTAGAGAGGCTTCTTAACTTCGGCGAGCGCATCTTACTCTTAAAATTTAAAAAGTAAACTTTAAAGTGTACTTTAGATTCTTGCGCGCTATACTCTGCAGCCACTTACATGAGGTTGGTGAATCTAGAACGATGAAACTTTCGGAAAAAAAACGCATTGCGCTGATTGAAGCGGCTCAACAGGAGTTTATTGAGCACGGATTTAGTGGCGCAAATATGGATAGAGTGTGTGAGCGAGCTGGGGCATCGAAGCGTACCTTATATCGCCATTTTGAAAGTAAAGATGTGTTGTTTATCGAGTCGATACAAAGCGTGCTCGAAACTCAGCGTGCACGATTGCAACTCAATTACTCACCAGAGAGCGATATCGAAACACAACTTAGAACCTATTTGCATGCCAAGTTGAACTCTATGTATGAAGACTTTGGTTTGCCGCTCGCCAAGATGGTGATCAGTGAGTTTATGCGCACACCAGAATTGGCAGAGAACTACTTACACCAACTTCAACGCCAAGATGCATTGCTGGAAAACTGGTTTAAAGAAGCCATTGCGGATAACAAGGTCAAAGCGCTTGACCCTGTCATGATGAGTTGCATGCTAATGTGCTTATTGAAAGGAAACTGTTTGTGGCCACAATTGGTTGCTAATCAAGCGGTGCCGAGTATTGAGCAGCGCAAGAAAGTCGTTGAGGATATTCTTACGCTGTTTTTAGATGGCTACCGACGTTAGTTTGCTTATTGCTTATTGCTTATTGCTTATTGCCTCAAATGCTTAACTCATCACGACATGACGCAGTGTTGATAGAGAGGTGTGATCCCACGTCCAATAGTCTTGTTCTCGGTTATGGAGCCCTCCGACCCAATAGTCTTGAATGAAAAAGTCTTTCCCACTCAAACAAGCTTTGCCACGAGCATTAATACTGACTTGTTGTTCCCACCAATTTTTATCAAATGAATCCACAGCAAACAGTGGTTTTTCCGCTCGTGCGAGTGGTAGTAGCAATGCATAAAACATTACGTCACCGAGAGTGGGAAGGGGCTCTCTTTGCTGACTTCTTTGAAACCAATCTTTAACGGTGATGGCTGTGCTTTGCTCGCCCAATACTTGCAACGCCAAATATTGGGTGAAGCTCAATCCTGACTCCGAGTTAGGCAGTTCTTGAAGGTGTCGTTTCATCACTGCTTTGATATTCGGTAAGCAATCTAATTCATGTTGTTCTAGCAAGTTAAGGAGCGGCTGCGGTGTTTGAGCCCGCAACGCTTGCCAGCAGCGTTTGGCTTGACTGAAAAGCTTCGCTGTAACCGGCTTTCGGTGTTGCCAACATGAGCGAATAGCTTCGGCAGGGAGTTGCCCAAAGCCAATAAACCGTTCTGTTCCTGGAAACTGGTTGAATTCGATGATCTCTATCACTTTACCTACCCTGTTCTCTAACAAGGAAAGTCCTCGAAGTAGCATGAATTGATCATAGGCATCGTGTTCAACCCAAAAAACAATACGTTCATATTGATGGTTAAGTAGAGTATGGATATTGTCTTGCTCAAACTGCGCTACATTTTGAACCGAATCTTTGCGACCCATCACGGGTAGCAATGTGCCTACGACGTATTGTGCTCGAATGGCGACAAAGCCTTTTTTATCATTGGGAATAGGGCCGATGCACAGTGGATCAATCATAGGTAAGAAATCACCTTCAAACCCGCAAGTCTTTAATAGTTGCTGAATATCGTGCCCACAGCGGACATGGAGTGTTTTTAAATCTGCATCAAGCGGGTTTGCTTGGTGGTCAATAGCGTGCTTGTGCCTTTCTAATTCCTCTATATGTGCTTTTAACTTGCTCCAACTGGGCAAGCCAAGCTCTCTAGCTAGAGCGTGTTGAACGTCTGACAGCTGGATAGAGTCAGGAGTAAGCGTTTCTGGTTGAGAGTGAAACTGTTTAACCTGTTTGAGTGCAATGGTGTCATTTTGGCGGATCGCCTTTAAGCGTTTTTTTGCTACAGACTTTTGCTGGTTAAGGTTAATGGAGAAGCTATTGTAAGATTGCATTTTTCACCTTTCTTATCTCTTCCACACTCGCTTTATTAGAAGTTAAAAAGAAGGTAAAAACAGATTGTTCCTGCTAACAAAAGCAGGGTGGTTGAGGTGCCGTGAACCGAGTTCTTTCCGCGAGTGTTGGGTGCTTTAGGCTTGAGCTGCTTCAATGGTATGTAATCGAAACAGGTATCGCAACTTTGAATAATATAAAGAAGCAAAACTGCACTTAACTTCACATAAAACAGTTCTAGAACTTAAGCGAGGAGTAAGTTGGAGAAGAGAAAGCATCCATGATGAAGGCTTAAGAATTGCGCCTGTTGAGCTTGTTTTGTGTCGCTCTATCCAACTCGCACTTTGGCACTATCAAGTAGTGTTTTATAGAGGGCAAGGGCGGCGGGTCCACTTTTCGCCCCTTTCGGCAAGGTAAGATGTAGAGCGACTTGATATTGGTTCGAATGTTCAAGATCTATCTCTTTGATGTGGTCGTTTTGACGGTACTCAACGAGATATTTTGGGAGGCGGCAGAAGCCGACACCTTGCTCAACCGCTCTAAATGCGTGGTCAAAATTATCTACCGTGATTCTTTGACGCGCGCGTAACCAGCCTACGTCTCGCTTCTCTTTGTTTGATTCCCCTAAGTCTCGAACCACAATTTGGCTGGTGGTTGCAAAGTCCGCCAATGAAATATGTTCCTTTTTTGCTAGTGGATGTCGAGCTGCGATCACAGGGACCATAGTGGTAGTGCCGAACGCTTCAGCAGGGTAGTTGGTGATCGGAAGGTTGATGATGGCAATATCCGCAAGTTCATTGATCACCATGTCTGTGGTTTTACTCAGAGAGGTCTCTACAACTTGAACGGAAGTCGTGTTGTTGTGTGTGAGAAATTCACTAAGTGGAGTATAGAGCCAACTTGGGTCGCACAAGTGATCGATCGCTACCGTTATCTGTGATTCTACACCGCTATTTAGCTGCTCACTGATCATTTCAAGTTCACGAGCCTGCTCAAGCATTGATTGTGCACGGCGCAAAATCGTCTGACCGTGTTCGGTTAATCCGGCCTTACGACCTTTTACTTCTATCAGCTTGATACCTAATTGGTCTTCGAGCTTTTTCACCGAATAGATAAGCGTGGTATGGCTTTTATTGAGCATCACTGCGGCTGACTGAATGCTCCCCGCCTGTTCAATTGCTTGTAGTGTTTGCCATTGCTCTAAGGTTGTTTTGAGTCTCATTGGTCAGTTTTTTCCACAGTTAATGGCAAAATTATGAACTTTTTTGTCAGTTTTATAAAGGTAATAATCTTCCCATCGAAAGCGAGTCAATAAGAAGAGGAGACTCAAGATGGCGAAACTATTGCAAGTAGATTTTGAATTTCATGGTCCGTTTGGTGAAGATATGTCGAATGCTCTGATTGATTTAGCTAAATCAATTAACCAAGAACCGGGTATGATTTGGAAAATTTGGACAGAAAGCGAGAAAGATAAACTTGGTGGTGGCATCTATCTTTTTAAAGATGAAGCAACGGCGCAAGCTTATCTCGAAATGCACACTGCTCGTCTGAAACAGATGGGGGTTGAACAAGTAAGAGGGCAGATATTTGATATCAACGCGCCACTAAGTACCATCAATCAAGGTCCAATCGGAGCGTAATATTATGACTAACCGCACCTTTCTAACTGTTCATGGCACGGTTTATACGGTATTTGCTTTTGCGTTATTTTTTGTTCCAACCATGATGTGGCCGATGTATGGTGTACAAATCAATGACCAGTACGCACTGTTTTTGTCCCAGCATACGTCAATCTTTTTAGGTGGGGTAGCTGCGGTAAGTTTGATGTTGCGTGATGTTGAATCTGGCAACACGGCGAAACAACTGTTTAAAGCTTTGTTGGTCACGAATGTCTTGGGCGTAGCGATCACTACTTATGCTGGCATCACGGGGGTTTTTGTTGGCTTTGGTTGGAGTGATCCCGCCTTCTTCTTGCTATTGAGTGTGCTCACTTTTCTTCAATTGAAGAAGCAATAATAGAAGCTATATTAATTAGATCATTATTAAAAAGCCCCGCGATAATTGCGGGGCTTTGTGTTTCTATTTATGGTTTTCCCCAAGTATGCTTAAGTCACTTGGGTGTAGCGACATTACTCACTCTTATAGGCGTAGTTGTAATAACCGTAGCCGTATGAACTCGCCGCTTTCTTCTCAATTGCGTTAAGAATGACGCCTTTGACTTCTACACCCGATTGCTCAAATCGACTGCGAGCGACTTCAAGCTCTTTCGATGTCGTTTGGTCAAAGCGAGCTACCATCAGAGTGGTTCCTGCAATCGCACCAACGATACTAGGGTCAGTCACTGCCAATACTGGTGGTGTATCGATGATCACTAGGTCATACTCTTGTGATGCTTTTTCTACAAACTCAACAAATCGTGGGTGCATCAAAAGCTCAGAAGGGTTTGGTGGTACTTGACCACGAGTAATTACATCTAAGTTCTCAACTTTAGTCGGCTTGATCACCATATCTTGACTAATCTTACCGCTTAAGAAATCAGAAAGACCGTTATCAGCCGTCAGACCAAAACATTGTTGCAAGTAACCTTTACGCATGTCCGCATCGACCAACAACACTTTTTGACCTGTCTTCGCTGCTACTGCCGCAAAGTTTGTCGATACAAATGTCTTACCAATTGAAGGCGCTGGACCAGAGATCATCAGTACGTTGTTTTTCGCTTCCATCATCGCAAAATGAAGGCTAGTGCGAAGTCCACGTAGTGCTTCAATCGAAAGATCCGCAGGGTTTTCTTCTGCCAATAGAAGCAGGTCTTTGTTGCTCTTGCGCTTAAGTTTGCTCGCAACTTCTAATTGTTGTACTGACTTAGGAACACTTGCGTAAACAGAAATACCCGTTTGTTCAATCTCGTCTGGAGAAGTGACGCCGCGGTGGAAAGCGGTTTTAACCAGAACAAAAGCAACGGCAACCATACCGCCTAATAATGTTGCTAGAACAACGATAAGAGGCTTCTTAGGCTTCACTGGAATAGCGTAAGACTGTGCACTATCGATAATGCGTACGTTACCAACGGTACCAGCTTTAATAATGTTCAACTCTTGAACTTTGTTTAGAAGCTGAATGTAGATCTGTTGGTTAACTTCAACGTCACGAGTCATACGTAGGACTTCACGCTGCGTTTTTGGCAGCTTCTGAACTTGTCGGTTCAAACGAGCTTTTTCTTGCAGTAACGTCTGACGTTTATCCAATAGTGATTTATATGCTGGGTGATCCTGCGTGAACTTTTGGCTGATTTCACTTTCTTTGAATGTCAGTTCGTTAAGCTGCGCTTCAAGAGCGACCATCACTTTGAGTGTTGATTGTGCTTCAAGGTTTAAGTCGATCGATTCGTTTTCTTGTCTAAAACGATTCAGTACCTCTTCAGACCCTGTCAGTTTCTCTTTGATTTCCGGTAGGTGATCTTTTAGAAAGTTTAGGCTCTGTTCCGCTTCCGCTGAGTTTCTTCTTACATTCTGTAGGAAGTAGTTTTGCACAACGTCATTCAAAATTTGCTGGTTACGTTCAGGGTATTCGCCTTCAATACTCAGTGACACAATACCTGTTTTCGAGCCACGTTCTGAAATAGACAGTTGTGAAGCCAATCGGTTGATCGCGTCAAGCTTGCTAATTTTTCCGATTGAAAAACTGTCTTCGTTTTGCGCAACCAGTTCACGTACTTTGATGCGGTAGCCATTCATTTCAATCGTTTGACCAACAACGCCAGAAAGCACAATTTGATCTTCAATCAACAGATCAAAACTGCCTTTCTCTGCATCTGTTACCACAAGCTGATGCTTGTAACCTTGCGCGGTACGTGGCATCTCGAAAGTTGAAACTGAGATGTAATCTTGAGTGCCATTGATGCGAGCAAGACCTTTACCGATAAAAGGAAGATAGTCCGGAGTGGCAATCGTCGTTAGGTTAAATTTATCGACCGTATCACCAAGGATCATACGTGATTTGATGATCTCAATCTCAGTCGTTGCTGACGATTCTGCAGCAAAAAGCTCGCCCATATCGCCGACCATCGCCGAAATACCACCAGAGCTTTTCTGTTCGATCTGAATCAGAGCATCAGCTTTGTAGATAGGTGTCGATAGCAATGCCACGGCAATACCGATTGTTGCAAAGAGAAGCGTAATGCCAATGATGAACCATTTCGCATCTATCAATATGCCAAACAGTTTACCGAGATCGATTTCATCATCGGTTGGTGCAGATGAACTTATAGTTTGGTTAGCCATTGTTTTTTTATTTCGCCAAGTAATCTGAAGTTATAGTTTTTTTGCCCAAGCCTGAGCGGATTGCTCAATCAGAGAAAACGCATGATCAAATGCTTCTCTGCTTTGTCTGTATGGATCTGGAATGTCGACAGAATTCATCCAATGCCCAAACAGCATGGTCTTGCCTCTTGCTTCTGGAACGATCTCAGTTAATGCATCGATATGACCTTGTTCCATTACCAAGATAAGATCTTGTTTCGCACAAAGCTGCGCAGTAAGTTGTTGCGCTTGGTGATTCTCAAGAGAAAACCCTTTTTCCGAGGCAATGAGCGTTGCTGTCTCATCCGCTGGTTTCCCAGTCAGTCGACTTTTCTCAACGGCAATACCGGCTGAAGAAATGGTTTTATTCGGAAGAAGTTGTTGAAGCACTCGTTCCCCAGTCGGAGAGCGACAAATGTTACCTACGCATACGACAAGAATGTTTGAAAACATGGTTTGTTCCTTATCAATAACTATTGGAAAGGGCTTACCTCTTCACATAAGCCCTTTCAAGAACGTCTGAACTACGGCCAGTTTCTAACGCGTAGAACACCTTCTGTAAGCTCATTGAAGCCTGAAATCGTCGGTACTAACTGTGCAATAACGCGGTTCCAACGACTGACTGGTGCAGCAGTAACATACACAATGTCGTAAGGTTCCAAATCAAATTCAGTACCAATCACTAACGCCGCTGCGTCAGAGACATCAAGTTGGTAAATGTCGCCTAATGCTTGATTGTCTTGAGATTTTCTGATGACAAAAACGCCAGTTGCATCCGCAGAAAGTTGGTTGATACCACCAACATTGCTTAGAGCCTCGGTCAAGCTCATGCCTGCGCGATCCATTTTCAGTAGCTTAGGATCGTTAACTTCACCCATAACAAACACTTTTTGAGTGTCATTTCTTGGCACATGTACGATGTCGCCAGGTTGAAGTAATCGGTTTTCAGTAAGGTCACCCTCTTGCATTAGCGCATAGAGAGAAATGTTTTCGACTTTGCCTTGGCGTGTCAGTGTGACGTTACGCCAATCCGCATCCTCTGCTAGACCGCCAGCGCGGTTAACTGCATCAAGAAGCGTAAGTGGGATATTGGTGATAGGTTGCTGCCCTGGCTTGTTAACTTCGCCAGTGATGTAAGATTTCTTGGAACGAAATGCCGCAACACTCACATCCACTTGTGGACTCTCAATGTACTTCGCCAACTTGTTAGCAATAATGGTACGAATTTGGCGAACATTTTTACCCGCAACTTCAACAATACCTATGTATGGATAGAAGATGGTGCCATCAGCATGCACCCAGTTACCCGCTTCTTCAGAGCTACGGTAAGAGCCTGCTGGAATGGTAAGTTCAGGGTGATCCCAAATAGTGATATTCAGAATATCGCCAGGACCGACTTCATACTCGTAAGCCGCGAGTTGATGGTCAAGTGTTGGGTTCGCTTTGGTCTCTACATCTGAGCTTTTTAGCTGCGAGACTTTATCAAGAGTCAGTGGAAAGACGTTAAAATCTGCCGCCGTATTGGCGCTGTTGTCTTCAACGATGTGCTTTCCACTCGTGGATAAGTGACTGCCCGGTACTGTACATCCAGCGAGAAGTACAGAGGAAAGGAGTAAACTGCCTAGCTTTGTATAGTTGAAATTCATGCTTTTTCATTCATCTGACGTAAAGAGCGAGTTGCTAAGAACAACATTGTTTTTTGCCTAAACAACAACACGTCACAATTTTATTGGGCAGTATTATTTGTTTTAATTTATAAAATACTCAATAAGAAACGGGTTGCATCTGGCGAGCGCACTCTAAAGAATTTTTTGAGGAGGGGCAATAGACGATAAATTGATAAAAAGCCAGCTATATATTGCTGAATTTTATATTTCTGTGCGTTGAGTTGCGTGGATTTGACAAAAGTGTTTATTAATTAGCTCTAATTTTCCGTATCAGCTCACGAAATTTGTAATTTGACAGTTTTTCAATTAGTTATTGATGCGACCATTTTTCTAAAAAAATTTATATGCTTTGTTTTAAAGTGTGATGTGTGTCGTATTTTTTATTCTGCGTCAATAGCGCTTTGTTATGGTTTTGCCAGAAAGTTGGCAGCGTATGGTCAAAATATGATGTGGGTTCAACAAAGTGATGGTTTGATGAACGATTTCATACAACAAACCATCATTTCAATGATATTAGCGTTTTGCTAGCCCCTTACTGTTCAAGTACGGCAGAATATGAGGTCGCGACTCACCAGCAAGCTTCCCAGTGACTTCTTGCGACCATGTACTCAGTTTTTGATTGCTTGTACGGCTCGCATAATACGCTTGCATAGTTTGATCGTAGCTCTGAATATCATCTAAATTTAGCTCTTGGTATTGATTTTCATGAACAACCACATGTGCAGGTAGGCGTGGCTTTACTTCGGGATTTTGATCGGGATGCCCTAAGCACATACCAAACAACACCGCGCTATTTTCCGGTAAGCCCAATAGCTCATCAACTTGAGCTGCGCTATTCCTTAGTCCTCCAATATATACGCCACCTAATCCCATAGACTCGGCTGCAAGCAAGCAGTTTTGTGCCATGATTCCAGAATCTACTGCTCCAATCAGAGTTAGTTCTGTAAAGTCTGCCTGTACATCAGGATTGATGGTTGCATGGCGCTGATAATCAATACAAAACACTAAGAACTCAGCCGCACTTTCAACATAAGCTTGGTTACCAGCAAATTGAGCCAATTGCTTACGCTTTTCAGAGTCAGTCACTCGAACGATTGAGACGACTTGAAGCATACTAGAAGAAGACGCAGCTAAACCTGCTTGAATGATGGTTTGTCTTTGTTCATCAGTAATAGGAACTGCGGTGAATTTTCGGATAGAGCGATGAGCAAGAATGGTTTCAATCGTATTGTTCATGATGTTCTGGCTTCCTGAAGAGTGGTTCTATTTGGCTGAATCTTCACCATAACGGCATTTATTGGGAGCGTAAACAGAGATGCACTACAAAGTGTGCCACAGGACAAAACTTGACGAAGTGCAACCGAGCAAATTGAACATAAAGTGACGCTATTTATAAACTTGGGTATATACTGATTTTTAATAATCAATAGCTTACCAAATGTGGAGAACATGAAAGAGCTAATACTTCATACGGTCACAGTGTTTATGGGCTTTTTTGCCATCATGAATCCTATCGCGAACATTCCTATCTTTTTAAGCCTAACGGCGGATGATGATAAACAAACGGTCCGCTCAATTGCATTTCGTTCGGTCTTTATCGCTTTTGTTATTGTTGCTGTGTTTGCTGTTGCGGGTAAGGTGATTTTCGACTTGTTCGGCATTACGTTATACGCGTTGCGTATTACCGGCGGCATCTTAGTCTTTTTAATTGGCTTTCACATGCTGCAAGGTGAATCAACGCACAAGAAGACCAAAGAGAAAGCCTACTCACCAGAGCAAGAACAGGCGGCTTTAAGTATTGCAGTTTCCCCACTGGCAATGCCGATTTTAGCTGGTCCGGGCACTCTCGCGACAGCAATGAACTTTGCAACAGCGGGTGGAATAACGGAAACCATTATTACTATCGCATCCTTTGCTGTGCTCTGTGCTATTACTTACGTTTTGTTTCTCTTTGGCGACAAGTTAGTGAAAGCTGTTGGTCCAAGTGCGTTAAATGTGATCACCAAAATGATGGGGCTGATCCTCGCCGTGATTGGCACACAAATGTTCATTGATGGCGCTGCAGAGGCGTATAAAACCGTTTTTGCTTAATTTCTTTAGCATCTGAATACTTTACTTTGAATCCACATTGACTAGGCAGTTGATGTGGATTTTTTGATCCTAAGTTTCCACTTAAAAAGCCAAAAACACATAGACTTCGCCTATCTCAATAATAAGAATAACCAATTGTTGCTGTAGCACGAATTTCAGTAACCTTTTCAGAGCAATTATTGGGGGGAAACATGGCAACAAAAGCAATCGTAGTCGAAGGTGGTGCAATGCGTGGTGTCTTTGCTAGCGGCGTATTAGATGCATTCTTAGAACAAGACTACAAACCATTTGATTTTGCGATTGGCGTATCGGCAGGGGCTTCAAATTTGATCGGTTATTTGACCGATTACCCGCACCGTAGCATCAACGTCATTACTAAATTAGCAACCAGCAAACGCTTTTTCGATCCTACTCGTTTTTTAAAAGGCGGTGATTTGATCGATGTGAAATGGTTGTTTGAAGAATCAAATCGTTTGTACCCAGTCGATGAAGCGAAACTGTTTGAAGGCATTCCTTTCTTAGCGGCGACAACGAACGTAAATACGGGTAAAGCGGATTATTACCGTGTAAATCGTCATAACTTCCATAATGCGATGGAAGCGACGACGGCACTGCCTATTGCGTACAAGCATACTCCTTGCTTCTCTGGTGGTTGTTATACCGATGGTGGTGTGGCGGATTCCATTCCGGTTCGAGAAGCACATCGTCGCGGCGCTCGTGATATTACGGTTATCCTTTCTCATCCTTTGGCTTATGAGAAAAAGCCGGTAAAAACACCTTGGTTAATGAAGAAGTTGTTCGCTGAGCATCCACAGATGGCAGAGGCAATGTTGCGCCGTTCAGAGAACTACAACGAATCGTTAGATTTCATTCGTAATCCTCCAAAAGACACGCATATTCGCGTTATTGCGCCGCCGGATGAATTCAGTGTACAACGTCTATCAATGCGCCAGTCGGTATTGCTAGAAGGTTACGAAATGGGATTGGAAGCAGGGCGCGCCCACCTTACCAACCTGGCCGGTGAACACGGCTTAGACAGAGAAAACTGCCACTTCTGTATTTAGCTTTTGATGTCTAAAGCGGTTAGTCCATATCAACTTCAAGTGCTCCCCAAGATGAAGGTTCTCCCTCCCTCGTCAGAGGGAATAGGCGAGCGTCTGGTTTGGCATAACTTAACCTATGCAGACGTTGCGTGACGTGGTAGCTGTCGAGCCCGGAAATGGTCACTAAGTCGAGTAGCTCTAGATCTAGGTAGCCATCGGGCATGATGGCTCTTTCAGGTGCGTGTACCATCAACACTTCACCAATCAGCATCTCCGTCTGATTGCTTTCAATCTTGATGTGTTCTCTCAACACCAACCCCATTTTGAGATTGCTCTCTAGTACAAATGGCGCAGGAAACGCATCATCATAGTAAGGAGTAAGTCCTACCGCTTCAAACTCTGATATCTGTTTTGGATAGCGGGCGGAGGTTTGATGTGCTTTTTGGACGAAATCGACGCCGACGGCATTAATGGTGAAGTGCTTGGTATCGAGGATGTTTTCTAATGTATGACGACGGCTTTTGCGTGGACGAACAATAAAACCAAACAGTGGCGGATGTGAGCCTAAGTGGATCACAGAGCTTACGATAGCCAGGTTCTCTTGTCCTTGCCTGTCTCTTGTTCCGATGAGGTTCGCGCTTTTGTATCCCGCAAGGGAGTTGACCAATCGAGTTCTTTGGCGCTGCTCCATCGTTTGTATATCATGCTTTGAGAGTTTGATGTTTTCCATGTCCTAAAAAGGGGCGAGAAACCTCGCCCTTCCATGTTGTGTCACTATTTCGGCATGATGACGGTGTCGATCACGTGTATCACACCATTCTTAGCTTTGACGTCGGTGGCAATTACGGTAGCGTTATTGATCATCACTTTATCGCCCATGGTTTTGATCATCACGTCTTGCCCTTGGACTGTCGTCGCTTTACTCATTTTCACTACGTCTGCGGCCATCACTTTTCCCGGAACCACATGGTAAGTGAGAATCGCAACCAGCTTATCTTTGTTCTCGGGCATGAGTAGCATTTCGACTGTTCCATCTGGAAGCTTAGCAAAAGCTTCATCTGTGGGTGCAAATACAGTGAATGGTCCTTTACCTTTTAGCGTATCCACTAAGCCTGCGGCTTTGACTGCTGCGACCAACGTATTGAACGAGCCATTTGCTGCGGCCACATCAACGATGTCTTCTTTCATCATTCCATGTTCATGTGCTTTCGCTGGCAGTAAAAAAGTTAGGGTGGCGAACAAAACCGTGGTCGTAACCAAGATGCGTTTCAACATAATGCATTCCTTTTGTTGTTTGGGTACCGCTCTCTCCCTGATAAAGTCCCTGTTTGTACGCACGCCCTTTTCTTGGCGATCAACTGGCTTTCTTTTTATTAGAAGAACGGACGTGCTGAGCTAAAATGCGTGTACCTTCCATTTTTACGTCGGTACGTTTTCGCCAAGCCCACAATCGTTCTCTGGCTGCTTTCGCACTCGCTTCTACATCGACTATTGGGGCGAGGTATTTTGAGTCCGGTTCTAACTGGTACATCACGACTTCCATTGCGGTCATTTTCCAAGGCTCAAACAACAGTGGGGTGGGTACCTTAGCGAGCTCCGGAATCCATTTATGAATGAATTCACCATCGGCATCGTGTTCTTGTGCTTGTTTCGTCGGATTGTAGATACGAATGGTATTGGTGCCAGTCACTCCAGCCTGCATTTGAAATTGTGGATAATGGATACCCGGCTCAAAGTCGAGAAATAGCTGCGCTAGGTGAGTTACGCCATCGCGCCAATCCATGTTCATGTGATGCGTTAAAAAGCTTACTAGCATCGCGCGCATTCGAAAGTTGATGTATCCCGTGTGATGAAGGCAGCGCATACAGGCATCGACGAGAGGTATGCCAGTGGTTCCCTCCTTCCAAGCATCTAGTCGGATTGGGTCGATGTTGCTCGCTTGGCGAAGCAAAGGGTCATAGGCTTGGTTCACACAGCGAAATTCCATCTCACATTCAGATTCAAATTTCTGCATAAAATGGCAATGCCAATGAAGCCTTGAAGACAACGCAATTAGGCTGCGACGAAACCCCGTCACTTGCCAATGTTGCAAGAGGTATTGATACACTTCTCGAAGCGAAATATTACCCCATGCAAGATAAGGAGAGAGGCGAGTACAGGCTGTTCGAGATGCCGTCGGGTTGGAAATACTGCGGTAATAATCTCGTCCTCGGCGTTGAAAAAAGTCTTCCAATGTTTGCCAAGCGAGTGAGCTCCCGCCAGTTTGCATGCCTTTTACTTTTTCTAACCAAGAAGGGGGAGGAGTAAAGGTGAAACCTAGCGCGTCAATGTCGAGGGTAATAAGAGAAGTGCTTTCAAGTTCAATCTTTTCTATGGGAGCTCGCATAACGGTATCCCAGTGTTTGTCCCAGCCGAATCGGTCTTTTGCGCCTCGCACAACTGCGCCATGTTCAAACTCATGCCATGGAATGCCTTGTGCTTGAAGCCATGCTGATACTTGTTTATCTCGCTCAAACGTACAATTCAATCCAATTTCTTGATGAGAGAAAACGGCATTGATGCTGAATTGGTTTTGAATCGCACTCAAACAATCCCGAGCATTGCCAAACATTACTGAGACCTTTTGATCATGTTGAGCAAGCTGTACGTCCATGTCTTGGAGTGATTGCCAAACAAAGCGCCAATGACGTTCGGAGTAATGTGGCTCATCCAACAGCATGGGCTCAAAAATATAGAGCAGCACTGTTGGATTCTCACAAGATAGAGCATGCTGCAAAGGGAGGTGATCGGTTAGGCGTAAGTCGCGTTTTAGCCATACTAAGTTGATTGTTTGCATCGGAGCCCTCACTGGTTTTCCGACTTCTACGCATGAGAGAGGCAAATTTCTCACTCGGTGATCGATTTTATTACGGTTGACGTAGAGGCACGGAGCAAGGAGGTGCTTTATGTCTATGCCACTCAGTAAACTGGAAAAATTCTTCTATATCGACAAGCTTGTCATCCACTCTCTCGATCTCGCTTTGTATCAGGTTTCAGTATTTGTCGATGGAGAAGAGCACTTTGTCACAGATGACAAAGGGAAGTTTTTACGGGCGCATTCGATACTGGAGTTGCAAAAACAGTGTCGTAATTTAAAAGCGAACAAACAGGTGCTTCGCCAGCAAAGTGCCTATGATGAAATGGTTGGGCAGCCAAGCAGGAGTGGTACTAACGAGCTAGAAGTGTTGCTGAAAGACAACGACCTCTATTGAAATTAGATTGAAAGGGGAGAAAGTGCGAGCTAGGTTTGTTAGCTCGCACCTTACTAATTACGCTTGTTTACGTTGTGCGTCTTTCTTTGCCAGTTTTTCTGCACGTCGTTGCTGACGTTGTTTGGCACTCTCACCACCGACGTGCTGCTCGCCACGAACCGCAGCTAACGATACTTGCTTTTCACGCTCGCGGAAGCGCGCTACCTGTTCGTCACTGTGCTTACCAAAACATTTCGGGCAGCTTACGCCTTGCTCAAACTGATCTGATTGTTTGTCTTCTTCTGTGATAGGCAGTCGGCAAGCATTACACAAGTCGTAGTCAGCTTTTTCTAGCTGGTGGTTCACCGCAACGCGACCGTCGAATACGTAACAATCGCCTTCCCACAAGCTTTCTTCTTCTGGTACTTCTTCAAGGTATTTCAGAATACCGCCTTCTAGGTGGTACACCTCATCAAAGCCCTGTTCTTTCATGTAAGCGGTCGACTTCTCACAGCGAATACCACCCGTACAGAACATCGCGACTTTTTTGTGTTTCTCTGGGTCCATGTTTTGTTTTACATAGTCAGGAAATTCGCGGAACGTGTCAGTATTTGGGTTAACTGCACCTTTAAATGTTCCGATCTCGATTTCATAGTCATTACGAGTATCAACCACAAATACTTCTGGATCAGCAATCAGATCGTTCCAATCTTGCGGCTTTACGTAGGTGCCAACGACATGGCGAGGATCGATGCCTTCAACGCCCAATGTCACGATCTCTTTCTTTAGCTTTACTTTGGTGCGGTTAAACGGCTGAGTATCTGAGTACGACTCTTTGTAAACAATACCAGTAAGGCTCGGCTCGGCATTTAGCCATGCAAGCAGTGTATCAATACCTTCGCGTTTCGCTGCAATCGTACCGTTAATACCTTCACTCGCCAGTAGCAACGTTCCATGTACACCGTGGGCTTCCATTAGTGCAAGCAATGGCTCGCGTAACTCTTGGTAGTTTTCCAGTTCCACAAATTTATACAGGGCGCAGACAACATACTGACTCATGATTATTCCTTACTTTAAAAGGTTGATGGTTCGACGACTCGATACCTAACAATTTTAGCGGCTCGGAGTATACCTGAGTAATTTAGTCGGAAATACGGATAAACTATGCGGATATTTTTAGTCATGTTTCCCCGGCGTTTTTTTCAACAAATTTCAGCGCGTAGCATTGGAAGTTAAAGGGTGTGAAAGTTTGAACCAGATCACATTTATTATTCTTTTCTAGAAATGAACTAAGTTAATGAAAATTAAAGCTTTGTGGAAAACTTCATCACTTTATCACGTTTACGGTGCTTGCCTCTGATTGCTGTTCCTATCGAGCTTGGTGTCAGTGTCAATATGTTTCCTTACCCTCTCCATGGTCAGTTCTAACTTTTAAAAAACTTTCTTGTAATGATAACCATTATCATCTAGATCTATTGCGTACATATGGTGCTCAATATTTAAACTACACACAAGATATAGATTATGGACGTTATAAAACGAGATGGACGGAAAGAAAAAGCCAGTCTAGATAAGGTGACTCGAAGAGCCGAAGCGCTGGCTGATGGACTAAAAGTCGAACCTATTGCGGTTGCACAACGCGTGGTAAGCGGTTTGTACGACGGCATTAAGGTGACGGAAATCGATGTGTTCCTCGCTGAAACGGCAGCAAGCCTTGCGACGGAACACCCTGATTATGCCAAGCTTGCGGCTCGCGTGATGGTGAGTTCTCTGCAAAAAGAAACCAGCGGATACGCAACTGCAACACGTGAGCTCTCTGAAATCGGTATTCTTTCCGATACTTACGTCGACTTTGTTGCCAAGAATCAGTTTGCGCTCGAAGACATGATTGACTATAAACGCGACTATCAGTTTGATTATTTCGGCTACAAAACTCTCGAGCGTTCCTACTTATTGAAAGTAAAAGGTGTGGTCGTTGAACGACCGCAAGATATGTTCATGCGTGTAGCGGTCGCTGTCGCGGGTGACGATCTTGAAGAAATTAGAGAGCTATACGATTTGCTCAGTCTTGGCTACTACACCCACGCTACGCCAACGCTGTTTAATGCTGGCTGTAAGATGCAGCAACTGTCTTCGTGTTTCCTATTAGCGATGCAAGAAGATTCCATCAACGGCATTTACGACACCCTCAAAGATTGTGCGCTGATTTCTAAATCGGCGGGTGGCATTGGGCTACACATCCACAATATTCGAGCGACTGGGGCGCCAATTATTGGTACTAACGGTGTGTCGAATGGCATCGTGCCAATGCTGAAAGTCTTCAATGAAACCGCTCGCTATGTCGACCAAGGTGGCGGTAAGCGCAAGGGTTCGTTTGCGGTTTATCTGGAACCTTGGCATGCGGATATCGAATCCTTCCTCGATTTACGTAAGAACCACGGTAAAGAAGAGTTCCGCGCTCGTGATTTGTTCCTCGCTCTATGGGTGCCAGACTTGTTCATGGAACGTGTCGAAAACGACGCGGAATGGACTCTGTTTAGCCCACACAATACCAAAGGTTTGTCTGATTTATACGGCGCTGAATTTACTCAGAAGTACCAAGAATACGAGCGTATGGGCTTGGGCGTGAAGACCATCAAAGCCCGCCAATTGATGACACAAATCATTGAGTCGCAAGCCGAGACGGGTACGCCGTACATGCTCTACAAAGATGCGTGTAATGAAAAGTCGAATCAGAAAAACCTCGGCACCATCAAATCTAGTAACTTGTGCGCAGAGATCATGGAAGTCTCAACACCAGATGAAACGGCGGCTTGTAATTTGGCGTCTATGGCACTGCCTAAGTTCGTTACAGACACGGGGTTTGATTTCGACAAACTTCACCAAGTTACCAAAGTCGCGATTAAGAACCTCGACCGCGTTATCGATGTGAACTATCACCCAACCGATAAGATTGAAAAATCGAACCACGCGCATCGTCCTGTTGGTTTGGGTATCCAAGGTTTGGCGGATGTGTTCTTCAAAATGCACCTTCCATTCGATAGCGAAGAAGCATTGCAGCTTAACCGTGACATCGCGGAAACCATGTATCACGCCTCCCTTGAAGCGTCTTGTGAAATCGCGGCGCAAAAAGGTGCGTACTCCAGTTATGACGGCTCACCAATCAGTCATGGTCAGTTCCAATTTGATCTGTGGGATGAACAACCAAGCAGCCGCTGGGATTGGTCACAGCTCAAGCGCCAAATCGTAGAGCATGGTGTGCGCAACTCGTTACTGATTGCTCAAATGCCAACGGCGTCGACAGCGCAAATTTTAGGTAACAATGAAGCGTTTGAAGCGCAAACCAGCAATATCTATAAACGCCAAACCTTGTCGGGTGAGTTCATCATCATCAACAAACATTTGGTAAGCGATCTGGAACAGCGTGGTCTTTGGACGAGCAAAATCCGTGACGCCATTATTCTTAATAACGGTTCAGTACAAGGCATTGATGCGATTCCAGACGATCTTCAATCCGTGTATCGCACCGTGTGGGAAATCTCTCAGAAAGTGATCATTGATATGTCTGCGGCTCGTGCCCCGTTTGTTTGCCAATCGCAGAGCCTCAACTTATGGCTCGCATCACCAACGTTCGCCCAAATCAATGCGATGCACTTCTACGCGTGGAAACGTGGTCTGAAAACCGGCATGTACTACCTGCGATCTAAGCCATCGACGAATGCGGTGAAAGTCACCGTTGGTCAGCAAAGCGAAGATGAAGATTGCCTAAATTGCGGCGCATAACCTATCTCGCCAATTAAAAAGATTCACATCAACCGAAAGTAAGGAAACGGTATGATTGTTAAAAATAAATTTAGCTTGTTCCCCATTCAATACGAAGAGATTTGGCAAGCGTACAAAACTCACGAAGCGGCTTTCTGGACTACAGAAGAACTCGATTTTGCTCAAGATCTTGCTGATCTTGCCAAGCTGACCGAAGGCGAAAAGCACTTCATTCGACATGTGTTGGCGTTCTTTGCTCAGAGCGAGGGGATGATCAACGAGAACTTATTGACTCGATTTTATGGCGAAATTGAAATCGCAGAAGCGCGCTGCTTCCTTGCTTTGCAGGCATTTAATGAGGTCATTCACGCAGAGACTTACGCACTGCAACTCGAAACTTACATTCCTGATGTTGAAGAGCGTGAGCGTTTGTTCAATGCGATTGAAAACGTCCCTACTGTGAAGCGTAAGGCGGAGTGGGTAATGAAGTGGATCTCTTCCGATAAACCTTTGGCAATGCGTTTGATCGCCTTTGGCTTGGTGGAAGGCTTGTTCTTCGCTGGCAGCTTCTGTGCCATTTACTACTTCCGTAAACGTGGTTTGCTGGCTGGTTTGGCAGCAAGCAATGACTTGATTGCTCGTGATGAAGGGCTGCACTTTAGTTTCTCTGCGCTGCTATTCAAAACCTTGGGGCAGGGTAAAGTGACACAACAAGAGTTTGAAGAGATTTGCCGTGAAGCGGTTTCAATTGAGAAAGAGTTTGTAACGGAAGCCTTACCAGTGGACTTGATTGGTATGAATGCTGATCTGATGTGCCAATACATTGAGCACACTGCTGATGTTATCGCTGGTTTGTTTGGTTTCACCCCGATCTTTGGTGCTGAAAACCCATTTGATTACATGCGCTTATTGGATATGGAAGGAAAGACCAACTTCTTCGAAAAACGCGTTACTGAGTACAAACGACCTCAAGATCGCCAATTGAGTTTTGATGCAGATTTCTAACGGCAAGGAATAGCAGAGAAGAGTGATGAAAATAGAAATGTACAGCAAGGAGCAGTGCTCCCAATGTGAAACCGCGGCAATGTGGTTGCAAAATCAGGGCTTTAACGTGGCAACGCTCAAGTTAGGTGTGGAGTTTGAGCGGGAAACTTTGTTCGAGTTATTCCCAACCGCAAGAAGCTACCCGCAGTTTATGCTTGATGGCGAACCCATTGGTGATTTCAGTCGCTTAAAATCGGCACTCGCTTTTGAGCAAAGCGCTGCTTTCTAAGTTATGTATGCCCAAGTAACCTCGAGATGCTAGGTTCAGCGAGACTGACTTGGTTTGTAGACGCGGCGGCGATTTAAAGGTTTAGTGGTTCTAAATCAAGAATCGGCAACAAAGTATACAAGCCAAGACCCTTACTATTTGTAAAGAATGCCCTTTGGGAGCGTGTCATTGACCCGCTTTTTTAATTAAACCAATGGCTGCGTCAAACAACTTGGAAAGAGCTGGCTATTACACTGCGTTGTTTTCCTTGCTCTCGAATCAATGACAATGCTCTGAATCCTGCATCTTGAAGTCACTTGGGTATAACCCCTTTTATTGAGAAAAGGGGATTTTTATTTCCACTTAAATTTTGTGGATGTTCAAATTATCAGTAAAAACTCATAAAACTGTTGAAAACGCACTCGACATAAATGGTCGAAATTTGTACTGTTGATTCGCTTCACATTCCTAAAACTTCTTATCCGATAATCAGTTGAAGCAAAGATCTGTGCTTGATACAGGTCGGTTGGCAAAGGAATTCAACATGCAACAGTTTCATATCAGAAGACTAAGAGAAGAAGACGTCCCTCTGTTGAAAACGCTCTTGGTCGAACTCGACACTTCTCACCATGATGCTGAGCCAGATTTCTACCGTTCTCCGGAAGAAATGGCGCAGTTAAGGGAAGATCGCAACATCTTCGATAAATATTTTGATGGCAGCATCACGGCTTTTATAGCTTGTTCGAACCGACAGGTGGTTGGTTTTATCTCTGGTACCGTGCGAGAGGTAAACTCGATTCTCTCTCCGGAAAGACGCGTTGGATATATCAATGAGTTGGTGGTGTCTGAAAGCCACCGTAACTTAGGTATTGGCTTGTCTTTGATGGATAAAATCGAGAGTGATTTGTGCAGCCAAGATATTGAAGAGCTCGGTTTAACCGTGGCGTCATTTAATCACGAAGGTGAAGATTTCTACCATAAGATGGGCTACCGAGTGATCACCAAAATGATGACCAAGCGAGTCAAAGACTAACGCCACATTATGTTGTGAGACACGCTCCCCAACCTTAAACTGAAAATGCCAAACGTTGGGGAGTGCTATATCGTTTAACCATCTAGTTTCTTCGCACTTCATTGAAGATTTCACAAGATAACTGATAATTGTGCTGTCTTGCTATTTTCTGTGAAAAAAACAATTGTGGTAGTTCATATATAATGAGTAACGCGAGGATAAGGAACGCACTAGGATGTCCAAGAACAAAGCCAACGATACTTACGATTAACAATATTAGCTCTAAAGCAAACAAAGCATATTTACCTAGGTAGCAATGGTGAAAACCGCCAAGAAAGAACCAGTTTAACGTTGCGTAGGTATCGGGGTCCTTGAGACTTTTAGACTGGCGTTCATAGAATTCTTTCTTTTGATGTTCAGGTAATGAGTTTACCTGACTTCTCAGTAATTCTTCCTGTTTCTCTAGCTGTTCAATTGGCTCAAATAAGCGCATTACGGTACCTCGTCATATATTTTTTCAATGAGGTCGGGTTGGTTACACCGCTTAATTCTTGCCAAACCAAGTTTCCAACCTTTTATTGCCCCATACTTAGCAATACATTGTTTGGTGTACTCTGAGCAAGTGGGCTCAAAATTACATTCAATATTCAATAACTGCTTTGAACCACCGCTAGCCTGGTAGCGATGGATCAATTTCAAAGAGATATATTTAAGCAAACTTATCGGCCGAGAGTGATAATTACAGCCTCACGCTTCCAAAATAGCATAAAGCGTTTTTGTTCCACTACTTGGAATACAACTTGCCAACCATCTTGTGCGTACTTGTTCAGCTCTGCTTCCATCTTTTGCACAGGCAAGCCACTTGCACCTAGTAGAATTGTGCCGCAACCACCTTCAACAATGTGAACCACTTTATATTCTGTAAACTTTGTCATTTTTATAACCAACTAATTTAATAAAAACAGGATGTTACAATAAGAAATAAAATGCATCAAGATGCATTTGTCGGGTTTGCCTAATGGTATTTATTAATATTTGATGCTGAACCAAAAAACGCCTCTCTATCTTGTGACAAAGAGGCGTTTTTCTATCTAGGTTTTTAGCAAATTCTGAGCGTTAGCCGCTTATTTCAACGTTGCTACGGTTTGTTTACCCATCGCAATTAACTTGTCGAGAATACGCTCACCATCTGCACGAAGACCGTTGTGCTCATATTCGTTGGTGATCCACGCTTTTGAGTTTGGTATTGCAGCTAGTGTTTCGCGGCTGATGTCCATTTCTACAAACATATCGTCGGCATAGACAGTGCAGCTTACAGGCACCTTATTGTTTGCCAGTTGCTGCGCATCGTATAACGGCGTCCAATCGGCTTTCTCTGCCAGTAATTCCGCCGCTTCTTTCAGTGGCTTTAAGTTCACGTATTGATCGAACATCCAAGGGAAGACCATTTCTCCAGTAAAGAAGAACGGCTTACCTTGTTCGTAATTGAATGCATCATGCTCTTGGCGTACTCGGTGTGCGCTCCATTGAGAAGCAAACCCTTGGCAGTAAATTGATTCGTGCAAAATCGCGTAAATTGGATTGGTCTGGAAGTTTTGCTGCGCCAGCATGTCGTTGAGGAATTCATAACGAAGCTGAGGTTTACCGTTCACTTCAATCAAGGCACTTTCTAGCCAGTAATAAGTTGGCAAGAAGGTATCACTGACACCAAAGTTAATCCCAATTTGTTGGAACTGTTCGACAGTAAAACGCTGACCATTTGGCAGAAACTCTTCGTGCTCCAATAAGTGATTGGCAATGTTTTGGCACAGTTGCTGCGCTTGTGGGAATTGCTGGAAGAAGGCTTGGTTCTTCTCCATGGTGCGCTTAAAGGTTGCTTGATACACATCATCGGCATGACGAGAAACCGAAGGCACACCACCCGTGATGTAGCTTTGCAGCAGGCTGTTCGGGAACAGCGATAGGTAGGTTAGAGAGCAGAAGCCGCCAAAGCTCTGACCCAAAATCGCCCACTGCTCAACACCAAATTGTTCACGGATAAATTCCGCATCGCGAACAATGTTGTCTGCGCGGAAGTGGCTTAAGTAGTCTGCTTGTTGCTCCGGTGAGAGGTGAGCAAGCGTCTGGTGATTAATCACGCTGCTGTTGCCAGTGCCGCGTTGGTCGAGCAGCAATACACGATACTCACTCAGTGCGCGTTTGATCCAGCCGTTGTTTCCGTTTGGACGAGGAGAAGGGAAGCCCGGACCGCCCTGAAAATACACTAACCACGGTTTGTCGGAGTCTTCATCGCCGACTAAACAAACGGAGCGAGCGAAGACGTTGATCGTGCCTTTGCTAAGATCTTGGTAGTCCAGCGGCACGGTAAACGAGTGGGGCGTGTAATGCAGTCCTGCGTCGATAAATGATTGAGCGTTCATTGTTATGGTCTGTCCTTGTTTATAGTTGCTTTACGATATCGAATTCCTTATTAGAAACAATAGATTTGTTGTAAGAACTCAATTTTTGAAGCGGGAAAGGCAAGGAATGGCACTCAAAACAGAAACTCTTCGATCTTTCTGTGTTGGTATGCACTGAGTGAACTATGATCTGATAAGTGCAGTTTAGACATCACTGTCTTACCGTATTTATGAAACGAGACATTTGGCGGTCATTGACCATGGAGGATGCTTGATGAACACGTCACTAACCCGAATCACGCTCACTTGTTTATTACTACAGACCATAAGTGCCCCTGCATTGGCGGTCGTGACGCCGAATCCGCCTCAGTTGCAGGCAAAAGGCTATGTGTTAATGGACTTTCAGTCCGGTGCCATTATTGCTGAGCAAAACGCGCGTGCCGGATTAGCCCCTGCCAGTTTGACTAAGTTGATGACTGCTTACGTAGTGGGGCAAGAAATCAAATCTGGGCGGCTCCAATGGGACGATAAAGTGACGGTGAGTGAGAACGCGTGGTCAGCCAAATTCCCAGACTCCTCAAAAATGTTTATCCAACCTAAAGATGAAATCACCGTCGCCAACCTAATGCGTGGTGTGATTATTCAATCTGGTAATGATGCTTGTGTGGCGCTCGCCGAACATGTTGCCGGTAGTGAAGGGGCGTTTGTCGCCTTAATGAACGGTTGGGCAGATAAGCTCAGCTTGAACGATACCTACTTCGTTAACTCGCATGGTCTGGATAGCGAGGGCATTCAAACTTCTCCTAATGATATGGCGACGCTGATGCAATCCATCATCAATGACGTTCCTGAGGTTTACGCGCTCTATAGTGAGAAGGTATTTAAGTGGAATAAGATCACCCAATACAACCGCAATAAACTGTTGTGGGACAAATCGATGGATGTCGATGGCGGCAAAACGGGCTACACCAGCAATGCAGGGTACAGTTTGGTCAGTTCTGCTAAGCAAGGAAAGATGCGATTGATCTCGGTAGTGATGGGGACACCAAGCAAGCAGTCACGCATTAGCCAGTCTAAGAACCTACTCAGCTATGGCTTCCGCTTCTATGACACTAAACAAGTGGCAAAACAGGGGGAAGTTCAGGCGAGTGCAAAAGTGTGGAAAGGCGATGTCAGTGAGATTGATTTGGGTTTTGCCCAAGATGCGTACCTTACGCTGCCTCGCTCTTTAACCGCTGGTTTAGACAAGAGCGTGGTCGTGAATGAGCCGCTGATTGCACCCATTGCAAAAGGGGATGTGGTTGGCAAAGTCGTGTGGAAGAGTGACGATAAAACCGTGGCGAGCTATCCGTTGGTGAGTAACCAAGCAGTGGAAGAGGGCTCGTGGATTGGGAAGTTATGGGACAGTTTAGTGCTGTGGGTTAAGTCGCTGTTTAACTAGCGCAAGGGCGAGTTTCGCAATAGTGATTTCAGAATTTCAGACAAAGAAAAGCAGCTCGAATGTGAGCTGCTTTTTGCTTTCGCGTTTATTGTGGTTTAAGTGATTATTCAGACAAGGTGATGATTGGTAAGTCATCCCAAATCTTGCTCTCATCCGAAGCGCCGCCAGAGAAGTTCCAAGGACCTTTGTCTTGTTCCAGTGGACGGTAAGTGGCAGACAATCCATCCAAGTCCCAAGTTGTCACATAGAATCGAATGCCATCCAGTGAATCAGGTCGACCTAGTGCGTCACTCGCGAAGTCCATCGAAATGGTGTTGTTGGCTTTGTCTACCGTGACCATTGGTGCTGGCGTTACTGCTTCGCCCCATGTTGTCGCGTTTGCGCCTTGGGTGTTGTAAATCGAGCTTTGCCAGCCGAAGACCACTGCATTGCGACTCCATGTTCCGCTTGGCATAGAAGCGTTGATCTTAGGCAGTTCCGTTAGGTTGGTTGCTGCTTCTTCCGGTAAATCAATGAAGATGGTGAAGCCAACGTGGTCAAAGCCATTTGGCGGCAACCAAGTATCGGTGATCTTGTCCATAGTGAAGGTCAAGCGCACGTTACTGCCGACGGTAAACACCTCGGCTTTGTTGATTGCGAGTTGGCTGTTGTCTTTGTCGAACGTTGGATCCGTTGGTAGGGAGTAGTTACCGTTAGGACCGCCCATACCATCTTGTGCATCACCTGCGTCATCAATCGTGTCGTCTGGCGTGTTCGACCAGCTTAAGTCCGACACAAAGTTCACATCTTCAATGCCCGCTTTTTTCTCAGTGGAGTAAATCGCGAAGCGGTGTTGCTGTTCGCCAATCGCAAAGTGACGGGTAGATAAAGTCACGCTAAATTGACCGTCAGCGCCTACGGTGATGGCTTGTGCTGTTTCTAGATTACCGTCCACGACAAGGTTCAATTTCTCGTTTGCGTTAGCAGTACCAGTAATCACGATGTCATCAGTGATGGTTTGTCCTTCCCAATCTTGCGCCAGTTGGATGTTGAGGTCTGGTGTATCCACCGATTGGGTGTCGTTAGTTTTTGAGTAAATCACGGCAGATTTGGCTGGTAGCTCAAGGGTTACGTGACCGTTTTCATCGGCGATTAACTGCTCCGGAGCGTCTGCCCAGTTCGACATGATTTGTTGTTGGAAGACGGTGCCGCCCGCTTGCTCTACATCGAGTTGGTTCATCAACATCGGGGAATTCGATGTGTTCATTACCACCAAGACTTCGTCGTTATCCAACGTTCGGGTAAAGGCGAACACACCGGCGCCAGCTTTATCGCTGCCAATGACTTTCATTTCTCCGCGTGTCATGACTTTGTTTTCGGTACGTAACTTAGCAAGCTCTTGGATGAACAAGTACATCTCGCTGTTTTGGTCGAATGAATCTACGTAGTCGCCGTCTTCACGGTAACCGCCAGCAAACATTGCATCGCGCGCCGCTGACATTGCCTGTTCAGTACCTTGGTAAATCACAGGGATGCCCGGTACCGCCATCATGGTAATCAGCGCTTGTTTCATATCGTTGACGCTGCCTTGCGATAGAAAACGCGGCATATCGTGGTTATCAATGAAGTTCGGCATGATGTATGGATTCGGGAACATCTCCATCATTTTCTCAAGACGGAAGCGTAAGTAATCGGTCGGTTGTCCTGCTGCAAACACGCGCGTCATGGTAGCTTGCAATGGGAAGTTCAGCACCGAGGTTAACTGTTCCGGTGAGCCGCTTTCGCCGATGTAAGTCAGCATCTTCTCTTCGCCTTCGGTGTTGTAGGGCGTAGATGTTTCGAAGACTTCACCAAAGGTCAGGAAGTTATCGCGACCGGTATCAACGGCTTGAGTCATCACACCATCGTCAGCATGCAGGAAGTCGTTCCAGAAATCGTGCTCAACAAACTTCACGGTATCGATACGGAACCCGTCAACGCCCACTTCGCGGATCCATTTACGGTAGCTCTCTTTTAGATAAGCGCGTACTTCAGGATCGGACGTATTCAGGTCATCCAGATCCGACAGTTGCCAGGTTTTTTCTTGGACGGGATCGTTGTGGTCGGTGATGCTTGGTGTCCAGTGGTAAATGCCAGTACCGTCTTCTTTACACTCATTCATGTTGAGCGGATAAGGCAGTTCTTGCCCTGCTGGCAGCGCATTTTCAATCAAGCGAAAACCTTGGCAAGGAAGGCTAGGATCGTAATTGTATGGGTCATCGTAAGTGAAGAAGTTACCAACGTGGTTGGTCACGATGTCTTGAATCAAGAACATATTACGAGCATGTACTTCTCGTGCTAACGCTTGGTAGCTTTCCATGTCACCAAAGTGCTCATCCACTTTTTTGAAGTCACGCGCCCAGTAGCCGTGGTAGCCGCCGTAGTTTTGTTCTGCGTCCCACCACTGGTTTGCCACTGGCGGCGTAATCCAGATAGAGGTTGCGCCTAGGTCTTCGATGTAACCCAGTTTGTCACTGACACCAACCAGGTCACCACCACTGAATTTCTTGTCTGAGGTAGGATCGTACTCATTCTGACCTTGATCGTTAAGCGTGTTGTCGCCGTCGTTAAAACGGTCGATCATCAAGAAGTAAATGATCTGGTCTTGCCAATCAGGAGATGCCACGTGGCTTCCTGTGTCGGTTGGCGTAGTTTCATCGCTACCACAGCCAGAAAGAGCTAGGGCGATCGCTAGAGGGAGTATTTTTATTTTATTCATAGGGTTAGGTAAGGTTTCAAACACGGTTTTTGTCTCCGTTATGCAGCAATGCGGAAACGATAAATCAAAGGTTTGAAATTGAGAGTGTCATTTCGCGCCAAAAGAGGCGTGAAATGATGTCACGAAGAGCTGAATTTGAACTGTGCTACATATTTAACTGAGTGGTTGCACAATTGGGTATTGAATCGGGTAATGGTCTTTGGCTAACTCATTACCAGAATGATCATAGAGTCGGAATCGACACTGTTTAGCCGTTTGGGTGAGGGGCAGCTGCAGTACCCAGCATGCGTAATCTTCTGCGTTTTGAGTCAGGCTCATTACGTGCGGAGCTAGCGCGTCACCCACGTAGCAATCGATCTTCGCCACGTCTTTTAATCGACACGCGAGTTCCACAAACAAGGTGTACTGAATGCCGAGTTGGATAAGTTGTCTTGTCGGGACAATGTATTCCGTTGCGCCAATCAAAAGCCCTTTAGAAACCACATAATCGCGCTGGTGGTTGTTATCAATGTAGCGTTCACCATCGACTTCATAACACAATCTAAACGTCAGTGGATGAGCAACAGGAAGCTCTGTTGTTGCCCATAGTTCGGTGCCATTATTCAAAAAGCGCTCGAAGAAGGCTGGGTAGCGACGCCACGTGCCATCACGGTCTCGACACTCAACGGAGACCACTTTTTCAAACGCAATGTTATCCACTTCCATCCAGATTTTACCGACGGGTTGGTCAATGTCGTTATCGGCTAAAGTATTGGCTTTGGCGTAGTATAAGCGGATGGGTTGGTTATTGAGATGAGTACGATTATCCAAACACTGCTGGCGATATTGCATTGGCGAAAACGGGTACCAACGGCGAAAGGTTCTGTGGAAGTTGGAAGGCTCTTCATAACCCAACTGATAAGCGATTTGCTGCGTTGTGAGTTGAGTATCTGCGAGTAGGGCTAATGCGTGCTTTTTCTTGGCGAAGTCGACGCATTGCGAATAGCTCATTTGTTTTTCTTGCAGGCGACGTTGCAAGGTGCGCTTGGACACGCCCAGTTGCAGCGCGGCTTGTTCTAGTTTCAGTGCGTAATTGCTGTTTTTGACGAACAGAGCATTAAGCACGCTCAATAATTCTGGCTGTTCAATTGGTTGGTGAGAAAGCAGCAAATAAACATGTTTTACCAAGTCGAACACGACCGAGTTCTGCTTCGGGTTGATGTTTTCTTCTAGCTCGAATTGAGTAGAGTAAAGGTCTTGGTTGTAAAACTGAATGCGTACAGATTTATTCAAACCTAGCTGTTCCAATTGCATCAGCAGCAAGTCATAAACCGATTCTGCCCAGCTTGGCATTTCGGTAGCTCTGCACTCTAGCCGCATCTGAATCTGGTTATCACTGTGTTCGAAAACAATGTACAAGCGACGGTCGAATAGCGAAACACTTTTGCTCCACCACAGCAAACCTTCACGTAGCGTCGGTGCCTCTTGCAACATCATACATTGCAAGGCAACCAGCTTTTCAATGTGCCAATATTCGCCAGCAATTCTTAGGTGATTATGCCCAAGTTTTTTGCAGAGAAAGGGCGTGATGATGTTGTCTTGAGGCAGCATGAAAGTGGTTCGGTAACAGAGCAAAGGCGACATTATTGCTTAAACCAGGTGTTGCTTCAGTGAGAGTGCTCAAAGCTTGTTACATCGGCGATTTTCAAATTTATTTTGAAGATGTTTTTAACTGAAATCGGTTTTTCCCTGTAACTCATAAGGTTAAAGTGATAACCAGCATAAACTACTCGACTGGAGAACCCGATGGACATCGTTCAAGCTGCTAAATCCCGCTACTCAACCAAAGTCTTTGACCCAACTCGTAAGCTGCCGCAAGAAAAGATCGACGCAGTCAAAGAGCTGATTCGTTTTAGTCCATCGAGCGTGAACTCTCAGCCGTGGCACTTCATTCTGGCAAGCACAGAAGAGGGCAAGCAACGTATAGCAAAAGCAGCACAAGAGAACTACGCGTTCAACGCTGCGAAGATCTTGAATGCGTCACACGTGTTGGTGTTCTGTGCCAAAACGGGCATCGATAACGACTACATCGAAGCGCTATTGGCGCAGGAAGAAAAAGACGGTCGATTCCCAACCGAAGAGGCAAGAGCAGCGGTACGTGGCGGTCGTAGTTACTTTGTAAACATGCACCGTTTTGACCTAAAAGATGCTAATCATTGGATGGAGAAACAGGTTTACCTCAACGTGGGTACATTGTTGCTGGGTGCTTCAACGCTAGAAATTGATGCGGTGCCAATCGAGGGTTTTGACCCGAAAGTGTTGGATGAAGAATTTGGTCTACGTGAAAAAGGCTACACTGGTGTTGTGATTGTGCCGCTTGGCTACCACGCGGAAGATGACTTCAATGCTAAGACGCCTAAGTCACGCTGGGAAGCAGAAACTGTATTTACTGAGATTTGATCAAGATGATTCATTTAGTTGCAGAAATTAAAGCCTACCCAGATAGTATCGACAACGTAACCAACTTACTTTCTGGTCTACTAGAACCTTCACGTGAAGAAGAGGGTTGTTGCCAATACGAACTGTATTTGGATCAAAAGATCGAAGGCTTGTTTATGTTCCAAGAAATTTGGGCATCGCAAGAAGCGTTAGATAAGCACTTACAAAGCCCACATATCGCGCAGTTTATCTCGACGCTAGAAGATAACGATTGGGTTGAATACTCTCAGATTCGCCCAATGACGTTTGTCGGCTAAGCTTCCGAGCAGAATGTTGCCAGCACTTTCTTACGTTGCTGGCAGCATTTTTCATGAATGAATTCACGGAAGGTGCGAATGGTTGGCGTCAGCAAACGACGATCGGCGCACACCATGTATAGCGGGACCGGACCACAATCCCACTCAGGTAATACTCTTACTAATCTTCCCTCAATCAAATCTTGGCTGATGTCCATCAGTGATTTGTTGGCGATGCCTTTGCCTTTGATTGCTAAGCGATGGGATAAGTCACTGTCGTTGCTAAGTAGCTTGCCACTCACGACAACCTGTTCAGTTTCGTCTCCGCGAGTCAGCGTCCATTTGTTGTAAACCGAATCCGCCACCATGTAACACAAACAGTTGTGTTGGTTGAGATCTTCCGGTTTGGTCAGCACAGGATTATTTGCAACGTATTCTGGAGATGCGCACAGGATTCGCTCATTTGCGCCACACAATGCCAATACGACGAGATTAGAGTCAGCAGGTTCGCCGTAACGAATCGTGATATCGACGGGCTTGGTGTACATATCGGTTAAGCTGTCAGACAGCTCTAACTTGATAGAGACGTTTGGGTAAACATCAATAAACTCATCAACCCAATCAAGCAGCATGTTGCGACCAAAATCAGATGGCGCAGTGATGTGCAGCTGACCTGATAACTCGCCACGCGCGCTTGAGATCTGATCTAACCCCTCTTGCAGTGTTGCGAGCGCTTGAGTGGTTTTGTCTAGGAACAGCTCACCTTCCGAGGTTAAGCGAAGGCTGCGAGTGGAACGTACAAACAGAGGAAAGCCAATTTGTCCCTCAAGACGTTTGATCGATGCACTGATGGCTGCTGGTGTCATGTCCATGCTGTTGGCGGCTTTCGAAAAACTGCCTTGGCGTGCGGTTTCGACAAAGATATTCAGATCGTTGAGGGCTTTCATAATGAAAAGGGCTTTTAAGAAGTTTGGGCTACTATAGGGGAGAGTCGCAGGGCAATTCAAGGTTAAAACATTAGGTTGCACGGCGAGTTTGAGTTAGATTAGCGCGCAACTTCACTTTACCGGATCAATAGCATGAGCCAACTGCAGCCGAATAACCCACTTCACGGGTTGAGTTTAGAAAAAATCCTTACCCGTTTAGTTGAGCACTTTGGGTGGAACGGAATGCATGAGCGAGTTCGTGTGAACTGCTTTAAGAAAGATCCTTCAATCAAATCGTCGCTGAAGTTCCTGCGTAAAACGCAGTGGGCAAGAGATAAAGTGGAAGCGCTGTACATCGAGACGTTCTGCTAAGCGGATTTGGTGCACGTCTAAAAGAGAGATTCCGGATGGCTCGCTTAGGCTCGTCCGGAATGACGTCTGAGCTTGTATTGTAGGGTGAACACCCAAGCGAGAACCATCATTCTGAACAGCGAGGAACAAGCGTGATTCAGAATCTACTCTCAGAATATATTGAGTTTATTCATTGCTTTATGGTCTGCAGCAAGCGGTAAGTAGATTCTTAGTCTCGCCTTGGCTCGCTAGAATGACGCAACTTTTTACCGTGTAGGCTGGAAGGACACAGCTTTTCTTATCGCATAGGCTGGAAGAGCTCCTCTGCGTCATTCCCGATAGCGACGAAGGAGCGCAGTCGGGGATCTCTGTTGTGATGTTTAAAGCGAGATTCCAGATGGCTCGCTTAATCCCGTCCGGAATGACGCCGGAGCTCGTATTGTAGGGCAGAGCACCCAAGTGAGAACCGTCATTCTGAACAGCGAGGGACGAGCGTGATTCAGAATCTACTCTCAGAATATATTGAGTTTATTCATTGCTTTATGGTCTACAGCAAGCGGTAAGTAGATTCTTAGTCTCGCCTTGGCTCGCTAGAATGACACAACTTTTCTCATCGCATAGTCTGGAAGAGTTCCTCCGCGTCATTCCCGATAGCGACGAAGGATCGCAGTCGGGGAGCTCTGTTGTGATGTTTAAAGCGAGATTCCAGATGGCTCGCTTAATCCCGTCCGAAATGACGTCTGAGCTCGTATTGAAGGCTGAGCACCCAAGTGAGAACCGTCATTCTGAACAGCGAGGAACGAGCGTGATTCAGAATCTACTCTCAGATTATATTGAGTTTATTCATTGCGTTATGGTTTGCAGCAAGCGGTAAGTAGATTCTTAGTCTCGCCTTGGCTCGCTAGAATGACACAGCTTTTCTTATCGCATAGGCTGGAAGAGCTCCTCTGCGTCATTCCCGATAGCGACGAAGGAGCGCAGTCGGGGATCTCTGTTGTGATGTTTAAAGCGAGATTCCAGATGGCTCGCTTAATCCCGTCCGGAATGACGCCGGAGCTCGTATTGTAGGGCAGAGCACCCAAGTGAGAACCGTCATTCTGAACAGCGAGGGACGAGCGTGATTCAGAATCTACTCTCAGAATATATTGAGTTTATTCATTGCTTTATGGTCTACAGCAAGCGGTAAGTAGATTCTTAGTCTCGCCTTGGCTCGCTAGAATGACGCAACTTTTAACCGTGTAGGCTGGAAGGACACAGCTTTTCTCATCGCATAGGCTGGAATAGTTCCTCTGCGTCATTCCCGATAGCGACGAAGGAGCATAGTCGGGAATCTCTGTTGTGATGTTTAAAGCGAGATTCCAGATGGCTCGCTTAGGCTCGTCCGGAATGACGTCTGAGCTTGTATTGTAAGGTGAACACCCAAGCGAGAACCGTCATTCTGAACAGCGAGGAACGAGCGTGATTCAGAATCTACTCTCAGATTATATTGAGGTAATTCATCGCTCTATGGTTTGCAGCAAGCGGTAAGTAGATTCTTAGTCTCGCCTTGGCTCGCTAGAATGACGCAACTTTTTACCGTGTAGGCTGGAAGGACACAGCTTTTCTCATCGCATAGGCTGGAATAGTTCCTCTGCGTCATTCCCGATAGCGACGAAGGAGCGCAGTAGGGAATCTCGATTCTAATCTCTCGCTTCTTGCCTCTTTTCTTACTCCAAATGATGCGTACTGCCCACGGTGCCTTCCAAGTCTAAAATCGACTGGCGAACGTGGTCTGGAATCGCAGCTTTCACGTTGTTCTTAAAATCAAACATCACACCAGTAGCGGTCGCGATGGTCGCAATCTTGCCCCACTTCTTACTCAGCACTTGGTATTCCATCGTGATGCGATCTTCTTGCATGTCGATTACGCGTGAGCCAATCAAAAGCGTATCTGGAAACGTAACGGGTAGCTTATAGCGGCATTGGGTTTCACTTAGAACCGGACCGATGTGAGACGTCTGCAGATCTACCAACAGATTAATCTTGTTGAAGTAGTCCAAACGCGCAGTTTCGAAGTAACGAAAATACACCGCATTATTGACGTGTTGCAGGGCATCCATCTCTCCCCAAGCGACTTTGATTTCCGTAATCACTGGGAATTCTTTTAATAACGTATCCATTACTCATGTTCCTTTTTCATCGACGTTGCCGCAATTTGCTAAGCGACTTATCACTTTGAGTATTTATTCTAGATGGAACTGATTAAGATGTAATAAAATTGTATGTAGAATGTGAAATGAATTGGATGCTTATTTTTGTAAACTAAAAACTTTACATAGTCAGTGGTGAGGCGTAGGTTTAAGTAAGCGTAACCAAAAGGAGATGTCCAATGACAGAACTGAAAGGTTTCAATCTTGCCAAAGTAGAAAAACGAATCGACTGGACAGGTGAGCTGTTCAGTTTACGAGTTTCCGGTGCGCCTCTCTCCTTCAAAGCCGGACAATTTACCAAACTCGCCTTGCTCGACGAACAGGGCAATCCCATTAGCCGTGCATACTCGGTGGTGAATGCGCCCAGTGAACAGTTCGAGTGGCTCGAATTCTTAGTCGTCGCGAACCCTGAAGGGCAACTGACGCCAAGGCTGCAACAGCTTCAAACTGGCGATAGCATTTATGTTGGTGAAACGGCTCATGGCGATCTTATCCACGATACCATTCCCAAACACGCAAACGATCTATGGCTGCTTTCAACGGGGACAGGCATTGGTCCATTTCTCTCTTTGTTAGACGACATTAATCTACTCCCACACAGCGATCACATTGTGCTGGTGCATGGTGTGCGTTACGAAAGAGATTTAGTTTACAAATACCTGATTGAGCAGCTCCAACAGCGATATGAAGGTCGTCTGCGTTATGTGCCGATTGTCAGTCGTGAGAGTATTCCGGGTAAGCTTCAAGGTCGCATTCCAGAGTTGATTGCGTCGGGAGAGCTTGTTAATCGTGCTGACTTGCCGTTTTCTAAACAAAGCAGTTTTGTGATGATGTGTGGTAACCCAGAGATGATCAAAGATACCTCTCCAGTACTGCAAGGTTTAGGCTTAGAGAAGTATCGTGCCCGAACGGGTGGTAATATCATTTACGAGAGATATTGGTAAGGTTTGATTGATATTTGGCTATCTCAGTTCTGAGAGAGGGTCACAAATATGGCTTCTCACAATTGAGCGCCTTACAACCCATCCCTAGAATGCATCAGCTTGCATTTCAGGGGGAAGTATGTGGTGCTCAATTGCCGATAGAAGGCGAAGATTTATTGGTGGTTTCATCGATCTGATGATCGTGACTGGTTTAGTGCTTACAATCGCTTTGACCATCAATTCTGTTGTAAATGGCTTCGAACTTTCTTTGAGTGAAAACCTTCAATTAGTTAAGGACACAAAAGCAAGCTACGTGCTAACCATTCCTATGTTGATGATGGCGAATTGGAATTTTCTCCGTGAGGGACAAACTGTTGGGATGCGTTTGGTTAGGATCAAAGTGGTGATGAAGAACGGTCACGACACGACGAAAGTGACCACGTCTTTACGATTGTGTATGAGCTATTTGATTGAAATGCTTATCCCGTTTACACCATTGGTCAACCTTGCTCTATTTTTATTTCACCCTGAGCGTCGTTTGTTACACGATTTGCTTTCAGGTACCAAAGTGGTGAATTGCTAACTCAACTGCTGATTTGACGTTGAATGATCAGTTTCATGCAGAGTTGCGATCGAATCGTCTTTCCATATCTCTCTTCCTACGACTACACTTACTTCAAACATAAATTCAATCGCTTAGGACTCAAGGATGATGAACAAAGCTGGTTGGACAGTGTGCCTCGCTACTCTCATTTCTTCCGGCGTCGTTGCTGGAGAATGGGAGATTGAAGCGGGGGGATTTTTCTCTCGCACTGACACCAAACTTAACGCCTACGACCCTTACCTCGACCAAATACGTACCATTGATTTCGAATCTGATCTCGATTTGAAAGAGTTTACCGTGCTGCCTTATGTTGAAGTGGAGTATTACTTCAATAAAAAACATAGCGTGTATCTTGATTGGCGTAGTTTGCACCGTGAGGCAACCCGCACAGCGGTAACCAAACCTTTTGAAATTACCGTTGATGGCACCACTTATGCGGTTCAAGCTGGCTCTAAACTGACCACAGAACTGAACATTGATATTGCACGCCTAGGCTACGGTTACCAGTTTTACACCAGCGATAAATGGGCGGTGGATGTATTAGCGGGGCTGCACGTGATGTGGCTGTCATTAGGTTTAGATGGCAAGCTTGGCGCAAAAGTGAGTGGGGTGGATGAAATTCCAGTAATGTTTGTTGATGATGCGGTTTTAAATGATGTTACTGCCCCTTTGCCTGATTTGGGGATTCGAGCAGAGTATTCACTGACGCAAGACTGGATTTTAAAAAGCCACGCACAGGTGTTCTATTTAGCTGTGGATGATATAGAAGGCTATTTGTTTGAAGTGGACATTGGCGCTAAGTACTTCTTTACCGACCAATTCAGCATTACGGGTTCATTTAACTATTACGAAGTAGGGGTTGATTACGAAAGCGACAATTCTGCGCTCGATGTTACCTACCGATTCTATGGTCCAATGCTGACCATGGCGTACAAATTCTGAATTAAAAAAGCCACACAGGAGTGTGGCTTTTTGTATTGAATATTTCGTCTACCAGACAACGAGCTATTGCTTGTTGATGTAGTCTTTAAAGCGCGCTTGTGTCTCAGCGTCTGCTTTTTGGTACCAGAAGTGCAGCATTTCTTCAGCCGTTGAATCTGCTTTCATTGTCGCAGGCTTAGTTTGCTTCATGTCTGATGGAATTGCTGCTGGAAGCGTTACAGGCTGAACGACCGCTGCAGTTGCAACGCCGATTGCCGCTACACCGCCTGCTTTATTGTAGTCTTCCACTTCGCGAACGTAGTCACGACCAATTTGCATACCTGGTTTGATTAGCTTGTCTTGCTCTACCGCAATTGCATTGCCTGAAGCATCAACCAGTTTCCAATCTAGGTCTTTGATTCTTTCTTCTGCTTGGCGAAGATCACGGTATTCAGGAAGCTGGAACGCTAGCTCAGCATCGGTTGCGTCGAAACGAGCTACGATAACGTCACTCTCAACACTTAGGCGATCATTGCCTTGGCTGAAGTAAGGTGCGTAGCGGAAAACAACTTGGTTTACACCGTCAGGCAGAGTGAATGATCTTTCAGAAGCAAAAAAGCCACCAGATAGTTTTACTTTTTCACCGTTAGCCGCATAGATTGAAACGTCGTCAGGAACGGTTACCGTCACATCCGCGAATGCCATGCCACTCATTGCCAAAGCAAGCGCGCAAGTTAAAGGCTTGATCAATTTCATTGTTTTTATCCTAAGCACTGTCATTAGTGGTCATCGAGATTGCATTGTTCATTGTCTGATTGCAACTCTCGAATGTTAGAAGATTGAAAATTTAACAAGAACGTTATTTTAATCTGATTCCAAGCGATGAAACTGTGAGCTAAATAGCTCAAACCGCTGCAAAGACAGCGGTTTGTTTCAAATGCTTGCAAGGTTAGATACCAGCGCCGTGACCAGATTCCGCTTGCGACGCTTCTTTCTCTTCGATGACCGCTTCTTCTTGCTGTTGTGCTTTCTCTATGCTCAACCACCATACGAATAGCTCATACCAAATCGCTAGGATAACGGCACCTAAGAACAGACCAACGATGCCGTAGAAGAGCATGCCGCCAATGGCACCAAGAAGAATCACAGGCATCGGTACATCAACACCGCGTCCCATTAGCATCGGTTTGAACAGGTTCTCTGACAATGCCGCAACCACAACCCACACAGTGAACATAGTCGCAGTGCTGGTGTCTTGGGTCATGTACATGTAGCCAATTACAGGCAGTACGGCAAGCAGTGCGGGAAGCTGTGCGATACACAGGATCATCAGAATAAGTGTGAGTAGACCTGCAGCAGGTACGCCGAAGATGAAGAAACCTGCACCAATCAATAGTGCTTGAATCGCAGCGACACCAACCACGCCAAGCAACACACTCTTAATGGTTGCGGCGATAAGTGTTGTCCAGCTCTTGGCGTTGTCGCCAGCGGTGCGAACGGCAATGGTGCTAAGACCTGATGCCAAGGACTCTGAGTAAGTCATAAAGCCAGCAGCAATCGCAAGCGATAGGATAGAAAGAAGCAGACTACCCAAAGCACCGCCTACCATGCCAAGTAGAGACGTTAAGCCTGACTTGATTTGTGGCATAAAGGTTTGAATTGCTTTCTCTAAGTTTGTCGCGAACAGCGTCCAAACTTCGTAAAGCTTGTCACCGACAAGTGGCCAATCAGCAACAGAAGGTTTTGGACCAGGGATTTTGATGTCGCCATTTTGCAATACTTCTAGTGCGTGCGTTGCGCCATCAACAATGGAGCCTGATACCATCACTAGAGGCGTGACCAGTAGGGCGATACCCAACAACGCAATTGTCGTTGCCGCGAGACCTCGTTTACCACCGTACACTCTTTCTAGTTTTTTACAGATTGGCATCAATGCAACCGCGATGATCGCACCCCAAATCACAGGAAGAATGAAAGGTTTGATAATGTCATACGTAAACATCAGCAAGACTAAGATCAAGCCGATACGTATCGCAGATTCCACCATATTACTGATGAAAATCTTACTCTCTGTTTTTTCCGATTGTTTATCCATTTTTGTTTACCTGATGTTCAATGTTGGAACTGACGAGACTTGAAACAACAATCGCCATATAAAACACGCCTACAATGGCCTCTAAATACACAACGACTTGTGCCAATGGTGTTAGAGGGCTGATGTCGCCGTAACCTAACGTGGTTAAGGTGACGAAACTGAAATACGCTGCATTAGAGAAGTTCTGACCCCAAGAGATGGCTTCCATCCCGGTGAATGAGTTTGGAGAGAACTCAAGAAGGATGAGATAGGCAATTGCCCACATCAGTCCCAGCAGCAAAAATAGGGCAACCGAACCAATGACTTTGTTGGTGTTCACATGCCCAGTGAACAGAATCTGTCTTGCGATGGATTTGAATGTCCCGAAGAAGAAGGCGAAGGTGAGGGCGAGCATCACCACGTCCATTTCTTTGATACCGAGAGCGGCTTTAATACCAATCACCAATACCCAAGTACCGAGCAAGGTGTAAAGAAAACGTGACCAGTTTTTGTCAAAGCGTAAGCTCGCCATACAGACGATAAAAGTGATGATGGTGAACCCTTGTAACAGGTGTTCCATCGCTCCTTCTCCTACAACCTGTACAAACGCACCGCCAATTAAGAGCCCGATTAACGCTAGGGTCAGATAGAAGAAGTTGTTTTCTTCATTGATGTTTTTGAGTTTTTTTCCGATAGCCATGGTTATGTCTGTTTAACTCCTATTCTTGCTCTTGTGATGAGTCCTTCATCACCATGATGGAAGCAGAAAGACCAAAGCGTAGGTCGACGCCTTCTGGTAATTCATGTAATGACACGCGAACGGGAATGCGTTGGGCTAAGCGAATCCACTGAAATACAGGGTTCACATTAGGGAGAAGGTTGTAGCCAACGGTGCCGTCTTTAGGGGCGATACCCCAACCGATGGAGTCCACCGTAGCGTCGATAGGTGTGTCTGGGTGAGACATCAAGGTGACACGAGCTTCATTGCCCGGAGCAATTTGAGCCAATTGGTTTTCGCGGAAGAAGCCAAAGACCCAGAAGCTGTTTTTGTCGATAAGTGCCACTAACGGTTGGTTTGCAACCGCCTGTGTACCGTCACGGATATCTAGGTTTGATACAAAGCCATCAACCGATGCGTACACTTTGGTGTAACCAAGGTTCAGGCGCGCAGACTTAAGCTGCTCTTCTGCTGATTTGATTTGCAGTAACGATTCTTCGTAGGTGATTTCACGACGAATGAGATCTTTGTGAGAAACTGCGCCTCGGTCTTTGGCTCGGATGTCTTTTAAACGATCGTATTCGATCTTTTTACCGCGTGAACTGACGATGGCTTTCTCTAACGCCACTTCTGCTTGTGATAGGGCAACGTCGTAAGTGGTTGGATCGATCTCAAACAGCAGATCGCCTTTCTTCACTTCTTGGTTGTCCATCACGGCAACATGAACGATAGGACCAGATACACGAGGTGCAACCTTGATAACGTTCGCACGTACCTGACCATCGCGGGTCCATGGGTTATTAAAATACTCTTCGAACTTCTGATAGCCGAACCACGCCGCGCCACCAAGAATGACAAGATTGAGTGCAATAACGAGTAGTTTTTTCATCTTGTTGGGCACCTAAAACTGTATATAAAAACTGTCGATGGCCACCACGTAAAACACCATGATGGCAATGAATGTCAGAGACGGAAATGCAATGAAGCGTGACAAGCGTGTCTTGTTCAAGATGATCACCGTTATCCATGTGGCAGTGACGGCAAGAATCAGCACCAGTAACAAAGGAGAAAAGTAAACGTCACCCCAAGAGAGTTCGTGTGGCATTACTGCACCTCCCCATCTTGCTCGGAACTATTTTTCTGGGTACTTAGTTGCTCGGCACTGTCTGCTTGCGCTTTGTCTGAAGGTGGCTCGATGCGAATTGGTGGCAGAACACGTTCTTCTTCGTCCAGCAAACCATCCCAATCGCTGCGGTCTTGCATCTGTTTGGCGACGGTTTCAGATAAAAATGGCTTACCTGTATGGGCCTCCCATCCACCGCCGAGCGCTTTGTAAAGTGCCACAACTTGGTTTGCGACGTTACCTTTGATGGTGGCGTAGCTGTCTTCTGCGCGAGTCATCTTCTCTACTGAATTCAGTAGACGCTCAAAGGAAATCTGACCGTTTTCGTACTGCGTCATCGATATATTGAACGCGCGAATCGACGAATTAACCGATTGCAGACGCAGCGATTTTTGCTCCAAATACAAGTCATAAGCTTCCAGTGCATTAGTCACTTCATTAACCGCTTGCAGCACCTTCTTGTTGTAGTTGGTCAGCGTTTCTTGAAACTTCGCATCTTCAAATCGAATGTTGTTTTTCACTCGTCCGTATTGGAAGATATTCCAACTGAACGTTGGACCTACCACCATGGTTAACGAGTCACTGAAACTGAAGCTGCTGCCATCTGGAACCGTGCTATCGATACCTATAGAGCCGAACAGAGAGAAGCTTGGGTACAAGGCTGTTTCGGCAACGCCAATCTGAGCACTCTGAGCACGAGCTTGCATCTCTGATACTTGAAGATCAGGTCGGCGCATCACCAAATTTGCATCCACTTTGTTATCCAGTAGAGGTGGGCGAGGTACGATGGAACGTTCGTCGCTGCCTGATAGTGCGGGTTTTCTGCCTGAGGATTTAAACTGGTTTTCGTAATCCGCCATCCGCTGAGCAAAGCCATCAGATTGCAACAGCTTTTCAACGTCTTCTGGCAGCACACCCAACAGCAATGCTAATGCAGTGCGCGACTGCTTCATTGCAATTTCAAGCGAAGGTTGCGCCGCTTTAGTATTGAAGAGCTGGTTTTTCGCTTGCTGAACGTCGAGCTCGGTTACATTACCCGAATCAAATTGCACCTGAGTAATATTCACTACGCGCTCTTGGATCTCGATGTTTCGACGAGAGAGTAAAATACGCTCTTGGAACGTGCGGTAGTTGATGTAATTGCGTGCCACTTCCGCAGTGATGGTCACCATGATGTCGTGGTAAGACGCAATCGACGCATAGTAGCCAGCTTCAGCAGATTCAATGCCACGCGCGTATTTGCCCCAGATGTCCATTTCCCACCCTGCATCAAATGACAGCGCGGCGTTATTTACACCTTGGTCGTTCACATAAGCTCTGGCTAAGTTACCGGAGACAGTTTGCACTTGTGGGTATTGCAATCCTGTGGAGATGCCCAATAGCGAACGTGCTTGGACTATGCGCAAACCCGCCGCCTCAAGATCGAGGTTTTGTTGGCTCGCCATCTCAACCAGTTGGTTCAGTGTTGGATCGTTGAACTGCTGCCACCACTGCTGCAGTTTTTGCTCGGATTGCTGTGTGTCTTGCGCCGCTTTTTCTAATGACCAATCACTTGGCAAGGCGGTTTGCTCTGGATGGACGTAGTCCGGACCCAAAGTCGTACACGCACTCAATCCGAGTACAGAGAGTATGGCGAGGCTAGGTTTAGTTAGTTTTAGAAGCATCATATCCTCACCTTTAAAACCGCTTCTGACGTAAGTTCACCCAATCGATATCCTCGTAGGTTTGCTTGCATTGGTTGATCGCTTCGAACACGTTCCGTTTTAAATTCAGCAAGATATAAAAACCGGCAATCTCTGAATAAGCGTAGTCAGATAAATCCAACTCACTAAAGAATTCTTCCAGTTTATTTTCAAAGGATTGGTAATCTTGGCTGTATTGTTCGAACACAGAATTGAGCTCGTCGGTCGTCTGATGGCTTGCTAGTGCGCCAGCCATCAGAGGTAATATGGAATCGGTATGCTTGCTGCGTAACTGTTTGATAAGTCGGTTACTTAACAGCTTTTGTTCGGCAGCAATCAAAATGTTGACGTGGTTACTTAGGGCATTGCATGACTTGCTGAATGCGCCGATGGCCTCTGGCGGCGTTTTATCAAATAACTTGTGGTTGATCTTTGAGCCCCAAACCATCAGTTTTTTGGAAGAGACGTTTAGTGTCACCAAATGCAAAGAACGTTTCAGCTTTTTAAAAGAGGACTCAGATTGTTGGTGATAGCTAGCAAATAGGTCACCAACATGCCTGAAATACCGCTCTTTCAGCGTTAAGAACAAATGCTCTGGACGTGAACTGAAAGGGAAGTAATGAGCGAAAATGATCATGAACACCACCATGTAGAACAAGGTCATGATCGTCATTAGGATGCCAAAGTGATAGGTCATATTGTTGTCGAGCCCGAGCACGAACAAGCCAATCATATAGAAGATGGTCACCGGTCCTTTGAATAGATAGAAACCGATAAAGGTATAGATAAAGATGAACAAGCCCAGTTCGGCACCTAACTCTAAACCCGGCAAAATAAAGACGTACGAAGGCACTGCAAATAGGAAGCCAAACGTAAACAAAATCAGCAACATGAATGGGTGAACAGGTACAAACGACAGCAGTGACATAAAGATGGTTGAGAAGGTAACAAACGAGTAGCCACCTGGCGGGTTGAAATAAATCCAAATTAACCCTGCCACCCAGTAGGTGGTGAAGGTTTTCACTGCGGTTTTGAAGTTCTCAGCATCCCACCAAAGGAACTTACTCTTCTGCTTCGGCAATTCTTGCTTAAACGACACATTGTTGGTCACAGAATCAATACAGCTAATGCTCTCAGCTAAGCGAGACAAGCTTTGGTGCATGAGTTTAAGTAAGTGACCAAGTGTGAGTGCTGAGCCTTTCACAAGGTGAGACACGTCTGCCAGCGCCGCTTGGTTGTATTCGATGTTTAATTCTTGAGCTCGGTAAGCCGCTCCCTCGTTGGCCCACATCTCTTGACTGATCTTGAACAGTTGTTGGATTTCTTGAGTTGCTTGATCAAAGTTGTTGATACAGCTTCGGTCTTGCTGGTGGCTAAAGTGACTATGTGCAGCCACGCTAAGCTCTTGAGTGATTTGCTTATTGAAGTGGACCGCGAGTTGCCACTCTTTCATATAGGCCGAGACATCACTGCACTCGACACTGACGGTTGCAAAGCGTTGTTCTAGCGCGTTTTGTGCGGCGAATACTTTTTCTAACAACTCATCGATGGTTGGTGACGGTGCTTCATCGTTTTCAGTCGCTTCCACATTGGTGACCACATCCTGTTGTAGCGCTGTTTTTTGTTCGAAGTTTTGCAAAATGGCATTAAACAACGTTTGTTGAGCTTGATTCAGTTGCTCAATGAGTTGACGCAGATTTTGCTCTGTTTTGGTCGGCCATAGGAATGTGCCCACCAAGGTGTAAAGCACTACACCAAAGATCGTCATGTACGCGCGATCAACGCCATACATGAATGCGCCTTCTGCATCTCCACCATTCGACATCATTAAGACCATTACGCCAGTTAAGGCAAGTAAGGTTGGGTCTTTTTGGTACGCGTTGCGGAAATAGAAAATAAAGGAAACAACGACAGAAACGCTGAGCATATACAGCAAGCGATCTTGGGCAAACATACCGACGAGCAACAAACCGATTACCGCACCTACCAAAGTACCCAGCACACGCAATGTGCCTTTGGCGAGAGACTCACGTCGACTACCGGTAGAAGCGATTAACATGACTGTCGTAGCCGCGGTAGATGCTTGCGGCCAACCCATTGCAAACGGGATCAGATAAGCCAGAGTTAGGCTAAGCGCTACTTTTGTGGCGAATTTGATTTTCTCGTTCATAGTGTCAACGTTAGCTCAGGCTTATGCTTGTAAGTGGATGAATTTATTCAATCAATAATCAGAATTTCGTTCTGAAAAAATTGCGGACGCGGAATATAGCGATTGAAATGAAGAGGTTTGTAAATCCTTTGTCAAAACCCAATCGGACTGAAAAGCCTAAATCGTTCTTCGAGCCCCGTTGCTCATAGCGTGGGAGGAAAAACGACCAAGAAAACATTTAACTAGAAAGTCTCATTACTGATACAGTTTTGCAGGAATTATCAAACCAAATTTCTATTCAAGGCTCATCGCCAGCATGTTAGGTCTTGCTCACTTCCAAATTATTGTGAAAACAAGTGCCTAACAAAAAGCATAGATGATGAGGAATAAGTTGAGAGGGAAGTTTTTGTTTTTTACTGGCTTGTAGATGTGGTTTTGGATTTTTGGGAGCGAGATAAAAAGACCAATGCAATGCCGCCAAGAATGATAGCACTGGTTATTAACGAATGTAGGGTCAGGGCTTCACCTAACAATATGCTACCTAAAATCAGAGCGATGGCAGGAACAGAAAGCTGGCTAACCGCTGCTTGTAACAGAGATAACTTTTGCATTACCTGATACCAAAGTACATAACCAAAACCTGAGGCGATGGCACCCGATGCAATGGCTAATAATGTACCTTTTAAGGTTACTTGAATTGAATCTAACAACAGTGGGGAAAGTAGGAGTCCTAAGATGGAAGCGGTAATGAACCCCCAAGTAATCCCACTGCTCGGAGTTGGGGTGTGTTTACCTAGAGCGGTGAAGCCTGCCCAGCAAACACCGGAAAGTACCATCAATACAGCAGACCAGACATCTGGTCGAGTTGCCGATGGCAGCATGAGCCAAGCAAACCCCGCTAACGACACCGCAATGCCTAACACTTCGAGCGATTTAAAGCGCTGCCCTTGCCACCAATAAAGGGCGAGTAAGGTCAGCTGTACAGCACCAAAAAGTAACAAGGCTCCGGTTCCAGCTGCTAGTTTTATATAGGCGAAAGAAAACAGGGCGGCATATCCAAATAAGGCTACTCCTGCAAACAGACTGAATTTGGTTGTCGGTAGCTGGCTGCGAAAGTTTCCTCTCAGAAGTAGGATGGCAACTAAGGTGACTGCACCAGAGAGTAAACGGATAAGGGTGAAGCTGCCCGCGTCGATGAGACCTGCTGTTAATGCTAAGCGACACAGCAGTGAATTGGCAGCAAACGCCAACATAGCAATCGCGGTCAGTAAAAATGTCGACATTCCTTATCCTCAATCCTAAGCAAGATACGCAGTGTAGCGCCAAACATAAGAAGCTAATTAGTTGATAAAGTGATTAGTTATAGCTGAAAACGCACACTCATGGTGCATTGAGATATCGAAGTCTTGCCAAATTGAGTGAAAATAGCAATTGTTATAACATAACAATTTGGTTCGGTAATAAATACAGAATGAGGAATTCGGGTTGAATCTATTTGTTAATGATCTCACGGTTATTGATGCATCGTATTTGTGTGAAAAACGAGGCATGGTCGGCGAGAGCTGGATTCTGGATGTCGTAATGCATGGCGATCTCAATGAGATGAGCATGGTGCTGGATTTCTCGAAAGTGAAGAAGCAAATCAAACAATTGGTCGATCAATATGTTGATCACCGTTTGCTTGTTCCCGTAGATAATGACGCGGTGGAAACCACAAGTATTCAATCAGGCTATTCCCAAGTCGACCTTATGCGTGGTGAAAAGGGCATTCATCTACATTGTCCGGATGAAGCCTTTTGCTTTGTTGATGCTAAAGAAATCTCAATAGAGAGCGTGACGAAACACATTCACCATGTTCTACAAGGTCATCTACCGAGTAATGTGGCATCGATTGATGTGACCTTACGTCATGAAAAACTCGATGGCGCTTACTATCACTACACCCACGGTTTAAAAAAACACGATGGTAATTGTCAGCGTATCGCACACGGACATCGTTCACCGATCCAAATCCTAGTGGATGGGCAGCGTGATATCGAACGCGAGCACGCTTTTGCACAGCGTTGGCAAGATATCTATCTCGCCTCCATCGAAGACTTAGTTGAAGTTGAGCATTTAGAGTTGAGTGAACACGCTAATGGCAGCAGTAGCGATACCCACTTTGGCTTTCGTTACACCACGTCTCAAGGGGACTTCCAGTTAGCGATTGCACACAGTGAAACCGAAGTGCTGAACACGGATACAACGGTGGAACTGCTTGCCGTATTTATCGCTAATGAAATTGCTCCTTCATTAAATGAGGGGCAGTCACTGCAAATTATCGCCTATGAAGGTGTGGGAAAAGGAGCGATGGCGTTTCGCTAAGAGGGCGCTGCTCAATCTCAATTAAAACTCACTTTTACTCAATATTTGGAATATCACTTTTATGGACAAACTTAATCGTGTTCTGCTCGTGGCAGGTACGCATGGTAACGAGCTTTCTGGCATTTATCTTCAAAAGCTCATCAAAGATCGCCTCTATGTTGCCGACCGTTCGACGTTCAATACTCAGTGTGTGCTTGGCAACCCTGAAGCGGTAAAGCAAAACGTTCGTTATGTGGAGACCGATCTCAACCGTGAATTTGCCTTGGCGAATCAATCATCGCCTGCGACTCAGCAAGAAACTGAAATCGCGCAGCAATTCACGCAAGTACATGCTCACCAAGAGAATCAATTGATCATCGATCTGCACAACACCACCAGTAACATGGGTGCGACCTTGATTTTGGTTTCTAATGACGTGTTCTATCGCAAGATGGGGGCGTATGTGAAGCAACGCATGCCAGAAGCCAACATCTTGTTTGAAGACAGAAAAGCGTGGGATGACCAACCTTATTTGTGCACCACCGGGCAGCATGGTGTGATGATCGAAGTTGGAGCTCAAGCACATGGTTCACTGAAGTACGACACTCTAGAGCTAATGAAGAAGATGCTGACCATGGTGCTCGATTACCTTGAACAGCATAACCTTGGTCGAGTTGGTGAGTTGAATGACTACGACGCGTATTTTTACACCGAAGAAGTCATGATCCCTGTCGACCACGATGGTATGCGTGTCGCGACAGTACATCCTATGATCTGTGGACGAGATTTCGAGGTAGTCAAACCGGGCGAACCACTACTCGCGACCTTCTTTGGTTACGATATTTTCTGGGAAGGCAAACAGGATATCTATCCGCATTTCATCAACGAGAGTGCGTACAGCAAAGCCAATATCGCTATGGCACTTGCTGAGAAAAAATGCGTTCGCACGAGTGATTGAAACCGAGCTTAGCTTGAATGTTCGCCCTCAATTCTGAACTGTTTATAGTGTTCTTCGAATCGGTCGCTTATCCAGTCCATAAGCATTTTGACTCTTGGTAGTTGATATTTGACTGGCGGACAGACGAGCGAAAGTAAGGTTTTTTCTGACCATTCCGGGAGTACTTCGATAAGTCTCCCTGATGCCAAATCAGCATGGCAGTACACATCGGTTAGTCGCGTTACCCCTAGTCCAGAAACCGCCGCATGCCGCATGGTCCTGCCAGTAGCCGCTTTAATACCTTGCCCTACGTTGATAATGCGCTGCTCTTTATGATTCTTCATGATCCAATGATCAACACTGCCATGAATCAAAGGCAAGGCTTTAAGATCTTCTGGGACGAGGATGTTCGGGTGTCGTTCCAGAAAATCTGGACTTGCGACATAGTGCGTGCGAAGTGTGGTGATTCGGCGCGCGATGAGAGTGGAGTCTGGCATTTCGCCGACACGGAGGACTAAGTCGTAGCTATCTTCAATGAGATCAACGCGATGTTTTGAGAAATCGAGCTCTACTTCTACGTTCGGGTAGGCGGATTGAAAACTCATCACCAATGGGGCAATGAGCTCTTCGCCAATCGGACCTCCGACAGAATTCATTTGGATCCGACCCTTAATTTCGCTGGTGGTTTGCTGTGCCCACTCTGCGGCGGCATCCAGTTGTAGCATTGCTTCTTTGCACTTGCGAAAGTAGCCATCGCCAATTTCAGTAAGGCGAAGCTGACGTGTGGTTCTATAAAGCAATTGAACACCCAGCGAGGACTCTAATTCACTCACGAGCTGACTCACGTTTGCCTTTGATGCGCCCATCGCTTCGGCTGCGGAGGTAAAGCTTCCACATTCCGCCACATAAATAAACGCTCGAATACCTCGCCAAGATAGATTGTTCATGTAAACCTAACAGTGTTTTCATAATGCTCATATATATCTGAATAATAGCGCTCCTTATACTGGTTTAAAAGAGAGGAGCAGAGTACAAATGTTTGTGAATGCTCGTCTCTATCGTCTAAAAAACCGTTAACCATAGAGAGTGAATCGAGTGACAGTAACAAGATATGAGGCTTCATTTTTCAGCAATGGCAACCGACTTGCAGCGGAAATTCATCGTCCATCCGTAGTGGAGAATCCTTTACCCGCGGTTTTGATTGCAGCGCCACAGGCGGGTGTGAAAGAGCAGACGGTAAGAATCTACGCCGAGAAAATTGCTGCCAAGGGATTTGTGGTATTAACGTTTGACCATGCCAGTTTTGGCGCGAGTGAAGGTGCACCAAGATTTCATGAGAACCCATACAGTAAAGCGGAAGATTGCCGCAATGGGGTCACTTATTTACGTTCTTTAACGTATGTGAACAACGAGCAAATCCATGGGTTAGGTGTTTGTTCTGGCGGCGGGTATTTAGCTCATGCCGTTGTGACAGATCGACGCGTAAAATCACTTGCGACTGTGAGTGCTTACTTTGACCACCGAGGTTTTTATCACAACGTAATTGGTCGAGAGGGTTTGTTAGATTTACTGCTTAAAGGTAATGAAGCGAGAGAACGTTATCTTGCTACTGGGCAGATTGATTTTCTGCCTCATGCACCAACTGAAGACAGTGAGGAAATGCCACGTCTGTTTAGAGAGTTCTACCAGTACTACATGACAGAGCGCGGAGCAAAAGGTTTATACGAAAGCAAGTTTTTGCCTTGGTCTTATGAGACGTTGGCTAACTTTTCTGCGTTGGATATTGCTGCAAACCTGACACCGACACCACTGCTGATGATTGTCGGTACAGAAGCGGATTCCGCATACGAAAGTGAGCAAATGTTTGATGCGGCTTCGCAGCCTAAACAATTGATTAGAATTGAAGGTGCGAATCACATTGGGCTCTATGACGAAGACGAATACGTTGATCAAGCTGTTGAGCAGATCATTGAGTTTTTTAGCTAATCACACCATTAGAAGAAAAAGGGGCGAGAATATCGCCCCTTTTGCTATTAATCGATGTCACTGGAACAACCATAAAGTGACTTAATGGTATTTCGTAACCACACCAGTTTTGGGTTGTACGCATTACGTTTGTGCCAAATCATGGTGAACGGGATCAGCAGTTTATCTTGTTGAGTTTGTTCCAATGGAATGGGTAGACACACCAAATCTGGGTGTAGCTTCTTGGTGTAACTTTCACAGTATTGCGGTGCGGTGGTCAGCATATTGTGGTGTGGCTGTGCGGCCATAAATAGAGACTGCTCAAAGCTCGACATGGTTAAGCCAATTGAGCGCTGTAAGCCCAGTTCACTCAATACTTCATCCAATGCCCATGTTTCACTCTTTTCCCAAACAATATTGATGTGTTGATAGCTCAAAAAGGTCTCAAGATTCCATTCCTGCTTCAAAGCAGGGTGATCTTTGTGCAGGTACACCATAGGTAGGTCTGAGAACAGCACTTCAAAATCGAGGAAGTAAGGGAGCAGGTCGAGTGACTCTTTCGAGCGGGGATGGCTCTCTCTTCCTGTAAAGCCGATGTCTGCTTCTCCACGCACAATCGCATCGAGTGAATCATAATCCCAATTACTGGTTTTGACTTTAGCATCCGGGTAACGCTGGTGGATTGCGATAAGAAGATCATCAAGAATCGTCAGCACTAACGGGGATTCAATTGTCAAATCAAAGCGTACGCCTTTTGGTGCTATATCGCTGCGTTTTTCCGCAATTTGGCTGCCAATTTGTAGCCATTCCGCCAGATCTTGCTCCATGCTTTGTGCTAACGGAGTCGGCGCTAATCCTTTCGGTGTTTTGACAAACAGAGGATCATCAAACCAGTCACGAAGCTTATTGAGCGATTTACTTACCGTTGACGGCGTAACGTTTAATTTCTTCGACGCTTTGGAAACACTCTGCTCTTGCAGCAGCAATTGCAGAGTGAACAATAAGTTGAGATCAAGACGGACTAGTGATTTCTTCATAGTGGCTTTCATGAGCAGGCTTAGGAATAAATAGTATTAGAGCCAAGCTGATTACGCCACCTATTGCTAAGATAAACACCAACATATTCAGCGCATTAACGCCAATCAATCCCATGAACCAGATGTAGATCGCAGAGCAACACACTTGAGCGATGCCCAGCAATGAGCTTGCTACACCTGCACGTTGAGAGAATGGGCTGAGCGCTTGACTCATGGCCACGCCAAAGCCAATCGAGAAGCCAGCGCAAATCAGCCCAAATCCGAATAAGTAAAATGGGATTCCCCATTGGTCTAGATGCGCAAAACCAATCACCATCGCAGCACTGACAAGCACGGTTTGCGACGTCAGCATCAGTGTACGTTGTTTAAAATAAGACAAAGCCAATGGCGCAGAAAAAGAGGTGAGCATACTGACGAGTGCCGTGCCTGCCATGACAGAAGAATAGCCACCACGATCAAAACCAAGTTCGCCCATCACCAGCATTGGAGAGACATTCACGTAGGTGAGAATGGTGGTCACGCCAATGGCAGTAATGATGAGTCGGCTAATAAAAAAGCGCTCACAGAAGGTTTCTTGGTTAGAAGCTGAAGCGGCGCTTTGTTGTGGTATTACGTTAGGTTTTGATTCTTTGAGCACCAAGGTTGAAAGCAAACAAACCACCACACCCATGCCTGCCATTGTGGTGAACAGGCTTGGCCAAGGGAATTTGAGCATAATGAGATGACCAACAACGGGGGCGATGACAGGAATGATGCAGGTAATGCCGTTGAGCATAGATAGTACCTTCGCGCGACGTTTGTCATCCAACGTGTCGCGAAGAATGGCAAAAGCAACCACATAGCAAGAGCCAGCTCCAATACCTTGGGTAAATCGAGCAATTAAAAACGCCTCGGACTGCTCAGCCATGCTACCAAGTAGTGATGCTGCAATGAAGATCGCAGCGCCAACCATAGCAACAGGTTTTCGACCAATGGAGTCGGCGATCTTTCCTGCAAACAACATAGTCGTTGCCATACCGGCAAGGTAGATAGAGAACGCAATGTGTAACTGTGATTCACTGGCGTTTAAATCCGCGGCAATTTGAGGCAAACCTACAAGGTAAAGATCAATCGCGGTAGGATAGAGTAATACAAGGGAAAAACTACAAAGCAAAAAACGGAACATGGCAACCTCACTAACAATTGGTGAGGATCATAATGTGTGAAACGTTTGCCAGCGAGTGGGAATTGCGACCGTAGGTATTTCCATTTACGACATACCCTGTATAAATCGAACGTAAATTCAACAAGGATGACCATGATTACTATTGAAAAGTATACGCCATGTCGACACGCGCAAACCATTGAGCTGCAAGTCTTGGAAGATCAAGCTCAGTTTACGGTTGAGAATATTGGTCAGCGATTGGAAAGTCTTAAACCGACAGAGCTGCCTCATTTGATCCTTGAAGATGATCGTGTGGTCGGGTTCTTTTTATTTGATGCTGCGTACAGTGAAGATTATGACTTTTGCCCTCAAAGAAGTTTAGGTGTTCGCTCATTACTGGTGGATCGTCGCCATCAAGGCAAAGGTATTGCGAAGCAAGCCATTGGTTTGTTTAGGGACTTTGTTAAGTTGCACTATCCAACATTTGAATTTCTCTACCTAACGGTTAATTGTCGAAACGTCCCCGCCTATCAGTGTTACCTAAAGGCGGGTTTTGAAGATACTAATGAGCTTTATCATGGTGGACCAGTTGGACCTCAGCACATCATGCGACAGGAATTGTAATGAAGAACAAAGCAATAGATTGTACCTACTAAAATTTTGCAATAAATTTGATGCAACTGAATGAATAACCACGAACTCTCAAGGACGATATGTGAAAATTGAAGTCGACAATTTAGAAAGAACAGCCGTAATCGCATTACTAGAAGAACATCTACAAGACATGTATGCCACATCGCCGCCAGAGAGTGTGCATGCGTTAGATTTAGCTAAGCTCAAAGCGCCAGAAGTGACATTTTGGACCGGATGGAAGGATGAGCAACTGCTTGGGTGTGCAGCGATTAAAGAGCTGGATGATCAACATGCTGAGCTTAAATCCATGCGCACCACGCCAGCGGCAAGAAACCAAGGTGTGGCGTCTCAATTATTGATTCATGTAATTGAGCAAGCGAAGCAAAAAGGTTTGCAGCGCTTAAGTTTAGAAACTGGCTCGATGGAATTTTTTAAACCTGCGCGCCTGTTGTATGAAAAGCATGGCTTTGTGTATTGCGAGCCGTTTGGTGACTACGAACTCGATCCAAATAGCCAGTTTATGACCCTAGAATTGAGCTAGGGTCATTGATTGATAGTGAGTTGAAATTAGAAGTTCAAATTGAAATTGATGGTTGGCGACAAGAGGTTTGAACGTTCGTCAGCCAATCGCTTTCTCTTCTCTTTTAAGCGTTTAGCGTTGTCTTTATCTGGGTTGTTATCCAGTTGATTATCGATGATAGAAATTTCATTATCGATCTCTTGGATACGCTGTTGGCGTTGGTATTCTTGATGGCCTAACTGATAGTTTTCAATGAACTGTTTATTGCTACACACACCATAATATTCTTTACCTTCAATACCGACGGTATAGCCATTGTCTGGTGAACAGTAAAGAATCGTGCCTTTATCAAAGCCTTCTTTCCACTGTTCTCGATCTGGAGTGACACCCGCTTCACCACAGTCTTCAGCGTAGCTGTTAATGATGCTCGGATTGTTACCTTCCTGCCCATCTTTGTAGCCTACTCTATACCAGTCTGCTGTCTTACACTCATCTGGAGACATGCTGGCGCAACCAGAGAGCAAAGTGAGTACTGCTAGGGGGATTAGCGCTCTTTTCATCAGTTACTGTCCTTTAAACAAAATCGAATTGATATGGTTGAGTGTAAAATGAACACTGTTCATATCAATAGTTGAAATCATTGTATTCGCAATTGTAGTGAGTCATCAGTATCAGTGATAAGTTCAATTCGCTGAATGAATTCGAGTTTGATTAATATTGTTCACGGATTTTGCCTTTGTTGTATCAATTCGATAGCCTTTGCATCAAAGTAGACACGCAACAACGACATTAAAATAAATATAGTCAATGAGGTTTAGACATTGAGTGACCAATCAACCGTTGTCATTATCGAGGATGAATCTGCTATTGCCGACAACTTGATTCATGTATTGGAGATGGATGGCTACCACGTAGAGTGGTTTGCAACGGCAGGAGAAGGTTTCGCTTTTTTGCAGCACAATACCGCGGCTTTGCTTGTATTGGATGTTGGCTTGCCAGACGGCAACGGATTTGAGCTTTGCAAAGCTATCCGTGAGTTTTCTGATATTCCAATTATCTTTCTCACCGCAAGAAGCGATGAAATTGACCGTGTAGTGGGCTTGGAGATTGGCGCGGATGATTACGTGACTAAGCCATTTAGTCCGCGTGAAATGTTGGCGCGCATCAAGTTACGAATCAAATCCAAAGCACCGATGGTGGAACATAAACCAGAACCAACATTAACCATAGAGCAATCTCAATTTAGTCACGATTTGGTTGCGCAGAACTTTGATTATGGTGTCGGTGGACAAATGCTTGGGTTAACAGCGGTGGAATTTAAGATCCTCGATAAGCTGATTTCCGTCTCTTCCAATGTATTGAGTCGAGAGCAACTTATGATCGCGGCAGACATGGCGCCAGAGGCTGCATATGAGCGTAATATCGATACCCATATCAAAGCGATTCGCCATAAGTTGAAGCCGTTTGAGATGTCTGAACGCATCTGTACCAAACGTGGCTTTGGTTACTTTTACTGCATTAAAGGTGAATGATGAATCGTTGGCCGAAGATCCCACTTGGACTCAGACTGTTTTTTCTCTACTTCATCTTAGTCGGAATGACGGCTTACATGGTGAGCAAAACTGTCGTCCAAGAACTTAAGCCAACCGTGCGTCAAACCACCGAAGAGACGCTGGTGGATATGGCGAACTTGCTCGCGGTATTGGCAGAAGAGGACGTTGCAAACGGAAAGTTGTCTGAGAGTCGCTTCTCCAAACTATTAGCGGCTTATGGGCAGCGAGAACCTCAAGCGCGCATTTGGGAAATTGGCAAAAAAGCGATTAACCATCGAATTTACATCACCGATAAACAAGGGATTGTGATTGCGGATTCTTGGCAGCAAGACGTAGGCAAAGACTACTCGCAATGGAACGATGTTTATCTCACGTTGCGCGGTCAATACGGTGCGCGCAGTACCATCGAAGACCCGAAAGATCCGCTCTCAACCGTTATGCACGTTGCTGCGCCCATTTACCACAAAGGCGAAATCATTGGCAGCGTGACGGTGGCAAAATCCAATCGCTCAGTACAACCCTTCATCGATCTGTCTAAACGCAATGTGCTGTTTTGGATGGTGTGGATGAGTGGTTTAGTGCTATTGGCAGGGGCATTGTTTGCTTGGCGAATTCACTCGGCACTGAACAAGCTAGAAGACTACGCGACCAAAATGGGTGAGGGTGAAAAGGTCTCTAAGCCGACATTTCGTATCTTTTATGAGTACGGCACGCTAAGCGACGCATTAGAGAAAATGCGCAACCAGCTCGACGGTAAGCAGTATGTGGAAGAGTACGTACAGACGCTGACTCATGAGCTGAAAAGCCCGTTATCAGCAATTAAAGGCGCGAGTGAAATATTGCAAATGCCGTTGCCTGAAGAAAAGGTCGTGCGCTTTGCTGGCAACATTGAGCGAGAAAGCGACCGCATGCAGTCATTGATTGATAAGTTGCTCGAACTTGCTCGTCTTGAAAAGCGCCCCGAGCTAGAACAAGTCGAAGCTATCTCGCTAACACAAATGGTCAATGAAGTGGTTGAATCGGCGGATGCGCGCTTGAGTGCAAAGTCGGTGATTACCAACATCCAAATTGATGACCATCTCGCCGTGCTTGGTGATGTTTTCTTACTGAAACAAGCCGTTTTTAACCTGATGGACAATGCGTTGGATTTTGTTGATTCAGAGGGATGCATTGAATGGAAAACTGAGGTCGCGAAAGAGAAAGTGTGCCTGTCGATTTTCAATTCAGGTCCTCACATTCCTGACTACGCGATGCCTCGTTTGACGGAGCGCTTCTACTCCCTCGCTCGGGAAAATGGCGTTAAGAGTACTGGGCTTGGGCTAAATTTTGTTGAGCAAGTGACCAAGCTGCACAAAGGTAAGTTGCAAGTCGAAAACGTCGATTCTGGTGTGAAAGTGACCTTGATTTTACCAACTCCATAGAAACTCCACATTAGCTCCATTCGTTCTCCAAATTGCTGATTTAGATTACTTCCATCAGCAAATGGAGAATGAAATATGAAAAAGATCCTCAATAACCAACTCGGTACGAAGTTCGCCTTCGTACTGTTTTTGTTTGTCTTACTGCAAATCCCGCTTTCAATGGTCACAGGGCTGATCTCAGAACGCTCATATCGCCAAGATGAAGTCAGAAACGACATCGCACGCAGCAGCAGCGGCGAACAGCGCATCATTGGTCCATTCATCATGGTTAACTACACCGAAACCAGTTACCGAGATGACAAAGTACAGATTAAAGAGCGTCGTAAATTTCTTTTACCCAGCACTTTTGATATGAGCGCGAATCTGGACAGTTTTGAAAAGTACCGAGGCATTTACCGCGCGCGTTTATACAAAGCACAAGTGGCACTGAAAGGCGCTTTTGATGCAGACGATCTCGCGGCGTTGCAGGGGCTTGATATTGAAAACATGAGCCTAGTGGTTGGCATTGAAGACAGCCGTGGATTGATTCGTTTGGATGACATGACCATGGCGAGTGCTGACATCGAAGTCGCACCGGGAACGGGGTTAAATCAGTTGCCACAAGGCTTCCACAGTGATCTGACACTTGCAGACCTAAACGCAGAACAACCTTTGGCATTCGATCTTAACTTCTTGCTGCAAGGTATGGGTCAGCTTCAAGTCACACCAATCGGCAGTCAAACAACGGTTGAACTCTCTTCAACTTGGGCACATCCAAGCTTTATTGGTGATTACTTACCGGTGTCGTCAGAAGTATCTGAAGATGGATTTAACGCGCAATGGGCGAGCAACAACTTCTCAACCAATATCGCGCAGCTGTTCCAAAGCTGTTTGTCATCGAATCACGCTTGTCACGAGCTTGAACAGCGACAAATGGGCGTAGATTTGATTGACCCTGTTGATCACTATTTGAAGTCTCACCGAGCTGTGAACTATTCACTGTTGGTTATCACATTAGTGTTTGCGAGTTTCTTCTTACTGGAGCTGTTCCAAGCGCGTCCGGTTCACCCAGTGCAATACGGCTTTATTGGTCTGGCTTTAGCGCTTTTCTATCTATTGCTGATTTCGATGAGTGAACATCTGGGCTTTAACTGGGCGTATGTGGTGTCAGCAGTCGCATCGACGGGGCTTTTAAGTGTGTACGTGAGCGGTATGTTGAGCAACACCAAGCACGGCGCGATATTCGGAGCGTGTTTGCTCACTCTCTACGGATTACTGTTTGGCTTGCTACAAGCAGAGAGCTACGCATTGGTCATGGGGACATTACTGTGTTTTGCGATTTTGAGCTTCACTATGGTTATTACACGCAACATCGACTGGTACGCACGAAATAAGAAAGCAGAAGAAAGTGCAAAGGCGAATCATGAAGATGTTTAAACGAGTCACTCTTACTGGTCAGCCAAGCAATATGGTGGAAGAAACGTCCGCTATCCACCTGCGATTTTCTGCAAAAAATGGACTCAAAAGCTTGGTGTGTTTTATCACATTGGTCGTTATTGCGCTCTATGTTCGAGACAGCTTTATTCGTCCGACATTTGGTGATGTTCTGGTTGTGGTTTGGCTCTACTACTCTCTTGCAAGCTTGTTTTCCATGCCCGTTAACTGGCTGGTTTCATTGGTGGTGTTGATTGCGTTTGCTGTTGAGTTAGGGCAACTGTTACAGGTTGTAGTCTGGCTTGGTATCGAATCTTCATCGCCTCTGGTTGTGATTTTGGGCGCCACATTTGATTGGAAAGATCTGCTGGCTTATTGCATCGGAGGTCTACTGTGTTGTTGGATAGAAAAGAAATGAAAACCGAGATGAAAGCCATTGCGCTACCAAACCGACTCCGCCATTCCAAACGAGGTATTCGTAAAAGGATCAAAATCAGTTTACTCAAGCGCGTGTACCTTTGGTCACTGACTAATAGAGAACTACTGTAGCGCTACTTCTCTATCTGAAATACAAAAGGGAATCTTAAACTCACCGGCGCACAGGTGAGTTAAGATTCCCTTTATTATTCATTGAGACGTCTAGCTTCTACTTTTAATCAGCTTTCAAATGAAAGTTTATCGCCGAACGTCTCTTTCCAGTCTTTATCGAACTGTTCAACCGCCGGTTTTACTGCTGGGTGAGCGAACATTTGTGCCGCCACATCGGTAGGTAATGTAATGGCTTCGATACCCAGTTTCATCACTTCCATCGCTTGTTGAGTGTTCTTGAAGCTGGCTGCCAAAATCTTCGCTGGTAGTTGGTTTTGATCGAGCAACAATTGAAGATCCGCGACCACTTCAACACCGTTGCCGTTCATCGCATCAATGCGGTTTACGTAAGGTGCTAGATAGTCTGCACCGCACAGTGCTGCAAGGAACCCTTGTTGATCTGAATAGATCGCGGTAGCAAGAACCTGAATTCCTTCTTTTTTCATTAGCTTAATTGCCGCTAAGCCGGTTTCTGTTGCTGGCACTTTTACCACCATATCGTAAGGCAATTCATTCAGTTGGCGCGCTTCTGCCACCATACCTTCGACAGTTGAACTCACGACTTGAGCGTGAAAGCGAGGTTTACCGCCAAGTGCTTCTTGCATGCCTGCTAGGGTTTCATTCAGTCCCTGTTTTGACTTCGCCAAAATGCTTGGGTTTGTCGTCACGCCTTTTAGCGGTAGGCATTGGTTAAAGCGTTTTACTTCTGCCACATCAGCAGTATCTAAATAAAGTTCAATCATGGTTTCTACCTTAAACAAAATCTTCGTTTTGATGATGGGATCACTATAGATCTGACAATCGAACGAGATCTTGATTTTGATCAACTGAAATTTCATTTGAAACTATAATAATTTCATTAAATGAAAGTTAAGTGAAACTTGTAAACGCTCAAATGAAGCTTTCAGTTAGAAAACAGAAAAGCTGTTCATAAGACTCAACGAGCAAAAGAAGCGAATTAGGTACACAGCGGTAGCACAGACCAAGAGGCAAGCAGAGATGTATTTCAATATCCAACGATTCTCTACCCATGATGGCGATGGCATTCGTTCCATTCTTTTTCTTAAAGGATGCAGCTTGTCTTGCCCTTGGTGTCAAAACCCAGAAAGTCGCAGCGAAAAGCATTCACTCTTATTTGATCAGCGAAGCTGTATGGAAGGTTGCCAGCTGTGCGTTTCTGCTTATCAAGCTACAACTCAACCCACAGCGGGTAGCGAAACGGTGGGTGATGGTATTCAACGTATCGACAACCAAATCATCATCAATCGCAAAGCCATCAAAGAAGACCAACTGATCGCGCTGCGAAACGTCTGTCCTACGCAAGCACTGACCGTCTGCGGTGAAGAGGCAAAATCAGACATGCTGTTCGACACCTTAATGAAAGACAAACCTTTCTATGACCAAAGCCAAGGTGGCGTAACCTTCTCCGGTGGTGAGCCACTCATGCAAGCGGATTTGGTGGCAGAACTCGCGCAGCGTCTGCATGACAACCAAGTCTCTACCGCCATTGAATCGTGCATGCATGTGCCGTGGAAGAACGTCGAAAAAGCCGCGCCGCATATTGATTGCTGGTTGGCGGATTTAAAACATACCGACGAAGAAAAGTTTCTTAGCTGGGCGAAAGGTTCACTAAAACGCATCAAAGACAATTTCCGAAAACTGGCACCTATCGCGAAACGCATTGTGATTCGCGTTCCCGTTGTGCCGGGGTTCAATGACACCATCGAAGAGTTGAAAGACATCATCGATTTTGCGGCTTCACTAGAAAGCTGCCAAGAACTTCACTTGCTGCCGTACCACACGCTCGGCATCAATAAATACCGTTTGCTCGATATGCCTTACGAGTGTTCTGACAAGCCATTAAACAAACCAGAACTGCTAGAAAGCGCCATGCAATACGCAAGCGAAAACACCCAACTTAACGTGATTGTAAGAGGTTAACTATGGACCTGAATTACCTTCCTGAGCGTATCAAAGCGCACAAATTGGCACTGGTAAATATCGTAACGCCACCTGTCTGTACCGAGCGTGCAGAGGCATACACTCGTGCTTATCAAGCAAACGAAGACAAACCTGTGATTGTCCAACGTGCGCTAGCACTGCAAGAGCATTTACGCACTCGTACTATTTGGATTAAACACGATGAGTTGATCGTCGGTAACCAAGCGAGCAAAGTGCGCGCTGCGCCTATTTTCCCGGAATACACTGTACGTTGGATTGAAGCGGAAATTGATGATCTAGCCGACCGCCCAGGTGCAGGCTTTGCCGTTACCGAAGAAGATAAGCAAAGCATCCACAGCATCACACCGTATTGGCGTGGTAAAACCGTTCAAGACCGTTGTTATGGCTTGTTCACTGATGAGCAGCAAGAAATCTTAGCCAGCACCATCATTAAAGCCGAAGGCAACATGACTTCGGGTGACGCGCACCTAGCAGTGGATAACGAGAAAATCTTGAAGCTAGGCATGAACGGTTTGCTAGAGGATGTTCGTCAGCACCGTGCTAACAATGATGTTTCGACCTTTGAAGGCTTGAAGAAAGAGCAGTTCTATAAATCAGTCGAAATCGTACTGCTTGCGATTCAAGACCACATAGTGAGCTACTCTGAATTGGCGGCAAAAATGGCGTTAGAAGAGACGCGCCCGCTACGCAAAGCTGAGTTAGAAAGCATTGCGGCAAACTGTCGTCATGTCGCGAGCCACGCACCAGAAAACTTCTGGCAAGCACTGCAATTGAGCTACTTCGTTCAGTTGATGCTACAAATCGAATCGAATGGCCACTCGGTTTCTTTTGGTCGTATGGACCAGTTCATCAACGAATTTTATGTTCGTGATATCGAAAACGGCACAATTGAGAAAGACTTCGCGTTAGAGTTGCTACAAAGCTGCTGGTTGAAGTTGCTTGAAGTAAACAAGATTCGCTCTGGTGCGCACTCGAAAGCCTCCGCAGGTTCTCCGCTGTACCAAAACGTGTGTATCGGCGGTCAGAAGTTGAATGAAAAGGGTGAGCCTGAAGATGCAGTGAATCCACTTTCTTGGGCGATTCTGGAATCTTGTGGTCAGTTACGTTCGACGCAACCTAACTTGAGTGTGCGTTACCATGAGGGTTTAAACCAAGAATTCCTGATGGGTTGTGTTGAAGTGATTAAATGTGGCTTCGGTATGCCAGCGTTCAACAACGATGAGATTGTTATTCCTGAATTCATCAAGCTTGGTGTAGAGAAAGAAGACGCTTACAACTACGCATCTATCGGCTGTATCGAGACGGCGGTTCCGGGCAAATGGGGTTACCGTTGTACGGGCATGAGCTTCATTAACTTTGCTCGTATCCTGCTCGCTTCATTGAACGAAGGTGTGGATGCAACAACGGGTAAAGCTTTCTTGCCACACGATAAGTCATTAGCAAAAGGTAACTTTGAGAGCTTTGAGCAAGTGACGACGTCTTGGGCAGAGCAAATCCGCTACTACACCCGTAAATCGATTGAGATTGATACGGTAGTCGACAGCGTACTTGAACAGCAAGCACAAGACATCTTCTGTTCAACGCTGGTGGATGACTGTTTGGCTCGTGGTAAAACTGTTAAAGAAGGCGGCGCGAAATACGACTGGGTATCTGGCTTGCAAGTCGGTATCGCAAACTTGGGTAACAGCCTAGCAGCAATCAAACACTTTGTTTTCGATGACGCACAAATCACTCAGCCAGAGCTGGCAAAAGCACTAGCAGAAGATTTCGACGGCATGGAGAACGAGCAGCTTCGCCAACGTCTTATCAACTTTGCACCAAAATACGGTAACGATGATGATGCGGTAGACCAACTACTGGCAGACGCGTACCAAGTGTACATTGATGAGCTAGAGCAGTTTGTTAATACGCGTCATGGGCGTGGTCCAATTGGCGGAGGTTACTACGCAGGTACTTCAAGTATCTCGGCAAACGTCCCATTCGGTGCTTCAACCATGGCAACGCCGGACGGTCGTAAAGCGAAAACACCATTGGCAGAAGGTGCAAGCCCGTCGTCTGGCTCAGACCGTTTAGGTCCAACAGCTGTGTACAACTCGGTCGGTAAGATCCAAGCGAATAAGATCCTTGGTGGCGTGCTGCTTAACCAGAAGTTAAGCCCGGCAGCGGTTGAGTCTGAAGGGGATAAGCTCAAGCTCTCTATGCTGATTCGCACCTTCTTCAACCACCACAAGGGTTGGCATGTGCAATACAACATCGTCTCTCGCGAGACCTTGCTAGCTGCAAAGAAGAACCCAGAGCTATATCGTGATCTTGTTGTGCGAGTTGCAGGCTACTCAGCCTTCTTCACCGCGCTATCACCAGATGCGCAAGACGACATCATCGCACGTACTGAGCACGAACTGTAAGTACACTGATTAAGTAAAACAAAAGGCACCAATCGGTGCCTTTTTGCGGTTTGGTCTGAGTTTATTTACCCATATACTTGTGGTGCATTTTACCGCAAGATCTACTACACCACTTTACAGTGGAAGAAAGCTAACCAGTCTTAAGATTAGCTTTCTTGTTGTTTGACGAATTGTCCCGGTGTCATGCCGAAATGGTTTTTGAATGCTCGAGTAAAGTGGGACTGGTCATTAAAGCCAAGCTCGTGCGCCGTTAAAGCGATATTGACTGAGCCAGAAGAGAGCGCCACTCGTGCTTGCTCCAAACGCTTATTCATCAGGTACTGATAAGGCGTTACGCCGATGAGCTTTTTGAATTCCCTCAGAAAGTAAAACTTACTACACCCAAGCAAGTCTGCAAGATCATCGACCGCGATGTTGTCGCCGATGTTTTCTTCGATGTAATGGTCAATCTTATCGACTTGGTGTTGGTCGAACTTAGAGGCGGCAAGCTGGTTGTTCTTAAGGTCAAAGTAGTTGGAGTAGTTTTGGATATAGTGGGTTGCCAGCAGTGAAACCAAGTTATTGAGGTAGGTTTTGCCATTTCGTCCTTTGGCTTTCGCTTCCAACATAAACAGCTCAATGATGCCTTTGATAGTTTCATCCAACACGTTGTAGTTGTTCAAAAATTGCAGTTCAATTCCGTCTAAATTGAGCGGGCAGTGTGAGAAAAATTCTTGCTCTTCAATCGCTAAAATCACGAAGTAACAAGGCTCTGCCACATCATGGGTAAACGGGGTTTTAGGTGGGTTAATCCAAATGTTGCCCGGGCTGGTTTTTAGATCGGCGAACGTGCCATCTTTTTCAACACTCCAATTCAAATCTTTTTCTAGTGCCAATGCAAAGTAGAAGTAAGGGGTGTAGACATTCTTCGGATAGAAATAAGGGGACGTGCCTTTTTCTACCAATACGCCCGACCAATCTAATCCATGGTTTGAAAACTCAATATCCAGCACGTCGCCACAGCTTGATAGCGCATTAGATTCAGTGTCATAAAACTTAAGCTCGGACTTCATTTTCTTTCCTTTGCTCTCTTCCACTTGCTAGCTGAAATTAGCCGAGTTTTGCACATTTCGTCAACTCATTGAGGGGGCAATAAAGTACAAAAACTTGGGCAGGAATGTTCAATCTTCTCTCGCGGTGCAGCGCTAATCTATACCCAAGTTAGCCGGACAGCTCGGGCAAAACATAAGACAGAGAGGATGCCATGTTTAAGAAATCGCTTTTACTACTTTTAAGTAGTTTGCCTTTCACCACCTTTGCTCACTCAGTTTCTGCAAATGACAACAACACTAACCTAGCTTTAGAGGACACCACCATGAAACACATCGAACTCAATACTCAAGTTGGTCAACTAGCTGCAAACCTTTACTTACCAAAAGGTGCGAAGAATGCCCCAGTTGTTGTCGTGACTGGTGCGTGGACAACGGTGAAAGAGCAGATGCCAGCGGTTTATGCTCAAGCATTGGCAGAGCGAGGTTATGCGGCACTGACGTTTGATTTCCGTGGTTGGGGTGAAAGCAAAGACCAAGTGATGTACTTAGAAGATCCTGTACGTAAAACTGCAGACATTCGCGCAGTGATTGAAGCGGTGAGTCAACTCGATGGCGTTGATGCATCACGCATCGGTGGTTTGGGTATCTGTGCATCGGCGGGCTACATGTTAGATGCGGTTGCCGGTAATGACAAAGTAAAAGTAGCGGCAGTGGTTGCTCCTTGGCTGCACGATAAAGCGATGGCGACTGAAATTTATGGTGGCGAAGAAAGCGCGAAAAACTTACTCGCAGCAGCGGAAGAAGCAGCGCGCTCAGCGACTCCCGTTTACATTGAAGCGGCAAGCACAACCAATGAGAGCGCACTGATGTTCCAAGCGCCTTACTACACAGAGACAGACCGCGGTTTGATTCCTGAATATGACAACCAATACAACGTTACATCATGGACTGGTTGGTTGAATTACGACGCTCAAGCAAGCGCAGCAACACAAGATAAACCAGTGCTAATGGTGGCATCTGAAGCCATGGCTCTGCCTGCTGGTGCGCATCGTTACATCGAGAATGCTGGTAGCAATGTTAACGCAGTATGGTTATACGACATCAATCAATTCGATTTCTATGACCAACCAGAAGCGGTAAAACTGGCTGTCGATGAAGTTGTAGAGCACTTCGAAGCGAACCTGTAAGGGATTGTGTGATGAAACTTAAACAACAGTGGTTACTGTTTATAGGAGTGATTGCCATGAATGTGAATGCTCAAACCATGTCCTTGGACGAAGCGAAAATTCGTAGCAACATTAACAGCTTCTCGGCTTTGGCAGACCAAGGTGCATTTGAATACTTAGGTCGATTGTTCGCTCCAGAATTGACGGTGGATTACACCACGCTGTTTGGTGGTGAAGCCCAACAAGTCAAGCGCCAAGATTTAATGCAGCAGTGGGCGGGATTCTTGCCTGGGTTTGATGCGACATTCCATGACTTGAGCAATCTACGCGTCTCTATTGATGGCGATAAGGCGAGTGTGACAGTGGATTTCATCGCTAGTCATTGGCTCGGTGAAGAAGGTTTCTGGGCGGTTTCGGGTGAATACGAGTTTGGTTTGCAACGGGCGGGCGATAACTGGCAAATCACTTCAGTGACACTGAATCGAAAATCAGAACAAGGTAGCCGAAATATCTTGGCAGACGCGCCTAAGCATGCAGCGCAGAACTTAAAAGCGCGCGAAGCACTGAAAGTGACGTACTAATAAACGCGTCAGAGCGTCACAGAGACACCAATTGGTGCCTTTTTCTATTTGAGCTGTATCGTGTTTAGTTGCATAACTGATTGATTAATTGAGTGGTTTCAATAGGGTGGGAGAAAATTAAAAAGAAGGGTAGAAGAACGGATGTTTTTACTCATCGCAATACTTGCAGGGGTAGCGGCGTTAATTTGGTTTTATCGAGAAGGGCAAGTCATTGGCTTGAACCGGATCCTCGGCATACTTTATTTTATTACTTACGCTGTGGTGTATTTGTACATTCCACCATTTCTCGAAATGGGGCATCAATACATTGGCAAAACTTACGAGTTGATCCCCATTGCCTGCCTTTATGGCATTTTGCACCCAGATCCTGAGGAAGCAACGACTGAACAGAAGGCGATAAGCTTTTTTTCATGGTGTGGCTTGATCTTTATCAGCTGTTTCTTGTTGTATTTCAAAATGAATGTCTGGTGAGAAACTAAACACTAAGCTCAAGGAAGATAAATGAGTGCCAGTCACTACCTAAAAGAGCTACGCAGCAAAGTAGGTAATCAAGTATTAATGATTCCGGGCGTTGCCGCTGTGATCCTTAATGAAAGCAACCAACTTCTGTTGCAAAAGAAATCTGATGGCAGTTGGAGCTTACCAGCAGGCATGATTGAACCAGGTGAGTCACCTTCGCAAGCTGTGATTCGAGAAGTAAGAGAAGAAACCGGACTCGCGGTTGAAGTTGAACGTGTGCTCGGTGTTTTCGGTGGAGAGGGATTTGGTTTTGCTTATCCAAACGGAGACCAAGTTGAATACACAGTGATCATGTTTAAGTGTCAACAAACAGGACAGTTTGCAGAAGACTTAGATGAGGAGACGATCGAGCTGGCTTGGTTCTCGAGATCAGATATGCCGACACTTGCTTTGCCTTATCCTCTTGAGTGCTTATTTGCAGAAAACATCGAGCCATTAGTTTCGTAATAATCATCGAACTAGAATGTATTTATCCTGTTGATTTTGTGAGAAAGATTATTGAGGCATTGAATGAAAACTGTCAGTATCCAACATTCGATGCTGATTATTCATTTGGCGTCATTGGTTGTTATTTATAAGCAGAGAAAAAATATGTTTAAAAAAGCTCTAGTTCTAGCTCTTCCTGTTGTATTAGCAGGTTGTTCCGCACCTAAATATACGGCTGAGCCGATTGCGCAGTCGAATCAAAGCAAAGAAATCACCATTGTAAAAGATAATGCGACAAGAGCAGTGTTCTTAGATTCTTTGCAAGAATGGTGCTTAGACACTGCGCGTAAATGTACAGTGGTCAGTGATGGCACTGCACCTAAGGCAGATGAACTGACGCTAACCTATGTGTCTCGCTGGAGTTGGGACTTTAGAACCTTTATTGCGGATGCAAAGATTAACGCTTATAAAAATGACCAGAAAGTTGGTCAAGTTGAATTTAAAGCACCAAACAATGGTAATTTGGACAAATTTGGTACAGATACCAAGCGTATCGAGTCGATGATTAAGATCTTATTTGGAGAGCAGACAATTAGCGATGCTCAACAGAAAATTAAATCTGGTGAAATCTAAATACATAGCTTAAGAACATAATGAAAGCTCAAAAGTAATGTCCTTCTTTTGAGCTTTATTTTTTGTGATATTTAAGCCTGAAAGATGGTGCTATATGGAAATAGTTAAAGCCAATCTCAGCCATTTTGAAGCGTTTGAACAGTATGTTGAAAAGTGTGCTCATGCGGAAATGGAAATGTACGTCATCGCCCAAAGCGACAGTGAAGCGTTGCTGAAAAAACGAATTGGATACGCGAAAGGCGAAGGCTTGCCGGAAGGTTGGACGCCGTCTTCGACATACTTCTGTATCGAGGAAGGGGTGATACTTGGTTCGATTCGGGTTCGTGATGGTAATAACGACTATCTTGAAAATGTGATAGGGCATATTGGTTACGAAACCGCGCCAGATGCTCAAGGTAAAGGCATCGCCACATTCATGTTGAACTGGGTGAAAACCGAAATCATTAATGACTCTGCTATCGTGACTTGTGATGTGAACAATACCGCATCAAGACGTGTGATCGAAAAGGCGGGTGGCGAGTTTCTCAATACATTTTATTCAGAACAAGACCAATACGAAGTGCGCCGCTATCGATTGTCGGCAGAGTAAATTCATTGAGGTGAACAAACGCCCTCGTGAATGAGGGCGTTTGTTATTGAGAATGTTCCATTATGAAGTGAGAAATTAGAACTCATCCTCTTCAAAGCGTCCTGCGTTCTCTAGCCATAAACCATTGATGACACCAAAGGCGCAGGCGAGTAATACGCCAAGTACCCAACACATGTACCACATACTTGCCTCCTTAATAGAGCGATGAGCTGTTGCTGCGGATGTAGTTGTTATCCAAACGTCCGAACATTTTGTAGTAACACCATGCGGTGTAGCCCAGAATCACAGGCACAACGATGATGGCAACGATAGAGATAATGCCAAGCGTTTTCTCACTCGATGTGGCATCCCATAACGTTAAGCTGTGCGATGGGTTGATGCTTGACGGCATGATCATCGGAAACAAGGTGACGCCTGCCGTTAAGATGATGCAAGCAATCGCAATGCTCGACATAGTAAACGCCACCCCAGCACGGCGAGAGACGGTTGCCCAAAAGCACACGAGTAAGCTGGTTACCGCAGTGAAGGGAATCAGCCAAAGTTGTGGCATTTCGCTGAAGTTATGCAATAAATCACCAGCAATACTCACCACTTGTTTGTTGAGTGGGTTTGAAATGCCATCTTTTAGCATCGCGCCGATGATGATGTAACCGGATTGCGATGCCGCAAACAAACCACCGAACATAAATAACATCATAGTTGCACCCGCACCCCACAACGTGATGTTTTGTGCTCGTGCACGTAGATCATGTTTTGTCTTCATTTGAAGGAAAGCAGCACCTTGCGTCACCACCATGGTCAAACTCACCAAGCCACACAGAATTGGGAATGGAGTGAGCAAGTCAAAGAACCCACCTTGATAATCGAGCATCAGCAAGTTGTTTAACTCGAACGGTACGCCAACCAACAAGTTACCGAAGCCAACCCCAAAGATAATTGGTGGAATAACACCGCTGATGAACAAGGCGATATCACACACATTGCGCCATTGCGGATTATCGATTTTAGCTCGGTAATCCATACCAATAGGACGCAACCAAAGGGATGCGAGCACCAACAGCATGGCAATATAGAATCCGGAGAACGCTGCGGCGTATACCAAGGGCCATATCGCGAAGATGGCACCGCCAGCGGTAATCAGCCAAACTTGGTTGCCGTCCCAGTGCGGCGCGATAGCGTTAAGCATTACGCGGCGCTCTAGGTTCTTTTTCCCCATAACAGGGAGCAGCGCGGCTACCCCCATATCGAATCCGTCGGTGATGGTAAAACCAATCAACAGCACACCAACGATCGCCCAAGTAAATAGGCGTAGGTTTTCGTAATCAAACATAGTGCCTCCTTAGTGCTGATCAATCAGTTTGAATGTGTCGGATTGTTTGTCTTTTTTGTTGTTTTCTTCGTGGTGATAGCGACCCGTTTTAAGCACGCTTGGTCCACGTTTGGCAAACTTCACCATCAAGAACATTTCTACAATCAAGAACGCTGTGTAGAGTACATAAACAAAGCCGAGCGAAATCCAAATGTCACTTGGTGCGAGGTTAGATACCGCCATATTGACCGGAAGTACCTCACCAATTGCCCATGGCTGACGTCCGTATTCAGCAACGAACCAACCCGCTTCACAAGCTATGAAAGGCAATGGAATCGCCCATAGTGCCGCTCTCAATAACCAAGGGCTCGCCCCCAATTTTCTGCGGCAGACTTGGACGAAAGACAAACCGATAATGGCGAACATCAATACCCCACAAGCCACCATGATTCGGAAGCTCCAGAACAGAGGTGCCACTTGAGGAATCGTGTCTTGCGCTGCTTGTTTGATTTGGCTTTCGGTCGCGTCGGTGACGTTCTCGGTGTATTTCTTCAAGAGCAGACCGTAGCCGAGATCTTTCTTCATCTCATCGAATTGAGCGATGTTTTCAGGGCTGTCGTTACCTGCGCGAAGTTCCTCTAGCATGCCGTAAGCTTGGATACCATCGCGGATACGATCTTCGTTCTGCGCCATCAGATCGCGTAAGCCCATCACTGGCTCATCCAGCGAGCGAGTCGCGATGATCCCCATTAGATATGGAATCTTAATGGCGTAGTCGGTTTCCATGGTTTCTTGGTTTGGTAAGCCAAATAGCGTGAACGAGGCGGGTGCTTCTTCGGTGTGCCATTCGGACTCAATTGCCGCGAGTTTTACCTGTTGCACATCACCAAGCTCGTAACCCGATTCATCACCCAGCATCAATGTCGACACAATCGCAGCCATGCCAAATGCAGACGCCACCGCAAACGAACGGCGAGCGAAAGAGATATCTCGACCTTTGAGTAAGTAGTAAGCACTGATGCCCATTACAAACAAAGCACCTGTGGTGTAACCGGCAGCCACGGTATGAACAAACTTCACTTGCGTGACGGGGTTAAACACCACATCAGCAAAGTTGATCATCTCCATTCGCATGGTTTGGTAATTGAATTCTGCGCCGACTGGGTTTTGCATCCAGCCATTCGCCATCAAAATCCACAACCCAGAGAAGTTAGAACCTAGCGCTGTCAGCCAAGTGACCGACAAGTGTTGGCGTTTTGACAATCGATCCCAACCGAAGAAGAACATGCCGACTAAGGTGGATTCGAGGAAGAAGGCAATCAAGGCTTCGATGGCAAGTGGCGCCCCGAAAATATCGCCCACATAGTGAGAGTAATACGCCCAGTTGGTACCAAATTGAAACTCCATGGTAAGACCGGTCGCCACGCCCACGGCGAAGTTAATCCCGAATAACTTACCCCAGAACTTGGTCATGTCCTTGTAGATGGTTTTCCCCGTCATGACGTACAAAGACTCCATAACGGCCAGCAAGAAAGACAAACCTATGGTCAGTGGGACGAATATAAAGTGATAGAGTGCGGTACTAGCGAACTGAAACCGCGACAGATCAACGACATCTGCAAACATAAGGACTCCTTCCCGCTACCAGAGTAGCGGGTTAGATAAGGTTATTATTAGTCTGTTTAATTAAGCGTTAAAGCTTGGGTGCACTTGAATTACGCCTTTGCTGGTATGCGAGAGAAAGGTTTTCTCAACCAGTAATCCAAGCTTACATAGCGACCACCGCCGTAGAAGAACAGCACCAGCAACATCACAAAGTAGGTGGCTGCGAACTCCATACCGTTGTTGAGCATTACTGGGTCGCCCAATTCGGTGATGTAGTTGTATCGACCTGGGAAGTTGGTCGCTAACCATTCAATAAAGCCGTTCAAACGTACCGTTGATTCCATGCCGCTGGTGGCGATGGCATCCCAACCGTGTTTCCAGTGCACCATTGCGCTCGCAACACTCATCAAGAAAATCATCGGAATCGACATCACTCGTGTAAACAAACCCAAAGCGATACAAATACAGCCAAGCACTTCCGTACCTGCGGCAAGAAACGCTAACAACTCGGGAAATGGTAAGTTCAAACCACCATCTGCGGTGGACGCGCCAAACCACGCGACGGTGCCAGAGAAGCCCAGCACCTTAGAGCGAGCGCCAACGAAAATGACCGGAATGAGGTAGAGACGAATCGCAAGCAACGCTAAGTAATCGTATCTTTTGCATTTCTCGACGAGACCGTCGAACCAATTGAGGGCTGACTTAATCATAATTTTTCTCCTGAAGGGCGGACGCTGACGAGTCCTAGTTCACTGAAGTGTTGAGCCCACTCCATGAAACTGAATCTGGCGAGTTGCTGAGCAATCATTTGTTGTAGTTGCGCCAGAGTCAGGTTTGGTTGCTGTTGTAATAGCTGAATCAATGCGACATCCACTTCTCTGAGCTTTTGCGATATCACATGATGTTGTGAGTTCCGAAACACGCCATAAAACACAGGGTGACGCCTGTCAGTTAGGAAAGTCACGGAGTCTTGATGCAGCAAGAAAGGCACTTCTAGCAGCCTTAATGTTGGGTTGAGTTGCAGCACTTGGTTCTCTTCTAGTATCGGATTCGATGAAGAAGTGAATGCCGCGACTAAGGTGTCAATTTCTACATTGAACGCCACCCATTCATATTCCAACAACGCCATCTGATCAGCAGAAATAGAGCTAGAGTCTTGATGCACTTTCTGCTGCAAAAATTGAACAAACTCGGTGGCAATATGATGAAACTCAGGCTCGGATGCGCCATGCATCACCACAAAGTCATCCACCATGCGCTCAAGTTGTTCATCAGCGAACTGCGAAGAAAATAGAGGGAACGTATTCGCAACGACACCCAAGATGTTGTCGCGGATAAATTCGCTATATCGACACAGCGCATGCTGATTCATAGGTGTGCGAATCAGAGCCGTTAGGGACTCGGTTTGCGCGCGCATTTTGTTCGGAGGATTAAGCATTGAGCACCTCCTTACACAACACTTCGAGGGTTTGGCTGAAATCCAAGATCTCGCTATGAATGCTGCGAAGCTCTTCAGCCAGAACAAGCAGCGACGGCACATTGTGGTCGCGCTCAAGAAGCAAAGGCTTGCTGCCATGCACCGAGTAGGTGTAACGAGCCAGATCAATCACTTCATCAGGCACTGGTTTACCATGGGTATCGAGCAAGAAGTCATCACGCTCTTTCAGGTGACCCGCAATGTGGTAATAGCGAATCGCATCGCTTGGTAAAGTGCTCAGCATGTCGTAAGGGCAGAAATGATGATTTCGGCTGTTGACGAACACATTGTTGATGTCGATAAGCAGCTCACATCCACTTCGGTCACTCACTTCAGCGATAAATTCGCCCTCTGGTATTTCATGTCCGTAATCGTGGTAGTAAGAGATATTCTCTAACGCCAATGGACGCTGAATAATGTCTTGCACGCGTTGAATGCGTTCGACCAAATACGGAATGTTCTCTTTATGTCGAGGGATCGGAAGCAGTTCATACAAATAGCCCTGATTGTCTCTAGAGAAACTCAGATGTTCGCTATAGATGTCGATATTAAATTCATCGAGAAAGCGTGCGACGTCTCGTACAAAAGACTCGTTTAACGGTTGGCAATCACCAATCGATAAGCTCAAGCCATGAGCGACAAGCGGATAATATTTCGCAATGTCTTGCAGCTGTTCACGTTTCAAGCCGCCAATATTCATCCAGTTTTCCGGTGCTAATTCGAGGAAATCGATATCTGGGTGCTCGGGCAACTGACACAGCAAATCAACGTGTTCGCTGCGCAGCCCAATCCCTTTTGATGTATCGGTTATTGTCCGCATACGCCACCTGTTACTTTGCTTTTGTTGAGTTTGATGGTTTCTTCTGAAGGGTTAATACCTTCGCCAGTCACGCCACATTTGCCGTCACGAGCGCGTACCAAGCGACCTTGTGGATCGTTCTTTAGATCTTGTTTCTCAAAGCGTTTCTCTGTACCACATTTACCAGCCGCGCACTTACCGCCATGTTGAGAGCTGGATTGAGCCTCTACGGGAGCTTCTGTGGGGGCATCGGCAAACGCCATGCCTGAGTTCAAAGTAATGACAGACGTCATCGCGATAGATAGAGCAAGTTTATTGTTCATGAGACATCTCCTTCGCTGCGCTCATTGGGTAGCTAGATAAATCGTGACCAGCAATAACTTGACCGTGGTAGTACTCTTTAACGATCTTGATGGAAGCTGGTTTAAGTTTTAGACCTAAGCCCATCCAGTGGTTAAGCACCAAAAGTTTTGGATTCACTTCTGCGGCGATCTTGCCGACAACCGATGGCTTAGCGTGCATAAACGATGAGACTTCGTCGGCTTCTTCATGAATAGCTAATGGCATCAATAAGATGTCCGCACCTTTAGCGAAGTCGATGAAGTCAGGGTTACTGCCGTTTTGGTCAGCGGAAATCACCATCACGCCTTCGGCACTTTCGATTCGAAAAGCGAGACAAGGAACGTCGCCGTGTGGGATACCCAGTGCGTAAATGGTTAACCCATCTTGCTCGTACACCTTGGTGCCTTGGGAAGTTTTGTATGGCACATCGGTAATGGTGACAGGGAACAAGCCATCGCTGCCATCAAACAAACCGTTCAAATATGCGTACGCGCCTTCATCACCGTCGAAAAGCGCTTCCATGTAACCAGTCAAGCTAGGAAACGCAGAGCCTGCTTCTGGACCCGCGATATCGAGAGGATCTTCACGCTCAAAGAAGTACCCCCCTTTTAGCAGGGCTGGAACGTCGGCGACGTGGTCGGTGTGAAAGTGACTTAAACCAAGGAAGTCTAAGTCTTCCAGTTTGCCGCCCGCCTGCCCAAAACGAAGATAGACACCGCCCCCGGCATCGATCATCACGCGTGATTTTCCTTTCCACCAAACCAGTTCACCAGACGAGGCACGAAGGTCATCAGAGATTGGTCCGCCAGAACCAAGAAGTTGCAAAGTAAAATCTTTGTCTAGCGGTTCGAGAGAGAGTGCGTAACTGTTAGCGGCTCCGAGAGATAACCCCAGAGCCAGCACTAACGCTTTTAAAGGCTGTTTCATATCAAATACCTATGAGTTTGATTTTTCTTATTTATTTCCTTTGGGTGAGCATCCAAAGAAGTGTTGAAGAGGCAGGAAAAACGATTTGTTTTTGATGTCCGTCAAAGCACGGGAATAAGATATCCAATATGAATGGTTAATTATATCTAGTAATTTTAAAGTTTCGTTCAGGTAAATTGAACGTTATTAGTTTGAGCTGAACAAGCATCAGAATGTAAAAAGGCACCGTGAAAGGTGCCTTTTATTTGTGTTTTGCAAGAACAATCAGGGCATGCATTGTCGCTTTACCATGAAACCGATAAGCTGTTTGGCACCTTGCCAAAATCGCAATGTTAGGAAGCGCATCATGGATCTCGATATCTACCAAGTGGACTCTTTCACCACCGAACCTTTTAAAGGAAACCCTGCCGGAGTTTGCCTTTCACAAGAACCTTTACCAGAAGCATTGATGTTCTCTATCGCTGAAGAAATGGCGGTATCAGAAACCGCTTTTCTCTGTTTGAAAGACATGCGACTGCGTTGGTTCACACCTAAAGTCGAAGTGGCGCTATGCGGTCATGGCACATTAGCTACAGCGCAAATCTTAAAAGAACAAGGATTCGCAAAGGTTGGCGATACCATTGCCTTTCAAACCCTCTCAGGTGAGCTACATGCAAAAGTAAACGAGTCGACGATTGAGCTCGATTTTCCTGCTACTCAGTTTGAAATGGATGTTGAACAAGACATCGCATTGCTAGCAGGACTTGGATTGAAAGCGGAGCAAGTGGTTTCTTATGCTCAATTTGACAGCAAAGGCTTTATTGAAGTCGACAATGAAAAAACCGTGTTGGAACTCGAGCCTAACTTTGACGCATTAAAGAACATTCAAGGGCGTGGTGTGGTGGTAACTGCTCAATCGAATTCTCCGGATCTCGACTTTATCTCGCGCTACTTCGCCCCCTGGGTGGGCGTGAATGAAGATCCTGTCACAGGCTCAGCCCACTGCGCACTGACTCAGTTTTGGTCGCAAAAACTCGGTCAAAATCAGTTCCGCGCTTATCAAGCCTCAGCCCGCGGTGGACATTTACAAACCGAACTGTTAGAGAACGGACGCATTAAACTGATTGGCTCCGCAAAGACGGTAATCAGCGGAAAACTAAAGGTATAACGCGATGAAACAATCCATTATCCATATTGCTTTGGTCGTAAAAGATTACGATGAAGCGATAGACTTTTATGTGAATAAGCTGAAGTTTGAGCTGGTGGAAGATACGTACCAACCAGAGCAAGATAAGCGCTGGGTTGTGGTTTCTCCACCGGGTTCTAATGGTGTGACATTATTGCTAGCCAAAGCGTCTAAGCCAGAGCAGCATGACTTCATCGGTAATCAAACTGGTGGACGGGTATTCCTATTCTTGAACACCGATGACTTCTGGCGCGACTACAACCGAATGGTAGAGCTGGGCATTCAGTTTGTTCGCCCGCCAACGGAGCAGGACTACGGCACAGTCGCTGTATTTGAAGATCTCTATGGCAACCTGTGGGACTTACTAGAGATGAGTCCAAGCCACCCAATGGCTTCGCGTTCATAGATTCATACTAATTGATATTAACAGCGTCTTTCGGGACGCTTTTTTGTTTTGGGCATTTGCCCCTTCCGTTTCTTCCCAATGTGCTTCACTTTGCTTATCAGCTTAATTCTCAAATTGATAATGGCATTTCAGTCAATATAACTTGTTGTTTTTAAATAAGGTGTTTTCGGCATCATATTTGCGTTAACCCTCTACGACCAACGATTCAGTTGATGAGGGGAATAATATGAAAGCAGGGAAACTTATTGCGCTAACCAGTTGTTGCGTATCGATGTCCGGATACGCACTCACTACCAGTGATTTATCGTTCGAATCAGGCAGCGACAATTCAAATTACACCATCAAGGGTAAACCACTTGAGACCATTTCTATTGCGGATACTTTGCCTCAAGATACCCTGACGAATGTCTATTCGATGCTGCCAGAAGGTACTTACGTCAATACCGCATTTATCGCGCCGGACCGTTATTCTAATATCGACATCGATGATGAACTCAACGGTGCGGATTATGCGACAGCGTCTGTCACTTTTTTAAACGAAGGGGCTGGGTATCGTAATTCTCTCGGGTATTTTGTTTATGACACTGACAACCCGCCAGCAAGCAAAGACGATATTGTCACTCATATGGTTATCTTCCCGAACGCATCCAAAGCGCCTGATGGGGATATGCAAGAAGGGGACACGATTGAACTTGATGTTCAACTGATCGCAGGACAAACCTTAGCTTTCTTTGTTATTCCAAATGGTTGGAGTGCAAGTACTTACAATAACATTCCGTATCTTGGACCCTGGAATACGCCTTTCTACAGTCTATCCAGCTTGAATCCAGAAACGACAGCCAATTACCGTCGCCACAATGTTGCGTTCTTGGATACTGAGAACGAATTTTTAGTGCTTGGTTTTGAAGACATTCGCCGTCCAAGTGGTGATAACGACTTCAATGATTTGATCTTTACTGTGGATATTTCACCTTTCTCGGCGGTAGATGGCGTGAATACCGATGGCACGACCGACTCGAAATACGAAGTATTGGTTCAAGAAAATGATCCGGAAGTCACAGTCACATCAGTTTACCCAAGCTCTGATACTTACGCGACGATGGCGTTCGAAGATCGCTGGCCGTTAATGGGTGACTACGACTTCAACGATGTGGTGTGGCGCTATCGTGTAACCGAACTTTTGAATGGTCAACGTGAATTAAAGACTATTACCGTCGATTACACCCTGCAAGCCATGGGAGCAGGCTATTCCAATGGTTTTGCCGTGAAGCTCCCTAATGTGGATTCGTCCAACGTGGCATCAGTAACGGTGACCAAAAATGGTCAAGCGGTGGAACATACGGTGCTTCAATCTGGCAGTGAAACAGTGTTGGTGGTATCTGAGAACTTAAGAGCGGAACTGGATGCACTCGGCGTTTTGACATCAGGTTGTGCTTATTATCGTACTCAGAGCAATTGTTTGAATCAGCAAGCGACCGATATTCTCAGCTACCAAATGGTGGTTGAACTGACCACGCCAGTCGCACGAGACCAAGTCGGCTACCCGCCTTATGACTCATTCATCTTTGCGGCAGAAGGCACGTACCACGGTGACTTTGTCGCAACCTTCCCGGGGATGACGTGGCAAACCCACCTTAAGTCGTTTTCTGGCACAAGCGAGATGAATAACGCTTTGTACAACTTGCATGACGATGACACGGGCGGTTCAGAATACTTCCTAACCAGTAACAATATGCCTTGGGCAATCAACATTCGTGATGAATGGGATCACCCAACCGAGAATACTGACATCAGCCACGCCTACACAGGATTCCCAACTTGGGTAACCAGCAGTGGCGAAACGGACACCAGTTGGTACAACGCGCCAGCGAGTGGCAAAGTTATCTCAGCAACGGAATAGCAAGGAGCATCACATGAATACTTCGACAAAACTACTGACCATCATGTTTGCTTCAACCTTAGTCGCTGCTTGTGGAGGCGGGGGCGGCGGAGGTGGTGGTTCTTCTACGCCAGCACCAACACCTGTTGCTGACGAGGTTGATGATACGCAAGACATTGTGGCGCAGCGCGACTTTTCTTTTGATATTGGTGAGACGATTACTCTGTCCATGAACTACCAAGGCTCTGCTGATGGTGCATTACACCTCTATACTAAAGCGGCATTTACCACTGAGAATGGGGATGTGATCGCGGACCCTATGTCACGGATCACAACAGTCTACCCAACGCGAACCAGCCAGGTTGAGTTGGAGGTGAATGGTAATTGGACCAAGTTGTACGCACAATGGGTGCCAATGAGCGCTAGTGAATCTGAGAAGAACTGGGTGATTTCGCTGAACCAATCCAACAACAATTACCATCTCGATTTTTAATCCAAGATATTGTCAGTAAGCAAAGCGTGGCGAAAGTTGCGCTTTGTTTTTGATAAAAATCCTTCGCAACATTAGCGTGATCTATATCACCTATTGAACGAATCAGATAGAATGGCGTCCACTTTCAATATGCCCTTTTCTAACCGTATCTCGAAAGTGATTTAACAACTTGTTATTTAAAAGACATTTCCTTCGAGGACGCCGCTATCATTAGTACAAACAATATCACCATGCAATTTGGTGCCGAGCCACTGTTCGAAAATATCTCTGCTAAATTTGGCAACGGCAACCGTTATGGTCTGATTGGCGCAAACGGCTGTGGTAAGTCGACATTTATGAAAATCCTGAGCGGAGCATTAGCGCCAAGCTCGGGCAACGTTTCTATTACTCCGGGGCTGAAACTTGGCGTATTGAGCCAAGATCAGTTTGCGTTTGAGCAATACAGTGTGATTGATGCTGTGATCATGGGCGACCGCAAGCTTTGGGAAGTGAAGCAGGAACGTGACCGCATCTACTCATTGCCTGAAATGAGTGAAGAAGATGGTATGAAAGTCGCTGAGCTTGAAAGTGAGTTCGCAGAAATGGATGGCTACACAGCAGAAAGCCGTGCTGGCGATATTTTGCTGCAAGCGGGTATTGAAGAAGAACTGCATTTTGGTTTGATGCAACAAGTTGCTCCGGGCTGGAAGCTGCGCGTGCTTTTGGCGCAAGCTCTGTTTGCAAACCCAGATATTTTGCTGCTTGATGAACCAACCAACAACTTGGACATTCACACCATCAACTGGTTGGCAGAAGAGTTGAACCAACGTAAGTGTACGATGATCATCATCTCGCACGACCGTCACTTCTTAAACTCTGTGTGTACTCACATGGCAGATATCGATTATGGCGAACTGCGCATTTACCCTGGTAACTATGAATACTTCCTTGAGGCATCTGGTCTTCGTCGTGAGCAGTTATTGGCTTCTAACGCGAAGAAAACCGCTGAGATCAACGAACTTCAAGAATTCGTAAACCGCTTTGGTGCAAATGCATCGAAAGCGAAACAAGCCAGCTCTCGCGCTAAGAAGATGGAAAAAATCCAACTCGACGAAGTGAAAGCAAGTAGCCGTGTTAGCCCATCGATTGATTTCGGTGAGGGCAAAAAACTGCATCGTTTAGCATTGGAACTGCAAGACCTTGGTCACTCCTTTGGTGATGAGCTGTTGTTTGAAAAAGGCAATTTGTTACTTGAAGCAGGCACTCGCCTTGCGATCATCGGTGAAAACGGTGTGGGTAAAACCACTTTGCTGCGTTGCCTAGTGAACGAATTAGAGCAAACTCAGGGCGTAGTAAAATGGTCTGAAAACGCTTCGATTGGTTACTGCCCACAGGACAGTAGCGCGGACTTCGATAATGATCTGACCATCTTTGAGTGGATCTCACAATGGCGTACCGTGAAGCACAATGACCTAATGGTGCGTGGCATTCTAGGTCGCTTGTTGTTTACCGCTGATGATGCCAACAAAAAAGCGAAAAACTGCTCGGGTGGTGAGAAGAACCGCCTGCTGTTTGGTAAGCTAATGATGCAAGACATCAACGTTTTGGTAATGGATGAACCAACCAACCACATGGATATGGAAGCAATTGAAGCGTTAAACAGCGCGTTAAAAGACTACACAGGCACTTTGATTTTTGTTAGTCATGACCGTGAGTTCGTATCGTCATTGGCGACTTCAATCATTGATGTAAAAGACAAACAGTTGGTGAGTTTCCAAGGTACATTTGAAGAGTACATGGCACACCAACAAAAGGTGCTTAGCGCTGCGTAACCAAGCGCCGATCATCGTGAATAATTGGACGTAAAGATCGTCTTTGAGACGAAGAAAACAACAGATTATTCGCAATAATGATTTAATCTAAACCTAATAGAGGTAAGGTGGTGAGTACAACGCTCGCCACCCACAATTAAGGAGCCGTTCATGAGCCATGAATTTATGACCGACGAAGAACGTATTGAACTGCAGAAGAACAACCCTCTGCACGGTCTTAAATTAGAAGACATGTTGCAGCAGCTTGTTGACCATTACGGTTGGGAAATCCTCGACACAGCAATGCGTATGAACTGTTTCAACACTAAGCCAAGCATTGCGAGCAGTGTTAAGTATCTGAAGAAAACAGAATGGGCTCGCGAGCGTGTAGAGAACTTCTACCTATACCGCTACAAGCGCATGCCAAAGGCGTCGGAATACGAGTACAACCTGCCACCACGCGCACGTACTTTCCGTCATGGATTGGAGCCTCGTGAACCAATGGAACTGACGGTTGACTCGATTCTGGCTTCACAAGCGAAGGCAGCGTCTGCCCACAAAGAGCGTTCAGCAAAACAACGCTCAGACCGTGCTCGCTTTAATAATCGTCGCCGATAAACTTTCAGTTCTCTTGTTCTTGTAGGCTTGTTGCCTAGGTACAAGAGTGATTTTGATGAAAAGCCAAACTATCCAGTTTGGCTTTTTTATTGCCTTTTCTTTGGCTAAACCTCGTTATCAAGACCCTAGCTTGATAATCGAAGAGTACATCTGTTGCGGGTCTGACTGACGGCTGAATCGCGCTTGGAAGCTCTCCACCACATAATCAATAAAGGCACGTAGCTTTTGCGATTGCTCTTTGTGGTAAGGGTAAACGATATACAGCGCGTGCTTCTCCATCTGCCATTCAGGGGTAATTTCAACCAATTCACCTGAAGTTAATTGAGGCTCAACAAAGAAGTCTGGCAACAACGCAACCCCATGTCCGGCACATGCCGCTTGGGTGAGTGCCAAACCGCTATTGACGGTGTAAACACTCGCAGGCAGATCAACTTCCAGTACCTCACTGCCATTTTGAAATGTCCAACGGCGAGACGTTGAAGAGAGGCTATAGCTAAGCAAACGATGGTGTATAACGTCACGTGGAGATTGAAACGGCTGCGACTCTTCAAGGTATTGAGGGGAAGCGCAAAGTACACGACGAATATCCAGTAGTTTGCGCGAGCGTAGGCTAGAGTTACCCAATTCGCCTCCGCCACGAATGGCAATATCGACCCCTTGCTCAATCAAATCAATATGTTCATCACTCATCACCACTTCGATGGATAGCTCTGGATGCAGCTTCATAAACTCACAGATGATGGGATTCAGCTCAATCAACCCTAATGACATAGGCATGCTGACTTTTAGCGTGCCCTTTAATGTGTGCGAAGACTCGATCACTGAACGATCGGCATTGTTGAGTGCATCGAGAACCTGACACACTTGCTGATAATAGAGCTGACCATTATCGGTAATGTGCAAATTGCGGGTAGTGCGGTTAATCAAAGGGCTTTTCAAATAGCTTTCTAATTCATTGATGTTCTTACTGATGGCGGCTTTTGAGAGATTTAAATCTTCTGCTGCCGAGACGAAGCTACCTAGCTCCACCACTCGACGAAATACGGTTAATGCTCTGATCTTATCCACGCATTAGTTTCCTCATGTTTTCATTGTTCACTAATGGTGAACTATATAGCCACTATTATAGTGTTTATTCACTGATGGGAGTTAATTAATATCACCTTATTCACTGAGTGCCCGACATAAGTAGGGGCAAACGTAATTAGGATTCCACTATGAAAAAGATCGTCGCATTTACTGGTAGCAACAACAGCCAATCAATCCACAGCCTATTGGTTCAAGCGCTGGCAAACCAAGCTACACAAACAGAAGTAAACACCATTGACCTAAACGACTTTGAATTGCCAATGTACGGTTTGGACGTTGAAGGTCAGGGCATCCCAGAAAACGCACACAAACTGCGTGCAACGTTAAACGAATACGATGCGATCATCATTGCATCACCAGAGCACAACGGCTCAATGCCAGCATTTCTGAAAAATGCGATTGATTGGCTATCGCGTGTTGCACCTCAAGGTACGTCTTTCTTTGGTGACACGAAGAAACCAGTTCTACTGGTTAGCACATCTCCGGGTGCAAACGGCGGTGCGACTAACATCAAAACCATGGCTGAGTTGATGCCTTGGTGGGGTGGCGATGTAAAAGGCACATACAGCCTAGGCGGCTTCTACGACAAGTTCCAAGATGGCAAATTTGATGCTGGGACCTCAGCTGAACTGAGCGAGCTAATGACGTCTTTCGAGAAGTCTCTGTAAGTTATCTATACTCGCATAAGTAGCAATTCATCAGGGTAGCCAATCAAGAAAGGTAGGTAAGATATGGCGGTATTAGAACAAGGCGTTTGGTATCCAAACAAAGACGCAAGTGAGCTGACAGCAGAAGATCAATTCGCGTTACCAAGTCAGATCGAAGCAGGTCGCTATCACTTGTACATGTCGTTGGCTTGTCCATTTGCCCATCGCCCTTACCTAGTGATCAAGTATCTTGGTTTGGATGAGAGCATTTCCGTCTCTTCCGTCGCTGCAAAGCGTTATAGCAATGGTTGGGAGTTTGATGACGCACATCCTGATCCTCTATACCGCGCGGATAATCTAGCGGCGTTGTATGTAAAAGCGAAAAGCGATTACACCGGACGCGTAACCGTTCCTTTGCTGTGGGATAAGCAAAACCATGCGATTGTGGGTAATGATTCAGCCGCAATGGCAATGGACCTCGCTACGCGTTGGCTGCCTTTGGCAAAACATCCGGTGGAGTTGGTACCGGCCGCATTGCGTGAAGAGATCGAAAGCCTAAATCGATGGCTTCACAGCAATGTGAATGGCAAGGTATATCAAGTCGGCTTTGCAACCACGCAAGCGCAATATGACCAAGCGAGTGAAACCTTGTTTGATGCGCTAGAGCAGCTGGATAAGCGTTTGGGGCAGTCGCGCTACTTGCATGGTGAAGACGTTACCCTATCAGACTTGTTCTTGCTGCCAACATTAGTGCGCTTCGAGGCGGTGTATGAAGTGCACTTCAAAGCCAACAAAAAGCCCCTAAAGGCGCACCAAAACTTGTATCGTTACATGCTGGATTTGGTTGCCGATGATCGCATTCGCAGCACAATCGATATTGATTACATGAAGCTGCATTACTTCTTCTCGCACAAGCACATCAACCCAAATGGGATTGTGCCCGCAGGACCTGAGATTGAGTGGATCTAATTCGAATCTAATAAAGAAAGCCGGAGATTACCTCCGGCTTTGTTTTTATAGCTGCGCCGTAATTTCCTCTATCTCTTGCTGCCATTGCTTTTGCATCGCTGGTTTTTGATGTTTGGGCTTTCGTCCTAAATCGGCTTCCAGCAAGCTTTCCAGTTCCAACAGTCTTTCCAGCATTTGCTCTTCGGATTGCTCATCAGACGCGGTGTTTGTTTCCATCGACATTACTTCATTGCAATGATGCGATATGGCTGATTTCGGTGCAGTATCAGTTACGCGTTGATACACATCTTCTGCGCTTAAATACTCCGTCAGTAAGCCATTTTCAATAAACCAGAATCGATTACAGCTTTGTTCTATCAGGCTTCGGTCGTGACTCACCAATAGGGCGGCACCTTCGAAGTTTTGCAAAGTTTCAATCAACTCCTCTTTGCCTTCCATATCCAAATGGTTGGTCGGTTCATCTAAAAACAACATGTGATAACGAGCGAGGGTTAAGCCGACAAACAGCAGCCTTGCTCGCTCTCCACCACTTAGACTGACGACTTTCTGTTCGTGTCTTGCGTACTCAAATCCTGCACCAATTAGCGAACGTTTTGCCTGTTCACTACTGATGCTGGCAAACGACTGCAACGCATCCGTGATGGATTGATGATCGTCGAGTTGCTTTAGGGATTGATCGTAGTAACCCAAGCGACAGCGATCGTGGAAAGTTACACTCTCATGTTGGTTGCTTAGGTCGGTTTGGATGGCTTCATACTGATGATAAAGCAGGTTTAATAAAGTCGATTTACCGCAACCATTACTGCCTAGAACGGCAACCCGGTCGCCACTTTTGACGCGCATTTCTGCCATATCAAACAAGTGATAATCACTGTCTGGTGGCGTTACCGAGAAAGGCAAAACCTCTAACAGTCGATTTGCTGGCATTGACTCACCTTGAAGTTGTAGCGCCCATGGTGTGCCTTCTGTCAGTTCGGTTTGTTCTTCCTCTAAACGTTCTTTGCGCGCAAACATCGTCTTGGCTTTTCGAGCAAGATCTTCGTTGTCGTAGACTTTGCCCCAAGTGGCTAAACGCTTGGCGCTTTTTTCGATTCGGTCGATCTCTTTCTGCTCGCTGGCATGGCGAAGTTGATCGGTTTCATCTTTCTCTTTCAATGCTTGTCTTGCTTGAGAACAAGGCAAAGAGAAATGATGCAGAGAGCGATCTCGCATGACCCAAGTGGCGTTGGTGACGCGATCGAGTAAGGTTTGATCGTGAGATACCAATACGAATGAGCCTTTCCAGTTTGATAAGAATTGCTCTAACCAAAGGAGCGATGGCAAGTCCAAGTGGTTGCTTGGTTCATCCAGAAGCAGTAAGTCAGGTTGATGGATAATCGCACGAGCAAGCAGGAGTCGCATTTGCTGACCACCGCTGCAATTCTCAATCGGCATGTGTCGTTCTGTGTTTGAAAATCCGAGTTCATCCAATAAGAGTTCGGCGCGCCAAATCTCATCATCGGATAAGGATTCCGCTAACGCGTCCAATACGGAATGTGTGCTTAAAGACTCAGGTAAATGCTGCTCAACATAACGCATCAAACATGAACTGGCTTTGGCAACCGTGCCTTGGCTTGGTTCAAATTGACCGCTAAGCAGTTTGAGTAGGGAGCTTTTACCACAGCCGTTATGACCGATAAGACCAATTTTGTCGCCACGATGAATCGTAAACGTTAGATCTTTGAAGATTGGTGTTGCTGTGTGAGAAAGGGTTAATGATTGTGCAGTTAAAAAAGTACTCATAGTGTTCTCAAGAATTTTGGGCGTAAGACGCCTTTGTCATAGCTGACAATAATTCTTCGAGCTTGAGGGAAAGTACTCGGGTGACGTGTTTTCGTCGAAAGGTAATTATTCGCTCAAGTCGAGATTATCGCAGCGCGAAATCTGAAACTCTTGAGCGGTCCTTCATGCCATAAAAACGTGGGTTGATTGAACACCACAAAGACATAAATTCCTCCTTAATTTCGTTGTAAGTGTTGCCACTTTTGGTTGATAGATGCGCTAGATTCTAACCCTAAAAGTGGCAATGTACAGATAGCTTGATGAAAAAATGATGGATCACCAAGGTATCACGGGCTTTTAGCGATATAAGCTGAACTTCTTGGTCAATTCTCGAAGAGTTTCAGTCTCGCCGAACAAACAAATGCCTAAATATTCTAGCTCTGCTTCTGATGTGTTTTTGGTGGTTTGCTGTTGTACTTCAGAGCCTCCTTCTACCATGGTGTGAGTAAAATCGGAGAAGGGGATACCTTTATCGAGTGCTTCTTGGCGAAGCTTTCTGATTTTGTTGGAGTTATCCGCTCTCAAGACGATAAACGGATAGTGCGAGATATTTGGATGAGCATTGCCGTCGAGGTCGTGATAGTCGGTATAGACTGCGTCGCCATCAGAAAGTTGACTCGCAAGGCTTACGCTTAAGTGCCCTAATACGTTAACGGCGCGTCCCACTTCAACTTTTTTACTGATTACAGCAACAAATCGTTTTTGGTTTTCGTCGGGAAGTTGATTCATGGAGGACCTCGTTTTTCTATTGATCTGACTATTGTTTAACTGCCTCCATTGTATTTCCTCGCACGCGCAATTTTGTTTCTAACATTGCTGTTGATAAGCCAAGTTTGCAATAAACGAATGATTTAATCGTTTTTCATGCAATAAGATTTCCCGAGTTTTCTAATAGACAAGGCACCAACGGACTGTCGGTGCCTTAGGTCGATGATGAACCAAGCTTTATTGTTTGTTTAGCTCAGCCGCAGTATCAACAAAGATGCCTTGGATGTCTTTCGCTTCACGCTCTGTTTGACCACCGTGTTTTAGGAACGCGTCGATGATCGCTGCGGTTTTTTGCTCTTTTGCGCGCTCTAAGAAGTAACGCAATTCTAGCTCTGCACCTGCGTCTTCATCTTTGATAGAGGTTGCGATGATCTCTTTGTACATTACGATGTCACGCACTTCTAGTTGGCTAATCACGCCCAATGTTGCCGCCAAGAACCCATCTAACTCTGCTTTAGGAACAAACTGAGTAATGATGTTTAACTGCTCTGCTTGTTGTGCCGTAAAGTCGTTACCAAGTAGCAGTGCTTGAAGCGCTTTGTTTTTGCCCATGCGGCGAGCGAACTGCACCGCACCTTGACCACCCGTTGGGATGTTTACGTGAATCTCTGGCTGAGCAAATGCTGCGTTTTCAGTGCCGTATGCCAAGTCACACGCCATCACAAACTCATTACCGCCGCCACGAGCTACACCATCAACCACAGCAACCGATACTTGTTTCATCACTTTGATGTTGGCAATCATGTGGTTGAATTCAATTGATGCTGCCTGACCACCTTGTGTGCCGTTGATTACGTTCAAATCTAAATGCGCCAAGAAGAAAGACTCATGAAGTGATTTGAATACCACCACTTTCGTATCGCGGTCATCTTTAAGTGATAGGACAAATTCGTTGATTTCGTTAATCAAATCGATAGTCAGTACGTTCACTGGCGGGTTGTTGATTTCAACAGTAGCGATGCCATTTTGTTGTGTGATTGATAGAGTTTTCATAGCTGTTTCCTCAGCGTTAGTAAGATCAGCAGACCTCGGTCACGCGAATTTATTGGTTTGGTATTGAGGAGGTTTGTCTCTCTCCCGTTGTGTGCAGCTACTATAGATTTGTTATAAGATGAGAAAAATAAGCTAAATGGCATATAATTGGTGCCATAAAAGCAACAATAGTTTTTAGGTATGACGTTATGGATTTCTCTAGTCGTTTATTGCTGCTACTTGAAGTGGTCGAGCTTGGTTCGTTCACTAAGGTATCAGAACAGAAGAATGTGGATCGTTCGGTGATCTCAAAGCAGATCAGCCGTTTGGAAGAGGAGTTGGGTGTTCGATTGCTCAACCGAACCACGCGCTCTTTATCGTTAACGGCTGCTGGGAATGAAATGGTCAACCAAGCCAAATCCCTTCGGTCACTTCTCAGTGATACTCACCGTTTGGCGCAGAATTATCACGAGGAGCCTCGTGGTGTCTTGCGCATTACCAGCTCGACCATGTTCGGGCGTCAATATGTTCAAGATGCGATTTCGGTGTTTCAACAACAATACCCAGATGTGGAGTTTGAATTGCGCTTAGAAGATCGCATGGTGGATATGGTGCAAGAGGGCTTTGATATTGGCTTCCGCATTGGGCGACCTAAAAACTCAAGCTTGATTACCCGTAAGATTGCGCGAAGTCGCCTTTTGATTGTTGCTGCCCCTGCGTTTTTAGAAAAGCATGGTGAGGTGAACAGTCTGGAGAAGTTGGAATCTTTACCCGCCACTATTTACGCCGCCCCAGGTTTGTTATTCGATAAATTCGGCTATCAAGATGAGCAAGGTAAACAACAGCATTTTCAGCTTAATGTCGCTTATAAAGTGAATGATGTGGAAATGTTGGCAAGAAGCGCTGCAGGAGGAAATACGCTTGCTGTGGTGACTGCACAAATGGTTCAAGACGAAATCAAACAAGGCAAGTTAGTGCCGATCATGACGCACTTGAACATTGATGATTTCGGTACCTTTTATGCCGTGTATCCGCACCGAGATGCACCGATTAAAACCAAGTTATTTATCGACACACTCAAATCTATTGTGGGAGAAGAGACGCCCATTTGGGAGAAGAACATCCCAAACTTCGACAAGATGTATGGGCGAGGGAAGTAGAGCTATTAAGCGACTAGGCTTCACCATATTAACCTAGACAAAAGAGGCTCGACGGAGCCTCATTCACATTGCTTTTAAAGGCGAGTTTGAATCTAAACTAAAATGCGCTCAACTTGCTCAATAATAAACGCTTCTTCTAGTGCTTTACCTAACATCAACTGATGGTTTAGCAGTCCAAGCATTAGGGTATAAAGTGATTCTTTGTGTTGTGCTGAAACGTAGTTTTCTAGCATCGTCATGTACTTTTGATTCGCTAGTAACATGCATGGATCGGTAGCTACGTTTTCTTGCCCAATCACATCAATATAATCAGACACTAACTTCATCTCTTGGAAGAAACGCGGTGCCATCTGTTGGAAAATTAATACAAAGTTCTCTGCTTGTTGTTCAGGGTTAGCGCTTGTTGAGCTCGGTCTTCCTGCCAATATTTCTGCATCGAAGTTAACCATTGCCTCGGTGGCGGCTTTGAACAGCTCATCTTTACTTTTGTAGTAGTGATAGACCGCACTTTTACTCATGCCAAGCTGTTCACAAAGCTGTCTCATCCCAAGATTTTTGTAGCCAAATTCAAGAAATATACCTGTTGCTTTTAGCGCTATTTCTTCTCGTTTTTTATCGTGATCGACGATTTTAGGCATATTTTTCTCTTTTCGATGGTTAGCGTAATCACGGCAGTATATCACAAGATTCTTTTTTTAGACCAAGTGGGCAAGAAAGATCTTTACCTTGTGTTTGAATCGTACTAACTTAAAAAGACCAATTGGTCCAAATAAAGACGAAGGGACTCTTTGTCTTGTTCCTCTACCAAGAATAGGAAACATCGATATGAAAACGCAGCCTCGAATTTTAATTGTCGGTTCAACGGGTTATTTAGGATCGAATATTGTTGAATTTCTCATGGCGCAGCACGCCGAGTTTAAAGCGTTGGCGAGAAACAAAACCAAGCTCCTTGCGATGGGCTTACAAGAGTCGCAGGCAGTAGAAGCTCAGGTGACTCACCCCGATGAGCTAAAAGGAGTTTGCGAGGGTGTGGACGTTGTTATCTCATGCTTGGGCATTACTCGTCAGCAAGATGGATTAGGTTATTTGGATGTCGACTACCAAGCAAACTTGAACTTACTCGAAGAAGCAGAGCGAGCAGGTGTTGGTAAATTCATTTATATCTCTGCGTTCAATGCTCAGAAATATCCTCAAGTTCGTCTGCTAGAGGCGAAAGAGCGCTTTGCGAGTCGACTTTTGCAATCAACAAAATTAACCCCTTGTGTGATTCGTCCGAATGGTTTTTTCTCTGATATTACCGAGGTGTACAACATGGCGAAATCGGGTCGAGTGTTTACTTTTGGCGATGGTGAAAACTTGCTTAACCCCATTCACGGAAAAGATTTGGCGAGATTTTGTGTTGAGGCTATCGATAGCACTGAAACGGAGATTAACGTAGGCGGACCGAATGTGTTTTCAGTAAACCAAATTGCTCAGCTTGCATTCAAATCTCAGAATAAGCCGGAGAAAAATACGCATTTGCCGGATTTGTTACGCAGAGCTGCTCTCGTAATAGTCAGCCACCTACCAGAGAAGTGGGGCGGTCCTGCTGAGTTCTTCCTGACCATGTTAGGTGGAGATAACATCGCGCCGACTTATGGGCATCATCGACTGGAAGACTACTTTCGCAAGCTCTCTGAAGAAGACAACAGCTGAATCAATTCATCGATTTAAACAGGACTCCACCCAAGTACTCAACCATGACTTTGGTCAGAAAGGGGGAGGTCATGTGCTTCATTGTCGATAAAGTAAACAATATCTGAATCGTTAGCAGGGAGCACTTCATGAACCAACGCCAATTACAGCAGCAAGTATTTGACTTAAGTGATCAAAACTTAATTGTCGGCAATGTTGATCAATGTCCATTACCACCAGAAATCTTGGCGTTTACGACAGCGGACTCAGAGTATGTTGTCGAAACGTTTGAAAGTGGTTTGACGGCGCAGGTATTTCATATTCGTGTCGGCGGACGAGACTATACGCTCAAGAGAAAACGCCCACAGGCGAAAGTGCAAAACCCTGATGGTCAGTACTCCTTTCTGAATGAAGTTCAACGCCGTCTTGATTTTCAAACTCAAAAAGACAATCCGAATTTAACTGAGGATTTTAAACACATTGTTGAGACTGTTTATGCTGATTATCGTTTAGGAATCATTGTTTCAGATTGGATTGAAGGTTCGCCAATTCAGGCCCTAACTGAGGACTTACTAAGGCAGTTATTCTCGACTCTATTTGTCTGTGAGCGAAGTGGATTGTTTGAGTGGGATTTGTGTTCAGGGAACTTGCTGGTGGATAAACAAGGTCAGCTAAAGTTGTTCGATTTTGGTTATATGTATCGGTTTGACCCGTTAAGAGAGTTCAACAGCAATGGTATGCATGACCCTATGTTTGATGCTTGTGAGCGGTTTGAAACGCGCTTCTTCTCTGGTTGGTTATTGGAGCAAAATTATTCCCGAAAAGAGGCAATGCAGCTATTCAAAAACGTGAAACAACAAGGCTTTAAGATGCTTGAATACAAGCGGGACTGGTTAGTTCAAAACTATGCCGTGCCAGAAATCGTAGAGCGAGTGCAAACGTCGATGGAAAAGATACAAACAGCGCTAAAATCTGACGTTCAGTTGGAACATCTTTTTACGCTTGAGATGTTTCGTTCGCATGTGCTCGATATTGAAGATGATTTGGATGGTAAGAGTTGCACGCCAACCACAATTAAACGTGTGCAGTTTGTTTTAGATATGCTGCAGCAACATTATGATTTGTTGGTTGAAGGAGGTGCGTTGTTTTATCAAAATGCCGCTAAGAGTAAAGCCGAACTGATTCAAACCTACCAAGAGAAACACGAATTGGTGCTGCAGTACCAACTTTAGTTTTCGGTGTCGAGAAAACAAAAAAGCACACGAGAGGTGTGCTTTTTCATGCCATAGTCTAGGCAGGTGCTAAGTGGCATTACTTCGCTTGTTGCATCTCAGCCAAGCCACCCGCGTTATGAAGGTTGGTAAACCCTTGAGATTGTAGGTACTGATACGCTTGCCCTGAGCGATTACCGCTGCGGCAGTAAAGCACGATTTGCGTATCTTTCTCGACATTAGCAAAGTGTTTATCCAACTCAGAAAGCGGAAAGTTAATCGCATTGTCCAAGTGACCATCGGCAAACTCTTGTGGTGTGCGCACATCGACAACCATTGCACCTTGCTCAATCCATTGCCAACCCTGCTCTGCACGTTCAGAAGCCAATACTGGTGGCGCGGTGAAAGCTAAGCTCAAACAAGTGAATACAATCGGAAGTAGTTTTTTCATTGAGTTCCTTTCCTCAAGGTCAATTGCCCTAAACAGTGTTGACGAGGATTATACGTGTGATTATCAAACTTCGATGTGGCATTGGTCGAAATGTCGTAATTCAGCGTGTTATGACTTTAACCCTAGCATGGCACCAAACACCAATAATCCAGCACCACAAGCTTGGTTCAACCTGTGTTTCACGTGCAGTAATAAACTCTGTAATCGAGGTGAGGTAAATAAGATGGCAACCATAGAAAACCAAATCCCGTGCAGCGCAATCATGTAGACACCGTAACCTAAAGCTAGGTGTTGCGATTCTGTATTCGGGTCGATGACTTGGCTAAAGATACTTAAGAAAAACAACATGGTTTTTGGGTTAAGTACGTTGCACAAAAAGCCTTGGAAAAAGAACTGCCAAATGGAGATGCTTTCTTGTGTTTCCCCCTCTATCTTCTGCTGAGAATCAGCCCCAAAAATCCCTTTCAATCCGAGATAGATCAGATAAGCCGCACCTAAGTAGCGAATCAAGCTGAACAACCATTCGTTCTGTGAAATTAAGTAACTGATGCCAAGCAATGAATAGGTAATGTGCACCGAAATCGCAAGACTGATGCCCACGGCGCTCCAAATTCCGGCTTGTCTGCCATTGTTGAGGCTGTTTCTAAGAACCAATACAAAATCGGCGCCGGGACTGATGACAATGAGTATACCTAATAAGGCAAGGCTGAAAAGCTCCATGGTGTTTCCTATTTCTTCGTTGTTATGAATGGGGCAATTGTAGGTCGAGAGTTCGGAGACTATAATCGAAACAAATTCTGCTAAGTGTGAGAAAAAATCACAGATGAGGCATCTTAAATCCTTCCATGTTTTCCATGTCGCGGCATCGTCTGCGAGTTTTAGTGAAGCAGCAAACAAGCTCAATATTACGCATGGCGCAGTGAGTAAGCAGATTAAAGTGTTGGAAACCTTTCTGGCTCAACCTCTGTTCTACAAACAGGGGCGCAATATGCTGCTCACTAAAGAGGGTGAGATGCTGAAAAGCTATACCGAGCAAGCATTCCAAGCGTTGGAAACTGGCGTGAACAAGCTGGTGCAGGAAAAGCATCAATACCTTGAAGTCTCTTGTGAGCCAACGTTAACCATGCGTTGGTTGATGCCAAGGCTTTCCGCGTTTAATGATGGTTGTGACGCAGACGTTCGACTTTCGACTGCGGGAGGACCTGTAACGCTTGGCTCGACGGGGCTTGTTATGGCAATTCGTCGAGATGACTTTGAGCCTTTGTATCACTATCCAAAAACCAAGTTAGTGGAAGAGTGGGTGGGTCCCGTGTTTTCTCCGGACTACTGGCAGCAAGTGAAAAGTGATTTGAACTCTGTGAAGCTATTACACAGCCAAACTAGACCTGAAGCATGGCAAGAATGGATGCAGCGCTCTGGTGAAGCGTCGATGAATGGCAAAGCAGAACAGTCTTTCGCACATTTCTATTTCTGCATTCAAGCTGCAGTCGACGGCTTAGGAGCGGCGATGGGCTCTTATCCTTTGGTGATGGACGATCTCAAACGCGGCAATCTCGTTGCACCATTTGGTTTTGTGCCGTCAGGGCATGACTATGTCTTATTGACTCAAGACAAAGCACGTTCTGAACTGGAACAAAAATTTGTCCATTGGCTGCAAAACCAAATGGCGGAGTGTGTGCCTTGCACCTAAGAAACAGAGAGAGACCCTAGTCAGGGCGCGCTGAGTTACCTAGAGTGGTTGAATACGTGCTACATAATGGAAATTTAGGAAATGGAAAACCTCAATATTGTTGAAATTAAATCTTTTGTTCCGGCGAAAGATTATGAGCTATCAAAGCGTTTTTATCAGGCGTTGGGTTTTGAGATGCCTTCGGATTTTGGTGGTGTGGCGTACTTCTTCAAGGGCAGTTGCTCATTCTTGCTGCAAGATTTTTATGAGCCGAAACATTGCAATAATTTCATGATGCATTTGTTGGTGGAAGATGTTGTCAACTGGCATGAGCATGTTTCAAGTGTAGATTTGGAATCATTCGGAGCCAAGATGACGGAACTGATTGATCAACCTTGGAAGATGCGAGAGTTCTGTTTGCACGATCCTAGTGGCGTGTTGTGGCGTATTGGTCAGAACATCGATTGATTTGTTTATGAAAAAAGGTCAGCGCTTGCGAACTGACCTTTGAAGAGGGAAGAGTGATAGAGGTTTATTGAGGCGCTTTCATCGCTTCTGATTGATCGCCCGTCATCACGAAGTGCAACTCACCCCCCGGTTTGAACTCGGAATGGTCGAAGAAGAAACCGTTATCCAACGCTTTACCATTGATGGTGACAGACTTGATGTACATGTTATCATCGGCGTTGTTTTCAGTGGTGATAGTGAACGTGCCGCCTTTCACCGGAATCACGGCTTTGTCAAATAGCGGACGACCCACAGTGTAAATAGGTTCTGCTGCGTTCACTTGGTAGAAGCCTAATGCAGACATCACATACCAAGCGGACATGGCGCCCACGTCTTCGTTACCAACTACGCCTTCTGGGGCAGCGAAATACATGTCATCAAGAATGTGGTCGACGACTTGTTGCGTCTTCCATGGTTCTGCGGTCCAGTTGAATAGGTAAGGAATGTGGTGTGAAGGCTCGTTACCAAACGCAACTTGACCAATCAAACCAGACATATCCGGTGTTTCAGTGCCTTGGCTTTCTGCGGTGAAGGTTGCTTCTAGGTTTTTCTGGAACTCAGCATCGCCACCCATGATGGTTTTTAAGCCCGCGATGTCATGCGGTACAAACCAAGTCCACTGCCACGCGTTACCTTCGGTGTAGTTGCCTGTCTCGTGTTCTGTGCCGTATGGGTCGAATGGCGTCATGAAGGTTTCATCAATCATCAATGGGCGCATAAAGCCCGTCACGCCATGCTCTGCGTATTCCGTTGGGTTGTAATCGAAGTACTTCTTGTAGCCTTTTGAGCGTTCAAGGTATTGCTCTTCCGCTTGAGTATCACCGGCTGCTTTGGCGATTTGTGCGATAGCCCAATCGTAGAACGCGTTTTCCAGACCGTAAGAAACAGACTCAACGGTGTAGTCTTCAAATACTGGCTCACCATCGACACGTTGGATAGCTGGCGTGAAGCCGTTTTTCTCAATGTAATCGATGTGCTTGGTTAAAGTGCGATCCAATACGCCCTGATCCCAATCGGCTTGAAGTGCAGGGTAGTTGTCGTAAGTCGAAGAGTCGATCGCTGCTTTCAGCGCCAGCTCTTTCTCTTGCTGAGTAAACTCTTCTGGGAATTTGGTCATTGCATCCGCAATCACTGCTACCGCTGGGTAGCCGACCATGGTGCCTGTCTCGTCACCTAAGTGCTCCCATTTCGGCAGCAAGCCGCTTTCAGTGTACTTCTGAACTAGGTTCTTCGCGTACTGCACCGCGCGGGTTGGCTCTGTGATGGTTTTTAGTGGGTGTAATGCACGTTGGGTATCCCATAGAGAGTAAACCGAGAAGTTTGGCTGCTCTTCCGTTGCTTGACCGTAAGCGATGGAGTATTCCCCTTCGCCTTCACGAATTGAGCCTTTGCCCATGCCACGGAATCGACCATCCACGTCTTGATGTACCATCGGCGCAATCTTGGTGTGGTAAAGCGCGGTGTAGAAGATCTCTTTCTGATCTTCCGTGCCCCCTTCAATTGAGAAGTTGAGTGCTTTTGCCCATTTCTCACGTGCGTTGTTGCGCGCAGTATCGAAAGAGACATTCCCTTCGGCATCATAGTTGTTTTCTGCGCCTTGTGGGTCAACCGCAGATAACGCCACTTGCGCGTTCAACTCTTGTGAGCCTTCATCTTCAAATTCGATGTAGGCAGTGACGTCCGCTTTGACACGCTTAACTGGATTACCTTGGTCATCGTAAATCAATTCAGAAACGTGCTCTGCCGTTAGGCCGTCAACAGGCTTACCATTGGCAAGGATGTAGACGTCTTTGATCTTCTTATCGAAAGTCGCATAGAAGAAGACTTTTTGGTTTTTCGCCCAACCAGAGAAGTGTGCTGCATCGCGCTCGCCCGTGATGGTATGACCGTCTTCGCTCACCGTCAGTTTGTTGCGCAGAGAGGTCGAACCCCAATCACTGTTAAGGATGGAGTTGAGGTCTATCTTCAGACGTTGTGGTTGACCTTGTGGGTAGGTGTAGCGGTGGAAGCCGACACGTTCAGAAGCTGTAAGCTCAGCTTTGATGCCGTTCTCTGCAATCTTCACCGAGTAGTAACCTGCTTCTGCCACTTCTGAGGTTTTGTCCATCTTGACTGAAATCGCTTCGCGGTAGTCGTCGCTGTCTTCGATGTATTTAGCTTTATCTTCGGTAAACGGCAGGAAAAGAATGTCACCTAAACCACCCATGCCCGTGCCAGAAAGGTGAGTGTGGGAGAAGCCAAATAGAGTCTTTTTATCGAAGTGGTAACCTGATGAAGAGTGCCAGCCGATCAGCTCGGTATCTGGAGAAAGTTGCACCATGCCTTCTGGCACAACAGGACCCGGGAAGGTGTGTCCGTTAAAGCCTGTTCCAATGAATGGGTCGACGTATTTTAGGTTGGAAGTATCGACGCTTGGTGAGGTGTTATCGTCGTCATCGTTGCAGCCAGCCAAACCAATAACACTTGCAATCACAGCGGTGGCGATAGCGGTTTTCGTAAAGTTCATAATCTTGATTCCTTAGGCAGGAAGCGTGTCACTTCCTGCCACTGAGTTAATCTATCTGCTTGTTTTTTTAACACGAATTACATAAAACGTTACTGAGCTTGAAGCGCTTCTTGCTTGTCACCCGTCATGATGAAGTGAAGCTCGCCGCACGCTTTGATTTCGCTGTGCTTGAAGGTGAAGTTGGCATCCAGCGGTTTGCCGTTGATGGTTACAGACTTCACGTACTTGTTGTGTGGGCTGTTGTTGTCTGCGATGACGGTGAACTCGCCGCCTTCCACTGGAATGGTGATTTCATCAAACATAGGGCGACCGATGGTGTAAACCGGATCCGCAGGCGTCACTTGATAGAAGCCCATTGCCGACATCAAGTACCAAGAGCTCATCTGACCCACGTCTTCGTTACCAATCAAGCCAGTTGGCTCGCTGGTGTACATCTCTGACATGATGCGGTCTAGGTACTCTTGCGCTTTCCATGGCTCATCCGTTAGCGCGTATAGGTAAGGAATGTGGTGCGATGGCTCGTTACCGTGCATGTACTGACCGATGTAACCCGTTAGGTCTGGCAGTTCTTCACCAGTGTTTGAAGAACGTGCATTAAATAGCTCGTCCAAATCTTCACGGAACGCTTTCTCTGGCGTGGTGTCTTTGCCTTGCGCCAAGTCGGCTTGGTAGATTTCTTGTTTCAGGCGGTTGAAATCGTGCATTGGTTGGAACTTCCATTGCCACGCATTCCCTTCGGTGTAGGCAAACTCGTCCACGTAGTAAGGGTCGAATGGTAGCAGCGGGCATTTCTCTTTCATCACGCCTGAGCCTTCAGGCCATTCAACCATTTCACACTCATCCAAACGCTCTTCATCAATTGGTTGGTTGAACTCCAAAGGCGGTTTGTTTGGTGATGAGCTTAGCGGGTGGTTTTTCGGACGTAAGAAGCCTGTCTCTGCATCCCAATGGTTAAGCCAGTTGTCGGCACGAGCCATAAACTCTTCTTGCAGTTTTACATCGCCAGCCATGCGCGCGATTTCTGCCATTGCCCAGTCGCCATAAGCAAACTCAAGCGTGTAAGAGGCGCTGTTCCAGTAGCCGTGGTGAACAAAGCCGTTTTCTTCGTACACCTTCACTTGCACAACGTTTGCTGCGCCGATGTTGTTGTCTTCCGTCCAATCTGGGAATTCAGACGCCTCGTGGTAACGCACCGTAAACTCAGCCGCTTCTTTGGCAAGTTGTGGGTCGATGTCTAAACCTTTCGCCATCGCGTCAGCAATGATAGAAACCGCAGGGAAGCCGATCATTGTGCCAGTGTAATGGCTGTGCAGTTCCCATTTCGGCAGAATGCCACCGTCTTCGTATTTACGAATCAGGTCGTTGGCAAATTCTTCGGCACGTTCTGGGTCGATGATGGTTTTCAGTGGGTGCGCAGCGCGGAAGGTATCCCACATGGAGTACACAGAGTAGTTTGGTGTGTCGCCCGCGTCTTTTTGAATGCGAGTACGCATCGCAGGGTATTGACCGTCGACATCTTGGAAAATCATTGGCGCGATAGAGGCGTGGTAAAGCGCGGTGTAGAAGATCTCTTTCTGATCTTCCGTGCCGCCAGATACCATCATGCGGCTAAGCTCTTGGTGCCATGCGTCGTTGGCTTGAGCGCGCGCAGTATCAAATGACACGTCTTTCGCTTCTGCTTCTAGGTTTTTCTCCGCACCTTCTGTGCCTGTTGGTGACAAGCCTACTTGGATTTCTAGCGGTGTTGATGATGGTGCGAATTCTAGGTAAGCGATGGTTTTCACTGCGTCGATGTTGTCGTTGTTTACATCGATTTCGGTTTCTGCGCCGTCAACTAGAGCAATGGCTTTGACGATAGGTTGGTTGAAAGTGGCGTAGAAGTAAACGTGCTGGTTGTTCGCCCAACCGTTCGAGCTACGTAAACCGCGTATGGTGTAAGCGTCGACAAACTCTAAGTCACCCTTCATGGTGCGGTTGTTGAAGTGACCTTTGTTGAGGGTGTGGTCTAAATCGAACTTGATGTGTGGCGTAGTGCCTTCTTTGAAGGTGTAGCGGTGGAAGCCAACACGTTGCGTGGCAGTTAGCTCGGCTTTGATTTCGCCTTTGTTCAGTTCAACCGCGTAGTAGCCCGCTTCTGCAGTTTCGTTGTCTTTATCGAAGGTATTGAAAACGGCGTTTTCTTTCTTGGTAAAAGGCAGAACTAAGATGTCACCAAGGTCGGTAATGCCTGTGCCAGAAAGGTGAGTGTGGGAGAAGCCATACACTGGGATTTCAGTCAGTTTGCCGTGGTCGAAGTAACCTGCGGCAGAGCCCCAGCCTTCCATTTCGGTATCAGGAGAAAGTTGCACTAAACCGTAAGGCACAACCGCCCCTGGGAAGGTGTGACCATCTGCGCCTGTACCAATCAATGGGTTGACGTATTGGGTCAGAGTGGTGTCGAGGGATGGTGTACCAGAGTTGCTGTTGTCGTCATCACTGTTACAGCCAGCAAGACCAAACATGGCAGCGAGAATAGCGGTAGAGATAAGGGTTCTTTTTAGTTTCATTTTTATGGTTCCACTGAAGTGAAGTTTTTTAGGGGGCTAGATGCCCCCTTTCGTTATTTGGATGGGTATCGGCTACTGCGCTTTCATCGCTTCAGATTTGTCTGAAGTCATAACGAAATGCAGCTCACCACCGTCTTTCAAATCGCTGTGCGCGAAGCTGAAGTTGTCACTCAATTGTTTGCCGTTGATGGTCACCGACTTCACGTAGATGCTCTCTTGGCTGTTATTTTCTGAGGTGATGGTGAATTTACCGTCCGCGACTGGAATCACGGCTTTGTCGAACAGAGGACGACCGATGGTGTAGCTTGCTTCACCCGGAGTAACTTGGTAGAAGCCCAATGCAGACATCACATACCACGCCGACATCTGACCGACGTCTTCGTTACCAATCAGACCTTCATGCGTTGGGTGGTAGAACTCGTTCATCGCTTGGTCGACGATTTCTTGTGTCTTCCAAGGTTCTGCCGTCCAGTTGTATAGGTAAGGCACGTGGTGATCAGGCTCGTTACCCATCACGAACTGACCGATGTAACCCGACATGTCGTGTGATTGGCTCGTATCGGCGTTGGAGTCCGCATTAAACAGCGCATTCAAGTTGGCTAAGAATGCCGCTTTGCCTTGTTCGGTTACGTTTTCAGGAAGAGAGAAGTCAGTACGGTCGATGTGCTCGCCGCCCATCACGTTAGCCAGACCGTTCAAGTTGTGCGGTGCAAACCATGTCCATTGCCACGTGTTGCCTTCGGTAAAGTCTTCGCCACGGTGCTCAGCACGGTAAGGCCAGAACACGTCACTTTCGTTCAGCGCTTTGCGGTCTTTACACGCGTTGTAGTCCATACCGTCTGGGATAGACAGTGCCATGTTCTCGTCCAAACATTCGGCTTTCAGGTTGTTCGCCCAAACCTTGCTGCCGCTGTTCATGTAAGCCGGACGCATAAAGCCCGTCGCACCCAATGCGTTGCCTTTGGTGTCTTGCAGTTTGCCGTATTGCTCTGGGTTGTAATCGAAGTAGTTCTTGAACGACTCTGAGCGAGCCATGTAGCGGTCGTACTGTTGGTCGTTGCCAGCAAGTTTAGCGATCTGAGCGATACACCAGTCGTAGTAAGCGTTCTCAAGACCGTAAGACACCGATTCGTTCACAAGCTCGTCGTACTTATCGACTTTCAAGCCTTCTACGTAACCCGGTTTGTCACCAGAATCCGGCGCCCATTTGGTGTTAGCTGGAATAAAGCCGACGTCTTCTTGGTAGTCGTTGTGACGCGTCATGACCGTGAAGCGTTTGTCACCGTTCCAAGCATCTTGATAAGGCACCCAGCTTTCAGTTTTATCAAGGTTGAAGTTGACGGTTTCGTCAGCGGCTTTCAGTGCCAAATCAAACTCAGCAGTGGTAAAGGCTTCTGGGTGTTTGACCATGATATCGGCGATAACCGAGACCGCAGGATGACCGACCATTTCACCGGTGTAATCCGAGTGCAGTTCCCATTTTGGCAACACGCCACCCGTTTGGTATTTGTTCAATAGATCGCGTGCGTGTTCAATCGCGCGGTCTTTATCGATGATGGTTTTCAGTGGGTGTGCGGCGCGGAACGTATCCCACATTGAGTACACTGAATAGTTGACTAAGCCATCTTCTGCTTGGTGCACTTTGCCATCCATGCCACGGTATTTGCCATCCACGTCTTGGTATAGGAATGGGGCAACAAACGTACGGTAGAGCGAGGTATAGAACATGGTCTTGTCAGCTTTGTTGCCGCCTTCCAGTTCAAACTCGCCAAGGATGTTTTCCCAAGCCACACGGTTTTGTTGTACGACGTTGTCGAAGTTCCAGCCGTTGGTGTCTGCTTCTAGGTTTTTCAGTGCGCCGTCAACGCCAGTGCCAGAAATCGCTACTTTGACCACCAATGGCTCATCGCTCTTGCCAAAGTTCAAGTGCGTCAGGACATCGTTTGCGCGTTTTGCCAAGCGTTCTGGGTCAGGTTCTGGTTCGCCCGGCATTGGTTTGTGCTCAGCGTAGCCACGGTAATCTTCCAAGCCGACTTCGGTAGCGTCGGTTGGAGTCAGTTTGCTTTCAGAAGCCAGCTTGGTGTACAGGTTCTCTTCAATGATTGGATCAGAGAATTCTGCTGCGAAGAACACGGTTTGCCATTGACCCCATTCGTTTGAGGTACGCGCGCCTACGACTGTGGTGTCGTTAACGCGTTTGTAGTAGATGCTGCGAGAGTGGTTGCCGTATTGTTCCAACAGTTCGTGTTGCAGGTCGATACGCACTTTGCGGTCTTCACCCGGTTTGAAGGTATAACGTTGGAACGCCACGCGGTCGGTTGCCGACAGTTCAGCTTTTACGCCAGTTTCTACAAGGTCAACCGAGTAGTAACCAACTTCTGCCACTTCCGAGCTTTTATCCATGGTCACGGCATCGGTATTGAAGCCTGTGTATGGCAAGAAGGCGAAGTCATTTAGGTCGCCTTTACCTGCGCCAGAAATGTGAGTCATTGAGAAGCCAGAAAGCAAGCTGTGCACAGGATCGTATTCAACAGGCGAGCCTTTGCCATTCCAACCGTTTGGATCGAAGTTATCTGGGGACGGTTGAATCATACCTTCTGGCATAACTGGAGAAGGGTTAACGTTGCCAAGACCTTTAGTGCCGATCAAGGTATCAACGAATTCCAAAGTAGGGGTAGAGATAACCGGAGTTTCTGGATCTGCGTCGCTGCCACAACCAGCAAGACCAAGCATGGCGGTTAACACTGCGGTAGAGAGTAGGGTTCTTTTTAGTTTCATTGTTTTTATTCCACGAGAAAAGGGGACACAAGGTCCCCTCAAAATCATTATTCGCCTAGGTTGGCTTGCATTGCTTCAGATTTGTCAGCCGTCATCACGAAGTGCAGTTCGCCGCCTGCTTTGAATTCGCTGTGCTGGAAGGTGTTGTACACATCCAGAGGCTTACCGTTGATGGTTACTTCTTTGATGTACATGTTGTCTGGACCGTTGTTTTCAGCCGTTACCGTGAAGGTGCCAGAGCCAATGTCTACCGTCGCTTTGTCGAAGATTGGACGACCGATGCTGTAGGTTGGATCGGTTGGCGAGATTTGGTAGAAGCCCAGTGCTGACATCAAGTACCACGCTGACATTTGACCTACGTCTTCGTTACCGATGATGCCGTCTGGCGTCGGTTTGTAGAACTGGTCGTAAACTTGGTCTAGATATTCCTGCGCCTTGTAAGACTCTTCAGTACGGTTGTACAAATAGATGACGTGGTGCGAAGGCTCGTTACCGTGAATGTACTGACCGATGTAGCCTGTCATGTCTTGGTGCGCTTCACCGCCATTTGGATCGGCAGTAAATAGGTTGTTCAGCTTGTCGTTCAGACCTTGCGTGCCGCCCATGATTTCAGTCAGCTTGTCTAAGTCTTGCATGAACGCCCATTGCCACTGCCACGCGTTACCTTCTGTGTAGTAGAACGCGTCAGATTTGTAAGGGTCGAAGTCAGTTGAAGCGTATTTCAGTGCACATGGGTCACCTTCTTTCAGTTCTGTCGGTACAAAGAAGCCCGTGCCGTCTGCGTTACCTGCTTTTGCATCCCAGTGTTTCAAAGAGTTGTAAGAACGAGCTTTGAACTCTTCATAGGCGTCCATATCGCCAGCAGCTTTTGCCATTTCTGCGATCGTCCAATCGTAGAAGGAGAATTCCAACGAGTACGACACTGAGTTCCAGTTCGGGTAACGAACACACTGTTCTTTCTCGTGGTAGTTCAACTGACCAGCCATAAGTGAGCTTAGGATGTCGTCATGAATCTGTGGGTACTCATGCGGTGTGTAGCGAGCTGATTTCACTGACGCCGTGTAAGCCTGCTCTGCATCAATCAAGCCTTTGGTCACCGCATCGCCCAGAATCGCTGCCGATGGGTAGCCGATCATGGTGCCGGTCTCTGAGCCGTGACCTTCCCATTTCGGCAGTAAACCAAACTCGTCGTTGGATTTACGAATCAAGTCTTTCACGTATAGCGTTGCTTGATCTGGGTCGATGATGGTCCACATTGGGTGAACCGCGCGGAACGTATCCCACGTTGAGTAAATCGAGTAGTTTGGCGTGTCGCCATCTTTCAGTGTGCGCACTGTGCCAAGCATATCCACGTATTGACCATCCACATCGTAGAACTCGATTGGTGCGATCATCATGTGGTACATGCCGGTGTAGAAGTTGGTTTTCTCTGCGTCTGTGCCGCCTTCTACTTTGATTTTCGCTAGCTTCTCAGCCCACGCGTATTCCGCGTCTTCTTTTACTTTTGCTAGGTCGAAACTTGGCGCTTCCGCTTCTAAGTTTTTCTGTGCACCTTGCCAGTTAACTGGAGAGATACCCACGCGGATTTCAATTGGCTCTTCGCCTGTGCCAAAGTTTAGGTAAGCGGTCAGATCATCGCCTGAGTAAACCGCGCCATTGCGCATTTCGCGCGTTGGTTCTAGGTCTTGTTCGCCTAGCAGTGCTTTGGCGATTGGTTGGTTGAATTTCGCGTAGAAGAAGATGTCCTGACCTTGGTGATCTTGCCCTTGGAACCAGCCTGTTGATGTTTTACGACCGCGAATGGTGTATTCGTCCACCACCTCTACTTTGTTCTTCAAAGACTTGCCGTTGTTGTTCATTAGGGTATGACCCAAATCGAACTTCACGTTGCGGTCCGCGCCATCAGCAAAGGTGTATTTGTGCAAGCCAACGCGTTTGGTTGCGCTCAGTTCTACTTCGATTTGACCTTGGTTTAGCTTGGTTTTGTAGTAGCCTGCGCTTGCTTCTTCATTGGCTTTGTCGAAAGAGTTCAGCTGTGTGTTCGCCATGTCTGCGTATGGCAGAACCAAGATGTCGCCTAAGTCCGTTGCGCCTGTACCTGAAAGGTGAGTATGGGAGAAGCCGTACAGGGGAACGTCAGTGTTAACCACTTCGCCAGTTTCGTAGTTGGATGAATCCCAGTAGCCAGAAGCTGAGTGCCAAGGGTTAAGCCCTGATTCGTGGTCTGTGTTAGAGCCGATGAAAGTATCGGGAGACAGTTGAACCATACCTGCCGGTACCGTCGCGCCCGGGAATGTATGACCAGAAGCCGCTGTGCCGATCATAGGATCGACGTATTTCAACACCGCAAGATCAACAATTGGATCGCCCGGCAGTGAAGAGGAAGAATCGTTGTCGCTGTTACAGCCAGCCAAGCCACCCGTCAGACCAACCAGGATAGCCAAAGAGATAAGATTACGTTTAAACATGTGCATACCGTTTTGTCGTTATTCGTATATAAAAAAGTGTTTATAAGAGACTGCTTATAAAATTTGCTTGTAGGGATAGCCGGGAGATGCGCTCCCCCGGCTGAGTTGTCACTATTGGGATTAACGAGAACCTGCTGGCATCTCGTCTTCATGCAAGAACTCACCGATGCCTTGTGCTGGTGGAAGATCTTGCTCTAGAGAGCCCCAACGTTGATTTGGTTTGTCGCCCATCACGAACTCCAACTCACCGCCGTACATGATTTCGTCATGAGTCAAGTAAGTACGGTTGAAGTCTTTGCCGTTGTAGCGAGCCGATTGAATGAAGATGTTTTCGCGGCTAACGTTTTTCGCGGTAACCGTGAACTTCTGGTTGTTGCCGACATCGATAGACGCGCTTTCAAACAGCGGAGTACCGATTTCGTAGATGCCAGAAGAAGCATTCACTGGGTAGAAGCCAAGTGCACGGAACACGAACCACGCAGAGAGCGTACCGAAGTCGTCGTTACCACAAATGCCGTCGGCGGTGTTCTTGTAGCAAATGTTGGTCGCTGCGGCGATGGCTGCCTGACCTTTCCAAGGTTGACCCACGTAGTTGTACAAGTAAGGAACGTGGATATCTGGTTCGTTACCTTGAACGTGCTGACCAACGTTACCTGTGTTGAACACTGGGAATTGGTTGTCGCCTGCGTTGCGGTCTGGGTAGGTTGACCAGTACTCATCCAAGCGAGCTGCGAACAAGTCACCGCGTTCTGCTTCTGGGTTTTGTGTCTTGTCGAAGCGTGTCATCAGGTCAATCAAGCCATGAATGTCGTGCTGAACACTGAACGAGTATTGCCAGCCGTTCGATTCAGAGAATGACCAGTTGAACATGTCTGGACGCCAGTCTTTACCCACCGCACGACCAGTGATTGGGTCTACCCAACCCGCATCGATAAACTCGCCATCGTAGTCACGGGCTTTGAACCAACCTTGGTATTGCTTACCACCGAAGTCGAATTGCGCTTGCCAGTTTTTAGAACGGTTAGCGAACTCGGTGTAGCGTGGATCTTCTTCACCGAACACTTCTTTGATCGATTGCGCGATTGCCCAGTCGTTCATTGAGTACTCAAGCGAGTAAGATGCTGTCCAAGAGTCTTTAAACGGTGAGTGACTGCCGTAAGAATCTGGTGGAGTATCGTGCAATTGCGCTGGCACGTAACCTTGTTCTTCGTACTCTTTGATCCATGCTACGCCTTGGCTCGTTGCGGCGCGCGCGTCTGTGATCATCGCTTCAACTAAACGTTCTTTAACGTCTTTGCGCTCTGCTTCTGTGAAGCCAAGATCGATCATGCGTTTTTCTAGTGAGCCTTTCGACAACACATCATGAATCACAGGCGTTGAGTGCATGCCCATCATCATGCCGGTTTCGTTGCCTTTGAATGTCCACTCAGGCAGGCGACCTTTGCGCACGTTGCCTTTGTCATCCACCCATTCTTCTTCGGCATAAGACAGCATAGACAGCACCACGTCAGCTAAGCGGTCTGGCTCAAGAATCGAAGATAGCGGTTGAACTGCGCGGTAGGTATCCCACAAAGAGAAAGTGTCGTAACGCGTGAAGTCTGCTTTGCCATCTTTGTTGGCATCGGCAGTGCGGATCGACTCTTTCAGCGTATCAATCTTATCGCCCCAAGGTGTGTTGCCATCAGGGTATGCGTTACGACCTTGGTGAACTTGGCGGTAGCGACCATCTAAGTCAGAGTGAATAGTTTGACCTAGGTACGAGTGGTACATCGCGGTGTAGAAGGTCTGTTTGTAATCTTCGTCGCCAGAGACTTGGATCTTGCCGAGTTCGTCTTCCCATTTTTTCGTTGCCGCTTCGCGTACTTGGTCGAAGTTCATGCCCGCAACTTCTGTCATGTTAAGAGAAGCACCTGATTTACCGTTCTCGCCAATCTCAACGTTTGATAGCGCCAATTTCGCTTCAACCGTTAAGCCGTCTTTGGATGTGTCGAACTCTACGTAAGCGCGTGCGTATTGGTACTTGCCGCGAGTCTCGTTACCGATTTCCGTAATGCCTTCTGGCACGTCCATGTAACGACCTTGCTCTTTATCGTAGTAAGCAAAGCGAACGTTTTTGATTGGTTGGTCGAATTCCATCACGAAGAATTCTTTTTGGCTTGGTGCCCAGCCGTCAGAGAAACGGTGACCTTCTAGACGGTTATTGTCTTTGTCCCATTTCAAGTAAGAATCTGAGGTGTAGTCCCAGTTAATTTTGAAGCCAGTATTCACGATGATTTCTGACTTCTCATCACGAGGGAAGGTGTAGCGGTGTACACCAACGCGATCCGACGCCGTCAACTCGGCTTTGATGTCGTAATCCAATAGATCGACTTTGTAGTAGCCTGCCGTCGCTTGCTCGTCACGATGTTGGAAGCGAGACGCTTCTAGGTTGAGCGTTGCCGAACCTTCATCAATCATGTAGTCCGAACGCGAGTTGATTGGCATGACGAGAATGTCGTTCAAGTCGCCAGCACCTGCTCCGGAAAGGTGGGTATGAGAGAAACCGGAAGTACGTGCGTCGTGGTAGTAGTAGCCTGAAATGTATTCCCAGCCGTTAGAACCGTTGTTTGGAGAAAGCTGCACCATGCCGTGTGGTGTGGTTGCACCAGGGTAGGTGTTGCCTAGGTTACCTGTGCCGATGAATGGGTTGACGTAGCGTGTTACGTCCATACCGGCGAAATCTACCGGGATGTGAACGCCCATGTCGATTTCAGGTGTTTCTGGGTTTGGCTTGTCATCACAGTCGCCATCACCAACTGGAGGACATACTGGCTTGCCGCCGTCAGGAATATCCGGCAGTGCAGGGTTGGTGTCACCGCCTTCATAAATGTTGGTTGTGTCGTCGTTACAGCCGGTCAGACCGACTAGACCACTGAGAACTGCGCAAGCGAGTAGGGAAGGTTTGAATTTCATTTTTAAAGCCTTGTAAATTGTAGGGTTATATAATTAAAAAAATCAGGGGTATTACTAAAACTTAAAAACTTGAAATAGAGCCCTTTGGGGGAAAGGGCTCTTAGGGGGAGGAGCTTAAGGTTTAAGCTTTCACAAGAGTCGCTGCGTTACGCATCGCTTCTTTCGTTGAACACTCAACAACGTTTGCTTTTGCAAAGCGGTGAGCGTCTTTTACTTGGATATCGTGAGCTAGAATAACCAGCTTCGCGTTTGCTACATCTAGGTCAGTGATGCGGTTCTGGATACCGTTTTGACCTTGAGTTTCTACTTTGATTTTCAGACCTGCTGCTGCACCTGCTTTCTCTAGTGCTTTCGCAGCCATGAATGTGTGTGCTACGCCAGATGGGCAACATGTTACTGCTACGATGTCGTACTCGCCTTCGCCTGCTGCTGGAGCCGCTTGAGCTTGTGCAGGTGCTGCTTCAACGATTTCGTCTTCTGCTTCTTCTTCAGCAACTGGTTTCCAGAAGCCAACGATAACTGCTGTTGTTAGTGAGCCTAGTGCGATACCCACAACGTACATTGGGATGTTGCTTGATACAGGTGCTGTGATTAGACCGCCCCATGGTGCGTGTAGTAGTACGTCTGTTAGGAAGCCGAACACACAGCCAACGATACCACCAGCAACGATTGAAGGAAGAACGCGTACAGGGTCGTTTGCAGCGAATGGGATAGCACCTTCAGAGATACCGATAGAACCCATGATTGCTGCTGCTTTACCTGCTTCTTGTTCTTGCTTAGTGAACTTCTTCTTGAATAGGAATGTTGCTAGTGCCATACCTAGAGGAGGCGTACAGATTGCGATACCAACACCACCCATTAGCCATGGTTGAGTATCAACTTGAGTTTGAGCGAATAGCGTTGCTACTTTGTTGATTGGACCGCCCATATCGAATGCAGTCATACCACCAAGAATCGTACCTAGAACCACTTTAGAAGCGCCAGCCATAGAAGCTAGGAATTCGTTCATAGACGCCATGAAGATCTTGATTGGCTCACCGATACCCCATAGAACGATACCTGCAGAGATAAGCGTACCTAGTAGAGGGTAGATGAAGTAAGCGCCCAACGCAGTCATGTTAGCAGAAAGAGGGATCTTCTTAAGTTGGAATACCACACCACCTGCGATGAAACCCGCTACGATACAACCAAGGAAGCCGCCGCCCATGTCAGCCATGATGCCAGAAGAGATCATCGCTGGAGCTAGTGCTGGTTTGTCTGCAATTGAGTAACCGATGAAGCCACCAAGAATAATTGGGAACAGCACCAGACCTTTAATACCGATATTAGAAATATCAGCCAATAAACCGTCCGCAGGAACCGCACCTTTACCTGATGCCATTACCGCTAGCGCTAGTAGTACACCACCCGCAACGATAAATGGAAGCATGTGAGAAGTACCGAATAAAAGGTGACCTTTCATAGTGCTTAGGATTTTTTTGAAATCGCTATTATTACTAGCTTGAGCTGTGATTGTACTCATAATTTCACGCCTTATGAATTAATTAAAATATTTAGTATTTGGTTTTCGTCTTTTGCGTTATGAATATCTTCAATAAACTCTTCGCTAAATTTACCGAATAATTCTTGAAGAACATAAATATGGTGGTCGGCACCGTTATCTGGTGAGGCAATCATGAAGAATACGGTCGGTTTGACTCCCTCTTCGTCGCCATACTCGATGCCTTCGCGCTTTACGCCAACAGCGATTGCAGGCTCTGTCACCGCTTTGCTTTTTGCGTGTGGGTAAGCGATGCCGTCCATTGAAGTCACGCTTAATGCTTCACGTGCTTCGATGTCGGTTAAAAAAGCCTCTTTGCTGCTGATTCGATTATTTTCGAATAGCATTTGCGCTAGCTCTTCAAAGACTTCTTTTTTATTATTTGCTTGAAGGTTGCCTTTAATTAAATTGACGTTTGTTAGTTCTGTAATCATTTTTTGACTCATTGGTACTGAAGTAATGAGGCAAATTTAATTAATGTTACGGTTTTCTGAAATAGTAAAAAAAATCCAATAACTATATTTTTGTATCACTGAGAGCTAAGTGTGATAGAAGTCATTAATATCAATGAGCTAGAAGGGAATTAGTATTGTGACTTATATTCCATTTATTTTGAAATTAATAATGAAGCTTGAAAATAAACGAGAAGGGAATCAAATATTAATTGAAAAAGCCGGAAGAACATGACTGTTGCTTCCGGCTGTTATGTCTATGGTAATACGTTGCTATACCGTAATTACTTGAACGCCAGCTTCTTCTAGTGCTTTAAGTGTTGTTTCATCGGCACCTTGATCCGTAATTAGGGTATCAAGTTGAGAGGCAGAAGCCAGAAGCTTTCCGCCGTGTTTGCCTATCTTGCTACTATCGACTAATGCTACTAGACGATCACCGTATTCCAATAGTTTCTTCTCAGCCATGTAAACCAAGAGATCAGAAGTGTACACGCCAGCTTTCGAAACACCGGTACCTGTGAAGAAAACGTAACGACTTGAATAGTCGTCAGTATTTTCAGCATCTGGTGAGATGGTAATATGACGCTCTGGTAGATACTGCCCACCTAGAATGATCAAACTAGAATGTTTCTTCTGAATGAGTTGGTAAGCAAGTGGCATAAAGTTGGTCACCACTTGAATGTTGCTGCCAGCTAAATAGTCACCCAACAATAACGTTGTGTTACTGCCACTTACCACCACACTATCACCTTCATCACACATTTCAGCGGCGGCTTGGGCAATCCGAGATTTAGCTGCAAAATTCTCAATGTCTTTTTCTGAAGGAATGAAATGAGAAGCAACATGAGATTGTGTGGCTACTTGTTCTGATTTAATCACTTCCGCACCATTGCGGATCTTAGTGAGTTTCCCGTCTTCTGCGAGTTTTGTTATGTCGCGTCGGGCTGTTGATAGAGAAATATCAAGCATCTCAACGTAGTCGCTCGTGCTGATATACGTGTGATTTTCTAGATACTCCAAAAGCCTTCTATGACGCTGAGCTTCATTCATAGTTAAGTCCTTGATTTTTGTTTTGACCAATTTTGACCGAATTTGACGTTTTGAGCAAATAAAAAATCAAAATGACGTTTTTTGAATTGTTTGTGACCGATTTTTGTGATCTTTAGCCTGTTTTGAATTATTTTAAGTCAAAATGACTTTGCGTGACGTTATTTGACCGTTTATAGTCATTTTGCGTCACAAAGAGTCATTGGAGACCAAGATGAAGTATCAAGCAATCATTATCGATTTAGATGGCACACTGTTAAATGACCATAATCAGATCAGTAGTAACAATATCGAAGCGATCAAACTTGCGATTAGTGAAGGTTATAAAGTCACATTAGCAAGTGGTCGTCCACATAACCTGATGCTTCCTTTTGCCAAGCAGCTTGGCATTGAACTGCCGATGATTTGCTGTAATGGAGCCTACCAGTTTGACCCTGTTCAAGGCAGCATCAACGATAGCCAAGTCATTGGTTCAAATGTACTCAATGCATTACTCGACACTCTCAATATTGGTCAGTTTTATTTCACGCTTTACTGCGAAAACGGCATTTTTGCGACTCAACAATCTGAACACTTCCTAGGTCTTCAGCAACAGATGTTGGCACTGGGCGTTGAGGACAACATGAAAATTGTACCGAGTGTTCGTTCACTACTTAATGAATGTGGTGATGTATATAAAGTCTTGGTCTCTAGCGAAGACAAAGTCGCTCTCTGTGAATTACGTGATGTGCTGATTCATCATCATGTACAAGCCGATCTTTCAACTCCGAACAAGCTTGATATCACAGCGAAGGGAGCGAACAAAGGCACCGCAACTCTTCACCTACTTAATCAACTCAACCTGAATCCGAAATACACCATTGCTTTTGGTGACGGAGACAACGATGCAGAAATGTTACGCGTTGTTGGAGAACCCGTAGCAATGGAAAACGCTAGTCCAGCCATTCGTGGGTTAGCGAACTTAATTGTCACAGATAACAACGGTTGCGGCATTGGGCAGTACCTCAGATTGATCGTGTCTGAAGGTCAGCATCATGCCAACACTCTTACTTCTATTAAGGAAACACAATGAAAAAAGTAAAAATCGCAGCAGGTCTTGCACACGTAGATTACGGCCACATCGCAGATATCGTAAAAGAAGTGTCTGACGCGGGTGCGGATTACATTCACTGTGATGCTGCTGATATGCATGATTTGAAAAACATGCAGCTTATGGGTGGTCATCAAATCGTTGAAGGTATTCGTCAGTACACGGATAAGCCAATCGAAGTCCACGCTTACTTTAAAGATTGTGATCGTCTATTTGTAGAAAAGATTGCTAAAGCTGGCGCAGACATGCTGATTCTTCCAGCAGAGAACTTCTTGGGTGCGCCATTGGCGTACATGATGAAGTACTGCCGTGACTACAACATGAAGTTTGGTCTAACCGTTGGCTGTTTTACTCCTGTCTCTTTCGTTAAAGAAGCAATTTACTACCTAGACCGACTACACATTGTTATTCATGGCGTGAACAACGATGAATGGTTATGGCGTGAGTCTGCGATTGAAATGATTCGCGAAGCGCGTCAGCTAATTAACGAGCGTAACCCTAACTGTGAATTGTGTGTTGACGGTGGTATCCGTAACCACAACCTAGAGCCGCTGTTGAAAGAAGACATTGATGTGATGGTGGCATCAACCAACATCTTCGGTCACAAAGAAGGCATTACAGCTGGCGTAAAAGATTTCCGTGCTGCACTGAATGCTGCTGAAGAAGCCGTTGCCGCTGAACTAGCTTAATTAGAGTTAATGGTGTCGGGCTGAACTTCCCCCTCGAAATGCTCCGGCTCGACACCAACCAAGGAATTGCCATGACACATTTTAATCACTACCAACCGACTAAGCTGAGCTTTGGCCCGGGCAATGTGAGCCAAATTGGTCATATGATTGCCAAATACGGTCGACGCTGTTTGATTGTCTCTGAACCGATATTTGAAGCAGTTAAACCAGCTTATGAGCGTATTTTTGCTTTGCTTGCAGAACAAGATATTCATGTAACGCACTTCGATGGCGTTGTACCTAATCCGCCAACGACGGTTGTTGAGCTTGGACGACAAGTTGGTATCGAAGCTGACTGTGACGTTGTACTTGCTATTGGCGGTGGTTCATCGATCGATACCGCGAAGATCATCGCAGCAACCATGAAGGTTGACACAATTGATTGGGCACACTGGTTTAAAAATTATGATTCGCCTTTTGGTGATATTAAGGCGCTGCCAGCATCAACTGTGCCTTTGATTGCGATACCAACAACATCTGGAACGGGCTCTCAGGTTACTCATGCAGCGGTTATTACTGATCTTGATAGCCACTCAAAACTGACATTGTTCCATCCTGATTTTTATCCATGTGAAGCCATTATTGATCCTGAATTAATGCTGACCTTACCACCTCGTATGACAGCGATGACTGGTTTTGATGCGTTTTCACATGCGTTTGAGTCGTACACCGGCACAAAGCCTTCACCATTAGTTGATAGTTTGGCGCTAGAAGCCATGAAGCTGGTGGTAGAAAACTTGCCTGCGGTTGTGAAGAACGGCTCCGATATCGAAGGTCGTTGTCGATTGGCAAGCGCTGATACGTTGGCTGGGATCTCCTTGGCTAATGGTGGCGCAGGCGCACCGCATCCTCTAGGGGAAATCTTAGGTAGTAGAAAAACGAATTTACCTCATGGTTTGACACTAGCGGTGGTTTATCCCGCTTATGTTCAACTGCAATGGCGTAAACAACCAGAACGTTACGCAAAAGTTGCTGAGCTATTTGGTGCCGTGGGAAGCACTGAAGAAAAAGCGCAATCGCTAGCAACGCACTTAGTCACGTTTTTAGGGCAAATTGGTTTAGAGCACAACCTAACGCAGGTAGGAGTCACAGAGGAAGACGTAAAGGCATTAGAACCAGCGTTTTGCTTCAACCTACCTTTGACAACAGGCGAAGAGATGAAAACGATTCTGTACGCCAGCTTGGTATAGCAGAACAAAAAGGGGTTGAGAACATGGAAAACGAAGTAAAAACAATGAAATTTGCAGCGTTGAATGTGGATAGAGAGGACATCAAACGTCGTGATATTCAAGCGTTAATCTTCGATTTCGATGGTCTACTCGTCGATACAGAAACCTGTTTGTTTAGGGCCTGGGAAGCTCTAATGAAGCCATTCGGGATTGATGTTTCGCCACTCCAGGTTGCTGGTCTAGTTGGGAGCTCAGTACCAGCAACCTCTCTTTGTGACCTTTATCGATATCATTCAAAGCAAGTGTTATCTGATGATGAAATCAGACAACAAGTCTTTAGTCATGCTTATCGACTGATTGCACTTCAAACAGAACGAAAAGGTGTTCGCTGCTATCTAGACACAGCAAAGCAAATGGAGCTTAAGATGGCGTTAGCAACAAGTTCTGAATACGAGCATTACATGCCGATTCTGAAGCGCCTGAATTTAGAACATTACTTTGACTGTTTCACCGGAGCAGAAGAAATCTCGATTGAACGTCGTAAGCCATCTCCGGACGTTTATCTCACTAGCCTAGAAAAACTCGGAGTTTCTGCCAGTCAAGCCATTGCCTTTGAGGACTCTCCTCCAGGAGTTACAGCGGCTCGAGCGGCAGGTATTTCAACAGTTGCGGTAACCAATTACCTGACTCAGCACTTAGATGTCTCGCATGCAGACATTGTTTTATCATCAATGAGTCAAATTTCGCTAGCGCAATTGATTATCAACTTATCGAGATAGAGTTATGAACAAATTAGAACAATTGAAAAAATACACAACGGTTGTTGCTGATACTGGTGACATTGATGCGATTGCTGCATTCCAGCCTCAAGATGCGACGACAAACCCTTCATTAGTGCTTAAAGCGGCAGAGATGCCTCAATACGATCACTTGATTGTGGATGCGATTGAATGGGCGAAAAAACAAAGCGCAGATAGAGCACAGCAGATCATCGATGCAAGCGATAAATTGGCGGTCAACATCGGCGTGGAAATCTTAAAAACCGTACCAGGGCGTATCTCTACTGAGGTTGATGCTCGCTTATCATTTGATAAAGAATCCAGTTTGGTGAAAGCGCGAAAATTGATCGCCATGTACCAAGAAGCTGGCATTGAGAAAGCGCGCATTTTGATCAAGCTGGCGTCAACATGGGAAGGCATTCGTGCAGCAGAAGTACTCGAAAAAGAAGGCATTAACTGTAACCTAACGCTGCTGTTTAACTTTGCTCAGGCAAAAGCGTGTGCAGAAGCGGGGGCATTCCTTATCTCTCCATTTGTTGGTCGTATCTTAGATTGGTACAAAAACAATACTGTTCAAAAAGAATACCTTCCACATGAAGACCCGGGTGTTGTCTCGGTTTCTAAGATTTACAACTACTACAAAGATCATGGCTATAACACTGTGGTTATGGGCGCTAGCTTCCGTAATGCTGACGAAGTGCTCGCTCTAGCTGGCTGTGATCGTCTAACGATTGGTCCTGCAATCTTAGATCAACTTGCAGCGCAAGAGGGTGAGGTTGAACCAAAGCTTTATGCTCAACGCACGAATGTGAACCCTGCGCCAACGGCAATGACTGAAGCTGAGTTCCGTTGGGAAATGAACCAAGATCCAATGGCGACAGAGAAGTTGTCTGAGGGTATTCGTAACTTTGCCGTAGACCAAGGCAAACTAGAAGCAATGATTGAAGCACGTCTGTAAGGAGCAGTGAAGATGATCTCTCGAAATAAACTTGCAGACACGATTCGTGTATTGAGTATGGATGCGGTGCAAAAAGCTGGCTCTGGTCATCCTGGTGCACCGATGGGCATGGCGGATATTGCGGAAGTTCTGTGGCGTGATTTTCTAAAACATAATCCCACCAACCCTAATTGGCCGGATCGTGACCGTTTTATTCTTTCTAACGGTCATGGCTCTATGCTGATTTACAGCTTATTGCATTTGTCTGGCTATGATTTGACGATGGCAGATATTCAATCTTTCCGTCAGTTGCATGCAAAGACGGCGGGACATCCAGAATATGGTTATGCACCGGGGATTGAAACAACGACTGGTCCGCTAGGTCAAGGCATTACCAATGGGGTTGGTATGGCACTCGCTGAGAAGGTATTAGCTGATCAGTTTAACCGTCCTGGTCATGAGATCGTTGACCACCACACCTATGTGTTTATGGGTGATGGCTGCATGATGGAAGGCATTTCCCACGAAGCTTGTTCGTTAGCTGGCACATTAGGTTTAGGCAAGCTGATTGCGTTTTGGGATGACAATGGCATCTCAATTGATGGCGAGGTTGAGGGATGGTTTTCGGATGATACGCCTAAACGTTTTGAAGCATATGGTTGGCACGTCATTGCGGATGTTGATGGTCATAACGCTCAATCAATTCGCCAAGCGATTCTAGAGGCTCAGGCAGAAACCAGTAAGCCAACGTTAATTTGCTGTAAAACTATTATTGGCTTTGGATCGCCAAACAAATCAGCAAGCCACGATTGTCATGGTGCACCGTTAGGTGAAGAAGAGGTAGCGCTAGTACGTCAAAACCTAGGTTGGGAATACGCCCCGTTTGAAATCCCGCATGAAATTTATCAAGCGTGGGATGCCAAAGTTGCAGGTAAAGATGCGGAAGCACAATGGGCGAATCGCTTTGTGGAATATGAATTGGTATACCCAGAGCTGGCAGCAGAGTTTAATCGTCGAGTAAAGGGTGACCTACCAGAAAACTGGGCTCAAATCAGTGAAGATGTGATTAAAACTTTGCAAGCCAACCCTGCGACTATCGCGACTCGCAAAGCATCGCAAAACGCGATTGAGGCCTTCGGCACGCACTTACCTGAATTCCTAGGTGGCTCGGCAGATCTAACTCCATCAAACCTAACGAATTGGTCTGGTTCAAAAGCAATTACCGCTCAGGATGCTTCAGGTAATTACCTTAGTTACGGAGTTCGTGAATTTGCCATGTCAGCCATGATGAATGGCATTGCTCTCCACGGCGGTTTTATTCCTTATGGCGGTACATTCTTAATGTTTATGGAATACGCACGTAATGCATTGCGTATGGCCGCATTGATGAAGCAACGCAGCATCTTTGTCTACACGCATGATTCAATTGGTTTGGGTGAAGATGGTCCAACGCATCAACCTGTGGAACAAATCGCATCACTGCGTTTAACGCCAAACATGAGCACATGGCGTCCTTGTGACCAAGTCGAGACCGCAGTCGCTTGGAAAGCCGCTGTCGAGAGAACGGATGGTCCAACTTCACTGATTTTCTCGCGCCAGAATCTTGTTCAATTTGAGCGTGATGAGGAGACATTAGAAAACATCGCGAAAGGTGGTTACATCTTGTCCGACTGTGACGGTGAACCTGAGCTTATTCTCATTGCCACGGGGTCTGAAGTTGCTCTTGCTATGGACGCAAAGGCGCAGTTGAACAATGTTCGCTGTCGTGTGGTTTCGATGCCTGCAACCGACGTGTTTGACGCGCAGAGTGCACAATACCAGCAACACGTTCTCCCAACCAATGTGACCAATCGTATCGCGATTGAAGCTGGTATTCGAGATTACTGGTTTAAGTACGCGGGCTTACAAGGAGAGATCATCGGTATGACGAGCTTTGGTGAGTCTGCTCCTGCTGATCAGCTCTTTGAAATGTACGGCTTTACTGTGGCAAACGTTGTGGATACTGCCAAGCGTATGATGGAGAACGCGTAATGGAAACTTTCATCACAAATACGGTGGATGAATGTGTCAGAGTTAAGGCTGCGAAAGCAGCCTTGGACCACATTCTACAAAATGTCACTCCAGATACGGTTATTGGAATTGGTACAGGTGCAACAGCAGAAGTATTTGTCCAATTATTGGCAGCTAGTGGCGTGGCGTTTGCTCACTGTGTATCAAGTTCAGAACGCTCTTCTAAAGCCATCCAGAGTTCAGGTTTGAAAGAAATCCCTCTCGCAGACTGCTTGTACGTGGATTATTACGTTGATGGCATTGATGAAGGGTTAACAAACGGCATCACAATCAAAGGTGGGGGCGCGGCTTTAGGGCGTGAAAAAGTCATTGCCTCTATGACTAAGTGCTTTATCACCATCTCAGATGAAGGACGTTTAGTGGAGACGTTGGGGAGATTCCCTCTGCCAATTGAAGTCCTCCCAGCGGCGAAAATGCCAGTTATTCTCGCCTTAAAATCCCTTGGTGGCCGTCCTTTGCAACGCCCTGATTGCGTTACTGATAATGGCAATATTATTTTGGATGTTTCTGGTCTAGATATGAGTGAGCCAACCGAATTAGAACAGCGACTGAACTCCCTTTCAGGTGTGGTTGAGAATGGCATATTTTCTCAATGCCGTGCGCACTATATGGCGTTTTCAAATACACAAGGCGTTCGTTGGTTATCGGTAAATTGAGAGCCTGATAACAAGTTTATTAATAACCTCTTCTTGGCTAGGGATTTAAGGGATTAAACATGATGGAAAGCAAGTTTTCGACAGAAGCAATCGAGTATCTTGAACAGCATATTGATGAGTTACTTAACGATTTATCTGAGCTAGTTGCTATTCCATCAGTACGTGATTTGACGACACAAACAGAGAATGCTCCGTTTGGTTATCAAATTAGACAAGCGTTTGATTACTTAATCAAATTTGCTGAAAGAGAAGGTTTAGAAGTGCGTGATCACCAAGGTTATGCTTTGGATATAAGCTTTGGGCAAGGTGATCAAGAAATCGCTCTGCTGCACCATGTTGATGTGGTGCCAGCAGGGGATGAGATGCTATGGCGAACGCCGCCATACCGTATGACTAAAATTGATAACATGGTTTTTGGACGAGGCGTAACAGACAACAAAGGTCCACTGATTGCTAGCTTGTACATCCTCAAGTTGTTTAAACAACTTACTGTCCCTCTCAATAAGAAAATAAGAGTCATTATTGGTGGTGCAGAAGAGACAACTTGGGAATGTGTAGAGCATTACTTTCAACACAATCCGCAGCCAGAATATGGCTTTTCTCCAGATGGCGACTTCCCAATCGTCAACGGTGAAAAGGGTATTTTGCATGCGTCATTGGAGAAGCAATTTTCTGCCAGAAGCAGTGATAGCGCATGCCAAATTAGACGCATCGAGAGTGAACGAGATAGAACATCCACTTGTCACTTTTTGGTGCTTGAATTGGCAGGCTCTAGTGCTGAAAAAGTAGCGCATCAGTTTGCTGCTTTTGCTGATGTGATTGACTGTCAGTCACATTACCGCGTTGAGATTTCAACGCCGTGGGAGAAATCCCGCAACCCGCATAAAGTTGATAACTGCATGGACAAGTTCGTCAACATTATGCGTCATGTGGAAGGATTAGATCCAAACTCTGCCAGCTTGGTCCACTTGCTTGATTCCCACTTTGCAAATGACTACGTCGGGCATAAGTTAGGTCTATACCATAACGATGATGAGATGGGATACACAACGTGTTGTGTTTCTGCCATCAACATGGATTCGCATGGCTACAATTTGGATTTTGATTTTCGGTTTCCTAAAGGACTGAGTATCGAGAGAGTTCGTTCCCAATTACTGGCTTTATCCCAACAAGCTGGTGTGAACTTTGTCGAACATCAGTACTTACCTCTATCCTACCTCTCTCCCGAAAGTGCCCTTATCCAAGCGATGGGGAAAGCTTATTCCGATGTTACTGGAACGGATGCAAATTGCTTTAGTAAAGGCGCGGCTTCGTACGCGCGTGCATTGGAGCATGGAGTAGCTTTTGGACCAACTTTCCCTGAAGAAGTGACCTTTGTGCACGAGCCAAATGAACAGCTCAACCTAGAGTCACTAATAAAAGCAATAACGATATACGTGAAAGTTCTCATATCACTTCAGGAGTAAATTATGAGAGATAAGGTTCAAGCACTTGCCGGCGGTATGATGGTTTCCATCATTGTACTGGTCATTGCAGGTATTTTTATAGGGATAGGCGCTGGCGTTGTAAACCAAATGTCAGCTCAAGACTCTGTCATTTTTGCGTTCTTCAAACTGATGCTCGATCTTGGTTTGATGGTAATGCGAAACCTACCACCATTCTTTGCGATTGGTTTAGCCTTTGCCTTGTCAAAATCTGAAAAAGGTTGGGCAGCATTTACAGGCTTTACCATGTTTATGTGTTTCAACGTCGCGATTGGTTCCATTGCCGCTTTTAACGGCTGGACACCGGAAACGACCAGTGTTGATTACCTTGTTAACAACATGGGTTACGACAAAGTTGCCGCACAAAATTTCAATTCACTATGGGGTGAAAACCTAGGCGTATTCTCATACAACATGGGGATCTTTAGCGGGATCATTGTGGGCTGTATCACAGCGGCACTGCACAACCGTTTCTACAAATTTGAAATGCCAGCAATGTTGAGCTTCTTCTCTGGTCCACGTGCTGTCGTAATCTTTGCTTATCTTGCGATTATGCCGATCAGCTTTGTCGCTTATCATGCTTGGCCACCGATCGCGGGTGGGCTGCAATCTATCACGACGCTTATTACTAGCTCGGGTATCTTTGGCTCTTTCCTATTCGGCGTGTTTGATAAGGGGTTACTACCATTTGGTCTCCACCATCTCATCGCCTTCCCAATTGAATACACTCGTGTGGGTGGGGTAATGGAAATTGATGGCGTTGTGTACGAAGGTGTACGTAATATCATGAATGGTCAAATGAGCTCCCCTGAGGCAACTGGTTACATCACACATAACTTTACTAGTGGTCGTATTCCAATTCAGATTGGTGGTCTTACAGGTGCGGCTTATGCGATGTATGTCACCGCGAAACCACAAAACAAAAAGAAAGTCGCTGCGATTATGATCCCTGCCGTATTTACTGCAGCAGTTATCGGGATCACAGAGCCACTTGAATACACTTTCTTGTTTGTTCAACCATTCTTGTTCTTTGCTGTGCACGTGCCATTAAATGGTTTGGCTTACGTCATTACTGAGATGTTTGGCGTCTCTATTCATGGTAACCAACTGTTGTTTATGGTGCCAAACCTACTACAGCCAGAGAAGGTACATGCTTGGGCGTTGCTATGGATTATTCCACTGTACTTCGTTGTTTACTTCTACACATTTAAGTACGTGATTCTGAAGTTCAACTCTAAAACACCAGGTCGTGAAGAGGACGATGATGCAGATATCGCTCTTTACTCAAAAGCAGACTTCAAGAAGAAAAAAGAGCAGAACTCTGCAGGTCTTCCAGTCGAAATTATTAAAGCGCTGGGTGGTGCTGAGAACATCGATAACGTTTCAAACTGCGCCACACGCTTAAGGGTTTCCCTACATGATGAAACGTTAGCGGCAGCAGATGATGTCTGGAAAAAACAACTGAATGCAATTGGCGTGGTGAGAATGCCAAAAGGAATTCAGGTCATCTACGGTGCGAACGTTATTACCATTGCGTCAGGTATTAAAGAAGCGCTGGGCGTCGACTCTTAATCATTCCCCCCTACAAATAAAAAACCAATAACAAGTGAACCCTCCTGTGGTGCGAGCACCACGGGTAGGGATTTCTGTACCCAAAATATGGAAATATAATTATGAAAAATATAACAAAAGTGTCCCTAACCTTGCTTGCAGTGAGTATTTCTGGTGCGCTACACGCAACCGAAGCCCCTACATGGTCTGAAAGAAACCCAATCGTGTTTTGGGGTGATCGTGCAAATGAAGATTGGAGCTACGTAGACAATCTTGCGGAGAGCGAAAAGAGCTTTTCAGAGAAGTTAAAACGCCTTGATATTACTGATGATGGAGAGTGGAAAGTTTCATTTAGCGGTAACATTAAAGCGGCTTTTGATAATCGTTGGAATCATATGTATGACTCTGATGTACGTAAGAAAAATGAGTTCCGTAGCCGAATGCAGTTTGCTACTGATGTGACATACCAAGATTGGGCTCGAATCTACGGTGAAATCCGCACCAACTACACCAACTTAGATAACCCTGGTCCGGTAGATGATGCTGGTACTGACTTCCACCAACTATTCACAGAGTTCAAGCTGCTCGATGATGGTGAACAGTATTTGAGCACACGTTTAGGACGCCAAGAGATCTACCTCAATGAATGGCAAATGATGAACCGAGAACCAACACCCGTGCAATCGAGTTGGAATGCGGCGAGTGCCAAATACAGAGTGAATGGCATCAACTTTGATGTTTATTACGGTGAAGAAGTCTTCCCATTGCGCAAAGATGGCAGTTGGAGTGGGAACTGGGATGACAAAACCAACGGAAAAACCTCCACAGGTATCTTTGCGAATTGGCGCACGGACTATGGCGCAATGCAGGCTTATTTCATGAGCAATGACGTGACCAACAGTTCATTCGTTAATGCTCCGGATGGGGATGTAGATATTCAAGTGCTGGGCTTGCACGCACATGATTTTGTTCGTGAAGGTTTCGGGTACATGGTTGATGGTGTTTATCAGTTTGGTGACCATGCTGGCAAAGATATTTCAGCGTATATGGCTTATGCGGATCTGAACTACAACTGGAGTGCAGATTGGAATGTACGTGCAGGTTTAAACCTTCATTATGCATCGGGAACAAGCAAGGATAGCGATAAAGTGAACACGTTCAACCCACTATGGACGGGGGATCCTCTAGGTTTTGCTCATGACGGGGCTTACGGTAACGCGATGCAGGTTGGCGGTTATTCAGTTATTGAGTACATGCCAAAACAGAGCATTATCACTGGCTTTATGTCAACGTGGCGCGCCGATACAGACGATGCGATTTATACCTTAAATCAGGATATTTTGTTCGGTGAAAACTCTGATGAAAAATACGCTTACACTCAATTTTATCTGCAGTTCCACAACTACATTACGGGCAACCTAAAAACGGAGTTGAACCTGTACTATGCGTTGGATAGTGACTATACGCGTGATGTTGTCGGTCCTCAAAGCGATAACATTACTCGTGCCGAAATCGCAGTGATCTACAACTTCTAGTATTGCGATAGACGATAAATATCCAAGCATACTGCTTTTATCTGTCCTATTTGCCTTGATTAAGGCACGTCATGTTTTTTAAGCAGCAATTTTGCCCAGTCGACATGCTGGGCTTTTTTATTGGAAAATTGGGAAGTGCTCAGTGGATACCATTAGTTTTGCTTGTACTTATGCAGCAAATCTAACGGGATATGGCAGTAGTCGTTTGGAAAGCGTGTGAGTCGGTCTTGATGCTCATCATCACTTGGCACGTAGTTCGTGAGTGGCAGCACCTCTACGGCGATCTTATCGGCATCTGGTCTTGCAGCGATAAATGCTTTGGCAATCGCTAGGTGTTGTTCGTTTTGACTATAAACACCGGTACGGTACTTCTCACCTACGTCTTCACCTTGCTTGTTAACACTGTGCGGGTCGATGATCTCAAACAGATAGCCCATTAAAGTTTCAACCGACACTTGTTCAGGGTCGAACTGGGTTTTCACGCATTCCGCGTAGCCATCGTATTCGGTTTGAGTGTTGTCCGTCGTGCCATTTGCTCGTCCTGCTTCGGTGCTGATTACGCCCGGAAGGTGGCGCATAAATTCTTGAACGCCCCAAAGGCAGCCGCCTGCAAAGTAAATTTCTTCCATCATTCTGTCCTGAAAAACTTTGCGTCATTATGGGCATCACTTTCGCTCAAACACAACTCCAACCATAAAACAGGAACAACTCAGAAGTGATTTGCTCTCTTTTTTGTGCTGCGTTTCCTCGTTAGATTGAGCGCAGTTAAGAGCTAGGGGAATCCTAATGAAAATTGAACATATCGCGATTTGGACTGAACGTTTGGAAGAGCTTAAAGCCTTCTATGAGAAATACTTTAACGCGGTGTCTAACGACAAATACCACAACCCAACTAAACAGTTTTCATCTTACTTTCTTTCGTTTGAAAGTGGTGCACGACTGGAGTTAATGTCGATGGAAGGTGTGACCGCTTGTGAAAAATCTCATGCGATGCAGGTAACAGGGTTGGCACACTTTGCCTTCGCCTTAGGATCAGAACAGGCAGTGGATCAATTGACCAAAACCTTAGTGGATGATGGCTACCAATGGATCGATGGTCCGAGACAAACAGGTGACGGTTACTACGAAAGCTGCATCTTAGATCCGGACGGCAACCGTCTTGAGCTTACGGTGTAACGCGACTTAGCTTATTTCTATCGTTCACAGGCTACTTTCATATGAAAGTGTTCGGGCGTATACTGCAAGCTCATCAATAAGGAGCGAGCCTGTGAACTCAAGACAAAATGAAATCCTGCAATTGGTTAATGACCGCAAACGCGTTCAAGTGACGGAGCTTTCTGACATCATTGGCGTGTCGGGCGTGACCATCAGACAGGATTTGAACTTCCTTGAGCAACAAGGCTACTTAAAGCGCGTACACGGCGCTGCGACGGCGCTACAAAGTGACGATATTGATACGCGACTCGAAGTGCGTTTCGACATCAAACAAGCGTTAGCCAACAAAGCGGCAGACTTGGTATCACCAAACGAAACTGTATTGATCGAAGGCGGCAGTGCTAATGCGCTCTTGGCTCGCACATTGGCTGAACGTGGTGACGTCACCCTCATTACTCCATCAGCGTACATCGCCCACCTCATCCGTAACACCTCAGCTAACATCATCTTGCTTGGTGGTGTGTATCAGCATCAAGGCGAGAGCTTGGTTGGACCGCTGACTAAGCTGTGTATTGAGAACATTCATTTCAGCACGGCTTTCTTGGGTATTGACGGTTTCCATCAAGACACAGGCTTTACTAGCCGAGACATGATGCGTGCAGAAATAGCTGAAACCATCATTGCGAAAAAGCGCCGTAATATCGTGCTGACGGACTCAAGCAAGTTTGGGCAAATCTACCCATCTTCGATTGGTAAAACGAGTGAAATCTCTGTGTTGTTAACCGACAAAGCCGCTCCGAAAAGCGACCTCGAACAGTTGAGAAAGCAAGGTGTGGAAGTGGTGTTGGGTTAAGCCGACTCACGAACAATGAGTTTGGGAGGTAGGATCAAGCTGTAAGGCTCGCTGTCTTCTTGCTTCAATTGATTGATCAATCGTTTTGCTGCTTGTCTTCCCATCTCTCGTGCATTGGAATTAACGAAGGTGAGCGGTGGTTCAATTAACTCTGCTTCTTCAACGTCATCAAAACCAATCACCGATACTTGCTCGCCGATAAACTGATCTTTACCGATAGAACGTCCCGCTCGATGTATGCCATAAACCGCGCCTAGTGCCGTCGAGGAATGGTGACAAAGAACCGCAGTAATCTGTGGATGTTCCAACAACAACTGCTGCACAGCTTGAGCGGCAGACGCTTGGCTTTTCTCACACTCGACCACCCACTCAGGTTTGAAAGGCAAACCAAACTGCATCAGGGTTGAACAATACCCACCAATACGCTCAGCACGGCACAAAGAACTGCTCGCGCCACCGACATAAGCGATTCTGCGATGCCCTTGCTTAACCAGATGCTCCGTCGCCAACTTGGCGGCGTACATGTTGTCTGGTCCTACATAGTCGATTTGCTTATCCACCGAAGCGCGTGAAATGCACACCATTGGCAGATTGTGTTGCTTAAGGTTTTCGACGTTGAACTGCTGGCTTTCACCAATCGGGCAAAATGCGATACCACCGACACCTTGGCGTGCCATGGTTAATACACACTTCTCAAACTTTTCTTGACTATCCCCACTCTGAGCCAGAAACAGCATGTAACCTTGCTGCTCGATTTCCTCACTCAATCCTGCCGCGACTTCCGCGTAATAGGGATCGCTGATGTCTTTGAGGATCAGTCCAATGATTTCACTGGAGTTGGAACGTAAGTTGGCAGCGGCACGGTTACGGATATAGCCGAGCTCTTCTACCGCAGCGTTGACCTTTTCTATTGTGTCTGGAGAGATCCGCCCTTTATTCCCCAACACCATAGAGACGGTGGTAACTGACACGCCAGCATGTTTAGCGACTTCTGTAATGGTCACTTTTTTTGACGACATAGATTCACTTTATGGATTAGAAAAACGTTTTATCAACAAACTTTAACCCTATTAGGTTGAATTTAAAAGCCCTAGACAGTTTGTGGAAAAAGATATCTAACTCGATCACAGAATTTTTGGTAAAACGTTTTATCAAAATTTTTAGCGGCGTATATTGAGCACATAAAAACAACACTTCATGCGCACATAATGTGATGTGTATGAGCCCTACAAGTTCTCAAATTCCGGAGACAAACTATGTCTAAAAGCAATAAATCGACCATGTGGGAGTTCTTGCAAAGCCTCGGCAAGACCTTCATGTTGCCAGTCGCGCTGCTGGCATTCTCAGGTATTCTTCTTGGTGTCGGCAGCTCGTTTTCTAGCGCTGCTATCAAAGAAGCCATCCCATTTTTAGACAACACCCCTTTGCAATACCTGTTTATGTGGATGACCAAAATCGGTCTTGTCGCATTCATTTACTTACCTGTAATGTTCGCAGTAGCTATCCCGCTTGGGTTAGCGCGTGAAGAGAAAGGCGTGGCAGGTTTCGCGGGTTTCGTTGGCTATGCTGCGTTCAACCTTGCGATCAACTTCTTCCTAACCGTCGCTGGTGTACTAGACAGTGAAGCGGAACGTGCCGCCTACGGTGTGAAAAGCATCATCGGCATTGAATCGATTGATACTGGTATCCTTGGCGCGGTAATCGTTGGTGTGATTGTTGCGAAACTTCACCAGCGTTTTTACACCTTCAAAATGCCAGATGCGCTAGCGTTCTTTGGTGGTGCTCGTTTTGTTCCAATCATTTCTGCATTGGTACTGGGCGTTGTCGGTGTATTTATCCCATTCGTATGGCCTTACTTTGCTGCAGGCATTAATGGTATCGGTCATGTGATTGAAGGCGCGGGTGATTTCGGTCCAATGCTGTTTGGTACAGGCGAACGTTTATTGCTGCCAATCGGTCTTCACCATATCTTGGTTGCGCTGATTCGATTCACTGAAGCAGGCGGTACTATGGACGTCTGTGGTCAAACCGTGTCTGGCGCATTAAACATCTTCTACTCTGAATTGTCTTGTCCTGACACAACGGCATTTACACCGGAAGTCACGGCATTCTTGTCTCAAGGTAAAATGCCAACTTTCCTAGGCGGTTTACCGGGTGCAGCTCTTGCGATGTACCACTGTGCTCGCCCTGAGAACCGCTCAAAAATTAAAGCACTGCTTATCTCTGGCGTCGTAGCTTGTGTGGTAGGCGGTATCACTGAGCCGCTTGAATTCTTGTTCCTATTTGTTGCGCCAGTGCTTTACTTTGTCCATGCGATTCTGACTGGTCTGGGCTTTATGGTGATGGGCTTGCTTGATGTCACCATCGGTAACACAGACGGCAACCTGATTGACTTCTTGGTGTTCGGTATCCTGCAAGGCACGGCAACGAAATGGTACTTAGTACCGCTGGTGGCGGGTGTTTGGTTCGTGGTTTATTACTCAGTATTTAAGTTTGCGATCACTAAGTTCAACCTAAAAACACCAGGTCGTGAAGTCGATACGGCGGAAGTGGACAAAGAACTTGAAGCGGCATTCATCAACGAATCTGGCAAAGGTGCTGCAGTATTGGCAGCTCTTGGTGGTAAAGAGAACATCACAGCTTTGGATAACTGCATCACTCGTCTTCGCTTGTCTGTTAACGATATGAGTTTGGTCGACGACGCAAAGTTGAAAGCCAACGGTGCGCTGGGTGTAGTGAAGCTTGATGAGCACAACCTGCAAGTCGTGATTGGCACGCAAGTTCACCTAGTGAAGAATGAAATGCAAGCCATCATGTCTGCTAGCTAATCATTGCCTTGATAGATGCTCCCCCTCGGCACAATCTCCATCCTCCCCCCCAATGAGATTGTGACGAGGGACCTTAATATTGGAATATTCGTATGACTCAGAATTTCGACTTTGATACACCGATTGATCGCACTGGCACTTACTGCACGCAGTGGGACTACGTTCAGGATAGATTTGGTAAAGCGGGTCTACTCCCGTTTACCATTTCAGATATGGATTTTGCTGCGCCAGAGCCTGTAATGAATGTGCTTAAACAACGTTTAGAGCATCCGGTATTAGGTTATAGCCGCTGGAATCACGAGGATTTTAAGTCCGCGATTCGCTACTGGTATCAGACTCGCTTTGACTGCGAAATCGATACTCAGCAAGTGGTGTACGGACCTTCGGTTATCTACATTGTGTCAAAGTTGATTGAGCAATGGAGTCAGCCGGGGCAGGGTGTGGTGTTCCATACGCCAGCTTATGATGCGTTCGACAAAATGATTGAAGGGCAAGACCGTATGTGCGTTCGCAGTCCGCTCATCAAACAGCAAGGTCGATTTGAAATTGACTGGCAAGATCTGGAAACCAAACTCGCTGACCAGAACAACACTGTGCTGTTGTTGTGCAGCCCTCATAACCCAACAGGGCGAGTGTGGCGCCAAAGCGAGTTGGAAAAGATGGCGGAGCTTTGCAACCAACACCAAGTCAAAGTGATTTCCGATGAAATCCACATGGATGTGTGCTTTAAGCGTCACGTCCCTTACGTGGGGTTTGGTTGTTCACAAGATTGGGCTGTCGTCACATCGGCGTCTAAATCATTCAATATTCCAGCCTTGAATGGCGCGTATGCGTTGATCGCGGATTCACCAACTCGCGAACGTTATCTGCATAAACTCAAAGAGGTGGATGGTCTTTCATCGCCTTCTATTATGGGCGTGCTTGGTACGATGGCGGCTTATCGTCACGGAGAACCTTGGTTAAAGGCGCTCAACGAGTATGTATTGGCTAACCATCAATACGTGAAAGAAGCACTTGGAAGCGCCTTTCCTGAAGTGAGTTACCTTGTCCCAGACGCGACCTATTTAGCATGGATTGACTTATCTGTTTTGAATCTAGATATGACGCTGCTTAATCAGGCGTTAATTGAGCAATTCAATATTGCCATCATGTCTGGAGATGTTTATGGCGATTCTGGGAAAGGCTATCTCAGACTCAATCTGGGTTGCCCAAGAAGCAAAGTTGAGCAGGGCGTTTCAGCCTTGATTCAAGCGATCAAATTGCAGTGTTAAAACACCGCGGGAGAGAGTGAGATGTCACTGTTCAAGTTAGATAACGTGATTCAAAACTACGCTTGGGGAAGCAAAGAGTCAATTTCTAAACTATTTGGCATCGAAAATGCGAAACATCAACCTCAAGCTGAAATTTGGATGGGAGCGCACCCTAATGGTTGCTCGCGCCTCGCAGCAACCGGTGAGTTATTATCTGATGTGATTGCGAGAGACAAAGCAAGCATGTTTGGTGATTACACCATGATGCGTTTCGGTGAACTTCCGTATCTATTCAAAGTGCTTGCGGCGGATTCTCCGCTCTCGATTCAAGTTCATCCTAACAAGCGTAAAGCTGAACTTGGTTTTGCAAGAGAGAATGAACAAGGCATTCCGCTTAATGCTCCTAATCGCAACTATAAAGACGCCAATCACAAGCCAGAGTTGGTCTACGCACTGACTTTTTATAAGGCGATGAATGGCTTTCGTCCGATAGAACAAATACTGACGCTGTTCCGCCAATTTGGTATTCGCAGTTTAGACGGCGAGGTAGCCGCGTTAGCCGAGCACCCAAATCAAGACGGGTTGAAAGGCTTCTTCACGGCGATCATGACCTTGAGCGAAGCTCATAAAATTCAAGCCTTGGCAGAACTGGACGCAGCGTTAGAGCGTGGTCCGAAGACGGCATTGGAAAGAGAAGTGCTCAGTTATGTGGCTGAGTTTCAAAAGCATTACCCGAAAGACATTGGATTGCTGTCTCCGTTGATGTTGAACACGATAGAACTTGCACCTGGTGAAGCGATGTTTCTCCATGCCGAAACGCCTCATGCGTATGTGCAAGGTACAGCGTTGGAAATCATGGCGAATTCTGACAACGTGCTTAGAGCTGGGTTAACGTCCAAGTACATTGATGTGGATGAGCTTATCGCAAATACGGCATTTCACACCACGCAACCGGAACTGATTAAGCTGCCGCCAATTCATAAAGAGGGCAAATTGAGCTATCCAATTCCGGTAGATGATTTTGGATTTGATATTCTCTCTTCCGATGGCGAATGCAAACAACAGTTTGTGCGTGGTGCAGAGATTGTTTTTTGTGTTGAAGGCAGAGTTGAGATCATGACACTAGAGACAAGTCTGACCCTTAAAGCCGGAGAATCTGCATTTATCACTAACGATTGTAAGTTTTACCAATATCAAGGCAGTGGCTTGCTAGCAAGAGCGTATAACTGAGTGCTTTGTCTATCTCATACACTGAGACCGCTATTCCCGCGGTCTCAAATGGTTTGATGTTACTTGGGCATAAATATGGTGACTGCGCACTACAACGGTCGTTATGCCACTCTTTGTTTTCGCTTTGCCAGCATTGCAGCAGGAGAGAAACCTGTCACCAACATGGTTCCGCCTAGCACCAAAATTGTCCCTATGATGGTATTAAAACCGACAGGTTCACCCAGAATCAAGTAACCCCATAAAATACCAAAAACGGGGACAAGGAAAGTGACGGTCAAGGCAGAAGCAGGACCAATATCCGAAACTAAGCGGAAGTAGAGTAAATAAGCGAGACCGGTACACACAACGCCAAGAGCGATGACGGAGCTCCATTCAAAACTGCTTGGTTCAGCGCGCATTGGTAGGAAAGGTAATAACGGTAGAACCCAAATAACCGCTGCCCACATACTGCCGTGTGCATTGTCGAAAGCTGGAACTTGCGGAGCATTTTTAGTGTAGTTGGTTGCAATCCCATAGCTGAAAGAAGCCATTAGGCTTGCCCCGATGGGGAAGATAGCCTCTCTGCCGATGGTTGAAGAATCTAAGCCGACAAGTACAGCCACACCACCAATACCAATCATCATACCTAGAATGGCTTTTGCCGTTAAAGGACTGCGATACCAAACAAAACCAATTAACGCGCCCCATATCGGTGCGGTTGAGTTGAGAATGGCTAAGGTCGACGCATTCAGCGTTTGAGCAGCGTAAGCAAAAAGCAGAAAGGGCACGGCGCTGTTAAATAAGCCAATAATGAAAAAGTGCTTAATGTGTTTTGTGAAGGCAAGTTTCTTTTTGAGATAGAAAGCTATTAAGAGCAATGCTATTGCCGCAAATGCAACACGAAACTCGATTAAGTAAGCCGGTCCGAACGTATTAGCGGCGACTCGCATAAACAGAAACGAGCCACCCCAAATAGCAGCGAGACAAAGTAAGCGAAAAAAACTGGCTGCAGTCATGATACATCCTTGGTCGAGGTCTAGCGCCCCATTGATTAATTGTTGCGCTAACAGTGGATTAAACCAAGGATGAGATCAACCAGAAATGCAATGTCAGTTCCGAATCTGGCTACCACTGACTTATTTTGATGGTCTTAAATTTCTTCTTTTGGAAACAAGATTGGTAGACTGTCTCTGTAGGTGTGGTACCACATCTTCCCGTGATCTAATTTTTTGTACTCGATGAGCGGTGGCAAATTAAAGCCCATGTAGCCCTTCGATTGGATATGTTTATAGAAAGCATCAACCGATGGATGATTTCCGATGTTTGTTGAGCTCAATATAGCGGTGGCTTCTAACCATGGTGAAGCCTCGTAACGTTGCTCCTCCAAAGAATAGATGGTGTCATCAATGCGCCAAAATGACCCGTCAGAGATGATGAAATTTTTGAAGAACTCGACGCCAATGTCTTCCGTTAGCATGATATAGGCAGTTTTTGCGCCTCCAAATGAATGTCCAGCCAGTGTACGTTCATTTGGATCAATATCGTATTCGGCTTCAACAATTGGGATGAGTTCTTGGGTTAAGAAAAGGTAGAAGTCATAGACGCCTGGTGGCAAATAATCAATGTTTCTGCGTCCAGGAGGACCTTCATGAATGGCGATTAGGATGACATCGAGTTCGGCATTGGCGATGAGGTTACCAAACCCCTGACCTGTCCCATTACCGTCGGAAACGTAGATGACGGGTAAAGATGTCGTGCGCTCTTCATAGTTTTCTGGCAAGTAGATGTCGTAGGGATAACTAACGCCAGTGATATTGGAAAAAATATTGTCTTGTATTTTTTCCGCAGGAACATATGCGGAGCTGCTGTCAACAGAGGAGCCATCTCCCCCGCCACATGCCGATAATACAACCCCTATTGAAAGGGCGATGAACCAACGCTTCAAAACTTCCATGTTTTACCTTTGCTTTTGTATTTAAAGAACAAAAACAACTGTATAAGATTTAACCGCTCTAAAAGCCCCGCGTTATCAATAAATGAGAAGGCGAGGCGAGCTGGTTTGTAACTCTTCGAGTCAATTATCGAATGTAATGGTACGTTGCTGTTTTACTTGTCATTAATTATTGTTTTACCTGTCATTAATTAATGGTTTTCAGACCAGACCGCGAATTCATTGCCACCCGGCTCGGTGAAATGGAAACGACAACCGCCGGGAAATTCGAAGATCGGACGAATTACTTGCCCCCCGAACTGTTCGACTTTAGCTAACGTAGCGTGAATATCTGAACTATAGAACACCAGTAGTGCCGCCCCATTTGTTGTTTGGCTCACTTGCTCTGCTGCAAAAAAGCCACCGTCTAAACCTTGATCTGAAAAGGCGCTGTACTCTGGACCATAATCAACGAAGCCCCATCCAAAGGCTTGCTCGAAAAACTGTTTAGTCGCATTGATGTCTCGCGTGCCAAACTCAACGTAATTTAACTTTTCATCTTGGTGCATTCTGGTGTCCTTTTCATCGCTGTGCTTTTCTGTCAGTGTATTAACTCTTCCGTCGAGTTTCTCAGCCCGAGTCTAGGTTTTATTAATCAAACCGATAAAACCTCAAAAATTTCATTGGTTCTCCCTATTAAATCTATCGTTATTTCCCATTAAACAAATGTAATTGTTGAAGATATATTCTCGGTGGGCAGAAAAGAGCTTTTGAGTATCCATTGACCACTCGACTGGTCAAATGGTTAGCACGCATTGGAGAGCAACCATGCAGATGTCAAAAAGCTTTTTATTAATTACAGTTGGCTTAGCCAGCACATCTCTACAGGCGCAAACCCTGACAAGAGACAATGGTGCACCAGTTGGTGACAACCAGAATTCAATCACAGCAGGTGAAAATGGCAGCGTATTACTGCAAGACGTTCACCTGATCCAAAAATTGCAGCGTTTTGCTAGAGAGCGAATTCCTGAGCGTGTTGTGCATGCTCGTGGTACAGGTGCTCACGGTGAGTTTGTTGCATCGGGTGATTTTAGTGACTTAACGGTTTCCGCTCCTTTTACTAACAAAGGAAAGGCAACTCCTGTTTTCGTACGTTTTTCGACCGTTATTCACTCAAAAGGATCACCAGAGACACTTCGCGATCCTCGTGGTTTCGCCACTAAATTTTATACTGAACAGGGTAACTGGGATCTGGTAGGGAACAACCTGCCTGTGTTCTTCATCCGTGATTCGATTAAGTTCCCGGATATGGTGCACTCTCTCAAACCGTCTCCAGTTAACAACGTTCAGGATCCAAACCGATTCTTTGATTTCTTCAGTCATGAGCCGAGTGCGACCAACATGCTGACTTGGGTTTATAGCAACTTAGGCACGCCAGCAAGCTATCGCACGATGGATGGCTTTGGTGTGCACGCTTACAAGTGGATCAATAAGCAAGGCGATGTGAACTACGTGAAGTTCCAATGGAAGAGCCAACAAGGTATTGAAAGCCTTCGTCCTGATGAAGTAACTGCGATGCAGGGTAAGGACTTCAACCATTTAACCAATGATCTGTACAAAGAAATTGGGCGTGGTAACTATCCTAAGTGGGATCTCTACGTGAAAGTGCTGTCACCAGAAGCTCTGAACAAACTGGATTACAACGGGTTGGATGCAACCAAAGTATGGCTGAATGTACCGGATCAAAAAGTCGGCACTATGACGTTGAATCGCCTACCAGAAAATTTCTTTTTAGACACTGAACAGTCGGCATTTGCGCCTTCGAATCTGATTCCTGGTATCGAACCATCAGAAGACCGTTTGCTACAAGGTCGTTTGTTCGCTTATGCAGATACACAGTTGTACCGTTTGGGTGTGAACTTGTTCCAGCTGCCAGTAAACCGTCCTTTAGCATCAGTGAATAACCATAACCAAGATGGATTGGGCAACAACGCGAAGCAAGGCAATGGTGATGTGAACTACGAACCAAGCCGCAAACTGGCGCTGGCAGAAGACACGCAGTTTAAAGCAGTTGAAACCAAGTTGGTTGGCACTGTTCAACAAAAAGCGATCAGCAATCCTCGTAACTTCTACCAAGCGGGTGTGTTGTTCCGCAGCATGAACAAGCAAGACCAGAGTGATTTGATTGCCAACTTAGCGGGTGACCTGAACAAGGTGATGGATAAAGACGTTAAGGAAACCATGGTGAGCTATTTCTACCGTGCAGACAAAGAGTACGGTACGCGTCTGGCTGAGGCGACAGATACCAATCTCAAGCAAGTGAAAAACAAAGCGATGATGTAAGCAATAAGTTTTGACCTGCGGGAGATTTATCTGCTCTTTTCTGCCCGAAAATCAGGGCTCCCGTGGGTCATTCTCCAATTTTGTTAATGAGGGTGAGTAAATGAAAACCGTGTTTTTGCTCAGTGCCGTTCTGTTCTCTTTGAGCTTTTCGCTGAGCTTATTGGCCGCCGAAGACAAGCTGGAAGAGGAATACCAATCTCTGGTTGAACTGTTCTTTGACGCAGCGCGAATTGGCAATAACGAAGTGGTCGATACATTTGTTTCTCAAGGCTTCCCAATCGACCAACGTAACACTCAAAGTTATACCGCATTGATGGTGGCAGCGTATCAAGGACATAGAGAAACCGTTCGCTTGCTGCTCGACTCCGGAGCCAACGCCTGCCTACAAGATAAGCGTGGTAACACTGCATTAATGGGGGCACTCATCAAACGTGAAATAGGTATAGCTAAAGACCTCTATCAAGCGGATTGTTCACCAGAGCTGCGCAATAAAGCTGGGCTAAATTTGAAAGAATTTGCCGAGATCTATGGTCAATCCAATGTGTTGAAATCGCTTCAACACTGATAAATAACAATAAATAGGACCCACAGTATGAATAAAACAACATGGCTTGCTGCACTAACGCTTCTCTCTTCCCCAACTTTTGCCGAGACAGTAAGCGTAGAAATGATTGACCTTGGCTCTGGTCAATCAACCGGGAGCGTGATGATCAGCGACAGTGATTACGGTACCGTTTTTACGCCGAAACTACAGGGTTTACCTGCTGGTACACATGGCTTCCATCTACACACTAACGGCTCGTGCGATAGCATTACCAAAGAAGGTAAAACGATACTTGGCGGTGCTGCCGGAGGGCATTATGACCCAGAAAAAACAGGCAAGCATGGTTTCCCTTGGACGGACGACAATCACCTTGGCGATTTACCCGCGCTTTACGTGAATGCTCATGGAATGGCGGATCAGCCAGTATTGGCACCACGAGTGAAACTTGATGACGTAAAAGGTCGTGCTTTGATGGTTCATGCTGGTGGTGATAATCACTCTGATCATCCGGCGAAACTTGGCGGCGGCGGTGCTCGCATTGTGTGTGGTGTGATTAAGTAATCCCCTTCTTAGACGCCACAAACAAAAAACGGTCCAGATAAGCTGGACCGATTTTTTTGAGCAAAAGCTGATGGGCTTAGTTTAAACCGACTTAAATTACGCGAAGTTCTCGACGATGATGTCATCTGCACTGCTAACAAATACTGCACCTTTCTCTTCCATCTCCGCAATCACTGCATCGATAGTATCTGGCAATACTGCGCGGCTAGATGCTAGGTTCACAATCACTTTGAAACCTAAATCGAGAGCTTGAGTCACGGACTTCTTCACACAAAAATCAAGCGCTAAGCCACCAACAACAACCGTATCGATGTGGTTGAATTTAAGGAACTCATTCGCACCTGTAGTTTTGGTATCAGCCACGTCGTGGAAAAAGATACCGTAAGGATGCGCGTCTGGGTCCATGCCTTTGTTCACTTGGAAATCGTACTCCAGAACAGGAGGTAGGCCGTCCAACAGTTCAACGCCCGTAGTGCCAAGCACACAATGGCGATTCCACTTAATATCCACGTTAGGTAAGCCTACTGGTTCAAGCATATTCGCTGGCGTTTCTGCGTCCCACGCCGCTTTTGGTGGATGCAAATCACGGCTGACGAGCTTTAAGCGACCTTTCGCGTGGTTCTTTAGTAGTTCTGGAACGATTTCTAATGCGCCAGTGACTGGCAGTTCGTCAGGGCAAAGTTCGGTGAAACCTTTCTCAGGATCCACGTCGATCACTGCTGTGGTTTGGTAATTAACTCGAACTGTCATGGCAGACTCCTTGTCTGTCTTTATGCTTGCGTTAGCCACGCAAACAGTTTTGGAAAAAGGTTACTTCGTTGCTTGCTAGGGTGTAGACCATCGCTGGTTTGCCGCCTTTACCTTTGTTAGTGGAAGCGACTTTGTTGGTTGGCTTGAGTACACCTGAATCAATCAAGCGTCGTTTGATCGTCATGCGACTGATGTCGATACCGAACTCTTGATAGGCGGCAATGATGTCGGCAACCAGAAACTCTTTATCAAGTGCGAACAATAGGACCGAGGTGTATTCGATAGAGGCGCGCAACTTCTGCCATGCCTTTTCAATCATCTTTTGGTGATCAAAAGCGAGGGTCTCTTCGCCATCAAGGATTGCTTGTAGTGGGAACCACTTTAGATGACATTCTGGAACGCCAGCGTTGTCAATTTGCTCTTTGTTGTTACGGTCAACCAAGGCGTAGTGAGTGATGTTCAGACTCCAATCTTCAGGATCGCGTTTTGGGTCGCCATCGACAAAGGCTTCACTAAAGTGACGAGGGTAGGTATGGATTTTTTCGCGGCAGATACGGCGTCGTGCTGCTTCAAAGTTCTCGTCCGCCGGGCGTCCACCTTCGTGGGTCATGTCTTTATCAAACACAAACCCGCCGGGTAGGGCCCATACACCGTGGTACGGACGTTCCGGGTTCGAACGCTTGATCAGCAACACTTCCAACCCCTTATCGGCGCAGCCAGATAGTCTGAATGGAATAATGTCGACGGTTACGATCATGATTTGGTCCTGAGAATAATTTGTAAGTAATCTAGCGCATAACAAGTAGTCAATCAATGGGTAAGTAACCGATTGTTAGAAACGTGTTCATTGTTGTCTAGCGTTCCTCTTTAAGCAAAGGTGTGCTTATCTGCTCAGGTTATCCACAATAACTGTCCGAATTTTGTGCGTAAAAACCTTATAAAAATGAGTGGTTAGTAACAAAAGTTGACAAACCCTAAGTGGGTGTTTATTGTTTACGCAATTAAGTTAGTAACAACAAGTTATATACCCAAGTTTGCCTTGTTGAGAACTTTCCCCCAACTTTGTCGGGAAAACAATAAGATGCGGTTTGCACCGTGCTGAGGGAATTTGGGTATAAACGAAAAAGGGCGTGTAGAAGGGCTCCGAATGACCACCAATTTATTTTCGTCTCGCATCATCCAAAGTGCGTTAGATTTTGACGTATACAAAGTGAACATGATGAGTGCTGTTGCAGCGCTTTATCCCGATGCGATGGTGTCTTATAAATTCATCGTGCGCAGTGAAGAAGACCTATCTGAATTGCTGCCAGAGGTGAAAGCTGAAGTACTTAAACTGCAAGATATTACCTTCTCTGCAGAAGAAATTGAGTACATGAAAGGTGTTGCGCCTTATCTAAGTCCTGAGTTTGTTGATGCACTGCATGCGTTTCGTTTTAACCCTCAACGCGATGTTTCTTTCAATACGAAAACCATGGCTGATGGCACAAGCCAATTACGCATTACCATCAATGGTCTTTGGAAAGAAACCATTCTTTACGAAACCATCATCATGAGTATTGTGTCCGAAGTGCGTAGCCGTGCACGTTGGGCAGAGATCCCAGTCGAGCAGTTCCAATCGGTTTTAGAAGAGAAGGTTCGTCTCCTTAAAGCAGAGTTGAAACGTCGTAATATCACCAACTTTAAGTTTGCTGATATGTCGACTCGTCGTCGTTTCTCGTTCCAAGCTCAGCGATCAATGTTGCAGTATCTGAGCGAAGAGTTGCCTGACAGTCTAACTGGAACCAGTAACTACCATTTGGCGAAAGAGCTCGATCTCACGCCAATCGGTACAGTGGCACACGAATGGTTTATGGGGCACCAAGCGCTCGTGAATGTCCGTGATTCACAAAAGGTAGCACTGCAGCGTTGGCAAAAGATGTTTAATGGCGCGTTAGGCATTGCATTAACGGACACCATTGGTATTGATGCGTTCTTAAAAGACTTTGATGAAGAACTCAGTAATGCTTATGTGGGAGTGCGTCATGATAGTGGCTGCCCTTACACATGGGGCGAAAAGATGATTATGCATTATCAATCGCTTGGCATCGATCCAATGACGAAAACCTTGGTGTTTACCGATGGTTTGAACTTCGATCAAGCGCTAGATATTTGTGAGCACTTCCAAGGTCGTGTTCAAGTGAGTTTTGGCATTGGTACGTCGCTTGCGAACGATATGGGTGATTACGTGAACGCACAAGGTGTTGCGTATAAACCTTTGTCTATCGTTATTAAAATGGTGTCATGCAATGGCTCACCTGTTGCGAAAATCAGCGATGAGCCAGAGAAAGCGATGTGCGAAGACATCTTCTTTTTGATGAATTTGAAGCGTCGTTTTGAGCAGCCGCTTGATCTCGATGAGTGTCGCGTACTGATCGATCGCCTAGAAAACGAAGGCGATAACTACCTTATTGACGCGTAGTCCGGTAAGAACGGTGTTTATCGGCGGTAAAGTTGAAATACTGAGAAAAGGGTGGTGCAGAATCATCACTCTTTTTGACTGTCGCACACTTCGTTGTACTTGATTTCACACAGTGCGCCACACTTCGTTCGATATGGGAGCCTCTTACTGCCTGTATTCGCTCGTATTCTTTTAACAATAAGCCCTTCTAAGTTGGCACTCTTTAAGTGCTTTTCACGAACCTTCTTCCAATAGTCATCAAAAGCCATACGTCACCTTATTGTTGTCGTTATTTTTATAAATATGACGCCATTCTATGCAACAGAAGTTGTTTTATATTGTCAGAAAAATCCTAAAATTCGTTAAGGAAAAGGCGAATTGTTGTAAAGCTCCCGTTTCTTGATTTTTATCTTCTATGGTTTCGACAAATTAAAATCGGCAAACCGAGAAGGCGATTTGGTTATAGTACAAACAAAGGTCAACTCGGGAATGAGCGATGAATTTGGTTGTGCATTTACAAAAAAAAGCGATTAACAAACACGGTTATGAGTGGGCAACGCGCCAAGCATGGAAGTGCGGAATAAAAGCGAACCTTGTTAAACGTGTAATTGGCATTTTTAAAGGGCAAATCGTCTGTGTAGTTGAAGGATGCCGCGCTGAATTGTCGACACCAATCAATAACCCTTTGCATGATGATGAAAAGCAAGGCCGCTACGTTTTCGTGGGTGGCATCTTCTGGGAGCCAAACAACGTCATTGCTCCAGGTTTTCCTGACTTTATGTTTATGCACTTACGCAGTCTAAGCCATCGTCATAAATATCTGACAGATGATGAGCTGTTTTTGAGTTTAGCTTAGACGGTTTGATAGATATTGATGACCAGTCTTTTTCTCAAATCGTTACTCGGTGCGGTGGCAGTACTCGTCATTGCCATGCTCTCTAAATCAAAAAGCTTCTATATTGCAGGTTTGGTGCCTTTGTTTCCGACCTTCGCATTGATTGCGCACTTTATTGTGGGCAGCGAGCGAGATATGGAGGCACTGCGCCAAACCGCACTGTTCGGTATCTACTCTCTAATACCTTATGCGGCGTATCTGATGTCTGTCTTTTACTTTAGCTACCGCTTGAGCTTGGTGGGTACACTGACAGCCGCGACGCTGGTTTGGGTCATGTTCGCATCGATTTTGCTCGTCTTTTGGACTCGATGGATGGTGGTTGCTTAAAGTTTGCTCAATCTGACTTAGTAGTTGCTGGGCGATTCATAGTCAGCATTGATGTGATCTGGCTCCGATTGACCTTTTCAAGATTACCTCCTGACATTCCGTTTATAAAACGCCGTTTTTTAACCTGCTAATGACCTCGGGCTTGTTTTTACCTGATGTGAATTCCAGTTCACGATTTACTATACCGCCAATCAAAGATAACTGTACTGGGAAGTAATCCATGAATATGAAATCTATCGCAATCGCGACGGCAGTGGTTGCTGTACTGGCAGGCTGTAAAGACAAAACGCCACCTGCACCAACTGAAGCAAACATTACGCTTGTTGAAGCGGTAACTGAAACCGTGAAGAACCCACATCAAGTGTGTAAAGATGTTGTAGTGACGCACCAAGTTGCACCTAAAGACAACAACAAGATCCTTGGCACGGTTGGCGGTGCGGCGGCGGGTGCTGCATTAGGTAACCAAATCGGTGGTGGTTCAGGTAAAGTGATTGCAACGGCGGCAGGAACAATTGCCGGTGCAATGGCAGGGCGTGAAATTCAAGACAATGTGCAGAAGGGCGATGTTGTGACTTCAACAGAGAAACAATGCCACACTGAATACACCACTTCAGAAAAAGTAGTAGGTTACGATGTCACTTATGAAGTTGCAGGTGCACCAACGACTGTGCGCATGAAGAGCAAACCTGCAGGCAAAACTTTCCCAATTCAAGGTGGTAAAGTGGTTCTACCGCAATAATCGCCAACTAGATTGAATACATAAGCCCATTTGTTCATTGAACTTAAGGGCTTTTTTCGTTTTAGAAGATAGTGGTGAATACTACTTGTCTGCGAAATAGTCGACCAACGTTTTACGCCACTTTCGTGATTCACGGATTTGTAACAGCGCGCGGTTAATCTCTTCCTCATAACGGTTGTTCTCTGTGATGATGAAGCCGTAGTTCTGTTTTTCTAGTTGGTACGGCAACACTTCTAAATCCTCAAATTGCCCAGATAGTCTGCTACTGCCAATCATGTATTTGAGCACAACATCATCCGCGACAATCGCCTCGACTTCACCTTTGTCTAAGGCAGTTAAAAGCGCCGTCATGTCTGCATAGTCTTTGTGGCGAATGCCAAAGCTAGTGAGTAACAAGGAAGAGGTGGTAGCCGTTTTGGTACCGACTTCAACATTGGCAAGATCATTGATCCCTTTGATTTGGGAATAACCTTGGCTAAGGGTGAGTTTGCTAGCCAAAACTGCAGTAATACTGGCGATAAAAAGCATGCTGAAAACACCAATGAATACCGTCACAATTCGCCCAGTTAAGCTTTTAAATTCAAAGTAGTTAAACGGTCCTCGGGTAATAAACAGCAAGCCAAGAATAAAGCTTTCAACCCAGCGACCGCTTCTGTTTTTCATTGAATATAACTTTTCGTTTTTCCCTTCTTCTAACGCATAGAAAAATGCTCCGACTAAGCCAGCTACCAATATGATGGCACCAACGATGAGCCACAAAGCTGGGTTCAAAAAGATAGATTGCAAGGTATGCAGATAGCCTTGGTTTTTTACCGCAATCGCGAGATGGGTTTCGTAGAAAGAATGAGAAAAATCAGCGAACAGTTCGCGTTCTGGAGTGATAGAAATACATGAAACACCTATATCTATTTGTTCTGTTTCTATCGCGTTGAGTAGATCGTCTAAAGGTTGGTTTTCAAAACGAAACTCGACGCTCATTTCTTTGGCAATTTGCTCCCATAATTCAATGCTGAGACCGTTCAAATCACTGTCAACAGAACCAATAACAAAAGGAGGACATGGGTAAGTCCCGACCTTAAGCGGAGAAGCGTTAGAGGAACTAGTCAGTAAAGAAAGAAGCAAACATGTTGTAATTACAAGGAATTGAAGTGTCGTTTTCAAACCAATTTGCATGCGCAGATCCTCAAAAAAGTGGCAGCGCTGAATTGAATCAAGAGCGATTTCTTGCACAAAAAAGCCCGAGTGTTGAGAGTTTCCGAGAGGTAATGATGAATTCAATGCTGCCTTAATTTTGTTATTTACTGTTTTAACTATAGCAGGCAACGCTTCATTGAATTTCAAGTTCGATGACGTTAACAGCGAGACGAGCGTTGGGAGAGTCTGTAAGCGTATGTAAGCATCGATAGAAGAGGCTGTTTTTTTGTTTAAAATTTGTCTCTTTATTGAATGATGTTTTATTGGAGTAGTGATGAAGAAACAAACATTGACGATGATTATTTTGATTGCGTTGACAGGCTGTGGTATCGAGGGACAAAGCCATTCTTCTACTCCAGCTAATGCACCTAATTTGTTTGTATCACAATGTGGAGATCAACTGTTTCCAGATGAACCTAGTCTGTCCTTTGCAGTTAAGGGGGATGTGGCAGAATTACAAGGGGTCGTTTGTAAAGGGTCGCCTGCTGCATTTGAACGTATGATGAAAAAGCACCCAGAGATTAAACTACTTAAGTTTATTAGTATTGATGGCTCTGCTGATGATGATGCAAACCTAGAGCTCGCTTACCAAGTACGTGCAAGCCATTTAGATTCTTACATTGCTGCTGATGGAGAAATAGCCTCTGGTGGTACAGATTTGTTTGTAGCTGGCGTGAATAGAACGATAGAAAGTGGGGCGACGATCGGAGTGCATTCTTGGGGAGCTGGGGATGACGTTGCCACAGACTTTCCTGTTGGTCACGAATATCATCAGCCATACATTGATTACTACAGAAAAATGGGATTACCCGACCCAGAAGGCTTTTACTACTTCACTATAAACGCAGCATCGGCTGACAATATCTACAATATGAATGAGCGAGAAATCACGCTGTACGGGCTAGGTAAGATCACCTCTTCTACAAGTAATTAAGGGCAACGACAATTCGGGTGTTGTGTTGATGTCTGTACATAGACCAAGTTTCAGAAGCGAGCACGAATATCGGATACTAAAATACAAAAGCCGAGCGATGAACGCTCGGCTTTTTAAATACTTACGCTGCAGGGGCTCGATGATGTTGCTCTTCTGCGAGTTTGGCGGCTTGCGCTTGCTTTTGTTTGCGGCGTTCTCGTTTGGATAGCCAAATCAGAGGCACGACAATCATTACTGTACCAATTGCCATAAAAATATCTGGCACTTCACCGAACCAAATCAAACCAACGATCACGGCACCAATCAAGCCGCTGTATTCTGCGCTAGCAATTTTGTTGCTATCGATAGAGCGATAAGCCAACACGCAGGTTGCTGCATAAATCATGATGAATAAGCTTGAACCTGCCGCTACAGGGAATGAGCTCCAATCCCAAGCTTCGCCCTCGATAAACACCAACAAGAGTGATACAGGCATACCGGCTAGATTCGTCATCAAAAGTGTGTGTGGTACGGATTGGTTCTTCGGTAACTTCCGAATTAGCAGGTTGTTGATCGCCAAAGTGACTGCGACTACCAATGCCGATAGCGCCGCCCAATCAATCTGATCAGGACGAATAATCACAAGTACACCTGCAAATCCCATCACTGCTGCCGCAATAGATTGTGCAGAAAGCTTCTCTCCAAAGAAGATGGCTGCCAGTGGCAACATGATTAAAGGTGCGGCATAGAAGATCGCATTCGCGGTCGCGAGTGGCATTGATGAGATGGCAAACACCATAAAAATCGCACCAGTTAACCAAACGTGCGCACGAACCGCATGCCATTTAAAGCCTTCCATTAATGGGGCTTGTTTAGTGAGTAGGTACACGGGTAATAACATCATCACAGCTGACAATTGTCGGTAAAACACAAACTGAAAAACCGGCACCTCATTACCGACGCTTTTGATCAAAGCGTCTGAGAGCACCGCAATTAGGTTACCAACAATTAATAGCAGCATGGCTGCGCCGACAGATGTGACTTTCACGTTATTCCTCTCCTCATTCTTTGCCAAAGAGTAGGTGATGTCATAGGATGAAGTGAAATGATATTTATTAGTTTAAGTATGAGATTTTTAGATAATGAAATTGCCACCTCTTAGAGCGGTTCACTGTTTCGAATCCGTTGCTCGTAATTTGAGCTTTTCCCTTGCAGCAGAGGAGCTCAACGTGACGCAAAGTGCGGTGAGTCATCAGATTCGTATATTAGAAGACTACCTTGGTGAAGCCCTGTTTATTCGTCAGGGGCGTAAGTTATCGCTCTCGGATACTGGCTTTCGTTATCTTGAAGATATCAGTCCTGCTATTAGTGCCATTGCGATGGCGAGTCAAAAAGTGCGTGAAGGCGAAAAGGGAAGTCTACGCTTGGCAATTTACAGCTCGCTGGCGGTGAAATGGTTAATCCCACGATTGGCGGACTTCAAGCGTCAGCATCCGGAAATTGATCTTACGCTCAACATGGTTGCAGGAGATCCAGAACAAACCGACAGCGTTGGTGACTGTTTTATCACAGTGCAGAAGCCTAAGCGTAATTACATGGCTGTGCGTTTATATGATGAGACTTTGTATCCGGTATGTAGCCTCAATATCTGGAAAGAAATTCAAGACCAACCAATGCCGAATGCACTCTGGCACTATCCGATTCTTTCGACTGATTCTATCTATCGTGAGCGCGGTAAAGATTGGTCAGAGTGGTGCAAAGCCGGTGGGTTTGAGTTGCCAAAAGATATTGATATGCAGCACTTCAGTCACATGCTGCTGGCTATCGAAGCTGCTCGCTATGACCAAGGTATTACGTTTGCCAATGACTTTATGTTGAATGAACGGGATAAGGCTCAAGACTTGGTTTATATCCCCTCTCACGGCTTAGAAACTGGGGATAGCTTTTACTTTGTACATAAGAAGAATCGTGCTCGCCAGCCTGAAATCATCAAGTTGACTAACTGGCTTAAACAGCAGTGCTTATAGCGCAGATTGTGTGATTGCTTCGTGGTATTCCTTGTGATGCTAGACTTAATTTAGGCAGGTCAGTTGGGAGAGTATCATGAGCTACGCGCACATTTTGGTGGCAGTTGATTTATCAGATTCGAGTCGAGTAGTGATCGACAAAGCTATTGCGATGGCAAGAGATGCAAACAGTAAGGTGTCTTTTGTTTTTGTTGATCACGATAGGGTCGCGCTGGAATCGAAGGACGAGCAAAAGCTAATGCAAGAACTTGATGCTTTAGCTAAGCAGAGTGATTATCCAATTAGCGAGACCATGGTGGTGGTGGGGGATCTACATATTAAGTTGGCTGGTATAGCGAAGGAAAATGACATCGATTTGGTGGTGTGTGGTCACCATCATAAGTTTATGAGCCGCTTGTTCTCTTCTATTCCCAAGCTCGCCAATGCTATTGAGGCAGACTTGCTCGTCGTATATTTGGACTGAGCCCTCACTCAAGATTACAAAGTAAAAGGGAGGCTTTGCTAAGCCTCCCTTTATGATTCTAAAAGCGACTATTGCTTTTTGATCAGCGCTTTAATCACATCAATCGTGTATAGCTGACAATCGACCGCGGTTTGCGGATCGAAGTCTTGCTTGTGTTGATCTGTGTTCGAAAGTATACGGATACCAACGAAAGGCACTTGGTAAGCTTGAGCAACCAATGCCGCAGAGGAAGTCTCCATTTCTTCAACAGACGTACCGTATGTTTCATGGAACCAGTTGATACGATCCACTTCGCGGTTCCATTCGTCCGCTGAGCCAATCAAGCCTCTCACGACTTTGCCTTTTTTGTATTCTTCAGACAAAGAAAGAGCGGTTTCAACCAGTGCCGGATCTGCTTTGAATTGTTTGTGTTCAACAAACTCGCCGTTTTCACGTAGACGCATGGTTACGTCGAAGTTCTGCCACTTCGTTGGGTCGATGCCTTTGCCTTTTTTAGCAAACTCAGACTTGTAAGCGCCCATGTTGAAACTCGCTTCGCCAACCACAATGTCACCGCGGTATAACTTAGGATCGTGACCACCAGATGTACCTTGGTTGATAATGTACTTTGGATTGAAGTGTTCAATCGCAATAGTGGTAGAGGCTGCAGCGTTCGCCAAGCCAACTTCGGTACGAGAAACCACGACTGGATAGCCATCTATATCACCTTGCCAGAAGGTCCAAGAACCAACGGTGGTTTGTTTGGCATCATCCAATGCTTCAACTAGGGTGCTGGTTTCAATATCCATCGCTCCTTGCACAAGGATTGGTTGAGTTTGAGCGAAAACAGAGAAAGAAAGTACTGCAGGAACAAGTGCAGCGAAACGTTTAAAGATTTGCATACGACATACTTACAAATGAGAAAGATGGCGAAATCTATCAATGGCAATCGTTTGCGTCAATTGGTTGAATTGTTATTTTTCTAAATAAATGAAAATTCTTGATTGTCGTTCTAAATAACAAGAATGAAAAAATCCGAGCGGGGGAGGCTCGGATTTGGTCTTTATCAGGACTAGATTAAATGGTTATACCGTATTAAGGCATCTTGCTCAGGTTGTAAAATGAAGCCAGTTCGCCAGTCGCTTTTTCGCCGTTCATATCCAACTTCATTAGCATGTTTTCACCAACGAAGTACTGGTTTGGACCAGACTCATCAACCAATGTAATGGTGTTGCCTGATTCATTCCAAGTGAACTTACCTTCTGATTTGATTGGGTCGCTTTCTTTGCCTTCATACAGCTCTACTAATGTATAAGTGCCGTCTTCGTTAAGGGTTAGCGTTGTATCGATACCCGCGCAATCTGCACAAGGAAGTTTGCCTTTGTAAATGCCGTTCCAATCCAGCGAATTTTGCGCATTGTGACCAGAATCTACAAAGGTATCTGTCGTGATCATTTGCTCTTCTTCAATCGGTGTTGCATCAACGGTGCTTTCAACTTCTGAGGCCTGAGGAATGTCAACCGCAGTTGTCTCTGCTGGTTTCTCATCCTGACAGCCTGCTAGAATAACGACCGCACCAGTGAGTGCTAATAGTGTCTTTTTCATTTTATTCCTCTCTAAATCAACAAGTTGATATACCAAAGTAATCTCGTTGCATGTATGCTAAGGTCACTTAGGTATACCGTGATAATAATAGACTTGTTTCCTAAACCTGCGTCAGAACAAAGCAAACCATTGAACGACCTCTGTAAGAAAAAATCTTTAACGTCAGTGATTTGCAAATAAAAGGGATAGGAGAAGAAAATGGAAGAATTGGTTACAGTCGTTCTTCGAGCAATTGTTCGTTCTATTATTATCGAAATTTTCCTGTGGAGATTGAGTTATTGCACCGGTTATATCGGGCTGTCGATTATCACTTTAGGCAAGCGTCCGCACAAACCAATGTCGAAAGCGATGCGAATACGCATCAGCTATTTTGGTATTTTTCTGTTGGTTGTGTTCCTTGTGTTTATGTTTTGACTTTCGTAGCGCAATTTTTAAACCGCCACCAGATAAAAAAGGCTCATCATCTGATGAGCCTTTTGCGTATTAGGATGCTTTATCCATTGCGGGTGGTGTTTTGACCTCCTTTGACGGAGACTCCTCTTCAGTATTATCAGTAAAGATTTCAGCCACGGCGCTACGTTCTAGTTCACCTTGCAGATTACCTTCGTCATCCACAACCGGCAGTGAGTAGTCACAAGACATGGTGTCTGGAAGTACTTCTTCAATTACGGAATCAGGAGAGACAACAGGCACTTCTTCGTAGATCTCTTCTGCCAGCTCTTGTGCTGCATCGGTTTTCGCAGCATCTAGCAAGCTCTCTTTGGTAACCACTCCTTGATAGCCATCATCGGTCACGTGGTACGCGTAGTCTTGTTTCACGCGTTTCATCTCAACAAGGGCTTCTTCAATGGTTGTCGCTGCAATGCGATAAGCTGGTGGCTGCATCACGGTTTCAACCGTCAGAGCGCGTGCTCGGTTTACGTCCTTCACGAAGGCCTCTACATATTCATCGGCAGGGTGGAGCAGAATCTCGTCTGGAGAACCTTGTTGTACTAATTCGCCATCTTTCAAAATAGCGATACGGTCACCCAAGCGAAGCGCTTCATCCAAATCGTGAGTGATAAAGATAATGGTCTTATGTAGCTTCTCTTGCAGTTCAATCAGCTGATCTTGCATTTCGCTACGGATCAGAGGATCGAGTGCCGAGAACGCTTCATCCATCAATAGGATCTCAGCGTCAGTCGCCAGTGCACGAGCCAAGCCTACACGTTGTTGCTGACCACCAGAAAGCTGCGCAGGGTATTGGTTCTCGTAACCTTTCAGACCAACTGTCTCCAACCATTCATTGGCTTTCGCAAGACGCGCTTCTTTTTTGATGCCTTGGATTTCCAAGCCGTAAGCTACGTTGTCAACCACAGTACGATGGGGCAAAAGACCGAAGCGTTGAAATACCATCGACATTTTATGGCGGCGAAACTCTTCCAGCTCTTTTGATGACAGCTGCATTACGTCGACGCCTTCAACTAAGATTTGCCCCATGGTTGGGTCAATTAAACGGTTGAAGTGGCGAATCATGGTCGACTTACCAGAGCCAGATAGCCCCATGATAACGAAGATCTCGCCTTTGTTAATTTGCAGATTGATGTCTTTTAAACCAACGGTATGACCCGTATCAGCCAGAATTTGGTCTTTGCTCTGGCCTTGTTTTACTCGCTCAATCACTGTTTTTGGCTTTGGTCCGAAGATCTTATACAGCCCGCTAATTTCAATAAGTGGCTTAGTCATGTTTCAGATCTCCTAAGTGTGCTTGGGTTCGCTTTGCGTAAGCTTGCGATGCTCGGTCAAACAAAATCGCCAGTGCCACAATTGCTAGGCCGTTAAGCAGACCAAGGGTGAAATACTGGTTGGTGATTGATTTTAATACTGGCTGACCTAAGCCTTTAACGCCAATCATAGAAGCGATAACAACCATAGAAAGTGCCATCATGATGGTTTGGTTGATACCGGCCATAATGGTTGGCATTGCCAAAGGTAATTGTACGCCGACTAAGCGTTGCTTGTTACTTGCACCAAAGGCGGTGGCGGCTTCAAGAACTTCCTTATCTACGAGTCGAATGCCTAAGTTGGTTAAACGAATGACTGGTGGAATCGCGTAGATCACAACAGCAATCAAACCTGGGATCTTACCGATACCAAGGAGCATAACGACCGGAATCAGATAGACGAACGCGGGCATGGTTTGCATCACGTCGAGCAGTGGTGTCACGACGGATTGCACGCGATTGGAGCGTGCCATGGCAATACCGATAGGAATACCGAGCGCAATGGCGAGCATGGTACACACCGTGATGATGCTGAGCGTCCGCATCGTGTCTTCCCACATGCCAAAGTACCCAATCAGGATTAATGACACGAAACACGCGACAGCCAGTTTCCACGATCGGCTTGCGGCATAAACCAACGCGGTACATACACCAAGGATGATCATCCATGGTGTAGAAATGAGGAGTTTTTCGAACCAAACGAGAAATGAGAGAAGAGGATCGAAGAATGATTCAATAAGGTCGCCGTATTCGCGAGAGAAATCGCGGTAGGCACCATCTAGGGTTTTGCGGATAGCTCTGAGATCTGAGCGATCCATTTCTGGGAATTCGCTAAGCCAATTCGAGTCAGACATGTTTACTTCCTTTTCTTGCCGAGACCCAAGTGAGCCTCGGCATACAACAATTTTGGTATTCCTATACCATTTACGAAACGTCTAAGTCTTACAGTGCACCTTGCACTTTTTTAGCTACGTCTTGAGGAACCCATGCGGTCCAGATCTGTGGGTAGTTTTCTAGGAAATGGAACATGGTTTCTTCACCGTCCGCTTGGTTGTCTTCCATCCAAGCCAGCAATTGGTTCATGTCTGCATTGGTGAAACCACGTTTAGTGAAGTAGTTGTATGCAGCCGGAGAGCGTGAAGCAAACTCTTCAGTCGTAATGGTGTGAACCGGTGAAGGTGGGTACATGGTTGGTTTTGGATTTTCGCAATCAGCTTGTGTCGTACAGCTGACAAATTCTTTCTCATCAACGCCGCTACCGAAATCCACTTTCACCATATCGTACTTACCGAGAACTGCAGTTGGTGCCCAGTAGTAACCAAACCAGGCTTCTTCACGTTCGTAGGCTTTTGCTATTGAGCCAGACAGACCTGCACTTGACCCTGGGTCGATAATATCAAAGCCTGATCCGGCAAGGTCCATCGCTTTGAAAAGGTTACCGGCGCTGATTTGACAGTTCCAACCAGCTGGGCAGCTGTAAAATGCCGATTTTGCTTTGTCTTCTGGATGAGAGAACAGCTTCGCGTGTTTTTTCACACCTTCGATGGTTTTCATTTCAGGGTATTGTTTAACAAGGTAGGCAGGGATCCAGAAACCTTCTTCACCGCCATCGACGAGTGCTTTACCAGCATAGCGTAGGCGCTTTTCTTCAACACCTTTATCTAGTGCATCTTTAAGGCTGTTACTCCAAAGCTCTGGTGCCACATCGGGCTGTCCTTTTTCGATCATTGAGGTGCCAGTTGGCATGGTGTCGCCAGGGATGAGTTCGGCATCACAGCCGTAGCCGTGCTCAAGAATAAAACGGTCCACGTTGGCAATCAGTGTTGCAGAGTTCCAGTTCATATCTGCAATGGTAACCGTTCCACACTCACTTGCGTTTGCGTTGGTCGCTGCTAGCGCACCAATCGCTAGTAGTAAGGGAGTTTTGTACGTCATATTGAGTTTCCTTTCTCTAAATTGCTCACTTAGGGTAACTAATTAATCATTAGTGTTCAAACTAATGTGTTAGGTGAATTATAGCTTTGTTTGTTAATGAGCGTGAAAGTGTTGGTGAATTTTTGATGAAAATAGCCACAGAAATGAAGGGTTTTTTATCGACTCATGTCAATGAATCGTATGGTGGTTTGTATGCGCTGTTGCATTATTATTAGATGTCTAACGAATATTTCGCTATGAATACGATTTTTGCAAACTAAGATATTGGCATATGCTAAAAACTATAATTGGCATATGCCATAAACGAGCGTAAGGTTAAGGCGTTTTGTAGAGAGGATGTGATGGCGAGACCAAAAATAGAAAGACGCATATGTGGACGTGCAGCACACCATTGTTTTAAGCCCAATGGCGTACCGTTTTATGAGCTGGAGAAAGTCAACATATTGCCAGAAGAACTAGAGGCATTGCGATTAGCCGATCTGGAAGGATTGAGCCAGCAGCAAGCTGCCGACCAAATGGGAGTCTCTCGCCAGACCTTTGGTAATACGGTTAAAAGCGCGCGTTTTAAAGTCGCGAAAAGCCTAGTTGAGGGTCATGCACTTGTTTTTCCTGACCAGGAGTCAAACTCATGATTTACGCTATTCCGAATGACGGCGAACGCGTCGCCAATCATTTTGTTAAAGCCCCATACATTGCGATTTATTCCGATACGGAAGGGCTGTTGAAAAACCTAGCTAATATTGCTTCTATGCCACAAGCTGGCTGTAAAGCAAAATCTCAACTTATTCAATCTTTGCAAGAATATCATGTGGATGCAGTGTTGGTTCGCAACATTGGGGAACGTGCGCTTGATAAGCTTTTGAGCAGTGGTAAACAAGTCTTTAAGCTATCGACTCGCAGCTCACTGGATGATGTAATGGGTGTGCCTCGATCGCCATTAACGGTTGCGACGCAAGGTCGCCCTTCGACCAATCACGTCAAAAAAGGTGGTTGCGGTGGCTGTGGTAGCAAAAAAGCGCCTTCGCTATTGATCAATCCTCAATCTCAATCAAAAAACACACTCATGACGTTGCGCCCAACTAAACTTAAAGCATTGGTTTCTTCTTACGTGAAAGAGGTGAAGTAATGGTTTGGTTGTTCACTTTTCTTGGGTTCTTAGCCATCATTTTGTTGATGTCACTGGGCGTGATCTTTCACAATAAACGCATTCAAGGCAGTTGCGGTGGCTTGAATAACGTCGGCGTTGACAAAGTGTGTAACTGTGAGACTACTTGCGCAGAGAATGAACGCCGCCTCTATCAGATCCAAGAGCCAAGTTCGAAAGGTCAATAGATCCTAATATTGTCTAGAAGATCAAATTTTTAATGATGAGTTTTTGCGCATTTTTTGTTCAGTTCTACGCTTAAGATTCGTCTTAATAAAGGAGAACCAAAATGGCATTTATGAAGCAGGATATCCCAAACCGTGTAACGGTGTACCATGACAATGTCGATCAGGAACAAGAACTCAAGAATGCGATGTTGCCAGAGAAGCCACGCTATTTTAACGGTTCTCCTACCTATAAAGCCGACAGTGTAGAGCAGTTCCAAACCAAGCTGAATCAGATTGGTATGTCGTTAGACAAATAAAGACCAAGAGAATACAACAACGCCCTCAAGTTTCGAGGGCGTTTGCTTTTTTAGGGGATAAATAAGAGAGGTTAATTTTGTTGTGTTGCTTCATTACACACTTGTTTTTGCACTGCTGGAGGAGCAGGTTCGTAGTGGCTGAGCGTCATGTTAAAGCTACCTTCACCGCCAGTAATTGAGCGCAGACGACGAGCATAATCTTGCAGTTCGTTGACTGGAGACTTGGCTCTTAACATGGTGAAGTTTGCGTCGATAGGCTCTGTTCCTTCAATTAGTCCGCGATTACCGGATAAGTCGCCGGATACATCACCCACATTCGCAGTTGGAATATGAAGCTCCATTTGTACAATCGGTTCGAGCACTATCGGGTCTGCATTGTTGATCGCATCTAAGAAGGCTTTCTTACCTGCGATGACAAACGCGATTTCTTTCGAGTCAACCGAGTGGTATTTACCATCGTAAACGGTCACTTCGACATCTTTGATTGGGTTGCCAGAAATCGCCCCTTCTTCCAATGCCTGAACAATGCCTTTTTCCACTGCAGGGATGAGTGCAGTAGGAATCGCGCCGCCAACCACTTTATTAATGAACTTGAAGCCCGCACCGCGTTCGAGTGGGCGTACTTTTAATTGCACCTCACCAAATTGACCCGCGCCGCCGCTTTGTTTCTTATGACGATAGTGGCCTTCTGCTGGTTTGGTTATGGTCTCAAAGTATTCGACGCTTGGCTGGCTGGTTTCCACTTCCAGTTTGTAGACTGCAGACATTTTCTCAAGCGCTACTTTGAGGTGGAATTCACCCTGACCGCTGATGATGGTTTCATTGGTGCGTGCACGATGTTCGATTCGAAGAGAAGGATCTTCGCTGGCGATTTTATTCAGCACATCCCCAAGCTTTTGCTCGTCGCCACGCTTAACGGGCTTGAGGCACAGTGAGTACATCGAATCTGGGAAGTTGAGGGTTTTGAGTTGTACGCCATCTTCTTCATGAGAGTCATGAACAATGGAATCAAATTCCAACTCATCCACTTTGGCGAGCACACAGAAATCGCCGGCAAGCGCCCTTGGGATCTCCGTTCTGTCTTTGCCTTGCAACTGGTAAAGATGACCAACTTTGAACGCTTTGTTGCTTTCCCCAATGTAGAGTTGGCTACCTGCGTTGATTTCACCTTGGTAAACACGCAAATAGGCGAGTTTACCCATGTAAGGATCGACGCTGATCTTGTACACATGCGCCACGCTGTGCTCAAGTGCTTCACAGTTTACTTTGACCTTCTTGCCGTTTTTCTCCAACAGCGGTGGGTTGCCTTCATTTGGCATCGGCATGATTTCCGCAAGAGTTCTCAGCAGCAGTTCTACCCCCGCGCCTGTTTCGGACGACACAAAGCAGATTGGAATTACGTGTCCGGTTCTCAATGCTTCTTCAAACGGATCATGCAGCTGTTCTGCTGTCAGTTCTGAGCCTTGTTCGAGATACAGTTCCATCAGCTCTTCATCGACTTCAATCACTTGGTCTATTAAGGTTTCATGCGCTTCTTCGACTTTAGCGAGCAAAGTGTCGCGTTCGATCTCTGGTTCGAAATAGCAATCCACCACCGATTGAGCATCGGCTGAAGGTAAGTTGATTGGTAAGCAATTATCACCAAAGTGTTCGATGATATTTTCCATCACGGCTTCAAGTTGGTTGCCGTGATTGTCGAGCTTGTTGATGATGATCATCTGGCACTTTTGCTGCTCTTTAGCAAAGGCGAACAAGCGGTCAGAAGTTTGGTTGATGGGCATTTGTGGGTCGATGATCAACGCGGAAGTTTCAACGGCAGGGAACACGCTGAGTGTGCGTCCGAGTAATTCACTTTGTCCGGGAGTGTCGATGATATTGAGGCGGTGCTTGTTCCAACTGAGGGCGACTGGCGTGGCTTCGATACTGTGTTGATATTGGATGGATTGCTGGTCGAAATCGGTCACCGTATCGCCTTTTTCCACACACCCTAAATGGCTAGTGGCTTGGCAGGTGTAGAGCAGTTTTTCTATCAGTGTGGTTTTGCCGGTACCCGTTTGACCGACAAAGGCGACGTTGCGGATCTTATTGATAGGCATAGAGCCTCCTTGCAAATGACGTGCGAAACCGAGTGAGCCGTTATCGGCAAATCAACGGTTCCAAAGCAAACCTGATATCAGGTACGAACTGCATTGGAGTAGGGCGGGTTTACCGCCTGTTCGTCTTCCATGTCATTTTTCGGATGACTCTATACATACAACCACCACCTTGCTGAAAAAGCGCATTAGAGGTTACTACCGTGTTAGCATGCCGTAATAACCTCGTAATTTATGTGACTTATTTCATGCTGGTGGTGATTGTTTTTTAATCTAGGTCATGAAATCGGTGATGGGGTTATCATCGCTTCTTTACAGAACGATTTCTCCTTCTCGATATACCAAAGCGGGTTCAATATCCTGACCCAGTAAAATCGGACCATCTAAATCAACCACTTTCGATTGGACCGCGATGGGTAGCGCTGCACGCATCGCCAATGAAGTGCCTAACATGCAACCGGACATCAAGGTAAAACCAAGGTGTTTCGCTTCTTCTGCAAGCAATAAGGCTTCGGTAAGACCACCCGTCTTGTCGAGTTTGATGTTGACCATTTCGTATTTGCCTACCAATTCATGCAATTGTTGGCGTGTATGGCTACTTTCATCGGCACAAAGTGGAATTGGGTGCGAAATGTCTTTTAGCTTGTCATCGTCATTCGAGGGTAAAGGCTGCTCAATCATCGCAATATTCAGTGGCGCTAGCGCGGCAAAGGTGGCGTCTAAGTCCAGTTCTTGCCATGCTTCGTTCGCATCCAGCACGATCATCGCATCGCCTGCCGCTTCACGAACTGTGCGAACGCGTTCAATCACTTGTTCGCCATCGAGCTTCACTTTAAGTAGTTTTGCGCCTTGTTCGATGTAACTACGGGTCTGGTTTGCCATTGCCTCTGGCGTGTTAATCGACACGGTCATCGCAGTGACAATCGATGCCGGCAATTCAAATAGATCTTGGGCATGTTGCTTGCCTGCGAGTTTGGCTTGTAAGTTCCACATCGCGCAGTCGAGCGCATTACGTGCCGCACCGGCAGGGAGAAGAGTTTGTAGTTTTTCTCTGAGGGAGACTATGTTCGCGTCACCTTTGGCAAACAAACTTTGCAGTTCATGAGCGGCTTGAGAAATGGCTTTGATTACCGATTCCACCGACTCGCCGTAACGAGGGTAAGGCGTACATTCACCTTGGGCACTGATGCCACTTTGTTCTACGGTTACGCGCACCACGTGACATTCGGTTCGGCTGCCACGGGATATACGAAAAGGCGTCGCCATCGCAATGGTGACGGGCTCTACATGGATTTTCATCGCATCTACAATCCTTAAATCGCAATAATGTGTTGAGCAATTTTCTCTACGCCAAAACGCACAGGATCGGTTACGGACACTTGGTATTTCTCCGTCCATTCTTGGCAAAGCTGTGCGGCATCATCTTCACTGATTGCAGAGGTATTCAAGCAGATTCCAACAAGTTGTGTGTCAGGGTTTGTTAAACGTGCCGCTTGTAAATTTGCCTCGATGGTTTGTTCAATCGTTGGCAATTTCGCATGGGGAAGGTTGCGAATGTGTGGGCGACCGATCTCGTGACACAATACCAAAGCGTCCGCTTGTGCGCCGTGAAGCAAGCCTAAACTCACGCCCGCAAAAGAAGGATTGAACAACGAGCCTTGTCCTTCAATGATGTCCCATTCATGGTCTGTGAACTCAGGGCTGATGGCTTCCACCGCACCAGAGATAAAGTCCGCGACAACAGCATCAATCGAAATACCACTGCCCGCGACTAAGATGCCCGTTTGACCTGTGGCTTTGAACTCAGCGTTACAACCAGATTGCTGTAAAGCTTTCTCAATCGCGAGGGCAGAGAACATCTTGCCAACCGAGCAGTCGGTGCCAACCGTTAGTAAGCGTTTCCCCGAGCGCGCTTTACCATTACCCACTTTGAGCGAGGCATCGTAATGGCGTACATCGTGTAACTTGGTTAAGCCACGTTGTTGTAAGTCATCTAAAGGAGCGAATTCAGAAAGACGTTGGTGCATACCTGAGGCGATTTCAAACCCCATTTCCGCCGCTTCTAGTAACGTCGCTTGCCATGATTCAGGAATAACACCACCAGGGTTTGCTGTGCCGATGACGAGCGTTTTTGCGCCTTGCTGCTGAGCCTGTTGCAGCGTCATATCGGTTAAACCTAATGAAACGGTTTCTGACGTAAGACGAAGCTGCCCTAAGCAAATCTCTGGGCGCCATTGATGGATACCGCGCGCAGTTTTTGCGGCTAATGGATCGGTGACGTCACCAAGAAAAAGTAAGTAAGGTTGAGCAATTTGCATGATGGTTCCCTCTGTCATTCTGTATGTTTTTAAACAGTACGTTTTCAAACAAGACGTTTTTAACCAATACGTTCAAGTAATGGCGTTTTCAAACAATGTAGCCAGTTTGAAGAGGGAAGCCGAATGCCTATTTGTTGTGCGTCTATAACTTGAGGTTATAGGGTAAGGTGAGTGCTAACTTACTGATTCACATGTCGCTTAAGTGAATCAATAAAAAGCTTGGTCGAAATGGATTGCGGTGTATGTTCCGCAAACATGATAGAGATTGAAAATGACAGCGCAGGAGAAAGTGAGCGCACGCTTACCGATTCATCATCTTGATACTGTTTTGCTGTCCATGGGTCGACAATCGCAAAGCCGGCATGGTGTTTGACCAGTTCAGCAGCAGCGGCGTAACTGCGTACTGTGATAGCGTGGTGATAATGTTCGTCGCGTGCCGAGAGTGTTTGATGAAGCAACAAACCGAGTGGGTCTCGACTGTCCAAGCCGATGATTGGCAATTCGTGCTGAATCAAATCATCAAACGATACCGAGTCCTCAGTTGAACTGAGCGCTTCTTTTGGCGCAATCAGAACAAGTTGTTGCTTGAGTAACACCTCACTCAAAATTGCGGGTGGCGCTTCTTCACCGAAGGCAATCGCCACATCCAATTCGTGCTTAAGTAAGCCTGAACACAGCTCATCACGGTTTGCCGTTAATAGTTCAAATGAGATGCCTTGTTGCTTCGACAGTGCAGCAACCGTTGGAGCAAGCAGTTGGGAAGCTAAGACAGGAGGTGCTCCGACTCTCAAGTGCTGAGTGCCTTGTTTCACTTTACTGGTGAGGGAACGAAATTGCCCAAGCTGTTGGTAGACTTTCTCGGCTTCTGGTAATAGGGCTTTGGCTTCTTGGGTCGGTACTAAGCGGCCTTTGACGCGCTCAAACAGGGCAAAGCTAAGTTGTTGTTCCGTGTGGGCAAGTACCCGAGTGACATTGGGTTGCGATACATGCAATAAGCGCGCGGCACCAGAAACGGTTCCGGTTTGCATGATGGCGTAAAAGACTTCCAATTGTCTTAAATTCACTGCGCTGTCCTGTTCATTCGTTTGAGCTTGAAGCTAGCTTATCCAATTCCTACGCTTTTTAACAATAGTTGCTCGAACTTGTCCTATAGATAAAAAGAAAGCCCCAGCATAACGTCCGGGGCTTGGTCCTTATTCGATAAGCCATCGTTAGATGACGGCAGTCTGCATCGCTAGTAGCCTTGCTCTTCTTGAGCTTGTGCTTTCGCCATTTGAATTGGATCGAGTTTGAGCGTTTGAGTTGGGAATGCGATGTCCGCTTCGTGTTCTTTAATGATCGCCATTACTTGCAGTAACACATCTTGCTTCACTTCATGGTAACGCACCCAGTTCACCGTTTTAGTGAAGGTGTAAATGAAGAAGTTTAGTGAGGAAGCTCCAAACGAATCAAAGTTCACAATCAGAGTTTGGCGCGTATCAATATCTTTGTGGTTTTGTAGCATTTCACGTACTGCATCGATGATGACGGGTACTTTTTCTGCATCATCATAACGTAATCCTATCGTTTCAAAGATGCGTCGGTTTAGCATTCGCGATGGGTTTTCTACGACGATATTGCTGAACACTGAGTTTGGTACATAGAGCGGTCTTTTATCGAAAGTACGGATACTGGTCATGCGCCATCCAATACGTTCAACAGTGCCTTCGATTTTACGATCTGGCGAGCGAATCCAATCGCCAACTTTAAATGGGCGATCGAAGTAAATCATTAAGCCGCCAAAGAAGTTGGACAGTAAGTCTTTTGCTGCTAAACCGACAATCAAACCACCGACGCCACCAAAGGTTAGCAAACCAGAAAGGCTAAGCCCGAATGCTTGCATGACGGTAAGCACACCAATCACGATGAAGAACAGGCGCGCGACTTTGGCGATCGCTTGCACCGTGGTTTCATCACGAGTTTTCTGTTCCAGCACATAGTCCTCAACATTAGTGATAAGACGCATCACTATCCAAACTAATATGCTGATCACTAGGATGAGTTTGAGTGTGCTAAGCCAGTTGAACTCGTTGCCTAACTCACTTTGCAAAACAATGCCGATTGATACCGTAGCGGGCCAACACCAAATGAGTGTGCTGACGGGGGTTTTTAACGCTTCTAATAAAAGGTCATCCCAATGGAAGGGGGTTTTCTCTACAAGAATCGCGAGGCGCGAATGCAAGACACGCCAAGCAATCCAAGCAAAGAAGCTGGCTATCGTGATAAATAAAACGCTGCTGCTCCAATCTTGGTGGTTAGCCATGACGTAAGTTTGAAGTTCTGTAAACCACTGTGGCATAAGTAAAGTTTCTTTTTATAGAACAATGGGGGAAAGGTAGCAGAATTTACCAATTCGCCCTAGAAAAATGATGAGGCGGAACGAAAGTGACAAAGTCTCGTTGTGTTGTAACAGGGATGTTTTGCTGTTTACATTGCCATTAATGACTTTTATATTAATTCAAGATGATGATAGGTATGACGAAATGTAAAGTATGAGTAAATCAACCTATGAGATGTGATAGAACTCGTAGATTGAAAGATAAGCACTACCATACGAACCATCAATTGTAGGTTCTTTGACTCATCGCTAACATTTATCACATTTAAATATGAGACTTTAAGGTCACTTTGAAATGCGGAGATGAACCATGGAATTTACAGAGCTAGACCGAAATGCGCTCTACGACATTTGGATGTCGCAAAAAGCAAAAATGCACCTTACCCAAATGGAGATGGCAAAACGTCTAGGTTTAAGTCTACATGAATTCTCTTCGTTGTTACGCGGTAACGCACCGTTAACTTTGGGCTTTGTTAAGCAGTTATGTGAGCAATTGCATGTTCGTCCCGGACAAGTTATCCCATCAATGACCGAACGCGATGTATCGGGTTCTGGTTCGGTTTACTTACAAAACAGAGTGACCGTAGACGGCGACATTCGTAACGTTTTTATTGAAGGCAACCAAGTGGTGATTGAATACGAACATCACGTCCGCTAATTCAAATTTCTAAAAAAAGCGAGCTCATTGAGCTCGCTTTTTTGTTAGGGGGAGAGTCGGCAAGGTCTATGGAATCTTCACCAAAGAATCACGCGACAGATCGGCGATAGTTTTTGCGCCAGTGAGTGTCATCGCTACGCGCATCTCTTTGTCATACAAATCAAGCAAGTTTTCAACACCCGCACCGCCTTGTGCCGCTAGAGCGTAAACAAAAGAGCGACCAAGCAACGTACAGTCAGCACCAAGCGCCAACATACGAACGACATCCAGACCAGTGCGGATACCGGAGTCGACGAAAATCTTCAGGTCGCCTTTTACTGCATCTGCGATGCTAGGCAGAGCTTTCGCTGTCGAAAGGACACCGTCAAGTTGACGCCCTCCGTGGTTGGATACAACGATACCGTCTGCACCGAAGCGAACTGCGTCTTTTGCATCTTCTTCGTCTAGGATGCCTTTGATGACCATTGGTCCGTCCCAAAAGTCACGAATCCACTCTAGATCTTTCCAAGAAATCGAAGGATCAAAGTTTGCACCGAGCCAGCCAATGTAATCTTCCAGCTTCGTTGGTTCGCCACGGTAAGTAGAAATGTTCCCTAAATCGTGAGGTTTACCTAATACACCGACATCCAGTGCCCAGCTTGGATGGCGCATGGCTTGGAATACTCGGCGCATCGCCGCATTTGGACCACTCATACCAGAGTGCATGTCACGGTAACGAGCACCTGGAACTGGCATATCTACGGTGAAAACCAGTGTCGTTACTCCTGCCGCTTTCGCGCGCTCAAGTACGTTCTTCATAAAGCCTCGGTCTTTTAGAACATACAGTTGGAACCACATTGGGCGTTCGATCGCAGGTGCGACTTCTTCAATAGGACAAACGGATACCGTTGACATGGTGAAAGGAATGCCTTTCTTTTCTGCGGCTTTCGCGGCTTGTACTTCGCCACGTCTTGCGTACATACCAGTAAGACCAACAGGAGCAAGTGCGATTGGCATAGCAAGTTTCTCACCGAAGATCTCAGTCTCTAGGCTTAGATCGCTCATGTCACGCAGAACACGTTGTCGCAACGCAACATCACCTAAATCATCGGTGTTGCGTTTCAGCGTGCGCTCGTCGTATGAACCACCATCAATGTAATGGAAAAGAAATGGAGGCAGCTTGGCTTTCGCAGCAGCGCGGTAATCTGTAGAAGCAGAGATAATCATAATAGTGTGTCCTGGCTGTTATTCTAAGATTGCGTCCTGAGTCAATGAGCACCTGCTCTGTCAGTGTTCCACTGACTGCCATCCTTTCGGCAGTCGACGTCAGAATAGAGTATAGATAAGTGATTGAGCTGTGGTGGATTCCATACACTGAACAATCAATTATCTGCACTGAAAAAGACTGGTACACCGGTCGGGGGATTGATGCAGCAAGCCACACCAAAAGTGTCGGGGTAGTAGTGCAGACCGATGTACCAGAGAAAAAGCAGGGCGGGGGAAGCCCTGCATTTATTATTAATTCATTAAAGCGTCGGTGATTTGGAAACCGTAAATTAGAATCAGACCGATGATGCCAGTTACCACGAGGTAGTAGAACGTTGGAATTACCGTCTTACGTAGCGTTGCACCTTCGCGTCCTAACAGGCCAACGGTTGCGGATGCAGCAACCACGTTGTGGATAGCAATCATGTTACCCGCAGCTGCGCCTACCGCTTGTAGAGCCACGACAATGGCACTTGAGATGGTCAGTGTCTGTGCTACTTCGAACTGGAATTGGCTGAACATCATGTTCGACACTGTGTTAGAGCCGGCGATGAATGCACCAAGGGCACCAACGGTAGCACTCAACGCCGGGAATGCTGAGCCAACTAGGTCTGCTGCGAAGTTTGCCGTGGTTACTGGCATACTTGCGAGATCTGCACCGTTGACACCTGAGTTAATGAAGATGCGAACCATAGGAATGGTGAACACAAGAACAAAACCTGCACCAATTAACGTCTTACTCGATTCGCCAAACGCTTTACCCAATGATTTCGCACCACCACCTTGTAGAAGAACCGCAAGCAATGCTACGAAGACTAGGATGCCACCAGGAAGGTATAGAGGTTGAATCGCTGTGCTGATGCCTGTCTCGCCAAGAATATTACCAAACGAAAGGCTTACGCTCTTAAGTAGACCTTTGAACTCAGGGCTCACACGGCTTGCTACGAGGATAATCGCTAGTAGTACGTATGGAGCCCATGCTTTGGTCAGACTCATTGGTTTGCCTGGGTTGTCATCCAGATTGATCTTTAGAGAGCCGAGCCATTCTGCTGGCCATTTATCTTCGCTTTCGAAATCCCATTTTGTTTTTGGAACAAGGAAGCCTTTCTTCGCCGCGGTAACCACAATGGCTAGACCCACCAGACCACCAATGAGTGATGGGAACTCTGCACCCAAGAACACGCCTGTAAGTGCGTAAGGAACGGTGAAAGCAACACCAGCAAATAGTGCAAATGGCAGAATGTCTAGACCTTCGCTCCAGCTCTTGTTTTTACCGAAGAAGCGAGTCAGCATCATTGCCATTAGTACAGGAATTAGCGTGCCAACGGTCGCGTGAATCATTGCCACACTTGCGGTGATTTGTTGCAGGTAGGCATCCCACGTTGAACCGTGTGCGACAAGTGCTTCACCAATGTTGTGTGTATCTAGACCTTTATTCACACCCACGATGATTGGTGTACCAACCGCGCCAAATGATACTGGTGTTGATTGGATCATCATGCCCATCAATACCGCTGCAAGAGCAGGGAAACCAATCGCAACCAATAGTGGTGCTGCGATTGCTGCAGGTGTACCGAAGCCCGATGCACCCTCAATGAATGAACCAAAACACCAAGCGATGATGATGGCTTGCACTCGACGGTCTGCCGAAATATCAGTAAATCCATTGCGGATAGTCGTGATCGCTCCGGTATGTTTTAAAGTGTTGAGCAAGAAGATGGCACCGAACACGATCCATAGAACAGAGACAGTAATTCCTAACCCTTGGAATACAGAGGCCAGTACGCGAGTAGCTGACATATCCCAAAACATTAGGGCGATAGCGACGGTTAGACCGAACGCAACAGGCATAGCTTTTTTAGCAGGCCAGTTGAGACCAACCAATAATATGGCGGCGACAACAATTGGCGAAAACGCCACAAGGGCAAGTAGGGTTTCACTCATTGGTACATCCTCGTACGCTGACTTCTCGAACGGCTTTATGCTGTAGAGATGATTTTTGTTGTAATGGTTTTGTTAATTTGGCGTGAATTTACCCCTTTATTTTTTATAGATATAGGGAAATAATGAAATTAATTTATTCCAAAAGTGACATAATCGATGCGTGCAGACGACCTAATCCTATTCTCTCAGGTAGTAGAAATGGGCAGCTTTAGTAGGGTGGCTGAAGAAAATAACCTTACAAATTCGGTAGTTAGTAAAAGAATTGCTCGATTGGAAGAAGAAATTGGCGCTCAGCTATTATATCGAACAACGCGTAAATTGACCCTGACCGAAGCGGGAAAGGTTTTGTTACATAGTGCTAAAAATGTGAAGCAAGCCACTCAGGAGGCTATGGATGCAGTTTCAGGCTTTGGTGAGAATGTCAGTGGTCATATTAAAATGTCGGTGCCGACTATCTCCGGTGATTTGATTCTAGCGGACGCGGTTGCAGAGTTTTGTAATATGCATCCTGGTTTAACAGTGGATATGTCGCTTGATAACCGCTTTGTCGACTTGGTTGCTGGTGGTTTTGACTTGGTAATTCGTACCGGCTACTTGGAAGATTCCAGTCTGATTGCGAGGCATATTCTGGACTCTCAATGGGTAGTATGTGCTTCTCCTTCTTACATTGCTAAACATGGTAAACCGATCGAACCGATCGATTTAACGACACACAACTGCTTGCAATACGCCTATCAAACCACGGGGGCAACGGATTGGCAGTTCAAAGGCAAAGATGGCGATTACATCGTTAGAGTCTCTGGATGTTTCTCGACAGATAACGCTACCGCATTACGAAAAGCAGCTTTGGGTGGGCACGGCATTGCCTACGTACCGCGTTGCTTGGTTTATCATGACATTCGTAGTGGGGAGTTGGTGGATATCTTCCCAGAATTGGTTGGTAAAAAGCTAGGTATCTACGCGGTTTACCCTTTTACTCGTCAACCGCCTAACAAAGTGAAGCTTTTAATAGAACACATTCGAGAGCGATATCTCACTATCTCACATTACTTTTAGTCGGTTCATAAATATAAGAAATGTTTCAATCTATTGGTTGAAATTCTGTACCTGAACCCTAAGGTAGGTATTGAGAATAAATCTCAATAAAATAATAAAACTAAACACTTAACTTCAAATGGAGTAACACGGACGTTATGCATTACCCAAAAACTCGTAAAGATTCTGTCGTCGACACTTATTTTGGTCACGACATCGCAGACCCATATCGTTGGCTGGAAGACGATTTGAGCCAAGAAACCGCAGAGTGGGTTTCAGGACAAAACTCAATCACCTTCGATTACTTAGGTCAGATTCCTTTCCGTCAACAAATTCGTGAACTAGTGGCGAACAGTCAGAACTATGAAAAGTATTCTCAACCTTTTGTTCATGGCGACTATACCTACTTCTATAAAAATGACGGTTTGCAGAACCAGAGCGTTTTATACCGCCGTAAAGAGGATGAAGAAGCGGAAATCTTTCTCGATCCAAACACGTTTTCAGAGGAAGGAACGACATCGCTTGGGGAAGTGAAGTTCTCTAATGACGACACTCTTGTCGCCTATTCAATTTCTGAGGGTGGTAGTGATTGGCGTAAGATCTTTGTCATTGACGTCGAAACGAAAGAGCAACTTGAGCCTGAAATCGTAGATGCTAAGTTCACTACGATTTCTTGGCTTGGCAACAAAGGCTTTTATTATGCAAGTTATGACAAACCAAAAGGCAGTGAGCTTTCAGCGCGCACTGAGCAGCACAAGCTTTACTACCATGAGCTAGGCACATCACAATCTGAAGACAAAGTGATCTTTGGTGCATTGGAGTCACAAAAGCACCGTTATGTAGGAGGAGTGACAACCAAAGATGATCGTTTCTTGATTATCACTGGTGCAGAATCGACATCAGGAAACAGACTGTTTTATGTCGATCTTACTTCAGAAGAGCAAGCAGTGAGTACGCTTCAAGATACTGTCGAAGGTGACACTTATCTTATCGATAACCAAGATGACACATTGATCTTTTACACCAATTTGGATGCGCCAAACGGCAAGGTGGTTGGCTACAACACTCAATCTCAACAATGGACAGAGATCATAGCCGAGCAGGAACAACCACTGGATATCAGCAAAGGTGGTGGTTATTTGTTTGCCACTTACATGGTTGATGTTCTCTCCAAGGTTCAGCAGTTTACTTATCAGGGGGAGTTGGTACGCGAAGTCACTCTACCCGATCAAGGCACCGTATATGGCTTACAAGGCAAAGCAGAAGACAAGACGCTTTATTATACTTTTACTAACTACGTGACCCCTCCAACCATCTTCTCTTTTGATGTAGAAAGTGGTGGTTCAGCGCTTTACCAAGAATCAAAAGCGCCGTTTGACCGTCAAGAATACGAATCTCAACAAGTGTTCTATACCTCGAAAGATGGCACGCAAGTACCGATGATCATCTCTTACAAAAAAGGCACCAAACTCGATGGTAGCGCACCAACCATGCTGTATGGCTACGGTGGTTTTAATATCAGTTTGACGCCGATGTTCTCGGGAAATGTTGCGAACTGGCTAGAACTGGGCGGCATCTACGCGGTGGCAAACATGCGTGGTGGCGGTGAGTATGGCAAAGCTTGGCACAATGCAGGTACTCAACAACAAAAGCAAAATGTGTTTGATGACTTTATTGCCGCAGCGGAATATTTGATTGAGAAGAACTACACCAGTTCAGAGCGTCTTGCGATTCGTGGGGGCTCAAATGGCGGCTTGTTAGTTGGTGCGTGTATGACTCAACGTCCAGAGCTGTTTAAAGTCGCGATTCCTGCGGTTGGTGTATTGGATATGCTTCGCTACCACACCTTTACGTCTGGTGAAGGCTGGAAGTACGACTACGGCACGTCAGAGCAAACTGAGGCTATGTTCAAGTATCTACTCGGTTATTCACCCGTACACAACGTGAAAGAGGGTGTGTCGTACCCTGCGACGCTTGTCACGACCGCAGACCACGATGACCGTGTGGTACCTGCACACTCATACAAATTCATCGCAGAGTTGCAAGACAAGCATCAGGGAGACAATCCAGTATTGATTCGTATTGATGTTAACGCAGGACATGGCGCGGGTATGCCTTTGAGTAAACAAATCGACCTGACCACGGATGTTTACGCGTTTGCGTTACATAACATGGGCATTACTGCACTCGATATTTAAAGGCTAACGACCTGACGCTAAGTTGTTTTTCTTGGCGTCAGAGGCTAGCAGCCAGTCAGGTGGGAGATACCATCTGAAACACAATAAAAAATGCCGCGAAATCATTCGCGGCATTTTTCATGGTTGGGGGAACTCAATTTGATAGTTAGGGTGACTAAGCCTAACTTTGAACCAACCAGTCTCGGCGGCCAAACCGAATGGCAGCTATACCATTTTCGTAGTTATGGCGAAAATTTCACCATACTTTAATCCTAGTGTATGAATATGAAACTGTGATTAATCTAAGCAGCATCATGTTGATTTTCATTGTTTTCAAGATCAAATGAGGCATCAATCAGCTTTCTAGTGTAATCACTTTTCGGGTTATGGAAGATCTCTTCCGCAGTCCCTTGCTCCATTACCTCACCCTTTTGCATGACCAATACACGATCAGAGAGTGCTTTAACGACAGAAAGGTCATGGCTGATAAAGAGGTAACCAATATTGTGCTTTTTCTGCAGATCTTTTAGCAAATCAATGACGGTTAACTGAACAGAGCGGTCGAGAGCTGAGGTTGGCTCATCAAGCAAAATGAAAGAAGGCTCAAGAATCAACGCGCGCGCAATCGCAATACGTTGACGCTGACCGCCAGAAAACTCGTGTGGGTAACGGTTAATAGATGCTGGATCTAGACGCACTTCACGCAGCACATCACGCGCCTTTTGCATTCGTTCCGCTTTGTTCATTTGAGGTTGATGAACGGTTAGTCCTTCAGTAATGATTTCGCCAACGGTCATACGAGGCGAAAGCGAACCGTATGGGTCTTGGAAAACCATTTGCACGTCTTTCTTCAGCGCAAAGCGTTCTTTGTCCGTCAGAAGCGCTAGGTCTTGCCCTTTGAACTGAATTTTACCCGTTGACGGCAGTAAGCCAATCAATGCACGACCAAGGGTTGATTTGCCGGAGCCAGACTCGCCAACGATACCTAGGGTCTCTCCTTGTTTTAACGCTAAGGAGATGCCTTTCACGGCTTCAAAGTATTCATTTTTACTCGCAATGAAGTGAGGTTTAACAAGAAACTTAACGCGGATGTCATCGGCTTTTAGCAGTTCAGTCGCATCTTCTTCAATTGGGTCTTTGCTGCCTTTTGGAATCGAATTAATCAACATCTTAGTGTAATCATGTTGCGGGTCTGAGAAGAGCGCTTCAGTGATGCCCTCTTCGACGACTTCACCTTTACACATGACTAATACTCGGTCTGCAAAGTGCTTCACAACGCCTAAGTCATGAGTGATAAATAGGATCGCCATGCCCATTTTAGCTTGAATCTCTTTAATCAGATAAAGCACTTCTGCTTGGACGGTGACATCGAGCGCAGTGGTTGGCTCATCAGCAATCAGGATATCTGGTTCGTTGATCAATGCCATGGCAATCATGATGCGCTGCAACTGACCACCTGAAAATTCGTGCGGGTACTTATCATAAGCTTGTTGAGGATTTGGTAGATGCACCAAATCGAACAGTTCAAGTACTTTTGCTTTGGCTTGTTTTTTACTTACAGGACGATGACACATAATGGCTTCTGCCACTTGAATACCAACGCGCATGTAAGGGTTGAGTGAAGTCATCGGCTCTTGGAAGATCATGCCAATACGATCGCCGCGGATGCTCTGCATCTGACGTTCGGTTTTATCTAGTATGGACTCGCCTTCGAAGAAGATAGAAGAATCTGAGTGCAAAATGGCATTGTCTGGCAGCAGTTTCATCAACGCATTGGTTGATACTGATTTTCCTGAGCCGGATTCGCCTACGATAGACAGTGTTTCACCAGCTTTGAGATCAAAGCTCACCTTCTTTACTGCATCGACGATACCATCGTTTGTCGTAAAACTGACAGATAGGTTACTCACCGAAAGAATGGTTTGTGTGGACATCACGTTTCCTTGTGTATCGAGTTGTTATTACTTTTATGCTGTCGCCTTGCCGTGGCAAATTCCTATGCCTTATCGCTCAAATGATCAATTATCTTGAACGATCAATTATATAGCTGAGTCGCTCCGGTTTCTGCAGAACTCATGGTTTGTAAATACAAGAACTGCTCATGAGCACGAGTGACATGATCGAGTTCTATCATCCACTCTGCATTTCTCTGAGCAGAGCAAAACGCTGCCATATGAGCCAACAAATCTTCACTGTGTTTGCTGAGCATCTGGCTCACTCGACCAATTAAATCGTGGCTTTCTAGCTGTAAAAACTGGAGTAGCGCATAAGATTGATTAAGAGCCGAGAACGCTTCTTGCTGCATTCCTAGTTTGTTTAGGATTTCAGATTGCGCCACGCTGGCATCGCGTAAACCACTCACTAAACATACGAACTGGCATGGCTTAGTTTGTTCATTTTCAAGAGCGGAGTGAATGTGATTTGGCAAATGGTTGAGCACATCTTCGTACAGACGATGGGCTTCAGGCCAGTGACCCTGCTCCATCAATTGCTCTGCTTTCAAGTAGCGCATCCAGCATTGCTCAATATTCATCTTCGTCTCCACAAAATTCGATTTGGATAGATATTAAATGAAATTAATTATCAATTGCAAGTGCGACTTATTAGCATTCTAAACTTAGAACAGCTGCTCGTAAAATGTGCAAACGAACCGGGGTGGAAGATAAATCACTTAAATTTAAACAAATAATCTCTACACTGAGGTAAAGACAATAAGAAAAGGAGGCAAGTATGGCAGTACAAAGATTGGAAGCTAAACAGCTGTATTCTGTAGCTGAGTTAGAGAATATGCCATGTAAGTCGACCAAGGAATTACCTCCGATTGACGAAATTGTTGGACAAGAGCGCGCACAAAAAGCGGTTGAGTTTGCTATGTCAATCAAGGAGAAAGGGTACAACATCTACGCCATAGGTCAGAATGGTCTAGGTAAGCGCACGATGATCCTGCGCTATTTAAACCGTCATCAACATGATGCTGCGGCACTATTTGATTGGTGTTACGTTGCAAACTTTGAAGATACGCGTATACCGAAAGTGCTTAAGCTGCCTTGTGGCATTGGTAATAAGCTGAAAGTGGATATTGAAAAGCTGATGGGCAAATTGCTTAACGCATTGCCACTCGCCTTCGATAACGAGATGTACTACAGCCGTGCCGATCGCCTAAAAAACCAATTGGCGAATAAGCAGCAATCAGAGTTAGACAGTATCAGTAAAGAAGCCAAAGAGAAGGGCATTAGTCTAACGATTACGGCGCAAGGCGATTACCAATTTGTGGCGATGAACGGTGAAGATCTGCACACCGAAGAATCTTTCGATGAGCTAAGTAAGAAAGAACAAGAGTATTTCGGCAGCAGCATTGATGAATTGGAAATCAGCCTGCGCAACATGGTTCGCGAGTTGACCGAGTGGGAAGACACGTTCAGTGAGAAGATCAAAAAACTCAACGATGACGTGACTCTGGATGTGATCACCCATTTCATTAAGCAATTGAAATTGGATTATGCAGAGTACCCAGAAATCAAAACGTACCTGACCGATCTGCAAAAAGACATTGTTGAAAATGCAGAGATCTTCTTGGAGCAGAGTGGAGAGCAAGGTGAGATTGCAACAGCATCTTTAGATAAGAAGCTTCCACGCCGCTACAAAGTAAACGTGTTGGTGAGTCGTAAAGATTGTGATTTCCCTATTGTGGTGGAAGAAAACCCAAACTATCACTCACTGTTTGGCTCAATTGAAACGGCGACGTTCAAAGGTACCGTGTTCACGGACTTTTCTTTGATTCGAGCTGGTAGCTTACACAAAGCGAACGGTGGTGTGCTGCTGATGGATGCACAAAAGGTGCTGGAGCAACCTTATGTGTGGGATGGGTTGAAGCGCGCATTGCGTTCTCGCCAATTGAGCTTCACTTCGCTAGAGAAAGAGGTGACGTTGACGGGGGCGGTTTCGCTCGATCCTGAACCGATTCCATTGGATATCAAGATCATCTTGTTTGGTGATTACCGCACTTACCAATTGCTACAGCACTACGATCCAGAATTTGGTGAACTATTCCGTGTTACAGCTGATTTCGAAGATGAGATGAAGCGTACACCGGACTCGGAACTACAATATGCACGCTTTATTTCAAGCGTGGTGAACGACAATAATATGCTGCATTGCGATAAGAAAGCCATCGCACGCATCATTGAATACAGCTCTCGTTTGTCTGGTGACCAGACGAAGATTTCACTGCACTCTGCCAACATTGCAAACCTATTACGTGAGTCTAACTACGTGGCTCGCCAAGCGAACTCCAATATGATTCGTATCGGGCACGTAGAAGAGGCGCTGAGTAATCAGGAAATGCGAGTGAGTCGTTTGCAAGACAGCGTGATGGAAACCTTTGTCAACGGCACGACTTTGATCCATACCGAAGGTTCTGCGGTAGGGCAGGTAAATGCATTGTCAGTGCTGAGCACCAGCGATCACATGTTCGGTGCACCTAACCGAATTACAGCGACCACTTGTTACGGTGATGGCGACGTGATTGATATCGAGCGAAGCGTTGATCTTGGCGGCAGCATTCACTCGAAAGGTGTGATGATTCTGTCGGCTTATCTATCGTCTGTATTTGGTAAGACGGCACGTGTTCCACTGACAACCACGATTACTTTCGAGCAATCATATGGTGGTGTTGACGGTGACAGTGCGAGTATGGCGGAGTTCTGTGCGGTAGTATCGGCATTCTCGAAGCAGCCAAACCGTCAGGACATTGCTATCACAGGTTCGATGAACCAATTTGGTGAAGCACAGCCTATCGGTGGGGTAAATGAGAAGATCGAAGGTTTCTACGATGTGTGCGAAATTAAAGGTCGTCACGATGGACAAGGGGTGATTATTCCGCGCTCAAACGTACATAACCTGATGCTTCGTTCTGACATTGTTAAAGCGGTAGAGAAAGGGGACTTCCATATCTGGGCAATCGACCATGTTACTGAGGCTGTTGAGCTGTTCACTGGCAAAGCGGCGGGCGAAGCAACAGATGAAGGCACATACCCAATCGATACTATTTTTGGTTTGGCACAAGCTAAGCTCAATGCGTTGAGAAAATAGGCGCTTATTAACATAAAAATTGATAGAAAAGCGTACAAATTTTCATAACTTGTCATAACGACAATATCCCGTCGCACTTGACGGGATATTGTCGATAAAGTTATGAAATTGATGGCTTTTCGTTCTGGACAAAAGTGTGATCTACCTCTAGTATTTGCCTCCTTGTTTATTCGTCTGGGAATAATCCCATCGCAAGGAAGCCAACACTCAAATACCTGAGGTTACTCATGCAGCTATCACTGAAAAACTTGTCGGTACGTACGCAAGTTTTGGTTCCAGTTTTATTCACCGCGATCACTCTGTTTATTACATTGTGGATCACTCAAAACAACCTAGAAGCAGAGCAAGAATTGGTTGCTTCTAACTCCGATTCTCTTGTGTTCTATAAAGACACATTAGCGAAAATCGATGATCAAGTTTACCCATTGCGCATAAGCGCGGTTTACGCGATCTATGATGCTTCTCGTCGTGATGCATTCCTTGCTGATCTAAAGTCAGGCGCGAAAGCGATTGATATCGATCTTGATCTTGTTGATGAGCGCGGCACGTTCAGTAAAGAAGCGCAAAAAGTACGTCAAAGCATCGATGCATACATTGATTACTCAACACGTGCTGTAGAGTTCTTCAACCGTCATGATCGTGGTCTGGTTTCTGATAGCGAATACACAAACTTCATCTCAGGTTACCGCCGTGTTGGTAACGAAATGGTGGCAACCATCAACGCACTATCACAACGTGTGAATGAGATTGCGACTGAAGCAACTGCAGCAAGCGCTCGTGAGCATACTCGCGTACAAAACAACGCAATGATCTCTGTGATTGCGGTATTTGCGTTCTCTTTGCTGGGTGCTTGGTTCCTATCTGGCATGATTGTTACGCCAATCCAAAAACTGCAAGAAGTGATGCGTAAGCTAGCAGGTGGTGACCTGTCAGTGCGTGCAGACATTGATGGCGACAACGAAATTTCTCAGCTAAGCAAAGACGTAAACCAAACAGCGAAACAGCTTCACGATACGGTTGATCAATTGATGCGCATCAGTGAAGAAGTGGCGTCTGCTTCAACAGAACTTGCAGCGGTAATGACGCAAGCTGAAGCGAATGCACAACAAGAATTGGCTGAAATCGAGCAAGTTGCATCAGCGGTTAACGAGCTAGCAAGCACAGCAAACAATGTGAGTGATAACGCGACATCTGCAGATGCGACTGCGCGTGAAGCTGATGGTCTAGCACAGTCTGGCTTGTCGATCTTCCAAGAGAGCGCTCAAGCAAGCGAGCAGATGTCTCAAGCACTGAACGATGCAGCACAAGTGGTATTGCGCCTAAAAGAGCAGTCTGTTCAAATCAACGATGTGATTGAAGTGATTCGTGGCGTATCTGAGCAAACTAACCTTCTCGCACTGAACGCAGCGATCGAAGCTGCACGTGCTGGTGAATCTGGTCGTGGTTTTGCTGTCGTAGCAGACGAAGTTCGTATGCTGGCAGCGCGCACTCAAGACTCAACGCAAGAAATCTCATCAATTATTGAAGAGCTTCAAGCGCAGTCTGGTCTTGCAAACGACAGCATGCAGGTGAGCCTAGAAATGCTTAACCGTAATAACGAGCTGACGCAACAAGCGAACGATGCGTTGATTGGCATTACAGAGTCTGTTGCAAACATTAACGATTCAAACACGCAAGTGGCGACTGCCGCAGAAGAGCAATCTCAAGTAACTCAAGACATCAACCGTAACGTGGTTAACATGTCTGAACTGGTAAACCAAAACGTAGCAGGCATCAGCCAAAGCGCGAGCGCAAGTACAGAGCTTTCTCACCTTGCCGAGAAACAGAAAGAGCAATTGAGCTTCTTTAAACTATAAGCAATCCGCGCCAATTGATATTACGAGAATCCCTAAGCGAAGGCTTGGGGATTTTTTTATCCATAATTCCAGCATTTTATTGAGCTTGCTTATCAATACGATAAACATAATTTGTTGGCTGAAAGTTACTGATATCTATAACATTCCCGCCCATTTTACAAAACTTGACGTGCCCTCACGTCTTTTATTTTTTTTATTGGTTCGGAAATGCAGAAATTATTAAAAAACCTGTCAGTCAGAATGCAGGTACTTTTGCCAGTTTTGGCAACGGCGTTAGCAGTGGTTATTGCTCTGTGGTTCACACGTAATGAGCTGCAAGTAGAGTTAAAACGCAGTACGGAGAATAGCGAGTCTGTCATTCTGTACAAAGACCTATTGTCAGAAATCGACAACTTGGTTTATCCCCTTCGAATTAACGGCATTTACGCCATGTACATCCCTGAGCGTCGTACAAATTACATCAATGAGCTCAACAACATCGCAAAAGAGATAGACAATAAGGTAAGTCAAATTGGTGCGAACCCAGCTTACCATTCGCAAACTAACGATGTGCGTGAGAAAGTAAGCGCATATATCGAGCAAGCACATCGAGTGATTGATGCTGTGACAAAATACGATCAAGGTTTACTCAGCGCAGATCAGCGTGAGGAGATGATCACTCAATACCGCCGTGCAGGTAACGACATGGTTACAGTAATGAATGCGTTGTCTAAGCGTGTTAATGAAGTTGCTGCAGAAAGCATGGCAGAAAGTGAACGTCAAAACCTACGTGTGCAAGACAATGCGACGTTCACGATTCTGTCAGTGTTTGCCCTAACGCTTATCGGTGCATGGTTACTGTCTGGCAAGATAGTGACACCAATCATCAATCTACAAGGTGTGATGCGTCAGCTTGCCCAGGGTAATCTGAACGTGCGTGCGGAAGCGGATGGTGAAAACGAAATGGCGAAACTAAGCCAAGATGTAAACCTAACCGCAGAACAATTGCGTAGCACCGTAGATCAATTGATGCGTATCAGTGAAGAGGTTGCTTCGGCGTCAACCGAACTGGCTGCTGTGATGACTCAAGCAGAAGCTAACGCGCAACAAGAGTTGATCGAGATTGAACAAGTCGCGTCGGCAGTCAATGAATTGGCAAGTACCGCAGACAATGTAAGCAGTAATGCAACAGCAGCAGACTCCACGGCACGTGAAGCTGATGGCTTGGCGAAGTCGGGCTTGTCCATTTTCAAAGAGAGTGCACACGCTAGTGAACAGATGTCAGAAGCACTGAACGATGCAGCTCAGGTGGTTCAGCGTCTTCAAACTCAGTCTGAGCAAATCAGCAACGTGGTTGAGGTGATTCGCGGTGTATCAGAACAAACGAATTTGTTAGCGCTGAATGCTGCGATTGAAGCCGCTCGTGCAGGTGAATCCGGACGTGGTTTTGCGGTCGTAGCGGATGAGGTTCGTATGCTGGCTGCTCGCACTCAGAAATCAACACAAGAGATCCAATCCATCATTGAAGAACTGCAAGCGCAATCGGGTTTGGCGAATGACAGCATGCAAGTGAGCTTAGATATGTTGTCTCGCAACAACGAGTTGGCTCATCAAGCGAACCAAGCGTTGGTGGGAATTACAGAGTCTGTTGCAGACATCAACGACTCAAATACACAAGTTGCAACGGCGGCAGAACAACAATCTCAGGTGACTCAAGACATCAACCGTAATGTGGTCAATATGTCTGAACTGGTCAACCAGAACGTTGCTGGTATTAGCCAAAGTGCAAGTGCAAGCAGCGAGCTGTCTAAATTGGCGGAAAAGCAAAAAGAGCAATTAAGCTTCTTCAAATTGTAATTTGAGCAGAAAAGCAAAAGGCACCGACTATCGGTGCCTTTTTGTTTTGGGTGCTGAGGAGGGTTATCCCTTCAGCTTCAGTTTCGTGCCATCAAATTTAAGATGGCTCAATAGGTTCTTTGCATTTGCTTTGCCGAAGTCATCAAACTCCATGCCATATCGCGCATAATGTGTGGATTTCTGTAAGTTGCAGATTCGCCCTTTGAGTGGTGCGAGCATACGCCCATTCCCGGGCATCGCGATATCCAACGTGACAAGATCACCAACTTGAAGTGTTCGGCTCATCGGTGAAGTCACAAAGCGACAACCGCTTTTTGATAGATCTCGAATTTCGCACTCTGCACGGAATTGTTCAAACTGGAGTCGAGAGCGTAAGTTCACTTCATATCGCACTTCTTTTCTCAATTGGTAGACCTGCATGGTATTTGGCAAGCCTAAAACTAAGAGTGGATATGGGTCTCCAAGGCGATGTTGAAGTTGTGCTCGAAAAGGAATAACAGCGCCTTCACCACGGTGTGAATAAGCTTTCACGTTAATCCAAAATCCCTCTTGAAAATAAAACTTTAAATCGTCATCGGAGATATTTGGGATCTCAATTAGCGCGGTATTGTTGGAATGACAGCCCATAAAGGTGCTGGTGGTGATGAACTTAGTCCCCACGGGCGTCGTAACATTCAATGTCACTTCACTACCGTGCTCCACCATTGCCATTGCATCAGTGCTGTTTAATGTTGTTGCCTGACGTTCAGGTGCATTTTTGCTTGGCTGAGACGAACGATTGTCCCTTGCACTCGTCATCATATTTCTCATTATTATTGTCGTACCTAATGTGAGAAGACGTTTCGCGCTATGTTATGGTAATACTAAATTACTAGACTATTGCGTGGATATCATTCTATGCAGTCGCATAGCGAGTTTCAATAAAGCACAAGTGAAAAGTGGGGCACGGATAATGCAGAAAGTGACACAAGACACAACAAGCCAAATTTTTTGGGTCGATTTGGAGGAAAACCTCAAAGCGAAAGTGGTTTATAAGCTCGATGAGCAAGATATGCATATCATTTCAACGCTTATTCCTGAAGAAGTAAGAGGGAAGGGGTATGGCAAAGTGATGATGGAAGCTGTTTTACCAGAGATCGAAGCGCAAGGTTATCGCATTGTACCCGTTTGCCCATACGTGATTAAATACATGGCAACGCACCCTGAATGGGCACATTTACTCGCATAATGGAGCCAATGAATAATCCGCTTTATCAGAACATCGGTGACGAGCTAGCGCTTGGCACTCTAGAGCACATCGATGTGATTCAATCTTTATGGGGCGGTTATGGGGAGTTAGTTCGACTGACTTTTCCAGACCGTTCCGTTATCGTAAAACACGTCAAATTACCAAGACCGTCACAACATCCGAGAGGGTGGAATACAGACCGCTCGCATCAACGTAAACTGCATTCTTATCAAGTTGAAGTGAGTTGGTATCAGCACTTCAGCCAACCTGTTGATGAACGTTGTCGAATTCCACAAGGATTGAAGTGCTTTCAGAATGAAACAGAGTGGTTGATTGTGATGGAAGATCTGGCTCTGGCGGGTTATCCAAACGTCGTCAAAGACGCGACCAAAGGTCAGTTAAAAGCTTGCTTGACGTGGTTAGCCAACTTTCATGCGCGCCATATTGGGGTTCGCCATGATGAACTTTGGCAAACCGGAACCTACTGGCATTTGCAAACGCGACCGGATGAATTGGTTGCGTTACAAGATAATAGGCTCAAGCAACGCGCGGAGAGCATTGACCAAACGTTGCGTCAGGCTCGGTTTCAAACTTTAGTGCATGGTGATGCCAAGCTGGCAAACTTTTGCTTTAACGAACAAGGCTCAGCGGCGGCAGCGGTAGACTTCCAGTACGTGGGGCATGGCTGTGCGATGAAAGATGTTGCGTTGTTTATGAGCAGTGCAATCGAGCCGAGTCAGTGTACTGAGATGGAGTCTTGGGTGTTAGATAACTATTTTTCTGCGTTAACGAATGCGCTGAATCACTACCAGCCCGACCTTGATAACAACGTCGTCGAGCAAGAATGGCGACCATTGTTCGCACTTGCTTGGGCTGATTTTCAACGATTTGTGAAAGGATGGAGTCCAGAGCACTGGAAAATTAATCCCTATACGGAATCACTCACCAAACGCGCCCTCGATGAGCTCGATTTAGGTTCTCACCAGTAAATAAAAACTCCCAGGAAATGGCTGCGTTATACCCAAGCACCTTTAGGTTACTTGGGTATTGGTGCTTTGGGAGGTTTATCGTTAGTGTTGGTTAGTTTTTCGGTTTTTTGATGCGAGCCATACTGTAAGTATTTATAAACTCACCATCACGAAAAGATGCATCGACAAACTCGCCTTCTATCTCGAAGCCATGTTTTTTGTACAAGCCAATGGCTGCCTCATTGTCTGAGTTTACTTCAATATGTATGCGTCTTACATTCAACCAATTATCCGCCAACTCGGTGACCGTCCTGATCAATGCGCTGCCAACCCCTAAACCGTGGTACTTATCATGAACACCAATACCAAATGATGCGGTATGTGATGTTCTTGGACGCTGTGAGTGATGAAAGCCTATATTTCCGACTACTTTGCCATCGATCTCTGCGACATAGCTATACACACCTGCTGGTATCTTCGATAACCGTTCGACCCACATAGCGACAGATGGCTTAGGGAGTTGCAGGGTTTCACGTTGTGCTTTTGGTTGTGAATAAATTTCGACTAGCGCAGCAGCGTCTTCAACAGTGGTTGGACGAACGATAATTTCCATGCTTCTCTCCTTTGTAGTTTTTTGGAATTAACTTCAATCTAACGAGAGAATTCTGTTTTGAATAGCATTTTTTGAACTTTATAGGCTAAATCGCTTTTAATTTAGTGGGTTATCGAGTGCTTATTTCAACTTTTTATAGTGAATTATCATTGAAAACACCAATGAGAGTGATTTTGTGTTGAATTTTTATACTAAAGAACTTCACCTTTATGGGGAATAATGGTGAAGTTGCATACCCAAGTAACCTTGAGATGCTTGGTTCCGCGAGAATGACTTGGTTTGTAGATGCGGCGGCGATTTAAAGGTCTAGTGGGTCTAAATCAAGAATCAACAACAAAGTATATAAGCCAAGGTCCTTACTATTTGCAAAGAGTGCCCTTAGGGAGGGGTCATTGACTCGATCTCTGCTTCAAACAACTTGGAAAGAGCTCGCCGTTCCAAGTTGTTTTCCTTGACCTCGAATCAATGACAACGCTCTGAGTCCAGCATCTTGAAGTTGCTTGGGTATATTGATCGAAATAAAGCCATTTCACCAAAATGTGAACTGGGTATCTGCAACGAGTTGATTTTAATCAAGACAGGTTGGAGTTACCTCTTATGGGGTATGGGGAGGCCGCCTTTTTAACGCTATTTATGCTTAACTTATTTAAGAGCAATTAGAGCGTAGTTGAGGAATATAATAATGAAATCCTCTCAATCAAAAGTCTCGCAAAGTCGGCGACGATTCCTGCGTGACACCGCACGCACTGCGGCTGGTGTTGGTGCTGCGGCTTGTGTTCTTGGCTTGCAGTCAATGCAAAGCCAAGCGCGAGAAACTAAAGGCGTACCGATTCGACCTCCTGGCGCGTTACCTGAAGGTGAATTTGAGTCGGCTTGCATCCGTTGCGGGTTGTGCGTTCAAGCATGCCCTTACGACACGTTAAAGCTTGCTAGTTTACTGTCTCCTGTCGCAACAGGTTCTCCTTACTTCACTGCGCGTGATATTCCATGCGAAATGTGCGAAGACATCCCTTGCGTCGTCGCTTGCCCAAGCGGGGCTTTAGACCATGATTTAACGGACATTGACGATGCAAGAATGGGAACGGCTGTGCTTATTGACCATGAAACCTGCCTCAACTGGCAAGGTTTGCGCTGTGATGTTTGCTACCGCGTATGCCCGCTGATTGATGAAGCGATAACGCTAGAAAACATCCGAAATGATCGAACGGGTTATCACGCTAAATTGATTCCAACGGTTAATTCTGATGTGTGCACTGGTTGTGGTAAGTGTGAGCAAGCATGTGTGCTAGATGTTGCGGCGATTAAAGTTGTTCCAACAGATTTAGCCAAGGGAAAAGTTGGTAGTCACTACAATTTTGGCTGGCAAGAAATCGACAAGCCGCTCGAAAACGTATTGCCTGAAGAAACACCTGTGCCTAGTGGTGCTCTAGAGTCGCTTAAAGGAGGTCAGTGATGGCCAAGAATTTAGCGCAAGATGCTGGCAAAGAAGCTGTCGAGAAGCTTGGCTGGTGGCAAGCGCATCGTTTTCTTATTGTTCGCCGATTGTGCCAATTGACGATCATTGCTCTGTTTATGGCCGGTCCCACATGGGGTATTCTGCAAGGTAACTTATCTTCGAGTATGTTGCTTAATACAGTGCCGTTAAGCGATCCTCTGATTGTTCTCCAATCGCTGGCGACAGGTCATATCCCAGAGTTTAATGCTCTGCTAGGGGTTGTGATTGTCTTAGTTTTTTACGCGATTCTTGCCCCGAGAGCGTTTTGTGCTTGGGTGTGCCCTTTGAACATTGTCACAGACTTTGCGGCGTGGTTGCGCAGAAAGCTTAACCTTAAAGCGAGCTACCGTTGGTCGCCGAATATCCGTTATTGGTTGATCCCTGCTCTAATGCTTGGCAGTGCGATATCAGGTTCTGTACTTTGGACATGGTTGGACCCCGTCGCCGCCCTTCATCGAGGCTTAGTCTTTGGCATGGGTGCTGGATGGGTATTGATACTACTTGTGTTTGTGCTGGATTTACTCTTGGTTGAGCATGGTTGGTGTGGTCACTTGTGCCCTCTGGGAGCAACGTATGGCGTAATTGGTAGTAAGAGTTTGTTGCGAGTGACGGCTGTTCGTCGAGAAGATTGTACCAAATGCATGGACTGTTTTTATGTATGTCCTGAACCAGATATTCTGCGCCAACCCCTCAAAGAGGGTGACCGACGAGTCATGGATCAAACTTGTATGAGCTGCGGTCGATGCTTAGATGTGTGCCCTGAAAAAGTGTTTGAATTCCAAAACCGACTCAAGGTGAAGAACATTGATTAGTGGTCCAGTTAAGCTGACGCTAGGAAAGGTGGACCACTAAAAGAAGTGAAATCACTCTGGATTCTGGAGTGATTTCAGACGTGTTTTTTCAATATTGATGATACCAGGATTACCGACACGCACCGTTTGCAACAGATGCTTAATCCACACTGGTAGCGATGGTGAGAGACGATAATGAATCCAAAGCCCATGGCGTGTGTCTTTTAAAAACGTGGTATCACGCAGTAATGCCAAGTGGCGAGATACCTTTGGTTGGCTCTCATTTAGTGCATTTTTAAGATCAGTCACTGTCAGATCTTGCTCATCTTCCAGCAACATCAAAATTTTCAGACGCAAGGGATCGCTCATCAGTTTGAAGAAACTGCTTGGGTCCACATGACTGGTGTTTTCTTCGCTATTTAACAACAAAAACAAGCTAATACGTTCGACCAACTCTTTTGCCGTATTCTGGAATGGTTGAATACCATCAAGCGGTTTTGGGTCGGTAAGATTCCAGTGTAGCTGGTCGATATCTTGTTCGAAGATGACACATTCGTCTTTTGCGTTATCGCACAGCGTGATAACGAAATCGTAGTGATTGTCTTCGACTTCTGCGTAATCTTTTGAGCGTAAACCTTCGCCACTCATTCCGTGGCTTTGTAATACCTCAAATACTCTTTCATCGACCTCACTAGGATGAAGACCTGCGCTGTCCGCATGAAACAACTCCCCCGCCATGTGATTGAAAATTGCCTCGGCAAGTTGCGAGCGCGCGGAGTTACCTGTGCAAAGGAACAAAACTTGTTTTTTCATCATATCAAATTAGGAATTGCAGAGACTTACGTCAAAATGAACGTTGATTGGCACAGTATAACCCTGCCGGTGTGTAACAAGAAGCACGTATCTTTCCTTTATCTCATCACCTATCTCATCATCACGATGTTGCGGTTCAATGTTGGTGTCTAGAAATACGGAATAATTTTGTAAAATATACTTTAAAAATAGTCACATAAAATCGTTTGATAAACGAGGAGATGAATCTGCTTCTTAAGCTAACATGATGAAATAAAAAAGAAAGCCAAGCAAACGAGGAAATAATAATGATATTGCGAATTTGTTACATTTGGCGGTATGATGGCGGCTTCATATTCTAAGGACACATCATGAGCACGTCACCGAAAAGCTGGAGAACACCACAAAACTTTCTTCTGCTGATTTCTATTATCGTTCCTATCGCCTTCTCGACTTGGATGGCGCTGTTAAATAACTTTGTCATTGAAAAAGCTAACTTTGATGGCGCAGATATCGGGTTACTACAGAGCGTGCGAGAAATCCCTGGCTTTCTAGCCTTTACCGTCGTGTTTGTATTGCTGTTTATTCGTGAGCAGCGCTTTATGTTGGTGTCGTTGGCAATGCTGACGTTAGGGACGGCAATAACAGGTTACTTCCCATCTTTATTTGGACTTCTTTTTACTACCCTGTTGATGTCGACGGGCTTCCACTACTTTGAAACGTTAAAGCAATCTTTGTCGCTGCAGTGGCTCTCTAAAGAAGAGGCGCCAGAGATGCTGGGTAAATTCATCTCGGTTGGTGCGTTGGCTTCACTCTTTACTTACGGTGCGATTTGGGTGCTGTTAGAGCAACTTAAGTTCGATTTCAAAACCGTTTACCTACTTGCTGGGGGGATTGGTTTTGTCTTGATTATCGTGATGGCGTTTGCTTTCCCTGAGTTTAAAACCGAAGTACCACAAAATAAGAAGCTGGTTTTACGTAAGCGTTACTGGTTGTATTACGCTCTGACTTTTATGAGCGGGGCGCGTCGCCAAATTTTCACCGTATTTGCTGGCTTTTTGATGGTAGAGAAGTTCGGTTATTCGGCTGCGGACATTACGTTACTTTTCCTTATTAACTACGTCTTTAACTTTTTGTTTGCTAAACGTATTGGACGTTTTATCGGCGCTGTTGGTGAGCGTAAGGCTTTGATGTTCGAATACGTTGGTTTGATTTTTGTTTTTGTTGGCTATGGTTTGGTTCAAACAGCGGAATGGGCAGCTGCGCTTTACGTTATTGATCATCTGTTCTTCGCGTTAGCATTGGCGATCAAAACGTATTTTCAAAAGATTGCCGATCCTGCCGATATGGCTTCAACTGCCGGCGTGGCGTTTACGATTAACCACATTGCAGCTGTCGTCATCCCAGTTACTTTCGGGGTGATTTGGTTGGTATCGCCATCAAGCGTATTTTATATAGGCGCAGGCATGGCGGCGGTGAGCCTGTTGCTTTCGTTGAACATCCCAGCCAAGCCGCAAGAGGGTAATGAAACACGCGTGTTGAGATGGAACTGAGTTAGTGCTCACTTCTCAATAAATGAGATGTTAGATACAAAAATGGGATGCTGCGGCATCCCATTTTTTATTGTTAGTGTTGCGGTATTACAGCGGATACCAGAACAGTTGAGCGTCTAATACTCGTTTAGCGATTGCTGCCGCAACAATAACAGCGATGCCCGCCATACACAGCATGTCTGCTTTAGTTAGCGGTTTTAAGCTATACCAAGTGCGAGATGAGTGACGACCAAAACCACGTAATGTCATTGCATTGGAGATTTGGTCTGCGCGATCTAGGCTAGAGAAAATCAACGGCCCCAGAATCTTGGCGACATTCTTCATTCGAGTAAACAACGGTGCTTTCTTACTAAGTTCTACGCCACGAGCTTGTTGTGCATGCATGATATTTACAAAGTCTTTCTTCACCTCAGGTAAGTATCGTAAGGTCAAACTGACGGCATAAGCGATTTTGTAAGGCACTCCCAAACGGTTCAAACTTGCCGCAAACTCAGTAGGATGTGTCGTAAACACAAACACCAAAGCGATAGGGAACATACTGAAGTATTTCAGCGTTACCGTTACAAGGTAAAACAAGGTTTCCTGAGTCAGGGAGTAGTTACCTGGCAATGAGAATAAAACGGTCGTTGACCCCATGTACTCAGTGCCTTGTTGTGGGGCTAATGCAAACATAAACAATGCGTTGATAAGCAATACACTACCTGTACCAATTAACAATGGCTTGTATACGTGGAATGGCACCTTAGTCATTTTGAGCAGGGCAAGACCGACAATGATCAATAATGCGATGATGCGTAAATCGAATGTCGTCAGCACTACTGTCACCCAAGCGATAAACATCAAGAACTTAGTGATGCCGTTCAGCTTGTGCAGTGGCGACTGTGTATCAATATAGTTGATACCAAACTTCATTTTGTTGTCTTTCATGCCACTACTTTCTCAACGTTTTCTCGTGCTTGAACGGTAATCTCAGCTTCGGTTTTGTTTGCTCGCCTCGCTTTCTCTACATCGATAAAGTGCTGCATAAAGCCGTTCGTATTCTCAATATTCAACTTAGTTGCGAGTTCATACAAACTGGTGGTCGTTAAGTTTGCTTGATCTAACAGTGCAGGGTCGCTGAAAACTGCCGTCATCGGCGCGTCAGCAATGAGTTTGCTGTCGGCAATCACGATGGAACGAGTGGTGTACTCCAAGACTAAATGCATGTCATGAGAGATTATCATCACGGTGATGCCGAGTTCTCTGTTGAGTTTCTCGATAAAGCTCAGCATCGATGTGTAGTTGCGGTAATCTTGACCAGCTGTAGGCTCATCAAGAATCAATAGCTCAGGTTCTAGCACCAAAATAGAAGCAATGGTTACGCGTTTTTTCTGACCGTAGCTAAGAGCTTCAATTGGCCAATGACGGTATTTACTGAGACCGCATAACTCTAAGACTTCGAGTACTTTCGCTTCGACTTGTTTTTCTTCAACACCACGGTTGCGCAGACCAAATGCCACTTCATCAAAAATCATGTGATGTGAAATCATATGATTTGGGTTTTGCATGACTACGCCAACCTTTTGGCTGCGTTCGAAGATGGAGAGTTCACTAAGGTCTTGACCATTTAGCGACATCGAGCCTTGATCAGCTTCGATAACGCCCATCACCAACTTTGTTATCGTCGATTTACCAGAACCATTTTTTCCCAAAACAGAAACGAACTCGCCACGTTTAACATCAAAGCTGACGTTTTCGAGGGCATTTTTCTCGCCGTCATAAGAATAGGTTAAGTTACGCACCTCTAGCAGTGAGTCGAGTGGGGCGGCTATTGAAGTCTCTTGTGAAGTGTTAAACCAAGAGTCGACAGCTGCTTGGTACTGAGCCAGTGGCAACGTATCTAGGCTTGATGGTTTCGCGTCACCTTCAATCGCGCAGCCCGCTTCTTTCAATGCAGAAAGATACAGAGGTTCACGAATGCCATATTCTTCCAGCAATGGGGACGCCAAAATTGCATCAGGTGTTGTATCGGCAATGATCTCACCACTTTCCATCAAAATAACGCGATCGACAGAACGGTGCAGCACATCCTCAAGACGATGCTCGATAATGATGATGGTTTTCCCTGTTTCACGGTGCAAGTCATCGATGATTTCAATGGTCTTTTTACCGGTTTTCGGGTCGAGTGCCGCTAGAGGCTCGTCAAACAGTAGGATATCGACATCGTCCACCAAAATACCAGCCAAAGAAACACGCTGCTTCTGACCACCAGATAGATCATGAGGGGAGCGGTTTAGCATTTGTTCTAGGTCGACCATTTTCGCCGTTGCTTTGACTAACGGGTACATGTCGATGTTAGAAGTGAGCTGGTTTTCTAGTGCAAACGCGATGTCTTCGCCGATGCTTAACCCAACAAATTGGCTATCTGTATCTTGTAAAACGGTGCCAACTTGCTCGGTGTATTGGTGCATGTCAAAAGGGGTTGTGTCTTGACCATTGATGGTCAGTTTGCCACTGTTCTCCCCTTTGATTGCGTGTGGGATTAGTCCGTTAAGACATTGGCCAAGGGTAGATTTACCACTACCACTTGGACCGATAATGACGATTTTCTCTCCTTTCTCTATCCTTAGATTGATATTTTTTAGCGTCGGTTTGTCCAGCGACTCATATCTAAAAGAGAAGTTAGAAAATTCGATTGTCATTCGACATTAAGCCTCTGTTAAGTTGCGGCTTTGCTTGTTACGTTTTGCGACAGACTTAAGAATGAAGAAGCCCACAATAGCAATAAGAATGGTGTTACCAGCTGCAATGATAGATAGCTGAGTAAATACCTTAGTGAACGGTTCTGCGTACAAGATGGTGTCTAGGAAGGCTGAGCAACCGTAACCAAATACGTTACCCAATAGAGCAAGTACCACGAATAACACAAAGTCTTTCATATTGAAATCACCTTTCTCCAAGCGGTTACGCGTCAGAGAAGGGAAAAGACCGATAATTAAACCGACAATACCTGAACCAAGTACCCAAGTAAGCCATACCCCCCAACCTGCGAACAGGTCAGTGACCCAGTGGCCAATAAAGCCAACCAAGAAGCCCACAAGAGGACCGAATAGTACTGAGAACAATGCTAATACCGCCATTGCTGGTTTTAGCGTCGTGTTTGCAAATACTGGAATACCGAACATTGGCAGACCACCGATGCCGTACAATGCAGCACCGATTGCAATAACCACAACGGTTTTAGCGGAAAGATTCATAGATAACCTCAGTTCAATTGTCGATTTTAAAGAACGTTCACTTGCTTTTTGTATAGCGCTGATTGTGTAACAAAGTTAAGAAACAACCAAGCTGCTTATTGTTTGCTCTGTTTTTCTTCAAGAAATGTGTGATTGGATTCACGCACTCTATTGACTGGCTTAGTTTTTCAGCAAGCATCAAAAATAAGGCGCGCATTATACAGAATATTGATAAAAGTGGGAATGCTATCTGTCTGGATGGCTAGAATGAAATCAGGGGCTAACTGTCAGCCCCTGATTACACTTTTTAATGCGATTTTTATCGATAAATTAATGGTCTAAGTATAGGTAGTTTTGCCAGCTCTTCATTCGAATGAGAACCTTACGCATGATGGAGACATGAGTGAAGCTGTCAGAATAAACGGCAACCTCTACCGCCGTACCCATAGGCAGGTGATATTCAGCAAGGTCATCGGTAATTTTCAGCGTCACGAATACACGACCGCTGGTACGCAATGCCTCTGTACCAAGCAGGGAGCCACGAGCTTGGAATTGGCTTTCGCCGATGGCTGGCAATACATCAACAACCTCACCTTTAAAGACTTTGCCCGGTAGCGCGCGGAACATAAATTCCGCTTCAAATCCCGGTTCTAAACGCTGTAGTGAGTTTTGGCGAAACGCAGCGGTATAGAGTTTATCTTCGGTATGAACAAAGGTCATCACTGGAGCAAGAGGCAATGGTACTGCCATAACACCAGGACGCAGTGCGAGCTGGGTAACATAGCCATCAGTAGGAGCTGTAACGACGGTCTGTTCTAAGTTGAACTCTGCTTGGCGAAGTTCTGCAAGCAATGAAGCGACTTGGGTGTTTTCACCACCCACTTCAGAATCCAGCGCGATTTGCGCTTGTTGTTGCTTAGATTGTGCGACTTCCAATGCGGCTTGTGCGGCTTTGTATGCTTGGCGTCGAGTATCCAATTGCTGCTCAGTGAATGCTCCGCGATCAAAACCGCGTTGATAACGGTCAAATTCTCGCTGTGCTTTGTCACGCTCGGCAAGCGCTTTGATAACCGCTGCTTCCGCTTCTTGCACGCCAGACTCAAGCCCAAGTGCACCTTGGCTTGCCTCTTTCACTTTTGCACGTAACTTATCGACTTCTGCTTGGAATGGAATCGGGTCGATACGGAAAAGAACGTCGCCTTTTTGTAGAGGTTGGTTTGGTTGTACAGGCACTTCAATGACGCGCCCACGAACGCCTGACACCACTGGTGTGGTAGAGAATACTTGATTACCAATTTGTGTGAACGGGTGGTTATAGTTCATCAACAAGATTAGTGTGCCGACCAATACAACGCCGCCAAGCACAGCGGTTGGCACTGTCCATTTGTTAAGTGGAATGTTAAAGATTTTGAAAATGGCGATACATAATGCGGCGTAAGTCAGAACCAGTAGTAAATCCATTATTGCTCCTCCTTACCTTGTTCTTTTTGTGCAGGAACACTTTGTGCAGGTTTTTGATCTTTGAGCGTTGAGACTTCTTTTTTCAATTCATTGACTTCGTCAATTAGCTCTTCGAGACGATGATGGATATCATGCGTTTCTTGCTCGAGTTGTTTGAAACCCCATCCGCGTTCTTTGCGCCATAAGGTTGCCCAGATCCACAGAAATGGCCAAAGAGCATGAAGTGTGAAAAGACTGACCCAGCCTGCATAGTGAATGGCGTCTTGATGAGGGTGTTCACGTTCCTTCGCTATTTCATAAGGAATATCGTGAATGACAATGATCCCGTAGAAGATAACCAGAGCAACGAAAATGAGTAACCCAAGTGCAAAATAGTCTAGAAACATCTTACTTCCCTGTGCTTGTTGCTAAATAGAAAAACTTACGTAAATTAACTGTTTAAGTATTTGATAGAACAATAGGTGGATCAAGTAATTTATAATTTGATACACAGTTATTGAGAGATACGGCATGGAATACTAAGGAGTGAGTAGTGCATTATTCTGGTGAACTTGCCGCGATAAGTGCAGCCATCGTTTGGGCGGTTGCGACTTGGATTTACAGCCAATTCAGCCACCGATTTTCAGCAATGCAGTTGAACATAGTAAAAGGTGTGATCGCCTCAATGATGATGGTGGTTGTTATTCCTTTTCTACCTCAAGGTATACCTGCGTACATTGAGCCGTTACATCTCGCGGTGTTGGCAATTTCTGGTGTGATTGGTATTGCTGTTGGTGACAGTGCCTATTTTGCTGCATTAAAGCGCATTGGCCCGAACAAAACATTACTCTTAGAATCCCTTGCACCGCCTTTATCCGGCGTGCTTGCCATGGTTTTTCTTGGGTCTGAACTCACACTACAAAGTTGGCTGGGCGTGGTAGTGACCACGGTTGCGGTTACGTTTGTGGTATTTCAACCATCAACCTCGGGAGCGGCAACAAACTGGAGCGGTATCGGATTTGGGTTACTCGCGAGTGTGTGCCAAGCCTCAGGTGTGGTGATCTCTCACTATGCGTTGGTTGCGGGCGATCTTCCACCGCTGCTCGGTGCTCTCATTCGTCTTAGTATTGGCGTGTTGGCAGTGTGTTTGGTGGTGAAAATTGTCGAACCGGCGCCGTTTAGCAGCATTAAACAGCACCTAAAAGCAATGGGCAACAAAGCGCTAGTTTGGCTGTTGTTGGCAATTTTCGTGGGGACATTTCTGGCATTATGGTTACAACAAATCGCGTTGAAATACGCTAACCCCGCCATTGCTCAGACGTTAATTGCAACCAGCCCACTGTTTATTTTGGTGATTTATGCTCTGCGAGGAGAAAAGGTCGGCGTGAAGAGTATGCTTGGTACATTAGTCGCACTTGGCGGTATTTCTTTGTTTTTTCTTTAAGCTTGTCATTCGGCTTATAAAAACGCCCCAGTTGTTGCTGGGGCGTTTTTTATAGTTCAGTGCAGACTTGGTTTCGACCATTGGCTTTGGCGCGATATAGGGCTTTGTCGGCGCGATAGAAGGTACGTTGCGTGTTCTCTCCCTCCCGATGTAAAGTAATGCCTATCGACACGGTCAGACCGCGTTCACCAAGAATCTCATGCCACCCAAATTGGTAAATACGTTCTCGGTAGTTTTCTGCGTGCATTTCTGCTTTGTTCACTTCGGTGTTCTCTAAAATGACCAAGAACTCTTCTCCACCGAAGCGCACACACGATGAACCGCGGAACTTGAAGTAACCTGAGAGTTCTTTCGACACATTGACGATCGCCTTGTCACCAACAAGGTGGCTGAGTTCGTCATTAATCGATTTGAAGTGGTCAATGTCGATCACCATAAGTGCAAATGGCGTGTCGTGCAGCAGCAGATCTTTTAGTTTCACTTCCAACCAACGTCGGTTATGTAAAGAAGTCAGCGGATCGGTGAATACATCTTGTTGAAGCTGAGCTACGGTATTTTTGTGTTGCTTGGTGGTCTCTTTGAGTTCTTTGTTTTCAATCTCAGACAGAATGAGTTTTAGTTGCAGCTCAAAGCGAGTGAGGCGGCGCAACTGTGCTGGTCCCAACTCACTAATCGGAATATGTTTGACTAAGTCAGACTCAACTCGAAAAGCTTTCTTCTCGTAGTTTAACGCTTCTTTGAACAAGCCTTGCGACGCGCATACTTGGCTCATTGCATTGTAGAATCGGTTCGCAATAAGTGGTGAGGAGTGCTCATTAATGCGTTTGCCCGTTGATGCCAGCAGCAAGTTCGCTAAAGATTGATGACCGACCTCATTTAAGCAGTAAGCCGTTTCAATTTTTACCATGGTTGAGAGCCAGTAAGTATGTTGCTTGCCTGTCGCATACTGGATTTGCGAAATCGCAAGTAAGGCCTGTTCATATTCCTTTTGGAGACGATATAACTTCGCGCGATATAAATGAATTTGCCCAGTTAAGTTCTTATCACTTACTAGGATACTCAGTTCTTCGCATTCACTTAGTAGCTCGGTTGCTGCGCCGATGCGTTGCAGGCTGATGTAGCACGCTAGCATGTAGAGTTTGTAACGCAGTCTTAGTGAACGGCTACCGATTGCATGGTCAATCGCGTCGATTTTCTGGTAATAACGTAGGGCACGATTATGATCCCCATACGCATCACAAAGATTGCCCATACCAATGATGGCGAGAACATATTCATCGATATAGCCGTACTCAACGGCGATGTTGGTTGAGGCGATGTATTCGGTCAGTGCTGCGTTATAGTCTCCTTTTTCTACCAAGCGATCACTTAGACTCGCTTTTACCGATAGGATATCTTCTACATCCTCTGGGAGTTTTAGTAGATCAAGCGCGAGACGTAGCTCTTCAATACTCTCGGTTAACTGTTTAATCTTGCTACGATATTCAGCACTAATGATGTAGCAATGCGCTTTTTCTTTGTTGGTCGAGGCGATATGAAGGCGAATGTGCTCCCACAGAATCAATGCCTCTTCACCGGCGACAGAAGAGGGATCCATTCCCGCATCAGTGACCTTACTAAGCAGTTGTTCCATTCTTCAATACCTCAATATGGCTTTCTTCCAACTGCTCTAAGGTGAACGGGAAGGTTAGGATGTCCTGTAGATAAAGTGTCGGTTTTGGACCATCAAGACCACGACGCTTCCAAGGATAGATGTCTAACATCGAACACACGGTTTGATACAGATCTTCTGCCGCTTGGTCTTTTTCTGCGATAAGCATGGCTAAGCGATCGCTGCTTAGGCGGGAAATTAAATCACTGGAAGTGGTCAATGAGTGAACCAGTTCGGTACAAATATCGAGAAATGCGGGCTCAGCGTGGCGGATCATGATGATCGCATGATTAGAGCGTTTTAATTCGGTCTTAAACAGAACCAGTTGTTCCCACCAGTAAGTTTCTGATACTACATTTGAGAACTGCTTTTCTGGGTCATATTCATGTTGAGCACGGATACGATTGATGAGCTTTCGTGCTCGCTGTTCTAACTGGCGTTTTGAGCCTCGTGCTTTGTCCATGCTCACTCGATGCGTTTGCTCTTTCAGCATTTTGAGTGCGTGTTTGCGGTATTTCTGGAACGCTTGGAAAGCACCTTGATAGTCACCTTGCTCTTCCGCTACGCGCGATTGTTGGAAACAAATTTGACTGAGCAATTCGCCGTTATCAAACGCGAGGGCGGATTGTTCTGCTGATTGCAGTAGCTCAGATGCACTTTCGGTATTTTTACGTAGTAATTCGAGTCTTGCTCGGCTGATGAAAGAATGCGCTTTCATCCACGTAAGATCTTGTTCAATTGCGAGCTGGTGGGCTTTTTGAGTAGCTTCTTCCGCTGCGTCTAAACGTTCTAAACCCAGTAGAGCGAGACCTTTGAAATCCCAGATTTCTGCGTGCCAAGTGCTGTCTTCGTGATCTCGAAGTACTTCGGTCGCACCGTCGAGCACTGTTAGCATTTCGACAAAGTTATTCAGCAAGTAGTAATCCCAAGCAAGCAGGATTCTGGCTTTCCCTTCTAGCCAAGCTATGCGAACGTTGTTTGCCACTTTTACCGCGAGCTCATGGGTTGAGGCGGCAAGTTTGTGTTCATTGGTGATTCGCCAAACATTACCAAGACCAATCAAAGCTTCGATTTGAATCTCGATATCGTCGACTAGCGCAGACTGCTCTAGGGCATTAATCCAGTATTGCTGAGCAGAGTAGTACTTAGCTTGTCCCCAGTATTGTAGGGCAAATAAGTGAAGTATTTTAGGTAAGTGGTCGTCAGTGTCGAGTTGAATTTGAAGGTTATAGGCGTCTTTAACCAGCTTTAAGCCGTGTCGATAATCCATGCTACACCAGCAGGCATGGGACATAACAATAAGCGCACGAATCTCACCGTCAACAAACAGAATTTGTTCTGCGCGTATCCGGCATTGTTCTGCAATTCGAAATGCGCGCTCAGGATCAGTTTTTATCTGACCTTCAAGCGCAGTTAGCTCAGTTTCGAGCTGAATTTGGCTTTTATCCAACGTTCACATCCATGACTATAGAACTGGAATTTACACCTAAAAACAAGTGGTTAGATGCGTTTATCATTTCGGTGTGGAAAATCGCCACACCAATAAGGGATCGGATACTGTAATGTATACCGTGTTCAGCGCTTACTTACCACTTCTAAATGAGTAAACTGTTAAATAGTCATGACAACAATTGTTTGATCGTTAGTGGTGCGTCGGTGACTTTCAGTCTCTGAGCGGCAGTGAGTCCTTGCTTATCCTGATAGCACAAATTATGCCAAGCTCTGAATATATCTAAAAGAGGCAATATACCAGCAGGTCTTAATTTGCGACGTGGCTCGTTGATGAAGCTCTCAAACAGCAGTTGGAAACGGTTTTGATAGAATTGGATGTGGCGAGTTGTTGCTACATTGAACCAAGCCTCAGGTTCATTTTTATCACCAGCTAGATAACAAATACCTTTGTTACATTCGTATTGACTAGAAATCGCCCAGCGATCTCGCCACCAACTCATATAAGCGATATCTACCTTACCAAACGGGGCATTCATATCCCAAATTGCGTCTTCTTCTACGTACATAAGATCGACGTTTTTCTCTTGAATACGAGACAAACAGACGCTCAACGCCGCTGAGCGGAGCAGGGGATCTTGTGGCATGTAGATCGATACGCGTTTTTCTGGGCAACACATATCCAATACATGAAGATAGTGTGCGTAAGAGGTATAAGGTGGACGAATTAAGGCACCTTTAGACGGATAGTGGAAAACAGAGAGATTTCCCATTGGATCTTCGACGTTACCACGGGCCAAAATCGTTTGGTATTTCTGATCGATGCGCTCACGCAGCTTTTTTGATGGCTCTGGTGGTGGTTCACTTGCTTCAGCGGTGTATTCTTGTGATACAAAGCGAGAGACTTCATCGTATGGATTGTGATCCAAGGACGCCACTGGCTCATCATCAGATGAATAGTTCACATGCTGACAAAGAATGTAGCCCGAATGTGCCTCACCAGAAGCAATCCAATACACGCCATTATTACTATGGGGTTGCAATGCAACGTAGCTAGAAGCGAGCTCATAATGCTGCGCGTGGTTTACCCAGCGTGCATCAATGGTTGCAAGCTTACGGCGGCAACGACTAGCAATGTGATCAACATGATCGTAAAAGGTTTTTGGATTGATGCTCAGTTTACGGCAGATTTCTCGGACGGAATATCCCGTGAACAGCAAGCCCATTAAGTTTTCTTGAAATTGAAGCTTTTTGTTGGCACCAGACCATTTATCGACAAAAGTACTTTGACACACTTTACAGCGGTAACGTTGGCGATCGCCACTGTAACCAAAAGCGTGATAGAGGTGTTTATGAGTGTGGACAGAAAGTCCGAAGTTGTCGCAGTCATCATTGCGACAAGCAGGTAGTCCATCACTGTGGACGTGTCTCAAACGATGAAGTTCGTTGACCACATCGCGGTTGTTAAGTAAGGGGGGGAAAGCTCCACATTCACGGCACACCATCGCCGGACGTTTAGGGTTAGCATGCTGCAAGACGTAACGCTTTGCATCACTCAATCCAAAGTTGTCACACGCCAATGTTTTACAAAAGTTGAGTTGTAACCCATCTGCGTCCTTTGGCAGTTCGCCGTTAGACACAATCGCCCCCTCGGGATAATTCAGGCAGCCGGTCAGGCTCCGGCTGCAAATTACTACTTAAGTATTTCTTAGATGTTGATTGCAGTTTCTAGAGCAACTTTCATCATGTCGTTGAACGACTTTTGACGCTCTTCAGAGCTTAGTTTTTCACCACGGATGATGTGATCAGAAACTGTCAGGATAGTTAGAGCTTTCGCGCCTAGGTCTGCAGCTACGCCGTAGATACCTGCCGCTTCCATATCTACACCTAGGATGCCTAGTTTTTCCATCTTCTCAAAGATGTCAGCTTCTGGTGTGTAGAATAGGTCTGCAGAGAATACGTTACCTACTTTAACTGGTACTTCTTGAGCACGCGCTTGGTTAACCGCTTCTTCTAGAAGACCGTAATCAGCGATTGCTGCGAAATCGTGGTTGTTGAAACGGATACGGTTAACTTTAGAGTCTGTAGAAGCACCCATACCGATAACAACGTCCATTAGTTTCACGTCGTCACGTACTGCACCACAGCTACCTACGCGGATAACGTTTTTCACGCCGTATTCAGCGATTAGCTCGTGTACGTAGATACAGCAAGATGGGATACCCATACCGTGACCCATAACAGACACTTTCTTACCTTTGTATGTGCCAGTAAAGCCGAACATGTTGCGAACGTCACAAACTTGTTTCACATCTTCTAGGAAAGTTTCTGCGATGTATTTTGCACGCAACGGGTCGCCTGGCATTAGTACTGTTTCAGCGAAATCACCTGGTTGTGCGTTGATGTGTGGGGTTGCCATAAGTGCTCTCCAAAGTTTTGTTCAGGTAAAACGCATCAATTATAGAATGCTATTACCAATTCTGTTGAACTTGTTCGTTTTCGTTGAGGCAATAATATCGGGACAGGGTAAGGGGGCATGAGAGTTGAGTCACAAAATGGTCGGTTTTATTGTTTAAATAATCTGTTGATAACTAAATCTGTTGAAAGCAAAAAGGCAATCGATTTGCTTTTGAGCAGTTTGTCGATTGCGCGCACAAAATCTCGTCTTTCAGCACAAAATTTTTTCTTAAAAGTTTCTGATCGATATTCGAAGAGAGTGAGTAAAACGATTAAATTGTACAATTTATTTTCTTGTACAATGTTATTTGACTTGCTATAAGTTATACAACAAAACATTTTGTATAGGATGCTTCGTTATGGAATCTTCAATCAAAGTTGGTATCAGTTCTTGTGTACTAGGCGAACGAGTTCGTTTCGATTCGGGACATAAAATCAGTAACTTCGTAACGAAAGAGCTCGACGGCTACTTTAGCTTTGTTCCCGTATGTCCAGAAGTCGGTGTTGGTATGTCTGTTCCACGCCCTACCATTCGTTTGGTAAGCAATGAGGAGCGAATCGCGCTGGTAGAAACGAAAAATCCAGAAAACGACCACACTGACAACATGCTTGCGTACTCAGAAAATAAAGTGAACGAATTAGAGGATGAAGAGCTGTGTGGTTACATCGTCTGTGCGAAGTCACCAACGTGTGGCATGGAGCGAGTGAAGGTATACAGCAAAAATAGTGCGGCGAAAGAAGGTATCGGTTTGTACACCAGAACATTAATGGAAAAAATGCCGTGGTTGCCTGTAGAAGAAGACGGTCGTCTAAACGATCCGGTTTTAAAAGAAAATTTCATTACGCGTGTTTACTGTTTGAATGACTTTTATGAGTCGATGGGCGGCGAGCCCACACGCGGCAAAATTATTGATTTTCACTCTCGCTATAAGCTGACTTTAATGGCGCACCATCCAGAGTCTTATCGTTCGCTGGGACGCTTGGTTGCAGATGTATCAAGTTACGAAATGGAACAGTTTTACAACGAATATCGTCTAGGTCTGATGAAAGCGTTACAGAATCGCGCCAGTCGAAAAAACAACACGAACGTCCTGATGCATTTGCAAGGCTATTTTAAACGCTCTTTAACCGCTAATGAAAAAGCGGAGCTGGCGACGGTGATCAGTGATTATCGTACGGGCTTGTTACCATTACTTGCCCCGTTAACGTTAATTAAGCACTATCTCAATACGTACCCCGACGCGTACTTACAGAAACAAAAATACTTAGAACCGTATCCACAGGAGATGAGACTTCGTTATGGATTGTAGCCAAGAAGAAAAACTATACGCAATTCGAGATGTATCAGAGTTAACGGGAGTAAAACCCGTTACTCTGCGCGCTTGGCAAAGACGCTATAACTTGATCCAACCACAAAGAACAGAGAAGGGTCACCGCCTGTATCGACAGCAGGATTTAGATACTATTCGTGAAATTCAAGGTTGGCTTGCAAAAGGCGTTGCGATTGGCAAAGTCAAAGGCTTGCTAGGTCATGAATCAGATGTGGATTTAGTGACCGATATCCAACGACTAGAAGAAGTGGAGTCAATGCTCAAAGCGTTATCTGAACTCAATCGTGGCAAAACAGAAACGCTGTTATCGAATGTGCTAAAAGAGTACCCACTCAACATTGTCATTGAACAGCTGGTCAATCCTGTGTTTGAAGCGTTAGATTTGGTGAAAGTCTCGCTACGTTCTTTACAGCTTGGTTTGTTCCAAACTTGCTTGATTACTCGATTAGCCTTGGTTGTCGATTCGGAAAATAAGGCATCTTCCAAGGGAAAATGTTTGCTTTTGAGTTTTGAACAAGTTCGTGACTCAGAGAGCTGGATTCAGGCGGCAAAGCTGTGTGAACAGGGGTATCACATTACTCTGATTGATAAAGTCGAAGACATCTCGGGTTTAGTTGAGCATGATGTGATGTCACGTTACCAATACGTGCATTTCTTCTCGAATAAAGCGCTGCCTATCAAGCAAGTTGAAGCTTTGGCGACGTTATTAGAGCAAGCTCCGAAGCAAGTGCAGCTATCTGAAGTCATCGAAAAACTGCATTTCCCGCAATAAATCCATCCTCGTAAGGAGGCGACATGATTCTTGTATGGTTTCGACGTGATCTAAGAACGTTAGACCACACAGCACTTAAGGCTGCATTGGATACTGGGCTTCCGGTTGTTGCTTGTTTTGTTTCGACCCCTGAGCAGTGGCGAGAGCACCATATGGCACCGATGCAAGCTGATTTGATTGCTCGACGTTTATCTCACCTTAATGAAGAGCTCGCCAAACTCAACATCCCATTTTTATACAAAGAGGTGCCCGAGTTTGCCGATGTAACAGAGGTCATAAATGATTGGGCTACTTCTTTAAGCGCTCAACGTGTCATGGCGAACATCCATTACGAGGTTAATGAACAAGCACTAGATAGAGAGGTTTCTCACGCACTTTCAATTCGAGGCATTGCCTTTGATACTTTTCACGATAAGTGCGTTCATGCTCCGACTACCGTTTTAAATAAACAGGGGGAGTACTTTAAAGTATTCACCCCGTTTAAACGTGCTTGGTTGGCAAAGTTTCAAATGCCAGTTGTATCGAAACCTGAGCCGCAAGCCGAGCTGTCACCGTCTACCATCCAGCCGATTCAGCCAGATCGCTACCATGATGGTGTCGCATTCTCTTATCCTAGAGAATCTAGCAAGCGATGGTTCGCAGCAACCAGTGATATTGTTCAGCATTTGCGAGAATTTGCTCGAGACCGTAGTGATGCCTACCAAGCTGAAAGGGATATCCCTTCTGTTGATGGTACGAGTCAATTGTCTCCGTATTTGGCTATCGGCGCTCTGTCACCAAGGCAGTGCATCGCTAGGTTGTATGCTGAAAGCCCTATGGTTGACCTATCAGATGGTAAAGCGACGTGGCTGAGCGAAATCATTTGGCGAGAATTTTATCAACACTTATTGGTATTCGAGCCAAAGTTGGTCAAGGGCAGAGGCTTCATTGCTTGGGAAGACAAGATTCAGTGGTCGTACGATGAGCAAGCCTTCGAGCGCTGGAAAGCAGGAAATACTGGGTACCCTATCGTGGATGCGGCAATGCGCCAACTTAATACAACAGGTTGGATGCACAATCGACTACGTATGATAGTGGCAAGCTTCTTAACCAAAGATCTTCATATCGATTGGCGGTGGGGTGAAGCTTATTTTATGAGTAAGCTGGTGGATGGAGACTTTGCCGCCAACAATGGTGGGTGGCAATGGTCGGCATCAACAGGGTGCGACGGGCAGCCTTACTTCCGCATATTCAATCCGATCAGCCAAGGCGAGAAATTTGACTCTGACGGAACCTTTGTTCGCCATTGGGTGCCGGAAATAAAACAAGTACCAAACAAATTCATTCATAACCCTTGGCTATGGAGTGGCTTTAATTTACTGGATTATCACAAGCCGATGGTTGATCACAAGGTGGAAAGAGAGATAACCTTACGGCTCTTCAAAAATGCCAAGGAATAGAGAGAGATGCCTAGCAAGAAGCGTCCAATGAGTATCGCTAAAAGAACCCTGTTGTCTGTATCGTTGTCTTTAGTGAGTAGTTTGTCATTCGCTAAAATGTACCAACTACCAGAGGACGGAGCTCGCGTTATAGGTCGCATGGAAAACCATGTGGTTGAACAAGGCGAAACTATGGCGAATATTGCGAAGCGATATGATGTTGGCATGCTTGCGCTAATGGCTGCAAACAAAGGGGTTGACCCGTTTCTCCCTCAAGATGGTCACGTTTTAACGATCCCTACTCAGCTTATTCTTCCTGATGTCCCTCATAAAGGTATTGTCATTAACCTTGCCGAATTGCGACTTTACTATTTCCCAGAAAACGAAAACGTGGTTCATGTTTTTCCTGTAGGTATAGGTCGAATTGGTCGAGACACTCCAGAAATGACTACAAGCATCAGTCAAAAGCGTCCTAATCCGACTTGGACGCCACCTGCCTCTATTCGTGCAGAGTACAAAGCAAAGGGGATTGACCTACCTGCTGTCGTTCCTGCTGGACCAGATAACCCACTAGGTATGTTTGCACTTCGTTTGGCATATGGGCATGGTGAATACTTGATCCACGGCACCAATAAAGATTTTGGTATTGGTATGCGTGTGAGTGCGGGTTGTATTCGTATGGACCCAAGAGACATCGAATGGTTATTTGATAAAGTACGTCGTGGCGAAAAAGTAAAAATCATCAATCAACCGGTTAAAGTCGCATTAGAACCAGATCGTAGTGTGTTTGTTGAAGCCCACGAGCCGTTAACTCGCAGCAATGGCGAGAAGGATCACTTAGTCATTCCAAAAGAATTGGACTGGTGGCTTGATGAGTTTGGTATGACGAATGCTAAAGCGAAAGCAGCGATTGCTGCGCAGAATGGTGTTCCAGTTGAAATAACCGCGCCTTAACGAGCGTTAAAGCGCGGAATCAAATCTTACTTAGTGTAAGACTGAGCGATGTTGTCGATACGCTCGTTAGCACGTGCAGCTTCTTCTTGAGCTGCCATAGCCGCGTCGTTAGACTTTTGAACGTCAGATTGTAGAGACTGTACGTCTTGGCTTAGTTGGCTAACTTGGTTGCTTAGTTCGTCTAGTTTAGTAGCTGTTGCTGCTTCGTCAGAAGAAGCACAACCTGCTAGTAGAAGTACTGAAGTTGCTGCAGCTGCGATCAACGTTTTGTTCATATTAGAACTCCTTGCATATAGTGAAATTCCTACGCTATAAATTCTGTGTCATATAGTCATAGGGTCAAATGTGAATACATTCTATCAGAACATGATGTAGCAAAAGTCAAAAAAATCCAAGGATTTCATAGAGTACCTGATACGGACGCTAACTTTCTTCTTACAAATGTAAGTGATTACTCACTTGCTAACGCCAGTATCAGGTAGTACAGCAGCTCTTTTGCTACTACCTGATATCAATAATTTAGACGATATTGACACAAATGAAAGTTTCTAAGCGGAAACTTTATTTTTTCTATTGGAATTAGTTTGTGTGATCTCTATCTATACTCCTATGATTTGCGGTATTATATCGAGCTTTTATTTTTTGCTGCGTTAGAGCGGAAACGACACTGAAAAAGCGCTCAAGACGCTGACTATTTATTGGAGAATACTTTGCAATTTAAAGATCTAGGCCTAGACAACCGATTGTTGAAGAACCTAAAACACTACGATTTCAAAAAAGCGACTGACATTCAGCAGCAGGCGATTCCTGTTGCGATTGCAGGCAAGGATCTATTGGCATCTTCGAAAACGGGTTCGGGTAAGACTTTGGCGTTTGTATTGCCAATGCTACATAAGTCACTAAAGAATAAGTCGTTTTCTGCAAAAGACCCACGAGCTGTGATTCTTGCGCCAACGCGTGAGCTAGCAAAACAAGTATATGGTGAGCTTCGCTCAATGCTTGGTGGTTTGTCCTACGATGCTGCATTGATTCTTGGTGGTGAAAACTTTAACGATCAGGTTAAAGCACTGCGTCGCTACCCTAAGTTTATCGTTGCCACTCCAGGTCGTTTGGCTGATCATCTGGAGCACCGTTCTTTGTTCCTTGATGGTCTGGAAACATTGGTTCTAGATGAAGCTGACCGTATGTTGGATCTGGGCTTTGCTCCAGAGTTGCGTCGCATTCATAAAGCGGCAAAACACCGTCGTCGTCAAACTTTGATGTTCTCTGCAACACTTGATCACGCAGAAGTGAATGACATCGCGGCAGAAATGCTGAATGCGCCAAAACGTATTGCAATTGGTGTTTCGAACGAAGAACACAAAGACATTACTCAGAAATTCTACCTATGTGATCACTTAGAGCACAAAGAAGCGATTCTTGAACGAGTTCTAGAAGAAGCTGAATACCGTCAGGTGATCATCTTTACTGCGACTCGCGATGATACTGAGCGTCTAACAGCGAAGTTGAACGAGAAGAAACTGAAAGCTATCGCACTAAGCGGTAACTTGAACCAGACTCAACGTAATACCATCATGAGCCAGTTTGAGCGTGCGGTATTTAAGATTCTGGTGACAACGGACGTTGCTTCTCGTGGTCTTGATATCGCGACTGTGACACATGTAATTAACTTCGATATGCCGAAGCATACAGAAGAATACGTTCACCGTGTTGGTCGTACTGGTCGTGCGGGTAACAAAGGTGATGCAGTTTCATTGGTCGGCCCTAAAGATTGGGATAGCTTCAAGCGTGTAGAAACATACTTACAGCAAGATTTGAGCTTCTCTGTGTTTGAAGATCTAAAAGGTAAATTCAAAGGTCTGAAGCCACGTAAGCCAGATTTCCGCAATAAGAAAGTGGCTCCTAAGAAAGCACGTCCTCAAGCTAAGAAAACGCCGAAGAAACCAGCTCAGCGCGACAAAGGTTTCTATCAAAACGTGGCAGTGGGTGATAACGTGTTTATCCCTAAAAAGAAGCCAGCAGCACCAAATTCTGAAGATTAATCTTTAGCGAAAGTGACAAAACTGATAGACGAAAACCGAGCTTAAGAGCTCGGTTTTTTTATGCCTTATTCTTTCAAACAAACGATACAGATATACCCAAGTGACTTCAAGATGCAGAGTTCAGAGCGTTGTTATTGATTTGACTTCAAGGAAAACGACGCAGCGTAATAGCCAGCTCTTTCCAAGTTGTTTGACGTAGCCATTTGTTTGACTAAAAAAGCGAGTCAATGACACGCTCCCGAAGGGCACTCTTTGTAAATAGTAAGGACCTCGGCTTGTATACTTTGTTGTCGATTTTTGATTTAGACCCACTAAACCTTTAAATCGCCGCCGCGCCTACAAACCAAGTCATCCTCGCTGAACCAAGCATCTCGAGGTTACTTGGGTATAAGCTTTATGTTTATTTATTCTAAACGTGGGTTAAAGACACTTTGATTTTTCTGAACGGATTTTTTGCTTAGCATGAGCGGAGTGTGAAGAGGAGAATACGATATGCAGCAGCAAGATATTCAGCAACAAAAAGATCAATGGTTAGAAGAAATAGACATGACCCTTACCGAGCAACAATGTCGAGAACTAGGGTGGGAACAAACAACTTTGTTCGTTGAGATGTTTTCGTTTCTCTGTATGGCAGTAATAAGCTGTGCTTTGGTTATGTATCGTGGAGGAACTCATGATTACTGAGAAATCACAGATGGGAGAGTTGATAAAATCCATTGTTGTTTCCTCACTTTATTTTGTTGGCTTCCTCGCTCTAATTTGGGTTGTAACGACACATCTTTTCTAATTGAGTCTTGCTTTCCTGTGACCTGGTATTTGAAAGCTTTGCGGTATTGCCTCTGTATTTAGGAGACGCTACCGTAAAGTTTGTCTCTTTCTTACAGATTACTTCTCCAGTAAATACTATTCCACTTAGTGCATTTGCCTAACATTTAAACGTTTGCGTTTTGTAATTAGATAAAAATACCAAACAAATTCCGTAATGATAATTGATCTCATTTTCATTTAAGGGCAGAATACGCCGATATCATTAATTCTATAAATATCTGTGCCTTTTATATGAAATTTAGTCATGTTTTTTTGGGGCTTTTCGTTACCTCTTTACCTAGCTTTGCTGCTGATGATTTTAATTGGCTGAGAGATGACTCACGTCAAGATCAACGAGTCATTGCTTACCTCAAGAAGCAAAACCAAGCAACAGAGGGCTATCAAAAAGGTTACAGTGATATTACTCAAAATCTATTAGATAAATGGGATTTGATGACGGCAGAGAAAGGTGACAAGCCTTGGAGTATCAGTAATGGGCAAGAATGGAACCTGACTCGTCGTGAAGGCAATTACATTCTACTGTCTCGTCCAAGCAAAACTGCGAAAGAAAAAGTTGTTTACGATTTTTCATCTCGACAGAATCAACACCAATACTACCAAATCGGTCAGTGGCGCATGCAAGGTTCTTTGCTACTGTTCACTGAGGATGTTGATGGCAGCGAACAATATCGTGCTGTACTCGTGAATGTCTCCAACAACCAGACGACAGAACTGACCGAGAATGTTGATGACAATGTGTTGTTATCAGGCAATGGAAAGTTTGCTTATGCCGTAGCGAAAGAAGCGAAAACACAACGCCCATACCGAATTATTCAAATCGATACTCAGACGCGTGAAAGCAAAGTTATTTGGCAAGAGAATAAAAATGACTGGTTAATGTCATTTTATCCGTCTGCTGATGCTCGTTATGCGCTAGTACAAAGCAATAATGATTCTACGACAGAGCAAAAATTGCTGGATTTGGATTCAGGAAAATTAACGGCTTCGTTACGTAAGCCTGAACTTGGTGTTGAGTATTATGCGGATGTCGCTAAGGGCACCATATTCATTAACAGTAATCTTAACGGCAGCTTTGAGCTGTTTGAGATGAAAGTCTCTGATACTAAACTGCAATCGCCTGCATCTAAGTGGCACCCTTTTGTGAGTGCAGAAGGCGGTATTGAGCAGTTTTATCTTTATGATGCGGGACTTGTGGCATTAGCTAAGAGGGAAAATGCTACGACGATGACTGTGTACTCATACGATGGTCAGGCTAAAAAATCACTTCCTTTGGAAACTGAAGGGCGAGTGGCTTGGCTGAGTACACTCGGAGATTACCAGTCAAACAAGCTCCGCATTCGCAGTATGTCAATGATAACGCCTCCACTCTGGGAAGAGTTCGATGTCGAAACGCTGGTGAAATCTGACTTATCTCAGGATACTTACAACAACTTCTCAAGCGAAAACTACGTATCCAAGCGTATTATGGTTGAAAACCACGGTATAGAAGTACCCGTGTCGCTTGCTTACCGAAAAGATACGTTTTCTGATAACGCTCCTGTCGTCCTTTATGGTTATGGCGCTTACGGCTTTACGATGAAACCATACTTTATGCCTCAAACGGTAAGCTTGCTTGACCAAGGCGTTATTTATGCAATTGCGCATGTCCGTGGTGGTGGCTACTTTGGCAGCGAGTGGCATGAACAGGGGCGTGGTCTTCTTAAAGCTAATTCTATCAATGACTTTACTGCTGTCGCTCAAGCACTAAAACGCTTCAAAGGTGGTAAACGTGATGTTTATGCACTCGGTTCAAGCGCTGGCGGCACTTTGGTTGCTGGCGCAATCAACCAAAAACCTGATTTGTTTGCTGGTGCTGTGCTAAAAGTACCATTCGTTGATGTTGTAGCAAGCATGTCTGACCAATCATTGCCATTAACGGCTCAACAATATGGTGAGTGGGGGAATCCGACCATCCCTGAGCAACGCACTATCATGCAAGCTTACGACCCTATCCTCAATATCTATAAAGACGCTTACCCACCCATGTTGGTTCAAGTCGGACTGAACGACCAACGTGTGCCTTACTGGGAAGGTGCTAAATATCTCGCCAAAATTTCGTCGACTAGTGAATCGACAGGACCTTATTTGTTGCAAACGGACTTTAACTCAGGCCACCGCATGGACCCAAGGCAGGCTAGGGAGCAACAAGCAAAGGAATATGCATTTTTATTATCACTAATCAAAAAATCTGAAGCGGAGCAGTAAATGAAGCTTACCCCAGTGTCAGCGGCAGTACTATCGGTACTTGCTGCCAGTCAAGTGCACGCCGAATCTAACGTTTTCTCTATGGAAGAGGTAGTTGTAACTGCTAATAAAATTGAACAACCATTATCGAAAGTCGCGGGCAGTGTTGTGGTTGTTACTGGCGACGAAATTGAGTCGCGGGGAGAAACCGAACTTTATGATGCACTACGTAACGAACCTGGAGTAAGTGTGACTGGAGGAGCTGGTCGTCCTCAAAACATTACTATCCGAGGTATGACGGGTAACCGAATTATGATCATGCGTGACGGTATTCGCTCTGCGGACGGATTTGGCGCAAATGATATTAACGATGCGGTAGGACGAGATACTTTTGATTTATCAAATTTTGGTTCGTTGGAGATCATCAAAGGAGCGAGCTCATCTATTCATGGCTCTGGAGCCATTGGTGGTGCTGTTATCCTGAAATCGAAACAACCGGGTGAGTTCCTAAAGAATAAAGACTTTTATGTGGATGCATCTGGAACGTTTACCGATATCAGCAAGAAGTACAAAGCGACAAGTAACTTAGCATTTCGTTCTGGCAATACGGAAAGTCTCTTCAATGTAGCTTACTGGCAAGGACAAGAAACTCGAAACTTTGATGAAGACATGTATAACCGAGATCTTGATGGTTATAGCGGTGCATACACGATCAATCATTTCTACAGCGATGAATTGATGTTGAAAGCACGAGCAGAACTTTACACCCAGAACCAAAAGCGTTTAGAAGGTTCCCCATCGATTCAACCTGACGGGCGCTGGGATATCGAAACATTTGATGAGGATGAAGCTTCCGAAGAATACAGTGCTTACGTTGGTGTGGAAATGACGCCTCTTGAACCTACTTGGTTTGAAGAACTCGATGCCAAAGTTTACTGGCGCCATACCGAAGTGGTTGAAGATACAAATCGTTTGATGCGACAGACAGACCACAATGGTTTGACTGTTAGACGTCGTGAGCTTGAACACAAGAAGTTTATTGATGAAACGATGGGATTCCGAGGAGATTTCACACACACAATTAACGCGATAAACACTGAGCACCAGCTTGCTTATGGTGTCGAGCTATCGACAGATTATTACGAGCGCAAAGACAGTGATTCTAAGATTGATTGGAATGGCGTTACACCTTCTATAAAGCAACCTTTCGCCCCAGCTCGATCTTATAATTTTGGTCTATATGTCCGAGATATGGTGGAGTTAGATAAGTGGACCATTACGGGCGGATTGCGATTCGATGCGCACCGACTAACACCAGATGGAAAAGGTGAGATTGGTGGTTTTGCTCTTAAAGACATTGATAGTTCGGAAGTTTCGCCAAGCTTGTCGGTTTCTCGTGAAGTGTTTGCTAACGACATCGTTTATGTCTCGTACAACCACGGTTATCGCGCTCCTGAATACGATAAAGCGTATGGCTTCGTAAATCATGATTTTGTACCACTAACTCCTTTTGTTATTGCACCTAATCTAGACCTCAAAGCTGAAACCTCTGATTCTTTTGAAATTGGTAATAAGTTCGATAACGGTCACGTGCATTTGTTTGTGGCTGCTTTCTACAACAAGTATGACAACTTCATCGATGTTGTAACAACAGGGTTTGACTCCAACTCGGGTAATTTCATCAAGCAGTACCAAAACCTTGATGGGGTAGAGACTTACGGTGCTGAGGTTTCTGCGGGTTATGCATTTACCAGAAACTGGAATATCAACACCAAGTTTGGATATGTCGATGGTAAAGATGCTGATGGTGACTACGTTCGAAGTATCACTCCCTTTGAAGGTAATGTTCAGCTTGATTACATGAGTCAAAAGTTAGGGGCTTATGTCGCTTGGAATTGGGCCGCGGCCATGGATCGAGTGCCGAAATGTCAGACCTCACTCGGTCTAGCTACAGAGTGTGCTCAGACGAGCGCATGGAATACTTTTGATATCGGTGCTACCTACCGAGTGACAAAAGACCTGCGCTTGAGCGCAAACATCGTCAACCTTCTCGACAAAGAATACATCCGCTACCAAGACGTTGCTGGTATCGCTGAGGAAAGCAAACGTTACTCAACTAAACCAGGACGCTACGTCACACTTAACGTGAAATACGAATTCTAGGACGAAATCATGAAGCTAAAACCATTAGCGCTTTCACTTGTTGTTGCCTGTACCTTTTCGGTACAGGCCGCAGAGTGGGACTACCCCATAACGAACTCTGTAGTGAATAATGAAGCTGAAGCGAAGACTTATTTAGATAGTAATTACGCGAATGCAGGTGAATTTAAGTTCCGTTACAAAACGCAATCTCGGCTCGGTGAGCATTACAACTTTGATGTTTGGGTTAAAGGAGAATACCAAGCTCAAAGAACAGTAGTGGTAACAACGGACAAAGAGCACCATGTGGTTCGAGTATTTAAGAGCCTCGAGGACACCATCATCCGCAATGGCAAACCGACGGTTGCAGCTGAGATGGAAACACCTCGACAGCTAGAAGCGCAAGAACCGCCAGCACTTAGCACCGGTCATATGGTGGATGTGGATGTATCACTGTTCAATCCTGATTTGCGTACTATGCAGCAACAGCCTGCGCCAGAGTCTGCGTGGTCTTCTCTATCGGATTATCCAAGACCAATCGAGTATGTCACCAAATCGGTCCAAGTTCTCCAGTCTGGTGGTAAGTTTTATCTATCGAACAGTCGGGTAAAACAAGTTGACGCCACGGCGTTGTTAGCAGTGACAGCCCCTGGTGCAGAGCCTGAGCGCGATACAACGAATTTTTTACCTGCCGAAGGTCTCCAGTCTTTTGACAGCATTGAACAAATGCAGCAAACGAAGTTTGGAGATAATGCGTTTCCACAGTTAATGGCGTTTTACCACCTTGATAACTCGATTCAGTACCTAAGGAGTATTAATTATGAGCTCTTTAATGCTCCTTTGCGTTTTGATGGTCGAGGTCTAGCAAAAGATAACTCTACTTATTACTACGGTCCACGCGCTCTGATGCTTGGCGTCGGTGGTGTGTCTCCTGATGCTGTTGATGCTGACGTTGTGCTACATGAATTCGGGCATGGTGTTCACTATCAAATCGTTCCTGACTGGGCATACGGCCATACCGGTGCGATAGCCGAAGGCTTTGCCGATTATTGGGCAGGAAGCGCTAGCTATCGAACACAATATCAAGATGCCACCCGCCGTGGGCAAGAATTTGAGATTGATACTGTCTTTAATTGGGACGGGATGTTCGGCGTTCGTCGAGGGACAAGAAGCTTATGGAACCAGCGTGCTCGATATTTTGAAGGTGCAGAGTACCCAGCTCATATAAGCGTAGGAGGAGAGAATGGTGATGAGCTTTGGTCTACGCCACTTTTCCAAGCGTTAAAAACCTCGGTTATGCGATATGGAGACGGTACAGATAAGGTCTTTCGTGAGTTCGATAGCATCGTGTTGGAGGGCATGTATGGTATAGGACGTGGCGTGAAAATGCATGACCTTGCAGAATCTACAGTTTTTGCGGCAAAAACACTGTTTCCAGATAAAGAGTATGCGCAATTTTTGACGGATAGCTTTAACAAACACAATTTGTTGAAAGCACCATTTCGTGCGCGTTATGACGCGCGTTACATCCAAGTTGGTAAAGATGTCGGAGTTAGCATTGCTCAGAACGGTCGAATCGCGACGATTAAAGGTCAATGGCAACTCGATGGTAAGTCGGTGTTCGATATTGATCAGACGCTTTCGGATTCTACATCTATGCAGGTTGCTTTACCGCAGGGGGTTACTTGTGGGACTCAATTTGACTCTTCTATCGCGCTCGATTATCGATTTGGTGAAGATCTAAAAACTCACCAATGGACAGAAAGTATCAAGCTGGTTAACGGCGTACCTAAATTAGACATCAAACCTCAAGCTCTGAATTCAGCGTTACCAGAACAAGGTGACAGGCTCTTTTCGCAAACTTTATCTGATAGGTCTCTAAAGATTGATGATTCGTTTGCTGTTTACCTAAATATTGAACATGAGTCTCTTCAAGATCTACAAGTGACGTTGGTATCGCCTCAGGGCAAGACTGCCGTGCTGCTTAGTCATCAAACAAGTAATTCAAATGGATTTAAAGGTTACTTTACAGCTCAGTACGATGATGAGTTAAAAGAACTCGTTGGCGAACCGAGTTGGGGTACTTGGCGTCTCGAGGTTTCGGATCGTGTGTCTGGAAACTCTGGGGTGTTGAAAGAGTGGGGTGTGAGTCACTTTGCTCAGTATCAGTGTCGTGCTGATACCACTAATGAAAACAGTAATGGTGGCTCGGGTGGTAGTGGTTCACCTTTCGCATTGTTTGGTCTGTTACTGCTTTCAATGGTGAGAGTGGTTCGCTCTCGTTAAACCACAAATTATTAATCAAAAGAAGATAATATTTATGAAGTTTCAATATTCTTTCATTGCTATATCGCTCGCCCTTGCTGGCTGTGGCGGCGGTTCTGGTGGTGACACAGCCGCTCCGACATACAACCTAGCGGGTACGATTGCAGCCCAAGGCACATTGCTGGATACCCCTGTGTGTATCGACTTAAACCAAAACTACGTTTGTGATTCATCTGAACCTAGTACAAAAAGTGATAATGCTGGTAAGTTCACCCTGACATCAAGCGACAAAAACATTTTGACTAGCACGATTCTTGCTGAAGTTGATCAGGGCTCAAATCAAACACTTCGAGTAAGTGCTCCAGGTCAAAACCTAGCGACAGGCAACACGCTTAATGGTGTCACAAGCCTAATTTCGGGCTTAGTTGTAGATGGTAAAACGCTTGCTCAGTCGGAAGAAATTGTAAAAACGCAATTGGCTGGTGCGGGCGTTTCTTTGTCTGGTTCCGTGATGTCAAGTGCAACGGCAAGCGAGCTAAGCACACTCGAACAAAATACGGCTGCCGTACTAAAAAGTATGAAGCCGGAGCAAATGAAGCAAGGTGTCGCTCTCCTTTCTCAGAATCTTAGCTACCAAAGTAAAGCGCTTGTCTCAGAGTCGCTATCTGATGCTCAAATCGCATCGTTGGCTAAAGAAATTAGTGAACTTGCTGATCAGACTATAGGTCGTAACGACACCGGTGTCGTGTTGTTTTTCGCTGAAGGAACTTCTGGTGTTGCGAAAGAACCGCTAGATTACCCAGGTCAGGATGCTTCTTATGGCTTCGATAAAACCGACAAGCAAACAACAACAGGATCAGGACTTAAATTTGTCAAGCTTGATGCGAAAGGTACAGCTTTGGCTGATGATGCATCAGAGTGGTCTTGTACCTTGGATGAGCGTACTGGTCTAGTTTGGGAAAACAAGAGTGGGGATTCTAACTCAATTCAATTTAAAGACCGCCTATTTGCGTTTGAGTCTGAAACATTTAAACCATTTAGCAAAGATGTCGATCTTGCAAGTTGTAAAGACGCGGGTGATGAAGTTTGTACAACAAGCCAATACGTTGAGTACACGAACAAGCAGTCGTTATGTGGAATTGCTAGTTGGCGTTTGCCGACTTACCGTGAGACTTATGACTTACTAGACTTTGGTGAACAAACACTGTTTGCTCCGAACGACGAATATGCGCCATACAACGTCTATGGTTTTAATGTTAAATACTTCCCACAGCAAACCATAGGTAGTCCTTATTTAGAATATGGTGCGTTTTGGCATAGCGACTTTAAGTTTACGAATGCATCATCACAGCTCATTGATGGTGAGGTTTATTTCCCTGCGATTGTCTCTCGGGGCGTAGAAAGAGGAACTATTTCATACGTCGAGATTCGCTCAAGCAACACAAGTGTAGGTGCTGATGATTCTTACCAATTCCCAATCCGTCTAGTCGCAGTTAAGGGGCAATAAGATGAAGAAACTAATAACTGTACTATCTCTTGCTTTGGTTTCTCAAACTGGAATGGCTGCACAAGAGTGTTCTACTGACTTTTCTAAAACGGCACCTAACACGCGTTATACATATTCTGAGAACGGTACCGTAACTGATCTGAAAACAGGTCTAACATGGATGCGCTGTCCAGTCGGTATGACATGGAATGTAGGAAATCAAGAATGTCAGGGGACGCGATCTACAATGTCATGGCAATTAGCTCTCTCCACAGCAAAACAAATTCGTAATAAGGACGGCAACCATCCTCTTCACAATTTTGCTGGCAAAAAAAACTGGCGACTAGCAAATATCAAAGAGCTGGTATCTCTAACTGAGCGAGCTTGCCACAGTCCAGCTATGAATGGTACAGGGTTTGTTAGCGGCTATAGTTTGAAAGGTGGAGATGATGTTCTAGGGATTTATGTGTGGAGTAACACACCTAATGGCGACGGTGAGCATGTTGCAACTTTTGACACGACTAATGGTGAGATTTTTAATCGAAAGCCGTTAAATTCAGCCTTCAAAGCTACTGTATTGTTAGTGACGGATGAGTAATAATCATTATATCAACAAAGACTTATAGTTTTGTTGTTTATAAAAAGCTCCGCGATTGCGGAGCTTTTTGTTTTCTCGTGTGTAAATTATGCGTTGAGTCGAACGCTTAGATTTGGAACTGCTTAAGCTGGTGTTTCTGATTTTCTGCCAAACCAGACAACTCTTGCGCTGCAGCGGCTGATTGGGTGATACCCGTTACGTTCTGGCTGACCAACTCATAAATAGTGCTTAAGTTGTTGTTGATGTCAGAGGTGACTTGTTTCTGTTCTTCTGAAGCGGTTGCGACTTGAGTATTGATCGCGTTCAAGTCAGAAATCGCGCTGTTGATGTCGCTCAGAGATCGGCTTACTTCTGCAGCAAGCGCCTGGTTGTCTTCTAGCATGGCTAAGCTTGAATGCATGCTTTCGTTTGCCTGACCAGACTGTTGTTGTAGCTCTTCAATGATGGTTTGGATCTCTTTGGTCGATTCTTGAGTTCTTGCTGCAAGCATACGTACTTCATCTGCAACTACGGCAAATCCACGACCACTTTCACCTGCGCGTGCTGCTTCAATAGCGGCATTGAGTGCCAACAGGTTGGTTTGTTCAGAGATACTTTCAATTACCTCAATCACTTTACCAATCTGTTCCGACTGGTCTTTTAGTGATGTCACTACGTGGGCAGCTTCGTTGAGTTGATCTGCCATCTTAGTACTTGCACGCGTGCTTTCCTCAAACATGCTCAAACTTTGTGAAGTTAATTTCGTCGCTTCATTAGACGCGCTATCCGCTTGCTGTGCGTTAGTTGACACTTCCGCAGCGGTAGATTCAAGTTGATTAATTGCAGAAGCGACTTGTTCTACTTCTTGTTTTTCTTGATCAGAGTTTGCGCTGCTTTGTGTCATGACTGTCGCAAGCTCAGTAGAGGCCGAAGCGACATCTTCACTGATTCGTACTAGAGAATCGACGGTGCCACGAAGCTGATGGATCGTTTGGTTAACGTCGCTTGCCAATTCGGATACTTCGTTTTTACCTACTTCTTCTGCTTCTACAAGCAAGTTGCCTTTTGCTACCTCTCTCATGGTTTGTTGCAGATTACGAATAGGCGCAACAATATAGCTTGCCAGCAGCCAACTGATTAATGAAGCAATAGAAAGGATGATGACCAGCGAGATGGTGCTGTAGGTTAGCGTATTAGAGTGCAATACTCCGTTTTCTTCTACTTCATCCGTTACGATTTGATTGAGCTTTTTAGACAAGCTGTCAATGGCATTGATCATTGCCTCACCAGCGAGGCGGTATTTGCCCATTGCGGTTTCGTATTCTCGGTCAAAATCCGATGTTGTGTAGTCCGATGAATGCTTGGTATTTAACAGAGGTGTCATGGTGACTCGAGTGAAATCCACATAGTGGTTCATCGCCTCACGCATGGCATTTACCTCTGCATGAATCCCTTCAATTTGATCGATTGAGTTTAAAAATTCTTGGTTTGTCGCCTGACGTCGTTGTAATTCTTGGTTAAGTGTTTTGACATCTTCAGCCCTGAAAAGACTGTAGATAGCCTTAATGCGCATGGCATAAGTGTTGTCTACGATTGAGCTCAGTTCTTCTTTGTGCACGATAAGGTTATTTGTTGAAACCGTAACTTTATCGAACGCTTGCTCTAATTTTCCTATGCCTACGCTCAAACCTACGATGAGAAGTATGACAGTGAAAAGTACGGGCACGAAAACCTGTAGCTTAATAGACAGCGCACTAAGTAATTGACGCATGATTGACCCTCTAAAGATTGTAACTATTATCATTTTTGTAAGTAAAGCGTAACGATTCTAATCATTAGTCTCGATATATCAATCATTTAACAATGTTTATTTGTTATGAAATATATTAAAAGCGATGTAGTTGGCATTTTGCTATTACAAAAAGCAGTCAAAGTATTTTGAGCTCGAAAGTAAATAAAGTTTGATTGCTGATTTATTAAGCAGAAATGACAACGTGTCATAGAGGCTTCAACTAAGTGAAACACAACTGTCATATTTGGATTCTAAAGTGAGCACCGTTCAAGTGAAACACAACGGCAATAAGGCCACTTAAAGGAAATTGTGATGAAAAAGACAGTAATCGGTGCAATCGCACTTCTAGGCGCAATGGCAGTGACTCCTGTTTCTGCTAAAGAAACTATCTCTGCAGTGGGTTCTAGCAGCGTAACTCCACTGATGGAAGTTTTCTCTGAAACATACATGAAGACAAACCCGAACGTATTTATCGAAGTTCAAGGTCCTGGTTCATCTGCTGGTGTTAAAGCAGCGAAAAACGGTTCTGCAGACTTAGGTATGTCTTCTCGTAACCTAAAAGACTCTGAGAAAGAGCCTGCTCTAAAAGAAGAGACAGTTGCTCTAGACGGTATCGCAGTTGTTGTAAACCCACAAAACAAACTATCAGGTCTAACGGCTGAGCAAGTTACTGCTATCTACAAAGGCGAAGTGACAAACTGGAAAGATGTTGGCGGTGCAGATAAGCCAATCGTAGCAATCACTCGTGATACGGCTTCTGGTACTCGTGGCGCATTCGAAGACATCATGTCTCTAAAAATGAAAATTTCTGGTAAGAAAGTATCTGCAATCTCTCAACGCGCTCAAGTTGCTAACGGTAACGGTGCACTGAAGACTATGGTTGCTTCTAACCCATACGCAATCGGCTACATTTCTCTTGGTACTGTTGATGGCTCTGTAAACGCGCTTCCAATCGATGGTATCGAAGCATCGGTAGACAATGTGAAGAACGGTTCTTACAAAGTTGCTCGTCCTTTCCTTGTCCTTTACAAAGATGGCAAGCCATCTGCTGAAACTCAAAAATTCCTAGACTGGATGCTAACTGACGAAGCGCAAGCGCTAGTTGACCAAAAAGGTTACATCTCAGTTAACTAATCCTATCGGGACTCTAAAGTTTGCTCAGCCCAACATTTCGGGCTGAGCCTTTTCTATCCATTGTGTTCAACGGCATTGCCAAGAACCGTGAGATTTTTATGACCATCGCAACAAATAGTGAAAAGCTTATGACTACTGACGCTAAAGCGATCAGCAAGCCAGGTTTACGCGAAAAACGCCGCGTCGATTGGAGAGAACGCATCTTCCACGGCTTGTTCCTAACGAGTGCTGTTATCGGCATCGTATCATTAGCAGTTATCGCATACTTCATCGTTCGAGAGAGTATCCCAGCATTCCAAGAAGCGGGCGTCTCGGGCATTGTCCTAGGTCAAAACTGGTTACCACCTGCATTATACGGTGTTGCCACTATGATCGTCGCTTCTATCGTATCGACAGCTGGCGCGGTTTTAGTGGGTGTTCCAATTGGTGTTTTGACTGCTATCTTTATCGCGGAAATCGCACCAAAGCGCTTGGCGGACATTATTCGCCCGGCAGTAGAACTGCTCGCAGGTATCCCTTCCGTCGTTTACGGTTTCTTTGGTCTAGTTATTATCGTTCCACTGATTCAAAACGTTTTTGATGTGCCAGCGGGTAACACTATCCTTGCAGGTATCATCGTTCTTGGTGTGATGATTCTACCAACGGTAATTACGGTTTCTGAAACGTCTATCCGCGCGGTTCCTCGTACTTACAAAGAAGGTTCTTTGGCGCTAGGCGCATCTAAAATCTACACCATCTTTAAATTGCTCGTTCCAGCGGCTCGCTCAGGCATCATGACAGGTGTGATTCTGGGTATCGGTCGTGCGTTGGGTGAGACCATGGCGATCATTATGGTTATGGGTAACGCGCCAGCTATGCCAGAAGGCATCTTGGATTCGGCTCGTACGCTAACGGCAAACATCGCTATTGAAATGTCTTACGCAAGTGGTGTTCACGCAAACGCACTTTACGCTACAGGTGTGGTACTTCTTGTTTTCATCATGTCGTTGAACGCTGTACTACTTTACCTAAACCGAGAAAAAGCGAAGTAATCGCTCGTTAAAGGTGACTATTATGGATCGCGCAAAACTTAAAAAAGCACGCCAGTTCAAAGATAATGTCTTTAGCGCATTTGTCTGGATCTCGGCAGCACTGACGGTAGGTTTTTTGTTCTGGATTATCTGGTACATCCTATCAAACGGTCTACAACACGTAGATTGGAACTTCATTACTGATAACTATACGCGTACAGGTGAAGAGCAGGGCATCTTCCCAATGATTGTGGCGACAATTTACATGGTTATCGCATCTATCGCAGTGGCCGCTCCACTCGGTATCATGACAGCAATCTACTTGACCGAATACGCGAAAGTAGGCAGTCGTTTAGTGAAGATTATCCGATTCTGTACTGAGTCATTGGCGGGTATCCCGTCGATCATCTTCGGTCTATTCGGTATGACTTTCTTTGTGGCAATTCTTGGTCTTGGCTTCTCGATTCTATCAGGTGCCCTAACGCTAAGTATCCTTATCCTGCCAGTGATCATCCGTACTACGGAAGAAGCGTTGATGGCAGTACCGCAAACATACCGTGAAGGTTCTTACGGTCTGGGTGCTTCTAAGATTTACACTATCTGGCGTTTAATTCTTCCAAGCGCAATGCCAGGTATCTTAACCTCGGTCATTCTAAGTATTGGTCGTGTCATTGGTGAATCTGCTCCAGTATTCCTGACAGCAGGTATGGTTGCACGTATTCCGGATTCTCTATTGGATTCAGGTCGTACGTTAACCGTTCATCTATACAAACTGACTACCGAACTGTTTACCATTGAAGAATGGAATCAGGCTTACGGTACCGCGACAGTTCTGATTGTTGTTGTTCTACTGATCAACATGTTTACAAAACTTATCGCACGACGTTTTAACACCGCAACTTACTAACAAAACGAATTAAGAACGCACGTTAAAAGACACGAATTCAAGATTTAAGAGATTAAGAAAATGAACAAGTTTGATATTGAAAACCTAGATCTGTTTTACGGTGACAACCAAGCACTGAAATCAATCAACTTACCAATCCCAGTACGCCAAGTGACGGCGCTTATCGGTCCTTCAGGTTGTGGTAAATCAACATTGCTACGTTGCTTGAACCGCATGAATGACCTGATTGAAGGCGTTAAGATCACGGGTAAGTTGGCAATGGACGGTGAAGATATTTACGGCAATATCGATGTTGCTGACCTTCGTATTAAGGTTGGTATGGTATTCCAGAAGCCAAACCCATTCCCAATGAGTATTTATGAAAACGTGGCGTACGGTCTGCGAGCTCAAGGCATCAAAGACAAAAAGCACATCGATGAAGTTGTGGAACGATCCCTGCGTGGTGCAGCACTTTGGGATGAAGTAAAAGACCGTCTTAAGTCTCACGCGTTTGGTCTATCTGGCGGTCAGCAGCAGCGTCTATGTATTGCACGTACAATCGCGATGGAGCCTGATGTGATTCTAATGGATGAGCCAACATCAGCACTTGACCCGATTGCGACCCACAAAATCGAAGAATTGATGGAAGAGTTGAAGAAGAACTACACCATCGTGATCGTAACGCACTCAATGCAGCAGGCGCGTCGTATCTCAGATCGTACTGCGTTCTTCCTAATGGGCGAATTGGTTGAGCATGACGATACACAAGTTATCTTTAGCGATCCAAAAGACGACCGCACCCAAGGTTATGTAAACGGTGACTTTGGTTAATTACAGTATTTACAAGCATATACGTTAATAACTATAAGCGATGGTACTCTTGCCCCTCCTAGTGAGGGGCTTTTTTTATTTTGGGTGTGACTGCCTATCATTATTAGCAATGCTCATGTTGATTCATTTTTGCTCATTTTTTTTGCAGTATGTAATTCTGATGAAACACCTGTCTAAAAATGTTGAAAGGTTCTCGAATGTGAAATTAAGTTAATATTTTTTGCGAAAGACTTAACAGCTCAACTTGGATTCCATTGATTGCATATCTACACCTAAGTAGTTTTTTATCGAAAATAAAAAAGTAGATTAGGTTGGTCAGGTGAGTTTAAAAAGTTTTACAAGAACAGTCTCTTCGACGAGAGATCATAGGCTCTTGGCGGAAGCCATCTTCGAGCATCTAGAACAGCACTTTTCCCCCAGCGCGATAGCGATTTTCGACGATCCGCTGACTAATCCAGCCGGGACCATTCTTTTTTCCCGTGGTGACTTATTTCCAATTCGTCAGTATCCAGAAGCTTTTTGGGATTGGGCAAGCCAGTTTGATACCTCAGAAAGTATTATTCCCCTTGCGATCAACACCTGCAATTGGGAACACATTCAAGATCTGGGTGGCGACAGCTACATCATGATGCTCGATAACACACCGATTAAGCGCACCTATCTACTAGTACAAAACGTTCAAGCCCGATCGGCTCACAATATTTACGAAGAAAGCTACGACGCTATGCAGCTCGCTGCAGCTCGTTGGCAGTGCATTCGAGCTGAAAAACACGCGTCGCTTGAGATGAAGCACCGCGATGTACGAGAAGCTCAATATGTTGATGAACTCAGCCAACGTGAACGGTTCATCGAAAATATGAAGCTCGTACAACAAGTCGCTTTAGAAATTTCCAACCCAGACTCTTTGAAAGATCTGTATTTAAAAGCAGTAGAGGCACTGCGTGAGCGTCTAGGCTTTGATCGCTCAACCTTGATGCTGCTTGATATGAAAAAGCGCAGTTTCAGTGGCACGTACGGTACAGATGAGTCGGGTACTACTATTGACGAGTTCCACACTCAGTATGATCTTCACCAATTGAGTGAAGAGTACATCGCCGCTTTGTCGAGCATAGAGCGCAATCTGGTCATCGTTGAAGATGCCCCTATATATACCGCAGGCAAAGTTGTCGGGCAGGGATGGAACGCGATGTTGATTTTACGCGATGGGAATGAGCCATTTGGCTGGTTTGCGTTGGACAACTTTATTCACCGTAAACCGATTACCGCTTACCAAAAGCAAATGCTGGAGTCTTTTGGTTCGCTTTTCTCTCAAATTTTTATCCGAAAACGCCAAGAGCAAAATGTGCGTATGCTGCACTCCAGTATGGTTGAATTATCACGTTGTACGACCGTGAGTGATGTCTGTAAATCTGCGGTGACGTTTGCAATTAAGAACCTTGGCATTGACCGTATGGCCGTGTTCTTAACCGATGAAAATTGTTCTTATATGCAAGGAACGTGGGGAACCGACATTCAAGGGAATGTGGTTGATGAATCTTACTTTTTTGGTGAGACGCAAGACTTCTCTTTGATCAATTTAGCCCGCTCGATGCCAAATGAGGTCGCCTTCGAAGAATCGGTACCTATTTACCATGACTGTAACATTGTAGGGTTCGGTTGGGCTGCCATGACAGTGCTGACATCGAATAGCAGCGGTCCTATCGCTTTTATCGCCGTGGATAACCTCCTTACCCGTGCACCGTTGACATCTCAGCTACGTGAAGTGATTCGAATGTTTGCTTCAAGCCTTGCTGAAGTGCTGCAAAGAACGCAAGCGCAGGAAGCGATTAGAGAGCTCAATGAGAACCTAGAGCTTGAAGTCAAGAATCGAACAAAAGAGCTGGAAGAAGCGAATCGACAATTGGAGGTTTTGTCCAAACTTGATCCGCTAACACGTTTGGGCAACCGCCGCATGTTAGAGCATGTGATGCAAAAGTACTGTTATATCGAACATAATGAGGTGATGCCTTTCGGTCTTATTCTGATCGATATTGACCATTTTGGTTTGTTTAACAACCATTATGGGCACTTAGAAGGGGATATTGCCTTAATGCGAATTGGCAATATTCTTGAGCATCATACCAAAGATGAAGACGAAGTATTTTGTCGCATTGGTGGTGAGGAGTTTGTCCTTCTGATGATCGGGTCTGACCAAGAAGAGGTTAGGCTACGTGCGGAGTGTATTCGACGTTGTATCGAGGATGAAGGAATCAAGCATTGTCACAACCCAGAAGGTGAATTGCTTACGGTTTCTGTCGGTTATTCCTGTTATCAAACTCAAGGAAAAGATTTTAATTTTGATCACCTTTATCAACTTTCAGATAAAGCGCTTTATCAGGCGAAAAATAGCGGTCGAAATTGTGTTCGTATGTTCGACACGCCGGATCAAATCGTTGCTTAAGATCACCAAAATACAAAAATGGCAGCTCTGATTGAGCTGCCATTTTGCGTTAGTAGGATGAAGGAGATTACAACTTTTCTAGCTGGTGGCTAGATTTAGTGTGCTTCTCTTTCGCCAGTTGTTTAAGTTTGACGAGTAGAGTTTCTGCTTTCCACGCTTGTTGTGTCGCACTAAAGCGAGATTGGTTCATAACGGCTAACTCCTCTTTCACCGCTCTTACTGCGTCAGATTCGCTGTTGCTATGATGGGTGTTTAGGTAGTCATTAACTGCTCTTTCAATCATCACGCTGTCACCTTGTTTGATGGTGCGCTCTAAATCTTGAATTGGCGAACCATGACGCGCGCTTACTGCCTTTTCTGTTTGTTGAGTTGCGCGTGTTTTCCATAGTCCAAACGCGATAGCAGAAGTGACAAGCCACAATACGCCGAATACGAAAGTGAGTGTTTGCCAAATTGAACCTACACCACTTGGCGCAGTGGGTGCCGAAGTAGCTGCAGGTTGCGTTGGTAACGCACTTTCTGGCAAGGTAATTAAACCACTATCACTTTTTTCGACATTCAATTTGAGCTGGGTGATCTCTGCTTTTCTCTCTTGATCTCGATTGCTATCCCACCAATTTACAGAATACCCCGGAAGTGTCAGGCTGCCTGCCTCGGTAGGGATTAGCACTTGTTTGACGGTCATCGTCACTGTGCCATCGCGCGAGGTTTCAAACTGTGGTTGTTCAGGGTAAACACGTAATGTACTTGGGTAAATAATACCAATACGTGGCAAGTATTCCGCTTGAGTACCATGTGCTCGAATGCGAATCGTACGAGTGATAGAAGAACCTTGCTTCACAGTGTTTATCTTATTCACAGACAGAGGATTACCCTGATCATCTTGCCAGCTCTGTGTCATTTCTAACGCACTTGCAGGCAGCCAGTTTCCTTTGAAGTCTTTTGGAATTGGCTTGACGGTAATTGTCATTTGCTCTGTTTTTGTGTTGATTGGCATGATCTTGGTTGAGCCAGTTAAGCTGTCCCCATAGATATATGAACCAGTCAGCTTAGGGCCGTTAAGCGTGTACGTGCCTGGTTGATCCGCAGTAATGTGGAATGACTGTTCTAACACCGTAACTTCAAGTCCATCTATAACGCGACGACCTTGTTTGGCATCGCTTGCTGGCTCGATTTTCATCCCTTCAATACTTGGTGGGAGGATTTGAGGGGTATCAAGGCGACGAGGATCTGCCTTTATGACTAACTGCATTCGCACCGTCGTAGACTGCTGGGGATAAAGCGTATGGTTATCCACGTCCATGTTGAAACTAAACAGTTCATCCATGTCTGGTTCTGTTTGATCTTTGGTGACGCGCAGTTTGATAGGCTCTGTTGTCATTCCATCAGCAGAGAAGCTAGGGATGGTCACGACACCTTCTTTCATTGGAGCAATTGAAATACTCCATTCAGTGCGAACGGTTTTATGACCATTGATGTTATTACTCGAGCGACCATAACGCGGCTGACCCAAAAAGAAATCATCTTTCAGAGCATCAAAGTTAATCGCATCTGAGCCTAGCTCTGTGTCTGCCATGATCCTAAGGTTGATCACTTCGTTTTTAGCCACCTGAGTCTTATTTACGCTGGCTTGAAGGCTTTGAGCAAAAACCGAAAAGCTAGTTAGTAGGCTGGCCATTAGAACAAAGACCAGTTTTGCGCCTTTTTTCATCATGGACTTACCACTCCTTATTTGATTGTTGTGGAGGTTGTTTTTGTTGAGCTTGCAACTGCATTTGAGCACGAATCAGGAAGCTTGGGTCACGAGCACTTTCCACCGCTTCTAAGCGTCGGAACTCAGGGTCATCCTGATGTGTTTTCTCTGGTTGAGCTTGAGCCTGCATTGGCTGACCTTTCTGCTCATCCAGTTTCTCTTTTCCTTGTTTAGCGCGTTGCTGCTCGGCTTTCTGCTTTTCTTTTTTATTTTCAGATTCTTGCTGATTTTGTGACTGTTGTCCTTGCTCTTTCTTAGCCTCATTTTGAGACTTTTGTTGCTGTTGCTGTTGCTGTTGCTGTTGCTGTTGCTGTTGCTGTTGCTGTTGCTGTTGCTGTTGCTGTTGCTGTTGCTGTTGCTGTTGCTGTTGCTGTTGCTGTTGCTGTTGCTGTTGCTGTTGCTGTTGCTGTTGCTGTTGCTGTTGCTGTTGCTGTTGCTGTTGCTGTTGCTGTTGCTGTTGCTGTTGCTGTTGCTGTTGCTGTTGCTGTTGCTGTTGCTGTTGCTGTTGCTGTTGCTGTTGCTGTTGCTGTTGCTGTTGCTGTTGCTGTTTCAGTTTCTCCTCTACAACCGACAGGTTCTTTTTCGCAGCATCAAAGTCAGGTTTTTCTTTGATTAACTGTTCGTAGAGTTTTTCTGCATCTTCCAATTGCCCGTTTTGGGCAAGTGCGTTCGCAAGGTTATAACGCCCATTCAAACTTGGGTTATTTGAGAATGCTTCAATAGCGCTTTCATAGTCGCCCGCTTGATAACTTGCCGCGCCTTTCCAATTTGGATCGGTAAAGGTATTTTGCGCTTTCTCAAACTCACCTTGCTGGTAGAGTTGCTCACCTTTCTGATTTTGGTTTAGGAAGGTATTAGCTTCTGCTTTCGGCATCCAAGTCATTGGCAATACTGTTGCGATGAGTACCCAAATCATGCCGCGTCGAAAGAGCAGAGCGGCAGGAAAAAGCAACAAAGGTAGCAACCAGAAACCACCATTCAAGCGAGAATCGGTTTTGACATCGTCACTTTGTTTCGCACCTAGGCTGTGGCTAGCGTTGTTGGTAAAGGCTGCGATGTTCTCAACATCACGGTTATTGTGCTGAATTGGCACAAACAGTCCGCCGGTTTCCTTTGCTAGCTTTTGCAAGTTTTTTAGGTTTGTTTTGGCTACCACAGTATTACCTTGTCGGTTCTTCATTAATGAACCGTCAGGCAAGGCAATAGGCGCACCTGTTGCTGTGCCGATAGCGAGTACTGACACACGGATGTTTTTGCCGTTAAGCAATGCCAATGAGCGAGAAAGCTCGGTGTCATCTAAGTCGTCCGCTAATAGAACGATATCACCTTGACTCACGCCTGCTTGAGTGAACTGGTTCACTGCTGTTTCAATTGCTGATGGTAAGTTAGAGCCTTGGTAGGGCATTAACTCAGGAGACAAGTTTTCGATAATACCTGCAAGTGTGCTGGAGTCTGTCGTGAGTGGACTAAGTGTATAAGCGTCACCAGCGTAGGCGACCAAACCTGTGGAGCCTTCTTTCCATTTCGGCAGTAAATCCAGTGCCTTATAGCGCGTTTGTGACAGTCGATTTGGCTTCACGTCCGTTGCGTACATAGAGCGTGACATGTCCAGAACTAGCACTCGATTTTGGCTCAACTCAAAGCTTGGGCGAGTGTTGGTTTGCCAACTAGGACCTGCCAAGGCGATACATGCTACTGCCCAAGCCACTCCCCATACTGCAAAGTAATGTTTGGTTTTGACTGAATGACCAAGCATCTTTGCTAAATGAGGAGCAATTAATGATGACTTTTTCGTTCTGTACTGACTATTAAGGGCAAGCGCGACAGGAACGACGAGCAAGCCTAGCAACCAATATGGGTGTAAGAAAGTAAACTCAGCCATGTTTTCTCCTTACTACAAACAAGAACACGGAAAGTGCAAGTGCTGCGCCTAGTGGATAAGGGAACCATTCCGACTGAGGACGCCAGGTTTGGGTTTCACTAGAGACTGGTTCTAGTTGGTTAATGGTGTCGTAGATCTTTTCAAGTTCTTTAGCATCACGCGCTCGGAAGTACTGACCACCTGTCATTTCTGCGATCTTTGTAAGTGTCTGCTCATCAAGATCTGAAGCCGTATTTACTTTGCGCGTCATGAAGAAGTCTTTCACCATCATTTCGCCAGCGCCTACGCCAACGGTGTAAATAGTGGCATTGTATTTTTTGGCAATCTTAGCCGCTTCGATAGGATCGAGAACTCCCGATGTGTTGCTCCCGTCACTAAGCAAGATCATGACACGTTGTGGCGCATCACTATCGACAAAGGTTTTTGTTCCTAGACCGATACCATCACCAATCGCGGTGCTATTGCCCACCAAACCAATTACGGTTTGGTTGATTTGTTGCATCACGGTTTTGCGATCTGCGGTCAAAGGCGTTTGCAGATAAGCGTGGTCACCGAATAAAACCACACCTAAACGATCACCTTGGCGCTTTGCTACGAAGTCGGATAAGACTTTTTTGACTGCGGTTAGGCGGTCGATGTATTCGCCATTGTAGTTCATGTCTTCTTTCTGCATTGAGCCAGATAAGTCGACCACTAACATCATATCGCGGTACTTGGGTTGGAAGTCGACCGGATCGCCATACCAAACGGGGCGAGCACAGGCGATGACCAATAGAGCCCATACTCCAACAGACAGGGCTTTTTGTACCAGTTGCTTTGGTTTACTGTTGTGCTGATTATCTGGCAAATACGCCAGTTTAATTTCAGCTTGCTGAGTCTCTTCAGGGAAGAACTTAAAAATTAGCCAAGGTAGGGGCAGTAATAGCAGTGCCCACCACCAGACAAACTCAATGTTCATCCACTGAGAAAGGCTCGAAACGAGAGTTGCCTCAGTCACGAGTTTTTGCCTTTTTCTTTGGTGGCAATGCGGTCGAAATCCAGAAAGTGCAATCATCAATCAAATCCTGATGTTGCTCTTGACCAGATTTTTGATACAGCGCCGCTTGCCACTGTTGTTGTTTGTCGACGAATCGAGTTTCTTTGGTGTAACTATCAAGAAACTCGTACCAAGCAGAGCCTGTTAATGGCGCGATGTCTTCACGAGGGAAGTAACTCAAAGCTGCTTGACGAAGAACCTCTAATGCAGAAGAAGGCGTATGTGGTGTTATTGGGTTGGTTAACAGTTTCAATGCGGTCTTCTTTGCAACAAGACGCTTTGAACGCCACCTTAAGTACAATGCGACAATTAAGATGGAAAGAATTACACCGCCCAAAACAGCCCACCATCCCCAAGCGAGTGGGAACCAATCAGGTGCATTAGGTAGGATCAAAGGTTCAAGGTTTAGGCTTTGGTTATTCGTTGTCATTATTACTACTGCTTGAATGATTTGTATGTTGTTGCTGTTATTAGCTTAATTGCTGAACCAGCGGTAACCCGCTCGATAGGCTATTAAACGGAATTGCCATGGAATGACATTGTTGTTTGATTGCTTGCTGATGTTTGACAAAGTGAGACTCTAATTCCTTACGTTGTCCCTTTGAGCCGAAGTTAAACCATTGACTACGGTGTCCATCAGACGCTTTTGCTTGTCCTCTAAAGTCAGTTTCGCCTCGCTCTAGAGGATCATAAAACTGCACTGCACGAACACTGTTGTGTTGTTTTAACCGACGTAGTTGAACCAACTCTTTCTCTTCAACTTGAGCAAAATCACTCAGCAGAATCAGTTCACTGCCTTTCGGAGTGAGGTTGTGCAGCGTTTCAATTGCACTCATGTATGGCAACGTGCGTGTGCTGGCAGCTTGTTGATTTGTAAGTAATTGATTGTGAGTATTCACTATCGCGTCAAGAATTCTCAGCCCTTGCTTTTGTAAAGAGGAAGGGCGGAACTCAATGCACTGGGAACCATCATCAATCACCGCACCAATGCGGTCTTTCTTGGCTAATGTTAGCCAAATCAAGACGCTAGCGAAGTGCGCCAGTTGAACCGATTTCAACACGTATTGCGATCCGAAGTGCATACTAGGACTCAAGTCGATGTACAAAATCACCGCTTGTTCCTTGTCTTCAGCAAACAACTTGGTGTGTGCTTTTCCCGTTCGAGCAGTAACTCGCCAATCGATGCTGCGGATATCATCACCCGCTTGGTATTGGCGCACTTCCATAAAGTCCATACCACGACCTTTTTGACGGCTGGTATGATTACCGCTCATTTGTGACCAAATACTCTGGGCTGGTGGCAACCAACGAACCGATTGAGTGCGATATTGAAGCAGCTCTTCTAGGGTCAATGTCACCCCATTCGCATGAGGTGGCAATGTATATGATGCAGACATGTCACCTACCTACGTTATGCGCTACCTACAAGGCTAAGAAGTTTGTCGATAACCTGGTTCGCTGTAATGCCTTCTGCTTGAGCGTGGTAGCTAAGTAGAAGACGGTGGCGTAGCACAGGGTAGGCCATGGCTTGAACATCTTCTGGTGAGACGAAGTCACGACCTGCTAGCCATGCATGAGCGCGAGCACAACGGTCAAGGGCGATTGTCGCGCGTGGGCTCACCCCCATAGACAACCATTTCGCTAATTCTGAGTCGTAGTCACTTGGCTGTCGAGTTGCCATAACAAGACGAACGATGTATTGCTCAATCGCATCTGCCATATGGATATTGAGTACTTCTTTACGCGCAGTGAAGATGTCTTCTTGACTTAAGCTTGGACGCTCAACCGTTGCTTCACCTTTTGCCTCCCCACGGTTGATGCGCAAGATCGCCAGTTCATGCTCTGCATCTGGGTAATCTACATCAAGGTGCAACAAGAAGCGGTCGAGCTGCGCTTCTGGAAGTGGGTAAGTACCTTCTTGTTCAATCGGGTTTTGTGTCGCCATCACCAAAAATAGCTCTGGTAGGGCATAGGTGTTTCTTCCCGCTGTCACTTGCTTCTCAGCCATTGCTTCAAGCATCGCAGCTTGCACTTTAGCCGGCGCACGGTTGATCTCATCGGCAAGGATCAATGAGTTGAAAATTGGACCAGACTGGAAGGTAAACTCGCCTGTTTCTGGACGGAAGATATCGGTGCCCGTCAAGTCTGCTGGCAGTAAGTCAGGTGTGAACTGAATTCGGTGGAAATCACCTTCTACACAATCCGACAGAGACTTAACCGCACGAGTCTTAGCCAATCCTGGAGGACCTTCAACCAAGATGTGCCCATCGGCAAGTAGAGCAATAAGAAGCTGTTTAACGAGATCATGCTGACCAATGATCTGAGACTCTAAGTAGCTTTGAAGAGTTTCGAAGTTTGTTTTGTGCATTTTTTGGACTCTCTGGGTATCCATATGATTCTTGTTTTGAGTATTGGTCACTTTCTCAAGGGGAAAAGTTCCAGTACGTCCGCGTAATTTATCTTTTCAATATTGGGGCGAGTAAAGTGATTGCAAGCCATTGAAAAGCGTGAATTACCTTACTCGACAGTCTGTTACATCACATTTGCATAATTTTGTGAGAATTTTCTCTAGTTTTGTAGGGGGAGGTCGATATAGATTTCATGCCGTGCATACCAAGCTTATATGCACCTAGTTTTACTCTGTTCAGAATGCAGATAATAAGTGATTCTTTTAAAGGTCCAGATATGTTGAAACTTAACTCCCTGAGTATCAAACAGAAGGTTGTCATCGGTATTACTTTTGCCGTTCTTGCTTCTACAATTATTGTCGGTGTGATGGCTCAGCGCCATGCACGTGAGGTGCTAAGTCACCGCTTAATCGACATTGAGCTGCCTGCTATGTTGCAGCAAATTAATACTGAAATTGACCGCGAAGTTGTACAGATGCAACAAGCGGCAAAACAACTTGCTACTAATGAATTTGTCGTTGAAGCCCTATCAACGACAGACCGTAACCCATCAGTAGAAGCACAACTTGTTCAACAGCTTAACAATGTTAAATCCCAATATCAGTTGAACGACGCTTCCGTTGCGAACCGACAAACGGCTTACTACTGGAACCAAAATGGTTTCCTGCGTCAACTTAACCACTCACAAGACGCATGGTTCTTTGGGTTTACTTCTTCTGGTCAAGATACGTCAGTTAGCGTATTCCAAGAAGCGAATGGCGACGTGAAAATGTTTGCCAACTACCAAGACGTAAACGGTATTTCGATGTCTGGTCTGTCTAAGTCGATGGATGACATGGTATCGCTACTTAATGGATTTAAAATTGAGAAAACGGGTTATGTGTTCCTAACAAATAGTAAAGGTGACATCCAAATCCATCGCCAACAAGGTAAGAACAAAACATCTATTAATCAATTGTTCGGCGGCGCAGCATCTCAATTGCTAAATAAAGGTCACTTTAATCTAGTTACGACTGAGTTCGAAGGGCAAGACATGTTTGTGTCGAGCCTATACGTGCCGTCAATGGACTGGTTTGTTGTTGGTGTGGTTCCTGTGAATGAAGTGTTTGCTGATCTGGATGCAACCGCAGAGAAAATGTTGTTCACAACAGCAATCGTGGCGCTGATCTTCATTGCGATGGGTGTTCTACTTGCCAACAGCATTACTAACCCAATTCGTCAAATCGCTGACCGCTTCACTGACCTCGGTGAAGGTGAGGGTGATCTTGCTCAGCGTATTGAAATCAAAGGTAACGACGAAATCGCTCAGCTATCAAAAGGCTTTAACGGCTTTATTGAGAAGATCCACGCTACCATGAAAGAAGTATCGCTAACCAGTGGTGCGCTAAGCCAAGCAGCAGACAGTGTTTCAAGTAAGGCAACATCTACGCACGATAATAGCCAAGAGCAACGCGACCAAACTATTCAGGTAGTAACAGCGATCAACCAAATGGGTGCGACGATCAGTGAGATCGCATCTAATGCGGCAACAGCGGCAGATACGGCAAACCAAGCGTCTGATAACACCCAAACAGGCCGTCAAGTCGTAACGCAAGCAAAAGAAGTGATCAGTCGCCTTGCTGGTGATGTGGAAACCACAAGCATGGTGGTCACTCAACTTGCGACAACGACCAAAGACATTGGCTCAATTTTGGATGTGATTCGTGATATCTCTGAGCAAACCAACTTACTTGCACTTAACGCTGCGATCGAAGCTGCGCGTGCGGGTGAGCAAGGTCGAGGCTTTGCTGTGGTAGCGGATGAAGTGCGTAATCTTGCGTCACGTACTGCTGATTCTACTGAAGAGATCCAGAAGATGATTAACCAACTTCAAAGTGATGCTCAAGATGCTGTGACAGCAATGGAAGCGGGTAAAGCGGTAACGTTTGAAGGTGTGGCATCAACAGATGAAGCCGTGGATGTTCTGATGAATATCTCTGAGCGTATCGCCGATATTTCAGATCGAAATACGCAAGTCGCGACGGCAACAGAAGAGCAATCAACCGTTGTACATACCATCAACCAGAACATTGAAGAAATTAACGCTATCAATGAAATGACCACTGCGACGGCAGAAGAGTTGGCTGGCGCAAGTCGAGATCTACAAGAACTGTCATCTCGCTTGGATAAGATGGTTGGTAGCTTCAAGCTCTAGAGTTGGATAGAATAGACCTAGTTTACAAGTTTAACGACTCGATATTTAGGTAAGTACTATGAATGATTTCGAAAAAGAACTAGAACTGATCTCACAAGAAGCCGGTGACGAGCCTGAAGTGAAGCTACCATCTCTTGAAGAACAACAAGAAATCGTAGCGGAACTGAAGAAGCTAGAAGCTGAAGGAAAGCTGACACCAGAGGTTCTTGAGCAATACTTTGGTAAGTTCAATCAGAAAAATTCAGTGCCAGTTCACTAATAAAGAGGGAGTTTTATACTCCCTTTTTTAATACCCGCCATTTAACTCACCCTATTAATCTATTTATTAATCAACAGATTAATCCTTGTTACTACTTTTTTTCATACTTGACAATACTCCCGCTGTACCTAAATCTATTGCTTATTTCAATCAAAATGATTAAGGACTGCAAACGAGATGGAGCACAAAGATATAAGGAACGTAATTTTAATTACTGAGGATAGCTTGCAGTCTTCATTGTTGAGAGATGTTCTTGAAACCAAACTCGGTATTAATGTCTTTCTGATAGCCCCTGAAAAGCTCACCAAGCACACAATTCCATTGGAAGCAGTCTCCGCTATATTACTCGATTATAGTGTTATGACTGATGAAGTCTTCTCTCGTTACATGGAGTTTAAAAAAGCAGAGCTAAAAGATGCCATTGAAGTTCTGTTAAATTGTGACAAATCGATTTCAACGGAAGAGCTATTTGTATGGCAGACACTCACGGGTATCTTCTACACATCGGACGATATCAGCACATTACAGGCTGGAATTGGCAAAGTATTACAGGGTGACATGTGGTTTAGCCGTAAGTTTTCTCAGCAATACATCACCCATCTGCGCAGACATAGCAGACCAGTTAATAAGAGCGTGTCCGCAATTTTGACCAAAAGAGAGCAACAAATCATCACCTTCCTTTCTATGGGGGCTTCGAATCAACAGATCGCAGAGCAACTATTTGTGAGCGAAAATACTGTTAAGACTCACCTCCACAATATTTTCAAGAAGATTGATGTAAAAAACAGAGTGCAAGCATTAATTTGGGCTAAAGAAAACATTTCAGGTTTATCGATTGCCGTATAAAACTTATAGGGATTCCCCTTTCTAGCCTTAGTTTGCGAGTCAGATCTTATATAGATATTTGATATGTAAAAAGTGTTTCTTTTATGAGAAACACTTTTTTTGTTTATGATTTTAACGAAATTGCAATTCAAAAAAGTAGGAAATAAACATACTCTAGCGACTAGCACTTAGATATGAGACCAAGTGCTGATTAATAATTATTAAATTTAGAATGATACGTTAGTGAAAGTATGAGAAACATTATGGAAAACAATAAGGATAAGCCTGAAATCCTAATGATCACTCAGCAAAGTTTACAGAGTGAAAACTTCAAGGAGATGCTTTCTAAGAATACCGAAACCAAGATTACGATTATTGATAACAAGAATCCTAGTTACCACGAACTTATTCCAGAGAAGTATTTTCTACTTGTTGACTTTTCTATAGATACTCCTTCTGAAACTTTAGATTATTTAAAAAATAATGAAAAAGTACTAGGAACAATAATGCTTAACCTTGGGCATGAGCTTCAAATAGAAGAGTTGGCTGCGTGGCCTTTCGTGAAAGGGATTTTTGGTCCCAATGATTCTATGAACAAGTTATGTCAGGGCTTAGAGGCAATTATAAAAGGCGAAAACTGGTTATCACGTCGACTGTTAGAACAGTTACTTACTTATTACAAAGATAAGGAAGTGAATCGAATTATTGAGCCAGCTATAGAAGTGGAGTTAACCCGACGAGAAATACAAGTGCTACAGATTTTGAAAGAAGGTGGCTCAAATATGGAAATTGCCGATTCTTTATTTATCAGTGAACATACAATTAAATCTCATCTTTATAACATTTTTAGAAAAATTGAAGTAAAGAATCGAACCCAAGCAACAAGTTGGGCAAAAAGAAATCTTTAGTACTACTAGTAACTCTTTGTATTGGATAAAGAATATTGAAGAAAGTATGAGTTAATATTTTTTTGATAATTGAGTCAGCTTTAAATCTCATCCCATATTCAAACTCGCTCCTTTGAGGTTATTTATTAGACTTTTTATGTCTGAAATTGAGTCGTAGTCCAGACGTGAAAAGGTCTATTCAAAAATAAAGCCAAGAGGGAACAATAATGAGTATAAATCATACGCACAACGGTGATTCAGGTGACAACCATAAAACTGACTTTGATGGCGGCAACGACATCTTTGTTGGATTTGGTGGCAATGACTCCTTTGTTGCGGGCGGCGGCAATGACTACGTCGTAGGTGGCGCGGGAGACGATCGTCTTATTGGCGGTGCCGGAGATGATATTTTGAAGGCTGGTGAAGGCAATGATTACTTGGGCGGAGGTACAGGTAATGACAAATTGCTAGGGCTATTAGGTGACAACAAGCTTAACGGTGGTGTCGGTGACGATACGCTTCTATCTGGTTCAGGTGACAATGTGCTGATCGGTGGTACTGGCGCAGATAAGTTTATCTTCACAGATAAGTTTGGTGGTCATGGTGAGGCGAAGGTCGTTGATTTCACTATTGGTGAAGATTCACTTCATATCGTCAGTGATTCAGTAACATCATATGAAGACCTGACGTTTACTTACGATGCGAACGGCAGCGCAGTGTTCACGGACGGTGCAGACTTAACTGTGAAACTAATTGGCGTCACGCAAGAAGATATCGAGTCATACGGAAGCGACTTATTCATTATCTAAGTCATTCTATTGGGCGCTAGATTACTAGCGCCCACGTATCAACATATGTGGATGTAATCGTGCAAAATACGGTTTTCAAAGAAGTTAAACAGAAACTGTGCACGCTCACAGGTTTGCTGATTGGCTTTAGTTTATTTATAAATTTATTAGTACTTTCAATCCCTTTGTACATGTTGCAGGTGTACAATCGTGTAATCTCTTCCTATTCCATTGATACGCTTTTCTTATTAACGGTTATCGTACTTGCAGCGCTACTAACCATGTCGTTTATCGATATTGCTCGCGCTCAAATGAGTAAATCCTTCGGTTATTGGATAGATTCAAAACTGTCGGTATTTATGCTTAAACGCAGTATTCAATACCAAGCCCACACGGGTAAAAGCTACACCTCTCAAGTGCTGAGAGACATTCAAAACATCAAAAGCTTTTTAAGTAGCCAAGCGCCATACCCTTTACTTGATGCTCCTTGGACCCCCGTTTTCATTTTATTCGTTTATCTGCTGCACCCTATGTTGGGTCACATAGCCCTAGGTGGCTCTATTGTGCTGTTTAGTTTGGGGTTAATTAATGAGCTTGTGACACGCAAAACCTTACAAGAGAGTGAAGTTCGTTCGATTTCCCATATCAATCAAGCAGAAGTCGCGACTCAAAACTCAAACTCAATCATTGCGATGGGCATGATGAACGCCTTTTTAGAGCGTTGGTATTCTAGAGTGAATGAATCCAACCAGTTGGAGCAGCGTGTGGCGGGTAAATCGATCTACCTTGCTAATTTCTCCAAGTTTGTTCGAGGCTCATTACAAATTTGTTTGTTAGGTGGTGGCGCATGGTTGGTAATCCAGCATGAGATCACTGCAGGCGCGATGATTGCGAGCTCAATTTTAATGAGTCGAGCACTATCACCGATGGAGCAAGCGATCGGCACTTGGCGCAGTGCAATGTCGGCAAAAAACGCTTACAGCCGTCTGTTTGAAATAGACAAGATTGTCAAACACGATGAGTCTGATATGCCTTTGCCTCGACCTAAGGGGCACTTCGAATTGACAGGCTTAGCCTACCGCCACCCTGGTGCAACGGAGCCAGTTTTGTCTGCCATTACGCTGTCTATCCCTCCCGGTGTGTCTGTTGGCGTAATTGGTCCTTCAGGCACTGGTAAATCGACCTTTGCTAGATTGCTCCTTGGTAATATCAAGCCTCTTGCGGGCAAAGTGACGTTAGATGGCATGGAAGTCTCTACATGGGCTTCTGAAGATCGGGGAGCACATTTCGGTTACTTAGCACAAGAAGTGGAATTGTTTCCTGGGACTATTCGGGAAAATATTGCGCGTTTCAAAGACGAAGACCCCGCTAAAGTGATTCAAGCCGCTCAGCTAGCTGGTTGTCATGAGCTCATACTAAAGAAAAACAAAGGCTATGATTTCATGGTCGGTGAAAACGGACGAGGTTTATCGGGTGGAGAACGCCAACGAATTGCTTTAGCCAGAGCCGTTTATGGTGATCCTTCGGTCGTTGTATTTGATGAAGCAAACGCAAACTTAGACGGAGAGGGGGAAGCGGCGTACCAACGCTTGATTGCTCACCTTAAATCCCAAGGTTCTACCGTGATTGTGATTGCCCATAACCCAAGCACGTTAAGGCAAATGGACCGATTGCTCTACTTGGCTGAGGGGCGCGTGAAGCTGTATGGAGCGAGAGATGAAGTTCTTAAGCGTTTAATGGGTGAAGAGAGAACAGATATACCGAGGGTGCGAAATGAGCAATCAACTGCCAACCGTTAACGAATTAGCTGCTGAAAAGGTGGTGCGCTTTGTGCCATCTTCGGAGCTTCGTTTAAAAGGTCCCATTTTGCTTGGCGTACTTACATTATCGCTATTTTTAGGTGGGCTTGGTTATTGGGCGGCGACGTCTAAGCTTGAGAGTGCAGCTATCGCTTATGGTGATCTTTCTGTATTGAGCAAACGACAAGAGATCCAACATCTAGAGGGGGGCATTATTGAAAAGCTCTACGTTCAAGAAGGCGACTTGGTTGAAAAAGGGCAATTACTTATTCAGCTCTCGCAGCGTCAAGCTAACGCTAAGCTGGACTCTGTTGGCGGTCAGTACATCCACACTATCGCAAAAGAAAATCGTCTCAATGCAGAGTTGGATGAGCTTCCAGAGATTGTTTGGTCGCAAGATCTAACAATGTTCGTGAACAGTGAGATTGTTGCCGAAGCAAAGTCTGTTCAAAACAAGATTTTTGAGGCAAGAAAACGCTTTTTTAACAGCAAGTTAAACATCATTGCGCAGAGTGTTTCCGGCGCGAGTTTGGAATTGGATAACCTTAAGGAAACCAAAGTAATTGAGAGGGAGCGCCTCAAATTTATCGAAGAGGAAATTGCGAGCAATCAAGCTTTGGTACAGAAAGGGTTTTCAGGTAAGTCAGCTTTATTACAGCTAAAGCGCCTTGCTGCAGAAGTACGAAGCACCTTAAGTCAGCTTGATCGCCAGTCTCTCACCGTCAGCAAGCGTTTGGATGAGAACCAAGCTAAAGTTGAAGAGCTAAAACTTGAACGGCTCAATGAAATCGTAGAAGAGTTGCGTAACACTAAGAAAGAGATCGTTTCAATTCGTGAGGAGTACCGTTCGGCGAAAGACGTCGTTGCGCGTACTGCCATTGTTGCGCCAATCTCTGGCAGAGTGGTCAACATGCAAGTATTTACCGAGCAAGGTGTTATCGGCTCTGGTGAAACCTTATTGGAATTGGTTCCTCAAGACGATAAGTTGTTGGTGGAAGCTCGAGTAAGCCCTCAAGATATTGATTTGATCAGTCCAGGGCAACATGCTCAAGTGCGTTTAACGGCTTTAAATGCAAGAACACTTGCACCACTAGATGGCACAGTATTAACCGTCTCTGCTGATAAATTATCTGAGCAGAATCAAGATGACTTTTATCTCGCTCGTATTGCGCTGTCTCAAGACGATGTTGCGAAGCATAGGCTGACATCTGGTATGAATGCAGAAGTGTTGATTCTGTCTGAACCGAGAACACCCCTAAGTTATTTGGTTAAACCATTAACGGAGAGTATGAATCGCGCATTCCGAGAAGACTGATGGATAGCTTCTGTTTGAAATCTCATCACAGTGTTTACACAAATAAATAATCCACTACGCCAGTCACATTTTGCGACGTTGTGATGTGCTTTGATGCGCTTTTATTTTGGTGAGATGAACGATGAGAACAGAAAAAGAAAAAATGCTGGCAGGCGAGCCATACGATGCTTGGGACCAAGAGCTCTACCAAGCGCGAATTGAATGCCGAAAGGTTCTGCAAAAGATTAACAACAGCATTCCTGATACGGATGAATGGCGAAATGCGATTGATGAATTGATCCCTGATTCTGAAGGGGCGTACCTTGAACCGCCATTTCGGTGCGACTACGGCTCAAACATTAAAGTGGGTAAAAACTTCTATGCCAACTTCAATTGCGTGGTGTTAGATGTCGCGGAAGTCCACATTGGGGACAATGTTTTGTTTGCTCCTAACGTGCAAATTTACACTGCGGGTCACCCTCTCGATGTCAGAGGACGCGTGGAAGAAGGCGTTGAATTTGGCACGCCAATTACGATTGGTGACAATGTATGGCTGGGGGGCGGTGTGATTGTTTGCCCTGGTGTCACTATCGGTGAGAATTCTGTTATTGGGGCGGGTAGTGTCGTGACAAAGGATGTCCCAGCGAATGTTGTAGCCGCTGGTAACCCATGCAAAGTAATTCGTTCTATTGAGCAGTAAAGGCGAAGTAAATAAACTAAAAAGCGCAAATAGACAAAAAGTACAAATAAACAAAAAGCCGACTCAGAGTCGGCTTTTTTGGGGTTCTCATTCTGTGTTCAAATAGACACTCGAGGTCTAAAGCATACTGGAATGTACTTGTTGACCTTGTTCGGTCAGTGAATAAATACGACCGTCTTCCTTGATCACCAAACCACTATTGACCAACTGTTTTAAGTGGAAATTAAACTTGGTGTGATCCTCAATACCCACCACTCGACATAGATCCATAAACTTCATTTTACGATGGATTTTAAGTTGCTTGATTACCGAGCGGCGAATTGGGTTGGATAACGCACTAAAGATTTGGTCATGCTTTCGTTCATCAAGAGGGGATTTTGGTGAGCGTTCAGCATGGACGCGCTTTAAGGTGACCGATAGTGCAGCGAGGTTAAAAGGCTTAGTGAGAAACTCATCTGCCCCTTTTTTCATGGCGTCGACAGCAACGTCAACAGTAGCAAATGCCGTTGTGATGATAATACCAATGTTGGGATGTTGACGTCTTAAAGTGGAGAGAGCTTCAATACCTGTCATCCCAGTCATCACCACGTCGAATAGCGCTAAGTCAAAATGTTGCTCGCTAGCAATATCTAACGCATCCTCTGCATTATCACATGCGATGACTTCAAACGATTCCAAGGTTAATGCCTCAACGAGGACCTCTCTTAATTCTACATCGTCTTCTGCAAGTAAGAGTTTTAATGTCATTCAATGTTCCTTGGTAAGCGGATTTCAACTGTTAAGCCTGTTACCTGATCACTCTTCTTCGAGTTCCTCAAGTTTAGCTCGCCACCGTGTTGTAAGATAATTTGATTACTGATAGCCAGTCCCATTCCCGTACCTTCTCCCCGAGGTTTTGTGGTGTAGAACGGCGTCTTTGCTTTGGCTATTTTGTCTTGTGGCATCCCTGTTCCCCAATCCGAAATTGAGAGTGTTGCTACGAGTTTGTCTTGATAAGTTTCGATATAAATCTGTTTATGTTCTTGGCTTGCATCGATAGCGTTGCCGATGAGGTTTGTTACCACTTCTTCTAACTGGCCCGCATCGCCTCGCACACTCAATTTATCGTCTAGTGATGTACTGACAATAAAGCCTTCTAGGCGGTATTGATTGAGAGACAAAGCATGTTCCACAACCTCTTTGAGCGAAACCACCTCACGTCGTATTGGCTTATGGTGAGCGTAGTTAAGTACTTCGTGGCTGATCTCTGCTGCGCGCTCAAGACCCTGCCGAATTCTAGCCAGTTGTCGATGAGTTGCTTCGTTATCCGGCAGCTGTTTTTCCAATAAATCGCAGCTCATGGTTGCGCTGGAGAGTGGTGTTTTAATCTCATGTGCAACCGCTGAGGTCAGTTCACCAAGTTCTTTTAATTTAGCGTCTTGTTGAGAGAGTTGGATATGACTTTCAAGCTGCTTGTTCTTTTCATCGTCAAATACTCTGAGGGCAATCCAAAGAGTGCACAAGATAGAGAGCGCACACACCATTCTAACGATCAGCACCCAAAGTCCTAAATCGACCGTCAGCGCGCCTGCGGCAATGCCATAAGCAACGAGAGAAAGCCCCGTCAGCTTAAAAGGCAGTGAAGCGCCATGACCTTCTTTTTCAAGAATATTGGCGTAGCTCATCATGGCTAGGCCAGAGATGACTCCAGAGCCTAAACCAAAAATCCAGCGTACTTGGTTAGCGGTGTTATGGACATAAATGGCGTATTCTTTGTTGCCGAAGCGGTAAACCAAGCTAACGATAAATAGAGCCAGAACCGCAATCGCGGCGTATTTGATGTACTTGACCTTCTTCCAGCTGGTCAGATCTAGCATCTTCCAAGCGAAAGCCCCGAGAGCAATGAATGAGAACAAGAGCTTAAATACTTTGAAAGTCTCTATGCCTTTAGTCAGGGTAAATTCGTGTTCATACATCACCAAGTAAAGTTCGGACCATTCATGGAAGCCGTGGATGAAACCAAATAAAGCCAGAATGGGCAGAGCAGAAGCAATAGCAATGCGACTTTTGCGTAGATCTCGAAACAGAATCGCAAAAAAGATGGCGAAGAAAGCTAAGCCATAGAAGAGGTAAATTTTGAAGATGAGTAACATATCCATCATTTGAGTCTAAAGGACTCCTTACCCTTCATCAATATTTAAAATTTGCAATCTTATTATTTTGCATTGCATACATATTTCCTTAGAAACGTCCTTATCTATATAGATTTCATATGATGTTTGTGAATTTTTCTTATCATAAATTATTTGCGGGAGATAATTGTTATTCACACTGAGCTGTTTAACTTATTTCTTTAATAAAACTGTCATATTAAATTTTTAATCTCAACGCGTCGATTGATTAGTACCGATTGACTGTTTATTTATTTCAATACCTAGTTTTACTTGAACACTAAAACTAACAGGGCTAATTAAATATTGGTTTTTAATTAGCCCAAATTTCTCACTAAATTATATCGGAGATATATTGTGAAATTTATGAAATCAGCTCTAGTGTCTTCAGTTCTGGTTGCAGCATCATTTGGCGTTGCTGCTAAAACAACGATCAACGGCGCTGGTGCGACATTCCCTCATCCAATTTATGCGAAATGGGCTGAGCAATACCAGAAGGAAACGGGTGTTCAGATTAACTACCAAGCTATTGGTTCTGGTGGTGGTATTCGCCAGATTACAGCAAACACAGTGGACTTTGGTGCGACTGACGCGCCACTGACTATCGAGGAGCTGAACAAAGGGGGCATGATTCAGTTTCCAATGGTGATGGGGGCAATTGTTCCTGTGGTGAACATTCCTGGTATTGATGCTGGAGAGGTGAAACTAACAGGTAAAGTTCTCGCAGATATTTTTCTTGGTAACATCAAAAACTGGAATGATCCTGCGATTGTCGCACTCAATAAAGGTGTCGACCTACCTAATCAACCTATCTATGTTGTCCACCGTTCAGATGGTTCTGGCACCACCTACAATTTTACGGACTACCTCGACCGTGTAAGCCCCGAATGGCATAAGTCTATTGGTGTTGGCAAAGACATTACATGGCCGAAAAAAGCAACAACCATTGGCGGGAATGGCAATGCCGGTGTAGCAAACTTTGTTAACCGTACCCGAGGAGCCATTGGGTATGTAGAGTATGCGTTTGCTAAGCAAAATGATCTCGCCTATACACAAATGCAATCTAAAGATGGCAAGTTTCTAAACCCAGGCATGGACACTTTCCAATCTGCAGCTGCCAATGCTGATTGGGATAATGCTCCGGGTTATCACTTATTGTTAAACGATCAGCCGGGTGCAAACTCATGGCCAATGACAGCAGCGACGTTTATTCTTATGCATAAAGAGCAGGCGGATGCGAACAAAGCGAAAGAAATCGTGAAATTCTTTGAATGGAGCTATAAGCAAGGTCAACTTGCAGAAGAGTTGGATTACATCCCAATGCCAAATAAAGTCGTTAACATGGTTAATGAGACTTGGAAAGAGGGTTTGAAATCTAACGGTCACACGATTATTCAATAATTAATCAAGTAGCCTGATAAGTAATATATTTATCAGGCTACTATATAAAATATTATGACTACTTTAGCTATTAAAAGTAAAGTGAACGGCGATTCGGTTTTTAATAAGCTGAGTTTTGCTAGTGCTTTATTAATTTTTGTAACTTTAATTGGTATTTTATTATCTCTTATTGAAGGTGGTTGGCCAGCCTTTAAGGAATTTGGTCCAGGCTTCATTTTTAGAGATATTTGGGATCCCATTAACGGTCAATTTGGCGCTGCCTCAGCAATTTATGGCACGCTGGTTACTTCTTTCATCGCTATTGTTATTGCTGCACCGATTGCGTTAGGTACGGCTGTATTCCTTGCTGAGTTAGCTCCTAAATGGTTGAGTCAACCAGTAAGTAAAGCCATTGAACTGCTTGCTGCTGTACCAAGTATCATCTACGGCATGTGGGGACTGTTTGTCTTCGTTCCTTGGTTTTCTGAAGGTTTCCAAATGTGGGCCGGTGTGCATTTGGTCGATATCCCTTTGGTAGGTGGTTGGTTTAATGGTCCGCCGATTGGGATAGGCTTATTGGCGGCGGGGATCATCTTGTCATTTATGATTCTGCCTATCATGACTTCTTTAACGCGTGACGCATTGAAATCCATTCCGGATGTCCTCCGTGAAGCAGCATATGGAACGGGAGCGACACCATTTGAAGTCATCACCAAGGTGCTTATCCCTAAAGTTAAGAATGCAACAGTGAGTGCTGGCATTTTAGGTCTCGGTCGCGCTCTCGGTGAAACCATGGCTGTCGCCTTTGTTATTGGTGGTGCGAGCCGTATTGAATTTTCATTCTTTATGCCAGCAAGCTCCATTTCTTCGACGATTGCTCAGCAATTTAACGAGGCAACAGATCCAATCCATATCGCATCGTTAATTGGTCTGGGAGTGGTGTTGTTTCTTATCACTTTCTTTGTGATGGGTTTTGCTCGTCGTTTGTTAAGGAAGTCATCATGAATAGCAGAAAATTAAAGAACTTTAGCTTTCTAACATTTTGCACTTTGTCGGCAGCGTTCGGTGTCTTCGTTCTCGCGAGCATCTTATACACCTTGATTGGTGAAGGAATAAAGGGCTTGAGCTTCGCTATCTTCACCGAGTTAACGCCTGGTCCGGGCAGTGAAGGTGGCTTAAAAAATGCCATTGTGGGGAGCTTAATGCTGACTGGCTTGGGCATTCTGATTGCTGCACCGATTGGGGTTCTTGCGGGCACGTGGTTGGCAGAAGCCGATAAAGAAAACACAGTGGCCGAATCGCTGCGCTTTCTTAACGGTATGTTAATGAGTGCTCCCTCTATCTTGGTCGGGTTGTTTGTCTACGCCATGATTGTGGTACCGACAGGCGGTTATTCTGGATGGGCAGGTGCCATCGCATTAGCCGTTCTCGCACTACCAGTGATCGTTGCTTCAACGGAAGAGATGCTACGTTTGGTCCCGCCAAAGTTGAAAGAAGCGGGAAGCGGTGTAGGGGCGCCTAAATGGCGAGTGATCACCCAACTTAGTTACCGCGCCGCAGCTCCGGGGATTATCACTGCCATTCTTTTATCCATCGCTCGTATTTCTGGGGAGACGGCACCGCTTTTGTTTACTGCGTTAAACAGTAGCTTTATGACGACCGACATGAGCAAACCGATGGCAAACTTACCAGTGACGATATACCAATTTGCTATGAGCCCTTACAGCTCCTGGCAAGAGCTGGCATGGGCTGGCGCATTGATTATCACCAGTTTTATTTTGATTGTTAACGTACTGGCGACGTCGTTGCCGCAATTATTAAAAGCGAGAAGAGCATGAACACGGCAACATTAAATCCAGTTAGAGCAAGCATGAATGAATCCACTATGAATACTTTGGTACACAGTGTTAGCGCCAACGATGTCTCAGCAAGTTTGACTCATCGTATGGACATTCAAAACTTAAATTTTTACTACAACAAAGGCTCTGATGCAGCGTTGAAATCCGTATCAATGCCAATCTATAAAAACCGAGTGACGGCACTGATTGGTCCATCGGGCTGCGGTAAGTCTACACTGCTTCGTACGTTAAATCGTATATATGACTTGTATGGGCATCAGTACGCTGAAGGCGAAATCTTACTTGATGGTGAGAGCATCTTTAGCAATACGGACGTCAATGAACTGCGTTCCAAAGTGGGCATGGTTTTCCAAAAACCAACGCCATTTCCCATGTCGATATACGAAAACATGGCATTTGGATTGAAGATACAAGGTGCATTTAGCAAAGCCGAAGTTAGAGAGCGTGTCGAGTCTGCACTAAAGCGTGCGCACTTGTGGGAAGAGGTGAAAGATAAGCTAGATGCAGATGCGAATGGTTTATCAGGTGGTCAGCAGCAGCGCTTATGTATTGCTCGAACGATTGCGCTAGAGCCAGAGGTTATTTTAATGGATGAGCCGACTTCCGCGCTGGATCCTATTGCCACCGCCGCCATTGAAACTCTGATAACAGAGCTGCGTGAGAAGTACACCATCGTTATCGTAACGCACAACATGCAGCAAGCAATGCGCATCTCCGATTACACGGGTTTTATGTATCTAGGAAAGCTCGAAGAATTTGGTAAGACTGAAAACATTTTCCATCACCCAGACAACGACCGTACTAAACGTTATATCTCAGGGGACTTTGGATAACGAATAACAACAATAGCGCTGATTAGTCAGCTCGTCTTAGGCACGGTTTCGCGAGGATCGTGCCTATTTTTTTATGCCCTGACACTCTAGAATTAAGGTCATCTCAAACAATGTCATTTCAAACAATTAAGAACGCAGTATGTACAAAAACAAAGTGGTGGTTATTACAGGCGGCAGCCAAGGTATTGGTAAGTATCTCGCGCAGGCTTATTTAGACCAACAAGCGAAGGTCATTGTGTTTGATATTGCCGTAAACCAAAATCCGAGCGTCGAGTTTTATCACGTCGATCTAGGGCAGCCTACGCAGATTGAGCTCGCTTTTGATGAGATCCAGCGTGCACACGGTAAGGTTGATATTCTGATCAACAACGGTGCAATCGCGAACTTTAACAAACCCGTTGAACAACTGACTTTTGAAGAATTCTCTCGAGTCATTGATGTCAATCTCAAAGGGGCGTTTGCGTGTTCACGTCGATTTATTGCATTAAACCGTGCTCAATCTTTTGGAAGAATTGTCAACATTGCCTCGACACGTTGGAATCAAAATGAAGCTGGTTGGGATGCGTATGGTGCATCTAAAGGAGGCTTAGTTTCGATGACTCAATCCATGGCGATTTCTCTGTCTGATACTCCCATTACCGTTAATGCTGTAAGCCCTGGTTGGATACAAGTTGAAGGGTATGAAGATTTAGATAGCTTTGACCATCAGCAGCATCCATCGGGTCGAGTAGGTAAGGCAAAAGATATTGTAAATGCGTGTTTGTTCTTAACTCATCCAGAGAATGACTTTATTAATGGACACAACTTGGTTGTCGATGGTGGAATGAGTAAGAAAATGATCTATCAAGACAGTTTGATTGATTAAGCTTACTTTCTTGGGTACAGAAGTGCTCTTCAGTAGAGTACTTCTTATTATTTTATCGGTAGTCGTTTACTCTCCTCTTTATTCTCCTCCCTGTTTTTTGAGTACATTCATTTTCACCGTTTGAAATAGGCATTTAAAAAACTCTTTGCGCAAAAGATGCCGAATGATAATTCCTCTGCTTCGATACACTCTAAAACCAGTGGCGACGATATCTATTTTTCATGCTTCGGGTTAGGACTCATATATTAAAAAACAGTGACATACTTTTTAAAAAGGCGATGGGTTGGGGAAATTATCACCGAAATTGTGATATTGCCCTTAAAACTATATAGGAAATTTCTGAGTTTGTAGTAATGCTCTGTTTTAAATGGATTTATGAACTAACTTTGATATTGACGTCTTGTTAGTTAAAGCTAGGTATAACGATGAAATGGATTTTATTGCTTGTGAGCCACATCTTGTTTGCAGTGGCGGGTTTTGCTGCGGGTATTTATGCACTGCCTATTCTTATCCAACCTGATTCACCAGATGTTTCGGTTGTGTCTAACTCTTCGGAAGGTGTTCTCTACCGTGGCATGTTCGAGCGAAATCGAACAGATAGTGACTTTCTTCATTGGGGAGAAGGGGATCTATGGGTCACTGAAGATACGATTGCTTTTCAAGGAGAATTGGCTCCCGGACCGGATTATAAGCTGTATCTCTCACCAACGTTTGTTGAAACCGAGGCGGATTTTAATCGCTTGAAGTCACAAATGGTGAAGGTGGGAGAGGTGAAAACATTTGACCGTTTTATGGTCACTCTTCCTCAAGATCTGCCCTTAGATAACTACACGTCAGTCATTGTTTGGTGTGAAACCTTTGGTGAATTTATTACGTCTGCACAGCTCAAATCTGTCGCAAAAATGAATCAGAGCTAATACCCAAACAATTTTAACTCATGTCGAATAATAACTGACAGAAACGTGACAAAAGGAGCGTTTCTGCCGCCAGTATCTTGACGCCTGTATTTTGACGGGGCGCTGTCCTGTCATAAATCAATAAATGATTAATATTTTGTATGAGTCGGAAAAGTATTGTGTCAGTGATTCAACGTTATCTCGCTTTATTCTTTTTGATGTTTTTAGTTTCCGCCCAAGCGATGGCCGCGGGGGAAATTGAAATATCGTTTAGTCCCACATCAGGAACTGCTTATGAAAATGGGGAAGTAATCAGTTATTCCATTGATGTGAAAAATACAACAGCGAATACTATTAGTAATGTTGCTGTAACGAATAAGATATGGGAAGTCATGTCTGGTTCGAATAAAGCATTTAGCCGCTTAACAATCTCTGATTCTCATACATTAGGTTCGAGCCCAGGCACTTACACCGCAAGTAACAGTAACCTCGATGTGAATGGGGCTAGCCTACTCCCTTTTGGACGGGTTACTTACCAAATTGAAGCGACCGTTGCGGATGACGCCGCTGAGGATATTGTCTTAGGCAACACCGAGGTAAAAGGTACCGTTTCCGGCACAGAAACGACGTTTACCAATACATCAACGATTACGTTTACTCCTGCGGATTACGACTACACGTTAGAAGCTTCCGTTCAGCCGGCTCAATACCAAGTGGGGAGTAAGCTAACTTATAAGCTGATTGCGACCAACAGAGGCTCTGTTACCGTTAAAGGCCTAGATATCGAGCAAGCGTTCGAGACGCTGACGGCTCAAAAACAAGATGGCTCAACAGGTGCAGCTTTCAGTGATGTTCATATCAGTGCTAAAGCCTCGTCCGGCAGCAAAACGGGTACTTTTGCTACTTCTGGTGATTTGTCGGTTAAAGACGCTGAGCTTTCTGTTGGTGGTCACGTCACCTACACCATCAAAGCGACCGTTGTTGATGACCTTGTTGGCGACATTGTCACCAAAGCGACATCAACGACTCGTGCTGGCACTGTTAATAGTAGTGAACTTACAACGCCTCCGGCAGATCCAGATATCGCTCTGGCACATACTTTACAGTCGACATCTCCTTACCTAATTAACGGTGAAGTTGATTTTCAAATCAAGGTCACCAACAACGGCGGAGCGATTGCTCACAATTATCATGTAAAACAGAATATTAAAGATTTGGTTAGCCCAAATGGTCTAGCTAATGATCGTACTTCTTCCTACAACAATACGGATGTGGACGGAAATCCTTTTGATACTTGGGACATCACGGTATCAAACATTGGTGGAAAGTCAGATTCATCTTATGCGGGCAGTACGCAAACGAACGTTGATTTCAATGATATCGTTTCGATTTATCCAGGAGAGTCGATTACCTACCAAGTTAAAGCAACGTTAACCCCTGTTACCATTGGCGCTCTGCAAGGTTTCACTGCGTCAGTGACGGATCAAGCTGACACCCTAGTTAAGAGTTCAAGTATTTCAGACACGGTAAATGCAGAGAAAGTACTGAGTGTTGCAGATTCCGACATTTCAATCACCAAAACGACCTCGGCGTCAGAGTATGTGCCAGGTGGTGAGATTGAATACGAAATCACGGTTACCAATGGCTCTTCCAAGTATTTTGCCAATAACCTTTTGGTGCAAGATAACCTGACTTGTGTGGTGACTGAACAAGCAGGCGGCGCGGGCGATGGTCAAGCTTTTGAAAAGTGGAAAGTGGATGTTATTTCAGGTGAGGATTCCATTGGTTCGGACCCTGGTTCGTTTAGTTATGGTACTTGGACGTCAAGCCCGCTTTCACTGACACCGGATATCGCGCCGGGCAAAACGATCAAATACAAGCTAACGGCAAAAACGAGTGATACGAGTACCGGTCTTATTTTGGATGACAGTGCAAGCTGTGCCAATGATAACGTGACGGAAGAAGGATCTGGTGTACAAACGCCGGACGATAATTTACGTGCGAGCAAAGATGTCGACAGTCGTTTCTACTCTTCCGGTCAGGCTCTGACTTACACCATCACAGTAACCAATGATGGTGATGGTTTCGCTAACCAAGTTCAGGTTTTGGATGACCTTAAGTCAGTCAAAACTCAAGATATTCATGGTGGTGAGATCGCCGCGTATACGGGCTGGACCATTACCGCACAGGCTTTCAAAGACGACGGAAGTTCTGCAACCGCAAGTGACACCGGCATTGCTGGTGAGGTGAAGTACCCGGATAACCTAAATGTAATTGCGACGCTTCAGCCTCACTCTTACATTGAATACACCATTGTTGCTGAAACCAATCCGCTCGCAAATGGACATATCTCTAACCAAGTGACTGTGGATGGCTCGGTTTATGCCGACCGTGGCTCTGACCCGCGTGACTTTGTGATTCAGTTAAACAAGCGAGTAAAAACAAACACAGATTCAAGCTTCCATGGTGAGCAGACGGCTTACTCAAAATTAGACAACGAAGTGACGTACCAAATCAGTCTAAAGAACGCGAAAGAGAATGGCTACGCGACTGACGTTGAAGTAAAAGATCTATTGTCGACGATTAAAGCTGGCGTCCTTGAGCCAGATGGCATGACGAAACCAGTGTTTAAGTCTTGGCAAATTAGTGCAGAGATTATTTCGGATGACCCTCGCTTAGATGGAAACGCTACATATACCGATGTTGGTACGTTCGCTGACAACACGGACTTAAATACTAAAGTGCAGATTCCACCGAACGTGGAAGTGCTATACACCATTGTGGCTCAAATCGATCGTGATACGCCTGATGAAATCCTCTTTACTCGCTTTAACAACACTGCGGATGTCAAAACGCCAGATTCAGGCATTCAATCTTCCGTGGTTGATACGGTTACCGTGTATCCACATGATCCAAAAATCATTGTTGTGAAGACAACTCCAGATGATGATTTTATTCCAGGAAAAGAGGTATCTTTCAAAATAACGGTAAGAAACAGAGGGCTTGGTTATGCAGACGAAGTTCGTGTATTTGATGATATCAAAGCTCTTAATGCCTTTTCTACCTGGAGTTACACCTCTGAAACTGACTCAAACAATTCGCCTTATAAAACAGGCAGCTATGCAGGGGACCCAAGTGGTTACCAAACGGATGAAAATCTTGATGCCCGAGTCGATATTGACCCCAATGTAAGTGGAGTTGATGGCTCTGTAACATTCGTTGTAACTGGTGTCGTTAAGAACGACTACAAGGAGAGTGAAATCTCTAACACGGCTGAAACCTACGATCCTTCGACCAATTTGAATCAGTCTTCTTCTGCTGAAATCGGTCATGTATCTGGGGATTCATTAAACGTTTCGATTCTTAAAACAGCCGATAAAGTTCGCTTTATTCCTGGTGAAGACGTGACTTATGAAATCCGTGTCAAAAACAATGGTTCAACTACAGAACATGGACTCAAAGTCTATGACTATCTGAATGATATCAAATCAGTTCTAGCGAACGACAAAGACAATCAGTTCCAAGATTTTCCTGACCAAAACCCGTTTGAATACTGGCAGTTTAAGACTGGTTCAGATTTCGAGCCTGCCACTAACGATGATTTTATCTACCCACCGGGTGGTAAAGGCGCGACAATGAGCCTAGACCCTGGAGAGATTCGAACTTTTCAGATCAAAGCACGCGTCAAAGATAACGTTGTTGGCTCACTGGATGGAACCACTCTCAACAACAAGATTGAAAATGATGCCTACGTGTATCGTTATGTCGGCAACGACGAAGATTCACACGTTTCTCACCACGAAATGGAGCGCGCTTACAATGGCGGTGACGTGGTCAGAAAGCTGCTGGTTAACGGTAAAGAATCAAATTTCTACTCGCCGGGTGATACTTTAACCTATCAAGTGACCGTTTCTTCTCAAACGGGCTATGTGAATGATCATCCAGTTCAAGAAGATATTGATAGTGTTAAGACTCAGCTACTTGATGGTAGCAAAGATACGCCATATGCGTCTGGCTATACCGTTGATGTAAGTAAGCAAGATAGCAAAGGTGGTAAAGGAACCACCGATGGTACTTTGGATGGCACCGTTGCAGATAACCAGAACATCGATACAACGATTGATGTGGCTGGTGGTGATTTGGTGACTTTTGAAGTGGAAGGTGTTGTTCGTGAGGACGCCGTAGGCACGATTACTATCGGTGGTATCACAGTTGTTCCAAATGGCTACCATCTTTCATTTAGTAAAACGGTCGATCAATCCAGTTATGAGCCAGGGAAGCCATTGGTTTACCGATTAACCATTGAAAACGATGGTAAAGGTAACGCCTATAACATCCCAGTGATTGATGAATTGTCGGGTATCACGGTTGATCTCGTCGATGGTAAAAATGAAAAAGCCTTTGATTCTGGTTGGACGGTAGCGCCACGTATTGTGAGTGGCAGTGATAAAGCGATCCTCGATTTAGATAGCAGTATTGCGGATAACAAAGACATCAATACCCATGCCTCCATCCCGACGGGTACAAAGATTGAGTATGTAGTTACTGCAACCGTCAATAAAAATGCGGTGGGTAAGATCCTAAACCTATTGACCGTCGACGGCGATACCGTGAGTGCAGAGACTAAGGCATCTGCCGAGAAATACGATTTCTCTAAACACGTCGTAAAACTCTATGACCAAGATGGCACCACCGAATTGACAGGTGGATACACGCCTGGTGGTTACATCGAATACGAAATCTTATTGAAGAACTTAAACAACGTTCACATCAATCAGATGCCAATCAAAGATGAAATCAGCAAAATTCAAACGGATTACTTTGGCGGTGTGAAAGGTCGTGCGTTTGACTCATGGACGATTACTCCGAGTGTGGACGCGAGTACGATCAGTGATGCGGGTAAAGTCAGTAACAACACGGACATCAATACTAACTTCAACCTCGCGGCAAATGAGTTTGTAACCGGCGGTACGTTTGTTAAGTACACCATTAAGGCGAAGATTAGTGAGCAAGCCGTAGGGCAAATTCTCAACGTAGCCGTCGTTGATAACAGCCATAACTTGCCATCAGAGCCAGTGAACATGCTACCAGCAAATATCTCTAAAACGCATAAAGCGTATACGGATACAACGTTTGCTACGCATAAAACCACTTACAATCACACAACGAGTAGCGAGAAGATCGTTTACCACTTGCGTATCGAGAACAAGGGTAAAGGTCTGGAGTACAACAAATCTCTCGAAGAGTTTTTCTCGAAAGTCAAAGTTCGTACTGCACAGAATGCGGATGGTGAAGCAGACTCACAGACGCTACCAGCATTCGATCAATATGGTTGGACTGTGAAGGCAACGACTTCTGGAGAAGCAACGACGCTGATCGATGGGTATGTAGGCGGTGCCGATGTCGATATTGATATCGCCAAGCTGTCTATTGCTCCAGGTGGTTGGATTGACTTTGTTATGGAGTCGCAAATTCGTCAAGACGCACTTGATCAAATCGTAGTGAAGCCGAAATACAATGGCTCTAACTTTAGTGCAGCGACGGTTACTCCGGAAGGCAGCAACCTTGCCGTGAGCAAAGAAATTGTGTCTATTGCAGGTAAATCTTACACATCGGGCGATACTTACAAGCCTAACGATGAGGTGATTTACAAGTTCACTGTTACTAATACAGAGCCTGTTTGGCGTGACCAGACGGTAATCCAAGACATCGTGTCTGGCGTTCGTGTTGAAGTCGTAGGTGGAACCACGAAGTCGGCATTCTCAGAGACATCAATCTCTCATATCTTTACCTCTACAGGTACCTCGGGAACGCAGGATACCTACATTGAAACTTATGATGCTTCCGATAACTTGGACCTGTTAGTTGATATCGCTTCTGAAGAAGTCATAGAGTTTACGGTGAAAGGAAAAGTTCGTCCTGACGCGTTAGGAGACATTGATGGCAACACCGGGCGAGCAGGCAATCAAAGCGATACCACAGATGTGATTCCACCAGTGGCTCCTGTATTGAGCTTTGAAAAGTCGGTACTGAGTACGACGGCTGACAGCAGCACTTGTACCTTCCCATCGACCTCGGGCTCTGGGTGTCATTACAACCCGAATGGTCAAGTGCAATACCAAGTCAGTGTTACCAATACGGGGGAGAGTATTGCTAACGATGTCACAATCGTGGATGAACTGAACACAATTAACACATCCGATGGCAAGCCAGCATTCCAAGATTACAGTGTTGCCATTATCAGTGCTCCAGATGCGGATAGATTCTCTATCACTGGTGATTATCAAGGTACAGTGCCACTTAATGCGGCATTTGATTTGATGCCGGGAGATACCGTGGTATTCGAAGTTGATGGTACGGTAGCTGCAGACGCAACAGGCACTATCACTAACATCGCCAAGGTGAATGGTGACGATAGTAATCCCGTTGTTCTTGACCCAGGCACGTCGAGCCTAATCGCGCAAAAATCTACAGATACACCGACCTACACGCCTGGTTCAGAAGTTCGTTATCAAATGCGTATTCGAAACCAAACATCGAATAACGAGAAGATTGATATTCGAGATGCTATTAGCAGTTACAAGGTAAAAGTGGCTGACGGTTCAGAGCAGGTAGCATTAAAAGATTGGACAGTCAGCGCTCGTGTGATTTCTGATGGCAACCCGTCATATACGGATATTACTAACCTCAATAGCATTGCCGCGAATAGCGACATTGATGTCACAGTACAAATGGGCGGTAAAGCGGCTGACGATACTTACACTGAGATTTTAATTGAGGTTGTAGGGCATGTTCGTGATGACGCAGTTGGTGAGTTTACCAACCAACTACAAGGTAAGTTGAACTCGGGGTCGACCTTTTTCACTTACAACTTAAAAGAGAAGGTGATTGTCCCAGAACCGGGCAGCTTGACAGTAACGAAAGTCACGTCGACTACGCCGGCTATCTACCACCCTGGTGACACCATTGGTTATGACATCGAAGTCAAAAATACCGGTGATGGTTACGCAACGAATGTCCTGATCGCTGATCTTTGGAAAAATATTCGTGCCGATAAAGCGGGCTCTACATTACCAGTGCGCGCGTTTGATGCTTGGTCTGCTACCTCAATCAATGTTGTGGGCACTACCCCAAATCTGACGCAACAGATTGCTGGCTCGGAGATTACAGGTGATAAAGGCGAAGGCTATCAAGTTCGTTACAACATTCACCCTGACCATACGGTTCAATTGCATGTTGAAGGTGTCGTAAAAGCGGACCTTGTTGGCGACATTACTAACCTGGTGGAAGTGAGTGATTCAAGCGGCTCCCAAACAGCTGAAGCAACTTATGTTGCTGCGACGGCAGATCTTTCTGTCGATAAAACGGTTGATAAGAACCAGTATGAATCTGGCGATACACTGACTTATACAATCAAAATTGAAAACACGACCGCGAACTGGGCGAATGACGTTCAAGTTAAAGACCTTGTAAACGACATCACCTCTACCAACATTACTGGTGCAACGGTGAAAGCGTTTGAGTCTGGCACTATCTTCTTTAATGCAGCTTCGCAAACTGGTGATACAAAGTTCCCATCAGCGACAGGGGAGTTCTTGGACGGTAGTTTGGATATTGGTCCAAATGACGTTGTGACTCTGACCGTAGAAGGGGAGCTAGATCCGGAAGTTGTCGGGGATGTCACTAACAAGGTCGAAGTGACTTATAACGGCACGACCAAGACTGCTGAAGCGACCAGTACAGCAAAAATCCCAGATTTAACCTTCACAAAAGAACCGATGGTTGAGTTCTATAGTCCGAACCAAGCAGCTGGCTACATCTTGAAGATCGTTAACCAAGATAATAGCTACGCCAATGACATCAACCTGAAAGATGAGATTGGCGCATTGACAGTAACGACGGTAGATGGCTCGACCAATCAAGCCTTCTTGCAATGGGCAGTGCAATACGTCTCGGGCAGTTCATTAACAACGGTGGATGCAAACTCTCTGGTCGTGGACAAGGACATTGACTACAACATCGACCTTGCGCCAAATGACACCATCACACTGTACGTGATTGGTCTCGTCAATGCTGAGGCTACAGGAGATATCGTTAACCAAGCGACCTTGAACCATAACAGCAAAGACGTTACTGCGACTGCGACGCTGAAACCTCGCCCGGGTGACATCGTTCTGGAGAAAACCACTGATGAGCGTTACTACCAGCCGGGTGAGTTCTCTACTTTCCGCGTCAAAGTGACCAACAACGGTTCAGGCTTTGCGTCAGATGTCAAAGTGGAAGACTTCATTTCTGCTCTGGAAGTGGAGACATCGGGCGGCGCTATGGCACCAGCATTCAAAGACTGGACAATCGTGACTACGAAGGGCGACCCTCGCACCAATATCGAGAAGGTCCCAGGACCAAATGATGATATCTCTACCAATATTGATATTGCGCCAGGTGATACGGTGGAGTTTGCCATTACGGGTACGGTCAATGTCAGTGCGGTCGCAAACGTTGTAAACACTGCCACAGCAGAGTTTGGCGGTGCAACGATTGATGCTACGGCAACTTTGGAAACCTTACCTGAGGAAGTATGGATAGAGAAAACGGTGGAATCACCTATCTACATTCCGGGTGAGGATGCGGTATTCCACGTTCGCGTATACAACGGTACCGATGGCTTTGATAACGACATCAAACTCGATGACATTCTGTCGGGTATCAGAACGACTAACGTGAATGGTGTCAGTGATCGCGCGTTTATCAGTTGGACAATTAAAACCACTAGCAAAGACACTCGTACGACGATTACGCCAATGCCAGTAGATGATCGAGACATTCGTTCGGTTATTGATATCGCGCCACATGACATCGTTGAATTCACGATTACCGCGAAAACGAATCCGTTGGCAGCAAGTGACATTACCAACATTGCCACTGCGGATTTGAATGGCACCACGCAGCAATCGAGCGCGACGATTCAACCGCAGTCTCAGGGTATTTCTATCGAGAAGACCACCGACAGTGAGTACTACATTCCGGGTAAAGAAGCGACTTTCCGTGTCAAAGTGAAGAACGAAGGTACGGTGCCAGCAACAGACATTGAGGTGAAAGATGCCATCAGCGATCTTGACGTAGTGCGCCTTGATGGCACCACCGTTAAAGCCTTCGACTCTTGGCGTATTGATGTGAATAAGAGCAATCCAGAAACAGACATCACTAACATTCCGGGAGTGAACGCAGACATTGACTCAATGCTGACGATTGCTGCGAATGATGAAGTTGAGTTTGTGATTACAGGGCTTGTTAATCAATATGCGACGGGTGAGATTGAAAACACCGCAAATGCCACATTCCGCGGTGATACTCAAGAAGCGAGTGCAACGCTGCTATCGATGCCAGAGTCCGTCAAGCTTGAGAAAACCGTTGACGAGGAATATTACCGTCCGGGCGAAAATGCAACTTACCATGTCGTGCTGAGTAACGAATCTGGCTCATTCACCGAAGAGATTGTACTTAAAGACCTGCTCTCTGAATTGAAGGTGAATACGATTCATGACACCGAAGCCGCTGCATTCACCAGTTGGAGAATGACAAGTTCATACAGTGATGATCGAACCATCGTGTTGCCAAAAATCCAAGGTGATAACGTGGATATCAATAGTCGTGTAGTGCTTGCTCCAAACGACAAACTGGAAATCGAAATCACAGGTGTCGTGAATGTGGATGCCATGGGGGAAATTACCAACCATGCGTATGCGTACGATAAAACAGAGAGTGATGTGCTTGCTGACGATTTCGTTACGATTAAGCCACAGCCGATCATCCTAGCCGTCACCAAGGTTGCGGATAAAACCGAATACACCAATGATGACGATGAAATCACCTTTACCATGACGGCAACCAACCGTGGTTCTGCTGATGCTGACAACGTTAACTTGTTGGATGAAATCGATAAGTTGATTGGCAGCAATGGAAATGCGTTATTTACCTCGTGGACGGCGACCATCACCGAGCTTAAATCTGGTGCTGTGGTATCGGTTGACTCAGATAATAACGTTGACTCAAACCACACCATGAAAGCCTACCAAGGTAACGAGTATCAAATTGTGGTGGCAGGCGAGATCAATCAAGGTATTGATGACAACTTCACCAACGTTTTCACTGCGACCGCGCCGACGGGCGAAGTTGCGACCGCCAATGTCACTATCAAAGTGAAGAAACAAGCTTACAACGAAGGCATGCTGACCGTAACTAAGGTTGCGAGTAAGTCAGAAGCGAGTGTAGGTGAAGTGGTGGAGTACGAAGTAACCATCACTAACGAAGATAAAGAAAACCCATTCACGGGTGTGCGTTTGGTGGACCGTTACCCAGGTGGCTTTGCTTATATCCCAGATTCTACTGAGATGGTGAATAGCGGTCCTGATGGTGTATTTGACACTTCAGATGATATTCAAATTTCAGTGGACCCGACCAAAACCAATCAGCTGATCTTTGACGTTGGTGACATGAATATTTACGGCAAAGGCGATTCTAAAACGGCTGATTCTGTTCGTATTCGTTACCTAATGCGGGTCAGTGTCGGTGCCACCTTTGGTGTCTATACCAACACTGCATGGGCAGAAGCGCCACCAGCAGAGAGCTTCTCTGCTCAGAGTGCGACCACAAGCTATGTGGTGAAATCTAATCTAGCCAGTGCAACGGTGGAAGTGATGCCAGATAAGGTATTCGACACCGCTTCGATCATCGGCAAGGTGTTTGAGGATCACAATGGTGACGGCTTCCAAGCAGATGCGACAGCGGATGATATTTATATCGATGTCGATTTAACCGCAGGTGACTACATTCCCGGTTCAACCTTCATTACGCAAGATGGTGTTGAAACGCAGCTTAAAGACGTTCAAGTCACGCAACAAGGTCAAGGTGTGCTGATGTCGAGCATCGACAAAGGCTACGAAGTGGATGAGTTATACGGTTTGTCACGCAATCGAACGCTTGAGCACAGCAACAAAGTTGCATTCCAATTCAAGACTCGAACTCGCCAAGGCTTCCCATTCAAGGTGACCACGGATAACGGCACGCATATCGAGTTCGACAAGCAAGGTAATGCGATTACCAAGCACAAAGGAGATAAGAAAAAAGGTCTGTCAGCAGAGAACATTGATGTAGTGAGAAACCTCTACCGAGATGGTGATGCGTATTTATGGGAAATCATCGTAGAGAACAAAGGGCTATACGAAGATGGCATTCCAGGCGTTCGATTACTGACCGTCGAAGGCATCATTATCGAGACAGACCAATATGGTCGATACCACGTTCCAGATCAGTGGGTGTTGAATAAGAAAGGTAAGCAGTTCTTGGTCAAAGTTGACACAGACTCGCTACCAACAGGCATGAAGGTGATCAGTGAGAACCCGAAAGTACGCCGAATTACACCAAACAAGCTGACGAAATTTAACTTCAGTATTCAAAGCAGTGGGGATGATTAACCGTTCGAAGAACAGACGCTGGCTGGGTGCGTCCCAGCCGACAATTCAAACGGTTAAGCAGGATTATTATGATTAGATTGAGACCATCAAAACTGACAATGTGCATCGCGGCTGGTTTGCCGATACTTTCCTACGCGAAAGACACCAGCCAATTGGAAAAACTTGACAGTGACTCTCTGGGTATTGAAGTTAAAGCTCACGAACAAACAGATAACTCGCGCATCTACTTAGATCAAGGTGCGATTTGGGTAAGCCGCGACATTATGCGTTTTGACCCAGTGCTCGACCTGAGCATCAGCAGTGATGTGGAAGTGAAAGATGGCAAGCCATTACAAGAAATGAGCTTCGCTATTACGACCAACTTTAGCTACTACGTCGATCATTACCAACTTGAGGTGTTTCGGGGTGGAGACCGCGGTTTAGTGAACCCATTAGCCGTGGTAGAAGGACAGCAATTTGCTAATGACTTCAACATTGTTTGGGACGGCGCTACCACGCAAGACTACCAATTTGAATCGAACACACAGCTGTTGTTCCGCCTAAAAGCCTTCGATAAAGACGGCAATATGGACGTGACTACAATAGGTGTGATTGACCTTGTTGAGCCTGATTCTGAAGTTGATATTGACAAGAATGACGGCGAAGAGGATCAAAGCCGCAAACTTGGTAAAGCCCAATTAATGCGTCACAACATTCCAACTTCTGCGGGTCTGGCAAGATTCATGGGTACAGGGTTAAAAGGTGTCGACAAAGTTGTGATTGGCGAAGATGAGTTCGATGTGGAAGAAGGTAAGCTATACGCAGAGCAATACCTACCAGCAGACGCTTATTTATTCCCAACTCGCGTGGTGTTCGACAATGGTGAAGAGCGCCGTTATCAGCTTTATGTACGTATTCCAGATGAGTATTGGGTACAAGCGGGTCTTGCTGACTTCTACATTGGTAAAAACAAGGTCACCGGTAACTCAGCGGCATTGGCCGTCGACGACCAATACCAAGATGACATCTACAACCAAGGACGCTTAGCGTACTTTGGACAGGGTAAGTTTGGTGACAAACTCAGAATTACTACTCACTTTGATACCAAAGAGAGTGACGTTCGAGACATGTTTAAGCACCCGTTTGCCTCTGATTCATCCAGTGTATTCGACATTCTAGAAGACGACGATGAGATGTATTACGGCAACTACGGTGACAGTTCGAACATCTACAAAGTGGTCAATACCAAAGGTAAGGTTTATCTCAACGTCGAATACGATAAATCCAATGTGTTGTGGGGTAACTACAACACCGGAATTACGGGTACAGACAACAACGATTACAACCGTAGCTTATATGGTTTCAAAGGTGATTATCGTACTCGCTCTACCACTAAGTTTGGTGAAGATCGCCTGAACATCGTTGGTTTTGCGGCTGAATCGGACTCGCTCTTTGCTCACGATGAATTCTTAGGCACTGGTGGTTCGTTGTACTTCTTACGTCATGGTGAAGTGGTTCCGGGCAGCGACAAGGTGATGGTGAAAGTTGTTGACCCTGACAGCAGCATTACGGTTCAGGAAATGCCACTACAATCGGGACGAGACTATGAAATCGACCCGTATCAAGGTCGCATCATTCTAACCAGACCACTAAACAACATCATTTCTGATAACTTTGGTTCGGTTATCAACGACCAGCCTTCTTCTGGCTACGACAACTATCTTGCGGTGGATTATGAGTACGTGCCTCAAGGCACTGATGCGATAGATTCTATGACTGCTGGTGGTCGCGTGAAAGGTTGGGTGAACGATTACATCGGCGTCGGGGCAAACTACCAAACCGAAGAAAAAGACAATCAAGATTACGAAGCATACGGCACAGACTTAACCTTGCGTGCTTCAGAAGGCACCTATTTAAAAGCCGAATTCGGGCACAGTAAAGGTCGACAAACTGATTCTAACTACGTCTCTTTAGACGGAGGTTTAACTTTCACCCCAATTGGCAATAACGCAGAAGATCGCGAAGGTGATATCTACCAAGTGAAAGGGGTGATGAACCTATACGATCTCGCTCCGAACGTCTTTTCTGCAGTGGGTAACGACGTCAAAGCTTGGTACAAATCCAAAGATGCAGGCTACAGTTTTGCCAGCCAAGATGACGACTTAGAGCAAGAGTCATACGGTACCGAAATTCGTTTCCAAGCCACTGACCGAGTTGCAGTAAAGACGCGCTTTACCTCGGTTGAAGAACGTGAATCAGACGGTGATTTACGCACCGATACCCAACAAGCGGAATTGGAAACTCAAGTTAAGGTCACCAAACACATCAAGATCTCGGCGGCGGGTAAACAAGTTGAAGAGCTAAACAACCAAGATGAAAAAGGCAAAGGCACCTTAGCGGGTCTGCGTGCTGACTACATCTGGGATAGCGATAACAACGTTTATATCAAAGGTCAGAAAACCGTAGGTCAAACGGATGAATACGACGAGAACGACAGCGTCACTCTGGGTGGTGAAACCCGGATTCTAGAAGACTTTGTGGTAGGTGCTGAATACACCACTGGCGATCGTGGCGATGCCGCAGAAGCGAGTGTGACGTATGACGTAACCGAAGATTACAGTACGTATTTAACCTATGTAGATGACACATACGAAGGCAAAAACAATGTGATTGTTGGTCAGCGTGCAGACCTAACTTCTACGGTTGATTTCTACCAAGAAAACCAATTTGTTGATGAAAACAACGGCAAAGGTCGTATTGACTCGTTTGGCTTTGGTTACGACATGAACGACGACATCGACATGGGCATCGGCTACCAAAAAGGCGAAATCGAAGACGAACAGAAGATCACTACTGAGCGCCAAGCGGTGAGTGTTAGCACTTCGATTGATATCGATGACGTGCTGTTCAAGAACAAAGTGGAGTACCGTGTCGACAAGACCGATGATTCCGCAGACCCAGATAAGAAACGTATCGACCAATGGGTGACGACTAACCGTTACACGCATCACCTGACGGAAGAGTACACCTTATTTGGCAAGTTCAACTACTCGCGCTCTGAGAGTAAGTCGAGCGATAAAGTATTGGCTCGCTTTATTGAGTCGACGGCAGGACTGGCGTATCGCCCAATCTACAACGACCGTTTGAACTTGTTATCTCGCTACACCTATTTGGTGGATTTCGACCAGCTCAACCGCGATGTAGATTACAAAGATGAAGAGAGCCATATCATCGAAATTGAAGGTATCTATTCGTTGGATGCAAACTGGGATTTAGGCGCGAAATACGCTTATAAGGACAAACATGAAATCTTCACTCGTCAGTCAGGCGAAGACATTCCTGTCGATAGCAAAATTTCATTGTACGGCTTGAGTGCATCTTATCGTGTCATGAAAGATTGGGATGTTACCGGCGAGTACCATTGGAAGACGGACAGCACCTACGATGAGCTAGAGCAGGGCGCATTGGTTTCCGTTAACAAACATTTGAGTGATAACTTCAAAGTCGGCGTGGGTTACAACTTCTCGGGCTTTGATGGCAACCTAGCGAATGATGACGATTACGACGCATCAGGCGTGTTCATTAACCTAGTTGGTAAGCTATAAGAGGGCGATATGAAAACGACGATTCGTTTGTTAAGTGGCATGATCGCAGGGGCAATATTGGCAGGTTGTTCGGCGGATGCGCATGTAAGCCAAGAGAACCGAGAAAAGTTTGCGGACGTGAATGTCTCCAAATTTCTGATCAGTGAATGTTTGGCGCCGCAGCGCGAAATTCATATCGCGGTTGCCGAACATTTCGATTTCGATAAGTCCACCATTCGTGAAGCCGATGCGGCAAGTCTAGATGCGTTCATCCATGATATTCAAGGCTTGAGTGGGCGCATCACGATTGTTGGTCATACCGACTTTAAAGGCTCTGATGAGTACAATGAGAAGCTGTCTATGCGCCGTGCTGAATCGGTAGAAGCGTATCTTCAGCAACAACTCAACCCAGAGCAATACGATTGGGAAGTGAAGCACTTTGGTGAGTCGCAGCCGCTAGCGTTGGGTAAATCGGATCAAGCTCGCGCCGAAAACCGTCGTGCTTACGTTATGTTTGAAGAGGCGAAGAAATACGAAGAGATGCCTTTCTGTGAGCCGCCAAAACCAGAACGCAAGATCTACATGGCGATGACACCACACTTTGATTTCGATAAGTCGGAATTAAAACCGGAAGACCTTTCACAATTAGATGACTTCATCGCCAAACTGCAAGGTTTAGAAGGTAGCATTATGGTGGCTGGTCATACCGACCAAGTGGGCTCGCTCTCTTATAATGAACAACTGGCGGAGCGAAGAGCGCAAACCGTAGTGGCGTATCTCAAGACGAAACTCGATCCATCGCAGTTTGTGTGGGAGGTAAAAGCCTTTGGTGAGCTTCAACCTGTGATCAACGAAGAATCTCCAGAAGCCAATGCTTTAAACCGCCGTGCGTTTATCGTATTTAAAGAGAGCGAACTGGGGCAACCGACGGAATAATTTGGTAAGGTTGTCCTCTCGCAAGCTAGCTACCTACCTGTTTTCATAGCGGTAGTTAGCATACAAAGGTCAACCTATCCAAACCAAACAGGGAGTCGGGTAATGGAGAAAGTGCAGTTAGTCGTCGATTTTCTTCTCACTCACAAAATTTTATTTTCCGCATTAATCCTGCTGTTCATCATTGTTCTGCGTCGTTTGATTCTGTCTCGAATTCGTGGCGACGATGCCTTCATTACCGAAGAACAACGCAGTTGGATGTCGAGAACCAAAAACGGTACGTTCGCGCTTACGCTGCTCCTGTTGTTCATCTTATGGCAATCAGAAATCAGCGAGTTTGCCCTAAGTGTTACCGCGATTGCAGTGGCGATTGTTGTCGCATCTAAAGAGATTATTCTTTGTTTTACCGGTTCGATTCAACGAGCCAGTTCGCGTTCATTTCGCATTGGTGACTGGATTGAAGTCGGTAAGCTATGTGGCGAAGTGATTGAGCACAACATGATGGCGACAGTGATTCAAGAAATCGACCTGCATCATGGGCAATACCACTTCACAGGAAAAACCGCGACGTTGCCTAACAGCATGTTTTTCACCTACCCAGTGAAGAACCTCAACTTTATGAAGCGTTACGTTTACCATGACTTTTCTGTTGTGGTGAAAGACTTCGTCAACCTATATCCACTTTTGCCATTACTGACCGATAAGATTGACGAACATTGCAGTTACTTTGCTGATGTCGCGTATCGCTACAACGCGATGATTGAAAAACACGCCGGTGTCGATCTTCCGGGTGCAGAGCCGCATATCCATATCTCAAGCAACATCAATGGTGAGCAAATCGTGCATATCATGATTTTCTGTCCAACGGACAAAGCCAACCACTTAGAACACCTGATTCGCAAAGACTTTATGGAGCTGTATGAGCAACGATTCCCGATGAATTCGGAACACTGAGTTCTCGCTCAATAATCATCACCTCAATGTTAACCCTCATCAATCAAAGGTGAGGGTTATTTTTATTGCTCATTTGTCGTTACGACAAAATATCTTAATGGATCGAGGCGCATATAATCGTTAAATTACGCCCGCAATCTGTCCTCAGACAACTTCCGCTTGTTGCTAAAAATACACAATAAAAACATCAATTAAGACTACTCAGATAGTCCGTACCGTAATGGTTGGCTCCCCACGGGCTCTACGACTTAACGGTAAAGGTTGCACGCATGGCTGTTTATTAAACCGCTGAATCTCTTCATAACATTACTATTAAGATGCTTCATGCAAACTGGCTTTAAAATCAAATTTTCGCCTTCTCAACGTCTATTCGCATTGATGGGGCAGTGGCAGTCAGCGTCAAAATCCTATTTAACGGATTTGGCGTCAATCGCATTGCTGCTGTTACCTTTGATTCTGTCTAATGCGTTGGCAGTTTTTTTTGGACACGTATTCCGTTTTACTGGCTTAGCGGATTTTTCCCAACTGCTGTTTCATGTATCAGATATCCTGATCAACTTATATCCAAGTGCATTCTGCGTGGTGGCGGGTTACTACCTTTCCCATAAAACCAACGTTTCGAGTGCCGTGTTCATCATCTATTCGTTGATCATGTTCTACTTGATCTCAATAGAGAATGGCAGTCTTTCACAGACTTACATGTTACCGAACAACCCATTGTTGGCGTTATTGAGCGCGACAATGACGTACGTTTACTGCAGCATTTTCAAGATACGTCTGTTAGAACCCCAAGCCCTCGACTTTTCATCACGACTGCTTAAGCACGTGGTGCACTTTTTCTTATTTGTGCTCATCGCGTTGGTGATGTCCCATTTCACGGCGATCTTTATGGCGTTGTCAGGGGGCATGGTTCGTGAGCTCGGCGTAGACCCGCTGACATTCAAAGGTGGTTTGATCTATCAAACTGTGCTGGGTTTACTTGGCTCGATTGGCATCAATGGACACAACCTGTTGTTTGCGATTAAGCAGCAGATCTTTGCCGCAACCGAAGCCAATGTAATGGCGTGGCAGGCCGGAGAGGCGTCACTGAATGTGATTAGCCAAGGCTTTTACGACGCATTTATGTCGATGGGCGGATCTGGCAACTCGATCAGTTTGCTTTTCTGTGTGCTGATGTTTGCTAAAGAGCGCAATCATTTGATGCTTGCTCTGGCAGCGATGCCTCTGGTGATCTTTAACATCAACGAGGTTTTGTTGTTTGGTTTGCCAATCATCTTCAACCCGATTTTGATCATTCCTTTTGTGCTCGTGCCGTTAGTGAGCTTTGTCATCACCTTTTTGTGCATTTCATCGGGGTTGGTACCGCCGGTAGAGAATATTGTGAACTGGATGACACCACCCTTGTTCAGTGGCTATATGGCGATGGGGAATCAAATAGAAGGTTCGATTCTTCAAGCCTTCATCATTGTATTGGGCATCTTCATCTATCGACCGTTCTATTTGGCGTACGCAGGAAAATACTCAGCACAGTTTCGTGCGAATACGGCTTATACCGGTATCGAAAGCTCGATATTTAAATCACTGCTAAGTAACGTAAAGGCGTCGAACAACTCCAGTATCAGTAAGTCGACGGCGCAGAAACGCTTAACCACGATTTTGCGTGAAGGTGAGTTAGTGATGTTCTATCAAAAGCTCCAGTCGACCAAAAACGTCAGTGAGTTTTCTTATGAAGCGCTACTTCGTTACATCGATAAAGATGGCACGTTATGCCCGCCGACGTTTGTGAGTGATTTTCAGATGCTCAACTCGATGCCATTGCTGGATAAGTTGGTGATAGAGAAAGTCTTGGCAGACATGCAGAAAATGCACTTATCGAAAGATCGTCGTATTGCCATCAACATCGCGGTGGCGACGATAGAACAAGAAGAGTTTGTGCCGCATTTGCTTTCGCGTTTAGCCCATTACGGTATTTCTCCTGAGTGGTTGGAAATTGAAATCACAGAAGAAGCGATTCTCAGCAATAAGGTTTTTTTGATCAAAACAATGGAAGCGCTTCAGGCACAGGGTATTCGTATTGCAATGGATGATTTTGGTACAGGCTATGCATCGTTTCCACACCTGCTGAAATACCCATTCGACAAGATCAAACTAGACCGTTCACTTTTGTTGGATGCAAACAATCAAAAGGGCAAAGATCTCTACAAGTTGGTTGCGAAACTAGGTCACATCACCCATTGTGAAGTCGTGGCAGAAGGGGTGGAGACGCAAGCGGAATATGACTTTGTTAAACGCTGCGGCGTGGACAAAGTGCAAGGTTATTTCTTTGCTCGTCCATCGCCTTTATTAGACATTCTTGGTGAACAGCAAGAAAAACCATTTCTATCGTCACAATTACAAAGTCGAGTGGAAATATAGACTTGCTGGCGCTAATGTGCGCCTCCTTGCTTAAATAGCAGGCGAATTAACGAACGACGTTGACCTTAGAAGCAACGCGTTTCTATCAAACGAGAGAGTACCGAGGGGCTTAAAAGGTGCTCTTTCTGTTTGGTCGATTACAACAAGTTGGCTGTGGCTACCCTTGTTGAGTGACTATTCGCAACGTTGAACGATCAACGCTTTGTTACTCGAATGATACCGTCCTCGACGTGTTTGTCGAAACTCTCCCTCATTGCGAAACAAATTAAATGGATTTAATTGCGGCGAATTTCTTGAGCGGCTCTTTGAGTCGTACTTTGATGGATTAACTGAGCCAAATGAACAATCGATACATTAATCGGCTTTTTACTGTAATTTCTTCCAACTTATACATTAATGGTTTGTGTAACGTCTTAGTGATGTTGCTGCCTGTTTCATTGATTTCTGCATTCAGTACATTGTTAAGCAATCTACTGATGATCGCAGGCTATGAACAACTTGGTATGACTGTTGGGGCAGCAAGCGCCATTATTTGGAAGCTATTTCCCATTTTGCTTCTAGTGTACTTCTCGCAGTTCCTTTCCTCTTTGCTAAAAGTCTCGCGAGTAAACGTGATAACGCCTTCGTTGATGATTTACTTTATCGTCTGTAACGAATGGGGCTTATTGCAAGATGGTACTGTTGTTCCGAGTAACTACCCATTAGCGATTCTGGTTCCGACAGTCGTCGCTTGGTCTGTACGCTTCATGCAAAACCGCAGATGGTTTATGCGTTCTGATTTACCAAATGTGGTGGATCAATCATACAACCTCATCATGGCGACCGTAGTCTTGGTGGTTGGTTACACTGTGTTGGGCTATGCACTTGGACAGGCATTCTGTGCCGCTGATATTGCAGATCTGTTACTGCCGAAATTAGACCCAAACTCGTTGCTTGATGGGATCATTTATGAGTTTGTGCGTAACCTATTTTGGTCGATTGGCATCAATGGTCACATCATTTTTGCCCCTTACAAGTCAGAGCTTTATGAGGTAACTCGTGTCGCGATAGAAAACCACGAAGCGCTGGGCACACCACTGCCAATTTTAACCACAAACTTCTTTGATTTTTATGCAGGAATGGGTGGTGCAGGGAACACCATTTCGTTGGTGCTGTGTATGCTGTTTCTGACTAAAAATCGCAGTTATAAAGCCTTGGCGGCAACAGCACTGGTGTTGAGCTTGTTTAATATTAACGAGCCCATTATTTATGGCTTACCCATCATGTTCAACCCAGTCATGATTGTGCCATTTTTAATCGCACCGGTTGTGGGGTTAGTCATCGCGTATATTGCAACAGCAATGGGGTTGGTGGCACCGATTACCGAGATCGTTAGCTGGATGACTCCGCCGCTCGCCAGTGGTTACATCGGGACTGGTTACACATGGACTGGCGTGGTATTACAACTGATCATCATCTTAGTCGGTGTGCTGATTTACTATCCATTCTTCAAGCAAATGGACAAGATTGGGAATGCGAATACGTTGTTTGCAAAGTCAGTCTCTGATGATTTTTTCAATTACGAGGGATTAGACAATGGCAAAGTCGCTGGGGCATTTTTCCCTGAAATTACCAATAAGTTCGCGGCACAAAAACGTATCAGTGATCTGAAAAAGCATGGCGAGTTCGTGTTGTTCTACCAACCGCAGGTTAATGCTCGCAAAGGGGAGATTCGGTCGCTTGAAGTACTGATTCGTCACCGCTCAGAAACGGGCGAGATCACGCCTCCAACGTTTCTTGAGGACTTTGCCAAAGTCGGCTTAATGAGTGAGTTGGATTTATGGGTGGTTGAGACCACACTGCGTGAAGTGGCGCCTTTGGCGAATCGACCAAACTTTAAGGTCTCGATTAATTTATCTCCAGAAACTTGCTTGGTGCCAGACTTCACCGAAAAAGTATTGACGATGATTAATGAAAGCGCGTTGTCTTGCTCGCAAGTTGAGTTTGAAATTACTGAAGATATGTTGATTCAAGATGAGCATCGTACACACCGTGTGTTGAGCACACTGCGAGAAGCGGGGGTGAGGATTGCCTTGGACGATTTTGGTTCTGGTTATTCGTCAATTGGTTACTTGTCGAAATACGATTTTGATAAAGTGAAAATAGATCGTTCGTTGGTGCTTAATCTCAACAACAAAAATGGTCGTGAGCTGTTTAGGTTAACGGCGAAACTCGTAAAAATTACTGGTGCTGTTACGGTGGCAGAAGGCATAGAGACAGAAAGCGAACTGGAGTTTATGGCAGAGCTCGGTATCGATCTGATCCAAGGCTTCTATTTCTATCAACCAATGCCCTTCGACGATGTTGTAAAGCTTGAATACAGTCAGCGAGAAGAGAGTCTGGATTACGATCACTTTGCATTTTAAGGCCGAGGTGATCAGATACAAAAAAGGGAAGCGCTCAGCTTCCCTTTTCTTTTAGGTTCAATTTATGTCGCTCTAAGAATCTCAAACTAGAATACTTAGATGAAGGCGTGATTATTTGAACTCGAATTTACCCTGCATGATTGCCCAGTGACCAGGGAAAGAACAGAAGAACGAGTAATCGCCTCCCGGAGTCATCTTCTCAGTGCTGAACGTGATAGAAGTGCTTTCACCACCGCCAACCACTTTAGTGAAGGCATAAACACGGTCATCGTTTGGTTTCACGTAGTTGTTTTCTAGACCAGCAGACATGCCTTCTGTACCCACTGCTTGAAGGTTTGCCGTATCAGTAATCACCACGTTATGACCCATTGATTGCGCAGGCATTTTACCAGTGTGGTTCAGCGTCAGTTTCACTTCTTTACACGTCGCTGGCACGCTCAGTGTTTTGGTCGAAAACTGCATCATATCGTTAGCATCGATGGACACTTCACACTCTGCGCTTGCTTGCGCGCCAAAGCTTAATCCAACTAGTGCAAAGGTTGCTGCTACTAAACGTAAAGACATATAACACTCTCCATATTTTATTTTTGGGCTGACTTGGATTCAAACCGATCCAATGCATCTCATTATCATCGAATATTCCAATTGAAACCGTGCTTCAATCCGGATATTGACGTTTTGTTGCAAAGTTATACTTATCGTTTTCACTGGATGATCATTCATATGCCTTATTTTGAACGCTTCATTTAAGAAGTGTGAAGACGATCTTTATAACCACCTCAGATGCCTATTTGTGTCTTCAGAACGCCCTGATTTTGGCGTTTTTTTCGCTAACATGTAACTAAGTGTTTCAAGTGTTTTTATTCTGTAACTTATTGATTTTCAGATGCATAAAAGCAAAGTGAAGACAAATTCTTATCTCGATTGTCACCAGAAAATAGATTTGTTTTATCCAGTGCACACTTTCTGAATTTTGAACTAGAGTCCCAGTTTTTTGTTTGCTTACCGATTGCGTACGAAATGTCGTCAAATTGACGCGAAAAGACGCTTTATTTTTGGCACTTTTACACCTGTAAGTTGAGTTACATTTAGTTACACCTGTCCGCTGCGACGCGAAAAAAGTCCCCCTCTATAATGCCTTTCCTTTTTATTGTTGTTTGTATAAGTCCTTAATTATGAGAAAGAATACGCTAGCGATCATGCCAAGTGTTTTAGCACTGGCGATCGGTATGGGGTTGCCTGCTGCACACGCAGGAGTGATCACAGACGCAACTATCGTCGGCTCAGAAAGCCAGTGGTGGAACACTTACAAAGTGATCCTAACGAACGACGGTTCAAAGCCAGTTGAACTTCGTGATGCGAAAGTGACGTTTGATTCAAACCTATCAATGTCGACACCCTCTTGGTCTGCGACTGGCATCAGCTACCCGGGCATGAAGTTCACCAGCGACGCACAAGGCAACGTCTTCAAGAACACGCTCGCGTTGGCTTTTGATAGTGGTAGCTGGGTGAAATCACAACTTCCGGCAGGTGAGCGTATTGAGCTAACTCTGGGTGTGAGTGGTGTATTGGATCTGACTCTTCTTCAAAATACCATTCGTCTGATCGCTGATGACGAAGGTGAAGTAGGTGAACCAGAAATTTCTCTTCAATTAGCTTCGCCAGTGAACGGTGCTGAGTTTGAAGAAGGTCAAGCGGTTGCCATGCTAGCGAACGTTACGGCAACCAACACCAGCGTTAAAGCTGTGACTTTCTTTGTCGACAACAAACAAGTTGCTCGTGTAACGCAAGCCCCATTCCAAGCAACTTGGACTTCTGTTGGCGCAGGCACTCACACGATCAAAGCTGTAGTAGAAGACACCTCTGGTTTAACCCAACAACAAGCGGTCAGCATTTCGGTAAAAGAGAAGCCAGTTGAGCCACCAGTGGTACCTGAAGTCCATGAGCTAACATTCGTCGCGCCTACACAGGGTCAAGCATTGATGGTGGGTCAGGCAACGACGATTAAAGCCCGTGTTGATGGTGAATTGATCTCTAAACTGGAGTTTTGGGCGAATGACCGCAAGTTAGGTCAACGTAACATCACAGCAGGTCAAACGACGTATTCTCAATCTTGGACGCCAAATGAAGTGGGTAATGCGACACTTAAAGTGGTGGTTCTCGATCAGAACAACCAAATGGTCGAGCAACGCAGCATCGCAGTTGCAGTTGAAGCAGCCCCAAGCTTTGTTAAGCCAGAAGTGAGCTTCTCTTCGCCTTCGAACGGTTCTAAGTTTGAAAAAGGTGAAGCGGTATCCATTTCTGTTCGTGCAACGGATGCTGATGACGATTTGTCTCGCGTTATCGTGAAAGCAAACAACAAGCAAATCTGTGATTTCAACGCATCAACTACAAACCAGTTCTCTTGTAACTGGACGGCGTCAGAAGTCGGTGCAGTTAAGCTAGAAGCGATCGCAACAGATGCTGAGAATCTAACGGCGACAGCACGTGTAAACATCACAGTTGAAAAAGTAGAAACACCGACGCCTCCGCCAACAGGTGGACTGTGTGCTGATTTTAATGTGTACCCAGACTGGACTCGTGGTGATCACGCAACAGGCGGCGACATTATGGTTCATAAGAACATTGCTTACTCAGCGGTGTACTGGACTCAATCTGTTCCTGGCAGCGATAGCTCATGGTCATTACATCTAAACTGTGATGGTACTGAGCCGGGTACAGCGCCAGCGCTATCATTACGTAACCCAATGGACCCAGTGCGTCTAGAAGTGGCAGGTTGGCCAAACACATTCGTAGTGGCGAGCCCATCCACTCAAGCACCAAGCACACTGACTATTGCAGCAAGCAGCAGTGATGCGCTCACAAACCTAGAGCAACTGACACGTTCGTTTGTGTCGGCTATCGAACAAGCAGAGAACGCGGGTACTGCATCTGTCGTGATTCGATCGGATGTTCTGGATCTCGCTACGCAAGACAAAGGTGCATCGTTTGGTGCCGTTGCGGTTAAACAAGCACTGACGAATGCCATTGATATCAAGGGTAGCCGTATTGATATTGATGCGATCAACGCACTGAGCGATGACGTGAAAGGCTGGGCGCATGCGTACAACTTGATCTTCACCACCCTTGCACCACAAGCGACATTTGGTTGGTCATTAAGCATTGGCGAGTTTGCTTACGATACCCACTCTGGTCGTCAGTCTGTATGGGATGAAGCGTCCGTTTTCACTGCCGATCTACTTGATAGTTTCGAGCTTTACAAAGCAGATGCTGCGAACAAAGCTGACTTTGTGGTGTTTACTAAATCGAATGCAACCACGGCACTAACCAGCGAGCAGTGGCATCACGCACTTGAATACGTAAAACAGGTGACAGATTACGTTGATGCGCCTGCAATGTTAGCGAACATGCCAACAGAGCAAACCGCAAATTACTTCATGGGCAATACTCAAACCGATCAGCAAATCCGTAAAGCCGCGTACAGCAACGTATTTGCATTGATGTTTGATCAAGACTCTCAAGCCCTAACCAGCAAAATTGAGCTTTACCAAACGGCGAAAGTGCCACTGTATTACGTAGGTGAAGAGTTAGAGAAAGGTTCATTGACTCGCATTGAAGCGCTAAACCAAGAGTTAGCAAATGCTGAAAGCGTGATGGATAACGAAGCCTTCCTATACGAAACGCCACAGTCTCAGTGGGTTCCGTCAACGGTTTACAAGTGGAACGACTTCCTAGATGGCTTGAACGCAATGCACAACATTGGTGTGGCGGGCAACAAGTTCTGGTTGATGAACGATGAAGTTGATGATGCAACCAACATCAAATACGCGAAAGTCGCGATTGCTGCGTTCCTTGCACAAAGTATGCAAGAGACCATTCGCTACAACGCGTGTGATGAAAACAACTGGTCTGAAGTGAAATACGGCGCGCCTGCGGATTACCCAATGACAGCAAGTTGTGGTCAACTGGGTCAGAAATACGCAGATTACGGTGTAAATCCAGTTTCAGGTTTAGATCATGCGTACTCTTGTCCTCGTGATGACAAGATGGAAGTCAGTGCGTTGACTCATGCTAAATGGTATGGCGCACCAGCTCCAGTCTTTGCAGCACCTGATGCAGTACTTGAAGAGCGCGGTCTATTGGTGAACGGTGCAGCAGGTCGTTGGACAAACAACGGTCACTGTAACGATGTTCCAGAAAACGTAGATACGTCTAAGCAAGTTTGGGAACGCGACGAGTGTAAGACTTACGTTGGTCAGAAAGCAGGTAAGTTCATTTGGGACGGCAGCAGCCAAGAAAGCGTTGAAGGCTGTGGCTGGTGGGGTCGTGGTGTAATCCAAACCACAGGTCGTCAGAACTTTGGTACGCTTAACCACTACCTAGGTCGTTCGCACGTTGATCCATCAACCATTGGTAAGACAATTGATGGCGTAACGGTAGAAGCGCCACCGGCGAACCCACTTTATGCTGAGCTAGACTTCTGTTCTAACCCAGGTCTGATTTGTAGCTCGGAAGAGAACAAAGAGATCAAGTGGATCGCAGGTCTGTTCTACTGGGTAACGTCAGTTCAGGCATACAACGATGAAGGCGGTCAGTACGCTGATTGGAACTACCACAATGAGCTGAAGAAGTATGTAGATAGTGGTCTGCAAGGTTCTCAATTTATCGATGACGTTTCAGGCATCGTTAACCGTGGTTGTCCGGACCTGACGTGTTCGACAGGTGATGTTCACAATGTGAAAGAGCGCCGCGAGAACTTCAAACTGGTACTACAAAAGCTAGGTCTTGATCCTCGCTAATTAAGACAAAGCAACATCAATGAAGAAAAGCCATCACCGAAAAGTGGTGGCTTTTTTGTTTTTAGCATTTGGCTCAGATGCTTAATTTTTATTATTACTAATTCGTAATAGTCATTTTCTTTTTCCGCTTATTATCATTTATTTTCAACCCAATATAATGCCCGCCATTCCAAACGTATTTGCTGCGTTTTTGATTTTTATCTTTCGATGGGTGGTTTCCGGGAGGGGAGTATGTCGAATTTTGTTGTTGTCGGTGGTGGTGCTGCGGGTCTAGAAATGGTCACACGTTTAGCGAGCAGTTTTGCAGGCAAATCTGACCATACCGTTACTTTGGTTGAGCCATCTTCTCATCACTTATGGAAACCAAGACTGCATGAGATTGCGGCGGGCACGTTTGATAACGAGCTCGATTCGGTTGCGTTTCGTCTTCATGCTGCTTGCCACGGTTACCAATATGTTCAAGCGCGCATGTCAGGCTTAGACCGTGCGAACAAAACCATCACTGTGAGTACTGAGTTTTCACCAGAGCAGACCGGGCTATCGCAGCAGTTAACACTGGATTACGATTACCTCGTGATTGCCGTTGGTGCGATCAGTAACGATTTCAAAATTCCGGGCGTGAGCGATCATTGCTTATTCTTAGATTCCGCTTCTCAAGCAGAAAAAGCGTGGGAACAGATGAAGCAAATGCTAGCAAATGGTGGTTCACATCGTGTTTCTATCGTGGGTGCCGGCGCAACTGGTGTTGAGTTAGCGGCTGAATGGGCGAAAGTCAGCAAGCAATTAAACCGTTACCAAAATGGTACTCAACTTTCCATTACGCTCATTGAAGCGGCGGATCGTGTGTTACCTGCAAGTGCTGAGTGCATGTCTGCCAAGGTACTGAAGAAACTACAAAAGCAAGGCGTTAATGTTCGCTTAAACACCAAAGTTCAACGTGCAGAAGCAGACCGTATCGTGACGGAAAATGAAGTCATTCTTGCCGATCTACAAATTTGGGCAGCAGGGATTCGATGTCCGGATTGGATAGCGAATCTCGATGGTCTAGAAAGTAACCGCATTAACCAACTTAAAGTGCTGCCAACACTGCAAACTACTCTCGATGATAGCGTGTTTGTTATTGGTGATAGTGCTGAATGCCCACAAGAAGATGGAAGCATTGTGCCGCCACGAGCGCAAGCTGCCAATCAAGCTGCCACACATTTGGCGAAGCAATTTAAACGCTTAGTAAAAGGCAAAGAGTTAAAGCCGTTTGTGTTCAAAGACGGTGGGATGGTCGTCGCGCTTGGGCATGACTACGCGGTTGGCGCATTGATGAATGACAAAGTCGTATTGCGTGGACGCTACGTTCGCCGCTTGTACGACACGATCTTTAGGCTGCATCAGCGCGTTATTTTCGGTTGGTTCCGCGTGTCGGCTTTGGTAGTGCTTAAACGCGTAAAAGGTTTATTGAACCCATATTACAAAGGCTCTTGGTCTTAATCCAAGCCGTGACTCTTCGATTCCATTTTTTCATTTTTATCGAGCGCCCAAATCATCAGGATTTGTGGCGCTAGGTGTTTTTTATGCGTCATTTGCAACTCTCTTTGCCCGTTCAACTTCTTGTTTCTGCCCTACTTGCGTGGAGTGGGGCTCAAGCCATCCTTCTTCTTATGGACCATGGGCTGGTCGAAAAATCGCTTTTACTGTCGGGTGATTACTACCAAATTTTAATGTTGGGCAAAGCGGTCTATCTCGGCTTACTGAAAATGGTAGTGGGTTTGATGGTGCTGTTTTCTCTTGTCGAAGGCATCACCAATATTGGTTCAACCGTTCGTCTTAAAGCTCTGGGGGGGCGAACACTGCTTTTCTACAGTTTCACCACCTTAATTGCCATTAGTTTAGGGCTTGGTGCGTCGTTAGCTTTGCCTGCATGGGAGCCACTTAATCAAAGCGTTTCTGTGGGTAGTGATGTTCATTTGATTGACGAGCAAGGTGCTGGTGGTGCCGCCATACTCACCAACCTTGTCAAGATGGCGATGGTGAATCCATTTGCTGCACTGGCGAATGGTAACTTGCTGGCGATCGTGGTTTTCTCCTTTATGGCAGGCGTTGCGATTTTGCTTTCTATTCCATCGGGTCATCCGTTGCTAGCGGTGATCTCGGGGCTGAACAAAAGTGTTAACACCATGATTCGAGGCATCGTTAAGCTGTCTCCGATTGCTATTTTTGCGATCGTGTTTGATATTACGCTGACCTCAAGTGGGAATCTGATTCAGCAACTCGCGTTGTTTGCGTTACTGGTGTTTGTGCTCACGATGGTGCACGGGCTAGTGGTATTACCGACGATTGCTAAGGTAATGACCGGGATTTCTCCCGTTGCACTGTTTAAAGCGATTTCAGCCCCATTAGCCATGGCGTTCGCAACGTCATCAAGTGCGGCGGCGCTGCCTTTGGCAAAACAAAGTGCGGAAGATAATTTAGATGTCGCACCCGAAGTCAGCAGTATGGTGCTGCCGCTCGGCTCTGTAATGAATATGGACGGCACCGCGTTATTTGAGGGTGTCGCTGCAATTTTCCTAGCACAGTTGTTCGGGGTGGATTTGAGTACCACAGGGTTGGTGATGATCTTTATCATGGCCATGGTCTCTTCCGTTGGTGCACCAGGCATGCCTTCGGGCTCCATGTCGGGTATGCAGTTAGTACTACTAGCTGCGGGTATTCCATTGGAAGCGATAGCCATTTTATTAGTGATAGAAAGGCCGTTGGATACGTTCCGCACCGCCGTCAATGTGGAAGGGGATTTGATTGCGACGCTTGTCATTGACCGTTGGCAAAAGAAACAAGCTGGTGATGTTTTTGACCAACATACAGCGGCTTCGGTGAGCTAACCCTAACACCAAGTCGGTTCTTCTTTAATATCGAGCTTGAAAAAAGGAGTGACATTGTGCGTCACTCCTTAGTTCCTATTAGGGATTTGGTGTTATATCTGAACCCGTCATCATTACCACGAAAAGGTTTGGATGACGTTGTCTTTTGCCATTGGGTTAGACGCAATCGCGTGATTGATGTTTCTTAGAAAATCGTCGCGAGAATCCAACAGCCAGCCTTTTTGAGGAACGATGTTGTTGCCATGGTCGCCCCAGTAAAAAGTATCAATGTTCAGGTTTTCAAGCAGGTATTTTTCCTCTTCCAACACCTGCAGTTGTGTCGGCATAATGAACTCACCATTCTTCACTTCCTGCTCCATCACCGTTCCCGGTTGAATCGCAAGTGCCATTGGGGCAATTTGCTCAGGATTCATTTGGTTCAAAATATCGGTTGTGGCGATGATGTGCTCTTTTGAACGCTCACGCCCACCAAGTCCAAAGATGAAAGAGAGCAATACTTCGATGCCAGCTTCTTTCGCCATTGCCATACCTTCAATGGCTTGTTCTGGTGACATGCGCTTTTTGATGCGCTCTAGAACAATTCGATCACCCGATTCAAGACCGGAATACGCCATATCAAGTCCAGCATCTTTGAGCTCTTTTAGCTCTGCAATGGTTTTACGGCGGAAATCGTTCATGCCACTGTAAAGTGAAGTCTTTTTGCACTCAGGGAACGTGGAGCGCAGTTTGTCGAAGATCTTGAGCAAGTAATCCGTACGTGCTGCCATGACGTTACCGTCGATTAGAAAGATCGACTCTACGTGTGGGTAGATAAGGTGCGCTTCCTCAATATCTTTAAACACATCCTCAATGGGACGCACTTTAAAGCGCTTATCATCAAACATGCTACAAAACGTGCACGTATTGATGCTACAGCCCAGTGTAGTTTGGATAAGAATGCTGCGGTATTCCGGCCATGGTCGGTAAACTTTGCCCTCATAGTTCATAAATGGATCTCCAGTTAAAGGCGGGATGATTCAGTGCCATCGCTCGCTAAAGACAGTGGGGATAAGCGCAATATAATGTCGCCTTATTCCCGATGACCGAAGATTAACAATATTGGTAATTGTTGATAATTGGTGTTTTTATCGAATGAGTTTTTAGATTTTATTGATAATTAGGGGCAGGGATTTTGTTGGAATGCAGATAAAAAACACCCAGCCGAAGCTAGGTGCTTGAACAAAAATAGCAATATTTATTTTGGCTTGAGTTAGACAAGCTTCGCAATCACAGTTTCAATGGCATCAACCACTTGCTGTGACTTTGGCTCGTTTAAGGCGTCACGATGAGGTGCCGCAAAAGCTTCAATGTCGTTATCGAAGTAAGCGCCATGTGCTTGTGCAAACTCATCCGATAGTGCGGCACGAATTAAAATGTCAGCACCCAAGCGAATATCGCCGCCAGCAATGCCGTAAGCGTCTTTTACCATCTTGCTACCAAGTAGAGACTTTGGATTGACTGATACAACCATAGGACCGACGTTTCTCAACTGTAATCCCATCACGCGTGACCACATGGTAAGTGCCAGTTTGCTTTGTGCATAAGCTTCACCGTCTGACAACGGTTTGTCACCCATTAATGCCTCAATGCTAACAGGAGCTTGCGCAGCAGAAGACAAGTTCACCACACGCCCTGTATTGCCAAGCAACGGAAGTAACTCTTTTGTCAGTAGGTAAGGCGCAATGGTGTTGACTGCAAAACGCACATCTAGGTTATCTTGAGTTCTTGCGTTTGGTGTTGCGTATACGCCAGCGTTATTGATGATGACGTCCAGCTTGCCAAAGCGCTCTGCTATTTCTGCAACCATCTGTTTCACGGCGCGTGGAGAAGACAAATCCGCAACAATACTTTCGACTTTACCTGCGTTTATCTCAATCAAGCTCTGTTCTACGTTTTGGACTTTTTCTTGGTTACGACCGTGCACGATCACATGATGCCCGTCAGCCACTAACATTTTCGCTGTTTCTAAACCAATGCCGTCTGTAGAGCCTGTGATCAGGATGATTTTTTGCATAGCTGAGATTCCTTATGAATTCGATATGAAACAATCATAGTGGCATCTTCCGCATTAGACTATTGAGGGCGTTGGGGAAACACTTTATAGGAAAAATTGAAAATCAATCTATTGGTGTTTTTGTGGGCGAATCGACGAATTCACCCCCTTTGAAATGCTATGGTTATTTTAAGCGTTGCTTAAGATTTGAGCAGCTTGTTTAACTTAAAATATACTCAGCCAAAGAGGTCTCTATGTTAGGTGAAAATCACTCATTAACTCATGAATTCCCAGAACATTTGGATACCATCACTCAACTGACAGCTAACGACTCCGCGTTTGCTGAAAACGCTAAAAACTACAACACGCTCGACAAAGAAATCCGTGAACTCGAATTGCGAGGAAACCCAATCGACGACCATGAAATGAACACTTTAAAACACAACCGTGCAGAACTAAAAGACTGGCTTTACTCAAAAATAATGAGCGCATAATCCTTCAAGTGCTTCATCAATGGCGGCTCGAATCTTCGAGCCGTTTTCGTATCTGCAAGATGGGTTGTTAGCTTAAGCACGCTATTTAACGGGTAGATGCCCAGTCTTCACCCAGATCACCGTTTCTTGTTCCACAAAAGGAAAGTGCTCACTCATGTGCGGACTGCGCAACCATGTGTGAGTTGGATACTCACCAAATTCGTCTCTAAACTCGCCCGATAATACAAAGATCTCTTCGCCACCAAAGTGACGGTGTGGCTGGAATCTTTCGCCTTTTGGCCACTTTACCAGCGCCACATGTTCGTGTTCGAAATCGTGCAATGGCATCACCTGCAATCCGCCAATGCCCGGTAGCCAATCTGCTTGATGAGTATGAATTCGTACCGTTTCAATATCGCTTGGATCAAACTGGTTGAGTTTTACCAAGATTACACAGCCTTCACGACTAAAAGGCGCGTGTTGGCTGCCCGGAGGGTTGCGTATATAAGTTCCGGCAGGGTAGTCGCCATGTTCATCGGAAAACACCCCCTCAAGCACTAAGATTTCTTCCCCATACGGATGAGGGTGGGTAGCAAACGCTGAGTTTGGCTCGTACTTCACTATGCTGGTGGTATGTCCTGACTCTTTAGCTTCACGCTCTAACGGTTTACGCCACACGCCAACAGCAGGGCTAGCGATCCATTCCTGTTCTGCGGTTTTAATCACCAAGCGTTGTGAAAAATCCATGTTTAACATAGTTGCTTCCAGTATTTGTTTATATCCAGTACGTATATCCAAGCATCTTGGCGTCATCTGGGTAATAAAGCGATTCTAGTCGCTTTCGCGTGTTTGCCAACCAGGAGTTTTCACAAGGTTAGGTATGGATTTTTCGAGTGATACGGAGGTCTTGCCGGTTAACCTTATGATTATTATTGATAATTTACACATAAGTTAATTTTACAAATTGTTACATGCTTCGCTTTTTTTACTCTTTGTTATGTTATAACATCCGCGAAATATTGAATGGTGTTATAACATAACAAAATAAGGAAAAACGTAGTGAATAAGAAATTGGTCTCTTTAGCGGTTGGTAGCTTGTTTGTTTCCCCAGTTTTTGCCGATGCGCTTTCGAACCCTCAGATTGGCGTAGTGCTAGACGGTTACTATCAAGATGGCCAACGTCATAACTCAGAGCGTGAAGAAGGTTTTGGTCTTGGTCACACTGAGTTGAACATGTCTGCAAACATTGATGACAAATTCCATGGTGCGCTAACAGCAGTGTTAGAAAGCCATGGCAATGAAACAGAATTGATGCTTGAAGAAGCTTTTGTCGAGACACTGGCACTTCCATACGGTCTCAATGTTCGTGCTGGTCGATTCCTGTCTGATTTTGGTTACCTGAACAATCAACACATGCACACTGACAGCTTTGTGGAGCGTCCGATTGCTTACCGCACATTCCTAGGCTCGCACTACTACGATGATGGTGTACGCGCAAACATTGTGTTGCCAACGGATCTGTACGTGAAATTTGGCGTTGAAGCATTAAGTGGTAGCAAGATGTCTTCTGTTGAAGAAGGCTCCAAAGTAGGCGTTTATACTTCTACGCTGAAACTAGGTAATGATTTCTCAGAGTCGTCTAGCTGGCAGTTTGGTTTAAGCTACCTGCGTAACGAAAACGGGAAAGTGAAAGAGTTCGAAGATCACGACCACGGTCATGGTCACGAAGAGGAGCATGGTCACGACCATAATCATAGTGCAGCAGTTACTGGTGCAAACCTTTACGGTGCAGATTTCGTATGGAAATGGGCTCCAGATGGTAATTACAAATACAGCAACTTGACACTATCAGCGGAATACATGTTGTTGGACGGCGTGGTAGACAGCAAGTTTAAAGATGATGCGGAGTCGCCAGATAACCTAAGCGCATACTACGTATCAGGTGTTTACCGATTTAACCCAAGCTGGTCAGCAGGTCTACGTTACGGTGAAGCAGAAAGCTACGATGGTCATGCTCACGGCGACCATATGCACTTCTCTGCACTGAGTGATAAAGAGATGGATGCGATGATCGCGTGGGATTCTTCTCACTTTGGTACTATCCGTGCGCAATACACTCGTATCGATAACCAAGACAGCGAAACAGATAACGTATTTACTCTGCAATACGTTATGACATTTGGAGCGCATGGTGCACATGCGTTCTAAGCTGACACTGACTCAATGCAGTTTAGCGATGATGGCGGCGGGGGCTGCCATCATCTCTTCGCCTGCTTTGGCTCTCAACATCTTCGTTTGTGAGCCAGAATGGAAAGCCTTGTTCGAAAGCCACGCACCAGAAGCCACCATCTATTCTGCGACCACAGCAAAGCAAGATCCGCATTACGTCCAAGCTCGCCCTTCTCTAATTGCTAAGATGCGCCAAGCTGATATGGCAATGTGTTCCGGCGCCGAGTTGGAAGTAGGGTGGCTACCCATGTTGCAAGTACGCAGTAGCAATGCTGCGGTACAAAACGGCGCACCGAGTATGATTTACGCAACGGATTTCATTCGAATGTTAGATACTCATGACTACGTCGACCGTAGCATGGGGGACATTCACGCCCATGGCAATCCGCACGTGCAGTTTGCAGCCAACGATATGATTCCACTCTCGCATGCGATCACCGAGCGTTTGAAAAACATCGATCCAGATAATGCGCAAACGTACCAGTTTAATGGCATGAAGTTTCGTGCGCATTGGCGTAAAAAACTCAATGAATGGAATGAAAAAGCCGCGCCATTAAAAGGGAAGCAAGTGGTGGGATATCATGCGACTTATCGTTATTTGTACGATTGGCTTGGCATGGAGCAAATTGCTGACTTAGAACCAAAACCGGGTATCTCGCCAACCACATCTCACCTGCAATCACTCACCAAGTTAGATGCCAATAGTTTTGATGCGATTGTTTACTCATCTCACCAAGACCAGCGTCCAGCAAATTGGTTACAGCAGCATACAAACAAACCTGTGATTCAACTGCCACTGACGGTTTCTAAAGGTGAAAGCTTGGATGAAATGTACGATCAAGTTATCGACGATTTATTGGACGTGCTCGTGCAGCCCATTCCGGTGAAGATCTAAACCATGGCTGAGTATGCATGGTTATTGCCAGCGGTGTTGTGCGGCTTAATTGCTCTGGCTGGCAATGTGGTTCTTGGGCAACAAGTTCTCAATCGACAGATCATCTTTATTGATTTGGCGGTGGCACAAGTTGCCGCTTTGGGAACTGCGCTCAGCCATTATTGGTTGAACCAATACGCACTGTTTTCAGGCTCCTTCTTTGGTGAGATGGTTGGTCCTTGGGTGATGTCGTTATTGCTTTGCGGTCTGATCGCCGTAATGGAGAAGCGATACCAACAGCATTTAGAGCCGATGATCGGCAGCCTGTTTGTAGTATCCGCATCGCTGGCGATTTTGCTCGTGAGCAAAGACCCACATGGCGGTGACTTCATTCAAGGCATCCTTAATGGTCAGTTGTTGTGGGCAACGTGGGCGGACGTTTGGCCTTTGGCTTTGATAACCGCGGCGATGCTGCTGTTGGTATGGTTCAAGCCTGAGTTTATGCTGGGCAGTGGCTTCTATCTTATCTTTGCTATCTTGATGCCGATTACGGTCAAGCTCACGGGGATTTACTTAGAATTTGCGTTGTTGGTGATTCCGGCTTTGTGCGCCGCAGCATTGAAAGGGATTCGGTTCTTTATTGCGAGTATCAGCATTGGTATTGTCGGAATACTATCGGGCATTGCTGTTTCGGCTCGTTACGATTTACCAAGCGGGGCGAGTATTGTCATCACCTTGTTTATCGCAGGTATGTTGTTCAATCTTTTGCTGCAACCTTGGTTGCTCAAATCGCAATCTGCTTGCAAAGGTCAAGAGCATATCGCGCAATGATAAAAAGGCTCCGCATTCACGGAGCCTTTTGTTTAGCACTGCTTTTTCTTATTAGTAACGCTTGATCAGTCTTCGTTTATAGACCAATTAGCCACTCTATCTGTTTCTATTTTAGCAAGATTTGAAAATAGGGAGAATTTGAGGCTGAATCGAATCTGTCAAAGTGTTATCCAACGCAGGGAATAATTGATTGATTCCGGTTTCCGATAAGCCCAACCACGCCATCAAACTTGCATGCAATTGATCTGAAGAAATAGTGGGAATAACACGCCCACGAGAAAGCAAATACGGACTATGTTCAGATAAATCCGGGTACTCACCCACAATTGCTTTTCCTGCTACACCACCGCCCATGACTAAGGTGTGACTTGCCCAGCCGTGATCCGTGCCATCGGTGCCGTTTGGAATCAGAGTTCGACCAAACTCAGAGTGAGTAAATGTCGTCACTTGCTCAAACAACCCATTGTTTTGTAATGCTAATTGGAACGCTGCCATTGCTTCTGCCAACTCTTGCAACAAACCAGTTTGACGGCTGATTTGTGCTGAGTGAGTATCAAATCCTCCCAACTTACAACTGAAGTACTGAGCAGGATGTTGGAATTGATCTTTATGCAGAATCAGCTTGAACACCGCTTTCAATTGCTTACCGATTCGTGTCTCAGGGAAAGCATCGGTGATCTCGGAATTCAGAATCGAACTAAACTGTTCATACATTCTGGTGGAATCTACCGCGACACCTGCGTAATGCGATTGAAAAATATTGTTGTAACTGCCGGTACTTTGCAGTTGATCGAACAAGTCGCGTGAACGTTGATCATTAAAAATATCGCTTGGAGGTTGAGAACCCACCGAGTTGGATTGTGCTTCAATACAATTTGTCCACACCTGTGTACCGCCAATATCAAACATTGGCGATAGTTCGTTTAGATTGCGCAGCATGGTACCTAGCTCGGTGGATGTCTTTGCACCAAAGCCTTCTTTCGATAAAGACTTGGTCGCATGAGACTGAACCATGGTGGATTGATGCGAGTGGCTGAACAGATGCGCTGGTCGCGTACTTTCGCCATATATCACGTTGTTTACGCGTTGAGTCAGTGGTCCTAGGTTAATCACAGGTACAAGGTTCGCGCTGTCCCAGTAAGGTTTGAGCGCCGCCATGGCAGGGTTGAGCGCCAGCTTTGCGGTGTCGTTCACGGCATCTAGGTAAATACACGTAGTTTCATCCAAAGCCAAATTGCCACGTAGGGCGCGATATTGAGCGTTGGCATTGGCTGCCGTTGGAATAAGCATGTTGTAGCCATCATTACCGCCTGCAAGGTCAATGCCGACAACGGCGCGATATCCGTTTTGGCATTGACTAAACGAGTCAGCAAAGGCAGGAAATGCCGCTAGGTTCAGCGCAGAAATACCCACACCAGCGGAACTTGCTTGTAAAAATCGACGTCGAGTTAAGTTCATGATGTTTACCCCTGTGTGATGAATTCTGGTGAAAGCAGTGCGTTCATGACGAGATTCTTAATCTCTTTGCGCCATTCCGGTTTGCGTCCCGGACACTGAGCGAGGTAATCGAGATAGCATTGGCGCGCTTGCTCACTCATTTGAAAAGCGAACAAATGCTCGTTGAGGTAATCAACAACCCCTTCATCATCAAACGCAAGGTAACGGGTGAACAAGGTTTCATCCATGTACCAATCTTTGTTTTCCTGTTCGAAGCGAGCAATCAACTCACGGAACTGAATCCCGTATTGGTAAATGTCATGCCATTGATACACATTAAACTCGGGTGCCACCAAACCATTAAAATCAGGATGATTTGGCGCGTCATCAGGTTGATAGTAATAAAACACAGATGGGGCAGATAAAGGCAACGTTCGACTATACCAATTGAATTGTTTTGGCCACATCATCACACCGTCACGACGCTTCACTTGCAGAGTGCGCATCGCATGAGTAAAGACAGATAGCGGGTCACGCAATTTGCCCACTGAGTTACCAGAACGCAGGGCGTCTTTGTCAGTTAAAATCGCAACTACTAGAGTTTGCATGTCGCCATCAGAGCGTTTAAATGCCCGGCGGACACGGCGAATGTAGCCCGCTCTCGGGTTACTGGTCACAAGCTTATTGATGAAGAACTTGGTTACAAAAGTGTAGAGTGTGTTCTGCTTCATCAAATGCTCAATCACTGCTTCCAGTTCATCCTCTGCACCTACACCGGCGGGGAAGGTTTTACCAAGAATACGCTTTTCGCCCATGTCGTGTTCGCCGCGTGGCAACATCGGTTGGCTGTATTTGTCATTACCGCGGATATCAATGAACTTCCAGCCGGTAAAAACACGAGCCAGTTGTTCAATATCTTCTTGGGTGTAAGATGCCATTTCGTTACCTTCGGCATCCAAACGGACTTCACCGTTATTGCGCAGCTTGACAGGACCAAGAGTGAATAACTGCAACAGCTCTCGCGCGTAGTTTTCATCTGGTGCAGTGAGCTCATTAGAAACGTTGTTTACGAAGGTTAGGTATTCGCCCATGATTGGCGATTTCGATACAAAGCGAATCACATCACGGAAGTTCGCAAAAGCGTTATCGAGCAGCCCATCGAAGTAATTACACATGTAACGACGCTTAGACGCTGCACTAAATGCTGGGTCTTTTACGCTCACGACAAACAGTTGAGAAAGGGTATAACCGATGCGTTGACGCAGAATATCGTTGCCTTCCACCGTCATGCGCGTCCAACTGCTGGCGTAATACAAGCCCTGTCCTAAGTCGGGAACATTCAACTCATCTTGTTCAAAGTGAGTAAGCCAAGATGAAGAAGGGATAAGTGTTTGTTGAGCGACCCAGTTTTCAATGCTTCCTGATTGAACGAGGTCATTAATGTCACGTTGGGATGGTCCAAACGTGCACTGTTGCAGCGTTCTTGCTGCATCTATGTAAGCCTGATTCATTTTATCTCCCGTAGGTATTGTTATCTTTGTCAGGTGAGGCGTCTTTCTCGCATCCATGTTTAAAAGCACGCTGTATCTTTAAAATCGTAATCCAGATTTTTGATAACAAGAATGTAATACCCACAGGTTTATTGTGACTTTGCTGCATAATCTAAGAATTAAATGGGTGAGCTTTAAGTGAAAGGCTGCTTATTCAACAAAAAGCGCATTTGTTACACAGCAACATCGATAGAACAGTGACGGAAACGCATTATTTGGCAAACTATAATCAAGATGTCTTGATTAGTTCACATCCGACTCCCAGACTGTTTCTATAGTTTATGAAAGACCCTGCGTACGAGAAGCGCAGCTGTAACGCGACTAAGCATAAAAACAACAAACGCTAGGGATAACAGCGAATTTGTAATCTCAACATTTAAGGAAGACCAAGATGAAACCGGAAAAAGTAGCAGTAGTCACTGGTGCGGCTCGTGGTATTGGCCAAGCTATTTGTGAGCAATTACTGGAGGATGGATTCCACGTAGTCGGGCTGGATATATCGCCTGTGGAATGGAGCCAGTCAGCGCAGTTAAGCAGTTATCAAGTCAATTTGTGCGATGCCGCAACCGTTAGCGAAGTGGTAGATAGTATCGTAAAACAGCATGGCAGAATTGATGCGCTGGTTAATAACGCCGGCATTACTCGTGATGCATTGCTGCCAGACATGCTAGAGCAAGATTGGGACAGCGTTATCGACGTGAACTTAAAAGCCGTATTCTTACTAACTCAACGTGTTGCCCCTGTTATGCTAGAGCAGGGGGAGGGCAGTATTGTAAGCATTTCTTCTATCGTGGGAACGGATGGCAATATCGGTCAGAGCAACTATGGCGCAAGTAAAGGCGGCGTTATTTCAATGAGCAAAGGCTGGGCGAAAGAGCTATCGAGAAAGGGGGCACAGATCCGCGTCAATTGTGTCGCGCCAGGTTTTATCGCCACCGACATGACCAAAAACCTACCAGAAAAAGTCATTGAAATGATGGAAGGCAAAACCCCATTAGGTCGAATGGGGTCAGTACAAGACATCGCTAATGGTGTGTCCTTCCTCACCTCTGACAAGAGCGCTTACATTACAGGACAAGTGCTCAAGATTGACGGTGGTTTAGTGCTTTAACCAACGAACTAAACCTCAAATAACAAACGCCCTTCATCTGAGTGAAGGGCGTTTTTGTTGGATAGAGTCAAGTTAGTTATTGGACCCCGTTTTCCATAAAAACAGGTTGAAGCTGTTAATCATAAAAACGCTTAACAGCCTCATTGGCGCCTCCATATAAACGATTGAGCATTTTATTGAAGTTATAGCCAAGACTTTTCTAACTTCCCTATTTTGAGTTTAGAAATGTTTTTGTATGTGAAGTAAGAGCGCAATTCTTCGTTTCTTATTCAATAATAGAATGGAAAAATTAGTTGGATCAGAGGTTAACCTTGGAGGAAGTATTACCACTTTTATTCCCTAAATTAATCCATTAATATTTCCGTACTTATCCAAATTTTTAAGCTCACCAAACTCTTCAATGTCTGCGGCTTTTCTTTTTTCAATCTCAGCTCGCTTAGGCCATCTGCAAATACTACTTATAGGGTATTCAATTACGCCACTGGGGTAATTTGAATTATACACATAAATCACTTCTTCACTATTCGATAGATCGCAATTTAGAGCAGATAACATCTCTACAAAGTAAGCATTATGTGTAACCCCTCGAGAGTTTGCACTCCAAAGGTAGACTTCATCATCTTCAGCATTACTTGGATCATCACTATCAATACGAATACCTTGCCAAATAACATTGGTAGTAAAGGGATTGTCGGCATGGCGTGATTGCATGGTTAACTCTGGAAAACTAAAGCGTCCCTCATTGTCAGTTGTCGTGTAATCATGTATTTCATCATCGGTAACATCGATAAATTCATAGCTTCTTTTTAATTTAACACCAGGTAAGGGGGAACCATTGTTGGTAAGTTTTCCAGTCACTGGAGGGAACAGCTGAACCGTTTTCTTTCTAAACATTTTGTTCTCCAAGCCAAAATCTGAAAGTGTAAAAACTAACAGAAAACTGAGGTGTGTTAACGATAGTAAACCTCTAAGCATTGCCAAACTATTGATATGCATATGGTTTGTCTCTGGCATGCTATATGCCGAAAACAGAACTGGCAATATTGTCTAAGGCAAGATAGTGATCAATTTGGATTTGTTGTCAAAAATGAGACGTCAGTTCATTGGAGCGGCTTGCTATTATATTTACCGTTAACAGGAACCTTCATTTTTTCAATCGTTTATTAGACTGAAACCTCCTTAGATGCGTTATGCGACAGCCTCTGGACAGAAGTTATTTGTTGTTAATGTCCTCAAATGATTATGTCCAACAATGAGTTTAGAAATGTTTTTGTATGTGAAGTAAGAGCGCAATTCTTCGTTTTTTATTCAATAATAGAATGGAAAAAATTAGTTGGCTCAGAGGTTAATCTTGGAGGAAGTATTGTCATTTTTATCCCCTAAATTAATCCATTAATATTTCCGTACTTATCCAAATTTTTAAGCTCATCAAACTCTTCAATGTCTACGGCTTTTCTTTTTTCAATTTCAGATCGTTTAGGCCATCTACAAATGCTGACTATAGGGTATACAATTACGCCACTGGAGTATTTTGAGTTATACACATAAATCACTTCTTCACTATTCGATAGATCGCAATTTAGAGCAGATAACATCTCTACAAAGTAAGCATTATGTGTAACCCCTCGAGAGTTCGCATCCCATAGGTAGACTTCATCATCTTCAGCATTGCTTGGATCATCACTTTCAATACGAATACCTTGCCAGATAACATTGGTAGCAAAGGGATTGTCGGCATGGCGTGATTGCATGGTTAACTCAGGAAAACTAAAGCGTCCCTCACTGTCAGTTGTCGTGTAGTCATGTATTTCACCATCGGTAACATCGATAAATTCATAGCTTCTTTTTACTTTAACACCAGGTAAAGGAGAGCCATTGTTGGTAAGTTTTCCAGTCACTGGAGGGAACAGCTGAACCGTTTTCTTTCTAAACATTTTGTTCTCCGAGCCAAAAGCTGAAAGTGTAAAAACTAACAGAAAACTGAGGTGTGTTAACGATAGTAAACCTCTAAGCATATCCAAACTATTGATATGCATATGGTTTGTCTCTGGCATGCTATATGCTGAAAACAGAACTGGCAATATTGTCTAAGGCAAGATAGTGATCAATTTGAATTTGTTGTCAAAAATGAGACGTCAGTTCATTGGAGCGGCTTTCTATTATATTTTCCGTTAACAGGAACCTTCATTTTTTCAATAGTATATTAGACTGAAATTTCCTTAGATGCGTTATGCGACAGCCTCTGGACAGAAGTTATTTGTGGTTAGCATCCTCAATTTTTATGCCTAACAATGAGTTTAGTTAAGCTTGAAAAATTAAAAAAATGTCCTTCGCTTAGGTTAAGGGCGTTTTGGTTTCAAGATAAAGGCATAAATATTTGGAGAATTAAGTTGCCAGTTGTTTACTCGGTATAACAAAACGCAACTGGTCTATCCGTAAAGCACAGATGTAATATCCATAAAAAACATGGATTATGCATATGAAAAAATTATCGCTACTCGCTCTGCTTGTTCTCTCTGGCTGTAACCAGCAAAACACCACGCCTTCAGCGCCAAATCACAATAGCCAATATCAGAGTTTTAAAAAAACACAGGAGCTTGCTGAAGAACTTAAAGCTCAGCCTACAATTGATGACCAATTTGCTCTGCTGTATCGAAAATTTGATTACACATTAGACAGAAGCGACTCCCTGACTGGTCGTGATGAAAACAAGGACGGAATACGCGACGATATTGAGGCATTCATCAATGCGTTAGAAGTGTCAGAGCCAGTGCGTAATGCATTGAAGCAAGATGCACGTCAAACTCAGAAAAACCTATATTACGATTGGAGTGAAAAGACTGAGGCTAATATTGACAAAGCCATGGCGATAGGTGACGAATACGATAAAGTCATCGCATGCAAAGATTTTGTCGGTATTCCAGTGGATGATTCAATCGATACGTCAAAAACAATCACAGCACTAACATACAACACTAAAGCGAGAACCATGGCTTATCTTGCTTACAATCATTTGCAAGATGGTGCAGTCAGTACATCGCTTCCAGCTGAGGAAAAGTACTGTGAATAAACTAACAAGTGTTCTTTTGCTTTGATCTCCAGTGATAGTGACTTTACAAGTCTTGCCACGAGATTGAGAGAGTCGGAGAACCATGTCATTGGTGTTGGAAAAGCAATGACACCGACTTCATTTAAAAACGCTTGTGATGATTTTGTTGCTATTGAAAACTTGAATGCTGATGTTGAACTGGGGGGAGCACAACCTAACTCTAGTCAAGACGCTGAACGTGAACTTTGGCGATTGATGCATCAGGCATGGCAAAACTATAGAGACGAGTCAGGATGGGCTAAACTTGGTGAAATTGGTAAGTATTTGAAGAGATTGAAGCCAGATTTCGATCCTAGAAACTACGGATTAAAGAAGCTGTCTGATTTTTTTGACAAGTATCCGACACGCTACAAAACCCCCAACACAAAACGTTCTGGTATGGAGTTTCAGTTGATAACAAAGGCGAGCAAACAGAAGTAATGGGTTTTCAGGTAGATTCAATAGATGTGGTGACTCATTATTGCCCCTTTCCGTGCTAGTGTCACGTTATCCTACTAATAGATGATCTGAATTCGAGAGCACAAAAGAAAAAACCAAGGACTTCACCTTGGTTTTAGTTGAATTACCTTGTTCAGATCAATCGAGGCGACGGATTAGTTTGGCAGGTGTACCACCATATAAGCAATCTGGAGGAACATCAGTGTTCACAACTGATCCCGCTGCAATTACGGAGCGAGCACCGATAGTTACCCCTTGGTTAATCACAACATTACCACCAATCCACACATCATCTTTGATACTTATTGGTTTGCATATAGTTGCCCACTTACGGCGCTTTAAGTGATTTAAAGAATGACTTGCAGTGTAGAACTGAGTATTCGGCCCGATTAATACGTTATCTCCAATGGTGATCTTTGCCCCATCCAACATTGTGACATTCATATTGATAAAGCTACTCTTGCCAATAGAAATGGTTTTGCCTATTTCACAATGAAATGGAGAGCGAATAATGCTAGAGGTAGATATTCCACCCAACAACTGCGCTAGAACTTTCTGGCGATGAGACTCAACAATGGTTTGGTTGAGTTCAAGTAAGAGCTTTGATGTGTTGTCACGAATGTCATTTATTGCTTGATCGCCGCCATCATAATCTTCACCAGCCATCATCTTTTCAAATTCAGTCATAATCTTCCTGTGTATACAACCGATGGTTTTTGCTTAGGTGTGGGATAATTTAGCGGAACAAAGGTTTCAATAGAAATGAAATCTAGTCGATAGTGATTTGCGAAAATGGAATATCTTCTTTGTTGTGGAACCAAGTACCATAATCCGATTAACCTAAAACGTTTCTGTCCAGAACCTTCACAGTTGGCACTTTGTAACACAGAAGTGCCCCAAAACGTGTTTGAGCTAGCTCAGATAACAACGAGGACTGGTAGTATTTCCCTATTTCTGCCTATACCATAAGTGTGTCTAGGGAATCACGGGGCATACCGATTCCTCTTTATTGTGCAATGGTTTAGGTTAGTGAAATGGCATAACACTATATAGTGAATGGAATCCTTGATGTTAGATTGTGAATTTAATTACTTTGATAAACTTTTCTTAGATTTAAAGGAGAGAGAGCATAGTTATTGTCCATACAAGCTTGTGATCGAGACATATCTTTATAGAAATCTTTCAAAGAAAAGGAAAACGAAACCCCAGCCAAACCGAGATGAATCTTTTTGGAACTCAAAGCTTGTTTTTGACATTCCACTATCAACATATAAAACTGATATTTTCATACTTGCGTTAACACGCTACTTCGCACAGGATATCGCCAAAAATTTCAACTTAATGACTAAGATTTACGTAGAGTCTCCAGTGACTATTCGCACTGCAATTCGTCGTTCTCAATTGGTTTTAAAGAAAGAGCATGCAAAGTGGAACGAGATTAGAACACTAGCCAGTCAAAACCCACATGAACTAGTAGAACTCATCACTACATGCGAAGCATTCCAATCAGCACATAAAGACAGGCTAAATTTAGTAAAGGAATTCAGCGAACCGTTACAGTCTTTAACTTTGTTTGAGTTGATGTCATTATCTGCTGCTTACTCATTTAAACACTTAAAGGAACAGGCTGTTTCGTTTGACGGTGGGCTCATAAGTGCAGATTCACAGTTAAGAGCGTTAACAGAGTTAATGCAATGGAAGCTGAGACATGTATCAAATGAGAGTTTTACCTTAAACGATATCAAGATTTCACAGTCTTTAAAGAAATATCATGCTCCTCTAATCTTTCCTTCAAATGAAGATAATTCTAGAGCAGAGGCTTTTTTAGAAATTTTCAGCCAATTAGTGCAAGCTCAAGTGGAGCTCGATGAGTTTATATCTCAGAGTGTTTATCCATTCTGTTTTGATGATTCACTTCTTTTTTCGGTCAAAAATGAACGTTTAACACTGACGCATCTAGATAATGGTTTAGACGATACATGGGAGCGGAATGGAAATCGACAAAAAATGCTTAGGGGTTATTGGTTTAACTTAGCAGTAAATGAGTTCATAAGTTCTGGTATGGCTTCCAAACAAATTGGAACAAGTGAGAACCATGAAAGTAACCAACTCGCTTACGTCAAAGCAATAGCAAGTTCACTCGAACTTCAGAAGGTGTATGGATTTGCATCATCCGTGACCATTAGTTCAGGATTCAACGTCAATCTGCTCCAGGCACTATTAGCTCAAGAGCTAATGATATCTTTTTATTTAAAGGAGTATATCGAAGCATTTGATCGAGAGTATGCAGAAGTAGGTGATTGGAGGAAAGCCATTGGATTAGTGACCATACAAGGACTAGCGACAGGACAAAATCGATTCCCCATCACATGGTCGCTTTGGAAAGATAAGGTCAATAATATTGTCGGATGGACGGTATCGGATGATTTCCCTAATGGTAATATCAATGCAGCTAAAGCAATTTTAGATTTCTGGTGCCTTGATTTGGAAAAAAGCAGTGCGCTTTTGAAAGCCTCACCGACCTGTGAACTTCAACAACTAACCGAAAAACCTGTCTTCAAAATCGGTAGTTATTGTGTTCAACTCCCTTGGCTAATGTCAGCTCAAATAAGTTCAGTTAATGCTGTAAATAATCTACGTCGATTTGCAAATCAACGTAGCTCATTGAAGGATGAGACAACAAGAATCGAAAACCAGCTGGGTGATGAATTCAAGCTCAGAGGGTTCTCTGTGTTAAAAAACTTTACCGCTAAAAGCTGTGGGGGAGCAGAAGCTGGGGAAATAGATTTAATTTGTGTAATAGATAATATCGTGATTGTTATCGAAGTTAAATCTACGTATTGCAGAACGACCAAGTCTGAAATCTTTTATCATCGAGATAAAACCTTACGCAAAGCAGGTATGCAAGTGAGGAAGAAAGTTGATGCAATAATAAGGGAGATTCAAGTAGATGATCAGCTTAGGAAAACTTTAAAGTTAACTACCGATACTCCCAACGTAGTTGGGTTGATTGCCGATACATCCATTGAATGTGACCATGAGTATTTTTCAGGTTTTATGAAGGTAACAATAGAAGAGCTTCTTATTGCATTAGCCGACAATGCTCACTTCTTATGTAACCAAGAACAAAAACTCTCGTCATCACTAGCGTCAGGTGAACAGGCGAACTTTGTTTCCGAAGCGCACTCATTGTACGAAAATGGGTTTAGTGGTAAAGAATTTCTAGAAGTTATAGAGCATTCTAGAGTCTGGGAAAGTGCAGGTCATTTTAATTGTGGTAAGTCCTGAGAAACCCAGATAATTTCAAGGCTATCAATTTACGGTTCACCTGTAACTCACTTCTGTCCCAAAACGGCCCTCACCAAGCTAGAACAATACGAATAAAAAACGCCCTTCTTATCTCTAGGAAGGGCGTTTTTCTTTTGTTTAAATTACCTAGGTAGATTACCTTTCACGCACGTAGGTCGTTTGAACCAAGGTGTCTAGCACCACTTCGCTCTTGGTCACTTTAAAATGGAGAGGCTGTTGCAAATCACCAAACAAAGGTGCGCCGCCGCCAAGTAGAATAGGGAAGCGCGTGATCACCATTTCATCGATAAGATCTTCTTTCAAAAAGTTCTGAATCGTCACACCGCCGTCGATGTATAGTTCGTTAAAGCCTTTTGCATTCAGGTCAGTAAGCACATCTTTTAGCTCGCCTTTTACTAAAAAGACTTTGTCTTCGTAGCCCTGTGGGACTTCTGTCATGGTATTGCTGAGTACGAACACGGGTTTACTGTACGGCCAATCACAATCAAAACTCAGCACAACATCTAAGGTATTACGCCCCATGACTAAGCCGTCAATACGTTCCATTAATGGGAAGAAGCCAGTATCAATATTGTCGGGATTTGGTACGGATTGTAGCCAGTCGAGTTTGCCTTGTTTATCTGCGATGTAACCGTCCAGACTGGTTGCAATAAATACGATATTTGCCATGAGTACCTCATCAAAGTAGTGATGCTTGAGCCAAGCTAAAGTATGGGTTAAAATTAATTCTACAATGTAGAATAATACTGAGTTTATCGAGAAGATCAAATGTCTGTCAACGAAAAGAAACGTGGAAGACCGACCGCAAAGCAGTCACAACTGAGTGCAGAAAGCATTTTGGAGTCGGCTAAGTTATTGATGAAAAAGGAAGGAAAGGTACCAAGTATTCGCCTGCTAGCGACCCAATTGAATGTGGATCCTATGGCGATCTATTACTACTTCAAAAACAAAAATGCTTTGCTTGAAGCGTTAACAACATCGTTGGTGGAAGACATTTATCAACCGCAAGCAAATGAAGATTGGCAAAGCGAACTCAAACACCTGTGCGTTAGTTATATTGAGCTGTTGCGTGAGTATAACGGGCTGTTGCAAACCATGTTGAGCATGACATCCCACGGACCGGCTCAAGTGTTTACTGAGCGCTATCAATTGATTGTTCAACCCTTGGGTTTATCCCAGCAAGTAGAGAAAGACAGTTTGGATCTGCTGGCGGATTACTTACACGGTTTTGCGCTGTCGATTAGCTGTTGCCATGATGCGAGCTTGATTAAGACTGATATGTTGGATGGACCGTTAAGTCTGATCTGCTCATCATTGTTGGTATCTCGAACCTAGCTCACATTAACGCGCTGTTTGGGTATATACCCTGAAAGAAATTCCCATAACCAAAGGTTCTAACTAAAAGAGATTACAGGACTTTTATTTGGTTAATTAGACCTAATATCTTGGTTATGCCCGAAGCGAAAGGCGAAGGGATACTTTCAATAATGCTTGCTGGCGTGCTAGAGCCGTCAGTTTGAAGATGCATTCAAACACAATAAGGGATAACAATGGCTAACGAATACATTCCACCAAAAGTTTGGACAAACGATAATGAAAATGGCGGTCAGTGGGCGAGCATTAACCGTCCGGATTCTGGCGCGCGTCATGAGCAAGAGCTTCCAGTTGGTGAGCACCCATTTCAGCTTTACTCAATGGGTACGCCAAATGGTCAGAAAGTGACGATCATGTTTGAGGAGCTTTTGGCAGCAGGCGTAACAGCAGCTGAATACGACGCATACCTGATCAAGATCGGCGATGGTGACCAATTTGGTTCAGGCTTTGTGTCAGTAAACCCGAACTCGAAGATTCCGGCTTTGGTTGACCGTTCAGGTGCCGAACCGGTGAATGTTTTTGAGTCTGGCAACATCTTGTTTTACCTAGCAGAGAAGTTTGGTCACTTCCTACCAACAGAAGGCGCGAAGCGCGCTGAGGTAATGAACTGGTTGTTCTGGTTGCAAGGTTCTGCGCCATACCTAGGCGGGGGTTTTGGTCATTTCTACGCGTATGCACCAGAGAAGTTCGAGTACCCAATTAACCGCTTCACTATGGAAGCCAAGCGTCAACTAGACGTGCTGGATAAGCGCCTTGCGAACAACGAATTCCTAGGTGGTGACGAGTACAGCATTGCCGATATCGCAACATGGCCATGGTACGGCAACCTTGTTCTGGGTCGTGCGTATGATGCGGCAGAGTTCCTAGATGTGGCGAGCTACAAGAATGTTGTGCGTTGGGCGAAAGCGATTGATGAACGCGAAGCCGTACAACGTGGTCGTATTGTTAACCGTTCATGGGGTGAAGAGTGGGAACAAGTACCTGAGCGTCACAGCGCTGCAGACATTGATTCCGCACTAGCGAAAAAGTCTGCGTAATCGCTTCATCGTACTAAACGAAAAAGGAATGCCTGTGCATTCCTTTTTTTGATCCCTAGTGGTGTGTTTTCTCGATTAAGAAGTCGATAAGCACTCGAACCCGCTTGGCTTTTTGGGTGTTCTTGTGAAAGTAAACATATAAGCCAGAATAGGGCTGCCAATATTCTTCAAGCACAGGCACCAACTCTCCAGTGCGAAAGCCCTCTTGTACGATAGGCGTCACAATACGACCAATGCCTAACCCGTTGATTGCGGCGTCAACCATGAGATCGGTGTCGTTGACGATCAGCGCGCTTGGCATGTCGACGGTGATGGCTTCCCCTTTGTTGTTTAACTTCAGCGGTGCGATTTGATTAGAAGAAATAAAGCGGTATTGAATCAACTTATGCTTTTTTAAGTCTTCTGGCGTATTGGGTAAGCCGAACTGCGCGACATAGCTTGGTGATGCAAATAACGCTTCTTTCACTGGGTGAGTGAGCTGACGTGCAATCATTCCTTCTTCCACTTTATCGCCAAAGCGGATACCCATATCGAACCCTTCACGAATGATATCGACAGTTTTATCGGAAACAGAAATTTCCAACTGGATATCGGGATAACGTTGGCAAAACTCAATGTAGATGGGTTTGAGCAAAGATTGATAAACAAAGCGTGGCACCGTGATACGAACTTTGCCCGATGGCACTCGGCTCAAATCACTTACACTCTCGACTGCGAGGTTAAGATCAGACATGGTAGTCAGTGTTCGATCGTATAAGCGTTGCCCTGCTTCTGTCAGCTCAATGCGACGAGTGGTGCGGGTAAATAATGGCAAGCCGAGTTGTTCTTCCAGCATTTTTAATGCCTGACTCACCGATGGTGGTGCGATTTCTAACTTACGTGCTGCGGCGGTGATGCTGCCTTCTTGTGCAATAGTATGGAACATCATTAATTGATTGTAGGTGGTGCCGTTCATGTTTCATCCTAGTGTTGCGTTTATTGTTAGTTTCTACCTAATAATAATTTAAGTAAAGAGCATCTAAAACTAAAGGTTAATCCAGCGTATTCTCTCTCCATCGGTTAACGCTTCGAAACAGAGGAATCACGATGAGCAAAGTACTGGTAATTTCAGGTCACCCAAACCTAGATGAGTCATACACCAACACAGTTATCCTAGACGAGCTAAAAGCAGGGCTTAGTGATATTGAAGTTCGTCGTTTAGACACTCTGTATCCGAACTACCAAATTGATGTTGAGGCAGAGCAAACTGCGCTTATGAGTGCTGATGTGGTTGTGTTGCAATTCCCATTTTACTGGTACTCAGCACCGGCGTTGTTGAAAAAGTGGGTAGATGATGTATTCAGTTTTAACTTCGCTTACGGTCCTGAAGGCGACAAGCTAAAAGGCAAAGACTTCATTCTGTCATTTACGATTGGTGGACCTGCAGAGTCTTACGATCCACTTGGTTACAACCACTTTACTATCGAGCAGTTTGTTTACCCATTCCAACAAACGGCTTATTTGGCGGGTATGAACTATCGTAAGCCAGTTTATACCCATCGTATGGTGTACATTCCAAATGTGTATAACAAGTTGGAAGAAGTGCAAGCACGTGCAAAAGATCATGCGAGCCGCTTAGCTGCACAGATTGAAGAAATCACCGCTTCACCAGAGAGCCGTATGCAGACATTTGTTGCTGAGTGGTTCGCCAAATTTGATGTTTTAGAAGAAGGGACGGAGTTCTTCACAGACAAGCTAGCGCAAGACGTGAAATGGTCGATGCCAGAAGGTGAATTTTTAGGTCATGATGGCTTTCGTGATTGGTATGCGATTGCCCGTGCGACTTTTAAACCAAACTGTGACCACGACGTTCAGCAGATCGAAGTGAAACCTAATGGTGATCGTTTTCAAGTGGAACTGCGTATTCGATTAACAGCAGACAGTTATGATGATTCGATGATGAAAGGTGAAGCAGTCAACTTAAACGTTAATGAGACATGGCAAGTGTCGATTGATGAGAGTGGACGAGTCATCATTCATGAATACAGCGTTGTTCCAGTGGTGAGGTAACGGCCCTTAGCTAGCAATTCATTGCTTTCGCCCTAAGCCCAGATGCTTAGGGCTTTTTTTATTTGTTTAATATCTAAAAAACGAGCGCCATATTGACGCTCGTTTTCTCTAGATTATGTGCAGCTTAAATTAAGCAACAGATTGTTCCCGCGCGGTGTTCTGATAGGCAGGTAATTCCGATCTCAAGCCTTTGATCAAGCTGACACACATCAGCAATAGAACAAAAGTGAAAGGTAAACCTGTTGCCACCACCCCGGATTGAAGCGCTTGCAAGGCCTCTTTACCACCAATCCACAGCATTACCGCAGCGATAGAGCCTTCGATACATGCCCAGAAAATGCGTTGTGGTACCGGCGCATCAATTTTACCACCAGCAGTGATGCTATCGATAACCAGTGAACCAGAGTCTGAAGAAGTGATAAAGAACACTAAAATCAGAACAATAGATAATACCGAGATGACCGAGCTAAACGGCATTGCATCGTAAACGTGGAAAAGGGTTAGTGAGATATCTGTAAGACCATTCGCACCCAGCTCGCCGACTTTGTTGACCACTTGATCAAGTGCGATACCGCCGAATACTGCCATCCAAATCAGTGTTACTGTGGTTGGAATAACGATAACAGCGAATAGGAATTCACGAACCGTACGACCTTTCGAAACTCGAGCGATAAACATACCGACGAATGGTGACCAAGATACCCACCACGCCCAGTAGAAGACCGTCCAACCATGCATCCATTCGGTATCATCTCGACCGTGAGGGTTACTCAGTGCGAAGATGTCTTTTGCGTATGCGACTGTGGTATCCCAGATCGACGTTGTTGCTACATCAAAGCTGATGAATAGCACAAAAGCCAGTAGAGCGAATGCCACCGCCATGTTGATGTTACTCAGTAGCTTAACGCCACCGTCGATGCCTCGAACAACAGAAAGTACGGCAATAAAGGTTACGAATGCGATAACGATCATTTGCATGCCAATGCCGCCATCCAGACCAAATACATGGTTGATGCCGCTCGTTGCTTGCTGTGCACCCAGACCAAGCGAAGTCGCAAGACCAAACAGGGTTGAAAGTACCGCAAGAATATCAATGACGTGACCTAACCAGCCCCAAGCTCTATCACCAAATAGCGGGTAGAACGCAGAGCGTAATGAAAGTGGTAAGCCTTTGTTGAAGGCGAAGAAAGCTAGCGAAAGTGCCACGATGGCGTAAATTGCCCAACCGTGAATACCCCAGTGGAACATGGTTGCACCCATAGCCAGGGATTTCGCTTCCTCTGTGTAAGGCTCAACATTCAGGGGCGTGCCATACCAGTCAGTGAAATAAGCCGTTGGCTCAGAGACACTCCAAAACAGAAGACCGATACCCATACCTGCGGCAAAGAGCATTGATAACCAAGAAACGGTTGAGTGTTCTGCTTGTGCATCTTTACCACCAATGCGGATTTTACCTAGTGGTGACAGTAAGACTGCGATAGCAAATACGATGAAAAAGTTTGTTGACCACATGAAGAACACATCGAAGTCAGAAATGATGCTGTTCTTTACGCCATTTAAGGCATCACGGGCTGTTGAAGGATCAACGATTAATAGAGAAGCAAGACAGAGAAGAACAAGACCAGCACTAATCCCAAATACTGGATTGTGGATATCAAATCCCCATTTTTGAACGTTATCTTGACCAACCTGATAGTCGGTAGTGTCGATACTATATTTTTTTAGTGCATTATCCATAAATACAACATGTACGCTTTATTAAATGTGCCCTTCTTGAGTAAGAAAAACACTAAAACCGCCCTCCAATTGTTTTGAGTTCAAATTAAAAAATGCGACGCAATCATAATGTTTTGTGTAAAACAATGCAAATTGATGGTTTATTTAAAGGCATTAACTACGTTTTAATGTGATTTTTGGTTGAAAATGCAATGAGGTGTAATGTTTTGATGTGTAAATATTTGCTTTTTGTTGTAGAGGAAGGTTTGTTCAAAAGGGAGGGGCAAAGCACGTGAGTGGTCACAAATTCGCGTGATTCTCGATAGACATGTTTGGCTAACTTATAAACACAAACTCCAACCGACTTCGCATTCTTTTCGACAAATATCGAGTAAACGTAACCAATCGTAACAGAGCTGCTGTAACTGAACAGCGTTTCCATATACTCGACTTAATTTGTAAGCCACAGAATGCTGCTATGAGAAAAAACACTTTAATCAATGCTACGTTAGCGACCACCTTGACCGCTGTTTCTGCGTTTAGTTTTGCTGCTCCTACCGTTGTTCCTAATGCCCCAGAGTTAAGCTCTCGAGGCTATGTTTTAATGGATTACCACACTGGCACTGTGCTGGTGGAACGTGATGCCGACAAACGCCTAAACCCGGCGAGTTTGACTAAGTTGATGACCGCTTATGTCGCGGGGCAAGAAGTGAAGTCAGGCAACATTAGCCTAGACGATGAAGTGGTGATCAGCCGCAATGCGTGGGCGAAGAACTTCCCTGATTCTTCAAAAATGTTTATCGAAGTTGGTACCTCGGTTTCGCTTTCCGATCTTTACCGCGGTTTGATTGTGCAATCAGGTAACGACGCCAGTGTCGCGATTGCTGAGCACGTCGCCGGAAGTGAAGCAGGCTTTGTTGGTTTGATGAATAGCTGGGCGAACCAGCTTGGTTTATCGAACTCTGCCTTTACCAACCCACATGGTCTAGACAGTGACGGTTTGTACTCGACCCCGCGTGACATCGCAACGCTAGGTCGTGCCATCATCCGTGATCTTCCTGATATCTACCCGCTGTACAGTGAAACGTCGTTTACCTACAACGGCATTACTCAATACAACCGTAATGGTTTGCTGCGTGACCGTAGTATGAGCGTTGACGGTATGAAGACGGGTTACACCAGCGGTGCCGGTTACAGCCTTGCAACGTCTGCTACCAATGGCGACATGCGTTTGGTCGCGGTCGTTATGGGAGCAAAAAGCCCGAGTGTACGTGAATCAGAGAGCAAACAGCTTCTGAGTTACGGTTTCCGTTTCTTCGATACTGTTGTGCCAACGCAAGCGGGTAAAGAAGTCGCAACAGCACGTGTTTGGATGGGTAACCAAGACGAACTTAAAGTTGGCGTTGAACGCGATATTTACCTAACGCTACCGAAAGGTGACGTGAACAAGTTGGAAGCAGAAGTGGAATACAACGGCGACCTAATGGCTCCGATTCAACAAGATCAAATTGTTGGTAAAGTCCTATATAAAGTGGATGGTGATGTAGTGAAAGAAGCGGATCTCGTCGCACTTGAGCCAGTAGAAGAAGGCGGTATCTTTAAGCGCCTAGTGGATTGGTTCAAGCGTTTGGTTGCAAGCTGGTTCTAACCTTCTTTTTTCTCTGATTTTATTTGAAGCCGCATCTTAGTTTTAAGTTGCGGCTTTTTGTTTATTTAAAGCTCAGTTTTTTCTCCCAATGGTTTCCCACAACGCCAATACAAGGATGACAGGAAATCTTGCCATTAGAGCAACATTTATATGACCGTGACATTTATATAAAAATCGATTCTTATGCGCACTTGGGAATGTATCGGATTGATGTTATTGTTCGCTTATAAATCAGATGCTTCTAAAAAGAAAATTCTTAATACAATCGAGATGGAACGTAATACTTCGTGAGAAAAAGCTATGTTGTCACTTTGCTAGCGGCACTGCTTTGGGTAGTGGTCGCTTTTGCTTTACACGATTACTGGCGTAAGGATTCGCCAAGTGAAAATATTCAACAAATCATCAGCCAAGATCCTCAGGTTTTGCTTGCTAAATCAGCTCAAGGTGAGGCATTGCTGGATGTCAGTGCATTGGCGTACAGTGATCCGGAACGCGCACAACAAGCACTGGCTGCAATCGGCAACACCTTTTCGACTGAGCTTGAAAAATCCTACGCCTTGTATCAGCAATATCGTGTTGCTCGTGCGAACGATGAGCCACAACTGGCGGCAGAGTATCGTGGGCAGCTCCAGACCATCGCTCGTGAAACTGAACAACCTTGGCTTGATGCAGTACTTTTGGCAGACAGTGCCATGCAGCACACCTTGCATGGGCGTAATGATGTTGGATTGACTGAGATCAAACTTGCCATTGATATCGCCAAAAAAGAACAAATTAACTCTCTATTGCCACGGTTCTACAATATCGCGGGGGCGCTGAATAATGCGACCAATCAATTAGTCGATGCCCAGCGCTATTTCCTTGATGCAATAGATATCGCCAATAAAGTGGGGCAAGAGGCCTACAAAGGGACAATCTATAACAACCTAGGGCTGCTTTATCTGCATATTGAAAGCTGGGATAGGGCGTTAGAGTTCATCCAAAAAGCGCAGCAGATTTATCTAAAGCGTCACGCTCAAGGGCATAAAGCGCGAGGGCTACAGATTCTGTATCTCAACGAAGCGCATGTTTATAACCGACAGGGTAACGTTGAGCTTGCTCGTGCTGCTTATGAGAAATCTCAAGAGTTCTACAAGGCAACCTCAACGAACCTTCGCCATCATCTAATTCAGCTGAAAGGCAAAGCTGACATGCTGTTGTTGGAAAAGCAGTTTACTAAGGCGCTCGAAACTACGCAGCAGTGTGTTATGTTGCCTTCTGCTGCTGACTTTCCAATTGAATATGGACAGTGTTATTTGATTATGTCGAAGTCTCAATTGGCGCTCGGAGACTTAGATAAGGCGATGCAAAGTGCGGCATTGAGTGCGGCTGCGTTTCGTTCGATAGAGCATCAACGTTGGCTGATTCGAGTTGAAGAACAGAAGGCAAAGATATTCGAACAACTTGGCGAGTATGAGAATGCTCTGAATTCCTTTAAGCATTTTTCTGCTAACAGTAAGAAGCAGTTACTTGGCAAAGTGTATGATTTAGAACAGGCGTTTGCGACAGAGCACATCCAGCGTGAAAGAGACGTATTGGAAGTAGAAAAACGTTTGGCGGAATCGGAGCTGGATCAAGAGAAGCTGCGCTTTCAGATTGCGATTATCTGGATAGCGGTTTGTGCTGTCGTACTGGCGCTTACGGTGTCTAAAGTCTTAGCGACGCAGCGCAAAAACCAAGAGCTTCATCAGCTTTCTTTGCTTGACCCACTGACTCAATTACATAACAGACGCTTTTACTATGATCAGATTGATCACCCTGCACAGTTAGATGCAAAAACAGAGTATCGCGTTGTGTTGTTTGATATTGATAACTTCAAAGACGTTAACGATATTCACGGACATGAGGCAGGCGACCGCGTTTTGGAAGGTTTTGCAGAACGATTGAGGCTTCATGTTCATGCCCAAGAGTTGTTGATTCGTTGGGGCGGTGAAGAGTTCTTGATGCTATTAAGAGCAACCGATGACCTAGCGAAACGTCTTGAAGAAATTCGTCAGCACATTGATGACGCGTTGTTCGAAACCGAAGAGGGAAGTTTGCACATCACTACCTCAGTTGGGGTAAGTCATGGTGGGCAGATTGATACCTTCACGTACAACGACGAATATTTCCGCCGCGCAGATAAAAGCCTCTATGAAGCGAAGCAAAACGGTAAGAATCAGGTGGTATTTCCTGACGGACGATAAAGAAGATTGGCAACATTGCTTGTAAACGAATCGGCAGATTGAAGCGTTCAATCTGCCGTTTTTGTTTTGTGCTTCATTTTTCTGTCGTTGCGGTCGCCTACTCAGCGTAGAGCACTCTTAAAGAGAACCATTCAGAACAAAAACGGAGTTACGCGTGCGCAAGATTCTATCTTTGACCTTGGCTATGTCACTTACTGGCTGTGTTATGCCTCAGCATCAACCTGTAGAAACGGGGCAATGTGTGGGGGTAATGTCATCACAAGATGCTTACGGCTACCTCAACCCAAACCATTACACCATGCAAGTGTTGGCATTGAAGAAAGAAAAAGATGTCAAAGAGTACATTCGTTACATTGACCCGAAACATCCGGTATGGGTGAACTGGAAAAACAGCCGCGGCACTCGTTGGTACACAGTGACGGTGGGTGACTTCAAGACCAAGCAAGATGCCTACAGTGCACTCTCTTCTTTACCAAGTCGAGTTAAGCAATCTTCTCCTTTCGTCATGACGTTTGCTGAAATGCAACGCAAGCAAGAAACCAGTGTAGTACGTATGCGCTAGTGCTGTTCTTGTCATTCCAATAAACACTTTGTTGTTACACATCGAGCCTTTGCAATCGGTTGGAAAGGCTCAATTGAACCATCAGTCATCGATCTTCTCCAATGTACACGCAAGATCACGCTTCTAACGCGCTTTTGACTTTACTTGTTATCGGGTATTTTTTAGTCTTCGCATCCCACTTTTTCTGTTGGAGTCACCATGAAGCAAGAAATGTACACCACCTACGCAAAGCAATACGATGTGGCAGCACAAGATAACCTGTACAACGCGCACTTTGAGCGTCCAAATACCTTTGAACTTATCGGCGATGTTACAGGTAAAAGGGTGCTGGATTTAGGCTGCGGTTCGGGTATTTACGCACAGCTTCTATTGGCGCGAGGCGCAAGCTCTGTGACTTGTATTGATGCTGCGCAAGAGATGATTGATATCGTTAAGGGTAAGTTGGGTGATTCAGTTACAGCTTATGCGCAAAACTTGGCGTTAGGCTTACCAGAAGAGCGAGATGCGCAATATGATCTTGTTATTTGTCCGCTCATGGTTCATTACATCGAAGATCTTCGCCCTTTGTTTAATGATATCCAACGTGTGTTAACAGCAGGTGGTCAGTTCGTATTTTCGACTCATCATCCATTTGCGGATTTTGAGTGTTCTGCTTCAGGCAACTATTACGACAAAGAGCTTGTAGAAGATATGTGGAACACCGTTGGTGAGCCAGTTCCTGTGGCATTCTATCGTCGCTCTTTGCAAGACATTACCGATGCGATCAGTGGGGCTGGCATGGCGATGTTGGCGATCTCAGAAGGTAAGGTGAATGAGAAGATTCGTGAAATCTCAGAAGAACATTACCAACGCTTGGCGACATTCCCTAACTTCATCTTCATTAAGTGTGTGGCGCTGAGCTAGTAAAATCAGTGAGTTAAGATAGAAAAAACGGAAGCGAAGAGGCTTCCGTTTTGTGATCTTAGCGTTGAGCTTAAAGTGCTGCGAGAATGGTTTCCGCTTTGCTTGCTTCAAATGTCTTTGGCTCTTCAACGTTTAATGTGGTGACCACACCGTTGTCGATGATCATTGCGTAACGCTGTGAACGAACGCCGCCAAAACCGCCGGTGTCCATTTCTAGGCCCAGTGCTTTGGTAAAGCTTGCGTCGCCATCGCCAAGCATTAATAACTCAGACGCGTTTTGCGCTTCACCCCAAGCTTGCATCACGAATGCATCGTTAACAGAAACACAAGCAATCAGGTCCACACCTTTCGCTTTAAGTTGGTCAGCCAATACGACATAACCTGGCAAGTGCGCTTCTGAACACGTTGGCGTAAATGCTCCAGGAACCGCAAACAGAACCACTTTCTTATCCGCAAACAGTTCTGTCACTTGGTGGTTAACCATACCATCGGCAGTCAGTTCGCTTAGCGTTGCCGCTGGCAGTGCTTGACCTTGTTGAATCATGATTTTCTTCCTTTTGGGTAGCTTTATTTAGCTCACTCAGTCTAGCGCTAAAACCACGGGCTAACCACGGAAGAAATGTAAGGTCTTAATTGGCATCATAAAAACAAACCGCCTCAGTGGACGGTTTGTTTATTTTTTACATTGCGTTTAGATAAGACTTGTAAGAATGAAGTCGGACGGTTGCTGCGCCGATAACATCAATGAAACCCAACAAACTGTGTGGCTTATTCGCTGCAATCCATGCTGAACCAGTGGCTCCGATCGGGATGGTTTTGCCTTCCGGTTCGAAGATCTCCAGAATCACGGTACGACCATGGCTACTGGTATTTGCGCCGACATGCTGACGGACGCTTTGTGGTCCTTGCAATGGTGAGACAGAGGATTCCCCGGTGCCTGCCGTAATGCTGTGTACACGAGCGCGGAATACTTCGCCTGGGTAAGCATCGACGTAAAATTCGGCAAACTGTCCTTTTTCAACATAGCGGTAGGTTTGGTCAGGTATACGCATTTCTAAGAACTTACGTGACGTATCGTAGATGTGCATATTGCCGACACGGCTTCCATCCGCGACATTCACTACCGCAACTTGCCCATCATAAGGCGCTCGAACTGTCTTACGCTCTTGCTCAAATTGGGTCTTTTGTAGGTCGGCATGCAGGGATTTTAACGAGGCTTCTGCAACACGCAGTTGAGACTCGTAGTATTCGATGTCTCGACCTTTAAAGATCTCTGGTGATGTTTTGCCGCGAATGATGTCGCGCTTCAACTGCGCCACATTTTCTTCTTGCTGAACAATCCCTGCTTTAATTTTTTCTACGTCTGCCAAAGAGGTGGTATCGACAAGGGTATAAATCACATCGCCTTTCTTCACTTCTTGGTTGTGGTCGACATAGATGTGGTCAATCTGTTCTCTAAATAGGGGAGAAAGAACCGAATGAGGTGCTTTTACGGTGGATGAGTAGGTCAAATCAACCGGAGCCCAAAGGCGTGAGAGTATCCCTAATACCACCAGAATAAATGCACCACCAGAGATAATCCAAAATGCGCTTTTGAACGTCCATTTTATCGCGCCTGTCGAAACCAAAATCCACATGATCAGAATGTACGGAATCATTACCTCTTTCATGGATTATTCCCCTGCTGTTTTGGTCGTGGTTTGTTGCTGTGAAGCCAATCGACTATTGCGAATGATGTTGCTCAGTGAGCTGCCGATGTGTTCCCAGTTGGCGAACGCAATGATTAACGCCAGCACCCACCACGCTTTATGGATGAACAACCCGCATAGAGAAAGCGCAAATACCAATTGGATATGAGAACTTTTCTTCTCTTGAGCTCGATGTACCGCAACTTCGTGGATCTGCCATAGCAAATAGATGACAAAAAGGGCAAGCGCTATGGTGACGGAAAATAGATAACCGCTGAAGTACTCGGAGTTGAAGATCACCATCATGGTGTCGTTAGGGGTATTGGTAAACAAGCTCATATCAATATCTTTCGAATTGATCGTACCCATAGGCGCAAGCAAGTAAGCTCCACCGAGCATTAGAGCCATGAAAAGTGAGAACTTTAATAGCACCATAAAAATCGCAAAAATGACACGACCTATGGCTTTTATGACGTTCATAGTTATACCTTTTGTCAATGTGTGAGGGTAAAACGTTGAGCGCGTGATTATTGTTTTGTCTTTTGTAATCACATGCGCGGAATTGTATGAAAAAACGCCATAAGTTGAGTGATATATGATATAAGTTAAGCTCATGTCAGCATGGAAATATTAGAGAACACATAATCTATGAAGCACTCAGATTACAGTCTTATCCCGACCTTTGTGGCGATTGTGGAAGAGAAGAGTTACACCAAAGCGGCGCAACGTCTGGGTGTGAGTCAATCTGCGGTCAGCCAAGCGGTAGTCAGGCTTCGTGAGGTGTTTAAGGATGCGTTATTCATTCGTGAAAGCCATGGCGTTGCACCAACGGCGTTTGCAGTTGATATCTACCCGACATTAGCGAGTGCAGTAGAGAGCATCGCATATATGCTGCCAGAACATACTCGGTTTGATCCTGCTGAGTGCGATAAGCGTTTTGTGATCTCTTCCCTTAGTGTGTTCGGTTTTACTCTTCTTCCTGAACTTTCCGCTTTGATCAGTGAGAGAGCGCCAAAAGCCAGCACACGCATTGAACCGTTATACACCATGGATTTGACGAACCTACTGAGAACCCAGCAGTGTGACTTGGTGATAGAGGCTCACACTAATCTGCACCCACATTTACGTTCTAAAGTATTGATGTCTGATAAGTTGACCGTGGTGTGTCGCAAAGATCATCCTCGCTTAACGGGCAACAGGATCAGTGTCGAAGAGTACCTCAATGAAAAGCACGTCACTTTGTCTCAGTTCAATCAACAAAATGGTTACCTAATTGGTCGAGGAATCAAGGATGAAAAACTCTTAGGTCAACGTGATGTGGCATGGCAGGCGAGTAGCATTATTGAAGTATTGCCGGTTGTGCAGCGTTGTGATTATCTCGCTCTGATGCCACAAACCTTGCTGAAGCAGTATTGCGACCTCTATCAGCTCAAAGAGCTAAAAGCAGACTTCATGAAAGATCCAATTGATGTCGCCATGTATTGGCATTCTTCTCGCACAAATGATCCTAGTCATCAGTGGTTGAGAGAGCAGTGTTTATTAGCCGCTGAGAAATTTACCGAAAATCATTAGATTAAAGTGAATATTTTCACTATACCGTATGGATGGTTCTTTAATGAGACACTAGACTGTAAATATATTCCTCAATATCACTGGGGCTTTTGTGCAGGGAAGTCGGTTTTTTTTCACGAGCATTCGAACTAAGTTCATTGTCATCTATACCTTGATGACGATTTGCTTTGTTTTGATTTTGTTTGGTGCCCTTTATTTTAAAGAGCAGCAACGTGTGTTTAGTGTTGCCTTAAAAAACTCGATTCAAGTTTCAAACCTCCATTCTGATGTGATTAGCCAAGAGCTACAAAGAAACGTCGCCTCACTTCAAACCATCAGTGGGCATCAAAGGGTTCAGCATGGTGATGTTCCATTCATTATTGAAGAACTGAAATGGCTGCAAAGCATGTCGAAACATGCGGTGGTCAATACTTTGTTCGTCGACAATGAATGGAACTTGGTCGATTACCAAGGTCGTAGAACCAAAGTGACGCTGGCAGACATAACTGAGGATGTTAACTGGCAACAGGCAAAATACCATGTCACTAAGCCGCACATTGGTTTGGTGACAGGAGAGCCGTTGATTGCATTGGGTGTCCCTGTTTTTAATTCACAAAATGAGTGGAGTGGTATTGTTGGAGTATCCATCTCTATTGACTATTTGAGTAAGAGACTGTCCAAAGTCAAACTTGGAAACAGTAGTTATGCATGGATTGCCGACAATTACGGAAATGTGGTCTCCCACCCAAATAACACGCTTATTTTAGCGGCAAATATCTTTGATTCTGACAGTATCGGTTTTGAAGGCTTTGGGAATATTGCCTTGCAAACACGACAGCACGATATCGGCTACGGACATTATTATGATGAGAATGTGGGTGAATCCAAGATCGTTACCTTTTCTGCCATTGATAGTCTGCCGGGTTGGACGTTGTTTGTCACAACGGAAGAGTCAGACATATTCCTTGATATCAAAGCACTAGTAGAAGATGTCACCATTACCTTATCGGTGGTGATCATCGTTTTTCTACCGATTATCATCTATCTGACCAACTCTGTGACGTTACCGATTGTGGAGTTAACGCAGGACGTTAAAAATTCGGTCAGCAGTCACTACACCGAATTTGCTGGGCAAAACTCTTTGGATGAAATTGGGCAATTGTCTAACGCATTTAAAAACACCATAGAAGAGATTCAACAGCATAATCGAAACTTGGAAGATGTGGTGGCGAGCAGAACTAACGAGCTGAACGATGCCAATCACGACCTCGCGATGTCTGTGAAATTACTCAACGAAAATAATCAGAAGTTAACTTGGTTAGCCATGTATGACCCATTGACGAACTTATTCAATCGACGAGCTTTAATTAACCAAGTACATCAAGAATTGACCAATAAGACGATACCTTTTCACTCTACTTCTCTGATTCTTATTGATCTTGACTATTTTAAAGTGGTGAATGACACCTTTGGGCACGATGTGGGTGACCAAGTGCTAATGCATATAGCCGATTTCCTGAGTAACAATTTGAGAAAACAAGATCTTATTGCAAGATGGGGCGGGGAAGAGTTTGTCATTCTACTGAGAGATACATCGATTGAGCAAGGCGAGCAAATCGCTCTCAACTTACAAGAGAAAATGAAACAGGAGAACTTTTCGCCCGTGACGTGCATGACATTTAGCGCGGGTGTTGCAACGTTAGAAGTTGGGCAAAACTTCGATGAACTGGTTGCCTGCGCTGATAAGGCGCTTTATCTCGCCAAGAATTCAGGAAGAAATTGTGTCAAAACCAGTTTAAGCGTAGCGTCGTGACAAAGAGCTAGGGTTTGTTGTTCTTTCTCGGCGAAAATCTGTTAGAAAAGTCAGCAAACCCTAGTCACCTAGCACTAATATTTAGTGGCTTGCCAAGTAGTTCGCGACTTGAGTACGGTATTTCGCTTTAAGCGCTTCATCAATGAAACTGGCGTTGATTGCATTAACCGTAAACTGAGCCAGTTCTGATTTCGTCATTGGATGAGCATCGCTGACCGCTTTAAAGTTATCCGTCATGTAGCCGCCAAAGTACGCCGGGTCATCCGAGTTAATCGTCACCGCGACCCCCTTACGCAGCAAATCGACTATGTTGTGCTGCTCCATTTGATCAAACACACACAGCTTAATATTCGACAATGGACAAACCGTTAGTGGCATTTTGCTTTCGATAAGTGCGTCTACCAATGAAGCATCTTCAACACAGCGAACGCCATGGTCCACACGACTAACGCTAAGCATCTCAACAGAATCAATGATGTTTTGCGCCGGACCCTCTTCACCCGCGTGTGCTACCGTCAATAAGCCTGCTGCTTTTGCTTGTTGGAAAGCGCGTTTGAATTTCTCTGGCGGGTGACCGAGTTCTGAAGAGTCCAAACCTACACCGATGATTTTGTCTTGATGTTTGATGATTGATTGCAGCGTTTCAATGGCGCTTTCTTCCGATAGGTGACGCAAAAAGCATGCGATAATTTGAGACGTAATACCTAACTGCTCGTTACCATCTTGCATTGCTCGGTGAATACCGTTAATGACCGTTTCAAACTCAATGCCACGGTCGGTGTGGGTTTGCGGGTCAAAGAAGATCTCAGTATGGATGACGTTGTCGGCTTTGCAGCGCTCTAAGTATGCCCAAGTCAAATCATAGAAATCTTGTTCTGTACGCAGCGCGTTAGCACCTTGATAATAGATATCTAGGAAAGACTGTAAATCTTCGAATTCGTACGCTTTGCGCAGTGCCTGTGGTGATTCGTATGGGATGTCGATGTTGTTGCGCTGTGCAAGCTCAAACAACAGTTCTGGCTCTAGCGAACCTTCGATATGTAAGTGTAACTCTACCTTTGGAAGACCTTGAATAAATGCGTTCATAATAAACTCCCACTTTTTCTTATGGTTGTTGTGGATGCAATTACTCTAAGGATAGGTATAGATTGAGAAAAATCGAACGCCATTACAAAGAGTAAGATCCACAGTGATCTCGACTCTTCGTAATCAGCACTTTGCGGGAGCTGGTAGAGACCCCCAAACCATATCATTGGGGTTATACGAAGCAAACGGTTGCGATTATACGCAAAAATTGAAGCTTGGCTAGAGTCGTTGATGAAATTGTTATTTGTGGAGAACGGAGAACGGAGAACGGAGAACGGAAAGGCAAAAAAGTGTTGGTTTAATTGAGCGATGGAGATCTGTATCGAGGCTGTGATTCATCGCATGATGGCTTCGTTGTCAGCACACACCTTGCTGAGCGTCGAATATTCAGTGGCTAATACTGAACCACACCATGCGAGAAACATTGGGAGTCATATCGAGTTTAATGTGCGTTGCTCATTGTGAACTGAGAAGAGGGGTGGCGATACCTTGCACGTCGATATTTTAGATTGAGAAGAGTAGAGAAAAGGAAATGGAATGTATTTATAGTTCGAACATTTTATCAAATTCTCTTTGCTCCATGATGTCCTCAATTCGGCGGCGCGTTTGTTGTTTAATCGCTGCGGCGTTTTGTTCGGACTCTTTCTTTTCTTGCTCAATTTGCTTCTTGCTTTTCTTTGCCATGATTTTTCCTTTGGAAATTCTTCCTAAATATCCGCATTATTCATTAATGCACGAAAATTGATTTATTTAATAATAAAACTTCCTAGCTTTGAACCTGAGTCACACAGAATGTCTCCGGAGTAGGTTTTCTCACAGTATTTAAAATCAATGAGATAACAAGCAGATTGGAGTTTTGGCAATATATGGCGCCTTAAAATATCACTATTGAGTTGATGAATTTTGGCGTTCCAAGAGATGTCGGGTTGTTTTAAACGGAATTCAATCTCTATCATTTATTCTCCTGTTTTTTGGTGATCTTTTCTTTATTCAATAATTGGTACCAGTGTCTTTGACGACCTGTTCTTCTAGACATAATTTTTCCTAATTTTAAGTAAGTGAAATACCAACGATGGCTATCGGGTTCGATAGATCTAGTGTTCCAACGATGGATATCGTATCCGCCGCGTCTACAAACCAAGTCATTCTCGCTGAACTTAGCATCTCGAGGTTACTTGGGTATATTTTAGGCAGCAGAAAACCAAGCAAAATTTAATTGCTAAATATTAAGTTTGAGGAATTTTTTGAAGGGGGAGAGAGTTTGGTGCAGCGAGGAAATGCTGCACCAAGAAAAGCTATCTTATAGAGGAGTAACTTCAGTCGCTTGAGGACCTTTTTTACCTTCTTCTACATTGAAGCTTACTTTCTGACCTTCAGTCAAAGTTTTGAAACCGTCAGCAACGATTGCGTTGAAGTGTACGAATACATCTTGACCGCCGTTGTCTTGAGTTAGGAAACCAAAGCCTTTAGTTTCGTTAAACCATTTTACTGAACCAGTTACTTTACCAGACATAAAAACCTCTGAAATTAAACAATAATATACGAATTGTGATGGATCTTTTTTAAGCTATTGAATGTGCAATCAAGAGGAAGTTTTACGCAGGAGTCTGAATCAAGGATTCAGGGTGTTACTGAGAGGGAACTTAAACTAAATGTAGCATTAACAGCTCTTTTCTAGAGCCAGCCGCCACTATACAGGGTGTTTAAAAAATAGCTACATTTATTTTTCAAATTCTTTTCGTTCGAAAAAACTGATGGAGTAGAACAATTTCATCCCCTCATGATTTGGCATCCCCCTTCCTACAATAAGTCCATACCAATAAGGGAGGCAATATTATGAGCACAGTGAGAGAGATTCGTCAGATCATTCCATCGCATGCAACCGCAGATGGTGATGGGGTTAAAATTCGTCGCGTAGCCGGATTCAATAACACGAGCTTTTCACCATTCTTGATGGTCGATGAGCTTAAATCAGACCAACGTGCAGATTATGTGGGTGGTTTCCCTCCACATCCACATCGGGGCATTGAAACACTAACTTATATGCTCACCGGTCATTTCCAACATCGTGACCATATGGACAACATTGGTGAGCTTCGTTCTGGCGGTGCGCAATGGATGGCTGCTGGTCGTGGTGTGATTCACAGTGAAATGCCAATCATGGAAGACGGCGAGCTGCACGGTTTCCAAATTTGGATTAACCAACCTGCACGAGACAAGATGTCTCCGGCGCAATATCACGACTTCCAACCGGAAACTATTACCGAGCATCGCGCAGAGTCCCATGGTTTGGTTCGTGTTATTTCTGGCGAGTTAAGCATCGGCGATGAGGTTGTCAAAGGACCGCTAAGTAAAACGGGTGTACCAGTGACGGTTGCTGATTGGCAATCGCATCCAGGTGCGACAATGACATTAATGACACCGAAACATCACAATATGATGACCTATGCTTATAAAGGAAGTATTAAGGTGGGCGAGCGCGTGGTCATGCAAGGTGAGATGGCACTGCTTTCGCAAGGTGAGTGGGTAGAGCTGCAAGCCAATGACGCTAGCGGAGTACTGCTCTTTATTGGCGAACCGATTAATGAACCTGTTGTGCATTATGGTCCATTTGTCATGAACAGCATCGACGAAATTGAACAAGCGATTCAAGACTACAATTCTGGTGTATTTGAAACTTATTAAGGCACCCAATACCGTTGCTTGGCACCAAGTCTTGACGCCAACTCTTGGAGTTACAGTTCGAGAGAAAAACACTAAGTGATTTGGAGTCCGTTTATTGGGCTCATACGCAAGCAAAGACGATATCCACTGCCATCGAATTTGCATCAGCCACACCAATTGGGTGTGGCTTTTTTTGTCTTTCACGAGGGCAGTGAGCTTTTTTGTGCTCTGTTTAGCTTTGCTCCCAGCGTTCAATGGCTTGTGGACCACATTCCACACCCAGCTCATAAGCTTGACGTAAAGGTTCTGGCGAGCGGCTTAAACGCTTTAACTTAAAGCCTTCTGGTGGACAGATTTGGATGATCTCAACGCCAACTGGCGGGTTCTCTATCAGCTCCAGACTCTGGTTGTAACGAATATGGCGCGTGAGCATTGGCTCGATTAACGCTGGATGATCTTTCAGTAAACGTGAAGTTAGCTTTTCAAACTTAGGCTTGGATTTGCGATAGCTGGCAGGGCGGCTTCGTAGCACCATGATTTTGGTTGCACCGCGTTTGATGGCTTCGGCAATAGGGATTGCATCCGCTACACCACCATCCACATACCTTACGCCATCTAATGGCACACCATTGCGGTACATGATTGGTAAGGCGCTGCTGGCTTTCATGGTTTCCGCCAACATTTCTACGGAAGGTGTTAGGTATTCTGGTTGTCCGTTGTCTTGTCGTGTGACACCTAAAAAGAATGGTCGAGGATCGGCAGAAAGTACGGCTCGATCAATGCCCAACTCTTTAAGCGTGACCTCCCACATCCAATCTAAATCCATCATATCGCCACCGCGTACGAGTTGAGTGGGGGAGATAAATTCTTTTCGTAAACTGTAGTCGAGATAGATTTTGAGGTTTCTGCCCGGCATTTTAGCAAGGTAAGCCGCTAAGTTACTTGCGCCCGCCGAGACACCCCAAAAGCTGTCAAAAGGGGAGAAATCTTGTGCCATAAAGTGATCGAGTATGCCGCAGGAGAACACCCCACGCATCGCGCCGCCTTCTACAATCAACGCTCGAGAACCAACATGTTCCATCCTAGCCATCCGTTTCGATTATTCTGATTTGGATACGAACTAATTAGAGTAACGGATCTAATGCGTATACCCAAGTCGCGTTCACTTTGACCTTACCTTGATGAATCTATTTTTTATGTTATAACATAACAATAATCAAAATTATTATAAGGTAGCGTGTGTCTTGTGTGAGGTGAAAATGAGCGATATTGACGCCATTATTAAGCATGTTGAGGTGAGCTTTAAAGCTCAAGGAAAGCAACTAACTTCCAAGAGAAAACTGGTGTTGAAAGCGTTGGTTCATGCCGATAGAGCCTTGTCAGCTTATGAGTTGGTGGATTATTGCAAAGCCCATTTTGAACAAAATATTCAGGCAATGTCGGTGTATCGAATCTTGGATTTTCTTGAAGGTGAGCACTTGGCTCACAAGCTTAAAGTTTCTAATAAATACATCGTCTGCTCCCATATCCTCTGCGAGCACGAACATGGCGTTCCTCAATTTCTCATCTGCTCCAAATGCAACAAAATTAGCGAGCAAGCCATCGACCCAAGCTTGATTCACGGTCTGCAATCCCATGCAAAAGAAGAAGGCTTCACCGTTGTCAGCCCTCAACTAGAGATCAATTGTGTTTGTGATGACTGTGCGAAATCCCAGTAAGTGTCTTTGAGTGTCCACTTATTGTCGTCTTCATCACTGCCACTTTACGACGTTTATCCTTTCCCATTATTAGCATCATCAGCAAGGAGTTCTGAACCGCTATGCCTGCAACACTGATTAAAAACGCCCTTGTCGTCAACGAAGGAACCATTACCGAGACCGATTTACGAATTGTCGATCAGCGAATTGAAGCTATCTCGACCGATATCGCCTCCAAACCGGAAGACACGGTGATTGATGCTAAAGGGTGTTATCTAATCCCCGGTATGATAGACGACCAAGTACACTTTCGTGAGCCGGGTTTAACGCACAAAGGTTCGATTGCAACAGAATCCCGTGCAGCGGTTGCAGGTGGTATCACAAGCTATATGGAAATGCCGAACGTAAACCCTGCCACGACGACCATCGAAGCGTTAGAAAGCAAATTCTCCATTGCCGAGCAGAGCTCCCTCGCGAACTACTCTTTCTACCTTGGTGCGACCGAAGACAACCTTGAGCAAATCAAACAGCTTGATCCAAAGAGACATTGTGGCGTGAAAGTGTTTATGGGGGCTTCGACGGGGGATTTGTTGGTGGAAGCGCCTCAAGCCTTGGAGGAAATTTTCCGTGATTCACCGGTGCTCATCGTAACGCACTGTGAAAGTGGACCTGTGATTGCGCAAAACAAACAGCGACTACTCAAAGAGAAGTCGGAATTCACCATTGAAGATCATCCGATACTGCGTGATGACGAAGCGTGTTATGCGTCCTCTTCTTATGCGGTAGAACTAGCTAAGAAGTACAACAGTCAGTTGCATGTTCTGCATATCACAACGGCAAAAGAGTTAGCACTGTTTGATGCAGGTCCAATCGAGAACAAAAACATTACTGCTGAAGCTTGCGTTCATCACCTGTGGTTTAGCAATGAAGATTACGCAGAGCGTGGTAACCAAATCAAATGTAACCCAGCGGTGAAATACCCAAATGACCGTGAGGCTATTCTAAAAGCACTTAATACAGGTCAAATTGACATTATCGCGACAGACCACGCCCCCCACACGAGGGAAGAAAAACAGGTGCCTTACGAACAAGCGCCAGCGGGGTTACCTTTGGTACAGCACGCACTGTTGTCTTTATTTGATCAAGTCGCTCGCGGACATATGACGATGGAGCAAGTGGTTCAAAAGACGGCACATAACCCAGCCATCCGCTACGGTATTGAGCAACGTGGCTTTATCCGTGAAGGGTATTTCGCTGATTTGGTGCTGGTGGATACAAAAATGCCGACCTTAGTCACCAATGACAATAGCTTGTACCACTGTGGTTGGTCGCCTTTTGCTGGCCATCAGTTCTCCTCACAAATCAAGAAAACTTGGGTCAACGGTGGGTTGGTGTATGTCGACCAACAAGTCAATGAGCAGGCAGCACATGCTATGCGATTGGTATTTGATCGCTAAGACTCACGTTTTTCAAAAACTTAGATTATTTGAAAGCTCAGTTTATTTTCGAAAGCTTACATTTATCCGCTTTCATCGGGCTTTATTTGTAGAAGTATAGTTGTCGTAACTTGAGTGTCTTTTTGGCACCAAATAAAGAGAATTCAATATGTTAAGAAGAAATCCCACAGGTCACATGCCCGAAGTGTCGGAAACAGCCTTCATCGATCCGACGGCAATCATCTGTGGCAAAGTGATCATTGAAGATAACGTTTTTATTGGTCCTTACGCGGTGATTCGTGCTGATGAGGTGAACGAGCAAGGCGATATGGAAGCCATTGTCATCAAGCGTGATACCAACATTCAAGATGGCGTGGTCATTCACTCAAAGGCAGGCGCTGCCGTGACCATTGGTGAGCGCTCTTCCATTGCACACCGATCAATTATTCATGGTCCGTGTAAAGTTAGCGATGATGTGTTCATTGGTTTTAACTCGGTGGTGTTTAATGCTGTGATTGGGAAGGGTTGTGTTATTCGCCATAACTGTGTGGTAGATGGTCTAGACTTGCCAGAGAATTTCCATGTTCCGCCAATGACGAATATTGGTGCTGACTTTGATTTGAATAGCATCTCGAAAGTGCCACCTGAGTACTCGGCGTTTTCAGAGTCTGTGGTTTCAGCAAACCACGAACTGGTGCAAGGTTACAGGAGAATTGCCAATGAGCTCTGAGAGCCAACCCATACTTGGTGTTCCTACCAACATCATTACGGGGTTTCTTGGTGTAGGAAAGACCTCAGCGATTTTGAATTTAATGGCGAATAAGCCAGAGAACGAGCGCTGGGCGGTATTAGTGAATGAGTTTGGTGAAATCGGCGTTGATGGTAGCTTGGTTCAGGGGCAACAAAGCGAAGAGCAACAAGTGTTTATTCGCGAAGTACCCGGCGGCTGCATGTGCTGCGCGGCGGGGTTGCCAATGCAAATCGCCTTAAACCAACTGCTTAATGAAGCAAAGCCAGACCGTCTGCTGATTGAGCCTACTGGGCTTGGCCACCCGAAAGAAGTGCTGCAAGTGTTGTCGACAGATCATTATCGCCAAGTGCTTTCGCTACAAAAGAACATCACTTTGGTCGACGCGCGTAAGCTTGCGGATGAGCGCTATACACAGCATGACACGTTCAACCAACAAATTGCGATTGCCGATACAGTGGTGGGTAACAAGCTCGATTTGTATCAAGAGGGAGATACCCAGAAGCTAGAAGCTTACGTGGCGCAAGTTGGGCGCCCAAATACCAAAGTGGTTTTTGCTCAGCATGGTGTGATTCCGTTTGCCGAATTTGAAGGTGAGACCACCATTCATGAACATCCCCCGCATCACCACCATCATGCGAGTGACAAGCCTTTGGCTTCAGACATACCAATGCCTGAGAGTGGTATGCTCAAAGCGACCAATTCAGGCGAAGGTTTCCAGAGTGTCGGTTGGCGCTTTTCACCTGAGAAAGTGTTCGATCGCCGCAAGCTGATTCCTCTGTTGGTTGAGCTGGAAGTGGAGCGCATGAAAGCGGTGTTTATTACTGGTGATGGCATTTATGGCTACAACCTAACGCCAGATGGGCTACAGGAAGTGGAGTTGGATGACTGTGCTGAAAGCCGAATTGAACTGATTGCAGACAGCATTGATGAGCACTTTGAAGCCAAACTGCTTTCTTGCGAATTGGCGTGATCTATAGGCTCAGGCATTCTCAATATGAGTGTCTGAGTCTTCTTCTATGTTTCTAATCACTTCCTGTTTTCTCCCTGTCGTTTGTGCTTTTCCGATTCAGCCCGATCCGTTACTCTTCTTGAAAACATTGAAACATGAGCACTGATATGATCGACAAGCTACCTGGCATTCTTACTTTTTTGCGCGAGGCTGAGCAGCTCAAAAACACTTTACGCACCGCATGGACGTCTTCTGGTCGCCATGAAAGTACTGCTGAGCACACGTGGCGATTATGCTTACTTGCCATGCTGGTAGCAGAACATTATCCACATTTGGATAGCTTGAAAGTGCTAAAACTCTGTGTTGTTCATGACTTGGCAGAAGCGGTCAGCGGTGACATTTCGGCGTTGGCGCAACACGATGGGCTGGATAAAAGCGCACTAGAACTGGCGGATTTGAAGCAACTCATCGCTCCGTTAGACGCTTCTCTGCAAAAGGATCTGCTGGAGCTATGGTTGGAATACGACAGTGCTACTACCGCAGAAGCTCGACTCACCAAAGCGTTGGATAAATTGGAAACCATTCTGCAGCACACTCAAGGCGATAACCCTACCGATTTCAATTACGCCTTTAATCTGGAATACGGCAAAAAGCAGACGGACTTTGATGATCTGACCAAAGCGCTTCGAGCGATCATCGATGAAGATACCCGTCGATTAGCTGAACGCTAGTTCTCTTTCTCAACTTAAAAAACATCACTTTCAGCAAAAGCACTTAGGCTTCTCTGGTGAACCTAAGTGCTTTAGCTCGTTTGTGTTTTTTATACTGAGTAAGACTCTTTTTAAAACTTCCCTTTGATCAAATTCCCTTCCTAGGTTGACATTGTTTGATGGTCAAACTAAATTAAAATCAAATAATTTGATAATCAAACTAAAATTGGAAGGTAAGTGTCGCAATGGCTGTATCGCAACATTCACATGATTTCGTTTCTCACAACCAAAAGGGTGAAAAACGCACGCTCTACGTATTGATCCTAACCGTGACCACCATGGTGGTGGAGATTGCTGCCGGGACCATGTTTGGTTCAATGGCATTGCTCGCAGATGGTTGGCATATGGGTACACACGCAGCGGCATTTTGTATCACCTTGTTTGCTTACCGCTACGCGAAACAAAATGCCCATAATGACCGCTTCTCATTTGGTACGGGTAAGGTGAGTGTGCTCGGCGGTTTTACCAGTGCCATTGCGTTGGGGATTGTGGCATTGATGATGATGGTCGAGTCGATTCATCGTCTCTTCAACCCAGAAAGCATTCAGTTTAACGAAGCTATTATGGTGGCGGTGATTGGTTTAGTGGTGAACCTTGCGAGCATGCTGCTTCTGCAAGATCACCATCATCATGGGCATGACCATCATGATCACCATTCTCACGATCATGAGCACGAACATCATCACGACCACAACCTAACTGCTGCGTACTTCCACGTGTTAGCGGATACGCTGACCTCTCTACTTGCGATTGTCGCGTTGATTGTCGGTAAGTTTTACGGCTGGGTTTGGTTAGATGCCATGATGGGGATTGTTGGTGCCGTTGTGATTGGTAAGTGGACCTTGGGTTTAATGAAACAAACCGCACCAGTCTTGTTGGATGAGAGCATCAACAAGTCATACCGAGATGAGATTACTGAAACACTTACTCCTTATGCCGAGATTGTTGATTTACACATCTGGAAGGTGAGTGGTCACCATTACTCTGCGGCAATCGCGCTTAAAAATCATAGCAACAAAACGCTGGATGAATTTAAGCAATTATTGAGTAAATTTGATAAGATTCACCACCTAACTTTGGAAGTTCAAACGACTGAGTGATGCGCGAATTAGAAAAGCTGAATCAAACGCTTACCGAGTTCTATGACAAAATGTCTTCTTGGGAGCAATCTGTAGTAAAAGGCACGGGTTACTCACTGGCTCAAATCCACACGATTGAAGTACTGGGTGGGCATGGTGCGTTGCGTATGAAAGAACTGGCGGAAAAGCTTGGGATTACGACAGGCACGTTAACGGTTCAAATTGAGAAACTGGTGAAAGCGGAGCTTATTGAGCGCTGTCCGCATCCAGAAGATCGTCGCGCTATCGTAGTAAAGCTTACGCCAGCGGGTGAAGAGATTCACCGTCATCACAATCAGCTGCATTTAGATTTGGTTCAAGACTTAACGCGCAATATCGAACCTGAGCATCAAGCGATCTTGTTTGCTTGCTTACAGAAGATGAATAAAGAGTTCTGATTGCGCTTTTCGTTTCTCAACTCAAATATTGAGTCTCAAACAGCAAAAAAGTAGAGCACCGAAATGCTCTACTTTTTTATAAGCTCGATAGAATTTGTTCGATTGGCAGTTGTGTGAACGCATACGTAATGCCAACACAGAATGCAGCACCGGTAACGCCAATACCGACAGTCGTTGCGAGTAGCAGAAGGGTAATCTTAGGCATCAGAGATTAAACTCCTTCTTGAAGGTTGGGTAAATGACACCATTCGCTTCTTGATAGGATTTAAAGCCATAACCAAACGCAAATGCTGCCACCACAATGGCAAATGCCGCAATGTTTCTTCCTTTCATCCTTAAACTCTCAACTGTTTGTATTGAACAAAGGTAATAAACACTCTGCCAATAGTTTATCTATTGCTTATTTAATTCGGTTATTCAATTACTGGGTAAAACACACGAACAGTACCCATGCTGTTGTTAGCACAAGTAACGGTGTGAACACTTTCTGAATTGAAGCGCCATCGGTTAGGTCATAAATCACGATCGATTCTTTATAGAATGCGCGTTTGAATGAACCAAAGCTGATTTCATTTTTAACGTCAGATTGCTCATAGTGACGACGAGCAGAGTCTGCCATTTGAGACTCTAGATCTTGCATCTCGTATTCTTTGTTAAAAAATGCATCCCACGCCGAAATACGTGCAATAGTTTTTGGCGAACGATTGCCCTTCAGTTTTTCTAGACGCTTAGCGTATGCAGCTTGATATTTATCCACGATGATTTCCTACATGAATAGACTGTAATGCAGAACACAGCTTTAAATGCTCTGCGCAGTGGTTGTAAAAATTTGAAAATGGGAATCAAAAGGGAATTTTTACATCAGTAGGAAAGTTGTCAGATGAAGAAGTACGGCATTTGATTGTTAAAGAGCGTAAGGAATGTCATCCCTTGTGCTGCGGATAATATGGGCTGCTTTTGAATGCGACAAACAAAAATAATTAGTTAGGACAACAATCAATTTTTGTTGCGGATTGCTTCGTTCTGAGCATGGTAAGTAGTACGAAATGAAAAAACGCCATATATAGCAAGGGATTGAGAGCAAATTAGTAACGAGAGTTTTTTGAACGTTTTTGGTAGATAACAAAACGATAATTGCGAATGATAAATAGAGATTTTATTTATCAGAGACAAAAATAATGTCCATTCACCGACTTAAGAAAAGCGGAAGGGCGAATGGACATGCTGTTGAATTACAGGCTTTTTGCTTGAACGATCAAGCTTGCCAATTGAGCAAACCCGTAGCCGCCGTTCTCTTGTGTGACATAGTTAGGTTGATGGTTCAGTTTCGCCAATAAAGGGCGAATGTTATTCACGCCAAAGGTCATTGGCAACCACTCAAACATGCCTTCATCATTGAGTGAATCTCCCACATACGTGATGCGCTCTAAGCTCGGTAATTCGCCGTTATTGAACTGCCTAATGTACGCTTCACCACTTGTACGCTTGTTGTGACTACCGACCCAAGCATTGATGTGAATCGAACTCAATGTTGCATTGACGGGATTAGACTCCACATTCAAATTCATAATGTGGTTAAGAATTTCCATTGTCGTGGAAGGGGAAACAGGCGTTCTATCTTGCGCTATGTTCACCGCAACGTCACAGTAGCGAAAACTCTGATCTTGGCTGAACTCGACATTGGGATAGTCTGCCAAAATGCCGGAAATACTTTCTTGTAATGCGCGTTGTTCTTTGCGCATTGCTTCGGCTGGGCGAGCAAAGGTGGTGTGGAATCCTGCCGCGTCTTTTCTCATCCAAAACGCGCCATTTTCACCAATCACACCATGCAGTGACCACATCTTTGCCATTTGGTCACACCAACCGGCACATGCGCCTGTTACTGCCACCACTTTTACGCCGACACGCTCTAGCTCGGCTAACGCAATGAGTGTTTCAGGTGGCAGCTTGCCTTGCCAAGTCAATGTGTCATCCACGTCGGTTAGCAGCCATTCGATCTGTTTCAGACTCTCTAACTTGAGCTCTGATAACGGGTTAGGCATTCACCACTCCTTGCTTGTTTACTCTAGAGTTGATTGCTTGAGTTTCGTCACTGACGCCTTGTAGTGATACCGCGGAAGCCAGTGTACTCTCGATACGCTTTTCTGTGTTGGCATCAAATAGATGAACATGTTTTGGCTTTATGTCTAGACCAAGCTTGTCGCCAATTTGAATTGGCGTATGTCCCTCTACACGAACAACAAGCTTTTGTGAGTCACCACCTTCTGTGTGGCAGTAAAGCAACAGATCGGCACCGAGCGATTCAATCAATTCGACTTCTACTTGCAACCATGGGTTATCTTGGCTGATTTGTAAATGCTCTGGACGAAGTCCTAGCTTTATTTCGCCAAGAGCCAAGTTTGTTGTGGAGACAGGAAGCAGCGCGTCACCGATAGTGATGCCGTCAACGCTAACATTGCCATCTAAGATGTTCATGGATGGTGAACCAATAAAGGTCGCGACGAACAAAGATGCAGGGTTGTCGTATATCTCTAGCGGTGTGCCAACTTGTTCGACATTACCTTTGTTCAAAACAACAAGTTTGTCCGCCAGCGTCATTGCTTCAACTTGGTCGTGGGTAACGTAAACCGATGTCGTCCCGAGGCGACGCTGAAGCTTCTTGATTTCTAAACGCATTTGAACGCGCAGTTTGGCGTCTAGATTGGACAGTGGCTCGTCGAACAGAAACACCTTTGGTTCACGTACAATTGCGCGCCCCATCGCCACACGTTGACGTTGTCCTCCAGAAAGCTGCCCTGGTTTGCGGTCGAGTAGGTGATCCAACTCCAGCATCTTTGCCGCTTCGTGAACCAATCGTTCGATTTCCGCTTTCGGTGTTCTGCGGTTGCGCAGACCGTAAGCCATGTTGTTGTACACCGTCATGTGTGGGTACAAGGCGTAGTTCTGGAATACCATGGCAATGTCTCGCTCGCCAGGTTCGAGATCGTTGACGGATGTGGTGTCGATCTTAAGCTCTCCTGAGCTGATTTCCTCTAGCCCTGCAACCATACGAAGTAAGGTGGATTTACCGCAGCCACTCGGGCCAACCAGCACGACCATTTCGCCGTCGCAGATATTGAGATTAAGTTTTTGGATCGCCTGATAGCCGTTCGGATAACATTTAGCGATATTAGAAAGAGTTAACGTGGACATTTATTTCTCCGAATCTACCAGACCTTTAACAAAGGCTTTTTGCATTGCAATTACCACAATCACGGGTGGCAACATGGCGATAATGGTGGTGGCCATAATTTTGTTCCATTCGATCACGCCATCAACCACTCCAAGCATCTGTTTAATGCCCATCACGATGGTGTAGTACTGCACGTCTGTGGTGATCAAAAGCGGCCACAAATATTGGTTCCAGCCGTAAATGAAGGTGATGACGAATAGTGCGGCGATGTTGGTGCGCGATAGAGGCAACAAGATATCGAAGAAGAACTTGATTGGTCCTGCGCCATCAATTCGTGCTGCTTCCACCAACTCATTTGGCACCGTTAAGAAGAACTGACGGAACAAGAAAGTAGCCGTTGCACTGGCGATCAATGGAATGGTTAAGCCGTAAAATGAGTTCAGCATATTGAGGTTCGTAATCACCTCAAATGTCGGCATGATGCGCACTTCTACTGGTAACATCAGCGTGAAGAAGATCATCCAGAACGCCAGCATTCGTCCCGGAAAACGGAAGAACACCACTGCATACGCGGACAGGATGGAAATGCTCAACTTGCCGATGGTAATGCACATCGCCATGATGAAGGAGTTCAGCAGCATGTTGCCAATTGGCAAAGTATTGTTGTTATATTGGGTGTCGTTACTCAACAAGTCAGTGAAAACGCTAAAGCCCAAATCGCCAAACCACAATGGTGTACCGGTAGCGAACGCGCTGTTCTCATGTGTGGTTGCTACGATCGCAATCCAAACGGGAAGCGCAATCGAAATAATGCCAAGAATTAAAATGACATGACAAAACAGATTAAAAAACGGTCTTCTTTCTACCATTAGTACGCCACCTTCTTCTCAACATACTTAAATTGAATCACGGTTAGGGAGGCCACCAAGATCATCAGGATGACGGATTGCGCTGCTGATGAGCCTAAGTCCAGACCAATAAAACCATCGTTATAGACTTTATAAACCAAGGTGGAAGTGCTGTTACTCGGACCGCCTTGTGTCATCGCATGGATGATGGCGAAGGTATCGAAGAACGCGTAAACGAAGTTCACGACCAACAAAAAGAAACTGGTTGGTGAAATCAGCGGGAAGCTAATGCTGATAAAGCGTTTGATTGGACCACTGCCGTCAATGGCCGCGGCTTCGTGCAGAGACTTGGGTACTGATTGAAGCGCCGCAAGGAAGAACAGAAAGTTGTAGCTGATTTGCTTCCATGTCGAGGTGATGATCACCATCCACATAGCATGGGTGCCATTGAGCGTTGGATTCCAGTCTACGCCAAACAGATTCAACAGTTCGGTCATCACACCGATGGTTGGATCGAATAGAAATAGCCATAGTGAACCTGCGACAACCGGAGCCACCGCATAAGGCCAAATCAAGAAAGTGCGATACATGGTCGCGCCACGGATGATTTGCTCGGCAAAAGCGGAAAGGATCAGCGCACTGACCAGAGCAAGCACCGCAACGCTGATGCTAAATTGCAGCGTGGTCATTAACGAATCTAGGTAAAGTGGATCATGGAAGAGCGTTTCAAAGTTCTCTAAACCCACAAATTCACGGCTCATACCGAAAGCATCTTCAAGTTGTGAAGATTGGAAAATGGCTTGTCCTGCCGGCCAGATGAAGAACACCAAGGTGATCACCAACTGAGGCGCAATCAGCGCAACCGGAAGCCATTTGTGTTTAAAAACAACAGGTGAGGACATACAAATACCAAAATAAAACAGGCAAGGTGTGTAAACGAATTCCCCACCCTTGATGGGCGGGGAGAGTGCATCTCTGAGTACCTACTTGAATAAGACTCGGTGCATCATTGTTCGTTATTAAGGTTCGTTATTTCTGTGTGCGCTCAAAGCGACGTAGCTGCTCGTCACCACGACGAACCGCATTATTTAGTGCTGCTTGTGCTGTTGCTTTTCCTGCCCAAACCGCTTCCAGCTCTTCGTTGATGATGTCGCGAGTTTGCAGGAAGTTACCAAAGCGAATGCCTTTCGAGTTTTCCGTTGGCTTTGTCGATGTCATTTGCAGAACGGCTGTGTCGGTGCCTGGGTTCTTAGTGTAGAAGCCTTGCTCTTTCGTTAGCTCATAAGCCGCTTTAGTGATTGGTAAGTAACCAGTGAATTGGTGCCAATCTGCTTGAACTTCTGGGCTTGAAAGGTAAGAGAAAAACTTCGCCACGCCTTTGTATTCTTCGCTTGAGTGACCACGAAGCACCCAAAGAGAGGCTCCTCCGATAATGGTGTTTTGTGGCTTAGATACTAGCTCTGAATCGTATGGCAATTGTGCTACGCCGATATCAACGCCTTTCATGTTCTCTTTGATGCCCGCCAGACCTGCGGAAGAGCCCATGGTCATTGCACACTCTTGGGTGTAAAACAGTGGCATGCCATCAGACTGACGACCACCGTACTTAAAGATGCCTTCTTTCGACCATTTACCCATCTGTTCGATATGGTGTACGAACGCTGAGTCATTGAACTTGAATTTTGTGTCTAAGCCAGCAAAGCCGTTGTTGTTATTGGCAACAGGAACGTTGTTACGCGCACCAAAGTTTTCGATTTGAGTCCATGATTGCCAGGTTGTGCTGAAACCACATTTCGCACCAGACGCCAGTAGTTTACGAGACACTTCTTCCATCTCTTTCCACGTCTTAGGTGGATTTGCTACGCCTGCCTTCTTAAACATGTCTTTGTTGTAATAAAGCACAGGAGTGGAGCTGTTGAATGGCAGTGAAAGCATGTTGCCTTCATTGGTGGTGTAGTAACCCGTTACTGCCGCAAGATAATCATCTGGATTAAACGACTCTTTGGTGTCTTTCATCAATTGATAAACGGGATAAATCGCTTTATTTGCCCCCATCATTGTCGCCGTACCCACTTCGAACACTTGCACGATAGCTGGTTGCTCTTTCGCTCTGAATGCGGCGATTGCACTGGTCATGGTTTCTGCGTAGCTGCCTTTGTAAACTGGCTTGATCTCGTATTCTGATTGGCTTGCGTTAAAGTCTGCGGCAATTTCGTTGACCTTTTTACCTAGTGCGCCACCCATTGCGTGCCACCACTCAACCTCTGTTTTTGCTTGTGCTTGCGTGCTGATGAATGCCGCTGCAATTGCAAGTCCGGCGAGGTGTTTAATAGCCATAATGATTCCTTTTCATAGATGATTTGAACAGGTTGTTCCCTTGCAGGTTTTCATTTTGATAATGAATCCGCTTCAAAAAATTCAAATGAACATTAAATGAGCCAAATGACGTTCTAGTTACAGAAAAATGAACTTATTTGAGCATTATTTTCGTCACGATTTTGTAATTAAACCGTCATTGAGGGCTGAGATAGTTCATTTGAAAACAAATGAAAAAGACGGAATAAAAAATGACAATAACGGCACACCGTGGCTTATCCAGTTTGGCTCCAGAAAACACCTTATCGGCAATGCAACGCGCTATTGAGTTTGGCTGTGAATGGATTGAAATTGACGTTCAACTCTGCGCAGACAACATCCCTGTGGTTATCCATGACAAAACCGTAAACCGCTGCACAAATGGTCGCGGTAAAGTGAAAGAGCTGACTTGGCACGAGCTAAGGTTACTTGATGCTGGCTTATGGTTCGGTGATGACTTCGCTGGCGAGCATATCCCGAGCTTAGAAGAGACGCTTGAACTCACCGCAAAGGCTGGCGTGAAGCTCAATATTGAATTGAAGATCTACTCAGGCGATGAAATTGATTTGTTGTGTGAAAAGGTGGCACAGGTAATTGAGCGCTTGGATGTGGATACGGACATGATTCTGTTCTCTAGCTTTAATACGGAAGCTTTGGTGACGATGAGAAACTATCTGCCAGAAGTAAGAAGAGGACAGTTGTGGCAAGAGATTCCTGATGATTTTGCTATCGTGCTGCAACACATTGATGCTTACAGCGTGCATTGTGATTACCGTTTCCTGACCGAATCGCAGGCTAAGCAAATCAAGCAGTTTGGCTACCAACTATTTTGTTATACACCGAACTTCCCTCAATTAGTTGAAGCGCATTGGCTGTGGGGTGTGGACATGATGATCACAGACACACCACAGAGTTATAAAGTTGAAGCGACTGCAGTCAGACGAGAAGCAGCATTGAATGAATAACCTCAACGTCCGTCAGCAAAGCATCATTGAACTGGTTCATCAGCAAGAATATTGTGCGATAGAAGAACTTGCTCAGCGCTTCGAAGTCACGACGCAAACCATTCGACGTGACATTAATCAGCTTTGCCAATTAGGACTGACCCGACGCCATCATGGTGGTGTCGGATTGCCTGCTACCTTGAGTAATCGCAGCTATGCTTCTCGCCAAGTCACCAATCAACAAGAAAAGCAGATCATTGCAGATGAAGTGGTCAAAGCCATCCCGAACGGCGCGACTTTGTTTTTGGGTATCGGTACTACCATCGCATTGATTGCAGAGCGTTTAGTCCATCACAGTGAGCTTCGCGTGGTGACGAATAACTTCGAAGCGGCGCACATTCTTTCTCATTTTGAGAACATTGAAACTTGGATTCCGGGTGGGCGTATTCGTACCAATGACCGCGATGTAGTAGATGGTGCGGCGGAGCACTTTTTCGCTCAGTTTTCCGCAGATATTGGCATTATCGGTTGCGCAGGTGTAACCGAAATCGCCGAACTTCATTCCGCGCAGATCAATCTTGGTAGCACTAAAGGTGATACTCATGCTTTTGCGATGGAACATGAGTTGCGAGAAGCCAGAGTGAGCCAAGCGATTTTGGCCAATTCAGAACAAAAGTGGCTGGTGGCGAACAGCAGTAAGTGGCAACGAAGGGCCAATACCAAGGTGGCACCACTCAGTTATTTTGATCGCGTTTTCAGTAACTAAGCTTTTACTTTCCTTGTTTGTCTAGCCCTTAGGAAAATCCGTTATCTATTCAAGTTGGCATGGTGCTTTCTCATCGCGATTCGCTATGCTTAGATAATGGAAATTAAAGAGGTCATGTCATGTTTGAATCGGATAAAACCAAAGTGAAAAACTTGCTTATTGCAACGCGTTTTGGTGTCTCTGCCTCTGAAATGCCGACCATTATTGGTGTGAAGCAAGATAAAGCGCTCAAACTGATTAACGAGCTCAAACAAGAAGGGGAAGACATTCACTCGTTAGGGGAAGGGAATAACCCACAAGAGTTGGTGCTGTATTCGATTGGTGAAATAGAGCCTTAATTGAGCCAACAAGAAACACAAAAAAGCCGCCCATCGTTGGCGGCTTTTGGGATGGTTCATTCACGCTATTCGTGAATTGGTACAACTAGAATATCAACCGGAGACTTGTTGATCAGATGTCTTGAGTAAGAAATGATCTTGCTCCAGAAGTCTTGATGGTGACCACAAATCAGCAGATCAACTTCTTGTTCTTTGATAGTCACTTCCAGTTTGTCCGCTAAATCACCAGTGCCTACGAAGAAGTGCTTCAATGGTTGCTCCATGTAATCGCTAAAGGACTTCAAGCACTCCATTGAATGTTCATTCAACGGTCTTTGGTCTGGGTTTGCTTTAATATCGACAAGCTCACGATAAATTTCGCCATGAGTACCATCGATATGAATAAAAGAAATCTCGGCACCGAGATAACTCGCCATAGATACCGCTCGGTCAATCAACACAGTACTCTCATCAGACAGTTCCAGTGCGACTAGGATATGTTTGTATTTCATAACCACGCCCTCTTGTGGAATACACTACCAATAGCATAGTACGCCTTTAACAAAAAATGTGTTGATAAGATCCCGAAATCGCTCAAAGTTTTGGCAAATTATGCTTGTTGCAAATGTTTTGGAAACCATGCTTTTAAGTGATTTAAGAACAAAGATAAACGGTAGGGCACATGCTTACGTGTAGGATACATTCCGTAAATATTGACCAGCGGGAATTCAGCAACACCTTTGATTTCAACAAGAGTATTTTGTTTTAGTTCTTTGTATACAAACAAACTCGGCATCATAGAGATTCCCATGCCATCTACCATGGCGGCGATTAGAGTATGGGTATCGGAAATGACTGCCGCCCATGGTTGGCGATAGGTGATGCTCTTACCTTCTACCTGCAGCACCCAGTTATCACCGTAACGCGAGCGCCCCATGTGTAAGCAATCATGCTGCTCTAACTCTTTGTAGTGATTTGGCTGCCCGTGTTCAAGAATATAGCTTGGTGCTGCGTACAATCCAAAGCTAGAACTGCCTAGTTTCGTTGCAATATAGGAAGAATCCTGTAAGTCATATGAGAGACGGATAGTTAGGTCAATCTCTTCTTCAATCAGGTTTACGTGACTATTGGACAACACCAAATCAAAGCGGATGTGCTGATAGGTTTGGCGAAATGCCTTAATCGCTTTCATCAGAAAAGGTCCCATTGCATCTGGGGCTGAAAGTCTGATTAATCCGGTTGGATTCAGTTGGTGGGCGCTAGTTAAAGAGTCTTCTAACTGCTCTATGTTTTCAAGAATCGCACGTGACCCCTCGTAATAGGCTCTGCCTCCTGGGGTCAGTTGCATGCTCCGAGTTGTGCGATTAAGAAGTACAAACCCTAACTCGCTTTCCATGGCTGCAATATGTCGCCCGACAATCGCTGGAGTGACACCTAATGCTTTTGCTGCTTTTGCGAAACTGCCTTTCTCTACCACGGTGCAGAGCAGTTGCATGTTTTTGTATTTGTCCATTCGATACTTTTTGTATGTTATGAAGTTACTTTTTACTCAATTGTTTCATTAAAGTATACAAATTATCTTTAGCAACACCAAAGACAAGTAAGACAAAAGGTGTCCTATGAAGATGATTTACCAAGCTATGATTGGCGGGCTTTTGATGAGCTCAACGGTAGCGGCTGAAGCGGTGCAATTTGACCCAACCAAACCAGTGATGATTGAGTTGAAAGATGGTGTTTATCAATACTCGCAGTATTTCTATAACAGCTTAGTCGTTGTAACGCCTGAAGGGGTGATTGTGACGGACCCGTCCGGTGAAGCGCGATCCAAGCAAATGATGCAAGAAATTAGCAAGCTAACCAAGCAACCAGTCAAAAAAGTGATTTATTCACACGACCATTTTGACCACTCTCGCGGTGGTCAGATCTTTAAAGAGCAGGGAGCAGAGTTCATCTCTCAAGAAAAGTGTACTGAGCTTTTAAGTCGAGACTTAGAGAACCGCGTTGTTCAACCAGATCAAACATATGATGACACCATGAGCGTGAGTTTAGGTGGCAAACAAGTCGATTTGCATTACTACGGTCCTAATGACGGGGATTGCATGAGCATCATTCATATGCCGAAAGACAAAGTCCTACTCGCCGTTGATTGGCATTTGCCGGGTATGGTTAATGAACCACACCGTTTGAATACGCATAACTACGTAAGCATTTTGAATACCTTTGAACGTGCGCGGAATGAATTAGCATTTGACACTGTCATTAGTGGTCACATGCCTGTCTCATCAGCCGAAGCATTTGAAGAAGATTATCAATTTAACAAAGCGTTGTTTGATGCGGTTTGGAGTGGTTTGCAAGCTGGTAAGACTCCAGAAGAACTCAAGCAGTCAGTGAAGCTACCAGAGTTCGAACATTGGGTAGGCTATGAACAAAACCTTCCTGCTCATGTAGAGCGTATGGCTTATTCCATCTGGCATGGAAACTAGGAGGGGTAGGAAAATGATGACATTACATACGTTTGATAGCTGTCCTTACTGTACGCGAGTTAAAGCATTAATTGGGTTGAAGAATCTGGATGTTAAGGTCAAAACATTCCCATTGGGAGAGCTCGAACCATCGGTCGCTGCGAAACTAGAAAAGTTTACCGTTCCTATTTTGCAGCTCACTTCTGCTGCGGAAAAGCAAACAGAGCTTATGACGGAGAGTCTCGATATTTTTGCTTTTTTGGACCAACTTCCTAGTTCCCTTAACGTCGAGCCTTATTTTAGTCGCTATACACTATCGACCATCGTTCAGGATATGTTGGATGATTTGAAGCCATATACTGCCAAGCTGTGTTATCCGCGCATGCCATTGCTTGGGCTCCCTGAACTCAGCACGGAGTCGGCAATGGCATTATTTGTTCACTCTAGAGAAGAGTATTTAGGTGCTTCTTTAGCTGAGTTGCTGAGCACGACCGAAGATTACTTACCTCAACTTGAGGGCGCACTGCTCAAGATGGTGCCTGAGGTTGATATGATGTCTGTTGTAAACACAACACGAGATCTGACGATTGATGACATCGCGCTGTTTTCGGAGCTGAGAAATCTAACCATGATCGGTGAGCTTTCGATACCTCAGATAATGCGCGATTATTTAGAGATCATTTCACAGCGAACTCAAGTGGCACTCTTTGCTCCAGTTTATGCTGATCGCACGGTGAGGTAGGGGCATGGAGAAGGCAGGTAATAGGCTTTTGCCACTGATTGTTGTTTTCGCTTTAGTACCACTTGGACCTCTTGCTATTGACGTGTATTTGCCGTCCATTCCTCAGATGATGGATGTGTTTGGTGCTAGCGATGGTGATATGCGCCAAACCATCTCTATCTATATTCTTGCTCTGGGGGTGAGCCAGTTATTAGCTGGGCCAATCTCAGACCGATTTGGTCGTCGGTTTTCGGCTGTGCTTGGTACGTTGGTTTACGCGATGGGCAGTATTCTTGCGTCATTGTCACCGAATATGGAAGTACTATATATCGCGAGAGGAATGCAGGGCATTGGGGCTTCCTTTACCATGATCACCGCTATGGCGTGGGTACGAGACAATTACCAAGGAAATGATGCAGGAAGGCTGTTGAGTTACATCGGCGGTGTTACTAGTGCGATTCCAACCATCGCGCCATTGATTGGTAGTGGTTTAGCCATGGCTTGGGGATGGGCTGGTGGCTTCTATATGATGGCAGGGTTAGCACTGTTACTTATGGTGTTAGCGACCGTCGGATTTGACAGCCCAAAGCCAGTTAAGGTGTCGGTTGATATCGAGAACACGGTGGCATTGCGTTGCAATATCAAAGACATTCTAAGTAATAAGAACTTCCAGGTGTTTGCATTGGCTAACCTGTTGAGTTTTGGCGGGCTTTTAACTTATGTCTCTGTCGCTCCAGTAGTGGCAATGCAGCAAGGAGGTTTAAGCCAAGTCGAGTTCTCTATGATGTTTGGCTTGATTGGCGGTTCTCAAATTCTATTTAGTGTGATTGCACCTAAAGTGATGAACAAATTGGGACGTATTGATACGGTATTAACCGGCACGATCATGGTTGCAATGGCAGGAATAGGCTTGGTATTAATGCCCGAAGGTGAAGTTGGTGGATTTTTCCTGATGGCAGGAATGGCGAGCGGCGGATTTAGCTTGTTGGCTGGCGCAGCGACTTCGATGGCGTTGGAACCATTTCAGTATTGTGCTGGTTTAGCTTCTTCCATTGATGGCTTTTTGAGAATGATGGGAGGTGCAGTCCTCGTCGCTATAGCGAGCGCGTTGAATGTGGATGGCACAACTGCGCTGGCAATAGTGTATATGATGTCACTGTTGGCAACCATGGTCTTGATGGTGAGGAAGCGCCAAATCGCTGTAGGTAAAGCTCAGGTCTGATAGCTAAGAGCTGGTGTTAATACCAGCTCAATTCAATCTCTAATGGCATGTCACAGCGTATTCTTTCTCCACACATCTCATCGGATGCGTTGAGGTGGACCAGTTTTGCTGAGGAGTATCCTTCTCCTCGAAAGTGGTCTCTTGCCTCACAGAGGCTGGCGAACGTGAGTGGGCTCTTGTGCTCGTTCAAGATCAACGATCTTGTTTGGTTTTCTACGTTGTAAGCGAGGTAGATACCACCCTCAACCGATTCAATCAAAAGATTCATAGCCGTTTCCCATTGGTGTTTTCACTCTTTGGCTATTACGGTGAGTAATGGATTTTAGTTCACTTCTGATGCTCGATCGCTGCCAACAAAAACTCAGTCACTTCTTGCACGTGCTCCTTAATCTCAGCTTGCGTTGGCTTTTCCATTCCCATTAGAACGCTAGAGCGGATCGACAGTAGCATACCTGTCCAGAGGCGAATTTGTGTTCCTGGTTCCTTAATATCGAAACGATCTCGGAAGAACTGAGTGAGCTTGGCATCGGTATCGTCCGGACCGACTTCGCGGAAGATCGTCGTGATCTCAGGCGCTTTGGCGCTTTCTGCAATCAACAAGCGGAAGGTCGCCAAGTGCTCATCAGAAAGGTGGAAAGAAACAAAGTGTTCACCAAATGAGTTCAGCGCTCCTCGCAGATCATCCTTTTGTAGGTGAGTAACGAAACCGCCATCCATGTTTTCACCTATCTGGCGCAATGTTGCTTCAAATAGCGCTGCTTTAGATGGGAAGTAACGATACACGGTTTGCTTTGTCATACCTGCTTGGGCAGAGATTTTATCCATGTTCGCTAATACATATCCCTCGGACAAAAAGTTCTCTTTCGCGGCTTCCAAAATAGCTCGGCGTTTCTTCTCTCGGTTTTGCTCGATCTTGCTCATGCTCAGATTCTCTTGATTTGATAATCATACTATACGGTATGATTTTTGTTGACACAACTCTGAAATTAGAAAATCATACTAGCAAGTATGATTTATTTCTTGAGGAGAAAGACGATGACAACGGCATTTATGAACAATCTAAACGCCAAAGGGGCTCGCTTTGCCGGGGTGATGATTACCTTGGTTGGTGCACTGCTGATGAGCCTAGACCCAATTTTTATTCGTTTCTCGGGCGTGAGTGGGGTGGATACCGCATTTCTATTTGGCTTGTTTACCGCGATTTCGATGCCAATATTTATCCAGCTTCGCGATGAGCGCGGTCTGGTTCGAGCGGTGAAAGAGAGCGGCTGGCATGTCTTGTTGTCTGGCTTATTGATGCTCGGCAGTGCTGCTGGTTTGGTGATGAGCATTAAGCTCACCACGGTTGCCAATACCTTTGTGATTCTGAGTGCAGCACCAGCTTTGGCTGCGTTGTTTAGCTGGTGGTTTTTGGGTGAAGTGACCCAGCGTTCGACGTGGATTGCGATTGTTGCTGTGATGGTAGGTATTGCGATTGTGGTCTCTGGTTCTTTTAAATCGGGTAACTGGATTGGCGATGGCTTAGCAGTGTTTGCTGTGGTGTGTTTGTCGCTCAACCAGGTGCAATTGCGTAAGCATCAGCACGTAAGCCGCATGGCAAGCGTTGGTTTTGGTGGGCTGTTCTTAGCGATGGCAATGCTGTTTTGGGTAACGCCTTCAACTTACAGCGCGAACACTTGGCTGATTATGGGCTTGATGGGGCTGTTTACTGCGCCGTTTGGGCGTGTGCTTTCACAAGTTGCGACTCGTTACATCACTGCACCTGAAGTTGGCATGATTCTGATGATTGAAACCGTGCTAGCACCACTTTGGGCATTACTCTTCTTTGATGAAATTCCTGCAATGGCAAGCATTATTGGTGGTTCAATCATCTTGGTCACTATTACCATTTACGCTTTTTCAGCGATGAAGTCAGAACAAAAATAGAGGTTGATATGAACACAATTCAAACCCCACAACTTGAGTTTATTGGGCAAATTCGTACGCCATATACTGAGGTTTCTCAGTGCCCAAATAACATTCAGCCACAAGATGGACCTGTGTGTGAAATTCAACTTAAATCTCAGTATCACCAAGGGCTTGTAGGACTTGAGGTTGAGCAGAAAATACTGGTTCTGTATTGGCTTTCTGGTGCGAACCGCCAACCTGAAATGATGCAAGGGAAGAAGGGCACCTTTGCTTTACGTTCTCCGCACAGACCAAACCCTATTGGCGCGGCGGTAATACCGATTGAGTCTATCGACGAGGGAGTAATTAAAGTGCGTGGTTTGGACTGCTTGGATGGCACGCCTTTGGTTGATATCAAACCTGCAATTTACTTTGAAGCACAGTCCTAGGTTTTTGCCCTTGTAAGCTAGGGCATCCAAACGAGCTTTCGGTTTGAAAGCGGCTTGTGACAGAAGTTGCTTGCTTTTTATACAAGAAAACCTTTAGACTTTGCCCATCACTTCTTTAGGAGATTACGCCAACATGAACAACTAAACCTGTCATCCAACTCTCATTTTATTTTTTGGATTTACAGGGTTAGTAGGCGTAGCTCACTTTCCGATATTTCTTTGCAGTTACCATTTTTCTGTTTGAAGCGCTTCTACGGGCGCGTGTATTTGCATCGATCTCATCTCTAGATTTATCTCAAGCTACGGCTGTTGTCCCTGTTATACAGGAGGCAAATTATGCCAGTTTTAAAGGCTTACAATATAAGTCATCAATTTGGTAACGGCGAAACACTGTTTCAGCAAATCTCATGTTCAATGACCAAACGTCGTGTTGGGTTAGTCGGACGTAACGGTGTCGGAAAATCGGTGTTTGCATCGATACTCAGCGGTGAGCAAACCCCGACCAGCGGTACGGTCACCTTACCAACGTCATTTGCAGTATATCGTCAGCAACAATCGCACTTGTTAGGTGGTGACCTTTCTATTGCCCAGTTTTTAGCAAAGGACAAAGTGCTCAGCGCGCTCAAGCAGATCGAAATGGGCGATTGCTCAGAGCATCTTTTTGAGGTGGTGGGTGAACAATGGGGTTTGCCTATCCAACTTGCTAAGCAGCTTACAGAGATGGGCTTACCGCCACAGCCAGACTTTCCTTGCGCACAATTAAGCGGCGGGCAGTTAGCGCGTTTGCAACTGTGGCAATTGTTCGAAAGCGAAGTGGAATTACTGATCCTTGATGAACCGTCGAACCATCTTGATACACATGCCAAGCAGTGGTTGATTCATTCGATGCGCAATTTCTCAGGAGCGATTCTGCTCATCAGTCATGGCAGAGAATTACTTCGCGAGATGGAGGAAATCTGGGAACTGTCCGGACTAGGCTTGCAAGTGTTTGGCGGTAATTACGACGTGTATGCCGAGCAAAAGCGCACCGAACTACAAGCGGTGGAACGCCAGTTAGCCAGTGTCGATAAACAAAAAAAGCAATTAGAAGAACAAGCTCAGCGCAATCGGGAGAAAGCAGAGCAACGAGCGGCTCAAGGTAATAAGCTAAGAAAGGATGGCAGTCAGCCGAAAATCTTACTGGATGCAATGAAAAACAAAGCTACAGCCCGAGCTGCCAGTCGTAATAAAAACGAGCAACTTCGCCAAGCGCATCTGCAAGAGAAAGAGCAAAGTTTGCGAGTGCGTAAAGAGCAAATCAAAGGGCAAAAACTGTATTTGGCAGACAGTCAAAACCGTTCACGAAAAGTTGTGTCGCTTTTAGAAGGCATGTTGCCATTTGGGTCGGCTCAACCCATCACTGCGCAAGTTCATGCGGATGATAAATTGCATTTATTGGGCAAAAACGGATGCGGTAAATCGACCTTACTGAAAACCCTCTTGGGGGAGTTCTCACTGCAAAGTGGTGAGCTACAAATCAATACGCCGCTTTATTATCTCGACCAGCACTTTGGTGCGATACAGCCTGAACTCTCCATGTTGGAAAACCTAATGCAACATTGTGAGGGGATGAAAGAAAGCGATGCCAGAACATTACTAGCAGGCATTGGCTTTCGCCGAGACAGTGTCTTTCGTTTGGGCAGCGTATTGAGTGGCGGCGAGAAAATGAAGCTTGCGATGCTGATTGTTAGCCATCAACCAACTCAGCCTTTGTTGCTCTTGGATGAGCCAGATAATCACCTCGATTTGGATTCGAAAATTATGCTCGCTCAGGCGCTAAGCGCTTATCGAGGAGGCTTTGTTCTTATCAGTCATGACCAAGATTTTGCCGCGGAGTCGGGTGTGTCTCGAAGCATTGAACTGAGTTAATGCAAGTCGGTCTATAAACCGAGGTTTGTTTATCTCACGGAGGCAAAGTGAGTCACTTTGTCTCCGTGGATTCACAGCTTTATTCAGACGATTAGAATCATTTCTCTAATATAGGTAAGATGCTTGGTGCATTACACAAAACAAAAACAGAAAAGGATGTCTATGAAAAAGAAAACGTTAGCACTGGTGACCGCGTTTGCGATGACGGGCATATTGCCGAGTGCTTATGCCGAAGACTCAACAAAGGAGTTGGTTGAACACGTACACAAAATGGCGGTGAAGTACCCAACGACAAAGAAAGTCGATGTAGTGGATGAGTATTTTGGTACCAAAGTCAGTGACCCATATCGCTGGTTAGAGGACGACCGCAGTAAAGAAACGGCTGATTGGGTCAAAGCGCAGAACCAAGTCACGTTCGATTACTTGGCGCAAATTCCTTACCGTCACCAGATTGAAGAACGCTTAACTCAGTTGATGGATTACGAGAAGTTAGGGCGTCCATTCAAAGAAGGCAAATACACCTATTTCTACAAGAACGACGGTTTGCAAAACCAAGACGTGCTTTACCGCCAACTTGATGATGGCAAGCCTGAGGTTTTTCTCGATCCAAATACCTTTAGCGAAGATGGCACGACCTCGTTGGCGAACGTGAGCTTCACCAAAGATGGTTCTTTAGTCGCTTACAGCATTTCAGAAGGCGGTAGCGACTGGCGCAAAGTGATTGTGCTTGATGCCGAAACCAAAAAGCCTGTCGGTGAGACGCTAGTGGATATTAAGTTCAGCGGCGTAAACTGGCTGGGGAACAAAGGTTTCTACTACTCAAGTTACGACAAGCCAGAAGGCAGCGAGCTTTCGGCAAAAACCGACCAACACAAGCTTTACTATCACGAGCTAGGCACTAAGCAGAGTGAGGACAAGCTTATCTTCGGCGGTACAGAGGAAGAGAAGCACCGATACGTTCGTGGTTACACTTCGGACGACCAACGTTACCTGTTTATTTCGGCAAGTACTTCAACGTCTGGCAATAAGCTGTTCTTCAAAGATTTGACCAAGCCGGACAGTCCGCTGCAAACCATTTTGGATGACACCAATTCTGATACTTGGGTGATTGATAGCAAAGGCACCAAGCTGTATTTGGTCACCAACTTAGATGCACCAAATAAACGAGTGGTGACGGTGGATGCGAGCAACCCTGAGCCGAAGAATTGGAAAGATTTAATCCCTGAAACTGACAACGTGCTTAGCCCATCAACCGCGGGCGGTTATCTATTCGCAAGCTACATTGTTGATGCCCTTTCTATGGTCAAACAATACGACATGGACGGCAAGTTCATTCGTGAAATCAAGCTGCCAGACATCGGCAGTGCTTACGGCTTTTGGGGTAAGAAAGAAGACGCTGAAGTCTACTACTCTTTCACCAATTACAAGACACCAAGCACGACCTATCGTTTAGACATCAAAGACGGTGATAGCGAGGTTTACCACAAATCGAACGCGCCATTCGATCCGGCACAATTTGAATCTCGTCAGGTGTTCTACAAATCGAAAGACGGTACTAAGATTCCAATGATCATCACCTACAAGAAAGGCACTCCGATGGACGGCAGTGCGCCAACGATCTTGTATGGTTATGGTGGTTTCAATATCAGCCTAACACCTTACTTCAGCCCAAGCCGAGCGGCATGGTTGGAAATGGGTGGTATCTACGCTGTCGCGAACATTCGTGGCGGTGGCGAGTACGGCAAAGAGTGGCACAATGCCGGCACCAAGTTAGAGAAGCAAAACTCGTTTGATGACTTTATTGCCGGAGCGGAGTTCCTTATCGATAAAGACTACACCTCGTCAGAAAAGCTCGCGATTAACGGTGGCTCGAACGGCGGCTTACTTGTTGGTGCGGTGATGACGCAACGCCCAGAGCTGTTCAAAGTGGCACTACCAGCAGTGGGTGTATTGGATATGCTTCGCTACCACACCTTTACAGCAGGAGCTGGCTGGGCTTATGACTACGGTACAGCAGAGCAAAGTAAAGAGATGTTTGATTACCTCAAAGGATACTCGCCAGTTCATAACGTAAAAGCCGGCGTTAAATACCCGGCAACCATGGTGACAACGGGTGACCACGATGACCGAGTGGTGCCTGCGCACTCTTACAAATTTGCGGCTGAGCTACAGTCGAAACAAGCGGGTACAAACCCAACTTTGATTCGAATCGAAACCAATGCAGGTCACGGTGCAGGCACACCGACTAGTAAGGTTATCGAGAAAACCGCCGATGTTTACAGCTTTACGTTGTTCAATATGGGTGTTGAAAAGCTGTAAGTGAAAGGGCGAAATAAACAAAGGGCTTAAGCTCATTCACATTGGGATTAAAACGCAGTCTTCGGGCTGCGTTTTTTTGTTTCTCTCAGCCAAATAAAAATAAGGTTATAACACATATAACCATAGGTGATAGAACTTCCTATTATGCTTCCACTTAGTTTTATACAACGTTGAATAGTCCGTCCTTACTTATCCAAAGTTTGTTTACTTACCTGTTCTTTGAAGGGGATTGGATGACGTATGTACACCCAAGTAACCTCATCCTTCGGGAGCGCACTACCTTGAAGTCACTTGGGTATCGTTAGCTTAAGTGGAATAAATATAATATGAAAAATCTTACCAAATTCGTTGCTGTGGGGTCCCTCCTTTCATGTGCAGCAGCTCAGGCTGGAGGCTTGTACTTGTACGAGACTTCTACCACAGATATTGGTTTAGCTTCTGCTGGTATGGCAGCGCGAGCGCATGATGCCTCAGTAATGGCGGCTAACCCCGCAGGTTTATCCAATGTAGCGGGTCAATCTTTCTCTGGTCATCTGATTAGCTTGTATGGCGATGCAACGCTAGACACCATCGATGGTGGAGATGCCGGTAATATCATAGGTTACGTGCCTCTTGGCTCAGCCTTCTATAGCCAACAGGTAAACGACAAGTGGACTTTAGGCATTGGTATGTATGGGAATTATGGTCTGGGATTGGAATATGACCAGCTTTTTAACCGTATCGATATTCCTAATGCCATCACTCAAGCCGTAACGGTTCAGCCTTCTGCTTCTTACCGTATCAACGAACAGTGGTCTGTGGGTGCTGCGCTTGGCATTCACTACGGGATTCTTGATATGGATGTAAAAGTGGACGGAACTTCGCTAGCCGGTGGTATTGAAGATACCGATGTCCAAGTGAATGGCCGTGTTGGCGCGCTTTATGAGCTGAACTCGGGGACACGTTTAGGTTTATCTTATTCTAGTGAAGCAGAATTCGACTTCGCAGATAAAGACCTGACAACCAGCGCAGTGTTACCTCAACAGGTAGTATTTAGTGCTTATCATGAGCTAAACGACAAACTTGCCCTTATGGGTAACTTGAACTGGCAAGATTGGAGCGCGTACGACACCTTGATGGGAGTGGAAACACAAGATACTTATCAAGTCGCGATTGGATCCCAATACAAGATCAACAGTAAGGTGACATGGAATGCGGGTTTTGCGTTTGATACGAGTATGTACGCAGATCAGTCAAACGGTGACCTTACGATTCCTGCTGGTAAATCTTATCGTTTAGGTACTGGTTTTGATTACAAGATTGATGAAGCAAGCTCGGTATCTGTAGCATTTGAAGCAATGCTAATTGATTCATCTGAAATCAAATTGGCGGGCATTCCCGTTGCGAACTTTGATGACCCAGCGTTGTATTTCCTAAGTGTCGGTTACAACTGGAAAAACCAATAAATCAGTTTAAAACAACGGTAATCAGGTGTTCGCTTACCGTTGTTTTATTGTTATTGATTGTTCTCGAGTTTTTCGCGGTATTGTTCTTGTAGAATGTACATGCGTTTTACGTCACGGTAGCTGCCGTTGATAAAGAATTCTTGCACCAAATGCCCCTCTTCAATAAAGCCGCACTTTTGATATAGGTGAACGGCTTTTTCGTTGTCTAAAGCAACCAAAAGATAGATTTTGTGCAGGTTAAGAATTGAGAACGAATAATCCAAAGCTCGATTGATCACCTCTTCCGCGTAGCCACGTCCTTGATGGTCTGGTGCGATGATGATTTGAAATTCTGCACTACGGTGAATGTAATTAATCTCTATTAACTCTACCAGACCAATTAATACACCATGTTCATCTTCTACGACAAAGCGGCGCTCAGCATCATCGTGAATGTGCTTGCGGTAAAGTTCCTCTAATTCATCATGGGATTCGTACGGCTCTTCAAACCAATACGTCATAATATTGCGGTTGTTGTTGAGGTCGTGAATAAAGCGCAGGTCTGAACGTTCTAAAGCACGAATAGTGAGACCATTTTTCATCGTTTATCTCCAGAGAGCAAAAGCATAATCAAAGGTAATTATGATTCCTCCATCTTAGCTCATTAGGGGGAAATCTCCCCTTTACTTCTCTGAGTTTAAGACGGTAAAAGCGATCTTCGTCATACCCTTACAATCCCTTTAAATATAAGGACTTTGGTAATAATAAAAGTTAATCATAACGACAAAAAACCTGATTAGTTTAAGGGTGCGATTTCAGATTAAATACCGCCAACGACTTAAGGTCATAATCTACATACACAAGGTATTAAATATGTTTTCAATCGGTGACGTAGTAGTAGCTACTAAAGGTATCGAGCTAGGCGAAATGGTTGTTACAGGTCTAAGCAGCGGCGGTTTTTACGCGCACGTTAAAGCTGGCGAAAAAACGCTAACTTACCCAGCTAAAGATCTTAAGAAAGCATAATTTAATTTGCTGACTTGCGAAAAAGGTAGCTCACGAGCTGCCTTTTTTTGTGCCTACAATTCCTTCCTAAATTCCTACTTTATTTCCCTCTGATTTATTTTTATTCAATTTTGATTCATTGTGGTTATACCCAAGTAACCTCGAGATGCTAGGTTCAGCGAGAATGACTTGGTTTGTAGACGCGGCGGCGATTTAAAGATCTAGTCATTCTAAATCAAGAATCGGCAACAAAGTATACAAGCCAAGGCAGCTCGCCCTTTGGGAGCGTGTCATTGACCCGATTGCTGCGTCAAACAACTTGGAAAGAGCTAGCTATTACACTGCGTTGTTTTCCTTACTCTCGAATCAATGACAGCGCTCTGAATCCTGCATCTTGAAGTCACTTGGGTATATATACCATTTTTGACTCATATCAATAAAAGCTTTGGTTTTAAGTTGTTGTTTTTATGTTGTATTTTTTACTTATCTCCACAAGTGTCTGTTTTTATAAACTTTAGATGTTAAATTAGTTGCTCATCTAAATATTCGATTAATATCAATTCCTTTTTCCCATTTTTAAATATTTGGGCATTTCAATAACTTTCGCCTTAACTGATTTAGGGGAACAGTTATGAATAAAAAGAAAATAGCACTAGGGATCGTGGGAGTTGGTTTGGTGGCTTACTTCGGTACCGTTTACATGGTGAACCAAGACGATAAAAAGGTAGCTCAACAGAATCTGACGCAATTTAGCTCGTTAGATCAATCTACGTTGGATTACCAAGCAATGAAAGTACTGGCAGACAAAGGCTGCGGTTACTGCCATACACCAAATAGCGAAATGCCTTTCTACTCAGAAATGCCAGTCGCGAAACAGATAATGGAAGCGGACGTCAAAGTCGCGATGCGCCACTTTGATATGACCAATTTGTTTGATGACGTGAAGCAAAGTGACCCGGTGTCTGAGGTTGCGCTTGCTCGACTTGAGAAAGTGCTTTACGACGATTCCATGCCGCCAGCGATTTACCTGACCATGCACTGGTCAGCAAGCATGTCAAAAGATGAAAAGCACACGCTGTTAAAGTGGATTCGCGAAAAACGATCAGAGCGTCATGCGCAATCGCCTGTATCTGAAGAGCGTAAAGGCAAAGTCCTACAGCCAATTTACACCACGTTTGAAACTGATGCAGATAAAGCTGAGTTGGGTAAGGTGCTTTATCATGACACGCGATTGTCAGGAGACAATAGTGTCTCATGTGCATCATGCCATAGCCTTGATACAGGCGGCGTGGACCGACTAGTAACCTCTGTCGGTATTCATGGTCAAGTCGGCGGCATTAACGCGCCAACTGTTTTTAACGCCGTGTACAACAAACTGCAATTCTGGGATGGTCGTGCTGCAGATCTGCAAGATCAGGCTGGTGGTCCTCCATTTAACCCAATTGAAATGGGCTCTGTGGATTGGGATGAAATTGTCGACAAGTTAAGCCAAGACCCAGAAATGGTCGCGATGTTCAAAAAGGTTTATTCAGGTGACATCAATGGCAACAACATTACGGACGCGATTGCCGAGTTTGAGAAAACGCTTACCACACCAAACAGCCGTTTCGACCAGTATTTGATGGGTAATACGGATGCACTGGACTCACATGAGAAATATGGTTTGATGTTGTTCAAGAAATACGACTGCCAAACCTGTCACGCAGGTGAAGCCATGGGTGGTGAAACGTTTGAAACCATGGGTATGAAAGCCGATTACTTCGCAGACCGTGGCACAGAAATGACCGATGCAGATCTTGGCCGCTACAACTTCACTGGCAATAAAGAAGATAAGCATAAGTTCAAAGTGCCAACATTACGCAACATTGAACTGACGCCGCCATACTTCCATGATGGTCATGCGGATACGTTAAACAAAGCCATCTACGACATGGGTAAGTATCAAGTCGGTGTGGAGATGTCAGAACAAGAAGTTGACGCTATCAAAGCCTTCCTCAAAACCTTGACGGGTGACTATGAAGGCTGCCCATTGAGTTAAGCTTAAGTAATATGCCAAAGCGAATCTTTGATAAAAGATAGCTCCCACACTTAAGACCACCTTGAACTGAGGTGGTCTTTTTTATGCTCCGAACTCAACCAAATCAGCACTTTAGTGATTGGTTTGTCGACCCTTCTAGATGATAATGACGCCTTAATTTCATCCATATAAAAAGAACGAAAAATATTATGAAAGTGATAGTTAAGAACGCACAAAAACAACACGCTCAAGGCATTACCGAAGTGTTGAACCCAATTATCGAAGAGGGCTTATATACGATTCTTGATACCACCTTTACGACAGAAGAGGAAGAAAGCTTTATTGAGAGCTTTCCTGAAATGGGCGTATTTAATGTGGCATTGAACCCAATCGATGAGAGTGAAGAAGAGGGCACTGTGCTGGGTTTCCAAAACGTAGAGCCTTTCGCGAGTTATACCAAGGCGTTTGCGCACGTTGGTATTATCGGTACCTTCGTTGATGCAAAATATCGTCGCCAAGGTGTGGCTTCGGCTCTGTTTACCGCTACCTTTGCTGATGCGAAATCGAAAGGTTATGAAAAGCTGTTTGCGTATGTGAGAGAAGACAACCCTAACGCACTTGCCACGTATCTAAAACATGGTTTTGAAGTAGTTGGTACGGCAAAGAAGCACGCCAAGATTAACGGTCAGTATATCAATGAAGTTCTGATTGAGAAGTTTCTCTAACGCTTAGAAGGAAAGCAAGATGCACAATATGCATAAGTCAGCAGGTATCATCATTAAAAACGGCGCACTTCTGGTGTTACGTTCAAAAGGCAAAGACACCTTCTACGCGCCAGGTGGCAAACTTGATAGTGGCGAAACTTCAGAGCAAGCATTATGTCGCGAGCTACATGAAGAAGTGGGGATTAAGGTAACGGAAGAGAACTTGGTATTGTTTGGGCGATTTGAAGCACCAGCGCACGATAAAGACGGCATTACTTTGGTCATGGATGTGTTCTTCGTTAGCGATTACTCGGGCGAGGTGGTTGCCAGTAATGAAATCGAAGAGTGCCAATGGGTAGATTCTTCGAGCGTCGATGACGTCGCGATAAGTACGATTTTTCGCAATAACGTATTCCCTCAGTTGGTGGAACAAGGACTGGTTAAATAGCGCATCCTTGAGTCACTGATAGAAAGTAACACGCCCGTAATGTGAGAGCATTACGGGCGTTGTCTTTCGAGCTTTGTTCTAATCGTTATTCAGATAATCGATTTGAATCAGCCATTGTTTGGCAGAGCTGTCAAACTTGCCTCCAAGTAAAGATTCCAATAATGATTTTGCTTGTCGATACTGATGCAATTCAAAATGAGCAATTGCCTTAAGCAGTTGCCACCTCTGGTTCTTTGGTTGCTGCTTAATTTGTTGCTTTATGGGCTACAGTGCCAGTCGAGCAACTTAATGATTTTTACCAAGCGAACTCGCTGAAGGTTGAGTTGCAAGGCGATGCACCAAAAGTTGAAAAGGTAGACGTGTCTTTGCGAGGTTTTAAAACCATGTATCAGACCTTGATACCAAGCTGTAAGTAAATACATAGATAGGCGTATCGAAGTGAACGATATGCCTATCTCGCTAATCTTCAACCTTACTGTCCTAACTTCTCCGCATACTCTGTTAGGATTTGTTTATACACTTCCACTGGTTGTGCGCCTGTCACGGCACTTTCCATATTGAAGACTACCGTTGGCACTGAGCTTACGCCAAGTTGATGCCATTGGCTTTCTTGATACTCGATAGAGTCAGCATTACTTGCATCGTCTAGGGTGGCGATGCCCATATTTGCATCTAAACCAATGTCAGTCAGAATCGCTGCCAGTGTGCTTCGGTCAGAGACATCTTTGCGTTGACCAAAGAACGCAGTAAACAGGGCTAACTTCAATTCAGTTTGCTTACCAAATTGCTCCGCCCATTGCAGCAGTACGTGTGCATCTCGCGTATTGACCATCTTCATGTCATCAAAGTAATCAAAGTCGAACCCCACTTCTTTACCTAGATTAGTCAGGTTATCACGTGCACGAACACTGTCTTCCGGTGTTGTGCCGTATTTATTCGCTAGGTGCTGGCGTAGGTTTTCTCCTTCTGCTGGCATGTTTGGGTTCAATTCGAACGGTTGCCATTCCAACTCAATTTTGTCTTCCAATCCTAGCTCTTGAATTGCTTGTTGTAAGCGTTTGTAGCCGATGATGCACCAAGGGCAAACCACATCTGAAACTACATCGATTTTGATTACTGATTCCATAAAGCAGACCTTACTTTTTCGAGTTATAAAATGGATATGGAGACCAAGAGTGTGAATTCAACCAGTTACCTTTTAGTAACCTGATGCTTTTCTCATCGCATTTTATCTTTCAGAGTATCTTTTTCTACAATTCATGTTGACCTGTCTATAACTCTACAGTTTAAGATGCTTTCATCAGCGCTGAGGAAAATTACATGTATCGGATATCGGAACTGGCAGAGATGCTGGGTTTGTCTCGCACCACATTGCTCTATTACGAGAAGATTGAGCTCATCAAAGGGCAACGGTTAAGCAACGGCTACCGCGCGTATAGCGATGCGGATCTACAACGCTTGCGTTTGATCCAGCAATTGCAAAGCGGCGGACTGACGCTCAAGGAGTGTAAAGCCTGTCTGGAAGCTAAAGTAGATCGCCAATTGATGCTAGAAAGGCTCAGGCTCCTCGATGAAGAGATTGAGCAAAAGCAGAAATCACGTCAGCTTTTGGCGGCGCTGCTGGGCGAAACACCGTTAACCGATTGGCATGAATCGTTGGATGAAGTTGCACCGGATGCGCACTTGAAATGGCTTATGACGCAAGGTTTTAGCGAGAAAGAAGCCCTTCACTTACGTTGGTTATCAAAAGATATGAACACTCATGAAGATTACATGGCGGACTTCTTCCGCGTATATGAAGCCTTGGAATTTTGGGGGCCGGGAGCAGAGCAAGACACCTTGAAGGCATTGAGTATGCTACCTACGCAACCTGATGAAATTCTGGAAATCGGCTGTGGACAAGGTATCGCGACTCGCACGCTGGCTCAACACGCACATGTTACTGCTGTTGATAATGACGAACCATCGTTGCAGCGCCTGAAAGGCAAAGCTCAAACTCTCGGTTTAAGGGACAAGATCACAACAGTGTGTGCCAGCATGACAGAGCTCCCGTTTGCAGAAGGCTCGGCCGATGTCATTTGGGCAGAAGGCAGTGCATACATCATGGGCGTGGAGAACGCATTCAAAGCATGGCGTCCATTGCTTAAAGAAGGTGGTATTTTAGTGCTGAGCGATTTGGTTTGGAACATCGAGACTCCAAGTGAAGATACGGTGGCGTTCTGGAAGAAAGAGTACCCAGATGTGGGCAGTGTCGAGAAGCGAATTAAGCAAGCAAATGCAGCGGGATACCATGCGCTAGAGACGTTCCCAATTAGCCAACAGGCATGGGATAACTACTACGTTCCTTTAGATGAGCGTGTGCAAAGTTTGAAAGCTGAGATGCCGGAATCACAAGCATTAAAAGACATACAAGTTGAATTAGATATCGTTAAACGCCGCGGTAACGAAGTGGCGTATCAGATGTATATCTTACAAAAAGATTGATAGAAAAATGAACGAAACAACAAATCAAAACACACAAAAAACAAACTACACACTTTCTCCTTATGAGAGAGTAATGAGCAGCGAGATGATCGCTTTATTTACTCAAACCTTTTCTGATTCTGAAGGCGAAGTAGAAGGCAAAACCATCGGCTCGCTCGTCGGTGACTTACTGAAAATAACCCCAGAACAGGAGCTAAAAGGCTTTGTGGCTAAACAAGGTGAACGCTTAATTGCAGGTGTGTTGTTTACGCCACTACGCTTTGAGAGTGGTGAAGTAGGTTATCTATTATCACCAATGGCAACTCTGACAGAATGTCAAGGAAAAGGCGTAGGACAAGCCTTGATCAACTTTGGTCTGGAACACTTAAAACAGCAAGGCATTGAGTTGGTATTTACCTACGGCGATCCTAACTTCTATTCGCGCGTTGGGTTCCAACAAGTCTCCGAGGAGCAGTTCAAAGCGCCACATGCCTTGAGCTTTCCACATGGTTGGTTGGCACAATCATTTACAGGTGAGTTGATACCAACTCAAGGCACATCTTCTTGCGTGCAAGGTTTGGATAGTCCTGCGTATTGGTAGGATTGTGCACTAGAAAAAACGGAGCCTGAGAGCTCCGTTGTTAATCATAAAGTTAGTGTTAAATATTTTTGTATTCGTCCAACACCAGTTGGCTAATCTGAGCAATCACTTGGTCACGAGCTTGCAGTGACAGATCGGTGCCTGTGATATAGATACTGATGTAAACAGGCTTGTGATTTTCTTTCCAGATCATCGCGGTGATACCACGTGAGCCAAAACCGCCTGCGCCAGAACGATCTGCAATTGACCAGCCTTTAGGCAACACAGAACGCATTAGAGAGTCAGATACCTTGTTGTCTTGCATCCAGATCTTTAATTGAATGCGAGATTCATACGATAGCGCGTCGCCTTCTAGTAGGGTGTGCAGGGTGTTTACCATGGCGTTAGGTGTCGTCGTGTCTTGCTTGTCGCCCGGTTTCGCTTCATTCAATCTCGGCTCAAAACGGTCAAGTCGGGTTGCTTTGTCTCCAATGGTACGCAAGAACATTGTCACACCACGAGGTCCACCCACACTGCGCAAAACAATGTTGGCTGCGGTGTTGTCACTCATCAGCATCGCGGCTTCACAAGCATGCTCAATGCGAGTCGTTTGACCAGCCATGCGGTCCATTACCGGAGACCACACCACCATGTTGCGTTCTTCTACTTTAGCGGTCGCGTTCTTATCGAGCTTTTCATTATCCATGTCATTGAGCATGGTCGCACATGCGAGTGTTTTGAAGGTGCTCATCATGGGAAAGCGCTCATCGCCACGATAATCCCAATGCTCATCGGTTTGTGTATCCCAAACCGAAACACCGATGCGACCTGAGATATGTTCTTCTATTGCAGCGAGGTCTTCATTGATTTTGGCGGCGTAAGTTGCACTTGAACAGGCTAACAATCCGAGCAGCAGAAATAGCTTTTTCATCGTTGATTTTCTTAGTGTTATTAATACCAGTTCTTACTCTGGTGACATTACCCGGAACTATAACGAGTGAATACTCTAATAACTGTTAGATTCATGTCTTTTTTCTGTAGGAATCTTTGCATATGCCAAGCTTTACCCGTTTTTACGCTTATTGACGTTGTTTTACATGTGAAGGACTAAAGTAAAGTTGTCGATTAACCGAGTAACCAATCATGAAAACAATCCGCAATATCATCTGGGCAATGATCGCCGTGATGTCCGTTTTATGGTTTGCGATGGAGCCGCAGCTTTTCTCTTCCAGCAATGTCTTTGAACGGCGATCTGCCATGATCCAATATTCAGGCATTTTGTCTTTGATGTTGATGTCGGTCACCATGGTGTTGGCGATGCGTCTGCCCGTGGTTGAAAACTGGCTACATGGCATGGACAAAGCGTATCGAGTGCATAAATGGTTAGGTATTAGCGGTGTTGCATTGGGTATTGTGCACTGGCTTTGGTATCAAGTGCCGAAATGGTTGGTTATGTCGGGAGTATTGGCGAGACCAGTAAAACACTCAGGAGCAGGACCTGCTGGTAATTTGTTTGGCATTGAAGCTTGGGTTAGTGGCTTACGTGAATTTGGGCAGAGCCTTGGTGAGTGGGGGTTCTACTTACTGTTGGTGTTGTTGGTGGTTTCTTTGTGGAGTGCGATAAAATACAAACCGTTCAAACTCTCTCACCGTTTGATGTCGGCTGCTTATCTATTGATTGCTATTCATTCCGTGCTGTTGTTAAAACGCGCGTACTGGGGTGAGCCTGTTTACTACGTTACGGTCGCCTTTGCAGTCGTTGGTTCGATCGCCGCACTTTACAGTTTGTTTGGCTTGGTTGGACGTCGGAATAAACACTCCGCTATGGTGACTTCTACACGTTACTTCCCACAAGCAGAGGTGATGGAGTTAGTTTTAAAACCAGAAGCGTCTTGGCAAGGGCACAATGTGGGGCAATTTGCCTACTTACGCTTTGGTGACGAAGATGCGCATCCATTTACCATTGTATCCGGTAGTGAAAGTAACGAACTGCGTTTCTTAATCAAGGAGCTGGGCGACTTTACCACTGGGCTTTATGAACGAGTGCGAAATGGGGACGCAGTCACGATAGAAGGTCCTTACGGTCGTTTAGCATTTGATTTAGATAAACCGCAAATTTGGGTCGCTGGCGGCGTAGGTATTGCTTCTTTCTTTGCTGCTTTGGAAGCATTAAAAACGAAAGCGAGTAACAATAACGTGCACTTGTTTTATTGTACACGTGGTGTGGATAGCCATTTAGTTGATGAGCTATGGCACCTTGCTCACCAAGCCAACGTCAACTTGCATGTGATAGACACACTGAAAGCACCACGTTTAAATGCTGAGCGTATCATCGTGCAATGTGGTCATTTAAATCAGTATGAAATGTACTTCTGTGGACCTGAAGCGTTCTCAAAAACATTGAAAAAAGAGCTCGAGGCGTGTCAATTTAATATTGAAAGAAGCTATCACGAAGAGCTGTTTGTAATGAGATAAAAATCGTTATTGAATGAGAAAGGAGCTGAATGAACAGCTCCTTTTGTATATTTGATTTGATACTACAGCTCGATATTTTTAACCATGCCAGCTTCCGCATGACCCGGAATGTTGCACGCGAACTCAACGTTGTTGTCACCGTGGAAATGCCACAATAACTGCTTCGCTTTGCCCGGTTCTACCGTCACAGAATTGCCTGAGTCGTGCATGTGCCCACCAGTCATTGTCTTCATCATTTCACGATGCTCTAGCTGCTCTTTGGCAGAACCGATAGTGAACTCGTGGTCGATTTTACCCGTATTCATGACTACAAACTGCACCACATCGTTTGGCTCAATCTTAACGTCCTTCTTGAACTTGATTGTCATGTCATCACCTAAGATAACGTGTACCACTTTATCTGGTTTTGCGCCTTTTGCTGGCATACCAACTGCCGACATGCCCGGCATATCCATCATGTTTGAATGGTCCATTTTACTGTGGTCCATTTCCATGCTGCCGTGGTCCATATTTTCATGCTTCATATTGCCATGATCCATTTGGGCAAAGGCAGCCGTTGTAGTTAGGGTTAGAGCAAGAGTGATTAGTGTCTTTTTCATTTTTATATCCTTGTTTTAATTCATTAATAACTTGGTTACTTCCCCTCAAACGGATTGTTTGAGGGGAAGGTAGGGATTACGCCTTGTTGCCAGTGTGAGCTTTGTTGTCGGTGTTTTCGATTTGATTACCAGCTTGCGTACTTGCTTGACTAGGAGTTGAGTTACTTGGGCGCAACTCGCGTTGTTTCCACAGCTTGAAGATGGCTGGAAGTACCAAGAGCGTCAGTAGCAGTGCCGATGCCATACCACCAATCATTGGTGCGGCGATACGTTGCATCACTTCTGACCCTGTACCTTCGCCGTACATGATCGGAATCAGACCAATAATGACCGTTAGTACCGTCATCATTACTGGGCGAACACGTAAGCCTGCACCTTCGCGAATGGCATCGGTTAGGTCTTTCGCCTCAAGCTTTTGTTGGCTCTCTTCCGCATCGAGTTTTTTGTAGTGCCACGCTTGGTTGAGGTAGACGAGCATGATGACCCCAATCTCAACTGCGACACCTGCTAGGGCAATAAAGCCGACCCCGACGGCAATCGAGAAGTTGTAGTTGAGGATATGCATGAGCCACAAACCACCGACCATAGCGAGTGGTAAGGTAAGCATGATGATCATCACTTCGCCGACACGACGGAAACTGAAGTAAAGCAGCAGCATAATGATGGCGATGGTGATTGGTACCACGACACTCAAGCGATCTTTCGCACGCTCCATGTATTCGTATTGACCAGACCAAGCCAGCGAGTAGCCCGCAGGAAGCTCCAGTTGATCTGCCACGACCTGTTGCGCTTCCACGACGTAAGAACCAAGGTCACGACCATCGATGTCGACAAACACCCAGCCGTTTGGACGTGCGTTTTCCGTCTTGATCATTGGAGGACCGTCTTCGTAACGAATGTCTGCTACGTCAGCCAGTGCAATACGAGCGCCATTTGGTGTCACTAACGGTAAGTTTTGCAGTTTGACCACTGAGTCACGGTAGTCTTGTGGGTAACGAACATTGATTGGGTAACGCTCCAAGCCTTCGATGGTTTCACCCACATTCATGCCGCCCACCGCGGTCGAGATCACCTGCTGAACATCTTTGATGCTTAAACCGTAACGCGCTGCCGCACGACGTTTAATGTCGATCGTGACATAGCGGCCTCCTGCTACACGCTCTGCATAAACCGATGCCGTGCCTTGTACACCATTAAGAATTGGCTCCAACTGAGAACCGATTTTCTCGATCACTTTCAGATCGGGTCCGGCGATCTTAATACCGATAGGGGTTTTGATGCCCGTTGCCAGCATGTCGATACGCGTTTTGATCGGCATAACCCAAGCGTTAGTAAGACCAGGGAACTGAACCAGACTATCGAACTCTTTGCGTAGCGACTCGGTTGTTACGCCTTCACGCCATTGAGCGCGTGGCTTCAACTGAATCACGGTTTCGATCATGGTGAGTGGCGCTGGATCGGTTGCAGTCTCAGCACGACCAATCTTGCCCCATACGGTTTTCACTTCTGGAACGGTTTTGATCAGCTTGTTGGTTTGTTGTAGAAGCTCGCGCGCTTTACCAATCGAGATACCTGGGTAGGTCGTTGGCATGTACATCAAGTCGCCTTCATCCAGCGGTGGGATGAACTCGCTACCCAGTTTACTGGTTGGGTAGTAAGCCGACGCCATTAGACCTAATGCAATAACAATCATGGTCTTAGGGTATTTTAAGCTGGTGTTCAACAGCGGGCGGTACAACGCGACCAAGCTGCGGTTAACCGGGTTTTTGTGTTCCGGTAACACCTTACCGCGAATGAAGTAGCCCATAAGAACAGGGACGAGTGTGATTGCCAAACCTGCTGCCGCTGCCATGGCGTAAGTCTTAGTGAACGCAAGCGGCGAGAACATCTTGCCTTCCTGACCTTCTAAGGCGAACACCGGTACGAAGCTAAGTGTAATGATCAGCAACGAGAAGAACAGCGGTGCGCCGACCTCCTCTGCGGCTTTGCCAATTACTTGCCAGCGGTTCTTGTCGGTCAGTGGCGTTCGTTCAATGTGCTTATGAACGTTTTCAATCATCACGATTGCGCCATCCACCATGGCACCAATGGCTATCGCAATACCACCCAAGGACATGATGTTGGCGTTGATGCCTTGCCAATGCATCACGATAAACGCACTAAGAATACCGACAGGTAGACTCAGAGCGATAACCAATGAAGAACGAATGTGGAATAGGAACAACGCACACACAATCGCAACGACGATGAACTCTTCTGCAAGCTTCTTCCATAGGTTTTCTACCGCTGAATCGATAAGGGTAGAGCGGTCGTAGGTTGCCACAATTTCTACGCCTTCTGGTAGGCTGCGTTGCAGGTCTGCAAGTTTGTCTTTGACTTTCGCAATCACTTCACTGGCGTTTTCACCAAAGCGCATCACGATAACCCCACCCACAGCTTCACCTTCGCCATTCAACTCAGAGATACCACGGCGCATTTGTGGACCAAGGTTAATGTCTGCGATGTCTCCTAATAGTAACGGAGTGCCTTTCTCGGTGACTTTTAGAGGCAGTGATTTGATGTCTTCAATGCTGGTTAAGTAACCCGTGGTACGAACCATGTGTTCGGCTTCCGCAACTTCGATAACGGACGCGCCGGTTTCTTGGTTGCCGTTTTGGATTGCCATGTTCACTTGTTGCAAAGTGAGGTTGTAAGCACGCAGCTTGGCAGGATCAATCTGTACTTGGTATTGCTTCACCATACCGCCCACGGTAGCGACTTCAGAAACGCCATCAACGGTTTGCAACTCGTACTTCAAGAACCAGTCTTGCAGGCTGCGAAGATCAGCCAAATCATGCTTGCTGGTTTTGTCTTGTAATACGTAGCTGTAAACCCAGCCTACGCCTGTCGCATCAGGACCTAAGGTTGGTTTTGCGTTCGGTGGGAGCTTTGGTGCTACTTGGCTTAAGTACTCCAAAACGCGAGAACGTGCCCAGTACATGTCGGTATCATCGTTGAAAATGATATAAACGTAAGAGTCACCAAAGAAGGAGTAGCCACGAACCGTCTCAGCACCCGGCACGGCAAGCATGGCGGTTGTGAGTGGGTAAGTGACTTGATCCTCGACGACTTGAGGAGCCTGACCTGGATAGCTTGTCTTGATGATCACTTGCACATCAGAAAGATCCGGAATGGCATCAACAGGCGTATTCTTTACACTGTAAAGTCCGCCTAATACAAGAGCTAAGGTCGCGATCAACACTAAGAAACGGTTGCTCAATGACCAACGAATAATTGCACTGATCATAGTGATTCCTCAACTGCCTCTGTTGCTGGCGTTAGCTGTTTAAGAATGTAATCAGATCCTTGTTTTTCAACTAGAAACCGAACTTTTTCTCCTTCTTCAAAACCTGATAAATCCACCTCTTCACCGACAGAGAAGTTCATTTCGCCCGCATCCCAATTCCATTCTGCTACGGGTAGGTGGTTTAAGGTAATCATGCCAAAATCAGCCATCAGCATCGTGATGTCACCAGTTAGCCAAACTTCAGCTGCAATGACGCTGTTGTCTGCCTTATAGTCAACGATTTGGTACTGACCAGATTCTGTTTTCTGCATTTCAAATTCGATAGCCTGACCTTTTTTCAAGTCACCCATCTCGACGCCATCAGCAAAAGTAAAGTTCATCACCATGCCTGGCCAATCCCATTCTGGTACCGGCTGGTGGTTAATGGTCAGCATGCGGTGATCTCTCATTACATCTGTGATTTCGCCCTTTGCCCATGCCGTTTCTGCCGCTGCTTCTATGCCGTTGATGCGAGACAGATCTGCTGACTGGCTTGATTCAGAGTCAAGCATGAAGTGAGATGACGTTACGATCTTGTCGTCTTGTTTAAGTCCTTGTAATACTTCGATTTGTTCGCCAGCTTCACGACCGACTTCAATTCGAGCAGAACGGTATTTGCCATTACCTTCAGCCAGAACAACGCGAGTCATACCGCCGGAGCGAATAACGGATGACTTAGGAATGGTTAATACCGCATCGTCAGTGACAGGCTGCAACGCGATATTGGCAAACATGTTAGGCTTTAGATCGCCATTTGGGTTAAGGAACTTGAGACGTACGCGTAACGTACGTGTTTTAGGGTCGAGGATTGGGTACACGTAATCCACGACACCTTGCCATTCAGTACCCGGAATGGCGTCAAGGGTCATCGTGGCTTGAGAGCCGGCTTTCATCCAATGTGCTTGACGCTCAAAGACTTCCGCATCAACCCAAACATTGTCCAAAGGACCAGCACTGATCACCGCTTGAGCCGGAGACAAATAGCCACCTTCTCGCACGTTTAAGCTCGCGATAACACCATCAGCAGGTGCTTTAATTTCAATGGTTTGGGATGCTTTACCACGACGGGTAATGGATTTGATTTGTGCACGGTCAACACCAAGCGTTACTAAGCGCTCGGTCGCCCCTTTCACTAGTCCTTTACGACTAGTACGGTAAGCATTCAGCAGTTCTTCCTGTGCCTTAACTAGTTCCGGAGAGTAGAGAGTGAAAAGCACATCGCCTTTTTTCACTTTCTCACCCACGGCATTGATGTAGAGTTTTTCTACCCAACCCGCAACACGAACGTTGGTTTGCCATAACAGACTTTCATCGAAGGCGATATAACCAACCGTTTCGATGCGTGGTGATAACTGTTGTAGTGCCACATTTGCGGTTTTGACCCCGAGGTTATTTTCTACTGAAGGATCGATAGTCACCGTACCGGGCGCCTCTTGTTCACCGGAGAGGTCTTCTGCGTAAACCGGAATCAAATCCATGCCCATTGGAGATTTACCCGGTTTATCACGTTTGTAGTTGGGATCCATTGGAGCAACCCAATAGAGTGGATCATTAGAACTTGCTGCGGAAGTTTCACCCATCGCACTCATGTCGTGAGCTGAGCCCGCAAGAAAATGATTAGCACCAAACCCTAAAGCACCACCAACAATCAGCGCGATGGTTGCAACTTGTAATGTTTTCATTCTTATACCTTATTTTCCCGTTTGCGCATGACGCTACAGCGTTGTTGACTGCTCTATATCGGTCACATACCTGTAGCCCCAACGTTTTTGGGAATCACAAATTAATATGTCGAGATAGAGCGAGCTTCTGGAGAAGCCACTTGATAATCGAAACCACCGAGTAGGGTGGCTAAATTGCTGTTTGCGATGTTGAGATCGGTGAGCAGACGTTGTTGCTCTAATTGCAGAGCCAATTCGTCTGTCGTGGCTGAAATCACATCGTTAAACTGTGCTGTGTTGTTTTGGTAGCCCCGCTCAACGGCTTGAATGCGCGCTTTCGCTTGGGGCAATAAGGTGGATTGATAACGTTCTAAGCGTTGGGTTAAGTTGCCGCGATCAACCAGCAAAGTGTTCACCTTGGCATTCATCTGCGTTAATAAGGTGTCTTTTTGTGATTGTGCTGCACCAACTTGGTATTGTGCTGCAGCGAGATTGCGATCTTGGCGATCACCCGTGAACAGTGGAATGTCCATGGTTAGATAAGCGCTGACCAAGTCTGATGCTGGCTCACCCTTCATGTTATTGGCTTGACGATAAGCGTACATAACCTCCACACCAAACTGCGGGTTATAAGCTTGTTCAGCAATCTCTACCTGAGTTTTATTGGCAGAAATACTCACATCGGCCATTTTAACCATTGGGTGCTGACTAAGTTGTTGGTAGTGCTTGGTGGAATCTTTGCTGGAAGCAAGTTTGCTATTCAGTGTATCCCAGTTGAGTTGATTGGTAGCGTACAGAGCCTGTTCCGTCGCTAACCAGTCCGAGCCTAGCCATTCCGAAAGCTGAGAAACAAGACGTCGCTGCATTTGCGCATTGGCTTGCAGTTTTTCATCCAGCTTGCTCACTTGTAATTGAGCGTTGAGTAGGTCTTGCGCTTCACTCTTACCAATCGAATAGTTGGTTTGAATAAAGCTTTCCATCTCCTTCATCAACTTGCGGTTCTCAAGCAAGATTTGCTCAGCTTTTTGCTGATATCCAAGCTCTAACCATAGTTGAGTCATGCTGTTGGCAACCTCAAGTTCGCGAGTATGAACTTGAAGCCCAAGCCCATCGGCTTGTTGATTGGCTTTTTTCTGTTGCAGATCGAGCGTGGAGCCACGTTCGAATTGCTGCATTAAACCAACAGAGATGTTGGTCATTGGGTCGTCATCGAACTTAAAGCTGTCGACAGGTAAACCACCAAAACCCACTTTGAGTTTTGGATCCATCAAGGTAGAACTTGCAACACCCGTTTCACGCATCGCAGCGGATTGTGCTGAATATTGTTGGCGGTTGCCATCATTGCTCAGGGCAACATTGATCAGTTGCGCGAGTTTTTTTGATGATGTGCGCATCTCTGGCGCAGTAAGGTTTGCTGCTTTGGTTTCTTTGCTCGGCACTTTTGTATTTGGCATCGCCGCATTCACCAAAGTTGGAGCAGAAACCAAAGCCAAGGCACACATAGGTGCAGCAAGGCGGTATGGTCTAAAATCCATAATCTAAATCCAGTGTTTGCCGAAACGACGAAGAAGGGTTTGGCTTAAAGCAGAAACAGTAATCCAGATTTATCTGCGTCGTATTGGCACATTAAAACCACCTGCGATAGCTACGCAGGGTCGAATGCAATACAGATTTAAATTATTGGAGGTCGGTACAGGTCACGGCTGACGTGTACAACAGGGGAGGTGACTTCAGGAGTAATTGCCGCACGATAAATGATCGGCAATGCGCGATTGACAGGGACAGGTAGGGGGAGGAAAACCAGAGAACAAGCCGCCGTGCAGCAGGTGTGAACCATGCCGGAGCCTCCACCGCAGTTCATTCGGCTTTCTCTCACTTCACCGTCTTCGGTGATGGATACGTCCATCATTCCGGGCATGCCACAATGTTCACTGTCGTCCATCATCATAGATTGTCCATGATTCATCACGCCATTTGACATCATTTGGATGTTCATCAAAGGGGCACTATTCGCCACGCTTGATACTAATAGCATCAGCGTTGTGAAGAGAGTTAACCAAGTTGTATGCAGCGATTTTAGGCGCATACCTTTTCCCGTGTATTTGATGAAATGATGAAAACCACTCGATTCTAAAGGTTAACCTTAGGGTAAGGTCAATGTTTTATTACTCTTCTTATCAAAATAGTTCAGCCAACCATTTTTCGCATTATCTGACGAGTAAAACGTTTGTTGAACACTGATTCCTAGGACTTCGCGCAAGAAGCTCATTCTTTTTATGACACGTAAAAAATGTGGTTTATAAGTTTTACATCACACTAACTTGTCTTACAAATGATTATCCTTATAGAATGCATGGTTTTACTTGTGCAGATTTGGATTTGCTTTGCTGCGGGGGTTGCATGATAGAAATTGTCATCGATGGAAAATATAGAATTGTAGAAGAGGGTTTAACCCTTTTAGAAGCAGCAAAAGTGTGTGGGGTCGAGATCCCATCGCTGTGCGGAATGAACAAAAGTAATGAAAAAGTGCCGTGCGACTTGTGTGTGGTTGAAGTCGAAAGTGGCGGCACTAAACGCGCGTGTGAACTCGAAGTTTACCGTGGTCTCAATGTGGTTACGCAATCAGAGCAGTTAAGCGAGCACCGCAGAAAAGCACTTAACCGCATCATGACGGACCATTACGCCGATTGTGAAGCGCCATGTAAAACCGCGTGTCCAGCGGGTGTAGACATCCAATCCTACCTTTATCACATCGCACAGAACGATCATCAAAAAGCGATTGAAGTGATTAAGCGTACGCTTCCTATGCCGTTATCGATTGGTCGTGTGTGTCCGGCATTCTGTGAGAGCGAATGCCGCCGCTCGTTAGTCGATGAGCCTATTGCAATTCGTCAGCTTAAACGTCATGCCGCGGATGCGGATTTGTCTGCGCATGAAGCCTATGTACCAGAAAAGAAATCAAGCAAAGGTTTGAACATTGCCGTCGTCGGCAGTGGTCCTGGTGGTCTAACGGCTGGCTACTACTTATCGAATGAAGGCTACGACGTCACTGTCTTTGAATCCATGCCAAAAGCGGGCGGTTGGTTGCGTTATGGTATTCCTGAATATCGCCTACCAAAAGACATTCTCGATAAAGAAATCGAACTGATGTGCCGCAATGGCATGCAGGTTCGCACCAACCAAAAACTGGGTGTGGATTTCACGCTTTCTCAATTGAGCGAAGAATACGATGCAGTGTGTTTGGCTGTCGGTGCGTCTCAAGCGGTTGAAATGCATTACACAGGCAGCGACCTTGAAGGTTGTTACCTGGGCGTTGATTACCTGAAAGATTACGTTACTGAGCAAAACTACGTCACGGGTCAGAAAGTCGCGGTGATTGGTGGTGGTAATACGGCAATTGACTGTGCTCGTACTGCGCGTCGTGCTGGTGCAGACACCACATTGATTTATCGTCGTACACGTGACGAAATGCCGGCAGAAGACTACGAGATTGTCGAAGCGGAACACGAAGGGGTGAAATTCCACTTCTTAACCAACCCTGCAGAAAACCTTGCCGATGAAACCGGACGCGTGAGTGCGATTCGTCTAGAGCGCATGGCGTTGGGTGATCCGGATGCGTCTGGTCGTCGAAGCCCTAAACCAACCGGCGAGTTCTTTACCGAAGAGTTCGACACCGTGATTGCGGCAGTATCGCAAAAGCCAGATCTGAGCTTCCTCGAAGGCGAAGATTTGTCGATTCCACTTACGCGTTGGAACACCTCCGATGCAGATGAAAAGACCATGCACACAGGCACGGGTAACATCTTCAGTATTGGTGATTTCCGCCGTGGTCCAGCAACGGCAGTTGAAGCCGTGGGTGATGGTCGCGTTGCGGCAAAAGCCATTGATCTGTTTTTGAATGGCGATATGGCAGACATGCCAAAGGCGGCGTTCAACTCACGAAAAGAGAAGAAACTTTCTCAAGTCGATCCGCTTCACTTCGAGAACATCCAAAAAGTCGCTCGTTCTATCATGCCTGAACTAACTCCAGCACAACGCGAGCAAAGCTTCGCTGAAGTGGAGTTGGGCTTTGATAACGAAGAAGCGATGAAGGAAGCTGCGCGCTGTCTAGAATGTGGTTGTCAGGCAAATACCGATTGTGCGTTGCGTGATTACTCCACCGAATATGAAGCTGAGCAAAGCTTTGACTTCTCTTTGCAGATTAAATCGCATCAAGATTGGTTAGATCTTCGTGCTAAAGACTTGCGTCATAAGTACGAAGTTGACCGCAGTTCTGAGTTTATTGAGTTTGATGCTAACCGCTGTATTAGCTGCGGTCAGTGCATCCAAGCGTGTCGAGACAAAGCCGTGCACGGTGTACTGAACTTTGTGTGCGATAAACAAGGTCGTCCAGCATTACGTCCAGACGATCGTCCACACTTTGGAAGTAACAAGAATGGTTTAACTCTGATGGGCGATTCGAACTGCGTGCAATGTGGCGCGTGTGTTCAAGCGTGTCCAACGGGGGCGATGGTCGATAGTCGTGACCGTTCGCAAGGTCGTACTGAAGATCTGAAAGCGGTCGACACCATTTGTACATACTGTGGTGTGGGTTGTAAGTTGACTATGTTCGTGGACGAAGCAACCAATACGATTCGTTACGTGAAAGGCGGTGACTCGCCGGTGAACCAAGGCATGCTGTGTGTGAAAGGGCGCTTTGGTTTTGACTTCATTGGCAGTGAAGAGCGTCTTACCACGCCATTGATTCGTAAAGACGGTTGGTTGCAGCCTGCAAGTTGGGAAGAGGCGATTCAGCTGGTTGCGAGCAAGTTCTCTGGCATCAAGCAAGATTTTGGCAGCAACGCATTGGCGGGTTTCTCTTCAGCGAAAACCACCAACGAAGACAACTACGCGTTCCAAAAATTTGTCCGCCGTGAATTGGGCACCAATAACGTCGACCACTGTGCGCGTTTGTGTCACGCATCGAGTGTAACCGGTCTTGAGGCATCACTCGGTAGTGGTGCAATGACCAATGACATTCCAAGCATTAAGCACTCTGATGTGATCTTTATTATTGGTTCGGATACCACATCGGCGCACCCGATTATCGCTTCACATATCAAACAAGCAATTCGTCATCACGGCGCTCGTTTGATTGTAGCTGACCCGAAACGTGTCGATATGGCAGAGCATGCTGAGTTGTACATGGCGCACCGTCCGGGTACTGATGTGATGCTCCTGAACGGCGTTATGCAACAGATCATCAAGAACGGTTGGTACGATCAAGAGTACATCGAAGAACGTGTTGACGGCTTTGATACCTTACTGCAAGAGGTGATGTCGCCAGCTTACAACCTCGATAAAGTGGAGTTGGTTACAGGTGTTAAAGCCGAAGACATTCAAGCAATGGCGCGTATGATTGGCACGGCAGATCGTACCGCTGTGTACTACTCGATGGGTATTACTCAGCACACGACAGGTCATGACAACGTGCGTTCTATCGCTAACCTGCAATTACTATGTGGCAACATCGGTATTGAAGGTGGTGGCATCAACCCGCTACGTGGTCAATCAAACGTGCAAGGCGCGTGTGATATGGGTGCTTTGCCAAACAGTTTCCCGGGTTACCAAAAGGTATACAACCCAATTGTGCGTCAGAAGTTTGCGATTGAATGGAACGCGCCAAATCTGCCTTCTGAGCAAGGTCTAACCCTGACAGAAATCATTGATGCGGCTTGCCATCGTGACGTTCGTGGTATGTACATCATGGGTGAGAACCCAGTATTGAGTGACCCGAACCAAGCGCATGTGATTGAAGGCTTAGAAGCGCTCGATTTCTTGGTGGTTCAAGACATCTTCCTAACGGAAACCGCTCAATACGCGGATGTGGTTCTGCCTTCTTGCTCGTTTGCAGAGAAAGCGGGGCACTTCACCAATACGGAACGTCGTGTTCAGCGTGTGAATCCGGTTGTAACGGCACCGGGTGAAGCGAAAGAAGATTGGTGGATTATTCAAGAAATCGCCAATGCAATGGGCAGTGATTGGGACTACCACTGCGTGTCTGATATCACTAACGAGATTGCACGAGTGACGCCTCAATACGCAGGTCTTCGTTGGGAGGCGATAACGCCAAACGGAGTGCAGTGGCCGAGCAACAAGAACAACCCAGCAGGTACTCGCATCATGCACCAAACCCAGTTTACTCGTGGTAAAGGTCAAATGGTGGGCGTACCGTTCCGTTATGCGGCTGAGCTGCCAGATGAGGAGTATCCGCTTGTGTTAACGACTGGTCGTGTGCTTGAGCAGTTCCACACCGGCACTATGACGCGCAAAACCAAAGGGTTGGATAATCTTGCTGGTCCACGTGCGATGGTGAGCGTGGAAGACGCAGAAGCGCTCGGCATCAGTAATGGTCAGCGTTTGAAGGTGTCTACACGTCGCGGCAGCATTGAGATTGATGCCTTTGTGACTAAGCGCATTCAAAAAGGTGTGGTGTTCATTCCATTCCACTTTGTTGAATCCCCGGTGAACCGCCTAACGACAACAGCGACTGATCCGCATGCGAAGATCCCTGAATTCAAGGTTGCCGCGGTTAAGGTGGAAGTAAGCGAAAAGGTTCTACATACAGAGCCTGCAACGGAAGCAGTTCATACTATTTAAGCTGATACGCTACGTATTGGTCAGCGACGCACTGGCGAGTTAGCAAACTACATATAAGCTTATGATATGTAATCGCTAAACGAGCAGTGTGTGTGCTGAGAGTCATTAAATGGATCATGTTGTTTCTACCTGCATCAATTTGGCTGGTGGCAAGGCAATATCATGATATCTGGTGGGCGGAGAATCTGACCTCGATTCCCGCCCTCATTTTATTCGTCTATTTCAGTCTCGCTATCGCGCTTTTAGTCTTTCGTCGCTGGGCGAAGGCGCTCACCTCAATCGTGATCAGCGGTGCTTTTGTTCCATTTCTCTTACCTGCACACATCAACCGCAGCGAAGCCTGTGAGCACCCACTGACAATCATCCAGTTCAATCTGTTCTACGAAAACCCAGACATCAATCAGTTTATTAACTACTTGCTAAAACATCCCGTGGATTTGGTGGTGATGCAAGAGCTCTCGCCACAAGTAGGGAATAAGTTGCATCTTCTCGATGACATTTATCCTTTTTATTACGGAGGGCAACGTGGCGTTGGTTACCCTTCTAACCAGATGATTCTAAGTCGTTATCCTTTGGAGTCAGTCTCGATTTATCACACCCCTGATGGGCAAGAAGTCATTCGCGCTGTATGGCAAGTAGATGAGCCTATTACTTTGATGACAGCACATCCTCCTTCGCCAAGAACTGAGCTGTTGTGGCAACGCAGAAATGCACTGATTCGAACCATAGAAACTCTTACTGATTTGTACCCAACACCGGAAATGATTGTGATTGGGGACTTTAACCTATCTGCAGTAAGTCCTAGGTTCAATGAGTTGTTTTCGCGTTTTCATTCCCAACCTGTCGCCAGTTGGCCTGCGTCACTCAAAGGCATATCTGTCCCTTCGATGGCAATGATAGGCATCGATCACCTTTGGCTTAAATCAGAAAAGGCTGACAGAAAAATTTGCTCACGTTTATCGTCGAGCCAGCCAAAGGGGTCAGATCATAGGTTAGTTACGACTCTAATAGGACAATGAACTGGTACTTTTTAATGGCAAGATGATCAAAGAACCAAAGTTTCTAATTATTTAGAATGAGGTTAGATTGTGCTACGGCTTGTCATGGAATTGACGGATTCTGGCCGTCGCTTGTTATTTGTGTGAATTCTTTAACCTAAACTTCATCCGCTTTCTATACTGAAAGTATACCCAAGCCGTTCTTATGCAATCAGTACGCAAAAGTGAAGCGGGTATAACAAGAAATTCATAACGATAAGAGGCAACTTGCATGACAAGAACTACCTCAGCAGTGTTAATACTTATTTTAATGAGCGCTTACTTTGCCTATAACCGCTTTTACGTTTATCCGCAAAAGTTAGAAACGCAGGCGGAATCGATGCTGATCCAAATGGCGAACCGAGAAGAGTGGCTGGATGTACATGAGATGATGGCGCGTGTAGAAGAGCACAAAGCTCATCTAGAACTCAATGCCGACATTACCTCGACCAACGGTAAGCGGGCTTACAGTGAAGGTTATATCACTTACAGCGACCGCAGCCGAAATGTCTGCAAGCAAGTAGTCTTCAATTTTAAAATCAACTCACTAAGAAGCTACATAATCTCTGACTTGCATGATTGCTCTTGGGGCGAATACTACTGAATGCTGCATCTTGAAGTCACTTGTATATAGCATGGTGAGTAGTTGATATCTTTCAATCGTCCCTTTACCAAGTAGCGAATAAACAAAAGCCCGATGTTGAATATCGGGCTTTGTCGTTTCCGGATTCGACTGTCATCGATATGAGTTACCTCGGTTTAATCACCAAGAGGCTGTCTTTCCAAACCGCCGCGATAAGAGTCGAGGGCAACTTTTAGTCGGCGAAGTTTATCGCGCGAGCGTCGCTTATGATTAACGGCTAACGCCATCGAAAGCACATCAACCAAAGCCAACATCGCGTAACGAGAAGCGGATGGCTTGTAGATGAAGTCCGTCTCTTGGTGCTCAATTGGCAGAACCAAATCGGCTTGCTCAGTCAAAGGTGTGTCTTTCGGAGTAATCACAATGACTTTCACGCCGTACTGCTTGGCTAATTGCGCGGTTTCTATGATGGCAGGGGTATAGCCGGTGGCTGAGATCATCACCAACACATCGTTCGCGTCTGCAGTTGCCGCAATCATGCGGGATAACAAGCCATCGTTGTACGCCACAACAGGGTAGCCCAGACGGAATAAACGATGCTGCATCTCCTGTGCTGCAATGGTTGAGCCACCACCCATACCAATACAGATCACTTGTCTTGCGTTGTGCAGCCAGTTCACAGCAGTGTCGATATCTTCTTCAACAATCAAACTGCGGTTTACATCAAGGGATTGCTTGATCGACTCATAAATGCCTTGGTAGCCACTTTGATCAGGTGGCTCAAGGATGAATCGTTGTCCAACCGTTAAGGTTTGTGCCAATTTGATCTTCATATCACGCACGTTTTTGCAGCCAACAGCTTTAGCAAAACGGGTGATGGTGGCTTCACTCACTTCTGCGCTTTCTGCCAGTTCAGTAATGCTGGCATTGGCGGCAGTTTGAATGTCGTCCATGATCAACTTTGCGACCTTCTTTTCGGCATCGCGCAGCGCACTGAAACGTTCAGTGATTTGAGAGATAATATCGACTTCTAAACTCAAGCTGTGTTCCTATCTTTTACATGGAGACGATTGTGCCGCCTCCACTGGTTTGGCATGAAGTATAACGAAAAGCCTCACTAAGCTCATCATCAGAAACGGGTTTTCACCCAATGAGTGACTTGATACTCATCATCACAAATCGCCACGGCACGCCACTTATCAAACGTTAGACATGGATGAGAGGTTGAGAAGGCAATCATATCACCCACTTGCAGGTCGCTGTTTGCGTCTACTTCGATGAACGCGTGCTGATCCATCACAGCGGTCGTTACCGCACTTTCAATAGAGATTGACTCACCTTCGCGGTATGCGCGCTCAGGGATTGGAAATCCAGCATCAAACGCCACGTCACGTTTACCGAAGCCGGCAACTAGCTTGGTTGGCTCGGGGCGAGAAATGACATAAGCCCAAAGCTCTAGTGCTGATTCCAGATCACCACCTAAATCACATGCCGCACCTTGGTTGTTTTCAGCGCGCTGCATGACTTTGTTTTGTGCGTCTAGGTAAATGCCGGTGTCATGAATTGCGTAGCAACCTGGGCGAATGATGGCATCAAAATCCTCTAGGTTGGCAAAGCATTCAGAAACTACGTCATACCAAGCAGAGCCTGCGCCTGTGACCAGAGGCTTGGACTCAATCAACTTGTCGTTTTGTAGTTGGGCGGCGATTTCTAATGTGGTGTTGAGGAAGTCACGGATGTCCTGCTCAGCATTGTCACCATGAATGACACCTTCGTAAACCTCGATACCTTTGAGCGTAAGGTGAGGTTGCTGGTGGATGAGTGTGGCGAGCTCAACCACATCTTGTTGGTTTCGGCATCCGCAGCGACCGCCTTCGACACCAAACTCAATCAGTACATTAAGCGGCAACTGATATTCTGCGAAGGCACGCTCTAGCGCTTTGACGTTTCGGTTTGAATCCACACAGCAATAGAAGTTGATTCCATGGGTTTCAATCAAGTTGGCGATGATGGTCATGTTAGCGCGCCCGACTAGTTGGTTCGCCATGATGATGTTTTTCGCTCCGCCTAGCGCCGCAATCTCTGCCTGAGCTGGCGTTGCGACGGTAATGCCCCAAGCGCCGTTTTCTAATTGCTGCTGAAAGAAAGCGGGAGTCATGGTGGTTTTACCGTGCGGTGACAACTTCACTTTGTGCTGATTGGCAAAACGCTGCATCCAATCGAGGTTGTTCTTCAATGAAGAAGATTTGATCACCGCAGCGGGCAAGGTGATCTCTTCATGGATCAAACTGTGTAACCCATCGGAATTGCACGCAACAGGTTGAGCCTTTTCTCCGTAACCTGGCGTGGTAACACACTCATTATGATAGTTTTTATCACACTTTTGGCGATTGTCTTTCATGGCGTACCTACTTCTAACATGGTCTAAGTGATTGATATTAAGTGTTTGTTGCTAACTACCATAAATAATATGTTAGAAAGTATCAAACAAATCTGAGTTTTTTGTGTGTTTCTTCACTGTTTAAATTTCAAGAATTATTAAGATGGAATCATGTTAACGACGGACGAAGAGAGTGAAGTATGTTGTTCGATACCATTATCAAAAGCGTAGAGGTATTTGACGGTACGGGTGCAGCACCATTCATTGCTGATGTTGCGATTCGTCAAGATCGTATTGAGCAAGTAGGGCAGCTAGACGAGCTTTCTGCAAAGAAGGTTATCAACGGTCAGGGTCTTGCGTTGGCTCCGGGATTTATTGATGTGCACACGCACGATGACACCAATGTGATTCGTTACCCTGACTGCTTGCCAAAGATCAGCCAAGGTGTGACGACGGTAATCGTAGGCAATTGCGGAATTAGCGCGAGTCCTGCGGTACTCAGTGATACTCCTCCAGACCCAATGAACCTATTGGGCAAACAGGAAGACTTCAAATATCCAACCTTTGGGGAGTATGCGAAGGCGGTACAAACGGCGAACCCTGCGGTCAACGTTGCAGCGTTAGTCGGTCACACAACTTTACGTAACAACGTGATGGACGACTTACTGCGCACGGCTACCGATGAAGAAATCGAGCAAATGCGCCAAACACTGGCACAAGCGATGGAAGAGGGTGCGTTGGGTTTGAGCTCGGGTCTTGCTTATGCGAGTGCCAAGCAAGCGAATGCGGATGAAGTCATGCGCCTAGCGGAAATTCTCGGTCATCACGGTGGTATCTACACCACACACATGCGTACCGAGTTTGAAGAAATCATCAGCGCAATGGAAGAAGCGTTTGAAACTGGGCAGTACGCCAAAGTGCCAGTGGTGATTTCTCATCTGAAATGTGCAGGTGCAGGCAACTGGGGGCGCACGGTAGAAGTGCTGGATTTGATGGATAAGGTTTCTGAGCATCAAGACGTGTCTTGCGATTGCTACCCATATTCTGCCAGTTCTTCAACGCTGGATTTAAAACAGGTGACGGATGAAATCGACATCTTCATCACTTGGTCTGAAAGTAAACCTGAACACGCTGGCAAGATGCTGAAAGACATTGCTGACGAGATGCAACTGCCTCTTATGGAAGCAGCAAAAGCGTTGCAACCTGCGGGTGCGGTTTATCACTGCATGGATGAAAACGACGTCAAACGTGTCCTTAAGTATAAGTTGACCATGGTGGGCTCGGATGGATTACCAAATGACCCGCATCCACATCCACGTTTGTGGGGCACATTCCCGAAAGTCTTGGGGCATTACTGCCGTGAAGAACAGCTTTTCCCATTGGCAGAAGCGATTCACAAGATGACGGGGATGTCAGCAACACGCTACCAACTGAAAGATCGTGGGGAAATAAAAACAGGCGCTTACGCGGACTTGGTTTTATTTAACCCAAATACAATTAAAGATACTGCAACGTTCGAAAATCCAATTTCCGTCGCGCAAGGTATTGAATCTGTATTTGTAAATGGCGAGCTATCTTATTTAAAAGATAAAGTCACCGAAAATAGAAATGGCGTATTTATTTATAGAAATAATACCCATCAATAACTTATTAAATTAATTAATTTTATAGATTAAGCATTATCACTGGAGAATATTATGTCAATTAAACGTTATGGTGTAGAAGGCGGCGTAGGTACTGGCGGTCAACATTTACCATTTGCACGTGCAACAGAAGCGGGCGGCTTCTTATACGTATCGGGTCAAACACCAATGACTGACGGCGAAGTGGTAGAAGGTGGTATCGTTGACCAGTCTCGCCTAGCGATTCAAAACTGTGTCGATATTATGGAAGAAGCAGGCTACACGCTAGCTGACGTGGTGCACGTAAAAGTGGTACTAACGGATTCGCGTTACTTCCAATCGTTCAATAAAGTGTTCAGAGAGTTCTTTGGTGATCACCCACCTGCACGTATTTGCATGGTATGTGATCTCGTGGTGGACGTGAAAGTTGAAGTCGATGTGACTTGCTACCGCGAAGATCGCCGATAAAGTTCACATTTTACTTAATGAGTGCCAAATATAATTACTTTCCTGTTATTATCTTTTTGGCACTCTCACTCCCTACATAAATATAATTTCATAAAGCAGTAGTGCCTAATATATTTAGCAAAAGCTATAAAAATAAAATTAGATAATTTCTGGAATAAAATCTAATACTTGCTGCTGGAATTATATCAATCTGAAAGATGGATTTTGATATGAGAGGTGTTCAATGAACAGTACACTTTTTCTTACCGGCTTCGGTGCGTATGTCTTATTTTTAATTTGGTTGGGATGGTTTGTCTCCCGCAATCAAAAATCAGGTGAAGACTTTCTACTCGGTGGTCGAGGTTTACCTCTGTTCCTCGTATTAGGTACCACGGTAGCAACCATGGTTGGCACGGGCTCAAGTATGGGCGCGGTTGGCTTTGGTTACTCAAACGGTTGGGCTGGTGCGCTTTACGGCATTGGCGGCGCAATTGGTATCTTGTTATTGGCACTGTGGTTCGCGCCAGTTCGTAAACTCAACTTTATGACCATGAGTGAAGAGCTCGCATACTACGTAGGTGCAAACCGCATCGTGAAGAACGTGGTTGGTCTGCTTATCTTTATCGCTTCTATTGGCTGGTTGGGCGCACACATCCTTGGTGGTGGTATGTACCTAGCATGGATTGCCGATATTGAGCTGAGCACTGCGAAGATGATCATCGCAGCAGCGTTTACTATTTACGTGGTTATTGGCGGCTACACTGCGGTGGTTTGGACGGACACCATTCAAGCTATCATCTTATTCGTTGGCTTCATCTTAATGGCGGTACTGTCAGTGCAGCACATTGGCGGCTTGGATAACCTGTACTCAGCCATGGACCCAGAAGCGGTTAGCTTCCTTGCGATTGATAAGCTTGGTTTAATCCCTGCGGTTTCTCTTGCTGTTGTGATTGGTGTGGGTGTACTTGCAACGCCTTCATTCCGCCAACGCATTTACTCAGGCAAAGATGTATCAACCATCCGCCGTTCGTTCGTGGCTTCTGGTGTGCTGTACTTGTTCTTCTCTATTATTCCAGCAGTCATTGGTATGGCGGCGCATGCGATTGATCCTGAACTGAACAACGCGAACTTTGCTTTCCCATACATCGCGGCAACGGTATTGCCAGTGGGTGTTGGTCTTATTGTTCTGATTGCAGGTCTATCGGCAACCATGTCGAGTGCAAGTTCCGATGCGATTGCGGGCGTGTCTATCTTACTGCGTGATGTGTACGTTATGTTCACCGGTCGCGTGCCAAACAAAGAATCCATGTTGAATTACTCTCGCTTGGCTTTGGTTGTGGTGATCGGTTGTGCATTGCTGTTCGCGCTAACTTCGAACGACATCATCGGCTACATCACTAAGATGATCTCGACGGTTATGTCTGGCATGTTCGTGTGCGGTATGTTGGGTCGCTTCTGGAAGCGTTACAACTGGCAAGGTGCATTGGCAACATTGGCAGGTGCGTCTATTGCTTCATTTGCAGTAATGCTGAGCCCTGACCTGACCGCTTTCTGGGGCAACCCAGTCATTCCATCTTGCTTGTTTGCCCTAACTGCTGGTGTGGCAGTGAGCCTAGTGACTCCAGCTAACCAAGTGTCACCAGAAATGGCACGAGCAATCCTCGATGATGAGCGTGCTCTGATGGAAATGGAACTGTCTGACAAAGGTGTTCTGGAAGAAGACGCTTCTCTACAAAATCGCGCAAAGGCGGCAAATCAAAACGCTTAACAGCAGAGAGTTTCCGGCTCGACCAGAAACTCGCTCATAAGCTCCTGACAAACTGGTGGCTCCCCCGAGCCACCATTCTAAATCTATCCAAAGTAGGTGAACGATGACCGATTCATCCCAGACTAAAATTGCTTTCTTTGGCGAATGCATGATTGAACTGAGCGGCGCCCCAATTCGCAAAGGCTTTGGTGGCGACACGCTCAATACCGCACTTTACCTCTCTCGACTAACGGCTCAGCAACCTGTCCAAGTGTCCTACGCGACTGGTCTTGGGGAGGACGTACTTTCTCAAGAACTTCTGGAAAACTGGCAACAAGAAGGCATTACTACTGACCTTGTCGAGATCTTCCCAGCTCAACTACCGGGTTTGTACATGGTGCAGACCGACCAAGAGGGCGAACGCAGCTTTCTTTATTGGCGTGACAGCACAGCCGTCAAAAGCTACTTCTCAACCTCTTCACTCAACCAATTAGAAGCCGCGATTGCGAACCGAGAGCTGGATTATCTCTACCTAAGTGGCATCAGCATTGCGATTCTAAATGAAGATAGCAAACTAAGGCTTAAAAAGGCGTTAAGTCAGTTCTCACAGGGTGGAGGCAAGGTTATCTTCGATAATAACTTCCGTCCTCAACTTTGGTCTGCGAAAGAGGCGAAACATTGGTACAGCCAAATTCTGCCATTAGTCGACATTGCGCTTATCACAGAAGACGATGATGTCTTAGTGTGGGGCGAAGAGGAAAGTGCCGAGCAGCGCTGCCTTCGCTTTGGTTGCCAAGAAATCGTGATTAAACGTGGCTGTGAGCCTTGCAAATTGGTTTGGTCGCATGGTGATGACAAGCAAACCGCTTACGTAGCCGCAGAGAAGGTTGTCAAAGTGATCGACACCTGCGCCGCTGGCGATTCTTTTGCTGCTGGTTACCTTGCAGGACGATTGACCGGACAAAGTTGTGAGCAATCTGCCCAACTCGGTCACGCACTAGCAGCAACCGTTATTCAATATCCTGGCGCGATTATTCCAAACGACGCCATGACTCATCTAATTCGATAATTTCCGAGAACGTATTATGTCCCAAGCAATGATTAAGCAACTTCAGCAATTCAAAGTTATTCCTGTTATTCAAATCAATAAGGTTGAGCACGCGATCCCACTGGCGAAAGTGTTGGTAGAAAACGGTCTGCCAGTCGCAGAAGTGACGTTTCGAACAGAAGCCGCTGCCGATGCGATTAAAGCCATGCGCGATGCTTATCCACAAATGTGCATCGGTGCTGGCACGGTACTGACGCCAGAGCAAATTACCCAAGCGAAAGACGCGGGTGCAGAGTTTATTGTCGCGCCGGGTTTGAACCCAAATACCGTGCGTCGCTGCCAAGAAATCAACATGCCAATCGTACCGGGTGTGAACAACCCAAGTCAGGTTGAACAAGCACTTGAGCTGGGTTTGAACTTCCTCAAATTCTTCCCGGCAGAAGCGAGCGGTGGTATCGCGATGGTGAAGTCACTACTGGCTCCATACATTGATGTGAGTCTGATGCCGACAGGCGGTATCGGTAAGAGCAACGTCAATGATTACCTAGCTATCGACCGTGTGGTTTGTTGCGGTGGTACTTGGATGGTGGCACCGAGCTTAATTGAAAACGAACAGTGGGAAGAAATTGGCAAGCTGGTTCGTGAAGCAGTAGAGCTGGTCGCGTAACTCAAACAGAGCTCTTTTACCCAAGTCACCAGACCCCATTAAATAGCGTGACTTGGGTTGAACAATTATAGGGTCTGTTGAACTTCCGAGCTGATTTTTGCAGCGAATTGTTGGATATTTATACAAGGCAGAGACTTTGCTATGTAGCTAGCCTACATGAGAAGTCGATAACGCAGTAGAAATGACCAACAAACGCTGCCCAGAGGGTTCGGCTAAAATCGTTTTATGCTTTGTTAAGGAGTATTTGCTTAGAATGACTAGGCTACACACTCCTTGTCGCGCCTAAAACGATTTTATCTCGAACAAAATTTAACCGCGAAAGATCAACAGACCCTAGTAACGATAGGATGGCGCGGATGAACAAAGGTACATTAGCACTACTCATTTCAGGCTTAATCACAATTCCAACGGCAGCGATGGCGATGACTCCCAACACCGATCTTAACCTAATGCCTTACCCACAAAATGTAGAGTTGGGGCAGGGTAAAATCACACTGGATAAATCTTTCAGCATTTACATCAAAGGCTACGACTCATCGCGCGTGCAGTTCAACGCAAAGCGCACCATGGACCGTCTATATCGCCAAACCGGCTTACCGATGTTGAACTGGCATGCTGAGTCGGAAAAAGACGCGACCTTGGTGATTGATATTCGTAATGCGCCCAAGTCAGAGGTGCAAGACATTAACAGTGATGAATCGTATCAACTTGAATCGCGTAATGGTCAGATCATCATTCGCTCCGAACGCCCCTACGGTGCTTTCCATGGTTTAGAAACCTTTTTGCAGTTGGTGACTACGGACGCGACTGGCTACTTTGTGCCAGCGGTGTCGATTCAAGATGAGCCGCGCTTTCCTTGGCGTGGTGTTTCTTACGACACTTCTCGTCACTTCATTGAACTCGACGTGATTCTTCGTCAACTCAATGCGATGGCATCAGCAAAAATGAACGTTTTCCATTGGCATATTTGGGATGACCAAGCGATTCGTATCCAGCTCGATAATTACCAAAAGCTATGGCAAGACACCGCAGATGGTGATTACTACACCAAAGATGAAATCCGCTATGTAGTGAATTACGCGCGTAACCTTGGCATTCGAGTTATCCCTGAAATCTCTCTGCCGGGACATGCTTCGGCAGTAGCGCACGCTTACCCTGAATTAATGTCTGGTATGGGTGAGCAATCTTATCCGCATCAACGTGGCTGGGGGGTGTTTGAGCCGTTAATGGACCCGACCAATCCCGAACTCTATAAGATGCTGGCGAGTGTGTTTGACGAAGTGGTTGAGCTCTTCCCAGATGAGTATTTCCATATCGGTGGTGATGAACCAAATTACCAACAGTGGAAAGATAACCCGAAGATTCAGCAATTCATCAAAGACAACAATCTGGATGGTGAGCGTGGTCTTCAATCGTATCTGAACACCAAGGTTGAACAGATGCTGGAACAGCGCGGTAAGAAGATGACTGGCTGGGATGAAATCTGGCACAAAGACCTTCCAACCTCGATTGTGATCCAAAGCTGGCAAGGGCACGACAGTATCGGTCGAGCAGCAAAAGAGGGCTACCAAGGTATTCTCTCAACAGGCTACTACCTAGACCAGCCGCAGCCAACCAGTTACCACTATCGCAATGACCCAATGCCGAAAGGAATCACCGTTGATGATCAACTTCATCAAGGTGAGAAATTCGCGACTTATGACTGGGTGAAACCACGCAACAAAGGTGGTCCGCGCACTGGCAATCTAACCATTATAGAAGCGAAAGATGGCAGTTATCGTGCATTTACCGATTACAACGGTAAGTCTCGCGAAGAGGTGTTCATCATCGAGTACGTGCCAGGTGTGAAGTTTAAAGGGCACTTCGATAACTTTATGTCTTACACCGAATTCAACTATGACTTTGCGGATGGCAAGTTGAAAGACACCAGTTACCAATTGATAGGCAATGTTCGTTGGCCTGCGACTGGAGAGTTGGTCGCGAGCAGTGACATGGCAGGGAGTGTCATTCCTGAGCCTAACGGTGGCTATCCGGCTGAGTTGACCGAGAAAGAACAGCAGCTAATCTTAGGTGGAGAAATTACCATTTGGGGTGAGAACCTCGATTCAATGACCATCGAGCAACGTTTATGGCCCAGAAGCTACGCGATCGCTGAGCGCCTATGGTCGAGCCAAGACCTGACCGATGAGCGCAGCATGTACAAGCGCATGAAGGTGATGGATACATGGTCTGAGATTTCGCTTGGTCTGCGCCATCATGCCGATGCCAATATGATGTTGAAACGTCTTGCTAATGGTGCGGACGAAGCACCGCTACAAACGTTAGCGAAGTACATCGAGCCGGCTCAATACTACGCTCGTCATTGGGAGAAGTGGATCTCTACGCCAAACGAGGGTGATTTGTACAACCAGTATGAGCGACTAAACCGCTTTGCGGATGCATTGCCAGTAGAAAGCCTAGCAGTGTACGAGATGAAAGATTTGGTCGCAGTTTATGCTCAAGGTGATAAAACCGCGTTGGATGCGTTAGCGATGCATTATCAAAGCGTTAAGTTAGCGGCGCAGCAAGCCAAACCTATTTTCGCGACCAACGTGGCGTCAGTAGAAACGGTGCCAGTTGCAGAGTCTGCCATCAAAGTTGCCGACTTAAGTTTAACCTTGATTGAGCTCGCCAAGCAGGGCCGTGGTATTAGTCAATCTGACGCTAAAGCGTATCAACAAATCATCAATGAAAATGCGATTATCTTTGATGAAACCATTGTCGCTATTGTCGTACCAACTGAGCGGTTGCTTCACACTTTAACCGATTGATAACTAAAAGGGATTGCCGTCTGGTAACGCAGGCGGCATCTTATCGTTTAAGCACTTTTATATCTCCCAAAGGTTTTCTCATGACAGTAAATGGTCACTTACATTTTTATGTAGGCACCTATACCGATTCACCAAGCCAAAGTCAGGGCATCGCGTGTGTTTCTCTCGATATTGCTACTGGCGCATTAACGCTCACCAATGAACTTGTTCCTGAAGCGGTGAAAACGGTTCGTAACCCTTCTTACCTTGCGCTCAAAGGAGAGGGGTTATATACCTTTAATGAAGTAGAACGCTTAGAAGGTGCAGAACTGATTTTTGCTGAAAAAACAGACAGCTATGCATTACCAATTGAAGGCGACTATCCTTGCCATATTGATATCAAAGCCTCGCTGCTTGCTGTGGCAAACTACGGTTCCGGTAATGTAAGTGTTTACCAACTTTATGAACAAGGTAAGCCTCTGAAATCCATCGCAGAATTATATGTGGGAGGCAGTGGTCCCAATGCTGATCGTCAAGCCTCGCCTCATGCGCATCAAGCAACGTTTCTCAACCACTCCGAGCAACTTGCTGTGGTCGATTTAGGCACAGACAGTGTTCATTTCTATGACTATAAAAAAGATGGTGAGACAGTTAAGTTTTCACTTTCTCAAAGCATCGCGATGCCTCCTGGTTCTGGCCCTCGTCATTTGGTCTTCGATAGTGATGAGTCTGTCGCGTACGTTGTTTGCGAACTGTCCGAAACGCTAGCGGTACTTCACAAGCAAAGGGGGCAATGGAATCTGGCTCAGCAAGTGAAGCTGCTAGCCGATGAAGAGAACAAAGAAGCGGCGTCTGCTATTCGTCTCTCTGCGGATGAGCGCTTTGTCTATGTCTCATGCCGTGCGCAAAATCTGATCAGTACATTTGATGTAACGAGTGATATTCCGGTTCAAATTGCCGCGTTCGATTGTGGTGGCGCGTTCCCAAGAGATTTTGTTTTATCCCGTGACGGGCAGTGGATGCTCGTTGCCAATCAACATTCACATAATGTCGCTAGCTTCCATAGGAATCCGGAAACTGGCGTTATCACTCCAACCGGATACTCATGCGACATCGGTGCGCCTGTGTGTTTGGTTGAGAAGCCGTAATTAAGAGAAATAACATGACAATTCATCGTATTAATCCATGCAAACGTTGGTCTGATGTAACGGTATTCAACGGTATTGCCAACTTTGTTGAGGTGGCAGAAGCAGATACAACTGCGGATATGAAAGGGCAAGTACAACAGATTTTCGACCAAGCTGAGCAAATGCTAGCAAGTGTTGACAGCGATAAGTCACGCATTCTATCTGTGACGATTTACGTGACAGATTTTGCTAACTTCGATGCCCTTAACGAAGTGTGGGATGCGTGGTTCCCTGAGGGCTGCGCACCGAGCCGTGCTTGCGTTAAAGTTGAATTGGCGAATCCTGAACTCTTAGTCGAAATGGCGTTCGTTGCAGCTGCGGGTGAGAAGTACCAGTAACGGCTCATCGTTAGCTTTTATCGAGATAATATACCTAAGTGACTTCAAGATGCAGGATTCAGAGCGTTGTCATTGATTCGAGAGTAAGGAAAACAACGCAGTGTAATAGCGAGCTCTTTCCAAGCTGTTTGACGCAGCCATTTGTTTGACTAAAAAAGCGAGTCAATGACACGCTCCCAAAGGGCACTCTTTGCAAATAGTAAGGGTCTTGGCTTGTATACTTTGTTGCCGATTCTTGATTTAGAATGACTAGATCTTTAAATCGCCGCCGCGTCTACAAACCAAGTCATTCTCGCCGAACCCAGCATCTCGAGGTTACTTGGGGATAAAGTGCCACTCGTATTGAACGGAGTGGCATTTTTGTTTCTGGTCTAATCGAGTGATTTCTTAAAGCGCAAAGAGGCGACGACTAAGCCCACCACGGTAAAACCAAGTAACCATATTGTGTCTCGCCATAACTCCATTAGATCGGCACCACGAAGCACCACACCACGAATGATGCGCATAAAGTGGGTCGCGGGCAGAGCCTCTGATATCCATTGAGCTGCGATTGGCATGCCTTCATAAGGGAACATAAAACCAGACAGAAGGATAGACGGGAGGAGAATAAATACCGTCATCTGCATGGCTTGAAGTTGTGTTGTGGCGATGGTGGATATCACCAAACCGAGCGTTAAACTGGCGGCTATAAACAACAAGGTGCCAAATAATATCTGGCTAATGGCTCCATTTATCGGCACGCCAAAGATCCAATGCCCCAAGCCAAGAATAATAAATACCTGAATTAAACCGACAAAGATGTACGGAATAATTTTCGCGACCATGAGCTCAATAGAATGAATTGGCGTGGTGATGAGTAATTCCAAGTTGCCTCGTTCTCGTTCTCTCACAATGGCAGCACTGGTAAACAAGATCATCGTCATTGTAAGTATGACCCCAAGTAAACCGGGTACGATGTTTACTGCCGAGCGCCGACTCGGGTTGTAATACAACGCGACTTCAAAAGTTTTGGTGGGAGCAGGGCGGATCTCAAAGTCGAAATCAGTCAATGGCATGGTCTGCAGCGAGAGAATGGCTGAACTGATCATGGTATCAGAGCCGTCTACAATCCACTGTCCCAGCTCTCGACCTTGCACCATACGCTGAGTTAAATCGCTTGGCAGAATGAGTGCCGCGCGCACGAGACCGTCTTGTATCGCTTGTTCCGCCTCTGAAGCGGTGGCAAAGGTTTCGACCACATCGACAACTTGAGTCACTTTTACCGATTCAGTAATAACGCGACCTGCGGTGCTACCGCTTTGGTCAACAACGCCGACGGGAATATTGCGAATATCGGTATTGATGGCGAATCCAAATAACAATAATTGGATCAGAGGAATCATGACCACCATGCCAAAGGTGATTCGGTCACGGGAAAGCTGTCGAATCTCTTTGATCATCACCGCCTTCATTCGAGCAATGGACTTCATCATTGGCGACCTTCCCCCGTTACACTAACGAATACATCTTCTAAGCTAGGACGCGCGATGTTCATCTCGCAGCCTTCAAGCTCTGGGAAGGTTTGTATTAACCAATTAATCGGTTTTTCGATATGTTGATGAATTAGGATGCGTAAGCGGATACCTAACTGGGCAGCAGAACGGACTTCTTCACGTTTTATGACTTTCTCTTTCAGTTCACGCAAGTTATCCGCTTTGACCTCGACAATATTCACACCCATTTGCGCCATGAGTTGCTCCGGCTCACCATCAGCACGGATTTCTCCAGCCTCCATAATAGCAAGTCGATGGCAGCGTTCTGCCTCGTCCATATAGTGAGTGGTGACCAAAATTGTGGTGCCTTGATCGGAGAGATCAAATAATTGCTCCCAGAAGTCACGACGGTTCTCCGGGTCTACGGCGGAGGTTGGCTCATCGAGAAACAACAATTCAGGTTTGTGCATGGTCGCTGCCGCAAGAGAAAGTCGCTGCTTTTGTCCGCCACTCATGCCACCAACGCGTTGCTTACGTAATTGATCAAGTCCATATGTCGCTAATTGCTCTTCGATGCGAGCTTTAAGTGCTTTAGTATCCATGCCAAAGATCTGCCCAATAAACTCGAGGTTTTCTTGAACGGAAAGATCATCGTAGAGGGAGAATTTTTGCGTCATGTAACCAATTTTGAGTCGCAATAGCTCAGATTGTCTTGGGATCTCTAACCCTAAAACATCAACATTGCCTTCACTTGGGCTGAGTAGACCCGTTAACACACGAATGGTGGTAGATTTACCGCAACCATTTGGACCCAGAAAGCCATAAATACTGCCTTTGGGCACATTGAGCGTGATGTTATTGATGGCAGTAAAGTCACCGAACTTCTTTACCACATTCTCTGCTTGAATTGCGTATTCAGTCATCGTTTACTCCACTAAATCCACTTGTGCAGGAATGCCTGAAGGTAGAGATTCAGCAGAGTCTTGTAAATCGACTTCTGCAAGGTACATCAAGCGCGAACGCTCTTCCTCTGTTAGGGCGAAGTAGGGGGTAAATGATGGTTCAGTAGCAACCCAGCGCACGGTTCCTTCTAAAGGTTTTTCGACGCCATCCACATGGACTTGTACGGCTTTACCGGGAATAAAGTTAACTCGATAAGTCGCAGGGACATAAACACGTGCATAAGGGACACGGCTTGCTTGAATCACGGCAACGATGCCATTGACTGGAACGCGCTCGCCTAAGTTAAAAGGTAGATTGTCGAGCAAACCATCACGGGTAGCGGTAATGGTTAGCTCTGCTAGTTTTTGCTGTTGAAGAGCCACATCTGCTTTTGCTGCCATCAGTTCGGCTTTGGCTTGTTCAATGTCTTCTGGACGTGAGCCTGCGGTAAGTTTGCTGAACTCTTCTTGTGACGAATCTAACTCGGCACGCGCAGAATCTCTTGCTGCCAATGCGGTGTCTTTTTCCGATTGGCTGATGAGCTTCTTACGTACCAATTCTGCTTTACGTTGGTAGTTCTTTTGAGCTTCGGTTAATTGCGCTTCTGCTCTTGCAACTCTTGCTTGGGCTGCAGCAATATCTTCAGGACGTTCGCCATTGGTCAGCTTTAATAGGTAAGCATCTGCTTTAGCTTGCTCAGCTACGGCGCGGGCTAATATCGCTTCTTGGTTCTTAGTATCGAGTTGAACTAGCACCTCACCTTCAGTTACTTGGCTGCCTTCTTTAATTGGTAGAGCACGAATGATTTCGCTTGAGGTGGCTGTAAAGGTGACGCGGTCACGTTCCAATGTGCCAAGAGCTTGCTGACCATCGTCTTTTGAGCAAGCGGTCAAAAGGGTAATAACAAAGGTGCCAAGAATGATTCGCTTCATCATGCGATGCTTCCTCAAGAAGTTGAGCCTGATCGTAGGTCAGGTTGCAGAAGAATGTGGGACTGTATTCAGTGTAACGTGGACAAGTTTTAGTCGGCTAGGGCGATAATTCCCTCAATATTCATCAATTGATTAATTATTATGCCCAAGTGACTTCAAGATGCAGGATTCAGAGCGTTGTCATTGATTCGAGAGTAAGGAAAACAATGCAGTGTAATAGCTAGCTCTTTCCAAGTTGTTTGACGCAGCCATTTGTTTGACTAAAAAAGCGAGTCAAAGACACGCTCCCAAAGGGCACTCTATACAAATATAAGAGCCTTGGCTTGTATACTTTGTTGCCGATTCTTGATTTAGAATGACTAGATCTTTAAATCGCCGCCGCGTCTACAAACCAAGTCATTCTCGCCGAACCTAGCATCTCGAGGTTACTTGGGTATAGAAATAGTTTTTACACTTTATACGCCACAAAGAATAATCATAGTGGGTTACCCTGATGCTAGTGGGTTTCGGTGGGATAAATTGGAGAATCGAGACGGCGATCGGGTTTTCTCTGAAGCGATAAAAGAAACAGAGCCCAATGAATGAACATTGGGCTTTGGATATGTGAGTAAAAGGCTAGAAGCCTTTAATGATTGGCTAAGCCGTTTTAAATTGACTTACGATTTCTTGTAGACCAACAGCCAGCTCACTTAAGTCACGACAAGCAACCGCGGTTTGGCGAGAGCCCGTGGCCACTTCACTAGAGAACTGATTGATGTGTTCTACGTTACGATGCAATTCTTCAGTGACTGAGCTCTGCTCGCTACATGCGCTTGCAATTTGAATGCTTTTCTCTGCAATGTTGTCCACGCTTTGCTCGATTTGACCAATGGTTGCACCTGCGTTTTGTGCTTGTTCAACACACACTTGAATCAAATCATTGCTGTTGTTTGTCGCAGACACTGCGGTTTTAGAGCAGTTTTGTAGCTTGCTAATGATGGAGACGATCTCTTCTGTGGATGATTGCGTGCGACTTGCTAGTGTACGTACCTCGTCTGCAACAACCGCGAAGCCTCGACCTTGTTCGCCAGCGCGTGCTGCCTCGATCGCTGCATTGAGAGCCAGAAGGTTGGTCTGCTCAGCAATATCTTGAATCACGTCGACGACAACGCTGATGTTTGATGCGTCTTGCTCAAGCTCGCTGACCATGGTGCCAACAGATTGGATCGCAACAGATGCTTCATTGATTTGCGAGATACACTCTTGAACGACTTCTAAACCTTGTTTCGCATCGTTCGACGCACCATTCGCGGTTTCAGATGCGGCTTCGGTATTGTTGGCGACATCGTTAACTGTTGCTTGCATCTCGTTCATTGCGGTTGCAATCAGATTAAGCTGTTGTTGCTGCTCGTCCATACCAGATGAAGTTTGTTCCGAAATCGCGCTCACTTCTTCTGTTGCTGTACTTACTTGTGCGGTAGTTGAAGAAATGCTGTCAACCAGACTTAAAAGCTTCGCCTGCATATCGATACATGCATCGGCAAGGATACCAAGTTCATCATTACCAATCTTATTGCGTGGCAGTTGGTAAGTAAGATCACCAGAGGCAATCTTAGACGCCATTTCAACAACATAGTTAAGTGGCGAGCAAATTTGCTTGGTAAGGAATAGCCCTAGAGAAAAACCCAAAGCTAACAAGGCTACAATAGCAATGATGCCATAAGTAATCGCATCGGTTACCACGATATGCGTGCTGTCGATGTCTTCTTTAATGAAGGTTTGGTTTAGCTCAACAAGAGCGATGATAGCGTTTTGTAGCTCTTGGAAAGCAGGGAAGCCATCAAGCAGCATTGCGTTGGCTTCATCAACTTGCTTGGTTAGAAGCAGTGCGGAGTATTTTTCATTGAAGCTACGGTATTTTTCCCATGCATCGTTGACACGGTTGAAGGCATCACGGTCACGTTGATCCCATAACGACTGACCATACTTTTTAATATAGTTGTCAACTTTACTTTCTGATTCATCTAGACCTTTCAACCATGTTTTAAACTCAGCATGGTTTACATTCGTCAATAAAGAAAATTCATCTTTTCTTAAAATGCCGACTTCGATTTCAATGTTTTTAACTAACAAAATACTCGGAACTGTGGTGTCAGAAAATTCCGACATCTTTCCGTCGATTAATTTAATTTGAGAGTTAAAGAAGAAAGAGAGTGCAATTACGGCGGCGGAGATAATTAATATCAACGCACTAATTTTACTTTTAATACTTAAGTTAGAAAGCTTCATAGACTCACTGCAAATTTGGGGGGCTTGAAAAGTCCGGAGTCTAAGGGGGAGAATAGATATATTGTGTGATGAATGTCGCAAAAAACTTTATCGCAACCTGAATTAAGTTGGAAACTTAATGTTCATCTTTCGTTTGAAAATAAGTTAATAATTAATCGATATTGATGAGGGTGATTATTAATTAAATGATAAATTATTCTAATTCCCAATATGTATTATTGTTGATAACTAAATGGCAATTCAGAATTTACCTATTGTTCAATTTAGTTATTTGTGTATCCAAAACATTATTGAATGATTAAAACAGATTAGACTCGAAAATTTGAGTGTTATTTAGGCAAAATAAAAGCCCAATATTGAACATTGGGCTTTGTTAGGCATGAATCGTTTGGTTAATCGATAGAGGTTATGCCGCAGCGTGAACTTGTGGGAAATCCAACGTAGGGTGTTTGGTCACAATGGAGTGATAGCCGTAAACCTGTTCTATGCGTTCCGGTGTTAATGCGTTCCATGGCGTATCGTCACAGACAAGTTTACCGTCGTGCAGTAGTACAAGGCGATCTGCATACTGGGATGCCAAATTAAGATCGTGTAATACGACTACGACCGCTGCGTTGTGCTCTTTTGCCGCTTGACGAGCGATTTTTAATGTATTGTGCTGGTGAGCTAAATCCAATGCAGAGGTAGGCTCATCCAGCATTAAGAGCTTCTTATCACCGGATAGATGAAGCTGTGTTAACACGCGAGCCAAATGCAAACGTTGTTTCTCACCACCAGAGAGAGCAGGGTAGAGGTTATCAGCCAAATGCAAAACATCGGTTTGCTTCATGTATTGCAGAGCAAGCTCCGTGGTCTCTTTATTAGAAATGGACAGAGGAATCGCACCTAGTTCGACCACTTCTCTCGCTAAGAACGGGAAGGTCAGCGTGCTGTGCTGCGGCAACATCGCCACGTGTTTGGCGCTCTCTGAAGGCTCCCAGTCGTTTTTTTGTTTACCAAAGAACTGGATATCATTCTGAGACGGAATCTCGCCACACAATAACTTCAGCAGTGTACTCTTACCCGCGCCATTAGGACCTAATAATGCGGTGACCTCGCCTGCACGAATATCAATACTGATGTCGTCTAGTACCACTCGGCTCCCATATCTCATGGAGATGTTTCTGCCAGACAGAACGATGTCATTCATTACAGAATCTTCCCTTTTTGTTGGAACAGTAAGTAGATAAAGAATGGCGCACCAATCAATGCGGTTACAATGCCTACAGGTAACTCTGCGGGTGCAACAACAACTCGTGCAAACATATCAGCAGCGGTAAGAAGTAGTGCGCCCATAAGCGCTGAAATAGGCAGCAGCGTGCGATGGTCTGGACCGGCAAGCATACGACCTAAATGCGGAATCACCAGACCGATAAATCCAATTGCACCACAGATACTCACCGTAATACCCACACCAACTGCAGACAACAGGATAAGTTGGCGTTTGAGCTTCTGTACTGGCACACCTAGGTGTTTGGCTTCTGATTCTCCCAAAAGCAACGCATTTAATGACATGGCTTTTCTCTGGAACCAGAACATCAAGATGATGAGAGTCACCGCAGCTAAACCAATCCCTGACCAGTTTGCCCCAGCCAGCGATCCCATCGACCAAAGAGTTAAGTCTCGCAGCATTTGATCATCGGCGATGAAGTTCATAAAACCAATCGCAGCGCCCGAGAGTGCGCTGATTGCAACCCCCGCAAGCAACATGATGGTGACTGACGTACCAAACTTATTCGTACCTAACCAGTAAACTAATACCGTGGTAATTGCACCGCCGAGGAAGGCGAAAAATGGCAAGGCAGCTAAGTTCATTAGTGTCGGGTAGTTTTGACTGAAATCGGCAAATACGACGATAGCAAATGCGCCACCAAGCGCCGCGCCAGCGGAAACACCGATGATGCCTGGCTCGGCTAGAGGATTTCGGAATAACCCCTGCATCACAACACCACAGATAGCGAGGATCGCACCAATAAACATACAAAGAATGGTGCGTGGAAGGCGGATTTCGTTGATGACTAACTGAATATGAGGAGCAAGGTCTGAACCTGCTCCTGTTAAGCTTCTCAGACTGTCTGAGAAGCTAATATTCATTGGACCTACTGTAATGGACGCTACTGCGATAAAAGCTAAAATGCCAGATAACGCGAGTAGGGTAGTAGATAAAGGAATTCGTCTTAACAGCATTGAATCTCTCTACGGGTAAAGCAGCTCGTTTAGGCGCTTCGCCTCTGAAAGGCTCTTAAGTCCTAAACCACCAACAAGCGCATGACCGTCAATTGTCACGATGTTTTTATTCATACCTGCTGGAGTCGCGGCAAGGAGAGGCATTGCTTTCAGAATGGCATCTGCACCGCCCATTGTTTGATAGCTACGCCCACTCACAAGAATCACGTCTGGTTGCATCTCGACCATAGCTTCTGTTGATAGTGGCTTGTATGAAGAGAGTTTGCTTGCTGCTGGGTTTTCTCCACCTGCAAGTTGAATGATTGCATCTGGTGTTGTTTCTGACCCCGCTACGTTTGCTGGGCGACCTTCGTGAATCAGTAGGAAAAGCACTTTCTTTTTGTCAGCTTTTGCTGGTTGGTTGCCTTCCAGTGCTTTCACTTGTGCTTCAACTTCAGTTTTTAGCGCTGTGGCTTGAGCTTCGCGATGCATGATGGCCGCAATTTGGTCGATACGATTAACCAAACCTTCCACGTTTGCTTCTGTGTTGACGACTTCAACATCAACACCTGCTGATTTCAATTGGTCTAGCGTGGTGTTTGGTCCCATTTCATCTGATCCAATCAATTTAGTCGGGCTTAATCCCAGTAGACCTTCAGCAGAAAGACGACGGTGGTAACCAACTTTTGGCAACTCCATCCCTTCCGGTAGTTGGCTTGTTACGTCGACAGCAACAAGGCTATCTTTTGCATCAAGAGCAAGTAACAGTTCAGTGACAGCGCTGCCGGCACTGACCACGCGTTCATTTGATGGAGCTTCGTTGGCAAATAGGCTCGCACTAGCAAGCATAGTAATGGCTGCAGTCAATGCGGTACGAACGGGCGAAAGTGTTTTATTCATTAGTGTGTTCTCAATCTTATGTTCTTCTATTGCGACTCTTCAGTGAGCAGTTGAGTCGCTTGAATTCCGTTTTCTTGTAAAAAGCCAAGAAGCTTAACCAGTGACTGAATGTCTGCGGTTTTTTCCGCACCAATCACAATAGGTTTGTCGGTTGATTTGCTCTCTTCTAACAGAGCCATCGTAAAGTTTTCCCAATCGATGTACGCCTTACCGTTGATCGCCCAGTGTGGCTCTTCTTTAAGGATGTTCACCGTGATTGATTGTTTGTCCACCTCAGCCACAGCTTGGGAATCGGTGCTTGGTAGGTTCACATCTAGGGAATCTAACTTCACTGCTGCAGTGAGCATCAAAAACACCATTACGATGAAAATGATGTCGAGCAGTGGCGTTAAGTCTGGTGTTAAGCCATGACTGTTGCTGTCTTGTGGTGCCTTAATCATGAACTTCTCGCTTCAACATGATTTGCAACAGTCGCGACTTCTTTGCTGTTTTCCGGAGATACATGCTGTAGAGAAATGCCTTCGAGCCACAGATTTACATAGTTCAGAGTGTGTTCAAGCTTAGCGATAACACGATCTGCCCAAAGACCAATCAGTTGCGCGCCAGAAATAGCAGGTAACGCAATGATCAAACCAGCTGCAGTCGTACGCATCGCAAGACCCAAGCCATCTGCCAAGTCGTTTGGCGTAATGTTACCGGTAGAAGAAGCAATACCTTTAAACATGTCGATAAGACCAAGAACTGTACCTAATAGACCAATCAGGGGGCTGATCACGCCAATCAAGGTCAACAGACGCAGACCTGAGTGCAACTGATGACGTTTTTCTTGAAGCCAAATACCCGCCGCATCTTCACGCAGTGATTTAGAAAAAGAGTGATGCGCAAGCAGCATTGCAACACCACGATATAAAAGAGGTCGTTTACCCGAAAACTCATCCGCCAGTGCTTCGATGTCTTTGTTGTTGGTTGGGTCAAGCTTGGTCAGCTTTTGGCGAATCGCGCGTTTACCAACTCCTAGGCTAATGAATACTTGAAAGAGTCTTTCCGCAATGATCATGACTGTAAGTGCAGAGCAAATAACTAAAGGCCAAGTCATAAGACCAAATTGGGTTTGTAAATGTTGTAGCTGTTCCATTATCCATCCAACTTAAAACGAACTGGGATTTGAACTCGGTGAGCGACTTTGTGCCCGCCAGAAATATGAGGTGAAAACTGCCATTGTTTAATGGCACGTAGAGCAGAAAGATCGAGCATTTCTGCACCAGATGATTCGATAAGTACTTGTTTAATTTGGTTGCCGTTTTCGTCAAGCCAAATTTCATACAGCGCAACCCCTTCAATACCACGCTTTTGCGCTGAACGTGGGTAACGAGGTTGTACTGGTTGAGAAACAAACGTCGGTTGGTCAATCATCACTGGCTGTGATGTCGCCCCTTTCGATTGATCAGTAGGAGCCGCTTGTTGTGGTTGAGGTTCTTTTGCGACTTTCTCTTCCACTTTTTCTTTTGGTTGCGGATCTTTCTTTGCAACGGGTTTTGGTGGTTGAGGTTTTTTAACCGGTTCAGGTTTCTTTTGGACTGGTTTTTTCTTCACCGCTTCTTTTTTTACGATCGGCTTTTCTACCGTCTTTTTAATCGGCTCAGGCTTTGGTTTTGGCTTCGGAGGCTCAGGTTGTTTCTTTGGCTCCGGGTGCTTCTCTTCCACCACTTCTTGTGGCGTAGGAGCCGCTTGTACCGGTTTTGGCGCTGAGACTAAATTCAAGCTTACCGAGCTGGTGGGATTGCCTGCTGGCATTGCAAACACTTTTGTCTCTTGGGAGACAAAAAGAAGCGCTGCGTGCACCACTAAAGAGGCGCCACCGGCAATGGCATATCTTTTTACGTTCACGGGTAAATCTCGGTAGTAGGAATCATTATCAAGTGGGAAGATTATTGCTCGAAAAGGAAATAAGATCAATTATCAATTGCATTATCATTACGTGCAAATTATGATCTTTACAGTTTTTTTGAAATGAGCCTCAATCCTTTGTGTGGTGGGCTTTAAGTGAGTAAATATGAGCGTCGACATTTATAAATTTGACGAATCAATTCTCGGGAGTGACAGCCCCGATCCGCTGCGTTTTGCGTTTGTGAAAAAACACTCTGCGCACGCGGGTGGTAGCAGTATGCCTGTGCCACCGCCACAACAAGGTGAAATCCTGTCACGGATCACTTCTGAAACAACGCAAAAGAACAATAAGCGTTGCCTATACATTCATGTGCCATTTTGTCGTGTGCGCTGCACTTTTTGTAACTTCTTCCAAAACGCCGCGAGCCGTAAGCTTGTTGATGAGTACTTTGATGCGCTGATGAAAGAGCTGAAAGAAAAAGCAGCACTGCCATGGACACAAAGTGGCATTTTTCATGCGGTTTATATCGGTGGGGGCACGCCTACAGATTTATCTGCAGATCAGGTTCGTATTCTTGGTCAGGCAATTCATGACTATTTCCCTTTAGCCGCCGATTGTGAAATTACCCTAGAGGGACGTATTAACCGATTCTCGGACGAGCTGTATCAGGGAGCGCTAGACGGAGGTTTCAACCGTTTTTCATTTGGTGTGCAAAGCTTCAATACCAAAGTACGTCGTAGTGCTAAGCGTTTAGATGATCGTGAAGATGTCTTGAACCGCGTTGCTGAGCTCGCTAAAGAAGACAAAATTCCCGTCATTATAGATCTGCTATATGGCTTGCCTTATCAGACAAAGGAAGTGCTCGAACAAGATTTGCACGACTTTATGTCTACTGGTGCGCACGGTTTGGACCTATATCAACTGGTTGTTGGTGGGACAGCCCCAATGTTGAACCTAGTTGAGAAGGGTAAGATGCCGCCACCGGCAACCACGCCTGAAAAAGCTGGTATGTACGAGCTCGGTGCGAAATTCATGTCGAAACACCATATGAAGCAGCTCAGTGTAAACCATTGGGCGATCGATAACCGTGAACGCAGCTTATACAACAGCTTAGCGAAGACGTATGCAGAAGTGCTTCCGGTTGGTTGTGGTGCCGGCGGTAACATCGGTGGTTACGGCATGATGCAACATCGCACGCTAGACACTTATGTCAAAGCCGTCAATGAAGGGCAAAGCACCATCGCGATGATGATGAAACAAAGCCCGCTAGAGCCACTCTTTGCTGCGCTAAAGTCAGGTTTCGACCGTGGCATTGTTCAAGGGAACAAACTGCCAAACTTCATGGGTGAAGACACCTTTAACTTCCTAATGCCGTTGTTCAAAGTATGGCACGACAAGGGCTTGGTCGAGCTTCAAGAGCGTAGCTTAGTGCTAACCCTTGCAGGGAGCTTCTGGGCTGTTTCTCTCGCACAGGCATGTATTCAGGTACTAACGTCGGAAATGAACGAAAACGTACCAAAAGTATCTAACATCTAAAAGAAATGGAAAAACCAATGGAATCAATTAAGCAACAGGTTGAAAGCCTACTAGAACAAGAACCGCAACTGCTACCTGCGGCGATGGCAGAGCGCCTTAGCGTATCGGAATTTGATGTGGTTGCAGCACTACCTCAAGAAATGGTAGCGGTGGCTCCGGGAGAGCAAGCTCAAAGCATTTTAGAAGGTCTTGTAGGCTTTGGTCCTGTAACGACGATTGTTCATTCTTTCGGCTCAATCTTTGAAGTGAAAGCACCGTTCCCGAAAGGCAAAGTGGCACGTGGTTACTACAACTTAATGGGCAAAGAAGGGGAGCTTCACGGTCACCTTAAACTGGATAACGTGAAAAACATCGCGTTAGTAAGTAAGCCGTTTATGGGGCGTGAAAGCCACTACTTTGGTTTCTTCTCTGAGTGCGGTAGCAACATCTTTAAGATCTACCTCGGTCGTAATGAAAAGCGCGAACTGATTGAAGAGCAAGTAACGGCATTTCGCGCAATGCAAGCTGAGTTCAATCAGTAGTTCCAACATAGAATTAATAATGTTAAATGCATACGACGCTTGCTCCATCCGCCAACAGGTGGGGTGGCGTCGTTTATCAAAGAATAACCGAGTTTAAATTCGGAAACACAAAACAAGTAAAGTTAGGTATCAAAATGGATCAGCAAGTTAAACAAGAGCGTTTACAAGGTCGTCTAGGACCAGAAATTAAGGAATTTCGTCAGGAGCGCCGTACGATTCAACTAGCAACAGTTGATGCGGAAGGTCGTCCAAACGTAAGTTACGCTCCATACGTACAAAACCAGGAAGGTTACTTCGTTCTTATTTCTCAGATTGCTCGTCACGCGCGCAATCTGCTTGAGAATCAAAATGTATCTTTGATGATGATTGAAGATGAGGATTCATCTAAGCAGTTGTTTGCTCGCAAGCGTCTAACGTTTGATGCGGTTGCGACAGTTGTAGAACGTGACTCTGAAATGTGGCAGCAAGTTGTTGGTCAAATGAAAGATCGTTTTGGTGAAATCATCGACGGTCTAAGCCAACTAGAAGACTTTGTTCTATTTAACCTAAAAGCAGAGCAAGGTCTATTCGTAAAAGGTTTTGGTCAGGCTTACCAAGTGTCTGGTGATGATTTGGTTGATTTTGTTCACCTTCAAGAAGGTCACAAGAGAGTCGAAAAAGCGTAAGCTGGCTTTCTAACTTATGATCGTCTAAACGGGTGTGAATGCCTAAAGGGAGTTAGGTTATAATGACTCCCTTTTTATTAGACCAAAAGTACAGAGAAAGAGCATGAGACCAGTAAGTAAGGAACTTGGCGAGATTTGTTACCCATTCATTTATGAAGACAGTCCGGTCTGCGATTTTGAAATTACGGCAGACGAGTTGTGCAGTCGAATTGGGCTTGTGCTATCGATGGAGTTAGATGATTTTTGTCGCGACGTCCTAACTCGCATGCAGCCAAACGTGTACCATGTGAACGGCTCTATCCGCGGCAAGCTCGCAATCACAGAAGCGGAAGTTGATGAGTTAAAAGCTGACTACGACGCAATCAAAGCGCGCATTGACGGTGGTTTTAAGGGGTTTGTACTTCCTGGTGGTCACCCAACTTCCAGCCAATTACATTTGTGTCGCTGCCAAGCCAAGAAGGTCGTTCGCGCATTGGTTGCGGTAGAGCATTCAGGTAAGAAGCAACCCGCCCCAATTTTGTTCCGCTATTCAAACCTGCAAGCTAACGTGCTTTATAGCTTGGCTTCCTATATCAATCACATTTATCAAGTGGAAGAAACGGAGTTTGTGTCTCGCAGCTACACGATGCCAAGTAAATAACGAGACAAACTAAAGTCGTTATGATGCCATCGCTTTTGCTTCTAGCTCTTTTGCGCCGCGCAGCATAGCTTCAATCAATTCTCCTGCATTGAACTTCTCTAGTGCTTCATGAGCGCCAACTTGGTGAGCTCGGTCAACACAAATCTCGCTAGAGAGAGAGGTGTGAAGAATACGGTAAGAGTTGTTCAGTGCGGAATCGTTTTGAACTTCAAATGCAAGTTCATAACCGTCCAATCCTGGCATTTCGATATCACTTACTAGAAGATCAATAGGGCGGTTTTCTTCTGCTTCTCGCTTCATTAAATCGAGTGCATCAGAGCCATTTTTGCAAATTTGATAAGGGATATTGATGCGATCCAACGCGTCACTTAACTGTTTGCGTGCAATCGAAGAGTCGTCAACTAAAAGGATACTCAAGGCTTTCAGGCGTTCACGCTCAATGTCTGTCAGCATAGGAATCTTAGTGTTTTCATATTGAGGGTAGATCTTCGAAAGCAGAAGCTCAACATCTAACATTTGGACGATTTTCTCTTCATAGCGAGTAATGCCAGTAACAAAGATGTTGTGACCTGCACTTTCTGGTGGCGTTTCAATTGCTTTCCAGTCACATTCGATGATTTTCTCGATACTTCGTACCATGAACGCAACCACCGTGCGCAAGCAATCTGTCACGATCAGATAGCAGTTTTTGTATTCCTCTTCTTGAATCGGACGGAATCCAATCGCTGCTGCCATATCAATCACTGGTACCGTTAAGTCTCGAATCGTGACGGTCCCAATCACGTGGTGATGAGAATATGGAATCTTGGTCGTTGGCATGTAAGGAACAATTTCACGGACTTTAAGTGTGCCAATTGCGAAGTTCTGTTGCAGGGTGAGTTTAAACACCAACATGCCCTGAGATTGGTTCGCTTTACTTGCGACTTTTGCCATGAAAATAACCTTATCAATATCACTGATTTATGTAACTAATCTAATCTTATAAGGCGACAGCTTCAACCGTAGAGCGTGGAAAAATGAGCTTTTTAGGAAATAGAACAAATAAAGAGAGAAATAACGTTCAATAATGGGTAACTTTTCATCAACTTGTCCGCGAGTTCCGATCATTAATGGATGAAGATAGAGCCTGAATTTGAGAAATCATTGCGATATTGAAGCGTTTCGGTAAACTTGCGCCACCCGAACAGTGAGAGACAAACACATGGCAAATACAGCAGCCGCTTTACACATTCTGGTAAAGCACAAAGAACAAGCTGAAGACATCATTAAGCAACTTAAGAAAGGTGCTAAATTCCAGACGTTGGCAAAGAAATACTCAACTTGTCCATCTGGTAAACGTGGTGGCGACCTAGGTGAGTTTCGCCGTGGTCAAATGGTGCCACAGTTCGACAAAGTTTGCTTTTCAGGTGAGGTTCTAACTCCGCACCTAGTAAAAACTAAATTCGGCTGGCACGTTGTAAAGGTTCTTTACCGTACTTAGTTTGAATCGCATTTAAAAAGCACCTTGTTAGGTGCTTTTTTTGTGCCTAAAACGACTCGTTTTGTTACCTCTCTAACAATTAACCGTCATTCATATTGAATGTTGAACTGTCAATGATGTATTAAGTATGCATCTAGTTGTTTATTTTGGTGAAGAGCATGACTGTAAAAGACTTGAAGCACTTGGATGACCACGCACAACCGCAAAGCATTGCCTTTAATTATAAAAGAAATAAAGCAAAAGCTATTTTGACTCTAAAAGGGATTCTAGATGGAATTCATGCTGATAAGCACTTAAACCCTATTGAAGAAATCTATTTGAGAGCGTGGAAAGACAATGACATTTTCAACTTCAGAGATGGGGACTTCGTTGATATTCATGAGCAAATTGAAGACATTTTAGAAGATGGCGTGATATCAGCTTCAGAGTTGAAAGACATACAACAAATGCTTCAAGATATTCTCGACTATGGAGATTTAGAGGATGGAGGCTACGAGAGTACCGTTAATCATCTTCTTGGCTTTTTAAGTGGAATTAGCGCGGATGACACCATTTGTGATATGGAAATTGAACGCCTTTCGAGTTTACTTGAAAAAGATAAAACTCTATCAAGTATCTGGCCCGCTAATGCGATTAAAAAGAGATTAGATGCTATTTTAGCTGATGACTTGGTTGATGAAGACGAAAGGAAAGAACTGTTAGATCTAATAAAAGCAGTCTCTGGTCAATCAATGCTTGATACTGGCTTAGCTTATGGAATGACTGCCGATTTTTCCACTACGCAAGATGGTCGTTTGTGTATCAACGGTAAGCGAGTCTGTTTTACAGGTAAATTCTTGAGTGGTACTCGTAAAGTTCAAGAACAGCGAGCTAATGCTCTTGGTGCTGAAATAAAAGGGACCGTTTCAAAAAGTATAGATATTCTCGTATTAGGATCTATTGCTAGTAGGGATTGGCGCTTTACTAGTTACGGAAGAAAGATCGAATCCGCTCTCTCATTGCGAGACGAAGGAGTAAGCGTGGAAATTATTAACGAGGAACTATGGAATGCGTTAGTAGGCTGTTCAAATTAAGCTTTTACTGCATTCATAACGCTAGTGCTATATCTGACATGGTCTACTTTTACTAAAAGCCAAGCATCGCTTGGCTTTTGCTTTAGCTAGTACTCATTGCATACTGAGTTCCTGAATTGAAGTCCTCTAACCGTAGCGATGATTGTTCTGGCTCTTCGACAAAGACAAAGATTTCACCGTCTTTCTTGAGGACCTTCACGCCCATTTGCGATAACTCTAGTGCTAATTGGAATGGGTTAACGTGATAAAAGTGCTCTACATAAGTCCATAGTACATAGTTCGTCAGTATTTCCTGCTCACCAAATAACCCTTCTAATGCATATTGCAAAAAGATGTGCGCATCGATCATTGTCTCGCCCGAGTTGTTGGATATCGTGACGATGGCAATTTCATTTAGAGCATCCAGTACTTTCGAAACTTCGTCTTCAAGGTCTGGGTAGGTATCTTTGTTCCCTCTACGGACATTACGTTGAAAGGAGTGAGATTCGTCATTCTTGAATCCAAACGCATGACTTGCTTTGTATGAGAGGCGATACACTGTTGAAACAGAGGCTTCAAACTCTTTTAGCTTATTGAGCACCGTCTGGTCGTCTGCTGGTACTTTGGTTGCCGCCAGTGCTTTTGCTTGTTGAACCCGCTGATAGACCTCTTCTCCTGCAGGTAAAATATCGAGACAAGAGGCTTGCTTTTCTGAGCTTGCTTTCCAAGCGCCAAATCGAATGACATCGTCAAGTTTGAACTTGGATAAATCCTCATCGGTTTCTATTTCTAACGTTTCATACCAGTGCTCACGCCACATTTGCATTTCCTTCATGCGGTATGCTTTGTTGTACCTTAAGTGGCAGTATATGTGGTACGAAAAACCAGTCAGAGCAAAAAACCAAGGCAGCCCTAGATATTGATAGTAATGAGATGAGTCACTAAAAATAAGACCGTAGATTAATAACCCGACAGAGGCAAATAGCGCTAGGATAAAGCAGATAAAATTAACGAGGAAAAACATATGTTGGTAATCGTTTTTATCATAAGTTTCTGCTTTAAAAGCAATCCAAGCCGCTACGACCATTCCAAAAATGCCTGCAGTAACCAGTTGAATGCAGATCGCGAATGTAACTCCCCAAAAAGACATGTTTTTCCTCATGCACTCAAAAATAAGCACAAATTGTTGCATATGTAATTTTAAAAGGTGACCACCCTATAGCTAGGTGACGACGCGCTTCATAGTTTCATTGCTCTATGTATTGTTTTGTAGTTCTAAAGTGTTGAACTTGATGGATTCTTTTTCCATCTAAAGGGTGATTAAAGGGATAGGTTTCACTTTGAGCGTTTTATTATTCGCACCAACTGTGACGTAAGCAGCAGTTTCACTTTCTTAAATATTTGTTACATATGGTCTTGTTGCGCTCTTTTCTCTCATTCTTATTGAGAAAAGGCGTATTAGTTCGATTAAGCATGGGTTATGATGAGTTCAATAAAGTATTTATAAAACAGATACTTAGTGGTTCATGTTTTCATGTCTAGTTATCTCTATGGTGTTAAAGTGCTTTTAAACACACGTTTAACCCTTAACAAGGGATGAGCTACGCCTTGTTTTTCCCCCTAGCAGAAACACAAAAGGGGTGAGGGCGACGCGTCAATAGTTCTTATAATTTCGGCTATTGGATTCGCTCACGACGAATTTGAGTAACAATAGGTGAGCGAACGCGACGAGGAGAGAAACATGAGTGGCTTACAGGAAACACTATCAACAGGTGCAAATGTTATCTTGCACGCTTTTGATTGGAAGTATGCTGACATTGCCCAACGCGCATCGGAAATCAGCGAGCTAGGTTATGGCTCGGTGTTGGTTTCTCCACCGATGAAAAGCGCACAAGACGAACGCTGGTGGCAGCGTTACCAACCTCAAGATTATCGGGTTATCGACAATGCACTCGGTAACACAGTAGATTTCAAAAACATGATTGAAGCACTCAATCATGTAGGCGTACTGGTTTATGCCGATGTCGTTTTTAATCATATGGCGAACGAAGCGCACCTTCGTCCGGATCTACAGTATCCACGTCAAGGCGTGATGGACGACTACCAACAAAATGCGAGCAAGTATCAAGACCTGATTCTATTTGGCGATTTATCTGAGCCGCTATTTGACGAAAATGACTTTGTTGAAGCCTTTGGGATCAAAGATTGGAAAGACAAATGGCAAGTGCAAAACGGTCGAATCACTGGTGGTCCTACCGATCCTGGCTTACCAACTTTGCGTGTATGCAAGCACGTTGTTGAGCAGCAAAAAGCGTATTTAAAGGCGCTTAAGTCAATGGGTGTGAAAGGTTTCCGTATCGATGCTGCGAAGCATATGACCCTAGAGCACCTAAAGCTGGTTTGGACAGAAGAGATCACGCGAGATGTGCATATCTTTGGTGAGATCATCACCGATGGTGGCGCAACAGAAGAAGAGTATGAGCTGTTCTTGGAACCGTATTTGAAAGAGACACGATTGGGTGCATATGACTTTCCGTTGTTCTCAACCATCTTTAAGGCGTTCTCAAAGAAAGGCAGCTTTAAGTCTTTGATCGACCCGTACTGTTTTGGTCAAGCGTTGTCGAACCGTCGAGCCATTACTTTTGCCATCACTCACGATATTCCAAATAACGATGTGTTCTTGGATTTAGTCATGGATGAAGAGAATGAGTGGCTAGCGTATGCCTATATCCTAGGCCGCGATGGAGGTGTACCACTTGTTTACACAGATTTGGATACCAGTGGCATAAAGGGCGCAGATGGTCGACCAAGATGGCAAAATGCGTGGCAAGATGCGCGTATGGCGAAGATGGTAGCGTTCCATAACCTAGTGCATGGTGAACCGATGACGGTGCTTGAAGGTAACGACGATATGTTGGTGTTGCAACGTGGTGAAAAGGGCATCTTAGTGCTGAATAAATCTTCACGAGCGCAATCACTACAACTTACCTTGAATAAAGCCTTGGTAGACATGATGACAGGCGAAGAGATGCCTTGTACTGAAGAGATTAAAGTGGCAGCAAAATCGGCGATGCTGCTTGTAGAGAAATAATACCCCTTGAAGCGCAAACTGCTTTAGAGTTTGCGCTTTCTTTTCCTTTTTGTCGCTTGGGATTGAGTGCTTAGTCGATGAGCTTCGCGACGATTTTTCCGACCGTTCGTTGCTGACGAATAAAGACTAGAGCTTGAGCGACGTTTTTTAGTTCTACCACTTCCAATTTTGGCACCATAACCTCTCCGCGTTCTAACATATGCGAGAATTCCACCCCAGCGTTAACCATAGAAGCAAAGCCTTGTTCACCATGAACATGCCCTGAGCCTAGACTCAACTGATGAAAAGTGAGTCCTTGCAAGAAAGCGCCCGGGTATTCTGTTGCGCGAGTTGTTCTTACTAGTTCAACCATTTCACCTTCAAAGCCAAGCACAGAGGCGCATAAGATGTCGTTGTCGCCACCAACGCAATCCAAAGAAACTTCCACTCCTAAGTCTTCAGTAATTGACATAACTTGCTCACGTACATTCTCTTGTTTGTAGTCAATTACGTGTGTTGCACCCAACGAACGTACGAAATCATGGTTTGCAGCAGAGCTTGTGGTTATGATGGTTTCTACGCCGAAGAAGCGAGCTAACTGAATAGCAAAACTACCAACGCCACCAGAGCCGCCCGCAATAAAGATACTCTTACGGGTAGAAATGTTCAGCTTGTCGACAAGGGCTCGATAAGCCGTCCAACCTGCACATGGAGAAGCGGCTGCGATTTCTGGATCAACATCAGGATGCGTAACCAGCGTGCGCGAGTCCTGAATTGCGTATTCGGCAAAGCCACCGCTCATTCGACGCATGTTGCCATGGTAGAGTACGCGATCGCCCACCTGCCAACCTGATACCTTGTCGCCAATGGCAACGATTTCCCCCGAAACATCGAGACCACCAACGAATGTATCATCTATCCCGTCGACCATCTCGTGCCAAAGGTTTACTTTTGCATCGACAGGATTGAGCCCAACGGCATGAACTTTCACTAGTACATCGAAGCTGCTGTTTATATCTGGCGTATCGATGTCAGTATAAGTAAAGGTATCTTGATCTTTTTGATAGGTGATTGCTTTCATTCGTTTCCCCAGAGGGTTTGGAACCCAGATTTATGCAGCCCAACAAAGTTAGGATAGTTGGAAATTTCCATGCTGTTCGATGCGTATTCCCACGCACCTTGAAGTCATTTCGACATGTTAGCCATCACATAAGTGAGCTAAAAATTATCATTTGTTTTGAATGTAATAAATTTCTGTAATCAGAGGTCTCTTAATGAGTGGCACGATTGGCGAGCAAGATGGCACCTTTTGCCAGTGTGTGGCGTGATTGGATTGCATAAACTGTGTCCATACCAACTACGCTGTGACCAACAGCGAATCAGTCAGAACATTAGAGGACAAGCACATGGCAAATACAGCATTAATTACAGGCGCATCAGGTGGTATCGGTGAAGAATTAGCGCGTATACACGCCGAAAAGGGTGGAGACTTAGTGCTTGTAGCCCGCTCTAAAGACAAGCTAGAGGCACTGGCAGCAGAGCTTCGCGACAAACATAAGGTACAAGTTTTTTTCATTGCAGAAGATTTGACTGAAGCTGAATCTGCTTCACGTGTGTTTGAACAAACCGAAGCGCAAGGGTTGCAAATTGATATTCTCATTAACAACGCTGGCTTTGGTGGTCACGGAAAATTCCATGAACGTGATCTCGTGGCGGACCAAGCCATGATGCAACTTAATATGGTGACGTTAACCAATCTGACTCACTTGTACCTGCAAGGCATGGTGGCACGCAATCGCGGTAAGATTTTAAATGTGTCATCAACGGCGTCGTTTATGCCAGGTCCATTGCAAGCGGTGTACTACGCAACTAAGGCTTATGTTACTTCGTTTACCCAAGCGATAGCAGAAGAGCTTAGAGACACCAACGTAACTGCCACAGCTTTGTGTCCGGGTGCGGTAGCGACGGGTTTTGTTGCCGCAGGGGATCTACAAGGAGTGGAAGTCTTCAAAAATGCTAAGTCTCCTCGTTCTGTTGCTGAGTGTGGCTATAGCGCTATGGAACAAGGCAAGTTGGTGGCGTTCAACGAAGGCGGTTTGAAGTTCATCCTTGAGTGGATCGTCCCTTTTCTACCAAGAAAATTGGTGCTAAAAATATCGCGTCAAACTATGGAAAAAAGTGCTTAGGAATCAGATATGATCAAGCGAGCGAGTCAGTTCAGCGTACCTCAGAGTTGGAAAGTGCTGCTTAACGATATGGATATCGACCCGCAATTGGTGCTGGCATACGCCAAGTTACCTGCCGACTCATTCATTCGAGCGTATAGCACTTGGAGGGGAGTCTCCCCTGGGCATTATCGAGAGCAGCGTCATTGAGTACAAAACGAATAGAAAGGAAAAGCGCCGAGCATGTCGGCGCTTTTTTGAATGGTGCTTTTGTCCACACACCTTTCAAGTTCTGTTTTTTTACATAATCAGAGCTATTTCACTAAGTGCTGACCCATTACACCGTCGCCTTTTTCTAAGCGAGATGAAATGTCACCAAACAGATCCGGTAAGTCGGCTTTGATCGTGTAGTTATGACCGTCATTCAACTTATTAAAGTCCACTGAGTACTGTGTGTAGCTGTCATCATACTGATAGCGTACGTTCATCACTTTTTGGTCTAAGTTGTACACCAAACCATAGATGGTCGCGTAGCCGCGCATTTCACCATTCACAGGGCGGTTTGCTGCATCCAATGGGATTTTGTAGGTCACACTGTCGAGTTTCGCAATGCCATTGGTGTAGCTACTTGGCTCTTTAAGCTGATCCTTCATATAGCTGTTCCAGATAAAGCGCTGAGCAGAGTTGATGTTACCCGGAATTGGGAACTCACCATTCACATCACTCTTCGCTTTTGGTTGCGCTTCTTGCCAGTTTTTCAAGTGTTGCGCGTACTCTGGGCTGTTAGTCATCACGTTATATTGTTTGCCATGATGCACTTGCCAAGCACCATTAATGTATTCCAATACGGCAGAATCGCCACTTGCATCTTCTAGTGAGTAATGTCCCTTCATTTCAATGCCATTGTGACTGAACTGTTGTATTTGGATCGAATCTAGGTGCTTCAATGCTTCATCAACGGATGCAAAACTATCGATCAGGTAAGCGACAAAGCGCGAGTTTTCAACTTGTTGTTTTCCCGCTTGTGGCGCGCCAGAGTTCTCTTCATCCAAGAACAATGCATTCGCCGCAAATCCTTTCTCGTTAAAGCCGTCAATAATGCCCACGCCGTAGATACTCACACCGATAGAAGCGTATTTCGATGTCCACGTAAGCGCATCGCCTTTATCGTATCCACGGTAGGTTTGACCTGCGTGGCGAACGTCAATAGTTGGCTGATTGGCTTCCATCCAATCCATGGTACGAGAGACAAATACACCGTGGTCTTGAGTCTCCCAAACCAAACGTGAACACGCATTTGCTGCGGTAGAGATGCTGCCGACTGCCATTGCGACTGATGCTGCTAGAAGTACTTTTTTGCTAAAACCTTTCATTGAATTGCCCTCGTAACGTTTCAATACGAGGTCATTATTACGTGGAATATTCACCATGTAATCTCAGTTATGTTGCAAACTTTGCAACAAAAGAATGTCGGTTGAGCTAAGATAAACGGGTTTATTATTTGAGGATCTTCTAATGCCCAGAGCCAGTTTTGACCAACTTACTGCATTTGTTGCTGTCGCGGAGCATGGATCGTTTAGCCAAGCCGCAAGGGTAATCGGGAAAGACAGGGCGACGCTGCATCACCAAGTCAGCGATCTCGAAATTGATTGGGATGTGATCTTGTTTGAACGCAAAGGAAGAACACCAGTCTTGACGGAAGTAGGGGCGACGTTAGTTACTCAAGCCAAGCACATCCTTTACCAAATGCAGTCTTTAGAACTTTCTTGTGATAGCTACTCTCAAGGGGATGTTCCGGAAATAACGATTTGTCACGATATGTCGGTGCCGTGTGATGCCATCGCAGACATCGACCTGTCTCTGCGCAAGCAATACAAAAATACGGCGATTCATTGGTTACATCGCAGCCGAGATGAAGCGCTAGACATGCTTATGGCGAAACACGCGGATTTTGCGGTGGTACTTAACAGTGGTAAAGCGTTCCCAACTGAAGGGATGTCTTTTATAAACTTGGGCTATCCGAGGTTTACCTTCTATGCGCATCGGAAAAGCTCGATAGCGCAGAACCCCGTTGTGACTCTGCAGGACCTCGCATCACATCACCAATACATTGCAGAGAATTTCAGTACCAGTGCACTTGGCAATCAACAGGTGATGTCACCAAATATCTCCCGAATCAGCAACATTGATGTGTTGATGCGACTATTGAAAAATGATGGCTTTGCCTTGCTTCCTCATCATTTAGTGCAAGCTCATGATGAAAAGAGCGAATTTGTCCCTTTAAACATAGACTTTATGGCGAACGAAGGTCGTGCAGGTTATGTATTATTAAAGCGAGGCAATACGTTAAGCCCTGTGCATCAAAAGCTGGTGGCGTTGGTGACCGAATGGTTTGATGAGCAGGTTTAAAAACTGCTTAGCATTTATCGCAAGAAGAACCGTTTTGGTTGCAATCTGTCATGCGACCTTGTTTATCGAATGAGAAGCTACAACATTCCTCAAACAGCTTTTTCAATTCTACCCGTCCTTTTTGAACACGTGATTTGAGAGTCGAGTAGCTGATGCCTTGCTGTTCTGCGAGCTTCTTTTGGCTCATACCTTCAAGCTCAATAGAAGAGAGCAGTTGCGATTGCTCTTCTGGTAGCGCCTGCACAAACGGTGCAATGCACTTTGACAACTCTTGTTTAAGACTCGCTGCTTGTTCTTCAAACCACAGATCTTCAGCGATGAGGTCATTATCACGCTGGTTTCGTGCACGTTTGCGGTAGAAATCGATGATGGCGTTATTAGCGATTTGGAATAGCCATGACTTGATGCTCGATACATCACGAATATCCCCAAGATTCTGATAAGTCTTAAGCAAGATTTCTTGTTTGAGGTCGTCTACATCATCTTCATTACTGACTTTAGAGCGCAAGAAGGCGTGAATAGCGTGTTCGTATTCGCTCCAAATCGATTCAAGGTTAGCAGTTTTCATTGATACAACACTCGTCACGCAGGAAGCCAATAACCGTATCTAAACATTCATACTCAGCAACACAATACAAAGTACGACCTTCACGACGCTGACTGATTAATCCAGCTGAGGCAAGGCTCGAGATGTGATGAGAAAGAGTAGAAGCTGGAATGCCAAGTTTATCTTGTACGCCACCAACTGCGATACCTTCATAGCCCGCTTTAACCACCTCTTTATAGATACATAGACGGGTAGGGTGTCCTAGCTCTTTGAGCGCTTTTGCTACAGCTTCGAGTTCCATACTGACCTCTTGGAATGACTGACGATAAATACATTTCGATGATAGTGAAAGTGTAGATGAATAGCAAACAAGAAAATTTCAATATCTAATTTATTGATTAGTAAGGGTTAAATTTACATTTCGATATTTATCGAAATATAATGGTTGACGCATCGATTTTTAATTCTATAATTCGAGAAAAATAGAAATGAAGAATTCAGCTTCATTAGGAAATTTACAGTTACTGATGTGACATCAGTAGGAGATAAAATATGAATCCAGAAATCATGACAATGGCCAAAGAAGCGCTTGATATGTTTGCGTTTCTTGCAACCGAACTAATCATTCTATTCCTAGCAATTAGCTATATCGTGGGTGTGTTGCAAGACTTTCTAACACCAGAAAAAATTCAGTCTATCCTGAGCTCTAAAAAGGGTAAGGGCTACTTTATTGCAGCGTTGCTAGGCTCGATTACGCCTTTCTGTTCATGTTCAACGATTCCTTTCCTAAAAGGATTGTTGCGTGCAAGGGCGGGTTTTGGACCAATGATGGTGTTCCTATTTGCAAGTCCACTGCTTAACCCAGTGATCATTGGCTTGTTTGTGGTGACCTTTGGTTGGAAAGTGGCAGTATTCTACTTTGCTATTGCGATGACAGTATCAGTAGTAGCAGGTTATGTACTTGAAAAACTAGGGTTTGAGCGCTACGTAAAACCAGAAGCATACGAAGCAGTAGGTTCTTCTTCATGCGGTACTTCTTGCGGTGACTCAAGCAAGAAAAAAGAAGAAGCGAAACCAGCATCTAGCTGTGGTACCAGCGCTTGTGGTGAACCAGCTCCAGTTGTGGCGAAAACATCTTGTTGTGGTGATGCGCCAAAAGCTGAACCTAAAGTGGAAGTATCTTGCTGTTCATCAGACGGTACTGCAACAGCGACGATTGTCGAAGAGAAGCAACCAAGCCGTTGGGTTCGTATTTGGCACTCAACTTGGAAAGACTTTAAACAAGTGTTCCCTTACCTAATGATGGGGATTGCGATTGGTTCATTCATTTATGGTTTCATCCCAACGGATCTGATTGCAGAATACGCAGGTGAAGCGAAGTGGTACGCGATTCCGGTAGCAGCAATCATTGGTATTCCATTGTACATCCGTGCAGAGGCAGTGATTCCACTAAGTGCGGCGTTAGTACAAAAAGGTATGGCATTGGGCTCAGTTATGGCATTGATCATTGGTAGCGCTGGCGCAAGTCTTACAGAAGTGATTTTGTTGAAATCTATCTTTAAGAACCAAATGATTGCAGCTTTCCTATTTGTCATCCTAAGTATGGCAATGGGCGCGGGTTACTTATACAGCTTTATCTTTGCTTAATAAAAGTTAGACGGGATAAGCACGATTACTTAAAAACAAAAATCCCCAAGTCATTCAGACTTGGGGATTTTTTATGTTTACCGGATGCGCCTGTCAGGGATAAGGAAACAAAAAAGAGCCCATTTAAATACAGCGAAATGGGCTCTTTGTTTTCGGAAGAATGTTCATAGTCGAGGCTTAATTACTATAAGACAATGACTACGGGTTCTTCTGATTCTGCGATTGGCTCTCGCGTAGGATGTGAATACTCCGAGTTTTGAGTAAAGTCATCAGGACTGTTGCCATTTAAAGCGGCACACTCTTCGTCGGTAAGCCATCCAATAAACTCCGAATCTTGATCGAAGCACACTTCTTTGGGCGTAAACGCCGCAGACTGAAATGATAAAAGCATCAAAAGTGACGCAAAAAAGAGTTTTGACATGATTAAATATTCAACCAATTGTTTATTAATAGACGGATAATTATAATTATTGTGATGTTCGTTCACATTTTTCCGGCTGAAATGATATTGATTGGTTATTTTATTGTCAATGTAACTGAATAAATATTTGCGATAACTATCAATAACTTTTATCGTTCGCCAAGTACTTCGAACTCGTCATAGGTCAGACGAGAAAGACCGTCAGCTTGGATCTCCCATAGTTCTTTGTGCACCACACCAAACGCTTTGTTCATCGTCCAATCGGACGTCAGAATGTAACCTTGTTCGCTATCTTGTTCCCATTTCGTGTTGGTGTAGTCCACGCTGTTAAAACCTTGGTCCATGATGTTTTGCCAGAATGCTTGAATTGCTTCACGACCTTCAAATGTACCAAAAGGTTTGGCAACCATGATTGCATCTTCGGCGTATTGTGCTGCGCATCCTGCAGCGTCCTGATTATTAAAAGCGATTTGCCATGCTGAAATGCCTGCTTGAGCGCGTTCTAAAACTGATTGAGTCATCCTGAAATTCCTGTGTTTGGTGTTTGTTTATGTGGCAATCATAGAGGTAGAATTGAATTAGAAAAACAAACGAATAAGAACAGAATGTTCTGCTAAATAGAACAATGAGGAAAAGTGATGAATAAGCTGCGTTTGATGTCTCTATTCGTTCATATTGTAGAGTGTGGGTCGATCTCCAAAGCCGCAGAGAAGTTAGAACTTTCTAAATCTGTACTGAGCTCTGCACTCAAACAACTTGAGGGGGAGTTGGATACGTGTTTACTTAAACGCACGACCAGAAAGCAAACGTTGACACCCTCTGGTGAGCGCTTTTATCAGCAGTGCGCGCAAATGACGAAGCAAGCGGAAGAGGCATGGCTAGAAGCAGCAGAGTTGAAGCAAATCCCAGTGGGAGTGATCACCGTGACGGCTCCCAGCGCATTAATGCGCTCGATCGTATTACCTGCCTTAACGGCTGCTTTTGCCGATTACCCCGATGTGCATTTAAATTTGATCAGTGATGATAAACATGTCGATATCATTCAGCAGAATATTGACCTTGCGATCCGAGTTGGAGCGTCTGGTGATTCAAACATTAAACAGCGGAAAGTCGGGCAGTTTTGTGACGTATTGTGCCGCGCGAGAGGGACGCAATCTGATATTGAAGATGCTTCTTATATCGCGCAACATTGGCAGGTCGAACCCATTGTTCATACGTTCTTTTTGGAGAAACAAGACCACCAAGTTCAATACCCAGTGAAGCATCGAGCGAACAGCGTGTTTGATGTGGTGAGTCTTTTAGAGATGGGATTGGGCTTTGGGGTTGTTCCTGATTTTATTCTGGACTCGAATCCACTCCTTGAACCAGTACCTAATGCACAAGCCTCAAAAGTGAATCCAATTTACGTATTACATCCTTATCATGCTCATGTGCCGATGTCTGTGACATTAGCGATTCAAGCAATTGAAGAACGTATTGAGCAAGTGATTACATGCAGAAGCTAAGAGTTTGACTCCATCAAAATTGAGAATGTAAGGAGCATTAATCCGCTGCATTTTTATTCGGGATCAATCTTCATCATTATTTCACCCCACGTTTAAAATCCCTCGTCTACACTGTTTGATGAGTTGTCAGTTGGCAGACCAAGGAGGCAGCCATGATTGCAGTTCATCGAGAGTATTGTTTATCGAATAGCCCAGATTTACACGCCCATGTTGAAGTCAATCCCGTCGGCAAACTGGAAGTCGAAATTGTCGAACTTCAAGAGCACCATACTACCGAGTTTGATGATCTTTCTTTTGAAAGCAGCGGTGCTCAAACTCGTATTTGTGGTAAAGAAGATACGGTCCCATGGCAGTTTAATCTTGCTAAGACCGATGCGTTAGAGCTTTCCCATTTAGTGGATGAAGCGAATGAAGAGTACGAGATCTTAATGAGTGATCTTATGTAACGCGGTTGTTTTTGGGGCAATAAAAAACCTCCCAGTGGGAGGTTTTCGCGTTTATTGAGCGTCTTCTTTCGGAAGGTGAAGTTCTTGAACATTTTCTTCGTTGAAGTCGTCCGCGTACCCTTTTGGTGGTGGAGTCCAACCACGTTCGGAACGCGAAAGCTTATCGTGACGATCCTTCTGCATTTCCTCTGCCATTTTTTCTTCTAGATGAATAAATAGCTGACGGAAGTTATTGTCGTAACGTTCACCTTCCGAATCATCTGCCCACGCTTCATAAAGCATGTCGGACTTACGATCTTCTACTCGTTTGTAAGTCGCTTTTTGTTGCTCAACGAAGAACGGATGAATCCCTAAAGACTTCATCACATGACCGCCCATTTCTAAAGCGGAGTGGTATGTTTCGGATTCAATGATGTCAGCACCCGCCTGTCGAAGCAGATAACCGTGACCACGGTCGAAAGCGCGCGCGATCACTTTCACTTTCGGATAGGTGTGCTTAACGTATTTGACCAATTCAACACTCGCTTCTTGGTTATCTATGGCAACCACAAGTGCTGCTGCGTGCTCAATGCCTGCTGTGTGCAACATATCTGGGCGCATAGCATCACCAAAGTAAGCGCGTGTGCCGATTTGGCGCATGTTATCTACTTGGCTTGCTTGGTGGTCTAATACGACCGTTTGAACGCCGTTAGAAACCAACAAGCGATTGATGATCTGACCAAAACGACCGATGCCCGCAATGATGACTGTGCCTTGTTCTTCAATGGTGTCACTTTCACGCTCATTCGATTCACTCTCGAAGCGAGGAAGAATAACCTTGTCGAATAGGATAAATAAGCCGGGTGTTAGGAACATAGAGATCGCAACGACTAATGCCAGTGTTTGCGAAAGTTCGAACGGAATGACGTGGTTTTGAACTGAGAAGCTCAGCAATACGAAGCCAAATTCACCCGCTTGCGCCAAGCTCAAGGTAAACAACCAACGGTTGCTGCCTTTGATACGGAAGATAAAAGCAAGGATAAAGAGAATCGCCGCTTTCAGGACCATTACGCCAAGCGTCAAGCCGATGATCAAACCAAAGTCGCTGAACAGCACAGAGAAGTCGATGCCAGCACCGACGGTAATGAAAAACAGACCAAGCAAGAGCCCTTTGAATGGCTCTATGTTTGATTCTAACTCGTGGCGGAATTCACTGTTCGCCAATACTACGCCTGCTAGGAAAGTACCTAGAGCAGGGGAGAGACCGACTAAGCTCATTAACGCAGCGATACCGATCACTAGCATCAATGCTGTAGCAGTAAAGATTTCACGTAATCCAGAGCTTGCGACGTAGCGGAATAGTGGACGACTTAAAAAATGCCCACCAACGACTACGATAGCGATGGAAGCCGTAATGACCATGCCGTACGCCCAGCCAGGAAGTCCAGCAACTAAGCTGAGCTCTTCGTGATGCTCCGCCGCAGATTGCGCTGCAGACTGTGCCTGCTCCACAAGTTCAGGGAGTGCCAATAGTGGAATGAACGCCAACATTGGAATAACGGCAATATCTTGGAAAAGCAGTACCGAGAATGCGTTTTGACCCCCTTCGGTTTTAGTTAACCCTTTTTCGCTAAAGGTTTGCAAAACAATCGCCGTGGATGAAAGCGCAAAAATCAGACCGATCGCTAATGCAATCGTCCATGGCTGACCAAAGTAAAGCGCAATCGCCATGATCAGTGCTGCTGTACCACCAACTTGGAGTCCGCCTAAGCCCATTAAGCGATTACGCATCGCCCAGAGCATTTTGGGTTCAAGCTCCAAACCAACCAGGAACAGCATCATCACTACGCCAAATTCAGCAAAGTGTTGAATTGTCGTTGTTTCTTCACCAACTAAACCAATGATTGGACCAATAACCACACCGGCTATGAGATACCCAAGCACCGAGCCTAAGCCTAAACGTTTTGCTAAAGGAACGGCTATGACGGCGGCAATAAGGTAAACAAAGGCTTGTAAGAATATCCCTGTCATGACGCTTCCTTAATTAGTTGTGGTAGTGCGCTGTTAAGCTTGATAAGCGAAGCGGCGGCTTCAATGTCTAGCGTGTCGCTAACTAACGCATTGAGCAGTGTTTTGTAACGTTCAACATGCTGATCGATTCGGTTTTCTTCTTGTGCAGTACGAGAACCAAATAGCGCGAGTGGTGCGATGTAATTCATCCCCGTGAGTGCTGACATTTGCTCGATTGGAGCAAGCAGCTCTCGAATGGTGAAATGGTTATAACCTTCAGCTTTGTACGCTTCCTCTTTACCGCCAGCAGATAACACGCAAAGTAGGGTTTTGCCATGAAGCTCTGTGCCTTCAGAGCCATAAGCAAAGCCATATTCCAACACGAGATCTTGCCACTCTTTTAAAATGGCTGGTGTGGAGTACCAGTACAATGGGAATTGAAAGATCACCACATCGTGGTCACGCAATCGCTGCTGTTCGCGGTCAATGTTGATATTGAAGTGCGGGTATTCTGCGTAGAGATCGACACAGGTCACGCCTTCAACGGTATTAGCTGCTTTAAAAAGAGGAGCATTCACTTCAGAGCGATGCTGGGAAGGATGCGCAAAGAGAATGAGGACTTTTTTATTTATCATGAGGATCCTTGCTAAGCGTCTAAACTATTTTTGCTATAAGAATGAAAGACTTTTAATTGCTGTAACAAACTGTAACTCATAAACCTTATCCTATCTACTTTAGGGATAGAACAACGAAAAGTTTAAAATCACTTTCAACGAAATGAAGATAATCTTAATTCGCGAAAGTGATACTTTTTCTATATGCAGTAGAGCGATTACACAAAGATTTTTCCCTGCATGTAAAGCACACCATCGCCCGAGACTTTTACCTGCTCTGCTTTAACCTCACAATGAAGAATGCCTCCGCGTGTAGACGCTTGATACGCCACGAGAGAGGTTTTTCCTAGTTCTTCTGCCCACAAAGGTGCCAAACCGGCATGAATTGATCCAGTTACTGGATCTTCATCACCGCCGTTAGCTGGCCAAAAGTAGCGTGAAACGAAATCATGCTCTTCTCCTTTTGCTGTGACGACAACATCATAAGGAGCAAGTGTTTTAAGCTGTTCGGATTGATATTGAACCTCGAGTATTTCGTCTTGGTTTTCGAGCACTACAAAGTACGCTTGTGGGCTCAATAACACGCGCTCTACTTCGCAGCTTAAGCCTTCAATCAGTGCTTGTGGAATATCGGAAATAGGTTGAGGGATTCGTAAAGGGAAGGTCATTTCGATCTTACCCAATGCGTTTTTTTCTACGCTGAGTGTTCCCACTTCTAACGTATGAAACTCGATTTTTTCCTGTACGCCTAATTTCTCAAACAACACCAGTGAAGCGGCGAGAGTGGCGTGACCGCAGAAATCGATTTCTGTCATTGGCGAGAACCAGCGAATCTCATATTGGTTTTCACCGACAGACTTGAGAAAAGCAGTTTCAGACAGGTTATTTTCAGTAGCAATGCTCTGCATGAGGTCTGGGGTTAACGATTCTTTTAATGGGACGACTGCAGCAGAGTTACCTTTAAACTGAGTGTCAGTAAATGCGTCGACGATATAAATATCTAATTCCATCCGTTCTTCCTTGTTCATTGGTAATGAGCTAACCAGATCAGTCTGTCCTCGGTGTCGAGAAGCATTTAAGTGGTGATTTAACTTAAAGTGTCAAAAAATGGCTTAAACTGATTTAGTGTGATACTTATTGAAAGGTTGCTATCTCTATTCGGGAATACACTAATTCCGAACTTAAGAAATAGGAACATTATCATGAAAGCAATGACTAAATCTGTATTGGCACTCAGTTTACTTACCATTGGTTCGGCTCAAGCGTTTGAGCTGTCGAGTAAAGATATTCAAGAAGGTCACCCAATGGCGAAGACTTTTGAATACAACAGTTGGGGATGTGATGGTGGAAACCATTCACCACAATTGATGTGGAAAGATGCACCGGCTGGTACAAAGAGCTTTGCTATCACGGCGTACGACCCAGATGCGCCAACAGGTAGTGGCTTTTGGCATTGGATTGCATTCAATATCCCGGCGTCGGTCAGTGAGTTACCTCGTGATGTTAATATTGCTAAATTGGGTGGTAAAGAATCTCGCATCGATTATGGAACGGTTGGTTTCGGTGGCGCATGTCCTCCAGAAGCTGACGGCATGCACCGCTACCAATTTACGGTTTGGGCACTGCCAACAGATAAACTGAATTTAGATGAAAATACACCAGCAGCTGTGGTTGGTTTCACACTGAATAGCATGGCGTTAGACAAAGCTAAGCTGACGGCGACTTACACCCGCTAAAGTGCAGCAGAAATTAGGGCGAGGGGAATCGATGAGCCACCAATATCAAGTCACGTTGTTTCGTGCAGAGCAGTTACAAAAACTGCGTAATGTGAGGATTCATTCCCCTAGTATTGTGCAGATCATCACGGGCAGTAAGCGTTTATTTTGGAAAGAGTCGGCACTGGACCTCTCTCATTCTGAATTACTGTTGTGTGAAGCCTGTGCATCGCTGAGCTTTGAGAACTTGCCACAGAAAGGAAAGTTCCTTTCGCGAATGTTCAGTTTCCACTGTTTGCCAACAGAGACCATGCTTGAACTTAGTATGAGCATTGGTGGAGAAGGCGAACAACCGACACTGTTGGCGGATAAAGCATTGGAAGATACGTTAAACGCCCTGTTTTCATTTGACCAGCAGTCGATGAGTCAAGAAACCCAGACCTTCTGGGTGATGGGGTTGTATCAACAACTCGCGGAACGAGGTGTTTTGCACCACTTGTTTGCCAGCGCCAATACTACGTTCAGTCAAAAATTAAGCCGTTACTTATCACATTCACCTGGTGAAGAGCACTCACTAGAAGGGGTCGCTGAGCGTTTTGCAATGAGCCGAGCAACCATGATCAGAAAGCTCAAGCAAGAGGGAACGCAATACCGAGAAGTTCTCGCGGAAGTACGCTTAAATCATGCTCTGTATTTAATGCAAAACGGTCACTACAACGTTGCCATGTTGGCACAATTGTGTGGTTACCAATCCGAAGGACGCTTTAGCCAACGCTTCAAAGGGAAGTTTGGACTTACTCCAAGCGATTACATCAAAACGGTTGTTGTGAACTAAATCCGACGACAACATTCAGGTCACTTGAACCCTTGTTGCGGTGGGAGCGGGGTTAAATCGGTTGTAGCGAGTTCTGTTAAGAGTTGCTGAAGTAACTGTGCTGCGTGAACGTTCGCCCTGACTTTATCGGTGTCATTCAGCTTGCTGCTGTTTTCTTCATTCAAGTATTTAATCGTTTCTTGGGAAAGCTTGAGAACAGCATGCCACTTCAGTTTTTTATATTCTAAATTCATACCCAAACTCCTTTTGAATCTTCAATTTAGAACATTGTTTAACCCTCAAGTTAGCATATTAGAATTTGTTGAGCGCGTTATGCCTATTAACACAAACAAAAAACGCCTTTCACATTTATGAAAGGCGTTTTTGAGCGATGATTACGAGTTGTTATTTATAGTATTTCTGCTTCATTTTAAGCGCAACGTTCACCAGAGCAATCAATACGGGTACCTCGATAAGCGGACCAATTACACCTGCAAACGCTTGATCTGAGTTCAGACCGAATACTGCAATGGAAACTGCAATAGCAAGTTCGAAGTTGTTACCCGTTGCGGTGAAGGCAATTGATGCGTTCTTGTCGTAATCGATACCCATTTTCTTACCAACGAAGAAACTCACGAAGAACATCAATACGAAGTAGATTGCGAGCGGAATGGCCACTCGGAATACGTCCATTGGCAGTTCTAGAATCATTTCGCCTTTCAAGCTGAACATCAGCACGATCGTCGCCAGAAGGGCAATCAAAGTAATTGGTGAAATGCGCGGAATAAATACCTCGTTGTACCATTGTTCACCTTTTGCTGCGACCAGCCATTTACGGCTTAGGAAGCCTGCTAAAAATGGAATACCAAGGTAAATTAGCACGCTTTCAGCGATGTCCATCATTGAGATATCAACCACGAAACCTTCGTAACCAAAGACAGGTGGCAAGACAGTAATGAATAGCCATGCCATCACACTGTAAGTCACGATTTGGAATGCACTGTTCAACGCAACCAAAGCTGCACCGTATTCTTTGTTACCACCGCCAATGTCGTTCCACACCAATACCATCGCGATACAGCGAGCAAGACCGATAAGAATAATGCCGACCATGTACCCCGGATGATCACCTAGGAAAGTCAATGCAAGGATGAACATCAAAATAGGGCCGACAATCCAGTTCATGACCAAGGACAGCGTTATGGCTTTTTTGTCTTTAGTCACCGTGCCTAGTAGGTTGTAGTTCACTTTTGCGAGTGGTGGGTACATCATCAAAATCAAACCAATCGCTAACGGTACGTTTGTACTGCCAACAGACATTGACTCGTTCCATTCTGCAACTTGAGGGAATGCAGCGCCAATACCTACACCGATTGCCATTGCGACAAAAATCCAAACCGTTAGGTAACGGTCCAAGAAGCTCATTTTGTCGCTGGCACTATTTAAAACTTGAGTAGTCATAGTGTTCTCTTATTCGTTTATCGTCGAAAGGCGATAGTTAAAGGTATAGTTTATCTTTGTGCGCCGTACCAGCACACAAAGACAATTAGTTAAATAGTTTGGAAAAATCTAGATTGAATTGATCAAACGCGTCGCGCTGAATGCGGTAGCAAACCTTAGGAGGATTTGGCTCTGCACTGATAAAGCCAGCCTGCTTAAGAATACGTAAATGCTCTGAAACGGTAGATTGTGCAAGACCAAGCTCAGAGACCAAATCACTGTTTAGGCAACCGCCCATGGTATCAAGCGTATGCAGAATATGAAGGATGCGCAAACGAGCGGGATGTGACAGCGCCTTAGCTTGAGCCGCTAACGCTTGTTCCTTCTCAAGTTGATGCTGTGTGGTCTCAAAAGCTACGCCGCAAGTTGTGTTGCATTTATCACTCATTGACAAGCCTTAATAGTTAATCGTCGAATTGCGATAAAGTGTACGCCTGCTCTATGTAAGATGCAACAATTCAATGGAAATTTAATCGGGAAATCACGATAAAGAAAAAGTTTAAGAAATATTTCCTTCAAAAACAGAGTTATATGAAAAATTTTAGTAGGTTACTAAAAGTTAACTAATTGCATTGTGGCTCTAGGTTACCATAATAAACCACATGAGGCGCACCACGGTTATCGCGTCATCTTGTGAACTTATTTAAAGGTAATCCCATGAGCAATGTACTGATCATCAATGCACACGAGCCATCTCCATACTCTGAAGGTCGTCTAAACGCTTCTCTTGTCGACAAAGCACAGACGCTTCTACAAGCAAAAGACCATGAGGTTCGCGTTGTGACAATGCAAGATGAAATCAACGTAGAGGAGCAACTCGCGCACTTTGAATGGGCTGATCAAGTGATCATCCAAAGCCCAATAAACTGGATGTCTGTGCCTTGGTCATTCAAAAAATACATGGATGACGTGTTTACTGCTGGCATGGGGGGCGCGCTATGTGCTTTCGATGGACGTAGTGCAGAGGACCCAAAGAAAAACTACGGTACGGGTGGTACTCAAACAAACAGCAAATACATGCTGTCACTGACATTCAATGCACCAAAAGAGTCGTTTGATGATGAGAATGAATACTTATTCCAAGGTAAAAGTGTGGACGATTTAATGCTTCATATGCACGCTAACTTCCGCTTCTTTGGTATGGGTGCACTACCGACTTTTGCTTGCTATGACGTAATGAAGAATGGCGACATTGAAAATGATTTTGCTCGTTTCGAAGCGCATATAAACGAAAACTTCTAATTATCCTAGAGTAATCGATGAATTAAGGTGGACTGCTGTATGCGGTCCATTTTTATTTGTTTGCGGCGAGGGAATGTTTTTATTACTCTAAAGCACGAAATGTAACTAACGTACTTTTCGTTACCTAGATTAGGTGCGTATCTTGAGGTGAATCGTGGAAAGTAGAATCAGTGTGGATAACAAAGGTCGCAAGTCTGTGGCGAATGTGTGCTCAGAGCCGTGTGCTATTGAAAAAGGGATGCGCTTAATTGGTGGCAAATGGAAAGGTTCTCTGATTTATCACTTGAAAGATGGTCCAGTTCGTTTCAATGATTTAGCACGAATGCTTGGCGGCGCCAGTAAGAAGATGATTGACCAACGTTTAAAAGAGTTGGAAGCCGAAGGCATGGTAGTACGCCAAGTTATCAGTGACCGCCCAATAGCAGTCAGTTACGAGCTGACCGAATTTGGGCGTACGGCACTTAAGATCCTTGATGATTTGCGAATTTGGTCTGAAACACACCAAATTGAGTTACGAAAGTAATAGCCGAATAGTGGTTTAGCACTACGAATTCACCGTTTAAGCCAATAAAAATGCCAGCGTATTGCTGGCATTTTTTATGTCTGATTGTTGTCTAGCGAGAGGCGTTTAGTAATCTAACGTACCTCGGATAGGGTAGTTATTATCTGGATTACGGATCCAAGCTAAACCACGTGATAACGCCCCAAGTTCTGGTCGAACAAACGGGTTGTTTGAGATATCGACGACATGCAAGTTGCCGTGTTCATTCACCACAAACAAACCGGGTTCTGCGAAATTGTGGTCGGTCTCTTGTTCTGAACGCGGTATGGAAATGTACAGACCCAACGTTTTCATTTGCTCTTCGGTGAGCCCGTAAGCAATAGGGAAGCTGATTTCGAGTTTCTCTAGGTGTCCTTCTAGCTGCTCTTTTGAATCGCCTGAAACTGCAAGAATATCAACGCCCGCTTCCGCGAAAGCTTGTTTGTATCCCTCTAACTCGTTGAGGTATTTGGTACACAGAGGACAGTGCTTACCACGATAAACGAATACAGCTTGCCAAGTCGCATCACCTTGCGGCTGACCTAATGTTACGCTTGAACCATCTAGCAAAGTTGCTTGAAGAGAAGGGAAATTGTCGCCCGCTTTAAGTTTTACTGAAGTTGCCATATTGACTCCTGAATCGGTCATTATCCATGAACCTCCTTTCTCAATAGCAGCTATTGGGTTGGAGATTTAAGCTTCAATGTAGACCCTGTTTCGAAGCATTTCAACTAGTTAACTTTTAGTAACCTAGTCGGAAATGGCAAGAATAAAAGATGGGAAAAGAAAAAGCAGAACTTAAAGATACAACGAAGTGGGGGTGTGGTATCAGGAGCTAAGTTCTGCTTGGTGTTGTTCTTTCCGTTATGACCAATTAAACAATTCGATCATGTAAGTCAGAGCTAAAACTTCAAGTTTGTTTTCTGATTGCGCTACGCGCTTTTGGAAATAAGCTGCCATGGTAGGCAACGTTTCAGTCGATTGAGTTGTGCTTCTACATCGCATGACATTTCCTCCTTGTTGCTGATGAATTCAGTATGCAAAGAAAAGAGGAGCTGAAAAAGAGAGTAGATTTCTGGTGTTTATTCCTAATTAGGTGCGGGAAGTGCGCTAAATCACCAATTTTTATTATCAGGGGAGCAAAAAGAGGAACAAAGTGATAGGAAGTTTTCTTATTTTCTACGGATGAAGTTGAGTAAAATAAACTTATACCCACTTATTGAGGGCGCTCGGTGTCTGATCTCAACTTGTTTCGTTATTACCAACGGCTTACTCCACTTGGCATTGGTGGTGAAGTCAAAACCACATTGCAGGAAGTTGCTGACTTGCTGTTTACTTCTCCTCGCCATGCACGCAGCTTGCTGTCTCAAATGCAGGAGCAAGAATGGTTGAGTTGGCAACCAAAAGCAGGGCGAAATCAACGTTCGACGCTTCTGTTAAATATTGAGCTGAGTGCACTAAAGGAAAGCCTCGCACTGGAGCGGATCAAACGAGGGAAATATGAAAAAGCGCTAGCGATCCTTGATGAAGACGAGGCGGCATTTGGTCGACTACTCAAGACCACATCAGGTGCATCCGTTCAAGAAGGTCGACTCAATATTCAGCTCACTTATAAACGCATGTTTGAACGTATTGTCCCGCACCAATTGCACCGCAGCAGTGAACGCTTTTTCTTGCGCCAAATTTATTGCTGCTTGGTATCGAGTGACTACTACGGTATGGTGAAGCCTGAGCTGGCACACCATTGGCGATATGATGAGAAAAGCTATGAGTGGACGTTTTATCTCCGTCCGGGGCTAACATTCCACAATGGCACACCGATAAATGCCGATACAGTCGTTAGTCTTTTTGCCAAACTCAGTTCACTCGAACTGTATGAAAAAGAACTTGCCCATGTGGCAAACATTACTGCGCCAAATCCTCTAAAAGTGGTCTTTACCCTTAGTAAACCAGACTTGGGGTTTGCAGGGCTAATCTCTGGTGTGAAATATGGCATTCAACCCGTTAGCCAAGTCAACGTTGCCAACAACAACTTGGTCGTTGGTAGTGGTCCGTTCTCTGTGATTGAGCACAGTGCTCATCGGTTAAAGCTGCAGGCGTTCGATGGTTATTACGCATGTCGAGTACTGACCGACATGGTGACGATCTGGATCGTCAATGACGAGAAGATGGAAAACCCATCCTTAGCCGCAAATCCCCCTCAAAAGCAGGTGGAAAAAGTCAGAGATGAGCTTTCTGAGAGCATGTGTGGGCATTATATGTCGACCCAAGATGCAGAGTCTGCACCTGCAAGCCAACATAGTCGTACAGAGGATGGATGTTTGTTCGCTCTGTTTAATCAGCATGCTAGGCATCCGCTTTCTCAGAGTCAACGTCGCTATATTGCAGAGTTAATCCAACCGGAGCGACTTACGGAGGTCATGCGCAAAGAAAATATTGTGTTTGGAAGCGTGCCTGCTTACAACTTACTACCAAACTGGAAGCCTGTATTACGTCCGTTTGGTGAAGAGAGCAAACTACCAAAAAACATCACCATTGCCGGCTATAACTATACGGCATTGCGTCGATGCGCGCGTGCAATCGCGAGTCGTTTAGAGGGAACGGGAAGTAAGGTTGATATCGTCATGTACACCTACCGAGAGTTAAGTGAAAAAGCTCGAAATGGTACCCTTGATGAGACGTTAGTGATCACCAATATCAACTTGGATGACAATCGCCACGCTTCGGCGTTTACTAACTTTTTCAGCAACGTCGTATTACATCACACCTTGGGAGAAGAGAATGCCGAATGGTTGAATGAGCAACTAGAGAATGTACGTGGCTATACGGCGTTAGAGGATTATCTCAAAGCGTTAGAGCCGATCGCCTCAACATTGGTCAGTGAGTATTGGATAGCGCCTATGTTCCATCATACGCAAACTTTACGCTTTCAAGGTGTTCTAGAAGACGTTGCCCTAACCAACTGGGGCTGGCCGGATATTCGCTCGGTGTGGTCGGCAGATTAAAGTAAAAAAATCCCACCAATGTGCTTCGCTCGACACTGGTGGGTATGGTCAAAAGTCTTGGTGATGGAGTGGACCATGAATATTAACGGTAACGGTCTGCTCGTCTTCGAAAAGCGTCATCGAAGTGGAGCGTGACAAGGTGGTTATTGCTGACCACTGACAAAATCAGCGCAAACCTAGGTTAGGAGCGTGCTTACTGGATAACAGAAAGCTGCTATCCAATAAGCTGTCAGTTTATTTTGCCAATCAGTTAAAGGCGCGAGCTAAGGTACCCTGACCTTGGCAAACGTATTTCACTGAGTTGCTGCAGACGAATACCGATTCACCCGCTTTCAAAGTGATGTGATCGTCTTGGCTAGAAACCGAGATTTCCCCTTCAATACAAAACAAAATCTCTGCGCTACGCACGAATTGAGTCGTTGCAGTGCCTTCAACTGCCATCACTTCAAAACCGAAATCATCCACCGGAATTGGGTAACTAAGCTTGCCTTGTTTATGTACGGGCGCGAGCTTGATTTGTTCTGGGTCAATCGCGTTGAAGATGGTGTTGTCGATAAGCTCAGGAACGTCGATGTACTTCGGAGTTAAGCCAGCACGCAGGACGTTGTCTGAGTTAGCCATGATCTCCAAACCTGTCCCTTGAACGTAGGCGTGTGGCGTTTCTGCATGCAGGAACATTGCTTCGCCCGGAGCCAGCTCAATCGTGTTTAACATCAATGGCGAAAACAGACCAATATCGTCCGCGTAATGCTGGCGGAAGTCTTGAATATAACCGTAAGCTTCTCGTGCCATGGCGGTTTTCGCAGGGCGCTCCAGGCTTGCGTAAAGCTCATTCAAAGCTTGTTGTTTGCGTTCGCCTTCTAACGACATAATTGCAGAGAAGAACACTTTAAGACCTTCACTGTTTGGTGTCGCTTTCAGTGCGTTGATTTCAGTCTCTAGAGCAGTGATGTTCGCTTGTTCAAACAGAGATAAGATCTGCTCAATTGGGCGGAATCCGTTCATCGCTTTGTAAAATGTCAGCGCATAAACCAACTCCGGTTTATGGTTTGGATCTTTGTAGTTACGGCTTGCAGCATTAAGTGGAATGCCTTGTTCGTTTTCACGAGCAAAGCCAATTTCCGCTTTGTACTTACTAGGGTGTACTTGGATAGACAGCGGCGTTTCAGCTGCCAGTACTTTGAATAGGAACGGCAGTTCACCAAAACGTGCTGCGGTGTAATCACCCAGCGATTGCGTTTTGTTTTGGTTGATGACTTCTGACAGCAGTTGTTTGGTGTCAGCAAGCTTTGAACAACCGTTTGGATGAGCACCCATCCAGATTTCTGCTTGTGGCTCGTTCGCTGGATTGTCGATGCCGAATAAATCATGAATCGACGTGTGGCTACCCCAAGCGTAGTTTTGAATCACATTGTCCAGTTTGAATAGAGCATGTTGCATGGCGATATTCTCTTGATTGGAACGAAAGAAGAGGAGAGGCTTGCTCCACAATTAGAGCAAGCCTGAGTCGATTTGGACGGGTTATCTAGTTGATGACCTTATCCTGATAACCGGATTAGAACTTCACTTGGAAAGACTTAACCTGACACGGTTTCAGCGTGCCGAACGATGCTGCGTCTACCTCATTTGGTAGCACTTTCTCGTCTAGCTGTGTTTCTTTCCATGACGTTACTTCTGAAGCAAACGTCACTGTGTCGTTAATCACTTCGCTCTCTGATGGGTTGTAGACGCGCAGGATGAGTGCATCATCGTCTTCCGCCTTCTTCAGTACGCTCAGTACTGCGCCTTCTAGCGATTTGTTTAGCAAGCTGTGTGTTAGTGGTAGGTTTTGTTCGCCTACGTTCAGCTTCATCGCGTTGTAAGGGATCTTGTTGTAGCACTGGATCGGGGTCACGTTGTCACGCGCCGCTGCCATTACGTTTGCTTCGATGTGGTTGCCCGCGAAACCAAACAATGCGAACTCACAAACGATCTTGCCGCGTACTTGTGAATCTGGCGTCGGGATCTTGATACCAGATGGACGACCCGGACGAAGCAACAACTCTTCTTTACCCAATACGCCAATACCACGCAGAAGGGTTAGGGCGAATGTGTCACGCTCTTCATTGCCTTGGCTTGAAATCACTTCAAACTCACGCAGACCGTTGCTCATTAGCGCCATACCACCTTGTGCGTTCTCAACCGCAGCAAAGTTCATTAGCTGGTAAACCGGCACTGGTGCTTCTTTCCAGCCGTCTGCTTCCCAGTTCGCCATTTCTGGATCGTTCGTTGGACGAGTGATCAAACCGAACTGGTTGTCTGCTACTACGGTTTCAGACACAAACGGTGTTGGTACTAATACGCGAACGCGGTGGTCGTCTGCTTGGTTGTCTAGCTCCATGCGAACTTCAATACGGCGTGTACCTTGTTTTAGAACCACTTGGCAGTTCACGTCTAGGTAACCGTTTTGACCTGTACGCTCTTCACGTTGTTGTAGGTTCTCTGGCAAGTTCATACGCAGTTTGATGGTTGCGACAGATTGGAAGCCTTCGTGCTTCACATTCACTTCAGCGTCGAATTCGTCTGAGTACAGCAGCCACTCTTTACGAGAAGGTGAGTAGTCGTATTCGTCACCATCGTCAGAGCCGTCTTCAATGCGCAGCGCTTGTTCGAAAAGGTGCTCTGTCTCTTTGTCGAAAATGTTCAGAGTGCCGTTTGCGTTTACATTGATGCGGTAGAATTCGTTCTCAAGAAGGAACTCCTTCTGCTCCGCCACTTTTTGCGTGCCTTTCTCATTCGCTTGAATGTGTAGGGTAGTGAAGCCCATTGCTGGCACAGTGTGCTTGATTTGAATGTCGTATTCGATGAACGGGTCGTAGTTACCGTAGTGAACGATTTGACGGTCAATCTTACCCGGGTCGATTACGCGTTGATCTTGGATGAAGTACTCCACTGGCGTGCCGTTTTCATCAAACAGGTTGAATTGTTCTGCACGGATAGTGATGGTGGTGTTTACCACTTCTTCACGAGCGTATGGCGATAGGTTGAATAGTGCTAGCTTGTCGCAACCTTCGCGTGCAGGCATGTGGTCAACAATCTTACGTTTGTAGAAGTTGATCAGGTTGGTCGCCATGTCGTCCGCAAGGATGTAACGGTTCAAGATCTCTGCGTGTACTTTGTCTGAACAGCAGCAGCCAATCGAGTCGTGAGCGTGGTTCTTCATGCTCTCTTTCCACATCTTCTCGATTAGACCGTGGTGGTATTCAAAACCTAGTGTCCATGCGATAGACGCTAATGGCTCAAGGATATTGACGATCTTGTTTTCTACTTCTGCGTGGATCAGTTTGATGTCCATACGCGTTGAAGAAATAGTACGGTGAACACGCATGTATTTACCGTCGTTGAACTCGCCTTTGATGGTATCAAGCTGATCGCGCTCGGCTTCAATACGCTCGAACACTTCTTCAAAGCGGCTCATTTTGAATTCTTTGTCTGGGTAGATTTCACGTAGCTTATCCATCACCTCGAAGATGTCTTTTTGGATAGGCATTTGGTCGTGACCGTTTGGTAGTAAGATGTCTTTGGTTACCGACGGTTTTTCTAGCACTGGGAAGTACTTATCTAGACGTGCGCGCAGACCTTCTTCGTCTTGCGGTAGGTATTTACCAATCGCGTAGCCCAGTGGCAGTACTTGCGCAGAGACTTCGCTGCCATCGTTTGATTGCCACAAGAATTCGGTTTTATCTGTACCGTGACGCTCTGAACAACCACGCCAGAACATCGCGCGATTGATACCGAAACCGTTGTAGATAGCTGGTAGCTGAGCGCTCATAGAGAATGAATCTGGCAGGTAACCAATCTTCATTGGCTCACCTAGCGCTAGACAGTCACGCAATCCGTAAAGCATGTTACGTACGATAGATTCGCCAGATACTTGCATCGTATCCGTTTGAGAGTACCAAGGACCAACAATCAGTTTGCCAGCTTGTACCAGCTCACGTACGCGCTCTTTATTTTCTGGCTTGATTGCGAAGTAATCTTCCAGAACTGCGGTTTGACCGTCTAGAACGTAGTATTTGTAGTCTGGATCGTTTTCCAGACGAGTCATGATTTCTTCCATGTTGTTCACTAGCAGAATGCGAGACTCTTCTGTAGTGAAGTACCATTCACGATCCCAGTGCATGTGAGGAGTAATATGAACGCGAGATGTAGTCATAACTTTTACCGTCTTAGGCAATAATTGCCGTTAATTTGTTTTAAATTTGATTGTTTTCTATTCGTTTTTGCGGCGTTTATGCTTGCCGACGAATATTTAGGGCGCAGAAATCCCACGCCCAAAGTTTGTGTTGAGCGAATCTATATACCCAAGTGATTTCAAACTGCAGGATTCAGAGCGTTGTCATTGATTCGAGTTCAAGGAAAACAATGCAGTGTAATAGCTCTCTATTTCCAAATTGTTTGAAGCAGAAATCGAGTCAATGACACGCTCCCAAAGGGCGAGTTGCCTTGGCATGTATACTTTGTTGCCGATTTTTGATTTAGACCCACTAGACCTTCAAATCGCCGCCGCGTCTACAAACCAAGTCATTTTCGCTGAACCAAGCAGCTTGAAGTTACTTGGGTATAAATAATTCGGGTTAATGTTGAGCAGCAGCCTCAGTGACAAATTTGCCCTTTTTTACTGCGTGTGCTCGCCACATGATGAGAGTGATGGTCGAGATAGTTGCACCAATCAGCGCAGCGCCAAACCAGATTGCCGCAGCAGTGAATGCGCCCAGACCTGCATCGTGTAGTAGGAAGATTGAGAAGATACCTGCACCCGGAGTCGATAGACCTACGCCAGCAGCACCCACCATTGCGCCTGTTACTACAGAGCCAAGTAGGAATGAGCCAATAACGCGGATTGGGTCTTCGATAGCCATTGGAATCGCACCTTCAGTGATGCCCGCTAGACCAAGCAACCAAGTTGATTTACCCGTCTCGATTTCGAAATCTTTGAACAGGCGAGGTGCAAGCATGGTTGAAGCCGTTACTGTGAACGCAGAGACCATTTTCACCGAACCGAAGATAGCGTATGGGCCGTAAACACCGTTCGCCATTGCACCCAGACAGAATGCGTAAGCGGCTTTGTTAACTGGACCACCAAGGTCAAACGATACGAATAAACCAATTACTGCGCCTAGAAGTAGGGCGTTGGTGCCAGACATGCCGTTTAGCCAGTCTGTCAAACCTTGGTTTAGCCAAGCAACAGGTTTACCGATAACGAACAGCATCAATGAGCCAGCAACCAAAGTACCGATAACCGGGTATAGGTAGAAGGTTAGGAAGCCGTTGAACGCAGGGTTTAGACGTACGTTTTCTTTTACCCAACGCATGACGTAACCGGCAATCAAGCCACCGACAACACCACCAAGGAAGCCAGAGCCGATAAGGTTCGCAGCGATACCTGCGGCAAAACCTGGACCAAGTGCTGGTTTATCTGCCAATGAGTAAGCGGTGTATGCCGCCAGTACAGGAACCATCAATGTACCCAGTAGACCACCACCTAGCTTGCGGTACATCCACAGCCAAGAGCCTTCTTCTGCATACAAATCTTGTAGGTTGAACATTTGTGCCAATAGCACGGCAACAGCAAGTACGGTACCGCCAGCGACGATAAGAGGAACGGCGTAAGAGATACCTGATAGCAGTGCTTGTTTCAGTTCAGTCTTAAGCGGTAGCTTCTTCGGTTTGTCATTGGTTGCAACCGCAGCGCCTGCGCTTCGACCTGCCTTACCTGCTTCAATCGCTTCGTTAAGAATGCGCTCAGAGTGTTTGATTGGCTCGGCAACTGGCACTTCTACACGAGGAATGCCTTCAAAACGTTCAAGTTCTTTGATCGCCACTTCTGCCGCGAAAACGACTGCCGTTGCACTGTTTAGCTGTTCGGCAGTCAGACGATCTTCAATACCGTTCGCACCTTGCTTTTCAACATGCACGTTGTAACCCAGCTTCTTACCTGTCTTCTCTAGGTATTCTGCTGCCATGTAGGTGTGGGCAATACCCGCAGGGCAAGCCGTCACACAAACGATGGTAGGTGCATTTGTATCTAATTGGTCTTGTTTTTCTTCTTGCTCTGCTTGGCCATCAAGCAAAGCGAAAATTTGTTCTACATTTGTAGCATTTAGCACTGCCTCACGAACATCGTCATCCACTAGGGTTGTGGTCAGTTCGGTCAACAGGTGCATGTGTGTTGAACCTGCTTCCGCATTTGGAATTGCGATTAAGAAGATCAGGTTTACGTCTTCGTCTTCATCCAGACCTTGCCACTTTAAGTCTTGCTTTAGTGTGGCTACGGCAAATGCCGCCTCTTTTACTGCATCTGTCTTACCGTGCGGTACTGCTAAGCCTTCGCCTAGCGCCGTCGGACCTTGCTCTTCGCGAGCAAACACTGCTTGTAGGTATTCTTCCTTGTTATGCAGTTTGCCTTCCTGGTTTAGCTGGTCGGCAAGTGCACGAATCGCTGCGTCACGACTTTCAAACGTCGTTTGTAGGTTTATCAGCGATGGGTTTGTAAGAGAGGTTAATTTCATAACTTTTGTCCCATTGTCACATTCGACATTGTTGTGCATTCAACAATGATGTGAATAATACCTTTTAAATACAAATGATCCGTGATCAGGATCGCAGTTGAATTAAAATATGTATTATCGTTGTATTGTTTTGGCTTGTTTTTGTATGTCGATATGCGAACAAGTGCTTGTCATGTTGACCTGAATTCGTATTATAGAGTCTATAAACCAAGTCTTTCTTGCAATGATAGTTCACTCTGGTGTGTTCGGCTCTTGAGTTGTCTCAAACAAGCTCACTTGAACGATCATTTGTATTGTTTTTATAGAGGTAAACATGGCAAGACTGCCAATGTATCGCCAGATTGCGGATGCGATTCGTGAAAAGATCAGCGATGGCGAATACGAAGTAGGAACCGCTCTTCCTACCGAAGCCCAGTTACGCGAGGAATTCTCTTGTAGCCGAGTCACGGTTCGCCAAGCGTTAAAATTGCTGATTGAAAATGGTGAACTGGAAAGCGTGCAGGGTAGTGGTACCTATGTGAAAGAGAACAAGATTAACTACGATATTTACCAGCAGACCAGCTTTGCAGAGAAGTGGGCGCATTTAAATGCGGTGACGCACAGTGACGTGGTTGCGTTCGAGATCACCAAAGCATCATTAACTATGGCTGAAGCTCTAAACATTAATGAGGACGACAAAGTCTTTTACGTGAAGCGTGTTCGTTATCTTGATGACAACCCAATTACAGTAGAAGAAACCTGGCTACCAACAGAGATGTTCCCTGATCTCACCTACCAAGTGATGCAAGGCTCTAAGTATCACTTTATCGAGAAAGAGAAGGGCATGGTGATTGATCGCAGCGAACAAGAAATCATCCCGGTATTGCCGCCGCAAGACATTGCAGACTTGTTAGACATCGACCCAGCACAACCGATCATCGAGAAGCGCACACGTGGTTTCTTACAAGGTGATGTGGTGTTTGAATACAGCCGCAACTATTTTAAATCGACCGACTATAAGTTTACGCTGGTGGCGAAACGTCATAAGTCGTAAGTGCGATACAACTCATTTCTTCTCAAACCCGCCACTCGGCGGGTTTTCTGTATCTGCTATTCACTATCTACTTGCTATTCGTTATTTGCTGAAACTAAGCAACGTTTCGATTTCTTTTCGCAAACAAGTGTGATGATTGTCCCTGTTCGAAACGTGTTAGCACCGAATCAGTGGAAAATGAAGTTTGAATTTAATCACGATAAATAGTGAGTCAAGAGTTGTAATGTGATCAAGGTATATTATTAGGAAATTTTAGAAATGTTTGGATTGGTGTGTGGGTTCAAACTATGCCTATTGACATGTTGCTGAAAGAAAATTTGTTGCTAACTTTCTTTGTCTATTTTTGAACTACGTTGATTAAAACAAATTGACAGCTATTTAATTGTGATTTGTTGCACAAAAGGAGCGTGGTTGCGTGGTTTAGCTACTCTTATTGATAATTAACCCATCGAAACCGAACTGTTGATAGGGTTTAAAAATGCTGTATGAATTAATCGACCACGAACTAGTAGATGTTATTAATGACCGCGCTTACCAATGGCAAGACGCAGTTAAAAAGACAACGCAATACCTAGAAGACAAAGGTTACGTTTCTCAGCAATACGCGGATGCCATCATCCAATCGACCGAAGAAAATGGTCCTTACTATGTGTTGTGCCCAGGACTGGCAATGCCACATGCTCGTCCAGAAACCGGTGTGCTAAAAACGGGCTTGGGCATTCATATCTTCCCTTCACCAGTTGATTTTGGTTCGGACCTTGGTCCTGCCAACATTCTTATTACCCTAGCTGCAAAAGACTCTGATACCCACATTGAGGTGATTCAAGCGTTAAGCGAGATGTTTGTGGACGAAGAGAACATTGCAAAGCTGGCACAAGCCTCATCTAAGGAGCAAGTGCTAGACATAATAAAAGCATACTAAAAAGGAATATAACGTGAAACCAAACATGCGAGCCAATGTGCAAGCCTTTGGGGGTCATTTGACCGCCATGGTGCTGCCAAATATCGGAGCCTTTATCGCTTGGGGCTTTATTACTGCACTCTTTATTCCAACGGGTTGGATGCCAAACGAAGCATTTGGTGAACTTGTTGGTCCAATGATCACTTACTTATTGCCGCTGTTAATTGGATATACGGGCGGTCAGATTGTTGGTGACAAACGCGGAGCGGTGGCCGGTGCCATCGGTACCATGGGCGTTATTGTTGGTGCTGACATTCCAATGTTCGTCGGCGCAATGATTATGGGTCCGCTGAGTGCTTGGGTTGTGGTGCAAATGGATAAACGAATCCAACACCGCATCCCTTCGGGCTTTGAGATGGTGGTGAACAATTTCTCATTGGGTATTGTGGGCATGATTTTATGTCTATTCGCCTATGAGATTGTTGGTCCTGCAGTAACGGCGGCTAACTTATTCGTGAAATCGGGCATTGAAGCCTTGGTTGCAACGGGATTCCTTCCTTTGCTTGCGATCATCAATGAACCAGCGAAAGTGCTGTTCCTTAACAATGCCATCGACCAAGGTATTTACTACCCACTAGGTCTGCAGGCGGCAGCTGAAACAGGTAAATCTATCTTCTTTATGGTGGCATCTAACCCAGGTCCGGGTCTTGGTATGCTGTTGGCTTACGCGAAGTTTGGTCAAGGTCTGTCTAAACGTTCTGCGCCAAGTGCCATCATTATTCACTTCTTCGGTGGTATTCACGAGCTGTACTTCCCGTACGTGCTAATGAAGCCAATTATGATTGTGGCAATGATTGCAGGTGCGGCGACTGGTATCGCAACCTTCAACCTACTGGATGCAGGTTTGGTAGCAGGTCCAAGTCCAGGCTCAATCTTCTCTTACTTAGCTCTTACTCCAAAAGGCAGTTTCCTAGCGACCATCGCAGGTGTCACAACAGCAACAATAGTTTCCTTCCTTGTCGCAAGTGCGATTCTGAAGATGAGCAAAGCAGAAAACAAAGAAGACGAGTTTGAACAGTCTGTCTCTGAGATGAAAGACATGAAAGCGGAAGGTGCAATTAAACCTGCAACGCAACAAGTAAACAAACCAATTTCATTTGTCGCATTTGCTTGTGACGCTGGTATGGGCTCAAGCGCGATGGGGGCTTCAACCTTCAAGCGCAAGTTAGTACAAGCCGGGATTGATATTGAAGTGAAGAACTTTGCCATCGAAAAAGTGCCAAGTGAGGCCGACATTGTCGTGACACACGAAAGTTTAGAAAGCCGCGCAGTAAACGCAACAGGCTTGCCTGTCGTGACAATTAAGAACTTCCTTAATGACCCAGCGCTTGACGAGCTGATGGATAAGATTAAGCAACAAACGGTCGCGACTGAGCAACCAGCCTAACAATGCAGTATGGGGTGGAACATTCCGCCCCATGTAGGAGAGAAATCATGGTACAAACAACGGCAGCAGTTATCTGTGGCGAGAAAGACGTTCAACTAAGAACTTTTGATTTGCCAAACATTTCAGCCGATGAACTTCTGGTTAAAAACATTTCAAACAGCATCTGCCTTTCCACTTACAAAGCGGCATTGCTAGGCAGCAAACACAAACGCGTACCTGAGAACATTGATGAAGTGCCGGTGATGACGGGCCATGAGTACGCCGGTGTGATTGTTGAAGTCGGTGAGAACCTAAAAGACGAATACAGAGCAGGCGATTACTTTGTTCTGCAACCTGCAATGGGTTTGCCTACTGGTTACTCGGCAGGCTACAGCTATGAGACTTTTGGCGGCAACGCAACGTATTCCATCATTCCTAAAATCGCTATCGACTTAGGTTGCGTTTTGCCTTACCACGGTGACTACTTTGCAGATGCGTCTTTGGCTGAGCCAATGTCATGCATCATCGGTGCTTACCATGCTAGTTACCACACTAAACAATACGTGTACGAGCACGATATGGGCATCAAAGAGGGGGGGGCGTTAGCGCTGTTAGCTTGTGCTGGTCCAATGGGCATTGGCGCTATTGATTACGCGATTAACGGGCCAGTGAAGCCAAAATTGATCGTGGTGACGGACATCGACGCCGCACGTTTAGACCGAGCAGAGTGCTTAATTCCGGTTGAGAAAGCAAAAGAGCAAGGCGTTGAGCTGCATTACGTGAATACAGCCCAAGTTGATGATCCTGTCACTTATTTGAAAGCGCTTAACGACGGCAAAGGCTACGATGACGTGATGGTATACGCAGCAGTATCGCAAGTATTAGAGCAAGCCGACGAGCTGTTGGGTAACGACGGCTGCTTGAACTTCTTCGCAGGACCTACCGATAAGAAATTTAAAGTACCGTTTAACTTCTACAATGTGCATTACGAGTCAACGCATATTGTGGGCACGTCTGGTGGCTCAACTGGCGACATGGTGGAGTCTATCGACTTGTCTTCACAAGGTAAGATCAATCCATCGTTCATGATCACACACGTTGGTGGTCTGCAAGCTGCGCCACATACGATTTTGAATCAGTTGGATATTCCGGGTGGTAAAAAGTTGATTTACCCGCATATTGACCTGCCGTTGACCGCGATTGATGACTTTTTATCGTTGGCAGACCAAGACCCGTTCTTCGTCGAATTAGACGCAATTTTGAACGCAAACAACTATGTGTGGAATGCTCATGCAGAAAAAGCGTTACTTGAGTTTTATGACGTGAGCTTAACGGTTTAGTTGCAACGAATTTGTGTGGTAGCCTCTGTGCTGCCACATAATGGAGAGGTCATAAGACGTTGTCACGTGAAGATGAATTACTGGAGAAGCTGGACGAGTGCGAAAATGCCACTGCGTTTCTTCAGGTTTCTAACAAAATAATTAACCTCAAGTTAAAAGCACTGCTTCCGAAAGTGTTCGTTCAAGACGACCTCGTGAAGGAGTATGCTGTGGATCCTTTATTGAAAGAAGATGGTCCGTTAGCAACAACCGATGTGGTGTCTAAGTTGATGTTTGCAATGGGCAAGATCTCACTGGAAACTTACGCTGACATTGGGTTGTACGATCAGGTGTTGGAGTTCGCGGTCACTCAGTCGGAAAAGGTCGAGTTTGCCGATGACGTGATTTACGACTTCATTAAAAACCAATCAGTACTCTCTTCCCAGCAAGACAGCTTTTATCTTGAGTCGATCAATCAGCTTAAGTTCTCTTCGTTTGAGTCCTTTTCACAAATGAGATACGAAGCCCTCATCAAAACAGTATTAAAGCTGTCGTGTGAAATGTTGATAGAAAGAATCGAAGGGGAGATAAATCAATAAGGGTTCACCATGAAAGTGAATTTAAACGTCAGTGGTTTTGAGACCGAAGCTACCTTTCCTGAAGCCGACGTAAAGCGAATCCATCAACCTCTTATCGAAAAGTTTACCCGCCTTTATCACGAGAAGCAGGAGCGTATTGTTGTGTTCTTGTGCGCCCCTCCGGGTAGTGGAAAGTCTACGCTAGCCGCCTTTTGGGAATATTTATCAGAACAAGATGAAAACCAAGAGCCACTTCAGGTTCTGCCTTTTGATGGTTTTCACTACCCGAATGAAATCCTCGACAGCAACACCATTGAGCGTAATGGTGAACGTGTTCCACTGCGCAGCATTAAAGGCTCTTACGAGACGTTCAATCTCACGGAGCTTATCGACAAGCTGAAACAACTGAAAGTGAAAGACAGTAAGTGGCCTTACTACGACCGCAACTTACATGACCCAGTTGATGATGCCATTCAAGTTAATCGCAATATTGTCGTTGTTGAAGGTAACTGGCTGCTGCTTGATGAACCAGTATGGAAAGAACTGCATCGTTTGGCAGATTTTACGGTGTTTATTGATACCCAAGCGGAGTTTCTACAAGATCGTTTGGTCAATCGTAAAATCCGCGGTGGTACAGACCCAGAAGCGGCATTGGAGTTTTATTTACGTTCTGATGCGGTCAACGTTGATAAAGTTCTGAATCATTCGGTTCCTGCTGACTTATCTTTGTTCCTTAATCAAAACGGCTCGTTCGAAATTCGATAGTTCGTCCACAATCTCAGGAGGTTACCATGGATATCGTGATTGATAGCCACACCCATACTATTGCCAGTGGACACGCTTATAGCACAATTTTAGAGAATGCGTTGGCTGCCAAGAATAAGGGGCTAAAACTTCTTTGTACCACCGATCATGCTCCTGAGATGCCAGGTGCCCCCCACTACTGGCATTTCAATAATCAAAGAATTTTGCCCCGCTTTTTACATGAGGTTGGTATTCTTCGTGGCGTCGAAGCCAACACGCTGAATGTGAAGGGGGAGATCGATTTACCGCCTTCTTCTGATCAACATCTTGATTGGGTGATAGCGAGCTTTCATGAACCCGTGTTTAAGCCCACAACGGAAGTTGAGCATACCGCCGCTCTGATTAATGCAATCAAAAGTGGCAGAGTGGATGTTCTCGGTCACTTAGGTAACCCGAATTACCCATTCGATATGGAGCAGGTTCTGCGTTGTGCAAAAGAACACAATGTCGCGGTAGAAGTAAACAATACGTCTTTGACAGGTAAAAGCCGTAAGGGCAGTGATAGTCGCTGTGACCGTATTGTGGAGCTAGGTAAAGAAATTGGCGTTTACTTCACCACAGGATCGGATGCTCACTTCAGTGAAGAGATTTCCAAGTTAGAGTTGGCCATTGCTTTGTTGGAAAAACATGGTGTTGAAGAAGAGAAAATACTCACTACATCAACGAGCCGGTTCTTGAACTTCTTACTGCTGAGGGGCAAGGCGAAAATTCCAGAGTTCGAAGCGCTGTATTGAGAAGCGATTGATCCAAATGGTTATCGGCTAAGAGATATAAACCCGCAGCGTGCGGGTTTTGTTTGTTTAGGATGAAACAAAAAGCACTACAACGGTGGCTCTACCACAACAAATTTGCGCTCGGCTCTGAGTGGTGCAAACCAAGTATTTTTATATTTGAAATAACTTTGCCCGTTAACGACGACAGTTTCTTTAGTGTGAGGCAGCGAGTCTACGATTTCACCAAGTTTATAGGGGCTTGGCTCAGGCTTTGGCGCTGGTGGTATTGGACTCACTCTTGCTGTGTTTGAGCTTAATGATGGCGAAACGATCTGCCTTGAAGACGGAGCATCATTGGTCGTCGATGACGTTATCACACGGTCATCGCGCAATATGGTGTAGTTACCACTTGGTGGATAACGAACGTACACATAGCGGACACCATCACGACGGTAATAGGAATCTTGAACAATGGCATAAGTAATACCAGCGAAGACAGCAAAGGTCGCAATGTCTACTAAATCACTGTGATAATAATAGTAACGTCCACGATAAGGTGGATACCAATATCCCGGTCTTACATAGATAAACGACGAATGATAACGAGGTGGTCTTACGACATAATGAGGTCGATGATAGTAGGGTGGTCGGTAGTAAGGCGGACGGTAATGGTGCGGTGGCTTAATGGGACGGTAAGGGCGGTTTACTGGGCGTAAATCGTGTTTGTTACCCGGTTGAGTTATCGGTTTTACTGCTGGTTTCACCTGTGACTGTGCAGAAAGGTTTGTTGACCCAACCAAGCAGAGTATGGTGGTGGCGATTACCCAGATGCTTCTCATAGTACATTCCCCCATAATTTGGAGTATCGAAGCGCTAATCTTTAAGTTTAGCTCACCATAACTGTGTTTGATTCATGCGTCTAGAGCACTACTTTTGGGATGTCTTAGTTTTTTGCTCTAGCACTAAGAAGATAAGCTTGGTCAGCATAGATTGTGCTTCCGGGGGAAGTAATCTTGCCGCAGACGCAACGTCTTCTGCAGAAATGTTATCAACACCTCTTGCATCCAATGCGATGTCTAAATCGGTCAGGTTTAATGCACGCAAAATTGAACGGTATTGTGAGAGTTTTAAATCAGATTCGCCTCGCTCTATTCGCTGATACGTCTTTTCACTCATTCCGGCAATTTTTGCCATTTGTTCGCGTGACACGCCTTTCATTTTGCGTCGCCTAATCAGAACTTCAATCAACGGGTCTACTTGCATCGCTCCTCCTTAGTGGACAGTTTTGTCCTGAAGCACGCAATAACCGGACCAGTTTAACCACCCCATATTTACCCGAATGGATATAGTGATAAGAATGACGTTCCACAAAAAAATAACGTGAATTCAGTCAGTTTCAGAAAATGGAAAAATATCAGTTTTATAAATCAATTTCTGGCGAAGTTAATATTCGCAAAATGCAACGCATTTTAGATCAACTTCTTGATGAAATTCGCAATCGTAGCCGGGATACAAGATTAGATGTTACTTGGCTAACGCGAGAATCCCAAAAGCGATTGATGAACTATAAAGAGTTGTTTTTACATCGCAGTGATATTGAACAACAGGAGTTAGTTCAATCATATGAACACTTGAGTTTGATGGAACGTTCGGTTGCTGATTTGGGGATTGCTGTGCTGACATACATTATTGATGCGCTAGACAAGGAGATGTAATGCGTTGAAGGTTTGGTTCGTTTAACAAAATACGGACGAGCGAAATCCCACAACGGCGTTTGTGTGAAATAAAAGCACTTGGAATAATTAACGAAAGGATACAAATGCTGGGGAACCAAACCCAGCATTCGGAACACTCATTTACCTATATTTTCGAACCGTAAATCAGTGTTTAGAGGTATGTGAACCGAAACATGTCGGTACGGAGCGAATAATAACGATATTGCTGAATCTAGGCTATGTTCCGGGTTTCTAACACCTTCCAACAAAGTGTACATTTTCATGTACACCTCAAAAATTGAGTGCCATCGCTCACTTTCGATTCTTTATAACGACAAAAGGCTAAATAAACGGCGGTTTTACAACATATCTGTTGCATCAAATGATAGTTGTTAAAATATATGGCTATAAGATGGAGCTTTTGCTTTTCAATCGTCCTATTTATGCCTTACAATCCTTTCGAACCAAATCCATTCAGCAGAGAATGGGATTGACGAAAAAGGATGCGCTGATTTTGCTTCGAACCCAAAGTGAGACGTTCCGTTAATCGAACTCTGCCCGGAAATGATTCCCTACACCCTTTATATGCTCAGACAGGATAGATCCGTCTTGAGTCTAGGCTTTTTGCATCCTGAATTCCGGCTTCGCGCTGAGTTATGGGGCTGTAAGGTAGGGCGTTTCCGTAGATCGTACTTCGAACCAAAGTACGATAAGTCACAATAAAACGGATTAAATTTAGAGGTATTAACCGTGAACCTAAAACTTGTCGGCAGTTCCCTGATCGTAGCAGGTACTGCTCTTGGCGCTGGTATGCTTGCCATACCAATGGTGCTTGCTCAATTTGGCCTTCTTTGGGGCACTCTCCTTATGCTGTTCATTTGGGCAGGTACAACTTACGCTGCACTTCTTCTATTAGAAGCAAGCTGCAAAGTAGGTGGTGGTGTCAGCATGAATGCAATCGCTCGCGAAACCCTTGGTAAAGGTGGTCAGCTTGTTACTAATGGTCTTTTGTATGCACTACTTGTTTGTCTGCTAATGGCTTACATTATTGGTGCGGGTGACTTGGTACAAAAAGTCACCACGTCAATGGGACTGCCACTTTCTACGATTTCTAGCCAAGTTGGCTTTACTGTGCTGGTTGGTCTTATCGTATCAGCGGGTACTGGTGTGGTGGATAAGCTAAACCGTGGCTTGTTCATCGGTATGATTGTCGCGCTCATTCTAACGCTATTCTCTCTTGCGCCAAATGTGTCGTTTGAAGGTCTAAGTGAAGTGGTAAATGCAGACAAAATGGCATTGATCAAACAGAGCTCAGTTCTATTCACCAGCTTCGGCTTTATGGTGGTGATTCCTTCTTTAGTGACCTACAACAAAGAAGCAAGTAAGAATCAACTGCGCAACATGATCATTGTTGGCTCTACGATTCCTCTTGTGTGCTACCTACTTTGGTTGTTTGCAGTCGTGGGTAACCTACCTCCACACGAGCTTATTCAATTCTCTAACGTATCTGAGTTGATCTCTGTGCTTGGTCAACAATACTCGGGTCTAGAATTCATTCTATCGATGTTCACTGGTCTGGCGCTTCTAACGTCTTTCTTGGGTGTAGCAATGGCGTTGTATGACCAAAATGCGGACCTTCTTAAAGCTAGCAAGCCTGTGGTATTTGTAACAACGTTCATCCTACCGCTGCTTGGTGCCGTGTTTGCTCCAGAACACTTTCTCGCAATCCTAAGCTACGCAGGTATTATCCTCGTGTTCTTAGCAGTTTTTGTCCCACTATCAATGACGATGAAAGTACGTCGTGTGCCTGTGGATGATGACAATGTGTACGAAGCAGGTGGCGGTGTGATGGGCATGAGCGTGATCTTCCTATTTGGTTGTTTCCTGTTGTTTGCACAAGCGGTGTAGTATCCACTGATTGATTGACGCTTAAGCGACTCAAATTTTAAAAAGCCGTTTGCCTCGTGGGGTAAACGGCTTTTTTATGCCTTTTGGCGAGTGATACATCTGTAGCTCTTATCGGATTGGCCTTGGCTTGATAAATCGTGATGATATTTGACCATGGGATGAAATTGTCTCGCTAGCGCCTGACAAGAGCGATTGCCTCTCTTTTTATCATAACGCCCAAGTTATTAAGAAAAGGGGAATTGAGTGTCGAAGCGACTTTCTCTTACCATGATTGGAATGATGCTTTCGTTAGGAGTGTTCAGCGCTGATGTTTCCGCGCATCCAAAGCATCATCATAATAAACACGGTCATCATAACCATAAACATAAACACAAGCATAAAAAGGTCGTCGTGGTGAAGCACAAACGACCAAAACATTATTATTATCACTACAAGCGTATTCCACCGCGCAGTACGTATATCCAGATCGGGAACTTTACCTACCTGAAGGTGGATGAGCACTATTACAAGCGTTCAAAAGATCGTTATGTTCATGTGGTGTTGTAATCGATAAAAAAACAGCGAGCACTGTGCTCGCTGTTTTGCATTTGTAAGTAAGAGAAGTGTTACACCGTAAAGCGGTTAAGGATTTCGTCTTGTTTACGAACGTCTTCATTCTGCGCTTGCATTGCATCGTTGGTGCGGTTTGCAGAGTCAGCAACTTGAGTCGATAGATCTTTGATGTTGACCGTGTTGTTGTTGATCTCTTCTGCTACCAAGCTTTGCTCTTCAGCTGCCGAAGCAATCTGCAAGTTCATGTCCGAGATACGTTGAATCGCATCGCGGATGCGTTGTAGAGCGTCATTTGCGTGTCCTGCTTTTTCTACCGCTTCTACTGCGCTGCCTTTGCTTTGGTGCATTGCGCTAGCAACAGAAGATGCGCCTGATTGCAATTGCTCAATCATGCTGCGAATTTCGGTCGTAGACTCTTGAGTACGTTGTGCAAGAGTACGTACTTCATCGGCTACCACTGCGAAGCCACGACCAGATTCACCTGCACGCGCCGCTTCGATTGCCGCATTCAGTGCAAGTAGGTTCGTTTGGTCTGCAATATCGTTGATAACTTTAAGAATAGTCTCAATGTTAGCTGTCGCAGACTCTAAACCTTGAACTTCTTCAACCGCTTGATCGATGCTGTCAGAAAGTAGGTTAATCGTTTCTGTCGACTCATTTACGATAGAGGAGCCTTGCATGGTCGCTTCATCCGCTTCTTTCGCTGCACTTGCTGCGCCTTGCGCGTTGTTAGCTACTTCGGTTGCCGTTACTGACATTTCGTGCATAGCTGTTGCAAGTTGCTCTAGCTCTTGAAGTTGAGTCTGAATCGCAGACGCAGAGTCACGTGCACCTTCAGCAGTAATTTGCGTTCCGCTGAGGATCTGATCAGAGATACTCTTCGATTCGATGATCTGGTGCTGCAAGTTCTCCATAAAGGTATTGAAACCTTTTGCTAGTTCAGAGAATTCTTGATCGGTATTGGTGTCCAAACGCTGCGTTAAATCGCCTTTGCCTGATGCGACGGCTTGGATTGCTGTGTTTAGCTCATCAAGAGGGCGCATCAAGGTACGGATGAGGATAGTCAGTGCGATGATAGAGGCAATCACGGCAATCAATGAGTAGATGATTGCACTATTACGCAGCTTACCCACTGCAGAATATGCAATGCTTTCGTCGACAAGCGCGCCTACATACCAATTCTCACCCGCAATGTGCGACAGGCTCGCCATGTATTTGTTGCCGTTAATCTCAATGTGTTGAGCGCCAGGTTTGATCTCGACTTGTGGCAAGTAGCTCGATAGCTTCTCACCATTGTATTTCGCTTCTGGGTGAGCAATCGTCGTGCCGTCTGCAGTAACGAGGAAGAGGTAGCCGGCATCAAATAGATTGACTTGGTTTACCAAGTCAGAAAGGGTGGTCAGCTCCATATCGTAGAACATCGCTGCTAGGAATCGACCAGCTTCGCGAACTGGCGTACCGATAGAAATAATGACCTTCTTAGAAGAGACATCAACATAAGGGTCAGTGACGATAAGTTTGCCCTGTGCTTTTGCAGAGACAAACCAAGGGCGAACACGAGGATCATAGTCGGCACCAGCTTCCCAGCCGTCATCGTTTTCGATTAAGGAACCATCGTGGTCGTATGCGTACCCGATTGCCAAGAAGCTTGATTTTGGCATTGGCTTTTCTAGTACATCTTTTACGTAATCGTGATCGCTTGGATTAATTTCCAAGATCTCGGTCATCGATTGAGCAAGATCTTTTTTCGCGTTCATTTCGGACTCTACAGTGTTCCCCACACTGGAGAGAATTTCGTTCACACTCGTATCAATGTTTTCTTCGATCTGTGAACGGATAGTCATAACCTGTTGTGTCGACAGCAATGCCACAGTAACAAGCAGTAAAATAGAAGAGGCAGTTACAACCTTATGTCTGAATTTCATACTTTTCCCTCTCGAGTCTCCCGGCTGGTTTACTCTGCTTTCACCTCTTCTTCCCTGGGTGATTTCGGCAGATGTGAACACAGAATTGTGTTTGTTATTTTGTTTATCGACAGATTTATCAGAAACCTGAAGGCTATTTACGGCTTTTATTGTCGAAACGGGATAAAAAGCCTAGATGAATTTAAAAGTTGTGACTTTGATCTGAATTGTTGGACTTCGTCATTAAACTGTTAAAAACATAAGAATGGTATCACTGAGCCTTATAGAAACAAGTCTTATCTTGTGTGTCTAACTAATTTAAATAGATGAATTTGAAATGATATTTATAAGTTATGTATCAAAAATGAGACGTAAAGAAAGCGAGGGTAGAACCAAAGAATATGGTGAATCTGAGCTAAGAAAACAAACTGATGTTACAAATACAAAAAAGGCCCCGACAGAGCGGAGCCTTTATCAATTGCATCAAATTTAGAAAATAAGATGAGCTACACCTGCAATGACAGGTAGCGTAATCAGCGTGCGTAGAATGAAGATTACGAACAGTTCTACGATGTTCACTGGAATCTTACTACCTAGAAGCAGAGCGCCCACTTCAGACATGTAGATAAGCTGAGTTACTGACATTGCTGCAATTACAAAGCGAGTCATTTCGTTATCGATAGATGCCGCTAGGATTGCTGGGATAAACATATCTGCAAAACCAACAACGATAGTTTGAGACGCTGCTGCTGCCTCAGGGATTTGTAGCAACTCTAGGTAAGGGATAAATGGTTGACCTAGGATCTCAAATACAGACGTGTATTCTGCAATGATTAATGCCACGGTACCAAGACCCATAACCACAGGAAGTACGCCAAACACCATGTCGATTGCGTTATGTACGCCTTCTTTAAATACCGACTGTACAGAAGTCACTTGACCAGCGCGTTTTAGCGCAAGATCCATACCCCAAGAAAAAGTCGTGTGACCAGCAGGTACTGCGTCCGCATCTTTTTTCGGTTCGCTGCCATCCATGTAACGGTCTTTCTTTAGGCTCAATGGTGGTAGGCGAGGGATGATAATTGCTGCAATAACGCCAGCTAGACAGATTGCGCCGTAGAAAGGCAGGAATAGGTGCTCTAGTTGAACCTGAGCAAGGACAACCAAACTAAAGGTAATCGATACTGCTGAGAAAGTCGTACCTACAACCGCAGCTTCACGTTGAGTGTAGAAGTTGTTTTCGTATTGTTTACTGGTTAGTAGGATACCCACACTACCATCACCCAACCAAGAAGCCATACAGTCGATCGCGCTACGACCTGGCAAGTTGAAGACTGGGCGCATTACTTTACTTAGTAGGGCACCGAACAGTTCTAATAGACCAAAGTTAAGTAATAAAGGTAGCAATAGACCTGCAAAAATAAATACCGCGAATAGCGTTGGCAGCAGACCAGTAAGAACAAGACCGCCTGTGTTTTCTTCCCAAATTGCTTTTGGACCCACTTGGAAGAACGTCATCAGCACCGCTGCACCACCAATTAGGCGAACCAACAACCAAAGTGGAGACGGATTAAATAGACCGTTCAAGAAACCGTTACGTAGGATTGCTGCTGGCTTGAAAATTTTGCAAAGAACAGAAGCTAGCGCCATGAAAGCAACAATAGCGGTTACGATAGCAATTAAAGTATCGCCAAGAACTGCAGGAATGACTTTTGCCATTACCGCGACAGGGATTGTCAGACCACCATCGTAAGAGATTGGTGCCATGAAAAGTAGAAGACCGATTAGGGATGGGATGAAGAACATCCAAAAGTTGCCCTTAGGCGCTTCAGCAGCATTAGTGTTGTTATGCATTATTTGTCTCGTGTTACTACTAGTCAATACTCGCCATATTCCATGACATAAATATTCACTAAACATCCGTATTTAATCACAGTGTGCGGAGATTACCCGCAAACTGCATCCATTGCAATACTATTCATTAAATACATCTAGTTATTCAGCCGTTTTTTCGGCTAAAAGTACTAAACCTAGAATCTTGTATATGAATTTGTTGCGCGTGTTAGAAAATTGTAGCACGTAAGCTGCTCAGTGCAGAGTGTTAAGGGGTACAGTGTGACTAGAGCAATAAAAAGCCTAGCAAATGTGATTGGGATCTCAAGCCAATGACAGCGTTTTCTGCCAGTAGATAGGGTTTATAGGCTAACCGAGTGACAAGAGAGATAAGACGGTTTAAGTCGAATGCTTAAACCGTCATTAAAAACTAGACGGTTTGGTTGCGGCTCTGCAAGTAGAGGTAACTCCAATATGCAATGGCAATTATAAAAGCTAACAGAGCCGGGAAGGCTAATGCGTACAGCTCGTAAACGTTAAATAAACCTGCACCAGATGTACCGCCTAATAAGAAGCCAAGGAAGATAAAGATAAACAGCTTGGCTTTACGTCGGTCAAACTGACGTCCTCGCAAGCTCTCTCCAATCATAATACCGAGGTCAGTAATAATACCGGTCATGTGAGTGGTTCGGACGACAGCTCCGCTGAATGTTGTGATCATCGCATTTTGTAAGCCACAAGCGGCAGAGGCAAGGTATTGACCATAAACATTACCTTGTACCAGAAAGCCCAAGCTGAGCAACAGCAGGCTACCCTCTATGCAAAGAGCTACACCATAGCGACGACCAAGCTTGAGCGCGCTGCTTTCGATAAAGAATCCACTAAATGCAGAGCCAATCAAAAAGCTAAATACAATAAGGAGCAGGTGAATGGTTGTATCTACACCTGTTAGTAAGCTGTTCCCTAGCTGAGTTACGGTTCCGGAAAGATGCGTTATCGCTTGATGTTGAAAGCCGAGAAGACCCACGGCATTGACGCAGCCTGCGAGAAGAGCAAGCAGAAAAGCGCCATATTCCACCCAACGAGGAAGTCTGGAAATCACAATAAAGCCTCACCAAATGTTAGGAGCAGATTATAGCGCTCGTGGCGCGGAACGAAAGTACTTACGCGATTACTTGGTTGATCATTCTCAATAAAGTCTCAACTATTGTTGAGCAAACTCAAATGTTGAGAGAGTTCAAATTCTGCATAACAAATATTTATCTAACGTGTTCCATGGTGCAATCAAAGCTGACCCATCCCTGTTTTCTTTGCTCATAAATGGAAATAGTGGGTTGTGGAAACTCTTTATTGTTAAACAATCCCATTGGGATCACCACGTAGTCTGGGACGTCTGAAAGCAGTAAGCGCATTGTTGTACCGCATGCCGGGCAAAATTCGTAATGCACTTGATTTCCTGAATCGGCGATACGAGTATAACTGGTGGTATCGCCATCTAATATTACTTGGTCTTTGTGAAACCGAGCTTGAACACCAAACACACTCCCCGTGCGCTTTTGACATTCGAAACAGTGGCAAATAGAAGTGCGAATGGGCTCCGCCGTGCAACGCAGTTGGACTAAGCCACAGGCACACTCGCATGTGTGGGTGATTTTTGTCATCGTTATTACCTATTGGTTGCCCACCAAACAGTTTAGTTTAATTTTGAAACACTTGAGTCAAAATGAACGGATAGGCAGAGCGGTCTTCGCTCTATAAATGGTATATACTCCGAACATAATTCAGAGAACAAGAACACAAGGAAGTCTTCATGACTCGTAAGAGAATCCTACCTATTCCCCTCATTCTCCTGATCCCAATCGTACTGTTAGCTGTGGTTATTATTGCGGGCATTTACCGGTTTAGCCTTTCTGATGATGAGATCATGGCAAAGTTTCCTCAAGCGCAGGCACAATCTAATTCAATCGTAGCGGAAGTGCTGGGTATTCAGTCACGAAATCCGTGGACTGTTCAAGTTCCAGAGCAGGGTGCGGTGACTTTTCTTGATGAGTGGGATAAAGAGCATGGTTTTTTAAAAGGTCAGTATGATGCTGGTGCAACAAAAGGCGAGGTACTGGTACCTACCGAGTTTATTGCGCAGCGTAACGTAAGTGAGACCCCTTGGATTGTGGCTCCTGTGATCGTGACAACACAAGGTTCTGGGGCGTTTTACTACATCGGTTTATTTAAGTTTGATGCTGTACCAAGCCGTGTTGTATTGCTTAACAGCGTTTTCATTGGTGATCGAATCAAGATGTCTTCATTGAAATGGAACAGCGATACACAAATTTCGCTTTCATATCTTCAACATGGAGAAGATCAAGCGATGGCAGAACAACCAAATCAATTGATTACAACCACTCTTAAACGTGTAGGTAATAACTTACATATGCAACAGTAATGAATTTTTTTGTCTTCTGTAAAAAATAAGTGTTTTCTGCGCTAGATCTCGTAATTTCATAGTGATTTCTTATGCGGGAATGCATAAGCTATGAGCCTTGTTATAAAGGAGATAGTAATTCCCGTGTCTACAAATGAAATTACAACAAGACGGTTGCCGAATCTGACAAGTCGTAAAGCGCTACTGTTGTACTCCTTGCCAGTATTAGTTGCGATTGGTGTTTCCAACTCTCTCAAAGAGTCTTCCCTTACTAAAACCATCGCCCTTAACTTGCCTGAATCGCGAGTTGTAGAAAATATTCTTGAGGCGACAACAGCAGAAGTTGTCTCTCCCCCAAATTTTGAATACCAAATCCAAGCAGGTGACAACCTGAGCTCCATTTTTAGCCAACTGGGCTTCGGCTACAGTTCGTTGATGAAAGTGATGGAGACGGATTTGAACTTCCTTGCTCTTGATACTTTAAAACCCGGCAACACATTGCGTTTTTGGCGTGATGAGTCGACGGGTGAATTGGAAAAGATGGAGCTTCAATTTTCTATCGCCGACAAAGTCGTTTATCGTCGTAATGCTGATGGCAGCTACGATTTCTCGGACATCTCAATCCCAGGTGTTTGGCATCAAGAACCTTTAGTTGGCGTGATTCATGGTAGTTTCTCGTCATCAGCAAATCGTTTGGGCTTGAGCTCAGCGGAAATCAGCCAAGTGGTGAACCTACTAAAAGAGCAGGTTAACTTCGGTAAAGACTTACGCGCAGGTGACCGATTCGAAGTGGTTCGTCGTTCTCAAAGTATTGATGGCGTGCCGACTGGCAAGAACGAAATCGAAGCAATTAAGATCTACAACCGTGGTCGTGAAGTGACTGCTTATCTTCATACCGACGGTCAATTCTATAATGCGAAAGGTGAGAGCCTACAGCGTGCCTTCCAACGTTACCCTGTTAGTCGAGGCTGGCGTATCAGCTCAGGCTTTAACCCGAAACGTCTTCATCCTGTAACGGGTCGAGTTGCACCTCATAACGGTACTGACTGGGCTGTGCCTATCGGTACACCAGTAGAAGCAACGGGGGATGGCACGGTTATCATGACACGTAAACACCCATATGCGGGTAACTACGTAGTGATCGAGCACGGCAGTAAGTACAAGACGCGCTATCTGCACCTAAGTAAGATCCTAGTGAAGAAAGGTCAGAAAGTTTCTCGTGGTCAACGTATTGGCTTATCGGGTAAAACGGGACGTGTAACAGGTCCGCACCTTCACTACGAATTGATCGAATACGGTCGTCCTGTTAATGCAATGCGAGCGAAGATCCCGATGGCAAGCTCTGTGCCTAAAAAGGAAATGGCGAGCTTTATTGCTACTCGAGACGAGATGGACAAACTGCTTAAAGACAAAGAACAAGCCGTTTTATAAATCACAAAAAAGACCAAACATTGTTTGGTCTTTTTTTAAGCGCTTTTCATCTGCTTTTCGTTGATGATGCCAATTAGCTCGTCAACATTGTGTGGTCTCGAATAAAAATAACCTTGAATATGGTGGCAACCCATTTCAATGAGCTTTTGCAAGGCTCTGTCATCCTCAACCCCCTCAGCAATAAGATCAACCTCAAGCAACTGAGCCAGTTGAGCGATCAACAAAACGACTTGTTCTGATGTCGTATTTGAGAGCATGTTGCGTACAAATGTCGCGTCGATTTTGATGCTATCGATAGGGTAGTTGTGAATGTAGTTTAAGCTTGAGTAGCCTGTGCCGAAATCATCTAATGCGACCTTAAAGCCTAGATAGCGTAACGAATTCAATACCATCTGTTCTCGACCACTTTGTGACAGCAAGACTGTCTCTGTAAGCTCGATAACAAAGTCTGTAGCTTGGTGATGGTATTTTTCTAGAATCCGAGTAAGGAAGTTCATGTAGCGATTAGAATCAATAAGTTCATGAGCTGAACAGTTAATTGAAAGCTTGACGGTGTAACCCAGTTGTCGTTCTAAGTTTTGTTTTGCGCGGCAGGCGAGTTCCACGATGCGCTCGCCTAGCTCAATGATTAACCCTGATTGTTCGGCGGCTTCAATAAATTCCACTGGCGAGACGTTGCCATAAACGCTGCTGTTCCAACGCGCGAGGATTTCAAAGTAGTCCCAACGGTCACTGGTGATGTCAACAATTGGCTGGACTACGACATAAAGCTCTTCATTTTCATCAATGCTTAAACGAAGCTGCTCACGCAGTGCTTCAATCAGTTGTGTCTGGCGATGGTAAAGTGCACTTAAGTGGGTGTCGTAATGTTGAATACGGGTATCTCGGCGTTTTTTACAGTCTTTTAGCGCAAGGCTCGCATTCAGTATTAAGTCATCACTATTCAGCATATGCACAGGCGCTCTCGCGATCCCGATACTGACAGTGAAAGAAATACGATTGGATTTGTCTGAATAGCCTGCTTCGATTTTATCGAGGATTTCTTGGCAGACGCTAACAGGATCTTCGTCATAGGTAATAAAAGCAAACTCGTCACCTGCGACTCGAAACGCATTGTTGGGCGAGGTTAAGCTTTGTTGAATCGCATTTGCAGTGAACTTAATGATTTGGTCACCGATGTAGTTACCGTTGATGTCATTGATGGATTTAAAGTTGTCGATATCTAGATACGCAAGACTAAAAGGGCGAGTTGCCTGCTGAGTTAAGGTCTCCAACGTATCAGCTAAACAACTGCGATTGAGCAGCCCTGTTAGATTGTCATGAGAGACTTCGTAACTGAGTTGGTTGAGAAGTTTGTCTGAGCGTTCACTGATCCACTTTTCTCGCAAACTATGGATGATGATGTTTGCATAAAAACGGTGATGGAAGATGATTTCTTCGGCTTCAGCTTCACTGATGGAGTGAGTAAATGTTGACACTAAGATGCCTAACACTTCACCTGTATGTGTTTTTAAAGGAAGTCCGATATACGCTTGAATGCCAGCGTCCTGAAACATTTGGTCTTCAGGAAATAGCTTGTAAACTTCATCTTGATAGAAGATGAGTTCGCCAATGTCTTGTGCGACTTGCTCACAAGGAGTGCCTTCTAATCCGTAACACATGCTGTCTGCGATGGTTCCGCCACTAGAGTTGGAAAGTGTCACCGCACAATGTTGTAGGTGTGCTATCTCAACTACGCAAGTACAGTAGCTTTGAAATTGCTGATGGAGCTCAAGCGTTACTCTGTCGAGTAGTGCGCTACCATTGAGCTTTAGAATTTCATCAAGTAACTGGATACTTTTTTGTTCATGATCCATTGAACATTTCACCCGACGTTGTGTTTACCCATATCGTGTTTGTGTTGGCTTTATTACACGATCTTTTCTCATTTAATCGATATGCATCACGTTAACTATTGTTTACTTCAGGTGATTTTTCAAACTCAAGATACGTTTTATTGGTGATTTTCAACCATAGGGTGAGGTGCTAGGGGAGCTAACTCTCATCAAAGTGGTAGTCGCTTTGGAGAAGGCTAGTTACTCTCTAGTACTTGAAGCACCAGAGAGTCAAAAGTTTAGGCACGTTTCTCTTCTTCTAAGCGCGTTTTTAGATAGTCGAGAAACAGTTGAGTTCGGGTGTGTTGATAGTCCAGCTTTGGGTAGTAGGCATATACAGTCGCTTCATCAGCGGTCACTTCCGGAAGAATGGGTACTAAAGCGCCGGATTTTAGGTCTTCTTTGATCATCACGTTATTAGACAGCAAGATTCCCATGCCTCGTTTAGCACCATGGAAGAGGGCTTCTGGGTTCGTCGTGGCGAAATTTCCCGATAGGCTGACACGTTTTCCACGATTGGTCTTGATTTCTCGTACTGGTTTCTCACCCCAGATTAAAACGTTATGCTGCGACAATTCTTCGATTGTTTTTGGTGTACCGTGTTTCTCTAGATAACTCGGCGCAGCATAAAACTGAGCTTTGTGCTCGAACAATGGGCTGGCTTTAAAGCTGAGGGAATTGAGTTGCTCCAACTCACGGCTGATAAACAAATCTAGGCTAAGTTCTGGTATCTGACCTGGTAGCGTGGTGATCAACTGAAGTTTAATATCAGGGTATTTTTCAAGAAAATCATCAAGATAATGTACTAAAAATTTAGAGCCTACCGCCAAAGTCGCACCAATTTTAAGTAGTCCTGCTGGTGATTGGTTAACAGAGCGGGTTTCATCTAAAACGGATTGCCAAGAGTCGAGTTGGACTTTGGCTCGTTCATAAAACAAAGCGCCTGCTTCAGTTTGGCTGATCGAGCGAGTGGTTCGCTTTAATAATTGAACACCAATCTTGTCCTCTAACCATTGGATACGTTTACTGATGGCGGAGCTGGTGGTGTTGAGTTTTCTCGCTGCTGCGTTAAAGCTACCTTCCTCGACTACGCGAATATAGCTATTAACGCTCTGAATCCAATCCATCTTATTCCATCCTCAGGGGAAATAATCCCTTTCCATTTTGGTTTATTATCATCTTTGAGTATCAAATATACACTGTCTGTCGTGAAACTGTCATGATGTAAGGAGGGTATATTGCGTAAAACACCATTATTGTTGGCGATGATGGTCATCGCGACTGGTCAAGTAGGCGTCAGTATCTATCTTCCCTCTTTGCCTTTGATTGGTCACGATTTGAATCTTCCTCAGCATACGATTCAAAACTTGGTTACGCTGTTTCTTGTCGGATTTGGTGTCTCACAGCTAATTTATGGCCCTTTATCCGACGCAATTGGTCGCCGTCCTGTATTTATCTTGGGACAAAGTGTGTATCTCGTCGGAACCATCATCTGTATTGCCTTTGCGGACCACATTTTTGCACTTGAGACCGGACGTCTACTACAAGGTCTTGGGGCTGGGAGTGCCTCTGTTCTTGGGCGCTCTGTGTTGCGAGATAGCTATGATGGAGCGCAGCTCACCAAGGCGTTGTCATACATCTCGGTGACTGCTTCTGTGATGCCGATTGTTGCGCCTTTGTTTGGTGGATGGATTGCTTATCACATTAGTTGGCATGCGGTTTTTGTCTTCGTTCTTATTTATCTTACGGCGATCTTTACCCTTGGCTTTATTGTGTTGCATGAAACGCTGCCATACCCCAAACGCCGCTTTGAGCCAAAACGTGTGATGCGCAATTACTTTGAGTTGTTGACCAACAAACAAGTAATAGGCAGCGCAAGCTACAACTGGTTGAGTTACTTATCAGCTTTGGTGACACTGTCTCTCTATCCGTTCTTAATGCAACAAGAGCTTGGTCTCACTGCTGCCGATTACGGTACCTTGATGATTGTGCCTTCGGCAGGTTTATTGATGGGGAGTTTAGTTCTCAACATCATCAATGCTCGATACAAAGAGCAACAGATCCTTTTGATGAGTTTTGTCATTGTTGCCTTTTCAGGAGTGATGCTTCTTATATTGCCGTTTACAGCGACATCTTTGCTCATTGCCTTTACGTGTTTGAGCTTCGCGCAAGGCATGTCTTTCCCTGTTTCGATCAGTTTACTGCTATCGCCTCATAAACAACAGGCAGGTGCGGTATCTGCATTGTCGGGTTCTATTCAGATGTGTTTAGCTGGGTTATTTGGCGGCTATTTGGTAGAAACTTGGGTAACAACTCAACATCAACTCGGCGTCTTTTATATTTCGATTGCAGTGATTTCTTGCTTGGTGCTGGTGGTTGGACAGTTCCGTACCCCTTCTGGTGGTTTAGTCCAACCAGAGCGTTCTTAGTTGAATGTGGTTGCAAGCGCATGTTGTCCTCTCTAAAATGCGCAACCAATTATTGTGTCGTTATCTACACTTGGTTAATAGTGGCATATCGACAACACCCGTTCATTGTTAGGTGAAATCATGCAACAAAACGAATTTGAAGCTCTACTGAAAGAAATCGGTCAACAAGAAAACCTACCTCAAGCGCTAGAGCTATTAAAAGCATCTGAGGAAGAAGAAGTCGCTCAGGCTGCTGAATCGCTAACAGGTCAATTCGGTCTTGCTGAAGTAGAAGGTGAAAAACGCATTTACCACATTACGGTTCAAGCAGATGAGTCTGGTGAAGAGAAAGAGTTCGTTGAGCATGTAATGAATGAAGGTGACCACCTGATCAAGTTTGCGGCTTGGTTCTTCGAGACTTTCTTTGAAATTAAACCGAAAGACACCTACAAAGCAGCAGGTAAAACATACCAGCAACCTAAACGTTAATTACGTTTCTTATTCGCTAGGATAAAAATTTTTGTAATTAAATTACAAAATAAATGTGACCCATATCTTGTTTTATGGTTTTTGTGGTGTAAAATTACAACATAAACCAGTTAATTGCTTCTTAGGAGAAGGTCATGGGTTACGAACTTGGTGGTGTTTACTTTGGTCAAATGATGGCTAAAGACGCGATGCACAAAGCGCTTTACGGTAAAGCGAAGAAGAAAAAGCCTTCTATGTTTGCTCGCGTAATGAAAAAACTAGCGAATTAATAAGAAAAGCCCCGATGTCATATTGGGGCTTTTTGCATTCTGGCTCTGGGTATCTCAATCGATATATTTAAGCCGTTTGACTTGGGATCTCGACAACGTTATCTGGCACGCTATCTAATCCTTTCTCAGCCAACCACTTTTCCAGATTATCCGCGCCTCCAATGTACTTACCGTCTAACCATATTTGTGGCACGGTCACTGGTGTTTTTTCACCAATGATGGCTTTCACTTCAGGGATCATACGATATAGGGCTGCGCTGTCTTTCACTACATCGTGATATTTGTAGTCAACGCCAGCTTCATCAAGCAACTTTTTCGCTTTAACACAGTAAGGGCATGTCGCCTTACCGTAAACGATGTTGCCTTTAAGCTGATCTCGCTTGGTCCATTCAGCAATGACAGATTGAACAAGCACGCCTCGGTTTAGCGCTTCCCCTTGGCTGACGACTTTGCCTTCAACGACTAGGATAGGGGCATGCCATGCTCCAAGTTTTAATGGCTCCCACCAATGAGACAACCAATCTTTCACTTCTAGCTCGACTGGCACATCTGCTAATTCATTTTCAAATGTGTCAGCAAGAATATCTTTGGTTAATGTACATTCCCCGCATGGGATATTGACTTTGAATGGTCCCCAACTGCCGGCCCAACGATACAATGTAATTTTGATTGGCTGTGTCATAAGATGCTCCTCATTTCCTTTCCTGAAAATATAGAACTCAAAACCGAGAAATTTCTTTCAAATTACTTTCTTTTTTTCGCTTCCCAATGAGTAATGAAAGCAATGGAGCCGATAATGATTGCAGCACCAAGCCATAGTCGACCTGGTGGCACCCAGTTGAATACTAACCAGCCTGCAAAGACATTTAAGGGCAGTTTCGCGTGGTCGAATGGTTGTACAAACGATGCATCAGCGACAGCGTAAGCTTTGACTACTGCCCACTGGGCTAGTGCCGTAAGTATGCCTGCGGCGATTAAGATTCCCCAAATGTTCCAGCCTTCAGGCATTGCAAATGTAGGTGCCGCCAGCAAAATATTAAAGGGCGTGATCAAGAGCAGTAAGTAAACCACCATGGTTGATGGTGGATCGTTCACCGACAGCTTTTTCACCATTAAAGAATAAGATGCCCAGAAAAAAGCCGCGCCGACAGGCAGTAACGTTGCCCAGGTAAAAGAGTCTGACCAAGGCTCAAGAATGATCATTGCGCCAATAAAGCCAGTAAGCGTTGCGATCCAACGAGCAACACCTACTTTTTCCTTCAGAATTAAACCTGAACCTACCGTTGCAAACAACGGTGAAGTCATAAGCAAAGCGATGCCTTGCCAGATAGGAACCGGATAAGCGAGAGCCCATAACCAAAGCTGGATACCGATAACCGCCAAGAAGATGCGCAATGCATGCCACCCAAAGTGGTTAGTACGTAGAGACTGACGAATTCCTAATGTTCGCAGATACGGCAAGATAGCGAAAAAGGCGATAGCGTATTGGAAGAGTGCAAATGTCGTGGATGACACACCAAAGTGAATACTTGCGATTTGAGCAAAGCTATTAACGATGGCAAAAGCCAAGCCTGCGGTAAGCATCCAAGATGCTCCTTGGACAGGATGATGATTCAATTGGATATTTCCGGTTTTAAACAATAGATAGGATCATACGTTCTAATGTTGGGGTAGCCAATAAAAAAATGCCTCCCAGAGGGAGGCGACATTACCAATTCAAAGGACGTGCCTACCGAAGTAGGTACAAAGAACGAGAAGCACAAACGCTGCCATGCATTTGCTCGTTTTTAATATTGCAGCTAGTGTGCCAACTTTTAACGTGTTGATTTTTAAAGGGTGAGAAGGGCGCGTCTAACGGCTACTAGAGGAATTGCACTAACTTCGGGAGTAAATGCATTAAAAGAGGGCAGTTAGGTTTAAGTAGAAAAGCTGTCGGTCTTATCTCAATAAATAGAAAATGACCGACACGGAGTGCCGGTCAAAAACTTGTTGCGATGCTGGCTTGGGCAGAAGCCGCAGTTAGAAGTCGTAGCGTACGCCAAGACGAAGTGTATCTTCGCCTTCGGTTACTTTACCTTCCGCGTCTTTCGCTTCATCAAGTTGGTTCATGTAGTAAGAAAGGTAAGTGCGGAAGTTGCTATTCAGTTTGTAGTATCCCACAAGCTCAAAACCTTCAACTGCATCGTACTTTACAGCGCCATTTGGATCGTTTTCTTGGAAAGTGTAAAGACCAGCGACGGTAAACTTACTTGCAATATTGTAGCTTGCAACTAGCTCATAAGCGGTAAAGTCTTCAGAATCTGTCAGTGCACCTTGTGAGTACGTACCTGCAAGGTAGAGGTTATCCAGTGAGTAAGCGATACCACCAAGGATTTGGTCTTCTGAATTGTCTTTGTCTACATCACCGCCTGAGTATGCAAGACCTAGGTCAAGACCGATTGGTAGAGAGTAAAGACCAGAAATGCCGTATTTATCTTGGCTATCCTCGGAGTTAGCTTGGTAAGTGGCTTGAACTTGTAGAGCATCGAATTCACCACGGTAAGCGAAAACGCTATCTTGCTTATCCGAAGATGAGTCAATGACTTGCTGAACGCCAGAAAACTCGGTGATATCCGTCATGTCTGAGATGATAACGGCAGCCATGTCTTGACGACCTACAGAGAAGCTACCTGCATCTGCACTTACTCCAGCGTACATGTAGCGGTTTTTAAATTCGCTCTTACCGGTTTTTTGTTCCGCTTCGTAAACACCAAATGCAGACAGACCGTTACCGATGTCAGCCTTACCTTTTAGGTTTAGACGCGCACGTGACTTATCTTCCATAGAACCGTCTACTTCAGCACCGCCTGAACCAATAAAGTCACCACGAAACTCGACGCGACCGCCAACCTTCAATTCAGTGCCGCCATCTTTGTACACTGTCGCCGCAAAAGATGGTGCTGATACCAATGCTGTTAACACTGCAGTAGTTAGTGCTGCCTTTTTCATTTTCTTATTACCCTAGTTGTAATCGATGAGCTTTCTTGCTCGATGTATTGATGACGCTAAGGTAAACCGAGAAAATTAAAGATAGATTTCTATTAAGTTATGATTTGTTTGCATATTTATTTCAAATGTATGAATGCCTTCTTATTTATGAAAATAAGAGAAAAAGGGGTTTTATGTTTTTTTATGTTTTTCTAATGACTACCGAACGACATATTTTTAAAAAAGATCCTAATCATTTTTTTCTTCTCGAATTGTAATTCAAGATTTCATGTTTGAATTTTCATTGTTTGTTTTAACAATGATTTAGCTGGATTTTTTGTTGTTACATGTAAGCATTTGTTTCCAATTTGGGTGTATTTTTCAGAATTTGTATAAAGAAAAAGGTAAACGTTTGCGATTTTTCTTTTTTATTACATCTTTTCACTCTGCTCTGGGGAACTTCTGAAATACATTGATTGGCAGTTGTTAATCAAAAGTGACGCACATTGGTGGAGAAGATGCCCCAATCTACTTTTGTATAAAACTGACTTATAAACTAATGAATAAATACATGGATTTTATAATGAACAAAAAATTCCTAGCAGCAGCGATCGCAGCAGCAACATTCGGTACACAAGCAGTAGCAGTGGAGCTTTACAACAACGATGGCACAACGTTCTCTGTTGGCGGTCACGTATCTATTAACGTGAACGGTTCAGAGCAAGGTGACACTGATGTAGGTACTAACTCTCCACGTATCAACTTCACAGCAACTCAGGATCTAGGCAACGGCTTTACTGCTGACGCTCGCGGTGAATGGGCTCTTAACTACCTAGATGGTGGTGAAAATACGTTTTCTACTCGTCTTGGTTACATCGGTATTACTCACGATGTTTATGGTCGCGCAGTTGGTGGTACTCAGTGGGCACCATACTACGATGTAGCTGGCGTTGCTGATATGCCAATCGCGTTTGCGAACGACTTTATCTACGACGATCACGGTAACCTAGGTACAGGTCGTGCGGACAAGATGCTTTCTTACCGTAACGCTATCGAACTAGGTGAAGCGGGCTCTATTGGTTTTGGTCTAGGTTGGCAAGGTAGCAACGATCAATCAAGCGTAGATGAAGTAATTGTTGATGACGGTAGTGGCAACCCAATTTACGAAACTCAGTACGCTGGTAACAACTACGGTGACCGCGTACAACTTGCTCTTACTTACTCAGTGCTAGGGGCAAAAGTAGGCTACACCTACAACACTGGTGACATCACTGCATCTGCCGCTGCACCAAAGAAAGAAACGGCTGAATCACACCTAGTATCTGCATCTTACGGTTCTTACGGTCAAGGTCTATACGTTGCTGCAGTATACGGTTCAAATGAATACATGAACTTTAACGGTTCACAACGTCTAGTTGAGAGCGATGCGTACGAAGCGCTACTAGCTTACGCACTTCCAAGCAGCCTAAACCTAAGCATCAACTACGAAATGGTTGAAGGTAAAGCAACTAAAGCTAGCTCAACTGAAACAGCTCGTGAAGAGATGGCGGTACAAGCTGAATACAACTTCACTCCTAAGTTTGTTGGCTACGCTGGTTACCAGTTCGACCTAAACGATGCGAACGATCGTAAAACCGACGACAAATGGGCTATCGGTGGTCGTTACTACCTATAATAGTAACCTGTCCTAGTTACTATGGAAGCCAGCTTCGTGCTGGCTTTTTTTTGTCTGTGGTTCTTACCTTGTCGAAGTTCAATTTAGTGATGATTCACTCAAAACGGGCTGAATGTCTTGTTTTTAACACCTCGAAACGAGAACTAGTGTCAACAACGTAACGTGTTGGATTATTATGCGTTTTTTGTTTTGCAGGGAAGAGCAATGAGCGTCGTTCAGGTTGAAGAGAAGAAAATCAAAGTCGGCAAAGTTCTGTGCGTCGGGCGTAATTACGTTGAGCATATTCAAGAGCTAGATAATGCCGTACCAGAGCAAATGGTAGTGTTCAATAAACCGGCGACTTCCGTTTCAACCAAACTCACCTCATTCCATCAAGAGCCTTTGCATTACGAAGCCGAAATCTGCTTTGTGATCAAAAACGGTCAATACTGCGCGGTTGGGCTCGGCTTAGATCTGACCAAACGCGGTTTACAATCTAACCTCAAAGAAAAAGGATTACCTTGGGAACGTGCCAAAGCGTTTGATGGCTCAGCGGTATTCAGCCGTTTCCGTTCTCTTCAAGGTGTCGATATTGACGATCTCAACTTAGAGCTTTTGATTAACTGTGTTCATGTTCAAAAAGGGCATGTTAAGCAAATGCTTTACCCACCGATGAACATTCTCGATGAGTTGAAGAGCTACACAACGCTAGAAGATGGCGATGTCGTGATGACAGGGACACCAAAGGGCGTGGGTGAAGTGCATCAAGGCGATGTCTTCCTTGGACGTTTGAAGTGTGGAGACATCACCTTATTAGAGATTGAATGGTTGGCTGTTTAGTCGCGAGCTTATAGCCAAATTCGAAGCAGTAAAAACGCGACCATACTTACGATGGTGGTGAGCAATACATTCTTTGTGAGGTATGCAATCGCAGCAGCTAATAGGGCAGCCAATAGAAATGGGTTTTGCCATGTGACGCTCAGTTCACCTTCTGGCATAAACACGATAGGAGCCCAGATCGCGGTGAGCACTGCAGGGCTTGCGTAGCTTAATATCTTTTGAGTTCTTACCCCCAATTTAAGCGGCAATTTTGGTTCGAGAAATAGATAACGGCTAGTGAATACCAAGGCTGTCATGGCTAAGATAGACAAAAAGATCATTGGCGTTCCTCCGGTGTATTCTCAATGTTTGGGGCTTTCGTCGCAAACTGTTCAACCAAATAGCCCGTTAACATGGCGAGAATACTCGCGAACATCAAGCTTCCTTCCACTTGGTAATAATTCAGCGTCACTGAGCTAACTAATGCTACCAATACACTGCATAGCACGGGAATGCTTTTTATCGTTGGCACCACAATCGCGATAAAGGTGGCAGCAACGGCAAACTCCAATCCGAGCTCATTCAATTCAGGTATCAAACTGCCAGCGACAATGCCAGCAAGTGTTGCGAAGTTCCAAAATAAGTAGAAGCTTAATCCAGCGCCAAGGGCGTACCATCGATCAAATTGCTTATCGGATTGGTGCCCGACGATGGCAAACAGTTCATCAGTGAGTAAGAAGCCAAGTGAAAGACGCCACTTTAAGGGCAATGGCGAAATTTTACTGCGCATCGAAACACTATAAAGAAAATGGCGAGAGGTAATGAAAAAGGTCGTCAGCAACATGGTGGTTAAGCCTGCACCAGCTTTAATCATGCCCATGGCAACAAGTTGTGCGGAGCCAGCAAACAGAATGGCGGAAAGCGCCTGACCTTCCAGCGGGTGTAAGCCAGTATCGATGGCAAATGAGCCCGCAAGTAATCCCCAAGGCAGTACGGCGATGCTTAATGGCATCATTGCGATGGTACCTTGTAAAAAGAGTGAGAATTTTGAGTCTTGATGAGTTGGCAAAGTAGTATCCATAACTTCAACTTGAATAGAAAAACATGCTGTTAAGGTAGGCTGACCTAAGCATGCTGCCTTGTACAAAATTGCTAACAGTGCTTGATGTACTGCCCGGGCGTTACCCCCATGGCTTTTTTAAAATGACGATGCAAGTGGCTTTGGTCGTGAAAACCACATTCTTGAGCAACATCGGAAATCTTTTGTCCTAGCTTGAGCAGCTTTTTCGCCATTCTTAGCCTTTGTTGAATCTGAAACGCGTGCGGCGGAAAGCTAAACTGCTTTTGAAACTCACGCAACAGGTGGAAGGGGCTCAACCCTGCTAACTTCGCAAGTTCTTCTAAAGAGACATCGGTTTGAGGAAAGTCTTCAAGAAATTCTTTGACCAGGTGCACTTGCCTTTGCGCTTTTGTCGTATCTTTAAGGGGAGCTCGATGTGTACTGTGCTTGCTTGCAAGTTTGATCAGTGTGCCGTAGACAAGTGTCTCTCTTAATAAGCGGTTATCGGATTTCTCGAGAGTATCGAACACTAATCGCAGTTGATTCGCGAGCTCTGGATCGTAAACGACGGGCTGCGGGAAGTAGGGCTGAGCGACATTGGGTGCGCCAAGTTCTTCCCCAAGCGTTTGAAACTGCTCAGGTACGGGATACATGGCTTTGTATTCCCAGCCACCTTCTGACGCTGAGTGACCATTATGCACCTCATCAGCGTTTACAAGAATGATACTGTCTTGCGGTGCAATGTGGTTGCCACCGGTACGAAAGAATTGCTGTGCGCCTTTTTCAATCACCCCAATGGTGTAGCCTTCATGGCTATGGCGAGAGAAGTTTTGTTTTTCGTATTTTGCATCGAGCAGCTCTAACCCGCCCAATTCTTGAGCAATCTTAAAAGTCGCGATTTCCTTATTCTTTTCTTTCATCTCGGTCCAAATAGCTCAAGCGTAAACAGTAGCACCACATCATTTGGAGTCTACCGGATCCATCCTGCTTATTTTTGTACAAAATTGCTATTGGTATTAAAAATAAACATCAAAAAGGTTAATTGTTTTTAAATTGAGCATTAAACCTTTTGTATTTTCTGAATATTGCTTCGTAGAAAGATATTTGGTCTGGTTGTTATCTATTCATTGGTATAAGATCCGCCGCCTGTTTTAGAAAGCCGGTTCCACCATGATCGATTTATCTGTACTCCCTGTTTATCTCACCGCTGTTATTGCACTTCTTTTGTTGCCTGGACCTGACATGTTGTTGATTGCCAGCTCTAGCATGAGTTATGGCAAAAAAGTTGGTCTGTTTGCAAGCTTAGGCAACGCGACATCCGGCGTGATCTTAACCTTATTGGCAGCTATGGGTGTGTCGACCTTGATTGCCATGAGCCCAATCGCGTTAAAAGTGCTTCATCTACTGGGGGGCGCGTACTTGCTCAAAATGGGGTGGGACTGTTTACGAGCGGACGTTTCTGCTGCACCAGAGCTTGACCAGAAAAACAAGATGGCATCGACTTACTATCAACGCGCTTTGATGAGTAACCTGCTGAACCCGAAAGCCTTGGTGTTTTTCGTGATGTTTTTGCCTCAGTTTGTCTCTAGCAACATTACCGCATCGTCGGGTGAGCAAATGCTCGCGCTTGGTTTGCTGCTAAACGTATTAGGCTTGCTATTCAATATTTTGTTAGTTGCATTGGCGGGGACATTAGGCAAAGGGTTGCTGGAAAACGATAAATTCCGCATGTACCAAGGTAAGCTAATGGGCTTGGTGTTCGTTATCCTTGCGGTGTGGATGCTCAGTAGCTTCGCGATGTAATGTATAGGAACAATCAGATTTTTGAACAAAAGCCAGCACTCGCTGGCTTTTTGTTTTAGTATCACACTGATTTTCCAAGGAGTGGCAGTATGAAACTTGAATTTAAACTCAATCCAGAACAAAACGATCTCGATTTTATCCGTGATGGCATCCGAGCTTATAACAACATGCATCTACCGGATGGGGACGTAGACGCCATTGGCTGTTTTGCTCGTAATGACGAGGGTAAGGTTGTTGGCGGACTCACGGGAGAAATGTTTAATAACACCGTGTTTGTTGAATACCTATGGGTTGATGCAGAGGCACGCACTTCGGGATTAGGAAGCAAGCTGATCGCTCTACTGGAAGAGCAAGTGAAACCGCGTGGAGTCACGCATTTGTATCTCGATACCTATAGCTTTCAAGCGCTCGATTTTTACTTGAAATTGGGTTTTGAAAAAGTCGGGCAATATTCAGGCTACCCAGCAGCAGGCATTGATAAACATTTCCTGCAAAAACAGATTGCTTGAGTTGGTTTGAATTGCATAAAAAAGAGGCGCTCGATGCGCCTCTTTTGCTATTTGTAGCTGTCAAAGAATCGATGTTTCAAACTCGAATTACAAGCTTTGTTGATGCGCTTCGATAAGTGCGTTCATTTTCGCTTCCGCTGCTTGGTTAGCTTGCGCGTAATCCATCTCTGCCGGGAACTCGCTGATCACTTCGTAGTAACACTTCAACTTCGGCTCAGTACCAGAAGGGCGAACAATCACACGTGATTTGTCTTCTAAGTGGTAAACCAGTACGTCACTTGCTGGCAAGTTAATCGCTTCTGTTGGACCATCGGTCACAAAGCGAAGTGATGACTTCAGATCTTCAATCACTTCGATACGTTTACCCGCAATCTCTTTCGGTGGGTTTGCGCGAAGTTTGTCACCGATTGGTGGTGATTTAGGGTCAAGTGCAATGCTGCGCTGCGCGTTGAAGTAGAAACCGTGTTGGCGGTATAGTTCTTCTAACTTATCCCACAGCGTTTTGCCTTGTGCTTTCAATTTACCTGTCAATTGAGAGAAAGCGACCAGTGCTGACAAACCATCTTTATCCCATACCTTATTACCTACTGTGTAGCCTAGTGCTTCTTCGTAAGCGAATAGGAATGGGTTCGCTTCAGTTTCTTGTGTCATTGCTACGTTAGTTAGCCATTTAAAGCCAGTTAACGTTTGGTAGTATTCTGCGCCGTGTGCTTTCGCAATACTGCTCAATAGACGAGAAGACACAATGGTATTCCCAACAAGCGCATTTGGTTGACCTTGCAGTAAGTAGTCACCAAACAATGAACCCACTTGGTCACCTGTTAGCATCTGATATTCGCCATCTGGGCGTTTTACAGCCACAGCAAAACGGTCTGCATCAGGATCGTTCGCGCAAGCAATGTCCGCATCGACAGATTTACCCAGTGCCATCACCATGTCCATTGCGCCTGCTTCTTCAGGATTCGGGAAGTTTACGGTAGGGAACGTACCGTCCGGTTCACGCTGTTCTGGAACGCTTGCGACTTTTTTAAAGCCAGCGTCTGCGAGCAACGTTTCTGCCATGTCCGCACCGACACCGTGCATTGCCGTGTAAACAATCGAGATATCTGTGTTGCTGTCCGGTGTTAGCAGGGCATTGTCGTTCATTGTTTTGCGATAAGTTTGGTAGTACTCGTCTTCAAGCCAAACTAACAAACCTTTTTGTTTTGCATCGTCCAGTGACATCAGAGGAAGCGGTTTTGTTGTTGCTTCATCGATTTTCGCAGCAATACCAGAATCGTGCGGTGGAATAATCTGTGCGCCATTTTCCCAGTACACTTTAAAGCCATTGTATTCTGGTGGGTTGTGGCTTGCGGTAACAACCACAGCAGCGGCTGCATTTAATTCACGAACACCAAAAGCAACAATTGGCGTTGCTGCTACTTTATAGGTTAGGTAAACCTTGATGCCCAAAGCAGTAAGTACAGAAGCTGTATCGTGTGCGAACTGTTTAGAATCTGGGCGACCATCGTAGCCAATAACAACACCACGAGACGATGCGTCTTTCACTTGTTCAATCAGATAGTGACCGAGACCTGTTGCTGTCTCTTGAATCACTAAACGGTTCATGCGATTTGGACCCGCACCGACTTTACCGCGCAGACCTGCGGTACCAAATGCTAAGCGTGAACCAAGTCGATCTGTCAGTTCTTGTTCGTTATTTGTATCGACTAGGTGTTGAAGCTCTTCACGAGTTTTTGGATCTGGGTCTCGTGCTAGCCATTGAGTAATTTGTGCTGTCATATTCGTCTTTCCTTAGTAGGGGGAGCCTACTTGTTTAGACACTTCTTTGCTTAAAAGCGTCCCAATGTTTTCTTTTAATTAATGTAAATGGTTCTCAATTACATTTCAAAGAGAGCAATCGATAAACCGAATTTATTTTTCAGTCTGTACGGAATTTATTCACAGTTAATTTCTTGAAGAACTATTGAACTATAACTAGCCTTTTAACATAAATATAACAAAGAGTGCTGAAATCGTAGTTTTTGTGATTTTTCGTAAATTTGTTCGATATTTGCATCGGGAAGCAAGGAAGCTCGCGCAAGCGCAGCGGCTGAGCAGAGGAGAGATCTTTTGAAAAGATTAGCAACTACTCTAGCCTTATTAACGAATGTGATTTTTATCACGTTTTCTTCGTCCAGTTGGTCAGAGCAGAGTGATTACAACATGACGCGAGGTGTTACGGGGATTAGTGAGCAAGTGTATGAATTACATATGCTGATCTTCTACATTTGTTGCGCTATCGCTTTTGTTGTATTCGGTGTGATGTTCTATTCCATCTTCAAACATCGCAAGTCAAAAGGGGCAGTTGCCGCTAATTTCCACGAAAGCACTAAAGTGGAGATCATCTGGACCGTTATTCCGGTCATTATTCTTATCGCTATGGCGATTCCTGCGACCAAAACGCTGGTGGCGATGGAAGACACCAGCCAATCTGACCTTACTGTGAAGATCACCGGCTCTCAATGGAAGTGGCACTACAGTTATTTCGGCGAGGATGTCGAATTTTTCAGCCTACTTGCTACCAGCCAGAAAGAAATTGATGGCATCGAAGCGAAAGGGGCGCACTATTTGCTTGAAGTGGATAACCCGCTGGTTTTGCCTATCAACCGTAAAGTTCGCTTCTTAATGACTTCTGATGACGTCATTCACTCTTGGTGGGTACCTGATTTCGCTGTTAAGAAAGATACGATCCCTGGTTTCATTAATGAGGCTTGGACCAAGATTGATGAACCGGGTGTGTATCGTGGTCAGTGCGCGGAGCTTTGTGGTCGAGCGCATGGTTTCATGCCAGTTGTTGTTCATGCGATGGCGGAAGATGATTTCGACCAGTGGATGGCAGACAAGAAACAAGAAATTGCCTTACAAAAGGCGGCTGCCCAAGAAGCATTGACGCAAGACCTTTCAATGGAAGATTTGATGGGACAAGGCGAGTCGGTTTACACCGCGCGCTGTGCTGTGTGTCATCAAGCGAACGGCGAAGGCATTCCGGGCGCGTTCCCGGCAATCAAAGGCAGCGAGATAGCCAAAGGTCCGGTTGTTGCTCACATCGATGTATTGGTGAACGGTCGAGCTGGCACCGCCATGCAAGCTTTTGCTAACCAACTAAGCGATCAAGAAATTGCCGCTGTAATTACCTATCAACGTAATGCTTGGGGAAATGATACCGGCGATACCGTTCAAGCATCCGATGTTAACGCCTTTAAGGCACAAGACAGTGCCAAGGAGGAAATATGAGTAAGCCAATTGAAAAAGCGGTGAAGTCTGCTCCTGCTGAAGCACAAACTACTGCAAACACGACCATTGCGATTGAAGACGACCACGATCATCATCACGCACCAAAAGGGCTAGCGCGTTGGCTTTATTCCACCAGCCATAAAGACATCGGTACGCTTTATTTATGGTTTAGCTTTGCTATGTTCCTCACTGGCGGTGCGATGGCGATGATCATCCGTGCTGAGCTATTCCAACCGGGTCTGCAATTGGTGGACCCTCAGTTCTTTAACCAAATGACGACCGTACATGGACTAGTGATGGTGTTTGGTGCCGTCATGCCAGCGTTTACTGGTTTAGCCAACTGGATGATTCCAATGATGATTGGCGCTCCAGATATGGCTTTACCACGGATGAACAACTTGAGCTTTTGGATCTTACCTTTTGCGTTCCTCATTTTGATCGGCTCTTTGTTCTTACCGGGTGGTGGCCCTGATTTCGGTTGGACTTTTTATGCGCCGCTTTCCACAACTTATGGTCCTGATAGTACGGCGTTGTTTGTTTTCTCAGTCCATATCATGGGTATCAGTTCCATTATGGGTGCCATCAACGTTATCGTGACTATCGTAAACATGCGTGCACCAGGCATGACTTGGTTCAAGCTACCAATGTTTGTTTGGACTTGGTTAATCACGGCGTTCTTGTTGATCGCGGTTATGCCCGTATTAGCCGGTGCGGTCACCATGGTTCTGACCGACAAATACTTTGGTACAAGTTTCTTTGATGCCGCTGGTGGCGGTGACCCTGTGATGTTCCAACACATCTTCTGGTTCTTTGGTCACCCTGAGGTATACATCATGATCCTGCCTTCGTTCGGGATTATCTCGGCAATCATTCCGGCTTTCAGTGGCAAGAAACTGTTCGGCTATCATTCGATGGTTTACGCAACCTGCAGTATTGCATTACTGTCATTCCTAGTGTGGGCACACCATATGTTTACGACGGGGATGCCAGTATTCGCCGAACTCTTCTTTATGTACTGCACCATGTTGATTGCAGTGCCAACTGGCGTGAAAGTGTTTAACTGGGTGGCGACTATGTGGCGGGGCGCAATGACGTTTGAGACACCGATGTTGTTTGCCATTGCTTTTATTGTCTTATTTACAATAGGTGGCTTCTCAGGCTTGATGTTGGCGATTGTACCTGCGGATTTCCAATACCATGACACTTACTTTGTTGTTGCGCATTTCCATTATGTCTTGGTATCCGGTGCGGTGTTCTCGATTATGGCCGCGGCGTATTACTGGCTACCGAAGTGGACAGGCAATATGTATGACCACAAGCTGAGTCTATGGCACTTCTGGTGTTCAATCATTTCGGTCAATGTGTTGTTCTTCCCAATGCATTTCTTGGGCTTAGCAGGGATGCCAAGACGCATTCCTGATTACGCTATCCAGTTTGCCGACGTTAACCAAATCGTATCGATAGGTGGCTTTGCCTTCGGTCTGTCTCAATTGATCTTTCTGTGGCTAGTTATCAAATGTATTCGTGGTGGTGAAAAAGCAACGGCAAAACCTTGGGAACGTGCAGAGGGTTTAGAGTGGACGGTACCTAGCCCAGCCCCACATCATACATTCACAACTCCGCCAAAAGTCGATTAACCGAAGAGTGAGGTGAGTGAGATGCCAAGTAATTCATCCAATAAGAGACTCACTATCAAGTTGCTGCTAGCGACAGCGCTGATGTTCGGCTTCGGTTTTGCTCTTGTGCCACTCTACGACATCATGTGCGATGCATTGGGCATTAATGGTAAAACCAGTGATGTGGCCGCAATTCAACCGACGGGTATGCAAGCGGATATTACCAGAACGATTCGTGTGGAATTTATGGCGCACGTTAGCCCGGACATGCCTTGGGAGTTCAAACCAAAAGTCGTTTTTATGGATGTTCACCCTGGTGAAGTGATTCAAACCGAATATCTTGCTTTTAATCAGAGCGGTGAAGATTTGGTAGGGCAAGCTGTGCCATCCGTATCGCCGGGTACTGGTGCAGCTTACTTCAATAAAATCGAGTGTTTTTGCTTTAATCAACAGCCATTGGAAGGTAAGCAGCAAGCGAGTATGCCTTTGATTTTCTACATTGAGCCGGATGTGCCGGATTCAATTCATACGTTGACCTTGTCTTACACACTCTACAAATTTCCTCCTCAATCGGGCGAGTCTTCAACAGCTAGCCTCTCAGGGAGCGAGAAACAGACCTTAACGCCGCAAACCAAAGCGCGTCTGTAAGGAGAGAACTTATGAGTAACAAGCCTGAGACCTATTATGTTCCCGCACAAAGCAGTTGGCCAATCGTAGGAGCTTTTGCGCTGTTCCTCGTTGCTGTCGGTGCCGGAATGACCGTTCAAGGTACTCAAAGTGATGGCGCGGTTGGTACGTTAGGCGGCATCATTCTCGCCATTGGTATGTTGTTTTTGCTCTATATGCTGGCAGGGTGGTTCAGCAACGTCATCACAGAATCTCTTACTGGAAAGTACAGTGCGCAAATCACGCGTTCATTTCGACAAGGGATGAGCTGGTTCATCTTTTCGGAAGTGATGTTCTTTGGTGCTTTTTTTGGTGCTCTTTTCTACGCAAGAATGATTTCCGTGCCTTGGTTAGGTGGTGCAGATAATAACTTAATGACACATGAGGTATTGTGGCCGAGTTTCGAAGCAATCTGGCCACTCACCACCACGCCGGGTGGTGATACGACTCAAGCAATGCCTTGGCAGGGTATCCCATTAACCAACACCATCTTACTGCTATTGTCATCGATTACATTACATATGGCACACATCAGTTTAGAGCAAGATAAACGAACTGCACTGATTGTCTGGTTGGAAATCACCATCGTCTTGGCGGGCTTCTTCCTCTATTACCAAGCCGTTGAATATGCACACGCTTATCAAGATATTGGGCTGACGTTGCAGTCCGGTATTTACGGTAATACCTTCTTTATGCTCACGGGCTTTCACGGTTTGCACGTTTGTCTCGGTACCATTTTCCTCATTGTGCTGTTATTCCGCATCGCCAAGGACCACTTTTCTCCGAAAGACCATTTCGCATTCCAAGCTGGCAGTTGGTATTGGCACTTCGTTGACGTGGTTTGGCTATGCTTATTTGTTTTCGTTTATGTGCTGTAAAGCTAGTAAGGACGAGGATTTGGGGCTATCCATCCTGCCCCTAACGCTACGAGAAGGAGAATCACGACTAACGCAGAAAACATGACACGACGACCGAGATAGTGGCTCATTGGTTTGTCTTTCTTCGATGAATCCTCTGGGTCTTCGCGAACCATTTCGATAAGCGCTTTTGCGAGGTTAAAGATGATGAAAAGCAGCAAAAGGACAAGCGTTAACTTAAACAGAAATACGGTGGACATGGCACCTCCGGTTTCGTCGTCGATATTATCGAAATGGGTTTGGGTTGCTGTATTTTTAACTGTGGCTGTGTTTTCTCTATTGGTCAAACTGGGCTTTTGGCAATTGGAACGTGGTAATGAAAAGCAGCTTTTGGAACAAGCGATTTTAGCAAGGGAAAATACCTCTTATCAGGACATATCTGAAGTACTGGAAAAGAACGATTGGCGAGAAGAAAGTGTTATAGGGATTAAAGTAAAAGCAAATGTGACGCCTGAACCACTCCCAATTATTTTATTAGATAACCAGACCTATCAGGGGGAAGTGGGTTACCTAGCGTTTCAAATCGTATCGATGTCTCATGATCCTGCGACTCTGACGCTGCTTGAACTTGGATTTGTGAAGGGGAAAAGATCCAGAGCCGTACTTCCGAAGGTTGAATATCTGACAACGCCATATGACATCACAGGGCGTTTGTATCGTAAATCTACTAATCCACTAAGTTCAGACCTAATGGCTGAAATGGGCGATACGATAAGAGTGCAAAACCTCAACATTAATCAACTTAGCCAACTGCTTAATATTGAGTTAATGCCTACGGTCATTCAACCTGACAATCTAACGCAATGGTCGTACCCATTTCCTTGGAATCCCTTACCGTTAACCAGTGCAAAGCACTTTGGTTATTCTTTTCAATGGTTTGCTATGTCTGGCGTATTTTTGTTTATCACAATCCTGATTTTTATTCGTTGGATTCGACAACCACGCTCACAAGGAGGTGAGAAATGACAAATGCAGTCACGAAAGGACGAATTGTATTGGTGTCTCTGATTTGTCTATTTGCGCTCCCCGCGATTATTGCCAAGGTTGTATTGAGTCAAGGTTGGTACGAAACGGGGGTAACCAATCGAGGTGAATTGGTTGAGCCATATATCACGCTCGAACAATTAGGTCAGCCATCACCATTAGACGAAAAAGGTTGGCAATTAGCGTATGTGTTGCCTCCGGAGTGTAAAGAACAGTGCCAACAACAAATACATTTGATGCAACAAAGCCACATTGCATTAGGTAAATATCAGGAGCGTGTGGTGCCAGTTATCTGGACTTCGGAAGAGACCAATAATGTTGCCCAGAGCAAGAGCATTGTGGTGATGCAAATGAATGATTCGTTGTCATCGAGAGTGAAAGCAGGGCAGATGTTGATCGTCGACCCTCTCGGGCAGCTAGTTATGTCCTATACGCCAGAAGCCAACGAGGATTTGGTGCGGTTAAGTAAAGATGTATTGGCGGACTTACGAAAGCTATTGAAGTTATCACGCGTAGGCTAGGGAGAGTGCAATATGACGTTAAGTCGTTTGGTTAAGTTCAGCCTGTGTCTTACTCTTGTAGTCATTATGTTGGGAGCATATACACGCTTGGCTGATGCGGGGTTGGGATGTCCAGATTGGCCTGGTTGCTATGGTCAGTTATTTGTACCCCAAACTGAAGCTGAAGTTACTAAGGCAAATGCTCTGTTTCCGGAGCGAGCAGTGGAGCAAGGAAAAGCGTGGTTAGAGATGATTCATCGTTACTTCGCTGGAACTTTAGGCTTAGTCATTCTGATGATGGCAATCATGGCGGTGAGAGCAGAGCGAGTTGATCCGACAATTCCGGTTTTGCTTTGCGTTCTTGTTTTGTGCCAAGCGGCATTAGGAATGTGGACGGTAACGTTAAAGCTGATGCCAGTGATAGTTATGCTTCATCTACTTGGCGGCTTTACGCTGCTTGCACTTCAAGCGCTGTTCTACTGCCAATTACAATCTAAAAACAGCCTCTACTTTTCTCCTTCTTCCAAGAGCGTGAGAACGTTCTCTTTGATGGCTTTTGGTGTGGTGTTGTTGCAAGTGTTGCTTGGCGGATGGACATCATCAAATTATGCCGCATTAATGTGTACCACTTTGCCAATATGTGAAGGTAACTGGACAAGCTATTTGTCTTGGAAAGAGGCATTTTCGTTTTGGCAGACAGGTTTTGATAACTATGAGTTCGGTGTCCTAGATTACCCTGCCAGAATGACTATTCATGTTAGCCACCGTATTGGTGCCATTATTACCGCATGCGTGGTGTTGATTTACTGCATCTTACTATTAAAACAAGATTCACATCATTCCCAACGCCTCGGTATCTGGATTGGATTCACCTTGGTGTGTCAGATCTTATTGGGCGTGAGTAACGTTGTGTTCCAGCTCCCTATTTATGTTGCGGTGGCACACAACCTCGGCGCTGCCATTATGCTTACACTTATTTGCGTTAGTCAGTTCTACCTATGGCAGGGTAAAGCTCGTTGGGGTCATCAAGCGAAAGGAGTTCGCTATGAGTAAAGAGATCGCGCTACCTCTAGAAAGTGGTAAGAGAAAGATTGGGTCAACCTATTTAAAACTAACAAAGCCAAAAGTCGTCGCTCTTATGTTAATTACGGCTATTGTTGGGATGAGCTTAGCTCCGGTTGCTGACTTTCCTTGGTTACAAGCTGCCATTGGTCTTACTGGTATCGGCCTAATGGCAGGCTCTGCTGCAGCGTTTAATCATCTGATTGATCGTCGTATTGATGCGCGAATGGCTCGCACGCACAAGCGACCTTTGCCTTCAGGTGATACTAACCCTTTGTCTGTTGCGATTTTTGCTACTGCTCTGGGGGGAATTGGGTTTGTGTTGCTTCATGCATTGGTCAACCCACTGACGGCATGGATGACCTTCTTAAGCTTGTTAGGTTATGCGGTGGTTTATACCATGTATCTTAAGCGAGCAACCCCGCAGAATATTGTGATTGCAGGGATTGCAGGCGCAATGCCGCCACTACTCGGTTGGACGGCGGTAACTGGAGAGTTACACGCGCATGCTTGGCTATTGGTAATGATTATTTTTATTTGGACGCCGCCACATTTCTGGGCGCTCGCAATTCACCGTGTCGAAGACTATCGCAAAGTGGATATCCCAATGCTTCCAGTCACTCATGGCATTGAGTACACCAAGACATCAATTCTTTTGTATACGATTCTACTCACGCTTGTCTGTATTTTGCCTGTGCTGGTGGGGATGGTCGGCTCTGTATATTTATTCTCTTCATTGCTCCTCAATGCTGGCTTTATGTATCACGCGTGGAAGTTAAAGTTTTCACCGGAATCAAATAGCGCAATGGAAACGTTTAAATTCTCCATCTATCACTTATTGGCGCTGTTTGTTGCGTTATTGGTGGATCACTATATTGGTGTGTTTTTATGATCTAGAGCCACACAAGGGCAAGCTCACAACTGCACCGAACTCCGGTGCAGTTTTTGTTTGTACGGCGCAATACTAGGGTCTGCTGCTGTCGTTCCCAATAATGTTTACACCCCAGTCAACTCGTCCTTCGGGAGCGTTTGATTGACCCGATTACTGTGTCAAACAACATGGAAAGAACTGGCTATGACACGACCTTGTTTTCCTTACTTACTTTCGGTAATCAAGGGAGCGATGACAACGCTCTGAATTCGGCGTCGTGGAATCACTTGGGTATATTGGTTTTGGAACCAAGAGCGATGAACTATGAGTCTTTGAGAAAACTGCTACTTTTCACCAAACTTGAAATCAAATATCTAATCGAGCGTACCATCAGGTCGCCTTTAGTATAAGAGTCGGAACCAGATAGGATGGAGAAGGGCGAACAGAGAAACTGAATGAGTTTGATAAAGAGTGAAGGGTAAAGCTGAAGCAAACAAAAAGGGATGCCGAAGCACCCCTTAGACTAGATTAGAGCGGGAACTCTTATTCTGGTTGTACCAATTCTTCGTATTGGAACTCAGGTACAACAACTTCAACACGACGGTTCTTCTCGCGACCTTCGTGAGTGCTGTTGTCTGCAACTGGGTTTTCTTCACCCATACCAGTAACTGTGAAGCGGTCTGCATCGATGCCTGCTGCGATTAGGTAATCCGCAACAGATTGAGCACGACGCTCAGACAGTTTTTGGTTGTAAGCTGCTGGACCAGAGCTATCTGTGTAACCAGTGATTTCAACTTGAGCTTGTGGGTACTCGTTCAAGAAGTTTACGAAGTTGTCTAGACGCTCAGATACTGAATCAGTTAGCTTCGCACTGTCGAATTCAAACGTACCTGTACCGTACTCTTCTTTGTGCGTCTTCGTCATCATTACTGGTTCTGGCTCTGCAACCACTTCTTCTGTTACTACTGCTGCAACAACAGGTGCTGCTGCGAACTTGTAGTTAACACCGATACCAAAGAAGTTTGCATCCATATCATCTAGGACATCATCAGAGATATCTTGGTAACGTTGGTATTCAGCACGAACACTCCAGTTTCTATCGATAGTGTATTCAGCACCAAGCGAGCCTGTAGGAACGAAATCTTTTTCGTCACCCGAAATCATGTAAGCACCACCGATTTTCGCGAATAGATTCCACGTATCGTTTAGATGCCAGTTGAATTTAGGCGCAAGCGTTAATGCCCAAAGATCACCGTCGATCGTATTTACTGTATTAGCCCCTGACTTGAAATTAGCTTCGTAGTCACCTAAGTAATCAACACCGTACTCAAGGCCAATGATATCGGTAAAGTCGTAACCGATGTGCATTCCGGCACCGAAAGCATCATCATCACAAGGGCTGTTTAAATAGCAAGCATCATCTAGCGTAGTCATGCCCACTTTGCCCCCGATATACATTTCAGCTTGAGCAGAGTTAATTAAACCACCAGCTACCACTGCTGCTACTGCAATTGCTACTTTGTTCATAATGTTTCCTTGTATTGATTGCATATTAGTTTCTACTTTGTTTTTACAACTTGAGTAAAACTAGGTAGTTATAAGAAATTAGTTTAATAGGAAATAAGTTTAATATTCATTTAAATTAACATCAAGCAACAATATCTTAGATCTTGCTACACTTTTCGTCGCCAAATACCTCACAAACTTCTGATATTTCTTACATTGTAGACAAGATTTTCAAAGTTACAGGAAAATATATGATAATTTTGAACTTTCCGTGTACATAAAAATTTACGCTGTGTTTTGTTTTGAACATTAGTAGTTAATTTGCATTTTTTTAGAAAAAGTGATTGCAAGCGGTCGGCGAAGTCGATAAGTTACTTGCATTGACACGATTAAATGAGCCCACAGCCCTTACTATTGCTTGCTTTGTGAACAATGTTGCAGTGAGTAAAGTTTGAGCAAAATAGTGGGACTTGGATAGTAATTAGGAAGTAGAAGTAATGTTTCAAACTGATGATGTAAGAATTAATAAAGTAAAAGAGCTATTGCCACCTGTTGCAGTGCTTGAAAAATTTCCGGCGACCGAAACTGCTTCCACAACTACTTTTGAATGTCGTAACGCCATCCACAATATTCTTGAAGGTAAAGACGATCGCCTACTAGTGATTGTTGGTCCATGTTCTATTCATGACCCAGAGGCGGCGGTAGAGTACGGTAAAAAACTGAAAGTACTTCGTGATGAACTCGGTGAGCAACTAGAAGTTGTGATGCGCGTTTACTTTGAAAAACCACGTACTACGGTAGGTTGGAAAGGTCTGATTAATGACCCATACCTAAACGATACTTACAAACTTAACGACGGCCTTCGCATTGGACGTAAGCTTCTGCTTGATCTAACTGATATGGGGCTTCCAACGGCAAGCGAGTTTCTAGATATGATCACGCCGCAATACGTTGCCGACCTGATCAGTTGGGGGGCGATTGGTGCTCGTACAACAGAGTCTCAGGTTCACCGTGAGCTTGCGTCTGGTCTGTCTTGCCCTGTTGGCTTTAAAAACGGTACAGATGGCAACATCAAGATCGCAAGTGATGCAATCCGTTCGGCAAGCGCATCTCACCATTTCTTGTCAGTCACTAAGTACGGTCATTCAGCTATCGTTGAAACGGCAGGTAACCCTGATTGCCACATTATTCTGCGTGGTGGTAAGGAGCCAAACTATAGCGCATATCATGTAGACCAAATTAAGGATGAGCTGGATGCTGCCGGTCTACCTAAGAAAGTGATGATCGACTTCAGCCACGCGAACAGCTCTAAGCAATTTAAACGCCAAATGTTAGTTTCTGATGATGTGTCAGAGCAAATTTCTGGCGGTGAAGATGCTATTTTCGGTGTGATGATTGAGTCGCATCTTGTTGAAGGTCGTCAAGACTTGGTTGATGGTAAAGTTTCAACTTACGGTCAATCGATTACTGATGCATGTATCGGCTGGGAAGATACAGAAACAGTTCTACGTCAGCTATCCGACGCAGTAAAAGCGCGTCGTGCCAAATAAAAACTGAGAGAATAACACTCACAAAAAGCCAGCTTCTCGCTGGCTTTTTTAGTTTAAGTAGAGAGTAGTTAGCTATTTCATGGCTTAACCTGTCGCACATAACCCATGTGTTTTAGCCCTAAATCCGTTAAGGTGTCTGGGTAGATTAAAAAACACTCAAGGAATGAGATGAATAGAAACGTCTGGCTATTATCACTTTGCCAAGCCTTATTGATGACGGGGAACATACTTCTGATTTCTGTCATTGCGCTTATCGGTAAACAAATTGCGCCTTCTTCAAGCATGATCACTTTGCCAGTAGCGTTGCAGTTTCTCGGATTAATGTCTGCGACGATCCCGGCGTCCTTAATTATGGGAAAGCTGGGACGCCGTCTGGGTTTTAGCTTAGGTAACATCATAGGTATAGCTGGAGCGTCGTTGGCAACCTATGCGCTATCTCTGCAAAACTTTACTTTGTTTTGTGCTTCCACCTTTTTGCTAGGGGTAGGGATTGGTTTTGGTACTTTATATCGATTTGCTGCGATAGAAGTGTGTGATGAATCAGCAAGGCATCGAGCGATCTCTATTTCTATGGCGGGTGGGGTGCTAGCTGCCGTTTTGGGACCAAACCTCGCTATCTATTCGCAAAAGTGGTCGACAGATGGACTTTATATTAGTGCTTTTGCTGTACTCATTGTTTTATATATAACGTCATTAGTTTTACTACAGACGATACGATTTCCAGCGGCGAATACGCAAAATTGCTATGCAAAACCAGACTCTCTCAAGGACATTATTTATCGTCCTAACTTTATGATTGCGGTGTTAGCAGCGATGGTTGCCTATGCCGTGATGAATATACTAATGACAGCGACACCGTTAGCCATGATTGGCTGTGGGTTTGATTTCACAAGAGCTGCTGGGGTTATTGAATGGCATGTATTGGGCATGTTTGTGCCTGCTTTTTTTACTGGTCGGTTAATTGAACTATTCGGTGCAAAGAAAATGATTTTAGCTGGTGGTGTGCTGTTCATCGCGTGCATAGCAATTAACATGCATGGGTTATCTATTTGGCACTTCAGTACGGCGTTGATCTTACTTGGTGTTGGATGGAATTTTATGTTCATTGCCGCAACCAGTTTGTTTAGTCAGAGCTATGAAGTGAAAAATAAAAGCAAAGCGCAGGCGTTCAACGAGTTCTTCGTATTTAGTTGCGTCACCATTACTGCACTTTTGTCTGGTTGGTTGGAGTCGACAGTAGGGTGGCAAAATTTGAATTTGTACGTCTTACCTTTTGTCTTATTGGTGATGGCAATCTTTATTGTTAAAACGAATAATAATTCTGAATCTCAAATTGCATAAACTGAGTTCAAAATTTTATAAGACCCAGCTATTAAGGCTGGGTCTTTTTTGTCTATCAGCTCACAACCCGTAACATTATTGATTAATTATTGTTATCTAAGTGAGTTTTTTGGGCTTTAAATGTCGCATTGGTAAGATTTTTTCTCTAGCATTTTGTAATAAATATAACAATCGTGTATATATCCTGTCGCAATTTAATAAAAACTATAGAAGTCTCATCTATGTCAGCCTCAACTTCCAATAAAGCTCAAGAAAACCTCGTAGGAGATTCTGACGAACTGGTCTCCACCACCGATCTCAAAGGTGTTATCACTTATTGCAATGATGCGTTTTGCAGAATTGCTGAATACAGTCACGATGAACTGCTCGGACAAAACCACAATATCGTTCGCCACGGAGATATGCCCAAAGCCGCTTTTGGTGATATGTGGGCTCGCCTAAAACAAGGTAAAGCGTGGCGCGGAATTGTAAAAAACAGTACGAAGTCGGGTGGTTACTATTGGGTCGATGCTTACGTAACCCCAATTTATGAAGGCCATCAAGTTGTGGGTTATCAATCGGTTCGTGTTAAGCCCAAGCGAGAGTGGGTGGATATCGCTTCTAAAGCGTACCAAGGGCTTCTAAAAGCAGAGAAATCCGGTCGAGCGTGGGCGTTGAAGTTAAATGACACCTTACGCTATGCAATTCTTCTTGGTGCGTTAGTAGCACCAGTAACGAGCTTGGCTCTGTCACTTGAAGGTCCTCTTGCTTGGTTAACGACATTGTTACCGGCAGGTGTTTTAGCTGTTCTCTTCCGCCAGGAACTTGTTGATACGCCTCTGCAATTTAAAAGGTTACAAGCGCAGTACGACAGTGTAAGTCGTCTGGTGTATTCCGGAAATAAACCATTCTCGATTGCAGATTTCCATATCAAGATGCTCTCTGCCCGTATTCGCACCGTGTTAGGACGTATGACGGACTCAGCTCTGCCTTTACAAAGTTGCGCGGAAGAGCTTAGCAGCACGACGGCAGAAGTTTCATCAGCGCTAACTCAGCAGAATATAGACATTCGGCAAGTTCGCGATGCGACAGAGTCGATGGAAGCGTCTGCAAATTCAGTTTCATCCAGCACTAACGACGCGCATCTACTGATAGACGATACGTTGCAGTCATGTCTGATGGCGAAAGAGACCATCGACCAAACTCATACCAACTTAGCGCAACTTAGCTTACAAGCTGAGAAAGCGACAGAAACGACTTATCAATTGAGCGATCAAGCGCAAAAGGTAAGCCAATTAATGGAAGAGATTGGCGGGATTGCCGACCAAACTAATCTGCTAGCACTTAATGCTGCAATTGAAGCTGCGCGAGCGGGTGAACAAGGTCGTGGTTTTGCTGTTGTTGCTGATGAAGTAAGAGCGCTCTCAGGGCGTACTTCGAATGCGACTGAGCAAATTAAAGCATCCATTGAAACCATGCTTACAACGATTCAAGGTTGGCAGAAAGACATTATTGCCAACAAAGAACAAACGGACACTTGTTCAAATGTCGCAGAGCAAAGTGCATTGCGATTATCTGAAGTCGAGCAGATGATGCAAACCATGAGTGGTTTGATGGTGAATGTCGCGGACTCTGCTAATAAGCAGTTGCAGCTTTCTAGCGACGTAAATCAGCACATTCATTCTATTGCTTCGACAGCAGAGCAGAACTTAGCGGCAACACATTCTGTAGAGCAAAACAGTAAGCAGTTGAAAGAGCAAGTCCAAGATTTCTATCGACTAGCTATTCAGTTTGAAGAGAAGTGATTCCAACCAGTTAGCTGAATCGTTGTTGAAAAATGATTAGATAAAATAAAGCCCCGCCGAAGCGGGGCTTTTCAGTTTTCAAATTCGCAATAGAGAAAACTGATAATACTAAGCGATTAAGCTAGCAGTTCTTTTGCTGTGTTCACTACGTTTTCTACAGTGAAACCAAACATTTCGAACAGTTGGTCAGCCGGTGCAGATTCACCGAATGTTGTCATACCGATGATACGACCGTCGAAACCAACGTACTTGTACCAGAAGTCTGCAATGCCAGCTTCTACAGCGATACGTGCAGTTACGTCTGATGGCAGTACTGATTCACGGTAAGCTGCGTCTTGCTTGTCGAATGCATCTGTTGATGGCATTGAAACAACGCGCACTTTCTTACCTTCAGCGGTTAGTTGCTCAGCCGCTTTCACTGCTAGTTCAACTTCAGAACCAGTTGCAATTAGGATTAGCTCAGGCTTGCCATCACTGTCTTTCAGGATGTAAGCACCTTTCGCGATGTCCGCTACTTGCTCAGCCGTACGCTCTTGTTGTGCTAGGTTTTGACGAGAGAAGATAAGTGCAGATGGTGCATCTTTACGTTCAATCGCCAGTTTCCATGCTACTGCAGACTCAACTTGGTCACATGGACGCCATGTGCTCATGTTTGGAGTCAGACGTAGAGACGCGATTTGCTCAACTGGTTGGTGAGTTGGACCATCTTCGCCAAGACCGATAGAGTCGTGCGTGTAAACTTGGATGTTCTGAACTTTCATCAGAGCAGCCATACGCATAGCGTTACGAGCGTATTCCATGAACATTAGGAATGTTGCACCGTAAGGAACAAAACCGCCGTGTAGTGCGATACCGTTCATGATCGCTGTCATACCGAATTCACGTACACCGTAGTGGATGTAGTTACCAGAGAAGTCGTTCGCTTCTAGAGACTTAGAACCAGACCACATAGTTAGGTTAGAAGGTGCTAGGTCAGCAGAGCCGCCCATGAATTCTGGAAGCATTTGACCAAACGCTTCTAGTGCGTTTTGAGATGCTTTACGTGATGCGATGTTCGCAGGGTTTGCTTGAAGGTCTGCAATGATTTGGTTTGCTTTTGCTTCCCATTCAGCCGGTAGATCACCGTTTACGCGGCGTTTGAATTCAGCTGCCAGCTCAGGGTACGCTGCTTCATAAGCTGCAAATTTCTCGTCCCACGCTGCTTCCTTAGCTGCGCCTGCTTCTTTCGCTGACCATTCTGCGTAGACTTCCTGCGGAATTTCAAAAGGACCGTGCTCCCAACCTAGTTCTTTACGTGTCGCTGCAATTTCTTCAGCACCTAGTGGTGCACCGTGACAGTCGTGTGAACCAGATTTGTTTGGTGAACCAAAACCGATGATAGTTTTAGTACAGATAAGTGTAGGGCGTGGATCTGCTTTTGCCGCTTCGATTGCTGCGTTGATCGCTTCAGAGTCGTGACCATCTACAGCAGGGATTACGTGCCAGCCGTAAGATTCAAAACGCTTAGGCGTGTCGTCAGAGAACCAACCTTCAACGTGACCGTCGATAGAGATGCCGTTGTCATCCCAGAATGCGATCAGTTTGCCAAGACCTAGCGTACCAGCAAGAGAACAAGCCTCGTGCGAGATACCTTCCATCAGACAGCCGTCGCCCATAAACACGTAAGTGAAGTGGTCAACGATGTCGTGGCCTTCTTTGTTGAACTGAGCCGCTAGTGCTTTCTCAGCCATTGCCATACCAACAGCGTTAGTGATGCCTTGACCTAGAGGACCCGTTGTAGTCTCGATACCAGGTGCGTAGCCGTACTCTGGGTGACCAGGAGTCTTAGAGTGAAGCTGACGGAAGTTCTTAAGATCGTCGATAGATAGCTCGTAGCCTGCAAGGTGCAGTAGAGAATAGATAAGCATAGAGCCGTGACCGTTAGACAGTACGAAACGGTCACGGTCAGCCCACTCTGGGTTTGATGGGTTGTGGTTTAGGTGAGAGCGCCAAAGAACTTCAGCGATGTCAGCCATACCCATAGGTGCGCCTGGGTGGCCAGAGTTAGCTTGTTGAACACCGTCCATGCTTAGTGCACGGATTGCATTAGCTAGATACTTTCGTGTTAGAAGAGAGCGATCCATAGTAGTTACTTCTCGATATTTGATTTAAATAGAGGGAACTCGTCGGAACAAGTTCAAATAGAATTTTTTGAATAAAGCGCTGATGCTAAAAGCGAGTAGGCTGGCTACTCGCTTTTGGTAAGCAATTAAAGCTTAGCTGCGATCATGTCTTCTAGTTTGCCTTGGTCAACCGCGAAGTTACGGATACCTTCAGCTACTTTCTCAACAGCCATTGCGTCTAGGTTGTGCTCCCATAGGAACTCAGCGTGAGACATTGGAGCTGGACGCTCTTTAGAACCTTTAGAATCAACCAGTTTCTCTACAACTTCGCCTTCAGCAGCTTCTAGCTCAGCAAGAAGAGCAGGAGCGATAGTTAGACGGTCACAGCCAGCAAGTTCTAGGATCTCGCCGATGTTACGGAAGCTTGCGCCCATAACAACTGTGTTGTAACCGTAGTCTTTGTAGTAGTTGTAGATGTCTGTTACTGAGATTACACCTGGATCTTCTGAAGCTTCGAAGTCACGACCTTCTTTCGCTTTGTACCAGTCCATGATGCGACCAACGAATGGCGAGATTAGGAATACACCTGCTTCAGCACATGCACGAGCTTGTGCGAAAGAGAATAGAAGCGTTAGGTTACAGTTGATGCCTTCTTTTTCAAGGATCTCTGCAGCGCGAATACCTTCCCAAGTAGAAGCCAGTTTGATTAGGATACGGTCGTTAGTGATGCCTGCGTCGTTGTACATTTTTACAAGTTGACGCGCTTTAGCAACACTGCCTTCTGTGTCGTAAGAAAGACGAGCATCTACTTCTGTAGAGATACGACCAGGAATAGTTTTTAGGATCTCTTTACCGATGTTTACTGCAAGCATGTCACAAGTGTCTTGTACTTGTTGTGCTTTGTCGTTGCTTTGTGCTTTTGCGTATTCGATAGAAGCGTCGATTAGAGGTGCGTACTCTTCGATTTGAGCCGCTTTTAGGATAAGAGATGGGTTCGTTGTTGCATCTTCAGGCTGGTACTTTTTGATTGCGTCAATTTCACCAGTGTCCGCTACTACAGTTGTTAGTTTACGAAGTTGCTCTAACTTGTTGCTCATAATCGATCATCCTATATAAATGGGCTTAAGTGTGGTTTTGAGTACCACAGCTTGTGCATTTGCAAGCGTGTCGGCTAATCGTCTCATCATAATTAACGAGACATCTGCTCAGCCAACTACGGAAAATTTCGGTACCGAACATTTGCTTTGAACATTTGATCGGTAGCTGAGTAAATGATGAATCCATATTTATCCTATCCATGCTGAAAGTCAATCGTCGAAACCGACTTTAAGTGAAGTTCATCAACGTTTTTTTGCTGTGTGTTCAGAGCGTGACCCAAATAAACGTTTGCCCTTATTGTTCAAGGCTTGAGCAGCAGTAAGATTAATAAAATGACATAGTGAGAAAATGTCATTGCAGTGAGCAAATGTCGCAGTAAAATTGGTAGGTAATATATGCTAAGTCAATGAGCAGATGCTCACTAATGCATACAATGTCGATCCTCTAAAAGGGCGAGAAAAATCATGAGCAGTTCTAACCAAGATATTTCTATTGAAAGTACAGACTTGTTGACGGAGATCTCCGTTGCTTATTATCAAGATGGTGCGACACAAGAAGAGATATCGAAAAAATTTTCCATATCACGTGCCAAAGTTGGGCGAATGCTGAAACAGGCTCGTGACGAAGGCATTGTTGAGATTACCGTAAAATATCACCCTGTGTTCAGTGCCAAGATAGAGCAGCGCCTCATCGAGCGCTTTGGTGTGAAGCGAGCGCTGGTTGCTTTGGACCAACCTAATGAAGAAGCACAACGCCTGCAAGTTTCTGGTTTAGTCTCTAATTACCTGACGAGTACTCTTAAGAACGGCATGGTGGTGACGGTAGGGCAAGGGCGTAACGTATCTTCTGTGGCTCACCACATTGGTGTTATTACGCCGCGCGATTGTAAGTTTGTGTGCGGTATCGGCGGGATTCACCCTCGTGGCGGTATGTTCAACGCCGACCATATATGCCGACAATTTGCCAAGAAATACGGCGGCACATCGGAAACCCTATACGCGCCTGCCTATGCTGAAAACCGCGAGCAGAAGGTCGCCTTTATGCAAAATGCCACGGTTAAGCAAACTTTGGACTTGGCGCGCAAAGCGGATGTAGCTCTTGTTGGTATCGGTGACATGAGTGAAAACAGCTACATGGTTGACCTTGGTTGGTTCACACCAGATGAAGTGGTTCAATCTCGCTTGATGCAAGGTGTCGTAGGGGACTTTGCCGGTTATGACTTCTTTGACATTCACGGCAACGTAGCAAATACGGTGATGAGTGACCGCGTCATAGGCTTGGGTATTGAAGAATTTAGACCTATTGCAGAAGTGATTGCGATTGCAGCTGAAAACAGTAAGCCATTGGCGCTACTTGGAGCGTTAAGAACCGGAGCCATTGATGTGATTGCAACCAGCGTAAGTAACGCACTGACGGTTCTTAACTTGGATGAGCAGATGCACGGCAACAGTGCATCAGAGGTTTAGCACAAATAATATGCAAACTATGTAATCAGGTGATGAGGATTTATAAATGACTCGCAACCTGATTTCGTTTCCAAGTTAAAAATAATCCTCAGGAGTAATTTGTAGTTAATTACTCTGGAGGAAACGATGAAAAAGACACTTCTCGCAGCTGCTTTGTTTACGGGGTTAACGGGCATAGCGCACGCCGAGCAAAAAGTCGTCGCAGGCTATTTTGCTGACTGGCAGTATGCAAACGCAGACAACCCTTATACGGTTAAAGATATTCCGGCTGATAACCTGACTCATATTATCTACGCGTTTTTGAGCATGTGTGGCCCTCACACTGGTGCCTCAGAAACCGTACAAAAACTGGTCGCAAAACAGTGTGAAGGTAAAGAGCCGTATACCGCGATTCTGGTTGATACCGAGGCGGCACTTGAAAAAGACTTTGGTCCGGTCTCTGTCGGCGTTCCATATAAAGGGCACTTCGCTCAATTAGCCGAACTTAAGAAGCATTACCCTGATCTGAAAATTCTCCCTTCTTTTGGCGGTTGGACCATGTCTGAACCTTTCCACGCGATGGCAAAAAACCAGCAAGCGATGGATCAGTTCTCTAAAACAGCAGTCGAGCTGGTTGCTCAATACGATTTCTTTGATGGTGTTGACTTGGATTGGGAGTATCCAGGAGGTGGCGGCTTGACTACGTCTCCTTGGAACCCAGATACCAAGCTGACGGATGAGCAAAAAGCACAAGAGCGTGACGCCTTCACTTACCTAGTTAAGACTATGCGTGGTGATTTAGACGCGTTAGCGAAAAAGACCAAGCGCGAGTACGAGCTTTCAACAGCAGTGGGTGTTGGTCCAAAAGCCGCGGGCATTGATTGGAAAGCGGCGCAGCCCTACTTAACCAATATGTTTGCCATGACGTATGACTTCCTTGGTGGTTGGGGACAACAAACAGGGCACACAACAAACTTGCATGCCACTGACCGCAGTTGGTGGGGCATGGGCGCTGACGTGTTCATTAATCAAATGATTGAGCTGGGTATTCCTAGTGAGAAGTTGGTGATTGGTGCCGCGTTTTATGGTCGCGGTTGGCAAGGAACCAAAGATTTCTCCGGTGGTTTACCAACTCAAGATTTATTGTCAGAGAAAGGCGCGCAGTTTGGTACTGGTGAGAATGGCTACTTCATGTTTTGGGACCTTATGAAGAACTACAGCGCAAAACAAGGTTACGAATATAAGTACGATGAACAATCTCAAGCCCCTTATTTATGGAACCCTGAGAAAAAAGTGTTCATTTCATTCGAAGACCAACGCTCTATCAAAGCCAAAGCGGATTGGGCAAAGCAAACGAATCTTGGTGGCATCTTTACGTGGGAGCTATCAGGTGATCCGAAAGGCGAGCTTGTTGAAGTGATGTATAAGGAAATGCAGAATTAATCTGTAAAACGTCACATTATTGTTTGTTCTTAAAGCCGTCGTTATTCTGCGACGGCTTTTTCATTTTGGTTTTGCTCAGAGAATTCGATTAATTGTTTGAAAGGTAATGGCTTAGAGTAGAAATATCCTTGAATCAAGTCACAGCCACACGCGGCTAACTGATCACGTTGCTGACGAGTCTCTACGCCTTCCGCGAGAACTTTCATGCCAAAGTTCTTACCAATCGCAATGATGTTTTGCACCATGTTAAGTGCTTTTTCATCATCTTCGATATTATCAATAAAGCTCTTGTCAATTTTGACTTCATCAATCGGAAGTGCTCTTAGCATCGAGAGGGAAGAGTACCCGGTACCGAAATCGTCGAGAGAGATTTTAAAACCGAGCGCATGCAAGCGCTCACAAATAGGTGCGAACTTATCGAGGTCTTCAATGAATAAGTTCTCAGTGATTTCAAGCGTGATGCGGTGTTGATCGACTTTGTATTTGTCTATTAACGCCACTAAGTCGTCAATGAAGTTTATTTGAATAAACTGTTTTACCGAGATATTAATCGACATCTGAATTGGCTGCGCTGCCATTTCCGTAAGGCGAGCCATGTCGATCAAGCTTTTCTCGATAATCAACTCCCCCAATCTCACCATCAGACCTGAACTTTCCGCTACTGGGATAAACTCATTGGGTGGGACGAACCCAAGCTCTTCATCTTGCCAACGCACCAAGGCTTCAACACCATAAATTTTGCCATTAACGTTCAATTGCGGTTGATAAACTAAGAATAGATTTTGTCGTTCTATCGCTAGCCTTAAACGTTGTTCCATCTTCATCTTGTGAAGGTGTTTTGCCTGCATTTGTTGGTCAAAAATACTGTATGCATTGCGCTCTTTTTTTGCTTGATACATAGCGATATCTGCAGAACGAAGCAAGGCATCTAAGTTTTGACCGTGAGAAGGGTAAAGAGCAATACCGACGCTGCAACTCAACAGAAATTGGTTTTCTTGAACTAAGTAGGGTTCGGATAGGTAATTGATCAGCTCTTTTGCCAACGCTCTCACCGTACCTTCGTCGGTTTGGTTAACAAGCAGTATAAACTCGTCACTTGCTTCTCGAACGATCAGACGACCATCACAACCAAAGGTCTTTAAGCGTTGTGCGATCAGCTTTAATACCTCATCCCCAAATTCGTGACCATGGGTGTCATTCACGGATTTAAAGTTATCGATGTCGATAAACATCAGGCTAAATGGCGTGGCTGAGCCATTCACCCAGTGTCCAATATGTGCACGCAGATATTCTCGATTTGGGAGTAGCGTGAGGTGGTCATGATGTGCTTGATATAAGAGCTTTCGTCGGGTACCTAATTCATTATTCGCAATGGAACGAACCAGCGCATAGAACCCACCTTGAATAAATAGGAACACGAGCGAGTATAGTGCGAACTGATCGAAAAAACCGCTCTGGATATACCGAAGATCCGTCGAAGACGATGCCCAAAGTTTATAATCTGGTAGGTATTTCAATGTGACCAGTTGATTAATTCTTGGGTCATCAGCAACAATGTTTACTGCGCTTGCAAGTGTTCTGACTGTATCTCGGCTCCATCCATACTTGTTTTCGATCTGTTCGAAAACGATAGCCTTGGTATGCCCGTCAGCAGGATGGCTGTAACTGTTGAGGTTTGCTTGTTCAGCCGAAGTAAAGGTTAGATAACCATCTTCACGATTTAATGACACTCGATTGTGTTCATTTGCGTGAACGTCGCTTCGAAAAACCAAAGAGGAGTTCATGTTGAAACCCGCCGTCATCACCGCGAGAACCTTACCATTTTTATCTCGAATAGCTTTTCGAATGGGGATAACAAGAGAGTCGAGCGCAGGCATAAAGTAAGTTCTACCAACCACCATGTGATCAGACTGTAGTGCGGCTTCAAACGTTCCTCTTGTTTGAGGATCTTGCTTCAAGTTACGCAGTTTTTGTAGGTCCAGATTCGAGCTTATCGCTAAATAATCGCCTTGTGGGTTTGTAAGACCAAATGCGGCGATCGCTGGGTGGATATCCATCAGCTCATCCAGAAGAGGTCGCATTTGCAATGAGGCGGTTCGAGTAAAGTCGTTCTGTTCAATCAATTGGTGACCGACAACTTCCAGTAAGGTTTCTTGTCCTTTAAATAGTGACTGTACAGATGAAGCAAACAGCTCTAATTGCAAGAGCTGCTTGTCTTTGTATTTATCGAGTATGGATTGATAATGATAATGACCAAACAGAGAGAACAAACCGACACTGATGGTAAAAAGTGTCAGATATAGCGTCCAAATGTTCTTCTTTAAGCCGATCATATCGTATTACTGCTCCTGATATTAATGCTCGATTGGTAGGGTTTCATCGGCACCCCACTCAGTCCAAGAGCCGTCATAGACTGATAAATTCTGCAGACCAATTTGATAGGCAGCGAGCAACAAAATGCACGCGGTCACACCGGAACCACAGCTAAAAATGATTGAACTATCACTGTCTAATGTTAATCGGCTAAATATCTGTTGCAACTCGGAATTTGGCTTAATGTGACCGTCCGTTAAGAGTTCTTGAAACGGCAAGCAAACTGAATTAGGAATGTGTCCACTGCGTAACCCTTCTCTTGGCTCAGGAACTTCACCTAGGAAGCGGGCTTTAGCTCTAGCATCGACAATATTTGCACTACAGTTATTAGAATGGGTTAACACGGTATGCGCGCTTAAGAATGCATCTGGGTTTAGTTTACCTGTGAAGTTGCCAATCTCTGTTGGTTGAGACAAGGTATCGACAATAGGTAATCCTGCTTCAACCCAAGCCGGAAGCCCCCCATTTAGAATGCATACGTTGTGATGACCCATCGCTCTGAACATCCACCAAGCTCTTGGTGCGGCAAGAGTGCCGGAATTGTCATACACCACAATCACATCTTCGTTATTTAACCCAAGTCGTTGAGCGCTGCTATTAAAGCCTTGCTCTGTTGGCATCATGTGAGGCAGGTTGGAGTTAGGTAGGCAAAAGTCATTGTCGTAATCAAAGCGCAAAGTGTTAGGTATCCATTTATCTTTGATCTTTTTGCCTTCTGATGGGATTTGAAAAGCAATGCTGGCGTCTAGGAGTTTGACATTGGGTTGGCTGATGAGCTCTTTGAGTTCATCTGTTGTGATCAGTGCTTGCATCGTCTTTAGTTTCCTCACAGTAGTATGGAATGTTTTGGCGTGAACAGCTTAAGCTCATTCGCAGTTTATAAACGTGAGCGGTTGCTCGAAGAGAGAATCAGTCGCTTGGCTAAATGTGACGATGGCACCTTCTGAACACTGAACATTTGTGGGTACTGCGACTCGTTTGAGCCCCAAAACGTCTGATTCTACTGTTAAGTAACGTCTTTGACCGTCCAGTGATTGCGTTAAGGTGTTCGATATTACTTCCGCTGTAATTAACTGTTTTTCTTCTGAGGACGTTAGCCATAGAGCCAAACACAACAGAGCAATGGCACTAACAAAAGCCAAGATGTAGGTTTTGGGGTTGTCCAACGTATTTTTCCCGCCGCATTAATAATCTTACTGTTTTACAACAAAAAAATCGCATGTTCAAAAGAACGATGCGATTTTTAAGTGTGAGTTGTTTTCTGTCTTCACGTTTTCGGTTTGTTTTGGCTAAAGAATCCAACTGCTATCACCTGAAGAAATCACTTTCTGTATTGGGTCCGAGCCATCATAAAACCAGATTTCTACTAGAAGATTCCCTTGGCTGTCTGACACGTTGAAGTCAAAGTTTGCGGTTCCGTTATTCAGAGGTACAGAGACCACTTTGCTCGGGTATTTTGCGTCATATTTCCCAGAACCACTCTCTTTGAAATCTTTGTAAACGCTTAGGTGTGCACGCTGTGAAGAGAAACCGCTGATATCCACATTTAATGAGCCTTGTACTACAGGGTTGTAGTTAAAGCCATCGGGCACTTCAAGATCTTGCATTGTAGGATCTTCATCTGGCACTGCAGTCTGTGTCGGTGGAGGGGGCGCACTCGTACCGCCTTCACCACTACCGCCGCCGCCACATGCTGTTAAAGCTAATCCCATGATGATTGTAATTAAAGTTCTCATAATGTTCTCTCCCTATGGAATGTAGCACTTGTTTGGTGTTGGAGCGGTATGCCAATCTGTACCTAACTCGCCAGCAGATTCAGCCCATGTTTTGAACTGAGGATAAGCCTCAACCATATCGATACGTTCGAGTGGCCAATCCCAATCCTCAACGATTAATAGTGCCCAAGGTAGGTTGTTCGCAGTTTTAAAGTACACACCTTGTGAAGGGTTACTTGCGTCCACACCAACACCGAAGAGGTTTTGGTCATCAAATTGCTCTGTTGGCGCTTGGTCGGCTAAGTGAACTTCCCACTTACGTCCTGGTTGGAAAGTAATGCCGTCACCATGGTAAGTTCCTGGAGTCGCGAAGATGAACGGGTCGTAAGGCATCGCTTGTATGGATGAACGGTCAGAGCCTTCAGTAAAGTAGACGTTTAGAGTAAAGGTGAGAGACACGCTGTCGTCGCACCCAGCTTCTGTTCTAAAGAAGTTACAACCGCTCGAGGCATGTTGGCTCAAGTCTTCATTAATGATGAATATTGCTTCGTCAGAAATGCTTTCTAGCCCGTTGGACGCCTGCTCAATGCCATTAAAAGAGAGTGTTGTGAGACCATTTTCAATCGCGCTTCTCGAGATGCCCGGTAAGCGGATGGCGAACCCATTTTTGTAGTCTGCACCGTACGCAGCCAAGTCACCAGTGATTTGGATGTTCTCTACATGACCATCTAAGCTGGTTTCCGTGATTTGGAAGGTCACGACAACGTCATTCATGTCGTAGTCTGCAGTGTAAGGCCAGTTATCTTCATAAGCAACGGTGGCGAAGCTTTCTGCACTTGGGAAGTATTCAACAGAATACCCGTTTCCCGTGATCGCAATAGGGTAATCTTCGACCTCACCAGATGTCGAACCACCGTCGTAATTCAACCCAGTTTGTTGGCTGAAGCGGAATCGACTCCAACTCGAACCTTCTGTTGCCGCAGTAGAAACAACGAATGGCAGTGGATTATTTCCGGCTGAAAGCAGTTCATCGGTAAAGACCTGTTCGCCTTCATCATCAAAGTCACCATCGCGGTTCCAGTCAAACCACGCAGACAGATAACCAGAAGTGGAGGCGGTGACATTCACAATGGAGCTTAAGCCAGGATCAAGCGCGGATACAAAACCAACACCATCCTCATCTGCTGTGCCCACGGAGTTATCATTTGCTTGACCGTCAGCGTCACCATCTGGGGCGACAGAACCGAGCCAAGTGACGTCGTCGACTTCGTGACGAGGTCCGTTAGAAGCTAGAGTTGTACTGTAACTATCGGGTGCATCACCAAAATCGATAGGATCGTCTTCATCAATAACAGGTGCATTTGCACAACGTGCACCATCATTCTGACTTGAGCTTGGTCCGTTTGAGACAAACTCAACTGCCGGAACAATCCCTGCTGAAATGTTAGCGGCGTTTTCTGAAGACAAGTTGATACGATAGATCTTACCGTCTTGGTTACGTGATACATAATAGTTGCCGTTTACATCGAAATAACCAGCGCCGAATGTGCCTGTCTCGCCAGTATCACCGATTGCAGTTGCATTGCCATTTGATGGATTGAACTGGTATAGGACACCAGAGTTGTTGTCGATACCATAAAGAGAACCGTCACCGGGATGGAACGCAAAGTCGGTAAGGTTGACAGTCGCCGTCGAGCTAATCTTTACGATGTTTAATGTTGCGTTTGGATCCGAGTCTAGTGGGGAGAGGTCAATGGAGAATAGACCTTTCCCTTTACGGTACAAATAGTAAACGTGATTGTAGACGTCACCCACAAAGAAGGTGTGATCGGTAGGTAGACCGGAAACGTTCAGTGTTTCTGCTTGAAAGTCTTTCCCTAATCGAACTATCTTTTTGTTCGTAGTGTCGTAGCCATAAATGTAACGGTCAGTGAAGTCAAAGCCCACGCCGTTAATACCCGAAGCTAAACCCGTGTCGTCCTCTAAAAGAGTAGTAGAACCTGTAACCAAATTGACGCCATAGATTTGAACTGGGGTTGATTGAAATAGGTATGCTTTGCTTGGGCAGGTGTCGAACGGCGTGGCTTGAGCATACGCACTTGCCATTAAAGTCCCAAGTAACAGTGATGTCCTTTTCATAATTCGCCCTCTCATTGGTTCGTGATATATGCAATGAAAGGAATGTGCCATATTTTAAGGTTATGATTTTTAATGAATTATGATTATTAGATAGGCAGGTTTTAATTCTGATTGTCAAAATGAAAAAAAGCCCAACATTGAGTTGGGCTTTTTGGGAATGATTGAGTAGAGAGCTAACTACAAACCGGACAGGTTGGCATTTTCATCAGATTCATTTCTCGCCAAGACATGTTTAGCGCATCCAAAATAAGAATTTTTCCTTTCTTTGGCTGCCCGTAGTTAGCAATCACCTTGATGGCTTCCATTGCTTGGACTGCACCGACAATACCGACGACAGGTGCCATTACACCGGCTTCAACACAGCTTAACGTGCCACTGCCGAAGAGGGCGCTTAAGCACTGGTAACATGGTTGAGTAGGATCATCGTAAGTGAACACGCTTACTTGCCCTTCCATGCGAATTGCGGCACCCGAAACCAATGGTGTTTTTGTTTCAAAACACAAGCGGTTGAGTTGGTTGCGTGTATCTACGTTATCTGATGCATCTACAACGATAGTGTGTTGTTCGATGAGTTCTTTGAGCTCAGTATCACCAAGGCGTTTTGCAATGGTGTCCACGGCAATATGTGGGTTTAGCTCCCTTAGTGCCTCAGCCGCTGACGCGACCTTCTTACGACCAATATCTGCATCGTGGTGCAGCACTTGACGCTGTAGGTTAGATAGCTCAACGATATCATCATCAATCAATGTGATTTTACCTACACCGGCAGTCGCTAAGTATTGGCTTGAGGCGCAGCCTAAACCGCCAGCACCAAGCATCAATACCGATGCTTGCTTAAGTGCTTCTTGCCCATCAAAGTCAAATTGACGAAGAATGATTTGGCGGTTGTAACGCAACATTTCCTGATCGGAAAGAATATCCACAACGACTTCCTAGTAAAGGGTTGAGTTGAATAGTTGAATCTGAACCGTTTCGCCTACTTCGACGCGGCCGCGCTCACGCTCCAATACAACAAAACAGTTCGCTAGGCTCATTGATCGGAATGCACCAGAGCTTTGGTTACCTGTTGTTTCAACCACAAACTTGCCATCTTCTAAGGTATAGATGCCACGTTGGTAATCGGTACGCCCCGGTGCTTTCTTAAATGCTGTTTTGGTTGTCGCTGGAATAGACTCCGGAGCCTTCCACTCTGTATGTCCTGCGAGTTTTGCCAACATCGGTTGAACAAGCACGTACATGGTTAGCACCGCAGAAACAGGGTTGCCCGGCAGACCACAGAACCAAGCAGTACTTAGCTTACCAAAGGCGAAAGGCTTACCTGGCTTGATTGCCAGCTTCCAGAAACCGATCTCACCAAGTTCTTCAAGAATGTCTTTTGTGTAATCCGCTTCGCCAACGCTGACGCCACCAGAGGTAACAACGACATCAGCCAACGTTTGTGCTTTTTCAAAGGTCGCTTTGAGTGTTTCTGGGCAGTCGGGGATGATGCCTAAATCGACGGCTTCACAACCAAAGTTTTCAATCAACGGTTTGATGCCGTAACGGTTGCTGTCGTAGATTTGACCTTCTTCTAGTGATTCACCCAGTGGTTTTAGCTCATCACCAGTAGAGAAAAACGCCACTTTTGGTTTACGAACGACGGTCACATGGCTGACGCCAAGAGACGCAATCATTGGAATATCACGCGGCGTTAAACGAGCACCTTGCGCAAGTACAATGTCGCCTTGCTTGATGTCGTCACCTGTTGGGCGGATGTTGTTTTGTGGCTTCACGTCCGTTTGGTTGAACTGAACACCTGCATCCGTTACTTCGGTGTTCTCTTGCATGATAACGGCGTCACAACCCTCAGGGATTTTTGCGCCAGTCATAATGCGAACACAGGTACCTTGAGGCCATTCACCTTCAAAAGGTTGCCCTGCGAATGATTTGCCCGCCAAAGGCAGTACCGAAGACGACTCAAGATCTTGAATGCGAATTGCGTAACCGTCCATTGCTGAGTTATCGAATGGTGGCACATGGATAGGAGACAAGATGTCTTCTGCCAGTACAAAGCCAAGAGCATCAGCAAGTGGAAGAGAAAGAGTGGTTTGGATAGGTTTGATTCGCGATAGCATTTTATCCATCGCTTCTTCAATTGGCATCAAGCCAGGTGCGTCGCAGCAGCCCATTGAGAAAATCCTGTGTTCTTTTGTTTTGTGGCAACTTTACCATAAAAAGGGGACTGAGTAGGGTCTGTTAATCTTTCATGGTTAAATTTTGTTCGGATGGGGCGCCTAGACGAACCCTTTGGGCAGCGTTTGTTGGTCATTTCTACTTCGTTATCGACTTCTCATGAAGACTAACTACACATCAAAGTCTCTGCCTAGTATAAATGCCCAACAATTCGCTGCAAAAATCAGCTCGAAAGATCAACAGACCCTAAGAATGTCCACCTATAAAATATGGGTGTAATTATTCAAAAATCCGAGTATCCTTGTCAGCCATCCGAAAGGGGTAAAAAACCTGCGGAGCTCAAGAAAATCAGCTCAGTACCTTCATTTGATGTGACTTGGTGTAAAGACACGAACTGAGCAACTCAAAGCGAAAAGTATGAATGCAATTTTGGTTGGATTTGTACAATCGGCTGAAGTAACAAAAGAGGAAGTGGAATGTCAGGTCTTAGCGAGTCAGCGAAGTTAGTAAAAGAAGCGCTAGAGCAACGTGGTTTGGAAACGCCAATGTGCCCAAACAACGTAAGCCGTGAAGAGAAGAAAGAGAAGATCGAACACCACATGCGTGAGATCTTAAGTTTGCTTCAACTTGACCTAACTGACGATAGTCTAGAGGAAACGCCGCATCGTATCGCTAAGATGTACGTGGACGAAATCTTCTCCGGTCTGGATTACGCCAATTTCCCGAAAATCACTGTGATTGAAAACAAGATGAATGTAAGTGAGATGGTTCGCGTGAAAGACATCACAGTGACCAGTACTTGTGAGCACCACCTTGTTACGATCGATGGCAAAGCTGCCGTTGCTTACATCCCACGTGGCAAAATCATTGGTCTGTCTAAGATCAACCGTATTGTCCGCTTCTTTGCACAGCGCCCTCAAGTTCAAGAGCGTATGACACAGCAAATTCTTGTAGCACTTCAAACGTTGCTAGGTTCAGATGATGTGGCGGTGACTATTGATGCAACGCACTACTGCGTGAAATCTCGTGGTGTTATGGATGCAACCAGCGAAACGACGACAACAGCATTGGGTGGTATTTTCAAAAGCAACCCAGCGACACGTGCCGAGTTTCTCCACGGTTTACGCTAAGTAATCAAGCAAGTTTCTAAGAGGATGGTAAATGCCATCCTTTTTTTTATCTATCTGAAAGTCATAGATAAGATGGATTTGAGACGACAAAAATCATTTATCGAACTTCGTGTTGACAGTTATTTGAGTTGCCCTTAATATCCGCGCCCAGCAAACGGTTGCGAGGGTTTTCTCTCTTATTTGATTTGCTTATCTGATTCTTCAAGTTCAGCTGATCTCGGTCAGTTGTCTTTCTTTTTTCTAATAATAGAAAGGCAACAATATTGAGACTTGGCATGACCACACAAACTACCGTTCACTCTTCTATTCCGACTTCTGCACAAGCCTCGGAAAATAGCTGGCAAAAGAAAGCTATTCTTAGTGTCGCATTCCTAATGGCGACTACCTCTGTTGGTCCTGGCTTTTTAACTCAGACAGCAGTCTTCACCAATATCTACAAAATCGACATGGCGTTTCCAGTCTTTGCATCCATGTTCATTACTTTCGGTATCGTGATGAACTTATGGCGCATTGTGGGTGTATCTGGCATGCGTATTCAAGACATTGCCAATAAAGTAGCTCCGGGCATGGGCTACGTGGTGGGTATTCTCCTTGCTCTTGGTGCGGTAGCGTTCAACTTTGGCAACGTGAGTGGAGCTGCACTTGGCATCAATGTGCTAACAGGGGTTGATACTACCTGGGGGGCTTTGTTTACCGGGATTGTGGGATGCCTGCTGTTTGTGGTGCACAATGCATCTAAACGTATGGATCAGATGGCGCGCTATCTTGGTCTGTTTATGATCATTCTGATTGCTTACGTTGCAATGACCAGTTTGCCACCAATGGGTGAAACCATGAACGCAGCGGTGATGCCGACAGATATTGGTAGCTTACTGCTCCCAACACTGACCATTGTGGGTGGTGCCGTCGGTGGTTACTATACGGGCGCACAACGCTTGGTTGATATCGGCTTACAAGGCAAAGACAAGGTTCCGGCGATTAAAACCGCGGCTTGGGCGGGCATTTCTATTGCAGTGGTGATTCGTATTCTGCTGTTCTTAGCCGTGTTTGGTGTGATTGCGACAGGCGCAACGTTGGATTCTGCAAACCCGGCTGCTGATGCCTTCCGTCAAGGTGCTGGCGAAGTGGGTTACTTCATTTTTGGCTTGGTATTATTTGTCGCGTCGATTACCTCGGTTGTGGGGAACTCGTACATGGCCATCTCCCTGATCAAAACTCTATTCCCAATCGTGGCTCGTAACGAAAAAGTGTGGTGCGTTGGCTTTATCATTATCACATCACTTGGCACAGTGACCATGAACATGCCGATTCTACTTCTTATGCTTGCAGGTTTGGTTAACAGCATTATTTTGCCAATTGTACTAGGCATGATGTTGGTAGCGACACGCAGAAAAGATATTGTGGGTGACTACAAGCATCCGGTCTATTTAACCTTTACGGGTATTGCGATTGTGGTGGTAATGGCGGCATCAAGTATGACCAACATCAGCAATTTTGTGTCGAAGTTCATCGGGTAACGTTGCTCGTTGAAGACAAAAGAAAACGGCCTCACAATGAGGCCGTTTTTTATGTTTGTTTCGATGGTGTCCTAACAAGCTCTGGCCAGTACATTTTGACATAACCAGCAGACACCCAAACCACGAGCACGGTTGCGATGCTTAGTTCTAGAAATCCAAAATCGTGTAACCAATGCCAATGCGGGTGAGATTCCGCGAAGAATGTGGTGAGACGATGCATTGCAATCGCACTGATCACGGAAGGAAAGGTGACCGCTGCGATAGATGGTTGAAATTTCAAACGCATCAAACGGAAATAACACAGATAAATTAACAAGGTCATCGTAATGGCGATGCCTGCCAGTGCGCCCGTCAGGATCGGATCTGGTTGCGCAAAGTTGACTAGGTACGCAGCCAGAGAAAGATTCACAGGCGCAGCCATGATCGCGAGTGTTGGTCGTGCTCGACGCGGCAGAGAGCCAAAGAATACCAAGCGATACAACACCAAAGGCAACATGAAGAAGTAAATGCCGATACACATCATCGCCAAAGTTTCAGAAAACACATTGTGTCCAAACTGAGAGCCAGCAAGAGAAGAGCTGATCAAGCCCACAGGGTAAAGAAACCAGCTTGGCACTATGTTCGACATCTTGAAGTTAATGATCTGAAAAGCAAAGAACAGCACCATCATCGTGAAGTGCAGTAACACCGCCATAAACCACAGCGGGTAGGCAATGATTGGCGTTACCACGGCAAGATAGTCACACAGCATGAGTAACGCCATGCTCATTGGCGCCATTAAACTACCGCTCAGTGGGTGCTTGATGTCCGCCATAAACAGTCGAGGGCTGGTGGCGTATTTAAGTAGAACCGGGGTAAGAAGAAGAGCTCCGAGTGCAGCAAGGAATGGTCTTATTGGTTCTCCAATCTGTGGAATGTACAAAGCCCAAGCTTGTCCAAGCCCTATCATGCCTAGTGCTAACGCCGCTTGTGACGGTGGAACACTATAAAACTGCACAAGTCTTTTCCAGTTCAAAACGACTCCAGAAATGGGTTAATTGCTCTAATTTGAGGCGCAAATACTAACAAGTTTAACGTCTTCTTACCTTTCATTATGATAGGTAAATTCCAGAGAATGGGAATTTTGTGAGTTTGGTAGGAGATTTATGTAGAGACTTGCAAAAAAGTAGAATTACTGGCTCCAAAAGAATCTTAATGGCGAAAGATAATTTGGAGCCGGTATACCCAAGTACGTTGAAGTCCCTTGGGTATATTAGGTTAAGCTTGGTTTTCAGGCAGGTCTTGTTGACGTAGCTTGTCATTCTTAAGCGTACGATGTAACAACTGGCTGTAAATTGGTTGTCCACCAAGTAATTGCGCCACTATTACTGCGCCTAAGCTGGTAATAATAAGTGGTAGGATCAGGTAGTAGTTATTGGTCATCTCGATAACCAGTAAGATACCTGTGATTGGCGCACGTACTGTTGCGGCAAATAGAGCCCCCATGCCTGCAATTGCGAAGACACCTGGTTCGATAGTCAATGAAGGTAACAGCATGTCTGCACTTGCTCCAAATGCATAGCCAAACAATGTGCCCAAAGCCAGCATTGGAGCGAAGATACCACCAGGTGCACCAGAACCAAAACAAAGTAGGGTAGTGATCACACGACCAACGAACAGCATAACTAAAATAGAAATTGAGTAGTTGCCGTTGGTAATGTCTGGAATCAAGCCAATACCGCCGCCGGTTAGCTGAGGAACATAAAGCAGTAGCAAGCCAAACACACCGCCCAAAATAGTACCTGTGATCAAGTAACGTTTACGGTCGTTTTTATGTAGGGCAACAAAGCTGTCTTGCGCGATGGTGATCAGCTTATTGAAAATCACACCAAATACGCCAAACAAAGAACCGAGTAGCAAGAACAACCATAATGATTGTAATTCCGGTGATTGGTATTGCGGCATGGTGATTACCGCTTCTTGACCGTTAATCGCGCGAAACACAATGTTTGCCATGATCGCCGAAATGATCACTGCTCGAATAGAAATTAAAGAGTAGCGAAATTGAGGACGCATTTCCTCAACAACAAACATGATGCCTGCTAACGGTGCATTAAACGCCGCGGCTAAACCACCGGCAGCACCGGATGCTAATAGAGAGTGGCGAGTATCATCGTCTTTAATACGAAAGATATCGGTAACCATGCGACCAACCGCGCCACCCATTTGTACAGTTGGACCTTCACGACCTAAAACCATACCTGAGCCAAGTGCGCCCATGCCGCCAAAGAACTTCACCGGGATGACACGCCACCAACGTACCGGGCGAATATTGTCCATTGCACCTTCTATCTCAGGAATGCCGGAGCCAGAGGCTTCTGGTGCGAAACGGTGCACAAGGTAGTAACCGATGAATGCTAATGCACCACTGATTAAGATTGCGGCCAGCCACAAAGGCAGCACGCTACCGATTTCGCTTTTTAACCACTCAGTACGGGTTTCAGAAACAAAGTGAACAGCAATCTCAAAGTAAGTGCCGACAAGACCTGCTAGCGTACCAACGATGGCCGCCATAAAGAGGACGGAAAATGAAGTTGGCGTTGACCCTCGAGAGACAAACTGGTTAATCGCATCTTTAGGTACGTGCGCTAACACAGATTTCACAATTCTCTCGCGTTTGGTCATTAACAGATTCTCCTGACTACAGATTGGAAGGGACGGAAGAAATTATACGCTCAGGAGAGTCTAGACCTAATCAATAAAGATGCAATTTAGCTTTCCACTATTGAGCGGTTCAAGTGTCGATTGTCTAAATATTGATAAACTTTGTGCTATTGATCCCATATATGGCACTATTTTTTTATCGGTAAAACTTGTTTTCTGAGCAAAATGAACCATGCTTTAAGTGTAAAGCAACATGACTGCTTCAGAAGGAGGGATGTGAGGTTTTACACACAATTTGGATGGATTCAAACCCTACAGAAATTCCTCGTTATTTGTTCGGGATGCATCAATAGACTTCCCGATTCGCATACTCACGATTGAGTCACGAGGCAGAGGCGCACGCATAGGTGCGCCTTTTTAATGCCTATAATCTTCCCCTTTACTTATTTTAAATAACCGTACGAAGTGTTGATAATTCCAGCTTGGTATGGCATTCTGTTTTCTCGTAATGGTTCTCGGCGTGATGGATTACGCGGTTTAGGCTTTATACAAAGATTGATGCGGGCTAGAAGGTCCGCTTTTTTGTGTCTGAAATTCGAGCTGAGTACTTGCTTATCTTAGGTATAGGGGCAAAGATAGCGTTTTCGATAACATCAAATTCAATCGTCAAGTAATACCATGTCGCGCTTTTCTCTTTGTTTGCTCATTTTCTCCGGGTTATTTTCTCAAACTACATCGGCTCAAGATCTATGGTGGCAGGCGATATTATCGAGTGCTCCTGTTGAACAAATCCAACAAGCGATAACGACAGGTGGAGCTTGGTATCGATGTGAGACACAAGATAGTACCGAAGCGTTTTGTTTGGATGATTTTCACTACTACCATCAGCATCTCTACGGAGAGTCAACAATAGAAGATCGTGAGGTCTATTTGTCTTTTCTTACCGAGTACCAACCCCAGAGTTTGAGCGAACTGATTTTAAATTTGAGGAAAGATGGGCTGGTGATGCAGAAGGTGGAGATTGATGGGCAACAATATGATATTTCTGAAGCGATGAGGCACGCCACGCCTGAAGAGGTAGATAAAGATCTGATTGTCTTTATTAATCGCTATCCACAGCAAGCGCCACGAAGTATTGATTGGGTGTTAGCACAAGAGTTTGGCACGCCAACGCCAAGATTAAACGTCATGTTAAACAGCGATGGCGAGATGATTGAACTAAAGGTGATCCGTTTCTAAAGTGTTATGCTTTAGACGTCTGAAGCCTCAGTTTTATTTTCGTGATGGAGAGCCAAAAATGTCGCCATCGCAGATTCATCCAAAAATCCATCCGACTTTTTATGCGCGCGTAGATACTGATAACCCGCAACCAATTTGCGGTGCTGCGCTTCTTCTTCCCCAGAAATTACACCATTCATGACATGTTGATAGGCGAGTTTGTAAGCCTCCATATCCACTACTTCGGCTTGGCGATATAAGTAACCACAACCCGTCGCTAGCCATTCTAGTGAGCAGTTTGCTCGCATCGCTATTTGGTTCGCTTTGGTTAAACTTGGCTCACTTCCTTTGAGATATTTCCTGATCAAAGCTTCAGATACATCGACGCGTCGAGCGAAGCCGCTGACGCTTTCTTCGCCTATAAGGGTGGCGAGTCGTTGGGCAAAAGACATATTTCGTACTCCAGTTCGAATTGCGAAAGTTTACCCGTTGAGCGAACGGTAAAACAAGACTAGGATGAAAGCAGATTAAGAAAAGGAGAGAAACCCATGGTTGCAAAAGTAGTGACTGCACCAAACGGTCCAGAGTTTTCTGAGCTGGTTCAAGGATATTGGCGTGCAGTAGATTGGGGCATGACAGCGCAAGAACGTTTGTCATTCCTAAAGCAACATATTGAGTTAGGTATTACGACTGTCGACCATGCTGACATCTACGGTAACTACGAATGTGAAGCGCTGTTTGGTGAAGCATTGGCGTTGGATAAAAGTGTTCGTGAGCAAATCCAGATCGTGACCAAATGCGACATTAACTTGTGTGGTGATAAAACACCTGAGCGTAAGATCAATCATTATGATACTAGCGCGGCGCATATCTACCAATCCGTCAACAACTCACTTGAGCGTTTAAATGTTGATGAGATTGACGTGCTCTTGATTCATCGTCCTGACGTTTTGATGGATGCAGATGAAGTGGCAGAAGCGTTTTCGGAGCTTCATAAAGTCGGTAAGGTGAAGCACTTTGGTGTTTCTAACTTCACACCTCGTCAATTTGAACTTTTGCAATCGCGCTTAAGCAAGCCACTTGTGACTAACCAAGTGGAAATCAACCCCCTTAACTTTGAAGTTGCACACGATGGTACGTTAGACCAGATGCAAACTTTACGAGTACGCCCGATGGCATGGTCGTGTCTAGGTGGTGGTTCAATCTTTACGGGTGATACGGAGCAAGCGGTTCGTGTTCGCAACGAGTTAGAAATGATTCGTGAAGAAGTCGGTGCGAACAGTATTGATGAAGTGATTTACGCTTGGGTTCGTCGTTTACCATCGAAGCCAATGCCTATTATTGGTTCGGGTAAAATTGAGCGAGTTCACTCGGCGGTTAATGCACTGAATATTGAATTGACGCGTGAGCAGTGGTACCGAGTTTGGGTCGCTTCAAAAGGTCACGGTGTGCCATAGAAAGACCGAAAAGTTTTATCTTCTTAGGCACTCTTGATATCCAAGTAACCACGCATTTCGAGGTTATAGGATATATTGGGTGCCTTTTTGCCTTCTAGATTATCTTTTTCATTCTAATTGCTAAGAGCAACCCTTTGCGTATCAGGCTTTGTCGAAGTTTTAATCACACTTGCGCAACATCACTAAATGTATAGGGAATTGCGTTTTTTATTGGTTCACTGGTTCACTCATCTATTCATATTGCGTATGCTAGTTCGGTAAACAAGAAATAATAAAAACTCCTCGTCAGTTTTCTCGTACTTTGTGCTGCAACAATCTGTTAGACTCCTGCGCAGATTGTTGAATATATAAAGGTGGTAGAATGTCTTTTCCTGTACTCATCTGTGATGACTCTGCGTTAGCACGCAAACAGATGGCAAGATCACTGCCGGCAACATTAAATGCAGACGTGACATTTGCCATTCATGGTAAAAACGCGCTAGAAGAACTAGCGCAGAAAGAATTTAAACTGATGTTTCTTGATTTGACCATGCCAGAGATGGATGGTTTTGAAACATTGGAAAACATGAAACGCTTAGGCATTCAAACCCCAGTTGTGGTTGTGTCTGGTGATATTCAACCCAAAGCAAAAGAGCGTGTATTTGCACTCGGTGCGAAAGCGTTTATTCAAAAGCCAATTGGTAAAGACGAGCTTAAAGCGACGTTAAAAGAGCTGATTGAGCCTAATGATCGTCCACAGGTCATCACTCCTACAACGATTGAGCTGCCTATTCTGCGTCGTCGTGATATTTACATGGAAGTGGCTAACGTGTCGATTGGTCGAGCGGCAGATGCGTTGGCGCGTCACTTTGATGTTTTTGTTCAACTTCCACTTCCAAACGTAAATATCTTCGAAGTCAGTGAGCTTCATATGGCATTGAGAGATTTAGCATCTCATGACAACGTCTCAGGTGTTTGTCAGGGGTTTTGTGGAGAAGGCATTGCGGGCGAAGCACTGGTTATCCTAAGTGACTCAAGTGTCTCTGACTTGAAGAAGCTAATGAAGGTGCCAGCAGACAGCGAAGAGTTAGAAGAGCTCGAACTGCTGATGGATATCTCTAATATCTTGGTAGGCGCATTCTTGAATGGTTTAGGTGAGCAATCTGAGGTGCGATTCTTCCAGAGTTCTCCTGTATTGCTCGGGCAGCACATCTCCATCGATTCAATTATTGAATCAACCACGGGGGCATTTAGTCGAACCATGACATTTGAAGTGAGCTACAACATTGAAGGTACATCAATTCGTTGTGATCTTCTGTTTATGTTCGTTGACGAGTCGCTGCCTTTGCTAGACAACAAATTGTCATACCTAATGGAGGACTTCTAATGCTGAATCTACCTGCAGAATTTGAACAATTCCATTGGATGGTCGACATGGTTCAGAATGTCGACATGGGTTTGGTTGTGATCGATAAAGATTACAACGTACAAGTATGGAATGGGTTTATGACCCATCACAGTGGCTTGCAATCTCACGAGGCAATTGGTCGCTCCATTTTTGATATTTTCCCAGAGATCCCACAAGAGTGGTTCAAGCTAAAAACCAAGCCAGTTTATGATTTGGGCTGCCGAAGCTTTATTACTTGGCGTCAGCGTCCGTATTTGTTCCGCTGTCGTAACGTGCGTCCTGTGACACAACAAGCAGAGTTTATGTACCAGAACGTAACGCTGAACCCAATGCGTACACCTACAGGAAAAATCAATTCCTTGTTCTTGTCTATTCAAGATGCGACGGCTGAAGCGTTGATGTCTCAGCAACACAACTAAAGGTTGATTAAATAACGATATTAAAAGCCGAGGTTCGCCTCGGCTTTTTTGTATACTTAAATCGTGTCTTCAAATGCGCAGAATAATCATATGGACTTTAATCTCGCTCTCAAGCTCTACACCGCTGAACAAGTCAGAAATGGAGAAGTAATGGCAGCTCAATTGGCGGGGGTATCAATGTATAGCCTTATGCAACGCGCTGGAATGGCTGTGTATGAGCGTTTTCTTCATCTTTATCCCAGAGCACGAAATGTGTTGGTGGTGTGCGGTAAAGGCAATAATGGTGGTGATGGTTATGTGTTTGCCACTCTAGCAAAGCAGGCACAGCTGAATGTACGCGTGTTTCAGTTGGGTGACCCTTTAACCTTGAAAGGTGATGCTCTGAGAGCGTTCGAAGATTGGCAAGCTAGCGATGGAGAGAACAGTGCTTGGGATGATTGGCATAGTGCATTGTTAGAAGCTGATGTGATTATCGATGGCATGTTAGGGATAGGTTTAATGGGAGAAGTCAGAGCCGACTCTCGTCGCTATATAGAGCAAATCAATCAAGTCCATTGTCCTGTAATCGCTATTGATGTGCCATCGGGTCTAAGTGCTGATACTGGCGCCGTTTTGGGAGAGGCTATTCGTGCAGACCATACCGTGACATTTATTGGTGTAAAGCAAGGTTTGTGCACGGGGCAAGCAAGAGATTACGTTGGAGACCTACATTTTTCCGGCTTAGGTGTGAACGTCGAGTTCGAGTCGATTGAAGAAGAAAGCGCGTTAGGTATTGATCATCAGATTATCGGTAGACTGCTACCGGAAAGGAAAGCCACTGCCCATAAAGGCGATAACGGGAAACTCCTCTGTGTAGGAGGTAATCAAGGTATGGCAGGCGCGATTCGATTATGTGCTTCTGCCGCAGCGAGAACAGGGGCGGGTTTAACTGCAGCGATTACCTATCCAAGCTCGCTACTACCGTTACAAGTGGGAGCTCCAGAAATAATGAGTCGAGGCATTACACTTGATGAGCTCAAAGACACCGATAACGAGCTGGTTAAGCGTAGTCGTTGGGCTGATGTTCTCGTCTTTGGTCCTGGTTTTGGGCAAGATGAATGGGCACATCAGGCATATCAATTCTTATCTCAGAAAAACAAACTCAAAGTGGTGGACGCTGACGGACTAAACATCCTTGCTATGCTCAATCAGAGAAATGATGTCGTGTTTTTACGAGACGAGCAACGCGTTATGACACCGCACCCCGGAGAAGCTGCACGCTTGCTCCTTGTTTCAACAAAAGAGGTAGAGCAGGACCGTTTTGCAGCGGCGAGGCAGCTTCATGAACGCTACGGTGGAGTTGTTGTACTCAAAGGCGCGGGAACTCTTATCTATGACGGTGTCAGAATGTATGTTTGTCTCGCGGGTAACCCTGGGATGGCGAGTGGGGGAATGGGAGACGTCTTGTCTGGTGTGATTGCTGCGTTACTTGCAAAAGGACTTCCTATTGCTGTGGCGGCTCGTTTAGGCGTGATACTTCATAGTCATGCAGCCGATATTAATGTCCAGCAAAGTGGTGAAGTTGGCTTGTTGGCGAGTGACGTTATCGAATCTCTTCGATGTGCCATCAACACACCAAAGAACTGAACAGAGCTTTTTTAGCTCATTCGCTTTCAAGAAGAGACAAAAAAGTGATGTTGGGCATGAAAAATTTGAAGAAATATTTTTTTGAAGAATCGCACTAACTGGGTTCGTTTGGCGTTATTTTGAGCGTTTATGAGAAGTTAAACGGTAACCTACGATGAAAATGACGCAAAGGTTTGCGCAAAGGATAAAATAATCGAGCGTTTTAACTGTTTGATATTGTTAATTAAGTTGCGATTTTGGGAAGAGGGGAGGTGTTTTTGATATGCGATTTCCAAGATGGTATCACAAAAAAAAATCAAATATCAGACTTGTAGGAAATAAATCACAGCCTATAATGCTGAAAACCGGAGCGTCTGCCAACGCTCCGGTTTTTTTGTGTCCGAAGAACAGTGAACTCGTCTGCCAACGATTTCACTACGCACTCTGAGATGACACATATACTTATGAATCAAGGAATTACACAATGCGTATCGAACAAGAACTTAAGTTAGGTTTTAAAGATGTACTGTTTCGCCCGAAACGTTCTACCCTTAAGAGCCGTTCTCAAGTAAATTTAACCCGCGATTTTACATTCAAGCATAGTGGTCGTCAATGGTCTGGCGTACCAGTAATTGCGGCTAACATGGATTCGGTTGGTAGCTTTGCAATGGCTAAAGCGCTAGCAGAGCATGGTGTAATGACCGCTGTTCACAAACACTACACAGTTGAAGACTGGGCAGAGTTTGCGAAAACAGCAGACAAAACAACGCTAAACAACGTGATGGTGTCAACGGGCACGTCTGATGCAGACTTCCAAAAAACTAAAGACATCATGGCGATTTCTGATGAGTTCATCTTCATCTGTATCGACATCGCGAACGGCTACTCAGAGCATTTGGTGGAGTACGTACAACGTGTTCGTGCTGAATTCCCAGACAAGGTTATTTCTGCTGGTAACGTCGTAACTGGTGACATGTGTGAAGAGTTGATTCTTGCTGGTGCAGACATCGTGAAAGTAGGTATCGGTCCTGGTTCTGTATGTACAACTCGCGTCAAAACCGGTGTTGGTTACCCACAACTTTCTGCAATCATCGAATGTGGCGACGCAGCTCACGGTCTTGGCGGTATGATCATCGGTGATGGTGGCTGTTCATGTGCGGGTGATGTAGCGAAGGCATTCGGTGGCGGTGCTGATTTCGTCATGCTAGGTGGTATGCTTGCTGGCCACGAAGAGTCAGGCGGCGAAGTCATTGAGAAAGACGGCGAGAAGTACATGAAGTTCTACGGTATGTCGTCGAAGAGCGCGATGGACAAGCACTCTGGTGGTGTTGCTGGCTACCGCGCAGCTGAAGGTAAAACCGTATTATTGCCATACCGTGGCAGTGTTCACGGCACTATCCAAGACATCCTTGGTGGTGTTCGCTCAACATGTACTTACGTAGGTGCAGCAAAGCTTAAAGAGCTAACCAAGCGAACTACGTTCATCCGCGTGCAAGAGCAAGAAAACAACGTATTCGGTAAAGAGTAAGTCGACTGAATATCGGAAATTGTTGAAACATCCATAAATTGATATTTACAACCATATATTGATTTTTGGTACAGCCATAATTTGATATTGCCTCTTCATGATCTAAACTTGTGAAAGCTTACGACAAAATCGTGAAGAGGCTATATATAGAACTAAAAAAGATGCGCCCCAAAAGGTCCTTAACCCGTAATTCCTTCTTTCCAACAATTGCGTGCTCTAGGTTGAATTCGATTTCATTATCGATCATAGAATGAAACGAGCTAGGCCAGTTTGAGAAAAATTGGCTGAACGAAACGTGATCGAATTCATTTTTGCTGATGTGGACCCACCAATGAATCAAACCCCAACGATAGCTTTTGGGGACGTCAGGTAGATCTTTAGACTCATTGCCGGCGAGCCAACTTGAAACAGTGGATATTGCTTTATGGCTATTCTCTGAACTTTTCGTACTGATAGTTTTTTTGCAGTCCCCGCACATTCCACTTAAACCAGACACTTGATAGTCGTACTCAGCGCCACAGCGACAACTGTTGAGCAAAGGTACATCATGGATATGGCAGTGGTCGTAACCCTCAAAATGCCAAAGGTAGGAGGCGTAGCCATTTTGTTGTAAACACAATGGGCAGCAGGGGATGGATTTAGTTCGAAGTAAACTACGCGGAAAAACTTCAGAACTTCGTATCACAGCACTGGTGGATGGAGAATGTTTTAAGTTTGTTCTGTTAATTGCTAATCCAAGTAACTCGGTAGGTTCGTTAAACGTTAATTGAGCGAGTTTCAGGAGTGAGGCAGTTCGGGCACCAGAGCTATCTTTGGCCGTTCAGGGGTTAACCTTTGCGATATCGGTTGGAAAGGTTTGATAGCCGTTATGGTCAATGTCTTGTAGGAAGCGCTTTGTGGCTTCTAGGAAGCGATGGACATCACTATATCCATTTTTGTTTGCAACTCGGATAAAGAAGCTTTCCAAGCTTTCATCACCGTAAGGTTTGGTTCTTTGCAAAAACATAGAGCTCCTCCTGAATCTAGTCTAGGAGCTAAAAGTCCGGTTAACAGGGTTTTACTTGGGATTGAGAGGCCAGCCACAACTTTCTGATTTTGCTTCTATTGATATAGCGTTGAGTGTAATTGAATATCAACTCAACGCTTAATGCGGTAAACTCTATTCCCATAAGTAAAAATAGTTACGGAAGTCAAAATGGCAACCTTACTCAGTTGGCTTGGTAGAACAGATCTTGATCAAATGAAGCTAGATAACCCAGCTTCAATTGCAACGATTGCTTTGAAAGGTAAAACTCTAGACAGCATTATTATCCTTGCCAGTACATGGGATGATGAATGGCACGACTATAAAGAATGGTTGGAGAGAAAGCTTGCTTGTGTTGGTCGTTCTAAGACCTTAGTGACTATCCAACGTGTTCGATTGGCGTCGCCGATAGATTATTCCGCTATAACCAAAGTGATGCAAAAACAGCTGAGTAAGATTTCTGCTGGCTCGGAACACATTTATTTGAACCTCACATCTGGAACGCCGGCAATGACAGTAGTTTCTGTCTTACTCGGCAAGAGCATTGGGAAATGCCAGTTACTTCAAACATCGCCCAAGGGCGAGTTAATTGAAGTGGATATCCCCGTTGATTTCGCGACGGAGTATGCCAGAACCTCCACTAATGCTATACAGTCACTGACATCCGATCTCCCTCAATTAAGCTCGGCCTTTGAAGCTATAACTGCAAAGTCGAAAATCATGCAGCTTTTAGTGAAAAAAGCTCACAGACTTGCATTATCTGATTTACCTGCACTCGTACTGGGTGAAAGTGGATCAGGCAAAGAAGTCATGGCAACAGCCATTCACAATGCAAGCTCTCGCGCTGAAATGCCATTTAGAGCCGTTAACTGCGGTGCATTACCAGAGAACTTGGTGGACTCAATTCTCTTTGGTCACGTAAAAGGGGCGTTTACAGGAGCAGATAAAGACCATTCAGGGCTATTTGAACAGGCTAATGGTGGCACCTTATTCCTAGATGAAGTGGGCGAGCTGCCACTCAATGTCCAAGTTAAATTACTTAGAGTGTTGCAACAAAAAGAAATTACGAGAGTCGGTGACGTTAAATCTAAGGTTGTTGATGTTCGCATTATTGCAGCTACGCACCAAGATCTGTTTCAGATGACATCGCAAGGAGCCTTTCGGGAAGACTTATTCTACCGACTCGCAGTAGGGGTTATTGAAATGCCACCCCTTAGAGCGAGATCGGAAGATATTCCAGAACTCATCTCAACACTCATGAACGATATCAATCAACAGGCAGAAAAACACCCACTCTTCGAAAGTAAGAAAATTTCCGACGATGCAATAAATTTTGCAAAATCCTATCGATGGCCCGGAAATATCAGGGAGCTTTGGAATACACTGAATCGCGCTGTGTTATGGTCAGAATCGGCCACCATTTCTACTGAAGATCTTCAATCGTCAGTATTAAGTGCAGGCAAAAACCAATCTTCTCAGGGTGAATTTTCCGTACCAGGGGATATACAGCAATACATTGATACTATTAAGAAAGATGCGGTTGAATCAGCTTTAGAGTATAGTCGCAATAATAAATCCAAAGCAGCTGAAGCTCTAGGTCTAAAGAGCCATCAAACGTTAAGCGGTTGGATGACAAAATTAGGTATCGAAGAATAAGCAAGTTGGCTAAAACAGGGTTGGCATACCCATTGCTCATTGAGGTCAGGAGTACAATAAAAGTGAAAACGTCAGTGAACTTTGAACATCTAAGAAAAGACTGGCCAGAATTGGCTGAATTGGGTGCATTTGCCGAAGCTTATGCAGTGACAGATCCTCAAAGCTCGATGGTTAAGCTTCGTTGCTATGTCGAAAAAATCGTGGGCTACCTATACCGAGAGCTACGCTTGCCAGTATTGCCAAATGCGTCTGTTCACGACAAGCTGACGAGTGCTTCGTTTACTGCCATCATCCATAAAGATATTCTCGATAAATTTCATGCTGTGCGCAAAGGCGGAAACAAAGCTGCCCATGACGGATATGTCAATCAGCATGACGCACTCTGGTTACTCAAAGAATCCTACCTGATTGGTTGTTGGCTTTTCATTGCCTATGGGGATGGTTCCCAAGAAGAATGTCCACGATATTCTCAACCTGACAATGCTCCGCTAGAGGGTGAGTCTAAAGCAGATTTCAAGCGAAAAAACAAACAGCTACAACAAAAGCTCGCCCAGAACAGTGAGCAGCTTACACAGGCGTTAAAAGAGCTTGAAGAGGCGAAAGAAGCCCAGTTGTTGGCCCAGCAGGCTGCTAGTAAGCTCAAGTTGGAAGTTGATCAAACCAAAGCTGAGAAGCTAAAGCGCAACACTCTCAAGTTGAAGAACAGCTTTGACTTTAACGAAGCGGAAACTCGTAAACGTCTAATCGATTCGGAGCTGAGAAGTGAAGGGTGGGATGTTGCACTGGCAGAGGTGAGCACAGAACAAGTATCAAAAGAGTACGAAGTAAAAGGTCAACCGACTCAATCAGGCAAAGGCCGTTGTGACTACGTGCTTTGGGATGATAATGGCAAGCCGCTAGCGGTTATTGAAGCGAAGAAAACCCGAGTGGATGCGCGAGCAGGACAAGAGCAAGCCAAAATCTATGCTGATGCGTTAGAAAAACAAACGGGTCAACGTCCAGTTATTTTCTATACCAATGGTTATGATATCTGGTTGTGGGATGACGCTCAGGGCTACGTACCTCGCAAACTTTTTGGTTACTACTCTAAAGACAGTCTGCAATACCTTATCCAGCAGCGTGCGCTGAAAAGAGATCTTAACAGCACTCCGATTGATACCGAAGTCGCAGGTCGACTCTATCAAATGGAGTCGATCACTCGTGTCTGTGAACGATTTAGCGATAAGCACCGTAAAGCGCTGATCGTGCAAGCCACAGGTACGGGAAAAACGCGTGTTTCCATTGCGCTAGCGAAGCGTCTACTTGATGCAGGTTGGGCAAAGCGAGTGTTGTTCTTATGTGACCGTAAAGAGCTACGTAAGCAAGCGGCAAACGCATTTAATGAGTTCACTCAAGAGCCGTTATTCGTAAAGGGCAAAAGCAAAAAAGAACTTGCGAGTAAAGCGCGTATCGTGATCGCAACTTACCCAGGCATGATGCAAACCTTCGAAGAATTCGATGTTGGTCACTTCGACCTTATTATTGCCGACGAATCGCATCGTTCTATCTACAACAAGTATGGTGAGCTGTTTAAGTATTTTGATGCGCTGCAAGTGGGCTTGACGGCAACGCCAGTTGAGATGATTTCCCGCTCGACCAGCCAGCTGTTTGGTTGTGACTACAAAATGCCAACGGCCAACTACCCATTAGAGCAAGCGATTGAAGAAGAAAACCTCGTGCCTTTTAAAGTCGTTTCTCATACCACCAAGTTCTTGCGTGATGGCATTAAAGGTAATGAGCTCACTGATGAGCAGATAGCTGAGCTTGAAGATCAAGGAATCGACCCGAATGAGCTCGATTTTGATTCAAAGCTAATCGATAAAGCGATCTTTAACAAAGACACCAACCGCCAGATCATCCGTAATTTAATGGAACGTGGTCTTAAAGATGCTGACAATCAATTGCCTGGTAAATCGATTATCTTTGCTCGTAGCATCAAACACGCCGAACTTATCGCCGATCTGTTTGCGGAAATGTACCCCGATTTGGGTGGTAACTTCTGCCGAGTGATTCACTCGAAATACGAACGCGCAGATGAACTGATCGACAACTTCAAAAGTGCTGAAGGCAACAAAGAAGAGATCACCATTGCGGTGTCTGTCGATATGCTCGATACCGGTATTGATGTGCCGGAATGTATCAACCTTGTGTTTGCTAAACCGATTAAATCGAAAGTGAAGTTTTGGCAAATGGTAGGTCGTGGTACCCGTTTGTGTGAGAACTTGTTTGGCCAAGGCGAACATAAAAAACATTTCTTGATCTTCGATCACTGGAACAACTTTGAATATTTCAAAATGAACCCAGAAGAAGATGATGGTGCAAAAGGTAAGTCTCTTGCGCAAAAGGTATTTGAAGCGCGGCTAAACTTGGCTGATGAGGCAATTAAACGTGCAGAAATGGATATCTTCGATTCGGTGATCCCACAGATTAAAGCCGATATCGAATCGCTTAACGATAAAACCATCGAAGTGCGTGAAAACTGGCAAATTAAAGCGCAACTAAGTGATGAGAAAACCTTGCACCAAATGGCTCCGGATACCAAGGAGCTACTGCGCTCTACGATGGCTCCGCTAATGCAGTGGAAACCGATTACTGGCGAGAGCGAAGCTTTGCGCCTCGATCTCCAGTTCTTAGAGCTTGAGCTTATCAAACTCAAACAACCTTCCAAGGTCGATATTGTTGCGATGCCGATTATGGACAAGGTCACCACACTTTCTATGCACCTTAACGAAGTGCGCAGTAAGGCTAGTACTATTAAGCAAGTGCAGCAGCCGAACTTCTGGAATGATGCTGATCACCATGAATTAGAAGCTTGTCGAAGCGAGCTGCGAACGGTAATTCATCTGCGTGATAAAGGCGCGACTCCTCCACCTAAGCCAACACCTGTATTGGACGTGAAAGAGGATGCGGCTGAATATCGCACTGATGAGGTGAAAACCGATATTGTGACGGTGGACTACCAGATCTATAAACAAGAGGTCGAAAGAACACTGTCACCATTGTTTGAATCAAATGAAGTGTTGCAGAAAATACGTGCTGGACAATCAGTAACAGAAGCGGATTTAGAGACGCTCAATGCGCTTGTGCATACACAAAACCCAAGTGTCGATCTTTCGATTTTGAAAGAGTTCTTTCCGGAATCAACCGCAGGGCTCGACCAGATTCTGCGTACCATTGTTGGGATGGATGCGAAAGCAATTGAAGGAGAGTTTACGGCCTTTGTGCAGCAAGTACATACACACCTTAATTCTAGACAGCAACGCTTTATCGGCATGCTCAAAAATCACCTTTGCCGCTACGGTAGCGTTGATATTGAGCAGTTGTACGATGCACCATTCAATCAAATTGATGATGCTGGCCTAGATGGCGTATTCCCAATCCCTGCTCAAGCGGATGTGGTGGAACAGTTTGTTCGCCGCTTTAGTGTACATTTGGGTGAGAAACAAGCAAGTGTCGAGAAAGTGGCGAATTAACCCTTTAGCGATGGCAACTGGCTAAGTACACTACAACTAATTACGATTGACGCTGTTCATTCATCACTAGATGAGGGGCTAATCAATAAAGCTGCAGCGACAATTACCATAAAAAAATATAGAGAACAGATAATGATTACATCAGGCGCATTAAAGAGCCAAATTGACAAACTATGGGAAGAGTTTTGGACGGGTGGGATCACCAACCCGCTAACCGTAGTTGAGCAAATTACCTATTTAATGTACGCCCGCATGCTAGACATGAACGAGCGTAACGACGAAAAACGCAGCGCACGAACGGGCAGGCCATTTAATCGCCGTTTTGCAGACGATAAACAGCATATACGTTGGGAAAACTTCCGTCATCTTGGCGCAGAAAAGTTATACCCACTCGTTAAAGACGAACTCTTTCCGTATTTCAAAGAACTCACGTCTGATGACACGCTGTTTGCAGACTTTATGAAAGATGCGCAGCTAATGATCCAAAAACAATCGCTATTGGTGAAAGCGGTCGAATTGGTGAGTGAACTGCCACTAGAAAACAAAGATGTAAAAGGTGACTTGTACGAATACTTGCTGTCTAAACTGACCACCGCAGGGATCAACGGCCAATTCCGCACGCCGCGTCATATTATTCGCGCGATGATAGAAATGCTTGATGTAGAAGAGACGCACCGAGTTTGTGACCCAGCCTGTGGTACCGGTGGCTTCTTGTCTTCGACCTACGAATACCTGCTAGAGAAGTATTCGTCACCTGAAGGTGTAGAGAAAGAGCAAGCCTTTAACACTGAAGGTAAGCCAGTTTTAGATGTGTATGGCAACCCTGTGTTTAATCACTTATACGCAGGAGATTTGCTAGAAAACCGTGCTCATATTGATTACGACATGTTCCACGGCTTTGATTTTGACTCTACCATGCTTCGCGTAGCAGCAATGAACTTGGTGATGCATGGTGTTAAACAGCCCGACATTCATTACCAAGACACCCTAAGCCAAAGCTTCATAGAGCGTTATCCTGATGAGGCGAAAAACGGTTTTGATATCATTCTAGCGAACCCGCCGTTTAAAGGCAGCTTAGATGAAGAAGATGTCGACCCAGCGATTCTAAAAGTGGTTAAAACCAAAAAGACTGAACTGCTGTTTGTGGCACTGATCCAACGTATGCTGAAAGTCGGTGGCCGCACTGCCACCATCGTCCCTGATGGGGTGTTATTTGGTAGCTCTAAAGCGCACCAAACTCTACGTAAACACCTAGTGGAAGATAACCAGTTGGAAGCGGTGATCTCACTACCAAGTGGTGTATTTAAGCCATACGCGGGCGTTTCAACAGCTATCTTGATTTTCACCAAAGGTGGCAGTACAAATAACGTTTGGTTCTATGATGTGCAAGCTGATGGTAAATCGCTCGATGATAAGCGTACGCCAATCAAAGACAACGATCTGCCAGATTTGGTTAAGCAGTACAAAGCCTATCAAGCGGCGGTAGCTGAAGGTCAGTCAACTGCGCAGTGGTCAGACAAAACACAAAAAGCCTTCTTGGTAGCGAAAGATGACATCAAGTCGAACAAATATGATCTATCAATCAACCGCTATAAAGAAGTGGTGTATGAGAAAGAAAGCTATGAAGAACCAAAAGTGATTCTAGGCAAACTCAAAGCGTTAGAGAATGAGATTTTGGCTGACTTAAATGAGTTGGAGTCGATGCTATGAGTTGGCCGATGGTGGCAATAAAAAGTGTTGCTAAAGTAACAACAGGAAAAACTCCTTCGAAAAAGGTTGAGTCTTACTTTGGCGGTGATATTCCGTTTATTACGCCTGCTGAACTTGGTGAAAATCAATTTGTTAAAACAGCAAACCAAACGTTAACTGAAGAGGGAGCAACCAAAACTAAATTGGTACCAGAAAATTCAGTTTTGGTTTGCTGTATTGGGTCTCTAGGAAAGTTGGCGATAGCTACTCAGGAATTAGCAACGAATCAGCAGATAAACAGTGTAAGTTTTGATTCATCCAAAGTGCACTTCAAATACGGCTATTATGCTTTACAGCGATTGAAACCTATATTGGAGTCAATGGCTCCTGCGACAACTGTTGCGATTGTGAACAAGTCAAACTTTGAGGCTTTAGAAATCCCACTTCCACCACTAGACGAACAAAAACGCATTGCTGCCATTTTGGATAAGGCCGATACAATTCGCCAGAAACGCAAGCAAGCCATTGAACTTGCTGACGAGTTTTTACGCAGCGTGTTTTTGGATATGTTTGGTGATCCCACACATTGGAATGTCGAAACAGATACTAGAGGTTGGCAACGAAAGCAAATTAAGATGGTCAGTCCTTTAAAAAGAGGATATGACCTACCAACCAACAGCCGTAATAGCGGTAATATACCCATTTACGCAGCAAACGGTGTTAATGGTTTCCATAATGTATCAAAAGTAAAAGGGCCAGGGGTTATAACTGGTCGCAGCGGTACTATAGGTAAAGTAGTGTATACAGAAGATGACTTTTGGCCTTTAAATACAGCTTTGTATGTGACCGATTTTTTCGATAATAGTCCGAAGTATATAGAATGGTTTCTAAGGTTTTTTAGATTGGATAGATACTCACAAGGTGCAGGGGTTCCAACATTGAACAGAAATCTATTTTTGGAGGAGTTTACTCTTGTCCCACCGATAGAGTTACAAAACAAGTTCGTGAATATCTGCAATTTTTTATCCACTACTCAAGCAACGATGAGTAATGAATATTTCTACGATCAGTTTATGTCACTTTCCCAAAAAGCCTTCTCAGGCCAACTATAAATTTCAGAGGTATCTTCGGATGCCTCTTTTTTTAATCAAAGGTTAGGTAAAATGAAAATAACATCACTTACAGTTGGTGGGTTCAAAGGCATTAAAAACAAAGCCACGATTCCATTAGCGCCCATCACGTTGTTCTTTGGCGCGAACAGCACAGGCAAAAGCACAGTATTACATGCATTGTTGTATCTGTATGAAGTAGTGACCAAACGTAATTTCGATGCGCAATACAGTTCAATCGCTGGGGAGTCACTCTACTTTGGCGGTTTTCACAATATCGTACATGGTAAGGATTTAAATGGCGTTATCACCCTAGGTGCAACACTAGACTTTAGAGATGGTGCTGCGGATATTTGGGATGATTATTTATCGGAGTCCGAGCGTTGGTTACTAGAGAGTACATTATTCTTTACGCCAGAATCAGATACTGACGTTTTATCTTTCGAGTTAGATATTAGATGGGATCATACAAAAAACCGTGCGTTCATTAGCCGGTATTTATGTAAAAGCCACGGCATTGAGTATTTCAAAACAACAGCTCAATCAGGTCGACCAGATTGCCAAATTAATCACTATCAACCATTGCCACATTGGGAAGTAGATGAATCATTTGAAGTCGAAAATCTCTTCGATTCTGGTCAGTGGGAAGATGTTTCCATCAATAGCCAAGATGCGTTGCCTAACATCTACAAGAGGCTTGACCTATCAGAACCTCCGTTCGAGTGGTCTGATGTTTTCGAAAGTCATCCGTTAGCTGCCCAGTTGTTTGCTGAAGCTTCACTCTCTCAAGCAGCGTTTGCACCACTAAAACTATTAGTGAAAAAACTTGAAGACTTGCTTCACATTGGGCCGCTACGTATTGTGCCAGCGCGAGCAACCGTCTTGAACAAGAATACGAATACTCAGCGTTGGTATGACGGCACAGCTGGCTGGGAGACTTTCGCCTTTTCGAGTGAAAGGGTAAAAAACAAAACTAATGAAAAGTTTATTAGTAGCCAGTTCTTTGGCACTAATTACTGCTTTGAGTCTCCAGCTTACGGTGAAGCTAGTTTGAGTGAAAAGTCAGTCATCCTTAAAGACTCTCATACTGACATCCCTTTAGTGCCGTCAAGCGTTGGTGTTGGCGTATCGCAAGTCTTCCCATTCGTAGTTGCTACCTCACTTGAACAAGATCTTATCGTATCGTGCGAGCAACCCGAACTGCATATTCACCCGAAATGGCAGTTAGCTTTAGGAGACATGATGCTAGAGGCAACTAAGAAAAATTCTGACCGTATGTTCTTGGTTGAAACTCACAGCGAACATTTGCTATTGAGGTTGTTAAAGCGTCGCCGCCAAACCGCAGATGAAGAGATCGAATACGAACCGTTTGGTTGTAAGAAAAGTGATGTACAGATAGTTTTCTGCGAGCAATCCGAGGGTAAAACTCGTTTAATTCCAATCAAAACAACTGACGAGGGTGAGTTTGATGCACCGTGGCCAAATGGCTTCTTTGAAGAAAGAAGGGAGGAGCTGTTCTGATGTTGCATTTGGAGTTTGCGGTAGCGCCTAGTCAAATTAATTCTTTAATGGATCTTGTGATACTGGAAGCAAGAATGGGCTACGAGAAAGGAGCGGTGTTATCGCGTTTTCCCAAAGCCTGGTTTAGAGAGGTCTCTCAGCAGCTTAATGCTGAACTTGATGGAACCAGACTAGACAGAGCAACTGAAAAGCTCAGAGCTTTACAATCAAGCAAGCTAGTTTCATTTGGAAGGTCGTTTGACGGAGAAGGTTGGGTTGAAGCTGCTAGAAATAGCCACGATGCTAAGTTATTCCATCGGTTGGTTGAAGACTCCTTCAATGATCGGCCTGTATTTGTTCCATCACTTTTAGATTTGGAGGAAGCAGACTTTGCGTATATATCTCTTTACACGCGTGAAGCCAAGTCTTTAGCAAGTGCAGCCGCCGGTCTTCTCTTTGGTGCAGAAAAGGTAACAATCTACGATCCATATATTTGCGCAACTAAAGCTGGTAGCCGCAAGACACTATTGGAATTGATGAAGCTATGTGAGAAAGATGATGTAGAGTTTCACGTCTTTTCGGAAGAAGATAGAAAACCTGCTTGGGAGCTAACAGAACAAGCTCTCGTTGAGTTTAAGGAAGCTATGCCTGAAAACATTAAGCTGTATTGGTATTGCGCCGATGATAAAGATTCGGGATTTTTGCACTCTCGAGGTTTATTTACAGCGAAAGGGGGGCTGATTTACGACAGAGGATTCTCAGAGCCGGGCGATGTAGATCAGACTCAAGAGTTGACTGAGATTACACCGATGCCAATTGATTTGCTACAAGCAAAAGCTAGCTCTTATAACGCCTCTCTTCAATATGAAGATTTTGAACTTGTTAGAGGTGTGTGGTCTTCTCATCCTTGATTAGCAATTGGAGTTTGCAACTTGATACGATACACGTGGCAGGATTATTTGGCTGTTAATTTGTTTACATATGGTAAATATTATTACCATATAAAATTGTGATAGTTTGCAAAGATTCAATTAAATCATGATGTTAGCGTTTGGCATGCTTGTTGATTGCATTGTTGTATCAACATTTACGAATCGAGGTGCCATCGAATATGACAGACGCTAATTCTACTACTTTAACAATTCCATCATTTTCTTTTCCGGATATCCAAGTATCTGGAAATAGAGTCGAGAGGTTCGGACGTCACTCGTTTAGACTCTCTGCATCAATAGCTACTACAGATAACGCTGATATCGTTGTCTGTACGTCGCAAATTAGAGGTGATTTTTCTCAGTTTTATATTGTAAAAAGTAAGCGCGTTTGTACTTCACACCTTGAAGGTTACCCCGTTTTATACACACTAAAACCTTCGAGTTTTAAGGCGCTGGTCGTTGAATCTGAACTTCGGTGGCTAAAGAATCCGTTGACGACATTGAACGATTTGAAACCTTCGCAAATTGCTAAATCTTGGCAGAATCAGTTCATGTTTAAGGCTGAGGACGCAGAGTCGGGGGCCTTAGGATTGCGAACACCACAGATCGGCGCTCTTCACGCAATCTCTGCTGAATTTTCAAGGTCAGCGAATATTGAGCCTAGTACAGTTGTCCTGCCGACTGGAACCGGCAAAACAGAGACTATGTTGGCGACAACGATCTACCACCGCTGCGACAAAGTTCTGGTGTTGGTCCCTTCAAATTCGTTACGCGATCAAGTCGGCGACAAGTTTAAAACTCTTGGTTGCTTAGCTGAGCTTGGTGTTGTCCCCGAACAAATTCTTCACCCTGCTGTAGTGAAGATCAAAAAGGGCATTAAGACTGTAGAAGAGGCGCAGAAGCTGCTCGACAGTGCTAATGTGCTCGTTGCAACACCTCAGATACTGAAATCACGTTTTTCCAATTCAGGTGTACTCGAAACAATCTGCAACGCTTGTAGCCATCTGTTTGTCGACGAAGCTCATCATATTTCAGCTAATACGTGGAATGGAATAAAAGAGCAATTTGTTGGAAAAAGAGTTGTTCAGTTTACCGCTACGCCTTTCCGTAATGATACTCAAAGTTTGGGTGCCAAAATCATCTACAACTACACCATGGGTGAAGCTCAAAATGCAGGCTATTTTACTAACGTACAGCTCGAACCAGTAGAAGAATACTTTCAAGACTCCATGGATCTCGCTATCGCAGATAAAGCAATCAAGTTGCTACAGCATGATATGGATTCAGGGCTTGATCACTTAATGATGGCTAGGGTGAAAACTAAAGAAAGAGCGAAAGAGGTCTTTAATCTATATCAGAAATTAGCGCCAGAGCTTAAACCAGTATTGGTTCATTCTGACCTTTCTAAAACGGAACAAAATAAGCGCCTTGCCTATCTGCGAGCACGAGAAGCTAAAGTGGTAGTATGCGTCGATATGCTAGGTGAAGGATACGATTTACCAAACTTAAAAATTGCCGCTATTCATGACCATCATAAAAGTTTGGCGATAACGTTACAGTTCATCGGGCGGTTTACTCGTGTATCTCACAAAGAAACACTCGGTTCTGCAAGCGTTGTTGTGAATATAGCTGACCCTGGTGTTGAAGGTGCATTGCAGAAGTTATACGCACTTGGTGCCGATTGGGATGAAGTATTAAGACGCTTGTCTGAGAACCAAATTGAACGGGAAGTGCGATTGCAAGAGGTTGTTGACTCTCTCAAAGGGCATGGGGACTTACACGAACAACTTTCGCTCTGGAACTTGCGACCATCTTGTTCAGCTATGTTATTCAACACAGATTGTGATAAATGGACCCCTGAGAAGTTCACGGATATAAAATTCAGTCATGATGAAATGTGGCATTCAATTTCAGCCGAGGAAAATATTTTGGTGTTGTTGGCTGTAGCCAGCACGTCTGTGAAATGGGGTCACTTTAAAGATGTTAAAGACATCAACTACAAAATACTGATAGCTCATTGGGATAATGAACGTAACGCTTTACTCATTTATTCAAATGATTATAAGGGGTTTAAAGTAGAAATCTTGGCTGAAAAATTATGTGGTGAGTCGACTTATGTTATGTCAGGAAAACAGATTTTTAATGTTCTCAATAACATCGAATATCCACTGGTGAATAATCTTGGTTCTGCTCAAAATGGAGCGATCAGCTTTACGCAATTTTTTGGACCAAACGTTACCGAGGGGCTAAGCGCAGTTGAAAAATCTGCGTCAACTCTTAGCAATATTGCGGCCATGGGGTACGAGGATGGCAACAAAGTATTGTGGGGCTGTTCTGAGCGTAAAGGTAAAGTTTGGTCTCCCAAAGCGGGTTCAATCGCCGATTGGTTACTCTGGGCAAAAGCAGCGTGGGATAAAGTAGTAGAGGGTGGTAATGATGATACAAACATTACACGTGACTTCTTGAGACCTCAGAAAATAGACAACCCTCATCCTTATATGCCGATATCAATTCAATGGGGTGAGCAACTTCAAGTCCGTAATGAAGAAGGCGTCAAAATCTACTTTGGTCCATCTTCATTCTACTTGTATGAAGTCGATTTAAAAGTGACAAGGGATGAACAAACCAAAGAGCCCATTCTGGTTTTTGAGTCCTTTCAAACTACATCAAAATACAAATTGCTGATCGACCAAGAACTGACTAAAGGCTATGACTATCAATTGTTAGAAGGTGAGCCGATCTCCATTCAAGTAGGAAACTCTGAACCTAGAACGCTCATAGAGGAGATGTACCACGATCCGATATTCGTCTATTACGCTGATGGTTCATTTTCTTATAACTGTTACTGGGTTGAGGTGAAGGACAATATAGGTAGTTATTCTCCTGACTCTTTGCATTCCGTCGAATGGACTGTAGACATAACGAAAGAGTCAATGGGTACGAACTTAAATATTGATACAGTACAGCACCAAACTTGGCAGCTTATCGACTCAGAGTACGACATCATCATCAATGATGATGACCATGGAGAAGCTGCTGATTTAGTGGCGATTAAATCTCTACCAGACAAGATAATTCTAAGCCTATACCACTGCAAATACTCTCATGGTAGTGAACCAGGAAGACGACTAAGTGATCTTTATGAAGTCTGCGGGCAAGCTCAACGTTCTGTGCGTTGGAAGCATGTTGGTCTTCCTTATTTATACAAACATATTCAAAAGCGTGAGGGAGCTTGGAAAGGGCGAGGTCAAAGCCGTTTTTTGAAAGGCAATATGGCTCAGTTGGAGAGCATAAAGAATCGCTCGCGTACCACTCCTATCGAGTTTCAGGTCGCAGTGGTGCAACCGGGTGTGAGTAAAGAGCAAATTACAGAAGAAATGCTCAAATTACTTGGAACAACAGAACTTTTCATAAAGAAAACAACATTAGCTGACTTACGCGTGTGGTGCTCGGAGTAAATCCGCTCCCAAGTCTACGCGAAAGATTTAAATAGAAGGAATTTATTGTGACAACGACAGTATGTACAACAACGATGAACAGAAAAGACAAACTACAAACGCTAATGGCTCAGATGAGTGATGGATTATTAGAAAGGGAGCATCAAGTTCGACTAATGATGCTAGCCGCACTTTCCGGTGAGCATGTCTTACTCGTTGGACCTCCAGGAACGGCTAAAAGTGAATTGGCAAAGCGACTGAAAAGTGTCTTTGTTGAGGCTAATTACTTTGAACGATTAGTGACACGTTTTTCTGTTCCAGAAGAGCTGTTTGGGCCGCTTTCGATCAAAGCGTTGGAAGAGGATCGTTATAACCGGCTTACTAGTGGGTACCTGCCTGAAGCATCTGTGGCGTTTATCGATGAAATCTTTAAAGCAAACAGTGCAATCTTAAACAGTCTTCTAACTTTGCTGAACGAACGCCAGTTTGATAACGGCAATCGAAGAGTCAATGTTCCTTTAATCTCTGTTGTAGCAGCAAGTAACGAGTTACCGGAAGGCGAAGAGCTCAGCGCTTTATACGATAGATTCATTCTGCGTTCTTATGTGTCGCCTGTGTCTACGGAGTCGTTTGACGCATTACTTTGTGGGGCATTAGAGGGGTTCGACCCAGAACTCAATGTACGTTTGAAGGTAGAAGATCTAAATGAGGTACAGCGCCTAGCTGAGAAAGTTGAGTTGACTTTAGCAACGATAGAAGCGTGTAAAGAATTTCGTAATTACTTAATGTCACAAGAGATTTACGTATCTGATCGCCGTTGGCGTAAGCTGGTGAAATTAATGAAAGTGTCAGCTTTCACTTCAGGCTTTAATGAAACCAGTATTTACGACACTTGGATTCTTCCACATTGTTTATGGGAACAACCAGAGCAATTTGAAGGCCTGCAAGAGCTTTATAAACGATTGGTGACTGTTGATGGGAAAACACCACCATCACGCCTATTACAACTTATGAGTGTATGGGAGAGTCGGTTAGCAGAAGAAAACAGCCCGCATAAAAAAGACGCTCAAGGAAAACTACTCTATATCGATTGTGATGGTAATGAAACAATTAAGAAGTCTAGTGAACGTCAAGCGAAGGATAGAAATGGCAATTTACTTTATAAGGACTATAACGGAGATAAGACGACGAATAGAAATTACAGGAGTGAACCATGGATGGAAAAAGTAGAGAACGATCCATTAATTGGTAGTGTGAGGTTTTCCAAGGCTCATATCGAGAGCCGAATATCAAGCGTTCGAGAAATAGTAAGTAACATCGATCAATATATTGGTACTGTGAAGCAAGAATTGCATATTGTTGAACAATACTTCAATAACCACCTTTGGTTAGATTGCAATTTGTTACCAGAAATCGTCGACTCACTCAATGAGTCACTAAAACAAGCTGAAAAGCTATCAAATAGAGCGAATAAACTTATTGATGGGTTTAGTCGTCTGCCGTTGGAGAAAGACCCAACCATAGAGATTGCAGAGCTAGTGTCTTCTGATGATCCAGTGGAAGGAGAGCTGTGTGATTAGAGAAAAGTATCAAATTACCTCTCCGTTATTGAACTTGGATAGCCCATTAACGTGCCTCGATAATGTGCCGGAGAAATATCTTCCGGCTGTTATTACAAATACTAATGGTGAGTTAGTAGCGCGGTGCGAATCATTAGTTAACTCCAGAAATGAACTTCTACAAGGAGAAAGTCCAGCAAGTCTATTTCCCTTAACACCACAGCCACTCACCAATGCGATTTGCAAAGAGGTAGAAGAGTCTGGATTAAGCCAATATTGCACACAGAATGAAGAGGTCACTGATGCCTTGCTATCTGACATTCTCACGGCAATAGACCAGCTTCAATCTAAGGCATTGCCTATGATAAGTGACCTGATTAAGCAGCTAGAAGATGAAGCGTTAAATCAAATCAAGCAAGCTTTAGAGAAGAGAAAGAACAAGCGCAAACAAACTAAACCTATTTCTCTCACTAATGCGCAGCAAACAAGAATTGCCGAAACAGCCTCGGAGGAGATCTGGCAGCAACTGATCTCTGAACGGGATGTTGGTGGCATCTTGCCTGTTATATGGCAAGAGAGGCTAACTGTATGGGCTCAATTAGAAGAGGTATTTACTGAACTTGGGTTGATTACTGGTTTAGGCTTTGACTTATCAAAAGGCGTTTTTCAAAGCCATGGTTGGCTAGATATGACGCGATTAAATAAGTTAGTTAAAAAGCTCCCAAAGTTACAAAATTTGATTCGAGACTTAGGACGCGATGAGCAAGTAGAAGGCTCAGTACTCGAAGACATCGTAATCAAAATGAGTGTCGCTTCTAGGCATGAGAAGTATGTAACGACACCTCTTGTTCCTATGGAAACTAAAGGCATTGCTCGCTCAGATTCGATCTCTAGAATGTTGCCCCAAGAAGCCTCACTGTTAACTAACCCTGTGCTTAAAAAACTATGGCACGCCAAGCGAGCGGAGCATGCTTTACTTTCTTACTCAGTAGAAGGAACTGAGGTTTTGGAAACAGAAGAGGTAATTGAGCAAGAGTCCATTAGAGAAAAACAGGGCAATAGACGCAATAAAAAACGAGGTCCGATGGTGATTTGCTTGGATACATCAGGCTCAATGAAGGGATTACCAGAAAACATTGCCAAAGCAACCGTTTTGGAATGTTTGAAAGTAGCCTATAAAGAAAAACGGCGTTGCTACGTTTATCTGTTTGGAAGTCAGAAAGAAGTCAGTGAACTTGATCTAACGTTAGATGCTTCAGGGTTTAATGACTTGCTTAACTTCCTTACGATGTCTTTTGGTGGCGGCACTGATGCTGAGGGACCTCTCAACAAAGCGCTGGAAAAGTGTGATTCAGAAGATTGGCATAAAGCCGATGTTTTGTTAGTGAGTGATGGTGAGTTCCCAGTGACTTCGGGGTTAAGTCGGAAAATTAGCAACCGAAGAGAGAAGCAGGGCCTACAGGTACACGGTATACAAATCGGTAATTCTCACTACACATCAATGAGCAAAATTTGTGACCCAATGCACTACACCTCAGAGTGGATTGATTTAAAACGTTAGCCGCTTGTTGGAGGTGTGAACATGCACTCAGTGTGATTAGTAATCAAGAGTCATTAGCTTATTGAAGTAACTCAACTTTATTGAGCCTAGTTATCATGATTTAAGTCTAAATATGGTAAATTCAACCTTATTCATATCATCATGATAACTAGGAAAAATGATGTCAGAAGCGAAAGCCAATTTTGAGTACGCGATCTCAGACGCAGAGCAATTATTAGAGTGTTACGATCAGTTAAACGGATGTAACTCCAAGTCCCAACCTCCAGAGGTACTTAAGAGAGCAACTCTGATAATGACTCTCACGGCATGGGAAACCTATGTAGAAGACATAGCAAAAGAACTTGTTGATGCCAAATATGGGGTAGTTATGGGCTCTCAACTAGGGCAAATTATAGAGAATCGTTTAGAGGAGCAACTTAAGTCTTTTCATAATCCTGGCTCTAGAAAAACGAAAGTATTATTTGAAGAATTTTTCGGTATTGATGTTACTGAAGCTTGGGTTTGGAACAATTTTCAAACCGCTGACGAAGCTAGAGTACAACTCAATAAATGGTTAAAAAAACGAGGAGAGGCAGTTCACCGCGCTCAAACTGATATAACTGAAGCTCACATCGTTAAGCGTGAAGAACTGAACAAGTGTATCCGATTCTTTAGAGAGTTGGTGAACGTGACTGATGCAAGGTTATCGGAACTGTAATGATTAGATCTTTTCTAATCTTAAGGTGGTTCTTTTGATGAGTCTTACTAGCTAGCTGGAAGTAACTTTCTTACTGTTGTAGTTTCGCTGAAATACTCGTTTCACAAAAATATCAATTTATGGTTGTTTTACGCGATATCAAGATATGGTTGTTTTTATTTAAGTGTATGATTTTAAATGATTCATTATTTTCATTTAATGGTTGTTTCAACAGAAATTTCTAATAGTTAAGAGCTGCTAGCTAATAGCGGCTCTTTTTTTTGCGTAAATTGTGTTGTTAAACAAAGAAGTAACAGAACTGGTGGTTTGAAGATCATGCTGTCCAAGTTGATGTTGATAAAGAAACTAGAGAAGAGCATAACGACACGTTTTCGGGGGGAAGTGGTCAAAGCTGGTAACCCCACGAGAGTGGAAGGTGTGGCAAATTTATACTGTACCGATCATCTCAAGTCTTTATGCGAACAAAACCAGCTCGATGGCATCGTATTCTCTTCCGAGTTAACTGACTATTTTAATTGAGTTCTTTTCATCAAAATTTGGTTAGTGGTGAAACTTATAGTTTGCTCGCTGTTGCACCTCGACGCATTTATTGACTTCATTAAGATGAGGGGTGAGGGCGGCGGTTAGCACCTAACCAAACTTTCTCGCCATGCTTTAAGTTATCTCTCTAACTTATCAAGTCACACCTTACTTAGGGGCTTATGGTGACTACTTCTGTATATATCTTTATATTGTTGTTGAGTAGCAACAGTGATTTGATTTAATTGCTATATATCAACATCAGTGCTTTTTCATAACATACCTCTGTTGCAACGGGGAACGTTGTAAACCTCAGAAATCAATGGAGTAAGATATGAAAACTACAAAGTTAATTGCCCTTTCATTAGTTGCTAGTGCTGTTTTAGGTACAACATCTGTAGCAGCAGAAACCTTCTTAGGGGCTGACTATCATGATGGTAAGAATAAAGTTGCTTTCCTTAGTGAAAATGTTCGTATTGCTGGCAATGTGTTTCTACCGCCAAATTATGATAAGAGCAAAAACTATCCAGCATTAGTGGTCATTACGCCAGCTAGCGGTGTGAAAGAGCAAACGGCAGGTATTTATGCCGAAAAAATGGCAAAGAAAGGTTACATTACCTTAGCTTTTGACCATCGTACTTATGGTGAAAGTGGCGGCTATCCACGTGGTATGGAAAATGCGCCAATGAAAGTTGAAGATATCAAAAATGCCATTACATTTTTGAGTCATTTCCCAGGTGTTGACTCTCAGCGTATCGGTGAACTGGGGATCTGTTCAGGTGCTGGTTACAGCTTGCAAGTTGCGATGCAGGATACCCGCTTAGATTCAGTCGCGACAGTTAGCGGTTTTGTTGACTTTACTGACTACGGCATGGGTGGTGCAACACAATATATGGACCAACTTACCGGTGATCCTGTTGAACAATATCGCCAACAAATTCAAATGGCTAGTGATGCGCGCCAGAAGTATTACGAAACCGGCGAGGTTGTGCTTGTTGATGGAATCCCATCGGCAGAAAAAGCCAAATCGATGAATGAGTTTTGGGTGCGTGCTGCAGATTACTATCGTAACCCTGCACGTGGCGGTGGCGCGGAAAACTACTCACCTATGCGCGCTGCAATGTCACTAGATACGCGCTATGCCTATAATCCATCAGAAAACATGGCATTACTGGGAGATACACCTTTCTTAGCCATTGTTGGTACAGAGGCGCTATCAGCATACTTCAGCGAAGTTGCAGTAAAACGTGGCAAAGATGCTGGTATTGACGCTGAATTGTTTAAGATTGAAGGTGCGCAACATTTCGACTTATATGATCAAACCAAGTATGTTGATCAAGCTGTCATTAAGCTTGATAAGTTCTTCTCAACAACGTTGCTATAACTTACTTGATGCTTTTATAGAGGCGAGGGGACATCACCTTTGTAGATGATCATCAACGAATAAGAGTAAGAGAAGATAGTCTTTAGCAAAAATTAACTCTTTGTTTTTAAGAGATTAAAAAGATTAAGAGCCGCGATGAGCGGCTCTTTTTTATCCTGTTTTTAGAACAGCAGTTTGTACAATACGGTCGCTTTTACTACTGCGCTAAGTCAGCAATAAAAGTCTGTTTTTTGCTTACGCAAGTCTGCAGTTCACCTTTGATCCATTGGTTAAACAAACCAAAGTCAGAATGCACCGGCCAGAAAAGGGAAGCGACAACTCTCTTGCCAAAAAAGTCGGGGTGGTCGGTAATGATCTTTAGCTTATTCTCTTTCATGTTCTTCTCAATAAGAAATTCTGGCAAAAATGCCATGCCTCTTTGAGCTTTGCATAAATCGAGAATCGTGCCTAAATCGTCCAATCTCCACAAGTTATATGAGGCAATGTTCGATAAGTTGAGCAACTCTTCGCATCCATCCATAAGAAGAACACGCTGAGAAGGGTTACTGGTCACTGAGGCTAAATCTTCATGTGCAACCCACCAACAGTTAACGTGAAACAATTCGTCAATGTTAAAGTCGTTGTTTGTTTTGTGGTATGGGTTCCCCAAGGCAAGATCTATTTTTCCCTCGTTGATGTAATTTCCCAAAATAAAACTTGGCTTGGTGACTACTACCAAATCGACATTTGGAAAGGCTTCCGAGAAATCCAACAGTGTTTTTTTTACATCTTTATTGAATACCAATGGATCGATCCCGACACGGTAAACAATTTGTTCTGAAATATTCATTTGTATCGCTGTTGTAATCAATTCTCGGTACCTTGATACAACGGGTGCGGATAAATGAAATAGACGCTTCCCTTTCTCAGTCAACCAGACTTTTGAATTTTGCCTATTAAATAAATTGAAGCCTAAGTCTGACTCAAGATTCTGAACAGCAGTGCTAACAGTAGATTGGGATTTTCCAAGCTTACGAGCAGCGGAGCTAAATGAACCTTCCTCAACTACAGCTACGAACGAAACAATATTTTCGAATTGTAGTTTCATGATTCGACCAACCTTTTAAAAGCAAGCAAATTATAGGTTTTTGATTTGTAATTTGTATATTTGCAACACAATAGCGTGATGAAACTCGTATTTCAACTCGTTTTATAAAGCAAAATTAATTATTGGTGCTAAATTCAACGTAAGTATATTCCTACATTGCATAAACAATCATCACATTTATCTATCTTTTTGATAAAAATAATTTTTGAAAATAATAAAGTAATGACTCTATTGATGATCTATGTCTCACCGTGTGAATTAATTACCTTATAGCGAGTATTGTAAAGAATACTCGATATATGTCTGTAAGCTATTGTAATTTAAGTGCTTGTTGGTTCTTTATGATTTTTTCAGCATAACTTGATGTGCCGGTCTTTGCCAAATCTATCGATTCTATCGATAGGGGCTATTTTTCCATACCTTTTGGTATTCAATAGAATGGCAAAGCTTTTGTAAATCAACTTCATAGGAACTAAACATGATTACTAAACTGTACGTAAAAACAAGCCTGTTTTTGTCACAATTTAAAAACGACGAGCGCGGTGTAACTGCAATCGAATACGGTCTAATTGCTGTTGCAATGGCTGTATTAGTAACTACAGCAGTAGGCTCAGACGGTTTCATCGGCAAGCTAGAAGGTGCATTCGCTCAAGTTGCGACTGCTATCGATACTGCGAGCAAATAAGCCAAGTAATTACCTTACTGGTTTATGTAGATAATATCGCTAGATATTTGTGCCAGACCTCTGTTTTCATTGGTCTGGCTCAGTTAATTTAGAATATCTAATAAATGTTATTTGAAGCTAATCTCGATAAATTCAGGCAAGAGTCTTAATTTTGAGTCATGAATTGTATTTATTAGTATTGGCAATCGCGTGTTTGTATGTATCTATTACCGATTTTCTTCATCGTAAAATACAAAATAACGCTTTGCTTTTACTCCTCTTGTTGCAGAGTTTTCTTTCACCATTAGATCTTCAGATTACAACCTTTTTGCTGGTGCTAGGGATAGGGTTAATACTTTATGCTCTGATTTGGATTGGAGCTGGTGATATTAAATATGCCGCAGTGTTGTCACTGACAATCCCTCTCAATGACCTACCATGGGCCTATATTATGACGGCGTTTGCTGGTGGTTTTTTAGCGATTATTTATTTAATTACTAGAAAATTAATAAGCAACACGTCGAGTAGCCAAGAAGGCATTCCGTATGGGATAGCAATTAGTGTTGGATTTTATTTAATAATTTTAACTCAAAATACGCCACATATTTAAACCTCCAAGAATGGGCACATTATGAGATCTCGACTGGTTTTACTTGTTGCTATTGTTGCCTTGATCGTAGGCGCGCTTGGCGTTGTCGACTTGTTCAAGAGTCAACCTCAACCCGAAGCTGTCGCTGAAGTGGTCGATAACAAAGATGAACAGCATGTTGCTGTATGGATGACCACCGAAGCTTATGAAAAAGGACATGCGATTAGTGCACAAGGAGTTATCAAACAACAGCTCCCACTTAGTGAAGCACTAACGCTTGGCGTCAGAGAAGACGCACAAATCAGTTTTTCACCATCCGTTTTATTAAACCGAAGCCTAAATCCAGGCGATGTTGTGTTACCAGAGTACCAAGTTTCTCCCGGTCAACCAGGGTATATCGATCTACTGGTAACGGAAGGCATGACCTTGTATCCACTGAAAGTGAGTGATCAGAACTTAATCAAAGATTACATTCGTCCTGGCTCATATATCGACATTCTTACCGTGAGCTCTCCAAACGCTAATCTTGCTGAAAATATGGATAAGCCGAAGCGCTTTCGAGGTGTAAAAGCGTCCATGTTCCTAAAACATGTCAAAGTACTCAATATTGGTGATGGCGAGGGTGAAAACAGCAACATTACCGCTCGAACACCAAATAAAGAAGACGGTATGACGACGGTGGTTATCGAAGTGAAGCCAGATGAGTTGGCAAAGCTAGCGTTGGCTCAACGAACTATGCATATCGAAATTTATCGAAGCCAAACCTATACGCAGCCGGAATACGCGGAAGTACGCAATGTTATCGACAATTATACCGGAATTGAAGAGTTACGCGGTAACGTTAATGATCCTAGAGAGGCTTTGTAATGATGATACACCATCGAATTAAGCAAGTACTGTGCGTCTCCTTTACCTCTCTTTTGATTGGCTTGCTTTCTATAACAAACACTTTTGCTGCTGACCGATCTATCACACTTAATGACGGTCAGCACATTCAATTAAAGATGCCGATTGGAAAGGTGTTTATCAGTAACCCTGATATCGCCGACTACAAAATCATTAATGACAATACGCTAGTGGTTTTTGCCAATGGCATTGGTCAGTCTCGCTTGATTGTCTATGGAACAGACGATGATGTGTTGCTTTCTGACCGCATCATCGTTGATTTGGATCTAAGCGAGGTTAGACGTCAACTCAAGTTCCATTTTCCTGATGCCAAAGTCAAGGTTCAATCGGTGGGCGAGCAAGTCGCAGTGAGTGGTGTTGTTGATTCTGAAGAAACTCGTGATGACATTTATCGCATGGTGGCAACCTTACTCGGACGAGAAAAAACCGAGAAGTGGGAGAAAGTCGAAAAGCTGGAGTTCAAATCTGACTATTCAGATTATGAAGAGCCAGAGAGCATGGTTTTCGCTCGCAATATGACTTGGAAAGGAATCATTGAACGCATTAAGGTTGCAACGACACAACAGGTAAACGTCAAAATCTCAGTCGCTCAAGTTAATGAATCTTTTAGTAAAACAGTTGGGGTCGACTGGAGTTCTATTGGTTCTAAAGCGGGTGAGTTCGTATTTGACCAATTTGATGCGGCAAACCTAAGTACCTTGATCACTGCATTGGGTGACGATCAGGTTGCAGAAGTCTTGGCGGAGCCAAACCTGACGGTACTTTCCGGTGAATCGGCGAGCTTCCTTGTCGGTGGCGAAGTGCCCGTTATTGTGTCGAACAACAACAACGTGAATATTTCGTTTAAAGAGTTTGGTATTAAGCTCGACCTTACAGCGAAAGTACTTAGTCAAGACAAAATCCGAATGCAGCTAGCGCCAGAAGTGAGCGAAGTAGAAAGCTACGTCGAAGCTGCAGGCATTAAAGTGCCACAGTTGTCGTCACGACGTGCAATGACAACCGTTGAACTGGCAGACGGAGACAGCTTCATCCTTGGCGGGTTAATGAGCAGTGCTGATTTAGAGAAAATGCAAAAGATTCCTTTCATTGGAGACATTCCTGTACTTGGTGCTGCATTTCGTAAAGCAACGACAGAAAGAAAGCGAACTGAGTTGATCATCGTGGCAACAGTAAACCTCGTGGAACCAATCAAACCGAAAGATATTCAGCTGCCACACATCAAGAAAACCTCAACGTTAGCGCGTTGGTTGAATATTGATTCTGACGGTAATTCTAACACGTCATCGGATGCGACGATTCGTCTGCTATCTGAAGGAGGGTTTATTCAATGAAGAAGCTAATACTTATTGCTTTATTGACATTGTCACTCTTTGGTTGCGCAACAGAGCGATATTTTGGCGGAAATGGCGCTGAAGCCGTGGTGTATAAAGAGCATCATAGCTTTGAGTTTGCAGTAAAGAATCGTGCAGAAACAGAAAAGCAGATTAAGCAACTGATTCAAAAAATCGAATCGATGGATAAAGAAGCCACTTACGTGATCGATTACAAATCCGCGCGCAGTAAAACGATGTTAAAGAAGACATTTGAGCAGTATCCGTCACACATTATTGCCCCGCAAAGAGTGGAATATCGTTATACGCCAGCTTTACCAAGTGATCTGAATATCCAAGTGACGTTAACGCGTTTGCAAACCCAGCAATGCTCGCCTGCACAGATTCAAGTTCAGTTAGGTGAACCAGACTGTTTTGTTGAATCGATGCGTCTTAAACAAGTGTCCTACAAGTCTAGATTAGTAGGAGAATAATAATGTTTGATTTAACTAAAGCATTAACAACGAAAGCAAAACCGGCACAGTCTTCGACGACAGGTGTTGCTGGATGTACGTTGTTTTATCAATCACAAGAGTGTTTAAACCTTGTTCAAGAAGTGTTTCGATTCGAAGGTTGGAATGACCCAGAATGTGTAAGAGCTAACGCAGGCTTAACCAAGCTGACGGAACAACATAGCAGTCATATTGTTATCCTTGAACTGAACGAATCGAACAACGTCGTTGAAGATGCTAAGTCTTTCGCTAGCAAACTGCCAACACACAAAGGTGTCGTGGTCATTGGTAAAGAAGATGCAATTTCGACGCTTCGTTCCCTCAAAGACATGGGCTTTTACTACGTCTTTTGGCCGGTGAACAAACAAGAGTTCGCAGACTTCTTAAACCATGTTAGTAAGAACTTGAAGACGTTTTCTGGTGTTAGCCAGAAGCGTAAGGCGAAGCGTGTAGCAGTGGTGGGTTCAAAAGGTGGTGTTGGTGCATCATTCATTACTACTGAATTGAGTTCGTTACTATCCACTCAAGGTTCCGATACCATTTTGGTTGATCACCAATACGCAGATACCAACATCGATGTTTTATTGGGATTGAAAGATTTTAAACCGCGCGGTATCGATGAGTTTACTGCTCCCTTGCATGAAATGGATGAAGAGGGAGCACTTAGCTACCTGTTTAACGCACGAAAAAATCTGCGTCTGTTGGCTATCGATGGCGACATGAGTCAAAGCGATATTCTCAACTATAACCAGACGCTCTGTGATCTTTTAGCTCGAAACACGAACTTCATTATTGAAGACTTCTCGGGCGGTGTGGACTTCAAAGTTGAACCTCAACTCTTGGTAGAAAACTTTGATGTAGTTGTGCTGGTTTTGGATGCGTCGGTATCTTCTGTAAGAAGTGCCAAACGACTGTTTGAGAAAATTTCCAATTTACAGCTCACATTATCGTCCCGAACTCGTGTGATTACATTGGTGAATTATCACCGTCCGGAAAACGCGTATGTATTACAACGTCCTGACCTTACCAAATACTTAGGTGCGGATGTTGATCTCGAAGTGGGGTACTGCAAGTCGTTGTCGCACATCATTATTGATGGCAAACGAGGTCATAAGCACGATCGTCATATTAACCGTTCTATGGAACTACTGGTCAAGCTGATTAATGGTCAACCTGTTGATCAAAAAGGCATGGGATCTTGGTTGAAGAGGGTGCGTGCTAAATGAGTTCGAATAAAGACTTATACCTCGCGTTTCGCGGGCAAATATTTGAAGCACTAGATGCTGAAGCGGTTCAGAAAATGAGCCGCCGAGACTTAGAGGCTCAAATCCAAGCCGCTGTTGATCTTCTTGCAAACAGCTACCAACGTCCGATCACTTCGATGATGAAGTCAGGCTTGGTGAAAAGCTTAATTGATGAACTGTTTGGCTTAGGTCCATTGCAGCCTTTGGTTGAAGATCAGTCTATCTCCGACATCATGGTAAATGGACCTAACAACATCTTTTTTGAAAGACACGGTAAAGTCCAAAAGTCAGAGGTGTCTTTTGTCAACGAAGAGCAGTTGTTAGCAATTGCTAAACGCATTGCTTCGCGTGTTGGACGACGTGTTGATGAACTGTCTCCAACGGTTGATGCCAGACTTGAAGATGGCAGCCGTGTGAATATCGTTATCCCACCCATTGCGTTGGATGGGACCTCGATTTCAATACGTAAATTCAGAGAGCAGAACATCGGCTTTGAAGATTTGATTGGTTTTGGTTCTATGTCTCCTGACATGGCGAGAGTGCTGATGATTGCGTCTCGTTGTCGAATGAATGTGCTGATTTCTGGCGGTACGGGCTCAGGTAAGACGACGCTGCTTAACGCATTGTCTCAATACATCGCTGAAGATGAGCGTATTGTCACCATAGAGGATGCGGCGGAATTACGCTTGCAACAACCTAACTTGGTTCGATTGGAAACGCGAACTTCGAGCGTTGAGCAGACTGGGGCGGTGACGCAGCGTGATTTGGTGATTAACGCACTTCGTATGCGTCCAGACCGAATCATTCTTGGTGAGTGTCGTGGCTCTGAAGCGTTTGAAATGTTGCAGGCCATGAACACGGGACACGATGGTTCTATGTCTACACTGCACGCCAACACACCGAGAGATGCGATTGCGCGTGTAGAATCGATGGTCATGATGGCGAACTTAAACCAGCCGCTTGATGCAATTCGAAGAACCATCGTCAGCGCTGTGCAAATGATTGTCCAAGTTAACCGACTGCGCGATGGGTCTCGTAAGATCACCAGTATCTCTGAAATCGTCGGTTTGGAAGGCGATAGTGTGGTGATGGAAGAGATCTACCGTTTCCGTTATGACGATGCACATTTTGGAGAAACCGTTAAAGGTGACTTCGTAACCAGCGGCATCATGCAACGATCTGAGCTTGTAAAGAAAGCCCAATTCTTCGGGCTGTATGACGAGCTGATGGCATCGTTTAAGGGGATATAACATGCTTTGGCTCTCACTTATCCTCTTTGCGTTCGTACTGCTTTTGGTCAGAGACTCAAAGGTCAAAAAGGTCGATCAGTTTTTCAACATTGAAGAAGCTGAAGCGGAAAACTTCAATGCTATCAACGTAAAATCACTGGTACGAAAACAAAGTTGGCAAAAGTTCAAAGAGTCTATTTCTCCAACACTAAAAGTACTTGGACCACGTTCATCGCTGTATATCGCTTTGTATATCACGGCGAGTCTCATCGCCTCTTGGTACGTCGTGGTTAAGCTGTTGTTGATGACGAATACCGGGTTGATCGTAGGCTTGTCTTTGGTGTTTACCATTATGGGTTACCGCTACCTAGTGACAAGAAGGCGACGTGATTTTGAAAACACTTTCCCTGATGCGCTAAACATTCTGATGAGTGCGGTAACCGCGGGTGACAGCTTAATGCAAGCCATCAGTTATGTTGGCGAGGTGATGGATAACTCGATTGGGCGCGAGTTTAAACTGATGGGGGACCGACTTAAGTTGGGTGAGTCACCGGAAGTGGTACTTCAACGTTCGTGTAAAAACTACCCTTACCCAGAGTTTCTGTTTTTCACTGTAACCCTTAGAGCAAATATTGCGCGAGGTGGTCAGCTGAAAGGCGTACTAGCAAGACTTATTCGAGTTTTGGTGGACGCAAGAACCCTAGAGAAAAAGAAGATGGCCATGACGTCTGAAGCGCGAATTTCTGCCAAGATTGTTGCGGCAATTCCGTTGATTTTCATGATCATTCTTAACTATGTAAACCCTGACAACGTCAATTTCGTCTTGTATGACCCTTCTGGTCGTATCGTGTTGTTTTATGTACTTGGCAGTGAGTTATTTGGCTTGTTCATTGTTTGGTTGTTAGTCAGAGGAGTACGCGCATGATGCTATTGATTGCCCTTATAGTACTGTTTGTTTCGTTGCTTTTCTTGATTTTCGATTCGCTTCGTACAGAACAACGACGCAAAAAAGTCGCCCTTTATATTGGCGGTGATGCTGTACGTGCGCCTTCCCGTGTTAACCGCTTTTTTGTTCGTTTCGGTAAAGAGCATCGACATGAGCTGGAACAAAAACTCATCGAGGCCGGCTATTACAACACAGAGTGGGCGAAGTTCTACTTCCCTGCCAAATTAGCGGTGCTCGTGGTTGTTACAGGATTGGTGTTGTTGTCGGATATGACAGCAAATAATCAGCTAATCATCATTATTTTTACGCTTATTGCTGTGATTGTCTTGCCGGATACTTTGCTTCAAATGCGACGCAAAATGTTGATCTTTAAGACATCATCTCAGTTACCGTACTTGCTGGACATGATGTCAGTTTGCGTGCAAACCGGTATGACGATTGAGGCGGCATTGGTTTATCTGGGCAAAGAGTTGGCTGAGTTTGACTCTGACCTTTGTTATCAAATTAAACGCACCTCAGATTCGGCAAAAATCCACGGGCTAGAAAAAGCGCTAAATGACCTCAGTGATCGTATTCCAACGCCGCCAATACGAAGCTTCGTGCTGACTATCATTCAAAACTTGCAATACGGTACATCAGTGGCTCAGGTGTTGAGCGATCTCGCTGAAGACATGCGAAAAGTGCAAATCCTGACCGTTGAGGAAAAGGTAGGCAAACTCTCCGCTAAGATGAGTGTCCCGCTGATCCTCTTCATCATGTTCCCGATCGTTATTCTGATTCTCGCACCGGGAATCATGCAAATGACATTAAATATTTAGGAGAGTAACCAGTGATTGGAAAACGCATTTCTCTCGCTTTGTTAGCGCTGGGCGTGTTGGCAGGTTGTCAATCGACACCTTCGCAACAGAGTCAGCTACAAGATGACGTCGCGAGCATGGAAAAAGTGAAAAACTACGATGGCTTAATCTCTTACTACAAATCTCAGTTAGAGCAGGGTTCGCAAGATCCAGAAGTGAAAGAAAAGCTGGCATGGGCGTATTTCCATAAAGGGGATATCGAGTCGGCAAACTTTTATGTTCAGCATTTGCAAAAAGAGGGGGTAGAGAGCCCTGACTTGTACCAGTTAGAAGGGCAAGTGTTTGATGCAAAAAATGACACTGATAGCGCGGTAGAAGCGTATTTATCTTCCATTAAAACGGGTAATGAATCGGGACAAATCCATGTATTACTGGGTGTGTCGTACGCCAAGTTAGGTAAATACGAAGATGCCTACCAAGAGCTGAACAATGCACGTTTGCGTGGTTATGATGATGTCGCGATCAAGAACAACATCGCGATGATTCATATGGCAAATGGTGAATACGAGCAAGCCATCGAAACACTGATGCCAGTACTAAAAGATAACCCGGAAAATAAAGTAGTGAAGGCGAACCTAGCGATTGCCCTTATGAAAGCGCAGCAGATGGATGCGGCGAAGAAACTACTCAAAGGTGATTTTTCGGATCAAGAGCTCCACAGTATCGCCGTCGAATTAACTCAATATAGGAGTTAATGATGAAATTGCTTTCTAAACAAAAAGGGGTAACGGCGATCGAGTTCGTAATGGGCGCGCTCGTTTTGTTCTTTGCCACTTTTGCCATCTTTGAGTCGAGTTACCAAATCTATGTTGTGAACATGACGGAATATTCTCTTCGAGAAACTATACGAAACACCAAGATTTACGAGGGCAAAGGCATAAATCAGCAGTACGAGGACAAGTTTAAATCTCTGATCGAAGCTGATGGTAACTTGTGGCATTTCTTAATCGATAGCTCGCGATTTTCTATCAAAGGTCGTTACTACAAAACCTATGATGACTTCATTGCGAATAGAGGATATTCGGATGAGGGCTTGAACTTCAACTACAACTTAGCGGAGATAACGGTCACTTATCGTTACTCTCCGATCATAAAACTTGCCGGTGCAGCAGATCGAGATATCTCAAGCACAATGGTACTGAACTTAGAGCATGAGGGGTGGAAAGATGACGCTCCGTAAACAAGGTGTATGTTCTCCAAAACGCCAAAAAGGCTCATTTATGGTTGAGCTTGTGTTTATTCTTACTGCGTTATGGGGTGTTTACCTTTTTGCCGCGGATTTGAGCTATCAGTTGCTTTTGCGAGCCAAGCTTGATCGTTCTAGCTTTGCGTTGGTGAACGTAATCAAAGAGCGTTCGCGTTACTTTGAGGGCGACGTGTTAGGTGGAAAAAATCTAGCGGTAACCAATGCCGATTTAGAAGACTTATCCAAAGTCGCGAGTCGAATGCTCGGCACGCCCCCAAACGATGTGGCTATCAAAATCGAGTCATTGACCAATAAAGTGAATGTGGCGGTATTTACCAGCAGTAAATACAACAGACTAAATTGCAAAACGGATTCAATACTCGCACACGCAGATTTGGCTCCGGTGGAAAAGGGCGTGGTGTATCCATTGTACCGCGTCAGCCTTTGTGAGGAGCAAAGCTCTTGGTTCAAGCCGTTCTTTAATGGCGGTACCGGCACAACCGTGAAAGTTGGCTCTTCTTCAATAATGCCAGGGAGATAGTGAAATGAGAATGCAGCAATATCAGCATCGAAGTCTCCAACAACAAAAGGGCGTCGCTGCTGTATGGATGGGCTTGTTGCTCGTGCCTATTATGGGCGTCACTTTTTGGGCTGTTGAGGGCACCCGTTATGTACAGGAGTCGAGCCGATTAAGGGATTCTGCGGAAGCTGCGGCAATGGCCGTAACGATTGAAGACCAACCGGGTGCAGCCCGTGCGCTGGCAACGAAGTATGTCGAAAACTATGTGAGAGACATCAAGTCAACCAACCTTTCTGCTCAACGTTTTTATCAAGCGGAAGACAAGGATACTGGTGCTCTTGAGTATATCCAATACACAGTGAACGCCAGAACAACGCATGACTCTTGGTTTGCAAGCAGCTTTATCCCATCGTTTGATAAGCAGCAGGAATTAGCTGGACGATCGCTGGCAAGAAAGTACCCTGCTTATCTTGGGGATAACAACATTGATATCGTTTTCGTCTCGGACTTTTCTGGCTCGATGAATGATAAGTGGGGCTCAAGTCGGAGCAAAAAAATTGACGATTTGAAAACCGCGATCGATCAGATATCAAACAAGATTCTTTGTAAAAAAATCCGTCAAGACTTCGTCGACGGAGAGTGGAAAGACGTTTGTGATGAGCCTGGAGAAGACACCACCGGGGACAAACTGCTTAACCGAGTTGGTTTTGTGCCGTTTAACGTTCGCACCAGAGAAATTGTGGCAGGCAATAGAGCCAATGCGACAAGCCAACTAAGTTACAAGAACGGGTACAAGGCTTATTTGTCACCTTATAGTTACAACGATATCGATTGGGACTACTGGCGCACGTATTCGGCAAGCGAAGTGTACAATTGTGCTTATCGGCAGTCGTACTGCCAAAGTCCTCGGTCAGAGAATCAGAATTATGCCAAACGTATTCGTGATGTTCTCGAAGCAGATCGCTACGCCGTAGCTGATGTCTACAACTATGTTGATTTACCGACTTCGGTATCGACCATGTTTACTGATAAATCAGGATTAAAGCCTAATTTCTATGGTGTGAGCGGCACCCGACTGTTTAATGCTCATGGTTCTTCAAATTCATCGCAGTTTTATAACATTCAATTATCGAACAAACTTTCAGATTTGGACTCGATTAAGTCGATGTGGGCAGACGGTGGTACCGCAGCGTTTCAAGGCATATTAAGAGGGTCTCAGGTTCTTCATGATGGAGACCCAAACAGTACCGATGAAGAAGAGCAGCAAGCTTACAACAAGAAAATCAAGATGTTGCTGATTTTGAGTGACGGGCAGGAAAGCCCTAACAACGGCATTCTGAAGGGGCTAGTAGACAACGGTATGTGTGACAAAGCCAGAGCAGAGATTCCGGGCTTATACATCGGTGTTATTGGTATCGATTTCCGTGCATCTCAACAAAGTGGTTTTCAAGACTGTGTTGTTAATCCAAGTGAAGACATCATTGATGTATCTAACTTAGATGAATTGATTGAAAAGATAGAAGAACTCATCCGCAAAGGCTCAAAAACAAGCGGAATAACTAAGTTGTACTAGAGGAAAATATGAAAAAGTTAGTCATTGGTGCATTCGCTATCTCGACGTTGCCGTTTAGCCTGATAGTTAAGGCAGAAGAGGGGATTAGCGTTTATTGCGACAATACCTTCAGCGAGTACCAACATAGTATCAAAGTGGATGACGTTGTCGGAATTGCTCAACATCGACAGGGCTTTTTACAAATAGAGCAGAAGTCTAACAATGGTGAGCTCAAACAGGCATTGGCAGGTAAATCAAAGTTAGGGTTGGATCAAACAGGCTGTACGACATGGATTAGCAATCAAAATAACAATCATCAAGGTGATGGCTTGGTTGCGCGTCTGCATTTTGGTTTTGATAAATCCAACTTAACACCAATGGGCAGCAAAGCTCTGAATCAACTCGCAGGTTCGCTTAAAAATAGCGATAGTGCTATTGCGGTAGATGGTCATACCGACAGCAAGGGCTCTGAAGGCTATAACCAATCGTTAGGCTTGCAACGTGCGTTGACAACGTCTAACGGTTTGATTGCGCAAGGCGTGGATAAAAGCCGTATTGTCGTTCGTTCATTTGGTGAAACTCAGCCGATTGCGTCGAATTCAACCGCTGAGGGGCGAGCACAAAACAGACGCTCAGAAATATGGGCTTCTAAGAATGATCAGGCAAAACCAGATCAAATAAAACCAGACGAAGTAAAGCCAACGGAATAGGTTTTAATCGTAGAGCGTTCACCTTGCCTAAAACGCAAGGTGAAGCATTAACAACAATGGTGTCGTGGTGGGTCAATTTGGAGTGGCAGTGGGTAAATCTAAAACAATAATAGCCATTATGGTGGGGGTAGCGTGGAGTGGTATGACCGCTGCCTCAGAGCTCATTAACTTTAACGAGCAAGATACATTAAACAGCATTAATACTGCTTACGACCAGCAGTACAGTGCGCTGAGAATTGATGAAAACATCTCGCACTACAATAAATTGAATGCTGAAATAGAGTCCACCAAGATCAAATTGGCGACCAATGTCGAGATGATCAAATCTGACTCTAATCGCTTGAAAGACAAGTTGGTTGATGGTGTATATGACGAATCCTTAATTCTGACTTTGCGCAATATGTCTGCCAAAGTGAATTCAATGAAAAAGGAAATTGAAACCGCAGGGAAGTTGTTGGTCGAAACTAAGCAGCAATTGTCACAAGACCAACAAGAGGCAAGTCAAATTGAGCGGGTGAAGAATGACGCACTCCTTGCTCTGTACGAAAAGATAAAAGCGCGTCATTTGAATGAATCAAAACGTGTGATAAACGATACTTATTCTGGTCAATTGCAGTGTAACGTTGCGGAAAGTTTATCAACGTGCGTAAACCGAAATCTCCCTTCTATCAAGAACGCTTTTGTATTAAGCAAAGGTGGTTTATCTCGAATCAAACTCACGAGCTTTAAAGTCGTGGATGCAAACCAAAAATTAAACGGCGACCTTTCTTTCACTGCGGACGCAAGTTACAAGCACAATTACAGTGCGAATACAGAGGTTGAACTGAGACAAGCACTTGATCTCGATAACGTGCGCTTTGTGTTCCGTTCAAACTCACCACAAACGGTTTTTTACATCAATGACCAGGAAGTCGGCTCTGGCGAGCGAGTGGATGTAACGGGCAACTATGTGGGTATCTATAGTGTGCGAGCCGTGAACAATCATAAAACTCAGTCGCTTAAGCTAAATCTTAAAAATGGTGGCGACTACTTCTTCCCGTTTGCGAGCAAAGCCAGTGCTCCGAAGGCGGTTCCTACACGTTTAGCGGTAGAAGACAAGACTGATGCGAACAGTGAAAAGGCTCAACCTAAAGATACAGTAAGATTCTCTGAGAGTTTGTTACCACCTAAAGTCGTCGCTGAGCTGGAGTCTGCAGAAGAGCCCGATCTTCAGCGTTACACCAATAAGGTACTGTACAAAGATGAAGCCTTTACTTATCTATTGCCAAGATTCAGAGGTAACAAAAAGTCTCATGACATCTTCTTAAGTCAGGCTGACGCACAGAAATATTGTGAGCGTCTATCGTCTCGTTTGCCAAACAAAGCCGCTTATGAATACTTGCGCCTCTATACCTATCTATCTCCGGGAGATTACTGGACGAAAGATGGCAAAGTGTATTCATCGGAGAAGCATGAAGAATTGGATCAAGCATTTGATACAAATAAGTTCATTTGTATGGTGAACATGAACTAAGACATCGTTCCCCCCTTTAAATCTTATTAGTATACCCAAGTGACTTCAAGATGCAGGATTCAGAGCGTTGTCATTGATTCGAGAGCAAGGAAAACAACGCGGTGTAATAGCTAGCTCTTTCCAAGTTGTTTGACGCAGCAATCGGGTCAATGACACGCTCCCAAAGGGCGAGCTGCCTTGGCTTGTATACTTTGTTGTCGATTCTTGATTTAGACCCACTAAACCTTTAAATCGCCGCCGCGCCTACAAACCAAGTCAGTCTCGCTGAACCTAGCATCTCGAGGTTACTTGGGTATAAACAAGCACATTTAAGAGCCGCATTTCGCGGCTCTTTTTGTTCCTATTACTGGAAACTTCCTGAATTCGACTGACGCAACAACGTTGGGCGTTATCGACTTTCTCTGTATTGCAGTGAAATTTTGTTACTGATGATCCTGTCTTTAACCATAGCCTCTAGTTATTTCTGTTCATCAATATGGATCGAAAAATCATCTCGTAGAGGCCTTGAATGACGAGTGAATAGCAATGGGACAGAGAATATGAGTGAAGTGGCAACGTTAGAAGCTTGGCTGTATCAAGGCAATGTGCCTTTGTCGATGCTATTTCTCGGAGTCGTATTGTTGTCATACTTACTTGAAGATTTGGCTATCGTTACTGCCGCTACTTTAGCGGTAGAGCAAGTGATGCCAACACCTCTTGCGTTATTGGCGATTTTTACAGGTATCGCCACAGGAGACATAGGGCTTTATTGGCTGGGGAAATTGGCACAAAAGGTACGTTTTTTCCGCTATCGCTTGCTTCGATATCAACGTGCTAGGCGCGTGCGACGCACACTTCATCATAAAGCTTTCATTACGTTATTCATTGTTCGGTTTATTCCCGGATTAAGAACCGTAGGATTTACGCTTAGCGGATTTTTAGATGTGCCCAAAATGAAGTTTCTCATCGCCGTGTTAAGCGCGACGAGTTTATGGACTGCGTTGATTTTTGGCTCTTTCTTCCAACTAGGCAGCATGCAATGGCTTCAACAACATCAAATAAACACTTTGTTGATTCCGATTGGATTGGTCGTGATGTTGCTGCTCAACAAACTGATTTCAAAAACATTGTTAAGGAACACATATGGTGCAACTCGCCCACGTTGAAATGATCCCAAACGGAATGGTTAATGCCGGTATGCCCATTCTTCAAGAACCAAAGCGAGTAGTCTCTCCGTTTGAGTTTTTACCAGCTTGGTTTTTTTATACACCCGTGGTGATTCAAAGCGCGGTCCTCAGCGCTATCCACCGAGATTGGGCATTACCTTTGATTGCAAACCCTTCAATCAAGTTAAGCGGTATGGTGGGGGAGTCCAAGCATGACATTTTCGCTTCTTCAGGAGACAAAACTAAGCAGTGGATATTGCCTTTTATCACATTAACTAAGACGCATGAACAGCTTGAAACTGCTTTAGAAGACGCAACACAGCAGCTAAAACGATCGAGTTTAGAGTATCCATTGGTGGCGAAACCTGATCTTGGTTGCCGTGGTGCTGGCGTGAAGTTATTGCGTTCGGATGAACAGCTAAGAAGCTACATTAAAACGTTTCCCGTTGATGGACGTTTCCTGTTACAGAAGAAATCAGAGTACAGCGCTGAAGCTGGGGTATTTTACGTCAGGCAGCCAGGCGAAACCCGAGGGAAAATCATCTCACTGACATTAAAATATTCCCCTCGAGTGATTGGTGATGGGCAGTCTACGCTTAAGCAGCTTATCGAGAAGTGTCCAAGGGCTGGTAAATTACAGCACCTTTATTTACCAAGGCACAGTGAGCAATTAGAAGTGATCGTCGCGAAAGGTGAAGAATTTCAACTAGCCTTTGCAGGAAGCCATTCACGTGGTGCCATTTTTCGCGATGGTAACCGATTCATTACGCAAGAGCTGGAAAAGAAGCTCGATCAAGTGCTAGGGGATTTTAATGGATTCCACTACGGGCGATTGGATATCAAGTTTAAAGATATTCATGCTCTAATGAATGGTGAACATTTTGATATCTTAGAGATTAATGGTGCGAGCAGTGAAGCGGCACATATCTGGGATAGCGATACACCACTAACTCATATCTTCGCCACATTGCTAAAGCAGTACCGATTACTGTATCAAATCGGATCAAAGCAGAAGCTGCGAGGGCATCAAACGCCGACACTGGGTGCTCTCATTCAAGCATGGCGAGAAGAGAAAGTCCTGACGCAGCTGTACCCGATGACAGACTAAAAGCATTGATCTATACCCAAGTATCTTGAGGTTATTTGGGTATGGATACCCCAACAACGGGTGATGAATGGGGACATCTGTTATTCAACTTCACGCCGTAAAACAGTTATTCAGTACTTTTCTTATTTAATTTTTAATTCTTTGTAATTTTTATCTCATTTGTCCTGTCTTTTTATTAGTACCAAATAAATCACGCAGTGAATATGCCTTCTTAGTGAGGGCAATACCTCGATAGAACGTATTTCCGAATAAGGAATTTAATGATGAGAAAATTATTCGCATTACTGATGGTATTAATCAGCTTCTCTTCTTTTGCGGAAGATGAAATTTATACCGGATTTTTTAGTAATAAGGCATTAAGCGGTTATGACACGGTCTCCTATTTTACAGAAGGTCAGCCTGTGAAAGGAAACAGTAACTGGAAAACTGAATACAAAGGGGCAGACTGGTATTTTTCTTCTCAAGATAATTTAAATAAATTTATAGAAAATCCAGAAGCTTATGCGCCACAGTATGGTGGCTATTGTGCATGGGCGGTATCCGCTAAAAATGATTTTGCCCCTGCAGATCCTAAACAATGGGCAATTGTTGATGGCAAGCTGTATCTAAATTACGACGCAGAAGTGAAGCAGTGGTGGGATGATGACCGCGCAGGACATATTGCTGCAGCCGATAAAAACTGGCCAACATTGATTCAGCAGTAATAAGACTCAGAAATAATAAGGTTCATCTCATGACATTTATTCCAAAGAAACATATACCTTCGATTTTTATTGCTTTCGTTTTTATTCAATCATTATTTTTTAAGTTTACTGGTTCATATGATACCGATCATATTTTTGGCACGTTAGGAGAATGGTCAGGGATTCATTGGTTTGGTGTTTATGGCGGGTATTTAATTGGGATTGCTGAGTTAATTGCAGCCATTTTACTGTTTACTCGTTTCCATGGTGTTGGTTCAACAATGGCCGTTGGGATTATGACAGGAGCCATTTTATTCCACTTGTTTACGCCGCTAGGTGTTGTCATGCCTGAATTTAGCGCTACGGGCGAAGTGATAGGTAATGATGGTGGATTGCTATTTGGTATGGCTTGCCTTGTTTGGCTATCCGCTATTTTCTTAACCATTCGCGATATTAGAGCTCAGGGCTCTTTTACAAACACCTTGCTAATGAAAGGAGCCTAATATGGTTGAAAGTCCTTTCCGGTTATCAAGAAAAACGCCATTTGGAATAGGTGAGTCTGTTGTCGAGTGGGCTACTGGGCTTTCCAAGTTAGATTCCTTGTACAAGCAAGAACCGTTGCCTGAAGATAGTCATTCATTTATGCATGAAGCGCTTGCTCGAATTGGTACTCAATATCGAGTTCAACATGGCAGCTTAGAGAATATTCCCAGTGATGGCTCGGTTTTGGTTGTTGCTAACCATCCGTTTGGTGGAATTGAAGGGATCATTTTAGCTTCCTTGATTTCCCAAGTGCGCAAGGATGTCAAAGTGCTTGCTAACGAACTGTTAAAGCGAATTCCTGAGCTGGATGAATTGTTTATTGGTGTTGATGTGTTTGGTGGTGAAAAGGCAAAGCAAACCAATCGACGAGCAATTAAAGCGGCGAACCAACATCTCAAAGAAGGTGGGGTGTTGATTATCTTCCCTGCTGGAGAAGTCTCTTCTTGGCAAGCCAGTGAAAATAAAATCACTGATAAAACATGGAGCCACTCAGTAGCAAAATTTGTTAAGCATGCTCAAGCGACGACAGTGCCTTTGTTTATTAGTGGTATGAACAGCAAATTATTTTATCAAGCTGGGAGAATTCATCCGCTTCTTAGAACGGCACTGCTGGGACGAGAACTTCTCAATAAGTCGGGTGAGATCATTTCTGTTTCAATCGGCAATCCAATCCCTTATCGCGAGATACAAGGGTTTGAAAATGATGAAGATATTACCCAGTACTTCCGTTTGAACACCTATTTAATGGGAAGTATGGACAGTCGCAAGGAGCTCACTCAACAAACTCTTCATGCAGAACCAATAATTGCGCCTATTCTTACAGAGACTTTAGAAAATGAACTTCTGGATCTGTCTGAGTTTAAATTATTAGAGCAGGCTGATTTTGAAGTGTACTGTGCGCCTACACCAAAAATGCCGCAAATGATGCGTGAGATTGGGCGCGTACGAGAAGAAAGCTTTAGAGATGTTGGAGAAGGCAGCGGCTTGAGCTGTGATGTCGACCTCTTTGATCCCAACTACCATCAGCTCTTTGTTTGGCATAAAACCAACCGAGAACTTGTGGGTGCTTATCGTTTAGGTCTGGTTGATGAGCTGATTGAACAAGGCGGAATTCATGCCCTCTATTCAACCAGTTTGTTCAAATATGATGAGGCGTTTATCAAAACTCTAGGTTGCTCGATTGAGCTGGGGCGCTCGGTGGTTGCGAAGCAATACCAACGCAACATGCATTCATTACTTTTATTGTGGAAGGGCATTGCGTCTTTTGTTCAGCGCAACCCAAAGTACACCCATCTCTTTGGTCCCGTAAGCATCAGCAACGATTATAGCCCAGTGGCAAGGCAGCTCATCGCCTCCGTTATGTCGGTTCATTATTACGATAATGACAAAGCCAAATTGGTTTCGCCAACAACGCCTTTAGAGAGAAACGATCAAGAATTTTGGCGACCGGATATGTTGAGCTCACTCTCTCAGTTGCCTTTGTTATCCAAAGTGCTCAGTCGTCTTGAACGTGGTATGGGAATTCCGGTGCTTCTCAAACAGTACCTGAGCATGAATGGCAAGTTAGTCTGCTTTAATGTCGACCCAGCGTTTAACTTTACGCTAGATGGCTTGATTGTCGTGGATCTGACTTCGGTGCCGGAGAAAAAGCTTGGTAAATACATGGGTTACGACAATGCCGTGAAGTATCAGTTAGCCCATAAGAAAATGGATTTAAGTGAATAGCTATCTATAGGAGTAAGAAATACGATGCCTTTTATCAAATTAGCCAATTATCGTGATGAGCTGACAGCTCAACTCGAAAATATCGCCCATCAGTTTCAACTGCATTCCTTATTGATTATGGAATCTAAGCCGGATCAAATGGTGGTGTTTGCGGCGAATGAGCAACCTATTTACCACGTTGGTGATGCTGGTCCTAAAAGTAATCAACAAGGCTGTCATGAGCTGTACTGCGAACGCGTCGTTGATACTGCACAGCCGTTGCTGGTGGCGGATGCAAGTATGGATGAAGAGTGGAAGGGCAATGAAGACTTAGTGAAATTTGGTCTCGGTGTGTATTACGGTGTGCCAATCACCTTTAAAGGTGAAGTTATTGGGACGGTGTGCGCACTGAATAATGAGCCTTTCGATTTCGCGAAAGGTACGCCTAGTGCGATTGATCAAATCCATCAACTTCAACTCAACGTAGAGCAGCATCTCCAAGCCACTCACTGATTACTGTGAACTAAAGAAACTCTGACAATTCTTGGTCAGAGTTTCTTTGTTTGTCTCCTTCCTTAGCATCTAACACTTCTACTCCAGCATTTTTTCTGGTTGTTGTTGATTCACTGCTTAGACCAAGAATGTGCACTTGTCGTGAAATGGCAATTCTATTTCTCAACCGCTCGATATGATGCACCTGTATTGAGACAACTGACTCGGAGATAGAAACCATGAGTATCGTAATTAAAAATGCAAACGTGTTTAACGGTGTGGATGAGCAACTTCTGAAGAACGTGGACCTTCTGATTGAAAACAACTTAATCACACAAATCGGGAAAGTGGATGACTCGAATGCTGAGCAAATCATCGATGCAGAAGGCAAAACGGTGATGCCAGGCTTGATTGATGCGCACGTACACATCACGCTTTCAGCAGGCTTTAATGAGTTAGATGGTATGACGAGAGAAGAGATTGCGATTCGTTCTGCGAGAATTTCTGAAGAGATGTTGATGCGTGGCTTTACGACCATTCGCGATGTTGCTGGCAACACACTGGGCTTGAAAAACAGCATCGATAAAGGTTACGCCAAAGGTCCTCGAATTTTGCCTTGTATGGCGGCGATTTCGCAAACTTGTGGTCACTCAGACTACCGCCAAAACCAAGCGCAAGAACGTCTAGCGAGCGGCCATGAAGACTCGCCACTGATGAAGACGGGCGCGTTTAAAGTCGCGGATGGTCGTGCTGAAGTATTAAAAGCTGTTCGTGAGCAACTGTTCATGGGTGCTTCCCAAATCAAGGTGATGGCAGGTGGCGGTGCATCCTCTACCTTCGACCCGCTGGATACGTTGCAATACACGTTAGATGAAATGAAAGCAGCGGTGGAAGCGGCAAGCGACTATGGTACCTATGTCGCGGCTCATATTCACACAGCACCAGCGATGAAACGTGCAGCAGAAGCAGGGGTAATGTCCTTTGAGCACGCTACTATTATGGACGATGAAATCGCTCAAATTGTAAAAGAGAAAGGCATTTGGCTTGTTCCGTCATACTTCACGTCATCACTGATTGCGGAGCGTAAGATCCCGCTGCCAAACGAAGAGACTTACCGCAAGACAGAACGCGTTGGTAAGGCAATGTTTAAGTCTGCTGAGCTTATCAAGAAATACGATATTCAAAACCTAGCGTTTGGTACTGACTGTGTCGGTAAAGCAAACGTTCATGAAAGTCAGATGCAAGAGCTTGGTGCGATTGAAAAAACGTTCGACACCATCACTGCACTGCGCATGGCAACTTCAAACTGTGGCCGTTTGTTTGAATTGTCGACTTACAAACACCCTTATCAAGAAGGCAAATTAGGTCAAATTGTGGAAGGTGCGTATGCAGATTTACTTATCGTCGACGGAAATCCACTTGAGGGAGTTGATTGTGTAATGAAAGACGAAACTAAGAAAGTCATCATGAAAGATGGCGTGGTTTATAAGAACACATTGTAAAAACATTATCCTGTTAATCAAAGGCGCTCATCGAGCGCCTTTTTTGCGTCTTGGGATTAGAGTGTATGTCACTTTTCAAAAACCTTCTCGGCTAATCTATTGTTGGCTTCATCCATTTGGTTCTTACTGCCAACATCTACTCGTGTTAAACCATCGTGCCCATTTTAAACTCATCCGTATTGGCTATCGAGAGCAACTTAATGTTCTTCTAGCATTGAGTTTAGTTATGTTCTACCACGGGATTGTCGAAGGGAGAACACCTTAAATTAAGCGGGTATAGGAGAAGACAAAGGCAGAGATTTCATCTCTTAGAGTGAAATCGTTACTGGCTGGTTATTAGATGGCGTGCGTAAAGAAAAAAGATAGGGGAAAGAGAAGGAGATGTCCCAAGCGTCTCAAGGCTACTTGGGTAAAGCATAAAAGGGCTGATGAAATACAAACAAGGCAAACAAAAAACCGCGCCTTAAATAAGGCGCGGTTCGGACTAAAAAGGTTTTGGTGAAAGGGCTTGTAGGGCTTACTTCATCACATAACGATAGGTTTTGATTACCAACCAGCCAAAGGCTTTGCTAAAAATTTTTACGGCTTTAAAAGTAACTTTACCAATCGTTACCATCAATTCGCCAGCAACAGTAAGGCACGTGTGTAAATCAGTTTGTTTGAACTCTGCGTAAGTCATGTTGGTCTCTCATTTTTAAGTGGGGGACTCCTGTCGCTCAATGCATACCCTGTAGCGACATAGTAGGAATAAGTGAGATTAGGGACTTACCATTTGGCGCCACCTCGCACGTAAAGATAGAAAATGAGTATTGCTTGGAATGGTTATAAATAACCAAGGTGAATTTATGATGAGTGGATTACAGATACAAAAAAGCCACCACTAAACAGTGATGGCTTTGTCGGACACTTGATCGACTAATATTTTACGAACAACATTTTTCTTAAGCTGTTACAGCGAGATTTATCTAACGGGTCACCAAGGTATTCGCCATCTTCGGCGGCTTTCTTCATTACTAAGGCTCTTGCTCGGTCACCGCTGTCTAGGTCTTGATACTCTTCCAGTGTTTTCAGCTTCAACAAACGGTATTTCGATTTGTCTTTGCCAGAGGCGACGTGGTCGTAGCAATAACTCATTGCTCCTGCATTCGCACCGATCTTGCTGGCGTCTGTAATCGCGTAAGCGTTAAAGCCAATTGTGCTCGTCAATAAGATTAAAAGGGCATTGCGTGCTTTCATTTCTGTTTCCTAATTCAAATAAGTTGACGAATAAGGTAGGGAGAAATGGATAACAAAAATTGCCATTAAGCGACATTTGCGAACAATCAATCACTTTGTCTGTTTTGTCAGAGCGAGGTTAGCGATAAACCAGTGGCGCGAATTGGTAAATTTCTATTCTCCGAATTGAATAACCTCTGCTCATTGAATTATTCGGAGCATACGTCATGAATGCGAGACAATTTACTAACGACAATAAACGGAAGTTGCTGCCCATTGTTTATCTGTTGACGATAACCGGCTGGGGTATTTACACACTTACGTATGATTACAGTTGGCAGGCACTGATGCTTTTTGCCATCGGGTTATTGATGGTTATTCGTAATTATTATCTTGAGAGCGAACGAATTGATGAAAAGATTGCCAGTATTGCTGCTCACTCAGTCATTGGTGTGGTGATTCTTGATCAATATTTGCGAGTAGACTACGTCAACAAAAGTTTCTTGAGGCTGACGGGGTACACAAGTGAACAATTAAATGGTGAAAATCTAAAGCAGTTTGGCTTTCGTTCATTAAATGAAGCACTTACTAAGTTGGGCGCTAAAGCGAATTGGAAAGACGAGATCAAAGTGACCAATCGTTTTGGAGACCACTTAACGTTAGATGTGCACATCACACATTATAAAGTGGGGGTAGGTACGCGAGATCGTTATGTCGTGAGTTTTCGAGATGTTAGTCATCGTGCTCGACTAGAGAGCAAATTAAAGAGCTTAGCAGAAAAAGATCCTTTAACGGCGTGCTGGAACCGTCGTCGTTTTGACGAAGAATTAGCTCGCTACGCAAACATCGCCGGTCGATATGGGTTTTCTAATGCCACCTTAGCCATCATAGATATTGACCATTTCAAACAAATCAACGACCAGCACGGTCATGATGTGGGCGATGCCGTACTCAAAGACCTCGCTAGATTGATGAAGTCGGAGTGTCGTGAAACTGATATTGTTGCACGTGTTGGGGGAGAAGAGTTTGCCATCATTATGCCTGAGACCAATACTCGAAACGCGTTTGAAGCGATTTACCGTCTGAAAGAAATCATTCAGTCGAAAAGTGTATTGGGCATCACGGTCAGTGGTGGCATTACGGTAATCAATCGTTCGGTTGAGCAAACCTATCGTCGAGCAGACAAGGCTTTGTACCAAGCCAAAACTTTAGGACGAAATCGTGTTTGTGGCGCGAAAGGTGAACCGCTAAGCAAGCACGTTTCTGAGATGGAAGCGCTGATTGCTACTAGTTCTCGATAGTCGACTTCCTAAAGCATACATTAGATTAAGAGCCGCACATCGCGGCTCCTTTTATTGCTGAAGCATTGTTAATTATCTAGGTTTACGAGTGGCTTGCTGATCAGTTCCACTTTTTGACCCTGTTGGATTTTAGCGACTTCGGTGAGTGCTTGTTTGACTTCATTTTGGTTTCTAAGTACTGAGTAGGTTAGATCAAAGTATTTGCTTTCACCTGCTCGTATGGTTGGAACTAAGCCTAATGGGCGTTGGTACTTCGTGTTGTAGGCGTAACTGGTTCCGGGCTCAATGCCAGTCACATAACCCTGTTTGTATGTATCGGTATTTTTCCATAGTGTCAGTACAGGCAGTTGCTCTACGTTATAACTGAGCGCCACACCTTTATCGCTTTTTTTGTTGTGAAGCACCGCTAAACTTTGTCCGGAATCGTCACCTATTGGCTTCAAGTTAAATACCATTTCATCATAGCCTTTTGTTGGTCCTTGATAGGTTTGCCAACTATCTAAGCCCGCCTTTGCGTAGTTGTTGAATGGAGAGACTTCCTTGACTGCTGCGGAAAACTTCGCCCCTTTTTCAAGAATAGGTCTACCAAAGTTAGAGTGGTAAATAATCTGGTACTCGTCATCGTAGTCAGACATGTTGGTTAACTTATCGTGTAGAGAGAATGAGTTGCTACTTGGCAGTATTGATAACTCTGTATGAGTCACCAGTTCTGCTTTTTTGAAAGTGCGTTCTGAAACGGTACCTTGCACCCTAATTCTGTGTGGGGGATTATCATCAATGATCACTTTTACTGTAGAAGCGGGTGTATTTTGGACTCGACCATGCAGGCTTAGAAGCTGACCGTTATCATCAACGCCCGGGTGACCTGTCCATTCATACCCACAACGTACAAGCATTTCATTGAACCCATCGAGCCAGCCAAGACCATTGCGACTTTCCAGCTCGATGAATGCTGGGTTTACGATCTCTTTGACAGGTGAGTCCCAGCCAAGAATTCGCTCTCCATCCATTTTGACATCAAAGATGCCCATCCCACGAGTTGGGATAAGGGTAACTTCCAAAATGCCGTTGTCTATGACGAGAACATCAACACCAAATTGTTTTCCACCGTGCAAACGTTTTTTTTCAATGCTGAAGGGCAAGTCTGGATTAAAGCCGAGGGAGCGACTAGTCATTTTCCAATCTCCAACGTCTTGATTTAAAGCAGAATTAGTTAGAACAAATTCTGCTGAAGAAACAGGTAGGGTAGTGAGTCCGAGTAGCATAGCGGTACAAGCGATGTACGAATTTTTCATCCTTTATTCCTTATTTATTTTTCAAATCTAAGTATTGCTGAATCGATTCAGCATTATTATATAAATTGCGCTATTTTTGAGCAAAGTAGGCTGATATGAGTTGTGATCAATATGCTCATTAGAGGGTTTTTTAATGATCTTTTTGATTGCTGAATCAAATTCAGCAGAAATATCGGGCGCGAAAATGAAAGTCGTTTTGCTGAAGCTCGCTCTTAGTTAACTAAATAGGGGCGTCAAACGACTCGGAGACACCTAGCTATTCCGGTTCGTTGTTTTCCTTGCTGTACTGGGCGATTTTAATTGACACGAAACGTTTACATTTTGTTGCTGTAGATTCGCGGTGGTGAAGTGGTATGCCATTCCTTGGTCAATTAATAAACTTAAAAATAAAATGTGTATAAAATATTTGAGCTCATTGTATTTGTCTTTGTTTGTACTTTTGATAAGAACGGGGTTTTCATGAGTCTTTGCATCTATAACTTGCGCTATAAATGCTCTAACTATTGATTTTAGTGGTTTTTGTGTTTCTGTTTTTACGTGTTAAATCTTCATAAACTCTATCTTTTCTCAAGTTTTAATAATGATTGTTGTCGAAATAATTCAGGTGCCCCTGTCGTTTTTTCTAGATAATTAGTTTGAGTTCGAACTAAATTTGAGGCATTTTATATTTAACTAACCGTTCAATTAAAAATAACAAGGATGCAAAATGCCCAAGGTTGGGATGCCTGAAATCAGAAAACCGCAGCTGGTCAAAGCGACGATGTCGGTTATCGACAGAGTTGGTTTACACGCCGCGAGTATCTCGTTGATCAGCAAAGAAGCAGGGGTATCAACGGGGATCATTAATCACTATTTCGGTGGAAAGCACGGTCTGTTAGAAGAGACCATGCGTGAGATCCTGCGCCAGCTTTCTGCCACCATCAAAGAGAACTTAAGCCAGCTGCCAGCTGATGCGCATCATCAACGTATTAATGCCATCATCGACGGCAACTTTGTGGGTTTCCAAGCCGAGAACCAAGTGGCAAAAACTTGGTTGGCATTCTGGTCGTACTCTATGCATGACGCACAGCTCAAACGTCTGCAACGAGTGAATGAACGACGTCTCCTTTCTCACCTAAAAAAAGAATTAAAAGCTTTGCTGGATAACGACCAAGCAGAGCTAGTAGCGCATGGTATTGCGTCACTGATTGATGGCATTTGGCTGCGCGGAACGCTCAACCCGCAAGGCATCGATGCCGAGAAAGCGCGCGTCATCATCAACGACTATCTCGATAAACAGCTCACGTTCTACTCAAAACTAAAATAAAGAGTCAAACCTTCAAATGGATATGAAAGCACACTACATCGATGGTGCCATGCACCTAGGATGCTCAGAAGAACACTTCACCACATACAATCCAGCCAATGGTGAACCGCTTGCAAATGTGAAGCAGGCTAACCAGCAAGACATGCAAGCAGCAATTGAATCTGCCAAACGTGGTTTTGCGATTTGGTCTGCCATGACGGCGACAGAACGAAGCCGCATTTTGCTTAAAGCGGTGGCGCTACTTCGTGAAAGAAACGACGAACTGGCGGCATTAGAAGTCGCGGATACGGGCAAACCGATTCAAGAAGCGAATTGCGTAGACATTGCAACGGGCGCAGATGTGATCGAGTACTACGCAGGTCTTGCGCCTAGCATGCATGGTGAACAGCAACCGCTGAATGAATCACAGTTTTTCTACACTCGCCGCGAGCCTCTTGGCGTTTGTGCGGGTATTGGTGCATGGAACTACCCAATTCAAATCGCGATGTGGAAGTCTGCCCCTGCGCTCGCTGCGGGTAATGCGATGATCTTTAAGCCATCAGAAGAAACTCCGTTAACCGCACTCAAACTGGCAGAAATCTACAGCGAAGCAGGGTTGCCAGATGGCGTGTTCAACGTTATTCAAGGTGATTACCGAGTAGGGCAAATGCTCACCGCACATCCAGACATCGCTAAAGTCTCTTTCACGGGTGAATCGGGTACGGGCAAAGTCGTGATGGGTGACAGCGCCGCGACGCTGAAGCAAGTCACAATGGAGCTTGGCGGTAAATCACCAATGATCATTTTTGATGATGCCAAGCTAGACGACGCGGTTTCTGCTGCAATGGTCGCGAACTTCTACACCCAAGGTGAGGTGTGTACGCACGGTACTCGCGTGTTCGTTCATGAAGGTATTTATGATGAGTTTGTCGCTCAACTTAAGAAGCGTACTGAACTGCTGGTGGTTGGCGATCCGCTTGATGAGCAAACCCAAATTGGCGCGCTAATTTCCAAAGAGCACGAATCAAAAGTCCTTTCCGCAATTGAACAAGCGAAAGCAAGCAAAGCAACGCTATTAACCGGCGGCTACAAAGTCACAGAAAACGGCTTGGCGAGTGGCAATTTTGTTGTGCCAACGGTTTTCACTGATTGCGAAGACGACATGCCGCACGTGCAGCAAGAGATCTTTGGTCCCGTAATGTCAGTGCTTAAGTTCAGTGATGAAGACGAAGTGATTGCTCGTGCCAACAACACCGATTACGGACTTGCAGCTGGCGTGTTCACACAAAACCTCTCTCGTGCACACCGCGTCATTCACCAAATCCAAGCCGGTATTTGTTGGATTAACACCTGGGGCGACTCTCCCGCTGAAATGCCCGTTGGCGGTTACAAACTGTCTGGCATTGGACGTGAAAACGGCGTGGAAACCCTTAAGCATTACACCCAAACCAAGAGCGTGTTAGTGCATTTGGGTGATTTCGACAGCCCTTACGCCTAATCAGTCAGGAGGATTTGTAATGCAACAACGCTACGATTACATCATCGTTGGTGCTGGCTCGGCAGGTTGTGTTTTGGCGGATCGCTTGAGTGAAAGCGGTCAGCACCAAGTCTTACTGCTGGAAGCGGGTGGCTCAGACAAGAGCATCTTCATTCAAATGCCAACGGCGCTGTCTTACCCAATGAACACCGAAAAGTACGCATGGCAGTTCGAAACTGTTGCGGAAGATGGACTAGACGGACGCCAACTGCATTGTCCACGCGGCAAAGTTTTGGGCGGTAGCTCTTCGATCAACGGCATGGTTTATGTTCGTGGTCATGCTTGTGACTTTGACGAATGGGAAGCAGAAGGCGCGAAAGGCTGGAACTACCAAGCTTGTCTGCCGTACTTCCGTAAAGCGGAAACATGGACAGGTGGCGCAGACGAATACCGTGGCGATAGCGGTCCGGTAGGGACATGCAACGGCAACGATATGAAGCTGAATCCACTTTACCAAGCGTTTATCGAAGCGGGTAAAGATGCAGGCTACCCAGAAACGCAAGACTACAACGGCTATCAGCAAGAGGGCTTCGGTCCGATGCACATGACGGTAGACAAAGGTGTGCGCGCTTCTACCTCTAACGCTTACTTAAGCCGTGCAAAAAAGCGCAGTAATTTCACCTTGATGAAAGGCGTGACCGCTCATCGCATTTTGCTTGAAGGTAAGAAAGCGGTCGGCATTGAGTTCGAGCAATCTGGCAAAATCAAACAGTGCCTTGCCAACAAAGAGGTTGTGTCGAGCGCAGGTTCCATCGGCTCGGTACAACTGCTGCAACTTTCGGGTATTGGTCCTAAGACTGTGCTTGAAAAAGCGGGTATTGAAGTGAAACACGCTCTAGAAGGCGTGGGTAAGAACTTGCAAGACCACCTTGAAGTGTACTTCCAGTATCACTGTAAACAGCCGATTACTCTCAACAGCAAGTTAGGTTTGATCAGCAAAGGTTTGATTGGTACGGAGTGGATTCTGACGCGCAAAGGTCTGGGCGCAACCAACCACTTTGAATCGTGTGCGTTCATCCGCTCTCGTGAAGGATTGAAATCGCCAAACATTCAATATCACTTCCTACCAGCAGCAATGCGTTATGACGGACGCGCGGCATTTGATGGTCACGGCTTCCAAGTGCATGTTGGTCCAAACAAGCCTGAGAGTCGCGGCAGTGTCGAAGTGGTTTCTGCTAACCCAAATGACAAGCCAAAAATCGAGTTCAACTACATCTCGACGGAACAAGATAAGCAGGATTGGCGAGACTGTATTCGTCTAACGCGTGAAATCCTCAATCAACCTGCAATGGATGCGTTCCGTGGGGAAGAGATCCAGCCCGGTCTTAACATCACCAGCGATGAAGCGATTGATGAATGGGTCAAGCAAAATGTGGAAAGTGCTTACCACCCATCGTGTAGCTGCAAAATGGGCGCAGACGATGACCCAATGGCAGTTCTGAATGAAGCCTGCCAAGTGCGCGGCATTGAAGGCTTGCGTGTGGTGGATTCATCCATCTTCCCAACCATTCCGAATGGCAACTTAAACGCACCAACCATCATGGTCGCAGAGCGTGCTGCGGACATGATCTTGGGGAACGTACTCGAACAATCGAATAACACTCCGGTTTGGATTGCTCCGAACTGGCAAGAGACGCAAAGAATGCGTCCGCCGAAAAGAGACTTAAGCTCGATCTCTTCTATCACTTAATAACTCAAAGAAAAGTCAGTAATCATTACAAGGAATTTAAACATGTCTACGATGACAAAAATCTTTTCATCTATCGCGCTGAGTGCAGTAGCGACAGGTGCTTACGCTAACCAATGTGAAACTGTTCGATTTGCCGATGTAGGCTGGACAGACATCACTGCAACCACAGCTGTTACCTCTGAACTGCTTAAAGGCTTGGGCTACAAAACCAAGACCGACCTTCTGTCTGTACCTGTGACGTACTCTTCAATGGCAAACGGCGACATTGACGTATTCCTAGGTAACTGGATGCCAACCATGGAAGGTGATATCGCCAAATATCGTGAAGCTGGCACAGTGGAAACCGTTCGTGCAAACCTAGAAGGCGCAAAATACACACTAGCCGTGCCAAAGTACGTATATGACGCAGGCGTGAAAAGCTTTGCTGACTTGGCAAAACATGCCGACAAATTCAAAGACCGCATCTACGGCATTGAGCCGGGTAACGATGGCAACCGTCTTATCCAAGATATGATCGACACCGATGCATTCGGCTTGAAAGACTTCAGCCTCGTGGAATCAAGCGAAGCGGGCATGGTGTCTCAGGTGTCTCGTGCTGTGCGTCGTAACCAATGGATCGTTTACCTAGGTTGGGCACCACACCCAATGAACAGCAATGTTGAGATGGAATACCTATCTGGCGGTGACGACTTCTTTGGTCCTAACTACGGCGGTGCAAATGTTTACACTAACGTACGCCAAGACTACCTATCTGAGTGTCAAAACGTGGGTCAACTGCTTAAGAATCTAGAGTTCAGCCTAGAGATGGAAAACCAGTTGATGGAAGCGATTCTGAACCAAAAACAGAAGCCAGCGAAAGCAGCACAAGAGTGGTTGAATGCTAACCCACAACAATTTGAAGCGTGGCTAGAAGGCGTGAAGACGTTAGATGGCAAAGACGCAAAACAAGCGATTACTTCTTATCTAAAAACAAACGCTTAATCATTCCTCTCTTTAGGAAAAGGTGGGCAGCGATGCCCGCCTATTAACACAAAGGTTTTATTGTGAATTTTATTACGGACAACAAACTTCCGTTGGGCGAATGGATGGAAACGGGCGTGGATTGGTTAACCATGAACGCGTCGGGTTTCTTTGATGCTATCTCTATTTTTCTTGAAACCATCATTCTATTCGTGGTGGATATATTCAAATGGATGCCTCCGGCAGCACCTATTATCATGACCGCAGCGATTGCGTGGTTCCTACACCGCAGCATTCCTCTAGTCGTGTTTATCGTATTGGCGCTGCTGACTATCCTTAACCTCGGCTACTGGCAAGAAATGCTGGAAACCTTTGTTCTCGTCTTCGCTGCGACAACGATTTCCGTATTAATTGGCGTACCGCTTGGCATCATGGCGGCGCATCGCCCGTGGTTGTATACCTTATTACGCCCGATACTCGATTTAATGCAGACCGTACCAACGTTTGTGTATCTGATCCCAACACTGGTTCTGTTTGGTTTAGGCATTGTTCCGGGGCTGATTTCCACCATTATCTTTGCCATCGCCGCGCCGATTCGTCTGACTTACCTTGGTATCACCAAAGTGCCAGAAGAGCTGATTGAAGCGGGTAAAGCGTTTGGTGCAAGCCGCATGAAATTGCTGTTCAAAGTCGAACTTCCAGCAGCATTGCCAAGCATCATGGCGGGTGTTACTCAGTGCATTATGTTGTCACTTTCTATGGTGGTGATTGCTGCGCTAGTCGGTGCCGATGGTCTGGGTAAACCAGTCGTACGAGCATTGAACACCGTGAACATTTCTCAAGGCTTTGAAGCGGGTTTAGCGATTGTGTTAGTCGCGATTATTCTCGACCGCTTGTGCAAAGCACCAAACCAAAAGGAGGCATAACATGGATGCAATTACGATTGAAAACCTCGACGTTGTGTTTGGTCAGCAGCAAGAGCAAGCATTGGCGCTATTAGACCAAGGCAAGTCTCGTCAAGAGATCATTGATGAGACCGGACAAGTGGTTGGTGTTGATAAGGTCTCAATGAGCGTCAAACAAGGTGAGATCTGTGTATTGATGGGGCTTTCCGGTTCGGGTAAATCCAGTTTGCTTCGTGCCGTTAATGGCTTGAATGAGATCTCTCGTGGCTCACTCAAAATCAAAGATGGCGAAGACATGGTGGAGCTTGCCAACTGTGACGAACAGACTCTACGTAACCTGCGTACTCACCGTGTGTCGATGGTGTTCCAAAAGTTTGCGCTTATGCCGTGGTTAACGGTATTGGATAACGTGGCGTTTGGTCTTGAGATGCAGGGCATTGGTAAGGCGGAACGTCGTAAAAAAGCGCGTGAACAATTAGAAATGGTTGGGCTAAGCGAGTGGGAGAGCAAGTTCCCGCATGAGCTCTCTGGTGGTATGCAGCAGCGTGTTGGATTGGCTCGCGCCTTTGCTATGGATACCGACATCCTACTAATGGATGAACCGTTTTCTGCGCTCGATCCACTGATTCGTGCTCAGCTTCAAGATGAATTGATTCAACTGCAAGAGAAGCTCAACAAGACGATTTTGTTTGTGAGCCATGACTTAGATGAAGCGCTGAAAATCGGTAACAACATTGCCATTATGGAATCGGGCAAACTGATTCAACACGGCAAGCCTGAGCAAATCATCCTTGCGCCAGAAAACGACTATGTGGCGGACTTTGTGGCTCACACTAATCCGCTCAATGTCTTGAAAGGTCGTTCACTGATGCAATCCAGCACTGAGCTTAAGCAGCAGAATGACCGCGTATTGGTATGTGCAGATAAGCAGATATGGGTCGAGCAAGAACCGAAAGGTGTTACGCTGGTGGATTCCGATAAGTCATTGGTGAATTGGGAAAGCGGTTCAACCACACTCGACGACATCGGCGAAAGCACAGTTGTTCAAGCTAACCCAGACATCAGCATGCGTGAGGCGATTGAACTGAAGCAACGCAGCAACCAGCCGATATTGCTAGTAGAAGAGAACAAGTTAGTGGGCGTACTGAGTGACAACGAGTTGTATGACGCACTGCTTGGCAACTTTAAATCCAAGCAAGTGGCGTAGCTGTCTCTTATATCAAAACGTTTGTTGATTCCTCCCTCGGCAAAACAAAAAAAGAGCCGTACTCTTAGACTGAGAAACTAAGAAGTACGGCTCTTTCAATTTGAACAATGATTTAGATAGCTAAGCTCTAGGCTAGGAACCAAGGAGCTAGGACACGATACTCGTTAAAGAGTAGTGATTACGTCATCCATGTTTAGACGCGCTTTTGGTAGACCGTGGTTGTAGTCTTCGCCGTCTTTGTGGTAACCGATTGCTAGTGCAACTTCACATACGTGACCGTCTAGTTCTGCTTTGAACTCTTCGCCGATCAGTGTTGGGTCAACACCTTCCATTGGAGTAGAGTCGATACCTAGACGCGCTAGTGTGTGCAGTAGGTTACCAAGCGCGATGTAAACTTGCGCTTTCGTCCAGCCGCCGTTGTAGCCGTTCTCATCTGTGTTTGCTTCAGCAAATGCGTAAGCACCCATGAACATGTCGTACATGTCTGCTGGTAGGTGACCAGAAGTCACTTCAGCATCAACACGCTTCGCGAATTTCTCTTTAGTGAATTTTGGATCGTACGCTAGCAGAATAGTGTGAGATGCTGCTTTAGCGTGCGGTTGGTTGAACTGGTGCATGTTAGCAAACGTGTCATGGAAACGCTGTTTCGCTTCGTCGCTCTCAATTACGATGAATTTCCAAGGCTGAGAGTTGATAGAAGACGCAGATAGGCGGATTGCTTCTTTGATGATTGCCATATCTTCTTGAGAGATGCGTTTCTCTTCGTCGTATTTTTTAGCTGTGTAACGGTTGTTTAGGTCTGTAATGATTTGATGAGACACGTTTATATCCTCTTAATATTATTAGACAAATGAGGATGCGCTTAGCATCGACAACCATGCGTACCTCGAAAGTGAGTCCATAATATCGACTTTTATCGAATTGATAATACGTGTTTCGTTTAAATCACTTTCTATTTTTTATTGAAAATCGAATTTGAACGGCTGAAGGGCAGGTTGGCATTCTTCGTATGCCGACGTTCAGAAACCACAAAACCGTCCCAACGAGCTTGGTAGGATTATCAAATTACATTCATAATGAAAATAGATAAGTTGGTTGGAGGCTAGGGGATGAACGTAATCGAAGTTTTTAACGACAGCTATGAACGCTGTGTTACCCATGAGGACTTCTTTGATTTGTTCTATGAGAACTTTTGGTCGAAAGGCGAAAACTTCAGACAGAAGTTCGATGGCGTAGATATGAAGAAGCAAATCCGGATGCTTAAAGGGTCTATCGTGTTTGTGATGATGGCAGACACCTCAACAGACGCTCGTGACATGATGCGGAAATACGGGCACAAGCACGGGCATAACAATATTGGCGTCGCCCCTGAAGATATCGATGTCTGGTTTGAAAGCCTGTTAGAAACCGTCGCCCAATGTGATCCTGACTTTGATGAAAGGGTCGAGTATGCGTGGCGTCACTGCTTTGAAACTGGATTGGCAATTATGAAGAAAGAGTGCATCGATGCTTGAGTTCAACCAATGGTGAATTCGTAAAGGGAGTAGAACACCGCTACTCCCTCTTTTCTTCTCCTACTGCTCACTTCAGTGACTAATAGGCTTACTCTTTCCCTTGTTCCAACTCTCCCTGATTCTTTTTCACTGCTTTGGCGATATCAGAGACCGCTTCGACGAGATTAATCGGCATCGGGAAGATGATGGTCGATGTCTTGTCTGTGGTGATTTCAGTGAGCGTCTGCATGTATCGAAGTTGCAACGCATTGGGTGCTTCGTTAAGCATTTCTGCCGCTTCTTTTAGCTTGTTGGAAGCTTCTAATTCACCGGTTGCGTGGATGATCTTCGCACGGCGGTTACGCTCTGCTTCGGCTTGGCGGGCGAGGGCGCGCACCATGCTGTCGTTAAGATCGACATGTTTCACTTCAACCGTTGCGATCTTGATACCCCAATCGTCGGTCTGTTGGTCGAGTATGGATTGCAGATCTTTGTTGAGGCGTTCACGTTCAGAAAGCAACTCATCAAGTTCATGCTGACCAAGTACCGAGCGCAACGTTGTCTGTGCTAACTGGCTGGTGGCATCGCTGTAGCTTTCGATGTTATTGATCGCCATTTGTGGGTCAACAACTCGGAAGTAAACCACGGCATTGACTCGGACCGATACGTTGTCACGGGTGATCAAATCTTGAGTCGGAACATCCAAAACAATGGTACGTAAGTCGACACGAACCATTTGTTGAATGAAAGGAATTAAGATGATCAAACCCGGTCCTTTCACTTCTTGGAAGCGACCGAGGAAGAACACCACGCCACGCTCGTACTCACGCAGCACCTTGAACATTTGCGTTGCCAGTGCAACCAATAAAACAATGATAACGGCAACAGTGTAGAGCATCATAAGCGCCTCCTATTCCTTAGGGCGGTCACTGGGTTTCACGGTTAGGGTCAACCCTTTTATGGTCACCACGGTGACGTGGTCTCCTTGTTTGAGCTGTGCGTCAGCTTTGGCTTGCCACAAAGCACCATCCAGCTGGACAAGCCCCGTTCCATCTACAAAATCATCGCTCACAACTGCGAGCTTGCCCGGGTAGGTTTCTAGTCCAGTAGTGGCTTTTTTGCTGCGAATTTTAAGCAGCAAGCCAACGGTAATCACGATTAACCCAACAGAGAAAATAGCGATACCAATGATCAATGGCAGAGCGATTTGGAAGCCGGGGATGTCGCTGTCCATTAGGAAGATCGAGCCGAGAACAAACGCAACGACACCACCTAAGCCGAGTATGCCAAAGCTCGGGTTAAAGGCTTCGGCAATCATCAGAGCAATACCGAGCAGCAGTAACCCTAAACCAACGTAATTCACTGGCATCATTTGTAGGGCATACATGGCGAGTAACAAGCATATCCCACCGAGCACGCCTGGTAAGCCGATACCAGGGTTGTAGAACTCTAATAACAGTCCGTAAATACCAATCAGCATCAGGATATAAGCTACGTTGGGGTTGGTGATCACCGCCAACATTTCTGCACGCCAGTCTGGGACGCGTTCCACCCACGTTGGGTTATCTAACACCAGCTTATACGGTTTGCCGTTTACTTTGACCTCTGTGCCATTGATGGTAGTGACCAAGTCTTCGGGTGAATTAGCGATGTAATCAATAACGTTTAACTCTAACGCTTCTGAAGCGTCTATGTTTGCAGCTTCGCTGACGGCTTTCTCTGCCCACTCTGCGTTTCTGCCATGCAAGCGAGCCAAGCCTTTGATATATGCTCTGGCGTCATTGATGACTTTCTTTTCCATTGCGGTTTTGGCAGGTACTTCGTCGGAGTTTTTGCCTGATGATTCATCATTCGATTCGTCATTGTCTTTGTCGTCGGCACTAGAAGGCTGTTGCGGTGCACCTCCTAGAGAAACGGGCGTAGCTGAGCCTAGATTGGTGGCTTCTGCCATGGCGGCGACATGACTAGCGAGCAGAATGTAGGTGCCTGCGCTGGCTGCCCTAGAGCCTGAAGGACCGACCCAAGTCGCGATAGGGACAGTGGATGTAGTGATGGCGTGAATGATGTCTCTCATTGAGCTATCAAGCCCGCCCGGTGTGTCCATTTTTAGGATGATGAGGTCAACGCCGTTTTGCTGAGCCTCTTCAATTTCTCGCGACAGATAATCACTCAGGGCAGGACCAATCGCGCCTTTGACAGGCAATACCCAAACGGTGCTCGCTAGCGCTTGGCTGGCAAACAAGAGCAGGGGAAGAAGCCACAATCGTATCTGTTTCATACAGCCCTCCTTGTGTTACCACTGGGACTTATTGAAAACGCTATTTAAAGTATATACCCAAGTGACTTCAAGATGCAGGATTCAGAGCGTTGTCATTGATTCGAGAGCAAGGAAAATAACGCGGTGTAATAGCTAGCTCTTTCCAAGTTGTTTGACGCAGCAATCGGGTCAATGGCACGCTCCCAAAGGGCGAGCTGCCTTGGCTTGTATACTTTGTTGTCGATTCTTGATTTAGACCCACTAAACCTTTAAATCGCCGCCGCGTCTACAAACCAAGTCAGTCTCGCTGAACCTAGCATCTCGAGGTTACTTGGGTATAGATACGCGTGGACAAGAGAATGGATTTATCCGTTGCCTCCAAATGTATAAGCAAATGTACAAGGGGGAGGTGCTTAGGCTGTGATACACACTTTCTCACGTAATCTGGGTTTTCATGCGTTGTGGATCGTAAGAAAACCAGTAAACTGCGAGGAATCAACGACACTCAAACAAGAAGGTAAGTGGGAAGTTATGATGTTAATTGCGATTCGATTGGTGAAGCTTGCCGTTATCTGTGCAGTGTTCTTCACTATCTACGATTTGATTGCGTTCGGTGAGGTGACTTGGATTAATCGTTTCTTCAACCTGTAATCCGAAATGAAAGGGGCATCGTGCCCCTTTTTGCTACCTAGTTTGCCAGTTCTGGTTGCGTAGGTGGGGTGTTCACCACAGACATCTGTTGACATCGATCTTGAGCCAGAAAAAGAAACTTGTCGTAGCCGCTTTTCTCAAGCTCTTCACTAGAAACCAATTGTTTCACAATGTTGTCGCAGCGCTTAATTAGCAGTTCGACTTCCAATGACGATTTGTTGCTCGGGAAAGCACGCGTTAGCACTTTGATGATGTTAATACACACCGTTCTCAGCAACGGGCAACGTGCTTGAAGCTCAATTAAGGCATCGATCAAGGCTTGGTAATCTTGCTCAGCAGCACGAATCTTCTTGTATTGCTCCTGCATCCAAGCTTGGCGCTCCGCGTTGTCGGTTTCTAAAGAGCGACCGAGGGCAATTTTACTCGATAGAATGGTATCGCTTGAGTCGGTTTGTAGGTTTTCAAAACACCAAGTGATGGCTTGAGAAAACTCAGATTCGAAGTTCATCTCATGCAATAACCAAGCGAGGTGAAATTGTGCATAAAAGTGAGCGAAAGGCTTACGGCGATACAAATCACTGAGCACTTTAAACGCTGCAACGTACTGGTTTTCCTCAATCGCAATGTGCGCGGCAATTAAATCCAATTCGTCCTTAATTGCTTTGTTTTCAGGTCCGCTTGTGATCGACTTAAACAAGTTTTTCGCCTGAGCCAGCAAATCCTCACGACCTTCTAATTTTCGCACGCAGTAAAGCAAATTGCGGATCAAATTTAGCTTAGAGAAGGTGTTGTTGCGATAGGTATCTTTGTTGATATCCATGTACGCATGATAGTGCTGCAATGCTGAGTGGTAATCGTGCTCTGCAAGGCATAAGTTTACAATCACCAGTTCACGTTCTGAATTTCCTTCAACCAAGCTGTTTGCTAGCTCCAAGTGTTTGATAGCTAGCGGCACTTCGCGGTTCAGCATATTGAAGTTCGCGGCACATTCACGTACTTCTACGTTGTTCGGAGACTCTTCTAGCAGAGTACGCACTAGGCGTTGTGCTTCGTCGTTTTCCCCCAGAGAAACCAATGTGTTCGCCAAGCCGATTTTTGCCCAGTTAACGTCTTTGCGCTCGATAACTTGTTCGTAGACGATTTTGGCTTCGTGATGCAACTTTAGGCGCGTTAAGAAATCAGCGCGGAACTTCTCAATGATGAAAAAATACTCGGGATGAAAAGGCATCAGCTCTTCACATGCTTCTAAACCGGCGTGAGAGTCGTTGTTGAGTTCTGCTTGATAGATAGCCTGCAACACGTTCTTGCGTTTCACCGCTGCTGAGATGCGTTCTCGCAGCGTAATGGAATTAAAAGGCTTGAGTAAGTACTCGTCTGGTTTTAGCTCGATAATAGCGCGTACGATGGTCGCAGAGCTTTCACCGGTCACTAGAATAAACACCGTGTCATGGTTGAGTAATTTGAGGTGTTTTAGTTCTTCAAACAGCTGCTTGCCATTCATACCTCGACCGAAGTTATAGTCACAAATGATCAGATCGATACGCTCTTGGTGAGCAATGGAAACCGCCCCCTTGGCTAAGCGAGCGGTGAAGATGCGTTTGTCAGAAAAGCCAAGCTTGGTCAGCATGTTACGTAATGTCAGTACCACGATAGGTGCATCGTCGACGATTAACACATTGTACTGTGAGAAAGATTTGGTATTCATTTCAAAGAGACTCATCATATGAACCATGTGACCGCGAATGAACAGCCACTGGCTAGAATTAGATCAAAGCTTCCAACTGCTCAAAGGGAATAGGGCGACAGCGAACAAATCCTTGGTACAGTTCCACACCAAGTTCGCGCAAATAACTTAACGTTTCAGTGTCTTCCACACCCTCTGCCACTGACTTAAGCCCCAAAGACTTAGCTAGATGTAGGCTCGATATGGTGATCTGCTGGCTTTTGAAGTTCGTCAACGCATCTTTGATGAACTGGCGGTCAATTTTCAACTCGGTGTATGGCAGTGTTGCCAGTTGGCTGAGTGATGAGTAACCCGTACCAAAATCGTCAATCGCTAAGCCAACGCCTGTTAAACGTAAGTTAGCGAGATTCGCCAAGGACGTGACGCTGCAGTCGTATACTTCATCCTCGGTGAGTTCAAGCGTGATGCGTTCAGGTGCGATTTGGTATTGATCGCACAACGCAAACAAGCGAGCACTCATAGGTTGCTTGAGTGTCTTTTGATTCATGTTTACCGATAAATTGATATTTACCTTCAGTTGAGACATGTCTTGCAGCGCGTTCTCTAATACAATCCAGAACAGCTTATCTAACTCGTTACGAGCCTGAACCTCAGTAATAAACTGTGCAGGTGCAATAATGCCGTGTTGTGGATGTCGACAACGCACTAATGCTTCGACGCCGATCAGGCGGTTATCTTTCGCGGAGTATTGAGGTTGGTAATAGTTGAGAAACCAACCTTGCTCAAAAGCAGTGCTAATTTCATCCCTACCTATCAAAATGGGCAAGGACACCACTTGTTCTTCCAATGTGTATTGTTTGAACTCATTAAAGATCTGATTCAACTGCTGATGAGAGATCGGCTTAGTTAACGCTCGAACAAAGCCATAACCCGCAGACAAACACATGTTGTAGGTGATTTCGACCACATCTTGGCTCATTGCACTTAAAATCACGACACCTTTAGGGCGAGCGCTTTCTGCCAGGTTGGACAGCAGGTTCACCCCGTTAATGTCTGGCAAATCAATATCGCAGAACATCAGATCGACAGGCTGAGTCTCGCAAATGGTCGCGACTTCAGCACCTCGATGGACGATAGTAATCGTGCCCTCAAACAGACGATTGAGCAAAATCTTAAGATTAGTTGCTTGTAATCGATCGTCTTCAACAATCAAAATATTCAATTAATTGCTCTCACTCATTTCCAGCCACTGTTGTGTGGTACTGACTATGGTTTCTAATTCGTTAATAAGCGCGGTGCGAGCCTGAGTTTCTTGCTCACTGCCTACTGAAGACTCACATTGCATTGCCACATATCCAAGCTGGACTAAGTTGAGGGCGGCGGCTGATCCTTTGATGCGGTGCGCGATGGACTTGAGGCTTTCTTCTCCAGACTGAATCAACGCAATATCGTTGCTCAAAGCCTCACAAATCACCTGTGCCATTTCGAGCTTTTCTTCGTAGCTGTAGTCTTCAAGCCAGTCTTCTTGGCGCTCACTGTTAAACGCTCTCGATAAGTATTGCTCGCATAAGGCTTGTAGATCGCCCAAGTTGTATGGCTTAAACAGTACTGTTTCCATGCCATTGTGTTCCGCTTTTTCAATCACATTACGTGAGTTTTCTGCGGTACACGCTACAACGGGAATAGAGGCAAACTTACTATCTGCTTTGAGTGCCTTAGTCAGTTGGTAGCCGTCCATATCAGGCATGTGGCAGTCAGTAATCACCAAACTAAAAGAGGTGATCGTATTGTCGCTTTGCGCTTGTTCTAACACCTCAATGGCTTCGATGCCACTGGCTGCAAGCTGGCAATTAACCCCCAGTTTTTCAAACTGACGCTTAAATAGCAGTCGATTGATAGCATCATCATCGACGACCAATACGCGACCATCCCAATGATACGCTTCTGTTAGTTCCAAAGGGCTTTGCGTGGTCGTATTACAGTTCAATTTCTGCAAAATCAAATCGGGATACACATTAGAGTAATGCGGATCTACCTCGACAACATGATGCTTGCTCTCAAATTCATCTAGCGTGACTTGCCATGTATTCAGCCAACGCTGGACTTGTTTGCTTTCAGTATAAACCGGAACCAAAGCAGTCAAATCAAGCGGTTGACTGGTCATCGGAAGTTGCACCTTGATGGTTGTGCCTTGCTCTTTTTGGCTTTCAACCTTAATGCTGCCCTCCATGATGTCGACCAAGCTTTTGACGATAGACATACCAAGCCCAGTTCCCCCAAAGCGGCGACTGATACTTTTATCCCCTTGGACAAAAGGTTGGAAAAGAGCAGCCAATTGCGCCGTGCTCATGCCGCACCCGGTGTCTTGTACACTAAATTCAAGCTGATTTTTGCTGACATGGACGCTCACAATGACTTTACCGTGTTCGGTGAACTTAACGGCATTGCTCAATAAGTTATTGATGATCTGGTTGACTCGCAACCAATCAAGAACCACCAACGCATGCGGCGTCGGAGTCCAGTTCAACTCAAACGTTAACGATTTTTGCTCTATGGCTTTCTCAAAGCTTCTTAGTGTTGAACCAAGCTCTTGATAAACATTGCCTGCATGAACATCCAACTGAAGCTGGTTCGCATCAATCTTCGAAAAATCTAGAATGTCATTGACGTGCAGCTGTAATCGCTCTGCAGATTGCATTGCGCTTTTCAGCAGCTCTTTGCTTTCTGAACGTTCTAAATCTTGTTCTAACAACTCCATTAAGCCCAACATTGCAGCGATTGGGGTGCGGAGTTCGTGACTAACCACGGCTAGAAAATGCTCGCGAGCCTCGATCGCTTGCATTGCCTTTAAGTTGGATGCTTTCAGTGCGGTTTCTTTCTGTTTAAGTTCACTGATGTCATCAAATACCGTCATGCAATATTGAGCCCCTTCTTCCGGGTGGAGTAGGGTCTGCTTACGAACGCGGTAGTGTTTGTCTCCCAAAGAGCATAAAGACGTTTCTGAGCTTTCTGAATCTGTGTTTACGCACTCTCGGGTCAACTTGAGCACTTGCTCTCGTTCATCATCTGGAATGCTCTTATCGACATTGCAGCGCGAAAGCATGTTAATAAACGGCTTGTTTGCCAGAATCTGCTTGTTATTGTCATCCGATATCAGAATTTTATTGGGCAGTTGATCCAGTACGGACGACAACCACTTGTTTTGTTTTTGGCGAATCTGAGTTTCGTATTCTTTGCGTTTGATGGTTCGAGTCAGATGTCCGGTTCTAACGATGTAAATCAGTACTGCAACCAACAAAAGGCAGACGCCGCCCAACGCCCAAATGACGACGGTTTCTTTGTCGACACCGTATTGAACCGTTACTTTATTGTGGCGATCCATTAACTGTTTTAGTTCAGCGTCGGTCGTGATCTTAAGTACCGTGTTTAGTACTCTGCGCAGAAACTCCGAGTCTTTTCTTAACTCCATACCCAATTTGATTTTCAACTGCATATCGTTGGGTGGTGTCGCTGGCTTAAACTTCACCCCTTGACCACCGTAGTAATGATTGTCAATCAGGCTTTGGTTGACGAATGCGTGAGAAATGTCACCGTCTTCAAACGCTTTCATCAAACAGTCAAACTCTCTATAGACCGCAGCAAACTCATATTCTGGATGCTCGAGAAAATGAGGGTAGAAGTTCCCTGAACGATCCAGAATCGCGACGGATTTCTTCGCTCGTTCGTTGAGTGACTCAATAAAACCATATTGAAGGAACCCAAGTGTGCGAGTGGTAATAAAGCGCTTTTTATCTGTTAGGTTGATGTTTCTTGCAGGCAGTAAATCGACCATCTTTTCTTGAAGCATCAAATCGACATCACGCCCATTTGTTGGCACGTATTCGAATTTGATCATGCTCTTTTGTTCCATAAGCTTTAATAAGTCATGGACATAGCCTTTTAGCTCACCTGTTTCTCGGTCGAGGTAAGACAATGGGTATACGTTATCTTGAATCGTATAACGAACTGTTTTGTGCCCTTGTTGCTGCTTCAAAATATCCAACATCAACTCGTTGTGAAGAATGTTGATGTTGGCTTCAATGTGTAAACGACTATGTTTAGACTCTTTCGAGTGTTTAATGTACTTGTCGATGATGCTCATCAGCTTTGGTGAGTTCTTGCCAGTAAACACCGTGACCTCTCCCGGTTTAAGAGATCGGTTGTAAACCACCTTACCAACAAGTTCACCATTCGGATTTTTAAAGCCGTAAGAACTCAGTGTAGAGAGACCCACGACAGCAGCATCAGCAGCGCCACTGTTGAGTGATGCTGTCATCATTAAGTTGTTCTTAACAGCATGAACGTGTTTGAACCCCAGAGCGTGAACTTGGTCGCACGCGCTGGAATCTTTAACACAAACCCATTTCAGCTCATCAAGAGGTTTGTCTGCGAGGCTGTCATCTCGAAGCCATATCAGTCTTAGCGTATTGAAAATAGGTTGAGAATACAGAAAGCGTTGCGCACGTTTTTGAGTCGCAACAAAGCCGACGGTTAAGTCGATTTCGCCGCTTTCCAAGCCATCAAATAAAGTGTTGAGGCTTTTATATGGCACGTACTCAGCACCAACATGCAAGTCGTGCAACATAGATTCCGCGTATTCGATGTTGATGCCTTCTTTTGATGCTAGGTCTCCCCAATAGGGTAGCCAGTCACCTTCGAGAACACCGACTTTTAGTGATTCTTTGTTGTTTAGAAACTCTCTCTCTTCAAAGCTCAGAAAGTCTTGAGCAAAGGCGTTGAATGAAAGAGTAGTAAGTAATGCGGTGATGAAAGCGAAAAGTTTCACTAGGTTCAAATTTCCAGCCAAGGACGGAATCCAAAAAAGGGGGCGGAATCGTATAGCTTTTCGCCACTTTCCGCCAATCAAGGATGTTTGTCCTGTCGACAAGTTCCGCTTGATATTAAAGAGGGGGATTTGTGCAAACTTGCGCACGATTAATCAATAAGTTATGGGAGGGTGCTCAATATCCATACGGGCAGTAATGGAAAAAAAGTCAAAAGCAACTAAGTTCATATTAAGAAGTTAGGTAAGGATACCCAGAACTATGAACAAAAGGCTTACCACAAAAGGGTTATGTGGATGTTTGATGATAGGTTTTTGCGCTTTCGCTATTGCTGGTACTACGCATGATGACGAAGTGAATTTTCAGTTGGTGCAACCAATTGATGGCAAACCTACGATCGACATGGATCTAGCTCGAGTTGGTTGGCACTTGTTCCGAGACCCAAAGCTTTCATCTAATGGCACGATCAGTTGTGAGACTTGCCATGATCTCTCGACGAATGGTGCAGAATTGACGCCTGTTTCTACTGGGGTGCATGGCGTTGGCACTCGCAATTCAATCTCCGTTTTTAATGCCGCCTTAAATTATCGATTTCTATGGGATGGTACAGCAAACTCGCTGATGGCTCAGATCGATGGTCCAGTTCAAAACCCATTGGAGATGGACTCTAATTGGGAAGAGATAGAAAAATATGTTCAGACCAACCCGTCATATCAGGTGCTTTTTAAGCAAGCGGATAACCGAAGTATTGATGTGAACAACATTAAGCGTGCAATTGTGGAGTTTGTTAAAGGGCTCCAGACGCCAAGTTCTCCATTTGATGCTTATTTGCTTGGTGAGACGGATGCCATGAATGAACAGGCAATACGAGGCTGGGAGACTTTTCAGCAAGTGGGTTGTGTTCAATGTCATCAAGGACGAAATATTGGCGGAGCGATGATTCAACGGTTTGGTTATTTTCAAGTACCTGATGACAACCTCGACACAGGACGGCATTTAAGAACCTCTGATGGAGAAGACAAGTTCTACTTTCGAGTGGCAAGCTTACGGAATGTAGGACAAACCAGCCCTTACTTTCACAATGGGCAAATTGATAAGTTATCGGATGCCATACAAATCATGTCGCAGACTCAATTGGGTGTAACGATGAGCGACGATAACGTGGCAGATATCGAAGCCTTCCTTAAGACCTTGAGCGCCCCAAGACCTGCAATTTTGGAGGTGTTTGAAAATGAATAAATTCCGTTTAGTGAACGCCGCCTTATTCGTCGTTATTGCCGTAATGGCGGTGTTAGCGTGCATGAGCCATGTGAATTCAAAAAATACTCAAGGGTTGCACGCATCGCTTTCTGAAATTGGTCACCATTTGATAGAAGCCCGAGACAGAGTCGTCAATCGCTATTCAATGGAAGAGAGAAAAACGTACGAAATTACCGAAAGTTTGGTTGAGCTTGAACTTGCCGCCGAGAATCTATGTACGGTTTTCAAACAGTCAATTTGGTTTGAATTTACGCCTACGAAAAATCGTGTAAAAAATATCGTAGCTCAATTTGATGGTAAGGTTCGCGATGCGACGCAAACCCTGGACATGTTAATTGGTGTTCAAGTTGCAAACCAGTACGAGTCACTCACTCTACACAATATTTATCAACGTCAGTTTGCGGCGCAAAATGATGACTCTTGGTTAGAGAAGCACTATTTTAACTTTCTAACCAATGCCGCATTACAAGGCGATAATCCTCAAAGTCAAAACATCTCATTGTTCTTGAATCGACTGCGCCAAAGTGAGCGAAAGATAGAGTTGCTTACTAACAAGATTTTAGAAAGCCATTATTTTGAGTTTGTTGAGTATTCTGAACACCAGTTACTTGAGATCGCACAGCGTGAAGCTCGACTCACATGGGTGTTTGTTCTTTTGTCCATCATCTTATTGGTAACCGTATTTGTGCTGCAAACTCAACATCGTGTGAATAAGCTCAAACATCTCAATGACGAATTAACTGAAGCGACAGAAAAGGCGGAACGTGCGGCAAAAGCCAAGTCACAATTCTTAGCAACCATGAGCCATGAGTTAAGAACGCCAATGAATGGTGTATTGGGCATTTCGCAAATCATCGCCAGCGAAACTCAAGAAAAGACAACCAAAGAGCATGTAAAAGTGATCTTGGACTCTGGTCAACACCTCATGACGATTCTCAATGACATTTTGGACTTTTCTAAAGTTGAAGAGAACAAGTTGGAACTAGAAGCCGCACCATTCAATTTACCTCAAGTGCTAACCCCAGTTTGTAGTGCGATTCAGCCTTTAATCGAAGAGAAAAACATTCAGCTTTACGTCGAGAACGAAGTGCCAGAAAACATTGAGTTTAACGGTGACTGCGCGCGTATTCGACAGATCTTGTTCAATCTCGCAGGCAATGCCGTGAAGTTTACGGGGGATGGGCATGTATTGATCCGCGCTGAGCTTGGTGAACAGAGAAAACGTCTTCTCCTCTCGGTGAACGACACTGGTATTGGTATTCCGGAAGATAAACAAGGTCGCATTTTTAACTCGTTCGAACAGGCTGATACCTCTACCACGCGTAAGTTTGGAGGTACAGGGCTTGGTCTCGCGATTGTCAAAAAGCTCACTGAATTGATGAGTGGAGAGATTAAGCTCAAGAGTGTTGAGAGCATTGGGACTCAGTTTTTAGTGGATCTTCCTATCCCTTGGGTAGAGAAAGAACAGCCGGCAATGCCAAACACCAAAGCTGAGCAACAGCAGGAGAATAAACGCAATCTGCACATTCTCCTTGCCGAAGACAACCGTGTGAAAGCGATTGTGGCGAAAGGTTTCTGCGAAAAGTTAGGGCATACGGTCGAGATTGCTGAGAATGGTTTGATTGCGACTAAGAAAGCGCAAGAGAACCAATATGACTTGATACTGATGGACAATCACATGCCGGAGATGAATGGGGTTGAGGCGACGCGATTTATCCGAGAGAAGATTGGTGTGAAGACCTTATTGTTTGCTTACACCGCCGATGTGTTTAGAGAAGCGCACGATAACTTTATCGACGCGGGTGCTGACCATGTACTGACCAAACCATTGCAGCGAGAGAGCTTTGCTGATGCGCTCAAGCAGTTTGCCTCTCGTTTACCAGTGCAAAATGACGTATCGGATCAAGCTGAAAACGTGGTTGAGTTACATCGTGAACCAATTGAGAGGCTGAGACTGACAGAAGAAGAGCTGACTCATTCTGAGACGGTAGAAATGCTCAAAGAGGAGCCTGATGCACTGTTAGATCTGCTTGAAAGCATAGTGAATGATTTCGAAAAATCGGTTGATGAGTTGATTGAGTATTTCATGGCAGAAGACTTATTGTCACTTTACAGCACCTTGCACACCACCAAAGGGATGGCGTTGAATCTTGGGTTAGACACACTGGCGAATCAGGCGCTAGAAATCGAAACTCAAGTTAAGAACAAGCAGATTCCTGATATTGAACAACTGCAAAAGTTGATCAACCGACTGCAAGTTAATATTCATCAAGGGCAGCGCTTGATTGATCGTTGCCGAAAGCAACAAACAGATTCAAACCAAGTGATTTGATCGCTCTATACCCGCATTTTCTGCCTTGTGAGTGGGAGTAAGCCCTAGGTTGTGGTCTACTTAGCTCTCTTTTGAAATCATCTCCTTTTGGAGTGCGCAACGACAGGGCAGGGAATTGCAATGAGTCAACATACCGCAGTGATTAAATGGCAACGTCAAACCGACGAAATTTTCAGTGATAATCAATACAGCCGAGCGCACGTTTGGCAGTTTGATGGTGGGCTTTGTGTTCCTGCTTCGCCATCTCCTCATGTTGTTCCATTGCCTTTATCTGTAGCTGAGAATGTGGACCCAGAAGAAGCGTTTATTGCGGCACTTTCAAGCTGTCATATGCTGGTCTTTCTCTCTATTGCTGCTAAACGCCGTTATGTGATCGACTCCTACGTAGATGAAGCGGTGGGCGAACTTACAACGGGAGAAAATGGTAAAGAGTGGGTTTCAAAAGTGACACTTAGACCAAACATTGTCTTTTCAGGAGACAAACAGCCGACACGTGAACAGTTAGAAAAAATGCATCATATGGCACATGAAAACTGCTTTATCGCTAACTCTGTAAAGACCGACGTCGTGACAGAGTTATTGGATTAGGAGAATGAGCCATTAAAAGCGTTAGTGAGGTGAAGCTCTCATAATCTTGCTTGTTGTGTAACCTAAGTTATACCCAAGTGACTTCAAGATGCAGGATTCAGAGTGTTGTCATTGATTCGAGAGCAAGGAAAACAACGCAGTGTAATAGCCAGCTCTTTCCAAGTTGTTTGACGCAGCAATCGGGTCAATGACACGCTCCCAAAGGGCGAGCTGCCTTGGCTTGTATACTTTGTTGCCGATTCTTGATTTAGACCCACTAAACCTTTAAATCGCCGCCGCGTCTACAAACCAAGTCAGTCTCGCTGAACCTAGCATCTCGAGGTTACTTGGGTATAAAGCTCTAATTAACCGTTTAATAGTTTGAATATGGGTGACTGGTTTCACATTTTGGTTCATTTTAAGTCGGTATGTGAATCAATGTTGTGCAGTGGCGCAAACTGTTTGTTGTTAAATTAATGTTAATATCGAATGGTGTATCATTGATTAATAGCGAGCATGGATGTGCAAACGCCTTTGAATCCCTTTATTCAAGCGAATGGATTACCTCAATTTGGTCATTTAGCATCGATTCCCGAATCGCTTCAGTTGGATGCGTTTCAGTATCTTAATGAGATGGACCAGCCTGCATCGAGTTGGCGAAAGCGATTCGACTATAAGCAGTTCCAGTTCGTCTCGATCGTGACAGAGAAACACATCATTGGTGTTGCGATTGCTGATATTCGCTATTTGGCGTCTGGCTTTTGCTATGTGTTTGATATCGAAACTCATGAACTTGTTGAGCAGCAGTGGCTAAAGCCGCTCAATATGGGCTATCAAACACAACCTTCTAGTTGGAACAGCCAAGCCTATCTCGCTAGTGACACCATCCAGTTCAACATTGAAAATGGACTCTGGCATATACAGCTTTCAACAGACCTTATTCAAGCTGACTTAAGGTTAACGCCTGAGCCAGAAAGTTTGCCTTTGATGCTCTGCACGCCAACAGCATATTCGGGCTGGACCTACACTCAAAAACACAACGCGCTCGCTATACAAGGTCAAATGAGTGTGAAAGGGCAGCCACAAGATCTCACCAATGCAGTCGCTGGGTATGATTTCTCTGCTGGTTACATGCGCAGAGAGACCAGTTGGCGATGGGCGAGCATCAATCACCAAAGGGAAGGCAAACGGATAGGACTGAACCTTGCGGCTGGTGTGAATGAAACTGGGTATTGTGAAAACGTCATTTGGATTGATGGAGAACGCCACTTGATGCCCCCCGTACAGTTCGAGTTTTCTCGCATGCATCAAGAAGCGTCATGGCGAATTACCTCACAAGACAAGCGCATCGACTTGATCTTCAAGCCTAAAAATCAACGCTCAGAGAAAAAGAACTTTTGGTTTTTGAAGAGTAACTTTCGTCAGTTTGTAGGTTACTTTTCTGGTTATTTGACTGATGACAATGGCATTAAACATGAACTCGATGAGGTGGTGGGACTCACCGAAGATCATTACGCGAAATGGTAGGAACGGACTATGGAATGGTCACAGATTACGGAACATCCTGATTTATTGTTGATGTTGCTCGCGCCAATATTCTTTCTTTGTATTGCGGCAGAATATTGGTTTGGGCAACGTGGTGGTCGATTACCTGAGAGTGCGCGATATTACTTGCCAGAAGTCGTGTGTAACTTTGTATTGGCTGGGCTTCATCAAGCGACAGATATCTTAACAGGACTGCTGATCGCTAAACTGTATTTGTGGTGGTTTGGTTGGCGCTTGTTTGATATCGAGATGACGGTTTCTACCTTCCTGTTACTCATGGTCTTGCAAGATTTCTTCTATTATTGGTTCCACCGAGCAAGCCATCGTATCCGTTGGATGTGGGCAGCGCATGTGGTGCACCACAGTTCAGAGCGTATGAACTTCAGTACCGCATTTCGCCAAAGCCTAATGTACCCACTAGCGGGTATGTGGTTATTCTGGTTGCCACTGGTCATTATTGGATTTGATCCTAAATGGGTGGTGTTTGTTGTGTTACTTAATCTGGGTCTGCAATTCTTTGTTCATACTCAGTCGATTCGTTCCCTTGGCCCTTTGGAGTGGGTCTTCAATACACCATCCCATCACCGAGTTCATCATGGTGTGAATCGTCAATACATTGATAAAAATTACGCTGGTGTATTGATTATCTGGGATCGCATGTTCGGGACGTTCGAGCCTGAAGTAGAAACTGTCCGTTATGGCATCTCAAAGCCCGTTAACAGCTTTAATCCTATTACCGTGACGTTTGCAGAATGGAAAGACATGTTCAAAGAGGTGACCCGTCCCAATTTGTCTTGGCGTCAGCGCTGGCGGTGCTTGTTTGCTCCACCGTCCGATACAATTGAGTAACTGTTCTGAATGATTAACTAAACGCCATACCATTAATGCTTGACAGTGTTCGGTGATGTTGTTTTAATGCGTACGGTGTTTTGTAAGTTTTAAGGAACGGACGATGACATTTAATCGAGTTTTCTCAATTGTAACGATGACCGCCGCTATGCTCAGCTCTGGGTACGCATACGCAGCACCTGCTTTTAGTGCAGAGCAGTTGTGTAAAGCAGGGTTGGCACTGGCTATTGATAAGCAGCCTCGTGGGATTAAATCAGCGGGAACATCGGGTCAACGTATTTTGCTGGCTTTGAAAAATGGCAAAAACGATTGGGATTACCGCTGCACGGTGAATCGTCAGAATCGTACGTTAAAGATTGATGCTAGGGACTTGAAGCGAAATGATAAATATCTCGCTCAAGCCATACGTTATCGCATCAATGAAGGGAAGCGATCGGTTGAGGTCACCATGAAGAAACGCGCTGGTGGCGGGCTGAAAAACGACACGTTCACGACACTTCAGTTGGATTAACCCCAAAGATATGGGGAACACAATAACGAAGACGCGCCCCTGCACTCTGCAGGGGCTTTTTTATGCCTGCAGTTAGAGGTAGCAAATACAGAGATCGATTACAGCCACAGCATGATAGCAATGAAGTACGAGTTTAAAGGGTATTTTAGGGAACTGATAAAAAGTTAGCTTAGGGAAAGCTTGGAGCGGGCAGCGGGAATCGAACCCGCATCATCAGCTTGGAAGGCTGAGGTAATAGCCATTATACGATGCCCGCGCATCGATAGGACTCATTCAATATGCCAGATTGAGTGCAAAAGAAAAGTCTTTTTTGCTCAATAAGTTGCTTAGTGAGTAAATAAATACCGATTCGTTCAAAAAGCGCACAGCACTGTTGGCGATATGTCGCTCTGAATACGATTTCACTCTCTTTCTCAACCAGTGTTTTACTCTGTTCTTAGTCTCTATTACGTCTTGAATTTGAACACTTGGCATTCATGGTCAAGACTAAATGTTGAAATGATTCAATATTTTCTCAGGTTCGTAAGATTGAATACCACAACTTGCCGAGAGACCGGCGCGATAGAGAGAGGAGAAAGAGTATGTGGAAAGGTTTATTGGCAACATTGTTTGCTATCTCGGTGGTTGCTTGTACCACGGTAACCACTGATGTTGACAAGCAAGCGGATTTCTCATCCTACAAGACGTTTGATTTTGGTGAACAATCAGATACCCCAACCAGTTTGGATGCTCGTCGCATTGAGCAAGGGTTAGCAGCTCAACTGGAATCAAAAGGAATGTCGCGCGTGAAAAGCGGCGGTGATCTGTATGTGCACCACGATATTATCAAAGAATCGGAGATCGTATCTTCTGGTTCAAGTTTTAGTGTCGGTTACGGTTGGAACAGTTTTGGTGTGGTGACGTCCAGTCCTGAGCGTTACAAAGAGAAGAAGTACGGCAAATTGGTCGTTGAGCTTGTCGATACTAAAGCCAATCAAGTGGTGTGGAAGGGGGTTTCTAGCCGTAAGCTCACCGAGTCAATGAGTACTGAAAAGCGCGAAGAGTTGATCTCGGAAGAAGTCGCGAAAATGTTTGAAAACTACCCGTATGGTAAAGAGTAAATTGAAGGTTAAATCATCGTCTAATCGCGCCAACAATCATTTGCAAAACGCTCTTTTTATTATCGATTAAGAATTTGAATTGCAAATTTGCACGCACGGAGTTACAACAGCGTATCGTTGTGGTTTAGGTGAATTCTGTGCGTGCTTACTTAGTCTGTGTATTAGGACTCTTTGTTACGCTGATGGCTTTTGGATTGAGTCAGGCTTCACCGTCACCAAAAATCTCCTACGCCGTCAGTTACACCTCTTCATTGATCGATGGTGAGGCACATCTAGAGAAAGCACCGTTTTCTCCTTCACGTAAAGTCGCTGCGAGTTTATTCAGCCGCAACGCACTCCGCGTTAACCATTCCAATACATCGCCAGAATCGGACGATTTCGATGTGCTGCCTGCACGTTGGTTAAATGACGTGCAGGATTTCAACAAACGCGAGTTTACTGACGTAGCGTTGCCTGTCATTCAAATTTTTTATTCGCACTCCAAATATCGGCTGGGGGCAGGGCAAGAGTCCAACCTGATCTATCGCTTTATTCATGCGCGGTAATTCCTATTCATTAATTTTCGAAATTTGATTGTGATGTTTAGGAGTTTGTTATGTTTGATTCAATTACGCAGGTGCTGTTTGCTTTGTGGCACCAAGACTTTACTGCATTGATGGCACCAGGTAGTGCAGGGCTTATCTACTTTGTAGTGGGTGCGCTTATTTTTCTCGAGAGTGGTTTTATTCCCGCGGCACCTTTCCCTTGTGACAGTGTTGTTGTGCTTTCTGGCACTTTAGCAGCGGTGGGCGTACTAGACCCAGTGATGATCATGTTGGTGATCGTGGTGAGTGCGGCAATGGGCAGCTGGGCTGCTTACCTACAAGGTAAATGGTTAAACCGCTTACCAAAGGTGCAGGGGTGGGTAAATGCAGTGCCAGCAAAACGCTTGGAGCAAGTTGACATGTTACTTGGTAAGCATGGTTTGATTGCATTGTTCTGCGCGCGTTTTATTCCTGTTGTTCGCTCTTTGCTGCCTTTAATGATGGGCTTGCGCGTTAATCGCGTGAGTAAGTTCCATTACTTCGCATGGTTGAGTGCAATTCTATGGACGCTGCTGCTGTGTGGTTTAGGCTTATTATTGCCTCTACTGCCAGAGAAGCTTAACAAGATTGTGACCATGGGATTGATGGCTGCACCGGTGATCACACTGACCATTGCCATTATGAGCTTTGTATTGGTGAAGGTGCGTAAGGCTTGGGGTAAATCGAAAACTACGCCGCAATTGCCATAGTCGTATAAACCTGAAGCTCGAAAAGCAAAAAAGGCGCGATGATCGCGCCTTTTTCGTTCTCTACGTAAGTTGAAATGAGCGTGAATCAGTAGCCATTCTTGTAAAGGTATTCGCCTACTTCCTTACACTCAGCTTTGTAGAACTGTTCCATCTTGGTCTCATCCATGCCTTTTGCTTTGAATTCGGTCTCTGCCGAAGATAGCTGGCTGAATGTGTAACCACGTTCTGCCATCAAGTAATGACGAAACATTGCGCGGTGCTCAGGAACCGCAGTTCGGGTGTTAGATGCATTGGCACACTCCATCAGAGCGCTGTTGCTCATTTCTTCTGGTTTTGCTGCTTGCACTGTTGTTGTGAATAAAGTGATAAGCGCCAAAGTGGCAATAGTCGCGATTTTTTTCATAATCAGGATCTCGAGTTAATTCAGTCTTCAGATGAGATCATCCATGGCTGGTACTGACGGTTTCCATATTGTGTCAGTACAGTCAATGTGCGAACTAAGTGTCGCGACTGTGTGTAAATACGTACAGTAAATTAGCTTGCTTCCATCCTGCGAGATGGTACGAGCGAGTCTGTGTGAGTACATCGGCAGTATCGGGTAAAGGCGTCGCTTTGAGCGCAATATCCAATAATGATGGAGATAAGAACGCGACCAATAGGTGATAGTCGGGCGTAATATTTAGGGGCAACTCACCATCGTTAGCGGATGTGCGGCGACAATGGAGTAAACCAAGTAAATCACGTTTTAGGTGTCGAAAGTAGCCGTCTGGACTCCAAGAGTCACGACTATTCCAAGCACGATAAGGCGCTTTTATTGAGTGATAATCGTGTTGGGTTAGCTTATCGAGCTTTTCTGAATATGAGTAATGGGCTACTGAGAATTGCTGATTTTGCGTTGCAAGTATTTGCCCTGAAAACAGGGTGAGTGATAACAAAAGCAAAAGGCGAAATACGTGAACCAAAACTAACCCTAAAACACTATGGAATCGATATTCGTTTGCTGCCTGAAGGTGGCGCTTGCGTATACTAACGACTTGCTGAAAGGATGAACAGTTTTTTGTCGCATTAAAAAAGGGAGCGTATCCGCTCCCTTTTCAACATTAGGTCAAGAAACCTTAAGCGCTAGCATAGATAACACTGCCACCTTTAATAGTGTCGATGATTTCTCGTGATAGCTTCTGTGGCAGAGCGGGGCAACCCCAACTGCGACCAAGATAACCATTCTTCTTAATAAAAGAAGGGTTCGCGTAGTCCGCACCATGAACCACGATGTAACGTTCTCGTGCTTTATCGTTCACCCCTGATGTCAGTCCATCCAAGCGAAGTGAATAACCGTTAGAACCATAGTATGTGGTATCGGTTAAAAATGTTCCCAGGGAAGTCTTACGAGAGTTCACAACATTAGAGAACTTCGTTGCAGTCTTCTTGCCGCTGTTTACGCCGTGAGAGACATAAGTGTTAAAAATGAGCTTCTTCTTGTCCAAATCGACCACATAAAAGCGTTTTTCAGTAGATGGTTTACTGTAATCGATGATGGTCAAAAGTGGCTTTTTGCGGTCTGAGGTTTTCTTATAAGCTAAGAACGCATCATTGAATAAACTGAAGTCAATGACGCCTTCCAACTTGGCTTCTTTATATGTCTTTTCAACAAGTTGTTTAGTGGCTTTCGTTTCTGTCGCTTTGCCTGAATGATGAGCAAAGGCAAAAGGAGAAACTGCCAGCGATGTCCATATCAATAATAAAAATAGCTTTTTCATTTGTACTAAATAAAACTCTTGGTGCAACAAATTTAGCGATTGCTTCGTGCAGTCGTTAATACAGCATGCTCATCAATTTAACTCTATTCCCAATGTTGCTTATTATGCGTAGCGACGCCTATTACTCAAATATTTTTAGTATTTGGTAAAGACTATCCAACTAACTTACTGAATTTAATCAATATTGAGAGGTTAATTGATGACTTTAAAAATCTTCAGAACAAATACTAGCCGATTTGGCTAATTAATAAAACTGTGTTTACCAATATTTACTGAGATGGATACTCAATAAAACATCGTTTAATTATACTTTTAATAAAAATATTGTTTGAATTCAATGAACTTATTTCTAACTGGTCATTCGGAGAAAAGTTTTTAGACTGTGATCCTAGTCGTAACAAATCATGACTGAATAAAGGTGAATGTATTGATAGCTACTATGGGTTGCGGGGCATATTCAACCAAACGGCCAGCTAGATTGTTGTATATCGTTAAGTTATTCGTGTTCACCATTCACATCATCCAAACTTTTTATGTTAGCGTGCTATAAAACTGTTAGCAGAAGGCATTGAAGATGGAAGTTCATGAGTGTGTCTCATTTATCCTAGTTAAGGATGATGAAGTGTTATTAGAAACAAGATCGAAGGACAAGGACTCTGACCCAGGTATGATCGCGATACCCGGTGGGCACATGGAACAAGGCGAAAGTCAGTCCATGACATTGCTGAGAGAATTAGACGAGGAACTAAACATCAGACCGCAAAGGTGCGGGTATTTGTGTTCTTTATATCACCCAACCACCGAACTTCAATTGCTTCATTATTATGTAGTCACTGATTGGGTGGGAGATATTCAGAGCCTAGAAGCAGAATCTGTCAATTGGTATCCAATAATAAATGCGCCTGTTGCTACAGAAGTGGATCGCATAGCTTTAAGTGAATATCAAAGATTAAAGCATGTATTAAAATCGGTATTTAATGATGACTTCTCAATAAATAATGTTTGTGGATAATCATAATATTTTTAATTAATGATTAAATGACGAGTACATTTGAAATAAAGTTTTTCTGATAAATAGTTTAAATGAATTGTATACCCAAGTGACTTCAAGATGCAGGATTCAGAGCATTGTCATTGATTCGAGTTCAAAGAAAACAACACCGTGTAATAGCCAGCTCTTTCCAAGTTGTTTGACGCAGCCATTTGTTTGACTAAAAAAGCGAGTCAAAGACACGCTCCCAAAGGGCACTCTTTGCAAATAGTAAGGGTCTTGGCTTGTATACTTTGTTGCCGATTCTTGATTTAGAGTGACTAGATCTTTAAATCGTCGCCGCGTCTACAAACCAAGTCATTCTCGCTGAACCTAGCATCTCGAGGTTACTTGGGTATAAAACATTGATCAAAAATAAACTTTTCTCTCAGTAAGTTATGCTAGTTTCTGTAAAAGTTGAACAAAAGCTAAATATACAAGGAAGAAAATGAAAACGATAGGTCTGATTGGTGGCATGTCATGGGAGTCTACCGCAAACTATTACCAAATTATTAACCGAGAAGTGAAAGCGCGCTTAGGTGGTTTGCATTCAGGTAAAGTTTGCTTGTACAGCGTCGATTTCGCCGAAATTGAAACGCTGCAACACCAAGGCCGTTGGGATGATACTGCAATCATTCTCGCGCAGGCAGCAAAATCAGTGGAAGCGGGCGGTGCAGATTTTATTTTGATTTGTACAAACACGATGCACAAAGTCGCAGACCAAATTCAGCAGGCTGTTAATGTACCGCTTGTTCATATTGCCGATGCGACCGCAGAGCAGCTGGTGATGGATGGCATTAAGAAGGTTGGCTTACTTGGTACGCGTTTTACCATGGAACAAGACTTCTATAAGCAGCGACTTATCGATAAATTTGGTGTTGATGTCGTCGTACCCAGTTCAGATGACCAGACGATTGTTCATGACGTTATCTACAACGAATTGTGTAAAGGCGAAGTGCGTAATGATTCGCGCCAACACTACCTCACGATTATTGAGAAACTCTTGGAACAGGGGGCTGAAGCAGTCATTCTGGGTTGTACTGAAATCGCGATGTTAGTTGAACCTCAGCACGCTGACGTCAAGCTTTATGACACAACTGAAATCCACGCGAAAGCAGCGGTAGAAAAAGCCCTCGACTCAAAGTGAGACTTCGCTTAACAGGCTTAATCAGATCAACGAACTCAAGGAAGAGTGATGAACTATCGATGCGGGCAATGCCGCCAGTTTACTCGTCAAAACGGTAGCGCAGATATTTGCGGTGCATGGGGGCATCCCACTGATGCAAAACGTCCAGCGTGTGACTATTTTATGCCAACCGTTAGCGCAAAAGAGCGTGTCGCTTCTTCAATGAAAACCAAAAATGGCTAAGTCTTTCTCATTAATTGAGAATTTCTTAGCCAATCAGTATGCATTGACCAATGCAAACGATTGCTCGATTTGGGATGTGTTGTATAATCTGCGTCGCGTCACACTTTGGTGACACGTATTACATTTCAGGACTCCCATGTTGAAGAAATCTCTTGCTCTCATGCTTGCTGCGTACTCACTTCCTTCCGTTGCAGGTTCTACCATCGGTATCGTTGGTGCGATGGATGTTGAAGTTGAAGCGCTATTGCCAAAAATCCAAAATCAACAAGTAAAGAAAATCGGTAGCCATCGCTTTTATATGGGTGAGTTAGAGGGAAAAACGGTCGTTGTGACTCAATCGGGTGTTGGTAAAGTCAATGCAGCGATGACGACAACCCTTCTGATTGAATCTTTCGGTGTTGACCAACTTATTTTCACAGGTATTGCGGGCGCAAGTGATCCGAAATTGGATCCGCTAGACGTAGTCGTCTCTACGCGTTTGGTGCAACACGATGTGGACCTAACCGCATTTAACATGCCGAAAGGCTTGCTGCCTGATTATGAAGAGCGTTACTTCTACGCCGATAAAACACTGCAAAAGTATGCATTCGATGCCGCCGTTGACACACTTGGGAAAGAGAGTGTTTATCGAGGCATTATCGCATCAGGTGACCAATTCATTGCGAGCAAAGTGAAGGTAACCGGCATTTACCAAGAATACAACGCGATGGCGGTAGAAATGGAAGGCGCAGCGCTAGGTCAAGTCGCAGACGCTTTCAATGTACCTTACGTAGTGATTCGCACGATCTCTGATAAAGCGGATGGCTCAGCAGATGTTGTTTACTCAGACCTGAAGAAGGCAACTGCAGACAATTCTGCAAACATTACTCTGAATATGCTGAAACGCATGTAATTGAAAATAGGTTCGGCAAACTTTTGCAAGCCGTAATAAGACGAAAAAGCAGCACTTAGAATGCTGCTTTTTTCTTGAAGATTCGCTTCACCCACTAAGCGATGTGCGTACTTTTGAACGGCTGATCGTTTGCAGATTTCCACCAATGATCGAGTTGCTCTTTGTTCATTGGCTTGCCAAACAAATAGCCCTGCATAAAGTCGCAGCGGTAAGAAGAAAGCCACTCGTGCATCACGTTATGCTCAATGCCCTCAGCCGTAACGGTCTTATTCTGTGCATGACACAGTTCTATAATTGGTTTGATGACATGCCCATTATCGGTGTTCATCAGGGTTAACAAAAACTCTCGGTCAAATTTGATTTTCTGTACCGGGTACTGCACTAATTGCGTCAAAGAAGTATAACCAGAACCAAAGTCGTCTATTGCCAGTTTATAACCTAGTTTCGATAGCTCATCGAGTAGGGCTGTACCTTGTTTATCAGACGCAAAAGTTTCGGTAATTTCTAGCTCAATACAATGCGCAGGAACACCATTTTGTGATGCCTTATCATGGATGAATTCCGCCATAGACAGTGAGTTCAGTTCTGCAGACGATAAGTTGATGGACAAAATAATGTCTTTCCCAAAGATATTTTTGAGCTGGTGGTATTCCGCCATGGCATTCGCGAATACCCAGCGGTCAATCTTTTCGAACAAACCGGTTTGTTCAGCAATAGGAATGAACTCTTTTGGTGGTACTGAACCGATCCCTTCAGCTTCCCAACGTAATAGGACTTCCAAGCCTTCTATCTCGTTGGCATTACTGTTCATGTATGGTTGGAAAACAAGATGAAACTCTTCTTCAACGTTAGCTTTGCGCAATGCGCGTTCAATTTGGCTACGACGTTGAGCCTCGATATTGAGTGCTGCAGAATAGTAAGCGTATTGGTTTTTACCAGCACGCTTAGCTTGGTACATTGCTGCGTCTGCACTCGATAAGAGCTTGGCGATATCACCACCGTCTGTTGGGTATTGAGCGATACCCACGCTGGCTGTTACTGGAAATGAGTTTTTCGCTGACTGAGTTAAGTTGTTAATTGGCTTTAGCAACTCCGCGGCAAACAGATCGGGTATGTCGCTATTCTCTTGATTAGAACTGAGTAAGATTGCGAACTCATCACCGGACAAACGCGCACCGAAACATGGGCTATTGTATTGTTGAGTGAACTTCTGACACGCATTTTTGATGTGTCTGGAGAAGACTTGCAGCAACTTATCGCCCAGTTCGTGACCGTATTTGTCGTTGACGTATTTGAAGTTATCTAGGTCAATATAAATTACCCAAAGCTGATCTGAAGGATCCGCTAGTTCACGGCTTGCAAGTTCATGGAAGCGATGACGATTAGCAAGTTGAGTTAAGTGGTCGGTTTCTGCCAAACGCTTGGTCTTGTGGTAGACGTTGTTCAGCTCTTCATACATATCAAAGAAGCGAGAAGAAAGGCGGCCAATCTCGTCATCAGTGTCTAGTTTTTCAATGTTAGCACGCTTGTTGGACTCAATTTCTCTAAGCTGTTTGTCTAAGTGGGATACCGGGCTAAGTACGTAACGATACAGCACCAAGACAATTAATGTGATGGTACAAAACGAGGCAATGCCAAACGACAATGCCAGTTCTAGCCAGACCTTATCGACCTTATTCCACATCAGATATTCTGCTGGCGATAAAATGGCATAGAAATGGGGTAGAAGTTCAATCGTCTGGGCGAGGGGAATATCTAAGATAATCGGCTTGTCAGAAAAGGTAATCACGCTGTGCGTATCAAATTCGATCTCATGTTTGATGTCATTGAACGCTTCGAGTGACACAGACACGATAACAAAGAAAACGTTTTGTGGGTCAAAGCTTAACGGGGGTTCTCCGGTACGTTTATCAAACAACTCATATTGCAATAGAATGCTTTGCCCGCTGCTGTTGTAAATAAAACCGGTATGGCTGACATCCCCATTGGCTTTATAGCTTTTGTCGACATACTCAAGGATCTTAGGGTCCACTCGACCATTTGATTCGTAATATTGATTTTCGGTGTAGTAGAGAAGGTCTTGTCTACCATCGAGGATCGCCATGTTGGCATCCCCTCGGTACCCGTGGCTGAGCACCTCTATGGTTTCATCTAAACGTTTGAACAGTTGCCTCTCACGATAGCGGTTATCATGATTTACAAAATAATCTTGCAGTACCTCGCTTTTACCCAAGGTATAGGCATAACTGTTGAGAAAAATGTTGGCTTGGCGAAACTGTCCAGCGAGCTTTTCCATTTGCAGCTGGATATAGCTGTCTTCCCTTTTGATTAGCGTGACTTTTTGAATGCTATAGATGATGTAACTCGACACCAGTGCGCTAATTAGAATGACAGGGGCGACAAGCAAAACGACTCTGTTGCTTAATTTCATGTATTTCTTACTTTCCGTTTGTGTCCCTACAAACGCTTCTAACCTGAGAGTATTACCTATTGGTGCCTACCTGAGGTATCGAACGGATGATGATACTTTCCTTGTATTCGAGGAAATTGTAAGTGTGTGTTTTTCGAAAGTCAGTCAGGTTTCCGATATTTGTGATGCTGTGTGAGGTTTTTTCATGTTCACAGGTGTCACCGTCTCATAAATTGAACAGATTTATTCCAGCGAAAAGGTCTTCAACTCATTCGTCCGACTTATGAATTCAGATTAATACCGATTGAATGGAAGTCTCTCTCCCGTTCAATAGATGTCATCGAAACGTTTCGATGGCGAAGTGTGACCTCAATATCTTTTTCTTAATCAGTTAGCACTCAATTACGGATCATTCTCACACCTTATCGATCTGCGACTGGTCAATTCTCCTTGGCGTTCTATTATTGCATCGAAACGTTTCGATGAGTGTTTTGTCAATATAGAAATTAGTCCAAGAGAGACACTCACAGTTGTATGAACGTGTAACCGAAAGGTCGATGAGATGAAAAAAAGTACCCTAATTAACTCAGAAATTTCTTACTTGGTGGCGACGCTGGGTCATACCGACGAAATCACCATTTGTGACGCGGGCTTGCCAATTCCTGATCATGTACAACGTATTGACTTAGCGTTGACTCATGGCGTACCTGGTTTCCTTGATACCGTTCGCGTGATTCTGTCTGAGTCCCAAATTGAAGGGGTCATCATTGCTGAAGAATTCGCAACAGTTAGCCCAGTTCACCACGATGCGCTGATCTCTGAACTAACCAAAGAGAGTGAGCAAACAGGTAAGCAAATCGCGATTAACTATGTATCGCATGAAGATTTTAAAGTTCGTACAGAACAGAGTCGCGCTGTTGTTAGAACAGGCGAGTGCACACCGTATGCGAACGTGATTTTCCAAGCTGGCGTGGTGTTTTAAGCCACAACTAATTGAGGACAAATTATGACTCAAGCCATTCTACAACTAAGCGACATTGAGAAAGCCTTCCCGGGTGTTAAGGCGTTGGATAAAGCCAGCCTTAATGTATACCCGGGTCGAGTGATGGCGCTGATGGGCGAGAACGGGGCAGGTAAGTCGACCTTGATGAAAGTGCTTACAGGCATCTACCACATGGATGCAGGAAGCATCAAATATCAAGGTCAGCCAGCGGCGTTTAAAGGTCCGCGTGATTCTCAAGAAGCGGGCATCAGTATCATTCACCAAGAATTGAACTTGATCCCTGAGCTGACGATTGCTGAAAACATCTATTTAGGTCGTGAATTTACCGGCACGATGGGACGTATTCAGTGGAGCAGAATGTACGAAGAAGCAGATAAGTTGCTTCAACGCCTTAACGTAAAGCACTCTTCAAAAACATTGCTTGGTGATTTAAGTCTTGGTGAGCAGCAAATGGTGGAGATTGCCAAAGCGCTGTCTTTCGAATCCAAAGTCATCATCATGGATGAACCAACGGATGCGTTGACCGACAAAGAGACGGAATCGCTGTTTAAAGTGATTAACGAACTTCGCGACCAAGGTTGCGGCATCGTTTACATCTCACACCGTCTGAAAGAAATCTTCGAAATCTGTGATGACATTACTGTGTTACGTGACGGCAAGTTCATTGGCGAATGCCAAGTTAAAGACACCAACGAAGATGGACTCATCGAAATGATGGTTGGTCGTAAGTTGGAAGAGCAATACCCGCGTATCGAAGTGACGCATGGTGATGTTTGTCTTGAAGTGATTGGTTTGACGGGCTCGGGTGTTCATGACATTAGCTTCACGCTTCAACGTGGTGAAATCCTTGGTGTGTCAGGCTTGATGGGCGCGGGGCGTACAGAGTTGATGAAGGTGATTTACGGCGCGCTACCAAGTGAGCGTGGCGTCATCAACTTAGACAATAAGACCATTAACCCGGTTAGCCCACAAGATGGCTTGGCGAATGGTATTGCTTACATCTCTGAAGACCGTAAAGGCGATGGCTTAGTGCTTGGCTTATCCGTGAAGGAGAACATGTCTCTGTGTGCATTGGATAAACTTACCAAAGGCTTCCAAATCCAACATGGCGAAGAAGTCGTGGCGGTAGAAGACTTCATCAAACTGTTCAACATCAAAACGCCAACCCGAGACCAAATCATTGGCAACCTGTCTGGTGGTAACCAGCAGAAAGTGGCAATCGCAAAAGGGCTGATGACCAAACCCAAAGTTCTGATTCTGGATGAGCCAACTCGCGGCGTCGACGTGGGTGCGAAGAAAGAAATCTACCAGCTAATCAACAAATTTAAAGCCGATGGCATGAGCATCATCTTGGTTTCTTCTGAGATGCCTGAAGTGCTAGGCATGAGTGACCGCATCATGGTGATGCACGAAGGTCGAATCACGGGCGAATTTGATGCGAAAGACGCCGACCAAGAAACACTACTCGCTTGTGCCGTAGGCAAGAAGATCAATGAGGAAGCAGCATGAGTACTAATACCATGAGCAAACCAAACGAAACGGGCAGCAAGAAGCTGTTCACTAAAGAGTGGCTGATTGAACAAAAGTCACTGATTGCACTGTTATTTTTGATTGTTGTCGTGTCATTTTTGAACCCGAACTTTTTTACGGTAGACAACATTCTTAATATCCTTCGTCAAACCTCAGTTAACGCAATCATCGCGGTAGGTATGACGTTGGTTATCCTGACCGCAGGCATCGACCTAAGCGTAGGTTCTGTACTCGCACTATGTGGTGCGTTTGCCGCGAGCATGATTGCATTAGAAGTGCCTGTGCTTATCGCAGTTCCGACTGCATTGTTCGCTGGTGCAGCTTTGGGGGCGATCAGCGGTATCATCATTGCCAAAGGTAAGGTTCAAGCCTTTATCGCAACACTGGTTACCATGACGTTACTACGCGGCGTAACCATGGTTTACACCGACGGTCGTCCTATCTCTACGGGCTTTACTGACACAGCAGATGCATTTGCATGGTTTGGCACAGGTTACGCACTTGGTATCCCGGTTCCAGTTTGGTTGATGGTGATTGTCTTTGCGGCAGCTTGGTACCTACTGAACCACACTCGTTTTGGTCGCTACGTGTACGCACTTGGTGGCAACGAATCAGCAACGCGCCTTTCTGGTATCAACGTTGACCGTGTGAAAATTGGTGTATACGCCATCTGCGGTATGTTGGCAGCGCTTGCTGGCATTATCGTGACGTCTCGTCTGTCTTCGGCACAACCAACAGCGGGTATGGGCTACGAGCTAGACGCTATCGCAGCGGTTGTTCTTGGCGGCACCAGCTTGATGGGTGGTAAAGGTCGCATAATGGGAACATTGATTGGTGCTCTAATCATCGGCTTCCTAAACAACGCGCTGAACCTACTCGATGTTTCTTCTTACTACCAAATGATTGCGAAAGCAGTGGTTATCTTGCTAGCAGTACTGGTAGACAACAAAAACAAGTAATTGATATTTAAAATAAAGAGCTCCATTACATCCTGAATACAAACCGAGCCAGAGGACGTGTGCTGGCTCACCCTACACAAAGGACTAGAACGATGAAAAAACTCGCAACTCTTATCTCTGCTGCACTTCTTTCTTCAACCGTATCGGTAGCGGCGCACGCTCAAGATACAATGGCGATTGTAGTTTCTACATTGAATAACCCGTTCTTCGTAACGATGAAAGACGGTGCAGAAGCGAAAGCGAAAGAACTGGGATACGACTTGGTTGTACTGGACTCGCAAAATGACCCGAGTAAAGAACTGTCAAACATCGAAGACCTAACGATTCGTGGCGTAAAAGCGATTCTGATTAACCCAACAGATTCAGACGCTGTGTCAAACGCAATTCGTATGGCGAACCGTTCTAAGATCCCTGTGTTGACACTAGACCGTGGTGCAAGCCGTGGTGACGTAGTGAGCCACATCGCTTCTGACAACGTAGTTGGTGGCGAAATGGCTGGTCACTACATCATGGAAAAAGTAGGTGAGAAAGCGAAAGTTATCCAGCTAGAAGGTATTGCCGGTACGTCTGCAGCGCGTGAGCGTGGTGAAGGCTTCATGACAGCAGTGAAGGGCAGCAACATGGAGCTACTAGCAAGCCAACCTGCTGATTTTGACCGTACTAAAGGTCTGAACGTAATGGAAAACTTGCTTGCAGCGAACCCTGACGTTCAAGCAGTATTTGCTCAGAACGATGAGATGGCACTGGGTGCGCTTCGCGCAGTTCAAGCGTCTGGTAAAGATGTACTCATCGTTGGCTTCGACGGCACTGACGACGGCATTGCAGCAGTTAACCGTGGCAAGCTAGCAGCAACTATCGCGCAGCAGCCAGATCTTATTGGTGCTTTGGGTGTAGAAACGGCCGACAAAGTATTGAAAGGTGAGAAGGTTGAGGAGTACATTCCTGTTCCGCTTAAAGTCGTGACTAAGTAAGTTTAACTCCCAACTCAGTGATTCTTCTTTGTTGAAGATAATGGAATGACCCAATGAATGTGTTGGGTCATTCCAAACAACAAAAATGGTACGTTAGAAAACTGAATCTATTTGAATCGTAATACGCTTACGTTTTTTCAAAGAGCGTAAACCTATTACTCCTGTTCAAATATAAAGGGTTCATTCAGAACCGAGGATAACCGTATGAATAAGTTAGTGGTGTTAGGTAGTGTAAACGCTGACCATGTTCTTCAAGTGCCTTCTTTCCCTCGTCCAGGCGAGACGCTGCATGGTCGCAACTATCAAGTTATCCCAGGTGGCAAGGGTGCCAACCAAGCTGTTGCGGCAGCTCGATTAAACGCAGACATCGGTTTTATTGCGTGTGTGGGTGATGATTCATTCGGCATCAACATTCGTGAGAACTTCAAAATGGATGGTATCGACATTGCTGGCGTGAAAATGCAGCCGAACTGCCCAACGGGCATTGCCATGATTCAAGTTGCGGACAGCGGCGAGAACAGCATTTGTATCTCCGCAGAAGCCAACGCCAAGCTGACTGCAGAGGCGATTGAGCCAGATCTAGAGCGCATTCGTCAGGCTGATTACTTGTTGATGCAACTAGAAACGCCAATGTGCGGCATCGAGAAAGCTGCGCGAATCGCGAAAGATGCCAAAACCAACGTCATTCTGAACCCAGCGCCAGCGCGTGAATTGTCTGATGAGTTACTGTCTTGCATTGATGTCATCACACCAAATGAAACGGAAGCGGAAGTACTAACAGGTGTGACGGTAACGGACGATGACAGCGCACAAGAAGCGGCAAACATCCTGCATTCGAAAGGCATTGAAATCGTCATGATCACGCTCGGTGCGAAAGGGGTGTGGTTGAGTCAAAACGGTCGCGGTGAAATCATTCCTGGTTTCCGCGTAGAAGCAACAGATACCACAGCGGCGGGCGATACGTTTAATGGGGCATTAGTCACTGGTTTATTGGAAGACTTACCTTTAGAATCAGCGATTAAGTTTGCCCACGCAGCAGCAGCGATCTCAGTAACTCGCTTTGGCGCGCAAACCTCCATTCCAACCCGAAAAGAGGTTGAGGAGTTTCTGGTTAAAAACTAATTAAGGAGTAATAACATGGCAACGATGAAAGACATCGCAAAACTGGCAGGGGTTTCCACCTCAACTGTGAGCCATGTTATTAACAAAACTCGCTTTGTCAGCGAAGAGATTTCGGAACGAGTCAACAACGCTGCCAAAGAGCTCAATTACTACGCGCCTTCAGCTTTGGCGCGTAGCCTCAAAGTCAATCGCACCAAAACCATTGGTATGCTGGTGACTACCTCAACCAACCCATTTTTCGGTGAAGTCGTAAAAGGTGTTGAGCGCAGTTGCTACCATAAAGGCTATAGCCTGATCCTGTGTAACACTGAAGGCGATAACGAACGCATGCGTGATTCCATCAATACGTTGCTACAAAAGCGAGTTGATGGTCTGATTCTAATGTGTTCATCGTTAGAAGGGGAGCGCATTGATGTATTCGAACGTTACCCTGATATTCCAGTTGTAGTGATGGATTGGGGACCAATGCTGTTCACAAGCGATAAGATCCAAGATAACTCACTTCGTGGTGGTTACTTGGCCGCTAAATACCTTATTGATTGTGGTCACAAAGAGATTGGTTGTATCACTGGACCATTAATTAAGCATCAAGCGCAAATGCGTTACGAAGGCTACAAACGCGCGATGATCGAAGCAGAGCTTGAGTTCAACGCCAACTGGATTGTTGAATCGGACTTTGAATGCGAAGGTGGTTATCAAGCCTTCAAAAAAATGGCGGAACGTGGTCCGTTACCAAGTTCTATTTTTGTTTCCAACGACATGATGGCCATGGGCGCAATTAACGCGGCAAATGAGTTGGGTATTCAAGTACCTGAGCAGCTTTCTATCATTGGTTATGACGATATCCACATCGCTAAGTTTATGTCGCCATCCCTCACCACTATTCATCAGCCTAAGTACCGTCTTGGACAAGCTGCTGTAGAGACATTGTTGCGTAAATTGGATGATAAGTCTGACGAAGCTCAGGTTGTGCAATTAGAGCCGACACTGATTGAACGTAAAAGTGTGAAGCGTCTCTCTTAGCTCAAAATTTATTCATTCTCAATAAGTTATAGACCTATACTTTTATTGAAGGTGCTTTTTATAAGGATTTAGGAAGCAACCCCACGCCTTTTGAACAATAAGCCCAACAAAATGTGATTTTTTGCGCGTAAAGTAAAAGATTTCGTGTAGAAATATTCCAAAAAGCTTATTATTAAAAGGGTCTATAAATAGATTTATAAATTATTGTAGCAAATGGAAAATTTTTATGTTCGTCAAGAGATACGCACTGCATTCAGTTAAGAGACCGTGGTTTCACCGTATCAATATTCTCTTAGTCTTATTCGTGTTTTCTTTGAGTGTTTATGAGTTGCTTGCCAATGAAGAATTCATTTACTTATTGGGTATCGCATTTACGTTCATAGCTACAGCACTATTTGCTGCGGCATCATCTTTCAAGAAGCGTTACTTAGGACATGAATCCTAAATAGTGGCGAAGGAATAAGTGTGCTTCAGGCACTTTAAAGCAAGTATTGATCTGATTTATGATCGGGTACATCGAAGGGAGGACAAATGTCCTCCTTTTTGTTTGCTGCGAGGCAATAAGATGAGCACATCCCAAGCACAATAATAAAGGACATCTTCATGGACCTATTTGCCCTGTTAGACATCAATAACACCCTTGTTAATATTCCTATTGGTGGTGGCTATGCGATGAGTTGGATCGAAGCTTTTGGTACGGTTTTCGGTCTGCTTTGTATTTGGTTTGCGAGCCAAGAAAAAACCATTAACTACTTGTTCGGTTTGCTGAACGTAACACTTTTCGCCGTTATCTTTTTCCAGATTCAGCTTTACGGATTGCTTCTGCTTCAATTGTTCTTCTTCTGCGCCAACATTTATGGTTGGTATGCGTGGACAAGACCAAATGCACAAGGTGAGACACTAGAGGTGCGCTGGTTAAGCAAGCAGAAGCTCATCGCGACAGGTTCAGTAAGCATTGTTGCGATTGCGCTGTTAACCATCTATATCGACCCATTCTTTTTTGCGTTGGCTAACATTGCCGTTGATACGTTAAATGTGTTCGGTGCAGGTTTGTCTGAACCTGTGTTGGAGCCAGATGCTTTCCCATTCTGGGATGCAACTATGACCGTTCTGTCTATCGTGGCGCAAATCTTAATGACACGTAAGTACGTTGAGAACTGGATTCTTTGGGTCGTAATCAACATCATCAGCGTTGGTATTTACGCAACACAAGGCGTGTACGCAATGTCGGTTCAATACGCGATTCTAATGTTCATCGCCGCAAACGGCACAAGAGAATGGGCACGTAGTGCGAAACGCAATGGTGACAAGACCCTAACTCAAGCGACAGCGCAAGGTTAAGCCAATGATGAAACAACCTCATATTGGCGTAGACAACACCCAGATAGCATCGCGAGTGATCGTCTGTGGTGAGCCAGATCGAGCAAACCGTATTGCCGCGTTGTTTGATAACGCAGAATTGGTCTCTGAAAACCGTGAATATAGAGTGTTCACTGGCACATACCAAGGTAAGCAAATCTCAGTATGCAGTACAGGCATAGGCGCTCCTTCGATGATCATTGCGGTGGAAGAGCTAAAACAGTGTGGTGTGACAGACGTGATTCGTGTGGGATCGGCTGGTGCGATGCAATCAGGCATTCAACTCGGTGAGTTGATAGTGGCTGAAGGCGCCGTAAGAGACGAAGGTGGTTCGAAAGCGTACGTTCGAACTTCGTATCCGGCTTACGCAAGCTTTTCGTTACTGAAAGCGCTGGACAACTATTTAGCCGAAAAAGAGGCGCACTATCATTTAGGAGTGGTTCGCTCCCATGACAGCTTCTACACCGACGACGAAGAAGCGATTTGTGAATACTGGAACAAGAAAGGTATTCTCGGCGCGGATATGGAAACCTCGGCTCTGTTTACCGTCGGTCGCTTGCGTGGTCTAAACGTTGCTTCTATCTTGAACAATGTGGTTATGTATCAGCAGGATGTGAAAGAAGGCGTAGGACAATACGTAGACGAAGCGCAAGTGATGATGGAAGGGGAGCGTTTAGCGTCTTACGCTGCTCTTGAAGCCTTAATTGCGCAGAGTTAACTGGATCACAGCTTAGTTAATTTTTAAAGCGGCACTTTGGTGTCGCTTTTTTATTGGCTGTCATCAAACGATTCTAGCGAGTACAATCTATTTGAGATTGTTGTCATTAAAGAGAAACTCACGTGAAAATCAGCCCTTACTCAACCGGACGTTTCAAAAGCTTTCTAGAACAGAAAAGTGCCGAGTTTCGTGACTTAATCTATCAATGCCAAATCGGCAGTCGATACTTTGACTCTGGTGAAGAGATCCTTCGCCAAGGTGAGCAGCTTCAATATCTGTATGTTGTGCCAGTCGGTCGAGTTTCAATGAGTATTATTGCTGTCAACGGTCGTCGTTTTCAATTAGGTGAAGCCAATTGCGATTATCATATCTATGGTGAAATGGAGTACTTCACGCAAACGCCTTGTCAGTGGAACGTCGTCGCCGATGAACATATGCAAGTGGATATTATCTGCATCCAAAAACTGACTGAGGCATTGCATCAGCAACCTGACATGATGTTTTTCTTTGCTTCTGCTTTGGCGGAGGATTATCAAGATTCAATGGACATCTATACCAATCGCTTGTTGCACCCAATTACTTACAACATTGCTTATGATTTGCTAGTACAAAAGCAGACCAACACCTTGTTGGGTGGGTTTGACAAAGTAAACCAAGAAGCTGAAAGATTTGGCACGTCAGGACGCGTTTATCGTCGAGCGGTAAAAGATCTGATGGACAAAGGTTTGATCAGAAAAGGCGAGCAGGGGCTTGAGATTGTCGATGAAGCGGCACTAAAAGAATTTCTTGATGCTTACGAATAACCCACAACGTTAGAATTCCGAAATACAATGTTGTGGGTCATCATGAGCACTTTTTACTAAGAGCGATAAGCGCTTATTTCTGAATTAGAAAACACAGTGCTTAGCAAAATCAGAAGCTTCGTTAGCAGTCCAATCGCCTTTTGGTTTCTCTTTCATATCGTTACACCACGCTTCACTGCCAACTTCCGTACATGCCATTAGCTGTGCTGCTACAAATAAAACCAATGCTAACTTCTTCATTATCTAGTCCTTTTTAGTGAGTCATTTAAAAGAAGTATAAACATTCATTAAAGTGATAAATATTAATTTGATAACTTTGCGCTTACCGTCTCAAATTCGATATTGGTGAGGTGTAATTCGTTGTTAGACCCACTAAACCTTTAAATCGCCGCCGCGTCTACAAACCAAGTCATTCTCGCTGAACCTAGCATCTCGAGGTTACTTGGGTATAAAGTTATTAAAGAATCGGTTGAATGCCTGATTGAGTAACGATATATTGCGAATGCGCATGATAATGGATCTCATTTAAGGCTTGGAATAATGGAAAAACTCGTCAGTGCGGCTCTTGTTTCGCTGCTAACAATCTCACCTGCTTTTGCTGCAACCGTCAAAATCGATCACTACATGGGAACGACAGAAGTCGAACAATCGCCAAAACGTGTGGTTGTGATTGGCTTTGGTCCACTTGATACACTCGATAGTTTTGGTATTGACCCTGTAGCAGTATCGAACGCCTCCCATCTTCCAAAGTACTTATCTAAGTACAGTAAAGCTCATTACAAATCGGCAGGTAGTCTGTTCGAACCAGACTTCGAAAGCATCTACATGCAAAAACCAGATTTGATTTTGGTTGGTCCTCGCGGTTCGTCAAAATACGATGAGTTAAGTGAAATTGCCCCAACGGTAGTATTTGCTTCAGGCGAGAATGAAGATTACTGGCAAGGGACCAAAGCACAATGGCGAAATATTGGCAAAATCTTCAATATCGAGGATAAGGTCGAGCAAAAAATTACAAAGTTAGACGCTCAATTCAAAGCAATTCATGACTATAACCAAGCTCATAATAATGATGCGCTTACGATTCTAAGTATTGGTGACAACATCAGTGCATTCGGTGCGAAGTCTCGTTTTGGCGCGATTTACACAGATTTTGGTTTTACTGAAACAGTGAAGAACCTCAAAACAGGAACGCACGGTGATGTCATCTCTTACGAGTTTATCCGCGAAGCTAACCCGAAAAATATTCTGGTCATTGATAGAAACTCACTTCACTCAAAGTCCGACAATGACCTCACTAAAGCGTTGGATAACGATTTAGTTAAAGCAACTTCGGCATACAAGAACAAGAAAATTACCTTCCTAGATGTTGATGCTTGGTACTTAGCAATGTCTGGCGTAACCGCAACGGAAAAGATGGTGAGTGAAATCAAACACACGATCGATCTGTAAAAAAGCTAGCTGAGGTTAACTTTGAAAAAGTTATTGCTTGTTCTTATTGTTCTAAGCGTCGCATCGTTGTTTGTTGGGGTGGCAAATATGACACCCCAACAGTTGTTTTCGGGCGATGCAAAAGCACTAGAACTTTTCTTTACTAGCCGAATTCCGCGTTTATTTGCCATTCTTCTTGCCGGAGCAGGCTTGAGCATCGCTGGATTAGTGATGCAGCAAATTAGCCAAAACCGATTCGCCGCGCCTTCGACGACAGGCACCATTGAATGCGCCATGCTCGGTTACGTAATGAGTGTGGTGTTTTTTGGTAATGGCGAACAGCTTTGGCTTGTCTTTGCTGTCTCTATCCTGGGTACCTTGATGTTCGTCCAGTTCGTTCAACGTATTCAATTCAAAAGCGTCGTGTTTGTGCCACTCGTGGGCATCATCTTTGGTAACGTTGTTGACGCTGTTACTACTTTCATTGCCTACAAATACGATGCACTACAAAGCCTGTCAGCATGGAGCGTGGCAAACTTTGCAAACATTTTGCGTGGTGATTTTGAGCTGCTTTATATTGCTGTTCCCGTCGCTCTTTTAAGTTACCTATTTGCGGCACGCATTTCTGCGGTTGGCATTGGTAAAGACTTTGCAGTAAACCTTGGGCTGAACTATCAGCAAGTGGTGACGTTAGGCGTACTTTTGGTGTCGGTAATGTCAGCCAGTGTGGTGATGATCGTAGGTCAACTGCCATTTCTTGGGCTTATCGTGCCAAACTTAGTCAGCTACTTCTACGGTGATAATCTCAAACGCAATATCCCGCTTACCGCTATGTACGGGGCAATACTTGTTTTAGCTTGTGACTTGGTTAGCCGATTGATCATCTTCCCTCATGAAATGCCGATTTCAATCGTGATCAGCATCTTGGGCGGAGTGGTGTTTATCGCGATGTTGTTGCGAGGTAAGCAAAGTGCGTGATTCCAAGAAACTGTTCTTATTGGCAGCCGTCGCGCTGCTTTTTGCTTTTTTGTTTATTGGTATTGGCTTAACAGCAGATAACTACCAGTACTTTTTGTCGCGACGTGTGCCTAAAGTGTTAGCTATGGTATTGGCGGGTATTGCGATTGCTCAATCTTCGTTGGTGTTCCAAACCATTACCCACAACCGGATTCTTACTCCAAGCATCATGGGGTTTGATGCGTTGTATGTGTTAACGCAAGTGCTGATTGTTTTGTTGTTTGGTGGTTTAAGCGCTCTCGTTCTGAATGTCTACATCAACTTCTCGATTGCTGTGCTGGTCATGGTGGGATTTTCGCTATTGCTGTTTGGGTTTTATTTTTCAAAAGGCGGGCGCAATCTCATCACTTTGCTATTGGTTGGGCTGATCTTTGGGCAGTTGTTTAACAACATTGCGGTGTTCTTCTCCCTTCTTATGGACCCAAATACTTTTGCGTTTGTGCAATCTAAACTGTACGCGAGTTTCAATAATGTGAAGGTGAACTTGGCGTATCTCAGTTCACCAATATTGCTTATCGCTTGCTGGTTGTTGTATCGCATGCATCGTACTTTAGATGTTTTTTGGCTAGACCAAGACAATGCTAAGAGTCTTGGGGTTGATGTCCCTAAAGTGACGCGCAATGTCTTTATTCTCTCTGCGGTTCTCATTGCTATTTCGACGGCTTTAGTCGGACCAATCATGTTCTTTGGCTTATTGGTGACAAACTTGAGCCGTGAAATGTTCCGCTCTTACCAGCATCGTACCTTGTTAATAGGTTGCTCTTTGATGGCAATTTGTGCCTTATTGTCGGGGCAATGGATTATAGAAAACGTCTTTTCATTTGAAACGACGCTGAGCGTAGTGATTAACTTTATTGGTGGTATCTACTTCTTGTATCTACTGCTGAAAAACAAAGTCGTATAAACATGATAGTTATAGATAAATTAACCAAAGCATTTGGTTCCAACAAAGTGGTTGATGGCGCGGATACCCAATTTGAGAAAGGGAAGGTGACATCGATTATTGGTCCAAACGGAGCAGGAAAGAGTACCTTGCTGTCCATGGCGTCACGATTGACCGAGCGAGATGGTGGTAGTGTCATGATCGACTGCAAAGAGATTGCAGATTGGGACACCAAAGAACTTGCGAAAAAGTTGGCGGTATTACGTCAAGCTAACACGATTACGATGCGTTTTACCGTAAAAGAATTGGTATCGTTTGGGCGATTCCCTTATTCAAAAGGCAACTTGTCCAAAGATGACCATGCGATTATCGACCAAGCAATCGACTACTTAGATCTGAAAGAAATTCAAGATAAGTTCTTAGATGAATTGAGTGGTGGTCAACGACAGTTGGCGTTTATTGCGATGGTGATAGCCCAAGATACGGATTATGTTTTCCTCGATGAACCATTGAATAACCTTGATATCAAGCATTCGCTTCAAATCATGAGAGTCGTTCAACGTCTTGCGCATGATATGAATAAAGCTATGGTGGTGGTGATCCACGATATTAATTTTGCAGCTTGTTATTCCGATGAGATCCTTGCTCTGAAGAAGGGTAAAGTGGTTGCCAGTGGCAAGGTAGATGAGGTAATTCAGGCGTCCACGTTAGAAGATATCTACGAGACACCTTTTAATATCATTGAGCTTAATGGCAAGCGTATGTGTACTTACCATTAAAACGATATTTACTAAAACAGAATTACGTTAAAACAGTACCTTACTAGAACAATAGCCCTGTAAACCGCAATAGAAATGTTGATGAGCTTACTTGGTGAGCTCATCAATGATTGGACATCGGCTCTCGGCATCGCCCGGACAAGATGAAACCCAACCTTCTAATTGCTTTTTAATTTCCAACAAGTGAGCGATTTTTTGCTCCACTTCATGAAGTTTATCCATCGTACGCGCTTTCACTTCGCTACTTTTGCGATTTGGATTATGCGCCAGTTGCACAAATTCTTTGCATTCTTGCAGTGAGAATCCCGCATTTTTTGCCCGGGAAACAAGGTTGAGCTCTTGGATGTGTTTGTCAGAATATTCGCGATAACCTGAATCGCTACGAGCTGGTGATGAAATGATGCCTTTGTCTTCATACATACGAATCGATTTAGAAGACAACCCCGTTAGTTTCGCAACTGCACCAATATTCATGATGACCTCTGTATTTCAGATAACCTTTCTCGCGAGTATAACGCCAAGTGTTTGTCTTCCCAAATAGCTTTGAGAGCAAATTTATATGGATATACTCAATGGTTGTTGACGACTTCATGTGGGGGAACACCAAATACTTTCTTGAAGGCGTTGGTAAAGTTTGATGGATGATGATAGCCCGCTTCGTATGCCGCTTCTGTGATAGTCACTAATCCGCGTTCCAAATGCTGGCGAGCGATCTCTAAGCGGCGATGGCGGATGTAACCATTAATAGTCATGTTAAAAGCCTGTTTGAAACGTCGTTGGAGGTTTGAAACGCTCATTGAAAACTCTTCTGCTAGACGTTCTAAGGTTAAATCTTCATCGAGATGTGTTTCTATGTAACTGACCACATTTTCTAAGCGAGTGTCAGCGGAGCGATGCTGTTTTTCACATACCGCGCAGTAATCGTCAGGCATTTGCCCGATTGAGTGGGAAAGCACTTGGTAAATCAAGCTTTCGACCTCTATACGATCTTTCATATTTGTCGGAGATTCACGTTGAGTGAGAGATCGTGCAAGCTCAATTAACGTCTCATTAAGCTCCAGTGTGTAAAAAGCTTGGTGAGTTTCAATGAAGCGCTTGTGTCCACAATTTCTCGCCATTCTCGATTCTAACCAAGGTGGTTTAATAAGAATGTTGATCTTATTCATTCTGTTATTTTGAATCAGTGAGCGGCGGAAGTTAGCGGGTTTTGCTAGGTTAACAACCACACCTTGTGGTGCTTTGTTAGCGTCAAAGTCGAATTGAAGATCGTCATAGCCAAAAGATAGCTTTCCCTCAAGAAGGATAGTAATCAGTAGGGCTGAATGGGCAGTAGAGACTATATTGGAATCGACTAATTCGATGCATCGTCCGCCATGGACAAAGATTTGGTCGTTGTATTGGTAGGAGAGAAATTTCCCTTCAGCAAGCTGAGTTTGGCTGCTTTGACCTTGTGTAACAATTATTTGTTTTTCCGTCTGCTCAAGCTTTTTGGTCAGAGCTACTTTGGCAATTTTAGTTCTTTTTTTGGTCTCTGCCGCCATTTGACGTTTCCTCATAACACCTATGCGATTTTGCATAAGTGATTCGTCTTTGTATTTATGAATTGAGATCCTATCATGCGTGAGAATTATTATCATTTATATTTAGGAAGACGTTTATGGAAAGCCCTGTTCGCTCACCAATTAAGCTCTCAAGCCTATGCCTAGCAGTGGGGATGGCGCTTGCCCATCCAGCTTTAGCTCAAGATCAAGACTCTCACTTCGAAGAGGTAGTTGTGTGGGGGACGAAAGTATCCAGCAACACCGAATCAATGTTTGCTGACGATATGTCGCTCAAGCAAGCCGATCACATGTCGGATTTACTCCGTGATATTCCGGGCGTTGATGTGGGTGGTACGCACTCTGTCAACCAACGCATTACGATTCGCGGTCTTGGTGAAACCGACCTTGATATCCGTTTGGACGGAGCCTCTCAGCACGCCAACATGTTCCACCATATTGGTAACCTTACGCTTAACCCGGACATTTTGAAATCAGCGGATATCCAAGTGGGTAATAACTCGGTAACTCAAAGTGGTCTTGGTGGGGCGGTGTACTTTGAAACCAAAGATGCACGTGATCTGCTGCGTTACGATGAAAACTTTGGTGCGCGTGTTTACGGTGGTTATGCGTCTAATGATAACCAACAGGGCTCTTTAACGCTTTATGGGCTGTTGTCTGAAAGCGTGGACGCTATGGTCTACGGTCACTATGTGACGCGTGATGACTTTAAAGATGGTGACGGAAATAAAACCTTTGGCTCGGAAGGTGACGTTTACAATATCCTAGGGAAACTAGGGTACGAATTTGGTGATATCCATCGCATTGAAATTTCTTATGACATGTATCGTGACAGTGGTGATTACAACCCACGACCTGATATGTCTGGTGGCGCGAACAATGGCCTATCCAACAACTTACTGATTCCGACTGATTATGATCGTGACACGGTCACTCTTAGTTATGAATTGCGCGGCGATCAACACCAAGGTGACGTAACACTTTACAACACCGAGACTGAAATTGTTCGTGATGAATCCGTAATGGCACCGCGTTGGCCGGCAAATCGTTTGTCGAAAAACACGGCGAAAAACCAGAACTTTGGTTTGAGTGCAAAATTCCAATCACTGCTGACATTGGGTGATTTTGATCATCGTGCGACGTACGGTCTTGATTACATGGATAAGACTTCGGAGAGTTACTACGGCAGCAGTAAGTTCATGGATGAATCCGCGGTCTCTACAGCGTTATTCGTTGAAGACCAATTCTTCATTTCTGATGCTCTCTCCATCACAGCGGGTCTGCGTTTTGACGATTACCAGCGCAAAGCAGAAACAGGTAACAACGATTACGATGAAGTGACATGGGCACTGGCAGCAGAGTGGGCAATAACACAAGACTGGACGCTATTTGCAAGCTCTCGTTCACTCTTTAAAGGTCCAGAATTAATGGAAACCTTTATCGCTTACCAAGATGTGGCTTACCTACAAAATGGTTTGAAACCAGAAACGGGGCAAAACACACAAGGTGGCGTGCGCTTTGACAAAACCATGGATGCGCATTCATTTGGTGCAAATTTAACCTTCTTCCAAACTGATATTGATAACTACATTGCTGAAGAGTACCAACGTACTACGAAAACTTATCTTATTTACAATTTGGGTGATGTGGAAATCAAGGGCTTCGAAGCAAGTGCCTTTTATGGTTATGAAAGCTTCGGTAGCAAACTGTCATACTCTAAATCAGATACAGAGAACAAAGATACTGGTGGTCCTGTCGCGGGCGGCAATGGTCGCAGTATTGATATGGGTGACAGCATCTCGCTGACGTTGGATTACCAATCTGATTCGCTAGAAACCATCTTCGGTTGGAACTCAATGTTTGTTCTTGAAGAAGACAATGTGTTTGATGGTCAACCTAAGAAAGACAGCTACGATGTACATAACTTGTACGCACAATGGGTGCCTTCTGACATCGATGGTCTATCGGTAACGTTTGGTATCGATAACGTCTTTGACGAGCTATATACGTCTCATGCATCTCGTTCGGGGACGGCCCGAGGTATTACTTTGGATGATTACGAGCCAGGACGTAACTATAAGTTATCGGCGACTTATCAATTCTAATATACCCAAGTAACCTCGAGATGCTAGGTTCAGCGAGAATGACTTGGTTTGTAGACGCGGCGGCGATTTAAAGATCTAGTCATTCTAAATCAAGAATCGGCAACAAAGTATACAAGCCAAGGCAGCTCGCCCTTTGGGAGCGTGTCATTGACCCGATTGCTGCGTCAAACAACTTGGAAAGAGCTAGATTACACTGCGTTGTTTTCCTTACTCTCGAATCAATGACAGCGCTCTGAATCCTGCATCTTGAAGTCACTTGGGTATAACAACCTTAGCTATTTGGCTCTCATCAGAGAGCCATTTTTTATTCTGGAGTGCTCGAAAGGTACAGCCTAGCGAGAGAGATTTGTTTATGAAGGGAAGTGTAAACCAATGATCAAAGAAACGACGAAAATCGAAAGCGAGCATGCGAGTAAATACCTCGTCACCTTATGCCGCCATTTTGCTCGCAAGGTACCTGCGACTTGGAATGACGAAAAGGGCTTAGTGACGTTTCCTGTCGGAAGCACGGAATTTAGGTTGGAAGGGGAGGGCCTCTTGGTTATCTGTGAAGCGGAATCTGAAGAATTGTTGGTAAAAGTGAAGGCTGTTGTGGCTTCTCATATCGAGATGTTCTCACGAAGAGAAACAATCGAGCTCACTTGGGTTCGCTAATTAGCCGTTATCTTTTCGTTGATGCCAGAAAAAAGCCCCGCTTAGTCCAAGGCTGTCAAGCGGACTAAACGAGGCAAACAGAGCAACTAGGAACACTGCTCTGCGATGGTGTCCGGAAACGAACATTAGAATCGCTTCCGAGATAAATTCTAGGAGTTTCTTTCGCAGTTTTGTCAGCGAAATGTCACGAGTTAAGTCGTTGGTGGCAAGCTTATTTTTTATTTTTGAACAATAGCTTAGAAACCAAACAGGGCTTGTAGGAATTACCTTAAACCTCTGACAGTAGACATAAAAAAGCTCGCTGTTTAAGCGAGCTTTACTGTTTTAGAACCCTCTAAGATTAGAGGTAAAAACATTCGATTAGTGTTTGCGCTGTGGACCGTTACGAACGATGTCTTTACCGTTATCGTAAACGTGCTGAGAAACCCAACGACCAAGGATCAATTGGTGTTTGTCACCCAATACTGCCACAAATGGACGACCATCTGTGTTCGTTGTCGCAAGTGCCACACCGGTTACGCCCTCAAGACCCAGTGCGCCACTTTCAATAAGGTGTAAGAAGGCTTCAAGCTCTTCTAGTGTTTCGATAACTTGATTATCAATGTTCATCGTATTCAATCTCTTCGAATTGTAGATACTCAATGGTCGCGTACTCTACCTAAGTTACGGACAGAAACCAAGAAAGGATTTGTACTAACCAAATGGCTCAAGAGACGAGGAGCAGGGGCATGCGCGTGGTTTGAATTCAAGCAAGCAATGGTGAAATCAGGGTGGATCTCAGATTTTCAATCCGAAGCGCAGCGTAATCTTTGGTGGGTGGGAAAAGCGATGTAATAATGCTTCACGTTCTAAAGCTAAGCTGTTGTAAATTCATCATCAACAATTCGTTAAGACCACTACTATGAGACCCGCCACTATGAAGAAAGTTTTGATTACTGGTTTTGAACCCTTTGGTGGGGAATCTATCAACCCTGCCTTAGAGACCGTAAAGCGCTTAAACGGTAGAAAACTCGATGGGGGTGAAGTGGTAATGTGCCAAGTGCCTGTTACTCGATATGAATCCATTGAAGCAGTGATAGAATCAATAGAACTGCATCAGCCCGATATTGTTATCACAGTTGGTCAAGCGGCAGGACGTACTGCGATTACTCCTGAGCGCGTTGCAATTAATGTGGATGACTTTCGTATTCCGGATAATGGTGGTCATCAACCGATAGATGAACCAGTGATCCCTGGTGGTCCGGATGCTTACTTTACGACGTTACCGATTAAGGCGATAACAAGAGCACTGCAACAAGAAAACATTCCATGCCAAGTCTCAAACACGGCAGGGACCTTCGTATGTAATCATCTCTTTTATGGTGTTCAACATTATTTACGCGATAAATCGGTACGTCATGGTTTTGTGCATATCCCACTTTTGCCAGAGCAAGATAGCTCGGGCAACCAGCCTACGATGTCACTGGACGTCATTGTTGAAGGGTTGGCGCGATTGGCTCAGGTAGCCATAGATAATGAATCAGATATCGCCGTGACCGCAGGGCAGATTTGCTGATGAGACATCACCGAGCCTCTGCCATTAGGCGCATCGCTTGGTGTTCTTGTATCTGTTAAGTTGCTCAAATTTTGTGGGCTATGAAAGGAGTAGCATTGAGGTGACAGATGAAAGAGTTTAACTCATTCATTTTGCTCTCTCGTTTCAATAAAAAAGGCGAACTATCATGAAAAGCAATAGAAGTAAGATCATTGCGCTTTCCTCTGCGGTTGTTTTCGCTTTGGCTATTGCGGCCCTAAAATTCGAAAACACTCTCGGACTGCTTCCTATACTCGTTGCCATTGTGGCGTTCTTTACTTGTGTCATTCATACCAGCATGCATCTATCTGGCGTAGGCAATGCAGATGCGTTTGGTTATTACGAACGATCACAGCAAACTAAAGCAAAAGCGCTTCATCAGGGCTTAAACTCCCGAGATAAAAAGCGTTGAAGCATGTCACATTCTCCGTATACTTTGGCTAAGCATTAAAGCACAAGCTTGTCGGAGAAAAGCATGTCAAATCGAGTACCTACCAACATACTGACGGGATTTCTTGGCGTCGGTAAAACCACGACTATTCTGAACTTATTGAAAAACAAACCAGAAAATGAAAACTGGGCAGTGTTAGTGAATGAGTTCGGCGAGATTGGTATCGATGGCGCGATGATGACTGACCAGGGTGCAATGATCAAAGAAGTTCCTGGTGGCTGTATGTGTTGTACGGCTGGTGTGCCGATGTCTGTTGGTATTACGGCATTGTTACGTCAAAAACCTGATCGTCTTCTTATTGAACCAACGGGCTTGGGGCATCCAAAGCAAGTCATTGCAACGCTGACTTCTGATCAGTACCTGCCGTATGTTGATTTAAAAGCAACCATCGCACTGGTGGACCCTCGTAACCTCAGCGTTGAGAAGTATCTATCAAATAAGAACTTCGTCGATCAGCTAGATAGCGCGGATGTGGTTATTGGCAGCAAAGTTGATCTGTGTACCAGCCATGACATTGATGTTTTCAACGATTGGGTAACGGACCAATCGCCTTCAAAAGTGTTCAGCAAACTGATTCATGATGGTGATCTTCCTATTGAAGTGTTGGATATTGAACGCGTGCACGGTAGTGCTTCTTCTCATATCGAAGCTCATCATCATGATCACGCGCATCAAGAGCCACAATTTCAGTTGCCTCCTGGCGAAGCGTTCATCCGTAAAGAAAACAAAGGACAGGGCTATTACAGCTGTGGTTGGTTGTTTGGTGCCGAATACCACTTTAATTTTGATCAACTGTTCTCCATGTTATCGGATCTGACAGCAGAACGTGTTAAAGCGGTTGTTAACACAGACCAAGGTTGTTTCGCGTTTAACGTGGCAAATGGCGTGGTGTCGGTAAACCAAATGAGCCTAGAAGGTTTCGAATCTCGTCTTGAGGTGATCGACTCACAACTAATGCCATGGGACCAGCTCGAAGCGATTCTACTTAAGCTTTGTGGCATCGATAACTGAGCGTTAAGTGCTCAAAATTAAGACCTGAGTATCGACTTGGGTCTTTTTCGATAGAATCTTGTTATTGAGACGATAGAAATTTATTATCGCCGTTGCTCTATATATATGCGACGCGTATCACTATAATCGCCGGTTTTCTCGCGCTATAAGAAACCGGAGATCTCTTGAATCCTACCTTTACCCTCTCGGAACTGAAGTTCTTTTGTTTACGCTTTGTCGCGATTTTCTTTTTGTTAGTTGCCGTATTTGGCGCCATCATTCATTACGACAAATCAGCATCTGAAGAAGCGGCTAAAAGCAATATTCGTGTGCAGCAACAAGCGCTATTAAAAGGCAAGAAACAGTACATTGAGTGGGTGATGGGGTCTGTAGTGAGAGAGACGGCTCTGTTGGCGGATATCATGGCAGCGAGACGAGTTTACGAAACCCTTGAGCTTCCTTCTGAACAAGCGCAACGTGCTGAATTGTCTCGCTTGAATTCGATTCTAGAGGCTGTGAGTCAACGTAAAGAAGTGTATGACCAGCTCCGCTATCTTGATATGCAGGGTAATGAAGTTATCCGAATCAACTTTAATGGTGGTCATTCTGAAGTCGTACCTAAGAAAGAATTACAGAATAAAGCGAAACGCTACTATTTTTCAAAAGCCCTTAAACTTGGATGCCGTAAAATCTATGTCTCTCCTCTGGACCTAAATATAGAACATGGACAGATCGAAGTTCCTCTCAAACCAATGATCCGCTTGGCGACGCCAGTATTTGATAAGCAGGGAAACAAGCGAGGGATCGTGGTGGTTAACTACTTAGCCAAGTACTTGATGGAAGGTATGGCGTTGTTCAATCTCGACATGGGTACTAACTACATGCTTTTGAATAAAGACGGCTATTTCCTTTTTAACAAGCAAAACCGAGACGCAGAATTTGCGTTTATGTATTCCGATAGGCAACAAGAGACCGTCTACAATGCTTACCCTGAATTAGCTGCTCAAATCAAGCAAACGCAATCCGGTCAGATTGAGACTGAACATGGCATCATGACCATAGAGTCTGTTGGCGCTGTGGACAGAATTAACCCCTATTGTTTCCAGAATTACCATGTGAGCGAAAACAGCTCAACAGCATGGAAGTTGGTGTCTTATGTTGATTTTGCGAAACGCAAAGAGATCAGTAGTGGCATTTACGAACGTCAATGGTTAATGCAAGTGGGTATGGTTTTGGCTGTCGCTCTGGCGTATTTTATCGCTCGATTCCAGCTACGTGCTTTCTCCGATAATCAACGCATTCATTACCTTGCACACCACGATAGCTTAACAGGATTAGTGAACCGCGCTGCGTTTCAAGAACAAGCGACGCTAACCTTAGCGCGTTGTTTTAAAGAGGGCAAAAAGGCGTGTTTGATCTATCTCGATTTGGATGGCTTTAAGTTCATTAATGATGAATATGGGCATGCTGCAGGGGACAAAACACTGGTTCACATTGCATCGGTAATGCGTCGCGTATTCGGTTCTAGAGCGTTGCTCGCTCGCTTAGGTGGCGATGAGTTCGCCATCCTTTTGAGCAATACCGAACATATGGAAAATCCTGAGCATTACGCGGCGTCTCTTATTCATTTAATCCAAGACCCAATCGAAGTGGTAGAAGGCAAGTTCCATCAAGTGACCAGTTCAATAGGTGGCTGCTATTCCTGCGAGCCGGAATGCACGTTTGATGACCTCATGCACCAAGCCGATATGGCGATGTACGAAGCGAAGAAATCGGGGAAAAATCGTTATTTCTTCATTCAGTAAACGAAAGTTGGGCATAAAATAAAGAGTACCGAATCGAAACTCGCGTGATTCCATGAGTTTTTACGTGAACGCATGAGAAAAGTGAGATAAATCACTCGAATTCGGGTATAGTGCACCGCTAAAATTTTTAAAGCTATTTAGTGATTTGTTTAAGGAATACGCTCAATGTCATTTTCATCTCAAGGTTTTGCGCCAGAAGTGGTAAAAGCACTGGCAGAATGCGGTTATGAGAAGTTAACGCCAATTCAACAGAAGGCGATTCCAATGGCTCGTAAAGGTCATGATATTTTTGCCACTGCACAGACGGGTACGGGCAAAACTGCCGCGTTCTCGCTACCTATGATTCAACAGTTGTTGGAATCTGGTCGTAGTGCATCTCGTAAAACGGCACGTGCGCTTATCATGGCTCCAACTCGCGAGCTAGCAGAGCAAATCGCAGATAACATCAAAGCGTACACTAAGTATACTGAGCTATCGGTTGCTGCAATCTTTGGTGGTCGCAAGATGTCTTCTCAAATTTCTGCATTAGAGCGCGGTGTTGACATTCTAGTGGCGACGCCAGGTCGTCTTGAAGAGCACATTGAACAAGGTAATGTGTCAGTGGCGAACATCGAGTTTCTTGTGTTTGATGAAGCAGACCGTATCTTGGACATGGGCTTTATCCATGCGGTACGTAAGATCATGCTGGATGTGGATACTGACCCACAAATCATGATGTTCTCAGCAACGACGTCTAGCCAGCTAAACCTATTGGCGAGAGACATTCTGCGCAAGCCAAAACGTATCGAAGTAGAGCGTGCGAACACGACTGCACAGACGGTTGCGCACGTCCTTTACCCAGTGGATCAAGAACGTAAAACAGAACTGCTTTCTGAGTTAATTGGTCGTAAAAACTGGAAGCAAGTATTGGTGTTCGTGAACTACAAAGAAACAGCGAACGATGTAGTAAAAGAGCTTAAGCTTGATGGCATTAAAGCGGTTGTTTGTCATGGTGACCGTGCGCAAAGTGCTCGTCGTCGTGCGCTAGAAGAATTCAAAACGGGCAAAGCTCGTGTAATGGTCGCAACGGATGTTGCAGCGCGTGGTTTGGATATTGAAGATCTACCACACGTTGTGAACTACGATATGCCATTTCTAGCGGAAGATTACGTTCATCGCATCGGTCGTACAGGTCGTGCTGGTAAGCAAGGTCACGCCGTTTCGTTTGTTAACCGCGAAGAAGAGCTAACGGTAGTACAGGTTGAAAACCTTATTCAACAGCGTATTCGCCGTATCGAACTTGCAGGTTACGAACCAAAACAACGTGAAACGTACATTGAGAAGCTAAACTCAAAACCAGCTTTCAAGAACCGCCAAGGTCGTCGTAACAACCCGAACCAATCGGCAACAGACCAAGGTTCAGCTGAACGTCGCCTAGCAATGGTAAAACGTTTGAAAGCACGTCGCTCTTCTAACTAACTTCAGAATATAAAAAACGCCCCTCATGACGAGGGGCGTTTGTGTTTATACTTACGATACCTAACCATCACCTCGGTGATCTGGGGAAATACAAACGGTTTAATTCATACCAATGAAGTTCGGTTCTCCGCGGTAGATAATGCGGTCATTCCCTCTATGAATCCCGAAGGTGACCACAGTGGGTGGGTTGTCTTCGGCTTTGCTCTTCTTATCCCAATTGTATTTAAGCCAAGGTAAGTTGTTTCCCTTGTCGCTTAAGTCTAAGTGGAATCGAACTTGCTCTCGTGCGGAATCGACTTGGCTGGCTACGATATCGTAGGTTCTGCCTGCCAGCATGGTGCCTTCACCAGATAACTTAGTGTTGTCAGGAGCAGAGTTGGACCAAATTGGCGTGCGTGAATGATGCTGTCCATTTGTCGTGGTCGCGCTGTCGTCAAAGTGGGTAACAAAGCGTCCGTTGTGCCAAACTTCGACATCCAGTGGGACTTTTATGGTCATGCCTTGGTTGCCCCCGACATCTTTAAAGTTGAGTCTACCAAAGCGAATATCTGGCTGCTCTTTCAGAATATGAGTGTCGTCAATGAAGTGAATTTCGTCGACTGGCTTGATGAAAGCCAAACCTATTTTTGTCTTGGTTGTTGTATTGTCTTTTACTTTGTTGAATGGTCCGTCTGGATAGCGTCCATCGGTTTCATCTTTCTTCCAGCAAGGACTGTTCTCGCAAGTCGCATGGTTTGCTGGTTTAACAATAGTGAAAGTTCCAACGCTTGCTCCTGCCTCTAGGTTCCATACCGCGCTGTTTGCTGCTGGTGGAATAAATCGGTTCGTATAGTCACTGAGTTCCCCAAGGTAAAAACTCTCGCGCAAAGCGGGATTAAAATGTACGTAGTTTTCGATGTTTTTCTCCTTGGCGTTAAGGGCCACAACATCATAGGTAACTTGCTCAAATGGCTGGTTCATATAGATGAAGTCTTGCTTCTCAGGGTATTGCCATTCTGCATCTTTTGCCTCGAAGTATTTGGCATAGAAGCGACCGATATTTCGGTAGCCTGTGTTCACTGTCATTCCCAGATAGGTAGTATCGAGCTGCGCTTTAATTTTTAAGCTGCCGACTTCGTCCCAAACTAGCTGAGAGAAGTAATAGCGTGAGTTTTCACTCTCGGTATGGCTCAGTTTTAGGGTATTTGAACTGCGCAGTAAGGTATGAGTCTGCTCGGCAGTTGCCTTTGGTGTTTGCTGTGAACTGGTAAGGACGATGCTGGCCGCAGGAGCATCCTCCATCATAAAGTTACTCGTTACTCTGGCGTTACAGTAATTCGAGGTATTTACTTCATCCGTATGCAGCGCTTTGTTTTGCCAAACGATGGGTTTTACTGAAAGAGAAAAGTAGTCTCCCGCCGCGATGAAACCCTCTCCACTTTCTGATGTACCTGAGGCAAGTGGGGTAGAGCCGTCACAGATAGCCAAAGTCCAAGGACGAGAACTAACGTTGAAATGCCCTGTGACTGGGACTGAGCCACTACTTGGACAGTCTTTATAATCAGCGCATTGAAAACTATCCGATAATTCGACTCTAAATTGCCCTGATTCATAGGTTTTCAACTTCGACTCTTCTGATTCACCATTCTTAAAGTCGTTTAAAAGCTTAAAATCACCGAACTTGCCACTTTTAGGTTGTGTAATTGTTGGATTAACTGTGGGTGACCCATTGTAATTGGAAGCGATAACGGGTTGATCTCCAGAGGTACACGCGAGCAATCTCATGTGTACATCTTTCTCCTTACCCGCAATGACTTTGATATCATCCAGAGACTCCCCAGACATGACCGAGTAAGCTTCAAACATGAAAGGCGTAAACATGAACTTTACGTCTTGAGTTTTGTTAGTGTCGTCGAGCAGAGAGAAGGTTAGGCTATAGCTTGCATCCAGTGCGATTGAGTCTATGTCTTTCGGGATGACCTTAATGATCAGTGTTCCTTCATCGTTTGAAATAAAGGTGTTTTCGTCAACTTCGGTTTTGCCTTCGACCATTTGCAGCGAAAACAATTTTGGATCAGATAGCGCAGCGACAACTTTTGCACTCGCAGCTTCCCCTTTGTTTGTTGTTTTTACGGTAAAAACCGGTAAATCGTCACCGCACATTAATGCCATATCATCTGTCGGTGAGACGATAAGGTCATAATCGTCATCAGTTGGTGGTGTAATATCGCAGATTGGTATCTCTTCTGGTATCGGACACAACTTTGATACTTGGTTGCTGTATGTACAATCTGCATCGTCAAAGCCGCAGTAGTTTGCAGGAACCGTATCAATCGCAACTGCAGAGTAAACAAAGCCACATATTGAGGTATCTTGCAGCGTGGCTTTTTGAAATGAGTTTATTGCTAATTTAGGTGCGTAAACGTTACTTATGGCATCGATGGTGACTTTGTTACCTTTAACGCTATTGGTTAGGTTGTTGGTACCAAAGATATCGATATTCTTAAAGTCGACTGTTGCAAATGCACTCGTATTGCCAACAATTTGGCTCCGACCGCCTTCTGAAAAGATGTGTTGACCTTCTGAGTTTAAATCTCCGCAGACTTTTGCTTGAACTAGCTTGATATTGCCGACGCTCTTCAGATTGCCATTGACCACGCTGTCTTTCGCCAATAGAGATGTGTCTAACATGTTCGAGCTCGAAGAACCGGCATAGACGTCACCATCTACCTGAGTTTGTTCAAGTTCTACTTTTCGAAGAGCATAAATGTCGCCAAACACAAAGTTGGATCGTCCTTTGATTAAAATACTGCCACCGGCACTTTTGACATGACCAAAAACAATCGTGTCTTTGATAGAAAGCAGACCATGCGAGGTTAAATTACCGACTATCTTGCTTGGTTCTCCAGTATTTTCGACGATGATCTCAAAGTCCCCACCTTCGGTCTTGATATTAATGGGCGTTGCTTCAGAGCCAATATTGTTTTTCCCTTTGAGCTCAACATTGCCGTAAGCAACGATCGTTGCAGTTTGAGGGGTGGGTTTTGAGTTGGTGATGTGAGCACCTTCAGGGATGCTAATGGAACTAGAGCAGGTGTAGAGGTTTCCTTGCACTGTGAATCCATCACCCGCACAAATTTCGTTCAACGTTGGAATATCGGCAAGATCATAAACTTTTGCCTCAGCCATCGCGGGTAAGAGTAATGCTGTACTTAAAATGCTAATAAAGCGCATCATCAAGTGTCCTAAATTTAGTGGAACTTAATGGCACCAAGCGAGAGTGAGCAATGGACTCACAGAGAATGATTCAACGACTTGTACTATTTTTTATTTAACGCTTACTTATTGAACTGTGGTTATTTTTTATTTCGTATGTTGTTCCAAGTTCATATGATGAGTATTAAAACTTGAATGTGATCTTAGTTCAAGATGTGGAGCTGAACTGTGTCGCACTTTTGACGTAATAAATTGTTAAAAAATAATAAGAAAGGGTGATTTTTGTACGAAGTGCAGCAGAGCCAACGAATGGTCATTGGCTCTCAGTTTCAGTAGGCAAAGATATTAGGCTGCGTGATCAATTAAAGGTGCCATTTGGTACAGCTCTTCAAGGATCGCTTTGGTTTGTTTTGAGTATACAAGTCTATCTCGATCGCCGACTAACTGAATGGCTTTTACTTTGCCAGATACCAAGCACAAACGAATGGTGCGTAACACCATTTGAATATCGAGAGCTGGTGTTCCATCAAGGCTGTTTTTGGTTAATAGTGATGCCAAATCAATCGAGACAATCACTTGATTGCAGTGATCTAAGTAGTTACCCATTTGTTGTTTTAGATGGTTGCGGTGACGAAAGCAGAACTCTCGGTCGGTTACCCAGTCACAGCCTTGGTCTTCTGCATATTCCCATACTTCTTGTTTGGTATCTTGCTCACTAGAGCCTGCAAAGAACAATCGCACGTTTTGGTAACGGGATAACGCAAAATGGAACGCAGACCCAACACGAGGCTCAAGTGTTGGATTTAAATTCATTTTATGACCAATGTGAATAATGCCCACTTCGTCATCATCACAAACGACAACGGGCAGCATAGATAGCACTGCTTCTGTGCAATTGGACAACACAACGGGAACGGAATGACGAGAAAGAGATAAGCTCAGTGCTTCTTGAAAATCACCAGTCTCGATTTGATGATGGGAAAAGTGCCCAAGGTTGGCTGCTGAGCCTTGATCATGTTGCTGATATAGCCAATCGCTGGCATTTTCTAAGCTTTGATCAGCTAATTCAAACGTTCCGCGGCTCATCGGGGCTAAATGCTCACATACCGTCATAAATGAAAAAGGGTAGTGATGAATTGGCTTGTCAGCTCGATGAAATTTGTAACGTTTGAAAAAGCTCAACATGATGAATTACCTTTCTGGCGGCAACGCCCTCGCTGCCTGCAACACATGCAAAATGATACGCTGCTTATCCTTTTCGACTCGGTGAGCCGGAGCCATAACCGAGACGGCGCCAATCAATTTACTTCCTTTCATGACTGGTGCACTGATGCCAGAGACACCAGGATCGATTTCTGATGTACTGACAGCGTATCCGTTCTTACGAATGGTGCTGAGTTCCTGTTCCCACTCGTTGAGACGATGATCTTGACCAAAGTGGCGTAAGATCTTTTCACAACGACTTTGAGGCATGAAAGCCAGCATCACCTTAGATGAGGCGCCACGAAGCAATGGTTGACTTTGACCCTGGACGTAGCTGCATCGAAGCGCCTGCATACTCTCTTTTTGTCTGACACAAAGCGCACGATAACCAGATGGCACCATATAAGCTGCCATTTCGCCGGTTTGCTGAACCAAACGAGCAAGGATGGTTTCTACCATGTCCAAACCGTGTTGAGCGGTCTCATAGCTGTGCATTAACAGCAAGGCGGCAGGACCAACCACAAATGTTTTGTCGTGCACGCTTTCCTCTATCAAGTTCCACTCTTTGAGGAGCTTTAAGTGTCTATAAAGACTGCTTAAAGGCACATTCAGTTGTTCACTGAGTGTTTTCGCAGAGACTGGGAATGGACTAACTGCGACTTGCATTAGCAATTGCAGCGCCTTTTCGTTGACTTGGTTAGCGTTGGCTTTGTTTGTCGTCATGAGTGTGTTGTAACGTGATAATGAGTATGCAACAACTATAATTCTTAGTTGCTGAGAAAAGGAAAATAATTAGAAGTGGATATTCTCATACAGTGAGAAAATAGCATATTAATATTTTAGAGGTAAATTGGCAGCCCTCGTTTGATGGTTACTGTTCTTTAGAGATAGCGAAAGCCAACCAGATTTTGAGTGACCAACCAAACGCAAATTTTATGTGAATTCCTCTTCACGCATCGTACCTGAGTAAAGAAACCTGATAACCTCTGTCTCGCAAATGAGCCATATATCAATAAGTTATTGTTATATTTGCCACTTTGAGTCTTGTTAACCATACTCAATCAGTGGAATTGCTTTCAGTGGAGTGAATGAAACGTTGTTTCTAACTTGCTGATAAATGAAGAGTAATCGTTTGATATTACTAATTCTGATTGAAAAAAGGCATCTTTTTGATGATAAATAAAGAGCTTTTGAAAAAAGCCGTTATCTACATGCTCCCGCTGCCATTGATTGTTGCAGAGGTGTTTTATTTAGCAAACCAAAGCATTCAGAGAAACCTCGATCATATATTGGATAAAAATGTCCAAGTGGCGGACGAGATCCTCTCTCAGATCAAGACCGAAAATAGGACGGCACTGATTAACCCTGAGCGTTGTGAAGCCCTGCAACAGAACCTGATGTTCGAACGTGACATTGATGAAATGCTCATTGTGAAGGGGGATCAAATAGTGTGCTCGTCAAAACAAGGTGCGATGTCTCGACCTTTGACCGATTACACGCATATTTATAGCAACGGGCAATTGTCTTTCGGTCATCTTAAAGGTTACGAAGAACAGGTTCTTTTTCTGATCACCAAAAGTGAAAAGCGTCCGGAATATAAAGCGATTACTGTCGTTGATCGCGATTATTTTGGCGTCACTGTTGGTTATCGTAACGATGTACGTCTGAAGCGGTCTGCGATGTTTGTTGGCGGAGCGTCGGCACCTAAAAACGCTTCAAAGCACGGACAGAATGCGGTGTCATTAGCCCATTCAAACGAGTTTAATTACGACGCACTGATAGAGGCGAGTGATATCTATGTCGATCAAAAACTGCTTTCCTACGCAATCTCTGCGGTACCTATTTTGTTGGTGTTCTACTTACTCATTGTCGTTATTCATCGTTTTGTTGACCCACAACGTAGTCTGGTTTCCGAACTAAGAAAGGCACTAAAACGCCAAGATCTTTTGCTTTATTACCAACCACAATATGACGCGACAACAGGGCATGCATTTGGTTATGAAGCGTTGATTCGTTGGCCTCACAAATTAAGAGGCTTTATATCACCCGATGAGTTCATTCCTGCGGCAGAAAGCAATGGGTTAGTCGAATCGCTGACCGATTACGTTCTCGAAAAAGTGTCGAACGATTTCTCTAAAGTTAAGTTTGAAACGCCAATTCATTTGGGAGTGAATGTGCCTCCTAGATACCTCGTTGGTTCTCAGGTAATAAGAAAGATCGAGAATATTCATCGCAAGCTCAAAACAAACAATGTCGAATTGAGTATAGAAATCACTGAAAGGCAGTTGATTGATGACAGTGCGAGAAAACACATTGCTGCGCTGCGAGTGCATGGTATACCAGTCCTGATAGATGATTTTGGTACTGGTCAGACAGCCTTAGCAGTCCTTCAGCATATGAAGGTAGACTATTTAAAAATAGATAAGTGTTTTATTGATACTATTGGAATCGAGAGCGTGAACTCGACAGTGCTCAACGCTATCGTCAGGCTTGCGGGTGATCTGAACGTAGATCTTATTGCTGAAGGGGTAGAAACAGAGGAACAAGCTGCCCACTTAAGATCGCTGGGCGTAACCCTTCATCAAGGGTACTTGTATGCCAAACCGCTTCCTTACGCAGAAGTGGTCGGCAACGCGAAATAGGCGTCTTATTCGATGTACCCTTTGTAACATTGAGCCGTTTGATCAAACTTAAACTCGAGATAATTCTGAATGCTGTCTAAGCCATCTTCTTGATAATGGGAAACGTAGAGAAGTTGGCTTAGGTGCTCTTTGGCGATCAGCTCTAAGGTGTTCTTTACTAGCACTCGTCCTAAGTAGTCCAGACCTTGGTAGGGTTCGTCCAAAATCAGCAGGGTAGGCTGTTTTACAATCGCTCTAGCAATCAAAAGTAAGCGTTGTTGTCCGTATTCCAATTGTTTAAACGACGTTTTCTCATACTGCGCCATGTGGAGAATCGTTAGCCATTCTTTGGCTATGCTGATTTCTTTTTTACTTGGTTGTGAATAAAGACCAATTGAGTCATAGAAGCCGGACAGAATCACCTCCAAGGCACTGCAGTTGACTCGGTACTGAAGATGTAATGCCGAAGAAACCATGCCAATGTGTTGTTTGATTTCCCAAATAGTTTCTCCGGTGCCACGCTTCTTACCAAAGATATGGATATCGTTGCTATAGCATTGCGGATGGTCGCCAAATATCAGCCCTAACAACGTGCTTTTACCGCAGCCGTTCGGTCCCTTTACTTGCCAATGCTGACCTTTATCTATACGCCAGTTTAAGTCAGTAAAAATGGTCTTTTCGGTGTATTCCACCTTACCGTTTTTTAGCTCGAAGATTGGGTTATCGAAGTGCGTTGAATGCTGGTGTTGGCGAATCAACGTCATCATCTCTTCGCTTTGCTTCTCGGACTGGGATTTTATTTGCGCGATGATAGGGTGCTGATCCCAACTTTGTTTGTCCATGGTGCTGTCAAGTTTGCCACCGCTGAACAGCGCAATGCATTCTATCCAGTCAGGCATGTCAGATTCACGGGAGAAGGTAATCAGCATTTGTACTGATTGAGACAATGTTTGAAGATAAGCCGCTAGTGAAGCACGGTGCGCGATGTCTAAACCAGTGAATGGGTTATCTAACAACACCAAGTCAGGCTTTGCTGCAAGCGCTCTAGCAAGCATTACGCGTCGTGTTTCACCCGTTGAAAGCACTCGAAATCCGCTTTCGGTTAAATGAGATAGGTCGAGGTCTTCAATGAGTGCTCGAGTTAAGTTGTCATCTTGGCTGATCTCAAAAATCAATCGATAAACTGAACTACCTTGGTCAATACGATCAAGAAAGTCTGTATCGTCTTTTTCGATCTCTAACTCCAACAACCTTTGCTGTTCAGAAAGAGATACCTGTGCGATATGGTAACCTTCGAGCTTCAATTCGCCAGTTTCTGACTTGATTTCTCCGCACAGTAGGTCGCCAAGCATTGAGCCAATATCGCCTTCAGAGCTAAAAATTCCCCAAGATTGTCCGGCGTCAATCTGCCAATCGTCGATAGAGAGAGTAGAAGTGTTTTCCTTTGCAGTAAGCTGATGAAATTGAATCGGCATTGTGTCTTTCTTCCATGTTTTATTGTCGTTTTGTTTGTTATACCAAGCTTACTCTTTCTAATGCCAATGTTTTGCTACGAGACAAGCCCGTTTATTGGGGGAAATGTGACCTCAAAAGTAGATGCGTATTATTAGTCTTGTTGAGTATTGAGTCTGACAATTCCTTACCCGCACTTACACACACCGGATTGAATGTTAAAAATGTTATCACTATGGTGACCCTCATTCGGAACTTGGAAGCCAACGTGGACGCTAATGTGCTCCTTAAACCTGACAGTTCTGATAAACGTTACCTAAGTTCTCCTAGATAGGCGGCGATATTTAGTGACGAAAATTTCTTTTCAAGTTTATATAACGAGTTTCAAGATGTTCAAAAACAAATTAACAATATTATTGTTTTTTTCGGTTTGCATAATTTGGGGTACGACCTGGTTTGCTATGGAAGTAGCCGTATCGACAATTCCTCCTTTATTTGCGACGGGAATGCGCTTTCTTATTGCTTGCCCCATTCTAATTTTTTTGGCAAGGCTATTAAACCAACCATTGTTATTTCCAAGAGGTAAAGAGCACTGGGTTATTGTGGTCTCTATTTTTTATTTTGCTATCCCATTTACCTTAATGATTGCGGGTGAGATGTTTATCTCCTCTGGATTAGCTTCTATTATCTTTGCCAACATGCCTATTGCGGTCATGATGACATCAATGATATTTCTTGGGCTTCGCTTAGCAGCGCATCAGATATTTGGTGTATTTGCAGCAGTTGTGAGTTTGTGTGTGATTTTGTCGAATGAACTTGCTATCGGAGGAGAGACAATCATTCTTGGTTCCGTTGCGCTGATCACTGCGGTACTGATTCATGCAGTGATGTATGTGGTGGTGCAAAAGTATTGTGCTGATATCCAAGTCATTACCTACAACGCAACACCAAGTTTTATTGCTGCGCTGCTGCTTTTAATCAGCTCATTCCTGTTTGAAAAGCCAAATACCTTGGTGTTTTCTACCCAATCTATGTTGGCTGTTGCCTACCTTGGCGTGTTTGCAAGTGTCGGTGGTATTGTGGCTTACTTTAAACTAGGTAAAGTATCTTCTCCTTTCGTCGCTTCACTGTGTTTTCTAATATTTCCTTTAGTAGCCCTTTCTATCAACGCTCATATGACCGGTAAAGTAATATCGGACCATTCTTTATTCATGTTAATTCCATTGCTCATTGGTGTTCTATTAACCAAGTTGGAATTAAAGGGTCGTGCCCTAAACGCACAGATTCAATCTAATAGTTAGTCTATCACTTACATTTGCTTAGTTTGATTTGTTTTGAACGAGAGTATTATTTCTCCGCGATAAAAATATCGCTCACATAATTAAAATTATTAAATACGTAAAGAGGAAATCATGTCGGTAACTTTTCAAGGAAATCCAGTTTGTATCACAGGCTCTTTCCCGCAAGTCGGTCAGAAAGCGCCTAGCTTTACTTTATGCTCAGCAGAACTTAACGATTTTCCGTTAGAAAGCTTAAGCGGTAAAAAAGTTGTACTCAATATTTTCCCGAGTATTGATACACCAGTATGTGCGACTAGTGTTCGTACTTTTAACCAGAAGCTAGCGAAAAAGGAAATTGAGATTCTTAACATCTCAGCGGATTTACCTTTTGCAACAGGGCGTTTTTGTGGTGCAGAAGGCATCGATATTGCGCAAACTGCTTCTTTCTTCCGCTCCCCTTCGTTCACTCAGAGCTACGGCGTGAACATTAGCGAAGGTGCCCTTAAAGGCTTGGCATCTCGTGCGGTTGTCGTCATTGATGAGTCGGGAGTCGTACTTTATAGCGAATTGGTTAAAGAAATCACTGAGGAACCAAACTACGACGCAGTGATGAAGGCTTTGGGGTACTAGGATGAAATTGGCTACATTATTACTTACCGCTTTAGCTTCTGGTTCCGCGTTGGCTCAATTTATGACAAGCACTGACCACGCAAAGTTGGGGGCAGGCGAGATTGTCACACTCGAGAAAGAGAACACATTCAACCTGATTGGTGAGTCAGTAAAAGTTGGGCAATATATGCCTTCTGCTACTTTACTGACATCAGAACTGAATTCATACGATACCAGTGCTAAATCTGACAAAGTTAAGATTTATAGCGTGCTTGCTTCTGTCGATACACCAGTTTGCGTTCAACAAGCAATAGAGTTGTCAAAATACATCTCTGCGCACCAAAGTGAGCTTCAGGGTATTGAGTTTTATGCAGTGAGTGCAGATACGCCTTTTGCTCAGCAACGCTTTATCAAAGCCCATTCTCTTAAGAATGCTACTTACCTTTCAGACGCGGCTGAGCATGAGTTTGGTTTAAAAACAGGCTCTCAAATTGAAGAGCTAGGTTTGCTAACCCGAAGCATTGTAGTCACGGATAAAGACAATAAAATATTATTCGTACAACGCGTTCCTGAACTAACGACCATTCCAGATCTAGAAGCAGCGATCAACATCGCGAAACAACACATCTAGTTTTTACTCTTCTGTTGGTTACTTGGCAAAGGAATGCCAAGTTTCTTTAAAACTCTCAAATTAATTTTTCTGTTAATTCAGCATCTTCTCTCAATATCGAGTGCTTTTTCGTCGTGTGCTTACATTCGCTTAAAGAAAGTGAAACCTCACCTCTATACACTGCGCGGCAACCGCTGTTAGTCAATACAAGTAACAAATATGGCTTATACCCAAGCTACCTTGAGATGCTAGGTTCAGCGAGAATGACTTGGTTTGTAGACGCGGCAGTGATTCAAAGGTTTAGTGAGCCTAAATCAAGAATCGGCAATAAAGTATCCAAGCCAATACTCTGAATCCTCATCTTGAAGTCACGTAGGTATATATACTTTAAGTCATGACTTTTGAGTTTTAACCGAACGATAAATTTGGAGAACCATTCCATGCCAAACGTCATTATCGTAGAAGATGATCAGCAGTTGAGAGACATGCTGTGTTACTTTCTTTCTACTGTAGAGGGCTATGAGGTCAGTTGCCTTACGTCTGGTGAGAATGCCGTAGAACACATTGTGGAATTAAATCCTGAGCTAGTGTTACTCGATATTCAACTCCCTCATACGTCGGGGCTTTGCGTACTCAAGTCGTTGAGAGAGCAGGGGCATCACTACCCAGTAATTATGATGACTGCCAATGACAATGAAATCACAGAAACCAATGCTTTAGCACTAGGGGCGAATGATTACATTACCAAACCCATACGCACTAATGCTTTGCGAGAGCGAATCAAAAGACAAATCACACTAGCGAGGCACTATTCTCACGAGGTGCCAAGTATCGATGAACGCCCTTTTATACTTGAAAGAAAGGCGACATGTTTGCTCTACGAGCAGGTAAAGATTCCTTTAACGCCTTCAGAGTTTGAGCTGTTAGAAATTCTGTCTAAAGAGAGCCGACCGATTCCAGTACATGAATTATTTGAACAAATTCATGGCTTTTCTTATCACTGTGAAGATCGTTCGGTCTACATGCGAATTTCTTCTATCCGCAAAAAGCTAGCGTCGTTTCTTCCAGATATAGACTTGGTTAAAAACCGCCGCACGAAAGGTTTCTATTTGAACTATCCGGTTGTTGTAAGATGAAAACTTTTATCCTACAAATCTTTGCATCACTGCTGTTGGGGTATGCAGTCAGTGCTGGTCTGTCTAAATTGTTTATTCAAGATTACAAAAATGCATTAGAAGAGGCGTTTAACTTTCATCGTGTGGAGTTGGTTCTGAATGGTTTTGAGTCTCGCCCTCCCTTGGAAGAACAGAAAGATGCGATTTGGTTGTTTCAATGTGATGTCGCGACTGGTGAGCTACAACGCGTAGATGAAGATGAATACTCGCTGACGAGAAAATATCAAGATCGCCATATTCGAGCGACCTTTAATAGTACCGCTTATCAGAATGATCCCATCATCAAAAAGCTGATGTGGGTCGAATTGGCTGAAGACTTGATTCAGATTCTATGCACTTTACTGGTACTGGTTGTTTCACTGAGAACATGGACGAATGGCATTCAGTCTCTCCAGTATCTATCGAGTCGTTATGCCAAAGGTGACTTTAAGGCAAGAACCGATGTCGTTGGTCCGGAGGCGATCAAAACACTTATCAATAATCAACATCAGATGGCACAAGCTATCGACTCGTTGATGACAAGGCAAAAAATGATCTTTGCTGCTCTGCCTCATGATATACGAACTCCACTTTCTGCTATTCAACTTACGAGCGACATGATGGAAGAGGGAGGTGTGGACAATACCTTCTTGGTGAATCGTTTAGGGGCTCAGGTAAACAGCCTAAATACTCTGTGTGAATCGAGCTTACATCTCCTTAAAATCTTGAACAAAGAAGTCCCTTTACAACGAGAGTTCATCAGTTTTCAAGCTATTTTAGATCTTGCGTTAGAGGCTCAGGGGAGTGAGCGACAAATCAAACGTGCGAACACACAGCAACTTGTATTTACCGACAAGAGGGTACTTAAAGTATTGTTACTCAACATTCTCTCGAACGCGAGTCGTTACAGTCATTCTGAAATCGAAGTTGTATTTATGGCTTATCCAAACGTTGACGTTGTAAAGATCAGTGATGATGGCGATGGTTTTGAACCAGCCACGATTGAGGCTTTCAATAGTGGCAAGGTTAACGACGTTTCACCCAAAGATGGTTTTGGTATTGGTATGTTACTTATTTACGAGCTAGCGAATTACCTAAATGGGCGAGTTCTACTCTCTAACACCAACGCAGGTGGGCAAGTCATACTGATCATGAATCGCTGAATCGCTGAATCGCTGAATCGCAGGGAGTCTCGAATCTCTTCCCTAGCTGTCACACGGCAAATGTGACGGAGTTCGGGGACGCCTAGTTTGGGTTTGCATTCAAGGAGGGATTTAGTTTAATCCCTTTAAATCACTGAAATACGAAAAAGCCCGCTAATCTCTTAGCGGGCTTTTTACTGGAATGTGGCGGAGTGCTGGGGGCGCACACGACTAGGGATATAGAAATCCCGTAATTTTCCAAATGCTAAAACGACGAAAGCTCGTTGATTTCTCAACGAGCTTTCTAAATATGGCGGAGAGATAGGGATTTGAACCCTAGATACGCTATTAACGTATGCCGGTTTTCAAGACCGGTGCTTTCAACCACTCAGCCATCTCTCCGTTGCGGGACGTATAATAGGGGGAGGCATAAACGTTGTAAAGCATTGTTTTAATGAAAAAGAACTGTTTGCTTGTTTTGTGGTCACACCTATAGACGGATGAAGTCTGATGGAATGCTCAAAAGGGCGCTTGTTACAGTATTTTGTAGAGTATTTACTTTATGTTGTGGTTACTTAATAAAATAGTGTTTTATTGCTATCTTAATGAAAAGTAAGAATAAAATGACTTTGAGTAAACATGTGTTCGCCCGAAAGTGTTTGCAACATATTGTGAACTAATTCAAAATTAACTGGTATAGCCAGTTGTGCTGAATTTATCTAAGGGTTTTTATGAAAGTCACGAATCTATTTAAAGACAAAGTTGGTGCGATTTCTGCTCACCAATCAGAGTTTATGAATTGGATGTCTCCAACGCTACGCGATTACTGGAGTGACTTCTTAGGTCGAGCACAAAGCAGCTTCCTATTTTCTAAAGTTCGCGATCACCAGCAACCAGCGGTGAACGAAGAGGTGATTCCTCAACCTGAGCCAATCGTGCTAAAGCCTGAAGCGCAAGTTCTATTTAATGAGCTAAGCGAGAAGGTGGGTGAAGTGATCCATGTAGGTGATTGGGTTCACGTATCTCAAGAGCGCATTAATCAATTTGGTTCTGTAACCGAAGATATGCAATGGATTCATACAGATCCAGAGCGTGCGGCTTCTGAATCTCCATTCAAAACAACGATTGCACATGGCTTCCTAACGCTAGCGCTGTTGCCTAAGTTGACAGATTCTGTGGATCCAGAAAAACCAATGTTCCCAACAGCAAAACTAGTGGTGAACCTAGGTTTGAACCAAGTACGTTTCCCTTACCCAGTAAAAGCGGGCAACAACGTACGTGCATCAAGTACGCTAACTAAAATTACGCCAATTAAGAAAGGTCTTGAGATTGAGCGTGAAATCAAAGTAGAAATTGAAGGCGTACGTCGACCTGGTGCTGTAGTTGTTTCAGTGATTCAATTGCACTTCTAATCGAATTCAAAGATTCAAACGAAAAAGAGAGCCGAAATTGGCTCTCTTTTTTTGTGTCTGCGTTTTATTGATTAAAGCTTTTTACTGGGGTGTAGCCGTAATCTGCAATCGCTTTTTGACCTTGCTCCGATTTCAGGAACTTCACGAAGTCTTTACCTGCTTTATCTAAACCATCCACTTTGTACAAAACTAAGAATGGACGAGCGAGTTTGTAGCTGTGGTTAGCGATGTTAGTTGCGGTTGGGTCTGTACCTTCAAACTGAATGGCTTTTACAGAGCGATCAACCGAGCCTACCGAGATAAAACCAATAGCGTGTGGGTTATGGTTCACAATGGTTTTTACCATACTGTTGCTGTTTACCACCAAGTTGTTCGGATTGATGTCTGATACCAAACGGTCGTTGATGATCTTAGTGAGACCTAGCAAGCTTTCAAAGCTGTAACGAGAGCCAGAAGAGGCTTCACGCGTTACAACGGCGATAGGTTGGTCTAAGCCACCCACCTGTTTCCAGTTGTCGATTTTACCTTTGTAGATATTAAACAGTTGTTGTTCCGAAAGGTTAGTTACAGAGTTAGTGCGGTTAACGACAACAGCAAGACCATCATAAGCGATAGGGAATACGTTGAGATCTTCGCCTTTCTCGCTTTCTGTTAGATAACGTGAGCTCATTCCAATTTCAACCACGCCCTTGTTCACCATAGTGATACCAGCGCTTGATCCAATGCCCTGTACTGCAATGTAATCGTCAGGGTGCGTTTTATTATATTCTTCAGCCAGTACATCCATTACGCGTGCCACAGAGGTAGAACCTGAAATGTTGACTTCTTTTGCCATAGCAGAAGGAAGAGACAAAGCCATGGCTAGTAAGGTCGCCACAGAAAGACGTAACATATTTAACTCCAAATACGGTATAAAGCAGCGCTCATCATATTTCGTTCAGGTTACACTTTTGTGAATGGTCGTTGATATCCATAGCGAAAGATCGATTGCACTCACTTTAAGTTGATAACTATCAGTAATGTAGGATGAGTGGATTTTACTGATTTGAAACGAAAGAGGTGACACAGTTAGCTTTTCGGCATCAGATGGGGTGTTATTCTAGGTTTGAGCGGGCGCATGCCCCGATGGTGATTTCTGCCTCTCTCAGGCACTTGGGTATATACTAAGAACAACATATCAGGAGTACGCTCATGTCCGTGTCTCAAATGGCGACCAGTCGCTTGCACAAGTTGGTTCAAACGCTCTGCGCTAGGCGTAATGTCAATTTGCCAGTAGAAGCGATAGGGAAGTGTTTATACGAGCCCATAGAGAACGGTGTAGAGCTTTATCACGCACACTTCTTACTTGATTCACAACACAGTGAATACACGTCTCCCATCGCTAAAATTCTATTTGATGCCAACACTCAACTTTGGTGTTTCTATGTGCCTACATATCGTGGAGAGGAGTTGATGTGGGTGCCTTATGAAAAGCTACCAAGTAGTGAAACGCTTGAGGTGCTTCTCGCCGAATTAGAAAGCGATCCTCAAGCGTGTTTCTGGGATTAACAGATTTCTTTATCTGCTAATGCGTAACGTACCAAGCGTTACTTTGCGATTTGGCTACGAAATTCTTTTGGTGTAATGCTATAAATCGATTTAAACGCAGTACTAAAGTGTGCGGCGCTCTTAAAGCCGGATTCAAATGCAATTTGAGTAATCGACTTTTGTGACACTCGCAGTTGTGTTGCTGCGTGGTTGATGCGTTTCACCTTCAAAATGTGCGAGAACGAAAGGTTTTCTGCTGCTAGTCTGCGTTTCAATGTCGCGATAGACATGCTCATGTGTGTTGCTAGCGCTTCCAACGTGATGTCTTTCTCGATGTTCTTTTCAATGTACTTAATTGCCTTCTGAGAGGCAGTGAGACTGCTTGCGTCATCAATGATCGATAAGATGTCCGGCTGTACTTCAACCATCAGTGATAACAAGGAAAGCGCAATATGACCTTGGGCGTATTGTGGCGCTTTATTGTCTGCTAACTGAATTAACGTGTCTTTAAGCTTTACAATTGATGATTGGCTTTCTGAAGAGAAAGGGTAGAAGCGACGCTCTTCTGTCTCTGACTGTACGCCTGGATGCGTAGATTTAAACTCGCTAAACAAGCCAATATCAAACACAAGCGCGAGTGCTTTAAACACTCCGGGCTTAGCTTCAGCGCTGCGTAGGTCTGCAGAATTATATAGAGTGAAGTCTCCTGCATTTAATTCAATTTGCTCACCACTTGGTTGGTTAATGATGAGTGAGCCTTCTTCAACAACATATAAGCCATTGTGAGTGGCGGTGTAGCGTTCACTTTTGCGGGCAGTGAAGTGATTAAAGCGAATGATCTCAATGTTCGGCATATTCGTTCTTATCTTTTTGCATGACATATAAAAAAGGCGCTCCATTGAGCGCCTTTAAACTTCAATCGGTATTATTCACTCACAGTTTCTTCTGTTTGTGGCGCTGGTTTATCAGCGAATACCTGGGTCGGCTTTGCAACGATGCTGCGGTTCTCTTGGTTCACGTCTGCTAGAACGATTTCCAATGTATCACCTAACTTGTATACCACTTCTTTATCGATAGAAATGGTACCGTTGTCGCCGTTACACTCAATTCTTTCTTTATTATCAAGAATCAAGCTACCAGGAATAAAGGCTGCTGCGCCATTTTCGAGAAGTCGAACACGTGCTCCGGCACGATTAATATCGAAAATCTCACCTGTGAAACACGTTTGCTTGTTCGGCTCGTCTGCAAGAGTGCGTGCGTATAGCCAATCAGACACGTTTCGCTCGGCAATTTTGTGGTGTTTACGGTGTAGAGCTAGCTCTTCGCCCACTTCATCGTCTGGCTTTTGAACCGGTTCTTTGTTCAAAATCACGGCTTTCAGCATGCGGTGGTTGATCATGTCACCGTATTTACGAATTGGTGAAGTCCAAGTTGCGTAGATATCAAGACCCATTGCGTAGTGAGGAAGAGGTTGATTGCCCACTTCGCTGTACGTTTGGAACTTACGGATACGGTTATCTAGGTAAGAAGTCTCTTGCTCACCCAACCAACGGCGAAGCGCTGCGAAGCCTTCTAGTGTTGCGATAGATTCAGCAGTGAACTCTAATGCGCCTTCTGGGTTTACCAGTTCAACCACTTCTTCAATCTTCTCTGTTTTGAAGCCTGCATGCGTATTGAATACACCAGTTTCGAACTTTTCACGTAGCGTACGACCCGCACAGATGTTTGCTGTGATCATAGATTCTTCAACTAGGCGGTTTGCGCTGCGACGCATGTCAGCATGGATTGCAACAACGTCGTTGTCTTCGCTTAGTTCGAAGCGGTAGTCAGGGCGATCTGGGAATACCACGGCATTCTTTTCACGCCATTCAGCACGAGCGCGAGAGAAGTCGAATAGGTCGCGTACGATAGTCGCGATCTCTTCCGACGGTTGCCATACGTCTGAACTGCCGTTTTCTAACCAGTCTGATACGTGATCGTAAGCTAGGCGAGCGTGTGATTTAATGTTCGCTGCAAAGAAGTTGATGTCATCACCAATCACGCCTTCTTTATTTACTGTCACTGTGCAGCAGATAGCAGGGCGGATTTCCCCTTCAATTAGAGAACATAGGTTGTCCGCTAGATCACGAGGTAGCATTGGGATGTTACGACCTGGTAAGTAGATAGTGTAGCCACGTTCACGCGCCACTTTATCCATATCATCTTCAGGTGTGATGTACGCTGTTGGGTCTGCGATTGCGATAGTCAGTTCGAAATCACCAGATTCTGTTTTCTTCGCGTAAAGTGCATCATCCATATCTTTGGTTGATTCACCATCGATAGTTACGAAAGGAACATGCGTCATGTCTACGCGTTCTAGATCGGCGTCGTCTTTCAGTTCCCAGTTCTCGATGCCTGCTGGCTCAGAGTTTGGTAGATCATTCTGAGCAAGCGTTACCCACCAAGGCGCGATCTTGTCATTTGAATCGGTTATCTTCTCCGAAATTTCTACGAAGAAAGTGTTATCACCTTTAAGTGGGTGACGAATAAGATGCGCGACAACCCAGTCACCTTCAGCAAATTCATCAGGTTTTAGACCTTTCTTTAGTTTTGCTTTAAGAGAAAGCTTTTTAAGCTGTGGGTGATCAGGAGCTACGTTTAGCTTGCCTTTGAACATTTTTACTCGACCAATAAAGCGAGTTACGGCTTGTTCTAGCAGTTCTTGTGGTTCTGCGACTTCACGTTCGTTTTCAGTGCGGATGATGGCAACGACTTTGTCGCCGTGCATGCACTTTTTCATATACGCAGGTGGGATGAAGAAGCTGGTTTTACTGTCCACTTCCAGGAAGCCAAAGCCTTTATCGGTTGCTTTGATTGAGCCTTCTTTTTTAGGCAGGTTTTCTTGGATTTGCTGCTTAAGCTGAGCTAATAGCGGGTTATCTTGAAACATCTTTTCTTAACTTACCGTTGGAATTGGGCACACTATAATCATTGCGCACGATTATTACTACCTAAAGCACAGAAATTCGCTGTGAATTATTGATGAATTGAACAGCTTGTTGGTGCTTTTCTCTCCGGAGAATGGGGGGAGAGGTGGAAATTTATGCGAATAATACCATTAGTGAGAATAAATTGTGATGTAATTCAATTTTTTCTAGCTTTTTTTATGCATTTAAGGAATAATCCGCCTCCCTTAGTCGTCCCTAATGGCTTATCGCGGTTGTGTACTGTACTAGCTCCTGTCTGAACGGATTTAGTAATTGGATGGATCAGTATCGAATTGGAAGAGCATATGGGACTGTTTTTTTGTTTAATTAAGTAGGATCCCAATGCAAGATTCTGTTATTCAATTCAGCGATTTATCTCTGAATGATTCTATCCTTTCTGCTCTAGACGGAATGGGTTTCGTGTCACCAACTCCAATTCAGGCTGCGGCAATCCCACACCTGTTGGAAGGTGCTGACGCGCTGGGTAAAGCACAGACGGGTACAGGTAAAACGGCAGCATTCTCTCTGCCTCTTCTAAACAAGCTTGATCTTGACCAACGTAAACCACAAGCAATCGTACTTGCTCCAACACGTGAGCTAGCGATTCAGGTTGCGGCTGAGATGAAGAACCTTGGTAAAAACATCAAGGGTCTTAAAGTTTTAGAAATCTACGGTGGTGCATCTATCGTAGATCAAATGCGTGCACTTAAAAACGGTGCACACGTAGTAGTTGGTACTCCTGGTCGTGTACAAGACCTTATCAACCGTGAACGTCTGCATCTAGACGAAGTTAGCACTTTCGTACTTGATGAAGCGGACGAAATGCTAAACATGGGTTTCGTGGACGACGTAACTGCAATCATGGAGCACGCTCCGGAATCTGCACAGCGCGTTCTTTTCTCTGCAACTATGCCTCCAATGCTTAAAAACATTGTTGAGCGTTTCCTACGTGATCCTGTAACTATCGACGTTGCTGGTAAAAACCACACTGTAGACAAAGTTCAACAACAGTTCTGGGTTGTGAAGGGTGTAGAGAAAGATGAAGCTATGTCTCGTCTTCTTGAAACTGAAGAAACTGACGCGTCAATCGTATTCGTACGTACTCGTCAAGACACTGAGCGTCTAGCTGATTGGCTATCTGCACGTGGCTTTAAAGCTGCTGCACTACACGGTGATATTCCTCAGTCTCTACGTGAACGTACTGTTGATCACATCAAACAAGGTGTTATCGATATCCTAGTTGCAACTGACGTTGTTGCACGTGGTCTTGATGTTCCACGTATTACTCACGTATTTAACTACGACATCCCATTCGATGTTGAGTCTTACATCCACCGCATCGGTCGTACTGGTCGTGCTGGACGTAAAGGTAAAGCGATCCTTCTAGTTCGCACTAACCAAATTCGTATGCTTCGCACTATCGAGCGCGTAACTAAGTCATCTATGGAAGAAATCCAACTTCCTCTACGTGACCAAGTTGCAGAAGCTCGTCTAAACAAGCTAGCGGCTGAACTGGAAGCAGAGAAAGAGCACAAAGCTCTAGACAAGTTCGCAGAGCTTGTTGAGAAGCTACAAACTTCTCTAGAAATCGACCCAACAATGCTTGCTGCAATGCTTCTTAAGCGTCAGCAAGGTAAACGCCCGCTATTCTACATTGGCGAAGACCCAATGATTGAAGCGATTGAGCGTGACAAGCAACGTCGTAAAGAGCGCCGTGAAGGTGGTCGTGACGGTGGTCGCAACTTCAACAACCAAGACTGGGATACTTACCAGCTTCAAGTTGGTCGCGAGCAAGGCGTTCAAGTTAAAGACATCGTTGGTGCTCTTGCAAACGAACTAGGTCTAGGTAAAGGCTCTATCGGTGCAATCAAGCTAGCACAAGGTCATACATTCGTTCAGCTACCTAAAGCAATGACTTCAGATGCTGCGAACAAGCTAAGCAAGCTACGTATCCGTCAACAAGATGTTGGTGCTGTAGTATGTGACTTCGATGACTTCCGTGAGTCTCGTGGTGGTCGCCGTGACGGTGGTCGTCGCGATGGCGGTCGTCGTGATGGCGGCGGTTACCGTGGCAACCGTGACGGCAACCGCGAAGGTGGTCGTCGTGAAGGCGGTCGTCGCGAAGGTGGCTTCCGTGGTAACCGTGACGGCAACCGCGATGGTAACCGTGAAGGTGGCGAACGTCGTTTCGATCGTAACCGTGGTGGTGACCACCGTGGTGCACACCGTGGTGAACGTGGTCACGGCCGTGGTCGTCGCTCACAAGAAGCATAATTGCTTAATCACTAGATAAATTTAAAAACCGAGCTAAGTGCTCGGTTTTTTTATGCGCGTCGAATGCGGCTTTGCTCTTCGTCATGGGTGTTTACCCAACTTATCACTTCGTTTAACGGTAGTGCAGGGCAGAATAAGTAGCCTTGGATGATGTCACAGCCTCGACTACGTAAGAAGTGAAGCGTATCCATGTCTTGGACTCCCTCTGCAACCACTGAATACCCAAGACCGTGTGCGAGCGCAATGGTGTTCTCCACAATCGAACGAGTGCCTTCAGTCTTACTTGCTGTACAAAGGAAAGAGCGGTCAATCTTAATTTGATCGACAGGCAAGTCGCGCAGTAAAGACAAGGAAGAGTAGCCTGTACCAAAATCATCCAAGCTGATTTTTATACCCAGTCCTTTGATTTGGTGAATGAGAGGGTTGAGTTCCCGAACTCTGTCAATAGCCATGGTCTCTGTGATTTCAAGACTGATCATATCGGCGAAGTGCGGATTGTCTGACAGCATCTTATCTAGTCTAGAAAACAAGCGGTTAGAAGAGAGATCCTTAGCCGATAAGTTAACGTGTACAGGTAGGTTTATTCCTTGTTCGCTCATAGTGTGCAAATCTTTTTCAACTTGGTTGAGCACCCACATGGTGATGCTATGCACTTGATTACTTCTTTCGGCAATAGGAATAAAATCATTTGGGGATATATTTTTTCCATTACTATCGCGCCAGCGGATGACGGCTTCAAAGCCCACAGCAAGGTTAGAGCGCGCATCAATTAATGGCTGGTAGTAGAGCTGGAACTCTTCTTTGTCTAATGCACACTGGATGCGTGAGGAGATTTCGAGCTGGTACTTCGCGCCAACGTTCATGTCTTCATTGTAGAACGCCATCAATTGCCCATTGCGTTTTGCGTGATACATGGCGATATCCGCAAATTTGATGAGAAGATCGTTTGATTCTGCATCGCTCGGATAAGTGCTTAAGCCGAATACAACACGTGATGACACTTGAAACTCATCAAGATGGAAGCGTTGAGCCATCGCATGGTCTAACTTTTCTATCAATGCAGTGCCAGTGTGATCACAAGCACATGAAGTGAGGATCACAAATTCGTCACCGCCTACACGAAAGAGGCGGTCTTCTCCTGCCAGTTCTTCTTGTAACCTTTGACCGATTTGAATCAATAGTTGATCACCGCAGAAGTGTCCCATGGCGTCGTTAATTTGTTTGAAGTTAACGACATCAAATAAGATGACAGAGAAGGGGATTCCTTGTTGAACTCGGTTGTCTATCGATTCTAAGCAGTATTTGCGATTGGGCAGACCAGTTAATGAATCATGAACAGCATTGTGCTTCTCGCGTTCAGCGATTTCGTGAAGTTCTAAAATCGAATCATTGCTCCATTTAATCATCAAAACGATGAATATGCTGCCGCCAAGCAACAGTAGAGCGACTCCCGTTTCGAGTAAAGAAGCGGCAGGTTTATGGATGATTTCGTTAAGAAAAGCCGCATAAGCAAATATGAACCCGGTGATCAAAATCAACAGAACTATCCAACCAGGAACGTCTGTTTTCGAGCAAATATTTCTTGTCATCTGCCATCCCCAGCAGAGTAACATGAGACCTATGATGACCAATACAAAGGCAAAAGTAGGCACGTTATCATTCTGACCTATTGATAGGTTTGTTAATTTTCATTCCCCAATAAACAACGTAGCTCATACTTTAGGTTTTGTACAAATATGAGTATTCATACATTTGTTGTAACAACACATATTTTTTAGTCTTCAAATAAAATTCAAACTTGTCGTAGATCAACAAAAAATGTTCAACTAATTAAGTAATGCTAAAAGATAGTTGAAAGATTAAAAAATTATTGAATAATAGAAAGCACAAACAAGAAGTACGCAGCGCGGAAGCGCAATTACAACCTCTGCTCCACAACAGGAAACTATTTCATGTCTAATTCGTTTGTACTGGTGATCAACTCTGGTAGCTCATCACTAAAATTTGCAGTAATCGACTCTCAATCTGGCGATGCTGTGCTAAGTGGTCTGGGCGAATGCTTTGGTCTATCAGACGCTCGTATGAGCTGGAAATTCAACGGTGAGAAATTTGAGTACGCTATTCAAGGCGATGAGAATCACCATCAACTTGCAGTAGCAAAACTAGTTGAGTTAGTAAAAGAGTACAAATTAATTGAAGATGTTGTTGCTGTTGGTCACCGAGTGGTTCACGGCGGTGAGAAGTTTACCAAAACGGTCCGTTTAGATGAGTCTGTTATTGCAGACGTAGAAGCGCTAAGTGATTTGGCTCCTCTACATAACCTTGCTCATGCGATTGGTATGCGTGCTTCAATGGCGGCATTCCCTGAGCTACCTCAGTTTGCTGTGTTTGATACTGCTTTCCACCAAACAATGCCTGCAAAAGCTTACACTGGTGCAATTGCGAAAGAGCTTTACTCAGACTTCGGCATCCGTCGTTACGGCTTCCACGGTACTAGCCACTACTTTGTAAGTCGCGAAGCTGCGAAGATGATTAACAAGCCGGTTGAAGAATCGAGCTTCATCTCTGTTCACCTTGGTAACGGTGCTTCTGTTTGTGCAATCAACAACGGCGAATCTGTAGATACGTCTATGGGTTTCACGCCACTGTCTGGTCTAATGATGGGTACACGTTGTGGTGACCTTGACCCAGGCATCATTGAGTACCTACTGAAGAAAGGTTGGTCTCAAGAGAAAGTGTTCAACTCATTGAACAAAGCTTCTGGCTTCTTAGGTGTTTCTGGTCTAACAAGCGATGCTCGCGGTATTTTGGAAGCGATGGAAGAAGGTCACGAAGGCGCTGCTCTAGCATTCCAAGTATTCACATACCGTGTGTCTAAATACATCGCGTCTTACCTTGCTGCTCTTGATTCATTCGACGGCATCATCTTCACTGGCGGTATTGGCGAAAACTCTATGCCAATTCGTCGCGAAATCCTAAACAACCTAAAACTTCTAGGTTTTGTTGAAGATGTGAAAGGTAATGAAGATGCACGATTTGGTAACGCAGGTGTTGTTGCTACATCTGAGTTACTTGGTGCGAAAGCGCTAGTTATTCCTACCAATGAAGAGTGGGTTATCGCTCAACAATCGGTGGAACTGCTGTAAAACAGCAAAAATTTTGGGAACTAAGTCAAAGCCCTTTCCGGTTGGAAAGGGCTTTTTTCGTCTTGGAGAGAGGCGAGTAACGATTTTATCGATATTGTTACTCCTCATTCCCTTGGTAGTTTAAGTATTGAATGCACAGCTCATGGAAAGCTTTAGCTTGAGGCGATATTGTTCGGTCCGTTAAGGTAAAGATTCCCACCTGCCTTTTCAAAGGTGGATCAATAAGCGGAATCCAAACTAATCGAGTTTCATTGGTTGGGAAAGCTAACTTTGGCAAGGTGGTGACACCAATACCGAGCTCAAGGACTGAGAACAAAGACGTAATGTTCTCCACGGAATACAAAGCTTGTTCACTTAGCGCGCGTGCAGGAGTGGGATCGAGTAGGGTACAAGTCCCGTTTCGAATAAAAGGTTGTTCCAACAGCGTTTGCCACTCGATTCCTTCTGGATGCTGAGCAATAGGGTTATCCTTCAAACACACTACACCAATGGGATCAGAGATTAACGGAGTAAACTCGATACCGCCTTCGTCCAAGTGTGATGGGTTACCCAACGCTAAATCCACTTCGCCTGATAACAAACGCGCTTCGACGCCAGCGGCGTTATCATCAATTAGGCTGACTTCTACATTCGGGTATCGTTCACAGAATGCGCCGAGCACACTGGGAATCAGCTTGGCAGCAACAGAAGGAACGCTGGCGATGCGTACCCGCCCTTGCTGCCCTGCGGCGGCGGCTTTCAAGTCATTATCCAGTGCGTTATAGATGTTGAGAAACTGAATGATCTTAGGCAGGCAGATCTCGCCGAAAGGTGTGAGTTTGGATTTATTTCCAGATTCAAATAGGCTCTGACCAAGTATCTTTTCTAGTTCTTTTATGGATGTCGACAGTGCTGCTTGAGAGCGATTTGCTCTATGTGAAGCGGCTCGAAAACCACCTTCCTCGACCACCATCACAAAATGCTTTAATTGTTGAAGCTTGATACTCACGGCGAAACCTCTGCAATCCCTTTATTTACCTTAGTTTTAATAAGGTGATAGATTTTTCTTATCAAATGTAAAAAATTTACCGTTCGATTTATCGCCTGTCAATGTGCAGTATTTAACTATCTTGAAACAAGGTTGTTACAAAGGTTGAAAGGCACGTGAATACTTCTACGAAAAAATACCCAGTCAAAACCGCATTGTTTGCCTCTAAAGCGCCGCTGGAATGGGCAATTATTAACAATGGTACTTTATACACCGCGCAAATCCCGATTGATGATACCGGAGCTGTCGTGGAAGGCGGTATCGAAGCGCAAACTCGTCAAACCTTTAATAATCTCGTTCACACGCTGGAGTGTGCAGGGGAGTCTTTAGATTCTGTTCTGCAAGTGCTGATTTATGTGACGGATCGTGAGTACTTAAAAACGGTTAACCAAGTCTACGCTGAGTATTTTGACGCACCTTACCCTAATCGTGCCGCTATGGTTGTGGCAGGACTAGCGCGTGAAGAGATGCTGGTGGAGTTTGTGGTGTACGCATCAGCGAGTCAGCCAGAGTAAAGAATAATAATCAAAGCCTCATCACCGGGCTTTGTTAGTGAGATCAGTGAGCTGGTGGCGATCACCAGACGTCAGGAAGAATAAGGACAGAGCAATGACTTCTATTAATAATGTTCAAGCAGAGAAATCTCTCTACATTGCAGGCGAATGGCAATCTGGTACTAATACGGTTGCGAACATTAACCCTTCAGACATCAGTGAGAACTTGGGCGATTTTGCTCAGGCGAGTGAAGGTCAAGTAGAGCAAGCCATTCAAGCTGCCAAAGTTGCGCAGCCAGAGTGGGAAAAAACGCCGATTGAGCGCAAACAAGCGGTTTTGCAGGCCATTGGTGATGAGCTGATTGCTCGTTGTGATGAGCTTGGCACGCTGCTTTCACGTGAAGAAGGTAAACCTTTTGCTGAAGGTCGCGGTGAAATCTACCGTGCTGGTCAATTCTTCCAATATTTCGCGGCGGAAGTGCTGCGTCAAATTGGCGATAACGCAGCTTCTGTCCGTCCAGGCGTTTCCGTTGAGGTCACTCGTGAAGCCGTCGGCGTTATCGCCATTATCTCTCCTTGGAACTTCCCAACCGCTACGGCTGCATGGAAAATCGCGCCTGCACTTGCTTTTGGTAATAGCGTCGTGTGGAAGCCCGCTAACCTAACGCCTGCTAGTGCGGTTGCACTGACGGAGATTATCCATCGTCAAGGCTTACCAGCAGGCACGTTCAACCTTGTGTTGGGTAGTGGCTCGCAAGTGGGTAACACGCTTATCAACTCGAAAGGCGTAAATGGTGTGAGCTTTACTGGCTCTGTTGATACCGGACGCAAAGTAGCGGCAGCAACGGCACCGAATTTTGTTCGCTGCCAGTTAGAGATGGGCAGTAAGAACGCACTTGTGGTTGCTGATGATGCAGACATTCAAATTGCCGTTGAAGCGACCATTGCAGGCTCTTTCTCTGGCGCAGGCCAGAAGTGTACCGCGTCTTCTCGTCTGGTCGTCATGGATGGCATTCACGATGCCTACGTGGAAGCACTGATCAAACGAATGAGCGAGCTTAAAGTCGGTCACGCTTTAGAAGAAGGCGTTTTCATGGGACCTGTTGTGGATGGAAACCAATTGAATGCCAACTTTGAATGGATTGAGAAAGCACGTCAAAGTGGTGCGGAGTTAGCGTTCGGTGGCGAGCGCTTGAACTTAGAGCATGACGGTTTCTACATGTCGCCAACTCTTTTCCTCAATACGCAAAACAGTTGGGAAGTGAACCAAGAAGAAGTGTTTGCGCCAATGGCAAGCGTGATTCGAGTTTCTGACTTGGACGAAGCCATTGCTGTAGCAAACGATACTCGCTTTGGGTTGACGGGCGGCATCATCACGCAAAGCCTCCGTAATAGCGCCATCTTCAAACAACAAGCTCAAACTGGTTGTGTCATGGTCAACCTACCAACCGCAGGAACGGATTATCACGTGCCGTTTGGTGGTCGTAAAGAGTCGAGCTTTGGTCCACGCGAGCAAGGTCAATACGCAAAAGAATTCTACACCGTGGTGAAAACCGCTTATCAACGTCCTTACTAAGTGAAATAGGGCAGCCGAGCATTCCGCTGCCCAACCTTAAAGGCTTATTAACGTTTAAGGAGTGGTTATGTACCAACAACGGATTGTGATTGATGGATTGCAGTACTGCAATTGGGATCGAGAATACTTCCAAACGCTGAAGGCGAGCGGTATTACGGCTGTGCATGCGACGATTGTTTATCATGAAAATGCACGAGAAACCTTAACTCGCTTTGCCGAATGGAACCTGAGATTCGAACAAAATACAGACCTGATTATGCCTATTTACTCGATGGCTGACGTCGAGAAAGCAAAAGCTGAGGGAAAGGTTGGCGTCTTTTTTGGTGCACAGAATTGCTCTCCAATTGACGATGAAATCGGCTTAATAGAAGTCATGCGCCGTCAAGGTTTGCTGATTATGCAGTTGACCTATAACAACCAAAGCTTGCTGGCGACAGGATGCTATGAGCAGAACGACTCTGGTGTCACGCGTTTTGGTAAACAAGCCATCGAAGAGATGAACCGTGTCGGGATGATCATCGATATGTCCCACAGTGCAGAGCGCTCAACGTTGGAAGCGATTGACCTTTCTTCACGTCCCATTTGTATTAGTCACGCGAACCCAACGTTTGCTCATGATGCTCTGCGCAACAAATCGAACAACGTCATTAAAGCGCTCACCGAACGTGGCGGCTTGATTGGCTTTAGTCTTTACCCATTCCATCTTCCAAACGGAAGCCAATGCACGCTAGAAGATTTCTGCCAAATGGTCGCGAAAACTGCCGATCAGTTCGGTGTGGATCACTTAGGCATCGGCAGTGATCTTTGTTTAAACCAACCACAGCAAGTGCTTGAGTGGATGCGCAACGGTCGTTGGTCCAAAGCAATGGACTATGGTGAAGGCTCCGCTAGTAATGCGGGGTGGCCTGATGCTTTGCCTTGGTTTAGTGGCAGTAAAGGGATGGTGAACATTTACAACGGCTTAATGCGTCATGGATTCAGTGAATCCGAGGCAGGAAAAATCCTGGGTGAGAACTGGTTTAACTTCCTTAAAGAAGGGCTGGAGGCGAGCTAGGTCGTAACCCAAATAAACATGGAATAGCTCGCTCAAAAAATAATAACAAGGCGAGTGTTAAAGTCACTTTTTGTAGCCGTTATGGCAGCTGCAATAAACTTCTGGAGTCAGAGTATGTCTGATCTAACCAATAGCATGAAAGCTTCAACGATGAGCGTGTCATCAAAGAAGCAACAAGCAAAACACAACGACACTTCAGCAACGGAAAATTCACCGGATAAGTTAGGGTTAAGTAACCCGGCACTTTGGTATAGCGGTGGCTTTATTGCCTTGTTCGTCGCTATCGCGCTTTACGATGGAGAGTTGCTATCAACGTTAGTTAATACGGGATTTGCGTGGTCAGTAAAAGTCTTCGGTCCGTACTGGCAGATACTGCTTCTTCTCACTTTTCTTATTGGTCTTGGCTTGGCTGCAGGGCGAACAGGCAAGGTGATTTTAGGCGGAACAACGAAGCCTGAAATGGATGGTTTTCGTTGGATGGCAATCATCTTCTGTACGCTTTTAGCTGGCGGCGGCGTATTTTGGGCGGCGGCAGAGCCTATCGCGCACTACGTGAGTCCTCCACCTTTGTATGGTCCGCAAGACAATCCTCAGCAAGGTGCCATTAATGCGTTGTCACAGTCGTTTATGCACTGGGGTTTTCTCGCGTGGGCTATTGTTGGCAGCTTAACGTCTATCGTGGTCATGCATTTACACTACGATAAAGGACTGCCGTTAAAACCTCGTATCTTGCTTTATCCAGTGCTGGGTGAGCGAGCGCTAAAAGGTCAAACGGGTGCGCTGATTGACGCATGTTGCATCATCGCCGTAGCGGCAGGAACCATTGGACCGATTGGGTTCCTAGGTTTACAGGTTAGCTACGCGTTAAATGCATTGTTTGATATCCCGGATGGCTTTACCACACAGTTGATCATCATCTTATTTGCGATTGTGTTGTACACCGTATCAGCTTTAAGTGGCTTAAACCGCGGCATGCAAATGCTGAGCCGCTACAACGTGATTCTCGCGTTAGTGTTGATGGTTTATATCCTTCTATTTGGTCCAACAGATTTTATCTTCAATGGTTATATTCAAGGCGTAGGTACCATGCTGGATAACTTTATCCCAATGGCAACTTACCGTGTTGATGAAGGTTGGTTGAGCTGGTGGACAGTATTCTTCTGGGGCTGGTTCTTGGGCTATGGACCGATGATGGCGATCTTCATTGCACGTATCTCTCGTGGTCGCAGTATTCGTCAAATTATCTCGACGATCAGCATTGTTGCTCCGCTTACTACATGTTTTTGGTTCACCATTGTTGGTGGCTCTGGCTTAGCGTTTGAAATTGCGAACCCAGGCAGTGTGAGTGCAGCATTTGAAGGCTTCAATTTACCGGGCGCGTTACTCGCAGTGACTCAACAACTGCCAATGCCGCTACTTGTTTCAATCTTGTTCTTGATTTTGACCACGATCTTCATCGTTACTACTGGTGACTCAATGACGTACACCATCAGTGTTGTGATCAGTGGTGAGACAGAACCAAATGCGATTATTCGTACTTTCTGGGGCGTGGCTATGGGTATCACCGCGTTGATTCTCATCTCACTTGGCTCTGGTGGTATATCAGCCCTGCAATCCTTCATCGTGATTACAGCCGTTCCAGTGTCATTAATTCTGTTACCGTCACTTTGGAATGCACCGCAGATCGCTATGAAGATGGCGAAAGAGCAAGGGCTATAACAACGGTTATAACAAAAAGATCAAACCCAATAACGTGGCGCTTGTGTGGGTGAATCCTCCCCACACCTGCACAAGCCCTTATTCTTACAATAAAAAATAGGTGGTGAGCAAAATGGATGCACATCGTTCTACTTACACTGAAGCAACACTTCGCAACGCTGCAATTGTGATGGCGCCAGACAGGCTAGGGGCTATGCACCAAAATCGAATCAGCTTTGTGCGAAGCTTGATCCGAAAAATGGCGAGTCAGGAATGGCGAGTGAACAAACATGAGTGGCAATTGTGTCCACGCGGTTTTGGTCATGTAATTTACAAATTAGCGACGCCGGAACACGTTTATCACTTGGTTGTATTTTGCGATGAAATTGCTGATGAAGAGCGTAATGACCGAGTCATTGCTGAAAAATGGGACGTAACCTTTGCGCTGGTCAAAGGTGAAGTTAATGTTGAGTTGCTAGAGCAACTTCGAGCCAATGTGCCTTTGCAAGAAGCGGGGCGCAATCCAAACAACGTGCTTGTTCTTGCTCGTGCGAATAAGAGTGTTCGTGTGTTTGAACACATTGTGAATGCGCTTTCTAAAGGTGAGCAGCCAGAGCCTTCGGAACTGGCAGAAGTGGGTTACATCCTAAGAACCACCGCCGTTTATGGTAACGGTAAATTTGGTATTGCCGATTTTAAACTGCTGGAGAACAACCCTGACTTCAACCAATCGTTCAGTGCACAAATGTGTGCCGTTTATATGCTGCGTGAATTCAGTTTAGATTGGGTTCATTACCTTGCTGCGAAAAAAGGCGGAGATAATGCAGTTGCACTTCACAAAGGCCTGCAGCGCTATCTTGGTGTGGGGAATGCAACTGGTTTGGGTATGGCGCCATATTTAATCAACCATCCATGTATTGTCGACCAATGGATGACATCACGTGAGCGTGCTATTGCCAATGTGCTTGCCATGCCATGTGAATCTACCGAGTTAGAGCTGCCGTTAAAAGCCCTGCTTAAAAAAGCACAGCGACACTTAGAGCAAGTGATAACAATCAATGAACATCAAGATCAGCTTAATCATCAAGCGATTGCGGATCTCCAAGCGCTACAAATTAACTTAAATGCTTTGATGGCAGAGCACTCAAATTGGGCAAGCTTGATCAAACAAACCACAACCATGAGTTTGGAAGCCCAAGAAATCCTAACTTCATGTTTGATCGAGCTTTACCCATCTTTGGTTGATGAATTTGAAAACCAAATGAACACCGATGAGTCACTCTCTATTCCTGGTGGAAAAAGCGTTCAAGATGTTTCGCAAATACTAGAGAGCAAATACCGTTGGTCAATCGATGCCGACTACACGTTACCAGAGAACAACTATTGGTTCTGGTATCGCTCACAAGACAAAGAGGAACCGAGACTAGGCATTCGTGGGGAAGAAATCGGTGAAGAACGTGAGTTGCCACTCGATATAGGGCGACAAGTAAACCGCCTCTACCATGCGCTGCAAACGTGCCACCCAGAAAGATCGTTGGCGGAGTTCTTACTGCAGCATCCGCAGTATCGTGCAATCACTCGTCGTGTATGGACGCTCGGCAATCGAGAAATGGGCGATATCCAGATGAATGTACTACGTGAAGACGCACTGCCGATGCATCTACTACGCTGTAAGTTAGCAATCTTTGGTGCGACTAAGTTTGATCCGCGTTCAGACCGATGGGTGCGCGTGACCTTTTTCCAAGGCGCGCCATTGCTTGATGAGATTCAGGACCCGCGTTTCAGCGATACGTGGATTTTCCCAACCATGCCAGAGCATGAAGAAATCGCGCAAAGCGACAATCAAAAAATCACTGGAGGTTTTGCATTATGATCGTCTCGCATAACGAGCTGGTAGCAGCAGTAAACAAAGCTTTTCTTGGTATGCGCCGTCATTGCGGTGAAGCTGATGTGATTGCCAATATGGTTGCGGATCTGCAAATGGTGGGCTTGCACGGGGTGCGTCACTTTAACAACGCCAGCCTGTTTCTCAACTTAGATTCAGATTGTGCGGTTAGCATTACGAGTAACACCGACTCTCATATCGAAGTCGAGTTACACAATGGCAGTATCGCCTGTCATTTACCTGCGGTGTTGGATTTTGCGCTTGAGAAAATGGTCAGCAGCAAGAGCGTTACTATCACACTGAAGCAATGCCACAATCGCTGGTTAGCATTTAGTGAGCTAGTGAGACTCTCTGCCAAAGGCATTGCGTGCCGTGCTCAGTGGGTTAATGGCACTAGTCCAAAGCGAACCTTGTATGTGTTAAACCGCGGGCGGGTTGCACCAGAGGTATTCTTTTCTGATCAGATTGAAGACAACAGTACCGATTATCACAGTATGACGATAGAGCTTGCCGTAACGGATTTTGATATCGAAGCAAGTTCACAAGGTTACGCAATTCATATTGATGGAGATGAACTGAATCGTGCACAGAAAACGTCGTGGGAAGAGGGTATCTTTGTTGAAGACGCAGAATGGGAAGCTCTTAAACAAACAGCCACAGTCTTCCTTGTTGAGAACAGTGAACGCTCGGTACAAGGCGCGGGCGAGTTAGTGTAGCGCAACCAAAACGGCATCATTGGGAATAGACAGAGAGGTAGCTGAATGCTGCCTCTTTTCGTTTAAGAATAAAGCAGGATTATGATTCTCAACTACGCTAATGACAGGTTGTTTGCATGACGAAGGAGAATCAGATGAGCACCATGCAAATCGATATAGAAGAGAATAAGCGCAATGCCATTGCCTTCTATGAGATGGCATATCGAGGAGAACCGAGAAAAGCGGTCGACCTGTACGTGGGGGATGATTACATTCAGCACAATCCGTTAGTGGGTAACGGTACCGAGCCATTTATCGCTTATTTCGAGCGAATGCAGGAAGAGTATCCCAACAAAGATATTACGTTTGTTCGCGCAGTTGCAGAGGGGAATTTGGTGGCACTGCATACTCATCAGACGTGGCCTGATGATGTGGAATATGTAACGATGGATTTCTTCCGCTTTGATCTAAACGGTAAGATTGTCGAGCATTGGGATGCGTTGCAGGAAATACCGAAAGAGACAGCAAACGGGAATACCATGTACTAGCGCACCGAGCCTTGCCATACGCGTTAAGCACGGCAAGGCTCTGAGATTGTATTTAAGTCTATTGCGCTTGGTTATCCAACCACTCACGTGTCACCGTGTCTAAATCTCGCCCTTCACGACTGATTTTGTAATCCAATTCCGCAATGATATCGTTTGAGAAACGGAGCGTGTCCAGTTGGTTTAACTCGTCTTGAGTAAATTTATCTGATTTGTCCTTACGCAGTAGTAAAACGGCTTTATCAATAATGCCTAACAAACCTTTCGGTTCGGTGAGCTCTCTAATTGCGTATTTATAGTGAAGAAATTGAGGTTTCCAAAGTGGCACAACAACCCATCGTTTCTCTTTCACCGCTTGTTCAAATGCGGTAAAGCAATCTTCTTCCGTCCCTGTGTGGAAATGGTAGCCTGCTTGGGTTAGTGCGTATTCGTCCATCATCTTGATCGAAAAGCGCGTAATGCCTGCGCCAGGGTTGATGCCTTGAATATCGGATTTCATTTTCGCTACAACTTCAGGTTTAGTCAGGTCGCTCACTTCTGATACGAGTGCTTCTGGAACGTAATCTGGTACACCCCAAAGTGCGTAAGGTTCGTAGTGTAAGCCGAGCTCCAGTAGGGGTTGTACTTCTTCTACCGATGCTTTGTAAATGCCGTGACTTGATGGTAACCAAGCCGAAGAAAGCATGTCGATTTCACCAGATTTGAGCTTTGAGAAGTTCTCTTCATGGGGTGAATAAATACGCTCGACCTTAAAACCCATATCATTGAGTATATGGCTGACAAGAGAAGCAGTGACACGATGAAATGAGAGGTTAGTGACACCGAGTTTTATAGCTTTTGACGTGTTAGTTTGAGTCATACTGAATTCCTTATTTTTATTCGTGCGAAGTTGAGTCGTGCACTGTGTTTTCGAAGTGATAGTAGGCTCAAGATAGGAAGGGATAAATAGCGAACGCTTTGAGTCACTGTCAAAAATGATTTGATAATCAAGTGCGATAATTACATGAAGGATGTTGAGCAAGGTTGCGGGAAAGGGGGCTTAAGTCGCGGATCAATACAGTAAGAACAGTCCTTCGTATCCACCAATATGAATGTCGGAAACATAGTCTCCAACATTGCCATCCTTGTCGACAGGTCGCATTGGTTTGTCTAGCGTGATGGTGATTTTGGGCGCAGTAAAATAGTCCGCGCTTTTGCCAAAAAAATCAGTGCGATATAACACGCGCCCTTTGCTAAATTCTCTTGCTAACACCATCTCAATTGGACCATCAGAAACTACGGACTCCTCTGAGCGAAAGGCAAAATAGGTATATGTCGGTAGGACGTGAGCAAGACCATCGGGCAGATCTGCGTGCACCACTTCATTCATGGAAGAGTCACCAACCACGGTGTAATCAGCGGCTGAAGGAGTGCTGGTGGACATCATCAAAGGTATTGCTGTAAAGCCTTCTGGGATTTGATTTACTGGTTCGCCTAGATCAGCGGCAAGTAATGCACTTGGTTGATAAGCGATGTTTTTGGGTACTCCGGCTTTCCAGAAGTTGTCGACAGTGGTGTTGTTGCTGCCGTACAGATAACCGCTGTTCCATTGATTAAAATAGCTGTATCCCGAGTGGTGATTTAAGTAGAACGCTGCTAGTGCAGAGTATTGATCCTGCTTCCAATTGTCTTCAGTGTTACCGAAGTACTGAACTCGACCATAACGTGTTGTTGCTTGGTAAATCACTTTCTGACCTACTTTGGCGAGAGCGGCGTTATCCCAGAATTTAGCCAAACCTGCATAGCCACTAAAGCCAGTAGAAGGGAATAGATAGTGCTCCCGTAAGTACAGGGAACCTGCTTTAACTAAATGACTCTGTCCATTGCGACCATATAAGTTTGCCGTGCCTATGTTGAGACCAATTAGCGCATCCGGATCCAGCGTTGCCAGTTTGTTTAAGAATGCCGAAAACTGAGCTTTGTACGCATCATCAGCGGCTTGGCTTCCTGCAACCAAACCAAGTTCATCTACCATACCACCGGAATAGATGTAGAACTGATTTGCACCAAGCAGTTTGTTTGTATCGTCATTGTATGCACCGTTTAAGCCTTGTTTCGCCCATTCTGCTTGGTAATAGTGGTGAACTGCGTTGGCAAAGTTGGGATTGCCGAGATTGGTTAATGCCCACGAGGAGGTTTGGTTCCACATTCGCCCAAATGGAATGACTCGAGACTCCCAACGGAAACGAGCGGTCGCATTTTTGTTTGAGCGGTTTTTATATTCATTCCAAGAGAGATAACTGTCTTGGTTAAGATCCGCAGATTTATCAAAGCCACGAATTTTGCGCCAACGTTGAATCGTTTTTCCGTCAGGTGTTGCCGTTGGTGCATTCGTCAACTTAACGGTTGGAAAACTGTTCTTGAGCTTCACTTCTTTTAGGTGAGGGCGATTCTCAATATTGTCATCATGCCAAGTCACTCTCGCGACATACAAGCGACCACCATCTCGCAAGAAGGTCGAACCAAAGTACTGACCGCCGCCATAGGTTTGTCCACTGCCATCGTGCGTTGTGGCACGAACCCAATCTGAAGGAACAGACCAGTTTACAGTCTGGTTTTTGGTCATGCTCTCGGTTTTGTCTTTCTTAATATCGAAGTTTGTCCATTCTGTTACCTGACCGAACGAATCGACAGAAGAAGGGTATTCAATGGTGAAGCTGCCGCCTTGAGCAAATTGGGTGAACTTAAAAGCTAAGCGGTCGAACTTTTCTGAGTGATAAACATAGAGCGCCCCGCCATTATGAGCTTGACCGAATACGTCAGCGTCCCATGGCGGTGATTGATATAGCCAAAAACCGGCGTGGTCGGCTCTAGCGGTATAGCCAACGATCATCGGTTTTCGATTAAGCAGGGTATTTTCGCCATGAGTTTTGTCTACCTCGGCGATGATGGTGTCTTCGGCAAAATGGAGAAAGTAATCCTCGTAATCAATCCCATTCAGCTCTGCCTCGTTGCGAATATCGTTTTCTACCCAACCTGTATTGAGTTCAAGTTTTTGGCTGTACATGTAGCCAATGGCTTTGACGCGCTCGTTATCGGCTTTGTTTGGATACGTTCCAAAAACAACATCGGCATTCTCTAGCTCCCATTCAATAGCAGCAGCGGCTGAGATTGGGGTATCTTGCATATCAACGCCTTGTTCATGTAACCCTGGTAGAATGATCGCTGTCGCTGCCCATGTCATAGGCGCAGAAAGTAAGCTCAGAGCGCCCAAAGCTGAGAGCATAAAATGCATTGGCTTCATCATTGAGTTGTCCCAATCAAAAATTTTGATTACTCAAATTGCGAATCAAATTAAGAAGAAGTATTAGCGATAGGTATGACCAATTCAAGGAAGGGTGAGTGCGTCTTTTGGTTTATCACTTTTATATCGAATCAATAGTTGTCGCTATTCAGTAATTTATAAAACTAATATTTACTGTCTCAAAAATGAAACTTGAAGAATAAAAGTTTCGATATTTCTAGTTCTTTTCAAAATGAAAATTTACGTATTTACGATGGTATTTCATGAAGAGCTAAAATAAGCATCAGATTTTATATTTTAAAAGTGATCTTTGTTGAGTTATTCATCAAAATGATTATCAAAATAAACTCATAAAGGTAAAATAGAGTGGCAATATAGTTCGCCTCGCTGGGGTTCTTTCAGTTTTGGCATATAGAGCGTATAAATCCGAAGTTGTGCTAGATAGTCCTCACACGGCTAGCCGCCTTTTGTTTATTCAGTTCATTGCCACTTTCTTATATTGAAAGTGCATATGAAACTAACTTTTTTTGTCTATATACACTTATAAAAGTCAGATAGAAAAAATATAAGTATTTTATTTAATCGCTTGTTTACAATAAGTAAACATTTGACCCTTTTGGATAAATGTCGCATGAATGCAAAGAATAAACTTTTAGCATCAATAGGTATTTTAATAATTACGATCGTAACTATTATTTCAGTGTTGAGTTACAACCAAATTAACTCTTCTTCCACAAACTCTTACCAAACTAACCTTTCTACCAGTACACATTTAATAACGTCAGCTGTTGAACAAAAGATCCAAACTTACTTTACGAGCTTAGAAGCGACAGCGTCTGCCATTGAAGTCAATAACCAAACTGCATCTATTGATAACCGTATGGTGGAGATGTTGGTTCAAGGTACAAAGAGCCTAGGGGTTTCCAACTACTTTATCGCGCTTCCTGACGGAACTCTTTACGATTCAGATTCAAAAGGTCTGCATCCAACTTTTAATGCTAAAAAGCTGCAAAGGGAGTGGTATGTAAAGGCGATGTCTGGGCAGGACCAAGTCGTAACTAAGCCGTTTAAAGCGAGCACGGGACAGATGTCTATTTCTCTCGTTATTCCGGTAAAACGAAACGGTGAGGTCGTGGCGATTGTTGGTTTGAGTCTGCTGATGAACGATTTGACTCGCTTTATTAATGGGTTGGCGGAAGACAGCAATGTTTTTGTTGCTCGTGAAGATGGTTACTTGATGGCGGCGTATGAAGAGCAGCTTGTCGGCGAAGATTTGTTTGAGTTACGACCTTCATACAAGCAGTACGCGAGTGATGCATCTAGCTCACACTCTTACACGGTTCCAGACCGTGGTGAGTTTTACGTTGTATCTGAACGTTCGAAAGCGCTTGGTTGGACCGTTTGGGCTTTCGCGAGCTGGGAAGACATTAAAGCGACGTCTCGTGAAGCAGTGATCACCAACTTAGTTTCTGGTCTCGTGTTCATTATTATTGGCACGCTAGGTGCGTCATTGTTAATTCAAAAGTTGTTATACAACCCAATTGGTGGTGAGCCGAAAGAGATTGAACGTCTAGTCGACAAGATTGCGAATGGTGATCTGACTGATATTCCAGCTGCAAAAGGCAGTGACATTGGTGTGTATCGTTCAACACTGTTAATGGCAGATAAGTTGAAGACTATGATCACCGACATCAATTTGTCTTCGGAAGAGCTTATTGAAGCGTCGAGCAAACTGGAGCGTTCATCTATCAAAGTGGATGGCTCATCTAAATCTCAAATGATGCAACTTGAGCAAGTTGCAACCGCAATGAACGAGATGACAGCAACGGTGGCCGAGGTTGCCCAGAGTGCGGTTGAGGCATCAAGCTCATCAAGCGATGCAAATAACAGCTCAGAGCAAGGTTTGACGGTTGTTGCTCAAATGAACTCTGATATTACGACGCTTGTAAACGACATCAACCAGGTCCAACAGGTGATACGTAACGTTCATACAGAAACGGAAAATGTCGGTGGTATTCTGGATGTGATTCGTGGCATTGCTGATCAAACGAACCTGCTTGCACTGAATGCTGCTATTGAAGCTGCACGTGCTGGTGAGCATGGTCGCGGTTTTGCTGTAGTAGCGGATGAAGTTCGCTCTCTTGCGACGAAAACGCAACAAAGCACCAATGAGATCCAATCGATGATTGAAGTTCTGCAAGAGCAAGCGAACAAGTCGGTATTGCTGATGCAAGATAACTCGGACAGTGCAAAACGCACGCTTGATAAGGCAGAAGAGGCGACGTTATCTCTAGACCAGATTCGCCATGAAATCCAGCGAATCCAAGATATGAACCACCAAATTGCCACTGCGGCTGAAGAGCAATCTCAGGTGGCGCATGAGATCAACGAAAGCGTGATTAACGTGAATGATCTTGCACGTGATACGACGGTAGATGTTCAAGACAATGTGGATACATCAGAAGCCTTGATTGCGATGTCGAATAAGCTTCGTGATAGTGTCAGCATGTTTAAGTTGAACTAAGTTATATCGTTCAAGATTAAGACTTAACACCAACGAAAGAGAGGCGCATGCCTCTCTTTTTATTGCCTTTCATTGACTTCCTTTCCATTAGGTTTTTCAACAAATCTCGTTAAAACCTAAACTCATTGCACCAGTCATATACTCTGCTATGTTGGTTGTTTATTATACAAAAAATTAACAATCTAAATTTTTATACATTTTTATTGCATAAAATTCCTTTCTTGCTAGTATAACTCCCAGATGACAATTAATGCAGTATGGCAGCATGAGTATTCAAGTTAAAAGTATCAATAAATCTTACGGCGATACCCAAGTTTTACACGATGTCAGTTTTAATTGTGAAAGCGGTGAAACGCTGGTGTTACTCGGTCCAAGTGGTGCAGGGAAGAGCTCTCTACTACGTGTTCTTAACCTTCTTGAAGGCGCGGATAACGGGCAATTAAACATCGCTGATGACGCATTCGACTTTTCAACTGAAATCAAAGAGAAACAAGGTTTAGCGCTTCGTCGTAAAGTGGGCATGGTTTTCCAACAGTACAATCTATGGCCACACATGACAGTGATGGAGAACCTGATTGAGGCTCCGGTCAAAGTCTCTGGCATGGATAAAGAAGAAGCGAAGAAGCAGGCAATGCAAATTCTCGCAACGCTGCATTTGGCAGACAAAGCGGATGCATGGCCGATGCAACTTTCTGGTGGTCAGCAACAACGTGTGGCGATAGCCCGTGCGCTGATGATGAAACCAGAAGTCTTACTTTTTGATGAGCCTACCGCAGCGCTTGACCCTGAAATTACGAATCAAGTGGTCAAGATCATTAATGATTTAAGCGAAACGGGAATTACACAAGTTGTTGTGACCCATGAGGTAGATTTCGCCAAGAAAATCGCTAGCCATGTTCTATACCTAGAAAAAGGGCACATCGTAGAGCACGGCACGCATGACGCATTTGTTAATCCGCAAACCACTCAGTTTGCCGATTACCTAAATCACTAAATTACGTTTTTAAAGTTCAGTCTATTTAACAGATAAGCTCGGCTGTCATTGCGAGTGTCAGCCCACTAAGTACACACGGAGTATTGCAATGAAAAAGATTCTACTAGCTTCACTAATCGGCCTTTTCTCAGCGAACGCAGCAGCACAAGAAGAGATCAAATTTGCGATGGAAGCGACTTACGCACCGTTCGAATACATGGATGAAAACAACCAAATCCAAGGTTTTGATGTGGATCTGGCGAACGCACTATGTAAAGAAATGGAAGCAAAATGTACCTTCCACAACCAGTCTTTTGACAGCCTGATCCCTGCATTAAAATTCAAGCGTTATGATGCGGCTATCTCTGCAATGGATATTACTGATGCACGTTTGGAACAAGTAAACTTTTCTGACCCTTACTACGACAACTCAGCAGCGTTTGTTTCTATCAAAGAAAAAGTGGCTGATCAAAAAGCACTAGAAGGTAAGCGTGTTGGTGTTCAAAACGGTTCAACACACCAAAGCTACCTGATTGAGCAAATGCCGGGCGTAACCGCGGTTCCTTACTCAAGCTACCAAGACGCGTTCATCGATATGAAAAATGGTCGTATTGATTCTGTATTTGGTGACACAGCAGTCGTAGCAGAATGGTTCAAGAAAGAAGACAACCTAGCTTACGTGGGTGAGCACGTCACTAACCCTAAATACTTCGGTAACGGTTTCGGTATCGCAGTAAACAAAGGTAACGACGAGCTAGTGAACAAGCTGAACACAGCACTGAAAACAGTGAAAGCGAACGGCGAATACGACGTAATCTACAACAAGTACTTCGGTAAGTAATATGGCACTAACGGGTTACTCTTTATCGCTTGTTCAAGCTAGTTGGATGACTGTCCAGCTAGCCTTCACAAGCCTTTTAGTCGGTTTGATTCTGGCAGTGGTATTCGCCAGTGGTGAAATGTCTCGCCGTGTTTTCGTTAAATGGCCAATGACGGCGTTTGTGACGATTGTACGTGGCTTGCCAGAAATCCTTGTCGTGTTGTTCATCTATTTTGGTTCGACGCAGGTTCTGTTTTTAATCACCGGCGACTTTATAGAGGTTAGCCCGTTCTTGTCTGGCGTGGTGGCGTTGTCGTTAATCTTCGCTTCTTATGCTTCTCAAACTCTACGTGGCGCATTGAAAGCCGTTGGAAGAGGGCAAAGAGAGGCAGCAAGTGCACTCGGCATCAGTCAAGCACACGCTTTTGTTCGCATTGTTTTGCCACAAGCGGTAAGACACGCGCTACCAGGTTTAACTAACCAATGGTTGGTTTTGCTGAAAGATACCGCGCTTGTATCACTGATTGGCGTAACGGATTTATTGAAGCAAGCACAGCTAACATCTGCAGCGACGCATGAAGCCTTTACATGGTACGCAACTGCTGCGGCGATTTACTTAGGCATTACTTTGATTACGCAACGTGCCGTAAAACTGATTGATAAGAAGTTCTCAATTCAAGGCATGAGTATGGGACAGGAGGCTACCGCATGAACGAACAACATGTTTGGCAAATGCTGGATGGCTTAGGCACTAGCCTTCAATTGACTGCCGCTTCTTTGGTGGTGGGCTGTCTCTTAGCTTTGATGATGACGCTGACTCTGATCTTACGTACTCCGGGTTTGCATTGGTTAAGTCGTGGCATCATCACCTTGTTTACTGGTACGCCTTTATTGGTGCAGATCTTCTTGGTGTACTACGGTCCGGGTCAGTTTGATGTCGTAAGAGAAAGCGTATTCTGGACATGGTTAAGCCAACCTTGGTTTTGTGCGATGTTAGCACTAGCACTCAATACCGCTGCATACAGCACTCAGTTGTTCAAAGGAGCGTTTAACGCGATTCCTTCCGGTCAATGGCAAGCGTGTCGTGCATTAGGCATGAACAAAACCGCAACACTGAAAGTGCTTCTGCCATACGCTATTCGCCGTGCTGTTCCGGCTTACTCGAACGAAGTGATTTTGGTCTTCAAAGGTACGTCACTAGCAAGCACGATTACGATCATGGATCTGATGGGTTATGCGCAGCGCATTAACGCACAAACCTACGATACGTTGACGGTATTTGGTATTGCAGGCGCATTTTATTTAACGGTAAATGGTGTGCTAACTCTCATTTTCCGTCAGGTAGAGAAGAAAGCATTGGCGTTCGAAGCCGCATAATCCTTCAATCAACACTCATCGTTTAGTTCCACAGTGCCTCTGCGAATGACTCTCTTGCAGGGGCATTTTTTATATTTGTCATGGCAAATTCCTCAAGTTCCACCAAACTTAATTCAACCCAATAGCATTGGTGGCATCATGGAAAGAAGACACTTTTTAGCACTGTGGACATTGTTGTTCGCCCCCTCTTTAAAAGCGAAAACACCAATGCGGTCGACGCCAGCACAAACAGAAGGACCATTTTATCCAGTAGTGGATATTCCTCTTCGTCAAAACTTGATTCTGCAATCAGAAGGCTTGGTCGGTGAACCTATCGTGTTGCAAGGCAGAGTATTAGATACATCGGGAAACCCTGCCTCAGGCATCAAAGTAGAAATCTGGCAATGCGATGGGCAGGGGATTTACGATCATCCTAAGCAACCAAATAACGATAAGTTTGATGCTCACTTTGCTGGCTTTGGCGCAGTCGAAACTCAATCGGATGGTCGCTACTTGTTTCAGACCTTATACCCTGTACCTTATGCTTCTCGCCCACCGCACATTCACGTTAAGTTGTGGCGAGATAATCAAGAACTTCTGACCACTCAGTTGTACTTGAAAGGCAATACTGGCGATGAATGGTGGGGAGGCAAAGCCCGTGATTATCTGCAGTTTGAAACTATACGAATCGACGGGCGGTTAACGAGCGAATTTAACTTTGTGATTGGCTAGCTAATCCGATTAAGCCATTAACTCAACCAATTGCGCCAAGCATTCTTTGTCCAGTATTGGATGAGGCTCAACACCCGTGACCAGTACTATATCCACGGAAGGCAGCGATGGCATATCGTTTAAGATCTCGAGATCATCGCTAACGCTAATACTGCCCATAGCACCGATAGCCATGCCTGAACGTACAATCGCTCTTTGTGCCGATGCTGTATTGCAACACGCCAGTAGTTGATAAGGGATACCACGTTTGGTTAATCCGTCTACCGCAGCCGCATGGTATTTGCAGTCGGTTTGGAAAAGGGCAAGAGGGAGAGGTTGGGCGGTCTCGATGCTAAAATCAGGGTGAGCAATCCACACGCCTTTGTCGCTTGCTAGCCAATAACCTTCTTCACTGTCCGGTGCTCTAGTCACAATAGCGGCGTCTAGCTTTCCTTCATCCAGCTTTTCTCTCAAGGTGATGCTGGGCTCACTGAAGACTTGAATCGAACACGTGGGTTCAGATTGTTGTAATACACGAATGACTTTAGGCAGGATATTGTCGTTGTAATCTTCTGGACAACCTAAGCGAAGAGGACGCTTATTTTCATAGCGTTTCACCTGTTTCAGCGCTTGATTATGCAAGCTGACTAGTTGCTCTGCATGAGAGCGTAGTGCCAATCCCGCTTCACTTAAGACAAGATTGCGACCTTCTTTTTCAAATAAGCTGACACTGAGCTCGTCTTCCAACTTACGCATTTGTGCACTAAACGCTGATTGGGTGCGATTGATCTGCTTGGCAGCACGAGTGAAACTTCCCGTTTCTACAAAAGCAAGAAAGCTGCGCAACGCATCGATATCCATATCTAAAACTCATCCATCGTTTTTGTTGAAGTGTTCTATCAAAACTATCCGTTAGTCCCCTTAAATACAATCAGATATTGTGAATGGGTAATCAAAACACGAACCGCATGGAGGCGTCATGAAACTGTTTATTGCTAACCAAAACTACTCAAGCTGGTCACTTCGCGCATGGCTGATCTTTTCTCAATTCAAACTGGATGTGGAAGTCACCAAGCTCAAGTTATTCACGGAAGATTTTTATAAGACCTTGGAAGATATTACACCAACGGCGAAAGTACCGGTCTTGATGGATGGCGATGCAACAGTGTGGGATTCATTAGCGATTTTGGAATACGTAAACGAGCAATACTTGCAAGGTAGAGCATGGCCAAGCAACTCCGCAGTACGGGCTAAAGCACGCGCCATCGCTTCAGAAATGCATTCGGGTTTCTTTGATTTAAGAAACGAACTCCCAATGAATATCCGCGCGCGCAGAAAAGTCGATTTAACTGAAGGTGCACGTAAAGATATTGCTCGCATTGACGCTATTTGGGCAGAACAAGCCAAGCTGCATCCGAACGGCTGGTTATTTGGAGAATGGTCGATTGCAGATGCTATGTATGCACCTGTGGCATTGCGTTTCCAAACTTATGGCATCGAGTTATCGAAAGGTGCCAAAGCTTACCAACAGAAGGTGCTAGCAAGTGAATCTTTACAGCAATGGTTGGAAGAGGCGAGCCAAGAAACGGATATCGTAGAAGAAGATGAAGCAGGGGTAGAAGTTTAACGGCACTAGAGCCTCACTTGATGTGAGGCTCTATTAAAAATAACTTATTTACCTTTCATACATTGCAGTACTTCTGTTCGCTCGAAATGATTTTCTTCTGCATAGCTCCCCATTAAACACCCTGTATAAAAGAGAAAAGCATTTTTCAAAGCGTCTTTACTGTCAAACTTGCCCTTTTGTTTTTTGATTTCTCGTGCCATTACTGCCTGGCAGCTCTTGGTGTAAGGCTCAAGAGCTTGTTCACATTTACTAGTACTATCGAACCCAAAACAGTGCTGAAAGGCGGTTTCTTTGCAAACATAACGAGAACCTTTACTGAATAAGTTTTGCATGACCAGTGCTTCCTTGATTGAAGTGAGTTCTTTAGGATCATCCATATTGACTAGCTGGAAGGCTTTTTTTGCTACCACGCTATCGCGGTAAAGTATCTCGAGTTTCCAACGACCGGACACCAGCTCGCTTTTATCGCCGAAATACCACATCGCGAGGTTACGATCATGCTTAAACATGGTGTCAGGCCAAGTGGATTCGGTGAACCCTTTGCCCGTTTTAGGATCGACAATCTTTGGATGCGTCATCCGGACGGTAATTGGGAATTTGTTGGTTTTTGCAAGGCTAGGCTCTATTTCACCCTGTGCATTCTTGGGCAACGTAACCGAGTATCGAAAGCCAATGTATTGGCCGAGTTTTGGCATCACCATTTGTGTTGGAGTCACGGTGTACTCTTTTCCCTCTTGCGTTATTACACCACCTTCAATAATGCTGACACGAGGAGATAGTAGGTCTGAGATGTTTTTCTCTTCGCTTGCTTGAGAGGTCGTCGTTAGAGCAGCGGCATAAGGTGAACCCTCGACTGAAAACAGAACAAACTCATGACCTTTAGCCAATGTAATATCATAAAGTGGGTTGTTGAATGCTATGAACTTCTTCAAGGCCAGTTGTTGAGTCAGATCCAGTTTGGTCAATTTATTATTGTTTAGCTCGAGTGATGTTAAGTTAGGGTTTTTACCCAATTGGAATTCGGCTAACTGGTTGTAGTCTGCTTTAACTTCTTGCAACTGTGTCTGTTGGCTTAAGTCCAAACTGGTGAGCTTATTATTGCGCACGTTAAGGTGCTTAAGATTCGCGTTTTTCGATAAATCAATCTCTTGCAATTGGTTTGATTGAAGAGATAGGTGCGAAAGCTTTGGGTTATGGCTTAAGTCGATCGTAGTTAGGCTGCCACTTCCAAGAAAGAGCGTCTTTAGTTCGGAGTTTTGGCTAACGTTAAGTTCTGTCAGTTTATGGGCACTGAATCCAAGGTCACGCAACCGTGATAGATGGCGTATGTCTATTTCTGCAATAGGCATTTTGTAGGCGTAGAGACTTTTCAGCTTCAAGTTCTTATTGATGTTGAGCTGTGTCAGGTTGTTTTCTGAAATAGTCAGAGTTTCAAGCTCTGGGTTATGAGATAGGTCGATATCTCTCAATTGGTTGTTCGCCAAGATCAGGCGTTTGAGCTTTGGATTATGTGTAGTATCGACGCTTCTAATATTGTTATTTAGAAGAATCAAGTGTTCTAGTGCAGGGAAAAATTTAATTTCTTCCACAGAGCTAATGTTATTGTTGGAGCAGTCGAGTTCGGTCAAAATGTTTGGCGAAGACGCTTCGTAGCCGGAAAAGCAATCAGCAAAGTTTAGGTCGACGAACTGAATGTCACCAATGGTTTCTGGAGTGGAACCATAAGCAAAACCGGATAACGCCAAACTACTTGTTGCCATCACCATTTTACCGGATAACCAGATTAGGTTTACCACTGACGCCTTCATATATTAATCCTTTTCGAAGTATTTTCTTTTTAGTTTTAGGCGCTCAATTGCCTTGCCGTTAGTGAATGCTGTTTCGACAATGAATAGAGCAACAATGAATAGTTCTGCAGCAGTTTACGCAATCTCTCAAAATAAAACTGTAGGTAAACTACCGGAACTATTAGCTTTTTCATCTAAATTTTTCGAATGGTGATGAAGGTAACGTCGGTGGGAGGGGGCATTTCGAAAGCAAATAAAGTAGCGATGAATTGTGCAATGGGTGACAGGCAATATCTGTTTTTTGTAAAATTATCTGACCGTGATGAAAGTCGGTTATGTGACTCTTAGAGATGAGTCATAAAGACTTGAAACATAAAAATACGGAGTACAGATAACGGCGATAATATCCGTACCTCGCAGGCTTGTTGAGTCGCTGAGTACTCGTCTAGTTACCCAATTCACTTTTACCTTTTCTTCGTAAGTTAGCACTTAAATTACTCGTTATATTCCAGTTCAGAAAAGGCTTAACGCCTAACTAAACATTAAGGCGTCGCACTTCATCTCCTGCCTTTTTTTACCATTCAAATCAAACCACTTAGCCTTTAATTAATGCGCTTCAATCATAGCTAAAATGCAAAGTATTCATTTTACTCATACGGTCAAATCAATAATATTTTTGTGGTTATCGAATGAGGGCGTTGGTTTTCATATCAAAAACACTTGTGGTGCGTTGGTCGAACTGGAGGTGCCTTTGATATGAGAATTAATCTGTTAAAGGAAACTATTTATGGCTCAGTTAGTCGATGAAATTGTATTTCAATCAGGGGTCAAGCTGCATAATCGTATCGTGATGGCACCGATGACGATTCAGTCTGCATTCTTTGATGGCGGCGTAACGCAAGAGATGATCAACTACTATGCAGCTCGTTCCGGTGATGCAGGGGCGATCATTGTCGAGAGTGCGTTTGTAGAAAATTACGGTCGTGCTTTCCCGGGTGCGCTTGGTATTGATACCGACAGCAAAATCGCAGGTTTAACAAAGCTTGCCGATGCGATTAAAGCCAAAGGCTCTAAAGCTATTCTGCAGATCTACCATGCGGGTCGTATGGCAAATCCTGAGTTCAATGGCGGACACCAACCGATTTCTGCAAGCCCTGTCGCTGCGCTACGTGACAATGCTGAAACACCACTTGAGATGACCAAAGAGCAAATCGAAGAGATGATCGAGCGCTTTGGTGATGCCGTAAACCGTGCAATTCTTGCTGGCTTCGATGGCGTTGAAATTCACGGCGCAAACACATACCTGATTCAGCAATTTTTCTCACCACACTCAAACCGTCGTAACGACAAATGGGGTGGTAACATTGAAAGACGTACTTCTTTCCCACTGGCTGTACTTGCAAAAACCAAGCAAGTGGCTGAGCAACATAACAAATCTGATTTCATCATCGGTTACCGCTTCTCTCCAGAGGAGATTGAACAGCCGGGCATCCGCTTTGATGACACCATGTTCCTACTAGACAAGCTTGCGACTCACGGCTTGGATTACTTCCATTTCTCAATGGGTAGCTGGTTACGCAATTCTATCGTCACACCTGAGGATCAAGAGCCGCTAATCGACAAATACCGTAAGCTTCAATCTGAAAGTGTTGCGAAAGTACCAGTGATTGGTGTTGGTGGTATTGCTCAACGCAAAGATGCAGAAAATGCACTAGAGCAAGGTTACGACATGGTCAGTGTCGGTAAAGGTTATTTGGTTGAACCGACTTGGGCAAACAAAGCGCTTAACGATGAAACTTGTGCTGAGTTCGCGGATATCGCACAACAAGAAGCGCTGCAAATCCCAACACCACTTTGGGAAATCATGGATTACATGATTGTGGACAGCGCAGCCGAAGCATTGAAGCACCAACGCATCAAAGAGCTGCAGAACGTTCCAATCAAATTTAACTCAGGTGAATACACGGCGTATGGTCGCGGTCACAATGGTGACTTGCCGGTTACGGTAACTTTCTCTGAAGATAAAATCCTCGACATTGTGGTGGACTCTTCCAAAGAATCGGACGGCATCGCAAACCCAGCGTTTGAACGTATTCCTCAACAAATTCTTGATGGTCAAACACTGAACATCGACGTGATTTCAGGTGCGACAGTCAGCAGCCAAGCAGTACTGGACGGCGTATCGAACGCGGTTGATCTGGCGGGCGGTAACTCAGAAGCACTGCGCTGCAAAGCCAAAGAAGCGGTTGCATGGTCATCGAAAACCATCGAAGAAACCGTGGATATCGTGGTTGTTGGTGGCGGCGGTGCTGGCTTAAGTGCAACCTTGACGGCACTAGACAAAGGCAAATCGGTTATTTTGCTTGAGAAGTTCCCTGCAATCGGTGGTAACACGGTGCGTACTGGCGGTTGGGTGAACGCGGCAGAACCAAAGTGGCAAGGTGATTTCCCAGCACTTCCTGGCGAAAAAGAAACCTTGATGCTGCTAGCGAAAACAGCGGAATCCGAGTTTGCGGGTGAGTACCTTGAAGATTTCAAAGTACTTAAAGCGCAACTGGATGGCTACTTTACAGACCTTGAGAACGGCAAGCAGTACTTGTTTGATTCTGTCGAATTACACCGCATTCAAACCTACCTTGGTGGTAAACGTACCGACCTGAACGGTGAATCGATTTACGGTCAATACGATTTGGTTGAAACCCTAACAACTCGTTCTATGGAATCCATTGATTGGCTGAGTGAAAAGGGCATTGATTTTGACCGTAGCGTTGTTGAGATCCCAGTTGGTGCCTTGTGGCGTCGTGCACACAAACCTAAACGTCCAAAAGGCGTAGAGTTTGTCGACAAACTATCAAAACGCATCCAAGAACAAAACGGTCGCATTATTACTGACACACGTGCAACGGATTTGATGGTTGATAACGGCAAAGTGGTCGGTATCAAAGCGGTTCAAGCGGACGGTACAGAGCTTATCCTTCACGTGAATCATGGTGTGGTGTTGGCTTCTGGTGGCTTCGGCGCAAACACTCAGATGATCAAAAAGTACAACACATACTGGAAAGAAATCGCGGACGACATCAAGACCACAAACTCACCAGCATTGGTTGGTGACGGCATCGAAATTGGTGAGAAAGCAGGCGCAGAATTAGTTGGTATGGGCTTTGTGCAATTAATGCCAGTTGGTGACCCTAAATCAGGTGCGTTGCTAACCGGTCTGATTGTGCCACCAGAGAACTTTGTGTTCGTGAACAAGCAAGGTAAGCGCTTTGTTGATGAGTGTGGTAGCCGTGACGTGCTTTCTGAGGCGTTCTTCGACAACGGTGGTCTGATCTACATGATTGCGGACGAGAACATTCGTCAAACCGCAGCGAATACATCAGATGAAACCATCGAACGCGAAATCAAAGAAGGCATCATTATTCAAGCTGACACGCTAGAAGCGTTGGCAGAGAAAATTGGCGTTCCGACGCAAGAGCTAACTAACACCATCGCACAATACAACGCCTGTGTGGATGCGGGACAGGATCCTGAATTTCATAAGAGTGCGTTCGGTTTGAAAGTGGAAAAAGCACCGTTCTACGCGACACCACGTCAGCCTTCAGTTCACCATACAATGGGTGGCTTGAAGATTGATACTAAGGCGCGCGTGATTGGTAAAGACGGCGAAGTTATTCAAGGTCTGTACGCAGCAGGCGAAGTAACGGGTGGCATCCACGCGGGCAACCGCCTCGGTGGTAACGCGCTGATCGATATCTTCACTTATGGTCGTATCGCTGGTGAGAGTGCATCTGAACTTGTTTAAGCACTCATTCAAGAGTGAAACAGAGCAAGATAAGTAATCAATAAGAGGGGAGTGATGCTTCCCTCTTTTTCCGTATTTAGTGTTTGGAGAAATCGATGAGCACCAATAAATACAGCGCCAGATTTCAGATGATGGGCACCTTTATCGATGTGGTGGTGTATCACTCGAACGGTGAGCAATTGATAAGAGAAGCTTACGACCAACTCGCCGATTACACAGAGCGATTTACGGTCAATCAACCAGACTCTGAGCTGATGTGCGTCAACCAAAATGCGGGTATTACACCGGTGGTGGTAGCGCAGGATCTATTTGACCTGATTAAGCTTGCTAAACAGCACAGTGAAGATACAAGAAACCCGTTTAACGTTGCAGTTGGTCCGCTTGTAAAAGCTTGGCGAATTGGTTTTAAGGATGCCAAAGTGCCGTCTCATGATGTGATTACAGACAAGGTATCGTTGGTCGATCCGATCAAGATCATTTTGAACGAAGATGACCGCTCGGTGTTCTTAAGTCAAAAGGGGATGGAGATAGACTTGGGTGCGATTGCTAAAGGTTACTTCGCCGATCAGGTAAAGAACAAACTGGTTGAAGCAGGCGTGCAAAGCGGTTTTATCAGTTTGGGGGGGAACGTACTGACCATCGGTCATTCGCCAGATAACAGCAACAAAGCATGGAATGTGGGCATTCAGAACCCATTATCAGAGCGTGGTGACGTCGTTCGCGTCGTACCTTTACAAGGCATGTCGATGGTGACATCGGGTATCAATGAGCGATTTTTTGAATCCAACGGGCAGCGTTATCATCACTTGTTGGATGCCAAGACGGGGATGCCTATTTCAACCGATATCGCCAGTTTGACGATCATCTCTAGGCTGTCTGTCGATGGTGAAATTTGGAGTACCGCCGGCTTTTTACCAAGCGTAGAAGAATCGATATCGTACCTAAATCAGCAACATGGTATCGAGGCAGTGGTTGTTTCAAAACAAGGTGAAGTGCACGTCACACAGGGGCTGATGGATTATAAAGGCTGTATTTTATTGCGCGAAGAGTCAGTTCTGGAAGAGTAAGGTGAGGCAGAGATTCAAACCTGCCTCGTATCATTAAATTATCGCGTTAGCGTTAATCGTCCGCACCGCATTTAGCGCACTCTTCGTACGTGCGTTCGCCTTCACTGATCACAACATAGCTACCCACACATTGGTCACATAGTGCCAGTTTTGGGTAGGCAATTTTCTCTTTCTTAGACGCCGTGTCACCTTCAGTTACGTAGTATTTTCGCATTGTCATGATTCATCAGTTGGAACAAGGGCGGCATTATATCCGTAATTGAAATTCGCTGGTGGATTTCTTCGTATCGAAGGCAAATTTTTCTACATAAAAACAGCAGTTGGATTGTTTATCCATTCATTAGACTGTCAACATACTAACGTATCTACATGTTTTGATAGCTCGGTCCGCCGCCACCTTCTGGTGCTTTCCATGTGATGTTTTGCGAAGGATCTTTGATGTCACAGGTTTTGCAATGCACACAGTTTGCGGCATTGATTTGGAACATTCGCTCGCCTTCTACTTCTACCACTTCATAGACGCCAGCAGGGCAGTAACGTTGGCTCGGCTCATCAAACTTCTTCAAATGGACTTGAATCGGAATATGAGGATAGGCGAGTTGTAAGTGGCAAGGCTGATTTTCTTCGTGTTGTGTACCAGACAAAAATACCGATGAAGGTTTATCGAAGCTGATTACACCATCTGGTTTCGAGTATTGAATAGGTAGGCACTCATCAATTGGTTTCAGCTGTTCATGATCGTGCGAAGGATCAGTGATCGTCCACGGTATTGGTTTCTTAACCAGAGGCTGCCATAGATTGTGTTCGAAGGTGGAAAGTGCTCCGCCGAGTACGCTGCCGAATTTGTGAATGTTCGCACCAAAGTTGCGTGTGTCACTAAGTTCTTCATACAGCCATGAATCTTCAAACTTGGTTTGGTAATCCGGTTCCGAATTGGATTGTGTGAATGCTTCCGCAATGGCTTCTGCGGCTAATAAACCGGATTTCATCGCAGTATGGCTGCCTTTGATTTTGGCGACGTTCAAAGTACCTGCATCACAGCCAATCAATAGACCGCCGGGGAATTGCTGTTTCGGCAGAGAAGATAGTCCACCTTTCGCAATGGCTCTTGCGCCATAAGCAATGCGTTGGGCGCCTTTCAGATGTTGTTCGATAGCTGGGTGGTGCTTAAAGCGTTGAAATTCGTCAAACGGACTCAAGTAAGGATTGCTGTAATTCAGGTCGACAATCAGCCCGACAGCGATTTGGTTGTTCTCCATGTGATAGAGAAAACTGCCGCCCGTGGTGTTGGATTCACTCAGTGGATACCCTGCAGAATGAATCACGCTGCCTGATTGATCTTTGACATCGGCAGGTAACTCCCAAATCTCTTTAAGCCCGAGTGCATAATGTTGCGGTTGTTTATCATCGTCTAAACCAAATCGTTGAATGAGTTCTTTTCCTAGATGACCTCGGCACCCCTCGGCGAATACGGTGTATTTGGCTTTTAGCTCAATACCGGCTTCAAAGTTGGGTTTGGCTTCTCCGTTCTTGTCCAAGCCCATGTCGCTGGTGTTTACCCCTGTAACAGCGCCAAATGCATCGTAGTTAATCGTGGATGCAGCGAAACCGGGATAGACCTCAACGCCAAGCGATTCTGCTTGTTCTGCTAACCAACGACACAAGTTCGCCAAGCTAATGACGTAGTTGTTTTCGCCATTGTGCATCGGGTTGGGAGTAAGAAAGTGGGGAACACGAATGTGATTCAGGTCTGTGGTTAGGTACAAGAAGGCATCGTTTTTTACCGCGGCGGAAAGCGGTGCGCCCATGTTTTGCCAATCAGGAAAGAGTTCGTCTAATGCACGCGTTTCGAATACCGCGCCAGATAAGATATGTGCGCCAACTTCTGAGCCTTTTTCTACCACACAAATAGACAGCGGCTCACCCTCACGTTCTTGGTTGAGTTGCGCTAAGCGGCATGCTGCACTCAAACCTGCAGGTCCGGCGCCAACAATCACCACATCAAATTCCATGCATTCTCTTTCCATCTTCTTGCTTCCTTTATGCGAAACCTTTCTTTGTGTTTCAGGTGCTTCTTCTATTACGCAGTGCTCGTATAAAGAACTATAGTCCAGTTGACGTAAACGTAAACTAAACTAAGCTCAAATGGTAACGTCATAGGGCGTGATAAAGATTTTGAGTGACAATGTCACAATGCATTTTTTGTTAGCAAGGTGATGAAAAGCAAGAGCTTTAACACAAATCTTTGTCACGCATGACCCAATTGCTAGGACGCGTATCGCTTTGCGATCTGCTAGGAGGGAATGTGAAAGTACTGGTTGCGATTAAACGTGTAATTGACCCTTACGTTAAAGTAAGAGTCAAATCTGATGGTTCCGGCGTGGAAACCAACAACGTGAAGATGACGATGAACCCATTCTGTGAAATCGCGGTGGAAGAGGCAGTACGCCTTAAAGAAACTGGGGTAGCAGAGGAGGTGTTGGTGGTGTCGATTGGTGACACCAGTTGTCAGGAACAATTGCGCTCAGCGCTCGCATTAGGTGCGGATCGTGCGATTCATATTGATGTTGAACAGTCACCAGAACCGCTTGCGGTCGCGAAGTTACTCAAAGCTGTGATGGAGCAAGAGCAGGCTCAATTGGTGCTGCTGGGTAAACAGTCAATCGATACGGATAACAACCAAGTCGCGCAAATGTTGGCGGCACTGACGAATCGTCCGCAGGGGACATTTGCATCGGAAGTGAAAGTAGAAGGGGAAACGGTTCTGGTTACTAGAGAAATCGACGGCGGATTAGAAACGCTCAAACTGGATATGCCTGCGATCATCAGTACGGATTTACGTTTGAATGAACCGCGTTACGCCTCGCTACCAAATATCATGAAAGCGAAGAAGAAGCCGCTATCGGTAATGACGCCAGACTTCTTTGGTGTGAGTGTTGAACGCTCTCAGCAAGTGCTGGAAGTCATGACGCCGCCTGCCCGTAAAGCCGGTGAGATGGTTGGCAGTGTGAGCGAGTTAGTCAACAAGCTCAAAAATGAAGCGAAAGTGATTTAGGAGGCATAACCATGGAAAACAAACCGTTAGCAACCTTGGTCGTTGTGGAGCACGACAACCAATCACTTTCAGCAGATACATTACGTGCGTTGAGTGCAGCTTCTCAAATTGAACAAGACGGTGCCTCTTTACCTGTCACCGCCTTGTTAGTCGGACATCAATGCGGCTCAGTATTGAATGAGTTGAAGTGTGCAGAGGGCATCTCACAGATCATTGCGATTGATGCTGTCGAATATCAACATGCATTGGCAGAAAACCTGTCTACCTTGATTACTGAAGTTAGTAGGGATTATTCGCATATTCTTGCTCCTGCGAGTACTTTCGGTAAGAACTTGATGCCTCGTGTTGCAGCCCTACTGGATGTTGGGCAACTGTCAGATGTGATTGCAATTGAATCGCTCGATACGGTTGTTCGCCCCATCTATGCCGGTAATGCGTTAGCCAGAGTTCGTTCGGACGATGCTACCAAAGTGATGACGATTCGAAGTTCAGCCTTTGACGCTATTGCTATGTCTGATTCACCAGTAGTCGAGAATGTCGTGACGTTAGAAACGGTCATTAAGGCAGAGCACAGTGAGTTTGTTTCACAGCAAAAAGCGGAAAGCGAAAGACCAGAACTACCGGCGGCAAACGTCGTGGTCTCTGGTGGTCGAGGGTTAGGCAGCAAAGAGAATTTCGCGCTGGTGGAACAACTTGCTGATAAGCTTGGTGGAGCAATTGGTGCATCACGCGCTGCGGTAGATGCAGGCTTTGTCTCTAACGATTTGCAAGTAGGGCAAACGGGTAAGATTGTCGCGCCTCAACTGTACATTGCCGTGGGTATTTCCGGTGCAATTCAACATTTGGCAGGGATGAAGGACTCTAAGGTGATTGTGGCGATCAACAGTGATCCTGAAGCACCAATCTTCCAAGTTGCAGACTATGGTTTGGTTGGTGATTTGTTTGAGATTATGCCGGAATTATTGGAGAAGGTTTAAGTCCGGTATTTGTCGGGCGCCGTTCCCTAGAGCGAAGAATGAGCGAGTAGGGAATCTCTTCTTGCTCGCTACTTTAAGTCGTCATTCTGAACAGCGAGGAACGAGTGTGATTCAGAATCTATTGTCAAAGTGCGCGGTTAGTTTATTGCTATAAAGGAGCTTCAGCTTTCGTTGTCATTAGATTCCTAGTCGCGCCTAGGCTTGCTGGAATGACGTGCTAGAGTTTCCTTATGAAAATCAGATTTTTGAGGCGATTTTTGCAGAGTGCAAACCAAACAGCGTCATTCCCTAAAGTGAAGAATGAACGAGTAGGGAATCTCTTCTTGTTCACTACTTTAAGTCGTCATTCTGAACAGCGAGGAACGAGCGTGATTCAGAATCTATTGTCAAAGTACGCGGTTAGTTTATTGCTATAAAGGTGCTTCAGCTTTCGTTGTCATTAGATTCCTAGTCGCGCCTAGGCTTGCTGGAATGACGCGCTAGAGTTTCCTAAGAGGAATCAGGTTATTACGGCGTTTTTTGTTGAGGACAGTCCAAATCGCGTCATTCCCTAGAGCGAAGAATGAGCGAGTAGGGAATCCCTTCTTGCTCGCTACTTTAAGTCGTCATTCTGAACAGCGAGGAACGAGTGTGATTCAGAATCTATTGTCAAAGTACGCGGTTAGTTTATTGCTATAAAGGTGCTTCAGCTTTCGTTGTCATTAGATTCCTAGTCGCGCCTAGGCTTGCTGGAATGACGCGCTAGAGTTTCCTAAGAGGAATCAGGTTATTACGGCGTTTTTTGTTGAGGACAGTCCAAATCGCGTCATTCCCTAGAGTGAAGAATGAGCGAGTAGGGAATCCCTTCTTGCTCGCTACTTTAAGTCGTCATTCTGAACAGCGAGGAACGAGCGTGATTCAGTATCTGCTATCAAAGTGCGCTGTGGGTTCTTGCTACGAAAGACCCTCGGTGTTCGTTGTTCTTAGATTCCGAGTCGCGCCTAGGCTTGCTGGAATGACGCGCTAGAGTTTCCTTATGAAAATCAGATTTTTGAGGCGATTCTTGTTGAGTGCAAACCAAACAGCGTCATTCCCTAGAGCGAAGAATGAGCGAGTAGGGAATCTTTTTTTTGCTCGCTACTTTAAGTCGTCATTCTGAACAGCGAGGAACGAGTGTGATTCAGAATCTGCTATCAAAGTGCGCTGTGAGTTCATTGCTACGAAAGACCCTCGGTGTTCGTTGTTCTTAGATTCCTAGTCGCGCTTAGGTTTGCTGGAATGACGCGCTAGAGTTTCCTAAGAAGAATCAGGTTTTTAAGGCGCTTTTTGCTGAGTGCAGACAAAACAGCGTCATTCCTTAGAATGAAGAATGAACGGGAAGGGAATCTCTTCTTGCTCACTACTTTAAGTCGTCATTTTGAACAGCGAGGAACGAGCGTGATTCAGAATCTGCTATCAAAGTGCGCTGTGGGTTCGTGCTACGAAAGACCCTCGGTGTTCGTTGTTCTTAGATTCCGAGTCGCGCTTAGGTTTGCTGGAATGACGCGCTAGAGTTTCCTTCTAAGTATCAGGCTATTACGGCGTTTTTTGTTGAGTGCAATCCAAATCGCGTCATTCCCTAGAGTGAAGAATGAGCGAGTAGGAAATCCCTTCTTGCTCACTGTTTTAAGTCGTCATTCTGAACAGCGAGGAACGAGCGTGATTCAGAATCTATTGTCAAAGTGCGCGGTTAGTTTATTGCTATAAAGGTGCTTCAGCTTTCGTTGTCATTAGATTCCTAGTCGCGCTGGGGCTTGCTGGAATGACGCGTTAGAATTTCCTTCGAAGTATCAGGCTATTACGACGTTTTTTGTTGAGTGCAATCCAAATCGCGTCATTCCCTAGAGTGAAGAATGAGCGAGTAGGGAATCTCTCTTTAAATTCACCCTCAAAACAAAGGGCTTCCAATCGGAAGCCCTTTTGTTATTCATGGCAAAAGCTGTTTAAACACTTGGTTTTCTCAAGTGTTCTGCCAGTACTTTTGTGAACCTTGCCGCTTCGCCGCCGGTACATGCACGGTGGTCAAACGTAATCGACAACGGCATGGCTTTCACTGCTACAGCTTGCCCGTCTCGAATTACAACCTTCTCAATGATTCGACCTGCACCGACAATCGCGACTTGTGGCGGCGTGACCACTGGCGTTGCGTAAATGCCTGCAATTGCGCCAAAGTTTGAGAGCGTAATGGTGGCGTGTTGCAACTGCTCACGACCAATCTTACGTTCGCGTATGCCTTGTACGGTTTGGTCCAACCAACGACGTACCTCTTGTGGCTCGTACTCGTCAGCGTGTCGCAGAACAGGCACGTACAAGCCGTGTCGGCTGTCTACTGCGATACCGATGTTCACCGTGCTGTGGACACAACGCGTCATGGTCTCAGCATCAAACCATGCATTCATGGCAGGCTCTTCCTGACACGCATGCACAATGGCTTGGACAAGACGAATACTGATGTCTTCACCTTGCTTCCAGCCTTCCAACACGGCTTCTTCGGTAATGGTGACCGCTGCGACATTATGGTGGGATTCCGCCATGGTCGATACCATGGTTCGGCGTGCGCCTTTGAGTACTTCTGTACCTGGACGTTGTTTGCCTGCTTCATCGTAGATATCGGCATCGACGATCAAACCATCCGGACCGCTGCCTTTAACTAACTCCAAATCAACACCCAGTTTCTTCGCTAATAAGCGAGCAGAAGGTAGGGCTGTGATGAGGTTATCAGGCGATGGATTGTGTTCGCCACCAATCCAGAAGTCGTCCACATTCACGCTGTGTGCATGTTGGGAGACATTACCGACCACGGTTGCTGCATCGGCAGTTTGTTTCTGCTCTGAGACGGTTTGTTCTGCTCCCGTTTCATCGATTTCCAGAAGTAGAGCGCCAATGTTGATTACATCGCCTTCTTTGCCATGACGACTCACGATACGACCGCCATAAGGCGCAGGGACGTCCACGGTCGCTTTTGCGGTTTCGACAGTAAGCACCACTTGATCGAGCTTGACCATATCACCGACACTAATATGCCATTTCACAATTTCTGACTCAGCGAGACCTTCGCCGAGATCGGGTAAGTTAAACGTCTTCATTTCCAATCCTCCACGAGTTCGCGTGCGGCGAGCACAATGTCTTCTTCCTGAATCATGTAATAATCTTCGTTGCGGTAGTACGGCATGATGGTATCCATGCCCGTGACGCGTTTTGGTGGCGCTTTGAGTAGGCACATGGCATGTTCTGCGGTTCTGGCTAGCAGTTCTGAGCCGACACCACAGGTTTTGCTGGCTTCATGTACCACCAAGAGGCGTCCAGTTTTCTCAAGGGAACGGAAGATGGTCGCGGTATCAATGGGTTTGATGCTGGCTAAATCAATCACCTCAACTTCGATACCTTGATTGGACAGCGTTTGAGCCGCTTGCAGTGATTCGACAACACACGCTCCCCAAGTCACTAACGTAATGTCGCGACCTTTGCGAAGGGTAAAGCATGTGTCGAGAGGTAGCGCTTCGCCATTATCCACCACTTCAGATTTCACTGTGCGATAGATACGTTTTGGCTCAAAGAACATTACCGGATCGTTGCTACGAATGGCTGCCAGGAGCAAACCATAAGCGCGTTGCGGTGATGAAGGAATCACAACCTTAAAACCTGCGGTGTGAGCAAACAATGCTTCGACACTTTCGGAGTGGTGTTCTGGTGCGTGAATACCGCCACCAAAGGGCGCGCGGAACACTGCAGGGCAGGTGAGTCGACCACGAGTACGGTTACGCATTCGTGCCGCGTGACACATCAAATGTTCCAATGCAGGGAAGACAAAGCCTTGGAATTGAAACTCTGCTACAGGTCGTAAACCTTGCGTAGCCATGCCGACAGTGACACCGCCAATAAGCGCTTCAGCTAAAGGTGTGTCGATAACACGCTTAAGACCGTATTTTTGTTTGAGTCCAACAGTGGCGCGGAATACACCGCCATTGTCACCCACGTCTTCGCCAAGGACGATGACATTCGGATCGTGTTCCATTTCATGGTGCAGTGCGAGGTTCACTGCTTCAACTAACGTGAGTTCAGCCATGTTTCCCTCCCTGCATTCGCATTGCTTTGTTGATTAGCTCATCCCTTTGCGCATGAAGCTCTTGGGGTAGGGATTCATAAAGGAAATCGAAGCCCGTTTCAGGCGCTTGATTCGGCATGTTGAGATAACGTTCAACGGCGAGTTCAACTTGTTCTTTACAGTGGGCTTGCCACTCTTGCTCTTTCTCGTTACTCCAAACGCCTTGATTGGTGAGAAAAGCTTTAAGTCGACGAACGGGTTCATATTGCCAAGCCGTTTGAACTTCATCCTCGTTACGATACCGGGTCGCGTCGTCGGCGGTGGTGTGATCGCTCAGGCGGTAACTTACGGCTTCGATTAACGTCGCGCCTTTGCCTTTTCTGGCTCGTTCAAGGGCGGTCATTGTTGCATCAAACACCGCAACGACGTCGTTGCCATCCACCGTAATACCAGGAATGCCAGCACCTTTGGCTTTTTCTGAGAGAAATTCCGCGGCACATTGCAAACTGCGTGGTACGGAGATCGCCCATTGGTTGTTGTTCACCACAAAGACTAATGGGATGTTCCATGCGCCCGCACAGTTAATGGATTCAAGGAAGTCGCCTTTGGAAGTGCCGCCATCGCCGCACATCACCAAAGCCGCATCGTGATTGCCTTGGATTTTCAGCGCTGCCGCAACACCAACGGCATGGGTACACTGGGTTGCGATTGGGACACAGAAGGGCAGATCTTTGCTAGGAAAAGGGCTGCCTTCGGGAGCGAAGTCGCTGCCGCGTTCATCGCCTCCCCAGTATTGCAGGTTCTTTTCCATTCCTATACCACGACACCACATGGCGGGCATATCGCGGTAATAAGGAACAAACACATCACTGGCTTTTAGTGCTCGGCCTACCGCTATCCCAACGGCTTCCGAGCCAAGGTGTGATGGGTAGGTGCCTAGTTTACCAGTGCGCTGCAAGGCAACGGCTTTGTTATCGTAAGTGCGAGTTAATATCATGTCTTGATAAAACCCGACCAATATTTCGAGATCAGCCCAGTTGGGTAGTTGGCTGACGAGGTTCCCATCATGGTCGATAAACCGATGCATGGGTAATGCCTGAACGTTCATCTCAAGCTCCTTTTGACGCTGCGGGTCTTTTGGACTGCAGCTGCTCATTGTTTCGATCTCAGCCTGTATGGGTACTCAGGCTTTGATATCAGCGCAAAAGGTCATACCTAGGATTGCAGTTTTTTTGATAGTTATCGACGCTTTTGGTGCTCGTCTCTCTAACAAAAGTGTGTTCTGGTAAAACACAAGGCGTCATTTATTACTGCTGTTTACACCGCCTAATCCAGTGATGAATCTTGGTATAACCAGATACAGTAAGTGTAAACAAATTGTTAAATTGTGCTTTAATTTGAGTTGTTACCCACAGTAAAGTTTCGCTTACACCGTACTTTTCTAGGATAAAACACTGCTTTTTTGAATTGTACGTTTTCGAAGTTGAAGGGAATCACTGAGTTTGACAGGAAATTTGTAATAAAATTATGCTGTAAAATTCGACAGGTTGAGTGATTTATCAACCATATTCGCGCAGATCCAGTAACACGTTAATCTCTCCGTCACGCTTTGACGATAGATTTGAATTTGTCGCTTCCCTCGATAGTTGAATGCAGGTAGTGTGGCGACTAATGAAAGTCAGTGATACGCATGGAGAAGTTATGTACCACATTCATGTTTACTTCCCGCTTCAGCAGCAGGATAAAGCTCAAGCCTTGAATGAGATCATTCGTCAAGAACGCCAAGATGTTTTGCGCGTTTTCCCTTTAGTGTGCAAGTTGGTTGGTCCACATAAGATGCCAATGTTTGAGCTGCATGTTGAATCGATAAGTGATGAGTTCATCGCATGGCTTGATACCATTCGTGGCGGTTTTTCGGTTCTGATTCATCCAGTCAGTGACAACGAGCTGCGTGATCATACCGAGCGTGCGATTTGGTTAGGTCGTGAGCTTGGCGTGTTTGAAGAAAAGCTCGAAGCATAATTCGTTTGGGTAGACCGTTTCTTTCCCTCCTATTTGGTCTATCCAGATTCAGCAATTCCGTCCATCGTGTGCTAAACCTTAATAACGGTAGTGATAAAGTCGTCACTGCCGTTTTGAGTACATTCATGATGTTTAACAATGCATTAAAACAAGATTAAGCACAAAAACAGGGAAGTGCAGTTTACGACCCCAACGCCATTGGCAGTGGAAAAGGACATTTCTGGAGGGGAAAGGGTATGCTTACAATACTCTTAGTAGCACTTGCGCTGTATATTTTCTGGTTGTTGTTTCGTAACGGTCCTGCGTTTGCAGAGCGAGTACCGAACAAAAAACGTAACTGGGTCGGACCAACGTCAAATCAAAAAGAATGGCAGGGCTATTGCTCCGAAGTCTTTCAGCCATTTAGCTCTCAAACTACCTTTTATGCCATCGCGTATTTTGCCAATTTTGTCGCTGCGGCAAACGCCATTTCCTGGTCTATAGTTTACGAGGGCGATTACTCCGTCATCATCAGTCGCTTTGGCAGCTACTTCATTCTCAACACGCACGATGCCTTGGTAATATCGGGGTTCGTCGCACTGGCGTGTTTCATCATTAATTGGCAAATGGCGGTACACTGCGCGGGGATCATGAGCCAGTATTTGGTGCGAATCTTAATCATCAATCGTACGCGCTTCGTTGCGATCAGTTTGGTGTTCTGTAGTTACTTTGCGTACTTGTTGACTGTCGGCATTTTCTGGTTGTTCCACGACGGATACTCGATTTGGCATGGGCTTACGCTCACTCCGGTATTTCTGTTGTTGGCTTTGTTGCTTGCGGTTGTGTTGCCATCAATGAAGAAAGAACCTGCCGAGAAAGAGTAAGCGCCACTTATTTCATTGAGTTGCGGTAGTAATTCCACTGAGGTTGAGGTAGGATTGCCGACCTTTTTTTCGTCAGTGGGAGGACTTATGTATATCGGCTTTGACTACGGCACCGCGAACTGTTCGGTGGCGAAAATGGAACAAGGTGAACCGCAACTTTTAAACCTTGAAGGGAATAGCCCTTACATTCCTTCCACCCTTGCTGCACCGACGCGTGAGTCGGTGTCTGAACACTTGTTCCGCCATCGCAACATCAAACCTTTCGATCAGGTTGGTGAGCAGGTTTTGCGTCGCGCGATCAATCTTAATCGTGAAGAAAGCATTGAACTTGAGCCAGAAGACATGGCGTTTGGTCAAGCGGCATTGAATCGCTACTTGGAAGATCCTCGCGATATCTATTACGTGAAGTCTCCGAAGTCTTTCCTCGGTGCTTCTGGTCTGCGTGATGTTCAACTGAGCTTCTTTGAAGATCTAGTTTGCGCCATGATGGACAACATCAAATCGCAAGCAGAGAACAGTGCGCAGCAAATTATTACTGATGCAGTGATTGGTCGTCCGATCAACTTCCACGGTCGGGGTGGTGAGACGGCGAACATTCAAGCTGAAGGCATTCTTTTAAGAGCAGCAAAACGCGCTGGTTTTCAGAATATCGAATTCCAATTTGAACCGGTAGCCGCAGGTCTGGAATACGAAGCAACGCTAACCGAAGATAAAACCATTCTGGTGGTTGATATCGGTGGTGGTACGACAGACTGTTCTTTGATTCAGATGGGACCATCTTGGCGAGGTAAAGCCGACCGTACCGCAAGTCTGCTGGCGCACAGTGGTCAGCGTATTGGTGGTAACGATTTGGATATCGCCTTGGCGTTCAAACAACTGATGTTCCCATTCGGTATGGAGAGCAAGATGGAATCGGGCATCATGATGCCAACCACGCAGTTCTGGAACCCAATTGCGATCAACAATGTGGAAGCGCAGAGCGATTTCTACTCACGTGAAAACTTATCGGCGTTGAAACTGCTGCACAAGCAAGCGCAAGAGCCTGAGAAGCTGGCTCGTTTGTTAGAGGTTTACCACGAGTCGCTGGGCTACAACATCGTGCGTCGTGCAGAAGAAGCTAAGGTGGCGTTGTCTGACCAAGCGTCTTACCGTGCGGGCATTAACTTGTTGTCTGAGTTGATTGAAGTCGATGTTCAACGTGATGAGATGATTGAAGCGATTGAATCACCGAAGAATAAGATGACGGCTTTGGTTACTGAAGCGGTAGAGCAAGCGGGCTTGAAACCGGATGCGATCTTTATGACTGGTGGTTCGGCACGTTCACCTATTTTGCGTGATGCAGTGCAGACAGTATTGCCAAACATTCCAGTGGTGAGTGGCAACTACTTTGGTTCGGTCACTGCTGGTCTAGCGCGCTGGGCAGAGGTTTGCTTTCAGTAAGACTGAGCGAGGAACGAACGAGTAGGGAATCTCTAAAGTGCACATCAGTACAACCAAAGGTGCACACGGCTAGAATCATAGGTACCAAAAGCAAAAGAGCCCGCTGAAGTAGCGGGCTCTTTTCGTTCAAGCGATTAGTGATGGTGCGTGTGCTTTTCCATGTGGTCTTTCTTCTCAACCGCCATTTCGACTTCCACTTTACCTGCTTTTTTGAACGTCAAAGTTACAGGGAAACGGTCGCCTTCTTTTAGCGTTTGGGTTGGGTTGAAGATCATGAGATGGAAGCTGCCTGGCTTGAATTCCACTTTCTGCTGAGGCTCTACCACGACTTCATCAATCTTAATCATCTTCATCATGCCGTCTTCTTTCGTGTGAGTATGAATTTCCACACGGTCAGCAATCGGTGTCGAAGCCGCAATCAGTGCGTCGTCGACGTCACCTAGGTTACTTAGCTGGAAGAAACCGCCAATTACTGGCGCATTTGGTGGCGCTTCACGGCTCCAAGGATGATCGATGTGAATCTTGCCTGCTTCGTATTCGTGAGCAAGGCTGAGTGGACTTGCCAGTAAAGCGACAAGAGCGATAGCTGTGGTTTTGATTGTTTTAAGCATTAGTGTTTTCCTTATGAAATTTGGCTTCTCCGATTCGAAAGTTCGATCGGCTTAATAGTTGTTTTCGTGTGCCACATGCAGAGCATTAGGCGAGGAAAGCACAAGGCGGTGATTGTTTTGGTGCGACGTGTTTATAGACTTGTTTGCCACAAATCGCGAATTGGTAATGTATGAGCGTGTTCTTAGTGCGCCTTAGCCAAGAAAGCGTAGCAAGGTAAAGTCCTAGCGCGATAGAAATAAAGAATTGCGCTGCTTGCAATAACGGACACTCAAATTGAAATCCATCATGCAGATTAAGGTCTTGAACAAATTCAGAATTGGGCAGTGCGTTGGCTTCAATCAGTTCGTTAATATCCACCCATTTAAAGCCATCAGCGGTACACAGCAACACCTTTTCATCTTGAACTTGGTTTAGCCAGTTTTCGCTGTGGATTTGCGTAGGGTTCAGTGCCGCAGTCGACGTTAGGTACAGCTGAAACAGCACAGCGATAATGATCGTGATAGCGCTTAGTGTCTGTTTTCCTTGCTGTATTCTGAGTATATCCATGCGACTCGGTAGTGAGATTTTTAACGCGGCGATACTAACAAACGAACAATAATTTGTAACTATAAGTTTATAAAACGGTGATGTGAGTGTGTTTTATTTGTTTTGTGGTTATTTGTTCTGAGAACCGAAATCGCAAATGTCGTTATCCAGTAGCCTTCTAAATCCATTGGTAGGCTGAATTTTAGGAATTTTGTTGGTGATTTTATGTGCTAGAATCGAACTGATTCAATTCAAACTGATTATCTATTCCTCACTTGTTTTCCATTAACGGAATTATGACAGTAATTTAATAAAGGATACGGTATTCTCCGCACCTTTGTAGTTGCTTGAAGCGCCCGTCACATAAGGGCTGCGGAATCTTAAGAAATTTCTCCAATGAAATACGAACAACAGATCGGATATCGATATCCTAAAGGTCGATTTGCTATGGTGAGCGTGTACGCGTTTACTGGCGCTGCGATTTTAGCATCGACTATTTTTTCTCTTTTACTGTTTTTGTCGATTGACGAAAACCCAATGATGCAGGCGCTATTCGGCGGTCTGGCAATCATCTTTGAAGCGGGCAAGTTTTACGCTTGGTATGAATACGGTGAGCGTCGTGCACACAGAAACTACACCGGAGCCCTAACGGCGTTAGTTTTCTATTTGGTGCTTGCCGCTATTTCTATCGGCGGCAGTATCGGTGGCATCAACAGTGCGACCAACAGCGCCCAAAGTCATATCTCTGTAGAACAAGCGAAAGTGGAAGCCTACAACCGTCAGATTGCGTCAATCGATAAGCAGATTGAACTGAACAACATGGCGGCGCAAAAGTACATCGAGATGGAGCGTATCGCAACTGGCGTAACGCGCATTCAAGAGCAGAACAAGAAGCTACGTGAAGAGCAACAACGTTTAGCAACAGAGCGTGATAGCTTACCGCCAGTGGCGCAAGGTTCGGTGATTGGTTTGATCGACAGCTTAGCGAAAGCATTTGGAACGACCTCTTCTCAAGCGCAGTTGGGCTTGGTGGTGTTCTTATCTATCTTGTTGGATTTCTTTGCAGCTTTCTTTGTGGGTTTGATTGGTGAAGAGAATCGCTTCCGCCATTTCTTCCGTCGTAACGACGGGATAACGCTCGCAAACGTTCGAGATATTGACCCAGAGCCAGCGGGATACTTGCCTCATATCAAAGAGGAAGCCGAGCCTGAAGCGCAACAAGAGCTTGAACCAGAAGAGCCAAAAACGTTATTAGAGCAGGTGAGTGACGCGTTAAAAGGTCACCAAATTACTTGCACCAAAAAAGCGGTGGCGAAGCAGTTCAGACTTTCGGCAGAAGAGGTCGACAAAGTGTTTGAAGAACTAGCTAAACTTGGTTTAGTCGGTAAGAAAGCCAACCACCATTACCACTGGATTGGTCAGACCGAAGTGGCTTAAGCATTGTGAACGAAAAAACAAAGGAGCGTCCAGATGGACGCTCTTTTCATTTACTCTAAACCCATATTTCACCAATCGACTCACTTCAGGCTGACGATTAATCAGTGATGATCTTCTTGGTTGTGTTTTTAATAGGTTTCTTCTCTTTCTCTGGCATTGCAGCGTCGACGGCCTTACCTGCAAGTCCTTCCTCGGGTAGCGCGTCTTTACCGGCTTCTACCGTGCTGTCTTTTAAGGCTTCTTTTGGTGTGCATCGACCACCGACTCCCACTACCGCTTTAGTCGCTGTTGCTTTGGCTGCTTTTTCTGCGTCACAGTCTGGGTCCAATACGCCAGCATCCGCAGAGGTTGTGCCAAATAGGAGGAGAAGTAGGGCAAGGTTACGTTTGCTCATTACAGTTACCGTCTTCATGTCAACATGGATTAAGTGTAACTGAGTGATATGAGTTTGCAGGAAAAGAAAAGTGCCGCAGACGCGACACTTGTGAGTTTCTGTTGTAATTTCGGAGCCTTAGTCGTTCGCGACCTCGATTTCTCTTGCGATATTTTGATCGTTTACAACTACACCATCAACTTCAATAGTCGCACCGTCTAAGTTCGCTTCTTGTACGCCATTAAGCTGAGTATTGGTATCAATCACAACCGTTTTGGTTTGGAATTCTGGTCCATGATCGTTTTGGCAAGCAAGCACGAAAGTTCGGGAGTTTGCGTCGTAACTGTTTACTAAGCCTGTGCACTCAAAAGACTCTAATCGCTCTGATGTATTATCGTTGTTTGTTGCCGCGAAACTGCTTGCTGAAATACAAGCACCGAAAAGCATAATTAGAGGTAGTGTCATTTTACGCATTATTAATCCCTCATTTGGTCATACGTATCTGTTGTAAAAATTGAAAAGAAAAGACGATACGAGAGAGGGAAGAAGCACCACAAAGGCGGTGCTTCTTAGTTGTGTTTGTTGTACTTATTTCGACTTAGTCGTCAGATTCCCAAGGCTCAATCTCAAGTGCAACATTTGTGTTGTTGATGATAGTACCTTCCACTTCTACATGTTTATTTGCGATGTTTGAAAATGACAGACCATCTTCAAACATTGTTTTGCTATTTACGACCACGCTAGAGTTATCGATAGTTTGGTTTAAATCATTCCAACAATGATCGATGTCGAAAGTTGCGGTGTCCACGCCATTAATTTTGTGGTTTGCTACCCAGCCAGAACATTCGAACTCATTAACGTTCCAATCTTCTTCGTTATCATCTGCCCAGTCTGGCTTTTCAAACTCGACATGAGTTGCAACCGGGGTGTTCAATGTTCCCATGACAGAAGTCACTTCAACTTCAGAGCCGACGGCTAGATTGGCGATCAACGCTGGGTTACAAGGTGCGTCATCATCATTTTGGAAGCAAGTTTTACCATCAATGATAAATGTTCCGCGGTAGTTAAGCTCGAAGGCGCTCTGGTCTTGGTTTACCCAAGTGACGATGCCTTCAACATCATTTTCTCCTTGTAGTTGGTTGTAGCTTTCAACTTCAACTAACGAGGCATGAAAAACGTTGCCATTGAAAGAGCCTTCTGCTTCCACCCATTGACCCACTTGTAGATCCGCAATGCGGTCATAAGCGACAGTCACATTTGCACCAAGTTTGAATTCTTTCTTATTAAGGTCAATGCTTGAAATTCGACCTTCAACTTCATCTTGATCAGACAAGCTGGTTTCAAATTTTACGACTGAAAGTACTTTGTATTGGTTGTTCGCCGCAGGTAGAGACGACACCATTACCCAGTCACCACTGTCAATATCTGAGTTAATGAGTTCTGGATAGACAAGTTCAAAACCATTGATGGTGAACTTGCCCGCGTTTTTGTCGATGATCTTAATGTGACCAGTCATGGTTGGTTCTAGTGTTACAACGACGGGTGCACTAGACGATTTTTCCTGACCAGAACCAACTTGAACCATCATGTTAGGCTTCACAGAAGCAAGGTTGGTTTGTTTACCACCATACATAACTTCTGATACGCGGTAAGTGTAGCCATTTACTGTGATTGAACTGTTTTCACTACTTACAGACTCTACGGTACCGATAGCCGCACTTGGTTTCGCTACAGGTTGAGTTGTAGAGTTATCGCTACCTCCAGACCCACCACAACCTGATAATGCCAAACCCACTGCCGCTACAAGCGCTAATTTTTTCATGATATCGACCTATTTTGAAAGCTTATTTATGAATTTGGTTGTATCTTATGGCGCTTATCGTGAAGTGTTCGTGAAGAAACGTGAGCCTATGAAAATATTAATTGTCGATGATAATCACAATGTTTCAGAAACTATTGCGGATTATCTAGAGCTCGAAGGAATGACGATAGATTGCGCTTACCATGGAGAGGCTGCGCTAAATTTAATTCAAGAAAATCATTATGATGTCATCATTATGGACATCATGATGCCAAAACTTGATGGCATCAGTACAGTCGAGAAACTCCGTCGTGAGCAACTTTGTGGTACCCCAATTTTGTTCTTGACTGCCAAAGATACTCTCGATGATAAAGTCGCGGCATTCAATGCTGGTGGTGATGACTATTTGATGAAGCCATTTGCCATGCAAGAACTTAGCTTGAGAGTACATGCATTAGCCAATCGAGGTCCAAGGCAAGATATTGGCACGTTAAAGTTTGCAGACATAAGCTTAGATGTGAGAACCGATGAAGTGACTCGCAATGGTAAACACATCAAACTCAGCCGCATTCAAACTAAAATTCTAAAGCTGCTTTTAAAGCGCGCGCCTGCAGCGGTGTCTCGTACCGAAGTAATTGATAATGTATGGGGTGATGAGCCTCCAGGCAGCGATGCATTGAGAAGCCATATCTATGGTTTAAGAACGGCGCTCGACAAGGGTTTTGATGATTCCAGACTAGAGACGATTCATGGACAAGGTTACCGACTCAAAGCATAAAGAATACCCAAGTATTTATCGCAAGATCCGCTGGGGATTTGGTTTAATGACCTTTGCGATGTTTACCTTATTTTGGTCGTTAATTTATGTAGCGGAGAACAAACTCGAAGTACTGAGCTTACACCACTGGTTGGATACAGAGGTAGAGCTGTACCAAGAGAACTTCCAAAACATGGGGTGGGATGCGCCGCTTCCTAACGTTCTAGAATTTGATTCTTATTGGAGTGAAGCACCAACACCAGAGTGGCTGTTGTCTTTCAAGTTTCCCGGTTTCTATGAATACCTTTTAGGCGAGGAGGATAAGCATTTTGTCGTGTTTGATCACCCGTCTGGTAAAGGCTTGATGTACATTGTCTTTCAAGATGACTCGGATGACTACTTGGATGAATACGAAAGCTCGCTGCACCAATTCACATTCTTTTTAGGTGGATTGTTTTCTTTGATCATGGTTGGCTACGGTGTCTATATGGTGCGCATTTTGTCGCGTCCACTTGCCAAGATTGAAGACAAAATAGGGCGAATGCCACCTGACCAACCGGGTTTCGATGTGGATACCAAATTCAGCGAGACTCGTCATATTGAACAGACTCTGTTAGATAGTAAAAATGAAATCGCAGGGTATTTTCGTCGTGAGCAAGAGTTTAGTCGCTTTGCTTCTCACGAACTGCGCACGCCCATTATGGTTATTAAAGGCTCAACAGACATTTTGGCTCGCGTACCGGATCAACCGCCCATTGCTCACAAAGCTATCACACGTATGCAATCGGCTTGTGAGGAAATGAGAGTGTTAACGGAAGCCTTCTTACTATTGGGTAAAGAGAAGGTAGAGCCGCAACACTATGCCGATCATGCGTTAACCACATGCTTAAAACAGCAGTTAGCTGAGCTTGCACCTCTATTTGCTAAACAGGGAGCAGAATACAACCTGAGCGAAAATGAGAGTGGGTTCGTTCATGCCCCAGAGAGTTTTGTGACGATTGTAATTAATAACCTGATCAAAAACGCGTTTAGCTACAGTATTGGCGATATTGAAATCGTGTTGATAGGCACGCAACTTACGATTGTTAATCGACACGATGGTAATGAAACCTACAATGCAGGTTATGGTTGTGGCTTAGTTATTGTCGAACGTATTTGTGAGCGCATGAGTTGGCCATTTGAACTGGATGATGATGGCGTAAGGTTTACCGCTACGGTTGATTTTCGATCGTAAAGTCATCAGATCATTAAATTCCGGTAACACACTCATAAACGGTTAGTTGTAAAGCCAGATCCTCGACTCTGGCTTTTTTGTTCCTAACTGCCAGTGAAACAAGAAAAAATCTCGATTTGAATTAGACTCATAAGAGTAAAAATGAAACCCAAGGAATGGTTATGCTCTCTTATCAGGTCAGCCGAAGTATCGAAATCGAAAAGACGCAAAGTGAAATCATCGATTATCTGAAAGATTTTACCCATTGGCCCGAATGGTCACCATGGATAATTTTGGAACCGGATTGCGAACTTACGTACAGCGAAGAACAAGGAAAAGTTGGCTCAGGATATCAATGGAATGGTAAACGTATAGGTACAGGGGCAGTGGTACTGGAAAGTACACAAGAGCATCGCCTTGATATGGAGTTACACTTCTTTCGACCATTTAAAAGTCAGGCGAAAGTGACATTGGTTGTGACGCCGTCACAGAAGGGGTGTGCAGTAGAATGGATGATGCAATCCCGTGTACCTTGGTTTTTATTCTTCCTTAAGGGGATGTTTAAGTCCATGATTGAAATGGATTATGACCGCGGTTTACGTATGCTAAAAAGCCAGTTGGAAACCGGGCAAGTCTTATCTCAACTTAAAGACCTCGGTTCCCGGAAACAAAACGAAGTCAGCTACATTGGCTTGGCTGGGGCAGGAACTATTTCAGAGATTGGTCCTGTTATGCAGCAACATGTCGAACGCTTGTTTGAAATGGCAGAAAAAGAAAACCTCCCCGTTACTGGAGAGTTGTTTTGCTACTACCTTTCGATGGACATGAAGCGTGGTTATTTTGAGTTTATCACGTGCTTACCAGTACAAGCAGGAGTCGTGGCGACTGGCGAGTTTGTTGCTGGAACTATCCCCGCCAGTGATACTTATGTCGTTGAACATAAGGGCGAATACTGGTTCTTAGGTAACGCGTGGTCATTGGTGATGAACCTAACGCGACAAAATGGCATTAAAGTGAAAACCAAGCCGTTAGGGATCGAACGCTATATGAACAACCCCAATGAGACAGAGAAAGCAGATTTGTTGACCGAGGTAATTGTCTTCAAGAAATGATGTGCGTTGTAAAAGTATGAAGAAACACCATGTTTCAATCCAACTGCATGATAATATTGATTAATCAATTAGAACGATAACCAAGTTGATGAGTGCGATGCTCAAGTACCTCTCAGTTACTTGGATAAATAGCACCATCGCATTATGTCATGGATGAGATATGAAACTTAAATATTCCCTAATTACTGCCTGCTTATTCGCGTCTACTTCTTATGCGGATGAAGCCCCTAAAAACATCATCTACATGATTGGTGATGGCATGGGACCTGCTTTTACGACTGCATATCGTTACTACCACGATGATCCAAGTACAGAAGAAATAGAACCAACAGTATTTGACTCAATTTTAGTCGGTATGGCGAAAACCTATCCAGACGATGCTACTTATGTCACTGACAGCGCTGCGAGTGCAACGGCATTGAGCACAGGGGTCAAAAGCTACAATGGTGCGATTGCGGTTGATGCTGAGAAGAAGCCAATTAAGACAATGTTAGAGATGGCAAAAGAGCAGGGTATGACGACGGGGCTTGTCGCAACCTCGCAGATCAATCACGCTACCCCAGCGAGTTTTGCCGCACATAACGAATCACGCCGAAACTATGATGAAATCGCCAATGATTACGTCGACAATAAAGTGGATGATCAACTGCCAGTCGACTTGTTACTCGGAGGTGGTGTCCGTTATTTCGAACGAGATGACCGTAACTTAGTTGAAGAGTTTAAAGAACAAGGGTATCAGTATATTACGGACTTCAAACAACTTCCGGCGTTGCAAACCTTGCCTGCTCTTGGCTTGTTTGCAGATAAAGCATTTCCGTTCGCATTGGATGAAAACCCAACTCGATTGCAAGTGATGACCAACAAGGCGTTGTCCTTACTTCAACGCCAAGATAACGGCTTTTTCGTCATGATTGAAGGCAGTCAAATAGACTGGTGTGCTCATGCGAACGACATTGCATGTGCGATGGCAGAAATGGATGACTTTGCAAAATCAATTGAACTGGCAAAAGCTTATGTTGATGCTCACCCAGATACGCTTTTAGTCGTTACGGCGGACCACTCCACGGGGGGGTTAACCCTCGGCGCTAATGGTCAGTATTTATGGGATACAGAAGCGATTAAGGGCGTTCATACTACAGCGTGGCCGTTGGCGATGTCTTTGGCCAAATCTCACGATATGATCGCGACGTGGAATGAGTCCGTAGATTGGGCATTAACTAAAGATCAAAGCCGACAACTGGCATACGCAAAGTTGAGTGAAGAGCCAGCTAAAGCGCTTTACAAAGAAGTGAAGGATATTATCAATAAGAAGAGTTATACCGGCTGGACGACGAAAGGACATACCGCAGTCGATGTTCAGGTCTTCGCTTATGGTAAACGCTCTGAGCAGTTTATTGGTTCGCAAAACAATACGGATATCGCTAAGAAACTAATCAACTTTATTCAATAATGGATGGGTGTCGATTGATAGCTTCTTGGGAGCGAAGTTGTGGTAAAGTTGATAGTTTTACGTGCTTCTTCATTTCTTAAAAAAATACCTCAGCGATTGCTGAGGTATTTTTGATTAAAAGCCAACTTCTCTTGCTAGAGAATTATTGTGCACGGTATTTACCGCTGTTTAATTCAATTTTAGACGCTTTTACGCGACTGTCAGCATTCAGATAGTCACTGATGCCCAAAAGGTCTTGTCCTTCAGAGGCTTTGAATACCGCTGACTCGCCCTGAGCGAAAACAACTTCAAGTTTGAGTTCTTTTGCTACTGCTTTAGCGTCTGCTGGATTTTTTACCGTGACAAAGATAAGGCCGGTTGCTTTTGATACATTGCTAAATGCATTCTTAAACACCTCGTCACCTGCATGCAATTCAGCGGCTTCTGAAAGGTTGTCGACAGACAGTTTACGGTAATCTTGACCGTTAATTTCTACTGCATCAGACGCGATGAACAAGTCTGGTGTTGGTTGCTCCGCTAATTGTTGCTCTGCTTGTACGGCAGTTGCCAACGTTGATAGAGCCAAAATCGAAAATGTCATAAATTTCATGTGAATGACTCCTTAGTGACCAAAGATACGCATAGACCAGTTCTTGATAACGCCTGGCTTAGCATTGTTCGCCATCGGTACATCATAGATAGCTGAAGAATTGAAATATGCAATGAATGAGAACACTTCATCACCATTAGTATCGATAGCGCGTAGCGTCCATTCACCTTTCGCGTTTTCACCATAGAAGTGGTTCGAAAGCATCAATTGGTTCTCGTAACCCGCAATGCTTGGATCCAGTGATTGTCCAACCAGACCGTTGCGAGGCGTTTGTAGAACAGAGCGAGTGCCTGATGGAGAGATCAGCTCGATTGCTAAATCTGGTAGACGTGAATGGTCCAGTGTTAGCTTCACTTGAACCGATTCAACCGTAATGTCATCAGTAACAGCGATAGCTGATGAGCCGCCCGCTAGACTTGCGTCTGGAACACTGACTTCTGTCGAGTTGCTTGCCCAAGGCGTAATGATTTGTGCTGGCAGAACATTGTTTGTCATGCGTGCACGTTTCATTGCTTCGTCTAGGTTTACAGCACCAAAGCCATAGAACGTATGGAAATTAACGCCAGCTGCGTTCGTCTGCCATGGAGAAATCGCTTCATAGCTAACAACTTCGCCTTGATTATTAACGAACTCAAGTGGCACTCCTGGGTGATCTTCGTCTGTTACACTTGCTGTTTCTGCAAGTAACGCACGAACGTCACGAGCAGTCAGTGCGTGGTTAGTTGACATGATGGCAGCAATGGCACCTGAAGTGTTTGGCGCTGCAGATGAGGTGCCATTCATTGTGCTGGTGTAGTTACAGTTTGGATCTTGCTCTGTACCACCATGGAGACCGTTAATACCAAGATCAGCACTGGTGTTTTGACCTTGTTCACAACCCATCAAGTCGGTGGTGACCATTGCTGGGAAATCTTGACCGTATTCACCAGCAGGCGCTGCAACCCAAACGTTTGAACCCACTGAAGAGTAACTTGCGCGGGTACCGTCAGCACGCAAAGCGCTGGTTACTAAGTTGTAGTAATTTGAGTTGTCATAAGACTGCACTGCGTTGTGCATAGGTAGCCCTTTGTTGCCACCGCCAGCAAAGAAGTCACCCGGTAATACAAAGAATCGACCCGTATTGAAGTAACGATAGCCGTTACCTGCTGATTTTACGAACACGGCTCCGCGACCCCAAGCGTTATTCTCGCTGACGCCTTTCATCACATCCACTTCCAATTTGAACTGTGGATCGTTTTCATCGAAAGTAATTGGGGAAAGAGGACTAAAGCCGTAGCTTTGGTTGAATACACGAACATCGCTTGTTGACGCATCTGCACCGTGAGAAATCAACCAACCTTCAAGAGTTTGGTTTGCGAGCCAGTTAAAGCCCATTAGAGAAGAGCGAGAAGCGACACCGCGAACCCCTTCGCCATTGTTACCAACGGCACTGATCAGACCGGCAACCGCGGTACCGTGACCATTTGCGTCTACCGGATAATCAGATGGGAAAGGAGAGTCTTCGATGAAGTTTCGGCTACCTGTGACTACGTTACCTGCAAGATCTGGGTGATCGATCTGTACGCCTGAATCAATGACCGCAACCTTAACGCCAACACCAGCAATGCCCATTGCTTGAGTGAGTGTTGTGTTTAGGTCGTTACCGGCAACAGCAGGGTTCGCTGCAAACGCAGTTTGTCCGGTGTTGTTTAGGTGCCATTGCTCAGAATAGAGCGGATCGTATGCCGAGACGGCAGGTGAAATGCCTACTGCTAGCATCGCAGCGAATAGGCGATTAATGCGTGTTTCCATTTGTGACCTCATGTCTTTGTTTGGAATTTTTCTTCCTGTTCGGTACTCCTTTAAACAGGTCTAAACAAAGCTAGCGGTTAAAAATGGAGACGAAAACTGTTTACATCTTATTTACTTTTGTTTTTCGACGCACGACAGTATCTTAGTGTTAACCACTTGAAGGTACGTAAGATTCTAGATATTTGGTGAAAATATAGCGTGTTTGAAAAGCAGGAATATTAGTGTAATTTCCTGCTTTTTATGGAATGGGGGGATTTATATGGCAGGTTGTATGGTTGCCTCAGGTTCTGTAGGGGCTTTCTCTTTACGAGACAACAGACCGTCAACCACTTTCTCAATGTAGAGTTGCTTATATTGTTGGTCACACCAACGCTTGTTCAAACCTCGACGGTTGAACTCAGCACCAATCGCAACACGTGTTTGGTTTGAAGCGCGATTGTAATACAAGGTCTCACACAACTGCATGTTACTCATCTGTTGAGCGTATACGTTGACGCTGCTGCTTCTCATCCCAAGTTGTGCAGCTTGTTGATTGCTGCATGCTGCTAAAAACAAAGGCGCAATCGCAGCAAAAATCCATGTTTTCTTCATTGTTCTGCTCTATGACGTCGAGTGAATCTTGTACTGGTTACGACCAGCTTGCTTTGCATCATACAGAGCTTGGTCAGCAGCGAAAAACCACTTATCCCACTCTTGTTTGATGGTTTGCGCGCTTAATTCATTAACCGCGCCAAGAGAGATTGTCGCGCCCATGGAGTCAGAGTCAACCTCTAGGTTGTTGTTTTCAACCGCAAGTCTCAAACGGTCCAATGTTTTTGCACAGTCGTCGGCATGGCTAATTTCGAAGAGAAGCACAAACTCTTCACCGCCCCAGCGAACCAGCAAGTCGCCAGAACGTGTGGCTTCATCGAGTATTCGTGCCACATGCATCAACATTTTGTCGCCCAAATCATGACCATATTGGTCGTTGAACACTTTAAAGTAATCAATATCGATGATCGCGAGAGCAAATCGACGACTTGGGCTTCTGCGCGCCATATTATCGAGCCAGTTCGGTAAGAAGCGGCGATTGTGTACCTTAGTTAATGGGTCCGTTGTGTTCTCTTGTGCAAGTACTTCATTGATTCGGTTCATCTGCCTGATATAACGGAACAACCAAAAACCAATGACGGCGACAACAAAGAAGTAGAAGATTTCGCGATAACGCTGCGACTCAAGTTCAGAAGCTTGCAAAGCATTCTTAGCCTCTAAAAGAGTCAGTTCTTTTTGTGCCAGTTTTGCTTCCAAATCGAGTTTGATATTAATCATCTCGTCGCCATGAATATGATTTTCAAAGCTCTTTTCTAGATTGCGTAGAAGCTCTAATGCGTTGAATGCTTCTTCGAAATGCTTAAGCTGTTGGTTTGCTCGGATAAGAACTAAATACAGATCCATTTTTTGTTTGGTCTCTGCACTTGCTGTTTCACTTAACCCTTCTAGGGCGAGATTTGCACTCTTTATCGCTTGCTCGAACTTACCATCTTGAAGATAAGCTTCTGAAAATGCTTCATAGCATGCTGCTTTCATGCCTTTTAGGTTTTGTGGATTGGGTAAATCTAAACAAGCTTGCGCCAACTGATAGGATTCTTCCATTTTCCCAAGCGTGCTGAGTAGCTGGGATAGGTTAGATACCGAGTTATGCTTAATTCTAACTGACCCTGTCGCCATTGATAGTTTGGCTGCTTCTTCGAAGTAACGCTCAGATTCCTCGTACTTTTCCATCCCAAAGTTAATGACACTCAAGTTTGCGTACATAATGGCTAAGAAAAGGCTATTGTCGTACTTCTCTTGGCTGTTTAAATAGCCTTTTAATGCTTGGTCTAGATAAGTCTTTGCACGATCCCAATCTGATAATTCCATATACAGAGAGGCAATGTTGTTGAGCGTCATCGCGATTTGAATTTCGAACTCTGAATTTTCCAACAAGTCATAAGCAGTTAGATAGTGCTTTAGACTTGTTTGGACCTGAGAGCGTTGAACTTCGGCATTTCCCAACCAACGGTAGGCGCGTCCCTGAAGGGAGTTATAGCCAATTTTTCGAGAGATATTAATAACGTCATGAAGAAGAAGTTCACCTTGCCAGACTTCATCGGCCTCCACCAATTCTACTGCTTGATTCAGTTTTGCCTCGGCAATAACCCACTGCAAATTATGAATGGTACCGAATTCGACTAGGTTTGGGACTTTAGGTAGAGGAACACCTTCATAACGCTCAAGATAAATACGAGCAAAATAATACAGAGCTTGGGATTCTGGTGAGGCGTCTTTAGGTAGTGAAAGTTCACTGGATTTAATTGATCGCGGTTTGCCGATGGAGTCAAAGTAGAACTCAAGCATCGGATAATCGTCTTTAGCGATATGGTGCCTTAGGTAACTCTCTTTGTTTGGTTGTTCAGAGGCAAAGCTAGAAGACAGACAAAGTGTACTTAGGACAATCGGAAAAATAGTTCGTAACGTTTTAAGCGGGAAAAGCATTAGTTTGGTGATAAGAGCTGACTCTTATAATTGAAACACATGTGAAGTCTATCACTTATTCTGAGTGATTACCCATAGATTTAGGCAGTCTATCTATGCTTGTAAAGCCTTTATCATATCAATGTTTGTAGAGGGTTGACATTACGGGAATTTAAAAAACGAAGGACTTTGGAGAAAGGAGAGCGTCGGCTGATGAACCCTAACCAGATACAAACGAACTGAAGTTGTTAGAAGCTTAAAAGAGGAGAGTGAGTTAGAAAACAAAGAGAGGGGTCTTCCTTAAAAAAACGTTTGATCTCTAAAATTTCATCTCGTTGTCATAAATATTTAATATTGCTATGTCTTGTGGAAAAAGGCGTTTTTAGACATAGTGTTATTAAGCCATGAAAAACTGGCTGTTCCCATCAAAAAGGAGATTGCCTATGCACAACGAAATGATTCAACCTTCTCGCTTCGGTATTATCGGTCGTACTTGTATTGCTTCAGTACTGATGATCGCAGGTGTTTTCACTCTCATTCAATGAGACAGTAACGAATCATCACTGATAAGAAAACCATAGCAAAATTCAGGGAATTACCTTAATAAAAAATAAGGTATTCCCCTGAAAATCTCGCCTAAATCTCTTTTCTTAACTCAACAAGCTAAAAACCAACGCACTTACTGCAACAATACCTGTTATTAGTACAAAGTATGTAGATGCTTTCCCACGATACTTCTGCAGCCCTTTCACTTTATATACCGCTAACATCGGCATAATAAATAAGATCATGGCAATGACTGGACCTGATAGAGCTTCCATCATGCCTAGTATGCTTGGGTTCATGATTGCAGCAATCCAAATAGACACAAACAGTACGACAACACTGATGTGATCAACACGTCGTTTTGGCATATCAGAATGCTTAGTGATCAAACCATTTAGGCTTTCGCGCGCGCCAAGGAAGTGGCCAAGGAATGAAGAAGTAATGGCAACGAAGGCGACAAGAGGCCCCAAAGTTGCAATGAATGGGTTTTCTGTTGCGTTAGCTAAGTAAGACAATACCGACACGTTTTGTGCTTTTGCTTCTGCCAGTTGCTCCGGGGAAAGAGCAAGTACACATGAGAAGACAAAAAGCAGCACAAATGCGATCAGCATAATGCTTGTGCGGCGCAAGATCAGCTCTGATTTTACATTGGCACCTTCTTCATAGTGTCGGCGTTGTACGTTCGCAAAACTTGAGATCGCCGCAGCGTGGCTAAATGAGAAGATGACGACTGGAATCGCCAGCCACATTGTGCTTGCGAAAGATGACATTTCTGGTGCATCCATCACTGGCATGCTCCAGTTTGGCATTAGATAAAATGAAAGAAACGCCAGAATCGCAACCAACGGGTAAACCATGATAGCGAACGCACGTAGCATCACTTTTTCACCCGCCATCATGATAGCAATCAAACTGAATACTAATACGCCAGATAGTAGGGCACGTGGCAGTGGCTCCATACCCGCTTGGTTGACCATAAAGCTGTCAACGGTGTTGGTAATACCTACGCCATAGATAAGTAGAATCGGGAAGATAGAAAGAAAATACAGCAGCGAAATCGAACGACCAGCTTTCGCTCCGAAGTGCTCTTCTACAACATCTGTAAAGTCTGCATTTTTGATTTTGGATGACAGCACAAAGCGAGCAAGACCTCGGTGCGCTAAGTAAGTCATTGGATAAGCGAGGATCGCCATAACAACTAAGGGCCAGAAACCACCGATGCCTAGGTTAATAGGAAGAAATAGAATGCCTGCACCCACGGCAGTACCAAACAAGCTTAATACCCAGTGAGTATCATGTTTTGTCCAATTATTTGTTGTGTTTAATTCACTAAAATTTAACGTTTCTCGAGATTCTTTCACTTAAAACTCGCCTTTATAAAAATAATAATCGCGCGGATGTTATATGTTTTAGTGATTGTTATCACATTGGTGGAGTGGTGAATCATGCTGGTGAAAAGGCAGTGGTGTAAATTATCGAACCATGAAAATTTGCAAAAAGCGATATATAGTTTCAGTTTTACATATTAAAACTGAAACTATATCGTGAAATTTAACGATTTTTTGGTTTTAGATGTTGTGGTTAAGCTTTGTTCGATAACTTTGTAAGGTAGTCATGTAAGGGAAGTGGCTTAGCAACACCAAACCCTTGAGCAAACTGAATATTTAGCGACTCTAGGGTGTCAATATGTGCTTGTGACTCCACAAATTCGGCAACGGTTACTAATTTCATGCTGGTGGCAACTTGGCTGATGGCTTGAACGATAATTCGGTCGTTTTCACTATCAACGATATTTTTTACAAAAGAGCCATCAACTTTGAGCACATCCAGTGGGAGGCGACGTAAATAGTCAAAACTGGCGTATCCGGTACCAAAGTCGTCCAATGCGATGGTCGACCCCGATGCGCGAAGAAGGTCGAGATTGTGAATAGCGATGGGTTCATTGCGCAGCGCATCCGACTCGGTTATCTCAAAGCACAGTTTATCCATTGGTATATGATGCAACCTAGCTTCTGCCTGTATGTCTTCCGCCATCCCTTCATAATTGAGTGCCTTAGCGGTCAAGTTGATGGCACAGCGTCCAACAAGATTCCAATCTTCCACTTGCGCCTTTAGTGCGCTGAACGTGTGTTGAATAACCCACTGATCTAATTCTAATTCGAGTCCAAACTCATTGATCAACGGGAAGAACTCAGCAGGTGACATGAGCTCACCTGAGTCTGGCTTTAACCTCAGAAGGATTTCGAAATGCGCGGCTTGAGGTGTTAGCGTCAGGGCGCGATACGGCTGACAATAGAGCTCAAACTGATTCTCACGAAAGCACTGTTGGATAAAGCTGAGTTGATTGAGTGTGTTAGATTGCTGGTGGTTGTGGGTTACCCAACTCACACAGCTTTGCTGATGAGCTTGTTGCTCACACAGTTTAGAGATAAGTGGATCAAGGTTACTATTGCCAAAGATTGAAGCGCACTGAATCGTTCGTTTTACGAGACTAATAGCTTTGTCGTCGAAGTAAAAATAGAAGCTATCTAGTAGGCTAATCAGAGTATCGAGCTCTTTTTCCATGTTTGGTAAGCGGGGCGCGATGCAGAGTAAACCACTCGCAAAAGGAGGCAGGTAGGCGCGCTGCAAGTGCTCAGTATTTGATGCGAGATATTGACTGAGCTGTTTCATTAATTGCGCTCTACCATGATGACCTAGACCACTTAGCTTCGACAACGTAGGCTCAAGGTCTATGTAAATCAAAGTAGCATTCGTGTGCTTTGCGACATCGTCTTTAAGTTGCGCGAGATTGTACAACCCCGTGAAGCTGTCGATACGCTCTTTACGAATGGCATTGCGTGTGGTGACGTAGTTTTTAATCGTGTGAGCGCCAAGCATAAACGTAAGCATGGTGAGAACAAACAACACCAAAAGCATGGCGTAAACTTGCTCTCTAGAGAGAATATCCGCGTTGAATCGTTTTATGATGCTTTCGATACAAATCAATAAAGTGGCGGCGCCTACCAACATTGGTCGTACCAAGCCAAACTTGCCTAACGCCATGCCTACCAGACAAAGCAAAATCAAACTCAAGGTGTTGAGTGTTAGTGGGTTAGTCGTTGATATAGCCGCCACAAGGAAAAGCGCACAAATCATCAGCCATAATCTGAAATGCAAAGGACTGGAATGGGCGTCCATCATGGCGCGGTCGAGCTTTAAATAGGGCGCATTATCGCCATCTAACACGTAGCTCAGTCCTAGGCTTAATAAAGGGGTCAGTACCATTTGCGTTAAAATCGCACTCAAAACCGAATAGGCGATAAACTCAAAAGAAAAATCTGGCGTTCCTCCAAGAAGAGCATTGATCATAAGCAAAAGTGCAGTGTTCGCTATTGGGTAAAGAATGCCGATTAAAATGGCGAAGTAACCTAACTTTAGTGTGAAGTTGTAAGCCAGTACACGCTTCAATGCAGCGCGATAAAGTTGGCAAAATAGTAATGGCAGGGTGGGCAAAAAGAAGGCAAATAATAGCGCCATCTCCCAAGGACGCTGGGAGAAGACGGTATAGTAAAATAGCAGGCTCGCGACAATGGTCGGCAATACTCGCCAACTGTATCTTAAGGTCACAGCAACGACAAAAGCGGCTGTGAAAGAGAGTACATGGACACGATCTTGCGAGATAACATAGAAATTAGACAGGCTATAACTGACTTGTATCGCGCAAAAAATTAGGGTTTGAATGCCTAAAAACTGCCACCACTTTTTATTTTTATAATCGAGCAAAGGGTTGATTTGCTCGAATCCAGACATCGACATTATTCAACTCTAATTATGACAACTTAATTGAAGCGCTGACGTAAACGCTAGCGGTACATTTTCGTAATGACTCGCTTGCTAATGAGCCTGATTGCTCAATAAGGACGACTGCTTTCGTCTCGTTATTATTATTTTTGTATATAAGAGCGGCGATTATTCAACAAAAAACGACCAACAATCAAATAAAAACTGGTATGACGTTCCATTAGTTAAAACTGGCTCTCATCATCAAGAATTGGTCTGACCAAAGCAAAAAGAAGTATACCCAAGGAGACTCGCCCTTCGGGAGCATGTCATTGAGTTGATTTCTGCGTCACCCAACTTGATGACAACGCTCTGAACCCTGCATCTTGAAGTCACTTGGGTATATCAATGTGAACTGCATGAAATCGTTAGGTTTTATCGCACTTTGCAACTATATTCACTCGGAGAGTTTTATAAGGAAACATTGCCAATGCAGATCACCTCAGCAGATAAAAATGATTTAGCAGCTCTATATACACTGGAGCACAAGTTATTTGGTCATCACGCTTACCCTCAATTTTTCTTTCGACAAGCATTTGATTGTTGGTCTCAAGGTTTGTTGGTAGCCAAAGAAGAAGGACAAATAGCTGGTTATGTGCTGATGGCGACAAGTGATGAACAAAATACGCAATGGATTCTGTCATTAGCGGTAGATGCGACACACAGAGGCAAGGGGGTTGCGCGTTTGCTAGTGGATAAGGTGCTAAGTAAAGTTGAAACAGGCTCAGTAGTGAAGCTAACCGTTGATCCTGACAATATACCTGCCTTCAAACTGTACTCATCGCTTGGCTTTGTTGTGGTCGCGGAAGAGGATAACTATTTTGGCGATCAAGAATCGCGCTTGGTGATGCAACTCGCTCGCTAGTGCTGCACTTCTGTGAAACAAATCCGCACCTAATCAGTGCACAACCAAATATAAAGAGAAAACGGATCTTTATAAGTTATTGAAAATGAATGGTATTAATAGTTGGCATTGGGATTGCAAATTAGATTGTGTTCATCGTTAACTCGATGCGCCGCTTTCCCTTAGCAGGCGGTTAAGCGGATAGGGTATTACTTTTTTGAGCTTTTATAGGCAATGCAGCCTCTCTCGTTTCGGGAGAGGTTTTTTTTCGCTTGTAGCTCGCCATTGGAAGCAAAAATCAGGGGGCTTAATGTCGCAAGGATGCAAGAAAACCACTTGTCCCTATTGTGGTGTTGGATGTGGTGTTGAGGTTAATGCTAAAGGAATTGTTGGGGATGCGTGTCATCCGGCGAATGCGGGTTCATTGTGCGTAAAGGGTGTGGCATTGGCAGAAAGTTTAAATATGCCGTCACGGTTGTTGTATCCGAAATTTGTAAGTCAGGAGCGACCTCAGGGTAAGGAAGTACAGTGGCAGCAGGCGACAGATCTGATTGCAGAAAAGATCCACCAAGCAAAGGCGGAGTTTGGACCTGATTCGGTCGCAATGTACGTTTCTGGTCAGTTGCTGACAGAGGACTACTATATCGCCAACAAATTGATGAAAGGTTACGTCGGCAGCGCGAATATTGATACTAACTCGCGTTTGTGTATGTCTTCGGCGGTTGCGGCTCATGTACGAGCATTTGGTGAAGATGTCGTTCCCGTCAATTACGATGACATTAATAATACCGAACTATTGATCATATGCGGTGCCAATACCGCATGGACACATCCTGTGTTGTTCCGCCGAATCCAACAAGCGAGAGAGAAGAATCAAAATTTAAAATTGGTGGTGATTGACCCTCGTGAAACGGTCACCGCGCAGCAAGCGGATTTGCATCTACCGATTAAAAACGATGGTGATGTGTCACTCTTCAATGGGCTGCTTAAGTTTCTTATTGAGCAGCAATACATTGATTCTCAATACATAAACTCCTATACCGACGGGTTTGAGGCGCTTGCAGAAGAAGTTTCTGATTTGCGTTACGATGTCACTAATCTCTCGTCTTCCATTGGTATATCAGAAGAAAAACTCACGACATTCTTCCAATGGTTCGCACAAAGCCCAACCGCAATCACGCTGTTTTGCCAAGGGGTTAACCAAGCTGAAAATGGTGTCGATAAAGGCAATGCCATTATTAATGCACATTTGGCGACAGGTAAGATTGGGAAAGCTGGTTGCGGACCGTTTTCTATTACAGGTCAGCCGAATGCGATGGGCGGACGAGAAGTCGGTGGATTGGCAAATCAATTAGCGGTTCATCGCGCTTTTGACGCAGACTCTATCAAGCAAGTGCAGGCGTTTTGGGATTCACCAGAGATTGCCACTCAGCCCGGATTAAAAGCCGTCGAGCTGTTTGAGGCGGTAGAACGTGGTGAGATTAAAGTTCTTTGGATCATGGCAACCAATCCCGTTGTCTCTTTACCAGATAACCAATTGGTAAAACGTGCGCTAGAGATTTGTCCATTTGTGATTGTTTCAGATATCACAGCGGATTCGGATGTAGCGCATTACGCGAACCTGTTGTTGCCCGCCGCTGGGTGGGGGGAAAAGCAAGGCATGGTGACCAACTCTGAGCGTCGACTTTCAAGGCAGCGTCAGTTTCAAACACCTCCCGGTGAAGCAAAATCGGATTGGTGGGCGATAAACCAAGTTGGGCAAGCTTTGTGTGAACTAAAGAAGACCAAGAATGGTTTTGCATTTACCTCAGAACATGCGGTATTCAGGGAGTATGCGGCGATGACAGGCATGAATGCAGATTCGCCATTGAAGCTAGATCTTTCTCAACACGCGAACTTAACCGAGCAAGAATACGAAGCTTGGAAGCCTACTCAATGGGGAGGAGTACGCCCTTTTTCTGATGGCGTCTATTCACACCCAGATGGAAAAGCGCGTTTTGTCGTGACCAGCGAATTGCCTCAACGCTTAGAGAGAACAAAAGACTGGTGGCTAAATACGGGCAGACAACGCGATCAATGGCATACCATGACGCGCACAGGGCATATCGCACACCTTGCCGCCTCTGAATTAGAACCAACCGTGTACATGAACACACTCTCTGCTACTCAAAGTCGCTTAAAAGCAGGACAACTCACCAAGCTGTTCCAGCCCACTTCAAACACCAGTATTTATGCCAAAGTTGCCATTGATGAAGGTTTAGGTTTTCAAGAGCTGTTTATGTCAATGCACTGGGCGGGACGATATGGCGGTGAAAGCGGTGTTAACGCAATAGTAAACAGCGCAAAAGACCCTATTTCTGGGCAACCTGCGTTTAAGTCATCTTATGTTGAAGTGCAAGATACGGCGGTAAAAACCTACGGTATGTTCATCGGTACACAGTTTGATTCCGGTAAATTTCTCTACAGCGCGTTTCAAGCAGAAAGCAATTTGGGCATTTGGCGCTTTGCACACGATAAGCGACCAAAGAAGCAGAGTTTTTGTCGAACGGAAAAGAGCCGCAGGATTACGATAGATATTGCCCAGGGTTGGCTAGCGGTGGATTACGACCTTGTTGGAGACGTTCGTATCATTCGCTCTGTTTTAGTGGTGTCTAGTGAACCAATTCAAACCGACTACACCAACTTTACCGGCTTGATTGGCAAACCTATGGAGCTATCGCAACTGCTTACCATCACTCAATCGCAGAGCAGTGCCAAACTGGTCTGTAGTTGTTTCCGCGTCACCGATAAACAAATACATGACGCGATGGAGAAACAAGACTGCACGTCAGTGACCCAACTTCAAAACAAACTCAAATGCGGTACTAACTGTGGCTCGTGCGTCTCTCAAATCAAACAAATGGTCGACAGCCATCAGCATCAAAAGGGCAAGCAGCAAGCGAACCAGCAAAGTCTGGCTATTCAAATAAAGTAAGTCACAAAGAGGATAAGCACATGGAAGCGCCTTATCAAAAGTCTTGGTTTAAGAAAGGACAAGCGAGTCAGAAACAAGAACGTTCGTCTCGCTTTTCTAAGCATGACCAAGCAAGCAAACTGAACCAACTTTTAGAAGACCATTCAGTAGATCTAGATGCGAACCACAAAGGTTTTGTCTCGATTGTTGGAGCAGGGCCGCACGATCCTGACTTATTAACGGTGAAGGCAGTGAAAGCGATTATGTCGGCAGAGGTGCTGCTGTACGACCGTTTGGTTAACAAAGATATTTTGGAGTTGGCTTCGCCACAAGCCGATTGGATTTACGTGGGCAAACGATGCGGACAACCAAGTATTGGTCAGGAAGAAATCTGTGATTTGATGGTATCGCTCGCTCAGCAAGGAAAGCGAGTTGTACGCTTAAAAGGGGGAGATCCTTTTGTATTTGGTCGTGGAGGCGAAGAGGCGTTAGCGCTCGTCAAACACTCAATCGCGTACGAAGTCATCCCCGGTATTACTGCTGCGATTGGATGTTCAGCAAACAGCTTGATTCCGCTGACTCATCGTGGCGTTGCTCGCAGCGTTACCTTTGTTACAGGGCAAGTGTTAACAGGCGCATTTGAAGCGTGGAGCCAACTGATGCAAAGCGGACAAACGTTAGTTTTCTATATGGGGTTAGAAAAAGCAACGCAAATACAAACGGGTTTAATAGGCTCTGGTTTGAGAGAAGATTTCCCAGTCGCGATAATCACTCATGGTTGCAGCCCTCAACAACAAGTGCACGCTACACAACTCAATCAGCTCAATGATTTATCGATTACACTTAAAGGCGTGAGCCCAGCATTGATTGTGATGGGAGAAGTTGTCAAACTGCGCGAACAACTAATAGAAACCGTACAGTCAGTGACGGAATACGAGGGAATATGAGCAGCATTTTGGAATGTATCAGAACAGTCGGTCGTGGCGAGCGTGGCAGAAAACCACTGAGCTTTGACCAAGCGTTTCGAGTTATGGATGAATACCTAAACGGTGAGTGCGACGACGATCAGATGGCGATGTTATTGATGCTGATCCGTGTACAGAACGAGACTCAACAAGAAATCGCTGGCTTTGTGAAAGCATTCCAATCCCGCATGCCTGCTATTGGTGCAGACATCGACTGGCCATGTTATGCAGGTAAACGTGAAGCGGCAGGTCAACCTTGGCACCTGTTGGCAGCGAAGATCCTTGCCGATAATGGTCATAAAGTGCTGATGCACGGCTATCACGATCGTCAATCTGGACGTTTACACTCAGAAGATTACCTCGACAAATTTGCTATTACGAAAGCGGAATCAGCAGAAGACGCAAAGCGTGTGTTAGAAACACAAAACATTGTGTATCTGCCGCTGAGTGCGTTTGCGGCTCAAGCAGAAACCATGATCGGTTGGAAGAATCGCTATGGGCTTAGAACGCCGATTAATACCGTGGTTCGAGCACTGAATCCGGGGCAGGCGACGGTTGGTATTCGTGGTAGCTTCCATCCGGGATTCCAACAACTTCATGCTGAAGTCGAATACGAGATTGGTCAAACCGCTCATGCCGTTGTGTCATTCAAAGGACAATCGGGTGAGTCAGAATACAACCCGAAAGTAAGCCAAACAGTGTGGTTAAGCCAAACAAGCGGTGTGACATCGCATTACTGGACGGAGCAAATGCTATCTGAGGTGCCAATGCCTGTGAACTGCCCATTTGGGACGTCAGAAGATGACATGAACCAAATGGCAAATACGGTTCTCGCTACGATGACAGTGGTCTTGTTTGCACAAATGCATGATCGAGAAAAAGCCTTTGAACGTGCCTTTAGTTATTGGCAGACGTACTGTCATTACGAGTAATTTTGAGTTGATTGGCTAAACCAAAGTATTGGTTTTAGACAAATCCACTCAAAACAAACAACGCAAAGTTGTTGAATCTGAATCCATTATCTATTGTTTGAAGAAGGTTAAAGATCCTAGCTCACCAGTGATGTGTTTCACCACCTTGTTCCGTATCAGAGAGGTGAAACTGCAGTTTTGACCTCAATTGCGCTCATTCTTTGCTTCGCTTTTGAGAATTAGAAATTCCCATATGGTAAGACACAGAGGACATGGATAATGGTTCTAAAGCATACCACTCCCACTAAAAAGGCTTCTCATCCTATCCCGCAAGAAGCCTTCGATTGGTACGATGAATACGCACACGGAAAGATCTCACGCCGCGAGTTCCTCAATCGACTCGGTGGGCTCGCAGTGCTGGGTTTTAGCATGACGGCACTGGTCGATGCGCTAACCCCGAATTACGCACTCGCAGAACAAGTTTCGTTTAACGATCCTGACATCAAAGCAACTTACGAAACCTTTCCATCTCCAAATGGGCATGGAGAAGGGCGTGGTTATTTGGTGATGCCACAGAAGAAGACCTTAAAATCTCCGACCGTGTTGGTGATTCATGAAAATCGCGGATTGAACCCTTATATCAAAGATGTCGCAAGACGACTCGCCAAAGACGGTTTTATTGCTTTTGCTCCAGATGCGCTATACCCACTTGGTGGCTACCCGGGGAATGATGATGAGGGTCGCGCCATGCAGAAAGAGATGGACAGAGCCAAGATCGAACAAGACTTTATTGCAGCCGCTAACTTCCTCAAACAATACGAGGGTGGCAACGGTAAATTGGGCGCGGTCGGGTTTTGCTTCGGTGGATACATCGTCAATATGCTTGCAGCGGTAATGCCAGAAGAGCTTGATGCAGGTGTGCCTTTCTATGGAACACCTGCGGCGCAAGAGATCCAAAAGCAAGTCAAAGGACCGTTGATGATTCACTTTGCAGGGCTCGATAAGCGTGTTAACGACACATGGCCTGCTTATGAACAGCAATTGATTGCAACCGACGCACAGTATCAAGCGTTAATGTATGAAAACGTAAACCATGGGTTCCATAACGACTCAACGGCACGCTACGCACCAGAAGAAGCGGCGCTCGCTTGGGAACGTACACTCGGCTTCTTCAAAGAACATCTCGCCTCTAGTTAAAAGGCTTCTACTTTAGTTGGCACATTCCTTGTTATGTCTCTCTTAGTGAGTGAGATATAAACAAGGAATGTGCATGACTCAATCAACGTCAAAAACACCCATCATAGTATGCTGTGATAGCCTCCAAGGGCAGGCTCGGTTGTCCGGCTTATTGAGCAAAGATTACGACAACATCATCGGCTGCCAATTGGCACAACTAGAAACGTTAATGCAACGAGAACCGTCGGCAAGCGTTGTGGTTGGATGGCAGCAGCCAACCGCGGAACTGCGTTTGATCGTCGATTTCTGCCGCAGAAAATCGGCACCACTTCTTATCGTCTTAAAGCAATTATCATCCCATGATATCAATCGGTTATCAGAAAAAATGGACTATGTTCTCATGCCACATGATAGTGAGTTTGCACTTCAACCTTGGATTGAACATGCGACATTAGTGAGAGCGAAATTCGAAAGTATGCAATCGGAAATTGAATCGCTGACCCATAAGATCGAAGAGCGCAAACTGGTGGAAAAAGCCAAAGGTCTGCTGATGAAGATGCACAGCGTTGATGAAGAACAGGCTTATAAAGCACTTAGAAATTCAGCCATGCAATCGAGCCAAACGCTCGCACAAGTTGCCAAGAATTTGATAACTACTTTGGAGGTGCTTGATTAGTTGTTCTACCACTTTGGGGTTAGGGTGCGTTTTCTAACGTGGTGCGTGTTGCACTATCAGCAAGCAATAACAGGGAATAACAAACGGCAAGATATACTAATTCATTGTATTTACTGTGAAAAATAAGTTGGCACAGTAATTGGATTAGTAGAATTGGGTTTATTGTTGAATCGCTTATCTCAATTATCAACGGCGGTAATTGTAGACTTAGCAACGGCGCTACTGCTCTTCGGAGTAGTGGCGCTTTTTTTATGGGAGCAAACCAATGAAATGGAGTTCGATGCTGAAAGTGTCAGCAATTTCGTTATCGGTATTCACCACGGTCAGCGTAAAGGCAGAGTTGGGTGAACCAGAAATTGAAGACCTGAAGTTTGGTTTTATTAAGTTAACCGATATGGCACCGCTGGCGGTTGCTTATGAGAAAGGCTTTTTTGAAGACGAAGGCTTGTACGTCACTTTAGAAGCGCAAGCAAACTGGAAGGTGCTTTTAGACCGAGTCATCGATGGTGAGCTTGCGGGCGCGCACATGCTTGCTGGTCAGCCATTGGGCGCGACGATTGGTGTCGGCACAAAAGCAGAAGTGATTACCGCGTTCAGTATGGATTTGAACGGCAACGCAATCACGGTTTCCAATGATACTTGGGAGCAGATGAAGCAATACATTCCAAAGCAACCAGATGGCAAGCCAGTTCACCCAATCAAAGCGGATGCACTGAAGCCTGTGGTCGACAGCTATCTGGATAAAGGCAAACCGTTCAACATGGGGATGGTGTTCCCTGTATCGACGCACAACTATGAGTTGCGATACTGGTTAGCGGCAGGGGGGATTCATCCAGGTTTTTATGCACCAGAATCCGGTGACAACAGTGGTCAGTTGGATGCTGATGTTCTTTTGAGTGTTACACCGCCACCACAAATGCCAGCCACAATGGAAGCGGGCACGATCAAAGGGTACTGCGTAGGCGAACCATGGAACCAACAAGCCGTATTCAAAGGCATTGGTACGCCAGTCGTGACCGACTACGAGATCTGGAAGAACAACCCAGAGAAAGTATTTGGTGTTTCCAAAGCTTGGGCTGAGAAATATCCAAACACACACATTCGCGTAGTGAAAGCCTTGATTCGAGCGGCACATTGGCTGGATGAAAACGACAATGCCAACCGCCAAGAAGCAGTGAAGATGCTATCAAAAAGCGAGTACGTCGGAGCCGATGCCGAAGTTATCGCCAACTCAATGACCGGCACATTTGAATACGAGAAAGGCGACAAACGAGACGTGCCAGACTTCAACGTGTTCTTCCGTCATAACGCCACTTATCCGTATTACAGCGATGCGATTTGGTATCTGACCCAAATGCGTCGCTGGGGACAGATCTCAAGCGAGAAATCCGATGATTGGTACATGGATGTCGCAAAAGAGGTTTACCGTCCGGACATTTACCAACAAGCGGCTCAAGCGCTAATTGAAGATGGTGTGTTGAGCAAAAAAGACTTCCCAGATTTCAGTGCTGAAGATGGCTTTCGTGCGCCACAAACACACTTTATCGACAACATCGTTTATGACGGTCGCGAGCCAAATAAATATCTAGAGAAGTTCTCTATCGGGCTTAAAGGAAAAGACAAGGTTTAACCATAACGATAAACGCCACAGGCGAGGGGATTCGCTTGTGGCAACAAGGATGTAAATTTCTTAGGAGTGAGTATGTCTAGTAATGTCATTTCCCTGTTTCCTGCTAAGCAGGTAGTGAACCGAAGTCGGTTGGTGCTTTTGCCCGTCATTGGCTTGCTGATCTTTTTGGCAATGTGGCACTTAGCAGCGAGAGAAGTGCAAACTTCATTAGGTACGCTACCGGGACCTGTGCAAACTTTTCAGCAGTTCAGCAATCTTGTCGATGACCATTGGCAAGAGCGAGAAAAGGAACAAGCGTTTATCGAGCGTCAGGAAAAGCGCAATGCTGCGAAGTTAGCCAAGAATCCAGACGCGGAAGTGAAGATTCGTCCCTACACAGGTAAACCGACGTTCTTCGACCAAATCATAACAAGCTTAGTGACTGTGACTGCGGGCTATTTGCTGGCGACGGTCATCGCGATTCCCCTTGGCATCTTGCTTGGTCTTAATCAAGGGTTGTATCAAGCGTTCAACCCAATCATTCAATTGCTCAAGCCTGTATCACCTTTGGCATGGCTGCCTATCGTTACTATGGTGGTGAGTGCCACTTATGTGAGTGATGACCCGATGTTTGCTAAGTCGTTCATTAACTCTCTGATCACCGTGGCGCTTTGTAGCTTGTGGCCGACGCTGATTAATACCGCAGTGGGTGTAACGAGCGTTGATAAAGACTTAATCAACGTGAGTAAAGTGCTCCAACTTTCGTGGTGGCAGCACATTCGCACCATCGTTTTACCTTCTGCCATTCCAATGATCTTTACCGGTTTACGCCTCTCTTTAGGTATCGCTTGGATGGTATTGATTGCGGCAGAAATGCTCGCTCAGAACCCAGGGTTAGGCAAGTTCGTTTGGGATGAATTCCAAAACGGCAGCTCGGCATCATTGGGCCGTATTATGGTCGCCGTCATCACAATCGGCTTTATTGGATTGATGCTCGATAGAGGCATGTTGCAACTTCAAAAGTGGCTGTCTTGGAATAAACAACAAGCGTTGAGATAAGGGAAAAGATCATGGAAAAAGCATTATTAGATCTAACGCGTTTAGGGATGCGATTCCCAACGCCAGATGGCGAGTTCATCGCGCTTAAGAACGTCGATTTACAAATCAATAAAGGCGAGTTTGTATCCCTAATTGGTCACTCTGGCTGTGGTAAATCAACGGTATTGAACTTAGTCGCAGGGCTGCACATGCCAACAGACGGCGGCGTGATCGTCGATGGACGAGAAGTAGCTGGACCGGGACCTGACCGCGCAGTGGTGTTCCAAAACCATTCATTGTTGCCTTGGCTCACCGTATATCAAAATGTTGAGCTAGCTGTAAAACAAATTGCCAGCAAAAAGGGCAAAGCGTGGATTCAGGAACAAGTGAATCACTACTTGGAGTTGATTCAAATGCAGCATGCTGCGCACAAAAAGCCGGATGAAATCTCGGGCGGTATGAAGCAGCGAGTCGGCATCGCGAGAGCACTGGCACTTCAACCAAAGGTTTTATTGATGGATGAACCATTTGGTGCGTTGGATGCGTTAACACGTGCGCACTTACAGGATGCACTGATGAAGATTCAAGCCGAGCTAAACAATACCGTCATCATGATTACCCATGACGTGGATGAAGCGGTGCTGCTATCCGACAAAATCGTGATGATGACTAATGGACCGGCAGCAACCATTGGTGAAGTGTTAGAAGTGAATCTACCTCGCCCTCGTGAGCGTGTCGCACTGGCGGATGATGCGCAGTATCAGAAGTGTCGACAAGCGGTGCTGAAGTTCCTTTACGAGAAGCAATCCAAAGTCGAGATTCCTGCTTCGAAAGAAGACAAACCTAAAACCGCAGCGCAAACGGCATAAGGAGGCAGCGATGAACAGTCCTTTAACGATTCCAGTAAAAAACGCATTGAGCCACATCGTTGTGGTAGGTAACGGTATGGTCGGGCAGCATCTCGTCGAGCAGTTAGTGCAGAAAAACGCGCATATGGAGCACAGAATTACCGTGATTGGTGCAGAGCGTTTTATCGCGTATGACCGTGTACAGTTGTCCTCTTTGTTTGCGGGTAAATCTCATGATGATTTGATGCTGAGTAACCAAGAATGGTATGACATGCATGGCATCCAACTCGTACTTGGCAGCCAAGTAACAGGCATCGACAGAGAGCAAAAGCGTATTCTACTTGATGGTGAAGATGTGCTGGGTTACGACCAACTCGTGCTCGCGACCGGCTCGTACCCATTTGTGCCGCCAATTGAAGGTAAAGACCGCGACAACGTGTTTGTCTACCGTACGCTTGATGACCTTTCACAAATCAAGAAGGCATGTGAAGGTGCAAGAACGGGCGCAGTGATTGGCGGCGGCTTGTTGGGTTTAGAAGCGGCAAACGCACTTAAACTATTGGGGTTAGAAACTCACGTTATTGAATTTGCTCCTCGCCTGATGCCCGTGCAGTTAGACGATGGTGCTGGCTTAGTGCTAAAAGAGAAGATTGAAGCGCTAGGGTTAACCGTTCACACCTCAACGGGTACGGAGCGAATCTGCGATGGTGAAACGGCTAAGCATCGTATGGTGTTTAAAGACAAAGATCCTCTCGAAGTGGATGTGATTGTCTTTTCCGCAGGGATTCGCCCTCAAGATGAGTTGGCAAGGCTGGCAGCGCTAGAAGTAGGCGAGCGAGGCGGCATTGTGATCAATAACCAATGCCAAACCAGCGATGAAAACATATACGCGATTGGCGAATGTGCCCTTTGGGAGCAGAAGATATTCGGTTTAGTCGCACCCGGTTACACCATGGCGAGAACCACCGCCGATGTCTTGACTGGTATGCCGAGCGAAGGTTTTAAAGGTGCAGACATGAGCACCAAACTCAAACTACTTGGGGTGGATGTGGCGTCTATCGGCGATGCACAAATGCAAACCGAAGGCGCTCAAGAAATGGTGTTGCAAGATGCGGTCGCAGGCATCTACAAAAAGCTGGTGGTTGATGCGAGCGGCACCCAATTACTTGGTGCGATTCTCGTCGGTGACAATAGCGACTACGATGCGCTCTTACAGTGTTATTTGAACAAAACGGTCCTGCCAGACCACGCGGCGAACCTGCTATTTGATACCGGAATGCTGGACGGAGAGATGCCAGACAGCGCCATCATCTGTTCTTGTCACAACGTCACAAAAGGCGACTTAGTTGCCGAGATTCAAGCTGGCACCACCAACCTGACGGACCTTAAAGCGAACACCAAAGCCGGTACTGGCTGTGGTGGCTGTAGCAATATGGTGAAGTCGGTATTGGATACTCAATTGGCAGCCATGGGAGTAGAGGTTAACAACCACCTTTGTGAGCACTTTGAGTTAAGTCGCCAAGAGATGTTCCATATTTGCCAAGTGGAACAAATCAAAGACTTCGACACCTTAATTGCACTGCATGGCAAAGGGCATGGGTGTGATATCTGTAAGCCGACAGCAGCATCTGTGTTTGCTTCTTTGTGGAATGAACACATCATGGAGCCTCAACATCAATCTCTGCAAGATTCTAATGATGCCTTTATGGCAAACCTGCAAAAAGACGGCTCTTACTCGATTGTGCCTCGTGTTCCGGGCGGCGAAATCACACCAGACAAACTCATCGTGCTAGGTGAAGTCGCTCAGCAATACGATCTGTACACCAAGATCACTGGCGGTCAGCGCGTGGATTTATTTGGTGCGCAGTTAGAACAGCTTCCTGAAATCTGGCAAACCTTAATTGATGCTGGTTTTGAAACAGGGCACGCCTACGGCAAGTCGGTGCGCACCGTGAAATCTTGTGTGGGTTCTACTTGGTGTCGCTATGGTGTTGATGACTCAGTCGGATTAGCTGTTGAGCTAGAGAACCGTTACAAAGGATTGCGAGCGCCCCATAAGCTTAAGTTTGCCGTATCGGGCTGTACTCGCGAGTGTGCAGAAGCGCAAAGTAAAGACATTGGGGTGATCGCTACTGAAAACGGCTGGAATCTATACGTTTGTGGTAATGGTGGCATGAGACCACGACACGCTGATTTGTTTGCATCCGACTTATCTAAATCAGAGTTGATCACCATGATCGACCGAGTATTGATGTTCTACGTCAGCACCGCAGATCGCTTGCAGCGTACGTCGGTGTGGATGGAGAACATGGAAGGGGGCTTAGATTACCTTAAACAAGTGATTTTGGATGACTCTCTCAACCTATGTGATTCTTTGGATGAACAAATGGCGCGCGTCGTAGAGACCTATCAATGTGAGTGGAAGAGTACGTTGGATAATCCTCAAAAACTGCAACGCTTCCGTCCTTTCTTGAACAGTACGTCGGGCAGCAAAGTCTTGCCGTACCAACGTGTGCGCGGTCAGCGTATTCCCGTGAAACAGGAGGTGTAAATGGCAGCTTTAACCAAAGTGAAATTGTGTCAGCTTGATGACTTAATGCCGTTCATCGGTGCCACGGTGTTGATTGAAGGCGAGCATGTGGCGTTGTTCTACATTCCAGATAGCGGTGTTTACGCTGTTCAGGACTGGGACCCAATAGGTAAGGCTTATGTAATGAGTCGAGGGATTGTCGGTGATATTGATGGTGAGATGTGTGTTGCATCACCACTGTACAAACAGCATTTCAGTTTAAAGAGCGGGCAGTGTTTGGAAGACGATGCGCACTGTCTAAAAACGTGGCAAGTAACGGTCGACGATAATCAGGTTTGTCATATAGTCGAAGAATGATCCTCGAAATTAGCTTGCTCGATATGAGTAAATTCTTAGCGTAAGAGGCAAGCGAATAAAGCTCCAGAGATGGCACAGTATGGCTCTGGAGCTTTTAATTATTTAGAAGGGTTTACTTGTAGTTCGGTATAGCCGGTCGAGTCGTCCATAGCTCTAGTGAACTCAAGCTCTGAGTAAGAATGGATGATCAACTCTGCGGTGGTATCAATCACTGTGCCTTCCAGCAAATGCCCACCCCAGACTTGTCCTTCACGATCAGACACTGAGATATGAACGTGCTGATGCTCAGGCGTTAGTGTTCCCATCACAGAGACGATTTCAAATGGCTCTTGTTTGGTTAACGTACTCTCTGCACTTGCCAAACGAAGGTTGAGGTCAGAGACACAGCCAACGCATGAGGCAATCGAGCCTGCTTTGATACCATGCTGCTCGACCAATTTCGCTAGGCTCAGCTTTAAGTCCATGCCTTTGGTAAGACGTACTGCTATCACTTCAATCGACATGTCACTTCCTAATCAAAACCAGCAAGCAGGAAAGCGCGGTATCCAAGTCGGCATAACGTTTGGCTTTGCCAAGTACGCGCATACCTTGCATGTTGTTGAGAACAAAACGAGCGAGCTCTTCTGGTTTGAGCGTTTTCGGCACTAAGGTTTCTTTTTGCGCATTGGTCAGCGCATCCGCAATGATGTCGATAAGATGGTCGAACAAAAAATGCCCTTTGCGCAGTACGTCATCGTCTTCACCAGCGTGCTCAATCAACGCATTTTGAATAAAGCACCCACAGTTGCGTTTGCGTTGCAGCTCAGCAAAAGATTTAAGGAACGATTCCAACTCAGGTAAAGACGCGTCGTCTTTTTCCAAATCATTGAGTGACGGTAGCGAGACCTTTTTTAAGTAAGTATCGAGCGCTTCGTAGTAGAGCTGTTGCTTGTCACCATAGGTGTTGTAAAGACTGAAGCGGTTGATGTTCAACTCGTCGGTGAGATCCGAGATAGACGTGTTCGCAAAGCCCTTGCGCCAAAACACATCCATAGCCACGAGAAGCTTTTCATCTCGGTCGAAGTTGGCTTTTCTTGCCATAAATTACCTGCCTGGGTCTGCTTATCGGGTAATTAAATTGCTTTGGAGGGATGGTACAGAGAACCTCTAGCGTTCGAACTGAACCAATATGATGAATACCCATCTATGCTTGGGTATCAGCCTCCAAATTCATGTGAACTCACAAACGGCATCAAAAATCTCGCTCAGCAAACAGACCCACAACTGTTTGAAAATTTTTGATAGTGAAGTTCTTGACTGATCGTTTATAAACTGGCTACAGTATATCCTAACCAATCGGTTAGAAAAAGATAAAAGGATGTGAAATGAAGCTCTATGAAACCGCAATGACTCCAAGTTGTAAGCGAGTTAGCATTTTTCTAAAGGAAATCGGTGGCGAGGTTGAGCGAATTGCGCTGAACGTTCGTGAGGGCGATAACCTATCTGAACCGTTTAAATCGAAAAGCGTGAACGGTAAAGTGCCTCTGCTCGAACTGGATGATGGTACGACGATCTGTGAAAGTGTGGCGATTTGTCGCTACCTAGATGAAGCGTTTGAAAATGATCTGGCGCTGTTTGGTGCTAACCAGCTTGAACGTGCTCAGGTGGAAATGTGGCATCGCGTTGTCGAATTCCAAGGTTTGTACACGGCTTTTCAGGCGTTTCGCAATATCACAGCAATTTACCAAGACCGTGAAAACTGTGTGGCTGCGTGGGGTGACGAGTCGAAATCCCGCGTATTAGAATTCCTACCAATTCTTGACAAGCGCCTATCAGAAAGCGAGCACATCGCCACGGACAACTTCACCATCGTAGACATTACCGGCTACATTTTTGTTGGTTTTACCGTAAATGGCTTGAGTATTGAAGTGTTCGAAACCTACCCAAATATTGCGCGTTGGTTTGAACAAGTATCGGTGCGTGAAGCGTTTCAAGGCTAACTTCTAGCGTGATTTTTCTAAGCAGCAAGGCTTTTGTAGACTTGCTGTTTTTTGTCGTTTTAAAGCGCAAAGATCTTCAATTTGTTCAGGTTTTCTCTTCTTTTTCTGCCTTTCTCCTATAATTAACTCTGTTAATGAAACAACATCAATTGGCTCTCACGGCGTTTTGGAACCTTGAGTTCTTAGTTTGTAGACGTCCCAATCATTATTGGACTTCACCAAGTAATGAAGGACACCAAGCGACAAGGAGAGGTTATGCGTGTTCGAAGTAAAACCATCAATGGCGTGTTGTGTACGCTGCTCGTAGCGTCTGTGTGTGGATTAGTTGCCATGTATCAAAACCACACTCAACAACATCAACAAATTGAATTGCTGCGCGGGCAACTGGTGGAAAAAGAAAACCAAATCGTCATCTCTAATGAGGCGTTGTCTTACACTCGTTATCAACATCAACTTTTAGCGGAAGATTACAGCCGTTTCAGAGATGCGCAATCCATGAGTAGCGTGCTGCAATAGAACAAACAGGCAAGGAGAGGTATGAAGTCCATATTGTTGGTCGACGACAGCAAAACGGTCCTGCTCTACATGACCAGTGCATTGCAAAAGCAAGGGTACGAAGTCATTGCCGTTGAAGATGGTGAGTCTGCGTTAGAAGTGCTGACTCACCGAACTGACATTCAGTTTGTCCTCAGTGATTTGATGATGCCGGGCATCAGTGGTATTGAGCTTTGCCGTGAGCTTAAATCGTCGGCGTTTTCCCGTTATATCTTCTTTGTGCTTCTCTCTTCCCGTAACGATCAAGAATCCATCATCAAAGGCATGGATGCAGGCGCCGATGACTTTGTCGACAAAAAGACATCTGTAGAGGAACTACAAGCGCGCATCCGAGCGGGTTTTCGTACCTTAGAACTGCACAATACGCTCACGACAAAAAACCAAGAGCTCGATTTAGCGTATCAAACCATTCAGCAGGATTTGGATTCTGCCGGAGAGTTAATGGGGCAACTGTTGCCCGTGGAAGAACAAATTCACACGGCACAATTTAGCTTCACTTATGTCCCTTGTACCAAGATCGGTGGGGATATGTTGGGCTATGTCGAGCTTGATGAGTCCCACGTTGCGTTTTATGTCTTCGATGTTTCCGGGCACGGTATTTCTTCGGCGTTGATGGCATTCTCGATTCAACAAACTTTGTCACAACGTAACAAATCGGAGTCGATAACGTTAGACTGGAGCGACAACGAATACCGCATCAGTGAGCCTGCTGCTGTGATTGAAAGGCTTAATCGACGTTACCAGCAAACGCAAAACAGCAAGCTTTACTTCACTATCGAATACGCCGTGTTGAACACCGAAACTGGTGAACTGAATTATTGCACAGCAGGGCACCCTAAATTTGTTTGGCAACAGATGGAACACAATTGCTTGGAACTCGTTGGTGACAACAACTTCATCGTCGGGGCATTGGAGCCGATGATGTACCAAGGTGGAAGTATCCAACTTAAGCCTAATGACGCGCTTTGGTTTTTCTCCGATGGCTTATTGGAAGCCAAGCAAGGCGAGGAGCTTTACGGCATTGACCGGCTGCTATCCAACATCGAAGAGAGTAAAGCGATGCCAGAAAAGGCACAGACCAATGCCGTTTTGGAGCAAGTGCAACACTGGCAAGGAAAACCAGAAATCGACGATGATGTGAGCTTGTTGAAAGTGCAATGGTTGGGCTGTGCACAATCGCAAGCCGTTAAGTCGACAAGTTCGGTATTCCAGAAATCCTATCAAGCGTCTTTAGAAGTTTCACGCCAAGCGAGTCTCGAATTGGTTGAGTTCCTTCAACAACATTCGGTTTCTTCTCATGTCGCGCAAACTCTAGAGTTGTGCGTGGTTGAGTTGATGAACAATGCTTTTATCCATGCCTATCAAGAACAAAGCGGAAAAACGGTTGAGTTAGAATGCGAACTAACACAAGGTGAGCAGCACAACATAGAAGTGCGTGTATTTGATTATGGCAATCGCATTTCTGATGAAACCTTTCAAAGTTACACCTCAAAGCAAATTGAGACGCCAAATCTATTCGATGAAGAGAGTTGGATGCCTTCAGGACGAGGCTTGATGCTCATAGCCCAAATGACAAACGCGTTTTCCGTATCACATCAAGGGGAGCGCAATTGTTTTACGGTGGTGATAACTCCCGAAGAAAAGACAAAGTCTATAATCCTTTAAAGACTTTATCCGTGGAAATCAAACATGTCGCAAATAGAAATCAAACGAGATCGACCACGCGTCGAATTGTTGTTTGCTAAATACAAAGAGCAGATCGGTGACGATTATCCCGGTTATCGAAATCATGTATATCGGACAATCACCTATGCGATGCATTTTCTAGGTAACGATGAACGGTATGAACCGCTCGTTGAAACGGCTTTTGTGTACCACGATATCGGACTGTGGACCGATCATGAGCTGGCTTATTTGGAGCCATCAGAGGCTGCAGCGTTAGCTGACAATGAACACTTTGAATGGGGTTTAGATCCTAATGCTTTGCGCGGTGCGATTCATTGGCACCATAAGATTTCTCCGTACAAAGGTCCGCACCAAAAAGTCATTGAAGCATGCCGCAAAGCTGACTGGATTGATGCGACCAAAGGCAGTGTTCGTAAAGGGTTGAGTAAAGAAACCATCGCAGAAGTTGAGGCGGCCTTTCCAAACTTAGGTTTTCATGACACTTTGCTGCGCCTAGCAAAAGACTATGGTGGTTCGACGTTAGTCGGCGGTGTTAAAGTCACGCTGGGTATCGTGAAGTGGTAGCCTGAATAATCTTATAGATCGAATGTAAAAAGAGGACTCCATTTGTGAGCCCTCACATTTACGTAACAGCATTGGTTATTGTGTGATCGTTAACCCAAGTTGAGTTGCCATGCTTAACTCGTTGCGCTCTACGATTTCTTCAATCACTTTACCTTCTTGGTTAAAGCGAAAGTAGGTGAGGCTTGTCCATGTAACGTCTTTACCTGATACATCGAACTCCATCCACGTATTTGCATTTTTGGCTTTGTGAGTCAGGGCGACAACCACTTGATCTTCTGCTTCTACAATGCGTTGAAAGCTTGTCTCAAGGCTCTCATAACGTTCAGTTACGCAAGATTTCAACTTGGCTTCAAATTCGACTAACCCTTTTAAGGTTTTTCCACAATCAGGGCGGTGAATAAGAGCATCTTCAGCGAAAAATTCCCCCACACGTTCTGTTGCCTTACCGTCAACACAAATCTTAAAGTAATTTCTTATGGTTTGGACTTGTTTACTTTCCATTTATTTATCTTCTCTTTGTTTGTTGAATTGCTGGGATTTTTAATCAAAAAATGAAGCTTGAATAGATCAGATAAGGTCGATAGTCTGTCAACAAATAGTAAACAATGAATGTTTTGATGAACTTAATCACGCTAATTAAATCGTTTATTTGCACCGTAGAGGAAGGCAGTTTTACGGGCGCATCTAAGAAACTAGAAGTGTCTAAATCTCTCGTGAGTCGCAATGTTAGAGATCTAGAAACGTATCTTGGAACGCGATTAATGAATCGCTCAACCAAGGCGCTGTCTCTTACGGACGCTGGTCATCAGTATTATCAAGAAGCACATGTTCTGATTTTGCAACTTGAAGCGCTGAATGACACGATGAGGTTTGATAGTAATGAAATCTCTGGCACCTTGAATGTTCTCGCGCCAAATGGTTTGACAGAAATCTTGCTCATGCCGTTTATTTGCGGTTTCAGTGATAAATATCCGGAGCTAAGAGTGAATTTGCTGCTTGATGATGGTTTAGATGATATCTCCTCACAAGGGTATGACGTAGCAATTCGATCTGGTCGTTTGGTTAGGCAAGATTCAGATTTGATCGCAACAAAGATCACTGAAAACAGGAATATCATATGTGCCTCGCCGCAATACTTAGAAGCCTCTTCTTCACTTTTGCAACCGAGAGATCTGCATTCTCATCGAATTATCGAAGACCCAAATTTAAAGAATTATAAGGTGTGGCGATTTAACAAAGCGGGAAAAGAGCTGGATGTGCAGGTGTCACCATCTCTTTCCGTTAACAGCGTACAGGCAGTGAAAACGGCGCTAAAACAAAACTATGGAGTTGCGATGCTTCCAAGAGCATTGGCGGAAGATGAGTTGTGTAAGGGCGAATTGATAGAAGTACTGAAAGACTACCAATTACCAACAAGAACGGTCTATGCGCTTTACCGAGCACGCTCTAACACACCGAGAAAGGTCAAAGTCTTTATCGAAGAGCTAAAAGCGTACTTTGTACCTTAACGTCAGCTCATTTCTGAGTATCCGTTGCTCTATGTTTATCGGTGCTGAAATCAGGTATGAGCGTTTAGTTTGTTTACTTTTCAATTCATCAAAGAGGATGGAACTTCAAAACGATTTGGTAATCATAGGGAAGGGTAAGATAATTTTCCCTTTTTTGTTGTAAGGTTTATCTAAGCAAAATAGACGTTTAGTGAGAATAGCAAAGCTTAGAAACAAAGTTCTCAAATACGTAACGTTTAAATTGTGTCTGTATGATGTTATAACATAACAATTACTATTCTCAGTTAACCCTAGTACTATGAAGTTTGTTCGTTATTCCTTAATTGCTGTCGCTGCTACCGCATTCTCTCTTGCAGCTTATCTCACCTATCAAGCAGAAACGAAACCAGAAGAAATCACCATTAAGGTCACGCCTTATTCAGAACTAAAGAGCGCTCAAAAAAACGAGACTCAAACAAATGAAACACCTCAAAACCCCGAACGTGAAGTCAAAAAGCATGACAACATCGCGCGTATTCACTACTTCGTTAAAGTTGGTGACACGCTCAGCACGATCTTTTCCTCATGGGGGGTATCATACGACACCACTCAAAAGCTTCTTGAAGCTGACTTAACGTCACTGAAGCTCGATACCATCAAACCAGGCGACCACCTTGAGCTCGTGGTAGATAGAGATACTAAGACCCTAAAACAAGTGATTTTCCATGAAAGCCTTGTCGAACGCGCGGTCTATACGCAAAACGACGATGGCACGTTTGCTTATGACTTTATTGAGGAGCCGGGAGAGTGGCGTGAAGAAATGTACTCAGGCACGATCAATGGCAGTTTTTCTTCTTCTGCGCATAAGCAAGGATTGACCACAACGCAGATTGCTAACATCACTCGCGTATTACGTGACAAAGTAAATTTTGCTCGTGAGCTTCGTGCTGGTGATAGCTTTCATGTATTGGTGAATCGACAATATCTTGATGATCACTTTACTGGTAATGCAGAAGTGCAGGGCATCGCGATCAAAATGCGAGCTAAAGACGTTGAAGCATTCTTAGCGGAGGACGGTCGTTTTTATGACAGAGCAGGTAACAGCCTTGAACAAGCATTTAACCGTTATCCGATCGACAAACAGTTCCGTCGTATTACCTCTCCATTCAACCCTTACCGAAAACACCCTGTTACGGGACGAATCTCTCCGCATAACGGTACGGACTTCGCAACACCAGTTGGTTCCCCGGTTTACTCAACTGGCGATGGCAAGGTGATAGCGGTTCGTAACCATCCTTATGCGGGTAAATACTTAGTGATAGAGCACAATAGTGTCTATAAAACGCGTTATTTGCATCTAAGCCGTTTTCTCGTCAAAAAGGGCGACCATGTTAAGCGTGGGCAGAAGATTGCATTGTCGGGAGCGACAGGACGATTAACTGGACCACACCTTCATTTCGAAGTGTTGGTACGTAATCGTGCAGTGGATGCTATGAAAGCGGATTTACCATTAGCGAGTTCCATTTCTACTAAAGACAAGCCAGCTTTTTTAGCAAGAGTCTCTGAATTTGATGATTTGGTTGCTCGTGAGCAAAGTGCCAGTAGTGCGCAAACAATGCAGAACAAACAATCCTCTTAGTGGGTATAGCAGCATCAAGGCAAGCATTTTCGCTTGCCTTTTTTGTTTTTAGCGAACTAGGTATTAGGTTCTTAAAATAGATGAAAAATAAAGCATATCAGAAGAATAAGCCTATGGGATGAGTCGGTTAATTATTGCATTTAAATGACAGTAAAAATAGAATTTATACTCTATTTTTATAGGAGCATAACTCATTTTACGCAATATAAATATGTGATATTTATTCCATAAAGTTCCATTGTCTTTGCTTACTATTATTTCCTATTTTACCAAGTGTATTTATTTTAAATCATTATTGTTTGGTTTAATTTATAATTCCAATCAATGGGTGGATAATTTATCTACATTGTTGATTTTAAATCGCTGATTTTTAGTTCATTGTTTTTTGGTGCGAGCAAAGTGGTTTAAGAAAGGGTGATGATGCTATCTTTTTGTTGTTAAAGGTTTTTATTCTATTTTTTTGTTGTTTTTCTAGTGTGTGATAACCGGTATCTAGTGCTAGCTTTTGATTAAATTAATATAATCTAATTAAGTTTATTCTTTTTCTTTTATTTTGATGTTTCATTTATAACTTATTGGTTTATAAATTGAACAATAAATAGTTATAGAGAAATAAATTTTGATATTTATCCCAGAAATAATAATGAATTTTTGCCTTGGTTATTTTTATTTATAAATTAAGTGTGCTTGCAAAACACAAATGAAACATTAATTGCAGGTCTTTGTGCAGTACCTAAATAATTAATATAAGACTAAGGACTTTATTATGTATCTAAGAAAGAGCAGTGCTACGCAGACAAACTCCATTGGTTATCGCACACTAGGGCTTACAATGCTTTGCTCCGGTTTATTACTGAATCCTATTTCACAAGCCATGGCTGCGGAGTTTAGTACTGATGCGGTTGCTCAATCAGAAAGTGAATACTGGAGCACTTATAAGCTGGATATCAAGAACACAGGTTCTGAAATGGCAGACATGCGTGAAGCTGTCATTGAGTTCGTATTGCCTGTTGCAATCAATGACATCGGTTGGGCGTCAAATCACCTTTCGTATCCGTCATGGGAAATCTCTCATACGACACAATCTAACGGTGTACTGAACTCTGTCTCGCTGAAGTTTCCGCAAGGATCTTGGGTAGATAGCGAGCTTGCTTCTGGAGAATCTGCGGCACTGACGATTTCTTTCGGTGGAGAGTTGACGGATCTGAATGCGTTTGAAAATTCAGTGGTAGTGAAAGTGGATGGTGAAGTCGTTCCTCCACCTGAGTTCTCGCTCGATATTTTGGCTCCTGCACAAAACTCAGTGGTTTATACTGGCACAAATGTAGACATCATCACGGATATTGCGGGTGAAGGTGCAACCAAACTAGAGTTCTGGGTAAACAACATCAAGTTGGGAGAGCAACCTGTTGTAGAAGGCACGACAGAGTATCAACAGGCTTGGCTCCCTGACACTATTGGCGCAGCATCTATTGCGGTCATGGCATTCGATGAGAGTGGAAAGAAACTGACAGAACAAACGGTTCAAGTAACGGTTGAATCGGAATCTACTGCACCAAATCCACCTGTGATTGAGTTTATCTCACCAGACGCTGGCTCTTCTCACCAAAAAGGTGACACCATTACAATCTCGGCCAATGTCTCTGATGCAGATGATGATTTAACAACCGTCAAATTCTTCGCCAACGATACTGAAGTATGTCAGTTAGACGCGAAAGCGACTCAAGATTTCTCATGTGATTGGACGGCACACACTGCGGGGTCAACAACGCTTCGCGCTGAAGCTCAGGATGATGAGCAGCATACTTCACGCAAGAGCCTAACCATTACGGTCACAGACACGGGCACAAGTTGTGGCGATATTCCTCAGTACGAAGATGGTGTGCCATACAAAGTAGGCGATGAAGTCACGAATATTGGCAATATTTACTCATGTACCGTCGCGGGTTGGTGTGGTAATCCGGTTTGGACACCGGGCACCGGCCACCCTGATTATCCTGATGCGTGGAAAGACGCATGGAATGAAGTAGGGCAATGTGATCCGAACCCTGTGCCAGTTGTTAAGGTTCAGTCCCCTCAAGATGGACAAAAAATCGCACCAAACCAAGCATTCGATGTGGTAGTTGATGCAACGGATGATACCGAAGTTGCTCGCGTTGACGTTCAGTTGAATGGACAAGTGGTAGCAACCTCAGGCACACCTTCACAGGGCGATACTTATACCATCACGGTTCCTGCTCAAGTTGAAGGTCAATACACATTGACGGTTATTGCATACGATGATCAAGGTGCGAGTGCAGAAGCTGCGCCAATTTCTTTGGCTATCACTGACAAGGACTTGGTGGTTTCGCTTTCATCTCCTGTCGATGGTTCTAGCTACTTCGAAGGTCGTGCGATTTCTATCAAAGCGGATGCAAAGAGCTACGAAGGTGATATTACTTCTGTAAGCTTTATCGCCAATGGTAATGAACTGTTCAAAGATACCGAAGCGCCATACGAGTATGAATGGCTAGGTGCGCAGAAGGGGGCTTATGCAATCACGGCAAAAGCGGTAAACACAGCAAGCCAAGAGCAAACCTCAGCGACATCTAACATTACAGTTAAAGAAAGCACGGGCGGTGGCGGTTTAGTTGATAACCCAGATCGTTCTATCAGTTACCTAACATCTTGGGGTCTAAATGACTACGAGCAGTTGTTCAACTCAGAAGGAGACGGTTACCTATTGTCATTTGGTAAGTGGGATTCAAGCGGTAATATCACGATCTCTGACGGCATGCTCACACCGCCGGATTACAACCCAGATTGGATGCCAACGCAGTACCTCGCTTGGTCAACGCTTAAGCATGACAATGAAAACGTCACGATGATGGTAGCGTTCGGGGGGCAAACTTACGAAAGTATTTGGTCGGCGATCAGCACCCCACAAAGCCGTGAAGCGGTCGCGACTGGATTGGTTGAATTGGTCCACACGCCATTCCCTGTGTACAAGAAGAACCTGAAACCTGAAGAGATGGAAGGTGAGTGTCTTGCATCAAAACCAGATGGCAGCTGTGATTACAGCAAGTATCAGTTAGCTGGTTATGTGCATATTGATGGGTTGGATTTCGACTTCGAAAAAGCAGCTCGAATCACAGACAAAGAGAACCAAGACTTAACGGCATTGATCAAACTGATCCGTGAGAAAGTCGGCAACACCAAAGTGCTGTCCCTGACTACTTATCACGTAGGTGCCGACCCTGTCGAGTGTATGAATGCAAACGTATTCGAAAACTGTTCTTATGTTGAGCCATCTGGTCGCTCATCGCATCATGGTGAAGTCATTGATCTACTCAAAGCGACTAAAAATGACTTTGATTTCTTCAACGTCATGACATACGACGCTGGTCGAAACTTCCTATACGATGTCGCGATGGCGAACTATGCTGAATATATTGGAGACAAGTCGAAGATTGTTTTAGGTAACACGATCAACAGTCAGTGGGCACCAGGTGGTAACTTTGTTGAAACGCGTCAGAACAACCTAGACCGTGCTAAATGGCAGAAAGATAACGGTTATGGTGGTTTCTTCATGTGGACGTTGGGTTCAAACAACCAAGGTTTGAGTATGGCAGAACAAGTTGACTACTTTAACGACATGATCAATGTAAGTAAGTAGTACCTACCTCATCTTGTAATCTACTTGAACGACGGAAGGCTCAATGCCTTCCGTTATTTCTTCAATCTTCATCATGGGAAAGCCTTCTCTCGTCGTATTCCCATGTAAATCTCAAACTAATTCAGTGGTGACAATATGTCGAGATTAGATTCTGGTCAGCACCAGAAAGCGATTCCGTGCGTCCAAAATACCCCCACTCAACACTACGATGCGTTCAGTAAATGGCTACATTGGGCTATGGCGGTGATTATCATTTATGCAACGCTTGCAGGCTACGGCATGTTATTCGTTATGGATATGCTGCAGGTGTTCCATGTTCTATCTACGCTCAATATGTCGTTTGCAACCATCGCCTCCGTGTTATTGATTGTACGTTGGGGGTGGTCATTCTTTCGTAAAGCCCCAGAGTTACCAAAATCGGTTTCTCATACCCAGAAAAGCATCGCTAAACTCACGCATGGCGCTATCTATTTGGTGATGTTTGTAGTGTTTGTTAGTGGTTTTCTGATGCTTAAACATGAGTATCCATTCTTTTGGTTGTTTACCATTCCAAACCCAATTTCTAATGCCGAAGTGAATGCGTTCTTTTTTATGGTTCATCGTTTTGGCTGTGCCACACTCGCAAGCTTGGTGTTGCTACATGCGTTAGCAGCGTTGAAACATCATTTTGTGAATAAGAACGACGTATTGCGGAGTATGGCATTTAATGTGACTAAGCAAAGTCAGTCGTCGTAAGCCGCACAGTGCGGTTGGTTGAAGGCGTGTAGAAAGAAAAAAGGCTTGGTGAGCCTCCAAGCCTTTGTGTCCACTTAATCTAACTATTTTTTAAAGGTTAGATTCAAAGTGAGTGGAACTCGATCAGAAATCTTAATCCCGCCAACTGTTGCCGCGAGGTCAGTTAAGTTCTTACTAGGAATACCAAAGTCAGCAGCGCCAATAATCACAGGTGCACTTGAGCTCACCATTACCGTATCGCCAGCGTTTAGGATAACAACCGGAAACTCAACGGATTTTGTCTTACCAAACAGCGTTACTTCAGCAGGTACTTTTACCTTGTGTGAGCCTTCACCCAGAGAAGCCCAATCAACTTTTCCTGTCACTTTTACTGGTGCGTGTTTCGCAGATTCAAAGAAGATTTCATTAAGACGGGTGTTACGAATAGGGATACCTGTCTCAATGCTATTTAGATCGATAGCAACATCAAATTTGCCATTGCTGTCTAACGTGCCGGAAAGAGTATTGATGGTCGCTGGCTCGACAACAAACTGGTTCTTGATGGTAGCAAAGCTTACTGAAGAAAAGTTTGAATCTAATGTGTAGTTGTCAGCAGCAAATGAAGCACTAGAAAACAGCGCCAGCGCAATGCTTAGGGTGGATAAAGTCTTTTTCATTATTATTAGCCTTATATACGTTGAACGGTTGTTCCCCTTGATACTAGTCCGGATTTATAAAAGTTAATAAGGAATTAAATCGATTAATTTTGGTGATTTTTTCGATGTGATTAACTGTGCATTAATGATGTTCGAATATCAATTTGAATGATTATGAGAGCGTATTATTTGTCAGAAACTTGCTAATTAGCAATGGCTTATTTAGGTGTTGGTAAATCTACACGGCTTACATGGTTATTCTATAAAAGTGTGATACTGATATAAAAACGGTTCATTTTATTAAAGTTGTTGCATTTGATGCGGATAACGTAACTGAATAGTTAAAACCAGTGTCGCGGGAGAATGGGTTGGCAAAGAGAGTAATGCCAAGTCATCGGCTTAATTAACCCCGTTGATAGAAATTAATCGCTTGCGTTGAGACAACCATAATGAAAAGAATCATCCTATTAGCCGTTTGTGCCATGTTTGGCATTGCTGTAATGGCGAGTATGGCGTCTACCTACTTTATCTCCAGTCAGAAAATCGATGACATCATCTTGCACAAATCTCAGGTTCAGGCTGAGTTCTTAGCTGAGAATGCAAGTTACATTTTAGAGAACTCAAACCATCCGGTCCAAGATCTCCAAGCGTTAGTTGACCAGTTAAAGCAACGCTCAGATGTAAGTTATGCCATTGTAATCGATAGTAATGTTTCGGCTGTTGCACACAGTGATAAACAAAAGCTAAACAAGAAGTACGAAGATGACTATACAGTGGCGGGTGCAACCAAAGGTGTGCAGCAATACTCGAAGTGGTACGCGGATGTGCAGCAAGTGTGGGTGTTCGATATCATGGCTCCAATCTACGTGAATGGCCAGCTCTACGGCACGTTCGATATCGGTATTCCAATTACGGAAGTGAGCCAAGCGACGAACGGTATTATTAGTTACCAACTTGGTTCAATGATCGTGATATTTGTACTCTGCGTGCTACTACTTTCACTTCTGCTAAGCCACTTAATGCAGCCGTTATCTGTATTGAAAAATGCACTGCATGATATTTCCCAAGGGGAAGGCGATCTGACTGTTCGTTTGCCAACAAAAGGTAATGATGAAGTGGCTCAGATTTCATCAGCATTTAATGTCTTTGTCGAAAAGGTTCATGGCATTATTTCGCAAGTGGTGAACACTGGTGTTGCATTGAATGGCTCTGCAACTGCCTTACGTGAGCAATCTCAACAGGCGTTGATTCGTGGGCAGGAGCAAAACGAGCAAACCATGCTGGTGGTGACGTCAATGAATGAAATGATTGCGACGGTTAACGAAATTGCATCGAACGCAGCAGGTGCAGCGAGTGCGGCAAGTACTGCAACGGATGAAACGCAAGAAGGCTACAAGACGCTGCAAAAGACCACTACGGCAATCACAAACCTTGAAACCGAGATGAACAGCACGTCCAGCATCATCGTAAGTTTGGCAGATAATACTCAATCGATCGGTTCAATCCTTGAGGTGATTCGAGGTATCTCAGAACAGACCAACTTGTTGGCACTTAATGCTGCAATTGAGGCTGCTCGTGCTGGTGACGCAGGTCGTGGTTTTGCTGTGGTAGCTGACGAGGTGCGTAACCTTGCGACGAAAACCGCGCAGTCAACCGATGAGATTGACCTGATGATCAAACGCTTGCAAGACGAAGCGCAAAATGCCGTGAGTTCAATGGGGAACAGTAAAGCTCTTATCGAAGAAGGAACTGCGGAGACGGAACTGGCGCGACAAGCACTAGAAGCAATTTCTAAACAGGTAATGACCATTCTAGATATTAATACTCAGGTTGCAACGGCAACAGAACAGCAATCGACGGTAGCTAACGAGATCAACATGAACATGGATACGGTGAGCAACTCAGTGAAGCTCGGTCTAAATGCAAGTGAGCAATTAGAGCAATCGAGTCAACAACTGGCCGAGCTCTCACAAACGCTTGATCATTACGTCGGCTCGTTCAAAATCTAACCCACAACAAGCATGCAAAAGGCGACCATCGAGTCGCCTTTTTGTTTGCTGATACGCACACAAAGAGTGGTTATGGGGTGATGTTACTAAAGGTCACTGCTTGAATTTCGCCTTGCGCCGTTCGCTTGAAGTTATCCAATTTGCCCTGGAAATAATAAGGCATGAAATCGGATTGCGCTTTGCTCGAATTTGCGTAATACAAAGTCACTGGCTGCTGGTTTAGTGCACCAGACGTTAAGGTGCCAATCAATGCGTGCTCGAATTGATGATAACCATTGCCCCAATGAAACGCTTTGGTTGATTTTGGATCGAGACCGACGCCCCCATATTGATGATCAACCCATGCATCCATAAAAGTACGTGTGGTGTATGGCAGTACATGCCCAACCTCGTTATCCAAAATGGCAAGTGTCATTGCTGATTGGTCAAGCTCCGCCCATTCCCAAGAAGAGCTGCCGTTAGAGTAAGGGCGGCTTTGCCAAGCAGGGATGGATTGATTCGCCCATTTGCTTTGTAATTCGGCAGAGAATAAAGCGCTAACTGGTTCAAACTGTTGTTGATATTGCGCTCGCTCTAATGTCGTTCTCATGCCTTGTTTCGCAAACTGTTTCCAATCGGCATTGTTTATTTGTTCTGCGACAAGGTAAGTCATCCAATACGCTTTAATGGTGTGACCGAAATCGTTATGTTTAGCGTTTGGCTGCATGACGGCTTTGTGATGAATGGCGCCGTAGAAGCGCTGCTCTTTATCTGAGTGATAATGTTCAACTAATGTATCTGTTAACCAAGTTAGATCACTGAGCCATGTCGTTCGGTGTGGTTCTGGTAATAGGGGAGCAACCAAAAGCATATAGCCGTTAATTTGGTCTAATTGTGCAACCAACTCATGCTGTTTTGCACTTTGCTCATCACCATCTTGTAAAACCCAAGCAAGTCCTACTTCATCGTTGAGTCTGTAGTTATCAAAGATAAATTTTTGCTGATCAATAAGCACTTTTTCTACTTGAGGATCGCCCGTTAAGTAGTAATACATTGCAAGTCCAACGAGTGCGTAAGCTTGGTCTTGTGAAGTTCTCTGTGTCCACTTTAAACCAGCTTGTTTGTTTTGTGTGAACGAAATAAAGCCGCCATGCTCTTTGTCTTGCAATTCATTGATTAAGTAATATGCCCCTTGTTTAGCTAACTCAAGGGCTTGAGTGTCTCCAGTCAGGTGGAAAAGAACCCCATAGGCGTAGGTTTGGCGTGATTTCATTCGCGTATATTCACGACCAAAATAGGGAGTAATCCAGCCTCGATCTAACTCATTGCAGACATTAGCTGTATCCAGTTTGCGACCATCGTTGCAGCGGAAAGTGGGGAAGTTTCCAACAGGTTCTCCGTAAGCTTTCTCATCCATCCAGTAAGGGGCTAAGCCAGTTGTGACGTGGTTTAGCCATGTCTGAGTAGATGGAAAGGTCGTTGACGCCGCATTATTTGCAATCGCGTCTTGGGAAACTGTTTCGTGTGAAACTGAGCTTTCAATTGTCGCCGCCAGTGACACCGAACTGGTGGCGAGAGAGAACGCTATTATTAACGACTTTGTCGAAAAAGGCATAAAGCAAGTCCTTGAAAGAAAAGAAAGAGTATATCGGTTGGTGACCTCTACAAACCGTTGAATCTCTCCGGTTTTCTATTCCTTCTGCTGACAAGCTTGTCATTCTTTTTTGATAGAACGAGCAGGGTTACCAGCAACGCGGTCTCCCGGAGCAACATCTTTCGTTACGACCGATCCAGCCCCAATCACGGCTTCTTCTCCAATCGTCACGCCCGGCATAATGATCGCACCGCCACCAATCCAGACTTTATCTCTTATCGTTACAGGTTTTGCAGTTTCATCACCAGCGAGGCGTTGCTCTGTCTCTAAAGCATGTGCTGCGGTATAGATTTGAACTCGTGGACCAATCATCACGTTCGCGCCGATAGTTACCTGCCCGTTGTCTATGATGATGGCGTCCCAATTAATGTAAGTGTGCGAGCCAACTGAAAGGTTGCATCCATACGTCAATTGCAACGGGGCTTGGATACAAGCACCATCACCAAGATTGACGCCTATTTCAACGAGAAGTGCATGACGCTTTGCTGCATTGGGTTCATGGTTGAAGTTGAAAATGCGCTCACATGTGCGCTCCCGCATGAGCTGAAGTTCTTCGTCCAGACAGTTATAAACCTTTCCTGAACGCATAAGTTCGAGTGCTGACATCTTTTTGCCCTTACTGCTTAAATAGTGCAACAAAGTGAGCAATATAAAGCGCGCGTTATACAAGTGGAAATAGAGAACCGCAAAATCAGAATATGGTCACTTAATAACGCTTCTTAACATCGACTTCATAAACAACTCAACATTAAACCGTTGAATGTACGGGAGGTTGTACTAGGTTTTATATGTGAGCTTTGCGTTGCAGAGTGGGGCTCTAAAACATCCACTTGTGTAACGCGTGGACAATGACTGTGCTTGGACAAATTGACACGTTATCCATCATCAGATGATGGGGATATGACGTGAAACCAAAGGGATAAACAGTGAATAATTCAAATGAAAATCTTGAGAAAATACTGGCGAAAGCGTTCACCACATCTTTGATACGATTCTCAATCACGACGCTTATCGTTATTGTGTGCTGGTGGGCATTCTTACCTTTTTTACCTATTTTGCTCTGGGCGTTAGTCCTTGCTATTGCGCTTTATCCAGTCAAACTTGTTATTGAAAGAAAACTCGGATTAAGCTCCGCGCGCTCGGCAACATTGATCGCGATTATTGGTGTGCTGATTCTCGGCACGCCAACAGCAATGGTGGGCAACTCTTTTGCTTCTAAAACCTTAGGTGCGTTTGAGTCTTACCGAGATGGCACTTTGGTAATCACCAAGCCAGCAGACAGTGTGAAAACCTGGTCGTTGGTCGGTGAAAAAGTTCATGCGGTTTGGTATGAAGCAGCGGACGATCTACCAACTTTTATTGAAAAGCGTCAGCCACAAATTAAAGGGTTCTTTAGTTGGTTTGTTGACAGTGCGACAGGTGCGGCGAAAAGTGTGTTTATGCTGATTGGTGCGATTATTATTGCGGGGATCATGCTTGCTTGGGCACAACCTGCGGCTAGGTCGATACGTAAGATCTTCATTAGTTTTACCGATGAAGTAAGAGGTCCGGATTTGCACCAACTTACCACTGCAACTATCAGGCAAGTCGCCGTGGGCATCATTGGTATTGCTTTCTTAACAGCAATGGCATTTGGCGGTGTCGTTGCATTATCCGGCGTACCTGCCGCAGCCTTGTTTACACTTATCGCACTAGTCTTCGCTATCGTTCAACTTCCGGTCACTATTATTGCTTTAGTCGCCGTTGGTTTATTGTGGGCGGGGGACAGCGGAACGGTTCATAACGTGATCTTTACCATCTTACTGATCGCCGCTAGCTTGATTGATAACTTCTTAAAACCATTGATTCTCGGGCGAGGGTTAGAAGTCCCGATGCCTATTGTCCTTATTGGTGCCGTTGGCGGCATGATGTCCGGCGGTATACTGGGTATGTTTATTGGCGCTGCATTCTTAGCTGCTGGTTATCAGGTGTTTATGAAGTGGGTCGATACGGAAACTCAGGACGTTGTTGATGTCGTAGAGAGTGAAGAGTTTCAGGAAGAGAAAACAGAAGCTAAAGAGTCCAAGGATTAAGTTAGTTATGAATAGGCAGTTAGACCGTGGGATCGCACAAGCCCATGTGAAGTGCGCTTGTTGATAGTCATTCGAGCAACTAGAAGGTCGCTGTTCTAGTTGCTTGTGAATGCAAATAATCAGCGCTGGAAACTTAACGATTAGTCGTAAACGGACAAACAACCTTTTAGTTTTCGTAAATACTGTTTCAATTTATAAATCATTGTTTGATGTTTTTCAGAGGCGTAACGTTAATTGCGTTGCTTAAGTAAATCGCAACGTTATGTTTTTATTGGAAAAAGGAAATGGATATGGCTTACGAAGGCTACAAAACATTTACTGCAAAACAAGAAGAAGCAGTTCTTTATGTTACGTTTGATTTTGGAACGGTAAACGTACAAGGGCAGGAAATGTTGACGGATTTGAACGGTTTAGCGCTACGTCTGGAACGTGACCGTAACGTGAAAGTGGTTGTATTCCAATCTGCTAATCCAGAAATTTGGGTTTGTCATTACGACACCGAATTGCTGAAAGAAATGTCGACAGAAGCGGTTTCACGTGAAGAAGCGAAATTGCTTGACCTTCAATCAGTGTTAGAAAGGATCAGCAAGCTACCACAAGCAACGATTGCTAAGTTGGAGGGATTTGCCCGTGGTGGTGGTCATGAATTTGCATTGGCATGTGATATGCGCTTTGCCGCACGCGGTAAATACAAATTTATGCAGATGGAAGTTGGCATGGGCATCTTACCGTGCGGTGGTGGCGCATCTCGGATGGCACGCCAGGTTGGTTTAGGACGTGCTCTAGAAATCATCTTGAGTGCTCGCGACTTCGATGCGGACGAAGCAGAAGCGTACGGCACCATAAACAAAGCGTTGGAGCCTGATGAGATTGGTCCTTATGTTGATGAGTTAGCGCAGCGAATTTCTAAGTTCCCAGCTGAATCTATTAATGCATGTAAGCAAATGGTGTACGAGTCAATCGATAAGCCAATCGATGAAGCGTTGAAAGCCGAAGCTTACTGGCTTTACCAAGCAACCAGCAAAACGCCAGCGGTTAAGCGTTTCCAAATTGCCGATGACCAAGGTTTAGAGCACGATATCGAAAACCAAAGAAACTGGGAAGAACTGGTTATGAAGGTGCAAGACATTAACTGATCATTCATAGCTTGATTGTTGATATAAGATTAAAGGCGAGTTTTTGGCTCGCCTTCAATTGACGAGTAAATTTGGCTCTGCTTGCTGTCGCTCATGTAAACCAGACGATTATCAGTGACAATTCTAGAAAATGGCTAGATTTGTTTGAAAATTCATCAGTTTAGGCATTAAGTTTTTGCCGTGTCGGTCAATATTTTTAATTAATAGAATCGATTGTGTCGATCAATCAAATCGATCGATAGAAATTTACTGTTGATTGATAAAAATATTTATCCGTAACGACACCTTTTGATCATCGAACAGTATACAATTATGCGTATAATCGCCGCTTCTTAAATGCATCAAGTTCAAATCTTGATCAGAATTGCAGTGAATGAAAGCTAAACGGATTTTAGTTGTTGAATTAGGGATAGGGAGAGTGGGTTAATCTAGGACAGTTGTAATGAGTTGGGGCATCAAAGTAGTATTTTTAATTTCGGTATTATTGCTAACGGAATTACTCGCCACAAAACTAACCGCCATCAATAACGAAAAAGAATCTGAACAAGTTATCAGTGCTATCAATAAAGAGATGAAAGTCATCTTTAATGACGCATTGATTACGGCTGAAGTATTGAAAGAAGTTGTGGTGCTTTCTAAGAACCATGACATGTCATCAGCAGAGTTTAATAAACTTAGTCGTAAGCTTTTATCCACTTATACCAATGTGGATGCCTTGTTATACCTTCCAAAAGGGGTCGTGCAATATGCTTATCCCTACGACGAGCATAAAGCGGCAATTGGTCACAACGTTCTTGAAGACCAAACACGAAAACTTGGGGCAAACCAGTCTGTAAACTGCAAGAAAAACACGATTATAGGTCCCGTCACCTTAGTTCAAAATGGTAAGCAAGCATTCATCCTCAGAAAAGGTATCTCAGACGATGCGAATTTCATCGGTTTTTCTTCTTCCGTTATCTATTTAGAATCAATCGTTAGCAAACTAGAGCAAGTATTAAACCAAAACCACGTGAATCATTACTCTGTTGTTGGCTATGATCCTGATAACAGCAACTATTATGACAAAGTGATCAGCTCTAAAGGTGAGATTGATTGTGACATTCATACTGGCGTCGTGACGATTTTTAACACCAATTGGCAAATCTCAATATCGCCAGAGGACAGTGGCTTGATCCCACGAGTGGTTATTTTTGCCACTTTGTTGACGCTACTAATATTGGTGACAACACCGGTGAGGTACTTCAACAAGTTTCGTCATTCAGAAATGCAGCGAGATAGCCTGCAAAATGAAGCGCATACCGATTACTTAACTGGACTCCTAAACCGTCGTGGTCTTGAGACCAAGTTTGAGGTGTTAAGAAAAGAGAATACGGCAGGCTCAATTGCTGTGTTTGATATCGATTTTTTTAAGAGCATTAATGATACTTATGGTCATGAGGTGGGGGACATCGTATTAGCTCAGTTCTCTAAGCTATGCGAAGCAAACACGAGCCATGATTTCACTCTTTCTCGCACTGGTGGTGAGGAATTTATGTTGTTGATGCCAAACACTAACGCTCGACAAGCATACCTATACTGCGAGCGAGTAAGGAAAACAGTGGCGAATACGCCCGTGTTTATCAATGATATGTACATTGATATCACGGTAAGTATTGGGGTCGCCTATTTTGACGGCACAGACTCTCTAAAAGACGCATTAAGAGAAGCGGACCGAGCGTTATACAAAGCGAAAAACTCAGGGCGAAATCAAGTGTGTTGGACTCGTTAAGAATGAAGTCTCAAATAGTATGCCTATAGCTTTACTTGATGTCTGAGAAGACTCACAGATATTAGGTTATCAGCTTGTAAACAAAGCCTTGTTTTTGTTTAACTTTAAGAGCGGAGCGAAGTGAATTGAAGGTGCAATACAATGCTATGGATAGTGACCAAGTACTTAACCACGGCGGCAATCGTCGTATTAATTTCTGAAGTGGCGAAAAGAAGTGACAAACTTGGTGCCTTGGTAGCAGCCTTACCAACCGTGACCATATTGGCGTTGGTATGGATGTATATTGAAGGTCAAGGCACAGAGAAGTTGTCTAACCACGCGTTTTATACCTTTTGGTTTGTTGTACCAACACTGCCAATGTTTCTTCTTTTCCCTTATCTACTGAGCAAGTATACCTTTTGGATTACCTTGCTTATTAGCTGTGTTGTATCCGTAATTTGTTTTGCGATAACGAATTTGATCGCGAAACAATTTGGTATCAACTTGCTTTAAGCTCGTCTTCCTTCTGGCTCTGTATCCATTGGCGAGGTGACATACCAGATATATTTTGGAAAGCACGAGAAAAGCCAGAATAGCTACTGTAGCCGACTTCATCAGAGACCCAATTCAACGGCTTATTTTGCAATAACATCGATTGCGCGACCGATACTCGCCACTTTTGTACATAATCCCCCGGAGTTTCACCAACCACTTGTTTAAAGGTCTCGATAAATTGAGTCCGAGACATCGCAGCGATGGACGCCATTTCATTGATATGAAAGTGACGAGGTGGTAATTGATGCACTTCAGTAATGACATTGGCAAGGCGAGGGTGGGAAAGGGCAGCAAATAGACCGTGCTCGATTTTCTGCTCTTGAATTAAGTGACGGAAGATCAAAGCCATCAGAGTGTCGCTTAGCTTGTCCATCAAAAACTCCTGTCCTACGGAGTTCTTGCTGGCTTCTTGAGACAACATATCTAATACCGGTGTTAAGTTTGGCGCAGCTTCAAAGGGGATGACTATCACGTCTGGTAATACGGACAACAAAGGATTTATCTGACCACCTCTATAATCCACGTTTGCACACACCAATTTACTGTCTTCACCTCCTTCCAATCGATGAGGGGTATTATTCGGCAGATAAATAACGCAAGGTTGTGTGAGCCGTTTTGGATTTTCTCCTGCAGGCGTCAAGATTAAATCACCCGCATTAAGTACATGAAGGTGGCCTCTGTTGTGGTGATCTGATTGAAATGAAGAAATGCCACACAAATGCCCGGAATGGAAAACACCAGTCCGTATTGAGAAGTGTTCCATCAGCTGTGATAACAAGTCCATTTTACCTCCGAACGATTTGCGTATTTTTTTGGTCATTAGTCCCTCTTTAGACCGGAAGAGTCCGCTAATTTATTCACACAAGGTAAACAAACAGACAAGGAGCTTACTATGTCACGCATTAAATCAACTGGTCGAAAACTCACTTTAATGACCGCTTTACTCGGAACCAGTTTTTCATTAATGGCTGCGGATGTAGGCATGAGCGTTGATGCTAATGATCTTGCGATCAAGGGATATGACCCAGTTGCGTACTTTACAGATAATGGCGCAGTGCAAGGCAAGCCTGAATATTCAGCCACTTACAACAATGCTATCTACCACTTTGCTAATGCGGCAAACCGTGATCAATTCAAAACGGATCCACAAGCTTACGCACCACAATACGGTGGTTACTGTGCATTTGGTGTAGCGATGGGTAAAAAGTTCGAAACTGACCCTCAAGCGTGGAAAATTGAAGACGGCAAACTATATCTGAATCTTGATAAATCGGTGCAAAAGCGCTGGTTGGAAGATACACAAGGCTTCATCCAAGATGCCAACTCTAATTGGACAACCATAAAAGTCGTTGACGCTGATAAGCTGTAACTGTCTTCGATAAATTCCTTTCCTACTGTCCGCCTAAGGCGAATCATTTGGTTCGCCTTTTTTCGATGGGCTATTAGAAGGGTGGAATACACAAAGTGAGATTAATAGGAGCGGTTTATATTGCCCTTAACTCACTCGTTATTTATCGACATCGCCAATCACGCCTTCATGTGAAAGATCGCCAGAAAGTTCTGCTTGAACTTCGGCTAGACTTTCCTCTTCCGCCGCAACAATCTTACCTGTGAGAGCATCAACCTCGACTTCGTACGCTTTATCTCCACGTTTAATAAACACATCCCACTGGGTATCAGGTTCATCGTGACGAATGCCTAGCACCTCAACATCTAACGCCCCTAGCGCTGCTTTAATGGCATCTTCTTGACTGATGATTTCTGCATCGGCGGCAGCATAACTTGGCAGGCTTAACACACCAAAAGCGGTTAGGGCGATACATAATATGAGTTTTTTCATTGAGTTCTCCTTAAGCGCTAATTTCATCTGAGAGAGGTCTTTTATTGTCGTCTCCATAGTGTAGGTGACGGTGTAAAAGAAATGTGAATACGGCATTGAACAAGCTCGTCCCGATAGAATTGTCGTACTGCGCCTATCGCTGCGTTAACGAACTTTAGCGTTCAACCCATCCCTGATGGTCTGGAGGGTTCGAGCTATACAAGTTTTTCACACTTCTATTGATAGCTTAGTGACGATTAAAGTCATGATTGGATTGAACTCGTTGTATGAATAGAAATTTGATGCTCAATTTTGGTGCTGTACTCATTACGTTACTTGTCCCTTATGCTGTGTTGCAAATTGGAACTCCAACTCTTGAATGGCCCCTATTTTGGCAGGTGCGCACTTATTTGGTTAACTACAGTGGCATTGTGTCAATGTTGCTTATGTCGTTGTGCGTGATTTTATCTGTTAAACATTGGCCTTTAGAGCGCTGGTTAGGAGGGTTAGATAAACAATATCGATTGCATAAGTACCTTGGTATTTCTGCCGTGTTTTCGGCGTTGTTTCATTGGGGCGCATTTTTAAGTGATGATTTCGCTATGGATTTTGGTTTTGTCGAACCAAAGGATGAGACTTTCCCGTTTTGGAAACTAATAGATGCAATGGGCGACCCTGCTCAGCTTATTGGTGAGTATGGCTTTTACCTTTCCGCTGCGTTTGTTCTGATCGCATGGATTAAAAAGTTTAAGCACAACATCTTCCAACTCACCCACAAAGTGCTTCCGTATTTATACTTGTTTTTAGTTTTACACATGGTGATGTTTTTTGAGGCGAGTCTATGGCTAACCCTTTCTGGAGCCATTCTCTTATGTGTGAGTGGGTTAGCAACGGTAGGGTGCTTCATGACCATCTTTAATTTGAATGGTAAGAAGAAATGCCATGATGCCAAAGTACAAAGTATCAAGCCGATCAGTAATGGCATTGAAGTCATGCTCAAAGTTGATTCAGCGGAGTTTGTTTATCAACCAGGTCAATTTGCCTTTGTCGATTTTGGTGATAACGAGCGCCCACACCCTTTTAGTTTAGCTTCCGCTTACCATCAAAATGGTGAAGTAAGGCTCATGATCAAAGCGAATGGCGATTACACCTCTGCGTTGAAAGGTTCTTTAAAGGTTGGACAAGCTGCGCGTATTGAAGGACCGTATGGACGGTTCAATTTTCAAGATAATGCAGAACGACAAGTTTGGTTTGCCGCAGGCATTGGTATTGCGCCATTTTTAACTGCGATAGAGACAGTTGGTGCAAGCAAAACGGTGTACTTGTTTTACAGCTATCGAGAAGAAGATAAGCCACTTTTGGACGAGCTAAAACAAAGAGCAAAGAAGGCTGGTGTTACGCTATATACGAAGAACACAAGTGTACAAGGTCGATTCAGAAATGCAGAAGTCACAGAGTGTGTAGAAGGTACTAGACATTGCAGTGTGTGGTACTGCGGACCATCAGAATTAGGCAAGACACTTGAGAAAGCATTTGTAAGGTTAGGTTTACCGGCGAAGTCATTTCATCGAGAGTTGTTTGAATTGAGGTAGTTAGAAATCGCTATCTGTTTACACAAAGGCGAACCGTTTGGTTCGCCTTATTTGGTATCTTTAGATGGGGTTGAATCGCCAATATCTGCGGTTAGAAAATGGTCTGCTTCTTATCTTTAAAGTAGAAAAATACGCTGATGGCGATAAACAAGAACGTAAAGTAATAAAAGAATGAAGATAGCGAAGCGATGAAATCGATGTGCTGTGCGATCTGTTCTTGCGTATAGTTTTGCGAGATTAACTTGTAGTAATAGGCATAAAGAATACCAATTGAGCCGTAGCCTAGGTTAAACATTAAACCTTTAAAGCTAAGTACCGTCGCTCGGTTGTGAGATTCCGTTTTCTTGTTGAGATGATAACTAATGAAAATGTTCATCGTCATAATGATGAAGATAAGGATCAACGCCGGAATGACGCCGTAAATAGACCATCCAAGGCTAATCCAATAATACGTCGCCATACTCGCAAACCCCATTATTGCAATGAACGTTTTCGGAGCCATGCTTTCTGCTAAACGACGACTTTGTCCTGCCAACAGAATCTGCAACACACTGATGCCTGCACCAATAAAACCAAAGTAAATAATCGGAATATCAATGGCACGGTAGTACTGGCTATTCATGGTTAAAAACATACGTGATGTATGCTCAAACAAGCTGTAGTAGAGAAGAATGAACAATACATAAGGCGTCGACAATACCCATTTTGCTGTGTTGAAGGTCAGCTTCATACTCTCCATCGTGGACGCTAACTTACTGCTGTTGCTCGGGATGACTTTTTTCGCTTCTCTCATGCTGAATGCCGAGTAGATAGCAATCATTGCTACAAACAAGGTCGCATAGACGGGGATTCTCATGATGTCTTGTGTAGACTCTGGCTCTGCGAATCCTAAGAAATGATAAACGCTTGCCATAAAGTTGACGTCGTACATGGCTGCACCCAAAAGGGTGACGACTATACCGATACTCGAAGACAGTCGAAGTTGGATTTGCAGCACTCGTGGCCACAAATCTTCTTTGCCTTGCTCTTTTAGCGTGTCGTAAGCCAGCGCTTCATCTGCGCCGCTTGCCAATGCCATAGCTAAGCCACTCAACACTCGGTTAATCAAAAATACAATGAAAACAAAAGTGGGATTTCCTGTAGGGACAAAGGCGATCATTGCAATTTCGATGAACATAACTATCGAAGATAGCACCACTAGTCGTTTGCGTCCTAATGTGTCGGCAAATGCACCGGAAGGGACTTCAGCTAGCACGATGGTTGCAGCCCAAACCACGTTGAGCATCGCAAATTGAGACAGTGTTAAGCCGTAATCTAAATAGAGTAGAGTGAACACTGGATAGTAGAATCGCGCAAAGTAGCTGCTTCGGAACATTAAGAAGCAGCGGACATTACGGATTTGCAGAATTTGTTTTAGCGTCATGAAATATCAGCACTTTGAATAATATAAGTTTATGTATAAACCTTTTTTAGTTCTGTGGTAAAGGTCTGTACTGGGAAATCATGATATCTCGTGGCGCATAGTCGCTATTCTTTGCTATCGGCTCAATGCCTCACCAAGCGGTCTGAAATAAGCTTGCAGTGCCTGGTGAATGACTTGGCGATGAGCAATGTCTGGATAGACGATAATGGCGTCCGCCTTAGTTGTGCCGGAAACCAAATAAGAGTTTTCGATGCCCGAGCAAGATTCGACGACGGCTTCAAATGCTCTTGCCATCATCTCCGTAGGTTGAGAAAAGTAACTAGCGCCCATTGCTTTATCCGCTTTAACGCTTCGAGTCACGTAATCGTGCTTATCTTGTCCGTCGGCACTGAGCAAAGTTGTATCGAAAATCTTAAGCAGTCGCTCGTTTAATGGGTGAGGGAAATGCTCTGCGTTATGCAGCCAGCAATCACTGGCAAATATCGTCTTACGTTGTGGACCTGATCTATCACCAATATCAAACGCTTTTTCTGCGATGTAATGGTCGAACGCATGCCAGAACTCATGAGCAAGTGCACCAGCACCTGCATTCTTAGCTAAAGCAAGTTCGCGTTGATTCGGTGCATAATGCGCTTGAACACCTTTACTTCCACCTGTACCGAAGGCGAGGTTCAAATTGCCTCTTAGCCCTATGGCGGAAGGTGGCAACGCTAAGAGATAAGCTAAGTCAGCCAAAGAATCAAAGATCAAGTTTGCAGCGAGATCTTTTTCCTCCGTATTAACCCATTTGCCAATCCGGATACCACCAATGCCAAAGGTCTCTTTAATATCGATGAACGACACTTGCTCCCCATGACGATAGTCAGGACCTTTTCGCGTTTTGTATTTAAAGCTGGTTAATTGCAAGGCATTCCTCGGAATTGGCGTTGATTGAGTTTCCTCAAACTTATACTCAAAAGGTAAGGTGTCAGATTATATACCCAAGTGACTTCAAGATGCAGGATTCAGAGTGTTGTCATTGATTCGAGAGCAAGGAAAACAACGCAGTGTAATAGCCAGCTCTTTCCAAGTTGTTTGACGCAGCAATCGGGTCAATGACACGCTCCCAAAGGGCGAGCTGCCTTGGCTTGTATACTTTGTTGCCGATTCTTGATTTAGACCCACTAAACCTTTAAATCGCCGCCGCGTCTACAAACCAAGTCAGTCTCGCTGAACCTAGCATCTCGAGGTTACTTGGGTATAGCGTAATAGAGGCGGAAGTAACTGACTCCTTCTACACTAAAGGTAGTGCTCTTGTGCAAATAACTCAGAGATTCAATCACTTTGATGCGCTATGTCGTTCCTTTCTCGAGTTCACTAAATACGGATATTTTATGCAGCCAACCTTTCTGGTTTTTAGACAAAATAAAGAACATAGCCGATGGACCCGTTAACTCAAGGACTCGTTGGGGCATCTTTGTCTCAGTCGGCAAGTAAAAAACAGCATTTAGTGGCGGCAGGTGTGCTTGGAATGTTTGCGGGCATGGCGCCAGATTTAGACATTCTGATTCAGTCTTCGAGCGACCCGCTGTTGTTTCTTGAATACCACCGACAATTCACCCATTCATTGGTGTTCATTCCTATTGGTAGTTTGCTCTGTGCATTGGCTTTATACCCAATGCTCGGCAAAAGGTTTGGGTTAGCGTTCAAACAAAGCTGGTGGTATTGCGCACTTGGTTACGCGACACATGGTTTACTGGATGCGTGCACCAGTTACGGCACTCAACTGTTCTGGCCGCTAACCAATGCTCGTTATTCGTGGAATACGGTTTCTGTTATCGATCCTCTCTTTACGCTTCCAATTTTAATTGGTGTTCTGTTTGCGTTCTGGAAACGTAACCCTTGGTACGGGCGAATCGCTTTAATTTGGGCACTCGCTTATCTCTCCTTCGGAGTGATTCAAAGAGAAAGAGCAGAAGAGGCTGGATGGAAGGTGGCTAAAGCAAGACAACATGTGCCGTTGCGATTAGAAGCTAAACCCACGTTCGCAAACACTCTGGTTTGGAAAGTCATCTACGAAGCTGATGGTAACTACTATGTGGACGCCATAAGAGTAGGGACGTACATAAAAATCTATACTGGTGAATCTGTGACTAAATTAGATGTCAGCAAAGATTTTCCTTGGTTAAGCCGTACATCACAGCAAGCCGCAGATATTGAGCGATTCCGATGGTTTTCTGATGGCTTTGTCGTACGAGATCCCAACAATGAACGGCGTATCATTGACGTACGTTACTCACTAGTGCCAAACCAGATAAATGCCTTGTGGAGCATTGAGCTTACGAAAGCTGCTAAGGAAAATGCTCATGTGGCATACACGACACATCGTGATATGTCTGCTGAATCAAGACGAGCATTTATCGATATGCTAAAAGGCGACGACTAGGCGCATTGAAAGTCTTTAACGAGCGTGGGCTTTTTGGAGAAGAAAAGTTTGCTAAACAAGGATTTGTATTCCCACCCAAGAGACAGCAACCTTTTCGCTAAATTTTGGTTTTCGATGATTGCAACTTCAACGCCTTGGTATTGATGTGGATTGCTTTTGATGTAGTTGATAAAAGCCGTTAGCACACCTTGACCTCGTACCGAAGGATCAAACTTGATCGACACTATTGAAAAACGTTGACTGCCGATAGAGCAACGAACAAAGCAATAACCGAGTGGGTGACGGATGGTTTCCGATAGCTCAGGAAAAGGGCGAGTAGCTAAGTCTTGAGACAGCTCGTCGTATTGATGACACAGATGGTGAAAAAGTTGTTTTGCCTCGTTGTTCATAGGTGAGCCTCCTGAGTGTTACGTTTGAAAGCTGTTGATTTCATAAATATTGTAAACACAGGAAGCCGTACTAAATGCGGTGAACTTTGATGGAGGCAAGTTCCTCTTTTTGAAAGTGATGGAATTTCAAATGAAAATTCGTGATCTCTATAAAGCCCTTACCCAAAGTTAAAAGCGAGGTTGCACGGGTACATTCAAAGCTCCTAGTTCTCCAAAGTTATGAAAAACTACGATTTATGGTCAAATAAGGGACAGAATGTGTTCTTCGGGGGTTAAGGTTGGCAGCCAGAGAGTAATTGATTGGCATCACTTGGCGCTTCCTCAAATATGCAATATTAGCTTACCGACTTTCAGACCCCGGTGGTGTTGACGACGACAATCATGGCGCGCATTCTTTTAAGTTCACTCAGGGCTAAGGCTCTTATTTAGCAAACAACTCGATAACTGCGTTTGGTGCGTGGGACTCGACTTTGAAAGGTAGCGCGTATGAACAAGGTTATTATGTTGGTGATGGGGCTGCTTTTTGCCAGTAGGTTGTTTGCAAGCATTGTCCCTCACGCAACCCAACTCGAACACGATGCGCCCATTCTCCTTCGCTCTGCATTGATCGTTGGCGTGGCAGCGTTCGCTGTTTGGAAAGTGTTCCAGTATTTTAAGAAGAGCAAATCTACCGACTAAGGCGACGTGAACAAGATTCGTTGGACATCCAACAAAAGAAACACTGGCAATTGAAATCACAGCCCTTAGAATGCGCACTCTAAAAGTTATAACTGATATAGAGTGATTTTATGCTTCGTGATTACACGTTCGATTGTCTTGTGACTATGCCTCGCCATGAACTGGAAGAGTTCAGTGCTCGCATGATCAGTAAAATGGTGCCAGAAGATGTGATGAACGAGCTGTTTACCTTTGATCAAGAAGAAGTAGACAGCGAAGACCGTATGTTATCGGCGCGTCTAGATGCAATGTTACGTATGACTGCAATCGCGCTAAGCGAAATTCAGCAAGCATTTGATGAATCCGATAATGCGAAGCAGAACAGTGAGCGAATGACTCGGCTTGTGCTGTGGCATTTCTACGCGATTTCATTCCGTTTAGAAGAAGCGATCACACTTGAAACGCACTGCGCGCAAGTTGAAAAGCTATTAGAAAATACACCAAACGATGTTTTTGCATGGGTGAAAACGCTAACTGAGCTTCTTCACACCTACGCAGAAATCAACGCGAAAGAGAATCCACAAGACTAAATCAATTTGGATTAAGCATAAAACCGCAAAAAGTCTCCGGCATAGCTGGAGACTTTTCATATGCTCTTCTATTTCGTTTGCCTTTAATACGGCTAGTTGAAGTAAGTTAATGGTTACTTAAACACTTGGTAGCCATTGATATTATTACTCTACACAGCTCCAGCCTGTGGTATCAATCGAGTTAATCCAATCGGCAATTAACTGAACACCTTCATCGTGAACAACGTGTCTGCCTAGTTCTGGCATCATATTTCCGTTGTCGACATTGATGCGGTAGTGCAGCACAGAGTTTTCTGGATCACCCGGTACAATCACATACGGAGATGGACCTTTGTGGAAGGTGATACCACGAGCGCAAATACCCATTTCACTGATCCCTTCACGCCAGTATTCAAACTTGAATGGATTACTCGCCGCTTTACCTTCGGTGCGATGGCAGTGCGCACAGTTCACATCAAGGTACGCTTTGGCGTAATCCAGTAGCTCAGTATCCGTTAGATTACTTGCTCCCGCTTCGGTATCAAAGACAGGGGTCTTAGGTAAGTTCTCTGGTGTATCTGGTAAAGCTTCTGTAAATAGCCCCAGCGTTTCCCAATGTACAAGTTGGTTGACTGGCGAGCCATCAGAGACATCTTGAACACTGTTTAGGTTACGAGCTTTAGGACCAATAGGAGAGAAACCTTTTGGCTGTGTGTTACCAGTAGGATCGGAGACATCAGATTCTACTTTGTGACACAAGGTACACTCATTTCGGCTTGGTACTTCATAAGTGAAATTAAGCGTTTCGCCGTTATGTTCTACGCTGCGCACAAAGGGTACCGATACGGCAGTCAGGTAAGCGTCGGTTTTGTCTTCATTCCATACGTAAGGCAAGGCAATCCAACCGCTGTCACGACGAATCAATAGGCGAGTCTCAATGAGCTCTTCATTTTCACCACGAGCATTCTCAGTACTCGAAGGTAGCGCAAAGGTTTTAACCAACACGGTACCGACTGGGAAGTCGAACACCTCTTGCTCACGATAGCTTGCAGAGGCTTCGTTCGGCATCACAACAAAGCGGTATTTGCGTGCATAGTCAGTAAAGAGTTCAACGTTCATCTCATACAAAGTACCTTTCGCAGATGCCGCTAAATTGAGGTTTTGTGTTGGATCGTTCGCGTCTTCAAACAGGTTGTATTGCGACAAGCTCACACAGTTTTCACCGTATGTCGCGCTTTCACGTGTAATCGCATCCCAGTTAATACCCGTCACGTCATCTAGGGCGCAGCTTGCGTTGCCGACGATACCGTTTGGTGTATCTGGATTATCAGGATCCGTCGCTCCGTCTTCGGTTTGATTGTAGCCATACACCACGCCATTAATTGTGACGGTATTGATGTCTAATGGCGTCTTAGAATCACAACCAGCGGTAAGTAGCGTTGTTTGCTCTTTCTCGTATAAGAAATCTGCATTGGCTGGGTTTTCCGCATAACGACCAATTGCGGTTGGGTCCATGTTATCAACCAATACACCGACACTTGCGCCATTGTTCACTAAACAGTTGCTGTCTGCATCGGTAAACTCGGTAAGGTAATTCCAGTTGGTTGTTCCTGTCATACCGTTGAGCGCATCACGCAATGGTGCAAACATCTGTGAACGAATCAGTGACTCACCCGCGCCATCATAAAACAGAGCAGGGAAGGCTTGATGATTCAATGTGTACGCTAAAATCATATCCTCAATCAGAGAACCATTTGGATTGGCGCCCGTGTTGGTAATGGTGTTATCGTGGAAATACATGTTGGTCGGAACAGGGTTCCAGCCCTGCATAACGGCATTGCCTTCAGATGTCCCATTGAGTGGGCTGTAAGCGTTGGGATCGCCGTTCACCAACAAGTAACTCGTCATAGCAAGTGCCATTGAGTCGTGGTTAGTAATCGTGTTGTTGAAGAACTCACTATTACGTCCGGACAGAATGACGACGCCAGTACCAGGAGGGACGATGCCTACCACGCCACAGCCGCCAAGCCCATTTTGACAGGTAGTATCAACGTAGTTCTCTAAGTTGTTGTCACGAATGACGTTATCAAAGATGCGTACATCATCAATTAAGCGACCAATAGTGGTGGCGCCCGGTAGGTCAAACAGCAGCACACCGCCCGTGTTTCCGAGCGCTAAGTTGTTGTAGACATCCACATTCGAACTGTTTTCAATCTCGATACCGGCGATGTTCTTTTCCGCTACGTTGTCACGGATAACCGCACCGATGGTTTGACCCACATAGATACCTGCATCGGCACTGCCGTAACTCCATGTATCTTCAATCAAGACGTTTTGAGATTTTACTGGATAGATGCCGTAAGTACCGCGTAGGTTGCCATCTTCGTCACGTGCACGAGGCACTTCGAGCCAAACCGCCGCGACATCACGAATAATGATGCCTTCAACCCCGTCTGCTTTAAGACCGTTTTTAGAAGCTTCCGCAATTTGGAGATCGGATACGGTGATGTTCGAACCACCACTGATGGCAATACCATCTTTGCCATCCACGCCACTGAAGTCGAGGTAGGTTTGGTCGATACCAGCACCACGTAACACGAGGTTATTCTTCGAATCGACCGTCAATTGGTTATTCATTTTGAAACAACCAGCGGGCAGTGTTACAACGCTGTTGTCTTCGGCAAGTTCGACCAGGTTTTCAATCGCGGTGACTTGTTCCGCGCTCGCCCATTCCTGACCGTTGCCACATAATTCTGGTGTACCGTATTCAGATAATTCATAACCGCTAGAGGTTTGCGGTTCGTCATAATCGTCACTGTTACAACCCATCAAAAGACTGGAACTGATGAGTGCAGCGACAACCGTTTTGTTTATTCCGTGCATGATTTGCTTCCCTGTAATTAGTGTTATTGACTCAGTCAGGAATAATTAGAAAGAGTGGTTGTATTGGATTCCGTATATGTAGGCATCACCTTCGGAGCGATAGGCGATATCCACGCCCGGTAGAGCGTGAGGCTCAAGCGGTTCAGTGAACGTGACTTCTTCGGCATCAATAAAGGTGAATCCAAAGTCGATTCGGCTGTTTTGATTGAAGGCATAGGTGGCACCAAAGCTGTAATTGATTCGGTCGGAATCTGGCAAGCTGATGCTCTTATCATTAACGTTAGGCGTTTCGTCGTAAGCAATACCAGCACGCAGTGTGAAGGATGGGTTGAGTTGGTAAGTTGCCCCAAACGCATATTTGAAGGAATTCTCGAAGTTCTCATCCTTTTGCAGAACTTCTTGTCCATCTACGGTGGCGCGGATTTCCTCAAACACATCCCAACCCGTCATCATCACACTGTAGTGAATAGCCAGTGGATCGGTAATCTGATGGAAACCAGAGAACTCAGTAATGCTCGGCAGGTTTAGGGTTAGGTCACCTGTCACGGTTTGACCCGGCATCGAAATCGCACTTGGGATGTCTGAGTAATAATCGCCTTCGAAATCCACATCCACTTTAGAGCGATAGCTTAATCCGAAACGGTGCTTCTCGTTGACCTCCCAAAGTGCGCCGAGGTTAAAACCGTAACCCCAGCCATCACCATCGAGTGATTTTGCCACGTCGGTGCGTGCAAAATTTGCGCCCGTATCAGCATTAATCGCATCGGCAAGAATACCCAACGTACGCGTGAGCTTGGCTTTACCATAAACAATGCTAGCGCCAGCACCGACACTGAACTCGTCGTTGATTCGGTAGGCGATGGTAGGGTTAAAATTAATGGTTTCTAAACTGGTTTCCCCACCAATCGGTCCGGCTAAATAGTCATCAGGGTATTCGGTTGCCAACCCAAAGTCAGTGAAGATGCCAAGCCCCCAGGACCACGAGTCATTGATTGGGGCAGCGATATAAAATGATGGCACAACCACATTGTCAACGACGTCATTGTTGGTTAGCTGATTATTGAAGGATTCTGAAGGTCCGTTACCGGTTACGCGAACCTCTGGCATGATGTAAGCAGCACCTACGGACAATTGGTAAGAATCGAACATTGCAATGGCAGCAGGGTTATGGGCAACCACCGATGCGCCGTCTGCTATGGCGGCTTCGCCTGCATTGGCACGCCCTAGACCTGCGGCAGAATGTTCGGATAATTGAAACCCAGCTGCGTATAATTTAGGGGAGCTGAGCGCTATAGCTATTGCAAGCGCGAGTTTTGCATTCCTTGTCTTCATATCACTCTGAAACTCCATGTGTTTTTAGGATGCGTTTTAAATAAAAGTGCCTAATAACCTATACAGGGGGTGAGTAGGTTATTCATTAAATACTCAGCTCAAGCATAAAAAACAATTAACATAGTTGTAACATTGAATTTCAGGATTTGTTATTACCATCTCATATAACTAATGGTTTGTAGTTTTTGGTATAAATATCTGTAAATGTTATAGTTAAGCTCGATTTATACATCGTGGATGTTTCACGAAAAAGCCCTATGCTGTTTGATGTCCACTGAAAAAGTGTGGCTTAAGTGTTATAGAATAGCGAATGGTAATAAATGCGTTTTGGTACAAATGTTTTAAACAGGTGTTTAATTGGTATTTGAGGCTTAGTGCTCTAATCGGTGAGAATCATACAATTTATCACTGGATCGAATGCTAAACTTTATGAGTAATTAGAGCTTTTACTTAAGGGATGGGAAGTCATATGGAGCTGTATTTCTTAGGAACGTCTTCTGGGGTTCCAACTAAATCCCGTAATGTTTCTGCGACTGCTTTGCTGGAGAGCAAGGGAAAAGGGTGGTTTCTGATTGACTGCGGAGAGGCGACTCAGCACCAATTGCTATACACTCCGTTATCACTTAATTATTTACGAGTTATTTGTATTACCCATATTCATGGCGACCATTGTTATGGTTTACCGGGCTTACTCGCCAGTGCAGGTATGAATAACCGTAAAGATCCTCTGACGATCATTGCCCCAGAGGGGATTAAACAGTGGTTTGAAGCGACTCAAGCGTTCACCAAACTCTATCTGCCATTTGAACTTCACTTCATTGAAGTAGAGCAGTTTGATTCGATTGAAATTGGTCAGTTTACGATTACCGCAACTGCACTTTCACATCGCGTTCCTAGCTTTGCTTACTGTTTTGAAGAGTCAACTATTCGAATGTATCCAGACATTGATAAGCTTGAGCAATCGAACATTCCGAGGGGACCTATCTGGGGAGAACTTGTCCGTGGTAATGATGTGGAGTACCGAGGTCAAACCTTAATGAGTAAGGCGTTTACTAAGCTTGCACATCCACCGAGAAAAGTGATTATTTGTGGTGATAACGACAAACCAGAAACGCTCGATAGTCTAATTGAAGGTGCGCACCTGTTGGTACACGAATCAACGTACTCAGAAGCGATGAAAGAGCGAGCAGGAGAAGTTGGTCACGCTTATTCCTCACAAGTCGCCAGTTATGCGCAGGCAAAACAAGTCCTGAACTTGATTCTCACTCACTTTAGTCCTCGCTATCAATTCAGCCCTGAAGCGGAAGTGTCGATCGAGCAGATTCGACAAGAAGCTCAAACCGCTTACTCTGGTCATCTCTTTCTTGCTCACGATCTCGCGCATTATCGAATTGACAGAGCGGGTTTGGTTGAGGAGGTTAAAGACGCTAAAGATACGAACGAATAAAGGCTCTTGTCGCGAAAGCAATTCAAAATGAAATTGTCACAACAAGAGCCAACTTGTTCTAGGCACTGCATTCATTGCAGCTTAAGACTAATGAAATACCTGACTACTAAAGCGTAGAAAACGACTTTCTCCCATCAGTTCACGGAATGCTTCTTTATCTAACTTAATCAAGGTTTCGTGATCGCCTGCTTCCAAATATACATGCTCTAAATTGGCGAGCATTTCATCGCAAATGGTTGCCATGTGATACGCGCTACCCACTGGAGGTATCGCACCGTTATCGCAATCGGTAAACAAACGATAGACTTCTCTTTCTTTGATTAAATGGAAAGAGGCGTTGAGCTCGTCATTCAATCGAGACAAGCTGATTTTATTATTTGCAGGCAAGACAGCCATCATATGACGACCTTGGTGATCTTCCAAAATCACGCCTTTTGCCAAGTTATTGAGAGGGATACCCGCTGCAACACCGCTTTGCAGCGAACTATTACTATGACTGTGATTCACGGTTTGAAAGTGAATATGGTACTCAGTCAAATAGTGGTCGAGCCGGGTTGACATGGTCATGTTAGCCTCCAAAGTGTTGAGACCCACATAAAGTATAGGTAAATCTCTATTCCCCTGACGCTTTACTTGAGCTGTTCTACGCTTACTGAAAGCCAACCACAGAGTATGGCATTGAAAAAGGGAAGCAAAATGAGCAAACCAGTAATAGCGGATAACAAACCCATCAAAGTTGAGCTTGTGCAAGGGCAAGAATATTACTTTTGTCGATGCGGGCGATCTAAGAACCAACCTTATTGTGATGGCTCCCATGCCGGAACCGATTTTAAACCCATGAGCTTTGTCGCTGAAAAGGATGAAGATGCGTACCTGTGTCAGTGTAAGCACACCGCAAATGCGCCTTTCTGCGATGGGACGCATAAGCAGTTTACCTCTGAGCAAGTAGGACAGGAAGGTCCGGGTATCCAAGCAGGAAATAACGAGATCCCGATTGCTGTGGCGACGCAAGAAGAACCCACAGTTGAGTTTATTCACCAATTGGCAAGAGAAGGGCTATCAAAGTTAGGGCATCATGGACCGATGACGGCGATGGGAGTGCCGAGAGACCAATTGCCACATTGGGATGAACTGCAAATGATGGTCGCACAAATGGCAACCAAACCTCTGATGGAGGATGTGCCGGTCAAAACCGAATTGGTGATTGGTCCAAAAGCGAAGAAGCCGCTGGTACTAAAAATTCCTTTGTTTGTCTCTGACATGAGTTTTGGCGCGTTATCAGAAGAAGCCAAAATCTCACTCGCGAAAGGTGCGGAGTTAGCCGGAACCGGAATTTGCTCCGGAGAAGGTGGTATGCTGCCAGAAGAACAAGCGGCAAACTCGCGCTATTTCTATGAACTGGCGAGTGCACAATTTGGTTACGACGAATCTAAGTTGCTCAATGTTCAAGCTTTCCACTTTAAAGGTGGGCAGGGAGCAAAAACAGGGACTGGTGGTCATCTACCAGCCAATAAAAATGTGGGCAAAATATCGCAAGTGCGTGGTATTCCCGAAGGGCAATCTGCGATTTCACCACCGACGTTTAAAGATCTGCATACCGCAGAAGATTTTAAAAAGTTTGCAGATCGGGTGCGTGAAGTAACAGGTGGTATCCCAATTGGATTTAAGCTCAGTGCAAATCATATCGAAGAAGATATTCAGTTCGCACTTGATGCCAGTGCGGACTACATCATTTTGGATGGTCGTGGAGGAGGCACGGGGGCAGCGCCTGCTATGTTCCGTGATCACATCAGCGTGCCAACCATTCCTGCTCTTGCTAGAGCAAGACGCTACCTGGATGCACAAGGTGTGAGTGACAGTGTCACGCTAATTGTCACGGGTGGACTGCGTGTTCCAATGGACTTTGTAAAAGCGATGGCGCTCGGTGCAGATGGCGTTGCGATTTCTAACAGTGCGATGCAGTCGATAGGTTGTGTAGCCGCGAGAATGTGCAATACAAACAATTGTCCAGCAGGCATTGCGACACAAAAAGCTGACTTAAGACAGCGGTTGAATGTGGATAAAGCCTCGGTTCAATTGAAGAACTTCTTTGAAGCCTCGGTTGAGTTGATGCAAGTGATGGCAAGAGCGTGTGGACACGATGATCTCAGCAAGTTTAATCAACACGACCTCGCCACTTGGAATCGCGATATGGCGTTGCTTTCTGGGGTGAAATACGCAGGCGTAGACAAGCCTTAACGTTTCTCTTGCTCTGATTCGTGCCTGTTTTACCGTGGCTGCAATTTGCACGATTGATAATTGAGCTCATATGGACCATAATATTAAGACCATTTGGTCTATAGGAGCTCAGTATGGCAACGGCAACATTAAAAAGCTTTAAACCGAAGCTGCCTCATAAGGCAAACTTCTGGTTTATGCTGGGCATTGAAGATGCCGAAACCGGTCGTACCGATGCGGTTCATAAAGGCTTTGAGCCAAAGGTATACCGTAATATCGTCGAGCGTGTGAAGCTTTCTCAAAGCGAATTCCAACACGTTACATTGATCCCGGTGAGCACCATCAAACGTCGACTCAAAAACGAAGAGCGCTTCAACACGCAAGAGAGTGATGCCATCTATCGTTTAGCGATGCTACTTAAGCTAGCAACAGAACTGTTTGATGATGAAGAACGCGCACTAGGTTGGATGCGAGAGAATGTTTACGGTTTGGGTGGCAAGCGCCCATTAGACATGGTTTCTACCACGGTTGATTTTGAAATCGTCAAAGATTTGATTGGACGACTAGAGCACGGGGTATTCTCGTAATATGAAGCTCTATCGACTGACTCAAAAGAAGTTCTCTGAGTCTCCATTTAGCCCAATCGGTGCCAAGCTATACGGTGGGCGATGGAACTCGAAAGGAACCGAAGCACTGTACTTTTCTCAATCCGAATCTCTTTGCTCGTTAGAAGTTTTCGTGCATGTAAACAACGATCCTGCTATCACCAAGCTTTACGATTTGTATCGTATCGAGATGCCGGAATACTTAATTGCCGCACTGGATGAAGAAGACTTACCGGTCACTTGGCGCTCCATTCCTGCTAGTGAATCCACACAATACATTGGCGACCAGTTTCTCAACGATCCACATCCTGAGTTTGCTGCACTGCAAGTGCCTTCAACGATTTCGCCTCGTGACAACAACTACGTCGTCAATCCAAACCATCCCAAGATGAAAGACATCCTGAAGAAAGCAGAGAAGCTTGATTTTGCTTTCGACCCAAGAATCTTCAAATAAAAAAGCTCAGCGTTTGGATTAGCGCTGAGCTTTCTTTCTTTTGTCATTGGGTTAATGCTGAGCAGTGAGTTGTTGATTGTCACTCAACTCCTTCTGATAGCTACTCAATACAATTTCTGCGCCTTTGTAAGAGAGGTGACTTGCATCGGTGTACATGGCATTGTTGCTGCCCACTTTCATTGCGCATTTACCCTGTTGGCAGATGTAGTTAGTAAGGTCGACAAACTCCACATGTTCAAATTGGTCAAAGTACGCTGCCAGCGTTGCTACATGATGCGGGTGTGACTGCTTCGGTGCAAAGTCACATTCATTGCCGGTGTTATCACCAAACAATTGCGCTTTCCATAAGCATTCGCCAATAGCATGCGGTGCAGAAGGTGTTGGACCAAAGACAACGATCTCTCTGTCTTCTAACTCGTTCAATAGATGGGTGAGCGACGCTTGGTAATCTTGCTTAGAGAGCTCTTTATTGAAGTTAGAAGAAATCACCACGCGTCGAATTGAAGGCGTATTCTGAATGGTTTCTACTGCATCGGTGAAGAAGCTTCGACACGATAGATTTTTGACTCCTGCAATCATGTCGACATAACCCACCGCACAAGAATCTTGCGTAAGCTGGACAACTCCCGTTGGCGTGTCATTCGAGAGTTGCTGAACAAAGACCATGCTGTGGCTGTTACCCAATACTGCGACAGTAGGCTCTGAAGATGAAGAACAAATATCGTTGATGGTTGTATTACCGTTACATGCAATGCCGTAGCCATTGTTTACGCGCATCGCTTCGAAAAACGCACTACGGTCGGGAAAGCCTCCATTTTTATGACCGACGACACCAAAAGCAAGCAACGGCAGGGTGATTAACACAAGTGAAGCAGCAAGTGTGCTCATGCCGATTTTCTTGCGGCTACGGAAAGGTTTTTCAACAAAGCGCCAAGTTAAGTAAGAAAAGGCAAATAGAGCGACAAGATAAAACGCGAGGCTGAACTCTTGTCCGGCAGTAAGTACGTAGCGATAAAAAACCAGCAACGGAATGTGCCACAAATAAAGGCTATAGCTGATCAACCCAACAAAAACCACTGATTTGAGGCTTAGAGCTTTACCCAGCGTGTTGTCTTTGGATGAGAACAAGATAATAAGCGCGGTGCCAATCACAGGGATTAACAGCATGAGCCCAGCGCCATCTTTTGATTTATCAAACAACAAAGCAGAAGCGAGAACTAGCGTTAAACCAATCATGGCTAAGGTGTTGTTGGGTTTGATGACGGTTTTGCGCATCACTAGGGCAATCAGAGAACCCGCCGCCAGTTCCCACGCACGAGAGAAAATCATGTAAAAGGCGAAATCAGGATCGCCACTGGCGTACCAAATAGTCATCAGGCTTAGTGCAAACACCGCAATGAAGAAGGTGAGGTAAGACATGAGCTTGCCACGTGCCAGAAGCATAAGCAGAAGTGGGATGACAATGTAGTATTGTTCTTCTACGCCCAAGCTCCAAGTATGAAAGAGCGGATTGGCTTGTTCTTCCAGCCCAAAATAATTGTGCCCTTTGAGGTAAAGCAAAACATTAGAAGCGGACAGAATGGAAGACACAGAAAACTCGCCCACCTCTTTGTGTGCGTGGGGAAGGAACAACCACCAAGAGAGCAGGTAACACACGGCAATAACCAACAGCAGTAAGGGCAGAATTCTACGAATACGGCGCTCGTAGAAATCAGCAAGGCTGAATTGGTTCTTATCCAAATCGTTTATCACAATTGTGGTAATTAAATAGCCACTGATCACGAAGAACACGTCTACGCCAATAAAGCCACCAGCGAACGCTTCAATGTCTGCATGGAAAAAGATCACCAATAGGACCGCAATCGCTCTTAATCCATCTATTTCTGCTCGGTAAGTCATCATCATCTCTCCCTAGTCAACAAACTCACTAACGCAAAATGTGCACCAAAAATTAGGCTCATAAAATCAGTGAGTTAAAAACCACTCTGAAGATGAGAAGAGTTTTGCAGGGTGACTTCTTATATTGATTTTCATTTTGAAAATTTAAAACTCGGCGCTTTCTAGCAAAATGACGTGCTACGGATGTAAATCAAAGAACGGTTGAACGGAAGTTTTTATACTGAAAGCCAAGTGAACAAACTCAGAAACGAGGCTATGAGCCAAAACGATATTCAAGCCAAGATTGCCAGCTTTACTTGTATCGAAGAAGCTTTGGATTACTTCGATATTGGTTTTGACAGCCGCTTTATTGATAAACACAGAGTGGAGTTAGTGAAGCGCTTCAATGGCTATTTGATTCTGACTAAGCCTGAAGATTGGTTTGCGGCTCGCCGTGCATTAAAGAACGCATACTGTAAGGTGCAACGCAGTTTACTGGATAAAACTACACGCTCAGCTTGTCGTGGTTGCACTTCTTGCCAGCGTCGTTAGAGAAAACTCTAATGCCAAAACCATAATGTCAGACAACACCGGACGCTAAAAAGAAACCCCGCAGATGCACTCAAACGCATCTGCGGGGTTTTTGTCTATTCAACTTGCCTATTCAAATAAGTCGGCTGAACTAGGCAAGCGAAACAATTTAGTTTGCTTGGTAAGTTGGGTAATCCAACAGACCTTTTTCGTTACCACCAAACAGCGTCGCAGGATCGTGAGCCGCTAGCGGGTAATCGTTCTTGATTCGGTTCGGTAGGTCAGGGTTCGCGATGAACGGACGACCAAAGCCAACCATATCTGCCAAGCCACTTTCTAGAGCTTCAGCCGCTTTCTCTGTGTTGTAGCGACCAGCATAAATGATGGTGCCTTTGTAAGCTTCACGAACGGCTGTTTTGAACTCAGCAGGCGTATCTGGTGCGTCATCCCAGTCTACTTCTGCAATGTGCATGTAAACAACGTTTAGCTTATCAAGCAGTGTCGCAGCAGTTGTGTAAGTTTCTACTGGTGTTTTATCTACAGTACCATTTAGTGACGTAAACGGAGCAAGACGAACACCAACGCGCTCAGCACCAATCGCTTGAGTCATCGCTTCAACCACTTCACCCAAGAAACGTAGACGGTTTTCAACTGAACCACCGTATTCATCTGTACGGTTGTTTGCTTCAGAATCGATGAACTGGTTTACAAGGTAGCCGTTTGCTGCGTGTAGTTCGATGCCATCAAAGCCCGCTTCAATCGCATTCAATGCCGCTTGACGGTACTCTTCGATAACCACTTTGATGTCTTCTTTCGTCATCTCACGTGGTTCTACCACGTCAACAAAACCAGGTTCATCCGTGCCGTTATCGATAAACACTTTCACGTTTTCTGCTTTTAGTGCAGAAGAAGAAATTGGTTGCTCACCACCGATGTTGTCAGGGTGGGTTACACGGCCTACGTGCCAAAGCTGAGCGAAGATCGCGCCGCCTTTTGCATGTACAGCGTCAGTGACTTTTTTCCAACCTGCGATTTGTTCTTGGCTGTAAATACCCGGTGTCCAAGCGTAACCTTGACCCATAGGTGAAATCTGTGTGCCTTCTGCAACAATCAAACCCGCAGATGCGCGCTGTGCATAGTACTCAGCCATCATGTCGTTTGCGACGTTACCAGGTTGGCTTGCACGAGAGCGAGTCATTGGCGGCATAACGATACGGTTCTGAAGCGTTAGAGAACCAAGTTGTACAGGTTGAAACAATGTATCTTTCATGACTAACCTCGTTATTTGCTTGTTTGAATCAATTCGATTTGGTAGCCGTCAGGATCTTTGATGAATGCGATGTGAGTTTCACCGCCTTTCATTGGGCCGGGTTCACGAGCGACATTGCCACCAAGTGCTTTGATTTTGTCGCATGCAGCGTAAATATCTTCACAACCTAATGCCATGTGACCGAACGCATTACCTAGGTCATAACTGTCTGTGTCCCAGTTGTAAGTCAGCTCAATCGTCGCGCTGTCTGGTTGGTCTGCGTTGCCCACAAATACGAGCGTGTAGCGGTATTCCGTGTTTTCGAAGCGATCAAGCTCGCTCATGCCAAGAACTTTGGTGTAAAACTCAATGGACTTATCTAGATCAGCAACGCGGATCATAGTGTGAAGAAATTTCATATTTAACCTTCTTATCTCGGCTTGTTAGGTGTTATTCGAACAACAACCGTGCCCCAACAAACAACGTCATTGGGATTAAGATAATGGCTAACCTTGAAAACATGAAATTATCATTGGTTATTGATTGCATAACATATTGTTATTAATGAGAGGCATTAAGTTCACTTTGTTTGTGATGATACTGAAAAAAATGAGGTGAATAACGGATGCTTTCTTTTTGAATTTAAATTACTTAGAGTGAGTGACTATCTAATTGAAAGCACAAATCTTGGTGTAAAGAGGAGAAAGCAATGGAGAGCTTTAAAGCCTTGTTTGACATTGCTCAGCGCAAAGCTGAATACGACAAGAACAACACTTGGTATAGAGGTTCAGAAACGTATTTTGATGCGCTACACAAAGAGCTTGAAGAAGTCAGCGAAGAGATCGCTAAAGAGCGTCTGTGTTATCTAGAAGATGAACTTGGCGATGTGTTGTGGAACTACTTAAATATCCTGATGGCGTTAGAAAAAGAGCAGGGCATTGACCCTTATTCTGTTTTAAATCGAGCAGTAGAGAAATACCAAGCTCGGGTGACAGCGATTGAAAACAACGGAAGCTGGGCGGAAGTAAAAGTAGATCAAAAGGAAAAGTTACAGCAAGAATACCAAGGCAAGATGAATGAAAATTAAGCCTATACCCAAGTAACCTCAAGATGGGTGTCTATTTGATAAAAACTAGGGGTAAGGCTCGCTTACCCCTAGTTAGAAATCAAAGTGAACTAGAGCATTAAAGTAAACTAATGAGTAGGTTAGCTTCTAACGTCTCGCTTTCACTTCGCGTTTGTCACTGCAAGCAAAAGCTCAAGCTCTTCGGGTGTAAGTAAGTCCTTGTTTTTAAGAAGTTCGCTTTCGTCCAAAGAGAGTTGAGTTTGACTTATTAAGTATTTTTTTTGAGTTGGAGTCAGATCCTTAAGTGAATCTATCAACTCTTTAAAATTCGTGTTATTCATAGCCTAGCATTCCAATTAACGTATATTTTTTATAGTGTTGTTACTGATCCATGTTAGATAAGTAATCTGTTATTTGCTGGTTTATCGTCACCAGCTCTTTATTAACTATAGCTAGATCCCCGCTATCCGGTGCGATATTGTCTCTTGTGTGCTCCTCAATGTTGCTCAATGCGGTTACAGCTGACTCTTCTCCAAAGCTAGAAAGGATGCCTTTTAAGCTGTGTGATAATAAGAATAAGTCCCCCCAGTTCTGCTCTGCGTTGAGTTGGTTGATTCTTTCTAATCCATCTTCGTAGTCTTCCATGTAAGTTGAGAAAACAGCAAAGATAATGTCGACATCGTTGTCCATGTAGGTATTCAACACTTCGAAATTGATCATTATTCATCTCCACTGTGTGGCTTGTAAGTTAAAAGGTATTGGTAACTGGGTCGAATACGATCCCGAAAGATAATCTTTGAGCCAGTTAGACCAATTTGGTGGTAGTGGACGCTGAGAAAGGAATTCAATGCTCTCATCCAAAATGATGTCTGTCGCTTCAATGTTGTTATCCGATAGCCGCTTGAGGCGCATCTCGACTGAGAAAGGGTATCTTTTGCCTAACGTCTCTTCATCGGAGTTCTTTTGTTCGCTGAGTTTTAAAGCGGTTCCTGACTTCGCTGCAAGTAAGGTTAACAAGCAACGCTTGATAGCAAACTCGCCGAAAAAGTCCATCAAAGGAATAGCTTGTTTTAATAGCAGTAAAGGTGCTTTGTTCGGCGTTGCGTAGTAGTAGCTAAGTGAGTGCATTAGCTTTCTGTGGGCGTACTCCGGACGTGATTCTAGTAAAAGAAGCTTACATTGCATCATCTGCTTAAAAGCGGCTAAATCAACTTGTTGGTTACGATTAAGCTGTTTCTCAGCGAGCAAACAAAATTCATTGAGCTTTAGGAGTACTTTCTTTTTGTCATTTGCATTAGTGAGCGTTTTAAAATGTTCACTAATCAAGTCGACATAAGTATTCATCGCAGCGAGCCACTGAGTATCCGTGGATGAAACATTGGATGCGTAAAGGTAACCAACGTCGTACAGTCGCTCGAACTGAGCGAGTTTTGACAGAACCCTAGATACAGTAATCAGTCTTGCACTGCTACTAGGGGTGAGCTCAAAGGCTCGGTTTGCAAGTATAGAGGCGTTATTGTGTTGCCCTAAGGTTTCATAAAGCCCGACAAGATTATCGATAGCCCTTAAGCAAAGCGGATTGTGTGTGACGTAATTTGCAAGGACTTCAACAGCTTCACGGATCTTACCTTTTTGGTGAAGTAGGAATGCTTCAGCACAAATTCGACTCGCGTGCTCTTTGTCGTTGCAAAAAGGAAGGAAGTTCTCTAGTACCTCAAACTGTTTCGCTTCAATCAAAGTATCAATTAAGAGTGATTCAACACAAACACTGGCCGCGTATTTCTTATGCAGTTGCGCAACGTCATTGAGAGAAAGCACTGAAACTTTGCTAAGGTATTGTTTTACTTCAGCAAGGTGATGCTGCTCTTGTAAAGCAGTGAGCATTTTAGTTTGTAGTGCTTTTGTCTGAAGCGGCTTAGTAAGTAGATGTCTAACACGGCCAGAAAGCGCAGTGAGCACGGTTTCTTGCGTAGCGTCACCAGATATCATAAGCACGGCTGTTGTGTCTGATATCAATTTCGCTCGACTCATCAGGTTAATTAGATCAAGCCCGGTCAACTTAGAAGACAGGTGATAATCCATAATGATGAACGAGTAAAAGCGAGTCTTAGTAGCACTCAACGCCTGCTGCGCATTGTTAACGCAGGTAATGTTGGATATTTTGGCTCCCAGCGAGACGAGTTGATGCTTGATCAACGTTGAAGAGGTTGAACAGTCATCAATGACTAAAATGCTGATGTTATCGACTTCGATCTTCCCTGTGGTCAAACTTCTACCTATTTATACGGATTAGCACACTCTAAAATAAAATTAGTCATCAGTTTGCATAAAGGCAAGCGCTTTTACGTTAAAATAAGGGGCGATATGCCCCTCATCAACTTTTGTAGTCATTAACTCTGTTCAGCTTCCGTTTCGACGCGTTTTAACAGCTCGTTTGCCTTCTTCATCGCACGCCTCGCACTTTTAGACTTCCGCTTGTTTAAAAGAATGTCAGAAAACTGTAGGTACTTATCGGCGGTTTGGAATCGTAGATCATTAATATCTTGGAAACCCGGCGGGAAATTTTCAGAAAATGCATCAATATCTTTGACGAGCTTATCTAGGTTAACCGTTGTGCGAGCTTGGTTGAGTCGGTAGTGCAGTCCTTCAAACTCTTCCTGATACAACAATCGTGCAGCATCAGCAGGGAAAGGCAACGGCGTTGAGCTCTCTTTTGCGGTCTCGTAAAGTTTCATTTCCAATACCGCATCTTTCATCGTATTGCTAATCGCCAAATTTTGCTGATGTTCTTCAGACTCAGCAAAAAAGGAGTTTCCAACTTTGATGAGTGTGACTAAAGCTGCTGCATCGCGTATTTTTAGCGCTTCATTGAGGTGTTGACCAAAGACTTCGCTTGCCAACGAGCTAGGAGTGAAAGGGTACTCTTTATGTATTTCATGGAGTTCCTTTTTGAGATCGTAAATAGATTTAGCCTCGTCTTGCTGGGTGTACAAGGATTTTTCTAAGTGGCTGTTTATCTGTCTCGCAATAGAAAGCAGAGTAGAGTGTTTGCTTGATTGAATATCCAATGCCAAAACTTCGATTTTATGGGAGTCTGGGTAATAGATTTTTGCTTGCTGTAAGATGGATTCAATCTGTTTGTAGTTTGGATAAGTCGTTACATCAGAGTTAAGTACGTCATCGATCTTTGCTTCAAATTCTCCAAGGATATGCGGTTTATACAAACGTAGGAAACCAGCAGCAATCACTGGGTGTATCCCTTGTTTGTTGTCAATTAACGCTTTGGTTTGCTCCGGAAGCGTATTTAACAGTTGCTCTGCAGATTCGATGGCTTGATCTTTTTCTATGAGAGTAAGGTTGAGTTGGTTAATGGTATTTTGCTGTTGTTGATAGAACGTACCTAACAAACCCATTAAGGCAAGACTGGCGGCTATACCTGAATAAAGTGACCAACGGTTCTTATTTAACAGGTGCTTGATATCAGTAGCGCTGAGCTGAGAAGGGACGACACCAGTAGCAAAAGCTTTAGAGAAGATGCGCCACTTTGAAAATGGAAAGTGAGATGGCTTGCTTACTTTAACGCTTTTTTTAAGCGCTTCGTTGACTGGGGTTCGTCCATATGGGTGTTTGCAGCTCAGCAACTCGAAAGTAATGCAGAAAAACGCAAACAGATCGTCACTTTGTTTCGGTTCTTTGCCCGATAAGATATCAAGTGAGGCATAATTCGGTGTATAACCCAGCGTGTCAGTGTCTTGTGATTTTCGTTTTGCTGCATATTGGTCATGCTTCAGTTGGTGCGTTTTAGAGACGCCAAAGTCCAGCAACTTCACTTTACCTTCCGAAGTGAGAATGATGTTTGCGGGCTTTAAGTCTGCATGGACCACACCAAGTGAATGTGCATACGATAATGCATCTAACGTTTGGTTCAGAATTGAAAGGGTGGCGTTGTACTTTAACCCGTCCGGTCTAGAGCGTTGAATAAGTCCTTCTAATGTTTCCCCATCAACATATTCCATCACGAGGAAATAGATTTCTCCGTCTACTCCAAAATCGTAGACTCGGATGATGTTGGGGTGACTAAGCTTCTGAGTTTGTTGTGCTTCACGAATCAGCATGCGGGCGGTTTCTGGCTGAGACGCATACTCTTTTTGTAGTACCTTTAATGCGACATAGGGGACATCTGCTCCAGAAGATTCAAGAATTTTGTCTTTCGCCAAAAAGACGTCACATAAACCACCATGGCCGATCAAAGATTCAATTTCATAACGGTTTTTTACCGTCTCCCCGAGCAATGAATCAGATCGAGTTTGCTTATCATCATTATCAATATTACGCACTAATTTATTTGCTGGTGGAATTGTGTTTAGGTTCTGAGACACTTTTGTATTTGTTTCATTATTATTTAGGGCAGAGCCTTCATTGTTTATATTGCCCTTATTGTCATTTGTATTTTCTCTTTTTTGAGTCTTTACAATTTTGGTTTTATCGCCACTGCATTCTTTATTTATAGAACTGTCTTTATTTTTGTCGTCCATCACGAGGCTCCATATAAAATGATGGTGTGAATATATAACTCATCTGCTAATGAAAAATGATTAAATGAAGATTTCTCGGTTAAGCTAACATCGGTTTTTTGACGAATGAAAAGTTAAGCGTCAAAAATTTGAACCTCGTTGTATATTTTGTTCTGCGTAATAATCCTAGATTGCTTTGCTGAGAAATTAATTCATTATTCCGTTCGTGAAATACAATTATTATTTGATTAGGCATTATTAATCTTAGTGTTAATAAGTGGTCGCCTAACTATTAAGAACTAAATTTATATATTAAGCAGTTCCTTTGGCGAGGTTTACATGACGTTGGTTTTAACCATTACAAGTTTTCATAAGTTCACTCCAGAGATTGACACTGAGTTCGTTTTTGATGCGACAGGTGAACATGACAAGGTCAGTTTTGGGCGCTCTGAACAGTGTGATTGGACATTGCCTGACCCTGAAAGAGTCATATCAAGTAAGCATGGTGAACTGATCAAATTTGGTGAAAAGTACTTGATTAAAGACTTATCGACGAATGGTACCTTTGTAAATAATGCCGTGACGCCGGTTGGTCAAGGAAATGAATTGGCACTCAACCATGGCGATGTCGTGGCCCTCGGCGATTATCAAATTCAAGTAAGTTTAGAAGAAAGAATTATCGATGATAGCAATATAGTACACAATACTATCAATGAGTTAGCTGTTGGTGATGTAGACCGAAATTTAACTCATGATGAGTTTGGCTTGAACGCAGCGGATCTGTTAAGAGACAGTGCACCTTCTGAGTTTCAGCTTGATATTGGTCTGATGGATGACTTTTTAGAAGCACAAGAGCCGAGTGTTGAAGAAGTATCCCCTCATGCGTCTACCCCGATTAGCGCTCAGAAGCCTTTGGTAAAAAATGAAAGCAAAAACCAACAAGCCTTCGTCAGAGGTCTGGGTATCAACCCAAATATGGTTCCAGACGAAAATAGCGAACAGTGGTTCGAGCAACTAGGCCAATCGTTTTCTTTGATGCTACTGGGCTTAATGGAAACATTACATAATCGAGCTGAGTTTAAACAAAATAATCGTTTAAACCATACCGCTTTTCGAAAGTCAGAAAATAATCCATTAAAGTTTTCCGCTAATTTAGAAGATGCTATTCATAATTTATACAACCGAAACACTGCTAGTTTTATGCGAGCAGACATAGCAATTAAAGAAGCATTTGTTGATATAGAAAACCATGAAAAAGCGTTGATGAAAGGTGTCGAAGGTACCGTTTCAAGTGTTATGTCGTTAGTTGAGCCATCAAGTATTTACTCCGATGCAATGTCAAGTGATAGTTTCTTCAATAAAATAATTCCAGCAAGAAAATATGCTCAAAGCTGGAAGAGATTTGAAGGTATTCATTATCAATTAACGGATGAAATTATAAATAAGGAATCACCTTTTTATTTGGAAGATTTTGCAAAGCATTATGAAAATGCACTGAGAAGTAAAAATTAAGGAATGATGATGAAAACAATAATGAAGACTTTACTTCTATTTATTACGGCAGCTTTAGTTGGTTGTTCAGCGGCAAACCTAGTAGTTGATCCCTATGCTGATTTAGCGCTCACCGCCAAACATAATATCAACCCAGATTCAAATGGCAGACCGTCGCCTGTTGTGATCTATGTGTTTGAATTGACATCTTCAACCGTCTTTGAAAGTCAGGATTTCTTTTCGCTGTACGAAAGCTATGACACGGTTTTAGGTCCTGATCTAGTGAACAAATATGAAATTTCTTTAACGCCTGGTCAGGAAGATATTTATCACGCAAGCATGTCACCAAAAACTCAGTATTTAGGTTTAGTCGCGGCATTTCGTGACATCGAAAACTCCAATTGGAGGCAGGTGATTAAGGTAGACCAGACCGGTTACAACACTTACCAAATTCACCTAGACGACCTTTCTATATTCGTTAAATAACCTCACTTGGCGACTAAACAATGGCAGATTACTCCCACACAGCATGGTGTGAGGGGATGTTTTTACGTCCTCAACATTTCCAGCAAAGCGAGCGTGCAATTGAGCATGAGTTTAAGGGATTGAACCGTTTTCAACAGCCTTATAATTGGGGCGTGTATCAAGTTCGTATAAACCCGAACAGTTTGAAAGAAGGCGTGGTAGAAATCGAGAAACTCGAAGCGATTCTTCCTGATATGACTCTTCTTGAATTGCAGAACGTTAATGAAGTTCTTCCGCCATTACTGGTTGAAAAGGGAACTCAAAACACATTAGTTAAAGTGGTCGTTGCTTCATCGAGCCTTAAAGAAAAAACGATTGCGGATGTTAGTGAAGGTGTTGTTAGCAGATATGTGTTAAACGATCTAGACGTTATAGACGTGCAAACTGGTCAGGATGAAGAGCGCATTCAAGTGGCGTCGTTGAATGTTGCGCTTAAAGTAAGCAATGACAACTTGTCAGGTTTTGTTGAGTTACCGATTCTTAAAATTAAAGAAGTCACTGCGGAAGGCGCAATTCTTCTTGATGAAGAGTATACGCCGCCACACCTCAATGTGCTTAAAGATCAAGCAATGTTGGCTTGCCTAAAAAATGTAACGGGAATGACAAAAATCCGTGCTGATGTGGTTTCTCAACGTTTAGTGCAAGGCAAAGCGGCATCTGCTTCAGCTGTCGATTTCATCATGCTTCAAATGCTCAATCGCTACGAAACGATTCTTAGACATCTGGGGCAGTTAGAACAAGTTCACCCTTTAGAGTTTGTCACGCTATTACGAGGATATGTTGGTGAGTTGTCGACTTTTTCGAGTAAAAATAAGCGCGCTCCTTTGCTTATTGATTATGAACACTCAAATCTGACCTCTACGATTTCAGAGCTTAATCAGGTGTTAAGCCAATACCTGAGTGTTGTTCTAGATCAGACGGCTAATAAACTTCCTTTGGAGGTTCGACAACTTGGTATTCGAGTGACACCGTTACCTGATAAGCGACTTCTTGAATCAAGCCAGTTTGTTTTGGCAGTAAAAGCAGATACAAGTACTGATGAGATTAGACGTTTGGTACCAGCTCAACTCAAGTTGGGACCAGCAGAACAAATTAGAGATCTTATAAATAATCAAATCAACGGTATTAACGTTGCACCACTCAATGTTGTTCCTCGACAGATCCCTTATCAAACGGGGTATGTGTATTTTGAAGTGATTAAGAAAGGACCATTCTGGGTTCGTCTCCAAGAGAGTGGCGGTATTGCTCTTCAGCTATCTGGTCAATTCCCGAATTCAGACATAGAGCTATGGAGCATTAACCAATAACAGGTTACGTCATTATGGAACAGACAATAATAAAGCCAACACCAGGTGGAAGACCAACAAACGCTAATATCTCAGTACCAAAATCTGCCGATAGTACAGTTGTGATCTCAAAGAATCCTGAAGTGGTCAACAATGACTCAGTGGTCGCATTTGGCAGCAACCCGATTTTAGCTGAAGCTAATGGCATACTTTCTATTATTGGACAGATTCGAGCAACAGCGAGTCACTCTGACGTCTTGTTTTTAAAAGAAACGTTGGCACAAAAGTTAAGAGACTACGAAAACCGACTACGTCAACAAAACATAAATCTGGAAACAATAGATACCGCTCGTTACTGCTTATGCTGCGCAATCGATGAAGCAGTTTTGAATACAAATTGGGGTAGCCAATCGACATGGAGTCACGACTCGTTGCTGACCTCTTTCTATTCTAGCAGTCAAGGTGGGGAGGCGTTTTTTCAGCATTTAGAAACATGCATGTCATTCCCTGAGACTCAGCTTGATCTCTTGGAACTCATGTATGTGTGTATGTCTTTAGGTTTCGTAGGGCAATATCGATTAGAAAAAAATGGTCTGGAAACACACCGTCGTTTGAGAAAGCAAGTTGTTAGCGTTTTAAAGTCAAACGGTCGAGGGTTACAGCAACGCTTAAGCGACAATATTGAAAGCCGTTTGTTAAATGGTTCGCAAGTGGCGGAACGTGCGCCTTTATGGGTGGTTTGCTCTGTCACATTGGCAATATTGGTCTGTATCTTTATGTTCTTCAGCTATGACCTTAACAAGGCTTCAAATCAAACCTTTGCCAGTTTAATTAATCTCATCTCACCTAATCAAACAGAGATGGCTCCTACGTCCGATTCTCAAGTAATAAAAGTTGCTGAACGCGTTTCTATGTATCTAGCAACCGAGATAAATAAAGAACTGGTGACTGTTGAGGCTCTATCCGACAGAGTTCGGATTTCTCTCAAAGCTCAAGACTTGTTTGAGTCAGGTAGTGCGGAAGTCGTTGAATATATCCAACCTGTTATATCTAAGTTGTCTCGCACTTTAGAAACAACCGAAGGGAAGATTTTGGTCACTGGACATACTGACGATAACCCTATTTTTACCAGTAAATATCCGTCCAATTGGCATCTTTCCCTTGCTCGTGCAACGGCGATGTCTGAACAGTTGATTGCGAACAGTGCACTGGAAGGAAGAGTCCTTCCTGAAGGGCTTGGTGATGCAAGACCCCTTGCTGAAAACTCTACTGATGAAAATCGTGCGCTTAACCGCCGAATCGAAATTGACCTTATGGTTGCAAACTAAGGAAAGTGAGATAAATGAGTATCCGAGAAGTAGGCAGAATATTTACTCAACGTTGGTTTATCGGTTTAGTCGGTGTTGCTGCGTGCTCAATTTTTATTTGGGTCGTAGGTCCCCTCATCACTGTTGCGGGATATGAGCCCTTAAAAACTGACTTTCAGCGTTTGGTTAGCATCCTGGTATTAGTTTTCGTTTGGGGTGTGTTCAATCTTACAAAGCAACATAAGCAAAAAGTAAAAGAAGACGAAACAATTCAAAGCCTGTTAGAGGTGGATTCGCAATCTGATAAAGAAGCTGCCTCAGAAATTAATGTGCTGCAAGACAGAATAGAGCAGGCAATCAAAGTGGTTACTAAAACACATAAAGGTAAACGTAGCTTATACGAATTACCTTGGTATGTACTGATTGGTCCTCCTGGTACAGGTAAAACGACAGTTCTTAAGCAATCTGGGTTGGAGTTTCCGTTAGCGGATTCATTAGGTTCGGACTCTGTTGCAGGTGTTGGGGGAACACGCCATTGTGATTGGTGGTTTGCAAACAAAGCGGTTCTTGTTGATACCGCTGGTCGTTATACGACACAAGATAGCCAAGAAAAAGTTGATGCTAAGGCATGGCATGGATTTCTTGGGCTGTTAAAAAAATATCGAACACAGAGACCAATTAACGGCGCAATTGTGACAATCAGCTTAGCTAGCATTATGTCGCAAACACGCACGGAAAGGAGCCTGCATGCAAGGGCGATAAAGTCTCGTTTACAGGAACTAAAAAACCAACTGGGTATGCAGTTTCCAATTTACGTTCTTCTTACAAAAATGGATCTGGTGGCGGGGTTTAATGAGTTTTTCGCGGATCTGAGCAAAGAAGAGCGTGAAGAGCTATTCGGTTTTATGTTCCCAAAAGATTGCGAAGATGAGCGCGGTGTCGTTTCTCTTTTCAATAAAGAGTTTCATCATCTACTTGAGCGATTGGACGCCCGAATGCTGCGCATTCTGGAAACAGAGGATGATCTTGATAAGCGCGCGATGATCTTTGAATTTCCAAAGCAACTTCGAGTGCTTCAAGCAAACCTAGATGAATTCCTTACAGAAATATTTGCTCAGAACAGCTTTGAAGAGCCCACCCTTATTCGAGGCGTGTTTATGGTTAGCTCGGTTCAAGACGGTATCCCTGTTAGCCGGCTAATGAACGAATCGAGCAGCGGGCTAGGGCTAGGGAAGTTAGGTTTATCTGCTCAGCACCACGGATCTCACAGCTATTTCGTTAGAAGCTTGTTTGATCAAGTCATCTTCAAAGAGCAACTGCTTGGGACAGTCAATCGTCATTATCAAAAGCAATCCAGTTGGCTCCATCGAGGCGTTTACATCGGCTGTGCGGTCGCGTTATGCGGAGCGATTGGAACGTGGTTTATGAGTTATCAATGGAACTCGACACTTATCACCCAAACCAACAAAGAGACGGATCATATAAAAGCAATGATCGGTGCAGATAGTTTAGATTTTGAATCAGACATTATCAGCGCGATAGAAACACTCGACCGAATCATGACTTTACCTTTGGGAAAGCAAAGCGACTACGGAAATTTGGATGCAATAAAGAAGTTTGGTTTGTATCAGGGCGACAAAGTCTCTCAAGCGGCAAATAACGCCTACACGTCTGCTCTAACCAAACACTTCGCTCCTCTGGTGCTTGATAGCCTGATTTCAGAAATGGAAGGAAACCAAGAGCATCGTCAGTATCTATACGAAACGCTTAAAACTTACCTAATGTTGTTTAACCCAGAAAAGTATCAACAAGAAGAAGTATTAGCGTGGTTTGGCTTTTATTTTGAAAGACATTATCCAGGCGCTCTTAATGAATCACTAAGAGACCGTCTAATGACGCACACTAATAACCTTCTGGAAAGCAACGAAAGAGGCTTCTCATTTAATGACTCAGCTGTAGAGAGTGCTCGAGAAGTGTTAACTCAAATGTCTTTGCCTGAGCGTGCTTACCAACGCATGAAGTTACAATTTTCAAAAAGTCATGTGCCGTCATTCAGATTAACAGACGTTCTGGGACCAAAAGGGTTAGAACAATTTGAGCGAATGAGCGGTAAACCACTGTCTCAAGGGATCTCCGGTTTTTACACGTATAACGGGTTTCACAGCATTTTCCAAATTCAAATTAACCGCACTGTGAAAGGGTTAATGGAAGAGAACTGGGTATATGGAGACGATTTAAAAGCGTATGAAATTGACCAAGCAAGTGCAATCCAGAGTGTACAAGCACGTTACTACCAAGATTATGTGAATGAGTGGAAAAACTTAATTGAAGACATTCAGCTTAAGCAAGCGCCAACCCTTGATCTAGCCTCTACTCAAGCAAGAGTGTTGTCGGGGGTTGAGAGACCAATTGAATCATTATTGCGTGCGATTCAAAAAGAGGTTGGTTTGACCAAAGTTGTCTTGTCAGAGAACCAAAAAGCGGCGTCAGAGGTGGCAGGGAAGGTTGCTAAAGTGAAGTTTTCCAATACCGCTGACAAGTTAGATATGTATTTACCTGAAGAGAATAGCTTTAATGTTTCCTTGCCAGGTAAAGAAGTCGAATCTCACTTTACTGAAATCTTACGTTTGGATGAACAAGATTTTGAAGATATTCAGACAGCAATGGTCAATTTGCGCTCTTACCTGTCTGATTTATCAAGTTCGGGTAACAATCAAAAAATTGCATACAAGAGCATTCTCGATGGAACAGTTACCCAAGATGTTGCTGCGTCGTTTGAACGTGCAAGGGAGTTGTTACCAAAGCCATTTAATCAATGGTTAGGAGAACTGTCTCAAGAGTCAGTTAAGTTTGCAGAGAATGGGTCTAAAGATCACTTGAATCAATTATGGTTAACAAAGGTGGTTAAACCATATCGAAGCTCAATTGCTGGTCGCTATCCATTTGTTCCTAATGCCTCGAAGGAAGTTCGCCTCAAAGATTTTAAGCGGTTTTTCGGTTACGGCGGAACCATGGATGCCTTCTTTAAGGAGTATTTAGAACCATTTGTAGACACTTCAACTCGACGTTGGAAGCTTGAAAAAGAAATTGGTGTTCGTCCAGAAACACTCGCAGTATTCCAGAAAGCCAAACGGATAAGACAAACTTTCTTTGAGCCGGACAATTCTTTGCGCGTCGAATTTGGAATGAAACCTGTTTATTTAGATCAGCATATTACTCGTTTTGTACTGGAGCTGGGTGGGCAAGATTTAGTCTATAAGCACGGTCCTGCTCGCGCGAAGTCATTAAGCTGGCCCGCAGGGCAAGACCAAACTCGAATCGTCTTTACTCCACCAGAATCAAAACGCGAGATTGCACATACCTACGAAGGTGAGTGGGGTATTTTCAAATTACTTGATCAATCGCTAAAAGCGCGTCCGGAGTCGCGAAATGACAACATCGTTATGATCGATTTGAAAGGAAACAAAGTTCAACTGGAACTCATCCCTTCAAGTGCGATCAACCCGTTTTGGTCTAACGAGATGGAGAGTTTTCGATGTCCTCAAACGCTATAACACCCTGTTGGGGCTACATTGGAAAAATGCCTGCGAAAGGGGATTTTGTTAAAAATGGGCTTTCTCAAGAGTTTACTGAACGATGGCATGATTGGCAGCAAGCAATAATAGCTGTTAGCCGAGAACAATTGGGCGAAGGATGGCATCAATACTTTCTCACGGCTCCAATTTGGCACTTTGCACTGGATATCTCCTACATGGAAGACGCAACTTACATTGGGAGTGTCATACCGAGTGTTGACTCTGCGGGACGCTACTTCTTTTTCACCGTTGTGAGACCAGTCGAAGGGAGTGCTGTGGATTATTGGGAACAGAGTCAGTGGACTCAAAATAGTCAAGATCTTGCCGTCGCTGTACTCAATGACGACTTTGTATTTGATGCATGGGCTCGAAGACTCACTGACTCGGATAAGACAGTTTTAGATGATGTTCCTACGGCAGAAGTACCGTTAGTACATTACAAAAGCAAACTTTCAACCATTTATGAGAACACCCCACAGTTATCTGCGAATGGTCTTTTAAATCAGATATTAGGTAAGGAATACAAAAAACCTTGTTTTTGGTGGACTGAAGGGTCGGCAACTATATCGCCCTGTATGCTGATTACGTCGGGACTGCCTTCAATAGGTCAATATGCGGCAATGTTAGATGGAAACTGGCAAGAGTGGAACTGGTAGGTATCAGCGAATGAATTGGAATTACTTTACTTTTTCGAGGACTCATCCAGGAAAGGTCCGTCCATATAACGAAGATGCATTACTTGATATGTCCGAACTTGGTTTGTGGGTCGTAGCAGATGGTATGGGTGGTCATTGTGCAGGAGACATCGCCAGTCAGATGTTGGTCGATAAGATTGCCCGCTATGCAAAAGACAATAAGACAACCCACATTGATGAGTTGAGAGGTGTTATTCAGCAAGCAAACAAAGAGATCTTTGATTACGCAAAAGAGCATTTAGAAGGTAAAACGATGGGGACAACACTTGTACTGTTATTTATGCAGGACGGGTATTTTCATTGTTTGTGGGTTGGGGATAGCCGTATATACCAACTGAGAGAAGGGAGCTTCACGCAAAAAACAAGAGATCACAGCCAAGTTATGGATCTGGTCGAACAAGGGTTATTAGCGATTGAGGATGCCGAATCACACCCATTAGCTAACGTCATAACTCGTGCGATAGGTGTCGATGAAATAGTAACGATAGACCAAATCTCCGGTCAGCTCTCGAACGGTGATCAATTTCTGTTGTGTAGCGACGGGCTCTCTAAAGAACTGACCAATGACGAGATACACAACACGCTCTATGCTGATTCAGTCAATCAAGCAGGGTTAGCCTTGATGCACTCTGCGTTAGTTCGAGGTGCTAGTGACAACGTCACATGTGCGTTGGTCAAAGTATGCTGTGATCAAAATGAAATAGCTGAAAATCAGCAAGATGACGCGACCATTCCTGTTTTCTTGAGGAGTAAAGTGCGTGGATGACCTAATCAAAGCGTTCGAGTGGTTAGAACCAGTACTACAACCTGTCTCTGCTGATCAACCAACGGGCGTGGACCCTCGTGAGGACGTATCTCCTCAATCTGCTTATTACAGATTAAAAGACCACAGGATGGCTGCGCGCAATACAGAGCGTAACGCCATTATTGAAGAAGAAAGCATACTCAGCCACACCAACCTTTGGCGTGTTTTCATTGATGAAGTTCCAGAAGTTCTGACTTCTCAGTCAAAGGATTTGGAGCTTGTCGCTTGGCTGATTGAGGCGCTGACACGTATTTATGGCTTTCGCGGAATGGGGATCGGATACGAGATAGCATCACACTTTATTGATCATTTCTGGGAACAGCTGCATCCCATGCCTGATGAAGACGGAATCGAGACTCGTATTTCTGCAATCATTGGATTAAACGGTATCGAAAGTGAAGGTACCTTAATTTTTCCACTGGCTTCGATTCCGCTTACGGATATGGGGGTAGAGCAAGCTTACGCATTTTGGGAATACCAACAAGCCATTGAATTAGAGCGACTTGATGAAGATAAACGACGTTACAAAGTCGAGCAAGGTGCTGTGGAACTGTCGAAAATCAGCGATACCGTTAAATCCACCTCTGATGAGTTTTACAGGACTTTGATCACTGATCTTGAGTTCGGCATAAGGGCATTTAACCAATTTAGTCAAAAGCTTGATGATGCTGTTGGAGACGTTACCCCAAGTTCTTACATCTCAAAAAAAATTGATTCAATACACTCGGCATTAAAGCATTTGCTTGGTGACCGCTTTCAGGCACCGAAAGAGGTGATTGAAGAGGCTGATATGGAATCTAACGAGCCGAATACGGTCACAAGCCAGTCAGCTAACAACAGCGAATTGCTAATAACAAATATGCAATCACGCGAGCAAGCGATTGAACAGTTACAAAAGGTGGCAGACTTCTTTAGAGAAAGTGAGCCTCATTCACCAGTTTCTTACTCCATCGAACAGATTATTCGTTGGTGTGGAATGCCTCTGCCGGAATTACTGGCGGAATTGATCTCCGACGGAGATGCAAAGAGAAGCTATTTCCGTTTAGTTGGCATAGCAGAACAAAATGAAAATTAAGGAAGGGAGAACGGTATGACGAGTATTCACTCGAAACTGTCACGAGTAAGGAAGCCTCGTGTTCACATTACCTATGATGTTGAAACCGAAGGAACAACGCTTAAAAAAGAGCTTCCTTTTGTGGTTGGTGTAATGGGCGACTTCGCTGGACAAAATACCGAAGCGTTAAAGCCTTTGAAAGACCGACGTTTCATTCAGATTGATCGAGACAACTTTGATGATGTTTTGAAAAAAATGAGTCCATCAGTGAAGTTTAAAGTCGCAAACAAATTGGCGAAAGATGACTCGCAATTTGAAGTGGATTTAAGCTTTAAATCTATGCAGGACTTCGAGCCCGCAGCGATTGTTAATCAAGTTGATCCTTTACGCCAACTGATGGAAACCCGAAATAAACTTCGTGACTTGATGACGAAGGTCGACCGCTCAGAAGAGTTAGAAAATATTCTAGAGGATGTATTAAACAACACGGAAAACCTGACAAAGTTGGCTGGAGAGTTAAACCTGGGCGAGTCAAGCTCTGTAGATAATCCAGAGGGAGCATAGTAATGACGACTCAAATTGACAAACAACTTGATCCAACGGTAGAGCAACAAACGTCATCATTCCTAGAGCAGGCGATTGGTGCAACAAAGCAAACAGAAGCTTCTCGTGCCGAAGAGTTGATCAAGACATTAACAGAAGAAGCAATGAAAGGTACCGTTTCCTGGAATAAGAACCTAACGGTGACGTTCCGTGAAGCAATCACGCTTCTTGACCAACAGATTTCGGAACAATTGTCTGAAGTCATGCATCACCCAGAACTACAAAAACTTGAGGGCTCTTGGAGAGGCTTAAATTACTTAGTGATGAACTCGGAAACAAGTTCAGCATTGAAAATTCGCATGATCAGCATGACGAAAAAAGAGCTTCATAAGGATTTAAGCAAAGCGGTTGAGTTTGATCAGAGCCAAATCTTTAAGAAGGTGTATGAGTCTGAATTCGGTAGTGCTGGTGGTGAGCCTTATGGTGCGCTTATCGGTGACTATGAGTTTACAAACCATCCGGAAGATATCGAATCATTGCGCCTGATGTCTAACGTTGCTGCTTCTGGTTTCTCGCCGTTTCTTTCGGCGGCTTCACCGGCTTTGTTTGGCTTTGATGAATGGACGGAATTATCTAAACCTCGCGATTTGGATAAGGTATTCGAGTCATTGGAATACGCACAATGGCGTTCCTTCCGCGAAAGTGCTGACTCGCGTTTTGTAAGCCTAACCATGCCGAAAGTGCTAGCACGTTTGCCTTATGGTCAAGCGACTTCTCCAGTTGAAGAGTTTGGGTTTGAGGAGTTTGATGTTGACGCTGTTTCCGGCATTGCGACTAATGCAGAACACAACGACTACTGTTGGATGAACTCTTCGTATGTACTAGGTGCGAAGCTCACAGATGCTTTTTCAAAGTATGGCTTCTGTACAGCGATTCGAGGTGCAGAAGGTGGTGGTCGTGTAGACAATCTACCAACGCACTTCTTCATGAGTGATGATGGCGATCCTGATATGAAATGCCCAACAGAAATCGGTATTACTGACCGCAGAGAAGCGGAGTTAGGTAAACTTGGTTTCTTACCATTATGTCATTACAAAAACACAAACTATGCCGTGTTTTTTGGTGCGCAAACCTGTCAGAAACCAGCAAATCATGACTCTCCGGATGCGACAGCGAATGCTGCAATTTCCGCACGCTTACCTTACATGATGGCGACATCGCGTTTTGCCCATTATTTGAAAGTGATGGCTCGCGATAAGATCGGTAGCTTCATGGAAGCAGAAGATGTTGAATCATGGTTGAACCGTTGGATCTTAAGTTATGTGAACGCATCTGAAGGAGGCGGTCAGGAAATCCGCGCGAAATACCCATTGGCTGATGCTCGCGTGCAGGTTAAGGAGATTCCAGGCGCGCCAGGCTCTTACAATGCAGTAGCATGGTTGAAGCCTTGGTTACAGATGGAAGAGCTTACGACTTCATTACGCTTAGTTGCAAAAATCCCTCAATCGGGTGGTTAAGTGAATTGTGGTTGGCTTTATGGGTCAACCACACTTTCCCTCCTGTGGTGTGTAAAAATGACTAACGATACAGCGTTGAATTTCTTAGACCCAAGCGAGCTAAAGCATGAGTTTAGTCCGCTTGGGTGTGCGGAACTTAATAGTTACTGGATTACTCGGTTTGTCGAAACAGAAGATTCAATACACTCGGCAAAAATTTGGTTAGAAGGTACCAAAAGCAGAAGTGTTGCTGAATTTCGTCGCAGTTTGATTATGACCATCAATCAAATAGATCAATTGTTACAGAAACAACTAAATGAAATCATTCATCACCCGAGATATCAGCAGTTGGAGCGATCTTGGGTGGGGGTTAAGTATCTGTGTGAACAAACAGACGGTCAATCTGGTGAATTGGTAAAAATAAAGCTTTTATCGTCGACATGGGAAGAAGTCAGTAAAGATGCTTTAAAAGCAATCGAATTCGACCAGTCAGCTTTGTTTAAACTGCTTTACCAAAATGAATACGGCATGGCTGGAGGTGAGCCATTTGGACTGATAGTTGGTGATTATGAGCTTCGACATGACCCTAACCAAAACTACTTTGATCGGGATTTGTCGGTATTGGGTAAGATTGCCCAGACAGCAGCAGCTGCGTTTAGTCCTTTTGTCATGTCTGCGCAACCAAGTGTATTTGGGGTTGATCGTTTTTCGGAGTTGTCATCTACCACAGACATTACTTCTCAATTTGATCAAGTTGAGTATGGGAAGTGGCAACGCTTGAGAGAATCAGAAGACACAAAGTTTATAGGTATTGCAGCGCCTAATGTTCTTTTTAGGCAGCCTTATATCAAAGATGGTTCTCGGATAGAGGCGTTTGAGTTCGAGGAGACGATTGTTGAATCAGAACAAGAGTTGTTGTGGGGTAGCGCCGCTTTTTGTTTCGCCGCCATCGCAATTAGAACCTATCAAGAACATGGTTGGTTTACTCACATGAGAGGTGTGAAGCAAGGGGATTACACCCAAGGAGCCATTCTAGCTCCAACAAGAAGTTCTGTTCAGCTTATGAGTAAAAACACACGAGATAGGAGCCCTTTAAATCTGAAGGTATCAGAGCGTAAAGAGAAAGAGATATCCGATTGCGGTTTCATTACGATGTCACCTGTCGCAGAAACCGATTTAGTCGGCATGATATCCAGTGTGTCTATCCATAAGCCGAAGTTATTTGAAGACCAGAACATAACGATGAACGCCAAGCTGACTTCGATGCTGCAATATACATTATGTGTATCTCGAATCGCACATTACATAAAGGTAATGGGAAGAGACAAGGTTGGTGGGTATCAAGATTCTGATTCAATCCAGCGGGATTTTCAGCAATGGCTTCACCAATATACAACTGCTTCTGATGAAGCTTCTGATGAACTCAGAGCAAAGTATCCACTCAACGAAGCAAAAATAACAGTTAAAGAAAAACGCGATTCGCCAGGGCATTACTTTTCAGTAGTGCATTTAAGACCTCATTTTCAACTCGATCAAATGGTTTCGGCGGTCAAATTAATTACGGAGTTATCACCGGAGCAGGTGGTGTAAGGGAACACGATGACAACATGGAAAAAAGCCTTATCTGAAGGTCAATTGCAGCAAGCTATTACTCTATTAATTGAAGAGATAAAGTCTGCCCCGAAAGATGCAAGCTTGCGAAGTTCGTTCATTGAGCTGCTTTGTATTAACGGTGATTTGGAGCGAGCGGACGATCAACTGATTCAATCGATCAAGCTATTTCCGGAATATTTGGCAGGTGCGAGTCAATTGCGTCATCTTGTAAAAGCGGCGCAAGCCCGTAAAGACTTTAGTGAGGGGGCAGCAACTGCGCAGTTTGTTGAAGGTGATTCAAAGGTTAACGAGTTGATCATCGAGTTGAATCTTGCCATCAAAAATAAAGACTATGAAAGTGGTTATGAGTTGGCGCATCAGCTTGAAAAAGGAAGAACCACTAAACGCTTTTCTCAAAATGGAAGTATGACCGATGAGGTAAGGGATATCGACGACCGTTTGTCTGGTTATGTCGAGCTGTTTTCTACTGCGGGAAACTACTTTCTTGTCCCAATTAAAAATATTAAATATTTAGAAGTGAAGGATCCAAGCTCATTACTTGAAAATGTTTGGCGACCTGTGGAGTTTGATATTGAGGGTTTAGGTGAAGGAGAGGGGCACATGCCACTCACATACATAGACTCATCTACAGACGCCCAAAAGCTTGCCAAAGAAACGGATTGGATACAACTTGGCGCTAGCGAGTTGTTCGTAGGTTCAGGACAAAAGTGTTGGTTGGTTGGGGACAAAGCAGTACCTATTTTTGAGCTAAACCAATTGTCAGAAATCGCAGAGCTTGCATAGAGGTTTAGATGGCACTGGCAGCATCCTTACTTGATAAGCTAATCGATAATGATCCTCAATCCCGAGAAGATAAAGACTTTCCACTCACTCAACAGTTGCTGATAGACAATTTATTGAGAGATTTAGAGTCGATGTTGAACAGTCGGATTGGGTGGAGAGAAGTCCCGTTTGAGTTAAAAGAAGCGAATAAATCAATCTTAAATTATGGTCTGCCTGATTTCTCTTCAATGCCATTCAGTAGCCAGCAAGGACAAGGGCAGCTCTGCGGCATTGTAAGAGCTGCCATTCGTGAATTTGAACCGCGTTTATCGTCGCCGGTTGTCAATATACTGCAGGAAAAGAGTGCGGTAGATCGCACTTTAAGGTTACAGATAAATGCAACGTGCCTTATAGGAAATAGTGAGCGCGACGTGACGTTTAATACCGAAGTTGAACCCGTAAATTTAGGCATGAAATTGAGTAGAGCAAAATGAGCGAAGAGTTCTTGAAGTACTATAACCGCGAGTTGGCATATTTGCGCCACAAAGGGCAGGAGTTTGGCGAGCAATACCCAAAGATTGCTGCGCGTTTGGGTATTAACGAAGAACAAGTAGATGACCCTCATGTAGAGAGGCTGTTAGAAGGTTGCGCGTTCATGACGGCGCGAATTCGCCAGAGTTTGGATAACAGTTATCCGCAGTTTACTGAGTCTTTAATGGGGCAACTACACCCAGACTTTCATGCTCCAATACCCTCGATGTCGATCATCAGAATGAAGTGTAATGGGTCAACGTCATCACCCTTTGATATACCTGCTGGAGAAAAAGTAAAGATCAGTGCACCCGGTTTTGATGAGTGCGAATTTAAAACATGTTATGACACACAGATTTACCCTTGTGACGTTTCACAAGGAAGCTTTGATAATGCCCCTTTGGCATCGATAGGTTCTCGTTGGGAAACAAATGCGCACTCGATGCTTAAGTTGAGGCTCAATTCAAATGAGAGTGGGGCGACATTTGCTGACATGGGGGTTGAGACGCTGCGCTTTTATCTGAATGGTCAAACTCAACTCACGCAAAGGCTATATCAACTTCTGTTCAAAAGTCTGATAGGCATATCGCTTTCAGCAAACGGCAAAGAAATTGCGTCATTAACACCACGCCACTTACACGCAGTGGGATTTCATGATTCTCACAAAGTCGTTCCCTATAGTAAGCGAAGCTTTTCATCCGCGAGGATGTTAGTGGAGTATTTACATTTTCCTGAAAAGTTTATGTTTTTTGAGCTGCAGGATCTCGCACTTGAAAGATTAGAGGTAGAAGGCGAGCTCGATATTAGTTTTTACTTTGATATCGACGATGACTGGTTACCAAAACAAGTAGATGAAGAAAGTGTGCTTTTAGGGTGTGTTCCAATCATTAACTTGTACGAAAGCACGATGGAGCCAACACGGTTAGAAGCTTCAGAGTATGAGTATCAGATGTCTCCTGGGCATCAAAGTGCTGATTGCAGTGAAGTAGTTGCGATCACGGATGTTACTTTGAATAACTGGAACAAGTCTTATAAGAATTTACCCAGTTACTTCGCTGGCGAGCATAACCATTATATGAACAAAAGTGATTTGTTTTGGGTAATGAGGCGAGAAGATAAGAACTGGGCAGGGGGATTTGATGAACCAGGTAGGGATATCTATATTTCTTTTGTTAATAAAAAACATCAACAGTTTGAATTCGATAGCCATGACAGTTGGTTACTTTCAGTTAAGGCAGAGTGTTGTAATAGAAACATGCCCCAAAAATTGCCTTTTGGTGGCGGTTTGCCAAACGTATTGCTACCAAAAGTAAGTGACAATTTTCAGCAAGTAAAATGTTTGGTTTCAATGACTGAAACAATCAGACCTGATATGGATGAAGGCAGTCGCTGGCAACTAACCAAATTATTAACGCTTTCCCACTTCACTGATGAGACAGGTCTAGCAACGTTAAAACAACGACTTAAACTCTATGCATTTGCGGGTACAGCTGAGACCAAAGCACTTATCGACGCCTTAGTAAAATTAGAATATCAACAAACCACAGGAAGGGTTAATGAACAGGGAAGAGTTGGTTTTGCTCATGGGGTAAAACTGGTGCTTACCGTTTCTGATCAAATGCTATCTAAAGAGCAAACCTTTTTCTTAGGATGCGTACTTTCAGTGTATTTTGCGCAATTTGCTGAGGTAAATATTTTTACACAGTTAGAGGTAAAGACGAAATCTACGGACAAAGTATTTCATCGATGGCCTGCAATGCTTGGTGAAAAGGTATTGTTATGAATGAGGTGGATTTTTTTCAACAATTGAAAAAGCGACCATTGTTTGAAGCGATTCACCTCATTGAATTGGGATTACTTAAAGGTGGAGCTCAACTAGGGAGCGATTCATTACCTAAAAATGAAAAGGTAGATCTAAAAGTAAACTCAACGCTAGGCTATGAAAACGCACAACTTTCCAATGTTCATCGCTCTGGCAACGATAGGCTGATACTAGAAACAAACTTAATTGGTCTGACAGGGGAACAGGGCGTGTTACCCCATCATTACAGTGAACTTGCGATTAGTCGTCAAAAAGAAGGCGACGGAGCGATGGTGGATTTCTACGATATTTTCAATCACCGTTTACTTTCGTTGTATTACCGTAGTTGGCAGTTGAGTCAGATATCAGTTCAGGCACATGAACATTCTAAAGGGGCTCGTTCCCCTCTCATAAACAGTCTAGAAGCTGTTTCAGGTCACTCTGACCACCTAATTAATCACTACGCCGGCTTATTTGCATCGAGAAACAGAAGTAAAGGCGCACTAAAAACCATTATTGAAGACCTAACAGGGTGTGACGTTAGGTTACACGAGCTTCAAGGGCAATGGTTACGTTTATCAAAGGAAGAACAGACGAGATTAGGTGGAAAGTCGACGCCGGAAGGACAATTTGCTCAAGTCGGTAGAGGCGCATCTATAGGCGCAAAGGCGTGGAACATAAATGCAGCAGTGATGATCGAACTAATACCAACGAGTACAGAGCAAGTCAGTCAGCTACTGCCCAATAACCCATACATAAACACAGTTAAGTCTTTGGTCCATGAGTATGTAGGCAAACATAAGTCCATTAAGTGGAAGCTCACTACACGTCATAAGTATTTGTCCAAGGTGTGCATTACTAAACGACATGGTCAACTAGGGATTGGTACGGTTTTATCTAAACATAAGCGAACTGAAGATCGCGAAATAACTATCACCATTTAAAGGAATCACAATGGCTTTACTATCACTTTCAGCGTTGGTCGAAAGGTTGTCTCCTGTCGCTAAAGAAACGCTTGAACAAGCGGCTGCAATGGCGAGTTCTCGTACTCATCATAGTATAGAGATGACCCACTGGTTGTTATCCATACTCCAGCATCCCGCAGAGATTTATGTTGAAGTATTTAAGAAGTTTAATGTAAACCCGAAACTGGTTGAAACACAGTTATTGTCGCAATTGGAAAAATACAAAACGGGTTGTGAATCGGTGCCGGGACTTGCAACCCACACTGTTACTGTGATGCAAAATGCAGTGATGATAGCAACAATAGAGTTTGACGCACATGAACTCAACTGTATCCATCTATTAAGTGCTTATCTATCGGATGATTCCTTAGCGAATGCGATAAATCAACCTTGTCCTGAATTAAATAAAATTGAAGTGACGACATTGCCTGCATTCAATGAATCGCAGCAGGTAGCAACTTCTGCAGCAAAACAAACTAGCACTGCCTTGGATCAATTTACTGTTGATCTTACAGCACAAGCTAAAGCAGGAAAGCTTGACCCAGTTGTTGGGCGTGATAACGAAATTCGACTCATGGTAGATATATTGCTGCGAAGACGCCAAAACAACCCAATTCTCACAGGGGAGGCGGGAGTTGGTAAAACGGCTGTAGTAGAAGGGTTAGCCCTAAAAATTGTCGAAGGTGACGTCCCTCCAGCATTGCAAGGTGTTGCAATTAAGTCGTTAGATATGGCTTTACTACAAGCCGGAGCAGGAATGAAAGGTGAGTTTGAAAACCGCCTAAAAAACGTCATAAAAGAAGTTAATCAATCTGATACACCGATTATTCTTTTTATCGATGAAGCTCATGGTCTGATTGGCGGAGGTGGTCAGGCGGGGCAAGGTGACGCTGCTAATATTTTAAAGCCAGCACTCGCAAGAGGTGAGTTAAGAACTATTGCTGCAACAACTTGGGCTGAGTACAAAAAGTACTTTGAAAAAGATGCAGCGCTGACTAGGCGTTTCCAAGTGGTCAAAGTAGATGAACCCACTCCGGAAGTTGCAGTGGATATGCTTCGCGGTTTATTGAATGTGATGTCGAACCATCATGGCGTATATATTACCAGCCAAGCATTAGAAGCCGCTGTTCAACTGTCTTCTCGATACATCAATGGTCGACAACTTCCTGACAAAGCGGTGTCTGTATTAGATACAGCGTGTTCACGCGTAGCCTTAAGTCAATCTTCAATACCCGGTGTATTGGATAACAAGAAAAAGGCAATGCAGCTAAAACAAGCAGAATTAGAACAACTGATTAAAGAGTCTCAATTTGGTCGCGACCATAGTGATGTGATAGAGAATATTCGAATCGAGATTGACCAGCTCTCTCACTCAGTACTTACTCTTGAGGCGCAATGGCAACAAGAACAACTTTGGGTTGAAGATGCAAAAGCCTTACGTAATAAAATCCTCCTATCTCCGTCAGATTCTGACAAACAAAAATTGATCGAGATTGAAGAACAACTCGGTACGAATGCTCAGCCTTTGGTGTTCTCTCATGTAGGGGATGCATTGATCGCCGAAGTAATCTCTGATTGGACTGGTATTCCGCTAGGTAAGCTGCAAGATGACGAGATTAAGGCAGTATTGAACTTAAAAGAGAGTTTAATTAAACGAGTTGTAGGGCAAAATCATGCTCTTGAAACCATGTCGGAAGTGATTAAAACGGCAAGTGCCCAACTTACAGATGAATCGAAGCCAAACGGGGTGTTTCTGCTTATTGGACCAAGCGGAGTCGGTAAAACTGAATCCGCATTAGCAATAGCGGAAAAGGTGTATGGTAGTGAAGAAAACGTTACCACGATCAACATGTCAGAGTTTAAAGAGGAACATAAAGTCTCATTACTATTAGGCTCTCCTCCTGGCTATGTCGGTTATGGTGAAGGTGGTGTGTTGACGGAGGCGGTGAGAAGGAAGCCATACAGCGTCATTCTTTTAGATGAAATGGAAAAAGCGCACCCAGGTGTCCAAGATATCTTTTATCAAGTGTTTGATAAGGGAATGATCAAAGATGGTGAAGGTAGAGACATTGACTTCAAAAATACCATTATCATTATGACGGCAAATACTGGTACAGATACAACAATGTCATTGTTTGAAGACCCTGACTTAGCTCCAGATGTTGGCGCCCTAAAAAATGCGTTGAGAGATGATTTAATTGCGGACTTTAAACCTGCTTTCTTGGGACGTGTAAATGTCCTACCTTACTTACCACTAGACGAAACAGTATTAAAAAATATTACTCACCTAAAAGTAAAAAAAATCTCAGATAGAATTAGAAAAAACTATTCCTCAGAGCTGATAGTGAGTGATCAATTAATAAATAATATTGTTGCTAGTAGTAATGAATCAGGAAGTGGAGCAAGGGTCATACAAACAACCATTGAAAATACACTGTTGCCTAAAATATCGCATGAAATCCTTACGGCGATTCTTAAAGGTAAGAATTTTAAAGAGATTAAGGTCGAGGGTGAAGTTAATTCTTTAACTGTCTCACTTTTATAACAATTATTTCAAAATGAAATTAATATGAGAGTTGCTTCGTAATAAGCATTTTACATTTAAAATAACGCTTATGTTAAATCTAAATACAAGATATAAAATATCGTATTTAAAAATTGGTTTTTGATACATTAATCATTAGTTTTAATTGATGATTAAAATATAAAATTACTATGTAATATGTCATTAATAATGCTATAGGAGATTAGCATGCAGTCTAACACGTATCTTAAATATGCAGATATTAAAGGTGAGGCAACAGCCGAACAGTACAAGGATCTAATTACTCTACTATCTGTAGATTGGAGTGTTGGTCGTGAAATTTCATCGTACACTGGTACAGCGATGGACCGCGAAGCAAGTGCAACACGTCTATACGATTTGACGATCACTAAGCTTCAAGACCGTTCATCACCGGACCTATTTAAAGAAGCTACCATTGGTAAAGGTAAACCAGCGGTATTCCACATCACCAAGCAAGGTGAAAAGGTAGAAGAGATCATGAAAATCGAACTTACCGATGCAATGATTTCAAACTACTCTGTGTCAATCCAGGACGATCGTCCAATTGAAACAATCACTATTTCTTACACTGAAATGATGATGACAGTTACACCTACTGACGATAAGAACAACACATCTGCGCCATTAGTATATGGCTACAGCGGTGTTAAAGGTCAGCAAATGTAATTGTATTGCGGGAAGAGGTTTCTTCCCGCTATTTTATAAAGAAGTATCTAATGAAAAAAGCATCTCAGAAAAATAACTTTATACGAATTTCTTCACCATTTGGGAGTGATACGTTAATTCTTAATTCCTTTGAATATAAAGAGACTGCATCCCAACTTTTTTCATTGTATGCTCATGCTTATTTTAACGACCAACATGAGGAATTGAATAACATCATTGGAAAAGAGGTCTTGATCACGATGGATAATCATCCATCTGTTAGCGCTAAACCTCGTTATTTTCATGGGGTTGTATCTAGAGCCAGATTAACTGGTTCAAGGGTTACTACAGTTGAGCATGGTGAGAATTACAAAAACATAGATTTGTATATCGAGCCTAAAATTCGATTTTCTGATTACCGCACTAACTGCCGTATTTTTCAAAATAAAAGCATAGAAGAAATAATTTCATTGATTCTATCAGAACATGATGTTGAGTTCAGTTTTAAAACTCTAAGAAGTTACCCCAAGTATGCGTATAAAGTTCAATATGACGAAACTGATCTGGCATTTATAGAGCGGTTACTGTCTGAAGAGGGAGTTGCTTATTGCTTTTCGCATACAGAATCTTCCCATGTTATTGAATTTTTTGATGACGCTGATTACTACGAGTCAGGGGAAGAGTTCTTTGTTAATCATTCAACAGGTACGAGTGAAGTAAGCCACATTAGTTCATGGAATGAGACCCAAACACTGACGACTAAAAAAACATGTAAAGCAGGCTTTGATATGCTTAAGCCTTTGTCTCATCCGATGCACCAAGCGAATGGAAAGAGTGAGTATTTTTCGGTACCAGTTAGTGAGCACTATGAGTATCTCGCGGAAACTGAGACTAAAGATGATTTTTCCTTACGCAATAAGCATGCAATTGAATCGTTACAACAAGATGCTTATCAATGTAGTGGTGAAGCAAGTTGCAGAACCTTTACTGTTGGTAAATTATTTAAATTTAAAAAACATGAAGATGTAAGCCGTGTAGGTAAAGAGTTTGTCCTTTCTTCGATTTCCATGTCTGCATCAGTGCTCAATCAAACCGGGCAAGGTGGGACGTCAGCTCAAGGTTTTAAAATGTCTTTCCACTGCGTCGGTTCAAAAACCATGCTTCGTCCAAAAACTCATATTCGAAGACCTCAAGTTAGAGGTCTTCAAACCGCGATTGTTACTGGAAATGAGGATGGTGAGATTTACCTTGATAAGCATGGACGAATTAAAGTTCAGTTTCATTGGGATAGACAAGGTAAATATGATGCTAACAGCTCATGCTGGATTCGCGTTGCGCACGCGAGCGCGGGTAATGGCTGGGGTAGTATTTTCCACCCAAGAGTTGGTCAAGAGGTCATTGTCGATTTTGTTAATGGCGACCCGGATCAGCCTATAGTTACCGGCTCTCTTTACAATGGAACTCAAGAGACACCATACAAATTACCGGACCAAGCTTCTCAAAGTGGTTACAAATCTCGCTCTGTACAGAAAGAGGGAAATAACTTCAACGAGCTTCGGTTTGAAGACAAGCCTGGTGATGAGCATGTCTACTTACACGCAGAAAAGCTGTTTCAAATGGTAGTCGAAGACTGTGCAGATATTTCTATAGAGAACAATAAAAAAGAAAAAGTCACCAATGAATTGCGCCAAGAAGTGGGTAAAAGTGCCGACCTTAAAGTAGGTGAGAATCAATCTTTAGATGTTGGTAAGGCATTATCAATTAATGCAGGAAAAAGTATTGAAATTAAGGTTGGTGGGGCGTCGATTCAAATGTCGAGTTCTGGCGAGATCAATATTAAGGGCAATAAGATCTCGATTAATGGCTCTGCCATCGCACTAAAAGCCGGGCAAATTTCTCTTAATTAAGGCGCGAAGAAATGGGAAAACCAGCAGCAATAATAGGTAGCTTTCACATATGTCCCAAAAAGACAGGGAAAATTCCTCACGTCGGAGGACCTGTCATAATGGGGTCTCCAAACGTAAAAATCACAGGTCTTCCTGCAGCACGAAAAGGCGATAAGCTAATTTGCGTTGGCCCACCAGATAGTATCTCTTCGGGGTCTTCTAGCGTGAAAATCAACGGGAAACCGGCAGCACGGCTAGGGGATTCGACATCTCACGGCGGTAAAATTTTAGTCGGCAACCCAACGGTAGTCATTGGTGGATAGATGGGGCTTATGTTTCAGCCAAGCTTGTGTTTGTTGGGAGACCAAGAATTTTCAATATCGCAGCTCACTAATCATACGTTAAAGCCGTCAGAATTCTCTGTATCGAACTTTGAAGAGATCGACTCTCTCTCTATTATTGATACGCTTGATTCTTATTCTAACTATCTGAGCAAGCGGGATATTTCAGGTCATGTTTTCTTGTTGCTGCCTAATATCACCGATAAGAACATTCTGCGAAGAGTTATCGCTTCGTTTTTGTCGATATTTAGCAAAGTCGAGGCGGATAAAATTGCCCTTTATCCATATGGTAATGCCTCTTTTTTGATGGCTCTTAACAGTATTGAACGCTTGGTCAAAAAAAATAACTCAGTGTGGGTCGTCGCTATAAACGCAATCGATTCTGGATATGGTCTTGATTCGTTAGTTATGGCGCGTTGTTCCATGGGGCATAGAGGACTACGTCCTTACAAGGTTGCTGTTGATTTGGACTTTGAAGGGACTGATACGGCGACATCAAATATCACCAAACAACTGGGGCTTGTTTGTACTCATCTTCTAGACGAACTCGCTCTGTCTATAGAAGGAGAAGAGCCAGTATGGCTGGAGTCTATTCAGTTCTTATCTCCTTGGATAACAGCGGATACTTCCTATCAGCTAATAGATTCGGTCACGGGTCCCTTAGGTCCTTGTAATGGTTTATTAAAAGCGCTCTGTGTTTACCAGCAGCAAGCAAATAGAAACATATTAAATTATTGCGGATTGCAAATTGACGTTGAACGGTATGGATATGCCGTAGGCGTTTTGTATCGCTGGGTTAATGAGTAACTTGAAGAGATGAACTTACAACGGATTGTCAAACTTAAAGCGTTAAGTGGTGCCGTATTTTGCTTTTCTCATCAACGTTTAAATGTTGGTATTGAAAAAGAATTTGGCACCGAAAACTGTGCAGCGGTTTTTATTGAGCAATTTCATTTTGCATCATTGGATGACCTAAGAGAAATCGCCTCTTGGACGAGTAAAGAAGTGTCATTTGCTCATGAGTATGAAGATAAAGGCATAGAAGAGCTCGACCAGCTACTCGCTAAAGGGTTATATGATCGTGTTTTGTTTGCATCAGAACTGCCTAAGTTACTCCCTAAAACATTCTATCCACCAACGAATATTCCACAACCTGTCGCTCTAAAGGTGTCAAAAGGTGCGAGGGTATTGTCGCGTTCTGAACGTGTTAATGCGAGCAGTTCTGTAAGTCTCTCTCCTCAAGATGAAAGCAGTAAACGTCATGTTAAAGCTGGCGATCCCGTGTCGATGGTGACAGGTGAAGAACATTTATCTTTAGTGGATGTTAGATTACCTTTTCATTTGACGTGGTTACGTACGTATCGCTCTTCTCTCTGTGATACGAGTACATCTTTAGGCTTTGGCTGGAGGCATATATTTCAATACGAGCTAATGGATGTATTAGATGAAAAGTCTAACGTGGTAGGTTGGCTTTTTATGGATGAAGTAGGAGATACGATTCAATTTCCTAGTGTGGAGATCGGCGGAATTAGTTATCAAGCTTATTCTGGTGCAAGCTGCCTGTTCCACAAAAATGGTTATCGACTCGTGTCATTGAGAAACGAAGTTCAAATTAAGTTTTATTTGAAAGACGAGTTGTGGGTCGCACGTGAAGTTCGTCTGGGTCACATGAAAACCGTGAACCTTGAATACTCTCGCAATCACAGAGTGGTTGGAGTCAGTGTCAACCAGAAACCAAAACTTGAACTTCAGTACGACGAACATGGATTGCTTGTAGAAATCAGAACCCCCAAAACAAACCACGTGTTAGCAAAATATGATTACGATGCAGGTAGTCGCTTAATCTGTGCCAAGAACGAAAACGGTCTCATAGAAAAGTATCAATACAACGACTCGAACCTACTGGTTAAGCGAACGCGAGCGACTGGCTTTTCTCATTATTTTGAATGGTTGGGTGAAGGAAAAGATGCAAAATGTGTTCGAAATTGGGGGGATGAAGGCGTCTATGACTATCGGTTTGATATCGGGTTATACGAGTCAACTTACTGGGACTCGTTAGGAAACCGATGGCAATATAAGCATGATGAAAATGGAAAATTGCTTGAATGCATAAGCCCTGAATCCAGACTTATGGCATATGAGCACGATTCTATGGGGAGGTTAGCGTGCACGACTAATCCGGATAAAAGCTACACTTTCCACTTCTACGATGAGTTTGGCTTGATGAAGCAAAAAGTGCATTCTTCAGGGGCGATCGAAGATTTTGAATACAATGAATTTGGTCAATGTATAAAGCATTGTTTTCCTGACGGTGAAGTTGAGATAAGAGAGTTTAATGCTTTAGGTCAGTTGGTCATGCATCAATACAAAAACGGGCTAAAAGAACATTCGTTGTTTGATAAACACGGTCGACAAGTAGAGCAGAACAGCGATGTTGGAACTCGTACTCAATGGTGGTGGAGTGAGGCAAACCAGCTGCTAGCAAAGAAAGTAAACCAGTGTTTGGTTCGTTATAGCTATGACGAATATGAACGTATCAATGGTATCTCTTATCCCCATGATTTGATTGCTGGTTTTGAGCGACACGAAAACAACTTACTTACCCGTTTATATTTTCAAAGTAAAAAAGATCAAACATTTCGAGAGCATCGTTACGAATATGATGATTTTGGTCGAGTTAAACAGATCTGCACGCCACGAGGTTCTATAGATATTGTTTGGGGGCATCTAGCCCAGCCAACAGCGATAGTGAAACAAGATCAGAGTGCTTTTTCTTTTTCTTATGATTCGGAAAGAAACCTGACGAGCATTGAGCGCTCGGATGGCTGCAAATATGAGTTTGAGTACACACCTGACGGTCATATAAGCCAGACAATTAACTTCGATCGAATTAAGACCAATTACACCTATGACCGAGCTGAAAGGTTAAGTCAAATATCACATTGCTCTATTCTGATCTCGTTTCAATATGACGAGCTTGGACAGGTTGCAAAAGTTAAAGCCAGTGGCAAAAATCGAAGTGTAGAGAACCATTACCAACATACTCTAGGTGGTAAATTAACTCGCGCGCACAACCGTTTCTCTAATATTTCATATACGTATTCTGGCACGAAATTGGTGAGTGAGGAGCAGGGACGCTTTTCTTTCGTCAATCAATACCAAGATAACGGTTTACTTCGTTCTCAACACTATGACGATGGAACAGAGGTGCTATATGAGCATGACCAATTTGGCACGGTATGTGGATTAACGATTCATTCAAACGGCTCTGAGAGAGAAGATTCAATTAAGTTTGAATACGATGAATTACAACGTTTATCGATAATCACTTATAGCGCGGGAAAAGAGCTAAGAGAGTTCGATGGAATAGGTCGCTTGAAGCGCCAAATATGGACTGGTTTCGAGCGTAAGTATCATTACAACGCGCAGCATTTATTGTCTCTTATCGTTGATAGTGAAAAGGGGGCGTTGCATTACCGTTATGATGAACTTGGGCAATTAGAAAGAGTAAAAACACAGACTTTAGAAAAGTCATATTCCTTTGACAGTTTTGGTAATTTTAATGATGAAAGTGCACAGCTAGACTATGATCGGCTGGTTGAATATAACGGCGTAAGGTACGACTACGATGAGCTAGGCAATAGAATCCGCACTCAAGGCAATGGGTGGGAACAGCATTGTGCTTATGATGCAAAAGGACAGTTAATCAGTGTCGAGACTGAAGGGCGGTTGTGTCAATTTGAATATGATGCACTAGGACGCAGAACGAAGCAAATCAGCGAAAATGGAACCACCGAGTTTATTTGGCAAGGAAGTCATCTAGTCGGCGAGTATTCGCGTTCGGGTTATCGGTGGTATCTATATCAACCAAACAGCGTAGTTCCGCTTGCTCTTATTGAAAACGGCAAGTGTTATTTTTTCCAATGTAATCAAATCGGAACCCCAGAACGTTTGGTGGACTCTAAAGGGCAGGTAGTTTGGCAAGCAACATACGATACCTTTGGATTTGCTCACGTTGAAATCGAGACGGTTAAAAACAACCTTCGCTTACAGGGGCAGTACTTCGATATTGAGACTGGTCTGCATTACAATTTAGCACGCTATTATGATCCTCAAATAGGTCGATTTATCCAACCCGATCCCCTAGGGCTGCTTGGTGGAACTAACCACTATCAATTCGCACCAAACCCTGTCTCGTGGGTTGATCCTTTGGGTTTATGTGCAAAAGAGGAGTCGCATACAGTTCTAGCGGGGCGCAACGATAATTCGCCTGAGAAGTCGGTGTACTACGCAATGGGCTCGGGGAATTATCAAGCTACAATTACTCAAGCTTCACCTAGTTACAAGCTACATGCGTATTCGTCCCCGCATCATTCAGCTTTAAGTATTAACGATGTTCATATGGCACTCGATGCCGCGGGTATGCTGCCCGGAGTCGGAATTATTCCTGACGCAGTTAATACTTTTTTGTATGGAGTAACTGGTGACTTTGTTAACGCGGGAATGTCACTTTCTGCAATGGTTCCTGTTGTCGGGCAAGGGGCTATGGCGACTAAGTATGTCAGTGAGCTCGACAAAATTGAAGGTCATGGCAATAATATCGCGGATAATGTAAGTACGCATATAGACGATTATGTGTCACGGCTTTATAGTAAAGTCACGCCTTCAAACCGACCTGCCAATCTGTTTGAAATAGAACAGACTGGGCCTCGGAACTATCGAGTCTTTGGAGGGGGGACATCAATAGACATTGATGGCTATGAAGGAACTGTAATTCTTGAAGCAAAGTTTGTTGATAAAAAGAGCAGAAGTCCTTTTATTGAAGACTCTAAGATTCCGCCATTTTTGCGTGAAAAAATTCGCAAGGAGCAAGCACATGAATTTGAACGATTGAAAGCTGTTTTAAAGGATTCTGAGGTTCCGTTTAACAAGTTGGAGGTGAGAATTAATGAGCCTCTAGCAAAGCCTTATTTTCAGTCACTAATCGAAAAATATAAAATACCAGGGCATGTTAAGGTTGTTAGGACATCAATCAAAGAGTCAGGAGGGGGATGATATGAGTAAACTATTACTGTTTATTGGTGAAAATGAACAATTTGATAAAGATACCGTTGTTCAACAAATTAGAAAGATAGTAGGTGTTAGAAATGACAAAGAAGGAAATTTTATTGGCTCTGTTTTTGAGGCAGAGTACGCTGTAAATAATGAGAGTTACATTGTTCGATTGAGTGATGACCTCGAAACAATAACTGTCGATGGAATTGATGATAATAGTCTAGATTTTGTTCTTCAATTGAAAACTCTGCTCATGATACCTCTCCAAGTGGTTGACATGGATTACTCATTTCATCTGGAGTTAGCTAACGTAAACTCATTAGTTCAGCTTAAAGAAGAAATTAGGAAGGGAGTGTAATTGAATCGAGCAGTGTCTGGGCGAAAATTTTGATAATCAGGATACCACTTCTTTCGGGGAAATAATTTGTATTCTTAAAGTTGCGTCCAAAACAAACCACATGAAAAACTTACGAACTCACGATATCCGGCGGGGATCTCAGTGGCGCACAAAATCGCGCTTATCTCAGACGGATGAGCAAGCGCAACGTGCATTCGAAACTTTAGGACCAGATACCCAAATGAATGTTTCGCTGGATCGCTGCCCATTACGTGGAATTAAATAAGTTGAATGACGAATATTTTGAAATGTTTATAGAAGAGTTTGGCGAGCCGACCGAACATATTCAGGCGACTGACCAACAAGTTGAAGCATATCGAGGCATACTTCCAGATCAGCTACTTAAATACTGGCAAATGGTCGGTTTCTCTGGCTTTAACGATGGTCTATTCTGGATCACCAATCCCGCAGAATTTGAAGATGTGCTTGAATCTTTTCTCGACGATACAGAGTTCGCACACTATGACAACTACCATGTGATCGCTCGAAGCGCCTATGGTCAACTCTATTTGTGGGGAGAGCGAACAGGTGCGTCACTCGATATAGCGACACACTTAAATTGGATAATGACAAATCAAGGACACGCAAAAGACATTTCTAAAGGCGATGCTAATATTGCAATTCAAAGCTTTTTCGGTTTTCAAGATAAAGAATATATAGACGTAGAAGTTAGTTCAAAACCTCTCTTTCCGTCTGCGATTAAAAAACATGGTCCAGTGGGTAAAGAAGAAGTGATGGTGTTTACCCCTTACCTATTTATGGGGGGCAAGAAGTCCGCAGATGCTATGACCAAAGAAGATCTACATGTATTTTTACAGGTTATGGCGGATTTAGGGGGAGCCGAAATTATCGATATGGCGTCAATGGTCGGCAATGTCCTTAAAAGTCACAGAGATTAACCCGTCCTGCATAGCAAAACTCAAGCTCACGCTTTGTGGGCTCTTTTGTTTACCCAGTATCGATCTAGATAGATATCTTTTAAACAATCAGTTTGGCTGAATAGTGATCACACACAAGGCAAGAGTTCTTAGCTTAAACCCAGATATTGAAGAAGAAGTTACGCTTGAAGTTAATGGTGTCGAATTAACCTGTTTTGTCGGGGTGTGCCCCTATGAATTGTATATTGGGCAAGAATATCCCGTTGCATTTGAAATGTTGGACTTTGAATTAACAGAGCAGGAAAGTGCAGACGAAACTAGTATGACAAGGGTCGATAGTACCTATGCTTATAAGCTATTAGGTAGACTAAGCGGTGGGACCATAGACGCTGGACTTAAGATTTGTGATGGTTTTTTAGAGTCTGATTATGCATATTTGGATGGTCAGTTTATTTGTCTCTGTGTCGAGCGGTTGGACGTAGAATTTTTAGATAGGTAAACCGAGTTCTTAGGGCATGTTCTTTGCTCCCGAATAATGATCGGGTTTGTGTAAATAAATTAGGCAAAGGATATAAACGCAAATGAATAATGAAAACTCGACACTAGTTCGCTTTGTTATGAATGCTGATAAATTGAAAAAAGTACCTCATCAATCCTATAGCCTAGATGGACTGAAAAATGGTGAGTGTTTGTGTGTGGTCAATCGAGATGATTCTTGGCAAGTTGTATACAACAGTCAAGGAAGAATTACGTCTGTAACTGAATGTCAAAATGAAGAAGATGCGTATGAGGAACTATATCGCCAAATCTCAGATGCTTATGGTTGGTAGATTTGAAGAACGCACAATTAGCTCGTTTATACTTTAACTTCAGCATACGCCACAAACCACATGAAAAGCTTACGAACTCACGATATCCTAGGGGGATAATAAGATAACGCCATGTAGATGGCAGAAAGTGAATTCGAATGAAGTTTATCCATACCTCAGATTGGCACCTCGGTCGACAGTTTCATAACGTCTCTTTACTTGACGATCAGCAAGCGGTTCTTGACCAGTTAATCCATTACATTGAAAACAACCCTGTTGATGCGGTTGTTGTTGCTGGTGATATTTATGACCGTTCTGTCCCACCAACCATTGCGATTGAGCTACTTAACAAAGTAGTGAAGCGAATCTGTGGTGAGCTAAATACGCCGATGATTCTGATTTCTGGCAACCATGATGGTGCTGAGCGCTTGGGTTTTGGTTCAGAACAGATGAAAAATGCGGGTCTTCACATTATCAGTAATTTCGAAGACATGCTTACCCCTGTTGTTATTGAAACCGAAAGCGCAGGGCAAGTTGCTTTTTATGGCATGCCTTATAACGACCCTGAGCAAGTCCGTTTTACCTACCAAGAACCCGTTTCGACCCACGACCAAGCGCACAAGCTACTTGCTGAGAAAATCGCTGAACAGTTCCAACCAGAGCAACGCAACGTGTTGGTCAGCCACTGCTTTGTCGATGGTGCCATTGAGTCTGAATCTGAGCGTCCACTTTCGATTGGCGGTTCCGACCGCGTCAGTCACGAGCATTTCCTCAACTTTGACTATGTGGCGTTGGGGCATTTGCATCAGCCACAGAAAAAAGGCGAAGAATACATTCGTTATTCTGGCTCATTGATGAAATACAGTTTTGGTGAACAAAATCAGAAGAAAGGTTTCACGCTGGTGGAAATTGACCAAAACGGGTTTGTCTCGGCAGAGCACTTTAACCTTACTGCACCTCATGAGATGCGAATCGTTGAAGGTGAACTTGAACAAGTGATAGAGCAGGGCAAAACCGATCCGAAAAACGAAGACTACTTGTTGGTACGTTTGATGGATAAGCACGCGATCTTAAACCCAATGGAAAAGCTACGTACTGTTTACCCGAATGTTTTGCACCTAGAAAAACCGGGCATGTTAATTGGTGTCGAGCAAGAAATGGCGCAAGCGAAATTGGCGAGAAGTGAGATAGATATGTTCCGAGACTTCTTTTCGGAAGCGCAAGACAGCCAATTATCGCAAGAACAAGATCAAGCGATCAGTGACATCATCAAACAACTTTCTCAGCAAGCTCAGTAAGGACCAAACATGAAACCCATTAAACTGACAATGCAGGCTTTTGGTCCGTTTGCTCAAACAGAAACGATTGAATTCGACAAGCTGGGAACTAACCCTCTGTTTCTTATCAACGGTCCTACTGGTTCGGGTAAAACCTCGATCCTCGATGCGATTTGTTTTGCTCTATATGGTGAAACGACGGGTAATGAGCGCCAAGGTATTCAAATGCGTTGCGATATGGCAGCACCAACGTTGCTGACTGAAGTGACACTAGAGTTCTCGTTGCACGGTAAGTCTTATCGAGTGATTCGCTCACCAGAACAAGAAGCGCCAAAAGCGCGTGGTGAGGGCATGACGGTGCGTAAGCATACCGCAGCTTTGTATGAGATTACGGACGAAGAAAAGCTCATCACTAGCAAAACAACGCAAGTAAAGACAGAAGTGACCAATATTATTGGTTTGAACGAAACTCAGTTCCGCCAAGTGATGGTGTTGCCACAAGGTAAGTTTCGAGAGTTGTTACTTGCGACATCCAAAGAGCGGGAAGAGATCTTTGGTCAGCTATTCCAAACGGATATATACAAGAAGATTGAATATGCACTGAAAGACAAAGCGAGTGCCATTAGCAAAGCCAAAGACGAGTTTGATAACCAAATTCGAGGCGCACTGCAGGTGGCTGGTGTTTCTTCTGAAGCGGAGTTGACAGAGCAGCGCGAAGCCTTATCTGTTCAATTTGAATCTGTACAAAAGCAAGAGCAAGAATCTCTGGCGCAATTAAATGCTCTAAAAACTGAACTGCAAAAAGCAGAAGCGCTGAGCAATGAGTTTAAAAAGCGCGAGCAAGCCGAAATTGCATTGAAGCAACATTTGGAACAGAGCGATGCTGTCTCATCACGTCAATTGCAGTTAGACAATGCGAAGAAGGCAAGCAAGGTTGAGTTGCCTTATGTCACGTTACAAAGCGCCTCCAAGCAAACGCAAGAACTTGAGCAAAAAGTAGCTAAGCTATCTCAAGATCTTACTGTGGCAAATGACGCGGTAAAATCCAAAGAAGGCGCATTGCAAACCGCGAAAGAACAAGCCGCACAATTGCCAAAACTGACAGAGCAGCAATACCAACTTGAAGGTATGAAAGGAAAGTTGGTTGAAAAGTCAGAGCTAGAGAAAGCCATTAATGCAGGTTTGACGCAAAAATCTGAGTTTGAGGCAACGCTTAAAAAATATATCGCTCTGAAAGAGAAGTTAACGCTAGAGGCGCAACAAGGTCAGAAGTCACTGGATCAAGCTCGAGTCGATGTTGCAAGTATTGGCACCGTAGAGGCAGAGATAAAACAGCAACAGCGTTTGATGCAAGACCTACAGAAGCTAACTGGCTTAAACCAAGAGCTAGCGAAACTGGATGCATTGACGCCTAGCAAACAAGCTTCGGTTGACCAAGCAAAAGCGCGATACGTAGAACTTCAACGCTCAGCAGACACTCTTGAATTGAGCTGGCACAATGCTCAAGCTGCTGTATTGGCTCAGCGCTTACAAGCCGGTGAAATGTGTCCGGTGTGCGGTAGTGTAGAACACCCTCAACCCGCTCAATTTGTTGGTGAAGAGGTAACAAAAGAGCAAGTTCAGCGTGCTCGAAATACGGAGCGAGAAGGGCAAGTTGCGCTTAACCAATTAAGCAATCAATTGGAGCAGCACAATATCGCAGTCGGACAATACAAGCAGCAGATTGAGCAACTATCCGTTGAGCTTGGCCAAACCGCATCAATGGATTTAAGCGCGTTACAAGCGTCTATGCAGCAGCTCAGTGAACGTTTACAGCAATTGTCATCGATTAACTTGGTTCAGCTGGAACAAAGCGTCAATGAGCTAAACCAGCGTTGTGTTACTGGGGAAGGTAAGATCAATGATCTGCAAAACCAGATGGCAGCCAATGAATCGACGATAAAAGTGAACCGAGAGCAACTGGCTAAACTGTCTGCTTCGTTAGATGCCAAGTACTCATCTCTTGAAGTTCTTGAGCAAGACATTGTTGCGATTCAAAAACAGATTGCGGAGTTAAATTCCGCTTTAGAAAATGCACAAAATCATTTGCAACAAGCCGTGCTGGCGAAGACCAATATTGAAAGCCAACTGACAACCAATCAACAGTGGTTGAATGAAGCACTCGATCGTTTTAGCACAGCAAAAGCTGATTGGGAGCAAGCGTTGCAGGCTAGTGCATTCGAGGACGAAGCGCAATTTCTAGCATGTAAAGTGGATGAAGCCGAGATGCAGGTTTGGCAGCAAGAAATTGATGCGTTCAAACAAACTCAAATCAAGCTAGAACAAACATTGGCAGATTTAAGTTCAACATTGAAAGACTTGGCGTTGCCAGATTTAGAAAATCTTAACGTTAAGTTAAACAGCGTTCAGCAAAGTTACGTTGAAGCGCGTAATCAGCTTGATAGCACGCGCTCTTTGTTTGAACGTCTAGAGAAAGTCCGTAATGACATCGCGACGTTACATGACAAGAACATTAAGTTAGAAGACGAATATAAAGTGTTTGGCACCTTGTATGACGTTGCAAGCGGTAAAACGGGTAGCCGCATCAGTCTGCACCGATTTGTCCTTGGTGTGTTATTAGACGATGTATTGATTCAAGCGTCACAGCGTTTAAGTCTGATGAGTAAAGGTCGTTATATCTTGGCTCGTAAAACTGAAGGCTTTAAAGGTGCGGCAGGACGAGGCTTGGATTTGGTAGTAGAGGACAGCTACACAGGTAAAACGCGTGATGTTGCGACGTTATCAGGTGGTGAATCTTTCATGGCAGCGTTGGCATTAGCGCTCGGTCTATCTGATGTTGTGCAGTCTTACAGTGGCGGTATTCGCTTGGATACGCTGTTTATTGATGAAGGTTTTGGCAGCTTAGATCCGGAATCTTTGGATCTTGCGATTCAAACCTTGGTCGATTTACAACAAACGGGTCGCATGATTGGCGTGATTTCTCACGTATCCGAGCTGAAAGAGCAAATGGCGCAACGCATTGATGTCGAACCGTCGCGACTTGGTTCTACAGTTTCTGTGAAGTCTCAGATGGCATTTGATTCTTAATCAGTACTGGAAAATATGAATAAACAAAAAGCCCCACTAAATTACGGTGTAAAATAGCGGGGCTTTTTGGTTCTCAGTTTCGAAGCATTTATTGTTCGCAGAAGCGACCTTCTTTCGGTGATTGCGTAATCGCATATTCACCATCAAGGTTGCGATAAACAACCGTGTTCCAAACTGATCCGTCATTCAATTCAAACTCTATCGCGTAGTTCACACCACTCACAATTTGTGCATGAACGGACAAGATCTGTTTAAACGAAGCGAGAGTTTCCATTTTGTTTAGGACAAAGGCCATTGCCTTTTGAGCGTCTGGGGTAGCATCGAATTCGTTCCACCCACCTGGCATATTTCCTTGTGTATTACATACATCTGCCGAGGTTGTTGACTGTGTCGCTTCATCTTGAGTTTTTTGCTGACATCCGACAAGCAAAACCAAGATTGCGCAAGCTGACACTGTTTTTAATTTCATAAAAATAACCTCTATTTATGTAAGCCCGCATTATATAAGTTGGCGTTCCAGCCCAATGTCTACGTTGTGCAAACTTTTTATATGAACAGGGTTAAATCCTGATTAAATCGTTGCGAGCGAGCTCCAAAAAATAGATTTTGGTTAACTTTTTGCCTAATTTTGCTAGTAAGTCACGCATAAGAGCGAACGCTAATTTCCTATTCATTTCGCGTCGTGAATTAAGATCACAATTATAAAATAGACTTGGAAAACATAACTTTGCACGTGTATCTGTTTTCGCAATACAGCCATATAATCCAATAAAAATTCATTAGGCACTAATATAAAGTGCTGAATGATTGTTGTGATGAAGCAAAATGGATGAGAGGTAACACGATGAAGCAAAAAGCGCTATATCTAGCAGTAGCATTGGGTTTGAGTGGTCTTTCAAACGTAGCATCCGCTAATGAAATGGTGAATCCAGATGGCGGTGTTGTAGTCGGTTATTGGCATAACTGGTGCGATGGGGCTGGTTACAAGGGCGGTAATGCGCCGTGTGTGACGCTGGATGAAGTTGACCCAATGTACAATGTGGTTAACGTCTCTTTCATGAAGGTGTTCAATACCAGCGAAGGCCGCATTCCAACCTTTAAGCTCGATCCAAATATTGGTCTTTCAGAACAACAATTTATTGATCAAATTAGCGCACTAAACCAACAAGGACGCGCCGTTCTTATTGCGCTTGGTGGTGCAGATGCGCACGTCGAGCTGAAAACTGGCGATGAGCAAGCATTCGCACAAGAGATCATCCGCCTTACTGATAAGTTCGGCTTTGATGGTCTGGATATCGATTTAGAGCAATCTGCAGTAACCGCGTCAGACAACCAAACAGTAATCCCAGCTGCACTTCGCCTTGTAAAAGAACACTATCAACAGCAGGGCAAAAACTTCCTAATTACGATGGCGCCTGAGTTTCCATACTTAACAGAAGGTGGCAAATACGTTCCTTATATTACTGGATTAGAAGGGTACTATGATTGGATCAACCCTCAATTTTACAACCAAGGTGGTGATGGTATTTGGGTTGAAGGTGTGGGTTGGATTGCACAAAACAATGATGCGCTAAAACAAGAATTCATTTACTACATTTCAGACTCTCTATCGAACGGTACACGTGGTTTCCATAAAATTCCGCATGACAAATTGGTGTTTGGTATTCCATCTAACATTGATGCAGCAGCAACGGGCTTTGTACAAGATCCTCAAGATCTTTACGACGCGTTTGACCAACTTAAAGCGCAAGGGCAGGCACTTCGTGGCGTAATGACATGGTCAGTTAACTGGGATATGGGCACCAACAAGAATGGTCAGGCGTACGGTGAAAAATTTGTGAAGGATTACGGTCCGTTTATCCACGGTCAGACTCCACCACCGCCAAGTGAAGGCGAGCCGGTGCTTAGCGGCATCAACGATGTTCGAGTGCATCACGGTAGTGCATTTGATCCGTATGCAGGTGTTACCGCATCTGATAAAGAAGATGGAGACCTAACTAACAGCATTACTGTCGAAGGTTCAGTTGATGTGAACACCGTTGGCACTTATGTTTTGGTTTACAGTGTAAAAGACAGCGACAACAATGAAACCAAGCAAAGCAGAACGGTTGTTGTTTACAGCCTAGTGCCTGAGTTTGAAGGTGTAACGGATACGACCATACAGCTTGGTGATGCATTTGACCCAATGGCAGGTGTAAAAGCCACGGATGCAGAAGACGGTGATTTGACTGATCAAGTTCGTGTAGAGGGCCGTGTAGATGTGAACGTTCTAGGCGTCTACAACTTGGTTTACCGCGTAACGGACAGTGCTAATCAAACTACGACAGCTCAACGCTCTGTGATTGTTTCTGATGGCAGCAGTTACCCTCCGTATGAATCTGGAAAAGCGTATGAAGCAGGTGACATTGTCACAGGTTCAGATGGCAACTTGTATCAATGTAAACCATGGCCATACACGGGGTGGTGTTCAAATCCTTCTTATGCGCCAGGTGAAACCGTTTATTGGTCAGACGCATGGGATAAGTTGTAATTAGTTCATTTGCAAGCCTCCTTCACTGGAGGCTTTTTTATGCGCGTAACTTCACATCTTATTGAACCTACACTAGAACTTTAAAGCGTAATCATTAATATCCCGCCTCCGCATTTTCCAGACTTACCTATAGTTGGAATGCGTCGCTCTTTGTCAATTTGGTACGGTCACCTAGGAGGATTTAATGAAAAGGATCAATGTAGTAGGCAGCAGTGCAAGCGGTAAATCGACGTTTTCAAAGCAACTCGCAATGAAATTAGGTGTCACGTACATAGAAATGGACAGGTTGTTCTGGCTTCCCGATTGGAAAGAACTCGATGATGAGACGTTCTTCGATAAAGTCGTGGACGTAACTCAACAAGACGCTTGGGTACTCGACGGGAATTACAGCCGAACACAACCATACAAATGGCAAAGAGTCGATACCATCATCTGGCTCGATTATTCACGTTCTATCACCACTTATCGTTCCATAACTCGTGCTATTAAAAGGGCATGGACTCAAGAAGAGTTTTGGGAAGGAACTGGCAATAGAGAAAGCTTTAGAAAAGCGTTTTTGAGTACAGACTCGATTATTTGGTGGTCGGTTAAGAATTACCGAAAGAATCGGAAGCGTTATTTAAAATTGAAAGATGACTTAAAAGGTTCGCCTATCGAGTTCATCCACATCACTTCACCAAAAATGGCACAAGATTTTCTTGGTTCTCAAGATTTTATAAATAGATAAGTAACTTATTTAAGTGACTTTTTGGCAACGGCTCGCAGCTGTGTAAATCCTGACATTCCGCCTCCGTTAGATGATGAATACTAGGGTCTGTTGACCTTTCGCTGCAAAAATCAGCTCAAGAGATTAACGGACCCTAATAACGTTCCCGTCGTATTCATTGTGGAGGTATTATGATCGGTTACGAGGAAATGGCGATATCCGGCTACTTAGGTTGGTTACTCGCTGTTTTGTTGGTTTACCCCTTTGCCTATGTTGGTATCCATATCGGTGTATTCGATATAAAAATCCGTACCAAAGTCAGTCGTTATTTCAATCGCTTTATATTAGCTTTAATTGCATTTTTACTGATTATGCATCTACAAACCGAAGTGGTTTACGGCAAGTACTTTCTTGGTCTTTGGGAAGCACAACAGGAACTCTGATCGCATTAATTCCCATCGCCTTGTGCTAAGTTGTCGAAATTGAACTAAAAATCGACAACTTAGCATGAAGCCATACGACCTATATTTTCTTCATACTTCACCCGTACACATTCCACCTTTCTCCGAACTGATGACAGAGCTCGCACCTGATTTAAAAGTCGCACACTTTGCCGATGCTGGCTTGTTAGAGCGTCTGGTTGCTGGAGAGGACGAATCTAAGGTGGAACAATCCGTACAAGGCAAAGTACGCGAGCTTTCTGAACAAGCAAACTTGGTGGTTTGTACCTGCTCCTCAATTGGTCGCTTTGCTGAATCACTTACGGAGCAGGGAACCAATGTTCAGCGTATCGACCGCGCGATGGGTGACCAAGCTGTAACTCATGAGCGAGTGTTGTTACTCGCGGCATTATCGACAACCATTGAACCTAGCTTGGCGTTACTTGAGACAAGTGAGGGCAATTGTATCCGTCAGTTAGATACGTTTGTGGTTGAAGGGGCTTGGGAACGCTTTCTCGACCAAGATAACCAAGGCTATTACGATAAGATTAAAGCGGTAATAGAGCAAAAGGCTCGTGATTATGACGTAATCGTATTGGCACAAGCTTCGATGTCAGGTGCTGCATCATTAGTTGATGTCGACATTCCAGTATTAAGCAGCCCACGTTTAGGTGTAAAAAGGGCAATTGAAACCTTAAGGACATTCCATGCAAATAACTAGTTGGATTCAGCTTTGCTTACGCGAGCTTGAAGGTGCGCCCATCAAAGAACATTCCGATATCGAAGCATCGTTTGCAGAGTCCGAACGTTTCTCAAAATGGAAGGCAAGCAAAAGAGAAATACGTCTCGAAGAAGTCAGTGATCGTTGCTGGATCAAGAGCTGCACGGGTGGCTACATCACAGAGGTACATTTGCATGCAGATGGTTCACTTGATGAATACACCTTGTTTGGACGCCTTCATACCAAAGGGCATTGGGAGCTAGAGGCTGGCGTACTTCATATCACGATCTACAAAGGTGAAAACACTTATGAACTTTCTGTTGTGGGAAACCGTGAACCTTCCATCCACTCGGCGATTGAATACAAAAATGGAGAAGTGCACTCCTATCTAAAACTGACTCCAATTTCTCAATAGCAATTTAACAAGGACGAGCACCTTAATATGGACATTGTATTTGTAAGGCATGGCGTGCCAGATTTTACGTTAGCGGATGAGCGGCAGATGACTCAGCTTGAGAAGGACTATGCGCCGCTTTGTCGAGAGCATTTGCCCGTGCTGCAAGAAAAGCTCAATCATCCAGTCTTCAATGATGCTGAAATCATCATCAGCTCTCCTTATACAAGAGCCCTTCAAACTGCAGAAATTCTCAATCGTCATCGCGATTTGCCTTTGTTTGTTGAGCATGACTTGAGAGAGTGGCGTGCGGACAAAGAAGGCGGCTACATTACCTTGAATGAGAGAGACCGACGCTGGCTCGAATACCGAGAGCTGTTAAAAGCGGGTATTCCAATGACCGATAATCGCTACGAACATGTTGATGAGTTAAAAGCACGGGCTGAGTTGGTGCTGGATCGTTACCGCCAATATCGAAAGGTTGTTGTCGTGAGCCACTTTAATGTGTTTGAAGCACTACAAGGTTTCCAAGACGTAGGACTGTCCTGTGGAGAATTTAGGATCATTCGTTTTTGATCGATTTCTTATCTTCTATAGTAAAATCAGGCATTAGGGTCTGTTGACCTTTTGAGCTGATTTTTGCAGCAGTTTGTGGGTTCTTTATACAAGGCAGAGGCTTTGAAATGTAGTTGCCCTACCTGATAAGCCGATAACGCAGTAGAAAGGAGCCACAAACGCTGCCCGAAGGGTTCGGCTAAAAGCGTTTTGCTCTTTGTTGAGAGGATTTTGCTTAGAATAACTAGGCTACAAACCTCTCGCCGCGATTAAAACGCTTTTATCTCGAACAAAATTTAACCGCAAAAGGTCAACAGACCCTAGTTTAATTTCAGGTTGCTGTATGAAATCTCTTAAAACACTTTTACTTTTGTCTCTTGCAACGTTGTTTGGCTGTACGTCTAAACCGGACGGCGTGGAGCCCGTCAACAACTTTGAACTTCAACAATATCTAGGTAAGTGGTATGAAATTGCGCGTCTTGATCACTCTTTTGAGCGTGGTTTATCGAATGTGACGGCTGAATACGAGCTTCGTGAGGATGGTGGTGTAACAGTTATCAACCGAGGTTATTCAGAAGAAGATAAAGAATGGACGCAAGCTGACGGCAAAGCGTATTTCGTTGATGGTGAAAACACAGGGCATTTAAAAGTGTCTTTCTTCGGTCCGTTTTATTCGTCTTACATCGTATTTGAACTAGGTGAGAACTACGACTACGCATTTATCTCTGGTTTCAATCACGACTACCTATGGCTACTGTCACGCACGCCAACTGTCGATAAAGCAACGGTCGAGCGTTTCAAACAAGTAGCAAAAGAGAAAGGCTTTGCGTTGGACGAGCTAATTCTCGTAGACCAAACCAAATAACACGCGAAATGATCGCCTTATAACAACGATCTGTGCTTCATAAAACTCAGTGGTGTCTGTCCGGTTTGTTTCTTAAAGAACGCAATAAATGCGCTATCTGATGAGAACTCCAAACAATGGGCAACATCACTGACTTGTCTTTCTTCGCATAATAGCTCAATAGCCTTAAGTAGCCGCCATTGTTGACGCCAATCTTGATAAGACATGCCAGTCTCAGCCTTAAATAGGCGCGTGATGGTTTTGCTGCTCGCGCCAACGGTTTGTGACAGTTGGTTTAACTCTGGTGCTATAAAATCACTCTTGGTCATTGCCTTACGAAACCCTGTTAAACGTCGATCAGAAGGCAAGGGTAAAGAGAATTCAAACTGCTTCGCTTGGTAAAACTCTTCCCAAAACAAAGTGCTCGTCGCTTGGGTTTTCGTTTCTTCAATATCCCATTCCCACAATGCCATTTTGTCGATCAGTGCTTTTAAAAGATCATTCACCTCAATCATCACGATATTTTTCGGGCTGCTGTATTTGCTGCAATCGAAATAGAGTGAACGGTAAGCTACAACGTTGGTCATGACAGCTCTGTGAGAAGTATGCGGCGGAATCCACACCGCTTTGGTTGGTGGTAAGGTGCAAATAGAGTTATCGAGTGCGAACGTCATGCAGCCTTGTGGCGCATAAAGCAATTGTCCTTTCTTGTGTTCGTGCATACCGGAATCATGTTTGCCGACATCCGCTGCGATACCAACTACACTCGCGGCAATTGCGTCCGCATCAAATCGAGTATTGTCTTCAATAATTGCCATTCGTCCGAATCTTGATGTTTTTGGTTTTAATGTTGTTAATGGGTAAAGCATAACGCCTTCTATACTGCACGCCAAGTTAAGTTCGTTACCCACTTAAACATCTGTAGGAGTGGGACAGAGAGGTAAAAATGAAAACGAAACCTTCTATTGGGTTGATGGTGGTGATGCTGATGTTTCCGCAAATTGTGGAGACCATATACAGCCCAGCGCTAGGTAATATTGCTCAGTCATTTGCTGTGACGTATTCGCAAGCGGCGCAAACCCTATCTATCTATTTTTCCGCGTTTGCTATTGGCGTGGTGATTTGGGGAATCTTGGCAGATAAGTGGGGCAGACGCCCGACCATGTTGGCAGGGTTGCTGGTTTACGGCGTATCTGCTTTGGTCGCTATGCAAACAGAAAGCTTTGATGTGATGATGATAGCTCGCGCGTTCAGTGCTTTTGGTATTGCGGTTGGGTCGGTCGTGACACAAACCATGCTAAGAGACAGCTTTTCAGGCGATGAGCTAAGCAAAGTATTCAGTGTTATGGGCATGGGTATTTCCATTAGCCCTGTGATTGGCATGTTGCTCGGTGGTCAGTTAACAGCACTCGGTGGCTATCAGGTTGTGTTCTTTACGTTGTTTATTTTGGCGCTTGTTTTGCTGTGCTACAACGCGGTTAATCTACCTGAAACACAAACTCAAAAGCAGCCGCTAAACATCGGTTCATTACTTGGACGAATGTTGAAAGATGCTCAAATCTGGCAATCTGCGTTGTTGGTTGCGCTCTACAACATTGCTTTATTCGCATACTACCAATTAGGCGCATTCACTTTTGAGCAGCTCGGACTGAGTTCTGAACAGTTCGGATACAGCGGTGTGATATTAGGCGTGGGTACCTTAATCGGCAGTTTGATGAACAAGTCATTGCTAGCAAAAGGTCGCTCACAAACGCATTTGCTTTGGATTGCATCAGCATTTTTGATCATCGGAGGCTTCGGTGTGTTTATGCTGCAAACATCGATTTGGTTCTTGGCGCCAATGTTGTTCATTGTGATGGCATTTGGTATCGCCATTCCAAATGTACTGAGCACCGCTTTGGTTGATTACAAGCAACAAGCGGGCAGTGCAGGAGCATTACTAGGATTAATGTACTACTTGATGATTGGTTCGGGTCTAGGTTTAGCTGGAATGATTCAAAACCTTGGATTTGTACTTATGTCGTGTGCAGCTTTGGTTTTATTGGTGACATTGTCACGCAAAGCTTAGCTGAAGCTGTTGAAGAGACCAACAAAGAAAAGCCCTGCAAGTTAGGCAGGGCTTTGTGTCATTAGTTGGAATCTAACAGATTGAAATTACGAACTATTAAACTCAAAGGTATTACTTAATCAGTCGAACAACCAAAGAACCTGGCGCTCGGATCGATTCAATGTTGTGGCTCAGTACCGTGCCTTCTGTTGGCGCTGTGTAACGCTGAATCTCGTCACCAAAGCTGTCGTATTGAATTGCAACCAATTGACCTTGTTCTACCTTATCCATCATCTTCACTTGTGGTAGTACAAAACCACCTAATTCAGCGCGAATGCTGATGATGTCTTTACCTTCTAGGCAAGGCGTGATCTCTGTAACTTCGCCAGTCACTACGTCATGGCGAGCGAGGATATTGAAGATGCCAGTCACGGTACGGTCAATCAGGTCCTGTTCTGTGTAACGACCCATACCCACTTCAATGGTGATGCTTGGAATGCCGCTGTTGTTCCAGACGGTTTCAAGTACACCTGCGTCACCCGGATCGTTAAGAATCGCATCTGGGTTAATGAGGCGAGCCATTTCCAGAGATTGCTCGATACGGAAATCGGCAAACACGTACAGCGGGTAAGCAGCACCAGTGGTTTGAGTGTGCAAATCAATCGCCAGTTCTGCGTTCGGTTTAAGAAGGTTATTCCACAAAGCAAATAGGAAGCGGTTTGCTTCGTTGCCGTTTGCATCACCAGGGAAGAAACGGTTTAAGTTTGCAGGAGATGCATCTGGATCCGCAGAGAAGAAGTCACGGCTGTGGTTCAGCATACCCGTTAGGTTGATGGTCGGAACGACAGTTACAGTACCTGCGATGTCTTTACCAATCAGTTCACGAGCGGTCTTTTGCGCCGCTAAAACACCGTTGTATTCATCACCATGAACACCCGCTGTGATCATGATTTTCTTACCCGGTTTTTCGCCTTTGAAAACCAACACAGGCAAATGTTGCCATTGAGATAGGGCGTTGGTTGCGATACGGAACCAAAACTTGTGCTCGCCTGCAGGCAAGTCTTTTACGTCAAGAGATTGAATGACTTGATGACCTTGAATTACGTCATCCAGAAATTGTGTTGCCATTAAAGTTGTCACTCCAAAACATCTTACTTCGATGCTTGTTTGCCATACGGCTTGAATTAAAAAAGGCGAGAACTTGTCTCGCCTTATTCTTTATACCCAAACTCCGCTTTCGCGTTTAAGTTGCTTGGGGATATTGGTAATCAGTTTACGCAAAACCCATCACGTGAGCTGCGACGACGACAATGCTCGATAGGGTAAAGAGTAATAGCATAAAGCGCCAGCAGAATTTCGCCCAGTCACCCCAGTCGATACGACATACACCCAGTGTTGCCATTAGAGATGCCGAAGTTGGAACGATAACGTTAGTGAAACCGTCACCAAGTTGGAATGCTAGAACGGCTACCTGACGTGTAACGCCAGCGATGTCTGCAAGAGGAGACAAGAGAGGCATTGTCAGCGCTGCTTGACCAGAACCTGAAGTCACGAAGAAGTTGAAAATAGATTGGAAAACATACATCAACCAAGCCGCTGCAACGTCAGGAAGACCGCTGATTACGCCACCAGCGCTGTTCAGGATCGAGTTCAGTACACTTGCTTCATCAGTAGTACCGCCACCTAGGATAAGCAATACACCTTTAGCACAACCAACCAATAGAGCAGGGGCAAGCATGATTGCTGCACCCTCTTTAAATGCGTCAGCCGCACAGTTTAGAGTCATGCCGTTTAGACGGAAGATCGTACCGATGATCGCAACGACAAAGCCCATTGTGAAGAATTGAGACGCGATTTCTGGAATGTACCATGCGTTAGCCACTACGCCCCAAACAACCCATACGGTAGTTGCGATAACCGTAAGGATAACTAGGGTGTCACCTAGGTTCCAACGAGATTCGTGGTCACCTAGCTCTTGCTGACGGAAGTATTTGTCAGTGCGACGGCTGTAAGAAAGCTCAGGGTTTGCTTTGATACGCGCTGCGTAAATCATAGTGAAAGCAATACCGATAAGTGTAAAGCCAGCCCACAGCCCCATACGTACAGTCATACCAGACAGAACCGGAATACCAGCAATACCTTGCGCGATCGCTACCGAGAATGGGTTCATCCAAGACGTTGCAAAACCAATCTGAGTCGCAACGTAGGTCACCATTACTGTAGTGATGCCATCGTAGCCAAGACGAACCATTAGTGGCGCAATGATAATCGCAAATGCAACGGCTTCTTCACCCATACCAAATACTGCGCCGCCCAAAGAGAACAGCAAAAACAGAACTGGAATGAATAGCGCTTCGTTACCTTTGGTCTTGTCGATAAGGCGTAAGATACCGTTGTCGATTGTGCCTGTGCGCATTACCACACCAAATGCACCACCGATAACCAGCATGAACATGATAACGCCAATCGCGCTGCCCCATTTAGAGCCTGAAACCAGACCTTCGAATGGGAAGTTCATTAGACCAATGCCACCGCCTGAAGCGAACAGTCCAACCTTGTTGTAAACCAATTCACCGTTTTCGTCGGTTGCATAAGAGAAAGAAGATGGATCGATAACTGTGCGAGTTTTTTCTGCACCGTCGACCATGTAGGTCACCTGTTGGCTATCAAAATGACCAGCAGGGATTAAGTAGGTAAGAATCGCAGCAAGAATACCAACAATGAAGATCAAAATGAGGGTATCAGGCATCTGCCATGATTTAGGGGTTGCCGCCGATTCCGATGGCTGAGCGTGTGTGTGAGACATAACCTATTTCACGTCGAATTATAGAAAGCATGAAATATCGATAAAATAGAATAAAAAGTCAATATTAACTGAGTTGATGAACTATAAATTCATCAATAATTTGATCTGAAGAGGGTTGAGTTGCTTATCAATGATTTAATGGTTAATTGTTTTGGTTAGATGTTGTGCGAATGAAAACGGAGTTAGGACTTGTGGTGATTCACAAGTCCCATAATTATTCACTTTTCTGCATGAGGTGTTTGTTCTGAATAAAACGCGGCAACATCGCGCAAATCTTCATCATTCAGCATGCGTAACTGGGCTGCCATCATTTCTGCCAAAGGACCTAAGCGAAGCCCATCTTGATAGGCTTTCATAGAATCATATAGGTACTGAGCATTCTGACCGGCTAGGTTAGGGTAAGCGTCGTTTGTTGTCATGCCGTTCGAACCATGACAGTAAACACAGCTTGGTGATTTAAGTTTGCCTTTATCAACGTCACCAAAAGGTTTCGCCACAACAGAGGAAGAGAGAAGAAGAGACGTTAGAAGCACGTATCTAAGCATGAAATGCACTCATTGTAGTTCTTGAAAGCGCATAGAATAAAGCTTCCCCTTAGGGGAAGCTCAATGATCAAAATCAAGTTAAAGCAGAGATTTAAGGCTAGATAGGAAGGTATCGATGTCTTGTGCCGAAATATCTTTGTGCGTCACGAAGCGGATTGGGTTTCCTGGAGTAATCGTGATGCCTTGCTCCTTCATCTTTTCTGCAATGCCAGCGATATCCACTTGTGGATCAAGCTTGGCAAAAACGATGTTGGTTTGAACAAATTCTGGATTAACAGAGAAACCAGGCAATTCCGCTAAACCTTCCGCCAAGGTTTTTGCGTTGATGTGGTCTTGTTTTAGCTGTTCTACTTGCTCGGTAAGGGCTAGTTTACCGGCTGCAGCAAGAATACCCGCTTGGCGCATACCACCGCCGACCATTTTTCTTAGACGGCGGGCTTTTGCAATGTACTCTTTGCTACCAAGCAGTAGCGAACCAACAGGGGCTGCCAAACCTTTAGATAAACAGATAGTCATTGAATCAAAGTACTGACCAATCTCTTTCACAGGAACATCAAGCGCAACAGCTGCGTTAAATACGCGAGCGCCATCTAGGTGCATCTGCAAGTTATGTTTGTTTACGAACTCACGAGCCTCTGCAAGGTAAGAAAGAGGAATCACTTTACCGTTGATGGTGTTCTCTAAACTAAGTAGGCGAGTACGTGCAAAGTGCGCGTCATCTGGCTTGATAGCAGCTTCTAGCTTATCGAATGGCAAAGTACCGTCTGGGTTGTTCTCAATCGGTTGAGGTTGAATAGAACCCAGTACCGCCGCGCCGCCAGCTTCATACTTGTAGTTATGCGCTTGCTGACCACATAGGTATTCGTCACCACGCTCACAATGCGCCATTAAGCCAAGTAAGTTTGCTTGTGTACCAGAGGTCGTGAACATTGCCGCTTCAAAGCCCGCAAGCTCAGCCGCAAATTGCTCTAACTCGTTAACGGTTGGGTCATCACCGTACACATCATCGCCGACAGGAGCGGTAAACATTGCTTCACGCATTGCTTGTGTAGGTTGCGTAACGGTATCTGATCGAAAGTCCATAATTCTCTCCTCGGTCGAAAAGACCTAAATATAACCGCAAAGACGAGCTTTGCTTAGGCAAGCGATAGTTTTGGCATCCGTAATAATGCCTTGAATAATTTGTTGTTCGAGTTCTTCTCGTGACAATGTCACTACTTCAATAACTTCGTCGTCGTCACACTCGTATCGATTGGTTTTGTTCAGTTGTTCGGCAACAAACAAGTACTGGATTTCATCACAGAAACCAGCAAGAGGGGTAACTTGACCAAGCGATGTGAACTTTTCGGCGCTGTATCCTGTTTCTTCTTCCAGCTCTCTTTGAGCACAGTGCAAAGGATCTTCATCGCCTTCACGTGTCCCTGCAGGCAATTCAAGCAGCCATTTGTTAAGAGAGGGACGGAATTGATTAACAAGAACGATGTTGCCATCTGAAGTAATAGGTAAGATAACGGCAGCACCGGGGTGTTGGATAGTGGTATGTGTGATCATCCGACCAGTTGGTAGTTTAACTTCCTCTTCGACCAGAGAAATCTGCTTCCATTTATGAATTGTATTGCTCATGCAGTTGTGGATCCTAGCTGTAACCGCGCATTGACGTGTTTTGCACATTAACCACAAACCACCGGAAACAAAAGAAGAAAATGGTTTCATACTCTTGCGAAACCAACACATTCAGTGAGTTATGTCTCATAAATGAAAACTATGGTTGCTCGCGCACGCGCGCGAAGAGCATCTGGTATAAACGAGGTTCACTAAAAAATACACTTGTAACAAAGTGATAACAAATGTATAAAATTATATATACAGCCTCAGTTCAACAGCCGGAGCTTCTATGATTCAACCATCTTTCGCATCTAATGCAGAAAAGGCGCTTCTTTCAGAGCGTATCAACAAGCTAGCGAAAGCGTTAACTGATGGCGTTTACGAACGCGAACACACCATCAAACTTTGTCTTCTTGCCGCTCTTGCCGGCGAAAGCGTCTTCCTTCTTGGTCCTCCAGGGATCGCAAAAAGCTTAATCGCAAAACGACTTATCCAAGCTTTTGATAATAGCAGTTATTTTGAATACCTCATGACGCGCTTCTCAACACCTGAAGAAGTGTTTGGTCCATTGAGCATTCAAGAGCTAAAAGACAACGGTCGTTATGTCCGTCTTACTCAAGGCTACTTACCAACGGCGCAAGTCGTTTTCCTTGATGAGATTTGGAAAGCAGGTCCTGCCATTCTGAACACGCTGTTGACCGTTGTGAACGAAAAGACATTTAAAAACGGTAGCGATATCGAACGTGTACCGATGCGTCTTTTGGTTTCTGCATCAAACGAGCTGCCAGATGAAGACAGCGGCTTAGACGCACTTTACGACCGTATGTTGGTACGCGTGTTTGTAAACCGCATTCAGGATAAACAAAACTTCAAATCAATGCTGACAGTGGGTACGTCTCAAGAAGCGCAAGTTCCAGAGGGCTTGGCGATCACAGACGAAGAATACCACCGCTGGCAGCAACAGCTCGACAAGCTCACTCTAACTGACAACGCATTCGAAAAACTATTCCAACTAAAAACGATGTTGGAAACCAAAGTCGAGTCTGAGTTTGGCGACGCATCATTAACAGACATGTACGTGTCTGACCGCCGTTGGAAGAAAGCGGTCAAGCTGCTTAAAGCAAGTGCGTTCTTTAATGGGCGTGACGAGATCAATCCGCTTGACCTTCTGCTACTTCAAGATTGTTTATGGAACAGCCCTGAATCACGCGATGTCGTTCGCGGTGTGATTCAAGAGTTCGCACTTAAACATGCCTTTGACCAGCAAGAAGCAGAGCAAGAGATCGAATACTGTCGTGAATCTTTGGTTGATGTACAGCATGAGCTTGAAGACAAGTATCGCATGACGCTAAACGCTGAAGCGGCAACCGGTCTGCTTCGTAAAGAAACCATGAGCTTCGATACATCCAAAGCGAAAACTTACAAAGTAGGCGCGGCGGTGAATCTGGTTAAACTGGTTATTCTGCAAAGCAACATGTCGGTTTCTGAATCAGAGAAGGGCGACAGTCGCTGGGTATACGTGCCAAAAGACGAGCTTGACCGAGTGATCAAAGAAGGTCATGGCGATGTGTATGGCTACGTGAACCAAAACACCAATATGTGTCGTCTGCGTTTTGATGTCGATGCTGCCAACAACCTAGTGATCCGTGACATTGCTAACCGAGGCGTGTTGGTGAGCTTGGTCACCCAACAAGGTTTAGATGTTGAGCTTTACCAAAAATGGTTGGCAGAAAGCGAAAAAGCAGTCAGCCAATTGAGTGAAGCTGAACATCATATGCGTAAGGTTAAAGCCAACTTCCACGGCGCATTGCCGCACAGTTTCGTGGATCCAGAGTTACCACGTCTAATGGAGTCGAGTCTGCAACAGGTGAGCCAGAGACTTGAGTCTATCCAAGGTGAAAGCGAGAAGATCATTCAACGCTTCAAAAACTTACATCAGTTTTTCTCTTAAGGAGACGACATGTTAGGTGCAGACGGACTCAACTTAGCGCTCATGGTGGCAGATTCAGGCATCATTGATAGTGCGGTTAACGACTTAATGGCGCGTTCACAAGTCATGATGATGGCAGAAAACCGAGGCATGAAATCCTCAGTGAAAAACCATCTGCTTAAATGGCGTGGCAACGTGAAAAAGCGCATGACGAAAGTCTGTGAGACAGAACGTTTTCAACAGGAGCTCGCGCTCTACCAAGAAGTGATTTATTGGGATGAGAACGAGTTCTTTGAGCGCATTGATGACGTGATCAAGAAGCTTGAATGGCACTCGGCGTTTTACATGCAAGCGCGTCGCATGATGGAGAAGAACAAGGGCGTGAATAACCCAATGTTCCCTCATTACTTCTGTGACCAGTGGTATCAAAGCCTTGCAGAAGCAATCAAACAAGCACAAGTCTCTGAGCTTGAAGAGAACAAAGAAAAAGTCCTTAACGATCTTTATCAACGTATGGAAACCATGCGTAACATGGATAAAGTGACGGAGTCCGGTGATGAAGAAAGCGTAGGGCGCTTATGGGATATGGCGTCAGCTAAGTTGAGTAAAACTGACCTAACCGTGATGAAGCGCCACGCAGAGTTCCTTAAAAAGCACAAAGGCTTACAAGAAATCGCAGAACAGCTTGGTCGCATGGCGGGGCAAGTAAACGATCCTGACCTCAATCGCGCACCAGCAGAAGAGCTGCAAATGGTTGAGGAAAAGAGTGACGAAGCGACAGACGATATCGTCGGTATTCATGAAAGTGACGACCTCAACAAACTGCTACCAAATGAAACCATGTTCTTGGCGTATCCAGAGCTGGAAGTCGTGTTCTACAAGCATCTGGTTGATAAACGTTTGATGAATTACCGTACGCAAGGTAAGTCTCGCACACTGCGTAAGGTAAAAGCGCACAAACCAGATCATAAAGCGGTGGACGTTGAAAAAGGACCGTTTATCGTTTGTGTTGATGCGTCAGGCTCGATGAGTGGCTTCCCAGAGCAATGTGCCAAAGCTATGGCGTACGCACTGATGCAAATCGCTCTGGCTGAACAACGTGACTGTTATGTGATTATCTTCTCCACTGAGCACATTACTTACGAGTTAACGCGTCAGGATGGCTTACGTGAAGCTGCCGACTTTTTAACTTACAGCTTCCATGGTGGTACAGATTTGGAGCCAACGTTGATTAAATCCATCGATTTGATGAACAGCGACAAATACAAGAACGCCGACATGGTTGTTATTTCAGACTTCATTGCGCCAAAACAGCAAGATGAATTACTTGCAAAAGTCGATGCGCTAAAAGCGAAGAAGAACCGCTTCCATGCCATTAGCTTGTCGAAGTACGGCAACCCAGCGTTAATGTCGATGTTTGACCACACTTGGTCTTACCATCCAAACGTAGTGGGACGCTTGTTTAAACGCGTTGCCAACGGTTAATCGCGAGAATAGAGATACAAAAGCGGCACTGGTTGCCGCTTTTCTTTTGCCTATCTATTTTGATTTGCTTTAACCAAAACGAATAAATCTGGACGGTTTAGGTCGAATTAACATCGGATTGGTTTAAAACAAAGCAAACAAACAGAAATTTTGGATTTTTGTTTGACTATATTTCCTGAATCCGTAAAGTAGCAACCAACGCAACGGGGCAGAGCCTTTAAGCGTAAACAATTTGGCGCCTTGGCAGAGTGGCTATGCAGCGGATTGCAAATCCGTGGACCTCGGTTCGACTCCGGGAGGCGCCTCCATATTTTTGGGTATGGCAATGGCGATATCCAGATGCGAAAGCATCACCAATAGACCAGCGAAAGCTGGTTTTTTTGTATCTGATGCTTGGCAAGCTGAACAAGCACTCGTTGAGTGTTTGCATACAGAAAGATGCGCTTCTCAAGTGTGACTTCTCAGCCAGCATTTAGCTTTAAAGCCCTTTACAATATGTTCTTCAACAAGGAAGCAGTGAAGACACATGAGAAATACCGACGACTACATTATTTTCTATCATTTGATTGAGCAAGGTTCATTCAGCGCCGCAGCAAGACAAATGGAACTTACTAAGTCGGTCGTCAGTAAGCGTATTGCCAAATTAGAGCAGGAGATAGGCGTTCAACTGCTTTATCGAACCACTCGCACGCTAAAACTGACAGAAGCAGGGCAATCCTTCTTCGAACATGCGCGTAGCGTTTACCAAGCCGTCGCAACTGCAGAAGAATCCATTGTTGGTTTAGGTAAGAGCCTATCCGGCAACATCAAGATTACCGTTCCGACCATCTCTGGTGAACTTATCCTTCCTACGGTTATTTCTGAATTCAACCAAGCTTACCCTGATATCAACATTGATATGGAACTGGACAACCGGTTTGCTGACATCATCAACGAAGGTTTTGACCTTGCTATTCGCACTGGGGTTTTACCAGACTCAAGCCTAATCGCACGCAAGCTTGTTGATGCAAACTGGATTGTGTGTGCATCGCCCAAGTACGTTGCCAAACATGGTAAACCAAAAACGCCGGACGATCTCACTAAGCACAACTGTTTGGTTTACGCCTATCAAGAGACAGGTGCACGTGAGTGGGTTTTCAAGCGTGATGATGAGGTGTATCAGGTTAAGGTGGATGGGAATCTATGTACCAATAACTCATCTGCGCTACGTAACGTCGCTTTACTAGGGCAAGGTATTATTTATGTGCCTCGGGTGCTGGTTTATGAAGACTTACAGCAAGGCAAACTGATTCAGTTGTTTAAAGACGAAACGGCTAAGTGCTTGGGTATTTATGCCGTGTACCCATACACTCGTCAGCAACCAGAAAAGATTAAGATCTTTATCGAGCATCTCTATCAGTGCTTTCAAAGTCGTAGCCATCAATTCTAGTGGCTCAACTTTTCTCAAAGGAGTGATTCTCCTTTGATTGAAGGGATTTGCTCTAAATTTTAAACTCTCCACTCTAACTATTTTCTTCACTGATCGGCAATGTCACAGCCATATAACGCTGCTATAACGTCATGGTATTCACATGTTGTGGCTTTGCTCTGACTCAATATTCTGACAAGGTCAGGAATACAAAGCCTTGTCATCCCTTTTAACTTTCTTGTTCTTCGATATCGTGCACATTTGTTAACAATGTACTTTGCTATTGTTTCTTTTTGGAAACGATAAGTTTCTTTGTTGATTTTACAGTTCTAAGAATTTTAAGTAATTGAATGTATGGGTAATTAATGTAGTTAACTTGATCTGAGCGTCGTTATCGGACTTTGGTGGCATGGACGTTCAGATTCGGACTACTTATATTGGCTGGGCATAATAACTAGAGATACGGATATGAAACAGAAGCAGCTCATCGACGCGTTTGTCACCATTGTCGGGGAAGAAAATGTCCTTACCGATCAAATCAAAACCAAGTATTACCGCAGTGGTTTTCGCTCAGGAAGCGGCACGGCGTTGGCGGTGGTTTTTCCTAACACTTTGCTAGAGCAGTGGAAGGTCATCCAACAATGTGTGGACAATAATTGCATCATCATCATGCAGGCGGCTAAGACGGGTCTGACCGAAGGCTCAGCGCCAAGTGGTAGTGATTACGACCGCGATGTGGTGGTGGTTAATATCACCAAGATGAAGCAAATCTATCTGTTAGACGGGGGTAAGCAAGCCGTTTGTCTTCCGGGGGCGAGTCTGCATTCGTTAGAAAAAGAGTTGCGAGCAGTTAATCGCGCGCCGCATTCGGTGATTGGTTCTTCTTCTCTTGGAGCAACAGTTGTAGGTGGTATTGCGAACAACTCTGGTGGCGCTTTGGTTAAACGTGGTCCTGCTTACACAGAATTAGCCATATTCGCTCAGGTGGACAAAGACGGTAAGCTCAATCTTGTTAACCACCTTGGTATTGAAGGATTAGGCTCGACGCCTGACGAGATCTTACAGAACATCCAAGATGGTAATTTCGACCCAGATAAAGTGATTCATGATGAACGCATGGCGTCGGATAAAGAATACGACGAACGTGTTCGTGATGTGACTTCTGATATCCCATCGCGCTTTAATGCCGACGAACGTCGTCTGTACGAGGCGAGCGGTTGTGCGGGCAAACTGGGCGTGTTTGCGGTTCGTGTTGACAGCTATCCAATCCCAGAGAAAGAGCAGGTGTTCTATTTAGGCACTAACGATCCAGAGAAATTGACCAAGCTGAGAAAAGACTTCCTTACTCAATTCGAAAACTTGCCAGAGATGGGGGAGTACCTTCACCGTGACATCTTCAACATGGCGGAAAAATACGGTAAAGACGTGTTCCTTTCTATCGATTTATTAGGCACGGACAATCTGCCTAAGATGTTCTCGCTAAAAGCTAAGGTTGAAAACTTCTTAGAGCGTGTACCGTTAGTCAGTAAATACCTGCCAGATACTATTCTCTACTACGCAAGCAAGCTATTCCCACAGCACCTTCCTAAGCGCATGTTGGAATACCGTGATAAGTACGAGCACCATCTTGTACTTAAAATGAGTGACGGCGGTATTGCCGAAGCGCAGAAATACCTCAAAGAGGTTTGGGCAACTGAGCACGATAGTGACTTCTTCGAATGTACACCAGAAGAGGGTAAGAAAGCGTATCTACACCGTTTTGCAGCGGCAGGTGCAGCAATTCGTTACGAAACCATTCACCGCAAGGAAGTGGAAGACATTGTTGCTCTCGACATTGCGTTACGTCGTAACGATGAAGAATGGTTAGAAACATTACCTGAGGAAGTAAGTAAGAACCTCGTTAAGTCTCTCTATTATGGGCATTTCATGTGTTATGTGTTCCACCAAGACTACATCTTTAAGAAGGGTACAGACACCAAGCTGATGAAGAAACTGATGCTGGAGCACCTAAATAGTCGTGGCGCGAAATACCCAGCAGAACACAACGTAGGTCACTTATATGAAGCAGAAAACTCGCTACAAAAGTTCTATCATCAACTTGACCCGACCAACACCTTTAACCCAGGCATAGGTAAAATGGACCGCTATAAGCGCAATTGTAACTGTTGTGCTTAGAAGGTAAGAGTTTTGATTCCAAGAGTCGCTGACATATGCGGCTCTTTTTGTTTTTTACCTTGTAATCCTACAGAGAACGTCTGTTTAGAGGTAGATCACATGAAATCCAGTCTATCGAATTAATAAGACAGTATTGTGTTGCCTTCTATCATTATGATTTAAAAATGCATTTTAAAAACTATTAGGTTGAGTTATGAATTGTTTGGTTTTTAATCGTTCTGTTTGGTAATATTTCCTTCGAGAGATATTTAAAGGAAGTAATAATTATGAAATTGAATTAATAATTATAAGGATTTTATATCCGCATCGTTGCATTAGTTACTTACAGCGTCCTCCAAAATTAAAGTTCAGGTTAAATATAACTCAGATTAACCTTGGGTTACTTGTACTTTAAATTTAATGCCTAATACAGTTCTATTTCTTTATATGCGCATAGATACGCCATGTGAAGTTATAGTAATGTGCGTCACTCTATGTAGATTTGAATTCTGTAAAAATAGGTGAGGGTATTATTGCTCATTGATTTTAGCAATGTCGTACTTGGTCGAACGGCTTTCTGTAGTAGAAATGCAAGCAAATCAGTAACCTGTTTTGACTTGAATCATAAGTCATAAGACGTTGTTGTTCTCTATCCATAATAAGATATAAATCTAAAATATAATTATGTTTAATTTTAATAATTATTTACCAGTTAATGGTGTTAATTTAAATAAAAGATTCGTTCTAAAACTTGCTGTTATATCCCTTGCTATATTTTCGTCAAACACCTTGGCTGTATATGTAAATGATGTAACTAATAAAAATACTCACCAACACTACCATACACATTTTGATGTACATGAATCAAAAGAGAAAATTTCTGTTGATAAAAGAAGTTTTAAAAGAAAAATACAGCAGAAGAACTCAGAGCTATTGGTCGCGATTGATAATTACAAGAATAATGATGGCGAAGCTAAATTACGTTATTTTTCAGAAGCATTAATGTTGCTCAAGTCGAGACAGGAAACTATTGCACAATTGGCTGACATCGACTCAGACCTTGCAACAAGAGTCGCTTTTAACAACAAGCAACGCAAGATTATTCCATCAGAGCTTCAAGGCTTTGTTGAGCAAGAGCAGCAGTTAGAAGGCGTTTTGGAAGTGTTTTATGAAGATGATGAGAAAACGCACTCCAGTCGTCTTCGTTACATCTTGAATTCTGGAAACACGCGAATCGAAGTCAAATTTCCCAATCACGCGGTCGCTAAGGGGTTGCGAGATGGCAACAACGTACGCGTTAGCGGGATCAACATCAAGCAAACGGGTAAAAAATTAGATGTGTTGGCATTGAATCAGGACCCATCTAATGTATTGGTTTTGGCTGATGGTAGTAACACGACTTCTATAGACGGGACTGGCTTGACACAAGTGACTGCGAGTTCATTTGGTGAACAGCTTACTTTGGTGATGTTATTGAACTTTCTAGATAACACGCAGACACCATGGTCAGTCGAAGAAACACGAGAGCTTGTGTTCGGCCAAGTTAATGACTTTTATAAAGAAAACTCTGATAACCAAGTATGGTTAACGGGCGATGTCGCTGGTTACTATACTTTGCCAATGAATGCTACGTGCGACACTTGGACAATTCACACTACCGCTGAAGATGTTGCCCGAGACAATGGCATTAACTTTGGTAATTATGCTCGAATTGTTTACGTGTTTCCTGAAAACTCAGCATGCGGATGGACAGGCAAAGGAACCGTTGGCGGTAATCCATCAAAAGCTTATGTGAATGGCTCTTTAACTCTGCGCACTGTAGGGCATGAACTTGGACACAACTTTGGCTTACATCACGCCAAAGATCTCGATTGTGGTTCTGACATTATTGGTGATCGATGTGCATCGGCAGAATATGGTGATGCGCTTGATATCATGGGTATGTCGGGCATCACTGGTCATTTTAATGCCTTTAGCAAGGAGCTCTTAGGCTGGATCAGTACAAACTCAGGAAACGTTGTTTCTGTTGAGGCTGACGGCAGGTATTTACTTGAACCTGTTGAAACACCGCATAGTGGTGGTGCCAAAGGATTGAAAATTAGACGTGGCACAGATGAAGTAACAGGTAAACCATTGTGGTATTACCTTGAGTATCGCCAAGCGATTGGGTTTGATAGCTTTGTTGAAGGCAAATCGGGCATTACGGATGGGGTAATTTTCCACTTAGCGACAGAAGATGACCCACAAAGTAACTTGATGCTAGATATGATTCCAAATAGTGGTCTGAGAGATCTTGATGAATCCGCTCTGCTTGTCGGCCAAACGTATACTGATGTTCAAGCAGGCGTTACCATTACGACAGAGTGGACAAATGCCAATGCAGCTAGCATACATGTGACCTTTGATAATGAATTATGCGTACAGGCAAGCCCTTCAATTGATCTTGCATCCAGTCAAGTGGTGAGTGGTGTTGCTGGTTCTTCAGCCTCTTATAAGTTGAACGTGACGAACAACGATACGAAGGCTTGCTCGACAACGTCATTTAATGTGAGCGCAAATGTGCCATCTGGTTGGTCATCGACGCATGCATCTTTGACACTGGCTTCTGGTGAGACGAAAGCGGTAGAAATTAGCGTAACGTCGAGTGATTCAGCACAAGAAGGCAGTTACGACATTCTGCTGAAGGCGGAAAATAGCAGTGATTTAGCATTGGCCACCAGTATTCCAGCGGTTTATCAAATTGAACCAAGCGTTCAGACGTGTGAGATGGCTAATCCAACGTTAACGCTCGTTGCAAACTCAGCGGCGGAGTTCGAACCGGGAGAAATAGCTAACTACACCGCAACGATTACCAATAATGATAGTCAAGCGTGTGAGCCAGCAAATTTTCAAATCAATGCCAATGTGCCTGAAGGGTGGGTTACGACTAACAGCGTTGCTTCACTAGCTTCGGGTGAAACGACATCTATTAGTTTGAGTGTTACTTCTGACGTTTCGGCCGAAGCAGGAAGTTACAGCATTGACGCGATAGCAACCAATACACGAGACGCTAGTTATAATGCACGAGCGAGCAGTGTTTATAAAGTAGCTGACTTGGCGCCTACTTGTGAGCTAAGCCCTCCATTGTTGACCTTTTCTTCTTTGACTCAAGAGGGCAATGCCGGTGACACCTTGGTGTATTCCGCGACGTTGACGAGCCAGAATGGTCCTGAATGCGACTCTGTGTCGTACACAATCTCTGCAGATGTTCCAAGTGGGTGGAGTAGCTCGACTCGCCAACTATCGCTTGAGTCTGGGCAGAAGGCGAATGTTGAGGTGATGGTTACTTCTGCAGAGAATGCAACCGAGGGTGAGTATTCGATTCAAGTTCATGCGTTATCAACGGAAAGCGGTGAAGGCGTGGCTAATGGCGTTGTCGAATATCGCATCCTAGTGATCGCAAACTTATCTCCCATTGCTAACGACGACTCAGTTGTGTTGACGGCAAAAGAGGTGACTGAGATTGATGCGCTTGCAAATGACAGTGATCCTGATGGAGATAAACTGCAAGTCGTTGGCTTTACTCAAGGCTCTAAGGGATCAGTCAGTTTAAACAGTTCTGGGCGCTTAGTGTATTCACCGGCGAAGAATTTTAAAGGGAGCGATAGCTTTAGCTACACCATATCTGATGGTCAAAATACAGCGACCGCAATGGTTTCCATCCAGTTAAGCAGCACGAGTGAGGGCGGTGGTAATAAGGGAAAAGGAAACAGTAAATAGAGTTTGTTGAGCTGCGCGATAGAGGAGGCAATAGCGAAAGTTATTGCCTCTTTGGGTTTATATTAGCGCTAAGTGAAACGGCTATTTAGGCGCTTTAAGAAGATCGTCAAACAGTGCGGCGAACACGCGATAATCTTGTGCACCAACAACCAGTTGTGCGCCGACTAATTGACCCTCTTCAATACGTCCGACAACAAAACTTGGTGTACCACGAATACCAAGAGTGGATGCAAGGGCAATGTCGTTTTCTACATTTTTTGCCATTTGAGGATCTTCAAGGCATGCAGAGAACTTGTCGATATCCAGCTTTAAGTCACTTGCGGTTTTTTGGTACAAAGCGGTATTTAAGTTGCGCATATTTGAAAACAAAGCGTGTCGCATTGGCCAATACTCACCTTGCTTAAAGCTACAATTGGCAGCAATTGCGGCACCTTTAGCTTGTGGATGAAACCCAAGTGGAAAGTCTCTTGTTAAGTACTTAACCTTTCCTGAGTCGACATAGTTTTCTTTAATCTTTGCGAATGTGTTGTCGGTGAAGCGTTTGCAGTAAGGGCATTGGTAGTCAGAAAACTCGATGATCGCGATTGTCGCGTTGTCATCACCCATAGACGGAATGGTTCCATTGCCATCAAAGTCTTTTTGATCGGGTAAAGTCCTGAATTTTGGTTTGGCTGCTTTGGCTGCATTTTCTTTAGCTAACTCAATGTCTGAGTTAATGCTTTCAACCTGTGCTTTTAAGTCTTTTACTTCTTGTCTTAATGCCGCTAATTCGGATTTAACTTTCTCATCATTGGCTGGTTGGCAACCAACGACCAGCGGAACCGACAGCAGCATAGCGTAAATGCTTTTTCCATACTTCAACATAGTGATATCCCCTTGTATGGACTGAGAAAAGGGGCAATGACGCTGCCCCTTTAATGTTAAGAACGTGAAGTTCTATGTGTTGGTTACTCGACAGTGTTGACTTCGATAGATACGAAGTTGGTTAACGCATCACCATCATCGTCTTCAACCGTTGCTACAATACCGTCAAGTACACCTTGCGCTTGGAAGGTAATAGGGTCGGTATTTTCCAGACCAGGTCGAAGTTCTACAGTAAACGCACAGGTGTAAACGTTGTTGCCAGAACCGCTGTAACCGAGCTCTTGTCCGATATTACAAGGTGGATATGTCATACCACTGTGGGTGCCGCCTTGAGTATTAAAGATGGTAAAATTGGCATTGCCATTACCGTCGATAATATCAACGCCACGCAGAGTCAAACCAGTTAACGTGACATTGTCCACTTCAGACGCGTTGGTAAGTTGAATAATGATCAAACCACTAAGTGCGAAGGCAATATCCGTATCTGGAGCAAGTGGATCAAACGTTACTGTTGCATCATCCATTGCGCTTACACCAAGACCGTCCTCGTCAGTACCATTAATAGTAGCAACGTTAACGTGGCTATCACCGGCGTTACCTTGGACTTGTAATGTGATGGTACAGCTTGCTGTTTCGCCTGGGTCTAACTCAAACCCGTTTAACCCGGTTGGCGTTATAGCGCCGCCATTTTTCATGTCTACCATACACTCGTCTGTGAGTGATCCGAAACGGTCGTCATTTAGGCTAGAGAAGACCACAGTATCGGATGTTGAGACGTCATCTATAGTGTCTTTGACCGTGAAGTAGAAGGTGTAATCAACATCTCTGAACAAGGTTGGGTTATCACCCGTTTCAAACACTGATGTCGGATTGGCTGTTTTTTCTAGAGTGATCATAGAAGGTACATCCAATACCAAAATAGTGTGAGAATCCATGTCTGTCGCGGTATCATTCTCGTTGTCTCTCGCAATTGCTGTTACTGTATTTGTGAAACTATCACCTGCATCGCCAGCAACATAGACACTTAGGGTACAGCTGTATGTTGCACCAAATGCTATCGTTACAGGGTTATCAAGACAGTCACTCTCAGCCCCAATTGCGCTTAGATCACCATAGATGGTGTCGACTAAGCTCACGAGTTCGATAGGAGAATCAAATGTACCGGAGTCGTTAGTCACTTCGAACGTAAATGTGACATTTTCTCCAGGCTCAAGTACTTCATTTTTATCAGCTGACTTAACAACGCTAATCGCTGGTGGGACATTGGTAATCTGTACTTGTCGTTCGACACTACAACGATCACCAAGTGCCGCGTTGCCAACCCCAATTGGACAAGTATCGCCGTTAACCACAGGATCGCCGTTTTTGTCTAGCAACGTTACTTTGACAATGTCTTTATAGAGCTCAGGATTTGGTATATCCGGAAGGTCACTATCTACGACAAAGACTTTGAACTCACAACTGTAGGTTGCGCTAGGAGCCACTTCATACAGAGGTGTTCCGACTGGACAGTTAGTCGATGTAAGGTAAACACCGTCAGCCATTGCAGGGCTTGAGGTCGCACCCCAAAGATCGAAGCTAACGTCATAAGTTCCATCGCCGTTGATGTCGATTTCATCGGTTAATGCACTAATGAATAACGATGTTTGGGCGTTAGGGTTAGTGAAGCTTAGATTAAAGGTAAACTCGCCGCCTGCTTCTGGGTGAGAGCTAGGCGCACCTTCAGATTTTACGATATCTGGTGGTGATGGCTTGATGAACACATCAATATTAAAGGTGTCACAGTTACATTTAGATTTGGTGTTTGGGATCTGACCAGCATACGGATCTTCATCGATCGTACAGTTATCTCGTTCTTGATTATCCCATGCTGCACAATAGGTAAAGTCGGCTCGGTTGTCGCCGTCGTTATCTGAACAGAGCATGGTAATGGTTTCGTTAAGCAGTGTGTATTCGTCTGGACCTAAAGCTTTAGTGATGTCACCACATGCGTCGCCATCCAATTGAGCATCAGCAGTCTCACCACTTCCTCCTGGCACGGGTAGGATCATGCTACAGTTTCTAAAATTACCTTGAACGACCTGAGGGCTGGCTTCAGTTAAAGGAAGATAAAAGGTGGTGTCGTATCGTTCGTTTGCGTTGGTTCGCACGGTAACGTCAGCTTGGAAAGAGAAGGTATCTCCAAGGTTACATTCTGCATTCGGATCGACGGGAATCACTTGCGTGATCTCGACGTCATTAGCGGTACAGTTTAAAGCATCTCTTGGTAATGAGTTTCCCGGCTCTTGCAAATAAGCGTCTGCCATACAGAGTTTTTCTGTTGGTGAGAGGTTATAGGCTTCCGCTTGAGCAGGAGAATGACTCGTTACGCCATACAATGCTGCCGAACTGACAAGGATGACACTCATTACCTTGTTTAATCGGTTGTGTATTAATCGTTCCATCATTGACCTTCTTTTTATTCGAAAGTTTGAACAAGAGGGTTATATGAGCGGCTGAACACACCATAGTGTCTACGGTATGACTGACACTTAATCAGCGACTTAAGAGCAGAACCCTCATTCCTTGACCAAACGAGCTTCTAAGGTGACGCTAGCATTATTCACCCAAAAGACTGTGCGTTGGTTGCCCACTTAAGAGCAAGAAATGAACCAAACCTTAAGTCATTGAAAATATGAATTAACTAATGAATGCGCATTCAAAAATAACTGTTAAGAGGTGTACACAGTGTTCACCTGCGGATGGGGGCGACAAAGGCAGAAGGATAAAAGCTGATGTTTATCTGATAGATAGCGGTTAGTGTGGTCGTTTGGTTGTGAAGCAATGGTTAACAGGTTGGTTGACACTGTGAGGTGGTACGGTTAGCTCAATATTAATGGGTGATTATTGAACTTAACGATTGCGATTCAGTCAAAAAGGGTGATTATTGTTCATTTGGTTGATAATTATAAGAATTTTTGTTGACCTAAAATCTTAATCCGTTAAAGTACGCCTCGTTCTCACGGCGAAGGTCGTTAGAACAGGTGGTGTTACCATCGCATTGATTGCGTTGCCCTGGTGGTGGAATTGGTAGACACAAGGGATTTAAAATCCCTCGACGTTCGCGTTGTGCCGGTTCAAGTCCGGCCCGGGGCACCATCCGAAAATTGAGTGGGTGAATTTAATATCCCGCCGTCGAGTTGACCGGCCGAGTGTCGGACCATCAATTCCAGCTCGGGTCACCATCTCAAATTATGCGACACTAGCTCAGTTGGTAGAGCGCAACCTTGCCAAGGTTGAGGTCACGAGTTCGAACCTCGTGTGTCGCTCCAGTTGAGGCGCCTTGGCAGAGTGGCTATGCAGCGGATTGCAAATCCGTGGACCTCGGTTCGACTCCGGGAGGCGCCTCCATTATTTTCGAAAGCTCGTCATCATGACGGGCTTTTTTTCGTTTTAAAGCATGATAATTAATCGCTTAAGTCTCAATTTCGCTACGCTTTTTGGTTATCTCCTCCCTGATTATTTGATCGTGATTCAATAATTGCGCTCAATTAGTTATTGGTTTTATAAATGTTACACAACTCAATAATTGTAGAGGGTGATTGGTGATAATTTCTTCACGATTGTAGTCCGAACTTTTTGTTGTACAACAGACGGTTAGTTGGATCTCTTCTAGTCGTCATGTTGGCTCTCTAAGTTCGAACTTCGTTCTAAAACGTGAGAGAAAAATAATGAAAACATTCAACCTTAAACCCACACTTTTACCTTTAACTTTGCTGCTGAGTTCGCCGGTATTGGCGGCACAAAATGGAACTATGATGCAGTATTTCCATTGGTATGTGCCAAATGACGGCGCACTCTGGACACAAGTTGAAAACAATGCGCCAGCACTATCCGACAACGGTTTTACAGCGCTGTGGTTGCCACCAGCATATAAAGGCGCAGGTGGTAGCAACGACGTTGGTTACGGTGTTTACGATATGTATGACTTAGGGGAGTTTGATCAAAAAGGATCGGTACGAACTAAGTACGGCACCAAAGACCAATATCTAAATGCCATCAAAGCAGCACACAAAAACAATATCCAAATTTATGGTGACGTAGTGTTCAACCATCGTGGCGGTGCAGATGGCAAGTCGTGGGTCGATACCAAGCGTGTGGATTGGAATAACCGCAATATTGAACTTGGCGATAAATGGATTGAAGCATGGGTTGAATTTAGCTTCCCAGGACGTAACGATAAATACTCAGACTTCCATTGGACGTGGTATCACTTTGATGGCGTCGATTGGGATGACGCAGGTAAAGAGAAAGCGATCTTTAAATTCAAAGGTGATGGTAAAGCATGGGATTGGGAAGTCAGTTCTGAAAAAGGCAACTATGACTACCTCATGTACGCAGACTTAGACATGGATCACCCAGAAGTGAAGCAAGAGCTGAAAGATTGGGGTGAATGGTACTTAAACATGACGGGTGTTGATGGCTTCCGAATGGATGCGGTTAAACACATCAAATATCAGTACCTACAAGAGTGGATCGATTACTTGCGTAAGAAAACGGGTAAAGAGCTCTTTACCGTTGGTGAGTACTGGAACTACGACGTGAACAATCTGCACAACTTTATCACTAAGACTTCTGGCAGCATGTCATTGTTTGATGCTCCGTTACATATGAACTTCTATAACGCTTCACGCTCTGGTGGCAACTTCGATATGCGCCGAATCATGGATGGCACCTTGATGAAAGACAACCCAGTGAAAGCAGTAACACTGGTTGAGAACCATGATACGCAACCACTACAGGCCTTAGAGTCTCCGGTGGATTGGTGGTTCAAGCCTCTTGCGTACGCATTCATTTTGCTTCGTGAGGAAGGTTATCCGTCAGTCTTCTACGCAGATTACTACGGTGCGCAATACAGCGATAAAGGGCACGACATCAACATGGTGAAAGTGCCTTACATTGAGCAATTGGTGAAAGCACGTAAAGATTATGCTTATGGTAAACAACATTCTTACCTTGACCACTGGGATGTGATTGGTTGGACACGAGAAGGGGATGCGGAACACCCGAACTCTATGGCGGTTATCATGAGTGATGGTCCTGGCGGAACAAAGTGGATGTACACAGGTTCACCGAGCACACGTTATGTCGATAAACTAGGTATTCGTACCGAAGAAGTATGGACTAACGCTAGTGGATGGGCGGAATTCCCAGTGAACGGTGGATCGGTTTCTGTTTGGGTTGGCGTTAAATAATCTCGAGTGCAGAGTTGCAGGTGTGACCAATTTCGAAAATAGCATGCATTTAATCAATGTCTTATTTGATATTCATGATACAAATGCGTAACTTTATTGTTGAGCATTATCAGTAGGCAGATTAAGGAAAGGAATCTATGCAGGAAGTTGCAACTATTGCGATTATATTCGGTGCAATATTCGGTGGTGGTATCGTTAAGTTGATTCTTAATCATCGCAAGGAAGTAAAAGCGCTCGAAATCTCTGAGCGTAAACTGATGAATCAAGAAGAGCGAGATGGTCTTAACAAACAAATAGACGACCTGAAACAGCGCGTCGAAGTATTAGAGCGCATCGTTACTGACAACAAATACCAACTTGATAAAGAAATTGCGTCTTTGTAATTCTGAACCAAGAACAAAGAGCCAGTTTAATACTGGCTCTTTTTGTATCTGTCGCTGAATCACAAGAAAGCGAAGTAATGGATTAACGCTCATCAAAGAAGTCTTTGTTGCGAATGTACTTGCTCATTAAGTGATAGGAAAAAGGGCGGATCAACCAACTTACCAAAGAACGCCCAAGGCGCATTAACGTTGGCGTGTTCTCATAAATTCTTCCATTATAAAGCCACAACATTTTACCTACATGCCAATAAAGAAAAGGTACCGGAGGCATAAAAGTAACAATATCGATGTCGCAACAGATTCGATAGGTTTTGTGGCTTAAACGATAGCGTTTCTTGAATGTCCAATCACCAATCGCTGGTTGACCAAATGTCACCACTCGTTTGATGCTTTTTGGGTACTTACGTTCGATATAGTCGGCAAACACGCTGCCAATTGCGCCGCCCGACGAATGTCCAGTAATGGTGATGCGCTTCCCCTGTAGAATCAGAGGTACAATGGTGGCTTCTAGTCGTTCAATCACACTCAAACCAAGACGATCTTCATTTCGAGAAGGTTGGCTTTCTTGAAACAACAAATGGTAGAAACCTGCATGGATGCGATAGTTAAGTCCTAATCGCTTGCAGCTACGAGTCCACATGGCAAAGTTCAGCAACCAATCGGTAATACTGTGCGAGCCTTTAATAACCACAACGACCTCAGTACGTTTTTTACTCCATAAAACACGGATCATGGTTTTGCCAAATTCGTTTTTAATGATCCGCTGCCCATTAGGGTCAAACCCATAGCGTGTCTGTTTAAAGACTCTGGGGTAGGCGAGATTACACAGCACGGCGTAGCGTTCGTATTGGTATCGTTTTAATGGCTTCACGTTTTTCTTCTTAGTCTTTGTCAATTTAAAACTCTAGACATGAAATATGAAAAACCGATGAAATGAGCAGGACTAAATTCAGGGTGAAATTTGATAAGTGAAGTGAAGGTTCTTTGTTTGTACTCAAGCGAGCTTAGCGCTTGAGTACGGACACATAAAGTGCGGACAAAGTTAGTTTGATGCTTGATGAAGAAACTCAAGTTGTTGTTTTTCTTTATCACTCATCTCATAAGGCTCATCAGAGAGAAGACCGGAATCAAACGCGCCGATTGGATATACTTCGCTTTCGCTTTGACCGTATTGCGCTTTTTCTCCCGGAAAACCAGACATGCGTTCTATCATGATGTCACGCAGTTCATAATCCGTTTTGCCTTTTAAAAGGACTTTATGGAAAGCCTTAAGCTCAATGGTTTGCTCTCCTTCCGATAAACGCTGCTTGTGCACCAATGACGCAATCGCAGAGCCGTTCGATTGATACAGGTTCCCCCTTACTCGATAGATACCAGCTTTATCAATTTGTAACGTAATAGGAATGATCATATCAGTATTTTTTGGCGTGCCGCTGCCTACATTGACAATACTTGCGACAGAATGAAAGAGACGTAAATCAGTAGTAATGACGTCTTCGCCTTGCTCAAAAGTGATATGCGCAACTAGCCTTAACTCTTCTGGCCAATCAGATTTTGGGGATATACGCCAGCCGGTTTTTTCCATCGTAAAAGTCGCGAGTGTCTTTTGCTGCTCAATATCTTCGACATCTAGTGACGCTGTCACTATATTGCTAGAGGATTTCAAATTGACTTCGATATCGTCTGGGAAGAAGTGGCGATACTTGGTTAAACTAAGTGTCGCTGTGTCTTTTCCATCTAATACGGGAACGGGCACTTCCTCAAAATGGTTCCAATCTAAATAAGGACTATTCTCTCCAAGGATGGGCTGGGAATATGAGGGGTATTGTAAAACTTGCTCGTGACGCACTGCGATTAACTCGAGATCTTGCGAAGAAGTAATATCCTCTATCAGCGGAGAATCGTCATACTCTACGTTGGCTGGCTCTGTTGTTACTTGGCTTGGCTTAACGATAGAAGAAGCTTGCTTATGTGGCATGAGCTCTTGGGATATTGCAGTTTGAGTCGACGTTTCAGGTTCGTCGGAGGGGGATTTCAAAATAAAGAGTGTGACAGCACCGAACGTTACGAACGCAACAAGGGCAATAAGTTTTTTGTTGTTCATATTCAATCTCTTGAATCATCCACTGTGGGTAAACAGAGCCAAACGATGTATTGCTTGGCTCCTATACGGATTTAAACTGAACTTAGTTATAATCCTGCAGCAATCTCAGACATTGTATCTTGTTGGGAACCTTGAACATAAATGTACTTACTGCCGAACCATCCATTTTGTTGATAGCTATCGACTTTGACTGAGTGACCGTCCGCGAGTGCAACAGAAGTGTTGCTAGACGTCACTTTCCCTTTGTGCTTTGAGCCAATCACTTCGCTGTGGCTGTAGCCATTTCCCATGATGAAAGGGTAATGGTTAGGCATCAAGCTTGTTACGCCTTTACTTTGTGAAGATACTTTACCGTCCATCGCTAAGTGAGTCGAACAACTGTCGAAACTGCCGGAGCTAGAAGAACCACAGGATGAGTGCGCGGCTACAACGCCATCGTCTTTGCCCGGTAAGAAACTTGCTGTTGCTTTAAAATAATCACTGCCATTGCCGACAAAACGAATGCGAGGAATTCGGTGATCAGGCAGCATCGCTATTTGGCGAGCATTTGAGACTTTAAGGTCGTTTAACACTCCAGTGTTGTTTTTGTTCGGAGTATCACCAAGCCAGAGCGAAATAGCGTAGCGCATGGCACTGTTTGTCCAGCCGCCACCTTCCGTAATATTGATGACGATATCACCCAGCTCTGAGCCACCACCGGCACCTGCGAAGTCGAAGGTGGCAACGACGTTGAGGGGAGTAAGCCCTGCGTTAGTTAGCCAGTTCTCTTGGTTATCAAGGAGATACCTTGCGACAAGATCACCGGTAGAGTGGGTCACTAAGATACAACCCGGCTGGCATGTCCCATTTCTCGACAACTCTTGAAGCTTCGGCCAAACGTAATCACTGGTAATTTTACCTTCGACGCGCTCTTGCGAAGGCCAGTCAATCCGCGCATCGGCGTATTGCATCCAATAATCTTTCCAATAATCCGCTCCTTCTGTTTCAACTTGCGTTCGCGAAGGTTGAGTTTGCAATTGATCAGGTTGGAAACCGTGAATGAGGACTACTTTGTAATCCCCAATGGCAGCGTTGGAAACTCCGGAAAATGCCATCGCCACTGCGAGTGAGGCAACTTTTGTCATTTTATTCATGATGTTATTAACCTTTGAATGTTTAGACTTGCTAGTAATAGCAACGTTTAATAAGCAAAAAACAAACATCAAAACCACTTTTGCTCAATGGTATGATTAGCGCCATGAATAAATACTAACAACACATCGGATCAGTGAAATGTTAGCGAGGTACAAGAATGAAGATTTTTTTTGCTATAAATGAGAGCATTTGCCTAAGTGGTTTATAAAATTGTTGATAAATTCATTATTTTATCCTTTCGTCTCGGGGACCATTATTCGTTGAAGGGCATTCATGGAGAGTACGTTGAGAAAAAACATCATGTAAGAGTGATGGATGTGTACATGGAATGGTCGAATTGGGTGCGGAGTATTCGCCTGAGTCTGCTTTTTAACCGCATGAATAAAAAAGATAAAATTTGTTGTTGACCTAAAATCTTAATCCGTTAAAGTACGCCTCGTTCTCACGGCGCAGGTCGTTAGAGCAGGTGGTGTTACCATCGCATTGATTGCGTTGCCCTGGTGGTGGAATTGGTAGACACAAGGGATTTAAAATCCCTCGACGTTCGCGTTGTGCCGGTTCAAGTCCGGCCCGGGGCACCATCCGAAAATTGAGTGGGTGAATTTAATATCCCGCCGTCGAGTTGACCGGCCGAGTGTCGGACCATCAATTCCGGCTCGGGGCACCATCTCAAATTATGCGACACTAGCTCAGTTGGTAGAGCGCAACCTTGCCAAGGTTGAGGTCACGAGTTCGAACCTCGTGTGTCGCTCCAGTTGAGGCGCCTTGGCAGAGTGGCTATGCAGCGGATTGCAAATCCGTGGACCTCGGTTCGATTCCGGGAGGCGCCTCCATTCAATAAAGTACCATTACATATCTATTGAATGTTTACTGTATAATTGCTGCTTATTAAAACGAAGGCGTTGAAGATAAACGACTCTATCTCGGTTTAGTAACGTGGTGATAATCGAAAGAGCAAACGCTCTTACGAACCTTTCAAAGTTTCAAAACGAAACACTATGGCGCCTTGGCAGAGTGGCTATGCAGCGGATTGCAAATCCGTGGACCTCGGTTCGACTCCGGGAGGCGCCTCCATTCTCTTTCTTGTTTCAATTCAGACCTCTGACCAATCGGTCGTGAGAATTCGCCTGTTCGTTGTGATTCTTCGATAAAAGTATCAATAACCTTTACATCTAACTCTTAATTCTATTTCACCCTGATTTTCGACTGGGCATAACTGCTCAACGATCCCAATTTGATCATTCAACTGTATTAACAGAACGTTGTTGTCTATAAACTATGTGCATTACTAAGGGCTAATTGATAACATCATATATTAACACTTGTTAATATATGAAAGTGTTAGTCTTTTTGCTCAGGAAGAGCGTATTCGGTTTATGGAGAAACACACGTGTTAAGACAATTGAGCAGGCAAATCGTAGTCTTGATGATGAGCACTGCATCTTATACTGCTTTTGCAGCGTCAATGGCAAGTTACCCAGAAGGGTGGCAAGATTGGCCCGTTGTTAAAGAGTCACAAAACCTACCTGCAGATACTGTCCTGCCGCCAGATACTTCACTATTTATTCAAGAATCCGTAAGAGCCTACAGCTGGATCAACAATGGTCAGGGGTCACCACTTACTATCCGAGTGAATCCGAACAAAATAGAGCAATACAAAACTCACGGTCCGTATACAGATGGACCGACGGCGGTGGCGATTTCAGAAGTAGAAGGTATCGTGTGGGTGACAGAACATATTGGAGGTATGGCAATTTATGGCAGCTATGACCGAAAAGGAAAAGACATCAGCCATTCACATCCTTCATTGGCGCCTTCGTTTTGTCAAAGTTGCCATACTACTTATCAGGACATCTGTATAAACGGTACTTGCGCAGAGCCCGTTTTGGATGTGTACAAAGATAAGCAGTAGTCCAAAGTGAGTAATCGAGTTTTCGGTTGGTTGACGATAAACCAGATGCTTTTTTTATCGCATCTGGTTTTAGTGATTTCCATTATTTCTGGGTTGTCCTATACGCGCTTCCAAAGTGAATGGGATATGCGTATCGAACATGCAGTGATTATGGCGAAAACGCACCTGTCTTCACAAATGACGTTTCTCTCTGGTTCTATAGCGGGCCGTAATTACGCAAACTTGATGATGCCTTCGACCAAAGAGAACTTCAGAGCCATCGATGGTCTACTGTTTGTTGAGGTCTCCGGCACGTCAGATTATAAAGAACAAAAAGTGGCAGTTCGATATTTGGCACAATCCAATCAAGTGTGGCGAATTGATGTCAGCGATCAGGAGGTAAGGGCGCTCCAAGCGCAAAAGGGGAACCTTGAGCATATCTTGGCGGCGACGCCTGACACAGATGAAATTAAGCGTAATAAGCTCCAATACCTTATCAACAAAGCAAAGGTTGATTTAGAGGCACTACAAATCAGCAAGGGGCTCAATCAAGATACCAATCTGCCATGGACAAAAGATTATCTTCGACAAACCGACTTCTACTACGATGCCAATCTATCGGTGCTTCATGTTTGTCTTCCTTTAAGAAACGTAAACGGTGGCTACATTTGGGCGGTATTAGATGCAAGTAAACTCGACACTATCAAAACGACGCTAATTAAAGAACTGTTTAATGAGGCGTTAATCGCTTCGTTAATCTCTATGGTGATGATATACATGGTCACCATGTGGATTGTTAGCCCACTCAAGCGTCTTTCAATGTCGATGAAAAAAGACATTGAAAAGATCGACCAATCGTATATTCCTGAAATTCAGCGTTCGGATGAAATTGGTGACTTAGCTCGTTCATATTCCAGCTTGATTACGAAAATCAAAAACCAGTTGCGCGTTCTTCGTCAACAAACTGATACCGATGCCTTGACGGGATTAGGGTCGCGTTACTTGTATAAACGTACTGCACCACTGTTTGTTCAGCAAACGGTAGGTAATATGAGTTATGCCTGCTTCGTTTTGTGCGATATCGATAACTTTAAAAAGTTTAATGACACATACGGACATATCGAAGGGGATAACGCGTTATGTGATGTTGCTGAACTCTTTCGCTCGTTTTTAGGTAAAGACCAACCTTCGTTTCGATTAGGCGGCGAGGAGTTTGCCTTGCTTGTTTACGGGAATACCTTAGATGTGCTTCAAGCAAAAGTAGAACATTTAAGACAAGCCGTAGAGGCTTTAGCCATTCCACATGCCAAAAATCTTCCATCACAAGTTGTGACCATTTCAGTAGGGGCGGTGCCTCTGACAAAAATAACGCCTTATCCGAGTGTGGATGCATGCGAGAAAGCACTCGAACAAGCCTTTGAGGTTGCGGATAAAAACTTATACCTAGCCAAAGATAAAGGACGCAACGTTGTGATTATGGACAAACCAATTGAAATATAATCAGCACAGCCTAATGGTGTAAAAGAGTAGGGCTTACTCTGAGCTAGTTCTATCGCATCATAAAATGTTGAATTTTTTCAAACAAATTCAATACTGCTAAACCGTTTTCAACACGTACCAGCCAAATAGATTCATTTCATTTATGAAGAAATGTTAAGAGTTTATCTTCTCGGTGATGAATTACTACACAAAGATGTAGCAAATTTACCGTTAGACCCTTTTAAATCGAGGGTTTTAACCTATCTACCCCTTTAGGGTAGTTTGATTCCGTAATTGATTTACATCATGTATTAATTTTCTTTCACATTTAACAATGCGCTCAGTTATAAGAACCTAACCCTTAGGAAGTACAATGAGCAAGTTGAAGCTAGTAGTCATCGGTAACGGTATGGTAGGCCACCGTTATATCGAAGACTTAGTCGAGAAAGCTGATATGTCTAATATGGACATTACGGTTTTCTGTGAAGAACCTCGTGTCGCATACGACCGTGTGCACCTTTCCTCTTACTTTTCTCACCATACTGCAGATGAACTTTCTTTAGTGAAAGAAGGCTTCTACGAGAAACACGGCATTAACATGTTGATCGGTGAGCGTGCGATTAACATCAACCGTGAAAACCGCATTGTTTACTCAAGCACTGGTCGTGAAGTTCAATACGACAAGCTGATTCTTGCTACTGGCTCATTCCCATTTGTTCCACCTATCAAAGGTCACGAAAGCAAAGACTGTTTTGTTTACCGCACTATCGAAGATCTTAAAGCGATCGAAGCGTGTGCGAAGAAGAGCAAATCAGGTGTTGTTGTCGGTGGTGGTCTGCTAGGTCTTGAAGCAGCAGGCGCATTGAAAGCACTAGGTGTAGAAACGCACGTTGTTGAGTTCGCACCAAAGCTAATGGCTGAGCAACTTGATCTAGCTGGTGGTAACCAACTTCGTCAAAAGATCGAGCGCATGGGCGTGAACGTTCACACTAGCAAAAACACGCTTGAGATCGCGGCAGAAGGCACAAATGCACGCAACGTTATGCGTTTTGCTGACGGTTCAGAGCTAGAAACAGACTTCATCGTATTCTCCGCAGGTATTCGTCCACAAGATAAACTAGCACGCCAAATGGAGCTAGAAGTGGCACCTCGTGGCGGTGTTGCTATCAACGACCATTGTCAGACTTCTGATGAGAACATCTACGCCATCGGTGAGTGTGCGTCTTGGAATGAAATGTTCTACGGTCTTGTTGCTCCTGGCTACAAGATGGCGACAGTTGCCGTTGATCATCTACTAGGTAACACAGAAAGCAAATTCGAAGGCGCTGACATGTCTGCGAAGCTGAAACTTCTTGGTGTAAAAGTAGGTTCAATCGGTGACGCAAACGGTCGTACCGAAGGCTGTAAGAGTTACGTTTACCAAAACGAAGAGCAAGAAGTTTACAAACGTCTTATCGTTTCTGAAGACAACAAGAAACTACTTGGCGCGGTTATGGTCGGTGACACCTCTGACTACGGCGACCTGCTTCAACTTATGTTGAATGAAATCGACCTACCAGAACACCCGGATGCGTTGATCCTTCCTGCACACGCAGGCGCTGAGAAACCAGCATTAGGTGCAGACGCTCTACCGGAAAGCGCAGTAATCTGTTCTTGTTTCGACGTAACCAAAGGCAAGATCGCACAAGCGGTTGCTGATGGTCACCACACATTGGGCGACATCAAAGCCGTGACTGGCGCAGGTACAGGCTGTGGTGGTTGTATTCCTCTAGTCACTTCTGTTCTAAATGCTGAGCTTGCTAAATCTGGTATCGAAGTGAAGAACGACGTGTGTGAGCACTTTGCATACTCACGCCAAGAATTATTCCACTTAATCCGCATTGAAGAGATCAAAACGTTTGATGAGCTTCTAGAAAAATACGGTAAAGGTTACGGCTGTGAAGTTTGTAAACCATTGGCTGGTTCTATCTTGGCTTCTTGCTGGGGTGAGCACATTCTTAAGCCACAACTGGTTAAGCTGCACGACACGAACGATAACTTCCTAGGTAACATCCAAAAAGACGGTACTTACTCTGTGATCCCACGTATGGCGGGTGGTGAAGTAACGCCTCAAGCACTGGGTGCGCTAGCGAACGTTGCTGCTGAATACAACCTGTACACCAAAGTCACTGGTGCTCAACGTATTGGTCTGTTTGGTGCTCAAAAAGACGATCTTCCAGAGATCTGGCGCAAGCTTATCGACGCTGGTTTCGAAACAGGTCAAGCGTACGCAAAAGCACTTCGTATGGCGAAGACATGTGTTGGCTCAACGTGGTGTCGTTACGGTGTTCAAGATTCTGTTGGTCTAGGTTCCTACATCGAGAACCGTTACAAAGGCATTCGTACACCTCATAAGATGAAGTTCGGTGTTTCTGGCTGTACTCGTGAGTGTGCGGAAGCACAAGGTAAAGACCTTGGCATCATCGCGACTGATGCAGGCTGGAACATGTACGTATGCGGTAACGGCGGCATGAAACCTCGTCACGCAGACCTACTTGCAAGTGATCTAGATAAAGAAACGTTAATCAAGTACATCGACCGCTTCATGATGTTCTACATCCGTACTGCTGCGCCACTACAACGCACATCAGTTTGGATGGAAAACATGGAAGGTGGCGTTGACTACCTACGCGAAGTGATTGTTGAAGACAAACTTGGCATCAACGCGCAACTAGAAGCAGACGTAGCGAAGCTTGTCGACGAATACGAGTGTGAGTGGACTGCGACTATCAACGACGAATCACAACTGACTCGTTTCGCGCACTTCATCAACTCTGACAAGCGCGATGAAAACGTCGTGTTTGTACAAGAGCGTGAACAGCACCGCCCAGCAACCTTCACGGAAAAACACCCTGAAGCGAAAGGCGACATCCTACACGTAGCGATCACTGAAGCATAAGGGAAGGTTGATTATGTCATTTGAAAAGATTTGCCAAATCAGCGACATCGTACCGGGCACGGGTGTTTGTGCACTGGTTGATGGTCAGCAAGTTGCGGTATTCCGCCCAACACAAGCAGAAGAAGTGCTGGCGATCAGCAACACAGATCCGTTCTTCCAATCAAACGTGCTTTCTCGCGGTTTGATCTGTGAGCATCAAGGCGAGCTATGGGTGGCAAGCCCACTTAAAAAGCAGCGCTTTAACCTGACTACAGGTGCGTGCATGGAAGACGAGCGTTTTAGCGTGAAAGCGTACAAAACGCGCGTAACCAACGGCGAAGTAGAGATTTCTGCATAAGCGTGGTTTCCATTCCCTCCTCTAAGGGGGAGGGAATGAACCGAAATCTAGATTTAATAGGTAAAGGCTTTCCAGAGTCATCTGCGGGGGACAGGGAAGCGAGATGTTACTGAGTTAACGGGAAGCCTTTCTCTATTCAATCTTTAATTTTTTAACTTTCACTTTTTGAATAAGGACACATTCATGTCTACTGATTTTAAGCCTGCAGAATTCGTTCAAACCATGATCAACGTGGGTGAAGCGAAAACCAACACCAGTACTCGCGATTTGCTACTCCGCGGTACAATGGCGGGTATCATCCTGTCGCTAGCGGTGGTTGTGGCTATTACGACTATCGTACAAACGGGCGTGGGCGTTGTGGGTGCGCTTGTCTTCCCAGTTGGTTTCGTGATTCTAAGTGTGATGGGTTACGACCTAGTAACAGGTGTTTTTGGTCTAGCTCCTCTAGCTAAATTTGCAAACCGTCCTGGTATCACTTGGGGTCGTATCTTCCGTTGTTGGGGTTTGGTTGGTTTGGGTAACCTAATCGGTTCTCTAATCGTTGCTTACCTAGTGGCTATCTCTCTAACAGGTAACTTCTCTCTAGAATTGAACGCAGTAGCGAAGAAATTCGTCGCTGTTTCTACAGCACGTAGTCTTGGTTTCGAAAATATGGGCATGGACGGATGGATCACGTGTTTCGTACGCGGCATCTTCTGTAACCTAATGGTGTGTCTTGGCGTTATCGGCAACATGACTGCACGTTCAGTGTCTGGTCGCGTAGCAATGATGTGGTTCCCAATCTTCATCTTCTTCGCACTAGTATTTGAGCACACAGTGGTAAACATGTTCCTATTCCCACTAGGTATGATTCTAGGTGCTGATTTCGGTATTGCGACTTGGTTGAACTTCAACCTTATCCCAACCATCCTAGGTAACATCGTTGGTGGTCTAGTGATGACTTGTATTCCACTGTACCTAACTCACGCTAAAACTGCGCCTTCTATCAATGCTGAAGAAGAAGTAAAAGCGCAGCCTGCAATGGCTAAGTAATTGAGGTTTATTACCAATATTAGGTAATGAACAAGTCGGGACTCTCTTTGGACTTGAACTGAGAGATTCCCGACTACGCTCCTTCGTCGCTTTCGGGAATGACTCATATAGGAGCAGTTCAACAAATACTGCTCATCTAATGCGATAACAAGCAAAGCGAAAAGCCTGTCATTCCTTAGATGAAGGACTCCAGAGCAGGGAACCTCGTTCCCATATACTAATAAGCTATTTGGCTATAAAAAGCGTTTCTTTGCCAAGAGTCTCTCTTTATATCTAAATTTTTCGATAGGCGTTGATATGACAACTGTTAACTCATCTTTAAACAGCGGCTTTGTTTCTCTTGTTGGTGCAGGTCCGGGTGACCCAGATTTACTGACAGTAAAGGGCTTAAAAGCCATTCAAGCAGCCGAAGTTGTGGTGTATGACCGATTGGTGTCGAAAGACATTCTAGAATTGGCTCACGCATCAGCAGAGATGATCTACGTAGGTAAAAAGTTGGACTTTCACTGCGTGCCTCAAGATCAAATCAACCAAATCTTGGTGCAAAAAGCGCAAGAAGGTAAACGCGTTGTACGTCTAAAAGGCGGCGATTCATTTATCTTTGGTCGTGGTGGTGAAGAGCTAGAAGAGCTAGCAGAATTCGGCATCAAATACGAAGTGGTTCCGGGTATCACAGCTGCTGCGGGTGCAACGGCTTACGCAGGTATTCCATTAACGCATCGTGACCACGCGCAAAGCGTTCAGTTCATTACTGGCCACGTACAAAAAGATGGTCGTGAGATTGAATGGCACTCGCTAGCGCAGTCAAACAACACGCTTGTGTTCTATATGGGGTTGAAACAAAGCGGTCATATCATGGATAAGCTTATCACACATGGATTAGACCCAGAGATGCCATGCGCGATCATTGAAAACGGCACACGTACAGAGCAGCGCGTATTCCAAGGTAATCTGAACGAGCTATCTAATATGGCAGAACAAGCAGTGAGCCCTGCGTTGATTGTGGTTGGCAGCGTGACGCAATTGCACAGCAAATTGGATTGGTTTGGAAAATAACTGAAGACTTAGTCTTAAGCATTAGATCGCGCAAGGACTGCGTTTCTGTTGCATCTCTCTTTTTCGCATTGGCATTTCATCGATCAAATCGTTGATGAACTGCCAATCAGTCTTCGCACCCCAGCGGTGTTTCTCTTCTCCGTCTTTACCCAAAAGAATCGCAGTGTGTTGACCTGCTTTGACTTCGTAGAGAGCAGCCAGCATTTTCAAATCGAACTCTTCTTTTAACCATGAAGGTTCAGTAAAACCGTCCTCTGCAATCACTAAAGTGATCACATCGCGGTCTTCCAATTCACATTCATTCATCAAAGCTTCGAGCAAAAACTGTTTTACGTGGTCGTCATTCGCAGGGGCAAAGTATAGGACACTGCGATGTGGCCAGTACTGTGAGTGTGCTGGATAACCAAACGCATTGCCTGATATGAGGCATGCAAGCAAAAGGGCTAACGTCGACTTGTTCATGGCTCTCTCCTTGAAACGCGAGACTTCGTTTATCACGTTATACGGTAAGTTTAGTGGAATTAGCTCATTGTGCTTTGGTCCAAAGTGGCATAGGGTATGCGGCAAACAAATAAAGCGTATTAAATAGATGAACTCTGAAAGCAAACAAAAGATCGCAATCTTAGTCGACGTACAGAACGTGTATTACACCTGTCGTGAAGCGTACCGCAACAATTTTGATTACAACCAGTTTTGGTATGTCGCGACACAAGGAAAAGAAGTGGTGAGTGCGCGTGCCTATGCCATTGCGAGCAATGACCAAAAACAGCGTCAGTTCCACCATATTTTGCGTGGTGTTGGGTTTGAGGTGATGCTTAAACCTTATATTCAACGTCGTGACGGGAGCTCGAAAGGCGACTGGGATGTAGGTATTACACTAGATGCGATTGAGATTGCGCCGGAAGTGGATGAAGTGGTTCTGGTATCTGGCGATGGCGATTTTAGTTTGTTGGTGGAACGCATTCAGCAACGCTTTAACAAGAAAGTCACAGTGTATGGCGTACCAAAGTTAACTTCCCAAACCTTGATTGATTGCGCGGACCATTTTGTTGCTGTCGATGACGACTTTCTTCTTTAACTTCTTCTCGCTGTATAGCTTTGAGAATAAAGAAAGGGCGAGTCACTTCAGGCTGTACGTTAACGTACAATGACTCGCCCCAAACTATAAGTTGGTTAGTTACGAAGGAATGATCATTTGTCCTAGCACGTAACCCAAGCAACAAGCACCAATCACACCAATTAAACCCACAGACATGAATGAGTGGTTGAAGTACCACTTGCCAATCTTAGTCGTACCTGAAGTATCGAAGTTTACTGTCGCGATATCAGAAGGGTAGTTAGGGATAAAGAAGTAGCCGTAAACCGCTGGCATTAAGCCGATAAGCAGTGCAGGGTCCAAGCCTAGTCCGAGACCAACAGGTAACATCATACGCGCTGTTGCTGCTTGAGAGTTCACTACTACTGATACGATGAATAGCGCGAGTGCGAATGTCCAAGGATAGTTGGTTACCATTTCAACAATGCCGGACTTGAATTGAGGCATCGCGTATTGGAAGTAGGTATCTGACATCCATGCAATACCGAAGATAGCAATCGCTGCCACCATACCGGATTTAAAAACAACGCCGTTTGGCACGTCACGTGGGTCGGTTTTGGTCGCAAGCAAAATAATACCGCCGAAGCAGAGCATCATCATCTGAATAACCACCGCCATGCTGATTGGCTTCGCGCCATCGACGATGGTTCGCACTTCCGGCCACATCGCAATAACGACGATCACAAGAATCGACAGAATGAACAGCAAAACAGAGTTGCGTGCGCTCGCTGGAAGCACTTCGTCCAAAGAAGTTGCCGTTGTGTTTAAGATTTTCTCACGCCAAACCGGATCTTTTAGACGCTCTTGGTACTCTTCGTCATCTTCAAGCTCTTTACCGCGTTTCAAGCTGTATAGCGACATCAACAGCGTACCAAACAAGGTTGCTGGTACTGTTACGAGAAGAATCGATAGCAAGGTGATTTCGTGTTGAATGTCAGACAGCTGTGCTAGGTAGTAAACCACAGCGGCTGAAATTGGTGATGCCGTGATTGCGATTTGAGAAGCAACGGATGCCGCAGCCATCGGACGCTCAGGGCGAATGCCGTTTTTCAACGCAACGTCGCCAATGATTGGCATGATGGAGTATACCGCGTGACCAGTACCAAGTAGAAAGGTCATAAAGTAAGTGACGAACGGTGCAATGAGGGTAACGCGCTTAGGGTTCTTACGCAGTACGCGCTCGGCTACCTGCAACATGTATTTCAAACCGCCAGCGGCTTCAAGAATGGAAGCACAAGTAACCACCGCAAGGATGATCAGCATTACAGTGACGGGTGGGGAGGTTGGTGGCATCTTGAAGATGAAAACCTCAATGACCAAACCAATACCTGAAACAACACCAAGACCAATGCCGCCATACCGTGAACCGATATACAGCATCACGAGCAAAAATAGAAACTCAAGATACAACATGTTTAATTTCCTTATTAGAAACAGGGAGTTTTATTGTTTCTATATTCAAGAAAAAAATACTTAGCCTTGTTCACATTCCATTTCATAGGAAATAGTAATGTCTAATAATTGGGAATAACTCACGCTACGGAGCCAAAGTGTTACGCTGCCTTTGAACTGGTGTTGTTGGAATGTTTTTATCCACTAGTTCTGACGTTAAACCGAACCATTTTGGTGCATCTTCGCGGTATAATGGTTTGTTTTCCTGCCGTTTATTTGCGGCTTTTTATTGATTTTAATGCTCTGTAGCACGTCAAAGTGATACAGTGTAAACATTACTGATAATTATTTGCATTGAGTGCTTGGCTTGCGTATAACTGCGTTCAAACAAAAACGTACGTAAACACAACAATGTCTGAGCAGTTTTTTCCGCAACTCTTCCATTACTCAAAGGAAGTCACGCCATTCTTACACGGCAGTATTGGTGAGATTGGTGCTAGTGCAATCCATATCGATAACGACATCAATCCAATTGTACAATCACTCTACCAATCGCTTTCTCAAGCGCATCCCGAAGCGGGTAAAGCCTATTGGCTAACTCGAACATGGGACCTGCTTTGTTGGCAGCCTATGTATGTGGCATTCATTTCGATCTATGGATTTCACACTTTGCCAAATCTACGGGGGATGGGGCAATACGTGCAGCAAGGGTTTGTCACGGGTTACCGCTTTGCTGATGAACAGCATATTCATGGTGAAATTGAAGAACTGATTGTCGAAGCTGGTAAGCAAATACGTGCACTTTATGACTTCTATCAGATTCAAATGAGTGATTGGACTCGCATACGCCCGGGCTTTACTCATCAATTGATGTCTGATGGTGTGATGGCATGCTTGATCCGACTCCAGCAACATTTTCCTCAATTTAGTGACGAGCTCATTCACCAGCATGCAAAGTTGTGGTTGGAAGCGCTTGGGTTAAGTTCTGAAAATACATCATCCCTGTACGCTTTTTCAGACGAGCGTCCTTTGAAATTAGTCCGAAAAAGCTGCTGTTTAGTCTACAAATGTGAAGGGCGAAAACTGTGCGAAGATTGCCCTCGAACAGAGGAAAATAAGCAACTCGTCAAATCTCGAAGTGTCGCAAGGTAACAAACGTATAACATATGTAACAGTGCTCGATCTATGATTGAGAATGAGTATTATTGTCGACTCTGTAATTTATAAAAAGATAAAGACAATGATAAAAAGGAAGTTTTCTTTAAATCTCATCATGCTTGCGATGAGCAGTGGCTATGCAATTCAAGCGCTTGCAGAAAAATCTAACATAAGCGAACAAAGTAATGCGGATGAACAAGTAGTGGTGGTTGGCAGTGTTATGCCTAAGTCCATTTCAGACATTCCGGGTACGGTTTGGTTCGTTGATCAAGAGCAGATCGCTCAACAATACCGAGCAGGAAAAAACCTTGGTGACATCTTATCGGCAACGATTCCGTCATTAGACGTTGGTACGGGTGGTCGAACTAACTACGCGCAGAACCTCCGTGGGCGTGCAATGTTGGTTATGATCGATGGGGTGTCATTACAATCCTCACGCCCAATCAGTCGTCAACTCGACGCGATTGACCCATTCAATATTGAACGTATTGAGGTGTTATCCGGTGCGACATCGATATACGGTGCCGGCGCAACGGGAGGTGTGATAAATATTGTCACAAAGAAAGCGACGTCAGATGAACTTACATTTGAATCTTACGTGAGCGGTACGACCGGTTTTAATGGTGGTGACGATTTTGATTATAAGGTTGCCCAATCTGTCTCTGGTGGAAACGACAAAGTAAGTGCGCGTGGTTCGGTGGTGTACGGCGAAACTCAGGGTTTCTATGATGGTAATGGTGACATTGTCACGCCGGACATCTCACAAGGTTCACTGCAGTACAATTCAACGCTTGATGTGATGGGCTCTGCGGAGATTCAAACGTCAGATGAAAGCCAACTTAGCCTAGTTGCGCAATACTATGATAGTCAACAAGACTCGCCTTATGGTCTGTACATTGTGGGGCGCGATTTCGTCGATGTACGTAAAGGATTTGAATCTGACCGCCAACACGGCACAGAACGTGTTCTTCTTAGTGCAAGTTACAGCCATGAGTCTGTATTAGGTCATCAATTGATTGGTGAGTTGTCCTATCGAAGTGAAGACCAAACTTTCACACCATATTTCCAAAGTGCTTCTCAGCAAGAAACAGAGGTTTTTGCAGGGCGTCTGGCGTTAGCGAAGAATTGGAACGATTTTAATCTTATCTATGGTATTGATGCTTATCTTGATCGTTTCGACAGTAACCAAGCACTCTTCGATTCGACGATTGCTAATAATTCTGGAAACTTGATAAACAAGACGTATGCGCAAGTTGGTCGTTACCCTGGCGTAGACGTGTCCTCTTACGCATTGTTTATTCAAGGGGACTACCAAATTACTTCGGATTGGTCTGTACAAGCAGGTTATCGTCATCAATACATGGATAACAAAGTTGATGACTTTGTCGCTTATAGTGTGCAGAAGAAGATTGCTGCAGGAGCGGGAACGTCGGCTGATTCAGTACCAGGTGGCAGTACAGATTACTCAGTTAACCTATTCAACCTTGGCACTATCTATCGGTTGAATGATGAGTCGCAAGTTTGGGCTAACTTCTCCCAAGGTTTCCAACTGGCGGACCCAGCGAAATACTATGGTCAGGGCAGTTACGATGCAGTAGATGCAAATGGTCATTACGCACTAAAGGACAGCATCAATGTATCTGATTCTAAATTGTCAGGCATTAAAACGGACAGTTACGAAATTGGTTACCGTTTAGATAAGGAAGCGTTGTCTCTTCAAGCAGCGGGTTATTACTCGTTGTCAGATAACTCAATCAAATACGACCGTAAAACTTTGCTGATTACCAGTGTGGATGACGAACAACGTGTGTATGGTGCGGAAGCAAACATTAACTACTGGATAACCAGCGATATTCTTGTTGGTGCTTCCGGTCATTATGTCGTATCTGAACTGAAGACCAATGGTAAATGGGAAGATTTGAGTGCTGGTAAGGCAAGTACATCTAAAGCGAACGCTTGGGCAGCATGGTACCAAAACGATTACTCTGTGCGTCTACAAAGCCAAACTATGTTCGATTACGAAGATGATGCGAACAACAAGTTAGATGGATACACAACATTTGATTTGCTAGGCAGCGTGATACTGCCTGTTGGTCAATTAGGATTCGGAATCCAAAACCTGTTTAACGAGGATTACACCACGGTGTGGGGACAACGTGCGCAAATCCTATACGCAACTCACTATGAGTCTGCTGCTTATGACTATAAGGGAAGAGGTCGTACGTTCACGCTTAACTACAGCCTTGAGTACTAAAAGTCCGTATCTGAGATACAAATAAGCACGTTAAATTTGGATAAAAAAAGCCGCGTTATGCGGCTTTTCTTTTATGCTTCGTCTGTTGCTTGAGTTTCTTCAGTGGCTTGTGAAGTTTGCTCATTAGCTTGCTGTTCCGCTTCCATCTTCGCGCGTTCTGCTTTTGAGATGTAGCGAGGCTTATTGCTCTTATGAAGCTTTGCATTTTGTTTTTTCTGCTTCGCTTTTAAAATCGAATTAATTTTCTTCTTGCGGTTCATGGTGTTGGTCCTTTAATTTAGCGGGGCAGGATAGTGATTTTTCCGCCAAGTTACAACCCTAATGGATTCCCTATGAAAACACTTACTACCAAGCGCCTCACACTGCGTCTTGTCAGTGTAGAAGATGCGCCGTTTATTTTAGAACTCTACAACCAGCCAGACTTTTATCGTTTCGTCGGTGACAAACAAATTCGAACCCTAGAAGAAGCCAAGCGTTACATCCAAGATAACATGTTAAGAATGCAGGAACTTAAGGGTGTCAGTTTGCTGGTGGTTGAAACCAACCATGATAAACAGCCAGTTGGCATTTGTGGTTTGGTTAAACGCGATACATTAACAGCGTTTGATATTGGTTACGGTTATCTGCCTAGCGCTTATGGCAAAGGTTACGCGAAAGAAGCCGCAAGTGTCGTCGTGGATTTTGCTCGTGAGGAAATGAATATAGAAAACTTGGTCGCTATCACCAATAATGACAATATTCGCAGTATAAGTTTGCTAGAAAAATTGGGTTTTCAGTTTGAACGCGTTGAGCAGACTTACGATAATGGTCGAACTTTACAGCTCTATACGAAGGAGTTGTAACCAGATAAGTAACTAATGTCCTTTTAGTTAAAGCCTTATTGTTAAGGTCTCTGGGTTATACCAAGTAACCTGAGATACTAGGTTCAGCGTGAATGACTTGGTTTTTTAGTCAAACAAATGGCTACGTCAAACAACTTGGAAAGAGCTTGCTATTACACGGCGTAGTTTTCTTTGCTCTCGAATCAATGATAGGGCTCTGAATCCTGCATCTTGAAGTCACTTGGGTATGAATCTGTTTTAGTTAGAGGAAAAAAATGAGCGACATTTTGTTAGGTAAACTCGCCACTGAATTTAAAACCGTCAAGGCGATGGTCGAGGTTTACTGTAAAGACCACCATGGCACAAAAGGTGAGCTATGCGCGGAATGTCGCGAATTGTTAGAATATGCGGAAGTTCGGCTTGATCGTTGTCCTTACGGAGAAGACAAGCCGACTTGCAATAAATGCCCAATACATTGCTATAAACCGGAGCCTAAAGAGCAAATGCGTTTAGTGATGCGTTATTCAGGACCGAGAATGTTACTCAAGCATCCGATCTTAGCGATTCGGCACTTGGTGCATGAGAAGCGTGAGGTTCCAAATAAACCAGCTGCAAATGTGTCGAATCGCCACAAACGAATGAGTGCAGAACGCGAAGCCAAGAAGCCTAGTTAAAAACGTACTAAGAAGTCGTAACAACGGTGAGATTCTTGATCCAATACTTTTGCGTGTATCGACGATAACACAGTGCCAATTTCACTACTTCTTCTGCGATCATTAGTGCGTAAACGTATTTAAACTCCCAGTCTAAGACGAACGCGGCGACGGCGCACAAAGGCAATCCAGTCATCCACATCGCGATAAAGTCCATGCGTAAACAAAAGACGTTATCGCCACCCGCTCGAATAATGCCGTTTATGATGATCATGTTGAGCATGCGGAGCCAAATCGCGCTACATAAAATCACGACTGCGGGTGCCGCGAGTGGGTAAAGTTCTGGGTTATCTAGGTTCAATGCTGCAATGATTAACTCTCGATTTAGTAGCAGTAATGCACCAATCGAAATACCAAACACAAACACCGCTTTAATGAAGAAGCTTGCCATGTGCTGAGCTTGCTCAAAGGCATCACGCCCTAACGACTGTCCAATCATCACTGAACACGCAACAGAGATTCCAAAAAAGATGGAGTAACACAGAGATTCAAATGGACCTAACATGCTAAACACCGCGAGTTCTGTCGTGCCCATGTGACCAAAAATCATTTGATACACCATCGTACCAATGGCCCAAAGTAGCGCGCCTAAGGTCATTGGTAATGCCAAACGGCGATAAGAGAGCCACAAAGACGGGCGTTCAGCCCCTTCTTTTACTTCCAATAACCAATGTTTACGCCAACGCATATAGCCAATCATGGCTAGCACTTGGAATAAGCGAGAAATCGTCGTCGCTAATGCCGCACCTGCAACACCCATTGCAGGTATACCTAGCCCGCCTTTAATGAGCCAAAAGTTCAGAGCGATATTGAGCACAATAGTCATTGCTCCCATTAATAGCGGAGTGACGGTGTCACCAGAAGAGCGCATGCTGGCTTCTAATACAATAATGATGTGAGTCAGTAGCAACACAGGGAACGCATACCAAAGGTAGGTAGAACCAAGGTCAATGACTTGAATATCGCTGGTTTGTAGGCGCATGATCACTTCGCTGCCAACTGTGATAACTAGAGTGACAGGAATAAGCACCTTTAGACCAAAACGAATCGCAATACCAGTGACGGTTTTTGCACTTACGGCATCGTCTCGTCCCCAATATTGCGCAACAAGTGTGCCATTTGCAGATGCTAAACCTGCCATGATCATAATGGCGACAAAATGCCATTTTGATGCAATTCCCACAGCTGCGGTTGCTTCTTTACCAAAATCGCTAACCATGAGAACATCGGCTAAGGCAAGTATTGCTACCAAAGCACTCTGGATAGCGACAGGAAAACCCAAACGGACAATCTGCTTAAGTAGCCCGTTATATAAAGGGTAAGCACTATTTTTGATACCAATGTTGTTTGCCATAGTCATTCCTCAAATTTTGAGAGGAATATAAAGCGTATAGGAAAGGAAATACATGTGTGAAAAACCACAAAAGCTGTGCAAATCCGTCATTGGGCAATTTGCAACCAAAACGGAATGGCAAGATGACGTGTACTTGGCTCCTGCATGTAAGGAACGCTTCCTCACTTTGACAGAGATTCCTGAGTGGCATCGTGCAGACATTTTTATGGCAGGCTTGGCTGAGTTACGTGATGGTTATCATGTCGAAAGAAACAAAGTTGGTGTGCATACTTTGTTGTTTACGGTTGAAGGTGGTGGCGTTCTGATAACCCCCAATTCTGTCAAAGAGATAGAACCTTATACGCTGACCATTTTGCCTGTCGATACGTGCTTTCGGTTTGAAATGAATCCTGACAAAGATCATTGGAAAATGGTTTGGCTACTACCTCAGAATGCAGGTTCTTGGCGGCATCTGTCGGATCTTGGTCAGACGGTCATGCCTTTCCAAGGTTCAGAGCAAATTTGGGCGTTAATGACCTTGCTCTACAATGAGATAGGCGGTCGTACTGGTTTTCGTCAGTTATTGATCAGCGAAGTACAACGTTTAGTCAAAAGCGTCGAAACGCCTATCAGTAGCTCGCTTTCTCGCGTTCAAACATTATTTAATGAAGTGGAAGGGCAACTGCACCTACCTTGGACGGTCGCCGAGATGGCAAAGCGATGTTTTATAAGTGAAGAGCAGTTTAACCGACTGTCCAAACAATTATTCAACATGAGTCCGAGGAGCAAGTTAATTGAGCTTCGCATGCACAAAGCGGCGGACTTATTACAGTATCCAGCTTGGTCGGTTGTCATGATAGCAAACCGATTGGGTTATCGTGATCCTTACAACTTCACGCACCGATTTAAAAAGTTCTACGGCAGTTCGCCAACACGTTATCGCAAGAAATTATTGGAGAATCAAAACTAATGAGCCGCTTTAATTCCCCAATGATTTAAAGAGTAGAGTATTTCAGAAACAAAAAACGAGGGCATGAACCCTCGTTTCTTTTGTCTGGTTGGGACAGGTTAAAAATTACAAACCTGCCGCCATTTGGTGCTTGGATTTAGTTGCTGCGATTAGCATGTAAATGCAAGTTGCAAGTAATGCTGCAAATAAGTAGCCCAACAAACCGTGCATTTGACCCATAAATTTATCAGCAACCACTGGACCTGCTACTGACCCCACGCTGTAGCTAAACAACATGACTTGCGTTGCAGACACGATGAAACGCTCGTCTAAGCCTTCACAACCTAGGTTAATCGCTATTGGGTATAGAGCGAATGTCGCCATGCCTAATAGGAACAACGCCACTGCCAACACCACCGCTGACGAAGAAATGAAAGTCAGTCCGATAGAGAAAATGCCAAGGATGCAGAAGAACGCCATTAGTACAGTACGTGCCATGTACTTGTTTAAGGTTGTCACCATAGGTTGAACCAACATACCGCCCAGAATCACTAACGCCATCAAAGTACCAATGTCTTGGTGGCTGATTTTACGGTTTGCGAGCTCTACTGGCATCAGACCGTAAATAGCTCCCAGAGTAAGACCAGAAACAACACAACCAATGATTGCTGCGTGGCTTAGTTTTGAAATCTGTTTGAACGACAGTGCAGTAGACTCATGGCTGTTTGGTTGTTCACAGTCGATGAATAGTAGCACTAGCATCGCCATCAAGATCAGTGTCGTGATGGCAACAAAAGGGACGCCACCACTTACGCCAAGAATGCCAATGCCAAATTGACCAAGCGCAGAACCGCCGTACAAAGAAAGCATGTATAGACTCAAACGTTTTGCGCGTGAGGATTCATCGCCAGACATTAGCCATGATTCTACGATGACGAATACGCCCGCTACTGCGATGCCCGCAATAAAGCGTGCAAATAGCCATACCATACCATTAGGAATAATCGGCAAAACGATGATTGTCAGAGAAAAGGCTGCCAAGCTACCGACAAACGCTTTACGGTGCCCAACGCTGCGAACGATTCGCTCAAAGAACATGGCGCCAAACAATAGACCGCCATAGAACACACTCGCCAACCAACTCGCGTAATCAGCAGAGATGTTGTATTCACCAAGCATAAGAGGGATCAAGCTCATCAAATAGCCTGATGCCACTGCATAAAGAGACAGTGCTACGACAGGAACTGTGACTCGTGGTGATGCTGCAGGAATGGCTGTGTTTTCCAATGTTTTGCGCCTATAAGTTAAGTAAAAATCAGGGGTTATTTGGCGCGAATATGAGGCTAATTAATAGGCAAGTAAAACGATATATTTGAGTCGTTTCGACAAAAGTTATTTATCGAAATTCTATGAGGAAATGCTGCATAAAAACGCCAGCCCGAGAGCGATGCTGGCGACGGGGTTTATTTGTTAAGTGCTTGATTTAGCCACTGATCGAATTGAGTTTTTGGTAATGCTCCGTTGATCATGTCAACGCGTTGTCCATTCTTAAAAACCATGATGGTAGGGATACTACGAATACCGAATTGAGCCGCCAATTGTTGTTGAGCCTCAGTATCAATCTTGACAAAACGAGCGTTTCCGGTCTGTTCTTGTGCGACATCCGAGAAAACAGGAGCAAAACCAACACATGGATTGCACCATGGTGCCCAGAAATCAACCACAACTGGAGTGTCACTCTCTAGTAGTGCTGAGAAGTTATCGATGGTGCCTTCTACAGGCGCACCATCAAATAAAGCGTTCTTACATTTACCGCAACTTGCAGCTTCTGCAACTCGCTCATTAGGGACACGATTTAAACCGCCACAAGACGGGCAACGAGTTTTAAACGATGACATGACTTCTTCCTTTATGACAACTTGATGAAAACATGACTTACCAGTCTGCTTCATAATTTGTATACTTATTTTTTAGCCTGCCGAAATACGATATGACAGGTTTGTATTTGGACCCGAACAGGTTCTAAGAAATTTCATTAAAATACAACAATGAATAGGTCTGCGATGACAAATTACTACGCTGAAATTACTGGCTGGGGAAAATGCCTTCCACCAGCTTCGCTCTCTAACGACGACCTTAGCACTTTCCTTGAAACTTCAGATGAATGGATTCGCACCCGTACTGGTATTGAAAACCGTCGCATTAGCCACGTAAATACGTCGGACATGGCAACGGTAGCTGCGCAACATGCGATGGCTCGTGCTGGCGTGGAAGCGAGTGACATCGACCTTATCATTGTTGCGACATGCTCTCCTGATTCTCTTATTCCAAACATTGCCTCTAAGGTGCAACAAAACCTTGGTATTCGGTCTGCTGCCGCGTTCGATTTAAACGCGGCGTGTACGGGTTTTGTCTACGGTCTTGAAACTGGTACGCGTTTGATCCAGTCGGGCAACTACCGTAATGCGATCATCATTGGTGCGGAACGTCTTTCTTTCTACATCGACTGGGCAATGCGTGATACGGCAGTATTGTTCGGTGATGGCGCTGGTGCAGTCGTTCTGACACGTACGGAGCAAGAAACGGGTCTTCTGCAATCACAAATTGGTTGTGATGCAAAAGGGCGAGACATTCTCTCTGTTCCTAAGTTTGGTACATGCATGGACCGCTTCGCTGAAGACAACGGTTATTGGGATTTCAACTTTGTTGGTCAAGAGATATTTAAACGTGCAGTTAAAGGCATGGGGTTGGCTGCGAAAACGGTTCTGAAAGCTTCAGAGTTAACTACAGATCAAATCGACGTGGTAATCCCGCACCAAGCGAACATACGTATCATCCAAACGCTGTGTGACCTTTCTGGTATCCCACAAGAAAAAGCGTTCGTGAATATTCAAAACTACGGCAACACATCAGCAGCAACAGTGCCAATCGCATTGTGTGAAGCTCTTGAGCAAGGTCGCGTGAAGCCGGGTGATAACATGTTATTGGCTGCATTTGGCGCTGGTTTGACATGGGGCGCTGCTGTGTTGAAATGGGGTGACCGCGTAACGCCAATTGGCGAAAGTGAAGCGGCATTACCAGAAAGCGATAAGACCGCATTAGAACTTCTAGAGCGTGCAATCAAGCTATGTAATGAACGACCACGCAGCGAAGACGCTTAAATGAGATATCAAACTCAATAAATGAAAGGGAGCATAATGCTCCCTTTTTTTGCGTACTGGATTGCAGCAGCTATGACATAAAGCCAAGGTTAGAGGAAGGGAAGTTGCGTATATTTGGGAACACGTAATCCATTGCTGTCCCATCAGTAATGCCCATCCATTGAGCTAAGGTTGCACCTACTTGATCAGTGCCGATTCTTGGAATCAAACGCCCTTTAGAGTAATCATCTTCACCACCTAGTATCAATTCGGGCCAAGTTCCAATTGGTTGAGAACCATTTACCGCGCCTCCCATCACAAATTGATGTCCACCCCAGCCATGGTCGGTACCATTGCCATTATTTGTCATGCGTCGCCCAAAGTCAGACATGGTAAATGTAGTGACATTGTCACGAATTCCAAGTGTATCAATAGCGCGATACATAGCGAACAGGTTAGTCGCCAAGTCTTCTAGCAATGCAGGATGTTTTGAAAGCTGTGAATCATGAACGTCGTAACCGGTATGTTTAACAAAGAACACTTGTCGTTGTTGGTTTAATTGGCTCTGGCTTGCGATAAGCTTGTAAACCGTCTGCATCTGTTTCCCTAGCGTTGTAGAGGTAAAAAGTGGCGCATTGTCGACGTTATGCAGTTGCTCAGCTAACACACCACTCATGGTCATTGATTCATCCACCATGAGATTAAAATGTCCGCTGAATGGATTATCGGGAGAAGTGGCTAACAACTGATCGTACACTTCTTTGTAAAGCGGGTTTCCAATCGCACTCAACTGGACGGCGCGGTCCTTTTTCAAAACTGTTTGCCTATGTTCAAGTGAGCGCAACCATAAGGAGTCACCATGAACACTGTAGAGTGGAGTAATCTCAGACGTTCGTCCCATTATGTCGAGCATACGTCCTGCCCAACCAAGGTTTGAAAACGTATCCATACCGCCACGCATCAGAGTTTTGGTCTGCGAGTTGTGAGAAAAGAGTTGATCCGGTAAGGGCACTTCGCCAGACTCGATCATCTGCTTTGACATTGGCTGTTCAAGTACGCCACTGTTCAGGACGACCGTCGCATCGCCATTTTCAAAGACCTCCGCTAATCGAGCCAACTTAGGGTGCATCCCCAAAGGCACGTCATTTCCTCGATTATCTCTGGCGTTTAAGCCAATCGGAATGACGGTATTTTTTGCGACCGATAACTTACCGCGCACGCTGGCATATTGATCATAATGAAAGTCGGAGAGTGGCAAGAAGGTATTGATTGCATCGTTACCGCCATCCATATAAACACAGATCAAAGCACGGAAGTCATTGCTCGGTGTTGCGAGTGCGTAGCCTGATAAGCCGACAGAAGCAAAAGCACCCAAAGAAGCGGTACCTTTCATAAAGTTGCGTCGTGAGAGTTTCATAATCCGCTCCTAATCTTGAATGTAGAATTCGCTGCCCGAAATTGCTGTGAAAATCACTAAAGCAAGTTTGGTTTTCGGTACGTAACTGGTTTGGTAATTATCGAGCACCTCAATCATGAGTTGTTTTAGCTCTGGTGAAGCGGTTCCGGCAAAGAAACGCATGTCGACACGATCAACCAAAGCGTTATGGTCATCGAGGAGTTGATAAAGTTCATCCATATTGAGCGTGTAAGTCGATTCGGAACCTTTGCGCACGCTATAAAGCATGAAGTTCACCAGTTCGGTGTATACCGACCAATCAAACAGTTCATATTCCGGTGCAACTAAACCATTAAAGACAAAGTCTTTTGACGGCTGATAATCAGGAGAGTAGAAGTTGAACACGGATGGAGAGCGCAATGGTCCTTGATTCGCGATATTCATCAAGGATACTGCGTTGTCGTAACGTGCCGCTGTCAGAGTAAAACCAGCAGCGCGATGGAAATTAGTGATGACCAAGATTGGCTCTTTAACTTTAATTGGTTGGTTCGATGTCAATCCTCGAGCTTCGTCGTCGAGAAGAATTGCTTTAATTACCGCGCGCAAATCGCCTTTCACGCCCTTGCCATTGTTATTGAACGTACTAGCAACGCGAGCAATGTACTCTGGCGTTGGGTTTGAGGTGACAAATCGCTGAATGAGCAATTTAGAAACAAAAGGGGCGATGTTGTCATGAGCCATTAAGATATCAATGACAAGTTCGAGCTCTTCTTCTGCATTTAAACCAGCAGGGATAGTGGACCCAAGCACGACTTTCTCGTTGGTATCATGAAGGCTGTTTACCACTCGCATTGGTAACACAAAGTCGACATCCGGCTTATTCCAGCCAGTTAGAGCTCGAGCGAGTTCTTGAATATCGTTTTGTGAATAGGTAGCAAGGGGTTGCCCGGTGTCATGATTAAACTTAACACTGCCATCGAGGTTGAGTTGATATAACCCAATAGTGAAGAGCTGCATCAGTTCGCGAGCAAAATTTTCGTCAGGTAGTGCGCCGGTTGTTGGGTTTTCTTTCGTACTCCCCATCATAGATAGGTAATTTCCCATTGCAGGGTGTTTAGCCGCTTTGAGCAACAAATCCTTATAGTTGCCAAACGCATTCTCAACGAGTAAGTCGTAATAGCTGACTAGTCCGGTTGGCTTGCTCGATAAGAAACCGCCATTTTTTGAGACCACCAGAATCTGACTTAATGCAAACGCCATTCTCTGACGCAGTTGATCTTCGGAGGTTAAAACAATTTGATACCAAGCGTTTTCTCTATTTGCTTGAGCTCCTTTGCTGAAAGGAGTGAAGTAAAGATCACTGTGATAGGTGGGTGGGAGAAGTATTTGTTCTGTAATCCACGTGTCATAACTGGTTTGGTTTATCTGGTCTATCAAAGCAGGAGTTGGACCAAATGTCGTTTGATATAAAAATCGTGCGGTCGCTTGGTCAGGGTCGTCTTCGTCAGCCGACACTGGTCCCACAAAGAACAGCAGCATGGCAACAAAGCCCAATACCCAACAAGAAATTTCATTTTGCTTCTGACGTTTCATCGTTAACTCTCTTACCCAAAGGAACGACTTAAATCCATTTAACGGGAGTAATGAAGCTCTTAATGAGCTAATTAATAAATTCAGTTAAATCAAGCAGCTGCAGAACGGATTATAGACGGTAAAAATCACTATCAAAGTTGTTAATTGCAGAAAATAGTCTTGCTGAAGGTTAATTTTTAAAGAGAAAAAATAATAAGTGACTGAATAATCGGTGAGCAATGTGATGTGAGCCATCTCAAATAAAACATGAAACTTTTTTGAATTCATACTTTGAGAACGAGAACGTTTGAGTCAGGTTTGACCGAAAAGTGCAAATTGATATAAGACTTAGTTGTGGTTTTATGAGCTTTTAAAGAAATTTTGAATAAGAAATGAAACCATCAAGCGTGACGAGTTAAACCGTTCACGAAAGGTGAGGGTTTTATGTGTTCTGTGTATTTATACAGTGGTGCGCTGCAACCGTAGTTTCTTGGGTTTAATAATAGAAACCACTCTACGATGAGGATCTGTTGCTCTTTCGTGGTTAAATTTTGTTCGGATTGGAACGCCTAGTCATTCTAAGCAAATATTCCTAAACAAAGCATAAAACGACTTTCGCCGGGAGCGACTAACCGAACCCTTCGGGCAGCGTTTGTTGGTCATTTGTATTGCGTTCTCAACTTCTCGTGTAGGCTAGCTACACAGCAAAGTCTTTGCCTTGTAAAAGTAACCAACAATTCGCTACAAAAATCAGTTCGAAAGGTTAACAGAGCCTAAAAAAGAGTGGTTTTATTGGATCTCGTGAGACTATTTTCTTGCTAGCTTATGGTGCGCGCGGGAGAAATGATCGGCACAGAAAGCACCAACAATAGAAAGCTCCCCCGCTAAACACAGACCAGCTGCCACTTCTGCCAACGCTTTTGCTTTGCCATTTCCATGCAAGCCAAGTATATCCAAACACGCTTTCTGAGTTGGTAAGCCAGTACCGCCGCCAACAGTTCCAACCATGATGTTTGGTAAAGTTACGGAGGCATATAGATTGCCGTTAGAATCCACATCCATTCGAGTAATACCAACTGCTGATTCTGCAACGCAAGCCGCGTCTTGTCCGCATGCGATGTACAAAGCGGTGAGGGCATTGGCATAGTGCGCATTAATACCGATAGTGCCGCTTAGTAATCCACCGACCGTATTCATCTTGCCAAATTTCACCATGGCATCTGGTGTCGTGTGCAGGTATTTTTCAACCAATGCCGCAGGGATTGTAACCTCAGCGGATACTTTTTTACCGCGGACTGAACGCAACGTGTGTGCGTTGGCTTTTTTATCACCAGACAAGTTGCCATCTAGGTAAGCATCAAGCGGAGTGACTGGACTGTGTTCAAGAATGTAATGGAATACTTTGTGCGTCGCGATGGTCACCATGTTCTGACCAGACGCGTCGCCCGTCACGTATTCAAACACGAGGTAAACATGATTGCCCTCAATGTTAACGTTGATGTCTTTGAGTTTGCCGTGCGTAGTGGTTGATTCCGCTTCTTTACGGAAGATATCGTATTGAGTCACTACCCAACTGACGAACTGCGCTGCTTCTGCAAGTGATTGGAAACCAAACACGGGAGTACGGCTCACACCTTCGCTGATCAAAAGGGTACTCGCACCACCAGCAGCAGTAATTAAGTTGGCTCCGCGGTTGTAAGACGCCACCAATGCAGCCTCCGTTGTTGCAAGTGGTACTAAATAGTCGTCGCTTGCGTACAGACCGTTAATACGCAAAGGACCTGCAACACCAACAGGAACGTTTACCGTGCCAATAAAGTGCTCAATGTTGTTGGCGTATTGGTGGTAATGCGATTGCGTGAAAGGATCTAAGAGAAGATCTTTGTCTGTCATCGATTCCAGCACGTTCCAACGGCGTTGAATGTGCTTCTCCGTCAGACCTGCACTGAGGCAAAGTTTCTTTCCTGGCTTGTGGTATTTCGGTTCTAATGCCGATTGTACTTTTTCGCAGGTTCCATTCTCAGAAAGTGCAGAGCTTTTCCTTGCGCTGTCTAAATTTAATTTCGGCATACAAACGTTTCTTTATTCATTTGGTTTGGAATTGTAGTGATACAAAACGTGATTACAATCCCGTGTATACGTTTTGCAACAAAAGGCTGCTCAGCTTCAAATTGAACAATGCGCGGCTTGAGCGGAAGATTGCTTGATTTCGATCAGATAACAAATAAGGAATACGATGGGGTATTAATATAACGCATTGAAAATACGGCATTATAAAGCATGCATAACGTCGACGTAGGAAGGTAAGAAACGGGCAAGTCGGTAAATTCTTCCTATTGTAAAGATTGTGCAAAGTGGATGAATTACTCTAATTTGAGACTTCAAATGATTGGATTGAAATGTGTTTGAGTGGCGTAAAATGGTAAATAACTTGGTTTGCGCCACGGCATAATAGCCCCACGTTTTCAATTGAGGGTAACGTATGATTGTTTACTTTCGAGTTCAGGACGTAGAAGTGCTGTGTGATGAGATAGACCTCGCAACACTGATGCAAGCCAAGCTCAAGCAATTACCAAGTACCAAGCCTCAAATGGACTGAGCAGTATAACGTCACGAAGTGCTGGATGCGTTCAGCGCAATAGACTGTTTATACACTTTAGGAGATAACCCGGACACTCTTTTAAAGGCGCGCGAAAAGTGCGAAATACTGGTGTAGCCAAGTTGATTGGATATATAAGTGAGAGAGTGTCCTTCTTCCATCAATTCGCAAGAAACAGAGAACATCAATGACTCCTTAATATGTCGAAAAGAAGTCCCTTCATTCTTTAACTTTCTTTGAAAGGTTCGAACAGAATAGCTCAGCAATTGAGCCGCTTCTTCTATCGACAAATTACGCTCTCGCACATAAGGGCGCAGGAGTTCAAACACGCTATCGGTAAAACTCGTATGCCACTGAATCTGACTTGGTTCAGTGCCTAACTGTGAGTCTGATATTTGAATGGGTACGTTAAGAATGTCATCGGGAATGTAAACACCAGTCTTCTCTTGACCTACGAATATCTGGCATTGGCTAGGTACAACACTTTTTACGATGTCACTGTTGCTTCCTTGTAGGCGAACCTTGCTTGGATACCAAGTGGTTTTGGTCAAAATGCTGATGAGTTCCGTTATGTAAATGACAGCAAATGCTTCAGACCAGTCCGCAATTTGTGTGTCTTTTTGTTCAGAGAAACGACAGAACCAAGCGTGACCATGATGGGTTTCGAAACAAACATTACTGCCGGGGGAGTCTAAACTGAATATCTCATCAATGTGTTGCATTGATTCACCGATGGTTTGAAACGACACAAACTGATGCAGGACATTAGGTATAACGCGGCGGCGGAAGACCAACACTAATAAATCGGTAAATTTTGTAATGCCGAGTTGAGAAGAAGTTAAATGAATCAAACGCTTTATCGATTCAGATGGGATGTAGTCACTCTCGGTCTGGAATAAGTCCGCAGGCAAACCGGCATCACTGAGCAATTTGTGTTTGTCCAAGCCATAGTCGGCAAAGACCTCGACCAGAATACGAGCATAGTTAGTCTGAATAACGGGTAGATGAAATGTTTGATTTGGCATCAAGCGAATACTCCGTGTATGCCCAAGTGACCTTCAACCAATCTTAGCGCATAACGCACGGTTTTTGATATAGCTCGCTATTTATTCTTCAATTAATGGCAGGTTGGACAGGACGGTATATTCTTAAAATGTTCAATCTATTCAATGGCAAGGGGATAACATGTCCGAGAACGAAAACGAGAAACAGCCAACGGAAGTGGCGGAAAACAAAGAGACGAATAAAAAAGATAAAGTAAAGACGGTCACCAACTATCTGCTTTTATTTATTGTTGTCATGCTCGGCTTCAGCATTGTGTCAGATCGCATCATTCCAGTGACCGACAATGCGCGTGTTAAAGGTTATATCGTGCCAATAAAGCCCCAGGTTTCTGGCAATGTCCTCAATATTAATGTTCGTCCGAACCAACTTGTTGAAGAAGGTGATGAGCTCGTCGTTCTCGATAAATCTGATTACGAGATCGCGGTAAAGCAAGCTGAAGAGAATCTTGAAATTGCTGGGCAGAACGTTGGTGCACAAACCGCGTCAATCGCTTCGGCTCAAGCAAGATTAACGTCTGCGATTGTTGAACGCCAAAACACTGAAGCGCAAGCCAACCGTGTTCTTGCCATGGCAGAGAAAGGTGTTGTGTCGAAATCAGACGCGGACAAAGCGAGAGCATCATTGGCAACGGCGAGAGCAAACGTAGTAAATGCAGAAGCGGATCTTGAAAAAGCGAAGCAACAACTTGGCGCAGAAGGTGAAGAAAACAGCCAAGTCAAAGCAGCATTGCTGGCACTTGAGCAAGCTCAACTGAACTTAGAACGTACTGTGATTCGTGCGCCAACTCAAGGTGGTGTTTCGAACTTCAGTTTGACCGAAGGCTTCTACGCTTCAGCCGGTCAGCCAATCATGACGTTTGTGTCGACAGAAGACATTTGGATTGAAGCGTACTTCCGTGAAAACAGCTTAGGCAACGTTAGCATTGGTGACGAAGTAGAAATCGCCCTCGATTTTGTTCCCGGCAAAGTCATCAAAGGTAAAGTGAGCAGCATCGACTGGGGTGTCGATTGGGGACAAAACCAACAAGCGGGTAAGCTGGCGCAAGCCAACCAACAAACAGGCTGGTTACGCCAAACGCAAATGCTACCGATCGCTATCGAGTTTGATCGTGAAGAGGTAACGGGAATGCTACGTGTTGGCGGTCAAGCAGACGTGATTGTTTACAGCGGTGACAACTTCGTGTTCAACACCCTTGGCAAACTTTGGATTCGTCTACTGAGCGTACTGTCTTATGTCCGATAATCTGAGCATTGATAACGCAACTCAACGCCGGATTCTGCGCTTTACCATTGGTGTAGGTCTGGCGGTGTTTCTCGCTGCTTGGATTAATTGGCAACTGGCGTTTGTCGCGCCGGTATTTACCGCGAAGTTCTTGGTCGATAAGCCAAACCTTCATAGAGAAACGATTTACGAGTTGCTGCTGGCATTGATTGCCACCATGGGGTTGGGGTTGCTTCTTTCAGGAGGCATTACTCAGTACCCAATTGTTCTACTGATTGCCGTCGGTTTGATGATGGCATGGGGTTACTACTTGTTTACTGACCCCAAATGGAATCTGTTCGCGACCATTTTGTTGATTGCGGTGTTGATGTTGCCGTTTATGGCAATAAATAACCCAGCAATTTCTGTTGTGCTCGCGAGTGGCTTGGCAATTTCCGGTGCGGTATCGGTGGCGATTTTTGCCCTGGTTCATATTTATCTACCAGAGCCAGACAGTGAGTTCGCTGGTTATGCGGCTCCACCGATTGGTAAGGAGCAACGTTGGCATGCTTCATTTCGAGCCATGTTGATTTCGTTTCCTGTGGTGTGCTTCTTCTTTGTCTTTCAGATTTCAGAAGCGTTGCTCACCATGATGTTTGTCGCGTTGCTGTCTTTGATGATTACGTCAGAGAAGTCAGTCAAATTAAGCGCCTTCTTAATCATCAGTAACGGTATCGGCGGGATACTTGCCATCTTGGCTTTCTCGATTCTCGCCATTGTGCCAAGCATATTCTTTTACACCGCCTTTATTGCGTTATTGGCGGTATTGATAGGGAAGAAGATTTACACCGTGCCAGAGAAGGCACCGATATTCGTTACGGCGTTCAGTACCTTGCTTGTCTTGATCGGCAGCACGCTAATGAGCTCCGGAGATATCGACAGCAATACATTTATCCGAATCTTCCAATTGGTGTTGGTCGGGACGTACATGATCCTCGCATCACTCTTTTTGGAAACCCGACAATGGAAGTTTTTGCAAACATAACACTTAACAGACAGTGAAAAGGTAACGCTATGAAAGCTTCAAATGATTTCTCTAAACAGGCGATAGACGCCGCTATCAAGATCGGAGCCGTAGCGTTACTGATCTGGTGGTGTTTCTCTATCCTCAGTCCATTCATTATGTTGGTTGTGTGGGGCGGCATTATTGCCATCGCGCTCTACCCAGTCATGATGTCCCTTCACAATCGCTTAGGCATTTCAAAAGGTAAGGCGAGTGCGCTCCTCAGTACTATCGGTGTGCTGTTACTTTTAATCCCACTTATCGCGCTCTCATCTGGTCTATATACCAGTGGCACTGAGGTCGTCACTGGGTTACAGGATGGCACCTTAGTTGTACCTAAGCCACAAGAAAGCTTAAAAGAGATCCCTGTCGTGGGCGACAAAATGTTCGTTGCGATTAACTATGCATCGACCAACATGGAAGGCTTCTTGGTTAAGTATGGCGAGCAAGTGAAAGGCTTCCTTTCTCAAGCAGCATCTATTGTTGGCTCGGTAAGTGGTGGTTTCATCCAGTTCATCATTTCGACCATGATTGCAGGTGCGTTCATGAGCAATGCTGAAGTTTGCCAAAAAGGTTTTACCAAGCTAGCAGACCGCCTTACCAACAAGAAAGGCGAAGCGTTGATTGATCTTTCAAAATCGACCGTTCGCAGTGTCGTTCAAGGTGTGATTGGCGTTGCACTGATTCAATCTGTCATGGCGGGTGTTGGTATGGTCGCAGTTGGCGTTCCTGCTGCTGCGCTTTGGATGGTTGCTGTGATTCTGATTGCGATTGTTCAGTTGCCTCCGATTCTGGCATTGATTCCTGCGATTATTTACGTGTTTAGCGTCGAATCAACACTGGTTGCTGGCATCTTCTTAGTTTGGTGTATTTTGGTGAGCGCGAGTGATGCGGTACTGAAACCAGTACTTCTAAGCCGTGGTTCTGACACACCGATGCTTGTGACACTGCTGGGTGCACTGGGTGGTATGGCAATGTCTGGTATCGTAGGTCTGTTTGTTGGTGCTGTGGTACTGAGTCTGACTTACCAGTTGATGGTGAACTGGTTAGATGAAGATGACACTGAAGCAAACAAAGCACTGAGCATGGACCAAAAAGCGAAGGAGGAAGACAAAGCAGAGGTGGCATCATGAAACCGATGACCAGGGAAGATAACTTTTACTTTTTGTTCTTTGCACTCATTGCGTTGTTTTTCGGCTGTGCCGTGATGCATCAGTTTTATCCAGATGGGCAGGAATTTGTTCTCGCCCTTTTGGTGGTGACGCTAGGCGCTTCGATTGCAGGCATCAACAAGAAGAACAAATCCAATCGTACATGGTATGGCGTGCTACTGATTGTTGCCGTCATCTCCTATGGTATGTCGTTTTTAGAGCATTTAGATCTGTCCATTTTGACGCTAGGTGCATTACTGGTTTTCTTGTTTTCACATATATACTCGGCGCTAAAGCAGGTGGTGTTAACCAAGTCGGTCACGACAAACCACATCATCGGTTCGATTTGTATCTATCTGCTACTAGGGCTTGCGTGGGCGGTGATTTACTTGTTGGTGTTGGAGTTTTTCCCAAGCTCTTTCACTGGATTAGAAGCAAAACCTTGGCTGTCGAACTTGTTTAATGCTTTGTACTTTAGCTTTATCACATTAACGACAGTGGGCTATGGTGACATTTCACCAACGGTTCCAGTGGCTCAGTTCTTCGTTTTCTTTGAAGCGATAGTCGGGAGCTTTTACTTAGCCATCATGGTGGCAAGTCTGGTAAGTATTCGTTTGGCTCAAGCACAGAGTTAGCAAACAAATGAATGGTTTGAATGGCGGAGGTGAAAAGTCTCCGCCATTCTTATTTTAAGAGGAAATGAACTTAGCCATTAAATGCACGAGCAACGCGACCTTCACAACGGATTGTATAGCTACCCACATAAGCAGGAATGAAAGCCGATTGCCCTTTACCAAGCACTAATGTTTCGCCGCTTTTTGCAAGAAGCGTTACGTCTGCATCGATCGGCATTAAGATTTCCGCACTGCTCATCTCAACTTGTTGATCTTTTGGCTCTTGGAACACAGAGAATTTGAAGTCTTGTACAGGAACAGGGAAGCAATGCTCACACCCTTTGATTTCTGCTTTGGTTAGCAGCGTGTTCATCGGTTTTGGAATAAAGTCGGTACACTTAACCAGTTCTTCCACATCCATGTGTTTTGGTGTTAAACCAGCGCGAAGTACGTTGTCTGAGTTCGCCATGATTTCCAGACCGGTGCCTTTAATGTAAGCATGAGGTGTTCTTGCGCTTAAGAACATGGCTTCACCGGGTTTAAGCGTAATAACATTCAGCAGTAAAGGGGCAAACAAACCCACGTCATTCGGGTACTGAGCAGCAAGGTCTAAAATCAATTCGCACACAGGGCGTACTTGGTTGGCTGCTGCGTAACATAATAAGTGATCCACTACGTTAACCTTGCGTGCTTCTTCCATGGAAAGAATCTCTACGAAGAACTGACACAACCCATCTTGGTTGGGATTGAGCTCAAACTGTTCTAGGTAGCCGTTGATTTCAGGAATGTCACACAGGCGGAACTCAGCGATGATTTCATCAAACGGACGAAAGCCGTTCATTGCTTGATATTCCGTTAGGGCGTAAACCAGTTCTGGCTTGTGGTTGGCATCTTTATAATTCCGATTGAATGCACTCAGCGGTACAGCTAACTCTTGTTCTTTTGCATAACCGATCTCAGCATCTTGCTTGTTTGGGTGCACTTGAATTGACAAGGCTTTATCTGCTGCAAGAATCTTGAATAGGAAAGGTAGGTCACCAAAGGCGTCTGCCGTGCTTTGCGATAGAAACGCTGACGGATCTTGTTTGATCAATTCTGATAATGAAACCATTGTACTCGAAGCGGCAGTACTTCCTTGTTTAACGATAGAGCAACCATTCGGATGCGTACCCATCCAAACCTCGGCTTGAGGTTGTTGAGCTTCGTTAGCAAAGCCAAATAAATCGTGGATAGCCGTGCGGCTTCCCCAGTCGTAGTTTTGGATCTTATTGTCCATTTTGAAGAAGCATTTTGATGAAATAGTATTCGAATTCATGAATTTTACCCGTAGAAAACCCTCCGAACTGAATCGGAAGCAAAAAATAGTGGAGATTGGGCGGGTGAGCGGTTAACTCACCCTAAGAGGTGTAGAAGTCGCTTCTACAATCAGGTGTCTACAACCTAAGTTTGGGAGCGAGCGGCTTTCTTGAAGGTTGAGCCTGTAAGAACGGTAACAACAGCAAGCCAATAACGGCTGCGCATACCGAGATGGTGATAAAGAATCCAGTCCAGCTGTATTCTTCAAGAATCAATGCTAATGGGTAGCCAGAAAGTGCGGCACCCATGTAGGCAAACAAACCAACAAAGCCCGTTGCAGCACCAGCGGAATCTTTGTGTGAACATTCCGCTGCTGCCATTCCAATCAACATTTGTGGACCAAATACGAAGAAGCCAATTGAGAATAACCCCGCAGCTTGGAACGCAAAGTTAGTTAATGGCATCAACCACAACGCTGCGACAGATAGGAATATGCCTGCAGCAAACAAGAGGTTCATTGGACCTCGGTTACCACCGAACAGTTTATCCGATCCCCAACCAGCTACTAGAGAACCAACAAAGCCACCGATTTCAAACATCGACAATGCTGCGTTGGCATTGATTAGACTGTAGTGGTGTTGTTCTGTCAGGTACAAATTCCCCCAGTCATTGATGGCGGTGCGCACGATGTAAACCAGTACATAGCTGAATGCGAGCAACCAAATGTACTTGTTGTTGAACACGTATTGTTTGAGGATTTCTTTATAACTCAGACCTTGCCCGTGATTTTCTTGCGCCAGTTCTAACTTGTCATCACGCCATTGACCAACCGTTGGCAGTCCTTGAGTGGTCGGTTTATCGCGTAAGCGCCAACAAACAATGACACCAAGAATGACGCCGATAACGCCCGGTACGATAAAGCCTTCTCGCCAGCTGTAATGGAATGTAAGAAATCCAACGAGTAGGGGAATTAAAGCGCCGCCTACGTTATGGGCGGTGTTCCAAATTGCCCACAAGAAACCACGTTCTGAGCGCGAATACCAAGTCGTAAGTAACTTAGAGCACGAAGGCCAGCCCCAACCTTGGAACCAAGCGTTCATCACCCAAAGAGCAGCGAGTGCAACCAAAGAGCTAGAGAAGCCAAACGCGATATTGATAAGGCCCGTCGCGATTAAACCGACACCCATGAAAAAGCGAGGGTTAGAACGGTCAGAAATGGTGCCCGAGATAAACTTCGATAAACCATAGGTGATGTAGAAAAGCGTACCAATCATACCGATATCAGCTTTATCTAAACCTAAATCAGCAATCATCGCGGGTGCAGCGTAGTTGAAGGTTTTACGAGTGAAGTAAAAGCCTGCATAACCAAGATACATACCCAGCATGATGTGCAGACGCCAATAACGATAACGTTCATCTACCTGGTCTTTGCTAAGGGGAGCTTGGTTGTAGCTCGGAGACTGAAATAATCCAAACATGCTCGTTACACCTTAGGTAATGTGATGGCGATTTGTGTGCCATCCACATGATCGTTCAAAGAGTAGATATACATTTTGCCGCCGAGCGCTTGCACACGTTCTTGCATGCCGCGAACGCCCATGCCTTTCATGCAGTCTTCGGTTTTGAAACCAATGCCGTTGTCAGCGATGTTTAACGAAATGTTCTCGTCAATTGACAGCTCGATTACGATAGACGTCGCATTCGCGTATTTAGCTGCGTTGTTTAACGCTTCTTGGCATAAACGGAATAGGGTTACTTTTAGAGTGTCGCCCAAAGACTCATAGTCACCTTGCCAATCAAGTACAACGCGAGTGCCATGATTGTCGAACTCCATTTCACGGGTTAACTGGTGAACAGAGTCTTTCAAATCCAAATCATCGAGCATCTTCGGGCGAAGTTTGCTCAGCAGATGTTTGGTGGTGTCATAAACATTAAGTGAGAGGTTTTCGATCATGTCGGCACAACGTGTGTTCATTTCTGCGTTATCAACGCGCTTAATGATGCTCGCTTGGGTACGAATAGCCGTGATGTTCTGACCAATCTCATCGTGCAGTTCCCTCGCCACGTCACGACGCACCGACTCTTCCGCTTGAACGAGTTGTCGGGACAAGGTTTGGTTTCTCGACAATTCGCCACGAAGTTTTTGGTTAAGATCTTTTTGTTTCTGCACCGCTAAACCGAGCATGATGCCCGTTAAGGTTTGTGCCGAAAGGGACAACAGAAGGTCAGTGATTTCCAGATTCGAAACACCACTGCGCGCAGCAATCAGCGCAATACTATTTAACATGGTCGCAAGTAAGGCACCTTGCCAGCCGTAGCGTAGCGCAAGCACAATGATTGGGATTGCCATGCAGAAAGGCGCGAAGCGTTTTAACTCATCCGGCAGGCTGGTTTGAACCAAAATGCTGGCAATCAACAACACACTATAAAGCAGAATATGACGAACTTTGAACTGAACTTCGTTGGCTAACAAATTCGAGGTCAGCGGTGACCAAGGGCTTTGGAAAAGGTAGTTCCAAAGCAAGTAACACATTGGCAGAACCAACAAACCGCCCGCAATGCTCGCCAACCATGCCATGTAGACAGATTGAACGTGATAACCAACCGCAAGTACGTTAATGCAAGACGTCACGAGTAACACGACCGCCATAACCGCTAAATGCTGGTTCTGATCGCCTTTGTAATAACGCTTAGCAAGGTAAACAACCGGCATGCTCAGGAAGCTGGCAACCAACACCATTAGCCATTGCGGCTGTTCAAGAAGTAGAGCAAGAGCAACGGTCAATCCCCATTCGGCGAGATAAATCGTTGCCCAATACTTTGTACGCGTATGCAGTGTTAGTCCCAAACGCAACGCAAAAGGGAACAACAAGATCGCGAGCTCCGCATCGTTCACAAAGTAATAAGCGATCACCCACAGACAGAACCACGAGCATCCTGTCATGAATAAACCGCAAATGGAGGTGATGGTGTAGCTACGCATTAAAACGACTCTTGCGAGAACAGTTTGGCGAGTTCAACGTTGTTCTTTACGCCAAGCTTATCCATGGCGTTTGCACGGTGAACGTGAACGGTTTTATGGCTTAAGCCAAGCTCAGTGGCGATTGATTTCACATCTAAACCACGAGCCAATAATTGGCACACTTCGTTTTCTCGGCGAGTCAGTTGAGTCAGCGTTGCCGCTTTGTCACTTGGTGTCGCGAGCTTCAACGCAATATCAGGCGTTAAATAACAACCGCCCAAAGCACTGGTTCGTACGGCTTGAATCAACTCGTCAGGACTACAACGTTTACTTAGGTAACCTTTTGCGCCGAGTTTAAGTGACTTTTCAACCATTGCGGGAGAGTCGTGCACGCTAAGCATGACACAAGCAATGCCTGAAGGGATTTCGGAGAGTAGGGTAAGCCCACTTTCGTCTGCCATCGAGATATCTAGGATAACTACATTTGGCTTGCACGCAGGTAATCCCACTCGAGCTTCTGCTACCGAGCTAAATTCACCTACAACATTCATGTCTGTCTCAAGGCTCAACAACTGAGCAAATCCAGAACGAACGATGACATGGTCATCAACAAGCGCTACGTTAATCATCTTAAATACCAAACTTCAGCAATACACAAACGAAAATGAGCTCAATACCAATCGGCGCTAGATAGGAGACAATCCTTTGGCACCTTTGATATAGAGAGCTCAATAAAAACCTACTATGATACTAAATTGACCAAGTTTATTTAATGATCTAGCGCGCTTTGACTAGCAAAGCGCGCTGTTTGATTAAGCTTGGTTTTCTGCGAGTTCAAGCTTCTTCTTGTTTTGACGAATCTTTTTCTCTTCTGCAATAGCAACGAAAGCAAGCAAAACAATACAAATCATTGCTGAGGTATCTAGGGCAGCGAACGTGCCTTTCCACCCCGTTAGACCAAAGATTGGTGTACCGTCTGCAATCATACCTAGACCCAACTTCGCGAAGCTGTCACCAATTAGGTAAGCGAATGTGCCTTTTACGCCATCTGCCACACTGATTGCTTTTTTAGGAACAAAGCCAACCGCAGCAACACCGATAAGTAGTTGAGGACCAAACACAAGGAAGCCAAGAACAAATAGTGACGCTAGGTACATGAACTCACTGGTTGCGTGTTGGTAGAACTCAAGTGATACGATGATCAAACCCAAAGAAACACAAGCCACTAGCGCACGGCGACCATTCGCAAGGTCAGATAAGTAACCCCACATCAATGTGCCGACTAACGCACCCACTTCGAATAGGGTGAAGCCAGAGATTGCTGCTTCTTTTGATAGACCAAGTTCTTGGTATGCGTAAACCGTTGACCATTGGTCGATACCGATACGCACGATGTAAAGGAAGATGTTTGCGAAGCAAAGTAGCCAGATCACTTTGTTTTTCAGAACGTATTCAACAAAGATCTCTTTCTTAGTCATTTGATTGCCTTCAGCCGCTTCGTCTTCTTCGCTGACTGCTTCATCAAATAGCTCTTCTACTTTACCTAGACCGTAGGCTTCCGGAGAGTCGTTACCATAGCGCATACCGATGAAACCAACGATGATCGCAATGATAGAAGGGAACACGAACATGCCGATCACGTGACCGTCGAACAAGTAGTTTGCACCAAACAGAGCCACACCTGCAGCACCCGCACCACCTACGTTGTGAGACATGTTCCAAAGACCTAGGTAAGAACCTCGTTTGTTACGCGGTGTCCACTTAGTGATGGTCGAGTAACTAGAAGGACCACCAGTACTTTGGAAGAAACCACTTAGTGCGTAGAACGCTACCATCAAGAACAAGCTCGCGCTGCCACCGCCCATGCTGAAACTGAAACCAAGCATTGCCAGACCAGAAAGGATAAGCATGAAAGGAAGGAACTGCTTGGTGTTTTTACCATCGGCATAGTAGGAAACCACGGTCTTACCGATACCGTAAGTAATCGAGAAACCGAGACCAATCAAACCTAGATCTGTCATCGACAAACCGTAAGTAGAAATCATGTCGTTTTGTGCGACGTTGAAGTTTTTACGGATCAGGTACATCGTCAAATAGCCAATAAATACCACTAGGTAAGATTGGATAAATGGTTTGAACCACATTTTTCTACGCGCTTCGACTGGAAGGTCTAGGGTAGGCTTCCGGACTTGTTCAAGGAATTTTAACATCGTGAACTCTCTTGTATTAGTGTGATGCACTTGCGTGCTCGCTTTCTTTTAACTGCTGGCGATTGTAGAGAGTCCTCTTTTTAACTACATGAGAGGAGGGCTTAGATCGACTAGGAAAAATTCCTAGAAAACGATTGCTGATTAAGAAAGCGTGAAAATCATCACATTCATAGAAGTATAAATAGCGCTTTAAATAGTGCTTTAAAAGTGAATAGAACGTATCTGTGGCGTGAATTGGCAAGTTCTTGAACAGGCAATGATCTATGTTGAATGCCAATGTGCGTTGGCTCTTCTGTTCAGAGTGAGTCGTCTCTCATTATCAAATTGCACTTGGATTGTGACTAATGACAGCCCGGAAGTTTGTGCTTAAACTAAAATAATCCTTGGTATTTTAAGATGATAGCTTTCATGCCCAATACAGATATTCCTTTGGTCCACTCGGAAGAAGTAAAGCTGTTTGCCACGATGCTCAATGAGCTTGATGGTGATATTCATTCATTACTTGAAACCGCACGTATGCCACAGGATATCTTATCCAGCCAATCCTCTAATGCGTTTGTGCCAGAAAGTGCATTAAAGTCGGTATTTCAAACCTTAGGTGAAAGAGCATCGCCCGAGAAGTTTGCCTTGCTTACTTGGACGCTTTGTCACGATATCTACGTTCCTAGGTTTGCCAATCAAATTACCCAAACGCACTCACTTAAAGCGGCATTAGAAGAAGTCTCCCAACTGCTAAAACAGATCTCAGATAATGTCAGTCTTTCGGTCGTATCGCGTGGCGGTAAATGGTGGCTCGTCAGAGAAAAACAAGACGCAAACAGAGAATGGTTTCGTTACGCGGAAATGTTCTCCGCCATGTTTATGAATGAACTACTCAAAAAGCTTGTGGGTTCACAGTGGCGATTGGCGGAGGTCGGGATTCAAGACATAGAAGCCGAGCCATTCAATCTATTGCCTGGGATGAAAAGCGCCCAGTTCTTTACTGGAAGACCGGTTACTGCTATTTCGATTCCGAACGAATGGATTAACCAGCCGATTGCTTTCATGCCATCTCAAACGGCGCCAAACACGAGTTTTCGTGGTGAGAATGATAAGTTTAGTGATGCATTAGCAAGGGCGCTGACGCCTTATCTCTCGATGGGAAAGATCTCTATCCAGTTTGCTGGTGAACTGATTGATATGAATGCTCGAACCATTCAAAGACGGCTGGCGAGCGAGAACACAACTTATCGAGAAGTGATCGAAGGGTTAGTACTTAAACAAACGCTGGAACTGTTAGCGGACCGAGACCTCAGTATTACGCACATTGCACTCAAAACAGGCTATTCAGATTCTGCTCACTTCACCCGCGCGTTTAAGCGAATGATGAATCTCACGCCTAAAGCGTATCGTCAGTCTTTGTTGTGCCCCTCCGTCAAATGAAACGTAACACATAAAGCCTCTGAATAATCGGAGGTTTTTGTCTCAACTCGCATTTCTTTCACAATATCCGCATGTTGTCGTGTAAAGGCAATTAAACCGCCTTGAAAGTCGTCATGATGACTTCTATGTTTTTAACGTAAGCCGTCTGTTTCATATGTTTTTTGCCTGATCAGTCGTTTTTGGTGATCACAGAAATAGATGCCCTCATAACACCGCTGTTCTGACAGGGAAGTTATAGGAAATGGACCCCAACTATCCAAAAAACGTAGGTGTAATAATGACAATTTCTAAGAAGAACCTTTCTTTTGTTGCGCTATCTTGTGCATTTGCCTTAAACGCGAATGCAGCATCGACACTGTTTACTAACGTTGATGTTTTCAATGGCACCGATGAAAAGCTACTTCAAAACCAAAATGTCTTAGTCGTGGATAACATGATTAAGGAAATCTCACCGAAACCAATTAAAGCTGATAAGCAAACAACGACAATTAATGGCGAAGGCTTAACCATGATTCCTGGCTTAATCGACATGCATTCCCACATGTGTATTCAAGAAGGTATGTTGGTTGGTAGAGATGGTTATGATCAAATGGCGATGGGGGCTCGTGCTCATGTTTCCATGATGCAGTATCTCGACCAAGGCTTTACGACGGCTCGTGATGCAGGCTGTAATATTCTTGGTATCGCAAAAGCCATCAACAATGGTTTGCTTGAGGGACCGCGATTGTTTCCTGCGGGGGGCTTCTTGAGCCAAACTGGTGGTCACGCGGATACCGGTAGCTTTAACGATGTTCCAGGACGCGTTGACGATCTTGAACGCCACGGCTTTGGCTATATCGTCGATGGCGAGACAGAAGCTCGTCGTGCTGCACGTCAGAACTTACGTTCGGGCGCGACGCAGATTAAAATAATGGCCGGCGGTGGTGTTGCGAGTGAGTTCGATCCAATTCACATGACGCAATTCTCTAAACAAGAGATGGAAGCGATTGTTGGCGTAGCAGAAGATTACGGTACCTACGTTATGGCGCATGCTTATCATGATCGTTCGGTTAACCGTGCCATTGATGCTGGCGTAAAAGTGATTGAGCATAACTTCTTAATTTCCGAAGAAACCATTAAGCGAATGAAAGAAAAGGGTGTGGCACTTTCTGCACAAGCTGTGATGTCTCTTGAAGCCTTTGCTGAACCTGAAAAGATCACCTTCTTCAGCCCGGATCAAAAAGCCAAAGCGACCAAAGTAAACGAAGGCGCGAAGCAAATGTTTGAATGGGCGCGTAAATATGACCTGTTGATTGTTACTGGTGGCGATATGTTTGGCCCTGCATACAATACGCGCCAAGCAGATAACATGGTTTGGATGGAGAAAGTCGGATTTACACCATATGAGATCATGAAGATGGGCACATCGAATGCCGCAGAAGTACTAAGCTGGTCGGGCGGCATGAATCCATATAAATACGGAAAACTCGGCGTTGTAGAGCCGGGCGCTTACGCTGATGTAGTGCTGGTGGATGGGAATCCTCTGCAGGACATCACAATTCTTAACGATTACCAAGATAAATTCAAAGTAATTATGAAAGACGGCAAGATCCACAAGAATACCTTGTAGTAAACTCTTTCGACTATTTGGGGGCGCTATTGTCCCCAAATTTTTCTCTAAAAGACAAAGAACTATTCAAGGGAACGTATGAAGAAGTACCTATTGGCTGGCTTAGTTTTGCTGGCTTCATCAAATGTATCCGCCGATCAATTAAGCTGGGAGCAATTGTTGCCAGTGGATGTCCCTCAGATTGAAGACCCATTTGTAAAACTCACAGACCAACAACTTTTTGAACTTGGTTCTCTTGCAAGATACCGTGATGCTCAAAATCTTAATGAGCAACAGAAACAAACCATGAAGGAATTAGAAGACAGCTTAAAGGCTGACGACTTAGACATTGAATGGTTGTTCAAAAAGCGCGAAGAGATTACTCAGCATCGTCGTATGTTGGCATCAATGCCAAACACAACACTTACTGAAGATACTTATGAAATTCCTGGCTTTGTAACGCCGGTAGAATTTAACAATGACGTTGTCACAAAATTTTTCCTTGTTCCAACTATGGGCGCTTGCATCCATACGCCACCGCCACCTGCAAACCAGATTGTTTTGGTCGATTATCCGAAAGGTTTGAAACTGACTTCTCTTTACGAGCCAATTTGGGTGAAAGGGGATCTGCATGTGAAAAAGACTAAGGCGGATGTTTCATACTCTGACGGAGCTTCGAACGTAGAAACCATCTACCAGATGGACGAGGTTTCAATTCGACCTTATCGATAAGAGTACACCACCGAAAATACAAAAAGCAGTGAGCTGTCGCTTAATGGCAATTTTCAATACGCTGAATCATTAAACTCTTTTTCTAGAAATCAATTTAATGAGAAACCAGACATGAAAGTAACTGTTCCAAAGCTTAGTTTTATCGCTCTTTCACTTGTAATGGCGTCATCGATTAACGCGGCGAACTTTGGTAGCCCTGATACGGTTGACAATACCATTGCTGAAAATGCTCGTGAAAAACGCACTTGGCGAGAGTCACTAGCGGAAGATCATAACTTAACGTTTGGTTTGGATTACCAAGCGCTTGGCTTAACGGCGTCAGACCCGCAAAGTGGCGGTGAAGATACCGCAAGTGCTGGTGTTGCTCGTTTTTATGGTAGCTGGAATCTGGTTGGTCTTGAGTCTGGAAATACGGGCGGATTGGTTTGGAAAGTCGAACACCGCCATGCTTATAGTGATTTGTCACCAAAAGAGTTTAGCTTCATCGGCAATGGGTTAGGTTATGCAGGTATGATTGGTCCAGCGTACAGTGATCAAGGTGCTCGCCTAACTAACCTATATTGGAAACAAAAGCTCAATGGTGGCAAAACCTCGTTCATGGTGGGTTTCTTAGATACCACTGACTATGTTGATACATACGCTTTAGCCAGTCCGTGGACCGGATTCAGTAACCTTGCATTCAGTACTGGTGGTGGTTCCATTGGTCTACCGGATGATGGGATTCTCGGCTTAGCTGTCGGCCACATGCTGACTGATAACTTCTATATGGTTGCAGGTGTGGTCGATGGTAAAGGGCTTTCAGATGAACCATTTGATGGCTTCGACACCTTATTCAACGATCATAAGCTGTTTACAACGTTCGAACTGGGTTGGACGGCGTCACAAGACCAAATCTATACCGACAACGTTCATTTAACCGCTTGGCATTTGGATGGCGACACGCAACATAACCTGACGAATAAGGACAGCGGGCAGGGTATTAACTTTTCAGCAAGCTACTTTGCTACAGAGCAATTAATGCCATTTGTTCGTGGTGGCTTCTCGGAAGGCGATGTGGCACTTTATGATCGCTCCCTAACGGTGGGAATTGGTTACTTTGGTTTAGGTAAACCAACCAACAACCTAGGCTTAGCCATTAACTGGAGCCATGTTAACGATAACCTAGAACACGCTTATGGTGTGGATGACTCTGAACAGTTCACTGCCGAGCTTTACTACAACATGCAGTTGAACGACTACATCCAAATCACACCGGATATTCAATACATCAAAGACCCAGCATTTTCGAACAAAAGCAGCACTTGGGTATTAGGTCTTCGTGCGAGAATATTCATCTAGATGATTATGTTTATTTGCCTTACTAAGAATAACTGTATATAAATACAGTTATTCTATTTTTTGGGCTAATTTTGCTGTCGCAAAGAGAAAGGGAAAGGCAATGAACATCGCGTTAAGAGACAAAATCATTCAGGTGTGTAAGAAGAAAATAGAGCAGAAAGGCGACAATGTTGGCGTGTCCTTTTATGCCTTTTTCGCTAATAAGAATGACAATCCTGAGTTATTGATGGAAGCGGCGACTTGGTGGATTCAAATTCATCAACTCGATCACTTCGAAAAAGCGACCAAGATTATTCAATTAGTCGAATCTGAAATGTAGAAAGGGGCACATAATGTGCCCCTTTTTTTCAGCCCTAAACTTAGATATTTATAATCAGAGATTAAGCTCTTGCGAACTTATAGGTACGGTAACCACCAAGTAGGTTACGTGCTTTAAATCCTGAATTGACCAGTTGACGATAAGCGACGTTACCGCGCAAGCCGACCTGACAGTAAATCACGATCTCTTTGTCTTTCGGCAGTTCATTCATACGTTGGCGAAGTTGGTCGACAGGAATATTGATTGCGCCATCAATGAAGCCGACAGATTCCAATTCTCCCGGATTACGAACATCGAGCAGAACTTGGTCCTCTGAGAGGTTGTCGATTTCATCAAAATGAATCGCTGTTGCGTCACCTTTAATGATGTTATTCGCAACGAAAGCCGCTTGGTTAATCACATCTTTCGCTGAACCATACGGTGGCGCGTAAGTGAGTTCAAGGTGTTGTAGTTGTTCTACTGTCATACCAGCACGCTGAGCAACTGCCATTACGTCAATGCGTTTGTCAACGCCGTCTTTACCTACTGCTTGCGCACCTAAAATCTTTCCGGTTGCTGGATCAAACAGCATTTTGAACGACACAGTTTCTGCGCCAGGGTAGTAACTCGCGTGGCTGGCTGTGTGGACATACACTTTTTCATAAGTGATGTTGTCACGTTTTAGCTGTTTCTCGTTTTTACCAGTAGAAGCGACGGCTAAATCAAAGATCTTGCAGATCGCCGTGCCTTGCGTACCTTGGTAAGTTTCTTGGCGACCAAGCATGTTGTCTGCTGCCATACGACCTTGACGGTTTGCTGGTCCCGCCAACGGAACAAGGGTTTGTTCGCCAGTGACAAAGTCTTTCTCTTCAACCGCATCACCAACGGCATAGATAGAAGGATCGCTGGTCTGCATGTACTCGTTGGTGTAAATACCGCCTAGTGCACCAATTTGAAGACCGGCTTCTTGCGCGAGTTTTGTTTCAGGGCGTACACCAATTGCCATGATCAGGATATCGGTATCAAGCTGGTCACCATTGTTTAGAGACAGCGTCAGTTTTCCTTGAAGGTGTTGGTGTGTGTCATCTTCACCCGCTTCTATGTTAGCGACAGATTGGTTCGCCACAAATTCAACAGAAGATAGAGCAACGCCTAAGCGCAGGTCGACGCCTTTCTCTCGGATTTCTGCATGAGCAAAACCGGCCATTTCTCGGTCAACGGACGTCATCACTTGATCCGCCATTTCAACCAATGTGGTTTTTACGCCAAGCTGGTGGAAGGCTTCCATCATTTCCAAACCGATGAAACCACCACCAACGACCGTAGCGTATTCCACTTTGTTGGTTTCGATCGTCTTAATGATGCGATCCATATCTGGGATATTACGCAGCGAATGCGTCAATGGGTTATCAATACCCGGAATAGGCGGCACAACTGGACCTGCACCAGGGCTAAGTAGAAGAAAGTCGTAGCTCTCTTGGTATTCAGAGCCATCAAGTAGGTTCTTAACCGTAACCGTTTTATCTTGGCGGTTAATTGAAACCACTTCGTTCATCACACGAACATCAACATTGAAACGCGCTAAAAAGCTTTCAGGCGTTTGAAGAAGCAGTTTGCTGCGTTCTTGGATATCGCCACCAATGTGGTACGGCAAGCCACAGTTTGCAAATGACACAAATGGACCGCGTTCAAACATAATGATTTCTGCGTCTTCACTAAGACGACGAGCGCGAGCTGCTGCAGATGCACCGCCAGCAACACCACCAATAATCACGATTTTGCTCATGGATTTCTCCTACTGAATGATCGAAAACGCCTACACCTTACTTAAACAAATTAGCTATGTCTAATGTTAATTTAACTATATTAGCATTGACTTAATAATATTAATTAGTAATATCTAATAAAACTTAACGTATTGATGAAGGGGCATAAGAATGGGCGACAGTATGCTACAAAGCGCGACTGAAGCGAGTGAGCTACTTAAAATTATGGCTCATCCGGAACGCTTAATCGTGATGTGCAAGCTGATTGAAGGCGAAAAAGGAGTCGGTGAACTGTTTGAAGGCTCAACATTAAGCCAATCAGCCTTTTCACAACACCTCACCGTATTGAGAAAACACGACATCATCAAAGCTCGAAAGGTGTCTCAGCAGGTGTTTTATTCGATTTCTGATGGAAGAGTCGCTTCGCTGATCGAAGCGTTTAACCAAGTTTTCTGTAAGCAATAATTCAAACTTTATATCGAGGTTGTTATGTTTGAAGTTCCTTGGATGTCGCTTTTGGGCGGCGTCATGGTTGGCGCATCAGCGGTGATATTGATGCTTTTCACTGGTAAGACGGCGGGAATTAGCGGGATCTTAAATGGCGCTGTTGAGAATACAGATCGCGTTTGGCGAATTGTGTTCTTAATTGCGATGGCATTAGGCGGTGTGTTTGCTGTTTATGCCCTTGGCGGACACGTACCAACTGAGTACAGCGGTTCTCTTGGTTTGGTTGTCGTTGCTGGTTTGCTTGTCGGAGTCGGTACACGTATTGGTAATGGTTGTACAAGTGGTCATGGTATTTGCGGAATGGGGCGCTTCTCTGTCCGTTCTGTTGTCGCGACGTGTACTTTTATGGCAACAGCCATGTTAACCGTCTTGCTAGTATCGTGAGGAATAGTGTCGTTATGAAAACTGACGTAATGAAAAGTATTAAGCAAATTTCCATCGTTGCATTTTCTGGTGTGCTCTTCGGCATTGGTATGGTCATTTCCGGTATGGCAGACCCGGCAAAAGTGATCGGCTTTCTCGATATTACCGGTTCATGGGACCCAAGCTTAGCCTTCGTTATGGGCGGAGCACTTGCGGTGTTCATTCCTGCTTATCTGTTATTAATAAAGCCAAGAAGCAAATCTGTGTTTGGTGATGAGATTGTCTGTCCGACTTCTAAAACGATAGACAAAAAGCTAGTTGGTGGTGCAGCACTGTTTGGTATTGGTTGGGGCTTATTGGGTGTGTGTCCTGGTCCTGCGGTTGCCAGCCTTTTTACTGGCAACGTACAAGTTCTGCTCTTTATAGCGGCAATGTTGGTTGGGTCATTCACCGCTAAAAGAGTGGTTCGTGGCTAAAAAGAGAGCGTCGTAGATACCGGGCAATGATCACTCAGCTTATAGTCGAGCACATCTTGTGTTTTAAAAACGGTTTGAACACCTGACGACGCCTTTAAATCACCACTTACTATGATGTGATCGATCACAGAGCGGAATTGGTGGGTTTTATTCGGATTACGATTAGAACGCACTTTACATTCCGCTTTGGTATTTTTGGTCACTAGCTTTGCATTGGTACTGTCCGATAGCACGTCCCATAACCAATCTCCTCGATAACCCAAATTGTGGTTAAAGTCGCCAAGCACCACATATTGTTGTTTGTTGTCCTCGCGCGCTTTTATCCATTTGGCTAGTGCCTGTCCTTGTTGTTTCACGATCTTACAATCGCGATTATTGCGATACGCACCACTGCATCCCGCTTTTAGATGCACAGAGAGTAGGTGAGTCTCGTTGTCTTGGTTTGGATTCAAGACAAGGTAGCTGGCGAAGCGGAGCTTGCTGTTGCCTCGTGTGATAGAAAAGTCTGGTTTGTCCAACACGCTCATACCATTACGTACCGCAAAACCGGTGTATTGATTGGTGTCATTGAACTGAAGGTGTCGGTTGGAGGCGTTTGAACGATCGGACAGATAAATAGTGAAATCATTGCCAACGGCTTTTTGGATTGCGGCGACACTTTCGACTTCTTGAAAAGCGAGAATATCGACTTGTGTTTTATCCACATAGTGGGTCAGTTTTTCAAAATCTTGTGGTGTTCTAGACACTTTTCCACCATCTATAGATAGCCATTCAATATTCCAGCTGGTTAATTTGACGGAATTTTGAGCAAATGAAAGAGAACTAAAAAGTAATATTACCGTAACAAAAAGTGATCGCATTTTGGTCTATCGCACTCCTATAATTTAGCGCATTCCTTTCCATCCTTTATCCTATAAGACCTCGAAAAAAAGCAAGTGGATTTCGCTCCAATTTTGCAATTTTCACAGTTTTCTTCGCAAGTGAGATCAACGCCAATAAGATCGATTTGTTCTTGTTCGCTACCCATTTTTTATTGATCAAAATCAATGTTTTCAATTGGTGCTTCTCGTTAAATACGCCACAATATATTGTGTCAGCAGAATAAAAAATAACCCCATATAGTGTATTTGTGGATAACTCTGTGAGTATGCTGGGGTAAGGAGAAAAAGTGAAACCAATCGTAATCAAGCGTGACGGCTCAAGAGCTCCGTTCAACAGGGATCGTATACAAGCAGCAGTAGAAGCTGCAGCGGAAAACAAAGACAAAGATGTCGCCATTTATGCACTAAATGTTGCTCTGGCAGTTGAGTTACAGCTTCAGGATCACGATGAAGTTCACATCCATGAGATTCAAGACTTAGTCGAAAATGAACTCATGCAAGGTCCTTACAAAGCCCTAGCACGTTCTTACATTGAATACCGCCACGATCGCGACATCGCTCGTGAGAAGCAAAGCGCGCTAACTCGCGAAATCGAAGGTCTGATTGAAGAAAGTAACCTAGACCTAATCAACGAGAACGCGAACAAAGACGGCAAAGTGATTCCTACTCAACGTGACTTGTTGGCTGGTATCGTTGCGAAACACTACGCGAAGACACACATCCTTCCTCGCGATGTGGTTCAAGCACACGAAGTGGGTGACATTCACTACCACGATTTGGATTACGCTCCGTTCTTCCCAATGTTTAACTGTATGCTTATCGATCTTAAAGGCATGCTAACGCACGGCTTTAAAATGGGTAACGCTGAGATTGATACTCCTAAATCAATCTCGACTGCAACAGCAGTAACGGCACAGATCATTGCTCAAGTAGCGAGCCACATTTACGGCGGCACAACCATCAACCGTATTGATGAAGTTCTAGAACCGTACGTAATCACAAGCTACGAAAAACATCTAGAGATCGCAAAAGAGTGGAACATTGCTGAGCCAGAAGAGTTCGCAAAAGCGCGCACAGAGAAAGAGTGTTACGACGCGTTCCAATCTCTAGAATACGAAGTAAACACGCTACACACAGCGAACGGTCAAACACCATTCGTTACGTTCGGTTTTGGTCTTGGAACAAGCTGGGCATCACGCCTTATCCAGAAGTCTATTCTGAAGAACCGTATTGCAGGTCTAGGTAAGAACCGTAAAACAGCGGTATTCCCTAAACTGGTATTCGGCATCAAAGATGGCTTGAACCACAAATCAGAAGATCCAAACTACGACATCAAGCAACTTGCGCTTGAGTGTGCGTCTAAGCGTATGTACCCAGACATTCTTAACTACGACAAAGTAGTGGAAGTAACGGGTTCATTCAAAACACCTATGGGCTGTCGTAGCTTCCTTGGTACTTACGAAGAAAACGGCGAGCTGATTCACGAAGGTCGTAACAACCTAGGCGTAGTGAGCTTGAACCTTCCTCGTATCGCTATCCGTGCAAACGGCAGTGAAGAGAAATTCTACGAGCTTCTAAACGATCGCTTACGTCTTGCTCGTAAAGCACTAGAAACACGTATCTCTCGTCTAGAAAACGTGAAAGCACGTGTTGCTCCGATCCTTTACATGGAAGGTGCGTGTGGTGTTCGCCTGAAAGCAGACGACTCAATCGCAGATATCTTCAAGAACGGTCGTGCGTCTATTTCTCTTGGTTACATCGGTGTACACGAGACAATTAACGCGCTATTCGGTACAGAAGCGCACGTTTATGATGACGCTGTTCTACGTGAAAAAGCAGTAGCAATCATCAAGCACCTGAAAGACACAGTAAACGGTTGGGCAGAAGATACTGGTTACGGTTTCAGCCTATACGCAACGCCAAGTGAAAACCTATGTAGCCGTTTCTGCCGCATCGACGCGAAAGAGTTCGGTGTAATTGAAGGCGTAACAGACAAAGGTTACTACACCAACAGCTTCCACCTAGATGTTGAGAAGAAGGTGAACCCATACGACAAGATCGACTTTGAGATGCCTTACCCAGAAATCTCAAGCGGCGGCTTTATCTGTTACGGCGAGTTCCCGAACATGCAACGTAACGTTGAAGCACTAGAAAACGTATGGGACTACAGTTACACCCGCGTACCTTACTACGGTACAAACACGCCAATTGATGAGTGTTACGAGTGTGGCTACAACGGTGAGTTTGACTGTACAAGTAAAGGCTTCACTTGCCCAAGCTGTGGCAACCACGATTCAACCAAAGTGTCAGTGACACGCCGTGTTTGTGGCTACCTAGGCAGCCCAGATGCGCGTCCGTTTAACTTCGGTAAGCAAGAAGAAGTGAAGCGTCGAGTTAAGCACCTGTAAGGTTTACTTAAGCTCGAACCCAATAATGAAAATCAACCTGTCGTGGGTTGATTTTCTTTTCTAGCCAGCAAAACAAGGCACGATTATGAACTACCACCAATACTATCCAATTGACGTTGTTAACGGACCAGGTACACGCTGCACGCTGTTTGTGTCGGGCTGTGTACACCAGTGCCGTGGCTGTTATAACCAGTCGACGCAACGCTTGGATTCTGGTGTGTTTTTCACGCAAGAAGCAGAAGACAAAATCATTGCAGACCTAAACGACACGCGCATCAAACGTCGTGGTTTATCTCTGTCTGGTGGTGATCCTTTGCATCCAGCGAACGTGCCGCATATTCTTAAGCTTGTAAAACGCGTAAGAGAAGAGTGCCCAGGCAAAGATATTTGGGTTTGGACAGGTTACACGCTTGAAGAGCTAGACGATGAGCAGCGCGAAGTGACGCAATACATCGACACATTAATCGATGGCAAATACGAGCAAGATAAACGAGACCTCAACCTAGAATGGCGAGGCAGCTCGAATCAAATTATCCATCGATTTACTGAGCTTTAAGCGTTCCAACTCAAGAAAAGCCAAACATAAAAAGGGCACATTCGGATATTTCGAATGTGCCCTTTTGGTGTGAGTTCTTTTTAAGCTTTGATTGATGAAGTCGTTCTGTTTTGAGCTCAACTCAACAACTATAGCATAACGATGCAGTTACGCTGTCACACTAGTGTCATCATCAACCATGTTATTAATCCATCGCTTAGACTGAATTCGGTGAGTCGTTAGAATGCCTTTTACTAATTCTTCGACCAGTAGGGACATCAACACCCAATGCAGTGGTAAACCTAACACCATCCCAGTGTAGTAGGTAAGTGGAATACCAATCGCCCATTGACCAAACGTGTCAATGAAGATGCTATAGCGAATATCAGCGCCGCTCTTTAATACGCCTCCGATACCAACCATATTAAACACTCGCAGTATCATGCCTAATGCGAGTACCAAACATACATTTAACGCCATTTGTTTGTCTGTGAGCGGGCTCATCTCTAACAAATTCAAAATCAAAGGTGAACAAATCCATACGGCAAAGAACAAAATGGTTGCCAACACTGCGCTCGTTAATACATACCACCAAGCGGTTTTCTCTACACGGTCATATTCTTGAGCACCAATGTCATTACCCAGAAGTACAGAGGCTGCGACAGCAAATCCCATAAAGGTTGAAATCAATACGCCTTCAATTGGTGATAGGAACGAGATAATCGCCAGTTCTGTTACGCCCAACTGACCATAAATGATGCTGTAGACAATCAAACCGCCAGTCCACAACGCATCGTGGATCAGCATTGGCATAGAAACTTTGAAATATTTGTTTCGGTACTTCTTTACTGTGCCTTCAAGCCAATCTGAGCGAGTAGGAAGCAGATGTGAATATCGGCGACAAAAGAAATAAACCAGCACCGCAGTTTGGAAAAAGCGTGAGATAAAAGTACCGACTGCAGCCCCAAATACTCCCCATTGTGGAAATCCTAGCAAGCCAAAGATCAAAACGGCATTGAGGAAGACATTCACAACGATAGCGGCAATACTGACGTAAGTTGGCATCTTTGCCTCACCGACGGACCTCAACACTGATTCAATAGGAACAACAACTGCTGTGCCTATCAAACTCAAACCTGTGACGACTAAGTATTCTCTCGCATAACCAACATACTCAGGATCGTCCGCCATAAAAGAGACGATCTCTTTGTCATAAACCATATAGAGCCAGATGAATGGCAGAGTCACCACTAGCGAAATAAACCAAGATTGGGCGAGCGTTCTGCGTATGCCAGAGAGGTTTCCAGAGCCATAGTATTGAGAGGCTAAAACCGTTACTGCACCACACAATCCAAACACCACGGCGAGATTAAAGAAAAAGATTCGGTTACCAACGCCAACCGCCGCTGTTGCTGATTCACCTAACTGACTCACCATAAAAATGTCCACCGCGCCGAGCAGTGAAAACAGCATGGATTGGAGCGATACAGGAACGCCGATCGCAATCAGTTTTTTCCAAAATGCTTTGTCTATGTATTGACGTGTTAAGAGCATCGCATTTCTCCTCTAAGAACAATGCGAGTAGTTTATCCGTATGATTTGGCGGTGTATTTTTCGAAGACATCCAAAAGTTTTGTCAAACTATCCAGTGTTTATCGGTGGTTTGATAGAACACGTTTGCCGTGAGTGCATTTGTGAGCCATCGAATCATGGAAGAGAAGCAAGAACGTTACACCATTTCAGAAAAGACCTATCAAGAGTTCATCGACCACACTCGCGTGCTTGCTCTTGAAGAAAGAGGCATCGTCCAATGTGGAATTGCTACTTGTCGAGAGTTCTTTTCCGTTTATCGCAAAAACCAGAAGAAACACATGTTGTTGTACACGGTTCGTGGCAAAGGCTGGTTAGAGAGCGGAGCCTGTCGTTATGAACTGGAGCCCGGATCGTTGGTGATCGTGCCAGCAGGTATTGAAAATGGCTTTGGAATGGAAGACGAAACGTGGCAAATCGCATGGGTGTTTCTCTCACAAGACAAAGAATGGTCGATGGTGAATGATGAGATTGAGTATCAACTTACACCAGCGCCAGAAGTGATGTATTTCTGTATTCAGACTCTATTGCGAAGTATCAATCTACCTATCGATTACGGCGGTGAAGTCGGTGCACACAGTGTTGCCCAGTTAGAGCTCATGCTGAATATGCCGCACTCAGATTCCATATCACGCAACCAGTTAAAGTTGCGCCGCGTATTCGATTTGGTTCAGAGACAACTCCATAAAGAATGGACGGTAGAACAACTTGCAGCCCTGTACCCATGTTCTGAACCCCACTTGCATCGTTTGACCCAGCAACAGTTTGGGCGAAGCCCAATGGCACACTTAACTCGTATGAGAATGGAATATGCCGCGCGTTTGTTGCGCTCAACAGAGTGGTCAATTCAGCACATCGGTGAAATAGTAGGGTACCCAACAGGCGCAAACTTCAGTACACGATTTAAAGCTTGGTCCAACATGACTCCGCGCGAATTTAGGAAAAACGGTAAGCTAGATTCAAACTTCAATGAGTGAATCGTTCTTTTTATGACCGATTGAGTTCATAAAATTACCTAGGCACCAGAATTTTGTACTCTAATTGGCGAAATGAGTAAAAAATCATTTCGCCATTGTTAACGAAAGTGTTACCGTGAGGTTCGATACTTGAATTTCAAAGGGTTATGACTTTCATGTTTTCTAATCTACCAACTCCCGTATTAGATCCTATTTTATCTCTTTCCGTCGCATACCGCGGCGATGAACGTCCAAACAAGGTTGACCTTGGTATTGGCGTGTACAAAAACAGCACTGGTGAAACGCCAATCATGAAAGCCATTCAAATGGCACAAGAAGTGGTTGTCGGAAACCAAAAGACCAAATCCTACGTTGGGCTTGCAGGCTGTGAAGAATTCAACCAAAGCATGATCGATCTACTTCTGACGGGTACGTCAGCAACAGATCGTGTGGCAGCGATTCAAACGCCCGGTGCAAGCGGTGCGTTGCGTATGCTGGGTGACCTAATGAAGGTTGCACAACCAGATACGACGGTTTGGATTTCAAACCCAAGCTACGTAAACCACAAGCCAGTGATGGAAGCGGCTGGACTTAAGGTGAAGTTCTACCATTACTTCTCACCAGAAACGAAACAAGTTGATACGGCGAAAATGCTAGAAGACCTATCTAAAGCAGGTCCTTCTGACGTCGTGCTTCTGCATGGCTGTTGCCACAACCCAACGGGTGCAGATATTGATTTTTCTGCATGGCAAGCGATTACAGAGCTTTCGCAAAAGAACGGTTTTACTCCGTTTGTAGATATTGCTTACCAAGGTTTTGGTGACGGTCTAGAAGAAGACGCAAAAGGTCTTCGTTTTATGGCTGACAACGTTGAAGAAATGCTGATCACGACTTCATGTTCGAAGAACTTTGGCCTTTACCGCGAACGTACTGGTGCTGCGATTGTGATCGGTAAAAACACGCAAGACGTGGCGAATGCAAAAGGTAAGCTTCTGACGTTAGCACGTTCAACTTACACTATGCCGCCAGATCACGGTGCAGCATTGGTGAAAACCATTCTTCAAGATGCCAACCTTACTTCAGTTTGGAAACAAGAATTGAACGAAATGCAGCAACGCTTGCTGAATCTTCGTCAAACTTTGTGTAACGAATTGAGAAACAACCATAATACAGATCAATTTGATTTCATCGAGAGCCACAAAGGCATGTTTACTGTGCTAGGCTTTAGTGAAAACCAAATGGCGCAACTGCGTGAAGATTATGGCATTTATGGTGTCGGTGATGGTCGTATTAACATCGCTGGTTTGACCGAAACTCATATTCCTTACGTTGCTGACGCGATCCAAAAAGTATCTCAACGTTAATTGGGAGAGTTAATGAAGAACTGGAAACTGATTCTGCCGCTAATGATGAGCGGCGGTCTTATTGCTTGTACATCTACACCGACAACCACTGAGCCTGCTGAGCCAGAAACGCCAGTTGTGGAGCAACCGGTAGAGAAGCCGGACGTAAAACCTGAAATCGAGCCAAAACCTGAGGTGAAACCGGAGCAAAAACCGGAAACAAAACCTGAGAAAAAGCCGGAGCCAAAACCAGAAAAGCCAGCTAAGGTTCAAAAAACGCCTGATGGCATGCTGGTCCTTGGTGCAGAAGAATGGGTTTACGTACCAGCGATTGACCGCACATTTAAAGCTCGCATTGATACAGGAGCAACAACGTCTTCTATCAGCGCAACCGAAGTGGTTCCGTTCGAGCGTGATGGTAAAGATTGGGTTCAGTTCAAAATCGATATCAATGGTAAAGCAAGTAAAGAATTTAAACTTCCAGTAGAGCGTTGGGCAAAGATACGTCAGTCTTCTTCGGAAGGTGTTGATAAACGTCCAGTTGTTGTTGCTTACATCCAGGTAGGCGACCTAAAAGAGCAAACCGAGTTTACTCTAACAGAGCGTGGACATATGAAGTTTCCGATGCTCTTAGGACGTAGCTTTTTCCGAGATGTCGCTGTTGTGGATGTATCAAAAAAATACGTTCAAAACAAACCAAGCGGTAAGTAGTTCATCGTTTGGAAACTGAAACAAAAAAAAGCCTCTCAACTGAGAGGCTTTTTTAATTTTTTCAATCAGTTAACCGAGTTTTAGTTCGCTTGGTTAACCTGTAGAAGTTAGTAAGCGAAACGCGCTGACAACACAAGTTGTTGACCGTAAGTACCGTTATCTTTCAAATCAGCACCTAAAGATAACTGTTGAGTCGAATGGAACCTTGCGCCAAGGTTGTAAATCGTTTTTGAATCATCATTATCGATTAATTGGCCAATTCGACCGTGCAATTCGATGTTCTGCATAAACCAAACGCGAGTACCGATGTTAACTTCGGTCTTCCATTCGTCACCGACAAGATCACCACTGTCTTTTTTAATGTTGTGAACCAGCATTTGACCATAGATATCAGCAAACTGACCTGCCGGACCATTAAAGCCAATACCACCGGCGATGTCCCAGTCACCACTGAACTCACTGTCTGCGCGTCCAATAAAATGCGTGTTTTCTGTAAAGTATGTTGTGACTTCGCCGCCAAACGTGCCTGGGCTTGTACCCATGCGGAATTCCATCATGTTGTAATTGAAATTGTTAGCGTGTGCGGCAAGTGGCAAAACAGCGCACAAACCAAAGGTTGCTACCTTTAGAGCTTTACCTAGCATGGGTGTCTCCGGCAAAAAATAATACGAACGAAAAAAAGGTCTGCAAAATGCAAACCAAGATTTACAAAATATCATTATAGGTGTTTCCCGTCACCCTATGCACTAGGACAAAGTGCGCATGATCAATGTTTTATTGCCCAAATTGGCGTTGAACGGGCAGAACTACATCACAACTAAATGTTCGACTTCGATTTCCGGTTTGCTTCCGCCTTCAAACTCACCGAATAGACGTACTTTTGTGGTTTGGTCAATAGGAGTTGTTAGTCGAATATCATCATCCAATTCAACCATGATTTCGCCAGAGCCATCGCTGAAGATAAATTGGTCAGCACGAGTTTGACGTAGTAGATTGCCTTCTACGACAACGTCTTTCTCCGTAAACATGCTTGAGTCTTTGATCAACGCATCCACCTTTTCTACCGTTACAGGTCCATTAAATTGGATGCTTGATTGACCGTGGTTGTGGTCTTTAGCCATTGCAACAGTAGGAGCGATAGCAAGTGCAGCGATAGTAGCGATTACAGTATTTTTCATAATTTGGTTTCTCTATATAGGTGTTCGTTTTTGATGGTGCTATTAAAACAAACCGTATTTGAACCATTACTGATTCGAACATTCATATTCGATTCATTTTCTTGAGTCCGATACTGAGATAACGTTATGATTGTTCACCTTCTTTTTTCTCTTATTAAACGTTCATGAAATCACCAATCCCTTCATTAATGGTACAAGGCACGACTTCTGATGCCGGAAAAAGCGTCCTTGTGGCAGGTTTATGCCGTGTACTAGCCCGTAGAGGGATAAAGGTTGCCCCATTCAAGCCGCAGAACATGGCCTTAAATAGTGCAGTAACCAAAGATGGTGGGGAGATTGGGCGTGCTCAAGCAGTGCAAGCGCAAGCGTGTAATGTCGAACCAACCGTTCACATGAACCCAGTGCTAATCAAACCGAACAGCGATACAGGTGCACAGATCATCTTACAAGGTAAAGCTTTGTCGAACATGGATGCTGTCGGATTTCATGATTACAAAAAAGTGGCAATGGGAACCGTATTGGACTCATTTTCAAAACTGGTGGATGAATACCAATCCGTCATGATTGAAGGAGCAGGCAGTCCGGCAGAGATTAACTTAAGAGAAAATGACATCGCCAACATGGGCTTTGCAGAAGAAGCCGACGTACCCGTTATTATTATCGCGGATATCGACCGTGGTGGTGTGTTTGCCCATCTGTATGGGACGCTAGCGTTACTATCCAAATCTGAACAAGCTCGCGTCAAAGGCTTTGTGGTTAATCGCTTCCGTGGCGACATCAGCTTGCTTGAATCTGGTCTGGATTGGTTAGAAGAGAGAACGGGCAAGCCTGTACTGGGTGTATTGCCGTATCTTCACGGGCTAAACCTCGAAGCAGAAGATGCCATTACGGCACAGCAAGAGCTGTCTTCACAAGTGAAACTCAATGTTGTGGTACCAGTATTAACCCGCATTAGTAATCACACCGATTTTGATGTGTTGCGTCTTAATCCAGACATTAACCTTCGCTACGTTGGCAAGGGCGAAAAGATCGACAAAGCCGACCTCGTGATCTTGCCGGGTACTAAGTCAGTTCGAGACGATTTGGATTATCTACGTAGCCAAGGCTGGGATAAAGACATTCAACGTCACATCCGTCTGGGTGGCAAAGTCATTGGCATTTGTGGTGGTTACCAGATGCTTGGCAACGTAATTGACGACCCAAATGGCGTAGAGGGGCAGCCTGGTCGTAGTGAAGGTCTTGGTTTGTTAGACATCACTACAACTCTAACCGACAGTAAACAGTTAACGCATACACAAGCGCAGCTTTGCCTAAACGGTAAGACAGCAGACGTGAAAGGCTATGAGATTCACGTTGGTCGAACTGAAGTTAAGAGCGCTCAACCTCTCAAGTTAAATTCAGGGGAGGCAGAAGGATCGCTGAGTGAATGTGGCCAAATTATGGGAACTTACCTACACGGGTTCTTCGATGAGGCAGACGTGTTGAGCTTGGTTTCAGAGTGGGTAAACGGCACTCAAATCAAACAACAAGACTTTGAAGAGTTAAAAGAACAGGGCATTAATCGCATTGCGGATGCGATAGAACAACATATGAATCTTGACTTTCTGTTCAAATAAAACCAGTTTTTAACTGTTTGAAGCACAAATAAAAGTGGACAGATAGCTCCACAGTTTCAACTTCTGCCTGCCTAGAACCGGAGTGTTTTTATGAAAGCATGGAAAATACATGCTTGCCTAGTGGCAATATTGAGCGTTTCATCAGCAGCAAACGCAGCAACTGAATTAAAAGTTTACGCAGCTTCGTCAATGACCAACGCGGTCAACGATATTGCACAACAATTCGAGACAAAGTATGACCTAACGGTCACGCCTGTTTATGGGGGTTCTTCGTCTATCGCTCGCCAGATTTTAAACGGCGCACCTGCAGATATTTTTATCTCGGCAAACACTAAGTGGATGGATTACTTAGTAAAATCAAAAGCAGTGAAAAATGACAGTGTCACTAATTTAGTGCGAAATAGCCTAGTTTTGATTGCACCAAAAGCCTCAACAATCGAGCCTTTTGATTTTTCAGATGCAAATGCATGGAACCAAGCATTAGAAGGTAATCGTCTCGCTTTAGGTAACCCTGTATCTGTTCCTGCTGGTATGTACGCGAAAGAATCGCTCACCAACCTTGGTGTTTGGAAGAAACTAGAACGCCAAATTGCACCTGCAAAGAACGTTCGTTTAGCTTTAGCGCTTGTTGAACGTGGCGAAGCCCCATTGGGTGTGGTGTATAAGACGGACGCACTTTTAACAGATAAAGTAAAAGTGGTGGGCGAGTTTGCAAATGACACTCACGCGGACATCATTTACCCAGCAGCGATTGTTAAAGACTCTACGCAATCCGAGCAATTCTTCGAATATTTGAAATCGGACGATGCTAAAAAAGTGTTTGCACAATACGGTTTTCAATAAAAAGGGCACAGAGTGACAGAACTTGAATACCAAGCCTTAATACTGAGCCTTAAAGTTGGAGCATATGCTGTCCTATGGTTGATTCCTTTGGGAATTGCTCTTGCTTGGTTACTTTCACGAAAAGAGTTTATCGGGAAGTCTATTCTAGACAGCTTGATCCATCTGCCATTGGTTTTACCGCCAGTGGTAATTGGTTATCTATTGCTGATCTCGCTTGGTCGTCAAGGCTTTTTGGGGAATTGGCTATATGAACATTTTGGTTTGGTATTCAGCTTCAACTGGAAGGGAGCGGTGGTTGCTTGTGTTGTTGTAGCTCTACCTTTGATGGTGCGTTCCGTCCGTCTGAGTTTAGATAATGTTGACCCGAAACTTGAACATGCCGCATCGACGTTAGGCGCATCACCTTTGAAGGTGTTTTTTACGATCACATTGCCTTTAACCATTCCTGGAATTATTACCGGAACGATGTTGTCTTTTGCCCGTAGCCTTGGTGAATTTGGTGCCACAATCAGCTTTGTTTCTAACATACCAGGCGAAACCCAAACCATTCCTTTGGCGATGTACAACTTCATAGAAACGCCAGGAGCAGAGATAGAAGCTGCTCGTTTGTGCGTTATTTCCATTGCTTTAGCACTGTCGACCTTAATGATCTCTGAATGGTTAAATCGTAAAGCGGCTTCACGTCTGGGAGCTAAGCGATGAGTATCAAAATTCAATTTAAACAATTACTTGGCGAAACTGACTTTGACATTGATCTGACGTTACCGGGTAACGGAATAAGTGCCTTATTTGGTCGCTCAGGAGCAGGAAAAACAACGTTAATCAATGTGATTAGCGGATTGGTCACACCCCAACAAGGCAAAGTGTCCATTGGGGAACATGTTCTTTTCGATAGCGATGTAGGCATTGATTTACCCACGCATAAACGCAGAATCGGTTATGTCTTCCAAGACTCGCGTTTATTCCCGCATTACTCCGTGAAAGGCAATTTACTCTACGGTGTCGTCGAAAAAGACGAAGATTATTTTGATAAGGTGACAGAACTGCTCGCTATTAAGCCGCTACTGAAACGCTTTCCAATCTCTTTATCCGGTGGTGAAAAGCAACGTGTCGCTATTGCAAGAGCGCTTCTTTCCAAGCCTAATCTACTTTTGATGGATGAACCTTTGGCGTCTCTAGATATGCCGCGTAAGCGTGAAGTAATGCCATTTTTGGAAGAGCTGTCTGAGCAAGTCAATATTCCAATCGTATACGTTACGCATAGCTTGCAAGAAATCTTACGTTTAGCGCAGCACCTGTCGATTCTAGACAAGGGTCGAATCATGACGTCTGGCAAGTTAGAAGATGTGTGGGCATCTCATGCCATGCGCCCTTGGCAGTCGTTTTCAGACCACAGTAGTTTGTTTGAAGGAAAGATCGCAACGCATCATGATAAGTACGCATTGACGTGTGTAAAACTCGCGCCATGTGCTTGTTTGTGGGTTCAAAAGGTGGATGGTGAACCTGATACGCCAATTCGTCTTCAAGTGCGTGCGAACGATGTTTCTATTGCATTAGAGAAACCTGTTGGCACCTCTATTCGTAACGTATTGGCAGCAACAGTCGCTTCCATAGAAGAGCTGAATACAGGTGAAGACAAGCAAAGTATTACCGTTTCGCTCAAACTAGATGAAGAGTGCCATTTGTGGGCAACGATTACGCCATGGGCATTGGACGATTTGAACCTAAAAGTCGGCGATGCCGTCTACGCTCAGATAAAAGGCGTAAGTGTTACACAACGAGATATTGCGTTAGCTCATCACTGATTACCAGAACCTCAAATACACAAAAGGCCGCAGATGCGGCCTTTATTTTGAAGAGTTTCGTAATTACTTCACGAATACTTCTTTGAATTCACGTTTAAGAAGAGGATCGCGACGTGCTTTCTTAAGTTGCTTAACCATGTCTTTCACGCAGTTGTGTAGAACATTGTCTAGCAGTTGAGCACGGTAGTCTTCTTTGTCTTCATCTGTCATGTTTTCTGGCAGATTTAGTGTCGGGAATTCTTCCATTACATTTAGGCCAGCAAAAGCTTGACCAACAGATACTAGAGCGTGGAATTGCTCGAAGTTGTCCAGAATGTTTTGTGCACTCGCTGGCATTTCATCCCAAGATGCACGAACAGCTTCTTCAGACACTTCATGGATAGAGGTAACCATCTCGAACATTTGCTCAGGAACTTCGTCAAACTCGATAACTTTGCGCAGTTCTGGAGAAATAGTTTCTAGATCGATTTTTTTACTTTCGTTGTTAGTTGCTTCTGACATGGTAAGTCCTGTTAGTACATAAGTGCGCACATTACTTTTAGTGCATAGTGTAACCAGATTACAGTGGCTCTCGTTACAAAAGGCGGGAATATTAATACCAAATGCATCAAATAGCTACCATAAGAACTATTTGATTACGTGACCGTTCAACAAAAAAATATAGCACTAAATTTGTCGCGTAATGCAACAAGTCTGTGAGTATGATATATGTTTAATAAAGACTGATAAAAGAATGGAACGCGCTATGCAACCGACAGGGACATCGATGCGCATTCTGTTAGTTGATGATGTTCAACTAGACCGAATGCAGTTGGCTATCCGATTAAAACAACAAGGTCATATAGTTAAAGCCGTTGGAAGCGGGCTGGAAGCACTCAATACCTATGAAAGCTTCGACCCAGAGCTCGTATTGCTCGACATTGCGATGCCCGACATGAATGGCTTCGAAGTATCGCTTCATATCAGAGAAACCTTCCCGGATTGGATTCCTATTATCTTCTTAAGTAGCCATGAAGAGCCAGAAATGATCGCGAAAGCGATAGAGGCGGGCGGTGATGACTATTTGATAAAGCCGGTCGACAAATTGGTGCTCAATTCTAAACTAATGGCAATGCAGCGTATTGCCCACATGCGTCGTGAATTGAAGCAAGCAACCGCGCAACTTGAAGAAATGAATTCGCGTCTGCAGCAACAGGCGAACGAAGATGGTTTAACAAAGCTGTATAATCGACGCTATATCGATCATAAACTTGAAACCATGATCGCGTGGCATGGTCGCCATCATATACCGATGGCGTTAATTCTTCTCGATGTAGACTTCTTTAAGCCATTTAATGACAACTACGGTCATATAGAAGGGGATCGATGCTTACAAGCAATCGCAAACCAACTCAAAGCGACATTCTGCCGTTCAGGAGAATATGTAGGTCGTTACGGCGGTGAAGAGTTTGTCATTTTACTGAATAGTACAGACGCCCAGACCGCAGAAAGAGAGGCGGAGCGAATCCAAGAAGCGATGTACTTCTTAGATTACCCACATGCATACTCTAGCGTTGCAAATAGAGTGACAGTGTCACAGGGTGTGTTTGCATTTCAGCCAACAGGTAAGGATAATGTCGCTGAATTATATGCGACTGCAGATAGAGCACTTTACACATCAAAGTCGCTAGGTCGCAATACTTATACTGTAGTAAATGCAAGTTAAATCAATACGATAGAATGAGATACACACTGGTGACACTGTCACTTATTTCGACTATTACTTTTGCAAATTCAGCGCAAGTACAGCAAACCTTACAAAAAGAGTTTGAGCGTAATTTCGCAATTGGCATCGTCTTATCCGATAGTGATGTGTTTACGTTAGGATTTCACGATTTTGACCCAAACAAATACCTAAATATCGACAATGAGGATATTGGTACCCAAGATTCGATTGATTTGAGAAAACAGGTCGCAATTTCGACGCTACCTTATCACCTTTCACTGACTGACAAAGAACAAACGAAGGCTCGATACAACTTAAAAGGCAGGTTGTACGCACTCAGTATTGATCAAGATGTCACGGTAAACGATGATAAAAGACCTGACCGAAACAAAGAATTGATTCTTGGCGCGTACAATGAACTCCAACGTCAAGACACTCTCTCTGAACACCTCACGCTAAGTACCGCAGCAGGTGCCCATTTTATGTATTATCGCAACGACTATGATTACCGTAGCGATGCTCTCGATAACTTGAAGCCCTATCTAGAAGGCATTTACCTCAATACCGATGCGTGGGCATTGGTTGGTGAAGTTAATGCTGAGCTCAAATACTTAGAAAATGAAAAGTGGGGGAAATGGTACGTTTGGTCTTCGCCGCATTATTTTTACGGTGCAGGCTGGGGCGAAGGTAATAATGGCGATGTGGGTAACCCTGAGGGCTGGTACTGGGTCAATGGCGTAAAGCTTTTCTATGATTTTACTAAGGTAGGTCGCACGGTTCAGTCTGTTTATACAAGCTTCAATCGAGTAGACGTAGGTGGTGATACCAGTAAACCGATGAATACTTCACACTATTATGAAGCAAGCGTCGGCTGGTTGATGACACCGCCATTCAAATCCGATTGGATTGACAATGTCGGACTAGGTCTGACGATCAACTACGGCAGCGCACTCAAAGGTGGCAGTTTGGTTTTGTTCTTTAATCAAGAGTAGAGTCAGTGTATCTCTCGCGGTTGAATTTTGTTCGGATGAGGGACGCCTAGTCAAAATTATTTTAGGCGAGGCAAGGACTGTGTCGTTTAGCCTTCCAAACAAATACTGCTTAATAAACCAGCATAAAACCGCTTGAAAACGCAACCGCTCCTAGGCATAAAGAAAACATTTGCATTTATTTCTTCTCCAAGCCAAAATCGCGCCCCATTTTGCTTAATAGGAACATAAGCACATAAACCAAGTCATGGAACGGCGATAGCAAACACATAAGAGTTATGCGTAAGTTGGCTTGTCTGGCGATGGTTTTCGCCTCTACTTCTTCTTATTCCGGTACGGTTCAAAAACAACTTCAAAAAGAGTTCGATTATAACTTTGCATCCAGCATTGTGCTTTCTGACAGTGACGTTTTCACGTTTGGATTTTCAAACTTCGACCCTAATGAGTTCCTTAACCTTGATGATGAATTGTTGGGTGACAGTGAATCCGTCGATTTACGAAAAAAAGTCTCTGTGATGTCTTTGCCATTCAGTGTTCCCGTTAACCATTATCGTTATTCTCCTTATCAAACTAAGGTAAATGGAAGGGGGTATTTACTGTCTGCTCAACAAAAAATATCCGCATTTGAGTCGAGTACACCCGACGAAATGGATGAGTTGACTTTTGGTGGCTACTTAGAAGTCGAACAGGAAGCGTATCTCAACCGAAATGTAACGTTAAGCGCGGCGGCAGGTACACACGTCATGTATTACCAAAATAATTATGCGTACCGGAGTGATACATTAGAAGACTATAGAGACCAGATTGATGGCGTTTATGTCAACACGAGCTCTGTAGCTATGGTTGGTGAACTTAACGCGACTGTAAAATACAGCCCTTACGGTCATTTTGGACAGTGGTACTTTTGGTCCTCACCGCACTATTTCAATGGTTTTGGCATCAATCTAGGGAAGGGAGATGATGCTATTAATCCCGAAGGTTGGTACTGGGTCAATGGCGTGAAAGTCTTCCATCGGTTGGCTATTTGGCAAAATATGGTCCAATCGTTTTATACCAGTTTTAATCGTGTAGACATTGGTGGAGACACGAAAAAGCCGTTAAACACAGACCACTACTACGAAGCAAGTATGGGCTGGTTGATGACTCCTCCAGTCAAAATTCCGTTTGTCGTTAACATCGGTGTGGGGATGAGCCTGAACTATGGTAGTGCATTCAAGGGGGGAAGCTTGGTGCTTTTCTTCAACCAAGCATAATGTCCGTACATTGATGTAATACGGATTAAGCGTGGCAGAACCTAACGCAGTTTCTGCCTGCTTTTTTCGCCTTGTACAAGGCGTCATCCGCTAACTTAATAACATCAGCAGGATTGCGAGCACTGCGGCTGTCTGCCACACCAAAACTTGCCGTTACTGACACGGTTTTCTTCTTCGGATCGGTATTACCACGTTTTTTACGACCTTGTTTGTTATCTTCAGGACGGTTGTCTTGATCACGTAGAATCATTTCATATTGTGCAATCAGTTCGCGAACTTCTTCCACATGCGTTTCGCAATCTTCGGTGTACTTGCCTTTGAAAACGATCGTGAACTCTTCTCCACCAAAGCGGTATACCTTGGCGCCGCCCTGGGTTTTCATTAGGCGAGAAGCCACCATCTTCAATACATCATCACCAGTATCATGCCCATAGGTGTCATTGAATTTCTTAAAATGATCCACATCGAGCATCGCAATGGTGAACTTTCGCCCCATATGTTTTAAGTCTAAATCTAATGCGCGGCGGCTTGGGATGAGCGTCAGGCTGTCAGTAAATGCTAGTTGATGACTTGCTGATGTTGAGTAGATGATGATCAACAATCCAGTTAGCGTGAACATGGTGCTAGATATGTATTGAACATCGAAGAAAATAAACGTTGCTGATGCCAGAACCATTGCAGAATAGGTCATTGCATGGATGATCTTGTTCTTCTTAAGCACCAGGATTCCAAGAAAACAAACAATGCCAATGCAGTAAAGCACCAAGACCAAAGGAAGCTTGGAGATACTCGGTACGATAAACAAGATACCATTAGTCCACTGTTCAAAGCCGCCTTCGACGTAATACGTCAATGTTACGTAAGACCAAAACACAAACAGGATCAACATCAACATGTACGTTAGGGTTGCTCGTGAATCGAAGCCTTCTTTATTGAAGAGAAAAACAGCTAAGAAAGACACAGGAAGCAAACTTGCGAGGATGGTAAGCTCTAAAAGAGCTGTGCCAGTTTGAAGTGGTACCTGTAAGCGGTGCTGAATCACAAAATAAGCGAGGAGCATAGCGATACACACCATGGACTCGCGACCTTGCTTGAACGAGTAACACATTAGTAGTGCACAGCCGAGCAAAATATACGGCAAGTTTGCAGCGATTCCCCAGTTCGACTGAGTCATCTGAATAATGCTATCCATACCCACGCTGACCATACCCAATAACAAAATTGGGAATAGAAACCTAAAGCCTGGGGAGGTCATTAAAGATGAAGCCATCTACTACAAATTACCTTCAAATAGTTGAATATATCTAATGAGTTACATTAAGCATTCAATTAATACCGTGTGTGAACAGTATAAATTCACATGCTTTCAAAACTAACAAGAATACGTGTATTTAGGAAATTTCCAAGCATTTTACAGTCAATGCTTACAAAAAGAGAGAGGTTGATTAAATTAAGAGCAATCAACAAGTTGCATGTAACTTGTGGGTGCTATACTTTCAAAGTGTTGAACAAAGGAGAAAATCGATGCAGATCAGTTCAGACGTACACAATTACATGGAAACTTTGGTAGGACAGGTGCTTGCTTCAGAGCAGTATATCGATGAGTTTGACAATGAGCAGCTCGCCGATATTGCCTGCCTCGCGCTCATACAGTTAAAACCGGTTTATATTCGACACGACATCGATTTTCTTTCTGCACTTCCTGAGCGAAAGCTGGCTCAGTTTAAGCAAAGTGTTGATATCGCAGTCCAAAATGCAGCGGCAATGATCCTAGAAGACAGACGCAAAAATCGTAACAATGATGTGCCTGTAATTTTGTCCCATACCAGTTATGATGAAGACAAAGAACTGGATTGGTTCGAAAAACCGATCCTCAACGTCAACATAAAATAATCGATGTTCATTAGTATCTAAGAGAAGGTACAGATAGTGGGCATCCCCAAGGAGGAACCGTGGGATTCTTTTCACGCTTGTTCGGTGGCAGTGAAAAAGCTGCTGAAGTAAAAACGGTTGAACCAGTTGAGTACAAAGGGTACCTAATCTATCAAGAAAGCCTTTCAGAAGGCGGTCAGTACCGTATTGCTGGACGTATCGAAAAAGACTTTGATGGCGAAGTGAAGTCACATCGTTTTATCCGTTCTGATTTATTGGGTTCAGAGCAAGACGCCAATGAACTGATGCTCAAAAAATCGCAGATGTTTATTGACCAAATGGGTGAAAAGATCTTCGATTAAGAATTCACTGCAACTTGATACGAATCATCTTAAAGAGAGCCATTAGTGTATATGCTGATGGCTCTCTTTCTTTTTTAGGCTTAAATATCTGTTAAATAAGCAGTTAGAGTGTGTCTGGTTAGACCTCTGCTTAGTCATGCTAATCGTTGTTATTTTTCAGCGCGAAGTGGAGAATTATTCATTCCGTGGCGTTATATGTAATGAAATTTAGTATTTTTATTACAAAACACTTGAAGTCACGATTGACGTTAGATAAAAACAGAATAATAACAGGGCTGTTAGTCAAGATGTGACTATGCAAGTGGGTGACCCCAAACACCATCATTCGTTTGCATTTATCTTGCGTCGTAAACAGATAGAAATAAAAAAGAATTAGAGTAGAGCTACGCTCTGTTTTGGGACTAATTATTGATATGTATACAAGGAGTATGCGTTTTGCAAATCGGTGTACCTAGAGAAATACTCGCAGGTGAATCGCGAGTAGCTGCATCACCAAAGTCGGTTGAGCAGTTAATTAAGTTGGGGTTCGATGTCGCTATCGAATCTCAAGCGGGGGTGCTAGCCAGTTTCGACGATGCAGCTTATGAAGCCGCAGGGGCGAAAATTGTATCTAGTGAAGAAGTATGGACATCAGGCTTAATCCTTAAAGTCAATGCGCCGCTCGTGGATGAAGAGAAAGGCATCGACGAAATCGCATTACTACAAGATGGCGCAACACTAGTAAGCTTCATCTGGCCTGCTCAAAATGCAGAGTTAATGGAACAACTTTCTAGCAAGAACATTAACGTTCTGGCAATGGACGCCGTTCCTCGTATCTCTCGTGCGCAAGCATTAGACGCACTTTCTTCTATGGCGAATATTGCCGGCTATCGTGCCGTGGTTGAAGCTGCACATGAGTTTGGTCGATTCTTTACTGGTCAAATTACGGCAGCAGGTAAAGTTCCACCAGCGAAAGTGTTGGTTGCAGGTGCCGGTGTTGCGGGTCTTGCGGCGATCGGCGCTGCTGGTAGTCTTGGTGCTATCGTTCGTTCTTTTGACGTTCGTCCTGAAGTAAAAGAGCAAGTTGAATCGATGGGTGCAGAGTTCCTGACTGTAGACTTCAAAGAAGACTCGGGCTCAGGCGACGGCTACGCGAAAGAAATGTCAGATGAGTTCAACAAAAAAGCGGCTGAGCTGTACGCAGAGCAAGCTAAAGACGTTGATATCATCATCACCACCGCACTAATTCCAGGTAGACCGGCTCCGACGCTAATCACCAAAGAGATGGTGGATAGTATGAAAGCCGGTAGCGTTATCGTTGACCTTGCAGCAGCAAACGGCGGTAACTGTGAATACACTGTAAAAGATCAAGTCATCACAACGGCTAACGGCGTGAAAATCGTTGGTTACACCGATATGGTAGGTCGACTGCCAACGCAATCTTCTCAGCTATACGCCACCAACCTTGTAAACCTTCTAAAGCTGCTGTGCAAAGAGAAAGATGGCAACATCAACATTGATTTTGAAGATGTTGTTCTTCGCGGTGTCACTGTAGTGAAAGAAGGCGAGGTTACTTGGCCTGCGCCACCGATTCAGGTGTCTGCGCAGCCACAAGCTAAACCACAAGAACCTGTTAAGCCACAACCTAAAGTTGAAGAACCAACGTCTCCGGTTAAGAAGTTTGGTGCACTGGCAGTAGGCGTTGGTGCGTTTGCGTGGGTAGCGTCTGTCGCTCCAGCAGCTTTCCTGTCTCACTTCACCGTGTTTGTGTTGGCGTGTGTGGTAGGTTACTACGTAGTGTGGAACGTAACACATGCTCTGCATACTCCTCTAATGTCTGTAACGAACGCGATTTCGGGCATTATCGTAGTAGGTGCACTGCTACAAATCGGTCAGGGTAATGGCGTTGTTACCTTCCTATCATTCATTGCTGTTCTCATTGCAAGCATTAACATCTTTGGTGGCTTTACCGTGACCAAACGTATGCTTGAAATGTTCCGCAAAGATAAATAATAGGAGTAACCAATGTCTGCAGGATTAGTACAAGCGGCATACATCATTGCTGCGCTATTTTTCATCTTGAGTCTCGCGGGACTTTCTAAACAAGAATCGGCAAGAAACGGTAACTACTACGGTATTGCGGGTATGGCGATCGCGCTTATCGCGACGATCTTCAGCCCAAATGCGGAAGGTTTTGCGTGGATCATTATTGCAATGGTGATCGGTGGTGGTATCGGTATCCACTACGCGAAGAAAGTAGAAATGACTGAAATGCCAGAACTGGTTGCGATTCTACACAGCTTTGTAGGTATGGCAGCAGTACTTGTTGGCTTTAACAGCTACTTAGAGCCACCAGCACCAGTTTCAACTGACCTTGCCGGTATGCACGCTGAACATGTGATTCACCTTGTTGAAGTATTCCTTGGTGTATTCATCGGTGCAGTGACCTTTACCGGTTCTATCGTAGCGTTTGGTAAACTGCGTGGCATCATCTCATCATCGCCACTTAACTTGCCTCACAAGCACAAAATGAACCTTGCGGCGATCGTCGTTTCTACGCTTCTTATGATTTACTTCGTAAAAGCCGACGGCAGCATGTTCGCATTGATCATCATGACGCTGATAGCGTTTGCATTCGGCTACCATTTGGTTGCATCAATCGGTGGTGCAGATATGCCAGTAGTCGTTTCAATGCTGAACTCATACTCAGGTTGGGCAGCAGCAGCGGCTGGTTTCATGCTAGCAAACGATCTTCTGATCGTGACTGGTGCACTGGTTGGTTCTTCAGGCGCCATCCTGTCTTACATCATGTGTAAAGCAATGAACCGCTCATTCGTGAGTGTAATTGCAGGCGGCTTTGGTCAAGAAGTTGTGATTTCCAGTGATGAAGAGCAGGGCGAGCATCGTGAAACGTCTGCTGAAGAAGTTGCAGAAATGCTGAAGAACTCAAAATCAGTGATCATCACTCCGGGATACGGTATGGCAGTAGCTCAAGCGCAATACCCTGTTCACGAGATTACTGAAACCCTACGCGCTCAAGGAATCGAAGTTCGCTTTGGTATTCACCCAGTAGCGGGTCGCCTACCTGGCCACATGAACGTACTGCTAGCGGAAGCTAAAGTTCCTTACGATATCGTGCTAGAAATGGACGAGATCAACGATGACTTCCCAGAAACAGATACGGTTCTTGTTATCGGCGCGAACGATACAGTTAACCCAGCAGCACTAGAAGATCCAAATAGCCCAATTGCAGGTATGCCTGTATTGGAAGTTTGGAACGCGCAAAACGTAGTCGTATTCAAGCGTTCAATGAATACTGGCTATGCAGGTGTTCAGAACCCATTGTTCTTTAAAGAAAACACCTCAATGCTATTCGGTGATGCGAAAGAAAGTGTCGAGGCGATTTTCAAAGCACTTTAAAATAAGTTGCTTTAAAACTAATCAAGGTCAGCATTCGCTGGCCTTTTTTTGTGCTCTTTCAATGTTATAGTACTGCAAATCCTTAAGCCGTCTAATGTCATTTGCTTGTTTATTGATGTATAGTTCTGGCTAATATAACAAGTAACGGTAACAGTTTGATTAAACAGTTTTTGCTCCGTTCTGCTCTAATGCTGCCACTTTTTTCGGCACCCGCATTTGCAGATTCATTACCAGAACGAATAGATACATTTACAGAGCTATTTAATTATGAAGTGGCTCTTAAATCGTATGATATACGCATACTGCAATCTAACTACCCAACTAAGTTGCTTTCTCCGGATTCAATGCTGCCACAAACCGCAGATTACCCGCTGAAAGACATCCAGCAGTTGTACCGTTTGGCGAACACATGTCGCGGAAAATTACCGTTAAGCCCTTTAATTACTGAACCTTTGGTGTTTACGCGTGCCATATGTAAAGGGACGCAACTTACACCACGTTGGTTTTCTCGAAGCGGTCTGATCCACCCAGGTGGTGGTACATACGCAGCGCGTTATGCGGAAAAGTATCCTGAGCTACGTAACAAACTTGCTCAGTACATGCATATCAAAGAGAGAAGTAATGATGAAGGGGATGAACTGCTTTCTAGCCTGCAAAACATGGATGACGATGCAATTAATGCACTCATCGCTGGCGCAAGTATGTTCATTGAAGGCAAAGAACTGTGGCTTCGCCGTGGCGACCATTATTTTGTATTCGCTAAAAACGTATGGCAGGAGAACGTTGCAAACGCCGGTCTGTCTTACGGTTTAGCATCAGAAAGCCGAAGCTGCTTCGTAAAACGTGGCAACATTTGTTGGGATGTGGAAGATCACTCGCAAGTGTTGCGGATCAGTATGATCATCCTCGTCATCGCCAACATTTTGTTGGTGATCGGTTGGGCGGTATATCGTTGGAATAGCAAGCGTGAAGAAATGCGCAGCCGTATGTTGGTTCTGCAAATTTTAACGCACGAACTGAGAACGCCGATCGCATCATTGTCGCTAACTGTAGAAGGGTTTCGTCGAGAGTTTGAACACCTTCCGGAAAGTGTCTACGATGAATTCCGTCGATTGTGTGAAGATACGCGCCGATTACGCCAGTTAGCAGAAGCAAGTAAAGATTATTTGCAATCTGATAACCAAATGCTTGCAACAGACTGGGTTCCATCCGTTGCAGAATGGCTAGAATATAAGATTGAAGAAGAATTTGATAACGCTGTACTTTTCAAAATTAATGAAGATGTAGCTGCTAAAGTTAACGTGTATTGGCTCGGGACCTGTATCGATAACTTGCTGCGTAACGCATTGAAGTATGGCGAAGCACCGGTAGAACTTCGTGTTGAAACCAGTGCAGAAAAAATCATTATCCAAGTCATAGATGCCGGCAGCTTGACTGCAAAAGATTGGGCAAACCTAAGAAAACCGTTTGTTAGTAAGAGCGGACTAGGGCTTGGATTAACAATAGTTGAATCAATGGTAGGCCGCATGGGCGGAAAAATGTCCCTAATGGGACCACCTACAACCTTTATATTGGAGATACCTTGTGAAACAGACACTGCTTCTCGTTGAGGACGATAAAAACTTGGCTGACGGCCTGTTAGTAAGCCTGGAACAAGCAGGATATGAGTGTTTACATGTGGAGCGTATTTCAGACGTTGAGCCACAATGGAAAAAGGCTGACTTAGTCATTCTCGATCGCCAACTGCCTGATGGTGATTCGGTACAATCACTTCCTGAATGGAAAAAAATTAAAGATGTCCCAGTTATTCTGCTGACTGCACTGGTGACAGTTAAAGATAAAGTTGCGGGTCTTGACTCTGGCGCGAACGATTACTTAACAAAACCGTTTGCTGAAGCGGAGCTATTTGCACGTATTCGTGCACAGTTGCGTGCACCAGATTCAGCAGAACAAGGTAATGCCGATAAAGTCATGACTAAAGATCTAGAAATCGACCGTGCAACACGCGAAGTCGTTTTCAAAGGGGAGATGATCACTTTGACTCGTACCGAGTTTGACTTGTTATTGTTCTTAGCATCAAACCTAGGTCGTGTCTTTACTCGTGATGAGCTACTTGACCATGTATGGGGTTACAACCATTTCCCAACCACACGTACTGTAGACACACACGTACTGCAGCTTCGCCAGAAGTTACCAGGTCTTGAAATCGAAACGCTTCGCGGCGTTGGTTACAAGATGAAAGCGTAAGAACAAGAATGAAAACACTACTTCCTGTAGTTCTATCATTACTGTTAGTGAAACCAGTCCATGCAACGGACTGGTTTCAATCCAACACACCGCTGACACAAGCACACCAACATCTTTTAGAAGATGACCTCGGTGGCATGTTCAACTCTCTTGTCGAACTTTGGCAAAGTGAACCTAATAAAGAACTAAGACCACACCTTAATGACTTGCTTGCTCAATCACTATCAAAAGACTGTGGAAAATCTTTAACGGGAGTGACTCTACCGGAGTGGATAAGCGGGATTAACGTTATCCGTCAAACCATACAAAGCCCCGGGCGTGATACCTATCGCTTAGTCGTTAAGCTACGTGCAACAACCGACATCGATGACATTTCTTTTCGTCGTTGGGTTGATAGCTCAATCTCGGCGGATAGTTCTTTTAACTACGAAGAGCCACAACAAGGGACGGAATTAGCCAACGAACGTAACTTCCTCAAGCGCTATAACCTTACGGGTAAACTAGACGCTGGCTTATACCACCTATCTGTGACGACAAAAGACAAACGCACTTACAGAACTTGGGTCATATTAGGTGATTCAAATTCTTCACAATATGTTCGTTGGACCTCCAAAGAAAATTGGAAAGTAGAAAAGAGCGCGCTACGCAACCCACATTGTCCTCTACCACAACTTGAAGTCGGACTTTACGATTACGTTGAAGGCCAGTATGAACAAGTGTGGAAAAAAACGTATGAGTCGAACTATCCAAACTCATTAGAGTTAGAGGGAATACCAAATGATCGCTATGTTTTAGCTGTAAGTATCAACAGTCGTCGTTGGCAAGGTGACATTATTGTTGAGCAAGCTCAAACTATTAGCCGAACCTATGATGTTTCTCTCGAAGAATAGCTAAAGAAATTACATTTGTGCCGATATAAGTTCAGGAAGAACGAAAACACAAGTGTAGTATGAAGACACAATTCAAAATTTTAGCCACCACCATGACTGCAGCGCTGTTCTCCGGCGCTGCTTCTGCTGCAACTTACGCAATTGAAGCACGCAGTGATGCGATGGGTGGAGTGGGCACTGTATCTGCCTCTTACCTAACCGCGCCATTCTTTAACCCAGCACTGACCGCAATCTATCGTCGTAACGATGATGCAGGCATGATCGTGCCAAGTTTTGGTATCAATTATAACGACCAAAACGGTCTGATTGATGAAATCGAAAGAATTGGCAAACTTACAGATCCAGCAGAGATCGCAAAAGGTCTTAACGGCATCAACGGTCAAAAAATGGATTTCGATATCGGTGGTGTTGTTGCTGTTGGTATCCCTAACAAATTCCTATCTGCGACCGCTTACGGAAAGCTCTACACAGAATCCTTTGTTCAACCGGAAGTTAACGACGTTACGGACATCGACAAAAACTATGTTCGAGGCGTTTCAATCGGTGTAGCAGAGGCGGGGATCTCTTTAGCGAAATACGCTAACTTCATGAATCAACACTTGTCCTTTGGTATCACTCCAAAACTGCAGCGTATATACACTTACTCATACGCTACAAGTTTTGCGTCTTTCGATACCAAAGATCTTCGCGAAAATGAAACCGCAGAAACCATGTTTAACCTAGATGCCGGTGCATTGTGGTTCTTCGGTCCTTACCGATTAGGTATTTCAGCTAAAAACTTGATTGGTCGTGATGTAAAAACAAAAGCGTTTACGTTCACTCAGGGCGGAAATAATTACAACATCAATTCATATGAGTACAGCATGCGTCCGCTTTACACTGTGGGTGCAGGCTACGTAGCGGACTACTTTAGCTTCAGCGTTGACTACGATTTGAATGAAGAGAAAAAGTTCTCTACGTTCGATGACAACACTCAAATGATTCGTGCCGGTTTCGAAATCGATGTACTGCGTCAACTAGCTCTGCGTGGCGGTTACATGAAAAACCTAGCGCGTTCGGATGACGAAGGCACAATTACTGCAGGTATCGGACTGTCACCGTTAAATCTAATCGAAGTAGATATCGCCGCACAGTACACTAACGAAGACGCAATGGGGGCTTCAATTAATTTCCTTGCGACCTACTAAGCGAATCGTTATAGTCAGCTCCTCACAATGAGGAGCTTTTTTATGTTTGACGATTTACCACCTCTATCCCACGAAGAACAACAACAAGCTGTTGAGCGCATCCAAGAATTGATGACGAAAGGGACGAGCACAGCAGAAGCAATCAAGATTGTTGCAGAGCAGATTCGAGCCGAATACGCAGCAAAGCAACAAAGCTAAGAAAATTCCTAAGAGCAGGGCAATGACCCTGCTTTTTTGTATCTATCGAAAATCAAATCCTCCCGCAGCAATAGCCCCGCCAATCAATTAAAATTCGACGTGACCACGTCACCAAAAGCAAGTGTAAAACAACCGTTACCACTAGAGTAGTGAATTAGTAAAATTTTACTAATTTATATTAACCATCACACACCCAGGTTGGGGCGAATGTATGGCAATTACACAAAAACAAAGTAAATAGTTTATATTTCAATGAGTTGCGAAAGAATAAATCTCCATAACGAACAATGTCAAGCAACCATTGTGTAATTTAATTACAGACCGATTTTTTGCGAATAATTTGGGTAGTGATTTATGCTGTGAAAATCTAAAAGAGACAGCGTCACAACAAATTTTCAGAACTTAACTTTTGAATACCGGGCGATTAGAGAACAGTAAGCGCTTGCGAACAAAATTTGATCGAGACACAAATTCCCGCCTTAAAATAAGGCGACATCAAAAAACAATCGGATTAGGGGTATGAAGAAATAAAATCTAAAGCAGTAGAATCGATGTAAATGATCTTCAAGTTACATCTATGCGTGTCTATGGAGGGGTAAGCGTTTTACTAAGTAGTTACCGCGTCACAACGAAAGACTGGAACAGAGCCAAGTGTAGATTCACGTTCTCGTCCAAATAGCCATAGTCGGTTACGACCATCTCTAAATGGTCATACGGAACAGTGAAAACGGAATCAGGAAGAGATGAGACTAAGAAGTTTGAATTAGATTATTTCGAGAAAGGAATGTATTACCCGTCTAAGCATCATGTACAAACATTAAGCCAAAAACTTAAACCTTGCGACGAGCTTCAGACCTACACTAATGATGATTTACATACTGGCAATCGACTCGCTACCTTTGTCATGTCTATTGACCTAGACAGGCTTCAAGAAAGTTAAGTTTTACGTACCAATGATCAGTGAGAAGCCTATTAAAAAGCCGAACCCTTGGCGATGGGGTTCGGCTTTTTTGCATGAAGCAGAGAGAAAATTAGAAGTTGTATTGCGAAATTTGAGTTGGGGTACCAATGTCAGTCATTGGTTGTGATGCTTTAATCGTGTTGATCTTCATTTGACCACGGTTGAACCAAAATTCAACTCGTTCACCATTGGTTAGCTTTAAGCGATAACGGGTCTCTAAGCGCTGAAAAGAGCCATTGCATTCAAAGTCCTCATATTGGATGTCTAACCCGACAACCTGATCTTGCTGATGACCATTGTTAAAATAGAAATGGTTCGTTTTGAAATCTGCCTGTTTTAATAAATCCAGCATCAATGCTAGCGAATCCGCTGTGAAAATAACCATACGATGGTTCTCCTACCTGTCTTGTCTTATTTATATTGTTTTATTTAGAGTAGCGAAAGAATATATAGGAGAGACTTATTGATGTATGTAAGGAATAGTAAGGAGCAGTAATTCTAAATGTACCTTTGTTAACAGAGCGTTAGATGGGTAGGGAGTTAGCTTCAATTGGTTGCTTAGTCTTTTCGCTCAGAGTCAAAGAGGATTCCAACAACGGGCAGGGAGCCAATACATTTGGCAGGTTGAACTACCTAGACAGGCTTCTAAGCTTGTTTCCATCGAAGTCCACCAAAATCAAGAAGCCTACAAAAAGCCGAACCTTAGCGATGGGGTTCGGCTTTCTCAACTACAAAAGTAGCGTCTTAAATAACTCTTCTTTTTAAGAAAGGTTACGCATACAATGCTTTTATTAAGTCAGGTATGCGGATAAGTAATTAAGTGCGCGAAGTTGCCCATGAATATGCAAAATTTAGCTTAACCTACGAGTTCAAAAGATTTGAATCTCTAGATTCTAAAGCAACAAAGTTTTTAAGCTTTGTATCAATTATGTTTGGTCTTTTGATCACTGTAGTCTCATCGTTTTTTAAAGATTTCTTCCCGCCAGAAAGTCCTATGCAGTGTGTAATAGTTTTTATGCTTTTTTTACTATCTGCATGTCTGGTTTCCTCATGGTTTTATTTAGTTCGAGCAATAAAAGTGACAGATGTTCCTGCATTAAGGCTCACCAAAGAAGCAACTTTATTTTTGACACGCAGTGATGAAGGTTTGGATTCCGATATCATAGAAATATATGCCGAAATCATAGAGCTACATCGAATTGCAATGCGAAAAAAAGAAAAACTCATAGAAGCCGCATATCGATACATTTATCGGGCAGGTGTAACTTTTTTACCTACGTTGTTTTTAATTTTAATCACAAAACTATCTTAAAAAAACAAGGATCATTTATGTCTCAAAACGAAAAGCAAACGAGTGCGCCAAGCTCTCCAAACCAAACTGGCGGTGGAAGCACGGGGCAAAGACAAGGTGTTGGTGTTGATTGGGTTAGAAACAATCAAGAACCGAGAGAGCAAACTAAAGGCAACTAAGTTACGGATAGCCGCACTTTTCGTATGAAAGGCGCGGCATTTTGTTGCAAAACCCGTTGGCATTGCGGTAAATTCCACTTTATTTTTATGAGTTTAGCATCGTGCTGATATATCATTTACGATTCTGTTGGTGGAATACAGGTCTATCCCCAGCAGTCAAAAGCAAATCATCCACGGTTGATGACGCTCAATACGAAAAGCTGACAACTCACATAGTAGAATTAATCTTGAGGAAGTCATGTGACCTAATCGCCTTGTGCGAACTATCTAGCGATGACGTACTACATATCACCAGGCGATTAAGGGATATTTTCCCTCATTACAGAGTGTTAGATTTGACGAATAAAATTCAACGCACACGGTATGACGTTGCTGTAATCTACAACACAGCAAAGCTTGGCGTTGAGTTCCAACACGATTTATCCAAAATTATTACTGGGAATACAGTAAAAGCAGGACAACTAATAAGAGTAGATAGCATTCATGATAAAAAGCCAATCTATGTCTACCTATGCCATTGGGCAAGTAGGTTACGTTCGGAAGGTAAAGAGAAAAGGGAGGCTTCTGCAAGGTTAGTGTTTGAATCTTCTCAAGAGTACATTAGAAACGACGATTACGTGGTAGTTATGGGAGATTTTAACGACAACCCATATGATGACTCTCTCACTACTCATTTGAACGCCACCCGCTGCTTAGATGCAGTGCAGAAATACCCAACCGATTTTTTTTACAACCCGTTTTGGCGAACAATGGTTTCCGAGCATCTATACTCACATAGTGAAGAAACCAAATCATATAGGTCAGGAACTCATAGATTCAAACAATTTGCAGGAACTATGTGGCATTCGTACGACCAAATGGTATTCTCAGGAAACTTCTTAAAAGAAGGCTATTGGCACTTGAATGAACCTAGAACACATGTAATTTACGACGATAGCTTATTTGCGGACTATTGCAGCAAGTTGTGTTTTATCGATCACTTGCCAATTATTTGCGAGATAACAAGACCTTAAGGAGTCATTAATGGGCTTAAATTTTACTCGGAACCTTAATGTAGGTAGCCAAGCTGCTCAAAAAGTTAATATAGCAAAAGCCGAAATACAACTTGTGTGGCGTTCTTTGGAGAAAGAATTATCTGCATTTTTAGGCGTCGATATTAACGTAAATTTTGTCAAAGAGTTTCATAGCTCATCGGCTAGTTTACTTTATCTGAGTCCTTTCGGCGGAAAAGATGCGACTGGATATCATATCGTTGAAGTGCGTTCAGGCGATGTGCATGTTGAGTTATTCAAAATAAAGCAAAATGAAGACGGATTTCCATTCACCATCATAGATGGTCAGCACGTCTATGGGGTTGAGAATCAAATAGACATGGTAGCTTCTATTGGTGCTGTGTTAGAAAACCCTCAAACACACATTAGACTCGACGAACTAAAAGAGCGTTAACTTCTTTTCTTACTAGGTATCCATTCGGCGGTTTTCATTCGACGGCCGCCTTTAAACGGCAAAACGTTTTCTTTAGCAGGATAGACCTTAGGTTGGTCTATATGCCCAAATCTCTCAACTAGCTGGCGATGTCCGTCACGCCAGAACACAAAACTTTCCAACTCTTTAGGGCTAAACTCACGACCAGACGGCGTGATGATAATCGCTCGTTGCTCACAAACACGAAAACCAGACCAACGAATATCATTGGGCAAGTAGCCAAGTGATTTGATGAGTAGAAGTTTTTCTGCCATTGGATTAACAGGCATAGTGCCATCAAGCCAACGAACAACGGTTGGTTTGGTTACGTGGAGTTTGGTGTCATCGCTGATGCGATTGCTCGAAGGTCTACCGCGGTTGCCATGAGCTAGGGATTCAACGCCAAGTTCCTTAAAAGCTTTAAGTATGCGAGACAAGTGTCGGTAGCTTATTCCAAGAATGGATGTGGCATCTCGGCGCTTTAACTTATTGTTTAACACATCTTGGATAATGGAGAAACGTTGCAATTCATGATCGTTCATCGTAACTAACATCCTAAATACCTCCAAGCAAACATAGGACAGATTCACTTGGAAATATTAGGACATTATCGCTTTGGGCTTACACCCTTGATGCGCATTATATGTGTTATGTTAAATAGAATATCAACGTACGCCAATTCTTTCTTCGTTTGGGCTCCTATCCCTCTCAGATTTTAAAATATGAGGCTTTTTATGAGTGTCATTAAACATAACCGCGATTTACCATAAAATAGCTAATATGGTTCTATCAATCTGCGATTGCTTGCTCTGCTATTAGCACACTCTTTGATTTTTAGAAAAGTATGAGTTCTAGTCAGTATTCAATATTGATTATCTACTGAGATTGCATCCCTGGATATTAAAAAAAAAGAAGCCCTCATAGGGCTTCTTTTATACTATTAACCGCCGGCTAACTTGACTGTCATGCCTTTCTTTTCAAGGTGCGCTTTAATCTTATCACGCGCATCTCCTTGAATTTCAATGCTTCCATCTTTCACTGAGCCACCACAGCCGCAAACTTTTTTCAGTTCAGCTGCCAGTAGTTTTAATGGCGCGTCATCCAAATCTAAACCAGTTACGATACAAACGCCTTTGCCTTTACGACCTTTAGTTTGGCGTTGAATGCGAACAATACCATCACCTTTAGGACGTTCGATCTTCTCTTCTTCAGGTTTGATTCGACCAGTTTCTGTTGAATATACGAGTGTCATATTCTTATTTCTTTTGTTGTTGAGCTTGTAGCGCTTTCTGTTTTGCAACTAAATACGCTTCGATATGGCGCTGAATCGCAGCTTTGCCGCCTTTGATCAGTTTGCCATTGAACATACAATACCAAGCGTTTGGCTCGCCAGTGTCGTTCTTTATCGTGTAGCCGTTAAATATTTCAGTTTGTGGACTGTTAGTGCTTTGTGCGCGTTGACCTAAAGTTGCAAACTCTTTTGGATCAATAATAGACGCGGTGTCGCACCACCAATCTATGCTCTTTTTTACCGCCGTCAAACTGCCTTGTAAAACGTGGTTTTTGATTTTTACCTTCCAAACGCTACCATCAGGTCCGCCTGATTGCAGGTTAAAACCTCTATAATTTGAAATTGCCATACCACTGAGCCATCTATTTAGTGCTTTTTTACAATCATAATTACAACTGAGCAATAATCAAACATTAATGTTGTTATATCGCTCAGTTATGCCTATTTCTACCACAAAACAAACGACGGTAACGTTATTTAGATTGCAGTATTAATACAATCTGCTAAAAACTCGTGGAACTTGTGACCGTTGTTCTGCAGCATTTTAGGGAACATAGAGATTGGAGTCATACCTGGGAAGGTGTTGACTTCATTCAGATAAATCTCATCATCTTCTGTTAAGAAGAAGTCGATGCGAGATAAGTGACGCAGATTCATCTGTTTAAAGACGGTTTCAGAAGCAGCTTGAATCGCTTTAACTTGTTCTGCTGTTAAGTTCTTTGCTTCAACCTCTGTCAAAGAGTGGCTTGAACTGCTGTACTTCTCATCATAAGAATAAAACGCGCCATCTGGAGCAATGACCTCTCCGGGCTTAGTAATGAACAGTTGACCATTCATTTCGTACGCTGCGACTTCTAGCTCACGCGGCTTCACAGACTTTTCAACTAAAACTTGCTCAGAGTAGCCAAATGCATCGTTAACGGCTTGAATTACACCATTCTTTTCAGTGACGCTGTAACAGCCAACAGATGAACCTTGTCGTGCAGCTTTGACAAAAACTTTACCCCATTTATCAAACGCTTGTAATGCTTGCGCATGAGCTTGCTCGTCGTTACGAGTCAAGAATAAGTAAGGTGTATTTGGGATGCCAATCGCGTCGTACCATAGTTTCGAAGTAATTTTGTTGAAGCTGTTACTGCTTGCTTCTGGTCCACAACCTAAATATGGAATGCCTGCGATTTCGAACATAGACTGGATATCACCGGTTTCGCCAGGAAAACCATGGATACAAGGGACAATGAAATCGACTTCTAAGCTTAAGTTGTCAGAACACAATTTTTTGGTGTTGAGATCTAAGTAAACCAACTCACCTTGGTTAGTCACCCAACCTTCATTTTTAATTTCTACACGCGTAACGTTCACGTTTTCGATGAGGTTTAGCTGCTGCTCAACAAAATTAGCAGATAACAGTGAAATTTCGTGCTCAGAAGAGCCGCCACCGCATAGTAAAAGGATATTTTTAATCATGAATCAATCTTTCCGTGATCTCCAAAAGATACTATTCAGTATGATAAACCTTTGAGTAGTAACGTACAGTTATTTTACTGTGAGGAATGCTGTTCGAATAGGATTTGACCAAAAAAGAAGGGAGCATTTCGCTCCCTTCTCTTCGTAAATTAATTTAGCTTATTAAGCGTAGGATATGCCGAGTTCTTAATGGCATCGATACTCTTCACAAATGGCTTAAGCTGTTGAAAATGACCAGGCAGAGAAGAAATTGCCTGCTTTGCTTCTGCACTTGTTGCGTAGTCACCGTAAAGTACCGAGAACCACTTAGTACCGTTCACTACTTTGTAGTTTTCCCAAATTGGCTGACCATTTTGAGGAAGCTGGCGAGCGAACTGATCCACTTTAGCTTGGCTTCCAACCGCGACAACTTGAATGGTATAACCAAAACGCTGGATACCCGCTTGTTTCTTGCTTGGCGGTACGATCTTAACTGGTTTTACCTGCTCTTTCGGTGTCAACTTAACTACCTTTTTCTCTTCAGGCTTCGCAGTCATTTTAACAACTGTTGGTTCTACGTCTTTCTCTACTACAGCGCTTTCAGACGACATAATAGGTTTTGAAACTGAAGGAGTTTGGTAGTCCTCACGGTAGCTTTCTGAGGTTACATCTGTGATGTAAGTTTCCGAAGCACAAGCAGAAAGCAGTACTGATAAGCCGATGATTGCGATTTTTTTCATGGAGTAACAAACGCTCTAAATAAATATTACGATAAATCATGCCGATAGCAGGTCATTTTATCAAGCACCAAACACAATAAACTGTGATTTTCATGTGATGAGTGACACAAACTCTGTACGCTTGGCTCACTTTTGAGCCAATGTCTGCTTTGTCCATATTTAAAGAGATGCTTATTCGTTTATGATTGTATGAGGAGTGACCAACCGTTCTAGGCGTAAGAGGCCAAGGAGAAAGAATGAATAAATTACAAAAACTCTTCAAACCTAATTCTGTTGCGGTAATCGGCGCCTCTCAAAAAGAGTTACGCGCAGGACAAATAGTAATGCGGAATCTTCTTCAAAGCGGGTTCGGTGGTGCAATCATGCCCGTGACACCGAAATATAAGTCTGTATCTGGTGTTATCGCATACCCTAACGTCGCCTCCCTGCCCTATACCCCAGATATCGCCATTCTTTGTACCAATGTGTCACGCAATAAACAACTGCTTGTTGAATTAGATCAGCGCGGCACGGAGTTTGCCATCGTCATTTCAGATGACGTTGAAAGTATCGATTTCTCTGATCTAAACATAAGAGTCTTAGGGCCAAATAGCCTCGGGATAGTTCTTCCTTGGCATAACTTCAACTGCTCCTTTTCTCCCGTGGCAGCGCAACCGGGTAAAATTGCGTTCATCTCTCAATCCGCTGCAGTGTGTACCACGGTTCTTGATTGGGCAAACGACAAGAATATTGGTTTTTCTTCTTTTATCTCAATCGGTCAAGGGCAAGACATCGACTTTGCAGAACTGCTTGATTATTTAAGCATGGATGCAAAGACCGAAGCCATTCTTCTTTATGTTGATTCAATTAAAGATGCTCGACGCTTTATGTCAGCAGCACGTGCAGCGTCACGAAACCGTCGTATCTTGGTTCTCAAAGCTGGTAGGTCATCACAAGCTCGCCCATTTAGCGATGGCAACACTGATTCATTGGATGTTATCTACGATTCTGCGATAAGAAGAACGGGTATGCTGCGTGTGGGTAATACGCACGAGTTATTTGCGGCAGTAGAAACGTTGACACATTCGGTTCCGCTTCGAGGCGAACGCCTGGCTATCGTAACCAATGGCGGCGGTCCTGCAATCATGGCAGTCGATACTCTATTTGAAAGAGGCGGCAAGCTCGCAACGTTAAATGAAGAGTCTGTCGAACAACTAAAGTCCGCATTGCCTGTTAGTTGGCGTGGTGTTAACCCTATTGATCTTGCAGGAGATGCAACAAAGAAACGTTATGTCGATACCATAAACGCGCTGATGAACGGAGACTGCGCTGATGCCATCTTAATAATGCATAGCCCTTCAGCGGTGTCGGATTCATTAGAAACCGCGAACGCTGTGATTGAAGCAATTCAAGCTCATCCCCGACATAAGCATTTCAATATATTAACCAATTGGTCTGGTGAGCAGACATCGAGAGAGGCTCGGCTAGCCTTTACACGTGCGGGCATTCCAACTTATAGAACACCTGAAAGTGCTGTCGTTGCTTACATGCATTTGGTCGAATACCGACGAAATCAAAAACAATTGATGGAAACTCCAACAACCGCTGAACCTTTACACTCCGGTAGCGTGAGTTCAGCTCGTGAATGGGTAAACGAACAATTACTGGACAAACAAACAGTAATGCTGGATACGCATCAAACCAGCCCTTTGTTTGAACAGTTTGGCTTTAATATTCTTCCGACTTGGATCGCTTCTGAAGTTACTGAAGCGGTCCATATGGCGGAAAATATTGGCTACCCGGTCGCGGTAAAGCTTCGCTCTCCCGATATTCCTCATAAGTCTGATGTACATGGTGTTGCACTCAATTTGCGTAATAGCCAAGAGGTATCTAGCGCCGCGCAAGCCATTCTCGACACCGCAAAGCTGAGCTATCCAGCGGCGAACCTACAAGGGTTGTTGGTCCAAGGAATGGCGAAACTAGGTAGCGCTGAGGAGCTCAGAATTAGCATCGCGGTTGATAAAGTATTCGGTCCAGTGATTTTGCTCGGACAAGGAGGCTCAGATTGGAACATCACTCAAGATGCGGTTGCGGCATTGCCACCACTGAATATGAACCTAGCTCGTTATTTAGTGGTAATTGCGTTGAAATCAGGGAAAGTTCGCTTGCAAAAGCATAAAGACGCGATTGATGTGAACGAACTGTCAAAGTTTCTGGTTCGCATATCTCAAATGGCGGTTGAACTACCAGAAATAGAAAGCCTGGATATACATCCAGTATTGGTATCAGGTAGTGAATTAACCATAATCGACGCAGACGTGACACTCAAAAAGTACCATGGAGATGCGCAGGAACGCTTAGCTATTCGTCCTTTCCCCGCAGAGTTTGTTGAGACGGTGACATTACGTGACGGGCAACCTATTCTGTTGCGCCCAATTCTTCCTGAGGATGAGCCAATTCACGCTCAATTTATAAATAGCGTATCTAAAGAAGATCTCTACAATCGGTTTTTCTCCGATGTTGGGGAGTTCAATCATGAGGCACTCGCAAATTTAACCCAAATTGATTACGACCGTGAAATGGCATTTGTTGCTGTTGCCTTTGATGATAATGGACCTTCCATTATTGGTGTATCTCGTGCTCTGATAACACCGGATAATAGTGATGCAGAGTTTGCGATTTTGGTCCGATCAGATTTAAAGGGTAAAGGTCTGGGCAAAGTACTGATGCAAAAAATCATTAGTTACTGCCAAGCAAAAGGCACCAAGCAGATTTCCGGAATGACAATGCCAACCAATCGAGGCATGCTGTCACTCGCACAAAGTTTAGGATTTGAGTTGGACGTACAATTTGCAGATGGCACTGCAGATATGGTGTTACCACTCAAACGAAAATGATATCTGATAAAGCAAAGATTTGGGCTGTAAGTTTTCAGCCCTACCTATTCTCCTAACTTCAGACTTTGTTGGGTAACCTGAGTAAACATTTCATAAAATAATAAACCAATCGCAAATCATGCATAACTACCGCCACAGCCCATACACTACAACAATACGTAAACACCAATAAATCACACTGGCGCATACCTACTTTTTCATCAAACTGCAATTTACGTGACCGACATCTCATTTGCTAATTTTATAGAACTTATCGTCGAGCTTATGTCATAAAAAGCTATCTTGTTGAATTTTATGTACTAAATACAAAAAGGTCATTTCTCTTACATACCTAACCACCACCTTAGTGATAACAATAATGATAGTAATTATCATTTGCGTGAAATAATATATCGCCCGTTGTTATTGCCTATCATGGATATAAGGTGTTAGAACCAATGTATAAAAAATCAATTCTGTCAGCATCAATTTTATTAGCTCTAGCTCACGGTGCACAAGCAGAAGAACACTCAACTTTTAACGAAGTCGTTGTTACTGCGACACGTACAAATAGCCAAATCGAGGATACTGCTGCGTCAGTTGCAGTCGTCACAGACCAAGACATCGAAGATGGCATGATTACCGGTCTTGATGATCTATTTAAATACACGCCAGGAGTTACCGTCGAGACGAATGCCCGACAAGGTGTTCAAGGTATCAACATTCGTGGTATCGAAGGCAACCGAATTAAAGTTCTAGTTGATGGTGTTGCTCAAGGTAACCAGTTCGATTCAGGCAATAACTTTATTAACTCTTCTCGTGTTGAAGTTGACACCGATCTTGTTAAAGCAGTGGAAATCGTAAAAGGTGCAGCATCATCTTTGCATGGTTCTGACGCAATTGGTGGCATTGTAGCTTTCGAAACGAAAGACCCTTCGGACTTCTTAAAGGGTCGTGATTTTGGTGGTCATGCGAAATTTAACTACTCTTCAGAAGACAATACATTCAGCGAATCGGTAGCTCTTGCAAACAAAACCGGGGACCTTGAGTCTTTAGTTGCTTACACTCGCCGTGATGGTAGCGAGCTTGATAACTTTGGTGATTTAGCGGATGCCGATACCTCTGCCAATAACCTTTTAGTGAAATTACAATATCAGTTAAACGAAGCACATAGACTTGAATTTAGCGGTAACTACATTCGCAATGAAGGTGATGGCATTCAATCATATGATGGCTACACGGATGGACGAAGCGAAGATACAACTGAACAATATCAAGTCGGTATTAAGCATATTTGGGATGCTCAAGCATCAATTGCTGACACATTAACGTGGCAACTAGATTACTTAAGTAAAGACGAAACTGGCATAACACATCGTGTCAAAGGCTTGAACAATCAACGCAAAGATTACACCTACAGCGATGAAGGCTTCCAGTTCGACATGCAGTTAGATAAGTACCTAACGCTTGGTAACACTGAACATTACATTGTTTATGGTGCGTCTTACTTAGATAAAGACATTAAGAACATAAACAAAGAGTTCAATAGCGCTGGGACGGATAAAGAGATCTTCTACATCCCTTCGGCAAGTGAACGTCGTTACGGAGTCTTCCTACAAGACGAGATTACCGTCGGCAACTTCATCATTACTCCTGGTGTTCGTTACGACTCATTCGAAACCGATCCAGGCAACGCTAGCGACAACCCAAGTGGTAACCCTGATAACGAATACAAAAAGTTCTCTGACTCCGCGTTTACTGCTCGTTTAGGCACGATCTACAAACTAAACGGACAACACCGTTTGTTTGCCCAGATAAGCCAAGGTTTCCGCGCACCTGATTTTCAAGAGCTGTATTACTCGTTTGGTAACCCGATGCACGGTTACATAAACAAACCAAACCCAGACTTGAAAGCAGAAGAAAGCATTTCTTACGAGTTTGGCTGGCGCCACAACAACGATATTTCAAGCAGTGAAGTCGCGGTATTCTACAGTGACTACGATAACTTTATCGAGCGACAACAAGTTTCAGGCAGCTTCATTCCAGGTATCGACCCTGCGGTTTACCAATCCGTGAACATTGGTAAAGCAACAATCAAAGGTATTGAATTTTCCAACCAACTGTCTTGGGATAAATTCATGCCAGTAAAAGGCTTTAGTTCTCGAGTTGCTGCAGCCTATACTGAAGGTGAAGACGGAAACAACGATCCATTAAACAGTGTTAACCCATGGAATCTAGTTGCTGGCTTCAACTACGACTCTGAACAAAACTGGGGTTCTTCACTAACGGTTAACTACACTGCGTCGAAAGACAGCAGTGATATCAATGGTGATGACATCCTACCAATTTCTTCAGCAACCGTTGTTGACGTAACTGCATACTACAAGCCAATTAAAGATCTCACCCTGCGAGCGGGAGTATTTAATGTGGCAGACGAAGAATACTACAGTTGGAATGATGTAAGCGGAATGAAAACTGAGAATAAAGATCTAACACAAGCTGGCCGTAACTGGGCTATTACAGCGAAGTACGAATTTTAGTTATCAACACACTTCTTAACGAAAAATCCCAGCATCATATGCTGGGATTTTTTTATTTGAGACGCCAATTTTTCTTAAGGTATTGTACGCACCAAGATTTGGCTTCGCCCATCGTATTTCTGCGCCACGCTAAAATAATATCAATTGGCTGTTCTTCCGTACCTTCAATGCGTTTAAGAACGCCACTCTCTATTAAAGGTTCCGCGATTTGACTTGGTAGCGTCCCAATACCTAACCCGGAAGTTAGTGCTTCAACTTTGGCAGGGAAATTGGTCACTGTGAGTCTTGGCTGTTTTTGCATTACATTGATTGATAGCGCTGGCTGCTCTCTTGCCGTATCAGCAATCGCAATAACGCGATATTTTTCTCGGGCATTGTCATCAAAATCCCCACTTCGTTTATGCACATAATGATCAGAAGCGGCGACCCAAACCATACTCATTTTACCAATTTTTTCGGCCTTAACATCTTGCGGAAGTGTATCGAGAGCCGGACATATCAATAAGTCTGCCCTTCCGGTATTTAGCGACTCCCAACTTCCCGCAAGAATCTCTTCTTGTAACCTCACCCTTGTACTACTCACGTTAGATAGCGCATCTACCATTGGGAAGAAATTTGAAATAGGAATAATTCCATCAAAAGCCACCGTAATATCAAGTTCCCAGCCATTGGCCAGGAGCGTTGCATCATTAACAAGCTTCTCACTAGCTTGCAGAATTGCCCTACCACGCTCAAGAATTAACTTCCCGGCTTCTGTGAAATGTGCTTTGTGACCTGAACGATCGAAAATGATGATATCGAGATCTTGTTCCAGTTTCTGAATTTGATAGCTAAGCGAAGAAGGCGCGCGATCTAATTCGTTCGCAGCAGCAGCAAAACTTCCTCTTCTATCAATAGCATCCAAGATATGAAGTGCTTCTAAAGTGATTGGGCTCTGCACTATAGCTCCCTATTTGCGTGATTTAAATCACAGTAGTGGTATTTAAAAATTTATACTAGAAAATGACTTTAAACAATATAACAGATTGATAAATAAAGACTAGGTTGCGCATAGCACAAATTTCCATTGACAAAAATAACACTAAATGACAATAGTAATGATAGTAATTACCATTTGTATAAACTAAGATACCGCACGTTGTTATTGCCTATTATGGATTTAAGGTATTGAAGCCAATGTATAAAAAATCAATTTTGTCAGCCTCTATTCTCATTGCCCTATCACAAGGCGCATACGCAGAAGAAAGCTCAACTTTCAATGAAGTTGTCGTCTCTGCAACTCGTACCGAACAAAACGTTAATGATGTTTCAGCTTCAGTTGAGACCGTATCGTCAAAAGATATTGACCGCACACTTTCAAAGAACCTTTATGATGCCGTTCAATATACCCCTGGAGTGGAAGCAACGACTTCCGGTCGTTTTGGCATTTCGGGCTTTAACATTCGCGGCATGGAAGGCGACCGCGTGAAAGTTGTGATTGATGGCGTTCAGCAAGCTACTCCTTTCAATCCAGGTGGCGGTGCGGTTCAAGCAATTTATCCGAACGCGATTGAACTCGACACACTGACCAGTATAGAGATTAACAAGGGTCCATCCTCTACCCTATATGGCTCTGATGCAATGGGTGGCGTTGTTGTTCTTAAAACAAAAGATCCTTCAGACGTTCTAAAAACTGACGGTGACGAGACTCGTTTTGGCATTAAATCGAGCTACTTCTCTGCAGACGAACAATTCAAGAACACGTTAACTTGGGCAATGCGCCGTGGCAAGTTTGAAACACTATTGATGGGAACTTACTCTACCGGCAGCGAGCTTGAAACCTACGGTGATGGTTCCGACATTGATGGTTCTGCACGCGGTCTTGAGAACCCAGCAGACAAAGATCTAAATAACATTTTGGCAAAAGCTTATTACAACATTAACGATGTCAACAAACTTGGCTTTGTCTTCGAGCGCTATAACTACAACTACGATGAAAACGATCGTCGTGGCAACTACACACTTAATTTTGGTCCAAGACCTGGCGTTACTTATGCTAACGCAAAAGCTAGTGATGAAATGACACGTACGCGTTATGGCGTAAACTACGAACTCACTAAAGCAAATGCAGCTTTCGACTCAATGAAATTAGACCTTAATTATCAGGTCACAGAGAGCGAAAACTCTAACTTCGCTAATGTCACTGACCATTTAGGTTACATTGGCTATAACGGGGATCGCACTCGCCTACGTCAAGCTGAAGACGAGTCACTTCAGTTTGATGCTCAGTTCGACAAGGTAATCACAACCGGAAATGCAATTCACGAACTGACCTACGGTCTAAATTCTGTGGTGACAGATTTTAGTCTAACGAATGTGGATATTTACCACGACAATGGCACTAGTAAACCTGGCTCAACGACAATCCCTGATGCCACCGTCACCGAATGGGGTATTTTCCTTCAAGACAATGCATTCTTACTTAACGATACATTAGTACTAAATGCGGGCATCCGTTACGATTCATTTGAAGCGGATCCAACATCTGACGCAGGCTTTACTACCGAACGAGGTAAGAACAGTAATGACGCATTTACTGGGAAACTGGGCGCGGTTTACCACCTTAACGACAAACTAAGTACTTTTGCCCAAATCAGTCAGGGCTTTAAGGCACCTACAGTTGAGCAGCTTTACTATGAATACGACACTGGTGCTGAATTCGTTCCTAACCCAGATTTAGAAGCTGAGAAAAGCCTTTCTTACGAAATTGGCTTCCGTGGTCAAAACAACTTTGCGCAGTTTGAACTTACAGGCTTTATCACTCAGTACAAAGACTTTATCGACTCAGAAGAACTACCAAAAATCGATCCAAACAAAGACCGCTTCACTATCGTAAACCGAGATGAAGTCGACATTTCTGGTGTTGAATTTAGTTCTACACTTTTGCTAGATGAAGCTTTTGACGCCCCTAAAGGTATGTACACGAAAGTATCTGTGACATACCTAGATGGTGAAGATAAAACAACAGGTAAAGCACTAGATAGTGTCGCTCCTTTGTCTTCTGTACTTGGTTTAGGTTACGACAACGTCGAGCATCATTTTGGCGGTCTTGCGTCTCTTAAGCTTGCAGCTAAGAAAGACGACTGGTCTAGTGATGACCAAATTGATTCGGCAGGTTACGGTGTAATGGACTTAACCGCATATTACATGCCTATCAAAGACCTAACGCTGACAGCAGGCTTGCTCAATGCATTTGATAAGAAATACTGGACATACCAAGATGTTCGCGGTCTCGAAAGTACGGACAACAAAGACTTCCATAGCTTACCGGGTCGTAACTGGGCAATTTCTGTAGATTACCAGTTCTAAGTGACATCAATTTATAAAACTGTTCGTAAAGCACCCGCTTAGTTGGGTGCTTTTTTGTTTTTCCACTTTCAAACAAAGCTAACTATCTGCAGCGACATTGCGAAAATGATTGATAAATGAGTCATAAACGAAGAACTTGCGCTACAAAAACAAAAAAGCCAGCAATATGCTGACTTTTTTACGCGTTTTCATTTCAAAAATGTTAAGAAAAGAATGAAAAATGAAAACTTACTGCTTTGCCATCTCTTTTTTCACCATGATTGCTGCTGCCACGATGAAAGCGATGATTAGACCAAGTTCCATGAACTACCCCGATAGTCTTAAGAAAATTTACGACCTAAATTAAGAGTCGGACATAGTTTAGCAGTTCTATTTATCTAAGCTACCTTTTAACCAGTAATTTACGAATTTTTCCGATTTAGATCAAAAAAGGCGCAGAAGTGCGCCTTTTTGTTATTAATATGTAAAACTTGATTTTTTAAGCGTCAGGGTAACCTTGAGGGTTATTTGACTGCCAACGCCAAGTATCACCTGTCATTTCTTCTAACGTGCGCTCAGCCTTCCAACCAAGTTCGTTTGCAGCTTTTGAAGGGTCAGCCCAACATTCCGCGATATCACCAGGGCGGCGATCAACTAACTTAAACGGCACTTCTTTGCCTGATGCGTTTTCAAATGCTTTAACCATTTCAAGAACGCTATAACCATTACCGGTACCAAGGTTGTAAATATGCAGGCCAGCTTTATTGCCAACTTTTTCAAGAGCGGCGACATGACCATCAGATAGGTCCATTACATGGATGTAGTCACGCACACCAGTACCGTCTTTTGTTGGGTAGTCACTACCAAACACAGATAAAAACTCACGACGACCTACTGCGACTTGCGAGACAAAAGGCATTAGGTTGTTTGGGATGCCTTGAGGATCTTCACCTAGCTCACCCGTTGGATGAGAACCAACAGGGTTGAAGTAGCGGAGAAGCGTAATACTCCAATCTGGGTTCGCTTTTTGGAAGTCTGTTAGACACTCTTCAACCATTAACTTACTACGGCCGTAAGGGTTAGTTGCGCTAGTTGGGAAGTCTTCAGTGATAGGCACAGATGCAGGATCACCATATACTGTCGCTGAAGAACTAAATACGATGGATTTAACTCCTGCTTCACGCATAGCATCAACAAGCACTAGCGTACCGTTAACGTTGTTATCGTAGTACTCAAGCGGTTTTTCTACCGACTCGCCCACTGCTTTTAAACCGGCGAAGTGAATAACAGCTTCAATGTTGTGCGCTCTCATTGCTTCAACAAGCGCGGCTTTGTCGCGGATGTCCGCTTCAATAAACTCAGGTCTTGCACCACAAACCTTTTCAATGCGCTCAAGCACTGTAGGTTTGCTGTTGTATAGGTTATCAAGGATCACTGGCGTCATACCAGCTTCGATCATTTGAATACAAGTGTGGCTGCCAATGTAGCCCATACCACCCGTAACAAGTACTTTCATGTTATATATCCTTCTGACGCGAATCGGGCTAGTCTAAAGGTTTTTAGCCCACAGTTAAACAGTCTCTGGGGATTCGCAACCCATTAAAATTGCTTGACCTTTACCTGCTTTCTTAGCTTGGTACATTGCTGTATCGGCACTCTTAAGAATACGCGTTGCGTCACGCTCGTTAACGCCAACCAGTTTCACACCAATGCTCACGCCAACTTTGAGCAGGGAGCCTCGGTATTCAATTGGAGAACAAACCGTTTCAAGTAACTGTTCTGCAATCCTTGTTACGACCTTCTGATTTGCTGGGTTGACCAACATGACAAATTCATCTCCCGATAAACGAGCAATCAAATCGCTATGTCGAGTTGCCGCAGCCATCCGGTCTGCCACTTGTTTGAGCACTTCGTCACCTGCATCATGACCATAAGTGTCATTGATATTCTTAAAGCCATCTAAATCCAAGTAAAGTACCGCGAATTCGTCGCGCAAATAGCCTGATCTTTGTACCAATTCTTCTAGCTCTAGGTGGAACTTAGAACGATTTGCCAACCCGGTTAAGGCGTCGTGATGAGCAAGATACTCCAAACGCTCCATCTCTTTTGCACTTGATAGGTCGGTTAGAATGATGACCATGTCATAAGTGTTTTGGTCATCGCTCTTGTTAATGCAATTAACCTTTGCAAACATTGGAACGAGTTGACCTAGATGGTTCTTCTCAATCACTTCTCCTTGCCACATACCATAGTTTTCAATAGATTCTTGAATGCTCGGCATCATAGCTTGTAGCTTTCTCCAGCGAATTGATTTGATGAACGGCTTACCCACTAATTGGTCAGCTTCTACACCGACGAGCTTCGTCACTGCTGGATTAACCATGGTAATAATACCTTGGTGGTTCAACACCACTAAGCCATCTTGACTGCTTTCAAATACACGACCCGCTACTCTTTGGCGATTCATTGCTTCTTCAATCTCTGTGATGTCCTGAATTACGAAAAGCATATAGCCGTTTTTCGCTAAGCGTCGGCTGGTTAAACTTAGCTGTTGCTTCCCTTCACCACTTTCCAGGTGGATATCATCACATTCAAGCCCTCGGCTTAGTATTTGTCCAAGCTCGTTTGGCGTCTTGGTCTGGATTAGATCGCAAATGTTTGCCGTTTCTATCCCTTGGTAAGTATGTTCAAAAATACGTTGCGTAGCAGTATTACAATGAATCACTCTCCCTAAGTTGTCCGTGACTATTAACGAATCCTGAATAGAATCAATCACTTCTTCGGCGAACACCTTACGGCGCTCTAGCACTTCCAAGCTATGTTTGCGCTGCTTTTCAAGTCGCTGCTGTTTTTCAACCATAAAGTTGAAAGAAGCGACCAATGCACCGACCTCGTCTTTTGATTTATGGTGAATCCTTCCACTAAGGTGATGCCCGTTAGCTAAATCTTGCAACGCTCGATTGACTTCCTCTATGGGACGAAGAACTCGTCGTTCAACCCCAAAGTAGAACATAACTCCACCAGCTAAAAGAATGACTAAGAACAGCCCACCGTCTTGTAGCAATGCATCTCGTACTTCGAACAATGGAATTCGTGACAACGTCACCCTAATCGATCCGATGACTTGTCCTTCGTGAATAATAGGCTCAAAAACGTACAGAAAGTGTGCAGATAGTGCGTATCCTACTTCATGCAGACGACTTCGCTCTTTAACTGTCGGCGAAGGTGCAGCAAAGCCATCCAAAGCAAATACAGCAAATGGATTATTGTCTTTGTCGTAAAGCTTTACGCGTGATACGTTTGGCTTCTTAAGCAGATCAGCCAAAATGGTTTGCGCTTTTGGCTTGTTCTTTGTTGCAAGCGCATCTTTAATTGAGTGAGAAGCATCATTGATCAGAACTTTGGTCTGTTCGACCAATTCATGTTTGGCGGACTGATAAGTGTTATATGACGTGTAACTTTGAGATGTAACAAAGATGACCGTGATGAAAGCGAGAATCGGCCATATTAGCTTTGCTCGTAATGACATATATATTCCTGTCGCAGAAAGCAATCAAAATAACGAAAGGATTGCTATGCAAACTATCACACAAAAAAGAAGAGCCAAGACTAACACGACAAATCTTGAAATGAAGCCGTAAATCTCAATTATTAGACTGATTAGTCATGATTTTCTTAAAATTTCGGATCATTTCAAAGAACACGACGATCTTTTCACCATTTCATTTGATAATCTTCTTCTTGAAGAATGAAGTTAGTCACTGAACTTAAACGTAATTTCCTGCATTTTTAAAGCATACTTTGGACTTTTATAAACGTATGACATTGAATAACCAGCAACTGACACTGAATTGCGACATGGGCGAAAGCTTTGGCGCGTGGAAAATGGGTGCCGATGAGAGTGTAATGCCTCACATTGACATGGCGAACATCGCTTGTGGATTTCACGCATCTGATCCTAATGTCATGCACGATACGATTACTCTCGCTAACCAACACGACGTTGAAATTGGTGCTCATCCTGGTTATCCCGACCTACAAGGCTTTGGTCGTCGGAGCTTAAAAATGACCAATGATGAAATTACCAACATGGTGATTTATCAAGTTGGCGCGTTACAAGCTTTGTGCAAAGCGCAGTATACCGACATAGGATATATCAAACCCCATGGTGCGCTTTATAACGATATGATGCAAAGCGATGGCGTTTTTCTCGCCGTAGTGAAAGCAGCGGCACTTTTTAAAGTTCCACTAATGATCCTCGCCTCTCAAGAAAATGAAAAGTATCTCGAAATAGCAGATGATTTTGATGTACCTCTGTTATTTGAAGCCTTTGCGGACCGTCTGTATCAAGATGATGGAATGCTAACCCCCAGAACACAACCTAATGCGGTCTTAAACAGCGAACACGCTATATTAGAACAAGTCAAAATGCTTGCTGAATCAGGAAGAGTCAAAACGGCATCGGGTCAATATATTTTGTTAGAAGCTGACACAATTTGTGTCCACGGAGATAATGACGAATCCATCGCATTGATTAAAAAGATTCGCCAAAGTCTCTACACCGGAGGAAATTAATGAATCAAGGGCAGTTTTCAATCTCTCCTATCTCTGAATGCAGTATTCTGATTCGCTTTCATGAAGCGGTGACCGTCGAACACATTGGTGAGTTAGCACATCAGATTGCCGATAAACTTAACCTCATTATCATGAATGTTGTTCCGTCATACCGAACTATTTTGATCGATTACCTGCCCTTTAGAATTAACGAATCCATCATCCTCAAAGAATTGAACCAACTCGTTACTCGTTTTGATGTCCGCTCGATGGATAATAAGCAACCTAACTACATTTCCATTCCGGTTTACTACTCAGAAGAGACCGCGCTCGATTTAGAACGATTCAACGATGCTGGTTTGCCGTTGGCTGAATTGATCGAGCTGCATACCAAAACGGTTTACACGGTATCAGCAATCGGCTTTGCGCCAGGGTTCGCGTTTCTTTCAGACTTACCAAAGGCATTACACATGCCACGACACAATACCCCCCGCACTCACGTTCCAGCCGGCAGCGTCGCGATAGCGGACAGTAAAACCGCTGTCTACCCTTCAGATAGCCCTGGAGGCTGGAACATCATAGGTCGAACACCCATCTCGTTGTTCACTGATACGCCTCCATTTATTCCTTTTGAAGTTGGTGACAAGGTCACTTTTGGTTCAATCACAAGACAGGAATACATCAATTTAGGGGGCAAATTATGAGCTTTTCAGGTTTAATCGTAGAGAAACCAGGTCCACTCTCATTGATTCAAGATTTCGGTCGTTTTGGGCTCGCTCATATTGGTATTACGCAAGGCGGTCCGGTTGATGATTACGCTTACAGTTGGGCAAATCATCTATTAAAGAATCCTGTAAATTGCTCAGTCATTGAAATTACGCTTGGGAATGCCAGCTTCAAAGCACTAGAAGACTGTCACCTTTCTATTTGTGGGGGCGATTTAAACGCTTCTATTGACGGAATAGCACTCACCAATTGGTCTGACTTTTCGTTAAAAAAAGGACAAACACTTAAGTTTGGAATGCCACGCAATGGTCTTCGAGCTTACTTAGCCGTGAAAGGCGGTTTTAATGTCGAGAAACATTTAGGGAGTTCATCAACAGTATTAAGAGAATCCTTAGGAGGCATCGAACAAAATGGCTTGGCATTGAAAGCTGGAGACATCTTAAGTTTCAACCCACACGCACTCCCTAGCCGAAAGCCCAAGCAAATGACTTTTCGTTTTAAACCTGATTATAACCTTCCTATCAAGCTTCGCGTTATTGAGGGTTATCAATACAACGACTTCTCTCAAGAAACGATCGACCGTTTCTATTCCACGATATTTGAAATATCGCCAAACTCGAATCGCATGGGTTATCGCCTAGAAGGTGAAACTATCACTCCTCCTTACGATGGCATTTTATCTGAGGGTATTGCGCTTGGGTCTATCCAAATACCAAACGACGGGAAACCAATCATTTTGTTAAATGATCATCAGACTATTGGGGGGTATCCTAAGTTTGGCTGCGTCGCTAGGATTGATTTGCCGCGCTTGGCTCAGGCAAAACCGGGACAATCCGTGAGCTTTATACGAGGAGATAGACAAGGTCTACAAGATGTATGGTGTCAGTGGGCTCAATTTTTTGGTTATTGAGCCCTTCTTGTAGTTTAGTATCAAGCGCGGATGTTACATACCGTAGCGCTCTGCTAATGCTTGCGGATAACCACGCTCATAGGTCAGTTTGATCGCACAATCCTCTACTTCTTGATCAGTCCAATGGACAGTCACAGGATGCTGCTGCTCGACGTTATCGCTAGGTTCAATATCAAACCAATATTGCGCCATTTTCTGCGCAGCGAGTAATGTAGACGACGCTTTAACCACTTCGATACGCGCGTAGTTATTTTCTTCAAACGTGACGTCCGCGGCTCGCAGTACTGGATCTGTCCCTGGGATCTGCTGAGCACCAAATAACGCCTTACCACCTCTTACTGCCGTATGATAGTCTGGAATGAACTGCGCCATGTGTGCTATCGCATTGTCGGTACGCTCATCAAGTATCTCTTGACGCCAACCATGTCGTATTTTCGATAACAAACTTGTCGGTAGTTCTGGCTGCGCAGAAGCCTGTGAACTTTCGACTAAACCATCGTCAAACAACGTAATACCTTTGGTCATCCCATGTAGTTGAAAATAACCATCGCCATAAGGTGTTAATTGAGCCATGCCCTTATCAGTACCACGAGGACCATGGAAAATAACCTCTGGCCATTGTTGAGTACATTCGTTCCAACGAGTGACGTATGCTGCCTTAAACTCAACAAGACGTTCACGCCGGACACCTACCTTGTCGTCCACGACTCCGGTTTCAAAACCGCACGCATTCACTAAGAAGTCGCAGTTCAACGCATGTTCAGAGCCATCTTTTGTATAAGCCAAAGTCCAAGCAGAACCATTCCAATGAGACTCCACCAATTCCGCTTGTGTAATTACATCGACGCTTGGCATCTGCTCTAAAGTCATGTTCGCGATTGCAGCAAGACGGAATACGCTCCAACCATACTCTTGAACCGCCACAACCGGGTATTTAAGCTCATCTAGATCGGCATGCTGAGCAAATGGGATGCACCATTCATCAATGCTTTGAGGCTGTTCTGGTTGAGCTTGGCTCGCAAGTTGTAGTAACGCTTCCTTCGAGTAGAGTTTGTAGTACTCATCAGGTTCACCTAGAACTTGGTTTCGAGCGTCTTGGGCAACCAGCGTTTGGTAAGCACGTTTAATCACTTCCAGTCGTGGTAACAAAGTTTCTGGATCACCACCGTCTGAATACGGAACAGCAATAATTGTCGGACGAATATTCAGTGAATGGGGATACAAGCGAATCGTCTCAATAGACTGGGTTAGAAGATCTAAACATTGTTGTTCAGAAATCTCTCGATACAGGTTGCCGCCGGCATGCAAATGGCATATTGGGGGACCATTCACCAACGATACCCCTTTTTCGATTACGGACACTTTAAAACCTAACTCGGCAAAGTGAATCGCAGCAGTTGAACCTGCTACGCCACCACCAACGATAGCGATGTGTTTATCTTTACGATTTGGAAACTCAGACTTCATTGCTTCACTGAAAATTTTATAAGGAGAAATCTTTACTTAGTGTCGATTCTACTCGGGTTTGAGTATGATTAAAATCACAAAAAGTTCATGGGTTTGCGTTTGTTAACGGTATACGTCAAAAGTTACTTTTGAGAGCAAAAAATTTCCGAAAAAAGTGCTTGACGAGGTTGTTAGGAAAGCGTGTTTTTGACCCTGTGTGAATAATATTTTTACGCTAACACCCATGGCATAAAGCCTGCGGAAACACCCCACTTTACTAACGACTCAGTTATCCCAAAAGTTATCCACCGTTTTTGTGGATAACTAAAATAAAACTGTCATGGAGTGCATCCGCGGTAGTTAAACGGAGGCTAATTAAGTGTTTACTGGCGTTAACAATCTTTTCAAAAGGCTCATTACCACTAAAGCAAGAACAACAAACGTCGCGAAAGGTAAAGCTATCCACAATTCAGGGTGGATCTGCGCATTAAGCTCAAAGCCATATTTCATCACAGCAGCGACACAGACCTCTGCTGCAAACACTGCAACGCCACTCGCCACCATTGCCATAATGCCGTATTCAGCCCATAGCGTAGTGTTGATACGCTTCTTACTTGACCCCAATGTTCGATAGAGTCGAATTTCCTGCTGGCGTTGAGACAAACTCAAACGAAGCAATGTAAATATCAGCAAAAGACCAGCCACTACACCAAGCAATGCCAATATGGTGATTGCCGATACAATCTGTTGGATAAGTGTTTGGATTTTGTCACCCATGGTTCGAATATCGAGTACGGAGACCGTCGGATGTGCACGCGACATCGACGTCAACAATGCATTGTTATCATCGTCGATACGATAACTGATCAAATAAGAGCCTGGTAAGCTTGCCATCACGTCAGACGAAAAGATGAAATAGAAGTTAGGCTTCATATCACGCCACTCAACATGTCGAATGCTATCAACAGTGGCATCGAAGTTTTGGCTGTTAATGACAAACCGCAATTTGTCACCAAGTTCGATACCCAGTTCATCTGCAACCTGTGCTTCTACCGATACACTGGCTTTGTTTTTCCACTCACCAGATATGACATCGTTGTACTCAGGAAGTGTCTCCCCCCAAGTGAGGTTAAGTTCACGACTCACGGCATCTGAGCCTTGCCCCTCTGATTTAATCTCTTTAACGCTTACATCATTAATTTCTGCTAATCGACCACGAATGATTGGGAAGGCTCGTGACCGCGTCACGTTGTTTTTGTCCAATGTTTCTAGATAACTGTCTAGTTCGTAATCAGCGATATTCAAAGCAAATACGTTAGGTGCGTCCGCAGGAAGTGTTCTCGACCAATCAGCAAGAATATCGCTACGTACTAACCAAATTATCGAAAGTAACATCAGAGAAAGCGATAAAGCGCCAAACTGCAAACCACTGGTGACTGGTGTGCGATTGATTCGACTGAGTGCAAGTTTCATTGCTGGTCGAGTAGAAACTCGAGCAAATAACTTAGTAAGCGCAACGCTCGTTGCCGCAAGCACGACAAATAACATCGCAATGCCCGCAAGTACAATCCAAACCAGAGTGTTGTTTGCATAAAGGATAAGCAAAGGCACGACTGGCACTAAGATAAGCCACATGCGTTTCCAAGAGCGTTTGCCAGAACCTTGTTGAAGAACTTCTAGAGCAGGTGTTTTGATTAACCCGAGTAAGGGAATCCCAAGCGCTGGAACAGTAATAAGAACCGCTGATACAACTGAAATCAAGACCGGAGTGACACCGTAACCAGGCAGTGGATTAGGCAACAAATCCCTGAGGGGAATTCGCAACAAATACTCCAAACCACTACCTAGTAGCAGACCAACAATACTGGCACTAAGCAGCAAAATGGTGACTTGAATCAAAAGCCACTTTTCAATCCAGCGGCGACTCGCCCCCAAGCTTTTCAACATTGCGATGGTTTGCGTCCGGCTGTTCACGTAGCTTTGGCAAGTCAAAACCAACGTCGTTGCCGCCATGATGATAACAATAGCAACCGTCAAAGACAGGTATTGAGTTGTTCGTTCGAAGACTTCGTTACTTCGACTTGCAGTATCTTGCGTTCTCCAGCGATCACTTGGTGACAATTCAGTACTGTCTTGCAGTTGCGTTAATGTTGCATCGTCGCCTTTTAAAAACAAACGATATTGAACACGGCTCCCCAACTGGATTGCCCCTGTTTTTTCAACATCGCTTTGATGAATATAGGCTGAAGGCATTTGTTGGAATGGGTTAAAGCTCAAACCTGGTTCCATCAAAACTGCACCTGAAACGATAAAGTCCGCATCACCAATAGTGACAGCGTCACCCTTTTTAACATCAAGCTGCGCCATGATGCGTTCATCAAGCCATAGCTGGTTTTCTTTGACGTGGCCGGCTGAGTTATTGTCCAAGACTAATTCCCCCATCAGAGGGTACTGCTCATCAACGGCACGAACAGAGATAAGCTGCATGCCAGTATCACTGAATGCCATGGTAGCGAATCGTGTCATGGTAGAGCGTGGCATCTCGTCGGTAGCAGCCAACAAAGTATTTGGTATAGGATTAGCAGACACAAAAACAGCATCAGCTGTTAACGCATCTTTACCTTGCTTAACGATCACCTGCTCCATTCTTTCTGCCAGAGCCGAGAGCGCAAAAATACTGGCAATCACGAGAATCAAGGCAACACTGATCGGCCATAGGTTTCCTTGACGGATTTCACCGAGACTCCAACGTACTAAGCTTTTGTTTGGCGATTGTTTAGCCTGCTTAGGCATCTGAGTTGAGTCTTGCTCACTTGAAGAGATCACGGACATATCACCTCCTCCTGCAACTCGCCTGCTTCCATTCGATATACACGGTCACAACGACTGGCTAAATGACTGTCGTGAGTAACCAGTATTAACGTTGTGCCATGCTGTTCATTCAAATCAAACAGAAGCTCGATAACTCTTTCGGCGGTTTGATGGTCGAGGTTTCCCGTTGGTTCATCGGCAAACAGCAGTTCTGGCTGAGTCATAAATGCCCGTGCAAGAGCGACACGCTGTTGTTCTCCCCCCGACAATTGACTTGGTAAGTGGTCGAGACGCTTTTCCAGCCCAACCGCTGTCAGCAATGCTTTTGCTCTTGCATCATCTTCAGCTTCACCACGTAGAAGACAAGGTAACGTGACATTTCGTAATGCGCTCAAACTTGGAATTAGAAGAAAGCTTTGAAATACGAAGCCCAACGAGTCCGCACGAATTTTTGCACGAGCTTCATCGTCTAACTTTGAAAGCTCATGCCCTAATAAGGTGATTTCGCCTGAGGTTGGTGTATCTAATCCAGCGAGCAGTGTCATCAATGTAGACTTTCCCGCGCCAGAGGTACCAACAATGGCAATCTTCTCGCCCTTTCTAATGTCGACATTTACATTTTTAAGGATTGTTAAATGTTCTTGATTAGTAGAGACTTGTTTAGAAACTAAATTAGCTTGAACAATAGGTGCTTTAAGTACAGGTGTTTGCATGATTCGTATACTTTCCTTAGTTCTTTTTTTCTGTCTTTCCGTTTCTGCGCAGGCGAACGAAAAGTTGCTTGTTTTGGGTGACAGCCTAAGCGCTGGCTATCAAATGCCAATCGAAGAGAGTTGGCCTAGCTTACTTCCTGATGCGTTACTAGAACATGGTCAAGATGTAAAAGTTGTAAATGGCAGTATCTCAGGGGACACCACAGGTAACGGTCTTGCGCGTTTGCCAGCTCTCCTTGAACAGCACACTCCTGACGTTGTGCTTATTGAACTCGGTGCCAACGATGGTCTTCGTGGATTCCCACCTAAACTTATTACGTCGAACTTATCGAAAATGATTACCATGATCAAAGATTCTGGTGCGGATGTTGTGATGATGCAAATCCGTGTGCCACCAAACTACGGTAAGCGCTATAGCGATATGTTCTACGATATTTACCCTAAGCTTGCTGAACACCAAAAAGTGGCTCTGATGCCCTTCTTCTTAGAGCACGTCATCATTAAACCTGAATGGATGATGGATGATGGTCTGCACCCAAAACCAGAAGCTCAGCCTTTTATCGCAGACTTCGTTGCGCAAGAATTGGTTAAACATCTCTAATTTTGATGGTCTAGCTCAATAAGTTTTACCAAACTTTACGTTACTCTACTCGGCATCTTATTCACCAAGGTTAGATAATAACAATGCAAATAGAACCGTTAATTCAAGGTGTTGTAGCTCGATCGGCACATCCGTATGGGTGCCGCGCTTCCATCAAAGAGCAAATTAATTACGTAAAACAAGCTCCGCAGATCCAACATGGTCCCAAACGGGTTTTGATCATCGGTGCGTCTTCCGGCTTCGGATTGGCTGCTCGCATCGCCCTCACCTTTGGCGGCGCTGAGGCCGACACGATCGGCGTTTCATTCGAGCGTGGACCATCTGATAAGGGCGTTGGTAGTGCTGGTTGGTACAACAACATTTACTTTAAAGAAGAAGCGACTCATCACGGTCGAACAGCAGTAAACATCGTGGGCGATGCTTTTTCTGATTCTGTGCGCAACCAAGTAATCGAAGCTATCGAAACTCACTTTGAAGGTGAAGTAGATTTAGTCATTTACAGCTTGGCGACTGGTGTTCGTCCGAAGGCAGAATCTGACGAGTTTTGGCGCAGTGTCATCAAACCTATTGGTGAATCTGTCACTGGTGCATCGATTATGCTGGAAAACGATCAGTGGATAGACTCCACTCTTGCTCCAGCATCAGAGGAGGAAGCTGAAGCAACAATTAAGGTGATGGGCGGAGAAGATTGGGAAAGCTGGATCGATACGCTGATCAACTCTGAATCGGTGGCAAAAGGCTGCAAAACGATCGCCTTCTCTTACATGGGACCCGAAGTCACACACCCAATTTATCTTGATGGCACGCTAGGTCGTGCAAAAGTAGATTTACACCAAACCAGTCATGCATTGAACATAAAGATGGCAAACTTTGGTGGTGGCGCTTACGCGACCGTGTGTAAAGCGCTTGTCACAAAAGCGAGTGTGTTTATTCCTGCTCTCAGTCCTTACCTACTCGCTCTGTATCGTGTGATGAAGGAAAAAGGCACCCACGAGCGTTGTGCAACGTCTGTTCACGACGAAGTTGTACGACCAAGAAAAAGTACCTGTCGATGGTGAACGTTTGATTCGAATCGATGATCTGGAGTTAGATCCTCAAGTTCAGAAAGAAGTCAGTGAACTTCTTTCACAAATGAACGCAGATAACTTCAAACAAGTGGGTGACTATGCTGGATTCAAAGACGAATTTATGAAGCTAAATGGCTTCAACTTTGAAGGCGTCGATTACTCTCAAGATATATCGATGAAAGCACTCAAGGCGCTCAATCCATAAGCTTGCACTTGGATTCTAGCGTCTCACTACTGAGATAGTGCCAAGTATTTCAAAGTCCTGAAAGGTTTTCAGGACTTTTTTTTGTTTCGGGTTCTGCCACCCCTATACTTAAACTAAACGAATGGTTAAATAACTACTCAACAACAAGAATAAGCTCACATAAAAATTACAACGACTTTCATTCACAGGACGTGAACTTACGGGAAAGGATTACCTTTATGGGCACATTGCAAACCTTGGATTATGAGATCCCCGATTCGATGCGGAGAAGTTGGCAAAACATCGTCAACTTGTTAGCCCGCATTGCGGATGTTCCCACTACGCTTATCATGCGTGTGCATCCAGAGCATATCGAAGTCAATACCTCTAGCGAAACGGAAAATAACCCCTATAAAGTGGGTGACAAAGAAGCCCTTGGACATGGTCTGTATTGTGAACATGTCATTCAACACAAGCGCGAACTCCTGGTCTCGAATGCACTCAAAGACCAGGAATGGAGAGACAACCCGGATATCAAACTTGGTATGATCTCCTATTGTGGGCTGCCTTTGTACTGGCCGAACGGTGAAACCTTCGGTACCATCTGTATGCTAGATACTAAAGAGAACCAATACAGCGACACCTACCGTGAGTTATTAAGTTCTTTCAAAGAATCTATCGAGGCGCAACTTGCGGTTGTATTCCAGCAACACAAATTAGTAAGGCTAAATAGCGAATTAAAAAACAGAGTCGAAACGCGCACTACCGACCTTGCGCAACTCAGTTATTCATTGACGAAAGAGATCGACAGACGCAAAGCTGCCGAGAAACAAGTCAACTATCAGCAAACTCATGACCAAGGCACTGGTTTTCTTAACCGCGCTGCTTTAGAAGAACAACTAGACGAAGTCATTGAGTCCATCAACCATGACGAGCAATCTTTGGTCGTGATTAACATTGGATTCAGTAACGCCCGTAGCATCCAAACCAAATACGGATTCGAAGCTTTCGACGAAGTATTGAAGGAGTTTCGCTTTCGTCTTGGTCACAGTGAATCCAGTTATTTTGTCACAGGGCGACCAAGCTCCAACGATCTTGTGCTCATTGTTTCAGGCGAAGATATCGAGCCGAAAGTCCAACATTTACTCGACGAAATTACTCATGTGAGCGTTGGCAATTTTTATATCGATGACAATGAAGTGCATCTTCATTCTTACATTGGTGTCGTCCAAGCTCATCGAAACAGCCATGCCAAGCAACTGCTGCAAAATGCTTGCTATGCAATGTTGTTGTGCAAAGAGTCTGGCGAGTCATACAATTATTTCTGCGAAAGTCATACGCAAGATCTCAACAACCACAATCAACTAGAAAGCTACCTTCTACAGGCAGTTCGTAATGATGACCTGATGTTGTACTTCCAACCTAAGGTGCTTCCCCACACACACAAATGGATAGGTGCAGAAGCGCTGTTACGTTGGCGTCATCCTGTCTTAGGTGATGTCTCAAATGAAGCGCTAATTCATATGGCAGAGCAAAACGGCTTGATCTTTGAGGTGGGTTCATTCGTTTTACGCACAGCCATAGACAAAGCCAAGCAATGGTCTGAGTTAGTGGATAACTTCAAAATTGCCGTTAATGTTTCGCCTATACAATTGCAAAACGTTAACTTTGCCGAACAGATAGAACATCTACTTGAAACCTTCCATCTACCAGCACACTTCCTTGAGCTAGAAGTGACTGAGAGCGCTTTAATCGCAGATGAAGTCGTTGCACGTAACACGTTGAATACACTACACAAGCTTGGTGTTACACTGTCACTAGATGATTTCGGGACGGGCTATGCCTCTTTCAGTTACCTGAAGAAATACCCTTTTGACGCGATTAAAATTGATAAAAGCTTTGTTCAGCAGATGGAAAAATCTGACGATGACAGAGCCATTATTTGTTCCATTATCCATATTGCTAAAAAGCTTGATCTCCAAGTTGTCATTGAAGGTATTGAATCCAGCCAACAAGAGCAGTTTCTAATTGGTGAAGGCTGCGATATCGGACAAGGTTTTTTGTATGGTAAGCCAATGCCTTGTAATGAATTCGAACAAAGTTTGTTTAATCAAAACCTATTAGGTGGTCAATACACCTATTCTTCCTAAGCATTTCCTTTACTCTGTTGGCGGTGGTTTCTATAATCGCCGCCCGCTTCCAATAAAAAGGCCATTATCTTCATGGATCAGTTGACTGCCACGCTTAAGAAAATCGAAAAGCAGAACTACCGCGCATACCAACAAATCAAAGGTCAATACGACTTCGGTGATTTCGACTTGTACATCGACTACGTACAAGGTGACCCGTACGCATCTGCTTCTCGCCTACGTGCAACTCGCGCGTGGTCTTTGACCGGTCTCGAATGGCTAAAAGATGAATCTCCAGCATTCCAGCGTGCAGCTCGTGACTTCATTGCGCGTAGCTTTGATGAGTTTGCAAAGCAAGAGAATACCGTAGCTATCTCACTTAGCGGTCAAACCGTTTTGGACAATACGGCAGTACTTTTCACTGAAGAAGGTATTGAGCTTCGCTTCCGTGTTAACCTGCCTGCCGAAGGTCGCTCTGTTCTTGGCAAAAAAGCGAATAACATTCTGACTTTCTACTTGCCGAAGTTTATTCGTCGCGCAACATTAGAGCGCGAGCTGAACAAAGACGCATTGATTGAGCACTGTAAAGTGGTTGAAGACCAAGCGTCTCTGCGCGAGCAACTTGAAGCAAACAATCTAGTCGCTTTTGTGGCGAATGGCAGCATCCTTCCGCGTATTGCAGGTAACTGTGACTTGCCGATGAAAGACGCGGTTGAATTTAAAGCGCCAGAGTCACTTCAAGTAACTTTGCATGCGCCAAACAAAGGTTACGTAACAGGTTTGGGTATTCCAAAAGGCATCACATTGATTGTTGGTGGTGGCTTCCATGGTAAATCAACGTTGCTAAATGCAATTGAACGCTCTATTTACGATCACATCCCTGGTGATGGTCGCGAATACATCGTCACTGATGCGAACGCGATGAAGATTCGTGCAGAAGATGGTCGCTGCGTTCATCACTTGAATTTATCTAACTACATCAACCATTTACCAATGGGTAAAGATACGGCAGATTTCTCTACGCAAGACGCTTCTGGTTCAACCTCTCAGGCTGCTTGGTTGCAAGAATCTATCGAGGCCGGCGCTAGCTCACTGCTTATTGATGAAGATACGTCAGCAACTAACTTTATGATTCGTGATGAACGTATGCAGGCATTGGTTGCCAAAGGCGACGAGCCTATCACGCCTTTGGTAGATCGCATCGGACAATTGCGTGATGAGCTTGAAATCTCGACCATCATCGTTATGGGTGGCTCAGGTGACTACCTAGACGTTGCAGATACCGTTATCCAAATGCACGATTACCAAGCAGTTGATGTAACAGAAAAAGCGAAGCAAGTTATTGCACAGCATCCGACTCAGCGCCACAACGAGTCAGAAGAAAGCTTGCAAACATTCCGCCCTCGTGCGTTAAACCGTGTAGCGCTAATGAACATCCTGACAGACGGCAAGTTCCGTGTGAATGCAAAAGGCAAAGATTCTCTTCGCTTCGGTAAAGAATTCGCAGATCTAAGTGCGCTTGAGCAACTTGAGTCAGCGGATGAAGTAAACACGATTGGTTGGTTGTGGTTCCAAATTGCTCAACTTCCGGGTTGGTGTAACCACCCTGCAAAAGAAATCGAAGACATGCTTACTGGTGAATGGTACGCGACCTTGCCTAAACAAGGCGACTTAGCGAAACCTCGTACATTGGACGTAATGGCAGCGCTGAACCGTATGCGTATGTCTCAGTTCAAACCTTCTCGTTAATACCCAACGAACAGCTAACAAAAGGCAGCGATAAACGCTGCCTTTTTAATCTTGTATGAATCACAACGCCCAACACGTGACAATGTAACTTAAAATGAATTCATTATCCGTTTCGAAGTACGTTCCAAGCATTGCATAGCACTCTAAACCTATCTGCATTACCGTTCTCTCGGTCTGGGTGCCAACGTAATGCCAGCTTACGCCATTGTCGGCGAATCTCAGTGCGGGTTGCGTCTGCATCTAGCTCAAACAAATGTAGTGCTTTACTTCGGTCTACGTCATCAGAGACATTTCCCCCGATGTAACGTTGATATCGACTCCAGAAATCATTAAGTAGTCGGCGCACCTCGCCTTCGTCCGCTTCGTAGTTCTTCCAATCAAGGTAATACTCTCTTAGAGGATCATTGGTATCAACGCTGTGGCGAGAGGCTTCTATGGAGGACATAAGCACAATATTCATTGCTTCGACTTGCAACCAACCATCGGGATAAAGCGTTTCTTGCAATTGATAGAGCGCGTTCATTAATAAGAAATTTCGCTTGAAAAGATCTTTATCCGGAGATTCATCTAACTGTTGTATGTAGCCCTTTTGGCTGAGCTCATGAGCTAAAGTATGCACCTTCCAATTTGAAGGCTGCTTTCTGAGGATGTCTAAAATGGGCCACAATAATGGGTTTTCCATGTATTGCTGACTGTTTTGGCAAACATTGAGTTGTTCGTCCATGTATCCCCTAACCGTTTAAGTACCTGTTATATAAAGCTAGTCAATTTGTACCATAAACACAAAAAGGCTGACAGTCATAAACCATCAGCCTTTTGAAGCAAGATCTCGTTAACTTAAATAACGCCTAATTCTCTTAAACGTTCCATCAGGTAGCTGTGCGCAGTGTAACGCTCTGAAAGTACCGTATCTGGTTTCGGGTGCAAGAAAAGCGGAAGCGAAATACGTGACTTTTCTTGGCGACCGCCGGTTGGGTTAATCACGCGGTGCGTTGTTGACGGGAAGTAGCCACCAGACGCCTCTTGCAGCATATCACCGATGTTAATGATCAAGTTACCGAAGTCACATGGCACATCTAACCAGTCACCTTCTTTGCTCATTACTTGCAGACCAGGTTCGTTTGCTGCTGGCAGAACCGTTAGTAAGTTAATGTCTTCGTGCGCGGCAGCACGAATTGCGCCAGGCTCTTCTTCACCCGTCATTGGTGGATAGTGAAGAACACGAAGTAGCGTTTTATCGCTGTTGTTAATCATCTCTGACAGCGCAATTGAGAATTTCTCTTGAACGTCTTTTGGTGCGTATTCTTCTACCCAACCAAGCAGTTCTTGAGCGAATGCATTAGCGCGCTCGTAGTACTCTAGAATCTCTTCTCTTAGCTGTTCTGGCATCTGACCCCAAGGGTACACGTGAAAGTACTCTTTGATGTCTTTGACTGAATGACCTTTCGCAACTTCAGAAACTGATGGTGGAAAATATCCGTCTTGTGTTTCAACATTGAAGTGGAAATCGTTCTTTTGCTCTGAGCAGAAAAACTCGTACCAGTTTTTGTAAATAGATTCGACCAGCTCTTGAGGAATTGGATGGTTCTTAAGAACACCAAAACCCGTTTCGCGCAGTGAGGTGACGAACTGTTGAGCAGCATCGTCAGCAAGATAATCGACAGTTTCCAGTTTCATGACTTTACTTCTTTTTTATTAGACTGAACGGTGAATTCTATGGATGGGTATGTTGTAAATCAAACTTTAATGAAATGTTTACGCGCAAACGTTTTATTGTTGAGCAGTTTGGCAATATATCAACATAAAAAGTAATCATCTCCTTGTTAAATTTATTAATTGCACACCGTTCAATTAAGTGTAATCATAGAGTCAGTATTTAATTGAAGGATCAATTTCTGTATGAAAAGCACTTCTACCCTGTTGGGTTTGACCATTTTCTACGCCATCGTTTTTCTATATTCTGCTCTCGAGCCAAGTTCACGCGCAGTTTGGTTCGCGGAAATCGTACCAGCTATAGGTATTCTTATTGCCATTTGGGCACTGTCTATTCGCTATCAGTTTAGTAACACAGCCTATGTACTGATGTTTATTTGGTTATGCCTTCATACGATCGGCGCAAAATATACCTTCGCAGAAGTCCCATTTGATTGGTTTAATAACTTAATTGGCTCTGAGCGTAATAACTTTGACCGCGTCGCTCACTTTTCTATCGGCTTGTATGCCTATCCTATTGCTGAATATCTAATTAACAAGAAAAGGATCAGTTCCGGATTTGCATCTTGGTTTGCGTTGTTTGCGATTATGTCACTCGCAGCTGGTTACGAAATCATTGAATGGTGGTATGCGGCAATAGCTGGTGGTGAAGAGGGTATTGCCTTTCTGGGTTCACAGGGTGATATATGGGATGCCCAGAAAGACATGTTGTGCGACACCATGGGAGCAATTGTGTCGTTACTTTTACTGACAACTCAGCGTCGACTGGCGAAGCCATTCTAAATACGGGTTAAAACCTTCGACAATTGGGACCTGTACGATTTGAGCGACCTCATACTCGTGCAGGTCTTTTATTTTATCTTCTACTAATGCATAGAGATCTTTGCGTGTCTTGATGATCAACAACCATTCATTGTCGCTGCAGACTTCACCTTTCCACACATAATGACTCTCTATTGCCATCGTCTGAATGCAAGCGGCTAACTGCCCTTCCAGTAGCCCTTTGATGATTTCGTCCCGGTTCTTCTCTGTACCAGAAGTACTCAAGACCATACAGTATTCGTGTTGTTCGCTCATAACTTACTCTTACTTCATCGTAACCTTACCACCAATCATCTTGTAGGCAGGCGTTCCTCTTACTAAGGTGTCTCTTGCAAACTCTTGTTCACAACCAGGGCAAATGCAAGGCGTGCTGGTAAAGTCTTCAACAATACGTTCCTTAAAACATTTAACGAGGGCACCTTTGCCGCCCTTGCGGTACTTGAACAGCTGCGCTTTACATTTGGCGCAATATATCTCGACGGTTTTAGTCGGTTGCTTCTTATTCGGTTTCGCCATCTTTCTCTATTTTTGGTTTTACCCATACGTTGCTGAAATCGAACCACCCTAGTGCATTACATTTGGCGTTTTGTAGCGCACCACTATGGTCTTTGTTTACGCCTAGCCAACAATGGAACATAGGGATCACTTGGCAGCTCTTCACAAGTTGCCTACCTAACTCACGAGCTGGGAAATCGCTGTGTTGACCAGCACGCCATTGATCCACCAGCCCTGCCCAACCAGAGAAATCATATCCAGCACTGAATTTGTCAATGTCACTGTAATCTAACAACCATCCTGCGAGCGCATCGTTACGGTTGGTGGCGATCCCCATTGCTTTGATCCAAATATCCACTTCTTCTGGTGACGGTGGTTGCGTGTCATAACGGATGAACTCAACCTCAACACCATGTGGCTTTAGCAAGGTTTTGATCGCTTTAGCAATAACAGGAAACATTGGGTGCTTCTTTTGGTAAGCGACACAAATAACTTTCTCTTTCTGAGGTACTTCACCCGCAACACTTGGTCTCAGATCGATCCAGCCCGGCTTTAAGCCAAAGGCTTGTAACACACCCAGCTCTATGATTTTGTCTTGAGGTACATGAGCATACACCTGGTAACTGTTTAATGTTTGACTAAGAAACTCAGCCCAACGTGGATCTTTTGCAACACCTGTATTTTTATTCAGTAGTAAGAAGGTGCAACCGGGATCCAGCTCAACCTCGTCAGTAGAGGCTTGTTTATCCATTTGGGGTTTGGTCAAACTTGGGTAAACCATTGACGAATAGGCTTCATCGATCACCCACACCTCTACTTGGTCTAACAGAGGACGTAACCCAAAGTAGCCATCAAACGCAGTCAAAATTAAGCGCTTGTCGTCATTTACTTTAACTTGGAATGGTCCAGTCCCTACTGGCTTTCTATCGAATTCTTCCGAACGCAGCGTGCTCGGTAAGAGTACTTTTGCTTGGGATTCACTCAGAGCAAGTGGTAAGTATTTATCTGGACGAACAAGATGAATATCCACCGTCCAAGGCTCTGGCGACATTACATTTTCGATATGAGAGAAAAGATTCAACTCGCTTAACGCACTAATACTCTCAATGACACAGTCGGTGGTCAGTAGTTCACCGTTATGAAAACGAACACCTCGACGTAAATAGAAACGCCAATGAGTGTCTGAAAGCGCTTCCCAATAATGCGCCAAATCCGGTTGGAGGTGTTCATTATCATCCAGTCTAGTTAATCCACTGAATACCTGACGTGCGATATGCTGCTCAGAACGGCGCATCGGCTTTTGAGGGTTTAACATCGCAAGTGGTCGGTAGTACGGCAAACGCACAACTTGCTCACCTTGACGATGTTGGAGACCAAGATAACCTTGAATAACTTGGGTAAGCTTGGCGGCGTCATTATCTAGCGCCTCCAATGCTTGACCAATTTTACCTTCATCTAGATAACGGCGTGCGAGGTTCTCGCTAACATCACTGCGATTACGTTTAAAAATGAGTGTAGAAAGCTTTCCTCGACCAGCGGCAGGATGCCATTCAATCCACCCTTCTTCCTCTAATTTATTGAGGACGATTCGAGCGTTTCGGCGAGTACAGAAAAGTGCATCGGTAATATCTTCGAGTTGAACTTCCGTGTTATTACCAGAGAATTTTTCAAACAGTGTTTCGAATTGAACACGTAAACGAGGGCTACTCATAAAGAGGAAATTTTAGTTTTCATAACGATAAACTAAGTTTCCTCATTTTTTGCAAAAAGTGCAAACCTAGACATGCAAATTATTGAATGTCGATACCAATTTCTTGCGCTAATTGGCGTAATTGATCTTCATCATCGAGTTTGATCGACCATTTTGTTTCTGCACCATGTGCCAAAACAACGTTTGCACCACGACCAAGTAACTGAATCGCATCGACTTGTGCTTGCATTGTAACCATGCCGCTACCATTGAGTTTAATAACGACTTCTCGCTGCGTTGCGATGATTTTACCAAGAGAAAATTCAATAACCATGTTCGTCTTGTACTCGTTAATGTGACTTTTCTTTTTGGTGTTTCACGGCGATCGTCAGTCGGCTGGCGCAAACTAATCGACCTCGTTCATCAGCGATGTCGATTTGCCACACCTGAGTTGAGACGCCGAGATGAACGGGCTTTGCAGTGCCAATGACATAGCCGCTGCGCATTGCACGGACGTGGTTAGCATTAATATCTAATCCAACGCAATAACTGCCTTCTCCAACACAAAAGTTTGCAGCGAGCGAGCCTAAAGTCTCTGCCAAGACGACAGACGCACCACCATGAAGCATACCCAGTGGCTGATGTGTAAAACTGCAAACAGGCATGGTTGCTGATAACGAATCATCAGTAAAATCGGTGTAAACGATTTGCAGATGCTCCATCATGGTGTTTTTTGATGTGGCGTTAAGAATGTCCAAGTCGATTGGCTTTTTCCAGATACTCATTTGTTCGCTCTTATCTCATCCAGTATTGCACTGGTGCTCAGTCTTTAAAAGTGCGTCTAGCATAGACCTGAATGCATCGTTACTTCAAGGCGCAACGCATCGCATAATGTGATTTATGTATTCCCAAATAACCTAGAGATACGTCGTTAAGCGAGAATGGCTTAAAGTTTCTTTACTAAGCGTTATACTATTGGTACAAAACAGAAAAAATACTTATGGACCCCATTATGAGAACATGGATTAAAGCCTCAATTCTTATGACCGTTGCTGGCTTAACAGCATGTAGCGCTTCACCGACAGGTCGAAACCAAATCTTGATGTTTTCCGACCAAGAGATGTCTTCTCTCGGTGCCAAATCTTTCGAGCAAATGAAGAAAGAAATACCGATTAGCAAAGACAAAAAGACCAACGCTTATGTTCAATGCGTGGCGAAGCAAATCACAGACACTATCCCTCCTCAGCCGGGCTTTAAAGATTGGGAAGTGGTGGTTTTTGATAGTGACCAAGTCAACGCCTTCGCCCTTCCTGGAGGGAAGATTGGTGTATACACGGGCTTATTGAAAGTGGCGAAGAACCAAGATCAGCTAGCGACCGTAATTGGTCACGAGGTTGCACACGTACTTGCTGACCACAGTAATGAGCGTCTGTCTCAAAGCCAATTAGCAAATGCTGGATTGTCTCTAGCCAATGTAGCAATTGGTGCATCTGAATATAAACAATACCAACAAATGACAATGGCAGCGCTTGGTGTTGGCGTGCAATATGGGGTAATTTTACCTTACGGTCGTACGCAAGAGTCCGAAGCAGATATCGTGGGTTTAGGGTACATGGCGAAAGCAGGTTTCGATCCAAATCAAGGCGTCGATCTTTGGAAAAATATGAGCGCAGCTGGTGGCGCCCAACCGCCAGAATTTTTCTCTACTCACCCATCACACAGCACGCGTATTCGTGATTTGCAGGCGACGATTAAAACGCTGCCTGCTTCAAACGTAAAAGCACCGAAATGTGGTTAAATTGCTTAGCCAATCTAGTGTAAGCAACCTACTACTCTCTAGCTCGCTTTCTCAAACGAGTTAAACGAGCAAATAGAAGTCAAAAAGAAAGCTCCATTGGGAGCTTTCTTTTTATTTAATTCGCATTAGCCCTTTACGTACCAAGGATTTGCAGTGGCAGGCTTAACAGGCTGTCGCCAAGACCCGCAAAATACCAAATGATAGCAATGAAGCCTCCAATGGACACTAGATACCAAGCGAAAGAGAAAAGCTGCCCATATCGAGTTAAAGGCAACAAATGACTATGGTGTCTTGTGCGCCACTCCACCACAACTTCCAACATCCCCATGATGAGCAAGAATCCCAACAACGTTAAACCGAATGCGTAGCTAATATAGATACCCAATGCTGCAGTCGCGACGCTACCGGCTAGACCAATCCATGAGTTCATGGAGAAAGTAATACTCTTCAGTACATGTCCACCGTCTAGAGGTAAAATCGGCAATAGGTTAAAGAGGTTTAACAAGGCGTTAAATACCGCAAGGCCGGCAAAGATCATCTCTCCCGTCACCCAGTACAAAATTGTAAATACAATACTCAACACCAATCCAAAGAAAGGTCCCATGATCGAGATAACAACGTCTTGCCAGCGTGTATTGATCTTTTCATCGCTTAGCGCCAACCCGCCCAAAAAAGGAATGAGATATATCCCCTTCGTTTTCATACCGAAGTATTTCATTGCACGGATGTGCCCGTATTCGTGGAAGACCAGGCATGCAACGAGCGCAAGCGCAAACTCTATCGAGAACAACCATGAGTAGGCAGCTAAACTCGCAGACGCTAACGCAACCTTAATCACTTTCGCACTCTTAAGCGCTTTCATTCCCAGCGACACAAGACCAATGATGCTAAAGCGCTTTTCTGTTGGTGGCGGCTCAACTGGAACTTGTTGCTCAATATCCTTTTCATTGCGAGTTCCTTCAGCCACAAGAGCCTCATTAACCGTAGCTTGATATTTGAAGTCAAAAGGTTGCCAATTTAACTCACAGCTCAGTTGGCAGTTCAATACCTGCTCTCCAGAAGAAAGTTTGAATTGATGTTGCGTCTTGCCGGAATCATCATCACTAGCATCAATTTGTGATACCAGAGTGTTATCCCAAAACAGTTGTTGCCAACCCGCCATAGAACCTTCCAGCCTAAGCGATTTCCCCAAAAATTCGATGTGTAGTAATTCCAACGAGATTTCCAATGCGATAAACACAAAGTGGGAATTATGCCTGTAATGGAATAGAACGCAAAGCATGTTAACAACAGGTGTTTGGTTAGCGATTAACCATAAGATTTACAAAACAAGTCTGGTCGTACCATTTGCTATAAAAATATCACCATAATACATGACCTTATTAATTGCTGTTTGACCTATGCATCAAATTTAAAACGCAATATACGTCTAATCTTTGACAAGATAATAAACATACAATTAACATTATATTTACATTGCAGTTGTAATTCTAACCGACAGCAACTGGTGTAAAAGGCATACAACAAATACAAAGACTTCGGTCTAACATAATGACACCCTAGGAGGGTCAAGGATGAACAAGAAGCACTGCTCTCTGCTTACAATTTCAATATTGTTTGCGTGTAATGCCCAATCTGCGGGCTTTCAGGTTGCTGAACACTCGGCATCTGGTCTTGGTAGAGCATTTTCAGGTGAAGGCGCGGTTGCGGATAACGCAAGCGTTTTAGCGCGTAACCCGGCTGCGATGACACTTTTTAAAGAAGCTCAGTTTTCAGGTGCGCTATCCATCGTCGATCCTGAAGTTAACGTCTACGACACTTACCATAAAGAACATGCAAAAGACGTAGCTCCGCTGCAAATCGTTCCTGCTGGCTACTACATTAGCCCTATTAACGATCAATGGGCTTGGGGTCTTGGTATGTTCACAACCTACGGTGTTGCCACTGACTACCCGAATGATATCTCTGCCGGTGATATGGCAGGCGATACTTCTTTGCTGTCTGTAAATATCAACCCAAACATTGCTTACCGCATCAATGAACAATTCAGTGTTGGTGGTGGTATTAACCTTGTCTACGCGCAAGCGGAATTGACTCGTCATAAAGGTGCCCTAGCTCCCCTATTTGGTCCTGGTAGTAAAAAGTCTGACAACCTAATTGGTATGGAAGGCGATACGTTTGCCTGGGGCTGGAACATCGGTGCGCTATATGAGTACAACGAAAATAACCGCTTTGGTTTCGGCTATCGCTCTAAAGTGGATTTAGACTTCGACAATGGTGAGTTCAGTAGCTATGACTCTGGCATCGCAACAGCACCAAAAGTCGATGGTCGACTACAAATTTCGCTTCCTTCTATCATCGAACTCTCAGCATTCCACCAGCTAAACGACAAGTGGGCTATCCACTACGGTTGGCAGCAAACAGATTGGAGCACATTTAAAGAACTAAAAGCGACGAGCCCACAATGTAACGACGGCACCGCTGGTCAATGTTTCTTTAAACCTGAGAAATACGAAGACAATAACCGCTACTCTTTCGGTGGTACATATACTCTGAACAATCAATGGACATTACGCGCTGGTATCGCATTTGACGAACAAGCGGGTAAAGCGACGTTGAGTATTCCTGATAGCGACCGTTTCTGGTACAGCGCAGGGGTGACTTATGTAATGCAAGAAAACTTAAGCTTCGATGCTGGTTTTGCCTTTGTTAAGAGTAAGTCTGGCTCGTTCACTGAAACAAACGCAGCAGATCAAGAGATCACATTTGATTCAGAAGGTACGGCTTACATCAGTGCTGTACAGATGAACTACACCTTCAAATAATCAGGATTAACGGAGTAAACCAATGAAACATACGTTTAAATTATCACTGCTTTGTTCTGCAATCCTACTTGCAGGTTGTGGTGACGACACTTCTAGCTCAGGCACTTCAGATACCGCAACGTTTGAACCTGCGGTTCAGGCACTACTTGACCGTAACACGTCGGTTAGTTTCACGGTTCAAGGTTCGAATGCTGATGTACCAGCGCCTTCTTACTTGCTAATGGATAAAACAGATGGCACGCTCGGTCTGCCGACTGGTGGTGATGATGCGCTAACCAACCCTCGCGCCGCCATGAACACCATGGATGGTTGGTCAACATCAATGCCAATCGTTCTGAATTTCAACGGTGCAGGCTTCGCTGATGGTTTAGTAACGTCGGGTATTAGCGTTATTAAGCTAAATCAACGCATCACTGATTGGGATGGTAAGACAAACCCAATCGAAAAAGTTTTAAAGATCCAAGATGGCGCAACTGCTGATGCAGACTTCCAAGTCGTATCAAGTGGTAAGAGTCTTTACATCCAATTCGCAGACTCATTCGATGAATCAAGCGAATACATTTTTGCAGTGACTCAAGCAGTAAAAGATGTAAATGGTGACGCAATCGGTACATCCGGTAGTTACGCGACGGCAAAATCGAAAGAAGTCGTATACGAATCTGGTGATCTTGCTTCTCTACAAGCTGCAACAACGGCGGTTGAAGGAATCTTTGGTCTTGCTACTCAATCTGGCTTACTAAACGTTGTACCTTCAGACATCATCTACTCATCATGGTTTAGCACACAGTCGGTAGGTGACACACTTGCAGCAGTGAAAGGCGTAACCGCAACCGGTTTTGCTACCGGAGCAAACACGCTCAACACGGTTTACAAGAATGACACTAACCCAGGTTCGGTCGACCTTGCGACTGCATACACGATGTCATTGGGTGCGACTCAAGACTTCATTACTGCGTTAGACGCAGATGAAGACTTCAACAAATACATCAGTGACTTAGACTCAACAAAGACCGCAATAAAAGGGCTTTACACGAATGCCGGTGTTTCAGTCAACGTAACTCAAGGTGTGGTGAGACTACCTTACTATCTAGAGAAAGGTGCTGACTGGAACATGCAGCCAATGGTTTCAGCAATGCCAAGCCTTGTGAAACTGCAAGCCGCTTTATCAAACAAAGATGAACAAGCAGGCATAATTCAGCAGTTGTCTAGTGGTGAATTTGCAAATGACCCTGTTGATGTGAGCAAGCTCGCTACTGATCCTACAGAGCAGCTAAAACTTGTTGGCGCTAATCTAAAACTATCTGACGGCACTCCACTGGATAGTGACCGAGTGATCACTCGATACTCACCAGTGCCAGCGGTTAAGTCTCTAGAAGATGTCGAGTTCCTGTTGTTCACTCCAGAAACTGGCACGCCGACCAACGTTGTGATTTATCAACATGGTATTACTTCAGCAAAAGAAAATGCTTACGCTTTTGCCTTTAACATGGTTAAAGCTGGCGTAGCGGTGATCGCTATCGACTTACCAATTCATGGCACTCGTAGCTTGGATGACCAACGTTCTGCAAATTCAAACGTGTTAGCATATTTGAACTTGTCTAACTTGGCAGTAGCGCGTGATAACCTTCGCCAAAGTGTCCTTGACGTATTAGGTCTTCGCGCAAGTCTTGTGGTTTCTGCTCAAGCGGGTCTTCTTGCGAATAGCCCACTTAAAGGGTTTAACCCAGCAACTGGCTCAAAAGTTAAGATGCTTGGTCACTCATTAGGAGGCATCGTTGGTACGTCAGCCGTTGCAGCGGCAAACAACTCTCTGGGCTCAGTATCAGCAGATGCGTTGTACAACTTCAGTAGTGCATCTATCCAAAACTCTGGTGGTCAAATCGGTAACTTACTGCTTGGCTCTTCCAACTTTGGTCCGCAAATCAAACATAACCTAGCGTACGCGGCTTCCGCAGACTATGCGAGTTATGCAGATGCATCTTGTGCAGAACTTAGCGATAAAGTGTGTTACGAAACGTTTGAGAAAGGCGCAAGCCCTGAAGCTCTGGCTCAATTAAATGCTGGTTTCTCTAGCTTTATCTATGCCGCGCAAACAACGCTTGATACCGTTGACCCGTTCACAAATGCTGCTGACCTTATGAAGACTGGTTCGTTATCAACACCATTCTTCATGACAGAAGTAGATGGTGATGCAACCGTTCCAAACAACGTACCTAATGCGCCATTTGCAGGTACCGAGCCACTTGCGAAGAAGCTAGGCTTGAAAACGGTTAACAGCTCAGACACTGCTGTGAATGCAACAGCAAGCTTTGTCCAATTTAACGCAACGGCATCACACAGCACGTTTGCCTCTCCGGCAGGTACGTTGGCAGACCTTCCTCACCACGCAGAAATGCAGGCTGAGAATGCTGATTTTGTAGTGGATGATGCATTAAGCAAAGTAAGTAATGCGACAGTACTAAAATAATCTTGTACATCCCCTCAAAGCCCAGTTTCTACTGGGCTTTTTTGTTTCTATGCCTTTCAGACCCACTCATAGTTTCCTCTGCTATAGTTAAAACGATGTCTTTGTCTAACTCACTTGTTTGAAAAGGAAAACTCTATGCGCGTATTGACCGTGATTGCCACTGCACTACTTCTTGCCGCTTGCGGCAGCAGCCAATATCTTATGTCAACGAATGAAGGGAAAATCATCACCTCGTATGGCAAACCAGATCTCAATGAAGATACTGGCATGTACGAGTATGAAGACGTGGATGGCAAAGAAATGAGTATCTCACAAGACCAAATCGTACAAATTATCGAACGTTAGATCCTTTGCCTCCTGTCAAGTCAGGGGGCATTTTCAATCAATCTCCCTACCATCGATAACATTCATCAATGCAACTGATTCATCATTCAAAACAATCAACACCCTTATTTATATTCTAGATATTATTTGTTTAGCCAATATTTTACATCTTCACTCCTTTCAGGTTGGAATATTGTAAAATCTCGCCTTTAATTCTCTAACACCCTTTTATTTCTCAGGATAAAGTGGATAATACCGCCACCAAAAAACATTACTAAGGTGAGTCCTTATGTCTATCGAAGCTACTCTGCTTGCTCGCTGCGAGTCAAAATGTGAACTGTGTTCTTCTGAAACTCAACTAACTGCTTACGCTGTGCCACCACACGGCAACGTAACGGTTGATACTGCTATCATGGTTTGTGATAAGTGTCATGGTGAGATCGAAGACCCTAAAGACATTAACCACTGGCGCTGCTTGAACGACAGCATGTGGAGTCAGGTTCCTGCAGTACAAGTAACTGCATGGCGCCAACTTACTCGCCTAAACACAGAAAGCTGGGCTCAAGATGCTCTTGACATGATGTACATGGAAGAAGAGCAAATGAACTGGGCAATGAAAGGTATGTCTGCTGACGATAAAACTGTTGACTGCAACGGCACTGAACTTAAGAAAGGTGACGATGTAACAGTAATCAAAGACCTACCAGTTAAAGGTACAAACCAAGTAATCAAACAAGGTACTGTTATTCGCGGTATCAGCCTTGGTGATGATCCTAAACTTGTTTCAGGTAAGGCAAACGGTGGTCAGTCAATGTACGTGATCGCTGAGTACTGCCGTAAGAAGTAATCCCAACATTACTTTCGAATTGAACGGGGTTCCAGTTGGAACCCCGTTTTCGTTTCTGCAGTCCGCACCTTTTGTCTTATCTAGCTCACTACTAATCTACCCACCTACACGACCTATCCTTTTCCGCTCGTCACTTTCGTTCATAGCCATTTTCATTTAAGGTTCAACAAGGAAGAATTAAGATGGACTGTAGTATGAAAAAGTTAACCATCCTTGATGGCGGTATGGGAAGAGAGCTGAAACGCATGGGAGCCCCATTCTCTCAACCACTTTGGAGCGCACAAGCTCTGATTGAATCGCCAGAATTCGTTTACCAAGCGCATAACAACTTTATCCACGCTGGCGCAGATATCATCATTGCCAACAGCTACGCTTGTGTACCATTCCATCTGGGACAAGAACTTTACGAACAACAAGGTAGTGAACTAGCACGCTTTGCAGCCCAAATTGCTCGTGAATGTGCAGATAAGTCACCGGAACGCGTTCTAGTAGCTGGTTGTATTCCACCAGCGTTTGGGAGTTATCGACCAGATCTGTTCGAACCCAAATTAGGTGAAATCATTTTCAAGACTTTGTTTGAAGCTCAAGAAGATTATGTAGACCTTTGGCTAGCGGAGACCATATGCAGTTTAGAGGAGCTAAAGTGTTTACAAAGAGTCTTCACAAGCAGCATCAAACCTACTGTGTATGCCTTTTCTTTAAGTGATGACTCAGTGGAAACCGCGTTGTTGCGCTCTGGGGAAACCGTTATCCAAGCCATTGAGCATATTGCACAAAGTGCAGACAACACCAATACCATCAGCGTTTACTTTAACTGCTCGGTACCTGAAGTAATGGCAAAAGCGGTCAGTGATACCAAAGCAGTTTTAGACCAACACAAGCTAGATATTGAAATTGGGGTTTACGCGAACAACTTCACCGCAATCAAATCTAATCACGAAGCCAACAGCGCATTACAAGCGATGCGAGAACTCTCACCAAAAGAGTACTTAACTTTTGCACAAAAATGGCATCGGTGCGGGGCAACCATTATAGGTGGGTGCTGCGGTATTGGACCAGAACACATCAAAGCGCTTTCGGATTGGAAGGCATCCCTTTAGTTCATTTATCGAATCTCACCCGCGACAGTCTGCACACGATTAAAAGTCCCTGGCTCAGTCACCCACGCCGCAACAGCATCAATGTTGTTGATGGGCTGACTGAGCTTAAACGTCCACTCTCCACTCTTTGAGCGACCTTGTTGTTTCTCCAATGCAACGAAATCATGCTCTAGTACTTTCCCTCGGTTTTCACCGCGCTTAACTGGTGTGGTTTCATTACTTGAGAGAAACACAATCGTTGCATCATACGAGCCTTTCTCTTCAAACCGTAAAGAGAATTGGTTGCCAGAGCGCTTTAGTGTCAATGATTGGGCTTTTACGTTGTCGTTGCTGGGTAATACGCGCTTGCGCCAATTAAAAAAGCCGCGCCATTCTTCACTATCAACGACAAATGCTGGAGTATAGACACTCCCTACCGCGCCATAAGCGCGATACAAACGTTGCAGCTGAGAGAATTCAGACTTTGCAAATTTGTCTTTCCAACCAAGATAGTCCCAATAATCAACGTGGTATGCGACAGGAATGTACTTTTCCCACAAATCAGGGTTGGATTGAAACGTAGAAAGGTATTTGTCTGCAGGTGGGCAACTTGAACAGCCTTCTGAAGTAAATAGCTCTATCACTTGTGCGGGCTGTCCTTCATGAACCCAACTTTGTGATGCAGAAAGACTGGTAATAGCAGCAAGTGTAATCGCGTTAATCATAGGCAGCTCCTTTTCTTTGATACTGACTATGACCGTACGAGCAAGAGATAGCTTTCAATGCGGTCTTAGGTGTAGCAATTTCAGATACAAAAATGCCGGCGATTAAGCCGGCATTTCGAATTCGCTTTCCATTCAGATTAACGGTACATACCGATGTCTTTCTGAATGTGTGCAGATAGGTCTTCTGCGTAGTAACTGCGGGGTGCAGAGTTGTCTACGAAAAGAATATCCAGTAAGTGAGCAATCAATCCTTTGAAGTTAACCGCGTAGGTCTTCTTATCCATAGAGGTTGGTAAAGCTACATTTGTCATTTGCATTGCTTGTGCCATGATTGCCTCTCTTTAAAAGCAGTAAATTGTTTTGTTGGTCGTATATTAGTCATTTTTTCTCTGAGCAAAAAATGACAAAATTTGGTTATTCAGATTAGTTTTTCTTATAAAACAATTCCGTTACAACCCTTAAGAATACAAACCCCAAGCAGCTGAATATCTATTCAGCAAAGCGCATCTTTAGTTGAATAACTTGGATTTACGCTGGTAAACCCAAGTCTATTTGCAACAATTAATTAACCAAATAATCTTTCAAAGGATTTTGAATTTACAAAATCATTAAGAGTTTTGATTAGTAATTTTAACGCTAGAACTATTGGTTTCTTTGTTCTTATAGATAGAAGCAATAACCGCTGTCGTCATCACTGTTACTAGGAAAGTTAATGACCAAACCGTTGGAATTTCGTATTGCGTGCCAACCAGTAGCATCTTCACACCAATGAACATCATGATCACTGATAACGCTGGTTTTAGGTACACAAACTTGTCCAACATTGCTTGCAGTACAAAGTACAGAGAACGTAAGCCAAGCAGAGCAAACACGTTAGCCGCTAATACCAAGAATGGTTCACGCGTTACTGCAAAGATTGCAGGGATCGAATCCAGTGCGAACATCACGTCCATCACTGCAATCACACCAACAACGATCAGCATTGGCGTTGCAACCCACTTACCTGCTTGTTTCAAGATCAAGTGGTTACCTTGATACTCTTCTGTCACTGGTAAGAATTTACGAATGAACTGCTCAGGGTATGGGTTCACCTCTTCTTCTTCGCCTTTATCTCGCGCCAGTTTAATACCCGTCCAAATTAGGAATGCTGCGAATAGGTAAAGCACCCAATGGTATTGAGCAAGTAATTGAGCACCTACTGCGATCATGATTGCACGTAGAACTAACGCACCAATCACACCCCACAATAGAGCGCGTGGACGCAAATGCTCTGGCACCTTGTATTGCGCAAAGATGATTGCGAACACAAACAAGTTATCGACACTTAACGATTTCTCAAGCAAGTAACCAGTTAAGAATGATATGGTCGCTTTTTCGTGTGTATAAACGCTATGAGGCGCGTAATAATCCCAAAAGAAATAGATAGAGCCTGCAAAGACAAACGCTAATAAGAACCAGAATACGCTCCAACCAATTGCTTTTTTCATGGTAATTACGCCGCCACGAGTCTGATAGATATCGAGGGCGACTAAAACCAAAGTAAATAGACCGAATGCACCGTACATTGTCAGTGATTCTTGTAGTGGAACAGACTGGGATAATTGGGTGGTATTTTCGATAAGAGACATGCTTCCTCCCACGCGGAAGGACATTATTCGGGCTGACCTTCCGCAAACAATACAAACCAGCAGTCACATTACCCATGTGTCTGCTAGCCAATGAATGCGTTGGTCTCGTTGAAGTGATCACGTGATGAATCAAGTGACACCTTTATTTACCGGATAAGCTGATGCTTAACGAGATGACGATAAATAAACTTGCGCTAACTACTCCCCAAACGCCGCCATCATACCCCTGCTTGCGTCGATCTCCAACAAAAAATCGTTATCGATAAAAACAAAGTATTTTGTGAATAATGTTTATCAACATCATGAATTCAAGCCGGTTCAGATACAAAAAAGGAGCACTTATGCGCCCCTCATTTGTTGAATAGTCGATCTTTAAAAACCAGTTAGCGGTACAAAGTAAACCAGTGTTGACCAAACTGCGACCCAAGCAACGACAACCGCTGCGTCAGCCCAATCTTTTTTCCACATACTCTCTTCCCTCTTCATCGCATGTGCATTAGGGAGTGAGCAAAAAAGATACCAATAACGGTTATTGATTCTTCTGCGAGTAAAGTTTGTGACTTTGGTTCAAACAGTTTGGTTCGTCCGTTAGTAGTTCAACAAAGCAATCTGCCATGGAAAGATTACTGACAAAGCCTTCACCTTTCATATCCAGCAACGCTTCATAACCTTCTTTACCTTTCATAGTATAAGCAGACGAAGTACCACGGTACCAAAGCTCATCTTCCATCTCACACCAACGCTTACCATCAAAAATTTCTAGGTTTTTAATGCGTTGTCCTTTTGGCGCATCGGCTTGATATTCAAAGTTCAAATTATGTGTGTATGGGTAGCTACCAGAACCAGTGCCTTCAACACCATTGTTAAGTGCATTATTGATCGCGCCTTCCAATGCTAAACGAACAACTTTGCCTTGTACGTCATAAAAACCGATAGGAACGGCAAATGGCAACAATCGTCCGGCAACGTCTGCCACGGTAATATTTCCCGGATTGAGAGAAGTACGCACACCTCCCGCATTATGAATGGCAAATTGAACCTTGTGCCCACGCTTGTTAAGCGCATACAAGAATGAATGCGCTACTGCTGGAGCAAGTTCGCTTCCGCCAAATTCGTCAGGAATACGTACATGGCGCTTCTTCTCTGCCACATTTGCAATTACTTGGGACTGAAGCTTACGCACTCTTGGGATGTACTTATCATTTAAGATCGCTTGTGTCTCTGGGTGCTTTTTACAAACAACTACGTTTGGTTGACCATGAATAAAGTCACACGCTTCTTCAAACACACCTTGATCAAGCTGCTCATTTAGTGTCGAATCCCAGAAAATGCGTCTTCCGAGTAGCAATTCATTTTGACCACTTAACATGGTCGCGGTGCCATTTTCATCAAATTCAAGAACACAATGCCCCATGGTTAATGCGTGATAACCAGCTTGAACGACATAAGTATCGTTTACCTTGACGCCATATGGGTCATCTTCGCCTAAGCCAATAGCGGTAAAGTTACCTTGTAACCTATGACTGTGACCACCGACTATGATGCCAATGCCATCCACTTGAGCTGCAAGCTCGAGATCCCCTTCATAACCTAAGTGGCTCAAAAGGATGATGTTTTTAATACCCGCTTGGTGGATGTTTTCAACAGTATGTTTTGCTGTTTCTATTGCAGAGATAAATGGTGTGTCGGCATCTGGGTTGGCAATATCGCTCATCTTGTCGATAGACAAACCAAAGATGGCAACTTTCTCTCCGTGAAATTCTTTCACCAGATATTGCGCGCTTTGAGTCTCAGTGTCGAAGCTCAATACGTTATCGCAATCGCCCATGCGGTGATCTTTAGTTGGCAATTCATTGGATAAGTCCCAGTTACCTGCAAGCAACGGGAAGTTGGTACGCTGACAAAACAAAGCAACCGGTTCATTACCCATATCAAGTTCATGATTGCCCAGAGCCATCGCATCGATGTTAAGCGCGTTTAATAGGTCGGCGTTTGCTTTGCCTTTGAATAACGAGAAGTACAGAGTGCCCTGAAAACAGTCGCCAGCGTGTAAAAACAACATGCCTTGACCTTGACGTTGGGCATCATCACGAAGCTGTTCTACGCGTGTTGCGATACGTGAAAACCCACCAGCGCTCACGTAAGGCTCTAGTGTGCGTTCGTTATCAATATTGAGTTTTAGCTGTAATGACGTTGGCTCAAAGTAGGAATGAGTGTCATTGATGTGTGCCAGTTTGATTCTGACTGGCTTATGATTTTTATTCATTGTCATCTTCTCTCTTTTCATTCCGAAATGCCCAAGTGACCTCAAGACGCAGTATTCAGAGCGATGTCACTGATTTAAGTTCAAGGACAACGATGCAGCGTAATAGTCATCTATTTCCCAATTGTTTGACAAAGAAATTGAATCAGTGACACGCTCCCTTCGGGCGAGTTGACTTGGTTTGTATACGTTGTTAACGCTTTTTAACTTAGGGTCACTAGGTTTTCAAATCGTTGCCTAGTCTACAAACCAAGTCATTCTCGCTGAACTAAGCATCTCGAGGTTACTTGGACATCATTATTAGAACTGAATCATGACAGAATCATGAATTTTATGAAACAGAGAAATTGTCATTTCATTTTTACGTGATCAAGATTCATCTTGCGTACAAGTTTGAAAGTGACTTTACGCCTAAACGGTCTCTATTCATAGGATGAATGCTCTTAAATTTGTGAACTGAGCTTAACTTGCCATGATCAATTTCATATATGCTTATGAGGAGCAAAAGAACTCTCGATAATTCAAATAATTGCAAGGAGGAGTGAGATGAGACTAGAACGCATCGAAATCTCTGGGTTTAGAGGCATTAAACGCCTTTCACTCTCTTTTGACGAACTGACGACCTTAATCGGTGAGAACACTTGGGGTAAATCCTCCCTACTCGACGCCCTGTCTCTCGCCTTACCTGCAGATGGCTCTCTCTATCAATTTGAAATGACGGACTTCCACGTCGACTATTCCATCTCGCACCCACAAACACAGCATCTTCAAATCGTACTCTGTTTTAAATCTCAAGATAAACAAGAAGTGAATGCTGGACGTTATCGTCGCATTAAACCTACATGGTGCATCAACGAAGACAACGAACACGTCATTTATTACCGTTTAAGTGCCAGTAGAGATGGTCACCACATCACAACCAAGTACGCATTCTTGGACTGTGATGGCGAAGCGAAGCAACTGCATCATGCAGAGAAACTCGCAATTGAACTGATGACCCTTCACCCAGTAATCCGATTACGCGACTCACGCCGTTTCCCCGAACCCAATCACATTAATGGTGACAACAAAAATGCTCGTATAGAAAAACGCATTAATAATACCTGCCGTCGCTTGTTTGCTATGCCTGGTCATGTGAACAAAGGTGAAGTTCGCAGCAGTCTTGATTCAATGCACACGTTAGTCGAGCACTATTTTGCATTCCGAAGCGTGAAGAAAGGTCACCCGAGAAAACCGCGAGACGGTCTGTTCTATGCCAGCCCTTCTGCTGAAAAAGGGTTATCGCAGTTTTTGAAAGAGACGAATAACAAGCAAACTCGCTTACTACTTATGGGATTGTTAAACGCGTACCTACAAGCCAAAGGCCCGACAGACTTAAGACGTTGTGCACGTCCCATCTTGATCATTGAAGATCCAGAAGGTCGTTTACATCCTACTCATCTATCCCGCGCTTGGAGCTTGTTGCAACTGCTTCCGATGCAGAAGATTCTCACCACAAACAGTGCCCGTTTACTCGGCTCTGTACCGTTGGCATCTATTCGTCGATTAGTTCGTTTGTCAGATCGAACCATTGCAAAGTCACTCAACACAAACCGCTTTAGTGTCGACCAACTCCGTCGGATTGGCTTCCACATTCGTTTTCATCGTGCTGGTGCCCTATTTGCTCGTTGCTGGCTATTGGTTGAGGGTGAAACAGAAGTTTGGTTATTTAACGAACTGGCACGTCAATGCGGGTATGACTTAGCGGCAGAAGGCGTACAAATTGTTGAATTTGCCCAGTCTGGGTTGAAGTCTCTGATCAAAGTCGCCAAAGAATTTGGGATAGATTGGCACGTCGTCACTGACGGAGATCCTGCGGGTAAGAAATACGCTCATACAGTAAGGGCACATTTGGATAACGACCAAGAACGCCATCGCTTAACGGAATTACCTGACAGAGACATCGAGCATTTCCTCTATAACAATGGTTTCGAACTTTTCTTTAAGGACATTATCAAAGTTCCTCATGAGCACCCAATCCCAGCAAAGAAAGTCGTAAATCGCGTTCTGAAGAAACAAGCAAAACCCGATCTCGCCTTAGCGATTGTCGCTCATTGTGAGGAACGAGGTGTAGATTGCATCCCTGTGCTACTGCGCTGGACGTTGAAACGTGTCGTTACCATGGCAAACGGAAACACCTAACAAGTGTATAAATAAAAAAAAGCACACCAACCTGGTGTGCTTGTATCAAGAATCAGTAATTTTGATTAACTGTATTGAGCGGGATAAGTCTCAACACACAGCGGATACAAATAAGATCGGGGGTTCACTACTGTACTTGCTCAGCGAGCGAAGAAGTAGCGGCTGATTTCGCATGTAACCAAAGTCCTGTTGCTTTCATTAAGTAGCCAAACACGCCACCTAAAATCAGCGATGGCACTACAAGTTGCCAATTGCCGTCTGCAGCAAAAGTGGCGCATGAGCCAATGAAAGTGCCAGGGATGTACGCTAGCCAAGCTTGTTTCGCTTGAATACACATAAAGAACGCGACTACAGCAGTAATTACATAACCGATAATCTCTACACCTACGTAAGTTGAACCGTAAATGATTACCAACGCCCAAAATACGCCTGTCATATTGGTGATCAAACTTTCTGCTAGCCCTTTTAAGCCACTTGTCGGGGATGCAAAGTAACTTGTACAGCCAAGAAAGCCTGCCCAAGACAACAGACCAAGGGAGATAGCGATCCAGCCCCATACGCCAGAGAGAATGCCAGTTGTAATTGAAATTGCTAAAAGTGTGGTCATGGTATTCTTACCCGCTTGACTAGTTTCGTACCACTTGGTTCGAAAACTGCCTTCATACATTGAAATCAGGCAGTCAATACTAGGCACATCCCTCATTGACTTCGGTGATCAAGATCGCATTAACATCCCATAACGTTGCATGTTTTACACGTTAAATTTGACGCAACCGATAAATCAACAGATTTCGAAAATAACAAAATCACAATAAATTGGGCGAAATAAGCAATAGATGACAAAAAAGGCCCTGCACAATGCAGAGCCTTTACTAAGATGCGATCATTTTGTTTCGAATATCGCTTAAAGCACTGAAGGTTTGCCTTTCATCATGCGTAAGCCTTCACGTTTGATGCAGTCAACCAATGGGTTTTCCGCCATATCAGCACGCCATATAAACGATAATGTTCGATCCATCTTCAGATCAGGTACGTTCAGCGCAACCAAATCACCAGCTTCAATGTAACGTTCTACATCAAGATAAGGCAGGCACGTCAAATACTGACCATTGGATACCAAGCTTCTTAGAACTGGAACGTGTTCGTATTCACGCCACACGTCCAAATCTTCAATAAGATGGTGAATCGAACTATCAAAAATCTTGCGAGTACCAGAACCATGTTCTCGCAACACCCATTTAGCTTGTTCAAGTTGAGCTAAACTCACTGATGAGTTACGCGCAAATGGATGGTGGGACGCTGCGACTACAGTAAGATGGTCTCGACACCAAATCTCTTGGTGTAAACGGTTATCGTCACAGCGACCTTCAATCACGCCCAGATCGTATTTGTAATCCAAGACACCATCGATGACGGCCTGAGTACTCTGTACGCCTAAGGAGATACGCATCTCTGGAAAATCATTATCAATGATACTGATAAGGTCAGGAACTAGGTGTTCTGCAGGTGTTTGACTCGCGCCTAATCGAATGTGTCCACTCAACAAGTGTTGCTCGTAAAAACCCATTTCAATTTGTAGCGCGTCTTGCAGTAAACGCTTTGCTTTTGGTCTTAACCACATCCCCCAATGTGTTAAAGCCATTTGTTTGCCTTGCCTTTCAAATAAAGGTCTACCAAGCATTTTTTCCAACTGAGCAAGCGACATGCTCGTCGCCGATTGTGTCAGAGCCAGTTTATCCGCGGCCTGGCTTACACTGCCGGTATCTGCAACAGCGTCAAAAACCGCTAATTGCTTAAGTGAGTAGCGCAAAGTGTCCTCCCTAATTGGCGAGTATTCCCCATACTCTCGCAACCCAAAAATACATGCGTCGATACGCAATGAGGTTCATTTTACCTGCCTTTAAGAACTTATCAAATAATTTGATGAGGATTCTAAATATTATCAATTTTACCTGTAGCCCTGACCTGCTTAATCTGGATATGCGGTTCGGGAACACCGCAACAAAAAACAATAACACCTTCTCTTTCGAGTACAGAAAACGTCTCGATTTCATTAACCAAGGAGTTCATATGGAACCACAGACTAAGGAGTCATTATGGCGGTGACCAGCTCTCAAAATATCCAGTATTTCTCTCCAAAAGAAATGATGGCTGAAGCTGAGAAGTTTGCACTTAGTAAAGCAAACAAAACCAGCGGCATGACACTGGGTTTGGCAATTATGGCAGGCGCATTCATCGGTTTAGCATTCTTGTTCTACATCACAGTGACAACAGGTAGTGCGGATGCAGGTTGGGGTCTTAGCCGTCTTGCTGGTGGTTTAGCATTCAGTATGGGTTTGATACTCATCGTCATTTGCGGTGGTGAGTTGTTTACCAGCTCAGTGCTTTCGAGCATCTCATGGGCAAACAAACAAATCTCATTCGGCAAAATGTTGTCGATTTGGGGCAAGGTTTATGTAGGTAACTTCATCGGTGCAATGTTTTTACTTGCATTGGTAAGTGCGGCGGGCTTGTACCAAATGGATGCAGGTCAATGGGGCTTAAACGCACTCAACATCGCACAGCACAAACTACACCATACATTGGTACAAGCTTTTGCATTAGGCATTTTATGTAACTTATTGGTTTGTCTTGCAATCTGGCTGACATTCAGCTCGGCAAACGCTATGACAAAAGCAGCAATGACCATCATGCCAGTAGCGATGTTCGTTAGCAGTGGTTTTGAGCACTGTGTGGCAAACATGTTCATGGTACCGCTAGGTATCGTTATCGCAAACTTCGCACCGGAATCTTTCTGGACTGCGGTTGGTGTACCAGCTTCTCAATATGCAGATTTGAATGTCGGTCACTTCATCACTGCAAACCTAATTCCAGTGACTCTAGGCAATATCGTTGGTGGTGCAGTATTGGTTGGTTTAGCTAACTGGTGCATTTACCGTCGACCAGAACTTAAAGCAGCAAAAGTTGCATCAATTACAAACACTACAACACTCACGTCAGTTAAGGAACGCACTATGAAAAACGCATCGATTGTAAAAGAGATCATGAACCCGAGCCCAGTTACTCTGAGCGTAGAAATGCCAGTATCAACTGCACTAGATACCCTGTTGGACAACAATCTAATCAGTGCACCTGTTGTTGACATTGAAAACCGTTTGGTTGGTTTCTTCTCAGCACACGACGTAATGGTTGAATTATGGTGCCAAGATTACATCCCAGCTCAAGAACAAAAAGTTGTCGATTTGATGAGCCGTGACGTAGTAGCAATTGATGCAAATGACCGCTTAGTCGACGTTGTTGAGTTCTTATGTATCGATAAAGAACAACTTTACCCAACGACGAGCATGGGCATGGCGACTCGCTTTACTTCTCTTTCTTTAGAAGAACGCGCGAAAAGTATCAAAGTAAGCAAGCCTCAAGTGCTGCCTGTACTAGAAAACGGTCTGATGGTTGGCGTGGTGACACGTAGTGAAGTTCTTAAAGCTCTTCGTCCGGTATATGGCGAGCGTCTAAACCTAGTTGAAGATAACGTTCTAGAAACAGCATAAAACTATTACAACCAGCAACTAACAACTAACAACAAAAGTTGGCACCAATAAAAAAGCGCTCTATTTAGAGCGCTTTCTTTATTTATACACACAAGAGCAAGAAATTACTTCTTAATACCTTCGATGTGCAATTCCATATCAACGTAGCTCGATGAGCCCATTACAGGGATTTCGAAATCAGCAAGCTCAAGACGGGTTTGACCAATGAAGCCCGCACGCTCACCACCCCATGGGTCGTTACCCGCGCCAACAAATTCTGCTTCGATTGTGATTGGCTTAGTGACACCGTGAAGAGTGAGGTCACCTGTTACATCTAGCTTACCGTTGCCTTTGTCTACAACTTTTGTACTCTTAAACGTCGCTTCGCCGTATTTACCTGCATCGATGAAATCACCGCTACGAATATGTTTGTCACGCTCTGCATGGTTTGAATCAAGGCTAGTGGTATCAACCACTACGTTTACTTTCGAATCAGCAATGTTGTTTTCATCAAAAGAAAAGTCACCAGAAAATGTATTAAAACGACCTTTGATGAAACTGTAACCTAAGTGGCTTACTTTAAAGTTAATAGATGCGTGAGCGCCTTTCGTATCGATAACGTAATCTGCAGCGTTAGCACCAAACGGTAGTGCCATAGCGATTGCTAGTCCTGTAGCGAAAAGTGACTTTTTCATTTTGAAGCTCCTAACATTTTTCTTAATGTGTTGTCTTTATCGATAAAGTGATGTTTTAGTGCAGCAGCGGCATGCATACCAGCCATTAGGATTACAGCCCAAGCTGCATAGAAGTGAATTTCACCCGCAATATCTGATTGACCGGGAAATAACTCCCCTGCGCCTGGTACCGTAAACCAATTAAAGACTTCGATACCGCGACCATCAGATGTTGAGATGAGGTAACCTGAAATAAAGATAGTGATGAGCAATAAATACATCACACCATGTGCCGCCTTTGCTGCAGCCACTTCATAAGGTTTACCTTCTACTTTTGGTGACGCCGTCACATGTTTCCACACGATGCGAGCCAAAGTAAGTATTGCCAATAGAATGCCCACAGAGCGGTGATAATGTGGCGCCGTACGATACCATTCGCTGTAGTAGCTAAGGTCGACCATCCACAAACCCACAGCAAACAAACCGATGATGCAAAGTGCTGATAACCAATGCATAAATCGTGCAGGTAGGTTGTAGTTCTTTACCAGTGTTTCCATCTCACGTTCCTAGATATGTTCCTAAGTTGATGTTGAGCAAGAAACACAACATTAACTTATTTACCTTGTATGAAACAGATTATTTACCATCCTTTACATCTAACCAATATTGCTTGTTAAAACATCTTGTTCGAAAAATTTGAAGGAACTTAAAATCGTTTGTAAAACGTAAACTTAGATCTGAACTTCTTGTTCTATTTCATACAGTTCATCGCTCATTTCTAACATACGCCGTTCAATTACTGTTTTTGCATCTTCAATCCCTTTGTTGTAATAGATCGGTGCGAGTTTTTCTGTGATGAAATCAATCAAAAATTCGCTGTCAAATTGCCCGATTTCAAGACTCAGTTCGTCCTGCATGTAATCTTGAATGGCTGTCGCCAATGTTTCTTTTTGTGCTCTTTCTAGTTTGATCATATTTTACCTACGGAACTCTATTCTCAATTTTGATGTTTAGATCAAGAAGTTGCCTATCTAAATTAGTCTATCCTAAAAGGACTATGCTAACCTTTCGCCGTTCATATTGTTAACCGTTAAGGGATATTCTTTGCTACTCGACTTAGTCATTCAAAGTGTCAATGATTTTCAGGACGATTGTCTCAAACTGTGTGAGAAGCATTATCCTGCGGTACATAACCAAGGTATGAGTGAACACCATCTCGGTCTTGCATTTGCACGACGTATGGAGCACACATTTCGTCACTTTGGTTACAGTAGTATCATCAAACCAATTGAAGTACTTGATGCCCCAGATTTACCTCACCATTATCGCATCTCATCTGAAATTGGTACGGTCTGGGTATTAAGCCATCATATGGTCAGTGCAGGCAATTCATGCCGCGAAAACCTACTTTCTTCTATCACTGAATGGCAAAGTGAGTACGGCTATGCATTGCAGCCGAATGACTTACTATTTTTGGTGAGCGATCATTGGATCAGCCGTAGTAAAACCAGTCGAGAGTTATTACATTGGTGGATGGGTGAGCTACCTGAGCCAATTAATGAATATACCGAGCAAGGCATCACATTGTTTACCAGCGAGTCACAGCTTACCCATTCCCTGGATACGCGCTTTGGTATCAGCCCTTGCTACATTAAATTTGGACATCCTTTGCGCCGCTCAAACAAGCAACAACTGGTCAGAAAGTACCTTCAACTGTACGCGGTTTTACAGTGGTAACATCAAATTGCAACAGGTAGATTATCAGCCTATTCATCTATTTGTTTGAGGCTGATCGATATTTCCATTCAATACGAGCTAACTCTCTTGCCTTGACCCCTTCAGCACAATTAGATTCGACTTACTGAAGTAAAACTAGATGCACAACAATCAGTTAGGCATCAGTGAAAGTGTCTTGGTCTAGGTTACAAACAATAATGATGAGTATCTCGCAGCTACTGGGCTGCATTTCAAAACAATTAGATGGGCAATACGTCGCACAATATAAGCAACTGACGTTGAGAAGCGTATTTCAACCCATCTATCAGAAAGATCTTTCTATCATCGGTCTTGAGGCGCTGGTACGTATCAGCAATCAAGATGGGCTCATGATTAGACCAGACCAATTCTTTCACTCAACGAGCATCCCCAGTGAAGATCAAATCAATGTTGAGCGCTTAAGTCGACTCATTCACATCAGCAATTTCGGTCAGTCCAAGTTTAGCAATAAAAAGCTGTTCTTAAATGTCTTACCAAAAGCAGCAGAGATGCTGGCAAAAGACATGTCTTATAGTAATTTGCTAAATCAATCCATCGTCGAAGCCGGCTTGCGCCGAAAGCAAATCGTCATGGAGTTAGTTGAACTTTATGCAAGTGATGAAAACTTCCTCTACAAAGCTACGAAAGAGCTCAGTGATAATGGCTATATGCTTGCCATTGATGATTACGGAATTGATGCCTCAACGATTGAGCGCGTTAGATGCGTAAAACCGAACATCATAAAAATAGATCGATCGTTGCTATTGAGGTACGAAAATGGCGACTTTTCGTGTTTGATGGAAGCACTCTCGCTAGCGAGAGATGTGAACTCAAAAACCGTTATTGAAGGAATTGAAACCGAGCATCAACTTAACTTAATGAAAAAACTCGGTTTCGATATGTATCAAGGCTACTTATTAGCGATGCCTCAAACGCTTGAAGCGTACCAAGAAGCAAAGACTGCGTAATCAAGGTTATTGATAATCGCAATCACCTTTTTATTTTCGGTTTTTTCCGCGGTTTTTATGGATTGCCAGTTTTGCCTTCATCTTACGTTTTTCAGCAGAACGACTCTTGCGACGACCACCACTATTACGCTCAGGTTCAATTTCTTCTATTAAGCTTGGTTCAAAGCCTTCTAACCACTCTTGCGGTAAGCGTTGGTCAAGCAGGTTTTCAATGGCGTGCAATAGATACTCTTCATCACGACTCATCAAAGAAACCGCAAGACCAGATTTACCCGCACGTCCCGTACGACCAATACGGTGAACGTAGTCTTCCGCCTTAAATGGCATATCGAAGTTAACGACTTGCTCAAGTTGTTGAATATCTAAACCGCGAGCGGCAACATCAGTTGCAATTAACGCACGTACTTTACCTTCTTTGAACTCGTCAAGCGCACGTTGACGAGCACCTTGAGATTTATCTCCATTGATAGAGACCGCTTTAATGCCATCCAGTTTAAGCTCTTTAGCCAATTCGTCACTGCCTTGCTTAGTCTTGGTGAATACCAATACCTGCTGCCAGTTACGTGAACCAATTAAGTACGCTAGCAGTTCGCGTTTACGCTTCTTATCGACTGGGTAAACCATTTGTTTCACTGTTTCTGCCGTCGTATTTGCTGGTGATACTTCCACCTCGACCGGAGAATCCATCAATTTGTAAGCAATGGTTTTAATGCGCTTCTCAAACGTCGCTGAGAAAAGCATGGTCTGTTTCGTTTGTGGTAAACGACGAAGGATACGTTGCAGATCAGGCCAAAAACCCATATCCAACATACGATCCGCTTCATCCAAAACAAGGATGCCTGTTTTAGAAATGTTTACGTTGCCATTAAACAAATGGTCAAGTAGGCGCCCCGGTGTTGCGATAAGGATGTCTGCGCCCTCTTCAAGCTTTTTCTTTTGTACGCCAATACTAGTGCCACCGTAAACACACACTATTTTAAGATCAGTATTTGCTGAGTATTGCGTGAGGTTGTCCATCACTTGCTGAGCCAGTTCTCGAGTCGGCACGAGAATCAGTGCTTGCGGCGTGCCATTACGTTTCTGTTGCTGAACAGTCTGGATGATTGGCAAGCCAAATGCCGCAGTCTTACCTGTACCAGTTTGTGCAGCGGCAAGCAGATCTTTACCTTCCAGCACGTGTGGAATCGATTTTTCTTGAACAGGAGTCGGCGTAACAATATTCAAACCACCTAGGGTCTCAACCAACGGTTGGTCAATGCCAAGATCAGCGAAATTAACGGACATGATAAACCTCTTAATTTTTGGAGCGCAGAGTTTACCAGAGCGCATTTGGGCATACTACCTTTAGCAGTCAATGCGTTATGAATTAATTAGCTGTTGATGATACTCAGCAGATTGACTCAACACATCTCGATACAGCGCAGCAAACTTCCCTTCCAATTGTTCATATTCATTATCCAGAACCTCAAACGTCGTCGTGAGGTCTGCCATACGCGGCGTTCTTTGCGACATCCGATGAAGGGCAAATTCGATGTTTTCTAAGTATTGATAAGACTGCAACCAACCACCACTCCACATACGACTATGTAACAACAAAAATCGTGGAGGCAGTTGTTCTGATATTTGTTCATTCACTTGAAGATAAGCATATTGAACAAAGGAATCTAAAGATTGCTCGCTAAATGAATACCAATGCTTGGCTAAACAGTGGTCCCAAAACATATCAAGAGCGATAGGTGCAAAGCGTCGTGCAACGCCAGTAAAGTGTGGTTTGCATTCTTCGACAATAGCGTGGTGATCGGTGATACGATCCACAAAACGATGGAGTTTAATACCATTGGAAATATCAGCTTGATATTGCTTGCTTGGATCTCCCTTTACGAAATCTCCAAGCAAGTTTCCCATTAAATGGCTATTACAGTGATCTGCAATATGCAGGTGGGCTAGAAAGTTCATTAGACGCTGTGAGTGGCCTTTTGGCTCGTCTTACATGAACTTAGTATAACGTCTGTAGTGACGCGGTGAGAGTACTAATTGTACTTATTCGGCTTCTTCTTCTGAGCCAATGTAGTCCGACAAGATAATACCGATTTCGAGTGCATCAAGCATCTCAAGGCATTCGTCGTTTTGGTATTGGTCGCTCATTGTGACCTCCTTTGTTTTACATCTCCTGAAGCATTCATGCTTCGATTCTACTGCCATAACTTCTTCTTTATCGATGACAGCAACTCCTTTTTATAGCCTTTATATGACACATTCATGACAGCGAAAAGTAAAGTTTTGGAAAGCTATGACAGAAATCATAAGTAAACGTTTGCGGTCAATATTCCCAAAAAACCAGACACCAACGCCAAAGCACTACCATTTCATATGCATGCAATTGTCAGATTTTAATTAGTTTTCTGTCATTAATGGATATGATGTACCGTTATAGGTAGCTTCAGATCTCATATTTTGAAATCGATTAGCCACTTGTTACATATTTTGCTGATAAGCCGCGCATATTTTGTTTCGATATAACTATAAGTTTGTTCAACACCGTTTTCATCTCAAATGGAGCTATAAATGAGAGAAGTTGAGTTTAGAACGATAGACAGATTGTTTATCAAAATGTCTATCAACGACAAAATGTGGGTCATTTTCCTTCTGTTCCTAGTGACTTTAACTTCAGTGGCAGGCAGCCGCTATTTCAATGACATTCAACAATTTGAGCAGCAGTCGATCATTGCTGCGCAAGCTCGGCTTTCGGGTGTGGTCGAATCACAACCAGATAGCCTACGCAGCATCAATGGCGTTGTGAACGTAAGCTCGGTCAACGATGCGAAGTTTGAAAACGGTACGGTGACCGTTTATTCTTCATTAAAATCAGGTCAAGCTATTCAACTCACTGAAAACTTATCTAGCCAATATCAACAAGCGAAGTCAGGGGCTTTAACTACGTTCCTTCTAAGCTTACTTTGGGCTGTACCGTTCGCCCTATTCTCTTATTGGGTAGCAACCTTTATTGGTGGTGCTTTGTGGGTGTTGTACACAACAACTGAAAAGATTGGCGACGGCGATTTAACGTCACGATTAGGTTTTCATCCAGGGCGCGATGAGTTCGGCACTATCGGTTGTGCGCTCGATAAGTCAATGGATACTCTGACCGAGCTAGTAAACAGCGTAAAAGATAACGCAAATACCCTAAGCGAAACATCGGCTTCCTTCGAACAAGATATGAAGCTAAGCGAAACGCAAATCGCACATCAATACCAGACATTAGATTCTGTTGCGACGGCAATGGAAGAAATGACAGCATCAGCCAAAGAAGTATCGAGTGTTTCTCAGCAAGCAACGCTTCAATCAGACCAAGATGCGCAACAGATTGAGAACAGTCGTAACCGCGTACAGAGTGTTATCACCGAAATTGAAACTTTATCGAGCTACATTGAGCAAGCGTCAGCTTCTGTTGGCAGCTTGAACGAAAACACAACGCAAATTAACGACGTTATCACCACCATCAATGCGATCTCTGAGCAAACCAACCTACTCGCACTAAATGCAGCCATTGAAGCGGCTCGCGCTGGCGAACAAGGTCGTGGCTTCGCTGTGGTTGCTGATGAGGTTCGAACACTTGCAAGTCGTACCCAACAGGCAACGGTTGAAATTCAAGCTATGATCGAGAAGCTCCAGGTCGAGAGCCAAAACATTGCTTCTATTACAGATCGTACCGTTCAACAAGCGCAAACTAGTAGCCAACTGATTGATGAAATCGGCGGTGATGTAACAGCAATTGCTGACTCAGCACGTTCACTGATGGATATGAGTATTCAAATCTCAACCTCTGCAGAAGAACAAAGCGCAGTAGCAAACGACATTGCATCTGAACTGTCAGACATTCGTTCTCAATCTAATACGATCAGAGAAGTAGCAGAACAATCAACAAGTGGGGTTGCTGCGTTAACGCAAGCGTCTGTCTCACTTGGTGAAGTATTGAAACGCTACCGCACAGCATAATCGAAATTAAGACAAAAAAGGGCTCCGAGTAAGGAGCCCTTTTTATTTGTTGTGGATTTTATTGTTATACCCAAGTGACTTCAAGATGCAGACTTCAGAGCGTTGTCATTGATTCGAGAGCAAGGAAAACAACGCAAGGTACTATGTAACCTGGATGCACTTGTAACCTGGATGCACTTGAGTATACAAATTTTGCTAATCAAGCATTATCTGGATATCAAATCACTTTACTTTGAAGTGAATCGAAATAATTCTCTGAACTTGATGAAAGAATGTTCAAAGGTTAGACGTTCCGCTATTCTAGATATTGCCAATAAAATTTGCTGCTGGTGAACAATATGAATAATTACAACAAAACAAAAGACACTGATGATCTTCAGTGTCCCCTATGCCAATGCGATGAATATATGATTTCATCAGATGGCGAGAAATTCACATGTGCTTCTTGTGGATTCCATACAAAAAACTTTTCATCTATCCAATGCTTGCATCAAACCCCGTTATTACAAACTAAATTCAAACACATCCATAGTTTAAGCAATGTTTGTCACTAAACCGAGCAGCCTAAGAGCTGCTCTTTTAGTTCATCAAGGTGTGAAATTTGAATAACGCGCTCATCGTTTACTAGATTAATCGGTGCGCCGTTATAAAGCTGAATGGTTCTTACGCCTGCATTTAAACCAGCTTCCACTCCTTTAGGCGTATCGTCAATGTACAAGCAATCACTAGGGAGAAAGCCCATATTCATTGCGCTGTACATAATGAGATCCGGTTCCGGCTTCCAACTATTCGCATCAAATGCAGAAAATACTTTGCCTTTAAATGCGTCCAATAGCCCTGTCAGCTCTAGTGAATACTCAATCTTGTCTTTAGGACCATTAGAAGCAACACAATATTCAATGTTGTGCGAATCTAAGAACTGAATAAGCCGTTTTGCCCCGTCCATTGGTTGCAAGTGACGCACAAATAGCTTTTGTAACTCTTCTCTATATTGCGGTTCAAGAACATCAATAGAGGCATTTACGCTCATCAACTCTTTCGCATCACGGAGAATGTCTGCCAACTTACCGCCTTTAAAATGCTCGACACACTCATCGAAGCTCATTTCAGCGCCATACTGACTAAACACATTCACCAATGCTTGGCAGCACAAACGTTCACTGTCTACCAAGGTCCCATCACAATCGAATATGACGCATTTAATATTGTTAATAGCCATACGCCAGTCCCCCGCCAACGAATATTACACACTCTGCTGTTCAATTAAGTTTGAACTTATTGACTTATTTATTTGTACTAAATATGTATACTCATGATAGGTAAGTTTAGAAATGTTTAAACGACAGACTTGGCATTTCGTAGAAATGAGAAAGAGCAATTAACATTTTTTTAAGCAAGATCACCGAATGAAGCCCCAAAATTAAGAAAGATGAAACTTCATTTAGCGTGGTAATTAGCATTAAACTTCGTTATCTGGGTACAAATAACGCACTTCTATAAAATCATCCAAATTATTTAACAGAAGCTGAGTCAAGACAGGGTCGAAGTGTTTGCCCTTTTCTTGCCTGAACAGCTCGACGACCTCTTCAGTTGTCCATGCGCGTTTATAACATCGCTCGGTAAATAGAGCGTCAAAGACATCTGCAATCGCAACAATGCGCGCAAACAAGTGGATATCTTCACCTTTTAAGCCATTTGGATACCCAGTTCCATCCCAACGCTCGTGATGTTCGTGTGCGACGATGGCTGCAAGTTTGGTGATTTCACCTTCACGATTATTGAGTAACTCAAAGCCTTTCGTAGTGTGACGCTTCATGATCTCCCATTCATCTGCATCCAACTTACCTTTTTTATCTAGGATGGATTCAGGTACAGAGATTTTCCCCACATCATGCATTGGACTTATGACTTCAATCATTTCCACTTCGCGATGGCTAAGACCATAAAATTCCGCCAGAGTGGCAGATAGTCTCGCGACGCGCTTTACGTGCTGCCCAGTTTCCCCAGATCGGCATTCAATCGCCTCGCCCAATATGTGAATCATTTCCTTTTGAACACTCAACGTTCGCTTTTGTAGCGTTACGATCTTTTGATTCTTTTGGTCAATGACTTTACGTTGGCGCATGGTCATAAACTGACTGACGATGACCAGAAACAACAGAATAATCAGCGCACAAGCAAACAAGAGCAATTTGATGTTTACTTGAATCGCCGGTGGTGGCGCATTAATGATGTGTGCGCTTTCAGGAATATCGTAACGGCTGATTCCGTATTTTTGGATAGCAGTAAAATCGAGAACGGCCTCGGATATCAACTCATCATCCACTTTGGTCATGGACAACCCCAATTTCCCAGCCATCAACTCAGCAGCCTCGTAGCCGTATTGTTCAGAGCGGTTGACAAAACCACCTAAAATGCCCGGTTCTTCGAGGTACATTTCCCACAGAACAAAAACAGGAGCGGCGCTTTTTGCACCAATAACATGCGCCACTTGTTGATAAGAGTGGTAATGCCCTTGCTCTGCCTCTGTATTAAAATGAGTGAGTAGAACCGCATCATTTGGGCTTATGTTCTCTAGTTGCTTTGATGCGTCATCAAGGGTTTCATCACGTAGCTCGATTAGGTTGATCTGAGGAAACTTTTTCATTTCCGCAACGACACGCTCATGAATAAGCTCAGACGTCATGCTACGATCAGCTAAGTAATAAAGGTTCTTGATTTGAGGACGTAGCTGGTTGATAAGCAGAATATTTTCGGCGACTCGGTCTTGTTCATAAAGTACGCTACCAGAAGAACTCAACGTATCAAGCGTGGCGTCCGCGTCATTTATTCCAACCGCTACGAGAGGGGTAAAACGTTCATCATTCGCAAGGTATCGCTTTGCAAACTGCAATGCGGCATCGTCAGAAATGATGACACCATCAAATTCATAGTCTTTGTATTTTAACTTAAGGTAATTGGCCATCCGTCTAAAATAGCCATCGGTATGCACTCGCTTTGCATCCAGATATTCAATCGACAGCTTTACTTCGCTGTTCGTTTGTTTGAAGCCCTCTTCTATGCCTTTTTGAATATCACTGGTCCATTGATATGAAGGCTCATAGGAGTGTAACACCAGTACTCGTTCGATTTCCCAATCAGTATTGTCAGCATTGACTGCGGCCGTCCCTAGGCACAACAAAAGACCCAATAAACGCGTCAAACGCTTAAACATGTTTTACCCAGCCGAGAAAAAGAAGATTTTGCACATTCTAAACATCGATTCCCTTCAGGGAACCGATATCGATCAATTTTCAATGACTATTGTTTCACTCAACTTTTGATCGTGGTTCAGCTTTTTTCCTAAATCACAGACAAACTGGCGTTTATCTAAATTTTGAGAAACCACTAAATCAGAAATAAGGGTGTTGCCTTCATATTGACTTACAATCGCGGCACCAACCGGCTCCCCTTCTTTAAATCCGACATACAACTCAAATTCTGGTGTAAGGATGATTTGGGTAAGGAACTCAACAATCATTTCTTGTTCGTGCTTGTCTGCCCAACGCTGCGATTGAAGAATTGAAAACATCACGGTAAGTCGATGAAAATCAACTAAGAATATGTCTTCTACCGATAAGTTTGACTCATTGTCTAAGAGCAATGTATTACTACTTACCTCGTAGGTTTGCTGCTCAAGCATACGATTGTAAATTTCACGACCTTCCAAACTTTCTTTAGTAGGGAATTCAACTTCTACTAAATCATGCAGCCACTCGTTTTTTCTTTTAATGCTTTCTAACTGTTGTTCGTTCATTTTCTTACCTTAAGCGCTGCTAGTTCAATTTTGGACAGCGTAAAAAAGACAGGACTTTGATTAGAAATGTAGTGCTCACCTGCTCTGGAGCGGTACATTAGCATGAAGCCTCTTACAAACCTAGCTAAACTCCTGAGGTAACGCCAAATTTTGTTTTAATCGTGTGCGTCTGATAAATTGAATCAATAAATTAGCCTATTTAAGGGATGAAAAATGAAAAAAAGCTTGCTTGCTTTAGGTTTGGTAACGGTCTTGGCTGGGTGTAGTGATAATGAAGTGGGCGACGTCTCACTAGGCATGTTCACAATGAAAGACATTAAAATTGGTCACCTACAAGATGAAGTCGTAACTGGCGTAACTTGTCATATTGCTTCTATTGAAGCGAACCTAAGTTTGTCTGATCCGAGTGACAGCTCAATCTCTTGTCGTCAAACCGGTGATATCACACCAGAAATGATTGCAAAAATAGACAAGAGCAAGTCAGGGGAAGTGGTATTCAAAAAATCGAAAAGTATCTTCTTTAAAACGATGAAAGTGCGTCGAATCTACGATCCAGAGAATCAAACGTTACTTTACTTATCATACACCACGAAAGAGACCGAAGGCAGCTTCAAACATAGCTTGTCAACGGTGCCATTATGGGGCACGAAAGCTTACGTCGAACCGACTGTAACTCCTACAAATTAACCCCAAATCGCTGCTAAAAACACCAGCCCGCTGCATTTTTCAGCGGGCGAATTTCTTTGTAATAAAACACAACGATTTTCAAAATTTTGTGATACAATCCCGCCTCTTTTTTTCTCACTCAAGAACAAGCATGAAGTTTCCTGGACAGCGTAAATCTAAACACTACTTCCCAACTCACGCTCGAGATCCATTAGTCAACCAAATTCGACAGGCGCCTAAGCTGTACCGCCCTACGATTGTCGGCGTTGGTCAAACCATCGTAGATATCGAAGCGCGCGTAGACGATGCGTTTTTAGAAAAATACAACCTTAGCAAAGGTCATTCTCTCGTTCTTGAAGAGAGCAAAGCAGACGCACTATATGAAGAGTTAGTAGAGCAAGGTCTGATTACTCATCAATACCCAGGCGACACTATCGGTAACACTCTGCACAACTACTCTGTATTGGCAGACAGCAAATCTGTACTACTTGGTGTTATGTCTAAGAACATTCAAGTCGGTTCTTTCGCATACCGTTACCTGTGCCGCACCTCTTCACGCATGAACCTTAACCACCTGCAAACTGTAGATGGTCCTATTGGTCGCTGCTACACCCTAATTTCTCAAGATGGTGAACGTACTTTCGCAATTAACGAAGGTCACATGAACCAACTAGCTCCTGACAGCATTCCTGAAGAGGTGTTTGAAAAAGCCTCTGCTCTTGTCGTTTCATCTTACCTAATGCGTGGTAAAGAAGATGACCCAATGCCAAAAGCCGTTCAAAAAGCGATCGACTTTGCTAAGAAGCACGACGTCCCTGTTGTACTAACGCTGGGTACAAAATACGTGATCGAAGGCAACGCTGAGTGGTGGCAAGAGTACATTCGAGACAACGTATCTGTTGTTGCAATGAACGAGGAAGAAGGCGCTGCGCTTACTGGAGAAACTGATCCACTTGCTGCCGCAGACAAAGCACTCGAGTGGGTAGACCTTGTTTTGTGTACTGCTGGTCCTGATGGTCTATACATGGCAGGTTACACCGAAGAACAAGTGAAACGCGAAACAACGCACGATATCCTTGAAGGCTCAATTGATGAGTTCAACAAGTTCGAATTTAGCCGTGCTATGCGCAAAGAAGACTGTAAACAGCCGATGAAAGTGTACTCTCATATCGGTCCTTACCTAGGTGGACCACTTGAGATTAAGAATACCAACGGTGCTGGTGATGCCGCGCTATCTGCTCTTCTGCACGACATGGCTGCCAACTCTTTCCACCAGAAAGAAGTTCCTAACTCAGAAAAACACGAAGTACGTTGTCTGACTTACTCTTCGCTATCTCAAATTTGTAAGTATGCTAACCGCGTAAGTTACGAAGTGCTAACCCAACACTCTCCTCGCCTATCCCGTGCTCTACCAGAGCGTGAAGATAGCCTAGAAGAAACCTACTGGGATCGCTAAGAACCAAGCACTTAGAGCAAAAAATATGCGAAGGTCACCGTTTGGTGACCTTTTTGTTTTGATCTAGCGCAGTATTTAGTGTTTTTTGTTATTATGTAGCACGCTAAGGCGCACGAACTGCTTTACACCTCTTATTTTACCAGTATTATTCTCGCGCAAACGTTTGCGCAACAGCAATACAGTCTTTCGATTGCTTGATGTTGAACGCCACGTGTTAGCCATTTTTTTGGAGTATCCATGCAGTCTGATATTGAAATTTGCCGAAACACACCGTTGTCTTCTATCGCTACTGTCGCAGCAAATGCAGGTCTTTTGCCGCACGAATTTGATACACACGGAAAACACAAAGCTAAAGTTCATCCCCAATGTCTTGAGCGCCTCAATACAAATCAAGACGGAAAGTTAGTGTTGGTCACTGCGATTACCCCTACTCCTTTGGGTGAAGGTAAGACCGTTACAACAATCGGCTTATCTCAGGGGCTATCTAAAATCAATCAATCGGTCATGGCATGTATTCGTCAACCGTCAATGGGTCCAGTATTTGGCGTTAAAGGTGGGGCTGCTGGCGGCGGTTACTCTCAAGTTGCACCAATGGAGGAATTGAACCTGCACCTCACTGGTGATATCCACGCGGTTACCGCAGCGCATAACCTTGCGTCCGCCGCGCTTGACGCTCGTCTCTATCACGAGCAACGAGAAGGCTACGCGGCGTTCGAGACACGAACTGGACTAAAAGCACTTAAAATCGATGTTGACCGAATCACGTGGAAACGTGTAATGGACCACAACGACCGTGCACTACGCATGGTGAAGATTGGTCTGAATGAAGAAGGCAAGACCATTAACGGTTTTGAACGTAGTGAAGGTTTTGATATCTCCGCAGCCTCTGAGCTTATGGCTATCCTTGCCCTAGCAAAAGATCTTAAAGACTTACGTCAGCGTATTGGGCGTATTGTCGTGGCATACGATATCGAGGGACAACCGATTACCACAGAAGACTTGCAAGTCGCAGGTGCAATGGCTGTCACACTCAAAGAGACAATAGCTCCAACATTAATGCAGACTCTAGAAGGTGTGCCAACCCTTATTCATGCAGGTCCATTTGCTAATATCGCTCACGGTAATTCCTCTATCATTGCAGACGAAATTGCTCTTAAACTATCTAGTTACGTTGTCACTGAGGCAGGTTTTGGTTCAGACATGGGGTTCGAAAAAGCTTGTAATATAAAAGCGGCGGCGGCTGGTCGAGCTCCTGATTGTGTTGTGATTGTTGCGACATTACGCGGCCTAAAAGCAAACTCCGGTCACTACGATTTGCGTCCGGGCATGGCTATTCCGGATTCGATTTTCAACCCCGATCAAGCGGCATTAGAAGCAGGGTTTGAAAACCTGAAATGGCACATCAATAATGTTCATAAATACGGTATTCCTGCTGTCGTTGCGATCAACCAATTTCCGCAAGATTCTGTAGAAGAGCTGTCTGAATTAGAGTCTTTAATAGAACGCTTTAATCCTGAAGTAAAAGTTGCCATCAGCACCGCATTTGCAAAAGGCGGTGACGGTGCCGTTGAGCTTGCTAAGCATGTTGTTGAAGCATGCGAGAATCCATCGGAGTTCACCCCTCTTTACACGAAAGAGCAATCATTGAAAGAAAAGCTGATGGCGGTCTGTGAAGCTGGTTATGGTGCATCAAATATCGAGATGAGCGATCTAGCAAAACAGCAGCTCAAGCACTTTGAAACGCTTGGCTTTGACGGTTTAGCTGTGTGCATTGCTAAAACGCCGTTGTCGCTCAGTACAGATTCAGCAATTAAAGGTGCACCTAGTGGCTTTAACGTTCCGATTCGCGAACTTCGCTTGTGTGCCGGAGCAGGCTTTGTATACGCACTTTCAGGAAACGTCATGACCATGCCAGGGCTACCAGACAAACCTGCATTTATGAACTTAGACCTTGATGATCAAGGTAATATCATCGGTCTGTCATAACCTCACTGCTGTTTTCTACAATGGACAGGAGCCTTTGAGCTCCTGTTTTAATTTCTGCTCGTCCCACATTACCTCATTGTTTTAACGCCGCTTTACATTGTAAATCGGGTTATAGACAACCTTTGGCCACTCCGACCTCACCAATTTAGTGCACGACATATTTCCTCACTCCCTAATGTAGTGCAAAGTTAACGCTTCATTTATCAAAATATATTGATTTCATTGATAAAATTCTATGGCTCGAATCTTGTACTAGGGTATATAACAAAACGATTTCTAAAAAAACAAAGGACACTCACTGTGCACATCGAATAGCAATCAGCAGTTGGCTAACTCCTCAGGCTTTAGAGCGCTTTCGAGGCACGTAAGATAAGGGAAAGGGAAGATTATGCAAGATGCACTCGCGGTAATTTTAGCCGGTGGTATGGGGTCAAGGTTAAGCCCTCTCACCGATGATAGAGCCAAGCCAGCGGTTCCTTTTGGCGGTAAGTATCGTATCATTGATTTCACGCTAACTAACTGTCTTCATTCTGGTTTACGCAAGATATTGGTTCTCACTCAATACAAATCACATTCACTACAGAAACACTTGCGAGATGGTTGGTCCATCTTTAATCCCGAACTTGGTGAGTACATAACGGCAGTTCCACCTCAAATGCGCAAAGGTGGTGCATGGTACGAAGGTACAGCCGATGCGATCTACCACAATATGTGGCTACTTTCGCGAAACGATGCAAAGTACGTCGTCGTTCTTTCTGGTGACCATATCTACCGCATGGATTACGCAGCGATGCTCGAAGAGCATAAAGAAAACGGTGCGAAGTTAACGGTCGCTTGTATGGATGTTCCTGTTGAAGATGCAACCGCCTTTGGGGTCATGGGCATCAAAGAGAATGGTTTGGTCGAATCTTTCGTCGAAAAACCAGAAAACCCACCTACTCTGCCAGATGATCCAACTCAAAGCTTGGCTTCTATGGGTATCTATATTTTTGATATGGACGTACTACAAGACGCTCTTGAACAAGATGCGAAACTCGACGATTCCAACCATGACTTTGGCAAAGACATCATCCCAAAGCTCATCGATACTCAATCCGTTTACGCTTATAAATTCTGTGGCAGTAAAGGTCGTGTAGACAAAGATTGCTACTGGCGCGATGTAGGTACGATTGACTCTTTCTATGAAGCCAATATGGACCTTTTAGAACCCGTACCACCAATGAATTTGTATCAGCCTAACTGGGCGATTCGCACTTATGAAGCGCAATTTCCACCAGCGAGAACCGTTTCATCAGCCACTGGTAATGAAGGTATCTTTATAAACTCAATCATCGCCAATGGCGTTATCAATTCGGGAGGGTCTGTTCAGCACTCAGTGATAGCATCAAATGTGCGCATTCATGATAGTGCAACTGTCGTAGATAGCATTATTTTTGATGATGTCGAAGTTGGAGAAGGCTGTCAGTTGGTGAGTTGTATTATCGACAAGCACGTTCGAATTCCCCCTCATACTCAAATTGGAATAAACAAAATTGAAGACGCAAAGCGATTCCATGTTTCTGAAAAAGGCATCGTAGTTATTCCGGAAGGTTACGAGTTCTAGCTTTTTACTCTCTTGTAATCATCAATAGAGAAAAACCAAGCTCACCAAATAAAAAAGCGCGCGATGTAAATCGCGCGCTTTTGTCATCCACTCAAATTGGATTAGATATTACATACTGTTGACCAGCTACCATCACTACCCGGCTCTGATGCAGTCCACCAGTTTGCTTGGTATACCACACCATTGTGAATCACTTTGTCACCTTGGTTAGCGTGGCTTGGGTTACCTTGCCAATCAGTTTGTGGCAGATCTGGGTAAGTAACTAACCCTGCAGTGTCACAAGTACCAGGCTCAGTACCGCCACCACCACCGGTGCCAGAGTTTAAGTCACCAATTGGTAGATCTGGTTGCTCAAACTTAAACGCAAACTCTTTACCGCCAGAAATTACGGTGTAATTAGCAGGACCAGAGATTGGTAGGTAGTAAACCATATCGAGCTCGTAAGTACCGCCTGCTGGTAGGTCTTTCCATGCAGGTAGAGAGAAAGATACGCGATGCATAACACCATCTAGACCACCGATGTTGTTTGCACGAGTGTGACCAGAAGCAATCACACTTAGACCACCACCAGATTGATCTTTCGCGTTATCCGGTGCTGATACAGGAATATCAAACTGGAATTCTGTACCACCAGGAATCGCTTGACCAGTGTTGTTCGTAAACGTGATCTTAGGATTGATTGGGTAGTTTTGGTCACCAACTTTAAAGCCGCCAACGCTAACAGCGATGTCTACTGCTTCTGTTGGAATCGGACCTGTCGCAATCTTGTTTCCGTAAGGCGTTGCAGACTTAAACTTATCGTAAATCGCCTTGGTCATCGTGTTACCCATGTGGTATTCACCATTACCTGCAGCACACGCTTGTTCAGTTGCATCTATCGTTGTACGGTTGCCGTTCGCATCTAGTACGTAACAGTTGTAGTCACCCGCAAGCTCCCAGAACATGATACCGCCGATCTCTTTATCGATAACGTAGTCCGCTTTCACTTCAACAGACGCTTTATCTTCTGTTGAAAGGAATACGCTCTTCTCTGCGTTCCATAGCCATGGAGCTACCGCAACATCATCATAGTTACGCGTGTAGGTACCAACCAATTGGTCTGAAGGGTCGTTAACTGGATCTAGACCATACGCTTGAGCATAGGAACCCCAAATGCCTTTCTCTAGGTTCTTCGCGTGCCACATTGGGTTAGAACCTGCGCCCATTTCGTTGCCTTTAGGGTCAGTATCGTGCCACATGTTATCGATACCTAGAGCACCGTGACCACAGTTGTTCTTCTCACCTTCACCTGTACCAGGCGCACATTCAGACTGGTTTGGTAATGCTGCACGACCCCAAAGGCCGTTTTCACCACCTGTCACACCTTGCCAACCACGAGTATAGTAAGGAACACCAATGTTAATACGACCAGCCGGCATTGAACCGCGGAAGTAATGGTATGCCCAATCCGTGTTCAAGTAGCCGATACCACCGTAAGCCGCAGTGCCATATACATTCCACTGTGCTAGCTCAGAGTCTTTACCTGTATCGAACAGTGCCGCGTTATGACCAACGTGGTCGTTCCAAGCACCGTGTAAGTCGTAAGACATGATGTTTACGTAATCTAGGTACTTAGTAACGTCGAAGGTTTCCATACCACGTAGCAAGTAACCTGAAGAAGGCGCTGCAATCGTTAGCATGTAGTGATGACCATCTTGTGCTGATGCTGCATCCAATTTTTCACGAAGCACTTTCATAAGTTCTTGGTAAGACGCCCACAAGTATGGACGACGTGGTTCCATGAAGTCTTTATCGTAAGGATTACCCGCTCCTGCCATAGAAGTTGGGTACTCGTAGTCAATGTCTAGACCATCGAACTTGTAGGTACGCATCATTTCAACAGCAGATGTCGCAAACTTCTCGATACCCGCATGGTTGATTGAACCGTCTGCGTTAGTCGTCATCGTATAGAAGCCACCGTCAGCAACACGGTTACCGTCTGCACCGAAGTGACCACCCGTTTCAGCCCAACCACCAATAGAAATCAACGTCTTAACATCGTGTTTCTGTTTGTAAGTCGCTAATGCACCAAAATGACCTTTAAAGCCTAGCGCTGGATCTACTTCAACACCCGGCCACGTTTTGCCCGTCGCAGGGTTAGTTGGATCATTCACATCACCAACATTAACTTTGCCGTCAGAGCCGATGCTCACGAACGCGTAGTTGATGTGAGTTAGTTGATCCCAAGGGATGTCTTTAACTAGATATGCGGCTTGTGGGTCATCACCACTACGCCAGCTAGTAAAGTAACCGATGACACGACGTGGGTGATCGGCACCCATTTTTTCACGACCTTCTTCGTCGTAAATAGTACAGTAAGGAACATCTAGACCCGCTGTTTGGTACAGACCGTCAGGACGGCAGTTCGACGTCACTGCGCCGCCATTGACGGTCAATGAAACAAGTGAAGAATCTGTTGTTGCGCCAGCATCGTCCGTTGCTTTCGCGTAAACAGATACACTACCCGCTTGTGCAGGCATAAAGTCAACGGCATAAGGTGCTGCTGTTGCGGTGCCGATCAACGCACCCGCAGCGAAGAATTCAACTTTAGCGACTGTGCCATCTGCATCAGCAGCATTCGCAGTTACCGTGACTGAGCCACCAAGTTCGATAGAAGTTGCAGATAGAGCAACATCAACGGTTGGGGCTTCGTTGCCTGGCTGACCTGCATTTACATTAAGAGTGACAGCACTAACCGCACTCACTGCATTTTTGTCATCATACGCTTTGGTAGAGAACTCGTGAGCACCTTCAGTTGCCGTCCATGAAGCCGTGAAAGGCGCAGCTGTTGCAGTGCCAACCAGCGCACCATCAACAAAGAACTCAACTTTACTGATTGTGCCGTCAGTATCTAAGGCATCCGCAGCTAAGTTAACCACGTCACCGGCGGTGATCGAAGCCGACGCAGAAGGTGATGTTAACGTAACCGTCGGTACTTCATTCACAGGTGGATCGATAGGTCCCGTATCACCACATGCGCCTAGGTTTTCCCATTCACCCCACTGACCTGATTGCGCAGGGTTGTTGTTTTGGGTCCAATAACGCGCTTTGTAAGCGTTGTTTTCGTGTTGAACTTGGTCACCGCCATTGTAAACCTTTGACGAGTCCCAAACTTCTAGAGGGGCACAATCAACCGCCGCATAGGTGTTGAAAGCCATTAGACAAGATGCAGTTAACGTACTGAGTGTAAATACACTCTTCACTGCTTTCCCGTTTCTAAGGTGCATATTGCTCTTCCTTAAGTTATTGTTAATACAATACAAAATACGCTTAACTACCGCGCACTATTACTTTTGTTTCGACGTAAAATAACTTAAGTACAACTACAGAGTTTCACACTATATATTTATAAATTTTCAGCAACACCTCTCAAGAATCCACTAAAACGTTGCAACAAAAGACATCTTATTTTGCACCAATAACTAATTTTATTACTCAAATAAATATGTCGATCGCAATTTATTAAAAAAGACGAAAAAAGTCGTAATTTTGAAATAAAGATCACTAAGCCTTTGTTGATCTTGGAGTTTCGTTAAAGTGGCGCTTGTACTCTCGACTGAACTGTGATGGGCTACTGTAACCAACTAAACGTGCTGCATCGTTTACCCGTCTTCCTTCTAACTGAATTAATTCGCGTGCTTTATTTAAGCGAACCTTTTTGATGTATTGCAGAGGTGATTCAAGCGTTACGCTTCGAAAGGCTTGATGAAACGCTGAAACACTCATGTTCGCTTCTTCAGCTAGCGTCTGAACATTTAGTTGTTCATGGTACTCTTGATGAACGCGGTTAAGCGCTTTCGCCACGCGCGCATATGACCCTTCTTGATGTGCTAATTCGAACAAAACATGCCCTGACTCACTCACTAATGTTCGATAGACAATCTCTTCCAGTAACATGTCGCCAAGCATTGCAACTTCAAGATCATCGCACAAAGCCGTCATCAAACGTTTACACGCATCCAGCATCTGCTCATTCATTCGAACTGACTTCAAACCACAACGGGTCTCGTCTTCACATACATTACTATAGCGTTGCGATTCCAGTTTCTTTACCAGCTTTTGCAGCATCGCAGGCGAGATATCAATTGAAATCCCGAGCAACGGCTCATTATCGACAGCAATGGCTTCACATTCTAAAGGCATAGGAACTCCAACCACCAAATAGTCATCTGGTCCATAGCGAACTGGCGTCTGACCGATATGGATGTTCTTGTGTCCCTGCCCGAGAACAATGATTCCAGATTGATAAACAAAAGGTTGGCGGTTGTTGCCTTTGCTACTGCGGTAAAACCACACGCCGTCAATAGCGGTTTCTTTAATGCCTTCTAATTTATCCAAATCAAATTTAGTGGCGTACTGTTGCATGATCTGAGCAAGTGTCTTCATTGTGTCACTCCAATAACTTTCCACGCACTATACTTGGAGTTCTGATTACAGTTCCAGCACAACGAACACACATTTGTAGAAATAGGCAAAAAAATTACAGAAATCGACCTACTAAGGCGCGTCGACGCGTACTAATATGCATGTATTCACTCTCCTCACAATGGAAGCAAGAGGTCTAATAATGAACTTTTCATACGTCAACCCAACTCAAATCTTCTTCGGACAAGGTCAAATCGCCGCAATTACAAACGCGATCCCTACCGGTCAAAAAGTACTTGTCATTTATGGTGGCGGTTCAATTAAGAAGAACGGTGTTTACGACCAAGTCGCGCAAGCTCTAGAAGGGCGCGAGTGGCTTGAGTTCTCAGGTGTAGAGCCAAACCCAACCAAAGAAACGCTAGATAAAGCCGTTGCAATCGTAAAAGAACAAAATGTTGATTTTATCCTTGCCGTAGGTGGTGGTTCGGTTATCGATGGTTCTAAGTACGTTGCAGCATCGGCAAAATACGACGGTGATGGCTGGGACATCATGGTTGGCAAACATCAAGTGACAGAAGCGACACCACTAGCCGCGATTTTGACACTTCCAGCTACTGGCTCAGAATCAAACATGGGCGCAGTTATCACCAAAAAGGAAACTCAAGATAAATTGGCGTTTCTTGCTCCTGCCGTGCAGCCTAAATTTGCGGTCCTTGATCCTGATGTAATGAAAACACTCCCAGAGCGTCAGTTGATCAACGGTGTCGTAGATGCATGGGTACACGTTTGTGAGCAGTACCTAACACTGCCTACTGGTGCAATGGTTCAAGACGGCTATGCAGAAGCACTACTGAAAAACCTAAAAGTTCTGGGCGAACAGTTTGAAGAACGTGACAACGACCAATGGCGCGCAAACCTGATGTGGACAGCAAACCAAGCACTCAACGGTCTAATTGGTAGTGGTGTTCCACAAGACTGGGCAACGCATATGATCGGTCACGAACTTACAGCATTGTGGCATGTTGACCACGCTCGTTCACTTGCAATCATTCAACCATCCCTACTTCGCAACCAAATGCAATTTAAGCGTCCTAAGCTTGAGCAAATGGGTCGCAACGTATTTGGTTTGTCTGATGGTGATGATTTGGCAGAGCGCACGATCCAAGCGATCGAAGCTTTCTACCACCAACTAGGTGTAGCAACACAATTAGAAGGTTACGGTGATGACCGCGAAGCAGCAATTGACTCAGTGATCGCACAACTGAGCAAACATGGCATGACTGTTCTTGGTGAAAACCAAGCAATCGATCTTGAAAGCAGCCGCCAGATTCTTGACCTAGCAGTCGCTTAACGACTCAATCTATCAAAATACTGCCTTTTTTAACGGTATTGTGTCCTCGTAGACACAATACCGTTTTTTTATGTTAATTTAGCCGAACACTGACAATGCAATAAATATTGAACTTTTCTGCTAGAAAAATAACAAATAGGCGATAGTTCGATGTGTTTATGTAAGCCAATGACTAAAAACAAACCAAGTGCTTACTATTCGAAGTGTCCTTTTTAGCTTGCTCATCAAACATTGAGCGTAATGTCGTCTATTCAAGAGTTAATCGTATGTGGCTGATTGTCATTGCTTGTGCGCTCATACATATCATCAGCATTAAGACTGGTCCAAAGTGGCTGTTCTTTCTGACCAAACCACTGCCACTCATCGCTATGATTGGCATGTTACTCATGTCTCCAGCCAGTCACCTTCCCTACACAAAGTGGGTAATCTCCGGACTTTCGTTGTCTCTGATCGGTGATTTAATCATGATGCACCCAAAAGATAAGTTTGTTTTTGGGATCAAACTGTTTTGTCTCGCACAGATCAGTTACGCCTTGGGCTTCATTAATATGGCAGCCTGGCACTTCACCCCTTGGCTCCCATTTGCTGTATTCGGCGCTGGACTTTGCGCTTACTCATTCTTTAAGCCCGACTTGGGTAAAGAAAAATGGTCCGTTGCTAGCTACATCTTTGTTTTGATGACGATGCTATGGATGGCGATGGAGTATTACGCAAGTGGTAAAACACAATCGTCAGCTTTCGCGGTGCTTGGCAGTTTCATCTTCACTATGTCTGGCGTTGTGCTTGCCTTTGAGCGCTTTGGCAGCACTTCGATATTTTCACGTCAAGTCGTCATGACAACCTACTATTCAGCTCAGTTTCTGATCACCATGTCTGTCTTCGCGATAGTGATCCGTTTTCTTTAAAATTGACTACATTATCAGGTAGTTTTGTAATGAGTTATTTGCTCACCAGTTGGACAGTTTAACCCTTATAAACAGGTGCAATACGGTTAATAACTTGTTATTGTAGAAAGAAATTTATTCTAAAAGTTGGCAGCCTTGAAAGAAAAAAATATCGTTGTTGAATTCAGCGGCGTAAACAAGTGGTATGGAGAATACCACGCACTTAAAGATATTAATTTTTCAGTACATACCGGTGAAATCGTTGTTGTTTGTGGTCCTTCCGGTTCAGGTAAATCCACTCTTATTCGTTGTATCAATCACTTAGAATCTATCCAAGAAGGTGAACTCAACGTCTTTGAGCACCCAGCTAACGCCAAAACCCATAAGCCGGGTAAAGTCGGCATGGTGTTTCAACACTTCCATCTATTCCCGCATCTGACCGTTTTAGAAAACCTTACTCTCGCGCCAATTCGTACATTAAAACTGTCGAAGCAAGAAGCAGAAGAGCGAGCGATGCACTACCTCAAGCGCGTCAACATTGAAGAGCAAGCGAACAAATATCCGATTCAACTATCAGGCGGTCAGCAGCAACGTGTTGCCATTGCCCGTTCGCTTTGTATGGAGCCGGACCTTCTCTTATTTGACGAACCAACATCAGCACTTGATCCAGAGATGATCAACGAAGTGTTAGATGTCATGGTAGAACTTGCCCAGAGCGGCATGACCATGATTTGTGTGACGCATGAAATGGGCTTTGCAAAGAAAGTAGCGAATCGTGTTGTGTTTATGGACGAAGGTGAAATCATCGAGATGAACTCCCCCATTGCACTATTTGAAACACCACAACACCCACGTACGCAAGCATTCTTAAATCAAATCCTGAGCTACTAGCCTATGGTTGTTCGAATCCTTAAACCGGTCTTACAAGCCATATTACAAATCGCGATTCTTTTGATTGCGATTATTTGGGTGCTCGATTCAGGAGCTCAAGCCATGGGCTACCAATGGCAATGGGAGCGCGTGCCCGACTACATTGCCTTCTACGAAGATGGTGAATGGTGGCCAGCAGAATTGGTCGATGGTCTCATCGTTACCTTAAAAATCTCTGCCATTAGTCTATTCTTCACTTTGGTCATTGGTTTAATCACCGCTTTATTTCGTTTGAGCAATTCCAAAGTAGGCAACGCGATTGGCACAGCTTATGTGGAACTGATTCGTAATACGCCGTTGTTGGTACAAATTTACCTGCTCTACTTTGTGTTTGGACCAGTCATTGGTTTAGATCGATTCAGCACTGCGGTGTTGGCGTTGTCGCTTTTCCAAGGTGCATATACGGCCGAGATCTTCCGAGCAGGCTTAAATAGCATTCCAAAAGGTCAATTTGAAGCAGCGAAGACCTTAGGTTTATCACCTTTCTTTGCATACAAAGACGTGATCCTACCGCAGGTGCTTCAGCGCACCCTGCCGCCATTGACGAACGAAGTCGTGTCATTGATTAAAAACTCTTCGATTGTGAGTGTTATGGCAATATTCGACTTAACGACCGAGGCAAGAAACATCGTATCGGAAACGGCGATGCCATTTGAAATTTGGTTTACTGTGGCAGCAATCTACCTTGCTCTCACATTATCACTTTCTGGCTTATCCGCTTGGCTAGAACACAAACTAGGAGCCAGTTGGCGCAAATTATAAGGAGATAACATGAAGTTATTCAAAGCGACCATTACTGCATTATTGGGGCTTGCGATTGCTCTACCTTCGTTAGCCAATGAGCAAGCAGCAACACCAAACGTAGATCAAATCAAGGAACGAGGCACACTTCGCGTTGGTATGTCGACATTCGTACCTTGGGCAATGCGAAATAAACAAGGCGAACTGATTGGCTTTGAAATTGATGTCGCTAAACGCCTAGCCGCAGATTCTGGTCTGAAGGTTGAGTTCGTACCAACAGCATGGGACGGTATCATCCCTGCTCTACTAGCCAAGAAATTTGACGTTATCATTGGCGGTATGTCGATTACTCCAGAACGTTCTAAGAGCGTACTGTTCACTGAACCTTACTCACACTCGGGTGTTCAAGTTGCAGCGAACAAAGAACTGGCAGCAGGCTTTAGCGAGTTTTCTGACTTTGATTCTCGCCGAGTGAAAATTGCAGCTCGTCGTGGTGCTTTTACCGTTCAAGTCGCGCGTGAAACATTCCCGAAAGCAAAAATCCTTCAATTTGATGATGACGCGCAAGCATTCCAAGAAGTACTAAACGGCAATGCACATGCGGTGATTGCATCGAGCCCTAAACCTGAGCATGAAGCGATCAAACACGCGGATAAGTTGTTCATTCCATTTACTGAGCGTCTATCCAAAGGTAACGAAGCCTTTGCCGTTCGCTTAGGTGAAGAAGACAAAAAAGCCTTCTTCAACAAATGGATAGAAGCACGTACCCAAGACGGTTGGTTAGATGAGCGCTACGAATACTGGTTCTCAACACTGGATTGGCAAGACCAAGTGGCACACGGTCAATAAACGTAAAAACTAATACATCAAATACACAGACCGACTCGAATGAAGGGTCGGTCCTCTCTTTACTATCGGAGTCAAACCTTGAGCGGACAAACCACCACTCGTGTTGCACCAACCAAAACAAAGTCAGGCTTTTTCTTAAACCGTTTTAACCTACTTGATTGGGTGTTGCTTGCCATCTGCGCGTTAGTTGGGGTTTGGCTTTACCACCGCTCCACCGTAGGGGTGAACTACATCTGGCATTGGAAAGAAGCCATTGATTTGTTGTTTACTCCGCGTGCTGATGGTGGGCTGCCATATTTTTTTCAAGGCTTGATTTCAACGTTACGCCTGAGTTTATGGGGCATTAGCTTCGCACTTATATTAGGCACCCTACTTGGCTTAGCCCGCTTCTCGGAATCGGCTTGGTTTCGCACACCTGCCAACGCGTTTATTCAGTTGGTGAGAAATATTCCACCATTGGTATTCGTCTTTATTTTCTACTTTTTTATTTCAAACCAATTAATCCCGTTACTTGGGTTAGAAGATCTACTTCGCAACTATCGCGGCGAACCCAATGCACTACAAAGCTTCTTCTTTGGTCCGGCGAATTTGTGGGAGAACCTAGCGTCAGGAGTTCTCTGCGTAGGCTTGCTCTCTTCCGCTTACATTGCTGAGGTGGTTCGTGCTGGTTTACAAAGTGTCGATAAAGGACAGTGGGAAGCCGCAGATTCTCTCGGTTTATCTCGTTGGGTCAAATATCGCTTTATCATTGCCCCACAAGTGCTCAAAGCTATTACGCCCGCATTGGCAGGCCAAACTATCTCCTTAGTCAAAGACACATCTATTGTCTCACTGATTTCGATTCAAGAAATGACCTTTGTTGGTACCGAGATGGCAAACTCTTCCGGTTACATTTTTGAAATTTGGCTAATTGTGGGCTTGGTTTACTTTCTGATTTGTTTCGGTCTATCAATGTTTTTTAGATACATCGAGAAAAAATCGGAATCTATTTCAAATTAACTCAAAGGGCTTCAAAATTAAGACAGCCTAGCGCTTCAAATCCGAATTCCATCCTGTTACATTCGCTCTCATGCTATTTTTTTGGCGTTTTTCATGGAGTTAAAGAAGCAGTCCGATTACGAGCAATACATAAGGCAGGACAGCCTTGGCGAATATTACGTCGTGCTCAATCAATATACTTTCCATAGTGTTTATCAACCAATCTTCGATAAACACCAAAACATGATCGGTATGGAAGCCCTATTGCGCATTCGAGGCGCAGACGGAGCCAACATTCGTCCAGATCTTTTCTTTACCGATGCCAGCATAGATACCTACTTCCGACTTTGTATGGAGTTTCTATCTCGGGCAATTCATATCCGAAACTTTGCACGTCATTTCGCAGGTTCGCCGATAAAACTATTTCTAAACGTCATGCCGCAAACCTTATTAACACTGACCAAAGACATGGGTTTTAAAGATAACGGTTTGCTGTATAAGCGGTTGCATGAGCTAGGTATGGAACCTTCTGATGTGGTCTTTGAGGTGGTTGAAGAGTCGTGTGGTGATACTGAATTACTGATCCAAGCGGTACAACTAATGCGAGCTAATGGCTTTCTTTTCGCCATTGATGACTTTGGTTCCCACCATTCCGATATGTCACGCGTTAAGCAACTTTGTCCCGACATTATCAAGATAGACCGTTCTTACCTTCTTGATTACTGCTCTGGCGATACGCTTGCGATTGCCAATGCAGTTGAACTGGCTGAAGAGATGAATGCGAAAGTTGTTATTGAAGGGGTTGAGGAAAACATGCAGCTCTCCGCTATGCAAGCGCTTAATCTTGATTACTACCAAGGCTTTTACCTAGCTAAGCCAAACTCGATTAACCACTGGACCAAACACGCGCAAAACAGCGAAGTTTTACACTAACCAATCAGCCCCAAATTCTTATCAGTCAAATCCACAACCGCAAAATACAAAAGCGCCGCCTTGGTCAATAACCGAAGCGGCGCTTGTGAAATTATCCGTGTTATAGGTAAATCACTTAGAAGAAGTCGATAGAGTTACGCCCACTCTTTGGATCGCGACTCACTTGAGGCTTGTCTTCTTTCTTACCTTTCTTGGCAGATTGAGACAATGCTTCTTTCTGTGCCTTACGCTCTTTGTGCGCCGCTTTACGACCCGTCGATTGAGGACCTTTAGCTTTTTTCTCATTCTTATTCGAACGAGATTTTTCTTTACGCGCGTTTTGTGCGTCCTTCTTCGCCTTCTTCTCTGCTTTTTGCTCCGCAGTTTCTGGCTCAGTTACTGGCGCATCGCACACAACGACATAGTATTCTTGGTTGAACTCGAAGAAATCGCCGTCGTACATCTTGCGACGTTTGCGCGTTTCTAGCTCACCATTTACCGCAACATAACCTTCTTCGATGATGTGTTTTGCTTCACCACCGCCACTCACCAAGTTTGCGATTTTGAAAAGCTTGTACAGCTCAATTGGGTGCGCGTCGACGTCGATACCGATCGCTTCGATCTCAATCTCTTCGCCTTCTAAATACTCTTCGTGTTCGTAATCTTGGGTCATGTTCGTTACTCATTTTTCTTGATGAACGGAGTTTAAACGGAATGCGTACAAATAGAAACGTGATCTTCACTCAACTTGTCCAATTGGGTATATACTCACCCAATAACTCCTTGAACGAGCAATATTTTGTCTAATAAGAACTGCATTACCTTTGCCACCGCCAATCTGTTCAACTTTGTTGCTCCACCTGGCGCGTATTATGACTTTGAGAACATTTACTCCCTCGACGACTGGCAGGACAAACTCACTTGGACAAAATCACAGCTCGAGCAACTCGCCCCAGATGTCATCGGCTTACAAGAAGTGTTCAGTATTGAAGAAACCAAAGCCTTCTTTACTACAATGGGATACCAGTACTTTGCCAGTGTCGATACGCCGCATATTGAGGGTGACTACATCTACTCTCATCCTGTAGTGGCAATCGCGTCCCGCTTCCCAATTGAAAGTTATAAAGCCGTCACTTTCGATAAAGAAACGCTCAACGCCTTCGGTGATTTCTCTGCACCCCCTTTCAGCCGAAAACCAATTCGAGCAATCATCGTTCACCCTATCATTGGGCATATTGCAATTTATGTTACGCATTTAAAATCACAAAGACCGGCTGATTCAGAGACACCTGCAGATGCAAGCAAACCAATTGCGCGCTGGCTATCAACACAACAACGCGGTTGGGAAGCAGCCATGCTACGCGACGCAATGCAAAAGCAGTATGCACGCGACTCAATGCCCACCGTGTTAATGGGAGACATGAACCAAGCCATCACATCCACAAGCGTTAACAAGGTTTTGATTGAACATTACGGTGACAGCGTCACTGATTTGCAACTAAATGACGGATGGGAATTGCAAGTAGCGCCTACTCTGGAGCCACGCCCAGCAACGCATTACCACTTCGCAAAAGGAAATGTGTTGGACTACATCTTGCTATCGCAGGAATTCGATGCTCATGCAGACATATCGATAGCGGAAGTGACGAGATATGAAGTGCTGGATGCGCACTTAATTAACCCGTCTTTTGAGCGAGATAAAAACGCCAGCGACCACGCGTTTGTGGCGCTGACGGTAGAAATTAAGCTTTAGCGTCGATGTGGCGTTTCACAATCTTACGTGGAATCAACTCAACCCCAGCCTTGTAGCGTTTTGCAGACGCATTAAGCGCCAACTCCATCGCACTGTCGGCAATGAGTTCAAACTGCTGCGGTAACGAATTGATTTTGATTGGCAAAAAGTCTAATAAGCGGTTATCACCAAAGGTTGCTAAACGCACTTTCGCCATCAGCTCCGGCTTTTCTAACATAACGTCTAACACCCCTTCGAGTAAGGTGTATGACATAGTCACTAACGCATCAGGTAATTCGTCATTTGCAATCCAGCTTTCTAACACTTTCTTGCCTTCTTCTCGCGAGAAATGCTGACCATATCCCACCAGCACATCTTTGCTTTCTTGTTGACAAGCAGAACGAAAACCCAATTCACGCTCTTTAGAAACTTGAAGTTCTGCTAAAGCGCCAATAAGCCCAATCGATTTGATTTCAGAGGACAAAACCGACTCAGTCAACTCAAATGCCGCGTCAAAATCTTCACTGATCACACAGCAAAAATGCTCATCATCCATTGGACGGTCAAGTGCAATAACTGGCGTGCCCGAGTTTTGCAGCTTTAAGTAATACTCACTGGCAGCCGGCATGCTACTTGCGACAAACAATGCGTCAATACGACGGCTAACCAATGCCTCAGCCACTTTCTCTTCCGTTTGCGGATTATCATCCGAGCAACCAATCAGGATTTGGTAACCTGCTTTACGAGAGTTTTGCTCAATCAGTTTTGCTAAACGTGCGTAACTGGTGTTCTCTAGGTCTGGAATGATCAAACCGAACGAACGCGAGTTTCCCGCACGTAAAGAAGAAGCCGCGTGATCCGGTTTGTAATTGTGCTGCTCTACCACCGCCATGACTTTCTTTTGAGTCTTTTCGCTAATGCGGTACTTCTGCGCTTTCCCGTTAATCACATAGCTTGCTGTCGTCTTTGAAACCCCAGCTAATTTCGCTATTTCATCCAGTGTCATATTCTAAGCCCTATTCTGTGCGCAGGATCATATTAATACATCAACGATCCTTCGATAAGTTGAATTATATGCTGAACCGATTCAGTATAAAAGCTGAAAGGATTCAGCAAAACTTAAAAATTGACGAGAATCACCAAAAAACAGCAAGTGAGGTTTGCTTTGCTAGGCTTTAGAGGCAATCAATCACTTGATGATTAAGTTTTGATTTTAAAAACAGTTTCGCTGAGTGTTTTAAAAATTTAACCAACTGCTGAATCGATTCAGTTCATTGTTAAAGCTAAGCAGTTTCGTAGCAAATAACGCTGGTTAACAGGAACAGCAGTTCAGCAAAGAATAGATAAACAAGGTTACGCATCGAAGAACGAGCCGCGTAGCCAAGATGAATTAGAAATAGATACCTTAAGGCTGGAGAAGCACCATGCTTAAGCTAAGTAAGAACGACATTACCCTATCTCAATCCGCTACAGATAAGTTTGAAGCGATTAAAAACATCGCTCAAAGCCTGACAGACAAAGGTCTGGTAGAACAAAGCTATGTAGAGGGCATGCTAAACCGTGAAAACCAAAACTCAACATTCTTGGGTAACGGCATCGCGATTCCTCACGGCACCACAGACACACGCTCAATGGTTAAAACCACGGGTGTTGCGGTTCACCACTTCCCACAAGGTGTTGAATGGGGTGACGGCAATAAGGTTTTCGTCGCTATTGGTATCGCGGCAAAATCAGATGAGCACTTGGGCATCCTAAAGCAGCTAACAAAAGTATTGGGCGCAGACGGTGTTGAAGAGCGCTTACGCAATGCGAAAAGCGAAGATGACATCATTGCCCTACTTCATGGTGACGTTCAGCTAGAAGCAGATTTCGATGCCTCTCTAATTCAACTTCTCTTCCCTGCAAGCGACATGGTTCAAATGAGCGCGGTTGCGGGTGGTCTACTTAAGAATACAGGTTGTGCTGGTGCAGAATTCGTTGCGGATCTTGTGACGAAAACACCGACGCACCTTGGTCAAGGTCTGTGGCTAGTCGGTAGCGATAAGCAAGTAACTCGCACTGGTGTTTCTTTTGTATCAACAGCGAATGACTGTGAGTTTGCAGGCGAGAAAGTTCGTGCTCTAGTTGCGTTTGCTGCTTGCAATAACGCGCACCAATCGATCCTAAGCACAATTTCAAAGCTTGTGTTTAACAACGAACACAACAAGTTACTTGATGCTTCTGCAGAACAAGTTCTAGCGTTATTCAAAGGCGAAGAAGTAGCAAGCGAAGCATCTGAAGATGGCAACACTGCAGTGTTCAAGATTAAGAACGCGCACGGTTTGCACGCTCGTCCGGGCGCAATGCTGGTCGCGGAAGCGAAGAAATTCGAATCAACCATCCGTGTTGCTAACTTAGATGGCGACGCTAAACCAGTAAACGCAAAGAGCCTAATGAAAGTTATTGCGCTTGGTGTAAAACACGGTCACCAGCTTCAATTCTCTGCTGAAGGTCCAGACGCAGCACAAGCTCTCGAATCCATCGGTAAAGCAATCGCTTCTGGTCTTGGTGAAGGTTAAGGGACGGATTCATGACAGCAACAATTTCATCGACAAAAGCAACAAACAAAGTCGTGACCATTACGCTTAACCCTGCCCTTGACCTAACGGGTTCACTGGATTCACTAAAAGTGGGATCGGTCAGCCTAGTAGAAAAGAGCAACCTGCATGCTGCTGGTAAAGGCGTAAATGTCGCCAAAGTTCTGAGTGACTTAGGTGCGGACGTGACAGTGACTGGCTTTCTAGGCAAAGACAATCCGGAACTATTCCACCAGCTTTTCGACGACATCAAGGTTCACAACGAGTTTGTTGAAGTCGAAGGCGCAACGCGCATCAACGTAAAACTGGTTGAGGCAGATGGTCAAGTCAGCGATATCAACTTCCCTGGTGTGCAAGTCACGCCAGAAGAAATCGCTCGCTTTGAACAAACCCTATTCCGCCTTGCAGAAACACACGATTACTTTGTTCTTGCCGGCAGCCTACCTGGCGGCGTAAGCGCAGAGCAATGTGCAACGTGGATTGAAGCGCTGCACCAACAAGGTAAGAAAGTGCTTTTTGATAGCAGTAAAGCCGCATTACGTGCAGGTATCGAAGCGCATCCTTGGTTGATCAAGCCAAACGATGAAGAACTCAGTGATTTTGTTGGCGAACATCTAGCCACACCAGAGCAATGCCAAACCGCGGCGCAAACACTTAGCGATAAAGGCATTGAGAACATTGTTGTGTCAATGGGCGCTGACGGTGTGATGTGGCTTAACCAAGGTGAATGGCTACGCGCACAACCACCAAGAATGAATGTTGTAAGCACAGTTGGTGCAGGCGATACGCTTGTGGCGGGCTTGTGCTGGGGTCACATGCAAGTGATGCCGAAAAACGACTTACTCCGCTTCGCTACCGCGCTTTCTGCTCTTGCAGTTAGCCAAGTTGGCGTTGGCTTAACCAGTCAGGAAGAACTGGAGAACATCAAGCTCCAAACACAAGTAACCGAGCTTTACCCTAATACTAACTTAGACAAAAACTAAGGAACAGAAGGTTATCAGTATGAATATTGCCATCATTACAGCTTGTCCAAGTGGTGTTGCGAACAGCATCATTGCGGCAGGTCTACTAGAACAAGCAGCCGCTAAGTTAGGTTGGAATGCGAAGATTGAATGCCAATCAAGCGTGATTGAACCAACTCGACTAACAGACGCTGACATTGAACAAGCAGAAGCGATCGTAATTGCGGCTAACACTCCAGTTGATACTTCTCGTTTCGTAGGTAAAAAAGTCTACTTATCAGATATCAGCGACGTAGCTAAAGACGCATCTGCTTTCCTACAAACTGCAGTAGAAAGCGCAGCAACCTTAGCGCAAGCAACAACTGTTGCGGCACCAGTTGAAAGTGCATCAGCGACGAAGAAAATCGTTGCAATTACGGCATGTCCAACAGGCGTAGCGCATACCTTCATGGCGGCGGAAGCACTGGAAGAAGAAGGCAAACGCCGCGGTCACCAAATCAAAGTGGAGACACGTGGTTCAGTAGGCGCGAAAAACCAACTCACTGACCAAGAAATCGCAGACGCAGATTTGGTAATCATCGCTGCCGACATCGAAGTGCCACTAGACCGCTTCAACGGCAAGAAGATGTACCGCACTAAAACGGGTCCAGCTCTGAAGAAAACCGCAGAAGAGATGGACAAAGCGTTTGAACAAGCAACCGTATACCAACATTCTGGCTCGTCAAGCGCATCATCAGCGACTGAAGAGAAGAAAGGCGCATACAAACACCTAATGACAGGTGTATCGCACATGCTCCCTGTGGTTGTTGCTGGTGGTTTGATCATCGCCCTATCCTTCGTATTTGGTATTGAAGCGTTTAAAGAAGAAGGCACATTAGCGGCTGCTCTGATGAACATTGGTGGCGGCTCCGCTTTTGCTCTGATGATTCCTGTACTTGCAGGTTACATCGCATTCTCAATTGCTGACCGCCCAGGTCTGGCTCCGGGTCTTGTCGGCGGTATGCTTGCAAGCTCAACTGGCGCTGGTTTCCTTGGTGGTATCGCTGCGGGTTTCATTGCTGGTTATGCCGCGAAGTTCCTTGCAGATAAAGTGAAACTTCCACAATCGATGGAAGCACTTAAACCGATTCTGATCATCCCATTTGTGGCAACCTTGTTCACTGGTCTAGTTATGATTTACATCGTAGGTGGTCCGGTATCAGGCATCATGAACGGTCTAACAGACTTCCTAAACAACATGGGTTCTGACAGTGCTGTACTACTAGGTATTATCCTTGGCGCAATGATGTGTTTCGACTTGGGTGGTCCAGTAAACAAAGCAGCTTACGCATTCGGTGTAGGTCTATTGGCTTCTCAAACTTACGCTCCTATGGCTGCAATCATGGCGGCAGGCATGGTCCCAGCACTTGGTATGGGTCTAGCGACATTTATTGCGAAAAACAAATTTGAACAAAGCGAGCGTGAAGCAGGTAAAGCATCATTCGTTCTTGGTTTGTGCTTTATCTCTGAAGGTGCAATCCCATTCGCTGCGAAAGATCCAATGCGTGTAATCCCATCATGTATGGCGGGTGGCGCACTAACGGGTGCACTATCTATGCTGTTCGGTGCAAAACTAATGGCACCACACGGTGGTCTGTTCGTACTGCTAATCCCTAACGCAATTTCTCCGGTATTGATGTACTTGGTAGCAATCGCAGCAGGTACAGCGGTAACAGGTTTCACTTACGCGTTCCTAAAGAACAAAGCAGAAGCGAAACAACAAGCCGCTGCTTAATCGTCAACGGTCAGCTTGTGCTCACCTAGGCAACGATTGATTAACGATTAACAATGCCTCCCTCGATTTGGCATTCGACACCTCCCTTTGCTTCGGCATTGGGAGGTGTTTTTTATTGTAGAGAGACGAACAGAAGCGTGGTCAGATAACTAAATATGAAAAAACGAATGGATGACTAAATGCGGTAACAAACAAAGTTACTTTCCTCTGCTTCGCTTTGATTGAAAAAGAACAAACGGTCATTTTCAACTTTATAAATAAAGTCCGTTTTCGTTCCAACATACGAGTTCATGTCGCGGATAAACACTTCACTTTCTGTCGGTTGGTGATTCCAGCTTACCTTTTGATAATCCACTGATAACTCATGTCCATCGACCTTATACTTCCCATTGAAAATCATTTCGTATTCTTTACTTTCACCCGTCTTAGTCAGAAGTGAACCTTTTTGAAAGATATACATATCCCTATCGGAGCTAAACACCACTACAGAGCGATCTTTGATGTGCTCGTATCGTCGATAGCCTTTCGTGATAAAGTCCTCTTCATAGGTCGCACAAGCCCAGCGGGACCCAGTAATCTCATCCGACTGAAAGTACTTTTGATGTACGACAACGCCAACTAAAGCGAGTGTCAATCCGATATTAAGCACGGCGAGTTTGTTTATTTGCATATTGCGTCCGCCCTCCTCATGCTCTCCAAGATGGTCTCTTTTAACGATTCAACCTCAAGTGAGAAGTTAATGTAGTTGACGTTCTTATTGCTATTTTTAGCAAACGCAAAGGCACGCAAAATGTAGGCACCTTCTTGATAAGCTGATTCGGAAACGCGTAAATAAACAATTGCCGGACAGACAGGAAATGAATCCTCATTCAGACTGGTTGCCAAAGCCAAAAGATTAAGCTCATCATGTTTGAGGTCGTAAAAATAAAAGTCCGTTTCAGAGACGGAAAAGTCGTGATATTCAGAATTATTGAGGAAATCAGGATGTGGCGCGAAAGGACGAAAATACAATACTGATCCAAGTGCTAAAACAAGTAGCAAGCTCAGTATTGGTGCCAAGTTCAATGCCTTACCTCGCGATTCAGTTGGTCTTTGAACGGAAGTTCTAACCGTTTCGGCGGACTCTGGTTCCAATGTTTCTAAATCCGGGATCTGCACTTTTTGTTTAGTGGGTTTAGCGTCGTCATCAATTTCTAGTAAATAGCCAATTTTGCTAACGGTTTTTATCTTTACGCCTTTTGCATCCAACTGCCCTAGCTTCTTTCTCAAGCCCGAGATGACATTAGTTAGTGCTTGATCCGTGACTACCGAACCATCCCAACACGTTTCAAATAACTCCTCTCGAGTGACATGAACCCCCTGCTTTTCAATCAACAGGTTCAACACTTGATAAGGGAGCGGTCTTAACGGTACATCACTGCCTCGTGAATTGGACAATTTCCTTGTCGTCGGATCGAGGATTAAATTGGCGAAATAGATTCTATGCATACAGTCTCACTATTTTCTCAACTCCTTGAATTATAGGTTAGGTTTGCAAAATCAAATCAGAAATCTCTCAGTGTTCACAATTCACACCATCGCACTGAATCACCCAGCAGCTCTGCATTGCATCATTAATAAATTACGATGAACAGCCACTGATTACACAAAAAACACACAATTTCGTAAGTGTCTAAGCCGATTGAAATTATTTGGTTTTTGTTTACTTTTAGTTTAGTTTTTTCATCGCCTCACTCGGATAATGAACACTGTTTTAAACACAACAAGACAGACAGTAATACAGAGGTAAATAACAATGAAAAAAGCAGTCATCCTTCTTCTAGCACTAGGCAGTATTCAAGCCCAAGCAAATGACTCAAAAGACGTGTCCGGTTTTTATTTGGGAGGTGGTATCGGTAATACTACCTATAGCGATGATGACCCATTCACACAGCTCGATGGTGACGGTACAACCTTTAAACTTATCGGAGGGTATCAGTTCAATCGTATCGTTGGTGTTGAAGCACAATACACAGATTATGGTGATATTAAGCTTAAGCACACCCCGTTAGATTTGGATGTAAACAGTGTCTCCGTCGCGGCAAATATTGGTTATACCTTCGACAACGGTTTGCGACCATTTGCGACATTAGGCTTGGGATATATCTCGGTTGATATCCCGGAAGGGTTAGGACCTGACGAAGACGAGTTATTACTTCGCGTCGGCGCTGGTCTTGAATATACACCACGTCAGCTTAGCAACATCACTTTCCGTGCGGCGTATGAGATAGACCACTTCAACGTCGATTCAACCCGTTCGAGCAAAGATACCGACATCCAGATCGGCTCTTTCTATGCGGGCGCAACGTACAAGTTCTAATAATCAAAGAAAAAGCAAACACATAGAAACCACAAAGGGCGACACTAATTTTAATAGCTGTCGCCCTTTTCTTGTTCGGGTCTGTTTAACCGATACTTATTTTTTCATCATGTACTTTTGTACGACCTACTTCTGCATCGGTACCGCTTCAATATCGACATCCCCCGTGTTCATGTCTACCGTCGCTTGGTAGACACTGTGTGGGTCGCCGTAATGCTTAAACGTAAAATGATAAACATTGGCTGGCGTCCAAATTTCTTGGTCTTCTGCCGGCATAATGTCATAACCATCTTGCTGGTAAAGTTCAGTTGCCATCACATAAGCAAGCGCAGTCTGTACCTTAGCATCACGGTCAATTTTTGGCTCTAACGACGGGTTACTTGGGTAAGTGTTACCATTGAAGCTCATTTGACGATAAGCGCCGTTGCTCCACACAATAAAGTCTTGCCAACCATTGCTGTAACTGTCAGCCAAAACAACAGGCGTTCTAGTAACTGACATGCGGTTAAGAACCTTGCCGTTGTTGTCGAACATATATGCGCTACAACCGCCACTGCCGCAGAAATAGCGATCTTGAAGCAAGACAAAGTGCTCCGCTACTCCATCGCTATTTAAATCCGCAGAGCCTGTTAGGTAACGAATTTTATCGTTTTCTAGAGAAAGCCCTTCTGGATTCAAAATGCTTTGGTCGATCCAAGTCGCGATAGTTGCCGCATCGACACTTTTGATTTCCACAGGTGCTTCAGAAGCTGTGGTATTTGTAGAAACACTGTCTGTAGAAGAACAGCCAATAAGCGTTAGTGAACCTAGAAGGAAGAGTCCGTGTAATCCACGATTTATCATTTGCGTTCGCTCTTTTAATCATGATGTTTTGTTAGTATACGCATCATTTATCAATCGCTTGCAAGAAAATCATAAAAATCCGTTAAGTGTTCACCAAACCACCCGTTTTGTCTTTTTCGCCTTTATCTACTCTTTTTCTTCTCAAAACTCATTTCTCGTCCCTATACGCCAAGATCAAAAAAGCCCTGAGGAAAATCCCCAGGGCTAGGCAGGAATCTGACAGAAGTCAGGTTGGTCCCTTATGCAGTGGTTGGTTTGATCTTAAACAGAATTGCAAACATGACTGGAACGACAATCAATGTTAGCACTGTAGCAAAACCAAGGCCTGCCATAATCGTAATCGCCATTGAACCGAAGAAGGCATCAAACACGAGTGGAATCATACCCAGAATCGTTGTCAGTGCCGCCATACTTACTGGACGAACACGGCTAATCGCACTATCAACAATGGCTAAGTAAGGATCCTTGCCCGATTCAAGCTCAAGGTTAATCTGGTCTAGAAGTACGATACCGTTTTTCAGAATCATACCGCTTAAGCTCAGCAAACCAAGGAAAGCAGTAAAGCTGAATGGCATGTTTGTCGTCAGAAGACCAAACGCCACACCGATGATAGACAACGGCACCGTGAACCAAATAACCAGTGGTTTCTTTAATGAGTTAAACAGAAGCATCGTAATGATGAACATTAATAGGTAACCCATTGGCAATGAGCCAAACAGCCCTTCTTGCGCATCTTTTGATGACTCGTATTCACCACCCCAAGTAATTTCGTACCCCTCTGGAATGTGTAGCGCCATCACTTTTGGTTGTACACGAGCAAACAAGCTTGCCGCGGTATCGTCACTCAATACGTCGTGGTCAGCCAGTACCGTTAGAGTACGTTTACGGTCACGACGTTGAATCAACGGCTCATCCCAATCCAATTTCACACCGTCAATCACTTGATCAACTGGGATGTACGTCTGTAACGATGGACTCCAAATGTTCACGTTTTGCAGCGATTCAAAGTCAACACGCTCCGCTTCTGGTAGACGCGTCATGATAGGCAGAATATGCGTACCATCGCGCAAGAAGCCTAGTGTGCTACCGCCAAACGCCATTTGTAGCGTACTTGAAAGATCTTGCTTCGAAATACCTAAGCGACGCGCTTTTGATTCGTTAAATACCGGTACAAGCTCTTTAGTACGCTCACGCCAATCATGACGAATATTGCGAGCGCCTGGGTCAGTGTGCAGAATGTCTTCTACTTGTACTGCTAGCTCACGCAGCACTTGTGGATCTGGACCAGTAATACGTGCCTCAATCTTAGAAGCTGGCGACGGACCAAACTCCATCAGCTTGAACTGAAACGTTGGCTTATCAAACGTCTTCGCTAGATTGTCGTCTAGCTTGTGCAGAAGCTTGAACATGTTGTCACGGTCCGTAGTACGAACTTGGAACTGTGCGTAAGCTTCGTAACTCTTTTCCGGCTGGTAAGTCAGAGCGAAACGCTGCAAACCTTGACCAATCGACGCAGAAACAAAATCAATGTCATCTTGCGTACGAATGTAGCTTTCTACTTCTTCAGCTTTCTTGATGGTTTCACGAATATCTGTACCTTCAGGCATCCACATATCAACGTAGAACATCGGTGTATTTGAAGGTGGGAAGAACTGTTGCTTGACACTACCAAACGCAACCACCGCACCCACAAGTAACGCCACCATGCCGGCAACGGTCAACCAACGAAAACGAAGTGCAAGTTTCAAAGACGCACCAAATGTAACGAACAACCAGCCTTTGTATGGGTCTTCATCTTCAGCGTCCGCGCCTTTGTCTTCTTCTTTCAATAGAAGATCTGCTAGAAACGGCGTTAGCGTAATTGCAGTAATCCAGCTTAAAAATAGCGAGAAACACAATAGCCAGAACAACGAGCCCATGAACTCACCCGTCGCGTCTTGAGATAAACCGATAGGTGCGAAAGCAGTGATCGCAATAACGGTAGCACCAAGTAATGGCCACTGGGTTTGTTTTACAATATCCGTTGCCGCTTGAACTTTAGTACGACCCTTCTTAAGACCAACCAATATCCCTTCGACAACAACAATGGCATTGTCCACTAGCATACCGAGAGCAATGATAAGCGCCCCCAGCGAGATACGGTGCAGCTCGATATTGTTGTAGTTCATTAATATGAAGGTGCCGAATACCGTCAACAGCAGAACCAAACCAATGATCAAACCACTACGCAGCCCCATGGTGAACAACAGTACAATAATTACGATCGCAACCGCTTCTGCCAAGCTAATAACAAACGCTTTTACCGAGTCATCCACTTCTTGTGACTGGTTGTAGAAATAGTTCATATCGATACCAGCAGGCTTGATCGTTTCAAGGCTTGCCAGTTCCGCTTCAATACGTTGCCCCACTTCTACCACGTTCACACCTGACGCAAACGAGATACCAATGTTGATCGCTTTCTTACCGTTGAACAATAGAACATTGCCCGGTTTTTCTTGAATACCACGGCTGATGGTTGCAACATCTTTTAGGCGGATCAGATTACCTGTATCACGACCGTGAATAATCAGGTTTTCCAAGGCTTCTACGGTGTTTAATGTGCCGCTAGGACGAATAATTAGACTCTCGCCGTTCACCATCACTTCACCAGCAGAAACCACATTGTTCTGTTGGTTCAGCAAACCAGAAATCACGTTCATGTCGAGGTTAAGCGCAGCTAAACGATCAAGAGATATTTCAACGAAAAGCATCTCTTGCTGATCACCAGCAATGTCCACTTTGCCCACACCGTCGATAAGTTCAAGCTCACGCGTAAGTTGGTCCGCGTAACGCTTTAGTTCGATGTAATCGTAGTCATCACCTGTGAGCATTAACATCACGCCGTACACGTCGCCAAAGTCATCAATGATTTGCAGAGATTGAACACCTTGCGGCAAAGTTGGTTGCAAATCGTTGATCTTACGACGCATTTCATCCCAGATCTGCGGCAGTTCATCAGGACCGTAGTCCATCTTCATGCTCACCATAATCTGTGACATACCACTCGAAGACGTTGACGTAATCTTATCGATATAAGGCAACTTACGGATCTCTTTTTCAAGCGGATAAGTCAGTTCTTCTTCCACTTCTTTAGAGGTCGCGCCCGGATAAGTCGCAATCACCATCGCATCCTTAATGGTAAATGCCGGGTCTTCTAATCGACCAAGTTCTAAGAACGACGTTACACCGCCGATCGCAAGAATAACGATAAACAGCCAGCTGATGACTTTGTTCTTAATTGAGTATTCAGCAATGCTCATTATTGTACTTTCTCCACCACGTCCACATGCTTACCTTCACGAAGTTTGCGTAAGCTGGAATTCACTAATACATCGCCTTGAGCAACACCCGAGGACACAATCGCACCTTCACCATTAACTTGATTGATGGTCACGGCAACTTTTGTGACCGCGTCACCATTTAATTTCCAAACGAAAAACTCACCGTCATGGCTGCCCGCTTGCAGCGCTGTCATTGGGATGTTGTAGCCATCAATAGACGTAATGCCTGCCGCTACCATATCAACCGACACGCTTACGCTTGTACCCGGCAAAATCTCTTGCTCAGGCTGAGGCATCGTCAGGTACATTTGGTAAGTTTGTGTTTGCGCATTTGGCTCACTGGTGTGCTCCAAGTAGTTCAACTGATACCGCTTTTCATCACCAGAGAACGTTGCTTGAGGTTGGTAACTCATGCTTTGAGTGTTTGGATTCACCATTGCTAATACGTTATCTGACAGCTCAATACGAACGTACACTTTGTCACTTTGATAAAGGTTTAGAACCGGCTCACCAATTGCAACACGCTCGAAACGCTCTTTAAATACGTCAGAAACTTTGCCTGCAAACGGGGCAAACAAACGGGTGTAATTCAACTGGTTTGTCGCGTTATAGAAGTTCGCTTCTGCCAGCTCCTTGTTTGCCGTTAGTTCGTCTAGCTCCGCTTTCGAAATCATTTGGCGGCTGTGCAACTCTTCTCCACGTTTAAGCTGACGAATAGCAAGCGTGTATTGCGCCTCGGCATCATTGACTGCTTGCTTCTCTTTACTGTCATCAAGCTTAGCGATCATCTGACCTTCTTTGACTGTGTCACCAGCTTTCACCAACACATGTTGCACCTCACCGGCTCGACGAAACGCAATCGGAGTTTGTTCAGCAGGCACCACTTGTCCCTTAAAGGTACGGAACTGGCTCTTTACTGGAACATCGACAGAGACCGTCGACACATACAAAGGTTGTTCAACAGCTGCTTCTTCGTTGCTGTTACAACCAGTCAGCACTGCAAGCGCAACAGCAGAAACTGTAAATAGTGAACGTTTCATTAAATACCTTCCTCACGGACCCAAGCTTTCACCACTTGACCTTCAACTAGGCGCTCAACACCCGCGATGACAACATAATCGTTCTTGTCTAGACCCGACTCCACACCACCGTTTTCATTTAGTGACAAGGTCACTTTATTCACCTGTTGTGTTTCACTGTCCATCACCCAAACTTCGCCTTGAGTTTCGCTTTTGCTTACCCACGCCGCGCTTGGCAGCATCACAGCATCCGAAACATTTTGCTTAGCGATATGAACTTGACCTGTCATGCCCGTCAGCAAGTTACGATCAGACGGACGAGTAATGGTCACAATCGCCTCATAACTGTTAGTGTCTGCGTTTGGCTGAGTCGAAATCTCTTTGAATGTGCCTTGAATGCGATTGTTTGGTTCGCTGTCCATCGTTACCCACATTTCCGCGTCTTTTAATGTGTTCAGTGACACCGCTTCTGCATACGTGACGGGCAAAGTGAACGACACATCCAACGTGGTATTGTCGATAAGGTTTAGAATTTCTTGTTTCGCCGCGACAACTTGGTACGGCTTCACGTAGGTGTAAGAAACCACACCATCTAACGGTGCATGAATCTCTGTGTAGCTTAAGTCTGTTTTTGCTTGCTCAAGGTTTGCCAGTGCGGCTTTGTACTGGGTTTCTTGCTGGTCATAGCTATCAGTACTGATCAGCTTCTTGTTGTACAAGCTTTTCGAGCGTTCCCATTGGGTTTTCGCTAACGAATATTGTGCTTGCGACGCATCAAGCGCCAATTGCAGATCTTTTGGGTCTAGCGTTGCAAGGACATCGCCCTGCTTCACTTCCTCGCCCATTCTGACGATCAACTTCTCAATTTCGCCACCAACCTGAAATGAAAGTTGGGCTCTGTACGTTGCATCTATTCGCGCAAGGAATGCATCGGAATCGGCAACAGTCAGATCATTAACAGCAAGTAATTTTACAGGTTTGATTAATGGCTCGGACGGTTCTGATACGGCTTTGTTACACCCTGTCAGCATCGTAGCGAGGCTCAATGCCACCGCTGCTCCGACAAATGTGCGCTTTAGGTATTGTTTTCGCACTGGCTTTCTCCATCGACTTTTTATTTACTACACAGCCGTGCAGTATAAGAATAATGAAAAAATGATCAACATATTTTCCACATGGATAATAAAATAATTAGTCAAATCGTCCGGTTTCTGGTAAAAATAAGCGCGTTGAATAATATTCGGGAAAATTCGAACTATGACAGAGAGAAAGCAAGGCCGTAGGAGTGCTGAAGCCGCTGAGCAAACTAAGTGCCTGATTCTTAGAGTCGCGGCAGATATGTTCTGTGAGTTAGGTTATGAACGAGTTTCGCTTCGAAACATCAGTGAAAAGGCTGGTGTCTCCCATAGTTTGATTCGCCACCACTTCGGAAGCAAAGAGAAGATCTGGCAAGCCGTAAGTGATGCCATGGACGAGTTCATGCAGGGTTACATGGCGCAGCTGGTTAACGAAATGCCAGCAAACACCCCGTCTAATCAGAAGATTTACCTATTCATGGTAAGAATGCTTGCGTTCGCGCTGGTTAACCCTCACCCAGTGCAGATGATTGCTGACGCGATTCGCCAAGGCGATGATGCGCTACTGCAATACTTCTTAAGATCGAAAGACGAATTTGCAGCGATTTTTACCGACCTCTTTGCTGACTACAATGTTGAATACCCTGAATACCAAATCGATCAGTGGGAATCAAAATGGCAAATGCTGGTATTTGCTCATGGCGCGATTAGCCTAGCTCCAATGATGCAAGAGACATGGCCAGAAGACGCAAACAACCGCGACAAGATGCTGATCAGACACTGGGAATTGTTCAACACCATCATGGCAAGCCAATTTAGTGTGAATAAAGAAGACATGATTCACCCAGACAAATTGAGTGAAGTGGTTATCGATATGTGTTGCCCGATTGAAGAATTAAGCGCGTAATCAACACCTTCAGAATAACGTAAAAATGCCGAGCAATTTGCTCGGCATTTTTGCTTATGCTTTTCGTTTCAAAGAGGAAACGAAATGGAACCTACTTAATAGTTGCTTATTCCTAAACGCGACACTATAGCTATACAGCGCGTGGGAAGTAGATTCCTAGTCTCGCTTTGGCTCGCTGGAATGACGAGCTTTAATTAACCACGGTAGTAGCGTTGCGGTACGAAAGGCATTTTTTCTACCGTCATTGGTAGCATCTTGCCGCGTACTTCTGCAAATAGCTCTGTACCGATAGCCGCAAGATCGGCGCGCACGTAACCCATAGAAACTGGCTTACCAGCATTTGGACCTGCTGTACCACTGGTTACTACACCAATCTTGTTGCCATCTGCATCGTACAGTTCTGCACCTTCACGCACAGGCGCTTTTGTTTGACCAACCAAGCCAATACGCTTACGAGCAACGTCTTTTGTTTCGATCTGCTTAAGAATGATGTCTGCACCAGGGAAACCGCCCGCACGCTCACCATCTGCGCGGCGTACTTTTTGGATGCCCCATAGTAGGCTTGCTTCAACAGGAGTCGTCGTTGTATCTAAGTCATGACCGTATAGACACAGACCACATTCAAGACGAAGTGAATCACGAGCACCAAGACCGATCCACTCGACTTCCTCTTCGCCAGTTAGCTTACGAGCAAGCTCTTCTGCTTTGTCAGCCGGTACCGAGATTTCGTAACCGTCTTCGCCGGTGTAACCACTACGAGAAACAATGCACTCAACGCCGAGTAGTTCAACTTTACGAACATCCATAAACAGCATCTCTGCTACTTCAGGAGCAAAACGCGCTAGTACTTCTGCTGCTTTAGGACCTTGAATCGCAAGCAGTGCACGATCATCGATGATTTCCAGCTCAACGCCAGAAGGAAGATGCGCTTGAAGGTGTGCAATGTCTTGCTCTTTACATGCTGCGTTCACAACCACAAACAGATGATCACCAAGGTTCGCGACCATCAAGTCATCCATGATACCGCCCTGCTCATTAGTGAAGAACGCATAACGTTGCTTGCCTGCGCCTAGATCTACGATATCAACAGGAACTAACGTCTCTAGGAAAGCTGCCGCACCATCGCCAATCAAACGAAGTTGACCCATGTGAGAAACATCGAACAGACCTGCTGCATCACGTGTGTGTAAGTGTTCTTTCTTAACGCCTAGTGGGTATTGAACTGGCATGTCGTAACCCGCGAACGGGACCATCTTTGCGCCTACTTCAACATGAAGTGCATGCAGTGGTGTTTTCAGAAGTTCTTGAGTCATTTTCGTCTCCATTTAGATAGACCCGAGAATGCTGTCGGCATTCAATGTGTTTCCAATAATAAACACGCTTGATTCAATTTTGCACGAACAAGACATCGCTCGACTTTCAAAAGTGTGACTTTTAACATTTTAATCACAACAAAACGCACAAAAAAGGCGCTCTGTTGAGTGAGATATCATCAACAGAGCGCCATCATAACGCATTCAAAACAGATAGCAATCGTTTGCTTTCACTATAGGAAATTTACAACTATTTATCACTATTTGGCAGTCACCCACAAAATGTGCGCGTCTTCCTCACTCACACTGGTCAACATATGACCCATGTTCGCATCGTAATACACACTGTCGCCTTCGCTTAATACAACGGGCTCATAGAACTCAGAATAAAACATAACCTCACCTGATAAGATGAGTAAAAACTCTTCCCCATCATGGCGAACCCAGTCTTTGTATTCGTCAAAACTGCGAGCACGGATTTGGCTCTTAAAAGGCATCATTTTCTTATTGGAAAGTTGAGTCGCCAGCAGCTCGTGCTCGTAAGTTTGGGTTGGGTGCGGTTTGCCCTCTTTCTTTTTGGTCACATCGCGACGCCCTGTTGCCACCTTTTTCCTTGGTGGTTCAAATAGTTGCGGCATATCGATCTGCAATCCGTGAGCTAGCTTTTGCATCGCTTGGAAGGTAGGAGAAATCTGTTCATTCTCGATCTTACTTAGCGTAGAACGCGCAAGTCCAGTACGTTGGCTCGCCTCTTCCAAAGTGATACCAAGTTTAGAGCGGATATCTTTAATGCGCTGACCGAGCTTAAGCGGTTCAATATTTTGGTCTTGTTGCTCTTTCGCCAACGTCATTGACGGGTATTCATCGTAAATACTTTCTGCCATAAATCCCTCTGTAAATATCCTTTAATCCTTCCTATTAGCATTGTGCATGAACCCTATAATGGATAAAAGTCCACCGAGTTAATTAAAGCGTGCTCTTGTTAACAAAACCAGAAATCTCGTTTCCTATAGGAAATTTTTGGTTGATTGTTCGTTCCGCAAGCGCTATGTTACCAACTTGTTAGATGTAGAGATGCACATTTCCGTAAGAGATTGGACAAGAGAAACCACAATCCGACGGAGTTTTAACCCACTTATTCGGGTCGAAAGTCACTCTGTTCTGCTATGCAGTTCAGCTGTTTTGAGGACAAATGAGCCACCATCGCAATCAAACAACTATTTCTACTGCGGGTTCATTTTCAGATTTGGAAGGTCAACTACCATGAACAAGAGTTACCCTAACCACAGCTTGGAAAACTTTTTCTCTACCAACCTCTCCGCGACAGATGACGCTGTCTTTGCTGGAATTCAGGCAGAATTCGCTCGCCAAAACGAACAAATCGAACTTATCGCTTCTGAGAACATCGTGTCTAAAGCGGTAATGCAAGCTCAAGGCACATGCCTAACAAACAAATACGCTGAAGGTTACCCAGGTCGCCGTTACTATGGTGGTTGTGAGCACGTAGATACAGTGGAAGCCATTGCTATCGAACGCGCGAAAAAACTTTTCAATTGTGAATACGCAAACGTTCAACCACACTCAGGCGCACAAGCAAACGGCGCAGTAAAACTGGCACTACTTCAACCTGGCGACACTATTCTTGGTATGTCTCTGGACGCAGGTGGTCACCTAACACACGGTGCACGCCCTGCACTTTCTGGTAAGTGGTTTAACGCAGTTCAATATGGCGTTGACCGCGAAACACTAGAAATCAACTACGAAGACGTTCGCCAACTAGCACTTGAGCACCAACCTAAAGTGATCATCGCGGGCGGTAGTGCTATTCCACGTACTATCGACTTCGCAAAATTCCGTGAAATCGCAGACGAAGTAAACGCGATTCTTATGGTCGACATGGCGCACATCGCCGGTCTTATCGCAACAGGCGCGCACCCTAGCCCTCTTCCTCACGCACACGTGGTTACGACTACAACCCACAAAACACTGCGTGGTCCACGTGGCGGTATGATTCTGACCAATCACGAAGACATCATTAAGAAAATCAACTCAGCGGTATTCCCAGGTCTGCAAGGCGGCCCACTGATGCACGTGATTGCTTCTAAAGCAGTGGCGTTCGGTGAGGCGCTTGGTCCTGAATTCAAAACTTATATTGATTCAGTGATCAACAACGCAAAAGTTCTAGCGGAAGTATTGCAAACTCGCGGTTGCGACATCGTAACCGGTGGTACTGACACACACCTAATGCTGGTTGACCTTCGCCCTAAAGGCTTGAAAGGTAACAAAGCAGAAGAAGCACTAGAGCGTGCAGGTATCACGTGTAACAAAAATGGCATCCCATTCGACACAGAGAAGCCTATGATTACATCGGGCATCCGTTTAGGAACGCCTGCGGGTACAAGCCGCGGCTTTGGCGCTGAAGAATTCAAACTCATCGGTAATTGGATTGGTGACGTACTGGACGGTTTGGTGAACAACCCAGAAGGTGACGCAGAAGTAGAAAAACGCGTACGCAAGCAAGTGAAAGAGCTTTGCAGTCGTTACCCTCTTTACCAATAAAAGATTTATTAAATCAGAAACTATCCTGACAAGTTATTTGGAGATTAAGCAATGGACAAAACACTGAAGTTTACAGATAGCCACGAGTGGGTACGTGACAACGGTGACGGCACAGTAACTATCGGTATTTCAGAGCACGCTCAAGAGATGCTAGGTGACGTAGTTTTCGTTGACCTACCAGACGTGGAAGATGAAGTCGAAGCGGGCGAAAGCTTTTCTTTGGTTGAGTCAGTAAAAGCCGCTTCAGACATCTACTCACCAATCACTGGCGAAGTAGTTGAAATCAACGAAGAGCTAGAAGACAGCCCAGAGCTAATCAACGAAGAACCATACGAAGGTGGTTGGATTGTGAAAGTGAAGCTTTCAAACCCATCTGAGTTGGATGACTTAAAAGATGCGGAAGAATACCTAAGCTCTATCGAAGAAGAGTAATTAGGATGAGACGAAAGCTGTCCCCTAGCATAACGATTAGTGGACAGCTTTTTTTCTAGGTTCGGACGTATAATTTAGATTATCAGTAGCGTAAATCCGTTACCCGAACCAAGGAGTAGGTAAAGGACAATGACTGAATTACTTCAAAGCCTCAGCACACAGAATGAGTTCGTTGCTCGCCACAATGGACCAAATAAATCTGACCAACAAAAAATGTTGGAAGCGATCAACGCAGTAAGCCTTGATGCGCTTATCGACGAAACCGTACCAGCGCAAATTCGCCTAGAGCAGCCAATGAGCTTGGCAGAAGCGAAAAGCGAAGCAGACATGCTGGCAGCAATGCGTAAGTTCGCCGATCAGAACCAAGTTAAACGTACATTCATTGGCCAGGGTTACTACAACACCTTCACGCCAAACGTAATTCTACGTAACGTGATGGAAAACCCGGGCTGGTACACCGCTTACACCCCTTACCAACCAGAAATCTCACAAGGTCGTCTAGAAGCCCTTCTAAACTACCAACAAATGGTGATTGATCTTACTGGTATGGAAATCGCGAACGCGTCACTGCTCGATGAAGCAACGGCAGCGGCAGAAGCGATGACACTTTGTAAGCGTGCGGGTAAGAGCAAGAGTAACGTATTCTTCGTTGCTGACGACGTTCACCCACAAACCATCGAAGTGGTAAAAACTCGTGCGAAATTCATCGGCTTTGAAGTACTCGTTGGTTCTCTAGAATCACTACCTGAGCAAGACGTATTCGGCGCGCTAGTTCAATACCCAGGCACAACGGGTGAAGTTCGTGACCTAACGGACATCATCGCAAAAGCGCAAGCAAACAAAACGCTGGTAACGGTAGCGACTGACCTATTGGCTTCTGCCCTACTGAAACCTGCGGGTGAAATGGGCGCAGACGTAGCAATCGGCTCGGCACAACGTTTCGGCGTTCCTATGGGTTACGGTGGTCCACACGCAGCCTTCATGGCAACACGTGACAAGCACAAGCGTACTATGCCAGGTCGTGTTATCGGTGTTTCTATCGATACCAACGGCAACCAAGCTCTTCGCATGGCAATGCAAACGCGTGAGCAGCACATCCGTCGTGAAAAAGCGACATCAAACATCTGTACCGCTCAAGCACTACTAGCGAACATGGCGTCTTTCTACGCGGTTTACCACGGCGCAGAAGGTCTACGCACGATTGCTCGTCGTACGCACCACATGACAGCCATCCTAGCTGCTGGTTTAACTAAAGGCGGCTTCGAGCTTGCTCACAACAGCTTCTTCGACACCATCACCATCAATACTGGTGCACAAACTGAAGAGCTATACGCAAAAGCACTAGCGGCAGACATCAACCTACGTAAGTTGGGTACTCAGCTAGGTGTAAGCTTCGACGAAACCACAACCGTGGCAGACGTAGAAGCCCTATTCGCAGTATTCGGCGTGAAAGAAGAAGTCGCAGCACTATCAACTGAAATTGCTGGCAACGAGTTTGCAGCGATTCCAGAAGCACTGCGCCGCACAACGGAATACCTAACGCACCCAGTGTTTAACACGCACCACAGCGAAACACAGATGATGCGTTACCTAAAACAGCTAGAGAACAAAGATTTCTCGCTAACGCACGGCATGATCCCACTGGGCAGCTGTACGATGAAGCTGAACGCAGCAGCAGAGATGATTCCAGTAACTTGGCCTGAGTTTGGTTCGATCCACCCGTTCGCACCAGCAGAACAAGCAGCCGGTTACGCCGCACTAGCAAAAGATCTTAAAGAGAAGCTATGTGAAATCACAGGCTACGACGCATTCTCACTACAACCAAACTCTGGTGCATCAGGTGAGTACGCAGGTCTTATCGCGATTCAACGCTACCACGAAAGCCGTGGCGAGGGTCACCGCAACGTATGTTTGATCCCAAGCTCTGCGCACGGTACTAACCCTGCAACAGCGTCTATGGTGTCAATGAAAGTAGTTGTGGTTAAGTGTGATGAAGAAGGTAACATCGACGTCACTGACCTAGCAGCGAAAATCGAGAAGCACAAAGACAACCTATCAAGCATCATGATCACTTACCCTTCTACGCACGGCGTATACGAAGAACAAGTGAAAGAAGTGTGTGAAATGGTTCATACAGCGGGCGGTCAGGTTTACCTTGACGGCGCAAACATGAACGCACAGGTTGGTCTAACAACGCCGGGCTTTATTGGCTCAGACGTTTCTCACCTAAACCTACACAAAACCTTCTGTATCCCACACGGTGGTGGCGGTCCGGGTATGGGTCCTATCGGTGTGAAATCGCACTTAGCGCCTTTCCTACCGGGTCACATTGAAAACGGTGCAGACGGCGAAAACTTCGCAGTATCCGCAGCAGATATGGGTAGCGCGTCTATCCTGCCTATCTCTTGGGCTTACATCGCAATGATGGGCGAAGCTGGCCTAACAGACGCAACGAAAGTAGCGATTCTGAACGCGAACTACGTGATGGAGCAATTGCGCCCTCACTACCCTGTTCTTTACCGTGGCTCAAACGGCCGTGTAGCGCACGAATGTATTATCGACATTCGTCCACTGAAAGAAGAAACAGGTATCAGCGAAGAAGACATCGCGAAGCGTCTAATGGACTACGGTTTCCATGCACCAACTATGTCGTTCCCTGTAGCAGGCACGCTAATGGTTGAGCCAACAGAATCGGAAGACTTAGAAGAGCTAGACCGCTTCTGTGATGCGATGATCGCAATCCGTGAAGAGATGACAAAGGTTAAGAACGGTGAATGGCCGCTAGATAACAACCCGCTTGTTAACGCGCCACACACTCAAGTTGACCTAGCGAAAGATGAATGGGATCGCCCTTACTCTCGTGAGCTTGGCTGCTTCCCTTCTAAAGCAACCAAATCTTGGAAGTACTGGCCAACAGTAAACCGCGTAGATAACGTATACGGTGACCGTAACCTAATCTGCTCGTGCCCAAGCATCGATAACTACGAAGATTAATTTTTGTAGTGATCACAGATAACTAAGTTGAAAACTGTGATAACCGAGTTGGAAATCGATAACTAAGTTGGAAACTAACTTGAAAACAAAAGGCGAACCAAATTGGTTCGCCTTTCTCATTCTAAGCCTCATATCCCCAGTCACCTATCATCATGTCAGTCCACACAAGATGACTTAATTTTTTTCTGGTTCGTAGTACTCGGTTTCTGTAAAAAGTTAACTAGATTCAGATCATATCATAAGGCTCTTCATCGACCTCCCTTCCAAGAAACGCCGACTCTCAGAAATCAAACATTATCAATAGCCTATAAAATATGAAACTGATATAATATTAGGAATCTTTTACTGTTGTATAAAAAACAAACTCAGTTGTTAAGAATCCACTAATTAGGTTATTAAAAAGCATATTTTTCATGTAATTAGTGAATCCGTTACTATTTATTACTTGGTAACTAGAACAAACTATATTCAAGGAAGTGGTGTTGGTCGATCAAAGTGTAAATGCAGGTGTTACTGCACAGCAGGGCTTCGCCTTACAGCGGAATATGGCTCTTTTCTTAATACTGGACAACTACGATAGTAAATTTGATGGCTCAAAGTACTTTCTATCCCTAGAACATTTAGAAGATATATTATTCTGTCATCTAGACGATCACGGCCAGGCTGTCAAAGTAGAGACATATCAATCGAAAAAGAAGTCCGTTGGCAATTGGTCTATTGATGCTGAACTTACCGAGATAATAGTAAAAATACTCAAGGTAGGAAAAACGCTATTAGCAGACCCCCACCCTAAGTGCAGCAACTATAGTCACGACCTTTACTTTTCTTCTAACTCTAGTATGAAATTAACGACGAAAGTAAAATGTGGCGCTGATGGAAAGCAGACAACTAAAACCTATAGCCAAATCGTAAGTGAAGCAGACTCAGAAGTAATCTACTCAGAATTAGATCCTGTAATACAAAATGCTCTAACCACAAAACTTACAACGCATGATTCATACAACAGTGAAAATTTGTATGAAGAACTAAACAATTTAAAATTCTTGTACATCGATTTCAGTCGAACAAATAAAGAACAAGAAAATCAGTTAAGAACCAAACTCGAAGATATCTTTGATAGAAAAATAAGTGACTCTAAGGCTGCACTGGATTCGATCTTTAGGCTGTTCAAAGATGTTGAATTAACATACAACCAGCAGAGTATGGCTCGGCTGTCAGATAAGTCAAAGCAAGTACACAGTCAAGATATCAACAATGCTATCGAAATCATAACCACCAAATCAAAAGCATTCCAGTTTTGGCGAGACCATAGTAGAGACATTAGCCGAAAGCTAGGAGTTAAACCATTTGAACGAGACTCATTTGAAATGAAGTTCAGCCTAGCATTTGACCTATTTAAGAGCAAAGATGAAGCAGAACATCAGAAGATCCTAAGATTTGTAAAATCTAATTATCGTAAGTGTAGTGGATTCAGTGAAGATGACTGCATAGAAGAACTAGTAGATTTGTTCAATCAAAATCATAACTCCAACTTGGACGAGCAAACTTTAAAAGCCACCATGTATGCAGCTTACTTTGAATCTATTAATAAAATGGACGATTAAAAATGGGAATTTCAGTAGAATATAACAAATTCTTTGCATATAGCAGCAAGGCAGAAAAATATTTTGATTCTACCTTCTCTAAGGGAATTAATATTGTTCATGGTAAGAATACATCTGGTAAAAGCACATTTATTCAGGCACTGCACTATACCTTTGGAATCAATGATGAAAAAAGGAAACTTGCCGACTTACTGACAGAGAATGTGATTTTTAGACTAGATCTGACTATTCACAACTCTGCGCCTACCAATGTTTCGATAGTTCGAGATGATGAGATCGTTTCTATTAAAGTTGGCGAACAACCACCAATTAAGTTCATAGGTATTGGCGGTAATAACTCGCGAGAACATGTTAAGCTGAAAGTGTTTTTGTCTGAGCTATTGGGCTTTACCCTACAACTAGAGTATGACAATGAATATAAACCAGCATCGCTGGAAGCGATGTTTTTGCCTTACTACATAGCACAAGACGTTGGCTGGGTTTATCGCCACAAATCATTCCGAGGTTTGGACTTTGTTAAGAACTTTAAGAACGACTTTTTTGACTACTTTCTAGGTATTACAAATAATTACGACCGCCTTGAAAAAACTCGCCTCGATCGGGAAAAGAAAGAACTAGAAGCTGAATCTAGGCTTCTTCACAAGATCGAGCAAAACAACAAGAAGTTCAAATTAGCTAAAATGAAGGATGAAGCATTTACAGCTAAAACTAACGAATACATCGAGCCGTATAAAGAGAATAAATCTGAGCTGATTAGGCTAGAAAAAGAATACTTGTCCATATGCAACAAGATAACACTACTAGAGGAAAGTAGAAAAACTCTGCTTAGGGTTAGGCGTAACCTGAAGACAAATATTCTGGCCGCTGAAAAGTGCCCTACGTGTTCGCACACACTATCTCATTCAATAGAAGATACTTATAATTTTCTCCAAGACAAGAATGATACTGAAACGCAAATAAAAGAGTTAAACAAAAACATCAAAGCACTCAAAGATTCTCAAGGAAAATTGAACTCAATAATCAATGACATTGACGAGAAACGCCAGATGGTTGAACAGGATTATTATGAACTCTTAGAGTATAAGGTTGACGATGTAACCTTAGACTCATGGTTAAAAAATAAAGTCAACGTAGAGGTATCAGGAGAGCTCAATAGTAAGCTTGGTGAAATAACATCAAGAATCCTGTCTATTGAAGAAGAACTAAGCAAATTCAAAACCGATGAAGCCGTTAAAAAAGAAAGAAGAAATGCAAGTTATTCATTCAAATCTACTTTTGAAAAGTATACGTCTGAATTGCACGTGAAACCTTTTGAAGACGATAGGTTCTACTTACTCTATGACATACCTGCATTTCCAAGACAAGGCGTTGAATTGTTGAAGACTCTTCTAGCTTACAATTTCACCTTTGTAGAGACGATTAAAAAAACTGAGTATGTACATGTATTGCCGTTCGTACTTGATGCCATATTTGAAGGTGATTTCGAGGATGAAAGCAAGGATGAGATTCTTCATTTTATCAAAAGTCATACGCCATCAGATCAACAGTTCATTTTTTCAATAGCCGACTCAAAAAGTAACGCACATTCTGCTAAGTCATACAACATAAAACATTTTGAGGGTAACGCTAACCTGATTTGTATCGGAGAGAATACTAAGCAAAGATCATTTCTTGCGGACTACCGAGGGGAATGCGACCAGTATATCATTGAAACTATGGATATTTTAAGTTGAAATACTTAGCTTAATCACCAAACTCATCAAGCGCGAGCCTACTGCTCGCGCTGCTCTAGTTAGATACCCAGTATCTCCACCAAATTCAGATGCAATTAGTATCAATTACACCATAAACCGTGAGCTCTTTATCGCATTCTTGCCTATAGCCCATACCGTAGAGGTATTGCTGACATACAAAAAGGAGAACTCCTGTGATAAAGCAAGTTCTTATATGATTCTTTAGTTTCAAAAGACATTATAACGACCAGAGAATTATTCGCAGCGACGATAGCCGACCTCAGCCAGAAAGTCTCATTACACTCCAAAGGTGCCAGCGCGTCAGCTCCTTCAAAGATGACAAGTGTCTTGCGTCTACAACCTTCCAAAGTAGCAACCAGTTCTCGATTCTCTTCTGCTGCGAAAGCAACTAGGGGGGATGCATACTCATTAAAGTTCAGATTAAAGACATCTATGCCTCTACTCTTAGCTCGGTCTCTACACACATCCAAGTAGCCCTCAAAGACTTGTTGGCTAAATCTAGCGCGTAGTTTCTCAAAGTAGTCCTCTAAGTCCTCTGGCGTAAAAGGCTGTTTGTTCAATTCTTTGCGAAACCTAATGCTATCGGAGATCTTTACTTCCAAGATAGGAATATTGTGGGATTCGAATGCCTTCACCTTATCGGGTTCGCAACTGTGAGTGACAAAAATTTCTAACGCAACCTTTCCCCCCACTCATCGTACATCAGAGAGTCTTTAGACAGATAACCAATAGCATCAGGATAGAAGTACTTGTCGCTACCAAATTGGAGCCGAGTAGATTGATAATCCTTGTCAAAGTACTCAAACTTTAGCGGAAGGTCTTGGTTTCTGATCTTCAAAGGAATCGTACTTAAAGACGTTAGTGCTTCTATTGCTAACTGATGCGATAGACTCTCTCCATCACTATCACCCTGTACTTCTTTAGCTGCGTTCTTAGGATTATATCTAAAAAAGCCATTTTTATTTGGATGCACAGGCTTCCGATCTTTTGAATCTCTGTGAGTGCTCCACAGAATGAAATGGTTAAACTCCGCCCCATGATCCCGTTTAAGTTTGAGACCTTCCCAAATGTACATCATGAGTTGACTATGGTCTTGCTTACCTGGACTAACCAAAAAGCTCTGTTGTAAGAACTAGGTAATACTCTCGTTTAGCGAACAAGTAAGAGATTAGCAGATCGATTCTTCGTATTTTTTTACGTGGTGTTGAATAAAGAACATGCCCGCAGAACTCACTACATAATGCCCATCACCGCATCGGTACATAAAGTTACGATTCAAGAGAAAGCGCACGCATGCATCCCAGTCATCTTTTGGCATTAGTGCCCCTCGAATACGCTCATACTGCTCATTTCGTTTGATCTCATCTATATGTTTAGCTTTAAGGCCAAAATGTTCATTGGCTAAATCATCTAGATCGAAACTTTTATCAGTCCAAAACCTAGCTATCACTAAAAGCAATGCTTGTACCTTAGTAGCATTTTCGTCCGCATCTTCTGAACTATCATCTTTACGAATGTGAAAAAATTCGCCTCCAGAGTTAAAAACCAGCTCAAACCCAATGTGCTTGTAAAGGAGGCTATAATGGCTATCCAAATGCTTATATAGCTCTGTATACAAAGGGTTCTCAATAAACTGCTGAGTATATGTTTCATAAATGCGCTTAGTGATCACTTTGCCAGACGAGAACTGGGAGTAGACTTGCTGACTGAGTTCGAGGTCAGCATAGTCGAAAGTGTTAGATATTAGGTTATTAGTCGTATGCATAAGTCTTTCGTACCTCCAATTTTATTTTTCTGTACTTAAACACATACCCACCTACCGTTATCTCATGAAAAATATTAGTAACTCTTGGAAGATGGTTGTGAAGGTTTAACTGGCCTACTGAATTTAGAGTCATTAGGGCTTCAAGAAGGTCAAGTATTTGGTAATCGTCCAACAAGCCCTCTAACCTATCGCTCACTACTTTTATTAAATCATCACAATGCTCGAATCTCATCGAATACATTAGTTGCTTAACCTGTTTCACTCTTTCCAAGCGCGTGTCTAAACTATTATCTTTAGAGCTATGTAAAAGAGATAAATCAAGCTGATTAACTAGTTCGTAATCTTCAAGCTTCGTGTTGATGTCCGTGGTTATGTTGTTAAAGTACGACCGCGAATCACTCAGTCGGAGATCTTTTGGACGTGGCTGGTTCATCAAGCCACAAAACAAACCTGATGTTAGAGCAAAGTCTGAACTGATTCTTTTACGCCTTAAGTCCTGTTGTGTTTCTTTTAAATATTCCACTAACTCAGAAAATGCATTTTCGATTGCATTAAACTGGGTGAGCCTTTTCCTTGAACGAGCTAAAAACTGATCAATAGATGTAGATATACGACTTATGTCTTTATGATAAGCATTGAATGAAATTGCATATCGAAGCATGGTTGAAGCTTCACTGTCTAAACTATGTACTTCAAACAACCTTTTAAGCTTTTCAAGACATGCCAATAAATTTAACCCATCTCTAAGTACCACTTTCTCATCCAGAAAAGCCCTAGTAGGTAGGATATGTCTAACCAAGAGGTTTGAAATATGTTCAATATTGTCTTTTTGTAATGCCTGCACGACATTAGGATTGGTTGCCTTCAAGGCTTTCTCACTCTGTTCGCTCAAGTCCTTATTCACATCTTCCATCCGAGTAAGGTTTCTGCGAATTAGACTTTGCAGGGCTGCCAGAGATCGAAACAACGCCCCCAATGCCTCCCTGTAGTCCAAGTCTTGGGGGTTAAAATCAAGGCTACCACTGTCAAACCTATCAGTTAGCTCCCTTAATGCAACAAGCCTTGTGTTTAACTCTATATGGGTAAGTTCTTGGATTAAGCTTCTATCAAACAGTCTAAAAATGTCCAGTACTGCTTTATCGAAAAACAGCCTCCCAGCACCTTCGAAATGATCAATATCAGACAAAATATGTGAATTAATCAGATTATCCTTTGAAAAAGCTACTCTGACAGCATTTTGCTGAGTTGTATCTCCTTCCAGCGTTTTGAGACACTTAAATACAGCTGCATTAAAATCGTATTCACGTACATACGATTCACCATATGTATCCATTGACCTTATCGACTCAAGCATGATGGCTTTATACTCCATCATTAACTTAAATGTCGGAAGTGTATCTAGAACTTGGCTATTCATCAGTCTCTCCAAAAATACACATCTGATCTTCCTTCGCTACGCTTGGTTTAATGATGTACTCAGGTTCACTAGTAAAGGCAATCTGACGCTCAGGATGATAAGGAAGACTTGTTTTCATCGAGTCAATTTTGAAGTAGTAGCCAAAGAGTAATATCAACTCACTAGATACTGAATGTGTAGATGCACTTAGTACTCTAAAACCCGACTCATTGAGTTGTGGCAAAAGCCACTGAAATTGCGAGAGATCTACAGAAGCTCCCTCATCTATAATTAATGGGAAAAATACTTTACAGCTCGATTGCTGGACAGATTTTAGTAACACTTCAACTAGTTTGATGTTTATTAGCATCACTGTCGAAGTGGACTGAGATTTTGTCTCAAGACTCTTCGCGCCCTGTTTTTTAACATGGTAGTTGATTCCCGTGAGTATTTTTTCCATAGTTAAAGTGGATGCTGTGCCTTCATCAAAAAACTCTTTGCTAAAGGTCTTGAGTCGATCCACAAACTCACTTGAAAGTCGGCTATCGGCGTATAAGTCAATGTGTGCTACCTCTGCCAATAGTGCTTCGAATCGACTATTAACACCGATTTTAGCTTTTACTTCCGATAAATCATTTATGGTCGCTTTCTTAAACTCAGTGTTAATAAACCCTTCAAAGCTATCAATTAGCTGTCGGTTTTTCTCAAGTTCAGTAATGATTCCATGAATCTCACTCTTAAGGGCAACAAACTGCCTTTTCAGATTAGCTATCTCTTCATCCACATGTACAAATTTTGACTCAATCTGCTTATATGTATGACGAATTTGTTCATCAGAAAGAGTCGCGGTAAACAAGTCGTCATCATTGTCGATGACACCTTCTTTAACCAAAAAATGTATATTGGATATAACGCCACTACGCGCCCGCACTTTTGCTAATAGTGCATTTTCCAGACTTTCAAAAAACTGTTCCGACACTTCAACGTTTTCAACACTTAGCTTCTCCAGTGGAAAATCTACAAGTTGATGTCGAGCTAGGCTATTACTCACTCTCTGGCTCAAGCCTTTAAGTTTTTCTAAATTTGAGTTGAAGTTACTTAAACTCTCCTTTGATTCAGCTAGCTCCCTTTGAGATATGTCTAGACTATTTTGGGCTTTAGATAATGAGTTTTCAGCTTCTTCAACTTGTTGAGTTAAAGATCGTACTTCCTCATTGGCATAGTTAGCGGTTTGGAGGTTGAACTCATAGCTCTTAACTTTGGTAAGTTCACTGTCATATCGTTCTAGTTTACGCTGTAACCTAGCTATTTCAGTTTGAGTAAGGATATCGCTTTGGTTGCCAATTTTATCTAACTCATGCAACTCATCCTCAAAAGCAGCTAAGTTCTTAGTTCTCTGCTCAAGCTCTTCTTCTGTTGAATGTTCTTCAATCAAACTGGCAATATTTAGAGTTCTATCAAAGAAACGATATTGCTGATTATCTCTTTCAAAAAGAGCTAAAAATCCTTTAAAACGATCTAACTCTGTTTCTGTTAACCTACGACCAGGGTTAGCTTTGGAAATAATACTATTTATCGAAGATAGTATTTGATAGTCGCCATTCTCTAATTGCTTTGATAAGAAAAATTCTTTTAACTCTAAGCTTCGATTAAGTATTCTGATGTGCCTATTTTCATCTGCTATCAACGTCTTCAATTGATCAATACGCACCTTCCTTTTAGATGCATCTTTTAAGTTGTCGAGATTGGATACCTCTTCATCAAGCTCTTCAGCAAGGATCTCTTCAATTTCAGAAATAGGCTTTCCAAAGTAATCATCGATGATCCTTTTCGCTGTATCTAGCTGAGGTTGTAGTTTCTCCAATTTCGCACTTTCCTGTTTAAGGGCTCCCTTCAACTCATTGAGGTGTCGTTGTGCGTCATCGTGAAACTTTTGGTTATTCTTGTTCTGCTCAAGCGCCAAATGTATCTGGTCTTCAAGCAACTTGTGTTCTTTAGCTTTAGAGTCCAACTCCCCTCTAAGCACACGATCAAATTGCAGCAACTTAGTTTCTGCACTTTGGTTGTCTGTTAAAGTGGCGTACGAGATAGAAAGTTCTTCAAATTTTGGTTTTAGATTTTTTACTTTCTGTAGATGAAGTTCCTTATCGCCAAGCATCTGGTTTCTATTCAAAAACTCATTGATATCAAGGCTTAATTCATCTTTACGCTCTTTCTTAGTAGACTCAATGATGTTGGCAATAGCCAGCCTAACAGCATCGGAACCAGTCTTCATATCAAACAGGAGCTTAACTAACGCTTTAAAGGAGTTAATACTGGCATCATCTAACTTGCTCAATGGAAATAAGCAATAACGCATAGCATTTACATCAAGTAAATCATTTGCATACAGCGCTTCTTTGATTGCCTGAGGGCGCTCAATAGTCTTAAAGTACTTAGGATCTCTTTCTTTTAATGCCTTCTTCACATAATCGATAGATAGGTTTTGTACTGCTCCTCCAATACCATCTTCTCCAATACTTGAATCCCAAAAGAGATCTTTTATGTTCTGGTACGGAAGAGATGTAAACATCCTTTTGTAAGACTTAGACTCACCTCTATACAGAATCTGACAGTGTGGAATTGGGCCGCCAAGAAAATTCTCACATTCTAAGATCAAGAAACTCGATCTACTTGGGAAATAATGCTCATAACTCTCATCATCCGTATAAGGTTCACCTTTGTTATTCATGAACCCAAACTTTTGAAAGCTCTTCTTGAAGTTTGTCTCTGGCAGTAGAAACAACCGAATCGCATTAAGTATTGATGTTTTACCAACATTCCCCTTCGCAATTATGATCCCACCATTTCTAAGATCGATTTCTGCGATAGCCACCCCCACAGAGTCGACAACAATCAATCTTGAAATACTTATGCGAAAATCTTCCATCATCTTATCCTTATGGTAGTAGGGCTTCTTGTTCCAAAAATGCTCTATGTGTATGTAACAATTGTTTTTCTTGTTCGAGGTTTAACTCACTGGCAATAGAAATCGCTTGTCGCCATTCAGAAACAGACTTGGGCTTCAAATTGAAAAACGCTTCAAACTTGCCCCAATCAACTGGCGAAAGCCAATGGCAATCTGACACGTTCATTGCTAGTGTTCTAAAAATCTTCAGACCACCTAGATCTAAGTCTCCCGCTACGTAGATCCGTTTGTAGTTCGTAAGAAACTTTAAATTTAGGCTATTATTGATTTGTGTCCCTGCACCAAACAAAAAGTCAGTGTGCTCAATCAACTCTTCACGTCCTATGCTTTCCATAAAAGACATGTACCGATAAAAATTCTCTATGTTCTCAATTACCACAGCTTGATCGTTCAGCTTGGGTAAAGAACTAATCACCCCACCTTCTGATGAAACAATCACATATGGAGTATTCGGAAAACTAGTCGTGTTAAGTAAGAGGATATGAGAAAAACTTGTATTAATAGCGTGTGATTTGCCTTGCTTAGCGCCATCGGTTCGACTTGAAATATCCTTTGTATAGAATGAGGTGTGACGTTCCTCATCTAACACCTTTAGCACATGTCCTTTGCTTACACGCTTTGCTTTATAGATGGACATCCACTGTTCAGGGTCTTTCAAACTAAGCTTCTCAATAAACCCCTTCAAGTTTATCGGCAAGCCTTCTTCGATCTTGGATAAGTAGTCATTGACGTTCATTGTAGTCCTCAACAGCCAGAAATTTATACCATAAGTAACACGTCAAGCAACATTGCTAGAATCAACTAGTGTCATATTACACTGGAATCAAATGATTCGTTAGAGTAAATTAGTACAGTTCATTTTGATAAGGGTAATCATTATGCGTTGTGTCGAATCTCCGCAAACCAAACGACTAAGGCTTATTGATTTCTATCTCTGCTTCTTTGGGAAAGTGAATCGCTCCGACCTTATTCAGCATGGTGATATTGCCGTTGCTACAGCAAGCCGTTCTTTTAATGCTTACAAAGAACGTTTTCCCGACAACACGGTTTTCAACGAAAGCTTGCGAGCATACATGAGGTCAGCATCGTTTAGCCCAGCTTTTGAGCATGACCCAGAAGCAGCTCTGAGGTTAATAGCATGGGGTCAGGAGCTTAACTCCATTCCAGTAACAACTTATGGTGTAAGCAGCTTTGCGACAGTGTTGGATTCACTATCTATTGATATCGTCTCTCAAGTCACAAGGTCGATTCTGAATAAGCACTGTATTTCTGTCCTGTATAGTTCCTCAACCAGCACCGAGACTAGAACCCTGACGCCTCATTCTCTATTCAAAGGACTTGGGGCTTGGCACATCCGTGCTTGGGACAGTAAAAGACGTAAATTCCTGTGCTTTAGAATCAGTCGAATTCTTAAGGCTCAGCTAACTGACAGCTCATACGACAAGACTATAGAGGACGATACTCTTTGGAACCGTGACGTTGTCCTAAGTGTTGCACCGCACTCTAAGCATGAAAATAGAAATGACTTAGCTATTGATCTTGGTATGGAGGGTCAATACGTGCGAAACATTACAACCAACGAAGCGTTAGCTGGTTACGTGCTCAATGACCTCCACGTAGACTGCACGCCTAATGCTTCGTTGCCGCCGCATGCCTTCAACTTGCAGTTGATGAATAGACACGAGCTAGAGCATGTTGACTCTATTCGAGCTTTAGTACCTGGATTTAAATCAGGAAACCGATGACCATCACTAAACACCAAATTAGCGTATAGACAGCTATACATATTTGTTTTGTATATCCTTAACGAGTAGGACAATGAGCTTGAAAGCTACCTCAGATACTGGCTGGGTTAAGCCGATTAATCAGATTACTGGCCTCGACCATTTAGGAGTGCAAGCTCCATGCATCGAAGTCTACGGTAAACTTCTTCCTGGGATAACTAATGTTACCGATAGAGCTCGGTACTATTCGTTCTACGCATGGGTGTTTTATGCCTTCGAAAGGAAAAAGTGGTTAGATAGTGACACTTTTTTAAAAATGTTCCGAAGAGCAGACTGTCTATTCACACTTGCTGCTATGGCACATGAAACAAGTGATAACAGTACAGTTAATCACTCTGGAGCTCTTGTAGGCAAGGATACATTTCAGAAACACTTCGAAGAGATCACCTCAGGGAAAAAATTCAAGCTATCACAATTTAGCCATACTAATCCTGATTCCTCTCGATACTTTAAGAACTCCTTTGGCGGCCTAGGACAGTATTACTTTGGCACACTTTGCAACCTAAAAATACTAGCGGGCGAGTCTCCTAAAAACGGGAAGCTCATTGAAGAAGTAGGACTAAAACTAGCCAAAGCATTTGACCAAAACGTCAACTCATCACTTTTTTTGGAAACTATTGAAAATGATGAGTTTACCTACGAAACTCTGACTCATTTAAAGTCATTCTGCCCATGTAATCTATCATGCGACAGTGAAGAACGAACTCTTTTAATTAGCCTATTCACCAAAGGTTTCGCGTCACTTTATCAAACAGAGTACGAAACTGACTTTCAAGCTCTCAACCGCGTTGAATCAATGGCTTACATCCTTGCTCTCACCGAGCATATTACTAAAACAGACACATCTCAAAGTTTTGATGTGGCGGTCTTCCGAAAACTTGCTTATACAAATGCTCTTCAATACTCAGGTAAATACGAGCACCTTTGGAACATTGAATCTAGCTGGCAAGATTACGCTAGAAATGAGATAGCCTCTATTGCCATGCAGGGAATATTTTACTGTGTTCTAAAAGCAACTGAATCTCGCAGACCGAACTTCAAAGACACTCGGTCAATAGCTTTGTGGTACTGGCAAGAAGGGCCTGGTAGCAAGGTAACATCAAATTATCATCACCAACAATTCGATCAAACCTTGTCTCAACTTTCTGTTCAGTTACCTAACTATGAGCGATGGGATGAAAACAACCATGAAGTGACTCTTGCCCACAGAGTTGAGAAACTTACAAAGAATGGCAGTAACGATTTAGAATCCATAACTAAAAATTGCTTAATGATCTTGGCAGCACTGGTTTCCCGCACTCAGAATAAGTCGGGGTATAACAGTGTAGAGCTCCAGAAGAGCTTTTTAGATAGATACCCACTCAATCTGCTAGCTATCTGTGAAACTTTAAATACCCAATTGAATAAACAATCTACTCTGTCAGCGTTGATACAATTAACTCACCATGGCTTACTTGAGAACCACTTTCTTGTTGCTATGAGAAAGCTAAGAAACCAACAACAGATGACCTTCCGTTTCCTACCCAGTGAATTTGGTATCGAAATAATAAAGCCACCCCCAGCAGTTTTTACGTCACCAAGGTTTAAGCAAGTTATTCAAATTATGGCAGATCTTGGCATGGTTCGTATAACAGAGAACTCTTTTCTAGTAGAACCTGCGGGCTATGACATTCTGAAGGTGAGCTCATGAGCAGCCCTATTTCACTCATAGAAGAGCTGAAGAAAGGTGGTTATGATTCATGCCTAATGACAAGCTACTCTATTAACTTTGCATTCTATGAAGAGTACCTTCTTCGAAAAATGCAAATTGCTGGTGTGACAAATCATTTACTGTTCGTTGATAATCGCATGTTAAAAGCGGCTATCCAGAATTTTCCACCTAAGTTTGCTGGCTACGCATACGGCATTGCACCTATGAAATGTAACCAAGCATTTCACCCCAAAGTGTATATGCTCCTTGGTAAAAAGAAAGGCTTGCTTGTAGTTGGAAGCCACAACATGACTCTATCTGGTTTCGGCAGCAACTTAGAAGTTACAAATGTAATTAGGTTCGATGAGAAATCTAACGAAGAAGATCTTTCTATTTTTAAAGATGCTTTTCATGCGTTTGAGGTATGGCTCAATGATTATGGGCAAAGCTCGCCTCAGATAGTTAGAGAGATGTTGGGTAAAGCCAAGGCTTTAGCTCCATGGATTAAAAAGAAGCCAAAGCTACCTAGTAGCAATAGCTTCCTATTTTCGTCCTATTCCAATAAAGAATGTCTTTGGAGAAATCTCCAAACACACCTACCAAAAACAGTTGACAAAACATACGGCGTTTCAGCGTTCTTTGACAACTCGGGACAATTCGTTTCTTCTCTTTCTGAGTTATCTGTAGCTAAACCCATTATTGCAATACAGCCTAAAAGCGTTTGCCTGAGTACCACAATACTTCATAGCGGCACCGTAAAATTTGTGGATATAAAATCTATCCAACCTGATGGTATGTCAAAGTTCACGACATACGCTCATGCAAAAGCTTTAGTATTTCTCGCCAATCAAGAAACATTCTTCATATCTGGTAGTGCTAATTTCAGTAGCAATGCATGGCTTAAAACTGGCAGTAATACTAACGCTGAGGCAATGCTTCTCCTCCGAAATGGAGATGCAAAAGAGGCAATAGTCTCGACCAACTTTTTGCATATGGAAGCGTCAGAAGAAGTACTGGAAGTAAATAGTAAAGAGCTTAGCGAAGGCTCTACAGACACTACACATATAGAGTTGGTATTTGTTGAACTACAACTTAACCAGTCTCTAGAAATCGAGCTTATGGATAGCCAAAGAGGTTGTCAGCCGTTTTACAAGGATGAGTTTGGCGATTATTACCAAATTGAACATACTCTGGAAAATCAGGCCATTATTATATCTGAGCAGTTGTTAGACTGCGGGAGACTGATCTATCTACTCCGTAATGAAGAGTTAATCGCTACTGTCGTCACACATAACGTCCCCTCGCTAGAAAAACTATGCGAGTCTTCTGAAGAACGCCAGTTAAGACAGGCTGTTTCATCATTAAGCACTGATTACCCTCAATTTGATCTTCTATTTAACTGCATTGAGAAGCTAACACCTCAATTACGCCGTCCTGTTGGTGCATCTGAAAAATATATACCACAAACTCATGATGATACGGATGAGAGAGATTCGCTCATTGTTAGTATTGTTCAAGAAAACGACGCCAGCACCAAGTCAGGAAGGCGTGCCATATCGTCGGATGGATTAAACCTAATCTTAGATATGTTTCTTCACACCATACCTTCTATCCAGACAGGCAGCAATTCTCTATATAGGGAAGACCATTTAGGACGCAATGAGGAAGAACTTGTCGGAACTGATGATGAAGATACCGCTGAAAGCCCAAGTATTTCTCCTGAACAAGTAGAATATGTACATAAAAAGCTCACGAAATTACTTAATAAGCTTGAAAAAGTATATGTTTCGAACTCGGATAATGAAGCCAATAAAATGAGTTTTCTACTAATGGCCTTCGTTGTAATTCATAACCTTAGCCGTCACGAGTTTATTGTCGGTTCACATGAAATCAAGGTACAGCCGACTCTAGACAATGCCAACAAAGCAAAACCAATAGTTGATGAGAAGCACCTTAAAAAACTTAGAGAGATCTCTTTTGTCTGTTTCTTTAATGAAAAAGAATCTCCAATTCAGATCCTCAATGACAGTGAAAATATATACAACAGCAACGAATACACCCAGTTGTTAGCATACGTCTCGTGGTTACTTTTTAAGTTGGGCATAAGCTATAGCGATGCTCCACGGCTATCAAAAAGCGTAAAAGAATGCGAAATCATTCACCAAGCAAACGCTCAAATGCTATTTCTGATGCAAAGGTTAGATGGTGATGAAAAGGCTTTTAAAACTGCGGAAAGCTTATTTGAAGAGGATTCTCCAAATGCTCTAGAATGGTTATACAGATCGATATCTGAAACTGAGCTCTTACTTTATGAAGACAGGCCCCTTTATTCTGGATATCAATTAGTTAAATCGAAATGCGGTGGCTTTAACGGATTCTGTTTCGTTGACAAGAAAAGAAATAACAGCCCATCAGTACAACTTGCCACTGTAGGTTCAAGCTTAATATTTAGCCGAAAATCATTAGACATTGCATTTTGATACGCAAATCTAAGAGCTACAACCGCACCTAATAAAACTATTACTCGCGAAATAATCACTCGTAAACGTTCAGTTCGTAAAACGCGGTTCGCAAAGTACGGTTCGGGTTTTACGAACTGAACAATCACTCTAAACGAGAGAATTCTATTGAAGAGAGAGTTTCCAACTTGGTTATTTTTAAAGAGTATTCCAGATCGTTGATTTAGACGGCTGGCAAGTTTCCATCTTAGTTATCTGTGATCAGTAGAATCTAAATAGACAAAGGCGAACCGATTGGTTCGCCTTTTTTATATGGGCAGCTAAGCCACTATTCCTTAGCATTCTTTTAGAACTTGAGCAGTATCTAGTTCACGTATGAGTAGTGACTGCTGTGCGAGCTATGGGAACTGTGTGAACGGTGTGAGCTATGGCTAGAGTGAGAACGGTGGCTGTAATGTGCCGCTAGGAGGTTCTCACCTTCAGTTGGAGCTAGGTTGATCACGCGAGCTTGGCCTTCTACTTGCAGAGTAGATAGGATAGAACTGGCGTCACTGATTGGTGCACTTGCTGGAGCTGCTACTGCACTGAAAGATAGTGTAGCTGCTAGAACGCCGGTAACTAGAGTTTTGATTTTACGAATAGGTGATTTATCACCACTTTTCTTCAGAGATGGTAGTTTCATTATGCCTCCACTGGCACGATATTAATTGTATCGGTTAACAAGAATTTTTCGTTTGTTGATGAGAAGAAACCGGAACATTCCGACTTCATACTGCACAATTCACAAGATGGGTGGTAAGCAGTTTTGAAGTCACTAATGCTTTGACGACAATGATTCCAAATTGATGGTTCGACAAGGCAAAACGGCAAGTTAAAGACAGACACGTTCATACCAAACAGAGTGAGCATCCCAACCGCACGGGATAACTTTGCTTTGTACTTAACCGGATCGATCCACAAATCTTTGTAATTCATCTTCGCAAAACCCATGTTCTCCATCCCCATTAGGGCCACGTGATTCACGAATGGTAAGTTGCGATGAATAAACTCAACTAATAGGTCCAACTCTTCTACAGTATGTTTGTGAAGAACGACGCGCAATTCTACTTCGATGCCTTGCCGCTTACACTCATAAATACCATTGATAGTTTGCTCAAATGCGCCTTTGGCCTGAACTATGTAATCGTGGATATCTGAAGTTGCACCGAACAGCGGGATACCTACAAACAATTTCTTAGTCGTAGCGCCCAGCTCTTTCGTGTAGTCGCGGTAAGCAAAGAAACGGCCATTTGATAGCAGTTGGATAACTGTTTCGGGAAATTTCTCTGATGCTTTGTTAATCACCTCAATCAAGCCTTCGCGAATCATCGTCGGTTCACCGCCAGTTATCCCAAGTGATTCTGGTGCATCGCATTCACGAATCAGAGATATAATCTCTAACAAGTAATCAGTACAGTGCTCAATTGAGACTGGCTTAGGTGGTTGCGGACACATAACACAATAGTTATTACACGCGTCCGTTACGAACAGCGCATTATTGCCCGACTCTGGGTTAAACATCACGCGGATTTTACCACTTGGTGCGATCTGTAGTACTGACCCTTCTACTAAGTAATCGTAATCAATCTTGACCACTGGTAAGCTTACTTCGCCTACTGGTTGTTTGGTAACAATAAGGGAAGCCTTCTCCAACATCGTTTGATCTAGCTCACCACCTTTGTAGTAGTACAGTACGTTTTTGCCCTGATACTCGTCAGACCATGAGCATACAGCTAAACCTAGTTGTTCGCCCTGAATACCAGTAGTCTCCGACTTCAGCGCTACTTTGAACTTTTCCACAATTAACCTCGCATCCAACGCAACATGATTGCTTTTGTTTCTGCATCACCATTCAGCCACAAGTTAATAATGTGCTGGATGATAGCTTTGTTACGGTAGCAATATGAATCAGTTGGACGGTGGCCAACCACATCACCTTGAGTCTGCAGGCGACGAACCGGCTCCGAACCACAAAACGGTGCGTATGCACAATCGCTACAAGCCGGCAATGCTTCGTTCAAAGCTGCTGACGCGATTAGTTGCATTGGCTCACCAAAGAACAACTGCTCATAGGTATCTGTCAAGACATTGCCTAAGCAGAAAGTATCATCGCCAGTTTCGGCCATCATGCGGGATTCATCGCTTGGGTAAACCTTACCGTTGTAGTTGTACAGCGTTACGTTGAAGCCGGTTCCTGTTGGGCTCTGCAGATCAACAAATCCAATGCTCCAAGGTGTCATAAGCTTGCGCAGAATTAGACCAGCGAAACACTCTTCAAAAGGAATGCCTTTCTTATTTATTTCAATGATGTAATCCAACATTTTCTTGTAGAACTGTAGGAATTCATCTGTTGTGTAGCCGATCTTACGCGCAGCTTTCTCCGCGAAACCGTACGGGTTAAGTTCACGGATAAAGACTTGGTGTAAACCTTGGCGAACGTACTCGTCAATAATCTCTTTCGGGTAATTGAGTGATTCTTTGGTTGTCGTCATAAGTGCAGACAAGCGAAGTTCACCATACATCTCACGAACCATATCAAAGCTACGGGTCACTTTTTCGTAGCTATTTCCGCCAGACGTAGGACGGTTCAGATTGTGTAGCGCAGCATGACCATCAAGGGAAGTAGATATTTCTACGTTATGCTCTTTGAAGAATTCAAGGTCTTCGCGAGTAACGTTCGTAAGATTCGTACAGATAACAAATACGATTTCTTTACCTACGTGCTCATTTTTGTCTTTCGCACGTAGTACCGCTTTCTTAACCTGGTTCAAAGCTAGTAGAGATTCACCGCCTTGGAATTCCATAGTGACGGACATAGATGGGCTCTGTAGCATGATATCGATAGAGCGTTCGAGAACCTCATCGCTCATGTCGTAGCAACCTTTGTCCGCATTTTCTGTCTTACGGCTAACCTGGCAGTAAGAACAGCTATGGTTACAACGTAATGTCATACAGAAGATGTGAAGTTTGCTGAAACCGACAATAAAGTCTTTCTTGGTCTTTAGCTTAGATGCCAAGATTTCCATACCTAACGTTATGTCACCGCTGTAAATGAAGTGCTTCGATTTCAGTTCGCGGTAAAGCTTTGATGTTGGGACCAGTTGGTTGTTAACCAATGCTTGTACCGCTTCGTTGCTTAGGAGCATCCATTCACCAAAGTCATTACTGATAAGGTGCTCTTTTTCCGAGAAGCGTGATAGCTTGAAAGGCATCAAGCGGTAACTTTCCGCATCGGTGAATTCGGATAATGGTAAGAACTTAGCCATGATCGATACTTAACTTTTTAATAGCCGTAGCTTGTAGAACGTAGTTAAGAAAAGAACCAATTACTTGTTGCTTCTCTTCAGGACCGTATTCTTGGTTCACTTGAAAATCAAGAGATACAGTACCTTGGTTTTTCTGCACATCAACCTTAGTGTGCTCTTTAAATGCTTTGCGTGCGTCGCTGATAGCTGACATGTCGCAAGTTGTCAAAGATAGTGTGAAACTCATAACTAACCTTTCTGAGCCAAGATGTTTAACGGATCATCTTTGTACTTGTCATTAACGCCAGGTACTTGAGTTATTTTGTTCTCGATGCCCTTAGCTGCTTCAGCAAACGCAGCGGATACGATAGCTTCACGAATAGCTCCAGTTTCTTTGAGAACGATCTGGCGAACTGCTTGGTCACACACTTCATTCATGAAGCGACCGCACGTGGCAACCACATCATCTGCAGATGGATTACGGTTCTCAGAAAAAGCGATGTTCACTTCATAGTTCTCACTGTTTTCACCAATATATACGTAGAATTCGCCGGTGAAGTCGTACGCTACTTTTAGCAATGCTTCAACTGGGTACGCGGTTTTGGAAAAAGTAACTTGACCAGCTACACCCAGCTCATTGTGAAGAGTTGTAATATTCATTAATAAAGTCTTACATGTTAAGAATCGGTCGGATTATGTACCCAGTACAGGTGTACAATTAATAAGAGAACTGCTGGCATAACCGCCTAGAAAGAAAAGAGGCTTATTACCCCTTACAGCGCGATTACAATTTAGAGTTCACTTTTGAGCTAACTCCACCTTAGGTTCCTTTGTCATCCAACCTATAAAAAAGCCAACCGTAAATATTAACGCGAAAACTATCATTAACACCCTAATATTAAATTGATTGATATAAAACGATGCTACTATGCTCCCTTTTGTTGTGGGTCATATTTAACCGTAGAGACTAATCACCTCAATTTGCAACCGTTAGTGTTAAAATCCCCACTTCGCACCCATGTAAATTTAATGCATTGATTTTTATAAAAAAATCAAACAATAAATCAAGGCGTGATTTTGCTCCTGAGCCACACTCCTAAGGGTTAGTCATTAGCCCTATTGCGTTAAATAACCAAGCGAGCTATCAAAAGCAGCCATCACAGCTCATCAGACGATGCTTAGTAGCGACTTGCGGCTCTTGAGCAAGGTTGCATTGAAAGTTGGTAACGATTTGAGAACGATTTACTAGGTAAACATCAACTCGTCCGTTGGAAATAAGAGACGTACAATGACGCCCATTTTTTCGTACTTTGAGAATAGTGGGACAAGGATAGCTCACTAGGATAAGTCCCACTAATGAGTTTGCTCAATAGTATGCCACAAGATTCCGCACAACATACAGATAAAGAACTCAGCTTTCAAAAGCAATATTTAATTGATTGCATAAAAATTTCTATTCAGCTCTTGATAAATGTTTGCTTGACGTCATTTCAATAACTCCCCCCAAATTTGCTCTGTTATTAGAACCTAACGCGCGGTAAGTAGATTCCTAGTCTCGCCTAGGCTCGCTGGAATGACTCAGCAGAAACGCCGAGTGTAATGGTTCGGCTTGTGCATCTAAATTTGAGTAATCCACTAACCACCAAGCTTCAAGCTCGAAAAAGGCGAGCCACATGGTTCGCCTTCTTAGTACTATATGAGTTAACTGACTGGGGCTGTGACTTTTAGAGTGTTAAAACCATGCCAATCAAGGGCAACTTGTTCCTACCTCCCCTAATCATTAGTCAGGTTATTGCTCTTCACCACCGCTACGTAGTTCTCAATCACTGGGTGATCGAACTGTTCCGATTCGTACATTACCCAGCGTTGGGCTACGGTTAGGTCAGTAAACGAACCATCCTTAAAATCACCGCGCCATCGAACATCAAACTCAGCGGCATATTTACCTTCGCCAACAAGGTAAGAGACATCAATACTCTCGATATCGTGGTCGTCAGACAGCAATAAGTCATGTATCCAATTATGTGATTCCATAAATTCATTTTAAGCGAGGCTTTAGTTTGAAGACGAACTTCGCAGCCCACACTACAGTTGTATCAGCCGTCGAGCCAAAGACGTTGATGTGAGTTTTAAAGCGAAAATGGGCTTGGTATGCCTAAAACTTGCCGTATTGGGTGAGTATCAATTTAAATAAGACTGCTCAGTTTCGACAACGAATTACGCAGCAAAGCCAACCATGAAAGTAATGGACATATTATTTACATTATTTTTTAAAGTGCGCCTAAATATACGATTTAGCATGACTTAATTTGAAAACTGGGGCAGCCCTAGGCTAGCACTTGAGATCATTAGGACATAGTATCGCCTACGCGGGGGGATGAGTTGACCTATGTACGAGATTGGCAAGCGAATGGTCAAAATACTGGTTTTCCTTATGAGTGCCACAATATTATTGCTCTCAACAGGTTGTAACGCAGATATGTTTAATTTCTTCAAATCAAAAAAGTTTCAATACACACTTAACTCAGAGATCACTGGCAGATTATACTTAGACGGGAAAGCGTTTACTAGCGAGGTAGTTTATCTACACACGGCTTTTTCTAACAACCGTTATATCACCGAGACAATGACGTCAGAAAAGGGTTATTTTCATTTCGAACCCACATACCACTATCAGACGTTTAAAGAACCTGCCCTTCATGAGTCCTCTAGCTACATTGGCATTTACATTTTTGTAGATGGCAAAAAACACTACTTACTAGAAGCTCGATTTTCTGATGTGAAACCCTATGAATTTATTTCAGATAATCTTCTTGATTTAAGTTGTGTGATTAATTCGGACGAATATCATTATTTTTTTAAAAATAAATTTGTTGAGAATGGTCTCGATCTTGAAATTATTAGTAGGTGCGATTTGAAAGGATTTTCTGAAAAAACATTACTAAACAAGGACACGTAATAGTTGATATTAAATAGATTTAATGACCAATTTCTCTTCCAAAAACCGTACTATGCCTCCTTCAAAGCTGACGATGCGGGTTTGATTCCCACTGTACGCTTAGGGAGATTCCTAGGCTCGTGAAATGCCCCTCCTGTAGCGCCGAATGTGGTGATTCAGTTTTTGAGTCAGTATCAGAGTTACCCCATGAACACCAAATCCTAAGATCAAAAAAGGCGAACCCACTGGCTCGCCTTTTTTGAAAGTAAGAATTTGTTAGCTCGCTTTCGATACAGCGTGCTGTTCTACCATAAACGCGATGACTTCTTCGTTTAAGCAAGATTTGCTGATGTATTGGCGTTGTTTACCAATATGAAGGATAAAGCCCAAATCGGTTTGTTCGAGTTGGTCGATTTCTTTCCAAGCGAGGCTGCGATCGATTTTACCGCTTTTGTAGCGCACGCCATCCGCGTTAACTTCAAACACCACTTTGTTGCCACGGCTTGAACTAATGGTTTGACGCCACAGCCACCACGTTCGCTTGCAGTACACACTGAACGCTTCAATCACACTCAATACGATAAAGAACCAACCCACATAACCGTTAGGTAGCAGTTCAAACTCCAATAAAACCACACCAAAAATAAGAAACAAGATCCCTTTCAGGTATGCGTGTGGGAACTTAACTGGCTGGCTAGTTTGGTCATAACACTCAGCAAAGAATGGTTTGTCGAGTGTGTATTCTGTGGTGAATTCGAAATCTTTAGACATGTATGGTTACTTTAAGGTTTCTGTGAATGAGTCTACTTGGTTGCTCTCTCGCAACGCGTGCATTGTAGCGCTTCTCTTGGTTTATCTTTAGTCCTTTTGATTCTGTTTTGTAAATCAATAATAACGAAACATTCGAAGACCCTAGTGCACTTGCCAAGATCAAGCAAAGCGAACCATTTGGCTCGCCCCGTTAATTAATGGTCTATGTTAATCAATGACCTATGCGACTTCTTGAGTTTTCTACTTTAGAGGGTCGTTATCTGGCAAAGCACTGTGTATCCACACTGCCAGTCTGTGTTTGATGCTTGCGCCGTCTAGCTTGCTTTCCGGCAGTGGCGTTATCTGTTTTGCATCGACCAAGAATAAATAAATCGCTTTTACTCTTAGAGGTTGTGGTGACTGAGGAAGGTCAAAACCTTGTAGCTTCGCCATCTTCCCGCCAATCTCTAGTGCCTTCTTAACCAGTTTGTCTTCATTCTGAAGCTTGGAGCTTTTTGACATTGATAGATTCCTCTTCTTCGCTTCCAGTAAGAATACATTAAGTGTCACGTATGGCGTGTTAGTAAGCTCGCATATTAGTAAGATTCCCTAACATTGCCACGCAACTGATTAAACAACGACCAGGCATGCTGATATTGGCGACACAGCAATGTAGGTAGGTCACTTCACCACATTGCTTCTGGTTTCAAAATGCCCCCTCTTTTTATGGCCTCTGAGCCTTTTCATTGGCTTTTTCTTTGAATCAATCTCAAACAAATAAATTTAAATGATAATTATTATCACATTTATGCTTACTTTATAAAATCCTACTGATAAGCTCAGCTTTGCTTCTCGATACTGAAATTGAGGACGCTTACATCGGTCGAGTTTAACCTCTATTCCGATTGAAAAATTAATAAAAACCATAAATAACAGGCTATTAACTATGAACATTAAAAGAAGCTTCGCCGGTCTGGCAATTTTCGCTGCATTTAACGCTACGGCTTACGAACACTATTCTGTGTTTGAAGATTACATTGACCAAGGTCTGGTCACTGCAAACCAATCTCGCTTAACACAAATAGCAAAGTCTAACCAAGGGCAGCTGACTGTAGCTGGCGCGTACTCATACGATCAGCTAGGACGAGTAACACAGCGCGACTACGCAGACAGTACATTTGACTACGCCTATAACGATGCAGGCTTTTTGGAATCTGCACGTGCGCTAATGAAGCACGGCTCAATCAACAGTTACGTTAGACACACCAAAGAAAACTTCATCTCTCAATACAGCTATAACGAACTCGGTCAAGTTGATGTTGAGAATAAGCAAGTCTTTCAGGATGAGGCTGCCGATCTTAACGGTACACCTATCGCGACATATCGAATTCAATATACGTATGGTGCTGATGGCAAACTTCTTCAACGCCGCCAAGTACCGCAGTCTGGCGACGATATGTCTGTTCGCGAATTTCATTACTCCTACCATGAAAATGGTAAGTTAAGAAAAATCCGTGAGGTTAAGCTCTCGACACCAAAGGAAAAGAGTACCCTCTTGCTGCAATACTACCCGAATGGCGAAATCAAAAAAGCAACTCAGAAGTTGTTCGGCAAAGGCACCAAAACCTTTGAAATGGAGTATGTGGATGATGGTTCATTGGTTTATGGTGTTTACTATGTGGATCCAGTGAAAGAGTGGAAGGTAGACTTAGATTTCTTTGGTCTTGCCTTCCATCCAATCAAATCAATGAAACAAACCGCTGGCGATGCAGTCAGCACATACCGCTATCAATACCAGAACAGCGACGGTGATACTCTGCCAGATGTGGCACTGCTAGAGGTCACACTGCCAAACTTTAGCCAAACTATTCAGTACAATATGACAAATAGATAACGCTAAACCCTTCTCAAAGATACCCTCGTATAAGACTATCAAGGAAGACCGCGCTTCTGGTCTTCCTTGTTTGAAATCAATTGATGAGGCAGATAAGTTAACTTTGGAGAGAAGGGAGTTATAAATCCTCTCGATGTATTTTTTCGTCATATCCTCGAAGGCGGCATATTCCAAAAACCGAGTGCTCGCGACCGTTTGGTACAACTCGGTTTTTAAAGTGATATTCATAAGAAGAGTCATCTAGATCGCACTCTAGATTCTCCAAATTATCAATAACATAATCATGGGTATCCAAGCCAGTATGTGAAGACCACATTAAAATTTGACTGTTGTTTATATTTGCAGTGATCTGAATTCCAATTAAATTTGTGTTGATTGACAGCGGCTTAAACCATTGACGGTGAATGATTGGCTCAAAATGAAACCTACCGTCTTTGTCTGTCATAGTAGTTCTTTCATAATACTGACTAAAACCCGCAAGCAGGGTCACTTCGATATTGTCAATTGGCTCCCCGTATTTTAAAACAGTACCTGATATAGGAGGGCTAACTACTAGCTTATAGGGTTTAAAATAACTAAACACGTCACTATAACTCATAATAAAAAACAAAAAATGCAACTGTTATTGTGCGTTTGCACCATGAGAACCAATTCTCTCACCAAGCATTATTTTTCCGTCACGAAGGATAATGGTCGTAGCGCCAACTCTTACTTCTTTATTCACATTACATCCTTCAAAAGCGCTACTTTTTCACTCTACCTCAGTGTAGTTTTGGTAAACGACTACACCTCAACGCCGTTAGTTCTTTGCTCTGGCTTCGACCACTTGATGATAGCGCGTAGGTTCATAGAGAAGAAGATGATATTGGCGATTATCATTGCCACGCTGCCTGTGAGATACCCGACTGCAACCCAACTGGTGTTTCCACACATCATTAAGATGAAACCAATTTTGTTCTTGTTTCCGATTTGCCAAATGGCAAGAAACGTAAGTACCATCGCAACCCAGTCGATCCCATAGTACTGAAAGTATTCCATTATCCTCTCCATGGATGTAACACTTTAAAGCGGTGAGCAAGCGCCTTAATGAAGCTTTAACACACCACTTTAATGATAAAAACAACACAGCGTAAATGCCGCGCGTAGTGAATCTTTTTTGAATACTTGATGATTACTAAAACCAAAAGCTACCAAGTTTTATCGAGATCTCGAGCATACAAAGAAATGGCTCGCTGATACTCTCTAATTGCATCGCTGTTGGTGGTGGACACTAAGAGTTCGAGTAACAATGATGTGGCTTCTTTATGTCGACCCACATTGTAAAGGCACATTGCATAAAAAGGCTGAACTTCGATCGCATTAGGGTATTCATCCAACGTTTGTTCAAAATAGCTTAATGCCTCTGAATACTCGCCAAGGCTTCGGTAGGTACTCGCTAAGCCGAACAACGCATCAAATCTTTCTACCGAAGAGAGTCTTCCTGAAAGTGCAGACAAGTAATGACCGATTGCTTCTTGCTCTTTGCCTTCATTGTCGTACGACCAAGCGATTTGTAAGTGCGCTTTTGCGGCAAAATGTTCATCGTCTAGTAGTGTTGTAAGTAACGCTCTCGACGCTTGATACTTAGCTTCTTTTCGCAGCTCAATTGCTTGTTTGATGATCGTTTCCATAATTTCCCTCGAAGCTAAAAGCGCTCGTTTAAAGAGCGCGCAATCGCAATGTCTTTGTTGGAATGAATCAAGAATAGTAAATAACCTAACTCACACAGTCTACCCATCATAACCTTTCTTTTTGTATCCGTTTCGTTGATACTCTTGCCCCTTATCGTTCAGTTGGAAAACTTTCATGCCCCAAGCTAACTCTGTTGTCGTACTCGACTTTGAAACCACTGGTCTCTCTCCGAATATGGGTGACCGCGCCATTGAAATCGGTGCAGTAAAATTAGTCGACGGTGAGGTTGTCGATAGTTTTCAGCAACTGATGAACCCAGGCTTTAGAGTCAGTTCTTTCATCGAGGGTTACACTGGCATTACCAATAACATGTTACGCACCGCACCAAGCTGCGATGAAGTGATGGCATCATTCAGCGAGTTCATTGCCGGTGAAAACCTTATCGCCCACAACGCATCTTTTGATAAGCGCTTCCTCGATGCGGAGCTTGAACGAATCAACTGTGGTTACTCAGGCGAGTTTGCATGCTCATTGCTAGTGGCAAGACGTTTAATTCAAGATGCTCCTTCTCATAAACTCGGAGAACTAGTTCGCTTCAAAAACATCGATAATGACGGCGTTTTTCACCGAGCGTTAGCCGATGCACAGATGACAGCAAAACTCTGGATTGAAATGGTCGAGGGCTTGGAGCAATCCGGCATTCACAATCCAAGCTTTAAGTTTATGCAAACTGTAAGTAAAACAGCGAAAGGGAAAGTCGATCTGCTACTCGCGAAAAACCGTGCTTAGATCTCGCGACTATGATGTTTGTTCTCAAGCATCATAGTAAAGGTAAATAATCTATGGTTGTTTATGATTAGAAATACCTAATCGTTAAGAGTCACGCTCGTTTTTCATCATAAAACCTTGATACAGAGCTTCGAGCTTAGCATTCAGCTCCTCATCATTTTTTGCAGATACAGTACCTATCAAAGTCGCGCCGCTTGCCGTACCTATTGTTACATCAAAGTTTTCATTATCCGTACTTTCGACAAAGACATAGTTGTCGTTCTCTCTGTCGTAGAAAGAAGCAAAATTATCGTCAATAGATGTATTAAATTTCATAAATCAACCCGTCAAAACCGTAATGATTGTGACTCTTTTTTAAGGTCGGTAATACAGGTATATGTTAATTCTCAGTCTCATTCCACAATCAGATGCAATCAACATATCTATTAGTTTCTACATAAGGGTTCTAAGGGGTTAAATACGTAACCTACTCGGCATCCCAGTCATCAACTTTTTGGACTATGATGTCGACAACACTAGCAAACTCTCTACCTTTTGGGGTTAAACCATAATTCACAGTCACAGGGATAGTGTCTTCTTGTTTTCGCCAAACAAACCCATATTCGCACAGTAACTTCAAGCGTTCGGTGAGCACCTTGCTTGAAACCAGCGCCAATTGCTTGCGAATTTGACCGAATCGCATCTCTTCTTGTTGCCCGAGCAACCAAACGATGTGAGCGGTCCACTTAGTCGATATCAATGTTAAGTATTTATCCACGCTGCAATAGCCAACAGGCTGTACTTGATGATTTACTTTTGACGACATCGCCCTTCCCTAATCCGTTTTTTACCGCCAGTGTAATCAAACACTACACCTCAGACCATTAGTTACCTGAGAGTAACTAGTTACTTTTGGGAAGCTAATTTTAATTCGTAACTAACCGTTCTATCTTGAATTGGCAATTAGGCAAAGGGACGAAAGCTGCCTGAGCCAATAATTAGAGGATTACGTTATGCGATATATTTTTCTGTTTATTTCTTTTGTCTCACTTGGTTTACATGCGGAGACGCTCTATCCGAAGCCACAAACACCATCAGAGTTACACGCATTATTTGGTCAATACTTTGCGGATAAAGATTTGGAGGGATTAGGAACACTTTTCCATCAAGATGCGGTATTTATTTTGGATAAAGAAGGCAATCAAGCCAAAGGGCAAGAAGCGATCAAACGCGTATTGGAAGGTTTTATGAAAGGCGATGTCACCATGCATACAAAGCGCGTTTCCATCCACATTAATGATGACATTGCCATGGTGCGTTCAGATTGGGAAATAATGAACACTTCGCAAGGTGCAACTCAGACAAAAAACGCGATACAAGGAACGGCATTAGAAGTCATGCATTATGTAGATGGAGGTTGGGTTTATGTTATCGATAATCCCAATGGCTTTTGAGGTCAATATTCGGCGTCGACAACATGCTGCATGAACTTCGCTTCTGCTTTTGAGTAACATTGTTCCCCCACATAGATTTCGCTTTGTAGTAGAAACATTCCTCGTTTGCTCTTTACGCAATGCGCCTCAACGCGAATGATGGCATTAAGGGGAACCGGTTTGATAAAGCGAACCTCGAGCTTTGCTGTCATCGCACATATCTCTTGAGCAAAAAGGCAGTGGGTCATAGCCGTGTCATGCAAAGCGCAGATTGCTCCGCCTTGCATGACACCTTGATATCCCTGAACTTTCTCTGTTGGTACGATTTCGCACTGCACGCCGCCATTCGGCATCTGGGAAAACTGAACAGTATCGTTGGCGTTGAAAAATGGCTGGCAACACACTGCACACTGCTGGTGGTTTTTGGGGTTGTGGTGTGACATAAAATCCTTCTGTATCTGAGACGTCTCTGAACTTAAGCTGCTTTAATAAGAGCGTTCACGAATCATGCATCTAACTCAACATTCAAAGGTGAGAGGCGCTTATTCATTGGTAATGGGATATGAACTGTAGCCCTCATTATTAGCATATGCCAATAACAAATAGTGAGAAATTAGGTTCCATGAGACTGTGTTCTTTTTAACTAATGAACCATGACTCGAATCAGACGCGCCACTGGTCACGTCTCAAAAAGTCGCTTACTATGCCAAGTACCTATAAAGCTTTGTGAGCTACTCATGAGCAGTAAAAATAATAAAAACCTTGGCATTCTTCTTAAACTCAACACCTTTATTTCGCCTTATAAATGGCGTGTCGCTGCTGCCCTAGTCGCACTTGTTGCGACAGCAAGCCTAACGTTGTCCGTCGGTTATGGCGTACGTATCTTGATTGACCAAGGCTTTGCTCAGCAATCATTACAAGAGCTAACCAACGCGATTCAGTTTATTGTTGCCGTCACTTTATGTATTGCCGTTGGAACGTTCTTCCGCTTCTACCTGGTTTCTTCGGTTGGAGAACGCGTCAGCGCAGATATTCGCCTTACGGTGTTTAATCATGTGATTACCCTGCATCCGAGCTATTTTGAGACCAACAGCAGCGGCGACATTATGTCTCGCCTCACGACTGATACGACTCTACTTCAGAGCATTATTGGTTCGTCGTTTTCCATGGCGATGCGCAGTGCATTGATGTGCTTTGGTGCGATCATTATGTTGTTCGCTACTAACGTTAAGCTCACTTTGATAGTTTTGGCGTCTGTGCCTTTTGTCTTGGTGCCGATATTAGTTTATGGTCGGCGCGTTCGTGCTTTATCGCGTCAAAGCCAAGACACAATGGCGGATGTGGGCAGCTACGCTGGCGAAGCGATAGAACACATAAAAACGGTGCAAAGCTTTAGCTCAGAGCAGCATGAACGCGCAGCGTTTGCTGTCGAAGTAGAAAAAGCCTACGAGGTTGGCAGACAACGCGTCAAACAGCGCGCAATCTTGATCTCCGGCGTTATTGTGATTGTTTTCAGCGCTATTGCAGGCATGCTTTGGGTAGGTGGCAGTGACGTTATTCATGGCAAGATGTCGGCTGGTGATTTAGCTGCGTTTGTGTTCTATGCCATCATGGTTGCATCCTCTACTGCCACTATTTCTGAAGTGATGGGAGAATTGCAACGAGCCGCTGGTGCAACCGAACGATTGATTGAGATCCTGCAAGTTGAGAGTGATATCAGTGCACCAAGCCATCACCTTACTATTACCGACCGCATGCCTGCTGAAGTCACGTTTGACTCAGTGAACTTCAACTACCCTTCTCGCCCCGATCAGCCAGCTATTAAAGGATTAAATCTCAAAGCAGAACAAGGGAAAGTGTTAGCCTTGGTTGGTCCTTCTGGTGCCGGTAAAACAACGCTGTTTGAGCTGCTACAACGATTTTACGACCCGCAGCAAGGACATGTATTGTTTGGAAGTGAAGATATTCGACAGTTCGATCCTAACGATCTTCGCCGCCAAATGGCATTAGTCCCACAGCAACCCGCATTGTTTAGCCATGATGTATTCCACAATATTCGCTACGGTAATCCGGAAGCCACAGACGAACAAGTGATTGAAGCAGCAAAGAAAGCCCATGCTCATGAATTTATCGAAAAGCTACCTGACGGCTATCATAGTTTTTTAGGTGAGCGTGGCGTAAGGCTATCTGGCGGTCAAAAACAGCGAATTGCCATTGCTCGCGCAATTCTAAAAGATCCGAAAATTCTGCTGCTTGATGAAGCCACCAGCGCACTGGACAGTGAAAGTGAACATCATGTTCAACAAGCGCTTGAAGCCTTGATGAAAGACCGCACTACGTTGATCATCGCACACCGCTTATCGACAATTCAGCACGCAGATAAAATTGCAGTACTCGACGGTGGCGAAGTGATTGATATCGGTAATCATCAATCACTGATGCAAAGCTGTGAACTGTATCAACGATTGGTCGCGTTGCAGTTTAAACATCTAGAATAGCGACGGCGTTTAACGCTAGCGATGTTAACGAAACAAAGAAACTATACCAAGTGACTTCAAGATGCAGGATTCAGAGCGTTGTCATTGATTCGAGAGCAAGGAAAACAACGCAGTGTAATAGCCAGCTCTTTCCAAGTTGTTTGACGCAGCAATCGGGTCAATGACACGCTCCCAAAGGGCGAGCTGCCTTGGCTTGTATACTTTGTTGCCGATTCTTGATTTAGACCCACTAAACCTTTAAATCGCCGCCGCGTCTACAAACCAAGTCAGTCTCGCTGAACCTAGCATCTCGAGGTTACTTGGGTATAAATATGAAAAAGCGCACCACGACGATATGTTAAGGTGCGCTTATTTGTTTGCCCAGCAGCTAATATGAGTCAGTCATAGACCTCCGGCTCTACCGCAGAACGTTTTTCTTGAAGTTCCAATATCAATAGCGTTAACGCATAAAGAACTTTTGCAATGCTTTGATCGCCATGCCACGACGTTCCAGCAACATGCCTACACGAGGTAGCCACGTTGGTGTACTCAGGATGGTTTTGGCGTGACTAAAGGTTCTAAACCCTTCCTCGCCATGGTAGTGACCGATACCAGATTCACCAATACCACCAAATGGTGCGTCTTCCGCGCCAACGTGCAAAATCGTGTCGTTCACTCCGACCCCGCCACTGTGAGTGTTACGGGTAATTCGCTCAATAATGCTCTTATCTTCTGACATGATGTAGAGCGCAAGTGGGCGTTGATTCTGGTTGATGTAGCTGATGACCTCTTGGATATCACGGTAAGGCTTGATTGGCATAAGAGGACCAAAGATCTCTTCCTGCATAATGGTCATCTCTTCCGAAACATTGGTGACTAAGTGCGGATATAATCGTCGACCTTTTGTTCTCGTTTCAGGCACGGTATGTAACTCCGCGCCCTTGGCTTTGGCATCTTCCAATACCGCCTTTAATCGGTCGTACTGACGCTGATTGATGATATGAGTAAAACCTTGTTCTTCTTGACCTTTGAGGTACAGCGCTTCAAAGCGTTGTAAGAAGAGTGCGACGAACTCGTTAACCCTTCCCTCTGGTACAAAGGCATAATCTGGCGCAACACAAATTTGTCCGGCATTGATGCATTTACCGAACAAAATCGCATCAACTGCTTTGTTCAAGTTAGCATCGTCTGCCACGATAACTGGAGACTTACCACCGAGCTCCAAGGTAATTGGGGTTAAATTCTCCGCGGCAGCACGAGCAACCGCGCGACCAACATTAGTAGAGCCAGTAAACAGCAAGTGATCGAACGGTAATTTGCTGAACGCTTGAGCCACTTCGGCTTCGCCCTCAACCACCTCCACATCTTCAGGCAACGCTCGACAAATCTCAGAAATCACCTTGTTGGTCATAGGAGTGAATTCACTCAGTTTCATCATAACTCGGTTGCCTGCCGCAAGCGCAGTTACTAATGGCGAGAGACTCAGAATTACAGGGAAGTTCCAAGGAGAAATGATACCCACTACACCAACAGGTTGATATTCAACGGTGACTTTAGACGGGGCAAGTAACAAACCAGAATGACGGCGACTTGGCTTACACCATTTATTAAGGCGTTTTAAGGTGTAAGTGATTTGAGCAACCGTCGGCAATACATCCGTCATTGCCGTATCAAATTCAGAGCGGTAACCAAAGTCCTCACTTAAGGCTTCCACCAGCGCTTGCTGGTTATTCAAAATAGTCTTCTTAAGAAGGTTAAGCTTCTGTTTTCTTACCTCTAAGATCGGATAAGGTTCGGCATTGTATGCAGCTTTGAGCTTATCCAATTTTTGTTGCAGCAGTTGACCAACTTCGACGTCGACGATCGCATTCATGATTTTCTCCTTGTGCACCCAATCTAGGGCAATGTCGCACTTATGTATGATTTAAAGTTAACATAAGGGCAACATCCTGACTATTAACGCAATAAGGAAGTTAGAGTTCAAACTCAGATTTGTTTCGGTTAAAGCGCAAGTTTCATCTTGTAGTAAGAGACGTCAGATTTGTAGAAGCGTTCGCCTTCAACGTTCATCCCAAATTTTTCGTAAAAAGCCAGTGCGGATTCTCTCGCATCGCACCAGAAATATTCAACAGGTGAGAACTTAAGACTTTCTAACACATATCTAATCATGGATGAACCAATACCCAACCCTTGATACTCAGGCAAGATAGCAAACTTGCGCAATCGAGCTTGATTGTCATCTCGGTATATCGACGCCACCCCCACCAATACGCTGTCGACGAATGCGCCAAAATGCTCCGCTTCCTCGTCGCCCTCTACTTTGCAATGTTCGATGGGTTTATTTGCCCAAAGTACTTGATGGCGAATTGGCATCGCATCTTGCCAAGTGATTTTATCTATACTGATGTTCATGCGTTACGACTCTCTCAAATGCAATTCATAAATGCCCAAACGCTGACTGGCGTCGAGCATCTCAAAATCATGATCAATGTATTCCTTTAGCGTCGCACCAGCGCGCTCTGCAATTTTGATGCTTGGTATGTTGTCTTCCATGCAATGAAATTGGATCGCTTTGGCATTGCCTCTTTCTCGAATCAGTGGCACCAAACTCATCAAGACCAAATCAATTATTTGATGACCCCGACCTTTCTCCGCCAACCAATATCCAATCTCGGTTGCTTTGCTTTGTGTTTCGATGCCTTTGATACCAAGCACACCGACAAACTCTTGATTTAGGTTTATCGCAAACCAATAAGCATCGAGAGCATTGGAATTAATCCGTTGAGAAATATACGCCACCGCTTCTCTACGGTTAGTGACCCAGTCTGTCCAAGGTAGATATTGAGATAAACTCTCCCGACTCTCATTAACCACAGAGAGCAAGGTAGAAGCATGTTTAGTCAGCAAAGGCTCAATGGAAATACGCTCAGTAATTTGTAGTGCCTGATGTTGTTCATAGCCTTGGTACATAGTGATTCCGTAGTTAACTTTGCTTGATCAAAGTGAATGGCGTCAGTTCGCTTTCAACATAGTGTTTCCATACATGCTCGTACAGGTGATGTTGATTGGCAAATGGTACGAGCTGTTTTGCCTCTTCTAACGTGCACCAACGGTAGTCGGTGTGTTCATGATTAAGCGTTACTGTTTGATTTGGTTTGCAGAATAATACAAAACAAGGAATAACCATGATTCGATTCTTGTGCGCTTCATAAAACTGTTCGAGAAAATCTGCAGTATGAAGCTCTACATCTTCAATCTGTGTTTCTTCCTTAAGCTCTCGTACGATCGTTTGCCAGCCAGTTTCCCCCTCTTCGACACCACCAGCGACATGACACCAGTAACCGCCTTTTACTCGTTCTAGTAATAGCATTTTCTTTATGCCGTCGAATTCAGAAATCACCACACCGGACACATGCGTTGCTTGAATAGGAATCATCCACTTTTCCTTTAGAAATTGTTGTTTTTTACTCTGAGCAAGACAGTCTACCTCGGTTCAAAAAGAAACGCGGGCTTTATCCCAGCGCACTGATCTTTTTGTGAGTTTAGTGTGCTAAAGTGCGATCTCCCCCAATAAACGAGCAGTAAGATGCCTAACTCACTCAACTCAATGATTCCCATTGGCGTGCGCTTTATGGTGCTGTCCGCGTTTGGTTTTGCACTGATGTCTGCCACGGTCAAGCACGTTAGCTTACACGGCATTCCCGTATTTGAAATCGTAGCCGCTAGGGCGCTGGTTTCGTTAGTGATCAGCTATCTCGATGTAAAACGTAAAGGTATATCCGTTTGGGGTAATAATAAGCCCTTGCTCTTTGCTCGCGGTGCCGTTGGAACCATGGCTCTGATGTGCGTGTACTATTCCGTTACGACTTTGCCCTTGGCTGAAGCGACCATTTTCCAGTATATCCACCCTGTATTTACTGCCTTACTCGCCGTTTTCTTCCTTAAAGAACGTATCCAGTTCTCGACGTTTATTTGTATCGCCCTTTGTTTACTTGGGGTCTACGTCATGGTGCGACCAGAAACTGGTCCAGACGCCGAACATGCCTTACCAATGTTCAGTGTGATGATTGCTATCTTAGGCGCATTTGGCAGCTCTATTGCGTATGTAATCGTACGTAAGCTAAGCCAGACAGAAGACAGCTCTGTCATCATCTTTTATTTCCCATTAGTGGCGCTGCCTGCATCGATTCTTTTGATTGGCGATCAATTCGTCATGCCGGATTTGTATCTAACAATGATGCTTGTTTTGGTTGGTGTGTTTACTCAGATAGGACAACTGGGGTTAACGAAGGCAATGCAAACACAAGAAGCTGGTAAAGCATCGGCTTACTCATATGTACAGATCATTTTTTCTGTTGTGTTAGGTATCGTCTTCTTTGGAGAACTGCCTGCGGCATGGACATATCTGGGGGGAGCTCTCATCGTGACTGGCGCTTTGATTAATGTCTTTGGACAGCACCTAAAACTGCCATTTATGAAGCGATAATAAGCTCTTTATAAAGGAATCCCTTGGTTTCAAACAACAAAAGCCAGAGCAAGACTCTGGCTTTTCTTTTGACAGCTCAACTAAATTAAGCTGCGAACTTTAAGCCAGCAATACCGGCAACAATGAGCAGCAAGCTGATGAGCTTGATTAACGTGACTGGTTCATTAAATAAATAGATGCTGGCAATCGCAGTTCCTATAGCCCCTATTCCGACCCAAACACCGTAGGCAATGCCTAGAGGTAATGTTCTAAGTGCAATACCAAGTAACCAAAAGCTTAACACCATAAACCCGACCGTAAAGGCAGACGGCGCAAGCTTACTAAAGCCTTCCGAGTATTTAAGACCGACCGCCCATGCCACTTCGCATAGCCCCGCGAGAAATAGAATTGCCCAAGCCATTGAGAGATTCCAAATGATTGGGGTCGTCCCCGATAGTGATAAGAGCGGTGAGGTCGTCCTCACTTCTTGTGAGCGCGCATTATAACCAAAAGACGAAATACAAAAAACACAGAAAATAAAAGGCTCTGAACGGTGCCAGAGCCTAATAAAGTCAAGAGAAAAACTTACGGTTTCAGTATTGTAAAGACTCGCCCGTCACTCAGGGTAAAGTTAACGGAGCTCGTTTTCTTCGGAATCCCACTCAATGCACACTCAGTATCTGAGTTACATACACCGCCAAGAGACCAAGAACCACCAAGCAATCCAGAACCAGAGATTCGAGCTGTCCATGTCTTACCATTGTTTGTGGAGCTGGTTGTGATGTCTGTTTCTGGCGGAGGTGGTGGTGGCGCTTCATCCTCAACATAAGTCGCCGTCACAGAGAGATTATTGTACGTAGCATAAGCATAGACACCGATATGCCACGTACCTGCACTTGGTGATGCTAAGGTACAGCTCTCGTTACTATTACTACTATAAGAACGACAATCATAATCGGTTTCTGAAGGCGCGCTGCCTAGCTTCACATATAAATCGGCATCGCCATCACTGCCCGAGGTCACAACATTTAATTCTGTTGATCCAGTTGGAACGTCGATGGTGAAGCAACGCCATTGACCTGTAGAAGCAGAGTCAACCGTTGAACTTACACCGTTTACCAATACTGTGATGTCACAAGTGGTCACTGGTGGTTCAACAACCCCGCCGTTTGTAGAGACGCCCACTTGTGCAAATGCGTTAGTAATGTCCGTACCGGAATAACCTAGCGCTTGTGCAGCAGCCAATACACCAGCCGCCGCAGAGTCATAAGTCGCATCTGGTGTCCAATAGTTCTGGTTTGCATAAGCAAAAGTCACAAACGATTTTTGTGTTCCCCAGCCATATTCAGTTGCAAGTAAATAAAACGCCTTGTTAAACACCCCGCTCGAATAGTGCACATCCATGCCGCTGACATAATCGGAGGCATGACCAATTGAACGTCCATCTAAAGGAGGATTGTCCATGTATCGCAGCGCGCCGTTGGCTGATTTGCGGATGTCGTAACCGACTTTCCAATCATTGCTGCCTCGTGAATAAAACTCAGCGGCTTCACCAGCAATATCTGAGAACGCTTCGTTGATACCACCCGATTGCTCAGAGTAAATAAGGTTCGAGTTTTGTTCCGTAAAGCCATGGCTGACCTCATGGGCGGAAACATCCAAACTCACCAACGGATAAAAATAGGTATCGCCATCACCAAAGGTCATGCTGGAGCCATTCCAAAAGGCGTTCTCGTAGCGTTTTCTGTAGTGGACGCGCATCTCTAACTGGAAAGTCAGCGGCGCGATCCCCAACCAATCTAAATACATGTCGTACACAACTTTACCGAAATAATGAGCATCATTAAGAGGGCTGTATGCACCGTTGATTTCTTTTACAGTGTTGGTTGGGCAAGTAAACGTGTGTGTGCTACCCGATGTGCGGCCATTTAAGTTGACCGTTTTGACCACACCATTGATATCCATAATACATGTGCTACCAGATTGCTGAACATTTAACGCTTCATAATCCACACCGTATTGGTACTCGCCGATTTTGAGGTTCCCCCCAGGGCCATTAGCACTAGCATGGGCTAATCCCTCATACTGATGCAAAACCTTACCCGTGTGCGCGTCGACTAGAAAGGTCGGTCGTGTTGGCTTGTGTGCGCTTTCCGAGTCAGCAAAAAAACGAACCTCGTAAGCTAAGTGCGCAACATTGTCGTTATCGACGTAGATGGTTAACGCCTGCTTTTGGTCTTCAATTTGATAGCCGTCTATGACAAATTGCTTTTGGACTTTGCTTTTCGCTTCGCCCGCTTTAAGCGATGGCGACACATTAGAAATATCATCGGCAATATCTTTAACCAATGTCCCGTTGATTCGCTTTATTTTGCCATTCTGATCTCGGTGGACAACAATCTGTTTCCCCCATACCGGAATACCTTTATACGTTTGCTGGTAGCGTGTATGTAGGTTGCCATTTTTGCCTTGGTTGGATTGAATTTTCTCTACTCTGTTCTCTTTTTGAAGCCCCAAAGCCTTACCGACATTTTGGGTTGAAGACTGATTACGCTTCTCTAGAGATACAAGATAACCATGATTATTTTCTAACCTTTCAGGCTTTGCTGCAAAAGAAAAAGATGAAAAGTATATTGCAGAGAGAAGCACAGCTGTCGTGATGACTCTGTAGCTGTGAGGTGTCGCGGTTTCCATTATTTGATCCCCTGTCTTGCTAACTAAGCAACGCCAATCTGACAGAGTTCAACGCCTAAGAATAAGTAAACTTACTCGACGCTTATTGAAATAGTTATCAATAAAGAGTCTAGTCGGCGGTTTCAATAAATCCACCCAATGATTTCATGCAAATGAAACCAATCAGCAAGAGATATTTAACAGTTTGAATATAACCTTCTGGTGTTGAAAATGATGCATTTATTGCACAAATCACACAAAACCGGAACAAGCATGCAAATTCGCAATCGTTTGTGTGATTCATGTCGCTTACAAAAGCTACTGATAACTTTAGTATTTGCGCGAATCCAATTATAAGGTATGACATACCCATGAAATATATAAAAACACCTCTTGCTCTCCTCATCGGTGCGACCCTACTTACCGGATGCAATGACGATACTGAATATGTGAATGTTCAACCTAAAGAAGTAAAGATCGCCACTTATAACCTCTCTTTTGATCGCTATACTTTCGAAGCTCTTGTTGCAGAAATGCAAGTTGAACCAGCAAAACAAACTCAGCTCGTTACTGCGTACCTTGATAAATCAATTGCTGCGGAAGACAAAGCAATGGCTGAGAAAGTCATTCAGATCCGTAACGTAGCAGCAATCATCCAGAAGAACCGTCCTGATGTTCTGATGATGGCGGAATACAACAACGATGGCACTGGCGAAAACAAAGCCGCGCTAGAGGGCTTCCAGAAAAACTACCTTTCTATCGCACAAAGCCTTGAAGGTGCTGGCGGTAAAGCTGACCTAGAGCCTATCGAGTACCCGTACGCGGAGTCTTACTCGACAAATACTGGCTTAAATAGTGGCTTAGACTTAGATAACGATGGCGTAAAAGGCAAACTACCTGGCGACGCTTGGGGCTTTGGTAACTACCACGGTCAATACGCGTTCGCCTTAATGTCTAAATACAAAATCGACACAGACAACACACGTACTTTCCAAGAGTTTAAATGGAAAGATATGGAAGGCGCTAAGATCCCTACCATCACGCTATGCGACGACCCAAGCAAATTCCCTAAAGACATGGGCTGTGGTGACGATTGGTACACTGCTGAAGAGTGGGAGCAAATTCGTCTGTCTTCTAAAAACCACGTAGACGCACCAATTATCATCCCGACAGAAAAAGGCGATGAAGTTGTTCACCTGCTTATGTCACACCCGACCCCACCAGTGTTTGATACAGGTAAAAACAAAGTACAAAACGGTGCAGAGGTTGAGTTCTGGCATCATTACGTACAGGGTAAAGACTACTTCTACGATGATGCTGGTAAGAAAGGCGGTCTGGCAGAAGGTGCGAAGTTCGTCATGATGGGCGACCAAAACCTTGATCCATTGGATGGTGATGGCTTTAGTGAGATCATGCAAGCATTCCACAATGATCCATTAGTTAACCAAGACGTGATGAATGGCGAGCTTTACCCAACAAGCTTTGGCGCAGCAGAACACGCAGCGGACGGCAGTTCTACTCACCCAATTCCAAATCGCATTACTTCAACATTTGGTCTAGGTGTTGACTACGCTATGCCATCAGCAAACCTAAACGTTGTGGATTCTGGCGTTTACTGGGCTGCATCTTATGAAGAAGGTCGTAAGCTATTTAACGATCCTCGCATTGGTGAGAAAGGGAGCGGTAAGGATGTTTCTTCTGACCACCGCATGATCTGGATTAAAGCTCAGTTCTAATCACGAACGTTTTAGAATTTAGTAACACAAAGCCTCGGTTTATGCCGAGGCTTTTTTATCGGGTCTCAAATTACCAGCGGTAAGTAACTGAAACACCGACATCTTCACTTGTCACCCAAGGCACGAGTTGAACATTCTCATCATAAGCATCTGTAAACACGTAAGCACTCAATGTGCCCAATGCAGCACCAGCTAACACATCTCGCCAATAGTGTTTCTTCGCCTCTACTCTGCCATAGCCGACTAATGTGGCAACACCGTATGCAGGTAAACCTGCTTCCCAACCATAACGCAAATAAAGAGTGGTAGCCGAAGCAAAAGCATTAGCCGTATGGTTAGAAGGAAAACTGTCGTTGCCGCTTTTATCTGGACGCTCAGCATCAATGGTGGTTTTACCAATTAAGCCAACACCAGACGCAGCACCAATACTAAAGCCAGCTTGCCAAAAGCCATCCCAGTCCCCTTTGTATACCGGAACAGCCGCCGCCGTTGCGACCAAGCCATACGCGCCAATATCGGTCAACACGTCCCAATCTTTCTCACTCATGGCATAAGTAGATTGGGCACAAAGAGTGGAGACTACGCCAACCAAACGTACAATTTTCTTCATTAATACAACCAATTAGATTTAAAAGTGCGAGCGAAAACTATCACAGCTCTCGCGATTGTTCGACTGCAAAGTGTAACAATTGAAGCGTGAATTGTTTGTGAAAGGAGAATCAATGACTGGACTGAAGGGAGTGACCGGAGACATAAAACGGGCAGTTACACACAAACTGCCCGTTTCGGATGTTTTACTTTCTGCGCTTGTACACCACGCAGAAGTTGCCACGCTTGGTGCGACACTTAGAGCAACGTTCGCAGTCCACTTCAGCGCGGTTACCGTCTTTCCAGCGCTTTATCAATTGTGGCTCTGCCAATAACGGACGAGAAAGCGCGAAGAATTGAATCTTGGTATTTTCAGCCAAGTCTTCAATTGCGCAGAAGTCGTTTAAACCACCTACGGTAATCACAGGTACGTTCACATCTTGGCTGATCACTTGACCGTACTCTTGGAAGTAGCCTTCTTCTTGTAGCGTGTAACCGTCGAACGATTCACCTACCATGGTGCTTGCGTTGCCGTGAATGTTACCCGATACAATGATCGCATCCACGCCCACTTCTTCTAGCTTCTTACAAACAATGCGCGTTTCATCGAACGTCAAACCGCCATCGAAGAATTCCGTTGCTGTCAGTTTCACCAGAATTGGGAAATCATCACCAACTAGCTTGCGTGTTTCGGCATAGATCTCCATAAGGAAACGCATGCGGTTCTCAAGGCTACCGCCGTATTGGTCTTCGCGACGATTGTAATATGGGCTCAAGAACTGGTTGATCAAGTACGTGTGCGCCGCGTGGATTTCTACACCATCAAAGCCAGAATCTTGCGCACGCTTGCTCGCTAGCGCAAATGCTTTAACGATGTAGTCAATCTCATCTTGAGTCATCGCTTTGCCTTCCGTTTTGGTGCCGCGCTCTGGCACTTCACTTGGAGCAAAAATCACACGCTCGCCAACGTTGAATGTTGTTTTTGTGCCGCCGTAAGCGATCTGCATGACAATCTTAGCGTCATGTTCGTGGACAAGATCCGTCAGCTTTTTGTATTCATCGATGAAAGAGTCGTTGTAGATCCCCATCATGCCTGCGTTCGGCTTCTCTTCTTCTACGATATTCGCGTAGCCAGTAACGATCAGACCCACTTCACCTTTGGCAAGTTCTTCATAAATGTCGTACAGCTTCTCGGTCATATGACCGTCTTCTGTTGCCATATTTTCCCACGTTGCACTTCGTACAAAGCGGTTCTTTATTGTCATGTTGCCAATGCGGGCTTCTGAAAACAAAATGCTCAAGTCCAGTCCTCTTAAAATCTGTCTTTTTAGATGCATCACTACCGAGTAGGAACGAAAAAGGAACAGCGATACACAAAGCATGGCTGTTCCTTCTCTGAATTTCTGTTCAGTGCGATGAGCGACGCGAACCTTACCGCCGAAACTGCGGCAAAACTTTAATCTGGATTAAGGTTTGGTGAGATAGATCACCGATTCCGCATTCATTGGTTTTGTTCTCATCACTACTACTGATGGCATCAATCGTTAACTCAGATTTACTTTCCTTTAATGAATAAACGGCAATGGAATCAACTCTAAGCCAAGCACGCCACTGATGCTCATTACGACCAATAACGACACCTTAAACACCACTTTGGACCATTGGATATAGTTGTTGTAATTCACTTTTTGGAATGTCACCCGCGTCCACATAAAGCACACTGCTGCCGAGACCGCTAAATATTCGTAGCCGGCTTCACCCAGCATAAACAACCCAATAGCAACCACACCAAAAGCAACCACGTACGCCTTCATATGTTGATGGGCTTTGGTAATGCCCTCTTTAACGGGAAGAACAGGAATGCCTGCATCGCGATAATCTTGCATACGGAACATAGCAATCGCGTAAGAGTGTGGCATCTGCCAGAGACAAAACATAATGAAGAGTAAAATCGCTTCTAAGCTGATGTAGTTCGTCACCGCAAGGTAGCCCACAAGCGGAGGAACCGCGCCAGAAATGCTGCCGACTAAAGTGCCGTAGACCGAATTTCGCTTGTACCACATGGTGTAGAAGAAGACGTAAAACACGTAACCCAAGAGTACAACCACAGCCGAGAGCGGATTCACTAGTTGAAACAGTAACGCTGTGCCATTCAACAGCAACACCAAAGCGTAGACAAACGCCGCATCGATGTTGATGTTTCCCATCACCAATTCACGATTTTGCGTGCGCTTCATTTTTTGGTCGATATCGCGGTCGAAGATGTTGTTCACCACGCATCCTGATGCAATCACAAGCCCCACGCCAACTAACGTTGTCAGCAACAACAGAAAGTTAGCGGGTTCTGATTTTGCGGCGAGGAAGAACCCCGCCGCAACAGAAATCAGGTTGCCGAAAATGATGCCCGGTTTAGTAATAGACAAATAACTTTTCAGCATACCCTAGCCTACAACTTCATGTTGACGTTCATGTTGTAAATGATCCAGATCGAGCCAGCGATCAGAATCAACACAACAATGGCGGTAAACATCAGTGACACCACGTTCCACTGACCTTCTGACGTTTTCACTTCCATGTGCAGGAAGTACTTAAAGTGCACAAAGATCTGCACAATCGCACAACCAAATAACACGGCATAAGTTGCAGGATCTGGCAGCACTTGCGCCCACACACAATAGAAAGGAATCACGGTCAGGATCAGAGATGCAATAAAGCCTTTTACGTAATCAGAGGCACCTGTATCTAGATGTTGTTCCATTACATAACCCCCAATAAGTAAACGATGGTGAATACACAAATCCAAACGATGTCTAGGAAGTGCCAGAATAAGCTCAAGCACTGGAATCGCATCGACATGTTATCGTTCAAGCCTTTGGTGGACAGTTGGTGGTAGCATACGGCTAGCCAGATCAAGCCAAAGGTTACGTGCAGACCGTGTGTTCCAACCAAAGTAAAGAACGCCGAAAGGAACGCACTTTCTTGTGGACCGTAGCCTTCAACAATCAGGTGATGGAACTCGTACACTTCCATCCCGATAAAGCCAGCACCAAGTAAGAAGGTCACTTTTAACCAACGCTTTAACCCTGCAACGCCTTTACGCTTCATCGCAATCATGCCGAAGCCAAACGTGATACTACTGAACAGCAGCAACATGGTTTCTACAAACACGAAAGGCAGTTCGAAAATGTCTTTACCGGTTGGACCCGCAATAGAGCCGCTTTCTAGTACTGCGTAAGTCGCGAACAAAGTCGCAAACAATACACAGTCACTCATTAGGTAAATCCAGAAACCAAACAGCTTAATGCCTGCAGAATCATGGTGATGATCGTGGTCGTGAACCGCAACATTAGCTTGCATAAGTCACCTCCAGATCGTCTTTCTTATCGTTGTCTTTCACTTCGTTTTTCTTCGCTTCTTCAAGTTGAGCTCGACGCTCCGCTTCAATCGCTTTGATTTCTTCTACTTCAACGTAGTAATCCACGTCGTCGTTGTAGCTGTGTTGGATACACGTAACGATGATGCCAACAAAGCTTGCTGCTGCTAGCCACCAGATGTACCAAATCATCGCGAAGCCAAATACCAATGCCCATGCAGAAACATAGATACCTGTTGGTGTGTTCTTCGGCATGTGAATGCGTTCGTATTCCACTTCTTTGGTTGGATCGAATTCGCCACTCTGCTTTTGGTACCAGAACGCGTCTAGCACATCACCTTTTGGTAGGTGTGCAAAGTTGTAGAACGGCGGTGGTGAAGACGTCGCCCACTCAAAGGTACGACCGCCCCATGGGTCACCCGTTAAGTCACGGTTTTGCTCGCGGTCACGAACACTCACGTAGATTTGGATGAACTGACAAACCACGCCAAGCGCAATCACTGCCGTACCCGCTGCGGCAATCGCCAACAGTGGGAAGTATTCCGGGTTAAGGTCTTGGCTTAGACGACGCGTCATGCCCATAAAGCCCAGAGCATAAAGCGGTAGGAACGCCATTAGGAAACCGACAATCCAGCAAATGAATGCACGTTTGCCCCATGTTTCATTCATGGTGAAACCTGTCGCTTTCGGGAACCAGTAAGTGATTGCCGCGAAACAACCAAATACCACACCACCAATGATTACGTTATGGAAGTGCGCAATCAGGAACACAGAGTTGTGCAGAACAAAGTCCGCACCCGGAACCGCCATTAGTACGCCCGTCATACCACCTACAGAGAAGGTAATCAGGAAGCCTACCGTCCACATCATCGGCGTGGTAAAGCGGATTCGCCCTTTGTACATGGTGAATAGCCAGTTGAAGATCTTCACCCCGGTCGGGATAGAGATAATCATGGTGGCGATGCCGAAGAATGCATTCACATTTGCACCTGAGCCCATGGTGAAGAAGTGATGCAGCCAAACGACGAACGCCAAAATCGTAATTACGATGGTCGCCCATACTAGTGAGGTGTAACCAAACAGCTTCTTGCGTGAGAAGGTTGCCGTTACCTCAGAGAACACACCAAAAATAGGCAAGATCAGGATGTACACTTCTGGATGACCCCATGCCCAAATCAGGTTGACGTACATCATCACGTTTCCACCAAGATCATTGGTGAAGAAGTGCGTACCGATGTAGCGATCCAGCGTCAGTAGAGCGATGGTTACGGTTAGGATTGGGAATGAAATGATGATTAGAATGTTGGCACACAGGGACGCCCACGTGAACACTGGCATCTTCATCATTGGCATAGACGGCGTACGCATGCGCAAAATAGTCGCAAAGAAGTTCACGCCCGTCAGCGTGGTGCCGACACCGGATATTTGCAGCGCCCATATCCAATAATCCACCCCAACTCCGGGGCTTGCCTCAATACCAGACAGCGGCGGATACGCCAACCAACCAGTACGACCAAACTCACCCAAGCCAAGTGACATATTGGTGAGGATCACGCCCACAATAAACAACCAGAAACTTAGGTTGTTTAGGTAAGGGAATGCCACATCACGCGCACCAATTTGCAGCGGCACGATGATGTTCATCAAACCAATCACCAACGGCATCGCCACGAAGAAAATCATGATTACGCCATGGGCAGTAAAGATTTGATCGTAGTGATGTGGTGGTAAATAACCGCTCTCGCCTGCCGCAGAAAGCAGTTGTTGGCTACGCATCATGACCGCATCTGCAAAGCCACGAATCAACATCACCATTGCCACGGCGATGTACATAAAGCCTAGTTTTTTGTGGTCTACCGAAGTAAACCATTCATTCCATAAGTATTGCCACTTACCCGCTTTGGTTATCGCCGCAACGACAGCCAAACCAACAATCGCGATCACCGCAAGAGTGACGACGATAATCGGCTCGTGATAAGGGATTGATTCAAGTGTTAATCTTCCAAACATTGCGATTATCCTAGATTTTCCGGCAAACAGTTCATTGAACCCGGATGCTGGGTCACGACGTCGGTGAACAAAAATGGTGGAATACTAGAGAACATCTTCACAGGCTCCGCCACCGTTGGTGATGCAAGCGCACGGAATTGATCCCAGTCTTCGATTCGGTCAGGGCTGGCTTTCACTTGCTGTACCCAATTCAGGAATGTAGTGCGATCTTCCATTGCTGCTGCGGTAAATTTCATCTGCGAGAAGCCCTTACCGCTGTAGTTAGAAGCAAAGCCTTTGTAATCCCCTGTGTGGTTCGCAATCAGATTTAACTTGGTCACCATGCCTGGCATCGCGTAAATCTGAGTACCGAGACGCGGGATAAAGAACGCGTTCATGATGTTGTCTGAGGTCAGTTTGAACTGAACCGGAACATCTTTCGGAAACGCCACATAGTTCACTGTCGCAATGTTCTCTTCTGGGTAGATGAACAGCCATTTCCAGTCGAGTGACACCACCTCAATGGTGATGGGTTTGACGTCACTTGCGATGGGCTTGGATGGCTCTAACTCGTGAGTAGAACGCCAAGTGATGGTTGCCAGAATCGCGATGATGATGATTGGAATCGTCCACACCACCACTTCAATCTTGGTCGAGTGCGCCCACTCTGGAGCGTATTCCTCGCCAGTGTTCGACTCTCGGTAGCGGTAAGCAAAATAGATTGTCATTAAAATCACGGGGATCACGACAATCAGCATCAGTAAAAGCGCTGTAATGATCAGTTCTTTTTCCTGAACGCCAATACTACCTTTCGGATCAAGTAGAGCAGAGTTACACCCTGAAAGCATAAGAATGGTTCCTGCCAAACTTATCCTCGCTAAGATGCGTTTGTATCTTGAAGCTTCCATTAACTTTCTCGATGGTTAGCCAACAACAGAGCAAGCCCTGCGATTGGTTGTCTTGGTCATTAGAATATTTTTGTGTTGAGCTTGTGCAGCAATGGACTTCTTGGTGGGAGGTATCAAGTTGCTTGATAGTTAAAACCACACTCACAACGTGAGTTTATTGTTACACTTTGAAATACATTGTTACATTCGAGCGCATTATGCGGAGGGAAAAAGGAAAGCTCATTAGCCACAGATGGAAACTAACGTTCCATTTATGAAAGCTAATATTGATATAGGAATAGCAAAACAGGTGCACAACATTAACGTACTACAGCGCATATTCTTTTCTTTACAGTAACTTAAGCAATGCAAACGAGAAGAGTAATCAGATGCGTATTCGGCACGAGAGTGTGAGCTACATTAGAAAGTGCGAATTAAGGAAAGCGTGACCAGTATCATAGTTATGAATTCACATACTATTTACATGGCATTTCTGCAGTAAATGATTATCCAGGCAATCCAATTTACCAGATTAATACCATGTGCTTTTTAGGAGTGATATTTGGTTCAATTGTTAATCGAATGAACTCACTAAAACGAAACGAGCGCTACTTAACTAGCGCTCGCTGTTAGAAACAAATAGCTCAATGCTACATTCTCATTCCGCCATCCACTTCGAGCACTCGCCCTGTGAAGTAGTCGTTTTCAAGAATGTATTTCACAGCATGAGCAATCTCACTCGTCTCCCCCATCCTACCGACGGGTATCATCTTTTGCAGTCGGTCTATGGCTTCTGGTTTCATTTGATCTGCCATTGCCGTTTTGACGACACCGGGCGCAATAGCCGCAGAGCGAATGCCATATCTGGCGAGTTCTCTTGCCCATGTTGTTGCCATGGTTGCGACGGCAGCTTTCGAGGCAGAGTAATTGGTTTGCCCAATATTGCCCGCTCTCGCCACGCTAGAGATGTTAATGATGGCGCCCTTCGAGCCACTCTCGATCATTTTGACTGCCGCTTCTCGACCACACAAGAAGGTGCCTGTGACGTTGACGTTCATCACTAGGTTGAACTGCTCAAGCGACATCTTGGTGATCTCGCCGTCTTTGGCTTTGACTAACAATCCATCTCGCAAGACGCCTGCGTTATTAACTAAGCCGTTTAGCTGCGCAAAATCTTGAAGGATCTCGTTAAAGGTATCCTCCACTTCAGATTCATTGGTGACATCAAGTCGATAGATCAATGCTTTGGCACTGAGCATCCGGCATTGTTCTTGGGTATTCAGCAGTCCCGTTTCGTTAACATCAAGCAATGCTAAATCCGCGCCCGCTTGAGCAAGGCTGACCGCCATCATCTGCCCTAACCCTTGCCCCGCACCCGTGATTGCAATGACACTGTTTTTTAAATCCATATCTGTACTCCATTACTGGATAACTTCCATGCTTAAACGCCTGATAGGAAATATCTCCTTTAGCTCTTCTGGTTCTTATAGAATTCAAACAAGCTTGAAAAGTCGAGTTCTGCATGACCTGCTGCGTTATGGAATGCATAAAGGTTACGAGCCAAAGAGCCCATAGGAACAGAAGAGTTGGTTTGCAGCGCCGCATCCAATCCTAAGCCAAGATCTTTCAGCATCAACTTGCTCATAAAACCGGGATTGTATTGATTGCTCGCTGGTGCAGAGTCCATCACGCCGGGGCATGGGTTATAGAGCTCCAATGCCCAATTTCGACCAGAGCTTTGCAGCATGATATTGGATAAGACTTTCGGGTCGAGACCGTGATCAATGCCGAGATTGAGTGCCTCGCAGGTTCCCGACATCAGGATACCCAACATGAGGTTATTACAGATTTTTGCCATCTGACCGTCGCCCGCTTTACCAGCGTGGAACACGTTCTTGCCCATGTATTGCAAGATCGCATTGGCTTTGGAAAACGCTTCGTCCGAGCCACCAACAATAAAGGTCAGCGTTGCTGCTTTTGCACCTGCTACACCACCGGAGACGGGAGAGTCGACAAACAACAATCGTTTGTTTTGCGCTTCGTTCGCCACCAAGCGAGCAGAATCTGGATCAATGGTCGAGCAGTCAATCAGCAATGCGTTGTCCTGCACAATGTTGAGTAGACCGACACCACCGTGTAAATCCCCTAAGTACACCGCGCGCACGTGTGCACCCGCTGGTAGCATGGTGATGACCGTTCCTGCGCCATCTACGGCTTCTTCTAAAGTACTGGCAACCACTGCGCCAAATGGTTCGAGTTGCCTCGCCGCGTTCACATCCACATCGAACACTTGCACGTGAAACCCTGACGCCAATAGGTTTTGTGCCATTGGACTGCCCATGTTGCCCAAGCCAATAAATGCAATGGTACTCATGTTGTTTCTCCTTATTTTCCTAGTTGTGCAAGCGGATGTTCCTCTTCTGACCAAAGAGAAGTGAACAAGGTATCGATGACGCTCTCATCGACTTCACTGACGCTGTTAAACATCCATTTTGGATTGCCGTCTTTATCAACTAATCGAGAGCGCACGCCCTCTTCAAACTCACCGAGTAATGCGCTGCGAACTGACAAGGTTAGCTCTAGACGGAAACAATCTGCCAATGACAAACGGTGGTACTCTTTGACTTGTCTAAAACAGATATGTGCGGTGATCGGACTGCCCGCAACAAACGATTTTTGTGCGCTCTCAAGCCATTGAGTCTCGCCTTCCATTGCTTGAATACGTTGGGCAATCTGATTTAAGTCATAGCCTTTGCAGGCTTCTTTAATTTGGTCGAGATAAGGGCAAATCTGAGTTGTCGGCTTACTGTCGATGACTTGATCTTCCATCAACTGAAGTAACGCACTGACAAGCGATTTGGCATCGGCAGAGCCCCAATCGACTTGTTTCAGCTCTTCAAGCAATGCTGGATATTGCTCTTCCAGCAGCAACCATTCCGCCAATCCGATCGTGACAGCGTCACTTGAATTCACCATTGCACCAGTTAACCCAAGGAACAAACCTACCTCTGGGTCGATTTGGCTTAAGAACCAAGTGCCACCCACGTCCGGATAAAGCCCGATATTGATCTCTGGCATCGCAAGACGAGATTTAGGGGTGACGACTCTATGGCTGGTGCCCATAAACAAGCCCATGCCGCCGCCCATCACAATGCCCTCTCCCCAACCAATGATTGGCTTTTGGTAGGTATGAATCATGTAGTCGCATTCGTACTCAAGCGAGAAGTAGTTAGAACAGAACTCGGCAGTTTCTTCTTTGCTTTTTTCGTGCATGACGTGGTACATGGTTCGTACATCGCCCCCTGCACAAAACGCTTTTTCACCCGCGCCATTGAGGATGACACACACCAAATCAGGGTCATCTTGCCATTCGATAAGTTGGTCGTTGAGCTCTGCCAACATGTCGTAAGTCAACGCATTCAAAGAAGCCGTGTTGTCTAACGTCGCGATACCAATTCGGTGCACGCCGTCTAAGCAATCTATTTCGCTAATGGTTACTTTCCCTGTCATGCGACCTCCTATTGATTCTTCCAGTTGGGTTTACGTTTTTCTAAGAAGGCACGAACTCCCTCGGTTTGATCTTCGGTATCGAATAAGTTTAGAAACAGTTCTCGTTCTTTAATCAGACCATGTTTGAGTGGAGCTGAACGCATGTTTTGGATAAGCGCTTTGCACGCGGTTACCGAAGAAGGCGATTGATTGGCAACCGATTCTGCAAGCTCAATGGCTTTATTAAGCGCTCCACCTTTTTCCACCACTTCTTCCGCTAAGCCAAGTTCTCGCGCTTGTGCTGCACCGACTTGTTCACCGCACAATATGATGCGTTTCGCCCAACCTTCACCGACCAATGCGGTTAGGTTTTGCGTACCACCAGCACAAGGCAGTAAGCCCACTTTCGCCTCTGGCAGTGCCAGTACGGCTTGCTCTTCCACTACACGAATATCACACGCCAATGCGACTTCTAATCCGCCTCCCATGGCATAGCCGTTGATGGCTGCGATGGAAACCCCTCGAAATGCAGACAGCGTTTCAAAGGCTTCACCAAAGATATGCGCCATCTCTAACGCAACCGCTTTATCGCCATCGGCAAACAACTTGAGGTCTGCACCTGCAGAGAAAAACTTCTCTCCATTCCCAGTGAGCACTAGAGCGTAAACGTCTTTATTGTCGTTTAGCGCCAGCACTAGCTCTTTCAATGCGGTTAAGCTTTGTGACGTCCAAGTATTAGCGGGCGGGTTGTTCATGGTCACCACCGCAACATGATTGCTGATGGTATGTTGAATCGCTTGTTGTTCTGTTAGTGACATATCTCTGAATCCTTTCTTGATGAAAATGACCTGAGCTTTATGAATAAAAGCAGAGCTTGGCGGCGCATTTATAGCAATGACGATTCTTCTGCGAGCAATCGACGCGCGATGATCAACCGCATGATCTCGTTAGTACCTTCCAAAATTTGGTGTACTCGAACATCACGGAAATAACGCTCCATCGGGTATTCTTTGATATAGCCATAGCCACCGTAAAGTTGCAGCGCTTGGTCACAAACTTGAAAGCCGACATCGGTTGCAAAGCGTTTTGCCATGGCACAATAAGTCGTGGCGTCTGGGTCACCTCGGTCTAACTTGCTGGCGGCGTACCGCATCAGTTGGCGAGCAGCGACAAGCTCGGTTGCCATATCTGCCAGTTTGAATTGCAATGCTTGGAATTGAGCTAATGATTTGCCGAACTGTTTACGTTCTTGCATGTACTGCGCCGCTTGATTCAGCGCTTGCTGAGCCGTACCGACCGAACAGGTAGCAATGTTGATGCGTCCGCCATCCAAACCTTTCATAGCGAACACAAACCCTTGTCCTTCTTCACCCAACAAATGTGACGCAGGAATAGAAACACTATCAAAAGTCACCGCGCGTGTCGGCTGACTGTTCCAACCCATTTTCGGCTCTTTACGTCCGTAGCTAACACCGTCTGCATTGGCGGGGACAACAAACGCGGATACACCTTTCGCGCCCGCATCGCCGGTTCTCGCCATCACAACTAAAACGTCAGTATCGCCTGCGCCAGAGATAAAGGTTTTGCCGCCGTTAAGTATGTAGTTATCACCTTGCTTAGTCGCAGAAGTCGTTAGAGACGCCGCGTCCGAGCCTGCGTTTGGCTCGGTTAAACAATAAGATCCGAGAAATTCACCCGTAATAAGTTTTGGGCAGAACGCGTCTTTCACTTCATCGGTCCCAAAGCTCGCAACCATCCAAGTCACCATGTTGTGAATGGTCATAAATGCGGTGGTCGATGTGCACCCCATAGAGAGCTGCTCGAAAATGATGGATGCATCTAAACGGCTTAAGCCCAAACCGCCTTGTTCTTCTGGGGTGTAGAGGCTCAAGAAACCAAGTTCTCCTGCCTCTCGAAGAATGTCTTTCGGGAAGATTTGTTTCTCATCCCACTCTGCTGCCATTGGCGCTAAACGCTCTGCTGCAAACTGCTGAGCGGTGTCGGCAAACATACGTTGATCTTCGTTGAGTTCAAAATCCATATGAGCTCCTTACTTCGTTAGCGCAAGTTAATGGTCAGGTTTGGACCGGTTGGGATATCGTCATCAAACCAACGAGCCGTCACGGTTTTGGTCTCGGTGTAGAAGCGCGCCGCTTGTTTGCCATAGGCATGCAAATCACCGTAAAAACTGCCGCGCCAACCCGTAAACGAGAAGAATGGCAAAGGCACGGGAATCGGTACGTTCACACCTACCTGTCCGACTTGGATCTCATGTTGATACTTTCTCGCCGCCGCACCATTGGCAGTGAAGATGGAAGTGCCGTTGCCGTATGGGTTGCGATTCACGAGCTCTATCGCTTCTTGTAACGTGTCGACCTCAATACACACCAAAACAGGTCCGAAGATTTCTTGGGTGTAAACCGACATCTCTGTGGTGACGCCGCTGAATAAGGTTGGACCAACCCAGTTACCTTCAGGGAAGCCTTCCACTTCACATTGGCTACCATCAAGTTCACACACCGCCCCTTGTTGTTTGCCTTCTTCAATCAAACCAAGTACACGCTGTTTTGCTTGTGCGCTGATCAAAGGACCATACGCAGCATTCTCGTCATCCCAAGCGCCAGGATGCACTTTCGCCATTTCTTGTTTTAAATCGGCAATCCACTCTTTCGAACTGCCTACAAACACAGCTACGGATATCGCCATACAACGTTGCCCTGCCGCACCAACTGAAGAACCAACTAAGTTGTTCACCACTTGGTTTTTGTTCGCATCTGGCATTACTACCATGTGGTTTTTCGCGCCAGCAAAGGCTTGAACACGTTTGAAGTTCTGTGTGCCTGTGGTGTAAATGTATTGCGCTACAGGAACAGAACCAACGAAAGAAACGGCTTGGATATCGGGATGCTTTAGCAGCAAGTCGACCTGCTCCTTACGACCGTGCACGATTTGCAGCACACCTTTTGGTGCACCAGCTTCTTCGAACAGCTCAGCCAAGCGAATTGACGTTAGAGGCACTTGCTCAGAGGGCTTAAGGACAAAGGTATTACCGCTCGCAATCGCGATTGGGAACATCCACAAAGGGATCATGGCGGGGAAGTTAAACGGCGTAATACCGCAGCACACTCCAAGCGGTTGAATCAGCGAATAGCTGTCGATATCGGTCGCAACGTTCTCGACGGTTTCTCCCATCATGTTACTAGCGATATTTGCAGCTTGCTCGACCACTTCGATACCACGCCACACATCCCCTTTTGCATCCGCAAAGATCTTGCCTGTTTCGTGAGAAAGTAGCGTCGCCAATTCATCATGATGTTCTTTCAGTAGATGTTGGTAGCGCAGCATTAAACGCACACGCTCAGACACGGCGACATCTTTCCAACAGGTAAAGGTGGCTTTTGCACTTTCAATTGCCGCATGCATCTCTTCATCCGTTGCGCACGGCAAGCGTGCAATCACGTCATTGGTGGCAGGGTTTGTCACTTCTACCCAATCCGTTGCTTGAGATTCACGAAACTCACCATCGATGAATAAGGGAACCGTGCGAGTCATAATCTAGTCCTTCTTTACGTTATTCGATAATTGGAATTAAAGCGGTATCTCGATACCAATAGCAGTGGCTTCACCACCACCGATACACAGTGATGCAATACCTCGCATCACTTTTTTATTGTTGTTGTCGCCATCTACACCAAGCGATTGCAGTTGGCGTAGGCTATGAATGAGGGTCACCAAAATGCGAGCTCCACTTGCGCCAATTGGATGCCCAAGCGCACACGCTCCGCCTTTGATGTTTACTTTGTCTCTATCGATGCCTAATTGGCGTACCGCGATTTGCGTAACAACGGCGAAAGCTTCGTTGATCTCCCAAAGATCGACCTCGTCTACTGACCAATCGAGTTGAGATAACAACTGCTCTATTGCAAAGACAGGCGCGAGGGTAAATTCGGCGGGCTTTCTGGCGTGGGTCGAGTGCCCCTTGATGATTGCTAATGGCGTTAAACCTTGATGCTGTGCCACCTGCGAGTCCATTAACACCAAGGCTGCAGCACCATCGGATATCGCACTTGAGTTTGCAGCCGTCACCGAGCCGTTTTTATCGAACGCAGGTTTGAGTTGAGGGATCTTGTCGAGCTTGATGGAGCGTGGATGCTCGTCATAATCCAATGTTGAAGTGCTATGACGAGTCGTGATTTCTATCGGCGAGATTTCATCGTCAAACAGACGCTGATCTTGCGCTTCCAATGCTCTTGTCGCGGATAGCATCGCCCATTCATCCATTTGTTCACGAGTAAACTCAGAACGGTCAGCCGTTTGCTGCGCATAAACTCCCATCAAGTGCCCTTCATACGCATCTTGAAGACCGTCGAGAAACATGTGGTCATAGGTAGATTGGTGACCCATTCGCATGCCATTGCGTGCTTCTTTAAGCAGATACGGCGCATTGGTCATGCTTTCCATACCACCAGCAATGGCGCTGCGAATGCTGCCCGCTTTGATAAGGTCGTGAGCCAGCATGACGCTTTTCATGCCAGAGCCACACACTTTATTGATGGTGGTACAGCCTGTCGTCAGCGGAAGATCTGCACCTAGTGCTGCTTGTCTGGCTGGCGCTTGTCCGCACCCCGCAGGTAATACGCAGCCCATGTAGACTTCGTCGACTTCGCTAACACCACTCGCATCCATTGCCGCTTTGATAGCAAATGCCCCTAATTGAGGCGCTGAATAACCTTGTAACTGACCTTGAAAGCGCCCGATTGGCGTTCGCTTTGCACTGACAATCCAGATGTCGTTTCCCATGATCTCGTCCCTTCTGACGATAATTCACAGTTCACGAACTCATCCCTCACACCTGCTACCACGGAGCTTTCACACAGAATGTGGTGTCACTCCAGCCTCTCATAAAACGATGAATTTTCGCACTGTGATTTCTTGACGTTTACGTAAGCATAGCACTAACATTTACGTTAACGTAAAGAAACACATTAATAACAACACAAATTTACTCTCATGCTTTTAGCTAGCCCGTTTAGTTCAAGGCTTGAAGGGATTTTAAGAAGCCAAAACTATTCATTAGAGGGAAAAACCAAGTGGATAAATTCAAGATAAGTGACCTCGCCAAAGAGTTCGACATCACGACCCGAAGCATTCGTTTTTATGAGGATGTCGGGCTGATAGAGCCGGAACGAAAAGGCAATATTCGCGTATATCAACGCAGAGATAAGATCCGTCTCAAGCTGATTTTACGTGGAAAGCGATTGGGTTTTTCGCTTGCGGAAATTCGAGAGTTGTTCGAGCTTTACGATACCCAACAAAGCGATGGTCAGCTACTTAAAATGCTAACCATTATTGATGAAAAACAAGCGCACTTACAGCAGCAACTGGACGATATTAGCGTTGTAATGAACGAGCTAGAAACCGCCAAAGAGCGATGCAAACAAGCACTAAGCGACAATAAAACTAACAGCCAATAACTAAAAACTTATAACGACTAAAACAAACAAGAACAACCATAGTTTCCAAGCCCAAGCAGTGTAACTCGAACCTTATCCGTACTAATAACCGCAGTACTTTCAACAGGGAAATGTTATGAAAAGCAGCTACACCCCACTCAATTTTGGGCTTGGTGAAACCATCGATATGCTCCGAGACCACGTCAATGCGTTCGCCACCGAGCATATCGCCCCTATCGCCGCAGACATCGACCGCGACAACCAATTCCCCAATCATTTGTGGTCCAAGTTTGGTGAAATGGGTTTGCTCGGCGTAACCGTCGACGAAGAGTTTGGCGGTGCAGGCATGGGCTATCTTGCTCATGTTGTTGCGATGGAAGAGATCAGCCGAGCTTCGGCGTCTGTCGCGCTCAGTTACGGCGCGCATTCCAACCTTTGTGTTAACCAAATCTTTCGCAATGGCTCTCCTGCTCAACGAGAAAAGTACCTACCTAAACTCATCGATGGTTCTCACGTCGGTGCACTAGCCATGAGTGAGCCGAACTCAGGTTCTGACGTAGTTAGTATGCAGCTACGAGCTGAAGACAAAGGTGACCACTTTCTGATGAACGGCAACAAAATGTGGATCACCAATGGTCCCGACGCCGATACCTTAGTGGTTTACGCAAAAACCGATCCCAACGGCGGCTCTCGTGGTATCACCGCTTTCATTATTGAGCGAGAGTTTGAAGGCTTTAGCCATGCGCAAAAACTCGACAAACTTGGCATGCGCGGCTCCAACACCTGTGAATTAGTGTTCCAAGATTGCGTCGTACCAAAAGAGAATGTATTGGGAGAACTAAACCACGGTGTCGAAGTGTTGATGAGTGGCTTGGATTACGAACGCGTGGTATTAGCAGCCGGTCCACTTGGCATCATGCAAGCCTGTATGGACGAAGTGGTTCCGTATGTTCATGACCGCAAACAGTTCGGCAAATCCATTGGTGAATTCCAACTCGTGCAAGGAAAGCTTGCTGACATGTATTCACGCATGAACGCCGCCAAAGCTTATGTTTATGCTGTCGCAGCCGCCTGTGACCGAGGTGAATGCACGCGTAAAGATGCCGCTGGTGTGATCCTTTACAGCGCAGAGCTTGCCACACAAATGTCGCTCGATGCTATTCAGCTGTTAGGCGGCAATGGCTACATCAACGAATACGCGACCGGGCGTTTACTCCGTGACGCCAAACTGTATGAGATTGGTGCTGGCACTTCTGAAATTCGCCGCATGTTAATTGGACGAGAGTTGTTCGAAGAGTCTCGCTAACCCACCGACAAGGAAGTCACTATGGCAATCATTAAAAGTAAAACCAAGCCAACCGACGAGCTGTTTTTGTCGAATAAAGCGATCATGACCGAGTTGGTGAACAACCTTAAAGCCAATATCAAAGCCATCAAACAAGGTGGCGGACAGAAAGCCATCGACCGTCAACGCCTAAAAGGAAAGCTGCCAGTTCGTGAACGCGTCATACACCTTTTGGATGAAGGCAGCGAGTTTCTTGAAGTCGGACAATTCGCCGCGTGGAACGTCTATGAAGAGTCAATTCCTTGCGCAGGTGTCGTCGCGGGCATCGGCACCATTGAAGGCATTCAATGCATGGTAATCGCCAATGATCCCTCAGTTAAAGGCGGCACCTACTACCCGCTCACAGTGAAAAAACATCTGCGCGCACAAGAGATCGCCCAACGTTGCCAATTACCCTGCGTCTATTTGGTGGACTCTGGTGGTGCGAACCTCCCTCATCAAGCGGAAGTCTTCCCAGATAAAGAACACTTTGGGCGGATCTTCTTCAACCAAGCCAGAATGTCGGCACAAGGCATTCCTCAAGTCGCGGTTGTGATGGGGCTTTGTACCGCAGGCGGCGCTTATGTACCTGCGATGGCAGACGTTTCCATCATGGTCAAAGAGCAAGGCACCATATTCTTGGCAGGTCCACCGTTAGTAAAAGCCGCGACGGGTGAAATTGTCACCGATGAAGAGCTAGGCGGAGCCGACGTGCATTGTCGTAAGTCTGGCGTTGCCGATTACTACGCAGAAAACGACCAACACGCATTGCAACTGGCACGCGAAGCCATCTCCAATACCAACCAATCACTCCCAGTTCAAAGCGACAAACCGGTTTTACCACCACGTTACGACGCTGAAGAAATGTACGGCATCGTCAATGCGAATCTGCGCTTGTCTTTTGATGTTCGAGAGATCATCGCTCGTGTGGTCGATGACTCAGACTTCGATGAATTCAAAGCGCTTTATGGCAAGACTTTAGTGTGCGGTTTCGCTCGAATCCACGGCGATCTGATTGGCATTGTTGCGAACAACGGCATCTTGTTTTCTGAGTCCTCACAGAAAGGCGCGCACTTTATTGAACTGTGTGCCAAACGCAAAATTCCCCTACTTTTTTTGCAAAACATCACTGGGTTTATGGTGGGTAAAAAGCTTGAGGCAGAAGGCATTGCCAAACACGGTGCGAAACTGGTGATGGCAGTTGCGTGTGCGGATGTGCCTAAGTTCACCGTGATTATTGGCGGCTCTTACGGTGCAGGCAACTACGGCATGTGCGGTCGTGCCTATGACCCGACCATGATGTGGATGTGGCCAAACGCACGAATCTCCGTCATGGGCGGAGAACAAGCCGCTGGCGTGCTCACTCAAGTACGTCGAGAAGTGAAGAAACGCCAAGGTGAAGAATGGCCAGAGCCAGAAGAAAGTGCATTCCGAGAATCTATCGTAGACTTGTATGAGTCTCAGGGGCATCCCTACTACGCCAGCGCACGTTTATGGGATGACGGCATTATCGACCCGAAAGAAACGCGTCAAGTATTGGCTCAAGCCTTAAAAGCCGCGCTCAATGCGCCAATTCCTGACAGCAACTTTGGCATATTTAGAATGTAGCAATGTAGAGAAGAAAGGACGTCACATGCAGGATCATCAACCGAGTATCATCCCCAATACCCAACGACAAGATGAAGTACTTTGGAACGTCGATGAATTCGGCGTCGCAACACTTACGCTCAATCGCACAGAGAAGCACAATGCGTTTGATGCCTGCATGATTGATCTGCTGATCCACAGGCTGGACTACCTCGCTCTGCGCACCGATGTTAGATGCTTGGTGCTTCGAGGAAACGGCAAACATTTCTCCTCTGGGGCTGATTTGAATTGGATGAAATCCATGGCAAGTAGCACCAGAAAGCAAAACCTAGAAGACGCGCAGAACCTTTCTCGCCTGATGCATACATTGGACGCTTTCCCTCAGCCTACTATTGCTGTTGTGCAAGGTTCGGCTTTTGGTGGTGCATTGGGCTTGATCTGTTGCTGTGATATCGCCATCGCAGCGGAGAATGCGAACTTCTGCTTGAGTGAAGTCAAACTGGGGCTGGTTCCAGCAACCATCTCTCCTTATGTCATGCGAGCAATGGGCAACCGACAAGCTCGTCGTTACATACTCAGCGCCGAAGTGATTAACGCCGCTAAGGCTGAAAAGTTTGGCATTGTGCATGAGGTTCATAAGCTGGATAAAATCGAAGCCGTGGTAGAAAGCTTGATTGATTCTTTGCTGCTCAATAGCCCAGATGCGATGCGAAAAGCCAAAGCCTTATGCCATCAATGCCACCAAAATCCGATTGATGGTCAGCTTATCCAGTACACGAGCCAACTTATCGCCGACATTCGCGTATCGCCGCAAGGACAAGATGGCTTGCAAGCCTTTCTGGAGAAACGAGAACCGGGTTGGATAAACAAGCCAACTAAGGGCAAGAAATGAATTTGCCAAACAAGGTAAATATTGTCGAAGTGGGTGCGAGAGACGGTCTGCAGAACGAATCACCAGTGACCACGCTAGCCAAGATCCGCTTAATCGACCTGCTCTCGGATACAGGACTCACCCATATTGAGGCAGGCTCTTTTGTCTCGCCTAAATGGGTACCTCAAATGGCGGACTCACTCGATGTTATGAAGAAAATCACCCGCCGCCACAACGTCATCTACTCAGCCCTAACGCCTAATGTGCAAGGTTTTGAACAAGCATTGAAAGCTGGCGCTAACCAAGTCGCGATCTTCACCTCCTCATCGGAGGGCTTTTGCCAACACAACATCAATTGCTCGATTGCGGATAGCCTTACCCGCTTTGAGCCAGTAATGGAATTGGCAGCAAAGCATAACATTCCCGTTCGGGGTTACTTATCTTGCGTTGCAGACTGCCCTTACGACGGACCAACCAAGCCCGAGCAAGTCGCAAGAGTCGCTAACCTGCTGATGGAATTAGGCTGCTATGAGCTTTCACTTGGAGACACCATAGGTACAGGCACGCCGATACGCATCGTTAAAATGTTAGAAGCCGTACAAGTAAAAGTCCCAACCAATAAGCTTGCGGTGCATTTTCACGACACATGGGGACAAGCGTTGGCGAATATCTACCAAGCCTTAACGATGGGCATCAATACCATCGATAGTAGTGTGGCTGGGCTTGGTGGTTGCCCTTACGCTCATGGCGCTTCAGGTAATGTTGCTACCGAAGATGTGCTCTACCTTTGCCAAGGCTTAGGAATCGAGACCGGAGTAGATTTGGAGTTGCTCGCAAAAGCAGGATGGATGATCAGTGAAGAGTTAAACCGCCAGCCTACCTCGAAGGTATCGATGGCATTAAAACAACGTTAATCATAAAACAAAAAAGCAGCCTTGCTTAACAGGGCTGCTTTGTATCTTCTAAGTACGATGAATTTTAGATAAAAAAGCGTTAAAACTTGTAAGTAGAACCAACATACCAAGAGCCAATAGACTGGTCGTAATCTTTAATCGGAGTTTCTAGCGTGTAATGGTCAACTTCATAGCCTGCACGGAATGCAAGACCGCCTAGCATTACTGGCGCATATTCCAAGCCAATACCGAGGCGAACCGTGCCGCCATCATCTTTATGATTATAGTTTTTGCCTGTGATATTTTCTTTTACTTCGTAATTGATTGAACCTAAACCAAGTGTCGCAAAAGGACGCAGTCCATTGTTGAATGTGTAACCGACATTTGCTGCGACAGTAAACGTATCGTGGCTTAGTTTTAGGGCTGAGATATTGTGCACTTTCACATCAGTATCCGCATATTTAGTGTATTGCGCTTCAATAGCAATAATGCGGTTGATTTGGTAGCCAGCAATCAATTTGTAAGCAGAGCCGTCTGTATCTGAGGTCAACGGAACGCTTCTTCCTGATTGTAGAGCGAGTTGGTGACTTACATCATTCATGAATCCCGCATCATCGAAATCAGTGCTTCCGACACCCGCACCAAGGTAAAAACCACTCACATCGTGAGCAGATGCAAAGCTAGAAACGAGTGCTGTAAGAAGAAGAGTCTTTTTCATTTTGAATTATCTTTACCGTGTTGTTTGTTTCGGCACACTCTAAAAGCAAGCTCAATCAATAACTAAACGGAAATCAAATTGTTTTTACATTTATATTTACATATCCCTATTAAAAGAGAGGCTTAAAAAACGTTCAAAAATATCAAACCAATGATTTTTAAAGGTTTATTTTCATTTAAACTGTCAGCTTGATTTATAAATTAATCTCGGTAGACTGTGCCGCTTTCAAAATAAAATTAGGTTCTCTTAACTTTTTAATCTCGTTTATCGAGATAGAAGTTGCCTTCTAAAAAGCCAATTTAGCAATGAAATCGATTCAGTTTTCAAACTTAACTTTAGAATGTGCAACAAGGACGTTACGTAATCAAAATGGAAATACAATAGTTCTCAGACCTCTTCCTTACGAGGTTCTTATGCTGCTCTTGCAGAAAAATGAGCCCGTATCCCGAGAAGAGCTTTTCGAGACATGCTGGGAAGGATTGGTCGTGACCGATCAAGCACTAACCAACGTGGTTTCGGGTCTGCGTCGTAATCTTCTTTCTTTGAAAGCACAAAACGCGGAAATCAAGACCATCAGTAAAGTCGGTTATTTTATTCAAGCCGAATCCATTGAAGTCTTGCTACAACCAGTATCTCAGATTGCAGAGCCTGCTTCAGAAGCCATTCGCAATATTGAGAATGAAAGAGTAAAACACCCCCTTCGTGTGCAAAAGAAAGCCAGTACTTTTCTTCTTGCAACGGTGTATGTCATTAGTGCTCTTACCGCTTTATTCACCCTTTTATGTGTTAAGCCACTTTTTGTGAAGCCAAACTACATAAAAAAGGATAACTATAAACACCTAGTCGTTGGTCAAACCAATTTCTATTTGCATGACGCAACTCATGGGTTTATTTCTGCCAGTGATTTAAACCAGATACTCAATGAACTAGCTCAATCACAATGCAATGCGGACGTGTACATACGCCTTTTCCCCTCGATCTATGAGCCAAATATGGTGGCTTTAACCATTTGGTTTCAAAAACCTAACGGAAATAAAAACCATGTGTATCGCTACTTTAATGTTCAGAGAGAGCACCTTCGACAATATATAGCTGACTCTTACGTAAATAAGGAGGCTATATGCGAATTTTAACGATTGTATTCGCAGCCATTGCGTCTGCATTTGCCGTCTATTACGGGCAATTTGAGGAGTACGATTTTAGCGGAACTCGATGGCGTTGTTCTGAAGCAAAGGCAGGTTTCACCTCTGCAGCATATCGTCAATATAAAAGCATCGAAGAGTATACAACTATCTATTTTCCTTCGAATACCAGCGTGATTTATTATCAATCAGGCGTGCTCAATCATAAGTCTGGTTTAAAAGAACCTTTTGAAATTGTACTCACAGCAAAAAATGACGTAGACGGTCAGCGAATTCAGCAAAAATTCAACACTGTCGATTGGAATCTGACACCAACAGAGTCTCCCCTGTTTATCAGAGATAAAGATAGTTTGGTCGGTTTTGAGTCTGATTTAAATTACTTTATTCAAGACGAACGTCTTTTCTTCTTCAACGCCAACGAGAGTGAAGATGTGAACATTCCTTGCCATAAAGTTTGATTGCTTGAGGTTAAATCTCGTAGTTAGCTTTGATTCCGATATCAAAGTGCAACGGCATGCGCCACTTAGCAAAAGGCAGGAAGCCGATGACCAATCCATGCACAAAAAGCAAAAGGACCTTCTTAACGAGATACCTAACATTCTCTATTGACCTCTTGTGAAAACAGCCCAATTATGGCAGCTGATGAATATACCCAAGTGACTTCAAGGCGCTGGATTCAGAGCTTTGTCATTGATTCCCTATTTACCGAAAACAAGCAAGGAAAACAACGCAGCGTAATAGCCAGCTCTTTCCAAGTTGTTTGACTTAGCCATTGGTTTAATAGAAAAGCGAGTCAATGACACGCTTCCAAAGGGCACTCTTTGCAAATAGTAAGGGTCTTGGTTTGTATACTTTGTTGGCGACTCCTGATTTAGACCCACTAGACTTCTAAATCACCGCCGCGTTTACAAACCAGGTCATTCTCGCTGAACCTAGAATCTCGAGTTTACTTGGGTATACAGTTGGGTCTACACAGGAATCAAAAAGAATGAGGTATCAAGAGTCGCCGTACTGATCAAAGAAACATCCCGAAGCAGTATAAATCTAGAGCGGTGATCAACCACATGCAATCACCGTTAAATCTAACATTTAATAGCGATTACGCTACGTAACCTACTACCTTAGCAGGGTTTCCCATTACTATAGCTTTTGAAGGAACGTCTTTTGTAACAACGGCACCAGCACCAACCATTGAACGCTCTCCAATTGTAATCCCTGGTAAAATTGTTGCATTGGCTCCTATTGATGCTCCTCGTTGAACCAGTGTCCTCATAAATTTCTCTGGATATACTTTTGAACGTGGATATTTATCATTACTAAACACCACTGAAGGACCAATAAACGCCCCATCCTCAATAGTGATGCCATCCCAAACATAAACACCTGATTTTATCGTTACGTCATCACCTATAACGACATCATTCTCGATTAAAGTATGAGCACATATGTTGCAGTTGGAGCCTATAACAGCATTCGCAAATATAATCGAAAACTGCCAAACTCTCGTATCCTCTCCAATAGCATTGCTCTTAACATCGCTTAACTCATGTATAAACATATTCTGACCCAGTTGAAACACCAGTTAATTCTAGACCGTAATTCTTATTGATAAATTTCTCAGGTCGTTTTCTTTACGATTCTGCGTATGCCATCTAAAAACAAAATATGTTACAAATGAGTGCTGGCATTGTTGTTTACACTACTGTAGACGGTAACGAGATTTTGGAAAGCGGAGTCTACCGCCAGTTCGGTAGATCACCAAAGAGAATAAGATAAGCGCACAACCAACGAGTTTATTGGAGGTCAGCACTTCGCCGTACCAAATCACACTCAAGATCACTGTCCAGACAGGTTCAAGGATCATAATCAGTGCAGCGTTACCCGCTTGGACAAACTTTTGTCCCATGGTTTGCATCACATAACGCAAGCTGGTTGCCAAAAGCGTACTCAGCGCAAACCAAATCCAAATAGACGTCGATACTTCAGTTGGCACCGTTTCCACCAAAGATGAAATCAACAAACCAATCAAACCCGTGACAAACAATTGGATACACGTCAGTAACAACACAGGCAATTTTTGCGAATACTTGCTGTTTACGTTGAAGTGCAGAGCGAGCATCAAAGCAGCGCCTAAGAACCAAAGTTGACTGCTAGATTGTTGCCAACCACCAGCTAAAGACAAACACCCTAAGCCAAGAATCGCGATTGGTAGTGACACCCAAAAAATTCGTTGAGGTCTTTGACGAAACATAATCCACGCGACAATGGGTACGAACAGCATTGATAGGCTCATGATGAATGCGCCCTCACCTAACGTATCACTAATTGAAATCGCGTAGATCCAACACATCAGCGCGCCTCCCAAAAGCACACCAACGCCTGCCGCGGCAAAAATATCTTTCTTATTGGCAGCACGAAGCGGTTTGATACACAGAGGCAACAAACACAGTGAAGCGATAGTGAATCGCAGACCGATAAATCCGAATGGAGGGAGACCTTGAATGGTTTCTTTAGAGAAGATCCACCCTAATGCCGCGATCATCGTAGTAGCGACGAGCACGAATGCAGCTTTGCGTTCTGAGTTAAACATAATTACTCACAAAAAAGACCCTACGAAGGATTCGTTAGGGGTTCATATATCATTGATTTTAATGCGTGATTGCTAGTTATATTTACATCGCAAATGCTGGACTAAATGTGTACTTAGACTGAGGAGTGTTAACGTTTGCGAAGCGTTCACAGTATACATTGTGACTAATTCATCATCGAGAAAATTACTGTGAAACCCTGTCATTATTTTGTTATTTGAAACCATCAGAATAACAAGAATCCTTTAGGTAAAAACTCAAATACAGTACGGAATAACCTAAGTCTAAATTCGGGGCAAAATGTTACAATAGCAACGAAACAAAACAGACGTCAGGAGGTGCTTTATGAGACATTCAACCGTACTCTTTTTCATTCTGATCGCCTTGCTTATCATTGCTCCAATTGCGCTCGGCTCGCTGTTTAGTCTTATCTCCTCTTTTCGCGTGAGTACTATCGAAGCCGATCCAATATCCATCACACATATCTACGATATGATGATCTACCGCGGTCGATAATGTGTTTTGAAAGATCTCCTATTCTCTAACCGCTCTTGCTTATACCCAAGTAGCCTCGAGATGCTAGGTTCAGCGAGAATAACTTAGTTTGTAGACGCGGCGGCGATCTAAAAGTCTGGTGGGTATAAATCAGGGCGGTTTTCAATTTCCTTCACCTCTTAAAACAATACTGAGCCCACTCAAATCAAACAAAACTCACCATTTTTCAAAAGGCAAAAGCTAAGCACCTCTTTTCACTTTAGTTTTATTGGTAATGATTTTGTCCAATCCATCGAGTTGGTGCGTATTAGTAATGAAAACCACAACTAAATCGGCTTGTACATAGCGATATCGCCAGTACCTGCTTACTCTTTAACCTACAACAATAAAAAACAAACCCGTTCATTCACCTCACGAATAAGAGCGAAGAACCTGTTTGTAAAACGCCCAAGTTAGTGAAAACGCATTCAAATTACTAGGGAATCAGTGATGAGATTAAAGAACACACAATGCATGAGCACAGTGCTGAAGACGACTCTCGTCGTCACTATGTGCTTCTCTCCGATCACCTTCGCATCCGACACCAATACCGATGCTCAATTTGAGGTTGGTAAGGAAAAGGCGAAAGTATGTATGACGTGTCATGGTACCGACGGAATTTCTACTATCGACGCCTACCCGAATTTGCGCGGTCAGAAAAAGAGCTATCTAATTTCGTCTTTGAAGGATTACAAAGCGCGTGAGCGCACAAGTGGTCTGGCGGTATTAATGCAGCAGCAAGCTGATGCGCTTTCTGATCAAGATATCGAAGACATCGCCCATTACTACTCACAGTTAGGTAACGAGCCGCAGCCTTAAACGAGGAGCGTTCTTATGGAACAAGCAGCAACTCAATACAACACTCAAGTTGTGAAGTATTTTGTGTTGGCATCGTTAGTGTGGGCTATTGCAGGGATGATCATCGGTGTCATTCTTGCCGCGCAGTTATATTGGCCCGTGCTCAACTTTGATTCTCAATACTTCCAATTCGGTCGCCTGAGACCATTACATACTTCCGGCGTGATATACGGTTTTGTCGTCAACATTTTGATGGGTACTTCTCTCTACATCGCTCAACGCACCGGACGCTGTAATCTCTTCAATCAAAGTTTATCTTGGATGGTTTTCTGGGGATGGCAATTGGTGCTGTTCTTAGCACTCGTTACGTTACCGGCTGGCTACACGACATCTAAGGAGTATGCAGAATTAGAATGGCCAATCGACGTACTGATCGTCTTGGTCTGGGTGCTCTACGCTGTGCTGTTTTTCGGCACGATTGCGAAGCGGAAAGTTGACCATATCTTCGTTGCGAACTGGTTCTTCGCCGCCTTTATCATTGTTATTGCGATGATTTTCATCGTGAACAACCTTGCCATGCCCGTCTCTTTGATGAAGTCCTATTCTGTGTTTGCCGGAGCGCAAGACGCTATCGTGCAATGGTGGTGGGGGCACAACGCGGTGGGCTTTTTGCTGACTGCCGGTGTGATTGGTATGAACTATTATTTCATACCTAAAGCCGCTGACCGCCCTATCTACTCTTACCGTTTGTCTGTGATCCACTTTTGGGGGTTGGTTGGTTTTTACACTTGGGCAGGTACTCATCATTTGGTTTATTCATCAGTACCTGTTTGGGTGCAAAACATTGGCATCATCATGTCTCTCATCCTTTGGCTTCCTTCTTGGGCAGGCGCTTTCAACAGCGCGATGACACTTCTACAAAACAAAGAGAAGCTCAAGTCTGACTACATTTGCCTGTTCTTCTTCTCGGCAATTCTTTATTACTGCTTGGCCACATTTGAAGGTCCTCTATTGGCGATTCGCTGGTTCAACATGTTAGCGCATAACACCGAATGGGTGATCGGGCACGTTCACTCTGGCGCATTAGGTTGGGTGGGCATGTCCGGCATTGCGGTGTTCTATTACTTCATCCCGCGTCTGTGGAGCAAAACCGAACTTTGGTCGCAGCGTTTGATCAAGTGGCACTTCTGGCTCGCCCATGCCGGTGTCGCCATCTACGCTATCGCACTTTGGGTGGCAGGTATTGGCGAAGGCTACATGTGGCTAACCCAAAACGAGAATGGCGAACTGGTTTACAGCTTTATTGAAGCCATGAACTTTAAAGCGCCATGGTTGTTCTTACGTTTCTTTGGTGGCGCACTCTTTGTACTTGGCTTGTTCCTGATGGCGTTTAACTTGTATAAGACCGTGCGTTCTCCATCCGTACTAGTGGCAAAGGAGGCATAAGATGAGCAAAGACTTTACTCACTCGGTTATCATCTTAATCATCACCACGATGGTTGTAGCTTCTTTTTCACTCGCAGTTTGGGTTGTGCCGAATATTCTTCGCACGGATGACATCGCCAAAGGCAGTTTAGCTAAGCCCCTAACCGCAATTGAGCTTGCGGGTCGCGATATCTACATCAGCGAAGGTTGCCATGTGTGCCACACACAAATGGTTCGCCCATTGGAACCTGAAATCAAGCGCAATGGTCGCGCTAACCAAGAGGCTGATGATATTTACGAGTTCCCAAACTTGTGGGGGTCTAAACGTACTGGACCAGACTTAACCAACCTAGGCCGGAAATATTCGGACCAATGGCATGTATTGCACCTTATCGATCCACGCCAAGTTGTACCAACATCCATCATGCCTGCTTACCCTTGGTTGTTTGAGCAAACTCTGTCTGGTAATGCCATTGGCAACAAGATGGAAACACTGCGTACATTAGGCGTACCCTATACCGACCAAGAGATATCAGACGCACGTCTACAAATTCGAGGTAAAACCAAGGGTGAAGCTTTGATTCGTTACCTTCAAAGCCTTGGTCAAGACACAGCACAGGAGGTGGCACCATGAGCACATTCTGGAACTGGTGGGCAGTTGCCTGCACCATAATATTTTTTGCCCTTATGGTGAGTGTTATCGTCAAGTATTGGCGAAGCAACCACAAAGCAGATCAAGACCACACCATTGCTTCTTTTGATGGTATAGATGAAAAAGATGCCCCACCACCTAAGCTGCTGTTTATAAGTTACGCTGTCGCGTTTTTACTCTCTGCAGGCTATTTAGTGTTGTATCCAGGGCTAGGTGAATGGAAAGGATTGGTGAATTATGACCAAGGAAATGACAAACTCAGCTCACCTTCGACCACACTCGATCAGCAGTTTAGCCAAGTAACAAACACCTCTTTGGCGGTACTTGCACAAAATACCGACATCGTACGCACTGGACGCATGCTGTTTCAAACCCATTGCGCCGCTTGTCATAGAGATAACGCGCAAGGGCAAAAACACTTTCCTAACCTTATCGATAAAGAATGGATGTATGGTGGAGATGACGATGCCATTATTCACTCCATCGCAAAAGGGCGTAACGGTGCTATGCCGGGATGGGTAGAGGTAATGAGAAAAGACGAAGTAAATAAAGTCGCCTATTACCTTGCCTCTCTCAATCAACGCCACAGTGACGTGCCAGAGGTAAAAGTTGAACTTGGTAAACGTCTGTTTGTGGAATACTGCGCTTCATGCCATGGAGATGGCTCCATCGCAAACCAACAAACCGGTGTGCCTGATTTGTCAGACAGCGTTTGGCTTCATGGCGGCAGCATCGAAGAGATTCAACACACCATCAATTACGGTTTGAATAATCTGATGCCAGCGTTTGAAAACCAGCTTTCCGAAAACGAGGTCCTTGCGATTGGTGCCTACATCCGCAAAGCCGGCGAAGAGGAAGAGCAAAAACTCGCAGCACTTAACGCTCAATCTGTCGAACGTGGTGAATATCTCGCGCACGCGGGGGACTGCGTGGCTTGTCACAGTGCTGAAGGTGGCGAACCTTTTGCGGGCGGTCTGCCGTTTGTTACGCCTTTTGGTACCATCTACTCCACTAACATCACGCCTCATGCCAGTGAAGGTATTGGTGAGTATAACTATGATGACTTTCGTGATGCACTCGTAAAAGGTAAAGGCAAACACGGTTATCTCTACCCTGCTATGCCTTACACCTCTTATCAATATCTGACTGAACAAGATATGACGGATTTGTGGGAGTACATGCAGTCTATTCCTGCCGTGGCGCGTCGTAACGATGAAAACCACATGATGTTCCCATCGAACATTCGTCTTGGTCTCCTTGGCTGGAACATTGTCTTTATGGACACCGACCCCATCGACTACAGCCTACCTTCAGAGCTTGAAGGTACGGTGGATGACGTAGAGAAGTGGCAGAAAGGCAAATACTGGGTGGCAGGCTTAGGACACTGCTCAGAGTGCCACACGCCGCGTAATATTGCTCAAGCGCTAATTCCTGAGCGCATCTTCCAAGGTAACCTGATAGACGGCTGGAACGCACCTGACATTACGTCTACGGAGCTGTACGTGGGTGGTTGGGATGAAAAGACACTGACCGACTTCTTGCACACAGGTCATTCAGACAAAGGTACCGCTTTTGCCGGGATGGCTGACGTGGTCAAAAACAGCTTGAGTTTGATGACGCGCGAAGACATCGAGTCCATGTCCTATTACCTACTCAGCGGTGACGTAAACAACTTCATTGCTGCCGATGCGGTGCCTTTAGAGCCGAAAGGGTTCGATGAAGCTGCCTATCAAGATCCGATCTATGCTACTTACAAACAAACGTGTGGCGCGTGTCATGGGAACGATGGTAAAGGTCGAGCCCCTATTGCACCAACGCTCTTGAACAATGGCATCATCATGCACAGTGACCCATTCAATACTATTGCGGTAACGGTGCGTGGCTTACAGCCTACCTATATTGATCCGGAGCGTAACTTCATGCCGATGGCAAGTTTTGAGGATATCCTCTCTGACGCACGTTTAGCCGAGCTCATTACCTTTGTACGTAGGCATCTCGGGGATCAACAGCAGGAAGTGACGGCGGCAGATGTGCGAGAAGTGAGAGAAACATTGGAAGCGGCTGGATATGCTGGCGGTCTGCACACCACCCCAGACATGTACGACAGGCGCGACAACACTATCAACATTCGCTAGGGTCAGCAGACTTCAGGACCTGTGTTCCCTGGCTAACAGGAATAAAAAAAGCCAATCACAATTGGGTGATTGGCTATATATTTCTGTGAACAATCTGGTTCACTAACAACGTCAGTTGGCTAGGTGACCCTCGGCTTAAAAGGGTCATGTAAACTAAAGCATTAGACATGCCAACTTTTCGATGCAGTAAAACCGATTGTTATTTAATCATTTGCAGTCAAATTGAACGAATAATCACACTAACCACTTTCCACTTATTGCATATTGCGAACAAGACCTTGCAATATGCAAATACAATCTTCAATTCATTTATGGCTTACGGGCGAGATCTCGCGCTAAAATTAATGCCAAACCGAAGACTTGAAGAAACAAACCAATACTTTTATACCAAGCCATCTTTTCTTCCAAACCTGTCATCACTTCCGTGGTTTCCAAGTTGGCAAGGTAATAGCTGTCTATACGATTACGGTAGTTATTTTGCGCCTGATTGATCTCAGACATCAGATTAGGTAACTGTTCAATTTGGATTGGACTTACTTCCTGCCCTGTCCATGCTGACAAATGCCCTCTCAACACTTGGTTCATTTCTTCTGAAACAGGTTCACTCTGAGCAAGGTGCAAATGCAACAACAATACTTCCCGCTTTCGCTCCAATGTTTCGACACTATTCCAAGCGAGTTGTATCGAATAGAGGTTATCGGCTTTTTGTTCAGCCAGTAAACTGATCTCTTTACCGAGTTTATCTAACACAACACTGGTTAAGATAATCGCAGCAATATTAAGAACCAGTCCAACAAACACCAATAGCCATGCAGGCGGTAAGTATGTCGATTTTTTTACCATAAGCTCCCGTAAGGTAAATAGATCAAGTTAAGGGCTACTAAACCAATCATAGTAAAGAAGGTTAACTTCATCCCTGTAATTCGACCTTTTAAATCCTCACCGAGAATTCCCTTTGCGTGAATCACACGCCCAATCACAAATACAATACCAGCAAGGTGTATCCACAGTAGCGAAGCGCCGTTGTATTCTAATAACGCCATTAAAATGAGTGTGATAGGAACGTATTCACTTGCATTGCTTTGTGCGCTGCGAGCGATTTGAAGCGCCTCAACTCCACCATCGGCGTAAGCGATTTTGTTGCTGCGGCGTTGCTTGATGACTTGAAAAGCGAGCCAGATGAGCAGTAATGCGAGAATAGATGCGTAAAGCGCGGTAACCATAAAACTTCCTTCTTTAAATATTATTGTGAGCTAATTATTCTATAAAAAACATATTTATAAAATACATACATTCTTGATTTAGAGTGACTAGATCTTTAAATCGCCGCCGCGTCTACAAACCAAGGCATTCTACCTGAACCGGGCATCCCGAAGTTGCTTGGGTATAAATTAGCCCTATAAATCTAAAGAAAGAAATCATCAAAGAGAGTGGTTAGCGAGCTTTTTACGCTTAGAAAGCTTGGCGATACCTTCGCAGATCGTGAACAGCAGACCCACCCAAATAAAAGCAAATGTCACCGCTTTTACACTATCGAATAGTTCACCAAAGAACACGACGGCCAATACAAATTGAAGACTCGGTTCAATGTATTGCATCAACCCTACTGTCGACAGGTTAGTAATTCGGATCGCAATCGAATAAAAAATCAGTGGGAGAATAGTTACTGGCGCACTTCCTAAATAAAGCATGAACGTGGTCATATCGACGGTTGAAGATAACTCACCGATCGTCCATTGCTTAAACATCAGATATGCCAATGCGATTGGGGTAAGCACCACCGCTTCAATAAAGAGTGTTGTACTCCAATCAAAGTTAATCTTTTTCTTAAATAAGCCATAAAGAGAAAAGAATAAGCCCATTGTCAGTGCCACTAATGGTAACTGACCATATTGGATAACCTGATAAACTACACCGATGGTTGCTAAAAGAATGGCGATGAACTGACCTTTTGACAGCTTATCACCAAGGACAAAAACACCCAGCGCAACAGAAACCAAAGGTCCAATAAAGAAGCCTAAGCTCGCATCAATAACACGGTTATTGGTTAACGCCCAAGTGAATGCAACCCAAGAAATACACATTAGGCTACTTGCAACAAAGGTATACCAAAGGGACTTTTTATCTTTCCAGATAGCAGCCCATTTCGGCATGTGATGCGTGATCACCAGTACTAATAGAAACCCCACAGGTACAGAGCCGATGATGCGCAGCGCCAACAGTTCATCCATTGATGCATTTGGCAGAAAGCGATAGTAAACAGGCAACAATCCCCAGATAACAAAGGAAAGTGCAGCCATAAAATTGCCGTAACGATTGTTGTTCATAACTGACTCGACAAATAAAAAAGTGACGCGATTCTATAGAGCAAATTTGGTTTGTAAAGCGAAACAAAAGGACCAATACTCGCTATAAGGCTAGGCCTTGAATTACCGCGGTAATTCCACTAATAAAACACAGCGCTAGCGCACCGAAACGCACTTTTTCTTTAGGCAAGGACTGTGTTGTTTTTATTGCCAACCAATAGCCGAATGCGGCTGCAGGCAGTAAGGGCAAAGTAATGATCAAATGATGAAGATTGAAGAATCCCACCGGAATTTGAACCACCAACGAGATAATAGAGCTAAACACAAAGAAAGCAGAAAGGTTACCACGTAACTGGTTCGCTTCTTGATGCTGAAGTAGTAACGCCATTGGCGGTCCACCGATCGCGGAGCTTGTACCAAAGAGCCCCGAAAAGAAACCTGCAAACGTCATGCGTCCTGGTGTTGGCTCAATGCGAAAAGGTAAGACACTCACAGCCACAGCAAAAAGCACGAGAAAACCAATCCAAAGCGTTAACGCTTCTGTCGAAACATAAAACAACAGCGCCCCACCCGCTAACGATCCGGGAATACGACCGATCAACGCCATCTTCAAACCACCGAGTTCAACATTACTGCGGTGCTTCATCGCATTCATTAATGAAATAAACAATGCAACTAAACAGATGGGAGCAGGAACGTATTCCGGAGCCCATAGAATAAGTAGTGGAGCCGCGACAATAGCCAAGCCAAAGCCAATAGCCGTTTGTACATAAGAGCCGAGGAAAATCAGCCCCATTGCAAGCAAATTAGTAGAATCGAATTCCATCGATGCGTTCTTATATTTTATCTATTTATTAGAGAGTTAGTTAAATATAAATTATCTATTATTCACCTACTCTCGCCCTGCGTAGGATTCATCAAACCTATCTAAAACACAATCAAAATATTTCAATAACCGAACTTTAGAGGCTCACTTTCTGCAACTTCGAATTTTGTACAAAGATGCAATGTTTAATTTATCAATACTCCTCTATCCAGAACACAAAATCGACATTATAATCAGCGGCTTTTATAGAGTGAATGCACTATCAAAATTCACCACACGTAGAATTTCACAGTCTAAGGCACTAAATAACAAATAAATATTAGACTATCGTATCAACCTAACTTAAAGATGGTTTATGAAAAGAAAATCAGGTTTTACTTTAATTGAGCTTGTTGTTGTAATCGTAATTCTTGGCATCCTTGCTGTCACTGCCGCACCCCGCTTCTTAAACATTCAAGATGATGCTCGCGAAGCGCGTTTGGAAGGAATGAAAGGTGCAATTGCATCAGCTCTTGCCATTGGGTATGGAAAAATGGCAACTGCGGGACTAGAAAGCGTACCTTACGTCTCTAATAAAAAAACAGCTTACCCTGCAACTAACCTGCCATTTGATGGCTGTAAGACAAGTGACTCGATGCAATGCACTTTCCTATATGGTTACCCAGATGCAGATGACCACACTATTGGTCTACTGATTCAAGGAATAAACGAGAGCAGCAATTCCGACTGGAAGACATTTCATCACGAGGCCGGTTCTTTTACTCGAGAGATGGTTATCGCTCCAAGAGACGACCCTCGTGCAAGCCTTACTCAATGTGGCATTTTATATGGACCACCGATGAGTAAAAACAAAAGTTATAAACTAGAAATTTTACCCTGTCCTAAATAACAAAAAAGGCTGCCAATCGGCAGCCTTTTGTCATCTTGTTTTCTGCTTATGCAAAGTTAAACACGTATTTATCCATCATATTGACCATACGACCAATCTCTGGCTTAGTAATCGTGTCATTTGCCCCTAGTGATAGTGCTTTCGCACGGTTATCTTCACTCATTAGAGAAGAGAACATCACGATTGGCATTTCATTGTAGGCTTCCGTTTCACGTAGTCGTTTTACCAAGTGCATACCATCCATACGCGGCATTTCAACGTCGGTAACAACAGCATCAAGCAGCTCACGTACTGGCAGTTGTTCTTGTTTCGCTACTTCGATGAGACTCATTAACTTCTCGTAAGCTTCGCCGCCGTCTTTACATGTGATCACGTTATAGCCTGCTGATGCTAAAGTATCTTGAATCAGTGAGCGAATAAACGCTGAATCGTCCACAACCATAACGGTTTTCGCATTACGCTTACCAACCATACGCTGGTTAAGGTCAACCGATTTATCACCCGTTACGTCGTATTTTTCCATACTCAGCTCTGGGTTGATGTCTGCAATGATTTTCTCGAAATCGAGGATCATGATCAGGTTGCCATCTTTACGAACAACAGCAACCACACAATCTTGTTCACCTGCTTCTAAGAACTGGCTCGGTGATTCTACGTCATTCCAAGAGATACGGTGGATGCGTGAAATGCTGTCAATCAAGAAGCCATTCGTCATCTTGTTGAAATCCGTCACAATCACAAACTTACGCTCTAAGTCGCGACGAGTCGGAACGCCAAGCCAACCGGCAAGGTCCACCAACGGAGTTAACACTTCACGGGAAGAGAACACGCCAATCATATGCGGTTGTGCGTTCGGATAATCGGTAGTCTCTGGTACGCGAATCACTTCGCGAACTTTAGCGACGTTAATACCGTAATAACATGTTTTTGTGCTGCCATCTGGCATCTGTTTTTCTAGGTGGAACTCAATGATTTCAAGCTCATTGGTACCACTCTCAGTCAATATAGTGCTGGTTACGTTACTCATAAACACAATTATCCAAAATACGCACCAAGAAAAAGGCTTGATGCAATGCCACAGAGAATCACTTCACAGGCGAAAAAATCCAAGAGTCCTTTTGTAGTCGTTGAGACAGAATTTGTAAATAATCAAAAGGATGCTGACTGCACACTTCTATATCAAATGCTTAAAATTTGTCTCATTTTTGTACAAAACACATTCAAGTATTCAATATTGCAGCTGGGTTCCTTAAGTTAACGGCAGGGAAAACAAAAAGTTTAGCCATAATTAGTAAAGAATCAGTGAGTTTTAATGACCGCTTCGTTATCTACGCGATGACGCTCTCCATAAACCCCTTCTTCGCTTCTGATACCACAACTGATGACCATGGTGATTTGATCACTGTCTCTTAGATTAAGCAACTGTTTTACACGTTTTGAATCGAAGCCTTCCATTGGGCAAGTGTCATAGCCTTTTTCTCTCATCGCGTACATAAAAGTCATCGCTGCCAAAGAAACACTCTTGTGCAAACAAACACGTACGTCACTTTTAGCGACTTCTCTTACCATCGGTTTGTTTCGACCTAGCCACCAGCTGTATAACTTGCGTACCACTCCGCGTATGCCAAATGCATCATTGTTATAAACCATTGGGATAAGTTTTTCGTAATACTTTAGAGCGCGCTTGGCCGCAGCGTCGTCACGGCCTTCAAAAGCTTGGCGCACAGTCTCTGCGTTGCGCTTTGCGCGCTCTTCCCAGTTATGAGTAGTCGCCACAAAAACGACTAACTCATTCGCCGTTTTTGCCGCATTTTGTCCCATGCAGAAGTCGGCTAATTTCGCTCGCTTCTCCGCTGAAATCACTCGATGAAATTCCCACATCTGCATATTACTGCTGTTTGGGCTAAGCGTGGTCAACGCGAGCGCCTTGGCTACATCATCATGGTTAAATTCAGCATTCGCATCGTACTTTCTAACGGAACGACGTGAATGAACAATAGATTCAAAAGAAGATTGGCTCATAACGGACTCAAAACTTAGGTAAAAGCGCGATCTTTACTGATTCATTGCTTAGCTGCAAGTATAAATACACCATCAGGTAAAATTTCGCTCCTTACACCTCTCTATTGCAGCTTAAAGAATCGAATTTGATCAGATAAGTTAACCGACATTCTTGCTAGCTCATCTGTTGCCTGATTGCAGTCTTGAATCATATTAACGGTTTGCTCCACTTGATCGCGTACCGATACCACGCTTTGATTGATCATTTCAGCCGTAGCACTTTGTTCTTCCGTCGCCGTAGCGATTTGAGTGTTAAGCGCATTCGTCTGTTCAATATTCCCCGAAATACTCACAAAGGCTTCATTCGCTGAGGCTGATTGCTGTACCGTTTCTTCTAGCATGCGTTGCCCAGCATTAATGGAATCAACCACCTGAGTCGTATTCTGTTGCAGCGTACTGATGCGATGACCGATCTTTTCTACCGCCTTCTGGGTTTCTTGAGCCAGTTGACGCACCTCATCTGCTACAACAGCAAAACCACGACCTTGATCGCCAGCACGCGCGGCCTCAATCGCTGCATTGAGTGCCAGAAGGTTTGTCTGTTCAGCAATGGTTTGAATCACTTCCGTAATATCCGCAACCTCTGCTGTCCCATTGGACAAGGTAGCCACCTCTTGGCTCATGGTTCCCATTTGCGTGGCTAAACCGCCCACCTGCTCCATGGCTCGTTGCATGACAGTCTGCCCTTGTTCAGAGACACTAGTCGCCAACGCAGCTTCTTGTGATGCCCCACTCGCACTTTGGGCGACTTCGGTGATGGCTACCGTCATTTGGTTCACCGCGGTGGCAACTTGATCAGTTTCTAATTGCTGGGCTTGTGCATTCGTCAGAATTTCTCCGTTTACTGCCGACAACTCTTCTGATGCCGAAGCAAGCAAGTCACTACAAGACACCACACCTGACACCGTTTTATACAGCTGCGCTTCCATATGGTGCAACGCATCAAGCATTTCAGCGATTTCATCATTCCCTTTCACCTGATCATGCCTCATCCTGATTTCACCACGACTCAGCTTTTCAGCTACCTGCTTAGCAAACTGAACATTCGCGGTAATATCATGAGAAATATACAGAGATAAGAAGGTGACGATTGGCAATCCAATCAACAAAGCTAACGTCACATTGATGATTGCCTCTTCAGTGGATTGTTGAATCTCATCTTTCAATGCATTTTGATCATTAACGGCATCGACTCTGATGCCATTCAGTTGTTCAGCAATATCAAAACCAATCTCTTTAAGTACTTCCCAACGATCGTTTCGAGTCCGAATCGTGCTGGCAACTTGAGACAACGAGTGAGCAAAGCCTTCTGTCAGTTCAATGAGTTGTTCTTGGCTTGCGAAGCTTAACTTGGACAAATCACTTTTCCATTGCGATAGCTGATCTTGAAACTGTTCGTAATCTTGCTCGTTATTGGTTAACAGATACTCCGTAGCTTCTTGCGTCAACGCTTTAAATACCATAGCTGCGCGAGAAACTTCCGAACGTTGCTTACTAAGCACTTCTGACTCACTCAGTCGTCGCGATATTTTTGCCTCAATCTGCTTTTGAAAAGAAACCAGTTCGAGAACAGAAGCGTCACGTTCTCGCATTAATTGCGAAACTTCAGTTAAGTTTGTTATATAACTTTCGAGTTGCGAGGTGACTTTTTCAAAGCGCCCCTTTCGCTCATTATCTGTCGACTTCAAAGCCTGCCTTTGTGCCTCTTGTTGCGCTAATTTCAAGCTTTCAATTGCTCGATTAAAAAATTGAGGGTCGCGGTTTGTGCGATACGTCAATGCATTGATTCGAGCCTTCAACAGATTTGCTTCAACGTCTGTCGCTTCAAAAGCCGCCTCATCGATTGATTGAAAGTGAATAAAATTTGAATTGACCTGTTTAGTCGTAAAAAAGCCAACAGCAGACACTGTAGACAGCACCAAAATAACGGCACTCAAGATCAGATAAAATTTATGTTTTATTTTTTTAATTCTATTAAGCATTCCGCATACTCCATAACAACAGCAAGTGGAAATACTAAAAACCTAACGGATAAGTCGCAAACTCGCCCCAACACACAAACAACACTATCTTGTTGTTATAATTAAACTTATTCGAATGTGTAAGCCTTTTCTGACGGCAAAGAAAGATTGGTACTTCAACTGAGGTCGGTGATTCTTTCGTGCCGTATCTCTTTGATTCTATTATCTACCACGCGACACTTTCTAAAAAATGAGACACACCTTTTCAAATAATGAAATTGTCATTTTCACCCACACAGCAAGGATTTTTCCTACAATCCCTTCTCGTTAAATGAGTGCTGAATGGAAGCGGCAAGTAAATTGAAATATAAGGTGAGGCACAAAATATGAATAACGTTCTTATTATCGACGACCAACCGTTATATAGCGAAGCGCTCGCTTCTCTTGTTCAAAACGCTTTCCAAACTGTGAACGTTGTAGAATCAACTGACAGTGCCGAAGTTATGGAGCTCATTCGCAACCAGCCTGTTGACTTGGTTATTTTAGATGTAGTTTTAGGTGACAGAGACGGTATGCGTTTGGCAAAGAACATTCTGGCAACCGGTTATCAAGGAAGAATCTTATTTATTTCCTCTCGCGATTACAGCAGCTTGTCAAAAGCCGCGTTTGAAATGGGTGCGCATGGATTTTTAAATAAGAATGAATCGAAAGAGACCATTATGGATGCGATTGTTAGCGTGACGCGTGGTTATTCCATGTTTAAAGCAACGCACAATCAATCAAGCGGTAACGTTGCTCTATCGAACCGTGAAGCAATGGTCTTCCATTATTTGGCTCAAGGCTATTCAAATAAGAAGATTTCTGAACAGTTGTCATTAAGTGCAAAGACCATCAGTACTTATAAGACTCGCATATTGAAGAAATACCATGCCGAGTCCGTTGTAGAGCTACTTAATACACTTCCGCAAGGTGAATGCGGCAGCTTGTGCTGCTAAGAAATGACGTACTTCGCGATAGCATCGGTTAATAGCTGATGCATCGAGTTGTAGCGATGAGATTGCTTCATTTGTATCACGACCTTTGGTCGCCCTTGAGGGTAAAAACTCTCCGGTACAGGGATAAAGGTATAGCCTTCAATTGGCTTTTGATACTCAAGTAATATTGTCGCTGCAGCCTTGCTTCTTATGACTTTGAGTAGACTCGTGATATTACCAATCGTCGCAACACGGTTTATATTAATCCCACTTTGTTCGAGCGCTCGCTTGGTCACCTGCTCCCTATCCTTCCAACCTGCTAACTCAAGCAAAATGAAATCGAGCTTACACGCGGTTTCGAGATCGTTGATCCCAAGCTCTTCGGGTACCACGATGACAGCTGGCGCATAACCAATAAATTGTTGATGGATGGTTTTTGGATACTCTTCGTTAAAGTAATGCAATTGCATATCTACTTTATCAACCAAGATATCGTCTATTGTGCTATCCGTACTGCTTTCTACATTGATGTAGGCATTAGGAAATAATTCCATTAAATCAATAAGAAGCAGATCACCAAATGACTGTTGTGCTGATTGAGGCAAGCAGATTGAGATGCTTTTCTCGTACGAGAGTGGGTCGAACTCACGGCGAACTAGACAAGATTCTAACTGCCCTAGCGCATCAGTAATTTCTGGTAATTTACGCTTTAGATAATCCGTTGGTTCAAAGTGATGTGCATGGCGGATAAAGAGTTCATCTTCCAATTGAGTACGCAGGCGAGTTAGGTATTTGCTGATAGAGGCTTCGCTCTTGCCCAGTGCTTTCGCAACGGGTTTCAATTGACGATGACGCTCCAGTAGCACCAGTATTTTAAGTAGGTTTAGGTCGAGATCTTTATTCACAGCACAGCTACCAAATAGGGTCAGAGATGAAAATTGAGTTCTTTATTTACCTTCAGCCAAATACACAGAAAGCAGCCTAATGAGTAAGGCTGCTTTACTATAGAAGACCAAAGTCACGTTTTGGTCAAGTTTATCAAACTCTTATACCGTTGCTTAATGACATTAAAGTCAGTTAAAGCAATTTTCAGGTTTAAGACACTGTCTTAAGTTAGTTACTTGGTTACTTAACTACGGTGACGCTTAGATTCATAAAGGTCCTCATCAGCGCGCATGATGACGTTGTTCAGCGTCTCATGTTCAGTGCTCATTGCAATACCAGTACTGACACTCACTTCTACATCCATACTTTTTAAGCGATTTTCTTTCACTGCAGCGCGTAGTTTCTTCGCCAAAATTAACGATTTGCTCTCACTGCAATCGGGTAATATCGCAATAAACTCATCGCCTCCCGTGCGAATAAGATAATCCGTCGACCGAAAGACCTTTTTCATGGAGTCAGCAATTATCGATATGACTTCATCTCCAACGTGGTGCCCAAATTTATCGTTAATTCGTTTAACTCGATCGCCATCAATGGCAATCACAGTAAACGGTGTCATCTTAATCTTGTTCTTAAAAGCCTGCTCTTTGAACACTTTTCGATTAAACAACCCGGTTAGCTCGTCTTTCGTTGCGTCACTGATTGCGTTAGCCAGTTGAATTTTGCTCTCTTTTGACTCTTGCGCTTTTGAATAATACGCAAAGATCACAACAAAAAAGACAAAGAACAAACATCCAAAATCGATAAGTATCTTGCTAAACGGGTATTTGTACACAATCAGGTTATTATTATCTGCTACGTACGTTTGAGTGTATGCAAACTCAGGCCAAGGATAATGAGGAAAGTACACCACAATGTGCTTATTTCCGTTATTAATATCGACTTTGAGTTGCTTTCCTTCTGCCTTTAGCGAATCGAGAAAGATTTGCTCTCCAAATTCACCAACCAGCTCCCCTTTGAAGTAGACCGGGCTAATAATGCTAAAGGCTCGACTATCCGAATAGGTGGTTTTAAAAGGTTTAGAAATCAGAATACGGTCAGACAACTGATCTTTCCATGCCGCCAACGAACAAGAATTTGTCTCTTTACACCAATCAATATCAAAAGGCTCCGTCAAATCTTGTAGTCCATCAATAGCATTTTCAAGAATCAACTTGTTTCCTGTGTATGAACGAAAATAAAGCACGATATCAATCCGCTCGTAGACATTGGATAGATAACCTTCAGCTTCATGTAGCACTTTACGCGCGACGGCTTCTACAAAGTCTAGCTCGCTCTTTGGATCAAGCTTGTAAATCGCATCTTGAAAGCTGAACTCGGTCGCATCAGTAATCTCCTTAGCCGAAGTTCCTTCATAACGCGCTAGCTCAGACTCCAATAAGAGCCCTAGCATGATGACTTTTTGTTTGGTTTTTGAAATGCCTTGTGTGTAGATTTTAAATTGCTTCACCTCATGAGAAATGAGCATGGCTCCAATCATGGTCATTGAGGTCACAAACAAAAGCACAGCAAAGAAGAATGACAAATAAACGTTTCTCAGGTTCATTCTTTCTCCTATTACGTACCGAGGACTTTAGAGAGTTCAACGATGTTCTTCACATTGTACTTATCCAAAACTCGACGCTTGTAGGTACTTACCGTCTTATCACTGATCGAGAGTACATCCGCGATGTCTCGATTGGTTTTCCCTTGCAGCAATAACTTCATCACGGCACTCTCACGGCTGGATAACGCTGGTACATTACGATGCTCTTCAACGCTCTGCTTGAATTTGAAAAACGAATAACCTTTGGAAACAGCCTCAATCGCGTCTTTTAAGATTTCGTGGTTTTCTGATTTACATACATAACCATCAGCACCAGAGCGAAATGCCATTTGGCTATACATATGACTCGTCTCCGCAGAAAAGAAGATCACTTTTCCTGCAAAACCGTGCGATTTAATGCGCTTGTAGAAATCGTAGCCATCGCAATCAGCGAGATTTACATCCAAAATGAGCAGCCCAATTTGTTGCTCTTTCAATATTTTTAAGGCGTCTTTTGAATTGGTTACCGTTAAAACATCATTTGCAGTGCCTAGGCTCTCGACCAAAGATTTAATGGCAATGCAAACCAGCGGGTGATCATCAAAGATCAGATAGTTCAGTTTATTCATCATGCTTTTATTTCAGTATCGTTATTGCTTCTAATGGCATTGGTTTATCGATGTAATAGCCCTGACATACGTCAACCGTGTATTGGCGCATCGCGTTTAGCGTCGGTTCGTCTTCCACCCCCTCTGCGACAACACTAATGTTTAAGCTTTTTGCGAGTGCACAGATGGCTAATACTATGTTTTTCTTTTTAGGGTCATTGACCAAACCTTGAATGAAAGATCGGTCTATTTTCAGTTCGTTAAAAGGCAGTTGAGCGAGCTTTTCCAACGATGATGATCCCGTACCAAAATCATCAATGCTGACGGTTACTCCACTCATTCGGAATTTAAGTAGGTTCTTGTAAAGTGCGGCGTTGGTCTCAAACGTGTCTCGCTCAGTAATTTCTATCGTAAACTGATCTGGACTGATGCCATGCTCACGGCAACGTTCGATAAAGCGAGTCGCAAATTCCGGATCTTCTAAGTTGTCATGATCAACATTCAGTGAAACATGTAACCTCAGCCCACGGTTCTTCATGTCGTATAACGCATTACTAAACACCGCATCAAACAACTCCGCAGATAAATGGCAGCGCTTCACAATAGAAAGGAAGTTGTAAGGAGCTAAAACGCCGTAAATGGGATGAAACCAACGCGCTAAGGCTTCATAACCTATGATCTCTCCCGTGTTTGCGTCCGCTAGTGGCTGGTAGTAGTTTTTAACTCGCCCCTCAGCCAAAGCAAACAAAAACTCTTGGTCTTGCACGCAAACTTGTTGCTGAAATGAAGTGAATTTCGGTGGTTGAACACCCGACTTGTTGAGCATTGCGACCACTTGCTCTTCATCGTAAGGTTTCAGAAGTTTACCGAGAACCTCGAAACTGAACGATTCGCACATCGCTCTAACGGTGGCGACAATCATCAGTTCCATCGCGCTGACTAACACAACCTTTCCCTGGTAGCCGATTTGGTTGAGCATCATCATCATGTCGACACCATCTTTATTCGGCATCTGCAAATCACAAAAAATAATGTCCACGTCCGATGTTTTGACGTGCTGAATCGCGCTATCAACATTATCGAATGTCGAGACGTCAACCCCATGCCGAGATAACATTTGCTTTAGCAAAGTGATTTGCAGTGGATGGTCATCAATCACCATCGCTTTAAGATCTTTATTCATGTGCTTTAATCCAATGTTCTGCAAGGTTGATTTCTTGTTCTATGCGCTCAATAAGGTCGGTGACATGAGCTTCAAACTCACCATCATTGGCCCTCTCTGCTTCAATGCATAACTCCGCTAAAATGGTTACTCCAATGGCGCCAAGCGCGCCTTTTATACCGTGAATAATGCGTTTTTTATCTTGTTTGCTTTTCGCAGCTTTTAGGTTTGCCACATCGTGCGTCATTGATCTTTTAAAAACGTTGGCTATCTCCTTAGCGTCTTGCTTTCTAAATTTCTCAATCCATTCTGGCCACTGTGCCATTTTCTCTTGCCCTAAGAACGGCAGCAGTTTTGACCTTAACTTTTCAAGGTCATAAGGTTTATAAAGAATGTCATCGATGCCAATGTGTTTAGCCCGTTCGTTTGCTAAGCGAGAGTCTTCCGCGGTGACACCAATAACAGGAATTGAAGCCAGCTCTGGTGCTGCTTTGAGCTTCTTCACCAACTCAAAACCGTCCATTTCGGGCATGTGAAAATCCGTAAGAACCAACGCCACCTGATGATCGCGATTCACGTATTGCCATGCTTCAAGACCATTACTTACGATGACAGGCTCAATGCCAAGTTCTCGCAGTTGCATCGTGATCACGCTTTGGTTGATCGGGTTATCTTCTGCGACCAAAACAGTTCCGTGCTTCCAATCAAGATTGCTATTCGTGTCTTCTGTTTCAGCTGTCGGCTTTAAGGTGCAATCTTGACGCAGCAACGCCAGTAAGGTATCTGGATACTTGGCTTCTGACGGCGTTAACTCGCAGCTTCCTTTACTACCACAATCAAGGTTTAGTCCTTGGTATTTCCCTTGCGGTGAAAACTGCCCCACCAAATTTGGCTTCACATCTGTCGACGCCATCCCCCACGCAAGGCACCAATCACGGACATTGGCAGGCAACATCGGTGAAAATGTATAAGACAGTGCCGCTTGAGGCTCTGGTTCACAGAAGGTAATAGGCAACTTCACAACCATCGTGGTGCCAAGACCGAACTGGGAATTAATACATAACTCCCCTCCCATACAGTCCACGAGACGGTCGACAATACTCAAGCCAAGCCCTGTTCCTCCGTACTTGCGCGTAATGGTGTCATCTGCTTGAACAAACGGCTGCAAAATACCTTCGAGTTGCGTTTCCGTCATACCGATACCTGTGTCCGCGATTTTTAAGATCAATCGCCCTTCATGAACGGCAATGCTGACGCTGATTTCTCCTTCGTTGGTAAACTTAACGGCATTGGAGAGTAGATTGGTCGCGATTTGGACTAAGCGCACTGCGTCCACTTTCAACCATGGATTTAAGAAGGGTTTGAAGGTCACTCGATACTCTAACCCTTTACTGGACGCTTTTGGTTCAAAGCTACGAATCACGTCACACAAGGTGTTTACAGCATGAGTTTTTACTGGCGTCACTTTCAGCTGACCAGCTTCTAGCTTGGAATAATCAAGGACTTCGTCCACCAGCAGGTTCAAGTGGTTTAGTGAGCGCATCGCTTGGGTGATAAGCTCTTTACTCCCCTCACTGCTGGTCTGACGGTCTAACAAGTCGAGTAGACCATGCGCAGCGGAAAGTGGTGTTCTTAACTCATGGCTCATGGTTGCCAAGAAATTCTCTCGAGAACGAACCGCAGTTTGCGCTTTTTCTTGCGCATCAATTAACGCAAACTCTCGCTCTTTTTGCTCAGTGATATCTTGAAGTACGGTCAGGACAAATTTCTTTTTGCTACTTGGAGAAAGAATGGCTTTACGTTCTCGGTAAACATGCTGAATACCAAGCTTACAGCCATTGGATGCTGTTATATCTGCGATGCGTTTACCTGCAATCACCTGACGCAATTCGATCACATTGTCGACCAAAGGTTTGGCACTTTTTCGACTTTGAATCGTGCAGCCTTTGCAACGATGGTTTTTATATAAAGAGCAATTGCTCATTTGAATTTGGTTATCTTCGCCATGAATAAAAACAATGCTGTTGATTTCTTGAATAATCTCCATCAACCACTGCTTCTCTTTCTCCTCATTCGTTGCGTTTAGCTCTGCCAAATTGACTTTGAGTTTAAGGTGCGCCAACACGAAATACGCAACCGCCAAGAGGATCACAAACACAACCACAACAATCAGTATCATGGTGAAGATATGTTCTTCATCGTAACCGTAGACGAGATTGAAGTTTCGGTAAGTTCTATTAAGCTTTTCTATCTCTTTTGCATCAATGGTATCAATGATGCTGTCGAGTATTTTCTTTAGCTTGGTGTTATGGTCCGCTACCGCAAAAGCAATCGACAAGGTCAGCGTATCTTTTTCACTGATCAGCAACCCATCAATGTTGTCCTGCGCGATCATGCTATGCACGATGTCATCAGGGATATACGCAACTTCAATCTTGCCCTGTTTGAGATCAGTCAACAGTTGCCTAAGGTCTTCATAGCGAGTAAAGCGCTCTTCCTTCCATGAGTCGAGATTGACCAAACCTTGTTTTTTTAAACTCATTAGAATGCCAGATCGCGCGTCGTGTGCGGGATGCTCTTTCGGGTCCAATGCTTCTATTGCAACAAAGTTGTTGTGCATGAACGGCTTGGTGACTAACCAATCTGATAAGGGTGGATTCTCTACATAAGCCACAGGAACTAAGTCGGCATTGAACGCCGTCAATCCACTGTTTAAGCTGCTGCTAGGCTTTTGATATTCGAACTTCAAGCCAGTGCGAGACTGGATCAAATCGATAAAATCAGGCAGAAATCCGTCCAACTCATCGGTGTGAGGGTTTCTAAATAAGAAAGGAAACGCTTCTTCACTGCTGCTGTAGGTAATGATTTGCTTGTTTTCTAAATCTCTTCGGTATTCCACCAGCAGTTTGTCGTTGACATGATATGGGTTCGTAGACGCAACCGAGCGAATGTTTTTACCATTGCGTTCCCAGCTTAAAATTTTGTTAATACGGTCAACAAGCGCTTGGTTTGATTTGGAAGCTATAAATCTCGATTCTTCTTCATTCAGCCAACTGGGAATATCAACCGCACCATTGACAATGTCGTTCTCGTCTAAATATTGGTTGATAGCAACGTAACTTGAGATCAAAGCGTTTGCGCGACCGCCTCTGACTTCTTCAAAGGCTTTAAGGCGACTTTCCACTGTGCGGACTTTCGTCGCCCCCATGTCTTCGAGGTATTCACAGTAAACGGTGCCGATAACACAAACCCATTGGAGTTCTCGCGGATCACGTTGGTAATAGCTGTCTTCACGATACCAAACCGCGATGGTGCTAGAGAAAAAAGCATCCGAGAAGATAAAGCGAGATTCTCTGTCCGGCGACTTACTAAAACCAACAGCACCGTCTATTGTGCCATTCTCAATATCAGCGAACAGTTCTGGAATCGTATTGTATGAACGTAACTCAAGTTCAAGATTGAGCACTTTGGCGATGTTAGTCAGGTAATCGAGGTTGATCCCATAATAAGTGCCAATTTTGTTGCCGATTTCTGGATCTTCTGAGCGTAGCGCTATCACACCGACAAGCACGGTTTCACTAGACTCATCGCTAGCAAAGGAATATGACGGAGAGGTTGTGCCGATAAATGCGACAAAAAGTATGACGGTTTTTCTTAAAATGCTGAACATAACGACTTCCACAACTTGGGAGATCAGACTAATTTGCACAGCATAAATGTCAAACTTCGATAATTTTTGAATTGTGTTTACTTCATTGTTATAAAAGCATTTTTTTGATTTTAGTCAGGACATTCTGACAAGATTATCCACCTTGGACTACAACATATTTGGGTAGGATATCCCATCATTAAACTGAAATGTGCTGTTCAACAACTAAACAGCTCAACGTTTATCGTATGTTCAACAAATTGCGTAATATAAAAACCATGCCCAAGGACATGGTTTTCCGTCAATCAAGTAAACAAACCGTTTCAGCGCCGCTGTGGTACCGGTTTTTCCCCCCTTTTTTCGCTAAATACATCGCAACATCCGCTTCGTTGATCTTTTCATCTAACGTCGCAGAGTCTTCACGAGACCAATAACTGATACCTATGCTTGCAGAAACTTCACACGTCACGTCTCCCAGAAGAAACGGTTTTTCGAGGCTCTCGATGATCCTCCTAGCAATAGGCTCACTGCTCGACGCATCACGGACCCCAATCAAAAACTCATCTCCTGCCAAGCGCGAAACCAGATCGCGTCGTGCGACACAGTTCATTAATCGTTGCGCCACGACCTTCAACAATTGGTCTCCAACTGCATGTCCATATTGGTCATTAACGGCCTTAAAACCATCCAAGTCCACAAATAAGATGTGTTGTGATGCGCCAACATCATGCTTCTCTTGGAGTCGACGAACCGCTTTAGCACGGTTGGCAAGACCGGTCAGGGGATCATGGTTTGCCTGATAATTGAGACGTTTGAGTTCAATATCTATCGTCAAATCAGTAAAGGAAACCACAAAGGCTTCAGCTCTGCCCGTTTCACTTTTTAATACTCGCACTTTCAACTCACATGGTATCACCCGACCTTGCTGGTTTTTCAGCTCCACATGCGTTTTGTAATGTCCTGTTTTTAATAAGCGTAACTTGATCGCTTTTGTTGCTTCAAATGGAGAAAGCAATTCCAGTGTTTTAAGCGCATCCACTTCACCAAACCACTGCGTCGCTGAGTTGTTCTGCGTCTTAATATTCAAAGCACGATCGAGTACTAAAATAGCGTCTTGGTTTTGGTCAAACATCAAATCCAAAAGTTTGCGTCTTTGTTCTGACAGCGCGTGCTCCGTGATATCTCGAAGCTGAATCAGACTGCTCTTTTCAGTATCCATCGGGTTGCAAGAAATAAGGTAGCGCTTAGTTTTATCGACACTGCGTACCTCGATTCCTTCTACCGTAGTATGCGTGTCAATAGCAAACATAATGCGCTCGATTTTTAGCTGAGGCTCAAAGTAGTTCATCAACAAATTGCGGGCATTGGAGTTCACTTCTATGCCACGAAGTTCGCTTTCTGCCACTGGGTTGAAATAGGTTACTTGCTCATTCGACGATACAACAAGAACGCAACGTTGCATCGCATCGAGCGCGCTTCGAATATAACGGTTTTTGTCTTCAACTCGTTTCAATACTTGAGCCACTTGAGATTCTCGCTCAGCAAGGCTCATTGTCATTTCGTTAAAACACTCGGTCAGTTTCCCCACTTCATCTTGATGATAAACCGGTAATGCTTTGCGAATAACACCGACCCGCCCCATATGTTCAACTGAGCGATGTAAAGACAACAAAGGAAGCGAAATTAATGAATGCAATAATTTGGCTAATGCCCAAGCACAGATTGAGAGTAACAGGACAATCACACCCAAGGATAACCACATTTTACGTTCATGAATTAGCAAGCTTTCAAGCGAAACCCAAATCTCAAGTGCACCGAGCTTCTCCCCTCCTAACAATACATCATTGTGGCGCATGACTACGCTTTGATTAGCGCACAACAATTCACGACCATGCCAAGCACACTCTTTTGGTAAATCTTCAATAGAAGCGATGGTTTGGTCGTGTTGGTTGATCACCACAGCAGAAATAATATCTGGGTCAAAGCTTAAGTTAATCAATTGCTCTTTTGCAGAATACGCATCGTCAAACATCAGGGATGCTTGAAGTGTATTTGCCACGCCTTGACCAAGGATATTGATTCGGCGATCTAAAGCACTCTCTTGCGCAATCACCAAGTATTGTATGGCTAAGGTGCCTAAACCAATCACGATCAAAGTTATCATCAACCATGTTGGAAGCATCATTTTGTGGCGCAAAGGCAGCCGAGCAAGGCGAGAACGGATCATGGAGCCACCTCATCTTCAGCTAAGATAGAAATACTCAACAATTGCGCGCGTAGTTGGACTTTTGTTGGAGCAATGTGGCTGCGAGATATCATGGGCCGGATGCGGTTGTTCTCTTTCACAAATGCCACCATACCGCCTTTTTTAATAAACTTATCTCCGTCACCAATTAAGAGTGAATGGGGAAACTGTTTTCGTCTGGTGGCTATTTTTGAACTATCCGCCTGAGTTAGATATAAAATATGGCAAGAACTTGGCGTCTCGCCTTTGGATAAATCATAAAACCGTGACAATTGAGGTTTGCGTGCGACGATCCGTTGGAGGTGCTCTGCGACCGAGTCATTTTCAGATACGCAATATTCTACAGGAGCAACAGGTTCGCCCGTCGCCACCCAATCCGCCAACAGGGCAAAACGATACAAATACACGGCTTTTAAATCCGCATCTTCGTAGTGAGCAAACGCAAATGTTGCACTAAGCAGCGCCCAAAAAGCTATCAGCCATTTAACGACGACAACCTTTTCTGTTCGTTTTACCATTTGGCGTAATTCCAATCTAGCGTTAGCCAATATTGAGTGCCATTAGCAAAAGAGCTGTAGTTAGTTGGAAACTCTTTGCTCTGGTCAGCGCCTAAATTCTCAACTGATGCAGTGATCTCTGGCAGGCAGTCGTTATACTGCCAGCTAATGGATGCATCAAAAGACACGACTTCGGGCCAGTTATAATCTTTGTTCGCCACGTTGATTGGGTTTAGTGCAGACTCGTAGTCTTTATGCAACTTGGATTCAGACACATATTGCCCACTGACACTCACCCACCATTGAGCTGTGATATCCCACATCACTTGCGCGTTCACAAAATGATTTGGCTCGTTTTCGATACTGCGTTTTACCGCATTGTTTGTACCACAAATATCACCTTCACAATGACCAACAATGCGTTTGTAACTGTAGTTAGCATTGATCTGTACATCATCTCGGGGCTGCCATTTGACCGCAACTTCACCACCAAAGCTTTCACTCCAAATAGGATCAACCAGCGTGGAGGTATATTGCTCCACAACGGTGCCAACCGTACCTGGAGAAGAACCACCCGTGATGATGTTCTGAGTAGCAGATTCTGTCTTATAAACTCGAATATTCTCATGGCGGGTATAGAAACCTCCCACGCTAAATTGCAATGCATTGTCATCCCAAAGACGATAGCCCACTTCATAAGTCGAGACTGACTCTACATCTAAATCTTCATTTCCTTCGAGAAGCACACTGTAGTAATAATCGTAATATTGGTTATTGCTAAATAGCACATGTTGCATGTACTGATTTTCACGCATGTAGGTACTCAGCTCCAAACGCGATGGGGTTACGATTGCTTTACCCCAGCCAGCCCAAATCCTTTGGTTATCGGCAAGCTCATAGCTCAAGCGGACTTGGGGTTGTGGGTCGATATCATGAGTGAGGTTGTTATATTGCCATCGACTACCAAGGGTTAATTTGGTTCTGTCCGTCAGTGGCACACTCCAGTTTGCGTATAGACCATAAGATTGATTTAAGAAATCAGGATCTTCTGCCACGCGCAAATATGGCATGGTGAGTTCATCATACTTTGAAAACGTACCGAACTTTTCGTCAATAAGGCGAATGTTTCCACCAATGGTAAACTCCGTTCCCCAAAGATCGGAAAAGGTATAGTGAGAGTCTAAGTCGGTTCGAAAAAACTGCGCGTTGGCATGAGTGCTATCATTGGAACTGTACGTAAACCAGACTTCGTTTTCCCAGCTATCACCATTGGCACGATCGAAAATATGATGACCGCCGACGAAATACTCCTGCATCGTCATTTCTGTTTCGTAGGTACGCATGGGTTCAGAGCCCGGCATGATCATATGCGGCTGATAATTACCCCAGTTGTAATCTTCACGAGAACGAATACCGCCGGCTTGGACACTTAGGGTGTGTTCACGCTTCTGGTAATCCAAACGCCCACCAAAACGCTCGGTATATACATTGAAATGTTGAAACGGTTGTACCCTAGCCTCTTCACTGGTCCAAGGCATATGGTCTACAAATTCACCATACAGACTGTAATTGGCATACTCACCAACTGCACCAGCATGATGAAGTTGATACTCACGATAGTCGTAGTTGCCGAAGCTGGCGGCTAGCTGCCCTTTTGGTGAGCCCTCTGCTTCTTTTGTAATAACGTTAATTACCCCAGTGACGGCATTTCCCCCCCAAACCGTCCCAACAGGACCGAGTACAATCTCGATTTGAGCAATGCTGTCCATACTGACTGGAATGAGATCCCAATCCACACCAGACGACATCGGGTTGAACACGCTACGTCCATCGACCATCACCAACATTTTATTGTTGAGCGTTTCGTTATTGCCTCGAACCGTCACGCCCCAATCATAGTTAGAATATTTAGCGACATGAAGACCGGGTGCCAAAGATAACGCATCAGCGACAGAGCGAGCTCCTGAGCGCTTGATCTCTTTAGCGGTGATAACATAAACAGACGCTGGCGTATCCGCCAAAGACTGAGAGGTACGAGTAGCTGAGACCACTTTGGTTTCCGCTAGAGAGCACAAAGGCATCTCCAACAGAGAATCGAGGTCATAGTTGGCAAACACAGGCGTAACAACGCCAAATGAAGAAGCAAAAACGAAGCTGAACGACAAACGCATAAGGTATTTCTCAACGTTTGAACGCTTGGTTAGCTAATTAGCGGGGGGAGTGGTTCAAACGCTAAATGACAATGTATTTATATGAGTACAGTGTACCATTAGCACCCTATCGGTTCATTTTAAACCACCTTATTTTACGCTGAGTAATTTTTATCGAAACGATTAAACTTGTAGCAGTTTTCAATCAACAGCAACCAATAATTGGTCACTGTTGAAGGGCAAGTTATCTTGCGTCTATTAGACAGCAACACACATCGGAGTATCAGAAATCGGGTCACGGAATACTTTCGCTTTCAGGTCAAAAACCTCATCAAGTAATGACTCAGTAAACACTTCATCCGGTGACCCCTCTGCAATAAGTTGACCTTGTTCAAGGACAATGAGATGGTCGCAGTAACGGCATGCTTGGTTAAGATCATGCAAGACAACCACCACGGTTTTTCCATTGGCATTCATTTGTTGCATCAAATTCATCAACTCGACTTGATGCGACATATCAAGGTAGGTGGTAGGTTCATCTAACATCACGACCTCTGTATCTTGTGCCATGACCATAGCAATCCATGCTCTTTGACGTTGCCCGCCGGATAATGATTCAACCGGTTTATCGGCAAATTCGAATACGCCTGTATCATGCATTGCTTGTTCCACAATCGTTTTATCATCCTTCCCTAACCTTCCCCAATGGGACAAATAGGGAGAACGGCCGTACTCAACCAGTTTTCTTACTGTGATTCCTTCTGGGCTTACTAAGATTTGGGGCAACAGTGATAACGAGCGAGCTAGGCGTTTATCTCCATAACTCGACAACGTTTTTTCATTAAAAAAGACATCACCAGATAAAGGTTTGTTAATCCTTACTAATGTCTTCAATAACGTCGATTTACCGCAGCCGTTTGGTCCTATCAACGCGGTAATTTTCCCTTTTGGTATTGAGACTGACAAATTCGGAATGATTGTATTTTTGCCATAGGCGACGGAAAGGTTCTGCGTCTTTAGCATGATTACCAACCTCGATAACGATATAGAAGAAAAATAAAATAAGGCGCTCCGATAACGGACGTAAGCACTCCAGCAGGTAATTCAATCGGTGGTTGAATCCCACGAGCCAAGGCATCAGCACAAGTAACCAGTAATGCGCCAACCAGTGCAGATCCGGGAATCAACAATTTATGGTTATGCCCAAACAACAAACGGGCCAAATGTGGCGCTAATAGTCCGACGAAGCTAATCGTGCCGGCAACAGATACACTGATACTGGCTAGAAGCACCGCCGCTGACAAAGCAACCACTTGGATCTGCGTTGGCTTCGCCCCTAAAGTAGTTGCGCTTTCTTCACCCAACCCCATGACATCTAATCTCCACGCTAACCACAGCGCTATCGGTATCAGCAATAAGAGCGCACCCCAAATGAAAGGCACTTGCTGCCAGTTTCGCCCCCAAAGGCTACCCGTTAACCAAACCATTGCAGTGTTGATTTCAATGGGATGCGTGACCAACAAGAAGTCGATACCACTAGCGAGAAAAGCACTAACGGCGATACCAATTAACGCTAATCTTGCAGGTGTAGGTTTTGAACGCCAAGCCAGCATCGCAATGAAACCTGCTGCAAATAGACCTCCTGCCATTGCGATCAAAGGTAGCCAACTGAGTGAGGTATTAGGAAACCATACCAAACTTGCCGTTGCCGCTAACCCCGCTCCTGCACTAATTCCCATCAAGTCCGGAGAAGCTAGCGGATTTCTAATCACACCTTGAACTAATAATCCTGATAACCCGAGCCCAGCTCCAACGCCAATTGCGAGTAAAGTGCGAGGAAAGCGGTATTGATGAATAACAAAGTCGTCGTTTGAAAAAGAAACAAGGAGCGTCATGACTTGAGAAGCAGAAAGCGAAGCGGCTCCAACTAATAAGCTCGCAACAGCAGCCAAAGCAACAAGCCCAAACAACAATGCCAGTTTTGTTTGATGAAGCATTAAGACCTCCTCATCGCAACAAGGATAAAACAAGGTGTGCCAATCAACGCAGTAAGCACGCCAACCGGTGTTTCAGTGGGAAACGCGATGGCACGTGATAATGCATCAGACCAAGCAACCAGAGCCGCCCCAATCAGTGCCGAGCATGGGATCAGTAAATGATAGTTATGACCGACTATTGGTCTTACTAAGTGAGGAATAAGAAGACCAACAAAGCCAATAGGCCCCGCAATGGCAACGCACGTTCCCGCCAATAAAACAATAGTGATGCCCGTAACGAGCCGAGTCATCTGGATGTTGCTACCTAATCCAACCGCGACTTCTTCTCCAAGAGCCAGTAAATTGAGATTGCGAGCCAACCCCATTGCGAGAACCAATCCAGTCAATGCTGGCGGCCACAGTTGGTTCCATTGTTCCTCGTCCACACTTGCTAAAGACCCCGTCAGCCAATGCAATACACTGTAAGCCATGTCATCCGCAAGAATAAGCGCCGCTCGGGTAAGACCAAGCAGTAGAGCGCTAACTGCTATACCTGCTAAAACCAAACGCAGAGGATGCGAGCGAATAGAAAAAAAACCACCAAGCATCATTACAGAAACGCCACTAAGTAGTGCGCCAAGTACAGCATTAAGAATTGGGTTGATATCGCTGACTATCGGTACGCCAATGGCAGCGAACGCCATAAAACACGCTGCACCAGCGTTAATACCTAAAATTGAGGGCGATGCCAACGCGTTGCGCGTCAAACCCTGTATCAATAAGCCAGCAACAGCGAGGCAAGCTCCAATTGTTAACCCAGCAAACGCTCTCGGAGCACGTAACGTAGCAAGGATTTGATGGCTCATGTTGGTTTCATCAAATGAAAACCAATACCCCACTAAATCATTGAGTGTGAGTGAAAAGTTTGACCAACCAAGCATTGAAGCTACGTACCCTGTCAGAACCAAAGCCAAAACAATAGCGACAACAAACATCGCTTTCCATGGCACTTGAAGCTGATGAGGGCTTTCTTTCAATATCGTTGCTTTGTTCATGACGAACCCAAAATCTGTTCTAAGTTCTGCGCCATTTTCTCTGCTGCTAGCATGCCTCGATTAAGAGACCAAAGCTCCGGTGACACTTCAACAATATGTTGTGCTTTTGCTGAAGATAACAACTTGAACAACGGGTTCTTTTTCCATTCATCAATGATGTTTGGTTGCGAGTATGCACCAATCAGCAACCAATCCGGGTTTGTTTTTAATAGCAATTCAAAGCTCGCAGGCAGATAAGCTTTTTCCGTAGCCTGCACTAGTGGGCTCGTAATGCCTAGCTCGCTAAGAACACCACCAGCATAGGATTTAGCGCTGTGGAGCCACATACCTTTGTCTGACACCACCGCAAACTGTACCGTCTGTTTAAGCGCAAAATGCCGCTTATACTCAGCCATGGTTTGTTGATGCAATTGAATACGCTTGTTCATCGCTTTTTGCTTGTTAAGTGCGATTCCTATCTTACGCGCAGACTCTAGATTTTCATGATACGTTTCACCACGGCTTTTTAGCAGCAACGTGGGTGCGATGCGATTGAGGTCTTGATAGATCGTGCGATGGCGCTCTGCATCCGCAATGATCAAATCCGGTTTTAGCACAGCGATAGCCTCTAAACTCGGCTGAGAACGCATACCAACAGATTGCCATGGCTGAACTAAATCACGTACTGCTGTGATCACTCTTGATGCATCGTTGTCATCTGCAACACCGACGGGTGACACACCAACTGCTGCTAACGCATCCACAAAAGAAAACTCCAAAACGACAACGCGTTTAGGTGTGCTTTCTAATTTAAATGTCCCTTGTTCATCTTTTACGACACGAGTTTTTGCTGAACTTGGAAAAGACATAACGCTTATGAACAATAAGAGAAATGCAGCAAGCCGTAAGTTCATCGATAGAAACCGAGATTCGTTTTCCATGTTTTTATATCCCCAACACTAAGATCGTGAAAGTCGCCAACGTAAATTGGCGACTTTGAATTGTGTTAATATCAATCAATAACGAGCTAGAACTGGTAATTCAGGTCCAAGGTGTAAGAACGTCCCGGCGCCGGGTATCGACCAACAGGGCTGGTATCAATACCTCGGAAATAGTAGTCCTCATCAAACAAGTTGTTCACAGCAACATTCATACGTAGCTTACCCTTGTCATCCTTGTACAGATCAGTACCAAGGTTGAAGTTCCAAACCATGTAAGCCGGTACTTTACCCTTCGCACCCGTCGCGTCTTCTTCACTTGTATTTGCGTTGTCAGAATATGCGTCACTGAAGTAGTAGCCAGATAGTGTTGTATCTACTTTTGAGAACGCGTAGGTAGCATCCCAGCTAAGCTGATGTTTTGACGTATAAGGCAGTTGATTGCCCTTATTTGCGCCCTCTTCTTCTAGCGTTGCGTCTAAGTAGTTGTAGCTTGCACCTAGGCTAAGTGCTTGTACGGATTCAGGAACGTAACGAGCCGATAGCTCAATACCTTGGTGAAGCGTCTTACCAATGTTTTCAAAGGTTTGGGTTGCACTTTGCCATTGTAGTTGGTCTTTAAAGTCAATGCGGTACAAAGCAGCGTTAAAGCTGGTTGAATCATGTGTATAACGAGCACCCAACTCGTAGTTCCACGCAAGCTCACTGCCCTCTTTACCTAAACCTCGAATGTATGCAATTTGAGGGGCGCGCAACGATTTCTGAGCGTTTGCATAACCAACCCATTGCTCAGTCAGGTTATACGCGACCGTTAGACCCGGTAGCCATTCCGTCACTTTGTTATCTGTACTCTGTGCTTTTCCTAAGTCATCAAACGTCATGTCGACAGACTCGTAGCGAATGCCCGGAGTTACTTTTAACGCATCATTAAACAGACCTACTTCATTGCTAATATAACCAGCAAACGCATCGGTATCCAAATGCCAATCACGAGGTACTTTCGTCGCACCGCCAGCAATTGGAGTTTGAGTCAGCTTGTAGTCGATGTCTTCATTTACATAGCGAGCACCAACGATCCAGTTTTGCGTCACCGCACTGCCTTCGCCAAAGTGCATCGCGAGCTTAGGTTCTACTCCATATACTTTGAACTCTCGTGGAGAAGTACGCACATCAGTTGAAGGCAAAGCTGGATCTGCCCAGTGACCACCTGCGCCATTAAAGCCCCACTGGAAGAAACGCTCAGAGTTGTGACCAAAGGCTTGAACTTGCAGCTCTGCACTGTCCGCAATGTTTAAGTCTTGAATGTATTTCAAACTCCAACGCGTTGATTTCCCCTGATATTCATCGTAAGGACGCTTAGATTGGTTGCGATCTTTTTTATAATCGTCTGGCGACAAGGCACCGGGCATTTGTGTGTCTGCATCATACCTTTGAATGAATGCTTGCAACTCTTGAGTGTCGCTCAACAACCAGTTTGCTTTAACTTGGAAGTTTTTTACGTCTGTATCAGAATGTTCTCTGAAGCTTTCGCCTTTTAAAAAGTTACCTTCTAATTGAATTGCAAACGTATCCGTTAACCACCCGCCCGTTCTTAAATAGAAGTCGTTTAGTGGCGTATCGCCGCCTTCAAACACAGTTAAGCGGTTACTTATTTCAGTCTGCCAAGTGTTTGGAATCGGTTTAGTCACCAAGTTAATGACGCCACCCACGTTGTTTGGACCATATTGAACAGCCGCACCACCACGTACAATATCGATGCGATCAATCATGGATAACGTTGCTGGGAAAATGGATTGTCCGGTGTGACCATATGGCGCCAGCGTAAGAGGGACACCATCCATCAAGAACTGAGCATGACCACTGCGACTTGCTTTTAAGCCTCGAACCGAAATGTTAGGCAGTACACCGGTGCCAGTTTCATCTTGCACCTTAATACCAGGTACACTTTGCAGCGCTGAATCGATTGAATGAGCGGCCGTCTTTTCAATTTGCTCACTCGTCAGGACCGTACGTGCTCCTGGGTATTCTTTTACATCTTCTATTGCTGAATTGCCGATAACACTCGCAGTGACAACAACCGTCTCCATCGTAGTGGTTTGAGGTTCAGAGGCAGCAAATGCATTCATGGAGGTGACAGAAGCAATCGCGGTCGCAAGCACACTTAAACGCAGCTTAGCTTGGGGGTTACCATCCATATTTTGGTAAAGCATGGGGGTCTCCTTTAAGAGAAGTAAGGGTCAAAGAGAAAAAAGCGGCTTTGACCCTATGGGCTAACAATCCTCAAAACGAGGTAAGAAAGCTCGCTAACCAGTAGCGAGAATTCGAAAATAATTAGAATCGGTATCCATAGCTGAGCATGAATTCTGCTGGCGCACCGTAACCAATCTGGTTCAATCCAGACTTGCCATTGGTGGCACCTAGGATATATTTCTCATCGAACACGTTGTAAGCGTTTGCTTGGATTTTGTGACGGCCTGTTGTGTAGGCAGCCATCAAATCCACTGTAGTGTAATCACCAAGTGCCACCGCTTCATCGTTACCAGCGTAGCGGTCACCTACGTACTTAACACCACCGCCTAAACGCCAGTTGTCATCAAGCTGATACGTGCTCCACAATGAGAACAGATGGTCAGACACGTCATTTGGTTTTTTACCCGTGTCTTTGTCTTCCGCATCAAGGTAGCTATAACCAACTGAGATATCCCATTGCTGCGTGATCTGACCGCGCGCTTCCAATTCGATACCCTGATGGCGAGCTTCAATCTTATTGATCACATCACCATCGATATTGGTTTGCGGTTGTTCTTGGTCGATTTGGAACACAGCAGCGTTCAGCATTAGAGCGTTGTCTAATAGATAGGCTTTTGCGCCAACTTCTTTCAGGTCGGTATGGAAAAATTCAGCCAGTTTTGGATTGATGTAAATACCAGAGTAAGGTAACTGCCATGAACGCGCTAAACTCGCATACACAGACATGTCATAGTTAATTCGGTAGACCAAACCAGCACGGTAGCTGACTTTGTTATCGTCGAGATCTTCTTTCGCTGCCCCGGCTTTTTGCTGCTCAAGATCCATTGAGTCATAACGCACGTTACCAATCACAGAAAGATCACCAAACGTGTAAACATCTTGAATGTAGATGCCCGCTGTTGTGGTCGTGTTATCACGGAAAGGTTTAAAGCCAGGGTTTGGCGTTGGTCCTACTGTAGGGTTGTAAATATTTTTTGGAGGCAGCGTCTTGTCACTGGCTAAAGTCAAATCAATATTGATCTGGTTATAGTCTGCGCCAATCATCATTTGGTTGGATTCTGTCTCCCAAACTAACTCAGATTGCAGAGTCGTTGTTGTGCGAGGGTCGTAGCCAAAATTGTTCACCGTTTGAGAAACTTCATCACCCACAACAGCACCTTGACGAGTGCCCTTTTGTTCCAGTTCAATGCGGTTGTGTGAAGCACGGTTTGTCCAAGCCCATTCATCGTTTAAACGCCATTCATAATTAACTGCAATACGAAGGCTGTCCGATTCTTGGTAGTCATTGGTTCCACCAAAGAACGTGCTTTCTGAAACGTCAACTGGCTTGCCGTTTTTTGATGGCACACCTCGGTAAGGCACCAGCTCTTGATGGGCATATTCAACATCAAAATCAATGGTATGCCCATCAGCAGGCAATACGCGAATCGTCGGTGCAATAAAGAAATCATTAGAATCGACATGGTTTACGTAAGAGTCTGCTTGGCGATACTCTAAGTTAATACGACCATTGACCTTGTCGCTAAATGCCATAGAACTATCAATCTGACCAACAAATTGATTGTTACTGCCAACACTGCCATTCACATTCGTGAAATTGTCACCATTAGCACGTTTGGTCACCAAATTAATGATGCCACCCGCCGAGCCTCTACCATACAGCGCACCAGCAGGTCCTTTTACCACCTCGACACGTTCAATGTTTGCCAGACTACGGTAGGACTGCAATGTACCGTCATCTCTCATTCCATCACGATACATATCATTAAGGGCGTCGAATCCACGAATCACAAACTGATCTCGGCTACCCTCGCCTAAGGTATTGTTCACACCAGCGACACCATCTAGCGCGTCAACTAAGCGCACTGCTCCGCGATCTTGCATTTCAGTCTTAGTCACAACCGATACCGCTTGCGGAACGTCTAACCATTCAACGTCCGTTTTGGTGCCTGACTGTGGCATGTGCTCGGCGTAACCTTCGTACCTATGACCAACAACTTGTACGGTTTCATTCGCTTCAACGTTTTCTGATGCCGATACACTCGGCACGACTGCCACTGCAGTTAACGTTCCACCTATAGCTAATGCTAATGGGGACAAGGTCAACTTCATTTCCATTTTTTTAATTCCGTTAGTTTATAAAATTGCCAACAGGTGCGAATGTAAACCAATATCATTTGTGTTTGCAATATAAAAATTATGATCTATATTTGTTTGTCCCATGTAACTGGGGAAATAACAAAATAATCAATAAAATCAGAATAATAATAAAACCTTTCCCTAAAATACCGCGAAAGAGACGCATTGAAAGCCGGCTGTGAGCACGCAGTAACAACGTTAGAAAAATTAGGAAAGTCCCATGAAATCAACGATGATCATCGTGAGTCATGTCGTTAATGATGCAGTCACCCACGGCTTCGTACCTGCAGCAAAAGCGATGGGTCTTCACGTCGTGTTGATCACTGACCACAAGCTCAACCATCTCAAGTTGGCCAGTGAAGATAACCAGTTCACCCCCGATGACATTCTAGAATGTGATGTTTTCAATCCACTTGAACTCATCGAGGTCATCACGGAGCACGAATTACACCCTAGCGCTATTTTTAGTAACAGCGATCACTTGCAAACCTCAACGGCTATCTGTGCTCAATTCTTTAACTTGCCCGCTAAAGACTGGACTGTGACGTTAAAAGCTAAGAACAAGCACCTAACTCGCCAAGTCCTCAATGACAAATCATTGCCAAGCACACCAAGTATCTTGCTGCATCAAGGTGACTCATCGCCTCGCAAGACACTCAATTTCCCGGTCGTCGCAAAGCCAAAGGAAGGCGTTGCAAGTTTGGATGTTCAACGCTGCGACACCGATGCCGCACTTGGGGATTATTGCGATGCGTTCTGGCAAAAACACCCAACCACTCCTGTCTTGGTTGAAGAGTTTTTGCAGGGCCCGCTTATCACAATAGAAACATTAGGAGATGGCGATAACTTGCTCGCCGTTGGTGGGTTTGATGTCGAACTGTCTGCCCCACCGCACTTTATCGAGATGGCGGCGTGTTGGAATGGAACTCACAGCGTCCAATTTCGTAACGAATGCCTCCGCCAGTTGAAAATCTTTGGTGTCGGATTCGGCGTGTGCCATAGCGAATTTATTATCACCGATTCCGGTCCCGTTTTGGTGGAGGTCAATTATCGCAGTATCGGAGATGGACGCGAGTTTCTACTTAATAACCTGAGCCATCATCAGTGGTTTAGCACCATTTTAAAACTGCATCTTGGAGACAAACTTGAACTGGACTTCACTATCCAAGGTAGCGCTCAAGTGCACTATGTTGTCGCCGACACGAGCGGAACCATAGCAGGTACATCAACATCTTTCATTCATCAAGAAGGCGATATTGTTACGCAACAACAGGTTCTTAAGCCCGCTGGAGAGCACATCCAACAAAGCTATTCAAACAAAGACTACCTAGCCAGGATTTCCATTAGCTCACCATCCGGACAGTCATTGCAGCCTTCACTCAAACAGGCTCTCGCCACTTTCAACCTTGTGCCAGTCGAAGAGGTAACGGCATGAACGACAACGTTTTATATCTCACCCAGCGTTTAATCGATACGTGTCTACGCGAAGATTTATTTGGTTTAGTTTCTCAAGGCGCTTTCATTAATGCTTTACCCAACAAATTGAACATCAATGCTTATGGCGCAGACCAAACTTGGCTCGCCTTCTCAACACAAGATTTAAATCTTTACTTACCTGTTACGCCTTTTTATTACATGCAGCGATGGGTCTACGGCGTGACTAACCACCATGCGCCAACCTGCTGGTTTGTAGAGAAAAATGGAACCGTTGAATCACAACAACATTACCGCGATTGGATTGAAGTATTAAAAGCTTGTGCTCACGAAAGCTCTCATTCGTTACTCGATGGATATCTACAAGAACTCGAATGTGCGGAAAAGCATAAAGGCTTATGTGACAAAGCATTCGAGCAAAACTCAGCAGCATTGATGCAGCCAATATCGGAACTCAATGGTTGGGAACGTAAACTGTTACAAGCAGACCAAATCGCTTCATATTTGGATCATCCATACTATCCGACAGCTCGAGCAAAATTTGGACTGAGTGATAATGACTTAGCGCAATATGCACCGGAGTTTGCCAAGAGTTTTACTTTGCGTTGGTTAGCCATTGATAAATCACTAGTGACCTTAACCTCTGCGCCTCCTGAGTGCTGGCCAACAATGGAGCAAGTTGGATTGCCTGCCGACTTTTCACTGAGTCATGACTTGTTCCCTGCTCATCCGTTGACTTTACGCAGTTTAGAGTCACTACCTGAAGGCGTGATTGAAGCGCCACTCGCTTTTCTCGAGGTGACACCAACCTTATCGGTGCGCACTGTGGTAGTGAACCAAACACCGAATGTTCATATAAAAGTGCCACTTATTATGCGTTCGTTAGGAACTAAGAACATTCGTCTTATTAAACCATCGACACTGTATGACGGTCATTGGTTTGAGCGTTTGTTAACGCATTTAGAGCAAAGTGATAGTGAGCTAAGTGGCACGCTTTTCCACTGTAACGAAAAGCATGGTGGGCACGTTGGCGATGATAAAACGTTCGCTTACATTGTGCGCGAATACCCTGTTCACCACTGCGAAGACCAAGCATTAGTGCCTGTTGCAGCCCTTGCCAGCCCAATGCCTGATGGTCGCTTGTTCCTTGAGCATCTCGCTGAACAATACTACCAGCAAGATACATTGGCTTGGTTTACCGACTACGTTGATCTGTTATGTAAAGTGCATCTGACTCTTTGGTTGCGTTATGGCATTGCTTTGGAATCCAATCAGCAAAACGCCATCATTGCATTCAATAAAGAAGGCAAAATGACGTTAGCTATGAAGGACAATGACGCCGCTCGTATCTGGCCAAATCGTTTCAAAGCGTTTGAACAGCATTCCCCTGTTCAGTGCGATCAACTACTGGATCAACGAATTAAGGTCGATAATGAACTCGCGTTGGGTCAGATGTTTACCACGATTACGCTACAACTGGATATTGCCGCGATTGTAGAGGCAATGGCAGCGAAAGGGATTGCTTCAAGCGCCTCTTTGTACGCAGTAGTCGCACGAAACCTCGCTTATTATATCGACTACTTAGGCGCACAAGGTCACGAAACAAAATTGGCACGCGAACTCTTGTTTGATTCCCCAGATTTGTACGCCAAATATTTGTTGAGCTCAGGGAGCCTACTTTCCAAAGAAGCATCAGGTGCAAGCGATATCAACAAATATTATGGGTTATCCGCGCCCAACTTCTTGTTGTTAACCAGCGAAGACGCTCAACATGCTTATCTCACTGCCATTAAACAGAGCGTGAGCTAATTAATCATGACCAAACTCATCTACAGCGTACTGCTTTGCCATTTTATCGCTGCATTTGCTGCGTTAGGCATGCCGTTGTTCTTACCGACGGTGTTACCCACTTTTGGAGCCCACATAAATGCAGACTGGGCAGGTGTTTTGTTTATTCTCCCTACCTTCTGCACTGCTATGGCCGCTCGTTTTTGGGGGCAGTTTGCCGACCAATACGGCAGACGCCGTTCTCTACTGCGCGCTCAAGTTGGTCTCGCCGCGGGGTTTATGCTGTGTGGCTTAGCAACAACGCTACCCATGTTTGTGTTTGGTCTCATTATTCAAGGAACGTTTGGCGGAACAATGGCAGCGTCTAATAGCTACCTTTCAAGCCAAATAGAAGATACGAAAGCGCTGAGTAAAACGCTCAATAAAACCCAACTATCTGCTCGTTTGGCTCTGATAGTGGCACCCATTGGGCTAGGATGGACGTTATCGGAATCCAACCCGCTGAATGCATACCTGTGGTTAGCCGTATTGCCACTTGTGGCATTTGCGATCACGCTTACCCTACCCGTCGATCAAACCGAAACGCCTTCCCCCCAATCGGACGCTCTTGTAGACAAATCTGATGTTATGTCGGACTGCTCGCTACGTGCTCTATATTGGGTGTTTGGCGCTCAGTTTAGCTTTGCTTTCGCTATGGTAGTGACCTTCCCGTACTTCTCGCCTTATGTTGAGCAATACGGCAACGTGAATCCGGCATGGATCGGCTTCCTGTATGCGCTTCCGCATGGTGTTTATCTTGTTTTTGCAACCAAGATTCATGCACTTTCAGAGAAGATCAACCGCCACCAGCAGCAACGTACACTTTGGTTGGGTTTTGCCTTACTCTCCCTCAGTTGCGTCATGCACCTCGTTCAACATGAAGTCTTACTGATCGTAGCTCGCATCGTGTTTGGCTGTGGCATGGTTTGCTGTTACCAAGGTTTACATCAAGCGCTTGCAACCCGACTTAATAGGCAACAATGCGGCAAAGTGTTTTCTCGCTTTGATGCAATGTCTAAATGGGGTGGAGTTGCCGCAGGTCTTAGCGCATCTTCTATTATCCGCTTCTATTCGCTCGACGTTCCTTTTCTCCTTTCTGCGTTGGTCAGTGCTTTGACTCTTATCGCACTGATCATCCATTCAAAATTTGGGCATCAACATGTTACAAACGCCATTGTCTCCAAGTAAAACGCTTGCGAAAAGCCAAGCACAACTCAACAATAGAAAAGCTCAGCTCAACACAATAATGGGCGTCGTCAACTGCTATCTACGCGAATACGCGATCCCTAACAAGCAAGTTGAATGGCAGTACCGTTCAACATCTTTACCACAAACATTGAAGCGTAACTATTCACAACAACAGCGCGTGGGCATTCATCTTCCCCATCAAAACGGTGTTTTGTTGTTGCCTGCTGAGTACGTGAGTCAGCTTGGTAAAGTCAAACTGATTGATATGCCCTGGAGCAAAATGCCGGGCTCTGGATGGCATAAATTAGATGCAATCCAAACACTGACACTGTTACTGAACTATCTAAAACAAGTGTTAACGATTCCATTCAACAACGAGCTTGTGGCTCAAATGGAAAATAGCCTGTTGGTAACGGAGCAATTTCTAAACGCAAACACAAGACCTCAACAGCACAATGCTTTTATCGCTTCAGAGCAATCATTGCTTTGGGGGCACTCCTTCCACCCAACGCCAAAAAGCCGTTCCGGCGTGAGTATGGATGATCTATTAGCATGCTCACCAGAAGTGGGAGCCAGCGTCCCGCTATATTGGTTTGAAGTGGATAATACATTGCTCGATGTGCTTCGCTCGGATGAACGTCATACTCCTAAGTCGATGATTGAGCAATTGGCACCAGAAAAGCCGCACTCTGGAGACGCCACCCTCTACCCTTGCCATCCATGGGAGAGCTACACGATCTTGCAAAACCCATTAGTTCAACGAGCGATTGAACAAGGCAAAATGACGCCATTAGGGCTAGGCGGAGAAAAAATGCTGCCGACATCATCGGTGCGTACCATGTACCACCCTGAAACAGAATGGTTCGCCAAGTTCTCGATTAACGTCCGCTTGACCAATTGTGTCCGTAAAAACGCATGGTATGAACTCGATAGTGCGGTGCAACTGAGCTCGATTTTGCATCCGATAAAAGAAAGTGAGCAGTTACAGAATCCGGTTTTCAAAGTGATGACAGAACCTTTTGCCACCACCATCAACTTGGAATCGATTGATTCCGAGCAAAAAGAAGATCTGACGAAAGCCCGAGAGTCGTTTGGTATCCTATATCGAGAAAACCTATCCTTGTGTGAAATTGATGTACTAGAACCAACGTTAGCGGGAGCACTATTTGCCTATGATCGCAATGGCGACAGCTGTATCGCTGCTCAATTAGAAACCAAAGCACAAGCATCAGAAACAACGTACCACGACATCGCGACTTTATGGTTTGAGCGCTACTTACACTGCTTAATTCCCGGCGTATTCAACTACTACTTTAAACATGGCGTCGCATTTGAGCCTCATTTGCAAAACACACTCATTGGGTTTGAAAAAGGCATGCCCTGCTGCGTGTGGATACGCGATCTAGAAGGCACCAAATTGCTTCCAGAATTCTGGTCACCGGAGTCATTGAACCAGCTTTCTGAACGCGCTCGCCAATCGGTTTATTACAGCCGGGAGCAAGGTTGGAATCGTATTGGTTACTGTACCTTCATCAACAACATCAGTGAAGCCATTTTCTTTATTGCGGAAGGAGACCAAACGCTTGAGAAAACGCTTTGGAACTCGGTTAAAAGCGCAATTGTTCGCTGGCAATCCGTCAATGGCAAACGACCTGAGCTTGAATCCTTGATAAACGGCGGCAGTTTCCCGAGCAAAAACAACTTTACTACGCGCTTAATGCAAAGAGCGGATAAAGAATCCAACTACACCCAAGTTCCTGTGCCATGGGCGAATCACCAAGGAGCCAATCATGCTTAATTCTTCACAGCTTCCGTTGCACGTCCAACAAGAAGTTTTGCAATTGGCAGAGCAACACATGCAGCCACTATGTGCCTACCTTTATGACCTAAAGGCGCTGGAGCAACACGTTAAACAGATGAAACACGTTCTACCCAAAAATGTAGAGCTGTTTTATGCCGCGAAAGCCAACCCATCAGAGCCAATCTTGAAAACACTCGCGCCTTATGTCGATGGTTTCGAAGCTGCGTCCGGCGGAGAGCTTGCTCATCTGCACGAACAACAACTCAATATGCCCTTGATCTTCGGCGGTCCGGGCAAAATGCCAAGCGAACTTAAGCAAGCGATTGAGCTCAACGTAGATGCAATTCATGTCGAAAGCCTCACTGAATTGCATCGCATTGGTGCATTAACAGAAAAGCTGAACCGTTCTGCCTCGATTTTTCTACGAATGAACATCGATATTGGCGATATCACCTTAAGCAAACTCGCCATGGGTGGGAAACCCACGCCTTTTGGATTGGATGAAAGCGAGTTAAGTAACGCACTCACTCTGCTGCGTGATTTTCCAAACGTGCACCTAAAAGGTTTCCACTTCCATTTAATGTCTCATCAACTCGAGGTAGATCGTCACCTAGCATTAATGCAACGTTACTTCCAAGTCGTTAAAGCTTGGCAAACACAATTTGAGCTGGATGAAGTAATGATCAACCTTGGCGGGGGCATGGGCATTAACTACCAAAATGATGAGCAGCACTTCCCTTGGATTGAATTTTGCGACAAGTTAGAGTTTTTGATCGCGAAAGAACAAGTTCAAGATTGGAAACTGCGATTTGAATGCGGACGTTACATCTCTGCACCATGCGGCTATTACGTTATGGAAGTGTTAGACATCAAGCAAAACTTAGGCGAGAACTTTGTCATTGCGCGTGGTGGTACACATCACTTCCGCACCCCTGCGGCACAAAGTCACGATCATCCATTTGCGATTTTAGCGAGTAATAAACCCAAAGTCATATCACAGCCGATTACGCACTCACACGCGACATTCGTCGGTCAACTTTGTACGCCAAAAGACGTTCTTGCGAGAAATCAAAACATTACTCACCTCGATATTGGAGATTATGTCGTGTTCACGCTTGCTGGCGCCTATGCTTGGAACATCTCTCATCAAAACTTCTTAATGCACGAACCTCCACTATTCCACTATTTCTAACACTCGCTATCAAATAGTTCCGCAGAATAAATGGTTCCACAGAATAAGCCCCTATCGCTAGGGGCTTTCATACCAATTTTTTATGGCACATTTCTCATCAAGTTCATGTCACAACTCGTATACACATACTGATTTGCATACTTTCTTGCGGCGATAAAACGCTCAGGCTTTCACAACCAAAGTTATGCGCATCAACATAATGACTTTGAGGCTCAAGGCAAAGGAAGTTACTTTCACCCGAGGGCTTATAAACTTGCAGGTAACGGCAAGGGCTCGACACTAATACTGACACCCCATTTTTGTGCCTTAGCGACGCCATAACTCCGCTATCGCTCATCTGATATCCATTATTGATCCATAAATCGGGCACTGTTTTTTCGCTATTGAAGTTGTAATCTGAAGGTATGTGCCTAACGAAACGATCAGGAAGATTCTGCTTATCTTCAAACCAAAAACCTGTCGCCGGGAATTCTACAAGTGTATCTTGCTGAACTGAGAAAAATGGATGGAAGCCAGCCCCGAAAGGAAAAGCATCATCCCCAAGGTTGGTCAGAACCATGGTAACAATAAGGGCGTCATCACACAGTTGATAAGACTGTTTGGCATGGTATTCACATACGCCGTCGATACTTGACGTTAACTCTAATTCCAAAAAGTCATCACCTGCGTTTTTGGTCAGTAATCCCCAATCAGAAATCCATCCATTTCCATGCAAGAAAAACATATCATCGATGGCACGACTAACCGGCAGCACGACTTTATGCCCACGCCAAACAAATTGATTTCCGCGAATACGATTCGCCATTGGCAGCATGGGAAACATACTTGAATCTCCGGCAAAGCCGTTGGAAGTATTGACTCTGGCTCTCAACACATCAAAGGTGAATCCGTTAATATACTGAAATGAATCAACGCACCCTCCAGCCTCATTCACGACCAACTTCAACTTGCCATTATTCAGAGTGTGAGTAGCCATCGATAAACCTTCACTTCATTATGATATGTTTGTTTATAGCTACTTTATGCAGTTAGATATTCAACAACTGATAACAAAGTCACAGAGATAACTAAACAGAATTTAGTTAGCGCCTTCTACATTAAATCATCCAAGAGCCATGTTCGAACAATGCCTAACAAACCATTTCAATCTGGCGCCCATAAGGGGTTGAATAATCAAAAAGTTCGACACTACAACTGTCGCCTTGTGATGGCATTGCTGTATAAAAGCAAAGGCATGACCAAATCAGAGTTAGCTCGTGAAACGCAACTTAGCATTCCTGCTATTAGTAAGATTGTTGATGCTTTAGTTGAGCAAGGTCGAGTAGAAAACTTCAGTGTATCCAAAGCAACAAAGGGGAACTTTGGCGGCTTGTACAAAGTATCAAGTGATCGCCCTTACACCGTGTGCATGAGTGTTTCTCCTACCCGTATCCAAGCGGTAATGGTCGATAATGAAATGACGCCCTCTTCGGACTTTATTGATCAAGCCATTACCCCACAAACACCTGACGAACTAATTGAGGATATCGTGACGGCTATTGTTGCTTGCCGTCAGTCCAAGCCAAATACCAGTTATCGACTCTCTATTGCCGTACACGGGCAAGTGGATACTCATGTAGGATCTTCCATGCGAATGCCGCAAGCTCCTTGGACACAACCTATCGAGCTAAAATATCTTCTTGAACAACGCTTGCTCGTTGAGGTCCTAGTCGACAATGATTGCGTCATGCTAGCCTTAGCTGAAAAGTGGTTAGACGGGCATCACGGTGAAGATTTTTGCGTACTCAACGTTGATTACGGTATCGGTTCTTCTTTCTTGATCCACAATGACATATACCGGGGAAAGATGTTTGGCAGTGGGCAGATTGGTCACATTAAAGTCGCGAATAACGGCATCATTTGTGGCTGTGGTCGAGAAGGTTGCTTAGAGACGGAAGCCAGTTCCACAGCGCTTTGTAAGCAATACCTTTCCCGTCAGGAAAACGCATCCAAGCTTGTGCATATCGATGACTTTGTATTCGATGATTTTGTTAAGCTGTATCAAAACGACGACCCAATTGCACAGGAAGTTGCAATGCACGCAGCCACAATTCTTGGACAATCTCTCTATAACTTTCTTATCACACTCAACATCAACAAAATCATCTTGTATGGAAACACTTGTGCTCTAGGTGAATGTTGGTTAAAGACAATCACACAACAAACACTCATTAATCCATTCGAAGACGAGAATGCTCGTAAACAAGATCTCACCGTAGTCTCGTTCGGGCATTTAACGCAAATTGAGCGAATAGTCGGGATGAGCTACCTATGGGTTGAGCAAGAGTTAGATAACCTCTATACGTAACTCCCAATTTAAGCGCAAAGAAGGTCACCTTAATAGCGACCTTCTTGAAGCTTACTCTGTTATTTTCACTCAATAGAAAGCACTGAGTGAGTTATGCGTTCACCTCTTTACCTACCGCAACTTCACGAGTAACAAGGATTTTTTCCAGTTCTTCCAAAGAGCGCCCTTTCGTTTCTGGAACGCATTTGTAAATGAACACAAAACCACAGGCACAAATAACACCGTAAAGTAGGAAGGAACCTGAAGCACCTAACCCCGCATTAAGCAGTGGGAACGTATAAGTGAGTGCGAAACACGCGACCCAAAGTGCCAACGTGCTGACCGACATCGCGGTGCCACGAACCTTATTCGGGAACATTTCAGAAAGAAGAACCCAAGTCACTGGTGCCAACGTCAAAGCATAGATAGAAATCGCGATAAGGACGAGCATCAATACCGGCAAACCAAGCATTCCATAGGCATATGCGGCTGACATCAAACCATAAATCACCGTCAAGCCAGCCGACCCGATAATCATCAACTTACGTCGACCAATTTTATCAACAAAAGGAATCGCCAAAATGGTGAACACGAGATTGATCAATCCTGTTGCAACGATCGACTTCAAGGTATCGTTGATATCAAAGCCTGCAGAGGCAAAGATTTCCTGTGCATAGTTAAAGATGACGTTGATACCACACCACTGCTGGAAAGCAGCAAGAACAACACCGATCACCAAAATTGGCTTCACATCTGGCTTAAACAACGCACTAAACGGAAGTGAACGAGTTTCTGCAGACAAGGTACTTTCGATCTCTTGCACAGTGCGAGACGCATAACTTTCGCTACCAATACGCAGTAATGTAGCTTTCGCTTTGTCTACCATGCCCATTTTTACTAACCAACGTGGAGATTCAGGCACAACAAACATGAGCAGTAAAAACGCAAATGCAGGCACAAGTTCGGCACCAAACATGTAACGCCAACCCATTTGACCATTCCATGATTGCAAAATATCCGCTTGCGCTGCATTGGAAGCAACAGGCTCCGCAATCAATAAGTTAATGATTTGAGCAGCAAGTACACCAATAACAATGGTCAGTTGGTTTATCGCGACAAATTTTCCTCGTTTATCAGCAGGTGCAATTTCAGCAATGTACATCGGTGACAATGCTGACGCTAAGCCAATACCAACGCCACCTATAATTCGGAACACCACAAACGCATTAAAACTATCGGCAGCGGCCGTTCCCCATGCAGAAATAACAAATAACAGTGCCGCTAAAATTAACGGACGTTTACGCCCATATTTGTCAGACACGGTGCCGGCAATAAATGCCCCAACCATACAGCCGATTAACGCTGAGCTCATTGCCCATCCAGACAATGACGCATTCGTAATGTTGAAATAAGCCTCATAGAATGGTTTGGCACCACCGATTACGACCCAATCATAACCAAATAATAATCCACCACAGGCGGCCACCAGACTGATGAGCCATATGTTTCTCATATTGAGTTGATCGCTTGTTTTACGCATAGTAAATCCTTGTAGAGGTACATATCTATTAAAGTTATTGTTTTAGAGTCACCCCAGGTGATAGGTCACCCGGAGTGACCTATCCATTAATTTTGACTGTTACAGCCAAACGCATAGCGATGTTGTGCGATTTCTTTTAATAGATTCGCTTTTGTATGAGCAGGCGCTTGTCCTAACAGTGCCTGCAATGTAAGTTCAAAATCTTCAAATCCATGACGTTCATCTATCAAAGCTAAGCCAAATTGACCCATTGCTTTTACAAATAAACAGTGTTGCTGATGTTCTGTTGTTAAATTGCTATCAAAGACAATTAACGCTGGGAGTGATACAGCAAAAAAGTCGACCTCTACAGGCGCATTCCATTCTGAGTCCGCCCAAGACACCATATCCTCAAACAGTGATACTGCTTGTGCGGTATCTCCCAATTGGTGCATTGCAGCCGCTTGATAGAACAAGTAATCAGCGGGTTGATCGTTATAGTAACGGCTTTGGTTAATCTCTTGTTTACCTTGAGTTGCAAGAGCAAAGTGCTGATTGGCACACTCTCTTTCGCCTAACTCTTGGTAGCAACGCCCTAAGAAATAGTGGATATCATTGTCAGTTTGACCAACGAGACGACCTTCACCCAAATTTGTTGGATAAGTCAGAGCGTCATTCAATAACTCAAGCGCGTTATTGAAGCTTCGTTGTTGCATAAACTGCAATGCGTATCTCAGCTTATTGACGATGAACTGCCCTGTCACCTTACCTTCTCCCCCCTCCCAAGGGTGGAACTGCCTTGTAGATAAGCATGTCTGTGCAAGTTCGAGCTCACCACAGATGTTATACAAATTAAGCAGCTCTGCAGTTAAGTCATCTCGCTGATTGACCACTTCTAGATTTGCCTTCAAGAAAGCAAGTCGTTCTAATGGCGTATCACCCGCCGCTTTTTTCAAGTAATCCAGTTCATAGAGAACTCGGGCATCGCTCGGAGACAATTCGAATGCTAACCCCATCAAAGAAATCGCTTTATCCAGCTCTCGACGCTTGTTATAGGCATGGACAGATAGATTTCGAAGTACGGGTGCATAGTGTGAGTTGAGCCTTAGTACTGTTTCCCAATGATATACCGCTCTTGAATAGCTTCGTTTCGCATAGAAGAAGCAACCCAGTAGATATTGGGTAAAGTAATGCCCTGAAAAAGCACTTAAAACTTCAACTTCGGCTAAGGTATTCGGAAATAAAACATTGTCGTTAAATCGATCGGCAGCGACATCTAATAAGGCTTCCGCCTGTTCGGGTTCATCGACTAAATACGCTTTATAAATCAAACTCATTGAACCTGTGCTCTCGTTCAGAGCTAAGACCGCTTTAGCGCGCTCTTTTGCATCAATCGAAAGATAAAAGTTAATAAGATGAATCGTGTTAGCTTCTCTTTGATTCATAAGTTGCTTAAACGCTGATAAGTCAATATCAGAGCGAGTTAACTGATACTTTTCGAATGAAATGCCATAACCAAGAGGCTGCATCTCACTTTGTTCATCAATAAAACGAAGAGCCTCTGCGTGTCGGTTCAATGCACTAAGCAAAAACACCTTCAATGTTGCAGCTTGGTAGTGAGTACCATTCAGTTCCAGTGCTCTTTCCGCGTATTCTAATGCTTCATTTAAACGGTCTTGCTTTGTAGCAATGCGAGCAGCGGCGAAAAAGCCAGTATCACGACAATTACTACTCCACGTTGCTTTAAATACATCGCTAAAGGCAGAATCAAGACGCCCCAGTTTTTCATTTGCACAGCCACGAAGGTAGCTTGCTCTGCCGCATAAAGGGTTTTTGTTGAGCTTGTGAGCACGCTCCAAAGCGGCATCAGAATATTTAAGTGTGCCTTGATAATCCGCGCGATCATAAGCAAGCGAAGCCATCGCGACGTTGGTTGCATAATGATTTGGGTCGCGTTTGAGGGCTTCTTGGTAGTAGTCCGCAGGATCACTCGTTGCATGGTGATATTGCTGTAAATGCTGTCCAATGAAATACAGTTCTTCTACGCTCGATACATCTTCAGGTTTTTCTGGTGCGGAGGCAGGATCGGGCGTTGGTTCATCTCTAGCGTCAATATGCTCTAGATAGGAAAGGCATACTCTCCCCTCCTCATTCAAGATTGTGATGGTTAAGCGCGTGCTCTCAGCAAGCTCTATGCATTCTTCAACCACATCACCTGGAGTCATTGTCAGTTGGTGTTTAGCAAGTACACTCGCTTTGTCCGAAATAACCACCTCGTAGTTGGCAATCTCAGAAATAGCGTAAACGGCCCATTCAACGAAACGCCCGCTTCGCTCCAACTTAATCGCGACTTCCGTGTTCGCATTATGAACGTTGTCTAAATTGCTATATGGAAGGAAATGTTGAGTGAATTTTTTCTCTTCATGACTATCAATCCAAGTAAAATCCGGTTGGTTATCGGTGTAAACCCCAGTCATCAATTCGATGTAAGGTCCATTGCTGTCGGTCAACTGGCGATCCCAGGCTAATCCAAAATCACAGTTTCCCCATGTCCATTGCTTTTTGCCAGGAGAGACATGGTGATTAGCCACATGCAACAACCCTCCTTTCTCATCATGACTGTAAGCGCCAACAAAGTCATAAGCGGACTTATCTGCCATATAAGAAGTAGGAACCGGCAAATTCTTGTAGCGCGAGATGTCCGTACCCGGCGAATAGTCGACTTTGTAATATTCCCCAGTCGCTATTGGGAAATCCGAAACATCTCGTTTGCCATGGTCATATACCGCAGTGACATCTGGTGGGAAGATACTTTGATGATCATCACCACCTTTTACCGCGGGGTTAGACCACCATAGGAACTGTCGAGGAGTATCGTTGCCGTTATATACCTTGCCTGTTATCTCGACAAGCGCCTTGTTCGGATAAAGCTTGAAGCCAGCGGTTACTTGCAAACCGTACATATGTTCAACTTCACCAATCCAAACGGTAACGGCTCCATCTTCATGCTCTTCAATCTTAAAATCTGTAGGCATGAACGTTGTCGGACGATGATGTTGAGGCCAGTTAAACTCGATACCACCAGAAATCCAAGGACCAAGTAGTCCAACTAAAGCCGGCTTAACGACTTCGTTGTAGTAAATAAAATCACGCTTTTTCATCTTGTCGTACGCACGATGAATGCGCCCACCAAGCTCAGGCAATAGCATGATTTTTATATAATCATTTTCGATATATACCGCTTGATATGTCTGTTCTATTTGATGATCAGATATACTGTCGATCACGCCGTAAGGGTATACGGAGCCAGAAGAGCCTTGATAAACACGGTTTTCCAAAAATAACGGATTCGAGTCAACTTTGCCCGTCGGGTAAGTCGGTAAAACAATCTCTTCTACCCATGCTTTTGCATTCGTACTCATAATCTAAAACTACCTGTAAGTCGTTGTGATTGATTTACAGGCAGTATAAAAAGCGAACAGCAAAAAGGATGTATGAAGCAATCACGTGGTTAACTAAACGAAGTTTAGTAATAAATGTGACACTAAGACACTGGCTTTATAGAGCAACGTATATAGTATTTTTATTCATAGGTATTAAAAAAGGGCCTTTCGGCGCTTTCTATACATCTCTTACCCAAACGTCTTTAACGTCTTTTTTAAGAAGGTCAATCACACTTTGGTGAATAAACACTAAGCCAAAGTCTTCTTCTAGCTTAAATATTAATCGTTCTTCTAAGGGGATATTTTCTAATTTAGAGAAATCAAACTCTGTTGATTCAATGTCTAACCAGTTCAACTTACCGTATTGTTTTTCTTTGTCCGTCAATTTATAAGTTTGATGGATGTAAGGCATACGATAATCTTCATAAACTTTAATTTGATCATCTGTTGGTTGGCTTGGAGAACAATCGACACGAGCATCTAACCACTCTACTCCGTGTACGACCAGTTTCTCTACTTTTGACGCAATATCACTTATGATAAATAGCTTTGGAGAAAAGGTCATTTCCAAAAGCAAATCGGGCTCTACAGGCACTATTGGTTTAGGGCTTTGTTGGAATAGGAAGTTACCTAAGTCTTGTTTAGTTAATAAATGATATTGTTCTTTCATCGTAATTCCTTAAAACTTTGGTGCTCTATCTAGAGTACTAACTTTAGCTTTTCTTAAAACATCAAATTCCGATAAAGAGCCAACCTCATTAAAAAACTCTTCACAAAAAAACATCACTGTTTCAGCACCTTTTACTCGAAAGGCGATCCGTTTGTTTAGTGGTATGCTCTTTAGTTTTTCTTCAGAAAGATAAAGCACATGCACCAATTTTTTCCCACTTCTTGGTGAAGTTTTTATGATCGACTTTTCCTCATCGAGTACATCTATTACATTGTTGACTGCAATTAAATATCGCCCCTCAGTAACTCCATTATCTGCTTTCAAAAGTGAAGGGTAAACTTCTATACCATAAGGGTCAAAGCTCATCAGCATTTGAGCAAAATTGGCACTGACAGAAAGGTCACCACAATCAACAATGGGTCCAACAGAATTGATACTGCCTCCTTCAAGATCTTGCCAGATGATAGGGTTCTCAGATGAAGAAGGATGATAAATGTTCGTACTGTACATTGACTCTCTGTTATCAACGGGAGTGAAATTAGTACTAGATGCGTAGTAATCTTCTGAGATCAATGCAAAATACATATATACCCTACTTTATTTTTCCAGCGACGACTACTATAGAAAAATGCTTTTACTTCTATAGTACTGGGAGCATTATCTTAGCTATTAAAATGGTTTATTTTCCTACCTTTAGACTCCATCTTGTAACAAATGAAAAAGCGCCTTTCAGCGCTTTCTATACATCTCTTACCCAAACGTCTTTAACGTCTTTTTTAAGAAGGTCAATCACACTCTGGTGAATAAACACTAAACCAAAGTCTTCTTCTAGCTTAAATATTAATCGTTCTTCTAAAGGAACATTGTCTAGTTTAGAAAAATCAAACTCTGTTGATTCAATGTCTAGCCAGTTTAACTTGCCGTATTGTTTTTCTTTGTCCGTCAATTTATAAGTTTGATGGATGTAAGGCATACGATAATCTTCGTAAACTTTAATTTGTTCATCTGTTGGTTGGCTTGGAGAACAATCGACACGAGCGTCTAGCCACTCTACTCCATGTACGACCAGTTTCTCTACTTTTGACGCAATATCACTGATGATAAATAGCTTTGGAGAAAAGGTCATTTCCAAAAGCAAATCTGGCTCTACTGGCACTATTGGCTTAGGGCTTTGCTGGAATGGGAAGTCAGTCAAAGATTGTTTAGATAAAACTATGTAGTTAGTCATTATTCTATTTACCTACTTACACTAGACTCGGGGCGTCTCTTCGGATGTATCAAATGAAAAGGCAACGATACTAGTACTTATTTTACCCTCCTCATCTAAACGGACAAGCGCTTCAAACAACTCGATTGAGAAGAACGTTTTTGTCATTCCGACAGGTTTAAAAACGTGCCTCTTGCTATCCGGAAGTTCCTTAATCTTTTCATCAGATAAGTAAAAACGGGTAGTTACGTCAGTCACTTTTATGCTTTTATCATAATCAACGACATCTACTAAGTTATCTACTGCTATTATGTAGCGCTCAGTTAACACTCCGTCTCCGGAACAGGTTAATTTTGCGGGATAAACTTCAACACCGTATGGGTCGAAACTCATAATTAGTTCAGCAATAGGCTTAGTGACATTAAAAGCACCACCTCTGATTAAATCTAATGCTTCAATTTCATAGATATCATCATCTTTCCACACAATCTCACTTATACAAGAAGTGGGAGTGAAATCATTATCATCATAGAAAGACGACCGACTATCAACGGCAGTAAATAATGATTCACCCTCGTTAAAGTCCTCATTTATGTATGCTATTTCCATCTTAAACCTATAATTTACTAGCAACCTTTAGATAATTGAACTTAAGGGCTTTCTTATAAAAAAGTCCACTCCATATTTCTTCTATCTCCGGCCAAGTCGTATTTTTGTGTGTTCTTTGCTGACAATCTGAGCTTCTACAACCATTTCCTTTTGGAGAAAAGTCATCTCCTGTATTGTGAAGCAATATCGTAAATTCACTTATCATGTCACAAATTCTTTCCGAAAGATCATTCAGTTCTTTTCGATATACAGGAGGTGGCATTTCACAGTGTAGCTTTTCCAACGTCTCTAGCAATTCTTGCTTTACAAACTTATGATAGGCTTTAGAAGGATATGCTTTAATCTTATTTTTGTCTCTGTTCAGCATACTAGCCCTCTTCATTGGATTCCCCCCATTTAACATCGAGGTAGGCTTTGAATTAGAGTACACTTGTTCATCACTCTTAAGATTCAGTTTACTTACTGTATTTCTACCCGTATGACCACTAGAATGCCAAGGCAAACGATACTTGCACGCAACCTTTTTAGCAGTACCTTTGTCACTGCTGGGAAGTATTACTATATTGTCTAAACTGTTCCAACTGTATTCTTTGTTTCGCATCTGTTCTGTTCGCTGAGTTGATAGCTTTTCGAACAAATTAAAGCTAATCAGATGATGTCCAGTAAGAGGACAATCACATTTTTCAGCTAATATATGATTGGCCTTTAATAATGCTTCACCAGAAACATGTCGAGAAAAACCGTTATTGCTCATACTCATTTTTTCCTTCCTGGAAGGACACATTTTTTCTTATGTCGTTTATCGGCAATTGCCCGCTTACACACTCTACAACGAACTGTTTTAGTCCCTTTCTCCTCATTCGCCTTTGCAGAGTTCTTTCCTGACTGAGCAGACTCACCCGTATTATGTTTCACTTTTGCTGGATAAGTTTTCTCGCCCTTACCTAAGATGCGAGCAAAAAGATCATCAAACTCGCCCATCGCTTCTTTTAGTTTGTCGGGTACCATCTTGTCGATGATTTTTACCTCATCCGCTAACTTCAAGAAATACGCACCAAGCTCGTCTGCGCCCATTCTGTTTGCGTATGAAGCCAACTCAGTTGCCACTTCAATACAAGGTTTTAAAACATCACTAACAATTTGGCTGGTTTGCTTGGCGTAATCCATCCAATCTAACGTGCGCAAGAATTTTTCTGGATCGCCTTTACCCATGCCTCTTAAAACGGCTAGCAAAGTATCTTTTGATGTTCCTTTACCGCCTTTTAGTGCTACTTTACATGTGCCTTTGACCGCACTACCAAATGTAGGAACGCAGCCGACAAGGGTAAGTGAAAGCGCTAACCAGTTTTCGGGCTTATCACGCTCTTCTTCGCTCAACAAAGTCATAATGTTCGCTGATAAATCGCGCACGTCAGCGGCTTGGTCTACAACAGGGATCATCGTCAGCGCTGTATTGGCGATGATTTGCTCAACGGAAGCATCATCGTTGAAATCACCAAGAATCACGCCCCAAATCCAACTGGCGGCACCAGACATTCGCGTCCAAGCATTTTCCCAGAAGCCAACTTCACCTTTCTTTGTTTCTTCAATGATCAGTTGAGCGTTCGCACTCGGATTAAAGTTCGGATTGGTCTTAGTTGGCACATTCGGCATAAAGTCTCGGCTGTCCTCGCCGTACTCTATGGCAAACTCACCCGGAGCAACGCCACCGACCGAAGCCTTACCGCTGTTATCCAATGTACCTTCAAATACGGCGCCAGATTGGTCGGTTAAAGTATAAGTTGCGCCTTGAACGGGTTCACCGTCTGAGTATGAGAGGTATAAGTCAACCGTGTAAGTCCCTTCCTGATCTTCCGTAACAGAAACCGATGGGTTTTGTGCGCCACCAAGACACATGGTATTGGCTTTGTTCATGGTCATTTGGTCGGACAGGCGACATACGCCCTTACCTTCAAACTTAACCGTTGGTGAGGCTGAGATGAATTTTGCTTCGGCTTCTATCGTGCAGGATGCGACGCCTTTTTTATCGCCGCCCGCATCACCGGTACTTTTTGAGAACGTACTGCCTTTAATTGCGACACTGTTGCCGCCATCCATTGAGATAGTCGTTGTGCCACCAGCAAGGTCTGCTGATTTAGCATTGTTACCATAAGGGATAGGAACGATCGGCTTGCCGACCTTCGTTAAACAAACATCTGGGAGCGTTGCATTCGCTTCACCACCTGAGCCTTTATGAACTATCGAAAGTCCATTTGCACCAACTGTTACGCCCATAACCAATCCATTTGAATTTTGTTGATTGAATAATAAAAGAGATCGCATATTGCAATCTCTCTAAATACCTAGTGAATTTCACTAATAAGCTAGTAATACTCACGATAAAGCTGAAAACTGGCAGAAGATCTCATTTTGAGTTCTCCTGTTTATCGATACACTTCAAGCAGTTGCTGGAATTTTAAATCGATGACGATGTAGGTCGCTGCATACATGATTGCGAAGGTAATCGCGCTGATACCTAAAATCAGCTTGGGTGAGACAACCCTTTTTAACGGCTTCTTAAGATACTTGGCCTTAAGGTTAACGAGAGAGACTTTCTCTTGCTCTGCCAAGCGTTCGTCTCGTACCAAGCGATAAATGGTATTGCCAATTTCAGCGAGCTTTTCGTTACCGCGTTCTTCACGACCGTATTTTCCCTGAAAACCGAGTTGAAGCAGTAAGTACAAAAATTCAATAACGTGACGGTATTTGCGTGGGTCGGCTTTTAAACGTTCGAGAATGACGAAAAACTTATCACCGCCAGATGTTTCATTGTGAAACTCGGATAGCAAACTGTTCTGGCTCCAATGACTGTTAGCGCCCCACTCTTGTCGGCAGACCGATTCATCAATCGCGGCACACAAACAGTAGCGGATGACCAAAATGGATGCGCGATCCAATTCCATTTCATTGAGCTTACGCTCGCCTTTTCTTATCTCACGAGCCACTTGCTCACGAAACGGCATTGGGTCATCAAGCCAAGGAATCGAAGACATGCAAGATAAACTGGCGATCAACCATGAGAACTGGTCGACCAAAGGGTTGATGCCCATGTTTTCGATGTTTAAGTCTTGTACCGCGATATTACGAGACAGGTCCGGCGCTGGCATCACCTCCATAGGTTTGCCAGGCTCTGGTTGGAATAAAACTACGGTAACGTCGGTTTCTGCGTAACTCATAGACGAACAGCCCATAGTTGCAATGATAAGTTAGCAAAGTCGCCGGCTACGTGAACCGCTATCGCAGCAGTGTTTTTCAGTGCCGCCCACTCTTCACCTGTCTTATCCAGTTCGAAATAGGTGTAGCCAGCGTGGTAAGGCAACGCACGAGGCACAACTGGCATTGGTTTTATCTCGATACCTGGCAGTTGCAGATTGATCAAGTCACGAATGTTGTCGATAGAACCGATCTTCGTTTGGCTAACAAACTGGGTGTGAAGAACATCCAAAGTAACATCTGCTTTAACCGCAAGGATAAAGGTCGTTGTGTCGATGATCTTACTGTCTGGAATCGCTGCAGTTCTAATACCGTAGTTTTGGTCTTTCAACGTCAGTGGGATTGCGCGTTGCTCTGACATCACACTCAATGTCATTTTTGCGCTATCAAGCGTACGCGATAGACAACTGGTTAAGTCGCCATGGTTGTACTTAGTGAACTCGACTGGTCGACGAGATGCAGAACACAAGGTTGAAAGCTCGCCTTCTGCTTGAAGAAGAATGCGATAAAACGACTCAGGGTGAATACCTTCTGCACTGGCGAAATGCCAAAACAATGGTTCATATCGGTTGAGAGCTTGAAGCAGCATAAAATCAGAAACTGAAGATACACCTTGCTGGTCAACAACACCTAAACGCTGAACGATAGACTCTGCGCGATGTTTCAACATAGAGGCAAACTCGGTTGCGAACTTGTTCAGTACAGTTGAAGCATGAATATCAATACAAGTCGGAATAAAGCTATCATCTAAGATGACACTGCCATCTGGCTTCACTTCTGAGATCTTTAGAATTGGAATAGATGTGTACGCACTCTTGTCTTCATGGTCATACATCAAGCAAAAGTTAAGCTTACCGACCACGATGTTTGCCATGTCTTCCGAATCATAACAAGCGTCGACTGCTTCTTGCGATTCCATCGTATAACGAGCACCGTCTTTCTTAGTGCCGAATAGTTCAGAACGCTCAGAGGGTAATGGACAACAAAGATAAACCACTTTATCGGCAATTGAAGGATCAACGTCTTTTACTTCTGGCAGTTCAGCGAGCAGTGGCAGATCAAAAGGGGTTCGGTCTTGAAGAATGCCTTCAGCGCGAGTAATACCAATTTTACCCAACGCCAGCAGTTGCGAGTTAATATCTAAACGCTTAATTCCCCAATGCAAAGGCGATGCATTAGCGCTCAACATACTCGACAGTTTACTTTGCGAACGATCGAGTTGCTGAAAGTGCTGCGGCTTCATGAACATTCCATCTTGCCAAACAACTGGATTGTATAAAGACATGATTTTATTCCTTAAAAGTAAACTTGTTCAATGCCGCGAGTGTTGTCAGAAATTAACTCACTGCCTTCTAACTTAAGTTTGATGTAGTACTCACTCTTCTCTTCAATCACTTCAACTTTGCGCCAAGAAGAGCCATCAATATCGCGAAACGCTACCGAAAATCCGACAGCGCGAGTGGCAGGGTCAAGCTCCAAAAATTCATGGATTTTGTCACCCGGTTGCATTTGGTATTCGTAACGTTTGATGTATTCATCGCCTAACGACGCTTTGTCGTTTTCAAACAGTGCGAAGAAATCTAAGCTGCGAAATAGCACTGGTGATGTCAGTTCATGAACACGCAAAATAACTGGGGAGGATTGACCACCTTCACGAACATTAAGCACAGAAGATGCCTCAATCACTAATTCGACTGAGGACGTTTCGGGTGTAATTCCCGTTGACTCTTTAAATTGGTCCCACATGGAACAACCGGATAGCAAAGCACATCCGAGCAACATCGCAATACTACGCATGACTTCCCTTAATCGCTTTGGTGTAGTTTTTCTTGATCAGACCTTTCAATGACATCTCATTCATCTGGCGACGGTTATTGGCGTAAAACTCCACATATTCACCCCACAACTTTGATTTAGTGGTGAACATAGATTTACTTGCCACATCGCTTGCAAACGTGACAGGGTCATTCGTCTCTGACTGCTCGATCAGCAACTCATTGAGTGCCTTATTAAAAATAATTTGATGGTCGTTGAGCTCATCCAACATTTGCTCTACCAATTCGTTAGGAGATAGAAGGTTCTGGCTGTTTAGCGTCAACATCAGTTCCGCAAGATTCGAATCCGCTTCACTTAATCCCTGTTCACCTTTAAGTGATTCCACCTCATGAAGGTCTTTTTGCAAATTGTCGATACACAGACGAAGACACGTTCCCATTTGCTTAAACAGCAAGGCTTCGTCGCTGATCAAATCTGGATTACTGATCCCTAAACCTTCGTAGAAGGCTTTACTAATGTCAGAGGAAGCGCCTTCTTTCTCTGGGTTCAACGATTCATTGCTAACAAAGCCCACTTTCGTTTCTGTAGTTTTCACTTCTTGTTGAGACGATTGTGTCGAAGGAATAAAGGCTTGTGTTACCTCTTCCCACTTGTGACCGGCAGGCTCTGATCTTTGTGGAGACGGCTGAATTGAGGGATTAGCGCGTTGCTCGAATGGTTGCGAACCAGACTGATGGATTTCAGGTCGCCCCCTCTCTGCTTGAGATGCAAGAGGTTCGGAGTTGGCAAAATCCTCTGGGATAACTGTGCGATTTTGAGCGGACACTATTTCTGGTCCAACTGATGCCTGGCTCGTCTCTGTACCTGCCATCCAATCTTCTGGAATCAAATTAGGGATATCGAATTCTGAGTGAATGCTAAAGCTATCATCAACAACTTGTCGTGTATTTCCGATTGGTTTGGAATGAGAAGCATCTGGCTTTTCGACGTCACGAATAAGATGGTCGTCGTCGCGTTGCATCGAAAACTTCAGGTGAGCGATCGGGTCATCACTGTCCACATCGTCTTGTTTTGTTTCCATGAACAAATCTTCCAATGCACCGACTTTTTCCTCTTCCTCGACCACAGCCTCGCCAAGATTAACAAGAGGGTCATTGGAAACACGCTCTGGAGCAATATCCGCAGCAATGTCTTGAGCAGCCGAAACATGCTCCAATGAAACACCAATCTCGTATTGACCAAGAGAAATCACATCACCGTCCACAATCGAAACCGGCTGGTTCTTGAGGATCTTGTTACCGTTGACCATAGTGCCATTTGTAGACACATCACTGATGTAAAAAGTGTCTCCGTATACGCTGACCAAGCAGTGTGTACCAGAAATAAAACGGTTGTGATCTGTCAAAGCGAGAGTACAGCTTGGCGCTCTACCAACTGAACCGCCACCTTCTGGCATTTCAATATGCTTGGCACCCGTGTATTCCTCTGGACACTTTGAAATGAATAGGACTAGCTGATGTGTTTGCATTGCTAAACCTTAAAATAGTAAAGAGACAGAAAGCTCTACCCCACCAACTCCGTCATTGACTACCGGAAGAATGTAGGAAGCTTGAGGAATAATCTGAATATGTGCATCTGGGTTACTGCCCAGTTTGATTGCAGTGCCGAGAGTAACAACTGCACCAAGTTCGAATTGGTCGATGTCATCAATACTTTCGTAACGAAAGCCATCCGAGTCTACTTTCCAGCGATTCGAATACTGCGAGTAACCAAGAGAAAGCCCGGCGCCAACGTATGGAGTAAAGATACTCCAAGAGCTCAGTGCGTATTGAGGAACGACACGAAGCTCATAGTTTGTGACCTCTTGGTAAATCCCATTTGAAGGAGCGTCAACATCCTCTGTAAGGTAATTAAGACCAAGCCACCAGCGCCAGCGGTTGTTGTTTTCGTCGATCGGACGTGTGTGCACAAGACCATACCGCAACGTATCTACGTCTCCGCTAGAACCTTCGTCATAGTCAATGCTCTCAATCGTAAGCATACTGACCGAGCCACCATACCGCTCACCTTTCGCGACAGCAAAAGTAGAGAACAAACACATGGCTGAGATTAGCCCAACTTGACTTGGTTTTAGCATTTCATCCCTCTTGGAAAACCTAGTAATAATATTCAGGGACGAAAGATATCAAGTCTCTTTTCTTTTTCAATATGGTTAAAAATAGCCCCATTAAATAAGGCAAATTACCTATAAATAAAAGCAATATAACTACTGATATATTCATAAAATCGGCAAAGGTTATTTGTACAGATATTGTGGTCACAATCAAAACAACTAAATTAGCGCGCTCTTAATTAGAAAACCCACTATCATCTAGATTCAGAAATGTTAAACAAATGATTAGTTTTCGATATTGAGACACTTTCGAGACCGACATTGTCTTAATTTTAATAATTTGATCTTAATTCAAAAAAATAACTTTTCTCATAACTACGCTTAATATTAGGAAATCCATTAATTTCATTTTTTGTCTCAACAATTGGAATATACATCACTAAAGCTAATACCAAACAAATCAACATAACCGACTTTTTTTGTGAAGGAACGTCACACTAAGTTAATTTATATTGATTTAGATATTATTTAAGATTCAAATTCTTTCTTTTGCCTATAAAATCCCTCAAAAAAAAGATGATAGCAGTGCATTTATAATTAAATGGTCAACTTCTGCCTTCCATATAATCAGTTGGAATTAAAAAAATATGTTTTTCAGCGACTTCACTCGAAGACCGATCGATGAAAGTAACCCTAGTGGATCAAATCCTAATGGCTTAGATGATTTTGACGAAATAAAGCGTCAAATAAATAACTTAAATAAAGTAACCGGAAGAGTCTCATGGAAGACTGTTCAGACTCTGTCAAAGAAGATTCTTAGCACTCAAGGCAAAGACTTTCGATGTAGCTGTTACTTTACTGTAGCCGCCACCCACAACGATGGCTTAAAAGGCTTAGTTGAGGGTTTGAACTCGTTGCTTGATTTGTGTGTCGTGTATTGGTACACCGCCTACCCTGAACACGCAAAGGCTAATGCTCGTATCAGTGCCATCGAATGGATGGTTGAATACACCGAGAAACGAATCAAAAAACAACGAGTTTTACCAGAAGAACTTCCTCTCATCGAAGCGGCACATCAATTATGTTTACGCATAGAGGAAGAGTTGCGTATTCACTATGGCATTAAGGCTCCATCTTTTGGTCGTATTCGTCGTATCTTGAATCAATGGATTGAAGAGATTAAGGAAGCGAAAGCCAAAGAAGTCATGGCATTAGAAGCGAAGCAAACTAAGCCAGAGCCGCCTAAACCGGTCACTGGAATTAAAGTTGATATCGCACCACCACCGAAGACCAATGCGAAACATATACCACCAGCTCAAGAGCCTGAAACATCCAAATCAAGCCGCGTTGTGCTGCTCTCCGTGGTTGGACTACTGGGTGCGGCTTTGGCTTCTCACTTTATTTATAAGCAACATCAGTTTCAGACACTAAAAGTTGAGATTGAGCATGCCTCTTTGACAGAGCTGACGAACATCGTCGGCTCATTTAGCGTTGAAAACAAAGATCACTCCCTCTCTTTACGTTCAGCAACGATAGAACGATTAGATACGTTGATGACGGATTGGACGCTCGATCCTGTAAAAGTAAGCAGAGTAAATACGATTGATGAGCTCACTCATGAATTGACGGAAATCTACCCTGACTCATCTTCAGCTCAACAACTTCGTGAGAATTTTTTAGATCAACGTTCTCGTTTCGAAAATGAATTCGATGTCATATACAAACGCTTTACCTATGCTAGGACGGTATTCGCTAATGTCGCTAATCAGAATTCAGATAAAGACTCTAAGAAGGCGTATGAGTATAGCAATTCGCTATTTCCCCTTCTGGGTCGAATAGAGTTTGCAGAAAAAAATGCGCAGCAAAAGGAAATTGAGCGCTCCCTCCTTTTACTGAACACCTACCTATATAAGATTAATCAGTTAAAAACTGCGTCAAACGACAATAAATAACAATACAAGTAAAGAAGTTATAGGCTTATGTTCAAACAAAAAATACTAAGAAACCCGATCGTGGTTTCTACCATAGTGGCTTTAATCTTGGCTGTAATATTTGCAGCAGTATATTTATTCTTACTCGAAGATGCAGATAAGCTTTATCTATGGATTGGTCTAGGAGTCATTGCTACCTTTTATCTTATATTCCAGTTTTCACTGTGGCTTAAGAAAAAGAACAACTCAAAAGCACAACGTTTAGAAACCGAAGAAGAGGCGCTTTCAATGGTGATTCGCCCTCTTCTTTCTAACGCTGGAAAAAAGCCAATTTATCTAATGATTGGTAATAAAGGTTCTGGACGACGCCAATTTTTGTTTAACTCCAGTGCGATTAAACCGATGGACCGTTCTCGTACGGCAAAAAATGACTTCTTTGAATGGTATGAGTCTGACAGTGCCGTTTATGTCAAACCAGACCAACGCCTCGTATTTCAAGAGGTATCCAGTAGCGACGCATCACTGTGGAATACATTCGTTGATGAAGTTATTCGTCATCGTCCAAGAAAACCATTTTCTGGATGTCTATTCTTTACAGACTTTGAATTCATGATCGTTTCAGAATCAGAACAAAAAGACTACACGATTACTGCCCTGTTGCAGAGACTAAGCTCTATCAGCGAGAAAACGTCTTCAGCACTGCCTGTTTACATGATGATGTCTAAGCTTGATAAGCTAGATGGTTTCAAAGAATACGTTCATTTCAGCTCTCTTAAGACTCGAGTAGAGTTTCTTTCCATTCCTTTAAAAGAAGCGAAAGGCGTAATCACTGAGTACTATCGTGACGGATTCCGTAACTTAGTGAAAGTGCTGGAAACGAATGCGTTAGACGCATCCGCAAACTCAGCGGATATCGACGAAAAACAAGCCATTCTTGCTTTCCCAAAACAATTTGAACTTTGCCAAGTAGAAATTAGTTATGTACTTGAACGCCTTTGTGATGCAAACAGTGGTGTTTACTCTCTCGATATTCGTGAGATCTTCTTCTGTTCTAGCTTGCAAGGCGGTCGTAAGTACAACTTGTTGGCGAAAAGCTGCAGCAATTACTTCAATTTGCCGATCATTGCTTCTGAGCACACACAACTTACAGAAACCCCTTACTTCTCTCGTTTCTTGATTGATTCTCAGATCTTACCGGAGAGCGACTTTGCGGGAGAAAACAAAACGTATCTGCGCTTGATTCAGCGCCAAAGCCATTTAGCTATGCTGGCATCAGTTATTCTAATAGCTGGCGGCGGCTATTTCTTTGTCACAACACTAGATAGCAACTTGCGTGTGATTAACCAACTGCTCGGCATTGACGACAAAGGGCAGGTAGAACAAGAAGCAAGCTTTAATCAGCTATTAGTGAGTGCGACTCGTGCAATTCAACCTTCATACAGCGCATGGTTAGAAGGTTCTCGTGCGCTTGATGAAGAAGTACTACCTTTGAACATCAGCCGCTTGGACCAAACGACAAGACTGGCCTACGAAGCACTGCTCAAAGAAGTCTCACAACAGCTCATGCCAGTTGTTGAGAAAGGCTACCGTCTGGAACTGACTCATAATCAGCACGACATTACTGCGACACTGCCTTTACTCAAAGGCTACTTAATGCTGAATGATCCATCCAAGCGCGATATTCAATTCCTACGTCGTCAGACGCTACAAACATTAAACGATTTGAGTGACAAACCAGATGTTGTGAATCAGGCAATGCGTTACTTGGATGCTTATTTCCGTACCCAGTTTGCCCCTGTCGACATCAACATGGACATTGTTCGCGCTACTCGACGCTCATTGCTTGCTCACTCTAACGTAGATCTTGTTTATGCTGGTATATTGAACCAAGCAGATGCCATCGACCTTGGTACGCTCGATCTTCAACGCGCGGTTGGCTTCGAATTCAATAACGTTTTCAACGAACCACTCGACGATAACCGCTTGGTCATCGATAAGGTTTACACTTCAACAGGCTTTAGTACCTTCTATCGCCCTCGTGTGGATTTGATGTCACAACAAGTGATCAGTGACAACTGGGTTCTTGGTTTATCTAACCACGTTATCCCTACGAAACAAGAACAAGAAGCGTTCAAAACTCAAGTCCGTAAGAAGTACACCGATGACTACATCAACTACTGGCGTAATGCACTGAGTGAACTGAAAGTCCACCATTACAACAATGTCGGTGATCTAACCAATGCTATCGACTTAATTTCAGGTCCATCTTCGCCGATGACCACAGTGTTAAAGCAAGTCTACGCCAACACTCAGTTCTCCCCTGTCGGCGAGAAGAATGCATTGATTGCTAAAGTAAACCCGAAACTGGCAGAAGCAGCAGATTCGGCATCAGAAGCAGTAGAAGAAGCAGTGAAGCCTGACTACTTGTTAATGAAGCGTGTCGAACAAGCCTTCCACCTGTTGAACCAACTTCAAGTCAGTGAAACACCTAACTCCCCTACTCCGTGGGATGAAACGATTGCAGCATTAAGCCGTGTTCGTACTTATATGAAAGACATCGCTGATGCGCCAGACCCGCAAATGGCCGCACTTGCTGCAGCCCAGCACCGAATGAACAGCACTGAAGCCGATCCATTGATTAAACTTAAGCAGATTGCTCAGAAATCGCCAGAGCCAGTGCGCAGTTGGTTACTTGATGTCGTTCAGCAAAGCTGGTCAGTGATGATCAAAGAATCAGCAAAAGGCATTCAAACCCAATGGTACAGCGAGATTTACACCAAGTTTAAAGAGCTAGGGCTTGGTAAATACCCATTTGATCTGAACGCGACAGAAGAGATCTCAATTGAAGACTTCGAGCTGTTGTTCGCATCAGGTGGTTTATTAGACACGTTTATTCAGAAGAACTTCGCACCGTTTTACGATACTAACTTGTGGACACCAAAACAGGTAGATGGCGAAACCATGCCTCTTTCTCCTGCCCTATTGGTGCAATTGCGCAACTACAACGTTATCCGCGATACGTTAATCAATAAGAGTACAAACCGAGTTTACATCCCGTTCAGTGCGAAAGTACTAGACCTTGATTCGAGTGCTATCAGAGCCAGTCTGAAAATTTCAGACACTGATATCAACTACTATCATGGTCCGAGCCGAATTCGTGAAATGGAGTGGCCGCCGCAGAACGGTGACTTCAATATAAGAATCACGATCCAAGATGTGACAGACGAAGGCAAACAACACGTTCTAAATAAGAGTGGTCAGTGGGCGATATACAGATTGCTAGGTGATTCGACCCTGACAAACACTCATAACGGTAGCTTCGTCAGTGACATAAAAGTGTCAGGAAGGGATTTGAGCCTTCGTATCACCCCTTTGACACAGAAAAACCCATTCACTCTAGCTGAGCTGTATAACTTTACACTCCCAGAGTCGATTTAATAACAATATAAAAACCAGAATAGGCAGAACACATGATTTCAAACATGACTTTACAAGGCTTAGACAAGTTAGATCGTAAAATACTTTCCAGTCTGTTATCTAACGGGCGAGAGTCGATTGCGAATCTATCTCGAAATATCGGTTTGTCTCGTACTGCTGTTGCAGAAAGAATTAATAGATTGGAAAAAACGGGGATTATAAAAGGCTACACTGCACAAATCCGCGTTGAAAATGAAGGTCGCAAAGCTGCCAGCTACCTGCTGATTTCTTGCGAAAAGGGCAAAAAAAACGACGTAACAAATGCCCTTAAAGAAATTCCAGAGGTACGACTGACAAGCGTTGTAGGTGGTAGCTTCGATATTATCGCGCTTATAGAAGCACCAGACCTTCAGTCTATTCACCATCTATGTAATGAGATTGAATCTTTTAGCGGTATTCAGAAGCTCGACACGACGGTTGTTCTTCATCAACCAATCAGCCGATAAGTTTTTGGTTCCCGCCAAATATTCTATACAGACGAAAAAGCCGCGAACAACTCGCGGCTTTATTGTAACTGGCGTTTTCCCCATCATATGCTAAGCATTAGATGCTGCCAATCAGGCGAATCTTAGCGTCTTTGTCACCCGGATTACCAAGCCAAAATGTTTGCCCTAACTGGTTCCCTTCCCCATTCCCCAGTTGGTTTTCAGGGATAGTATCGAGGTTAACCGTTAGCTTAAGATCCCAAGACATCGGGTCACGCAAAATAAAACGCATCAAACCTACTAAGGTTTTATGTAACTCACCATCGTAAGAAAACTGCTTAAAAGTTTCAAAATCAATGTTGTCGATGCACAAATTAAACTTACCGTTTAAGTCTGCAATGCTTTGCCCTAAATGTAAGCTTTGACCTAACACACAATTGGAACGGTTTAGTTTGTTTCGCTGACTTTCAGCAATTTCAACACGCCTATATACCCACTCTTCGATACGGACACTAGGTAACGAAAAGTAGTGTGAAACTATACCTGAAATCAACTTAGGAGAACGTGTGCGTGTGGACAGTTGGTTCACGTAAGAGAGAATTTTCGCTCGATCTAACTCAGCGACGTCGCAATCTTGCATTACGCCGGATAGACCAGCCAAATGCAGTATACGCCCGGAAAAAGCGTCGTTCGCACCACTTTGATACTGTACATGGTAACGGTATTTCTTCCATACGCGATACAGCAAACTGGTATAGCGATTATGGAAGAAATCAAAAAAGTCTTTTACCGGATTGTCATCTGGGTCTCGCCCTGCAAGTTTCTCAGTATAAGAAGCTGGCAGTGGTGAGCTAGAACCATGCAATCCAAGAAAGTTCGTTTCTACGCGTGAATACTGCTGCCCGTTTCTTTCCATATGGGTGATAAATTCCATATCGCTCTTTGGAAAGCAAAGGTTTGACGACACACTGAACTCGATACGTTCTTGATGAAAGTATTTGTTCTCACCGACTGCGATAAAGTTAGAATTTGGGTCAAGCTGGTAATGCTTCTCAAGCAGCAACACCGCTTGGTAGAAGCTAAACTCATTCGACTTATCAGAAAGTGTATTAATCATAGAATCGTCTGCTGCCCAATGAGGCTTGCCCAGTTGTAAACTTCCCCGGTTGCTTCATCAAACACTTCCAGCTCGGTAAAAGAGTTTACACTCGAATACAGACGAATGAACTCGTTCAGTACCGTTGCCATGAGAAACATATCGCCTTCGTTTACGAAGAATTGAGAGTTAGTAACCAACTTAAATTGATTACCACGTACTGAAACGCCTCTGAACACACGGTCGATTGGTTTCATCTCTGAAGAAATAATGCCATCAAGTCGATGAATCGACGCGCGATGTGCTTGCCTGTCTACACGAGAATGAAAGTCGTAAGTAGAGAGCAGAACTTTCAACACATCGATATTCGCTAAAGACAAATAGTTGAGCGACATATTGGCGATCAGCTGCCATTGAAGCTCGCCGTTTACCTGAGGGCTGACCGATTGGGTCGGTTTTGTGATGTTTCTAAACGTCGCATACGTTGGTGATTTATGGGTTGCATAAGTGATGTCACCGACCGACAGACGTTCGGCTAGGTCCGCGTTACTGCATTGCAGTTTCATCAATACTGTTTCGGTACCTAAATCCGCAATGTCACCATTGTGAGTATGGAACGAGATATAGCGCTCTAAACCCCTTCCGCTTACTCGCTCGCCTACCTTCGATTTGTAGAACTCTCGTTTATCACGTTGGTTGATTTGGTGCTCAAAAGACTCGAATTCGATAAGCGGTTTGCGACGGCGATCATCTTTACTCCAGCTCTCTACTTGCTCAATCGAATACACTTCATAGTGTTCTTGGGTGCTGCTCTGCGGGCGAACTTTGTATTCATTCCGGCGGTGCTCTAAACGAATTGGGTCCCCATCCTTTTGGAACAAGTTTACGGCGGGTGTGCAATGCAGCCTTAAATGTTTATCTTTAAGCACGACTTCTGATGGCAATGCGCGCTTAAAGTGGAATTTGATTTTCACCGTACTGCGCTGTGGGATGCCTTTTAGCCACTCGAGTCCTTTAATATCGAAGAACATAAACTTATCTGGCAAAGAAAAGAACTCTTGCAGCAAACGATAACCCGCAAATGAGTTTTTGCTATAAGGCAGCAGCGCCTCATCTTCTTCATGCCCTACTGGCTTAACGTATTCTGGACCAAGACGATGTTTGTAGCCGCCACCGACATCCAGTTCAACGTAATCCAAATAACGGAATAACCATAAAAACACTGTGCGAGTGATATGAATCTCACCATGCAGGTGTAGACGCAACGTATCCAAACCGATGCGGGACAATTCAAGTCCATGCTCGGTTGACACCGTGACATCAATCGCCGAGCTGGTGCGACTGTTGGTTTGTTCAATGTTGGCAATCGTGATTGGGTATAGATTTACATCGTAACAAGTGCGGAAAAGGCACTGAGTACCTTCCACCTGTTCGCTTGCCATCTCTGCGCCACGTTTTACTAGGGTTTTCTCAGTAACACTGCCCGTATGTGGTTTGAGTTCACTGATACACAAAGACGGAATCGAGCGCATGTAGTGGGGCCAAAGCAACGTCATTAACGATTGTGTTAACTCTGGTAGCTCATCGTCTATCTTTTCTCGAATACGCCCGGTCAGAAAAGCAAAACCTTCAAGCAGTCGCTCGACATCTGGATCGAAGGTTCCTTCAGAGAGAAAGTGAGTTAACTTCGGGTAATATTTGGCAAACTCACTCCCCGACTCACGCAAATACGTGAGTTCATCTTGAAAGTATTTACTGTTACTCAAGTGGCACCTACTAAACGTTAAATTGACCGTCGGTTCCCATGTAGACATCGATCGACATTGGGACTTTACCGCCGTTATGGGAAACTTCGCCGTGAATACCAAAACCGAGTTGTAGTGGGTTATGGTGATCTTCACGGTAATGAACCTCGACATTCAGAAGCCTCGGCTCAAAGCGTTCTATGGTTGATGTGATGTTCTTTTGAATATGACGAACGAGGTTCGTATTGTTGGAAAGCACGTCGTTAAAATCTGGCAGCCCATAATCACTGTCTATCATCGCGTTACCAGAATGCGTGTTCAGCAAATCAGCAAGATGAGAATGAATGGACTCGATCAAATGCTTGTGAGACATCACTTTCTCGTAGCAATTCTTTGGTTCACCTAGCTCGATCCGCTCTAAAAGACGATAACCTTTTTCCATGTTCGGTCCTACGAAAAAAGCAGCCAGTCTTCACTGGCTGCTTGTTGGTTTAAGCAAAGGGCTATTGGTCTAGTTTACCAACCAGAGACAAGTCGAAGCTTGCGCCCATGTACTTAAAGTGAGGGCGCACAGACATTGATACTTTATACCAGCCTGGGTCCCCTTCTACGTCTGATACTTCAACCTTAGCAGCGCGCAGTGGACGACGACCACGAACTTCCGCTGGCGGGTTCTCCTGGTCAGAAACGTATTGACGAATCCACTTGTTCAGTTCGATTTCTAGGTCAGAACGCTCTTTCCAAGAACCGATTTGCTCGCGTTGTAGCACTTTGATGTAGTGTGCTAGACGGTTGATGATGAACATGTAAGGAAGCTGAGTTCCCAGCTTGTAGTTCATCTCTGCTTGTTTGCCTTCTGGCGTATTCGCAAACACTTTTGGTTTTTGAACTGAGTTTGCAGAGAAGAATGCTGCATTATCAGAACCTTTACGCATGGTTAGCGCAATAAAGCCCTCTTCTGCTAGCTCATACTCACGACGGTCAGAAACAAGGATCTCGGTTGGGATCTTGGTTTCGATTTGACCCATTGCTTCAAAGTTGTAAACCGGTAGGTCTTGAACTGCACCACCACTTTGAGGACCAATGATGTTAGGACACCAACGGTACTTAGCAAAAGATTCACTGATCTTAGACGCCATTGCGTACGCTGAGTTACCCCATAGGTAGTTGTCGTGGCTATCTGTCACTTGCTCATCGTAGTCAAACGCCTTAATTGGGTTATCTTCTACAGAGTAAGGCGTACGTAGCATGAAGCGAGACGTACATAGACCTAGATAACGCGCATCTTCGTGCTCACGCAGACCACGCCATTTCGCGTACTGTGGCCCTTCGAATACAGATTTAAGATCTTTTAGGTTTGGTAATTCTTCGTAGCTGTCTAAACCGAAGAATTTAGCCGATGCTGACGTGATAAATGGAGCATGAGACATTGCACCTACGTTCGCCATGTATTCCATCAGTTTGATGTCTGGCGACGACGCTGACATGTCGTAGTCACAGATTACCGCACCAACAGGTTTACCACCGAATTGACCGTATTCACGCGTGTAGATTTGTTTGTAAAGACCAGACTTCACCACTTCTGGTGCGTCTTCGAAGTCATCAAGAACTTCATCTTTCTTCGCTGAGATCAGTTCAATTTGAATGTTCTCACGGAAGTCGGTGTGGTCAACAAGGTACTTAAGACCACGCCACGTTGATTCAATCGCTTGAACTTCTTCGCTGTGAAGAATCGCATCAACCTGCTTAGACAATTTTTGGTCGATTTCAGAGATCATCAAATCAACTAAAGATTGATCTACTTTCTCTGTGTTCGAGCTGCTTAGTAGCTCACTGATGAATGCTTCTACGCCGCGTTTCGCAACGTCAAAACCTTCATCACTTGGCTTTAAACGAGTTTCGTTAAGAATGCTATCCAGAAGTGAGCCTGATTCAACTAAGGCTGCTTCTTGTTCTGGCGCTTGTGCTTCTGCAGACATGATATCCCTTACTCTTCTTTCGCTTCTTGGTCATCGCCAATGCTTAGTTCATCCAACAGTTTCTTTCTCGCTTCTTCATCTTGAAGAACCGATGCGATCTTCTTACGGAACGCAGGAACGTTACCTAGTGGACCTTTAAGTGCAACTAAGGCCTCGCGAAGCTCAAGCAGGCTGTTTAGTTCAGGTACGCTTTTCGCGATCGCTTCAGGAGAGAAGTCCTTCATGTTTTGGAACGTCAAATCAACGCCGATTTGACCACCTTCTTCATCAGAAAGACGGTTTTCAACGTTAACTTTAACGTTTGGAGACATGCCTTCTAGCACTTCGTTAAAGTTGTCTTTATCGATATTAATTGGAGTACGTTCTTCGATTGGCGTCTCATCTGCACGTGCAGTAAAATCACCAACAACCATCATGCTCAGCGGCAGCTCTACGTCATCTTGCGTATCACCAGTTGCTGGAACATAACGGATATTAATTCGCTCTTTAGGAGCCACCGAGCCGTCACGTGACATAATTAGTTCCTTATTTAACTCTTTAATTAGTCATAAATTGCTTTCCACTCTTCATACTTCTCAGGCAAAAGGTCCTTACTTCTGAATAACTGATGGAGTGTTTTTCGAATCAGGTCTTCTAACTGTGACGATAAGTGGGGTTCCCAGCTCGCGAGATTAAACGCTTTTTGTACTTCCCAACCCTTCTCAAGATAAGGCAGACACAACGGGTATAATCCAACAGACTGGTAAGCTGCTATCAATTGTAAATACAGCATGAACTGTCCACGTCCCGAGCTATCCAGCTCAAGTTTGCGGGCAAGTTCAGCGGCATATTCCCCTAGATTTTCTAGAGTGATATCCTCCATCGGCAGCGAATCTTCTTCAGAAATCACAACCGTTTGAACAACGGGTTGAGAAGACGAAGAAGTTGCATCTTGAGTCGATAACCAGCTCAAGGTAGCTTCATCTGCAAATGGCAAAGAATTCTTAAATGTGAGGTACTCGATGCCCTCTAGCGAATCAACAAAACGCTTCACTTCCTGTTTCACAGCAATTGCTGCGTCATCAAAACCCAAGTTATTGAGCATCAAAGACACTAAGTAGTGACCCGTCAGCCAAAACGGCGCATCAGTTAATGTGCGCTCCAAGCGTTTGATGGTGTCGATATCGCTTTCTTGATTGGCTTTATCTCGGTATTCCGTTTGTTGATCGGACGATACCGCCAAACTCAAAGGCGTTTGATTGTTTTGATGATCAGGCAGACCGTCAATGTCATCCCACGTTAGATGACGATAAATTCGGTAAGCCAGAGGATCACTTGGGTTGGCATGAAGCATCACTTCCGCGACTTTCTTCAAGGTGCGTTTCGAAGCGGTTGGCGACGAGAAGTCCGTATCGATATCGACTTCTTTTGTGACGGCTTTCTTAACTGGTGCAGGTTTAGAAGTCTGCAAAACCGTGTTAGATGCCTTAGTTTGCACATCACTCTGCGCTGGCGTTTCTACCACTTCGGCTTTGGCAGGCTGTGCTGCTGGTGTCGCTTGTTCTAGAGTCGCTGTTGCATCGTCGCTCTGATTGTCGACAGCAACTTGTTGAGACAACACATTTAACTGCGTACGAATCTCGAAGAAGTCCGCTTCCGAGTCTTGATAAACGTCGTCGTACTGACGCTGTACATCTTCGATGGTTGAAATACAACTTGAAACTAATGCCCAAGACTGAGGGCTTTCAGCCAACTTGCTGCTCACCAACTTAAATTGATGGTTCAGCCACTCCACTGCGCCATCTCGACCTCGCTTTCGCGACGGATACAGTTCAACACCAAAACGATTTAACGCCTCACTAATCAGCTTCAGACCTTGTTCAAAGCCTTGCAGTCCAAACTCTTCTGTTAGAGCGCGAACGAGGTAACAAATTGCTTTTAAATCTTTGCTGTGATGCTCTAGAACTTCAGTGGCATGTGTTTTTACGACGCTCCAATCTACCGTTTCACCAAACAATGAGCCGAATTTCTTTACTTCGGATTCCATCATTTCATAGCAAAATTCGTAGCGAGCATCCTCACCTACAGGTGCGGAATCAGAGATGGGAGCGAGCAAGCGTTCAATTTCAATGACTGACATTAACTTCTCCCCTCTGCTAAGTAGTCTCTCAGAGCGCGTTCAACCGCGATTGCACCACGCGCAGGACGAGAAAGTTGATGACTTTTATCAATGGAGTCTCTAGCCATGCTCTCAAGCAGGTCGGTAATTTCGCCAAATTTCTTTGGGGCATTTCGCTCAAGGTCGGATAGTGAATCGTGCAGCTTTTGCTTATCAAATACGGATTGCTCAGTGACGGTACTAAACAAAATGAACTCGCTTCGAGCAACAATGAGATCCGTCACCTTTTTGTTGAGCTCTGGCGTACTACCAAAGTAAGCTTTAGCGGCTTTAGCCTCTTCAATGGCTTTGGTATAAAAGTGATCTTTTGCGTGTGAATCGATAGACGCATTGATATTTTCCATCACTTTGTTTGGCAAGACTTGGCTATAGAAATAAGCTTCAGATTGATTTAATAACCAAGCAGCTTTCATTTCTTCGTCTGCAAGCTTTGCTTCGCCATCGAGGATTAAGTTCGCAATCTGTTCGTCTTTACTTCCTGCAACAGCAGAGATCTTCATTGAATCTATCGAAGCAACATTCAAACCAGCCATCACTTTGGTCAAGGTTTTGTCTGCGTATGGGAATAATGCTCCATCATCAACGAGTTTTTCTCGCAGCGTGACCAGCTCTTTGCGTAAATCCACCAGCGTTTTTGGTAACTCATCCGCCAAAGCTTGATAAGACGTCAATTGAGCCTGATTCTTTTTGTACAACTTAGACAGTTTCATTTGTTGTACTTGGTAAGCTTCACGATAAGGCGCAGTCGAAATCACGTCTTTTTCCATATCGTTAAGTGCAGTTTCAATCGCCCAAGGGGGTTGAGCCAAAAAAGAAGCCGTTTGCGCTGGTTTGATGGTGCTCACCAGTGGTGTTTCCGTTTGCGAGATAGGCTGCGACTTAACGATCGTTTTCCACTCTGGCTGATTCTGCTGGTACAAGTAGTGACCCGTTACTGCCACCACACTCAATACCAAACTCGCTTCTAGCACTTTAAAGCGACCGTAACTCGCTTTATCTTGAGGTTTACAGTGTGTCAATAATAAATCGGCATTGCGTAAACTGCTAAAAATAGGTGCATTCGATTGTGAATCAATAGATTGAGTGTCAATACGTGCAAGTTGCTGGGCAAAGGAAATTGCCGTGTAGCCGTGCCCTCTTGGGTTATTAATCACCTGCTTAAGCAGTTTCCAAATATGGTTTGGAATTAATGCCGGACGTTTGCGATCTTTTAACTGTTTGTGCCAAGCATCACCAAAGATCGAACCAATAAATAGATGGCCAGTTAATAGCGCGAGCGAATAAACATCGTCTTGTGGTTCTGTCGTACCTGTCTCGAGATACAGGGGTGACGCATAACTCAAACTCGCTTCAGCATGAGACTCGGTTTCACCGATGTAGCGCGCGGCACCAAAGTCGATCAACTTAACGTAGTCGCCCTCACTAACAAGAACATTTGACGGCTTAATATCAAGATGGCAAATACCTCGGGTGTGCATAAACTCCAGCGCACCCGCAAGTTGATACACTAACCAAGCAATGTGGTCGTGGCGAAAACCTTTAGAGGAATGGCGTTCCATCTTCTCTGCCAGTGATTCACCTTGAATCCACTCGTACATTAAATATGGGCGTTCGAATTCGTTACCGATCTTAATAAAATCAGCGACGCTTGGGTGCTGAGAGAGCTCTAATCTGCTTGCTTCATTGACCAACATTTTATTGGCAATATCTGGGGCGTCTTCATTGACGACTTTACAGCAGATTTGTTTTTCTGGTTGACCCTTTTTGGCGAGATGATAGACGGTCGTCCTACCATTTTTCGATAACATTGTGTCTAGCACATCAAATTGTGAAAAAAGTACATACTCAAGCTTTGGCTTATTTTTTTGCGCCAATCTTTGCTCGTTCTGTTTCTTTTTCTCAATGGCTTTAACAACCAATTGATCAATATAACCTTTGGCTGCTCCCTGCTTATCTGACACTTTGCACTCTTTTATCGAACAAATATTATTAGGCCGAAATAATATTTGCTGAAACATCCTTGTTTCAAGGCTGGTATTTAAAACGAACGGTAAACCTATTACTTTAGTGATAATTACTAAGTTATTAGACTCATTAACTTACGCTTTCACTACATCAATTATGTTGTTTTTATCGAGTAAAGGTTCTTGAAAAGACTTCAAGGATATTACTTTAAGAATCACACTAGCATGCCAATAATTGAAGCATCCCTTTGTCGCCATTAAAATCAAACATTAATAACGATGCCGGGTGGTTAAAGTGATGATTCTTAACTGTAAACGCAATCAGCGCAAGTGACGAACAACTGCCCATCGTTCCCCATAACTCATTGATAAGATTAGGTTGTTCTGGATCAATGAAGCGTTCTGCTTTAGCACCTAGAGCAAAACCATAATCTTCCGTATGCGCGCGCAGGTTTGTCATGTCTGAATAAACTTCACCAAACGAATCAAGTTTTTTACTCACTCGCTGCACAAGTCTAAACATGCCTCTTCGGTCTGCGGTATTCAATTCTGTGTCGATATAACCAAGCTGTGCTTGAGGCTTAAGTTTCAATGTTTCTAAAGTATTTCTTCTGCAAAGAATTAACCCCGCTCCCCCCTCACTCGGAATAACACCCCATGGGTTATTCGTACTCATTACCATCGCATCGTCAATAAGCTCTTGCATCGAACTCACCGTAGAGTCCACGCTAATGCACATCATGGCGTCGTATTTATCCATAGACTTCATTGCCTGTAGCACGAAGCTAGGACCGCTTGCATGCACGGCTTCAACCACAGAAAGAAAGTCAGAATAGTCACTTTCACCGAGCCACTCTTGTATCTTCGCTAATGAAATTGTCGTTGGCACAGAAATAAGTAACGGAATCGGCTTCAAGGACCGAGGTAGTTGGACCAAAAGGGAATCCAGTAAGTGAGCCGTTAGCTCACAGGTTTTTCCAAATAATTCGCTCTCTTTCGTGTATTCGATTGTGGCAAACGTAAATCGTTCAATACCGTCTTTACCGACCATTTGATCAAACCTAGCTAAGTCCGCCTTAGCCACGCTAGTAGCAACGTCCAGGTTCATTCCTGTAGGCGTCATGACTTCCATGCCTAACACGTAACGACCGGTTGAATTAGGCATGCTCGCTTACCTCTTCTAATAGGGTGATAGACGTAGAGACCAACAAATGTTCTTTGCCTTGACAGGGAAACGCGGCTGTATAAGTGATTGATACGGCTTGCTTTTCAGTATCAACGAACAAGGTATACATCGCCATATCGACCTGGTAGCTGCCGTCTTTAAAAGTGGCGGTTGCACGATACTTCTCTTTAGGAATGCGAAATGAAAGCGTGTCATCATGACAAAAGCCGCTCATCATTAAACGCTCGCCTCCATGAAGAAAACCTTTGCATTGTTGGTCGGTGGGCGCGCTTTGAAAAAAGCGCCTATCGAAGTCCAGCGGTAGCATTGGTTTGCGATTTTCAATCCAATCTTCATCAAACGTGCCAGCCAGTTTTTGGCGAGACTCAAAAAATGGGGGAATAGGTCCAAAGCCCGCCACTCGCAGGTTTTTTGAAGTAGCACTCCACTCTTCTCTCGGGTAGAAAACCGAGGGCACTTTCTGCTCAAGTAACGCTTTATTGGAATCAGCGACACCACCGCCAATTCGGTTACGTAAGTCACCACCGATCGCGCAGGTGTAATCAATATCTCTTTCTATAAAGGGCGTCGGTTTACTGAGTGTGATACTCCCCCCGTGTTCAACCCACACGCGCTCTCCGTGGATAGCGAGAGTCTTATCGATATGACCATCAATCAGAACTCGGCACTCTTGGTATGTCACTGGCTTTTTCGCGTAGCTGCGCGCTTTGCCGTAAACAAGTACATCTGTGTTGTCTTTGGTATACGCAAACTCGTGGTCAACTTTCATCGCAGAGAAGCCTTCTTCGCCCAAATATTGGGGATCATCGAAGATTTCACTTTCACCTAATTCGTGCCAAACCACTCCATCGAATTGCCAAGTACGTTTAGCGACAACAACCCACACTTCATCGCCGTTTTCATCACGTTGAAAACGCCCTTTAAGTGATAGCTCTGGGTTGGCTTCAATATCCCATAACTGCATTGCTATTCCTTAAGTTGAATCGTTCGATCGCCGAAGGTGCGGCTTTTAAATTGTTAAAGTTCCAGTCTTGCTGATGGATCGGCATAGCCATATCCCATGGCACATAAGCTCTTGATTGAATACAGATTTGACGCCATAGCCAATCGCGGAACATGACATCAACATTGGCATCTTGCATCGCCGCTAAAGTAGATTCGAAGCTCAATGCATAACCCATACGACTGGGTAGGTTTTGGACATACTTTTCATCTTCCACCCACTCGTTAAGCAAATCGATAATCTCTCCCCACTCATGCTCAACGCCAATGTCTTGCGGAGTCAGGTGAAGAAGTTTTCCGTAGACCACATACAATGCTTGAATCCAAACTTCGCCTTCATCTTCTTCTAAACTTTGCAAGTGATCGATGATTCTAGGTACTAGCCTGTGATCCCCACTCAGTGCAAAATCGACAGGAGCTAACGAAGAAGAAATATCAAACACTTCAAACTCTCTAAGCTCCAATAATTTTGCAAAAGTGAGTATCTGATCAGAAGGCAACTGACTCCGTTCAGTACCAAAATACTGACGGAACCAAGTGCCTCGGTCGCGTTTAGTAATCAAACGTTCAAACAGATACTGTTCACCATTAGCATTGTCGTTGATCCATTCAATACCCTCTTCCACATCCTGCAACGCCAGTAATGGCAAAGCGATATTGGAAAGGATGATTTCCGCTTTGTGCCAACGTTTAATCAACGCAACACTCAATGCTTGGCGGACACGTAGGCACTCAAAATAATACGCGCTGGCTTTCACTTTACCTTCGATAAGTTCAGACATCACACTATCGATATGCTCTACTGGCGATTGCGTAACAATCACCATAGCGGTATGCCTGTCTAGCTCTTCGAGTAAACTCAGACCACACAAAAGGTTATCAAGCTCTGAGCCTAACTCTCCTTGAAGCATGATCCAGGTATAGATTTCTGGCTCTTGGTTTCTTAATTGATGAATCAACCCCGGTGCTAATCGATAAAACGATAAGTAAACCTGCTTGAGCTCAGCAATTTGGCGCTCAATGAGCTTGAGATACTCCAATTCACGACTTGGATAACCACGTTTATGAATTTGGACTCTTTGCCTAATTAAGAATCCGAGGCTCTCTGAGGCGATAGAAAGCTTTTCGTTGCAAAAGGTCAGCCATGTTGCTGGCAGTTGGGAAAGGTCGCTCACTGCACGTTCGGCTTTCGCCAACGCACCTTCAACGTCTTGATTGGTTATAGGTGCCTTTAGGTGCTCGACACCGATTCTTTGTCGCATCTACTTATCCATTGTTAGCGTACGAGAACGCGATAGCAGTCAACTAGTAGCAATTAGTTAGTAATGGTTAGTTATTAACAATCAGCTCGTTGTGCTCAGTTAATTGCTATCGTTCCACCTTGAATTTTTTGTGCTTTTTCTGCTTGAGAGGTGACGTACTTAGCCTTTGTGGTGATACGACCATCGCGCCCGCTATAACGAGTTTCTGTCTCTCCGCTTTTAACGATCAGCTCCTGTTCTGTCTCAATCACCATCTTTTTGGCTCTTAATACAAATTCGTCAGAATCATCCAAAATGGAAAAGAATATGTCCGTCACGAATGGCAAGCTTAAGTCTTCGTTCAGGAATTCAATTCGACAACTCAACTGGTTATCGATGGCCATTTGTAACTCAGAACGACGAAAGCCACGCCCTAACCTTGCGGTAAGTGGCTGGTTAAATGGATTTCCATCAAAATCAACTCGAACACTGCCTGTGGATTCGTTGATGGCGACTATGGTTCCAAAGCGCGAAAAGCAAGCCGGAGTATCGGCTTGCTGTTTCGTGATAGTTTCTGTAGTAAGTGGTTGTTTTTCCATCATTAGTTAATCGCTACGTTACCACCCTTCACGACGACTTTATCGCTGCCCTCAATGGTGATTGAAGAGCCAGACAGCTTGATTGAGCCATCACTGTTCATCACTAATGAAGAGCCGCCTGTTTTCAACACAATCTTGTCACCACTGATGATTTGCGTCGCACCGTCGGCTTTGTATGATGTGTTACCTTTGACCGATACCGTTAAATTGCCGCCTACGGTTTGATTGTCATCGGCACCGATATCCGAACTCTTAGACGCCCCTACCGTCAGGTTACTGTTTTCACCCACGTCCAAATCGTCGTTTTTACCGATCTTAGTTGTGCGGTTATCGCCAATTTCTAAATCAGAGTTATTCTTTACATACTGAGTTTCGTTGGCGTTGTAAGTGACGGTTACATCTTGCTCTACGGTCTCGGTAAATGTGCTGTTTACTTGCGTAGTCTTATGACCATCAATGGTTTCTTTGTGGTCACCATGCACTTCGTTGGTTTGATGACGCGCTACCTTTAAGAACTCATCCTGACCGATATCGCGGTAACGGTTGTTGAGTACTTTAGTCGACATATCTTTTTGAGCATGAATGTAAACTTCTTCTTGGTTTGCTTCGTCTTCAAAACTCAGCTCGTTGTAGCCTGTCCCCTTGTGTGTTTGGGTACGGAACGTAGTACGCGTTTTGTTCTCAGGTAGCGCATAAGGAGGGAAATGCAGACCGTTGTACACAGCCCCAGTCACTAACGGACGATCTGGGTCACCCTCAAGGAACGTGACGACCACTTCATGACCAATACGCGGCAAATACACAGCCCCCCAAGTTGGCGCTGCCATCGATTGACTTACACGAATCCAACAGCTTGAGTGCTCATCGTTATCACCATAGCGATCCCAATGGAACTGAACTTTAATTCGTCCGAGTTTATCGGTGTAGATCTCCTCACCAGCAGGACCAACCACAACAGCGGTTTGTGGACCATCAACAACAGGTGCAGCCAATTTAGGCGCTCTAAATACCACATCGCGTGGAATACAAGAGAACTGGTTGTAGTAAGTGGTTGGCATACCACTCGTTTCGTCTTCATGCACCTGTGGATCTTGCCCTGTGTGCATGACAGATAACATGAGGTAGTCACGGTTGATTTCAGCGCGAGGATGTTCACTGACATTAAAGCTGTAACCAGATGCTAAACGCATCACATCACTGCTCGCTTCAACCTGTTGATTATCAACAATATGTTCAGACATCCATTCCGTCGTTCTTACCTGCCCCATCGCAGGGTCCACGTAACGACCAGGGTAATCAAACTGCTTCAAGTCTTGGTCAAGATCGCCCGCATGCGTCATCTCTTGCGGGATCTTTGGTTGCTCATAGTTATAATCCGTGTACGTAACCTGACCCGTTCGCACCCGGTTAACTAACTCTAGATCGGAGATGTGCTCACGATCGGCAACGCCACCACCATCAGCATGATAAACAATCGGTCCAATGTAAGAAGCATTGATTGGCGAACTCACCAAAGGTGCAATCGCATCATTACTATCCACTATTACCATGGTGTGATTTGCATCAGTATGCTCAAAGTAGTACCACATACCGTGCTCAGCCATCATGCGCTGAACGAAATGCAAGTCCGATTCACGATATTGAAGAACGTATTCTTTGGGAGGATATATGCCTGAAAGCTCGAAGCGATAATCGGTGACTGCCCCATCATCCAGCACTTCAGTAATAATATCTTGCGCAGACTTCTGCTGGAAAATTCGACAATCTTGACGCTGAGATAAAAACCAAGCTTGCGGCACCAAAACCAATTGGTATCGAGAGAAACGGCGCCCAGTCCCCAAATAGCGAACTTCATTCACGACACCGTTAAATACACGTGCAGCACCAACACCTTGTCCATAAAGGGTTAATGTGCCCGCTTTTCGTATTAACGCATCAAAAGAGATATCTGGATCAAGTGAAAGTAATGAGAGACTGATGTGAAAAGGTTTCGAAAGCTCTTCATTCACTTGAAAACTTTCTACTCGAAATTCATGCCCACATCCAGGCACTTCAAATTTAAATTCTACGTCATTCACCATATCTTTTACCTGATACAAATAATCGGATTAGGGCCAACAATTGTTGGCCCTGAATCTTTACGCAAAGAGCAATTAAGCTTCGCGTGGAGCACGCCAGTCGTCGTTACCCGCTGTACCACAGTTTTCGTGAGTCACTTCAATTGCACGGTAAGTGAACTTAAGTACTTCTTCTGTCACACGGTCTGCGGTTGCTGCGTCTTGACAGTGGTTCATACGAGTTTGGATATCTACAAGTAGCGCATCAATCAGTTTGATTGAGTAGTAGTGCTCTTGCTTACCTTGAACTGAAGTGCGGTAGAAACGAATCACACATTCAGGAAGTTTTTCACCAGATACTAGTGCGTTGAATAGTAGTGGAGAAGAACGGTCTTGAACTTTAGTTACAACAAGTGGGCGGTGTACACGCTGACCAGTTGGCTGACCGCTTTGTGGGTCACGTGGAACAGTTAGCACGTGATCAAGCTCTTGCACTAGGAACTCATCAACGTGAGCTTCTTGCCATGTGTTACCTACAGAGTCCGCAGAGTAAGTATCTTTTGTAATGTGACCTTGAGTTTCACCGTTGATAGACATATATGCTGGAGTTGGCATCGCTATTTCCTTTTCTAAAATCTGTTTTGTTTAATCACCAAATCGCTTATCACCGCGACTACTTGGTATATTCAAACTCCATGCCAACTAAAATAAACAATAAAATACAATAACTTACAAGAAATCAGCCATTATTTGCCTATTTGTTAAGTACAATTTATTGGTTGAAAAACCAAAAAATTGGATTCAAATAATAATAAATTGTTTCGAATATAAAAAGTGGAAATAACCATATAACAACAAGACAATAAAGTTAATAAACCTAGCCTTTTAGTTATATTCACTAATAATTAATTCAAAATAACAAAGTATGATTCGCCACGATAAATATTACCACTAATACTCTCATTAAAATCACCAATAAACGCTAGTTAAAATATCTTGATAAAAAAAGAACATTGTCACTTTTAGTATAATAGCCATTACATCTTTTCCTCTAAAGAATTAAATGGTCATGATAAATATAAACCTTTCTTCATTAATTCAGCGTCTACACCCGATAGCAAAAGTTGCACTAGAAGACGCAGCTGCACTTGCAGTTTCTGAAAAAGCAAACGAAGTTCAAATTGAGCACTATTTATTGAGTCTATTAGAAAGGCCAAATAGTGATTTTGACGTCTTATTAAGTCATTTTGATTGTTCAGAGAACTTATTAAGACAATCGGTTCGATCTACTCTCGATACCAACGCCAAAGGGAATGGCAGCAAACCCGTTTTTTCTGCTTTATTAATTGAATGGTTACAAGAAAGCTGGCTGGTTTCTTCTTTAGATCTGTCTGAAACACAAATCCGCTCCGGTGCTCTGCTCCTTACTCTTGTTAGCAACCCTCTACGTTACGGTCAACACGGTTACGCCTCTATCCTTGAAGCCCTAAATCCTGATAGTCTAAAACGCAACTTTGCAGAGCTAACGAGCCACTCTATCGAAGCGCAAGTCGCCACGTCAGAAAACACTCAAGCTCGTGAAGATGGCTCAGCACTGAGCAAGTTCACGACCGACTTCACTGGTAAAGCACGCAAAGGCGAAATCGATCCAGTATTCTGCCGTGACCAAGAGATCCGCCAAATTGTGGACATTCTTGCCCGTCGTCGCAAAAACAACCCTATTGCGGTTGGTGAGCCTGGCGTTGGTAAAACAGCCGTCGTTGAAGGACTAGCACTTAAGATCGTGCAAGGCGATGTGCCTGACAACCTAAAAGGTGTCGAGCTTTATGGCTTGGATATGGGACTTCTACAAGCCGGGGCAAGCGTAAAAGGTGAATTCGAGAAACGCCTAAACGCTGTATTGGATGAAGTGAAAAACTCGCCAACCCCTATCATTCTTTTCATCGATGAAGCACACACACTTGTTGGTGGCGGTAACCAAGCAGGCGGCAGCGATGCTGCAAACTTGCTAAAGCCTGCACTAGCCCGTGGTGAAGTCAAGACAATCGCAGCAACAACCTGGTCGGAATACAAAAAGTACTTCGAGAAAGATCCTGCCCTTGCGCGTCGTTTCCAACTTGTGAAACTCGACGAGCCTTCTCCGGAACAAGCGGCATTGATCATCCGTGGTTTGCGCCCTGCTTACGAAAAATCACACAATGTATACGTTCGCGATGATGCCATCACCGCAGCTGCAGCGCTCTCAGCTCGTTACATTTCGGGTCGCCAACTGCCAGATAAAGCCATTGACGTTCTAGATACAGCATGCGCGCGTGTGAACATCAGTCTAAATGCCATTCCTGCGTCTGTAGAAACACTTCAACAAGAGCTTGCTGCACAACAGCGCGAGCTCGAAGCCCTTGAGCGAGATGCGCTACAACAAACAGGCGATAAACACAGTCTTGCTAATATTCCAGACCTAAAACTGGCAATGGAAGCAACAAAAGAAGAATTAGCAGAACAAGAAGCACAATGGCACAAAGAGAAAGAGCAAATCGAAGAAATGATTGCACTACGTTCTCGTTTACATGAGTTAGTGTCTGCTGAAACCAACGAAGAACAGCAGATTACTGATGAAGAATCAGAACATGAGCAAGACATTTCTCCATGCGCAGAAATGGATGAAGAAGCAGTTCGCATTGCAATTTCAGCCTGCCAAGAACAGCTAGACGCGATTCGTGGCGGTAACCCTTTGGTTCACTTTGAAGTGGGACCAGATGAAGTAAGCCACGTTATCTCTGATTGGACAGGTATCCCAATGGGCAAGATGCTTCAAGACGAAGCAGAAACCACTCTCAAGCTAAAAGAAAGCCTAACGCAAAGCATCAAAGGTCAAGAATACGCTATCGATGCACTGTCTGAAGGTATCCAAACTGCAAAAGCCGGCCTAGGAAACCCAGACGCACCGACAGGTGTATTCCTGCTCGTTGGTCCAAGCGGTGTGGGTAAAACCGAAACCGCTCGTGCAATTGCCGACCAAATGTTTGGTGGTGAGCGCTTCATGACGACCATCAACATGTCTGAGTTTCAAGAGAAGCACACGGTATCTCGCCTAATCGGTTCACCTCCGGGTTATGTAGGCTACGGTGAAGGAGGCATGCTCACAGAAGCCGTTCGTCAACGTCCATACTCAGTTGTGCTGCTTGATGAAGTTGAAAAAGCCGATCCAGAAGTGTTGAACCTGTTCTACCAAGTGTTCGATAAAGGTACACTGAACGACGGTGAAGGTCGTACTATCGACTTCAAGAACACGCTAATCATCATGACTAGCAACCTTGCGACGCATGAGATTGAATCTTTGGTTCATCAATCAAAAGACATCGATGCCAACATCATCGCAGAAGCCATCCGCCCGACGTTGAACCAACACTTCAAACCAGCGCTATTGGCACGTATGTCGGTACTGCCATTTGTTCCGCTGTCTGATGAAGCAATGACAGAAATCATTCACCACAAACTCAACAAAGTCTCTCAGCGTCTACAGAGTCATCATAAGTTGTCTTTGAGCTACGAAGATAACTTGGTTGAGTTCGTACTTGGTAACTGTCGTCTTGCTGAAACAGGTGCGCGTAACATTGATGCGGTCATCAACCGTCAACTACTGCCTCAGCTATCGACTCAGCTACTAGTGCATGACAAGGATGATTCACATACGCAAATCGAAGTGTCTGTCGATGAGCAAGGAACACTAACCTATGCGTTCAGCTAACCATAGCGAACTTAGCAACGCCCTACTTGCGATCAGTCAATCTTTGGCTGATCGCAGCCAGCTTACCCAAACCTTAGATGCCGTGTTGACTGCTGCGAGACAAATGACCCTCGCAAAGCACGGCATCATTTATGTTTTGGATCAGACTGGCCAGGCGTTGATTCCAAGTACCGCTCACCATAACGATAAAACGATTGTTTCCCACCCTTGGGAGGCATTGCAGATAGATTCCGCTAGTGAGAACGACCCATTTAACTTTGCCATTCGCAATGGTGAGGTGGTGTTGATTAACGAGTTGTATAAGTACAACGGCTACGACTGTGACAGCATTTATCTAACTGAGCAGACGCTTGGATTAAAGAGCGAGAATTTACTGGCTTGGCCTTTGATTGATAGCGAAAGTAAGACCATTGGACTCTTGGTCTTGCTCGACTTAAGTGTTATCGACAACGAAGCCGCACTCACCGAGTTCTGTCGCATGGCCGCAAGCAATATTCGCCAAGCGGTTTGGTTAGAGCAATATGGGCAAGTGATCAAAAGCCTGAGTGCCGATAACCAAGCACTGCTTCGTGAGAACACTCAACTCAAAAAGCGTACCCAAAAAACCTATCAGGGTCCTATTGCAGAGAGCGAAGAAATGCTCAATGTCTTGAATCGACTTGATAAGGTGTTATCCCTTCCTGTCGATGTGTTATTGCGTGGTGAAACGGGCGCTGGTAAAGAAGTGATCGCGAAATACATTCACGAAAACTCTAACCGAGCAGAGCAACCTTTGATCGTTCAGAACTGTGCCGCAATCCCAGAGCAATTATTAGAATCGGAACTCTTCGGTCATAAGAAAGGCTCATTCACTGGTGCAGATAAAGACAAAGTCGGTCTGTTTGAAGCAGCCAATGGTGGTACGCTTTTCTTAGATGAGATCGGCGATATGCCAATGCTACTGCAAGCAAAGCTTTTGCGTGTGCTACAAGAGCGTAAGGTTCGCCCTATCGGTGCTAGCAAAGAGATTGAGGTAGACGTTCGCGTAATCGCGGCCACCCACTGTAATCTCATGCAGCAAATCAAAGATGGCCGATTCCGTGCCGATTTGTTCTACCGTTTGAATGTATTCCCGATTACCTTACCACCGCTGAGAGCACGTCAGTCGGACATTATTCCACTTGCGGAACATTTTGTTCAGCACACGACTAACACGTTAGGTTTACCACAGGCACCAGGCTTAAGTGCCAACGTCCGTAAACAGCTTCTTGCGTACCCATACCCGGGTAACGTGCGCGAGCTTAAAAACATCATCGAACGCTCAGTGCTACTGTCAGATTTTGAAACCATCACTCACATTGAGTTTGGTGAACAAATACTAGAAGATGTGCCAAGCTTCGAAGTTAATGCTGTCTCCCCTGTTACCGAGCAACCTGAACAGCCAGTTCAAGAACCAAGGCGTTCTGATTCTGACGATGGCTTGATGGGTCTTAAGGAAGTGGTCAGTCAGTACGAGCGCACAGTGATCATCGACTGCTTAAATGCCTGCAACTGGCACACCAAGAAAGCCGCCGAACAGTTGGCTCTACCAATGAGTACCCTCAACCATAAGATGAAGAAATACGATATTTCTGCAGCGGGTTGATTGGAGAAGCGAGAACTCCTACTTCAGTTTTCATTGATAAGAAAAGAAAAACCGCCCGAAGGCGGTTTTTTTATTTGTTGAGAATCGACGCTTCAATTATGGTTGCCAAGTATGGGTCTCTAATCCAAGTTACCAAACGTTCTGTACGCTCGTCTGGTTTCAGTTTTGCCCAGTTGATGTACATATCTTTATCAACTTTATAGCTTGGGTCTTCACAATCAGAAAAATAAGATAATTCATCTACATTTTTGTACTGCCTGCCTAACGACATCTCAAAGCTTCCAAGTTTGAACGGCGTCTTTTCCGCTGTATTGCGTTGTGTTAGAGAGGACACCTTTAGAACTGCTTCTTGGAATCTACCAGATGTCGAAACAACGGGGCCAAATGGTCGAAGTCCCTTGATTTCTTGCCCGTTCAGCGCTTTAAATGCGAACTCGAATCGAGACGCGTAGACGACCTTACCACCGAAATCTTCTTCCATGTCTATGTTGGATAGAGCCTCAGAGACAAAATCTGCGCTTATATTTTTGTTAATCACATCGCTGTCATCTAGCATCCATTTAGAACCGTCCTTCTTTAGTATCCCAATATAAGTAAGGTTACTTAGATGCTCAGGACCAGAGGTAGTTTCAGATCCAAATACGGCTTCATTATCAAAAGTGGTTGAGAGCTTTAGTGAAACTGGAACACTCTGCCATTCAAGATTTTGGCCCTGATACGACTCTTTTCTGTGCTTGCCACCAATGAGCATAACTTCCATAGCGAATGACTTCTTCGAAGTCCAATCAAAGCCTTTTAGCTCATCTGCCGTAGTGAACATACTGTCCTCGTTCATAAACTGTCGTTTATTCCCGTAGTTGACCGCAATCGCACTGTGCTTAATGTCATCGATAACAGGCTTTGTCGGGCCTTTATGAACTTTACTATGTAAGACAAAATCTAGCGTTAACAAATCTTTCTCTGACACACTATTTCCGTTCGCCAAAAAGCCCGATTTAGCAGAGAGTGTATAGTTATGGTTTGTATCAACCCCTACAGGAATCTGTCTAGGTGACGTAATAAATCGTCCGACTGTCTTGTCCACTCGTACTGGTAGCTTATAGTTGCTTCCAGAGAGAGTGAACTCATAGGTCATATTTTTGAAGCCACCGCTGTTTACATATTCTTTGAGTACATCTTGTTGGGAGTCAATTTTTATCACCTGCCCAAAAATCGGACCGAGAGCAACTTTAGATAAGTAGCCGCTATAATCGACTAAATCATGCTTGGCGATCAAAGGCTTCACACCAGAGAAGACATCATCACCAAAGTAAAAATACGGCTCAAACTCACAACCAATAAGGACTTTGCTATCTGCTTTTTCCGCCTCAAAAAATTCGGCCAACTCACCTTTGGGATCTACACTAAATTCCTCGAGTTTCATCGGTTTGAACATCAAATTAAACTTAGGTCCACTGGTATTAAGTAAACCGTCAGTGCGCTGATAAGACATCTCACACTGAAACACATTTGACGTCATCTGTTTTAGACTTTGTTTGCCTAACACCATTTGCCACTTCAAACGGTGGAAAGGCGATAATCGCACCTTTTTATTTGCTTTTAATCGTGCCTTCTCCCACTCATCAAAGGTGACCCATTTAGAGTTGTCATGAGGCTCAGAGACTAATAACCTAACGAACCCTAGGTCCTCTTCTGATAATTTTTTAGACTCAACATTAAACTGTGTCGCAAACTCCACTAAGCCTCGTTGTTGATCACGATTATAGAGCTTGTCTTGCACTGGAAACGCGACATTAAACGCCCCAGAAACGTCTTTCCTTTTTGGAGCAATATAGTTGGCTTTGTTACGAGTGATGATTTGTTCAGCGATTTCTTCACCGTAACTTTCAACTAACTGCTTGTGTCCCTCACGACGCATGAGTTCTTGGAGCCACAAGTTACACAAGTTTTCTTTTAACTCTGTGTTTAATATCCAGCCGTCGGTTTCGATATATCGCTGAATGTATTCATCGATGGCTAATACTTGCCACTGCTTTGTGAACTCTTGTTCGCCCTCAGCACAAGCTCTTTGAATCAAAAGCACCAAACCATTAATAGCAAGTGCACGGCGTTGATAGCGCTTAATCAACTCCTTTGCACCCGTTGCTTTTCCTAGGTGCTCGACTAACGCCTCTGAAGACGTAAAATACATCTCGGTCAATTGAGTATTAATTTCAGCCAATGAATCAATAATCTCTGTGGTTTCATGGCTAAGTTGTTCAATCGCAGATATGCTTTTTCTAACTTCGTTGTAGGAAGACAAGTAATAATCGAAGAGCGCAGAGTCTAGCAACTGGGCGCCACTCATCAGCATTTTCCCGCCTTCTTTGACAACGAAAAAGCCTCTTGCTGCCTGTCCTATTATCGGAACATAGCAAGCCATACCAACGATCATCTCGAAGATAGCTAGCTTGAGCTCTTTTGCAATTGCTTCTTCTCCCAAGTTCGCATTTAACTGAGCTAAACGCGCTTGCTCCATAGCCTTAAAGCCGAGTCGACTCGGTGGAATTCTCGCAGCAAACTCTTGTAGGTAGATTCGAACCTCAACACGTCGGTTAATATTAAGTTGAGCGTTTTCGCGTTTGATTTCGTTGTTTGGTACCTCGACTATCGGTCGACGTTCGCCAAAAAATCGAATGTCACTGACTGAAGAAAAGAACTCAGCAACATGCTGTGCTCGCTGTTGCGAAAGGTTTTGGTTATATTCTGAATCACCGTTTTGACAGGCATGCCCTTCGATTTCAACAACGGCATTTGGAATCTTGGATAATTCTTTATCAACAGCAGCCAAATATGACAAGTGAGGGGCTTGAACCTGATTGTTATCAAAAGGAAAAACCAAGCGTAAACCGGCACCTTTATGGTCTTTAACAAACATTGCACTGTCTTCAGCAACGTCATTCGGAATGCTGTCAGTAAACGTTACATTGTCGCCTAACTTATCTATGATTTGCTTAAGTAGTAATTCCCCGCTCTTCAGACTTTCTTTCCAGACTGGTACCCAGTTCAGATAATCACGTGATACCTGCTCAAAATAACTTTTCCTGAGTTTAGCTTTCTCTTCTGCTAAGCGTAATTGCTCGCTTTTGTCAGTGATCTCTTTTATCTCATAGAAGGTGTTAATTGCATTGAGCCCGGCACCAGCAAAGGGCGACAAAAAGCTTTTGACACTACCGTTACCTGTCAACCACGTTCTAGCAGCACTCCCCGCCACAACGTGGGCATTACCATTTCTCGCAGGTTCAATAACCTTGGTAAAGAACTTACTTTTATCAAACCCTTTCTCTTTGAGAAGCGTTTTTAAGCCCACTTGAGCTGCACGCTCAGATTCCGATGCTGCTTGGCGTAAATCTTGAAGAGTTTGGTAAGCTGCTGCAGTCGCCGATACCCCAAATGAAAACTCCAATGCCGAAATCATGGCTGGGGGTAAAGCGCCCTTGTCTACTTGCCCCCAAAACGTATTTGCTAAACTTCCAATCACGTCGTGTTTACTTGAGGGATTTTGATGAATATTAATGCCAGCATTAACCAAACTTGGTGTAACTTTTGTACCAATCTCCCACAGCGCAGCACTCATACTGGCAGTCGTTCCGCTATTCTCTAGTTTTTCAAGCTCTCCCATTCGGAAGGCTTGTAGAGCTTTAAACTGCGTAGGAAATTGGTATATCAAAGACTCTTCAAGTGAGATCATGTCGCCCGCAACAACCGCGATCTTACCAAACGGTGTCGTTTGGCTAAGCGTGATGTACTCTCGTAGCTCGTAGGTGACTCTGGAGATAAGTCCAAACTCATCATACTCTTTGGTTACATTAGTGGCATTCTGGGCAAATTCGGGAATTTTACCTGCTAACTCTCGGTCGAAAACCACTTCAATGGTGTACATGCCATCAGTAAAATCCTCTGACGCCAACGGAAACAACGCGATTGGACGATGCGAACCGCTGATTTTATCAAGTTTAGCCTGCGTTACAGTGTCCTCTTCTTGTAAGCTTTTATGTGTACTCGTTGTCTCGTCGAAACGCTTTACATCAACAATAGCGAGGTCATAATCATCGGTTGAAAACGCTACAGCGAGAAATGAAAAAGTTGGCACGATAAAACCACGAATGGGCTTATCTTCAGGTACAGAGTCATACCATTTGTTATATGTAACTTGCTCATCAGTTAGCGCTTGAGTACCTACTTCATATTTTGGTGCGAGCTGTGAACGCTTTACTTCTGTAACAGCATATTCCACTTTTTTTTCTAGCGAGTTAAGCGTTTGATCACCGCCATACCCCTTTAGCTTTTCTAAGATAGAAGCGAGGTCTGCGCACGCCTTTTTGATTGGGCGAGCCTTACTCTGCGCACCAATCGCCAACTCTGTAAGCATTGACCATTCAGGAAAAGACAGCTTATACGTCTTCTGTGTTAGTTCATGTACGGGCGAACGCAGTGCCAAAACCTGATTGACGTTGGTTTTTGGGTTTTTCTGCGTTGAATCACCGAGTACATGTAAACGGCCTAAATCGTCTGTCGCCCAAAGAGCAGCGCTTTCCTCACCTAAATTTATGGCAATAGGAAGACGTGACATAGGGCGGATATTTTTCAACTCTTCTAATGAGGTCAGATCTTTTTCGATATTAATCGCTCTATATTGAGGGTTCTGTGCATCCCCAATATTAGGAAAATCGACACCGAACAAATAGACATCTGTTGGTAAATACTTAAAGTTATTACTCATCGTTATCTACCTCCAGAAAGCGTCCATAATTAGCATCGGCATTATATAACACTGGTGTTATCGTGTTTTGACCAGATTGAATCACCTTCCATGACTGAGCACCATTTCCATTCATTTCATAACGGAGATCTGGCCCATAACGTCTTATGGTTATTATTGCTGCTCCTCTTTGCGTTTCATTACCGTTGTTACTGATATTGCCCACTTTAGCATAAACGTTCTTTTCATCGCCTTCCTTAGAAAACGCAAGCCACGTTTTTTCTTCAACGTTGATCAACACTTTACGGTACGAGTTTACTGCCCACACGTATTTTCCATTAGGGCTGATGGCAATTTGGCGGTAGATACGCTTTTCAATATCGACGGAGTCTTCAAACTCTTTTTCAGGTAAAATCGTGTATAAGCGTTTGAGTGTCTTGGCGTCATAAACTCCCACCCCCAAGCCCGCGGCATTGATTAACTTGCCATCTACAATGACCGTATCTTCAGACAACGGTACATCTACCTCTTCTTTGGTTCCCGTAGCTAGTGTGTATTTAAAACGCTTAAAACCATCTGAGAAATAGATGTAACTAGAGTCGTCCGCCCAGACTAAATATGGCTTGGTGCGCGCACTGCCCAACTGAATGGTCTGTTGCGTTTTTAAGTCAAAGATCGCTTTTATCAGAGGCTCGCCATAACTGTATGCGTATGCCACATAACGATTATTAGGGGAACGGCTCGTCACAAAGGTCTGAGGTGACGCCATACTTGGCATATCATCCGTAACTAAACGTAAATCTGTCCCATCAATTTTCACGCTCCAAATTTTGTAGCCATTTTCGTAATCGTTTACGAGAGGGTCTCGTGAGCTGACATTATTCCACCAAAACTGAATTCGAGGTTTGTCATAAGAGCTCGCATCAGACAAGTCTTCACGAGGCCACTCTTTTGCTCTGCGAACAGCATAGCCTGGTTTTACGGGAAGTGTACCTGGGTATTCAGGCTTGGACAGATCTTCAGAGTAAACAATAAAGTTGTGCTCACTTTGCCATTGGCAGCGTGGTCCGGTTACATCTTTGCGATCGAGTGACGTTGTTTCACCAACATCGTAACAAGCCTTCTGAGTAGGTTCTTTTTCTACGGATTGTGTTGTTACCGTATTCGAAGTTTGATTACTTTCTTCACCACAGCCATTTAATAACATAACTGTCGAAAGAAGCGTGATACTTAACGTTGTTCGTTTCATTTTATAATAGTTCCGTGAGTTCAATGTCTTGATAAATAACTGACATTAAGACCGTTTTATCTGAGTTATGAGATCGGCAATGACGAGTGAGATTGACCCTTTTAACTTCTGGTAACCAACCGCTAAACACGACTTCTTTACAATACTCATCCACAAACTCAGCCTCGCGCAAAAAAATCTTTTGGCTCCATGTTTCATCAACACACGCCAGTTGGAAAAAATCATCCGGTTGATCGCACTGAGGGTTACTTTTATATGTGATTACAATGCCTTCACTTGGTGAGTTAACAACAGCGGCAGCAACACCTTGCTCGTTTTGGCTGATGATATTGTAATCTGATTTGCTTGGCGCTTGAGTATCTAGATTCGGCAGCGAAATCACAGGTTCAGAGCTCGCATCAAAGTTGTGAGCGGAAGAATAATCACTGAGGTTAACTTTAACCGCTTTTTCATTATTCCCACTCTTTAATTCATTGAGTTGCTGAGTATTGAGTTGAGTCCGAGAATAGAAGAGAGCAACATCACTTTGTACGCTACCGTTTATTTTGTATGGAAGCCAAATATGAGGCAAAGGAACACCAAGAGGCTCTCTCTTTGTTTTACTTCCAGCCTTAAATGGACTCAATTCGGTTTGAAGTAATTCTGTGTATGTTTCGCCTTCGTTGGGCCAACCCGCAACCACTACCTCAACTTCTTCTGCAGTAAGACCAAAAACACGGGCGCAAGCATATTCGTCCAACACACCCTCAAAGACTTTTTTACCGTCTTGGTACAACTGAAACGCTTCCCCTGACAGAAATGCTTCGGAGTCTTCGTCATATAAGCTAATATCGACTGATCTTTGAGGCGAGGACTTAGTGCTTTGGTAGAGTGATAGATCGACATCAGAAAAGCGTCCGTCGTTTTGAACTTGGATTTCTCGCCAAACTTCTGATTGCCAAACGACATAAATATAACCGCGATCGATAGATACATACCCTGAATCACTCTTATGAACAGGAACCAAAGGCACCAACACGTTATCCCACTCATCCATCTGAGTTTCTTTATCAACGGGTTGCAGGTCTTCGGCGAGTTTAAGCAAGATTGGCTGAGGCTGGTCGGAACAAGGGATTTTGATATAAAGCGTTTTGCCTTCAGCATCGAGATCTTTAAACGTCGCGAGGCTGCGGTGTTTGTTCTCGGTATCGGCCTTGCCTACAGTCACTTTTTCTTTTTGAGCTTCGGTTTTACCCAACATCAAACATGCTGCATTGCTAGCCCACTGCCCTGCAAATTCGACAACGATTTTTTGTTCTGGGCTTGGCTCAGAAGGTACATGCGTGTAACTGCGGACTAGAGCTACATCATCAGTAATCTGCTTATAACCCGCTTTGAAAACTTTGCTTTCATTCGAAGCAGAAACAGAGTCAACGAGTGTTTTAAGCCTAGGGAAACTTTGCAACTGAGAATCCGTTAATGGCGACCTACGAGCGAAGGAAGATAATGGAACCCAGCTACCTTTGCCCAATTCGATTCTGATCGCAGCTAACAATCCGCTGGTCGTTTTCTTGGCAGAGAGAGAAATCTTTTGCGCAAACTCTTTAGGGAGGTTTCTAAGAATGTCATCTGAATTTCGCAAACGCGAAAGCTGCCCTATACACTCGTCTGGCGTAAGAACATAAGATAGCTCGTTGGAGGATAGCTTCGAGCTAGGTATAAATTTGCAAACTAAATGCATTTGGATTCTCCACAACCAACATCGTAAATATGGTTGCGGTGACATTTAAGCTGATAAGGCTTACAAGTACGATTTGGTGGCTCAATGCTACTAATTAAATTTATAACATTCAATCAGATAGAGAAAACGACGAAAAAGTTAAAACCATTAAAAACAACAAAAAGACAGGCTTATTGGTAATTATCACTAGCAATAAAGACACAATAACCACCCAAACCTTTCAAAAGTTATATTTTCAGAAATCGGTTTTTTTTTCGTTTTTGGGCAGAAGTTAACAATTTCAATAGACCAAAATATAGCGGCAAGCCAAGGCTCTAAAGGGAGCAGCTTCCCCAGTAACAATACGTTGGTTAATTACTACTGAGAAAGCGTGAATAAAAAGGTGAGTGCTTATCACACCCACAAAAACGCATAACCGTTTTGACGTGATGCTAGGTTGGTGTCACTTCAATACGATTACACAAGTGATAGGTTGTACCCTATCGTTTGCAGAACTCTATACTTGGGGTATAGCAATCAGCCGTAACTATATAATATTGCGACATATTCTCAACGTGGCATATTCACCATTACATATCTAAATTGACCACCACAATCACACCAACACCATCTAAAAACAAAATACTTATAGGTATTCTAGATAATTCACCTTGTAGAAAGACCATTGAATCATCCGGTTAAATTATTATAAAAAGCGAATCGTTTGATTTAGATCACTTAAATCTAGGTAAAAAAAGCGAGCTAAGAGCTCGCTTTCAATTAGGCTGCATTAAGCAAGGGGATATCACCATGATGTTTATCCCAAGACGTTGGAATAACAAGAGCCGTCGTACTGTCGTAATTGAATGTTGTGCTCTCCTCATCAGCTGTCGCAGATAACGCGTTAGTGCCTTTTGCGGAGACAGTAATGACACCATCTTTTAGGGTTGAAAGGTCTAAATCGATCGTCCATGCTCCGCCGACAAGCACAAGTGTATTCCCTGTTACTTCTACGCCAGCACTATCAACAGCTTTGATTTCGATTGTGTCATCTACCTCAAAACGAGTACTGGTACCATTGACGGTTACCGTTGTCGCACCTGATACATCATTGATGGTTTCGAGCATAATAGTTGGCGTGATAGCTAACGCTTTGCTTGATGTGAACGATTCACCAGCATTGCCAGTTGCATCCTCAAAGCCTTGCAGCGTTAACGACACGCTCTTCACTGAATCGGCTACTGCTGCCACTTGGACAGAGCCTACCCATTGGGTGTGAGTGCCAACCTGTGGCGTCCAGTTGATCGCCGCAGTACCTAGAGTTGAACCTGTTGGAGTCATCACTTCTTTATCGAATGTAGCTGTCACTGTGACGGTCTCACCCGCCGCAGCGTACTGCGGTGAAATAGTCGTTTGGCTATCATCAACCGTTGGTTTGGTTTGCGTCAAAGTGAACGTTGTAGACACCTCTTTCGCCACGGCTTTCAAATCGTTCGTGCCATTAACAGTCACGGTAATGCTGCCATCTTTTAGACTCGTGACATCCAAGGATGTATTCCATTGACCTAGAGCATTCGCAGTGATGGTTTTCGTGACTTCTTTACCGTCCGTATCAACCGCTTTTATGGTTAATGTGTCGGTGGTTACGAAGCGCGTGCTACCGCCACTGACTGCTACTGTCGCAGCGTCAGTTGAATTGACATCACGGATATTCTCAACCGTTAAGGTTGGCGTGATAGCTAACACTTTGCTTGAAGTAAACGATTCACCAGCATTGCCAGTTGCATCCTCAAAGCCTTGCAGCGTTAACTCTACGCTCTTCACTGAATCGGCTACCGCTGCCACTTGAACTAAACCTTCCCATTGGGTGTGAGCGCCAACCTGTGGCGTCCAGTTGATCGCCGCAGTACCTAAAGTTGAACCTGTTGGAGTCGTCACTTCTTTATCGAATGTAGCTGTCACTGTGACGGTCTCACCTGCCGCAGCGTACTGCGGTGAAATAGTCGTTTGGCTATCATCAACCGTTGGTTTGGTTTGCGTCAAAGTGAACGCTGTAGACACCTCTTTCGCCACAGCTTTCAAATCGTTCGTGCCATTAACAGTCACGGTAATGGTACCGTCTTTTAGACTCGTCACATCCAAGGATGTGCTCCATTGACCTAGAGCATTCGCACTGGTGGTTTTCGTGACTTCTTTACCGTCCGTATCAACCGCTTTTATGGTTAATGTGTCGGTGGTTACGAAGCGCGTGCTTCCGCCATTGACTGCTACTGTCGCAGCGTCAGTTGAATTGACATCACGGATATTCTCAACTGTTAAAGTTGGTGTCATAGCTAACGCCTTACTCGATGTGAACGGCTCACCAGCATTGCCAGTTGCATCCTCAAAACCCTGAAGCGTTAACGACACGCTCTTCACTGAATCGGCTACTGCTGCCACTTGAACTAAACCTTCCCATTGGGTGTGAGTGCCAACCTGTGGCGTCCAGTTGATCGCCGCAGTACCTAGAGTTGAACCTGTTGGAGTCATCACTTCTTTATCGAATGTAGCTGTCACTGTGACGGTCTCACCCGCCGCAGCGTACTGCGGTGAAATAGTCGTTTGGCTATCATCAACCGTTGGTTTAGTTTGCGTCAAAGTGAACGTTGTAGACACCTCTTTCGCCACGGCTTTCAAATCGTTCGTGCCATTAACAGTCACGGTAATGGTGCCGTCTTTTAGACTCGTGACATCCAAGGATGTGCTCCATTGACCTAGAGGATTCGCAGTGGTGGTTTTCGTGACTTCTTTACCGTCCGTATCAACCGCTTTGATGGTTAATGTGTCGGTAGTTACGAAGCGCGTGCTCCCGCCATTGACTGCTACTGTCGCAGCGTCAGTTGAATTGACATCACGGATATTCTCAACTGTTAAAGTTGGCGTTATTGGCAATGCGTTTGAGGCATTGTTTTCGCCCACATTACCCACTAAGTCTTTATATTGACTGACAACAAGACCAACGCTAGCTTCCGGTACATTCGGAACCTCAACTGTGCCTGTCCACACCTTCTTATTTGCGGTCACCACTAGTGATGTAACGTTATTACTTCCTAGTGATGCAGTCGCTTCTTGCAACTCTTTGTCGAACTCAAGCTGGATGTTGACAGATTTGCCGATTTCCTGATGTATCGGGTCAAACGTCACCTTAGTCAGTGTTGGCAACACACCTTCAACCCCTAGAAGCAAACTATCCCCAATTCCGGGGATAGTATTGACGCTCTCATAGCTACCATCATCGACCCGTATGGTTATATCTTTATCCGCCCTTTCTGGAGTTAAGTAGTTGACAGTCCATGTTTTGTCATCAGTTTTGTTCCAAGATAGAAGCTTCAGCTCTCCAACATCACTTCCATCACTTGCTTCGAGTTTTACATCAGAGAACTCAAAGTTTTTGACGTCTTCCGTAAACTTAAACGTAAGCTGAACTTCAACACCACCAGCTAATGGAGCACTCCCAGAGCTCGATATTGTGAGTTCAGGGACACTTGCAGCTTCCACTGTCGGCGTTATCGTTTCTTCAGCCTTATGATTGACGAGGTCCGACGCCACTACTTTTATCGTGTAGTCTCCTTTTGATAATAGGTAGTGCATTACATACGGGTCGCTATCGTTGGCAGGCTGTGTGATTGATTGTGGACCAACAATTACCCCTGCCCCATTATCAGCCGTTGATGTGACTGAACTTAAGTTTTTATCTGAAACATAAGCGGTTACATCCAAATTGTATTTATCACCTGTCGGAGTCATAGAAACTTGATCAGCGCGAACACCCGTGATAACTGGTATCTCATGGTCAACAACAGAGTCGAGACCTTTGGCATCATAAGATTTATCGAAAAGCTCAAAGTCTGTAATCGAACGTCCTATGGAATCTATGACAGTGACTTTGTACGTGTACTCAGCCTGGTCATCGGCATCAAACACCATAGTGCCTGACGCCGTTGATGACGTTATATTTCCCTTGAAATTAAGCGTATCCCCAACCTTCGGAATCATATCTACAGAGTAGCTAGAAGCCTTGACGTGCTCACTATCTTTAGAGGTAATCGTAAATGATTGATTCTCATCTACAAACGCTAGCTTGTTTCCTTGCAAGCCAGCAATGCCATCAAAAGCAAGTGTTACTGTTGGCGCTTTTAAATAAACAGTTTTTGTTGCGGACTCAAAGTTTTCGACAGCATCAGTCGCGATAACCTCAACTCTGATTTCATCACGACCTGCGATCTGATCTTTAGGCAACTCGAAATAGGTCACATTCTCCGTTTTTTCTTCTTCAAAGTTGAGCACACGCACTGTGTATTTAACCGTAGCGAGTCCACTGACTTCATCTCTCATCTCATCAAAAGTGAACCTAACCTTATCGTTTGGTTGCTCTGAAACCGTGATCACATCCCCAATAATTGGGGCAGTATTATCGAATCGAATGTCTTTAACTGCTGCACTTCCACGGTTATCCCAAACATCTGTGGCAGTCACATTTACAGTCAGTGCTTTGTTTTCTAGAGAGCTTTCTAATTGGTCACTATGGAAAATAGAACAACGATATTCTCCATCAACACCACAAGGCTTGAACTTTTCAAAGTTATCATCCGTTTTGAGATTGTAGGACTCGTCACCAAAGGTGACTTCTACGTTTTCTAGTTCTGAATTTTTACTCAGTTTCACTCTAAACTCTACATCAAGAGTTTTACCATTTAGAACGTTGCCTTCACTTGGGCTGATAATTTCAACGATTGGATCTTCAGTCGGTAACAAAAATTCAAACTCATGATCTAGGGCTAAATTACCTGCATTGTCTTTAATGTTTGTTACTTTGTAATCATGTGTAACTGCGGTCTTTTGGATAATGTCGGAGTACTTTTCCTTGTAGCGACACACAACCTGACCATCCGCATTTAATACACAACTTTCTGCGCTAAAAGGAATCGCTCCCGCTTTCCGAATTATTTTAGGGTAGTTGTCTTCATTGGTGATGTTCACTCCTGATAATTCATCTTTAAACATAAGCTCGAACGCTAGAAACTTCGTGTCATCACCAGGGTTGTGGGTTACTTCACCACCAGAGAATTGATAAGTATCAGTAGCTGGTTGAGTGACTACTGGGGAATCTGAGTCCATCATTTTAAAGTCAAATTTCTGAACCGCTACCGCGCCATTCGTCCCCTTAGTTTGAACAATCAATATTGCCGGTGACAATGAGGTACTTTCAGAGTCAACGGTACAACTAGGTTCTTGTCCTGGAGATATATTCTTCTTGCCAGAAGTTGGCTTTTCGTTCTCATCAGGGGCTTCATTACCATCGTACTCTTGACGAACCCAGCACTGAATTTGCTGCGCTTTAACTTCACTTAGCGTTGTGAATGTGACATCCAGCACACCATTAGAGACATAGTTTTGAAAGTCTTGAGTTGGTTTTAATACAACAAGAGCAACACCATTACGCTGAACACTAAGCGTGTGGTTTATCTTACTGACTAATGGATTATCGTCGCTGTTATGCTGGACATTGTTGTAAACACTAATACTGAGTTCATAGTTACCATCAGCTTTTAACTCAGACTCTTTCAAGGTAGCAGTCCACGTACCCTCTTCACCCACAACTTCATCGAACTGAAAGTCCGTAGCTTTGCTCTCACCGGAGTATTTATAAGTAGAAACAATGTTCTTTACACCACTCACATCCGTTACTTTTAACGTCAGCTTGATGTCACCTTCGTCATATACGACGCGATCTATTGTTTCACCGTTCGCAACGTTAGTGATTTTTAAATCCAGTTGAGGAACCTTGTTACTTACATTAAACCGGAAATCTTTTTGGGAAGAGTTACCACGAACATCAAGACCTTTGATCCTAATAGTATGCTCACCATCACTCAAACCACCTAAAGGAACCTTTAGAGTTTCGGCATTAACTATGTCCGTACCTTGCGTACCAAAAGGCGGCTCTGCATCCTCAAATATCCAGAACTCTAGATTTTCTCTATCAACACCTTCAACAGAAACATTGCCGCTTGCGCCCAAGTCAACGGCTCTCAGCTCAAACACATAATCGTTGACGTAATAGCTACTTTCATCGTGACCAACCAAGTTAAAATCTGGACCTTGATTGTCAAAAATGACGCTATTTGTGTTGGATTGACTCTCAAAGCCATGAATATCTTTCGCTTTGACGTAAAGGCTGACACTGTTCCCTTCACCCGGCATATCAATTTTGTCAGTATCACTCTCGACAAGTGGCATGGGAAACTTTTGGCTTGGTTCTGCGGGTTTGAATGTTTTCAGCGCATCTGCTTGTCCAACTTGGAATAACGAGACCTCCGTGATTTTCGAATCATCTGTCACTCCATCAAAAAGCACGTTGAAATTACGACCAACGACTGCATTTTCCTTTGTTAAAGCGTCTTCAACCCAAGGGGTAGAAAGTAAAATAGTTGGTCCTTCATTATCAACTTTGAAGGTAAACGTACCTTTTCTACTTTCATTTTTCGGATACGCTTTATCTGTCGCCGTCACGTAGAATTCATTGGTAGCATCATAACTAAAGGCATTTGCAACCAACTGAACTTTAATATCTGGCTGCTCGCCAATAAGGTACGGTTCATCACAACTACTTGCTACAGGGTCACACGCCTCTAATGTCTGGGTCTGACCCGAACCTTTGCTCAACTCAATCTTTACGTTACTTCCCTGACTGAGTTCGCCCCAATCAATGATCGGTGTCCAAACACTGTTGCCACCCAATCGTTCAGCAATATTCGCATCATTAACAACTGGAGCTTCAGAATCGATGTAGATGCGGAACCTTGGCGCACCGCTATCAGCATCAGATACGACATTGCCCAAGTTATCTTCTGCGCTAGCGACTGCGAACCAGTTACCATCCCCTGGGTTGATGGTGACTCCTTGACCCGAACAGTCTTTCTGGCTGCATAGTCGTACTACAAATCGTTTTGTTTCATTCTTATAAAACTGCTCATACGAAACTGGATATTTTTCGCCTGAACTTTTGTAAAGTAAAAGACTACGCTTATCGAGCTTATCGCCAACGACATCATCTAAGATAAAAGTCAGATCGTGAATGTTATTCTTAACGCTTAGATAAACACCATCTTTGATTTCTTCATCATTGATGTCTTTGGGAGGCTCATAGCTCGCCTTCGGATAATCGTTATCTACATAAAGGCGTTCTACATGTGGGTTGGACTCAGAATAACCATTGCCTTTGGTATCAAACGCACTTATCTCCAGTGCAAATTCAATAATATCCTTTAAGTCTGATGACTCTGAGTTAAGCGTAAAGAAGTACTCTTTTTTGAACTTCCCACTCTCGCCTGACTCTTCTATGTTTAGATCCAGTGGAATAGCCGTATTTGGATTGCTTCCCGCATACCACATACTTTTGAATTTAGGTGCATTATCGCCCTTTTCGACAATACCTGATGGGTCTTCCAAAACGACTTGGGAAACAACTTCCCCCGCGACATAACGTTTGTTACCAACCATCGTTTGGCGACCAGTTACTATCTTCAACGTTTTCTCCGGTGGATATACATCAATACTTCCACCTTCACTATCAAAAATACTGTCACTGCCAAGTTTTGGGTTTGCCTGTGAAATATCATCAGCATATAGCTGAGCAATATTATCAGGAATCTGATACTTACCCATCATGATGTTGTAATACGACTGAGCAAGGTCTTTCCTGTAAGTGTCAGAACTGAACTCATAATCATCTAGTTTGATTTTGTTACCACCAGCTCCAAGACCATTTGCTTTACCATCGTAGCTAAGATCATCATAGATAGCAGAGGCAAAATCAGAAGAGTTGTTTCTCGGCAGGTTTTGCGCCAAACCATCGATGGCCTCAACAAGGAATCGATGTAAGTAGTCATTGGTCAAAACATTAGGTATTGGTTTCTCTAACATCTCGTTCGTGGCATAAGCCGTCACGGTCGGGTCAAAGCCAAAGAATGAGCTGTTGTTACTGTTGGTACCCGACAAAGCGTATTTCACATCAGTAAGAATTTGCGATGCACGTTCTGACGTTTTATCTCCTGCTTCTACTTGGTTCCAACGATAATCAAACAAACCCGTTTGGTAGGTTGCAAGCTCAGTGATGTAATAAGTGTTTGAGCCATCAAGCTCAAAATATGCGCCTATATTGGCGTTATTTAAGTTTACACTTGCCTTTTTACCCTCATCATCTTTCCATTGGTAGTAATGAGGATCCATCCCTTCTACACCGATTAAACGTACGCGCATGAATTCGTAATTCACCACATCAGTTGTGGTTTCACACACCGCGACGTCAAGCGCGGTTGTCTGATCACTTTCAGGTTGCTGGATGGTGGTACAACTAGCTAAAGATGTGAATTCGCCATTGGGGTTCAACCCTTCTAATTGCACTCGCGCACCAATAAAAGGCGTCACGACAGTCATTGTCGGCAAGTCAAAACTGCTTCTGAAGTAAACGACTTGCGCAGCACTCACGTTTTCAGATTCATCGATGGTTTGGATTTCCAGCTTTTGGCTCGCGTTTTCAGAAACGTTCTTAAAGCCTTCACCAAGGATTTCTCTTACGAAAGGAACATAATAGATAACTTCGCTGACTCGACCGTTGTTGTCCATGATCGTTTCGTGAGGAATATTTGCGGTAATGTCTTCTGTTGAGGCTACTGTTTGTGTTCTCTCTTGGAAGGCATATTGACCATCATTGTTTGGGCTTACATAGTACTTGACCACTAGCTTCAGTTTGTCAGCACTCGTTCCCAAGACAGTGTCTGAACTCACGTCGGAAATTCGAACCTTTACATAAGGAATTTTCTTTTCTTTTAATAAGTTAACGTTAAAGTTTGCGAAGTCGACACCATCAAGAGATTTCAAACCTGAGCTTGCGTAGACATAGTCGATCTTCAAGTAGTCACGACTCGACTGCACGTTATCAGAAGTATAAGTATCTTGTGTGTAAACCCCCTCGTATGTCGATCGCTCCCCATCAAGGTTTACATTGACGTAGTTCATCGACGCCCCTTCAGGGTAAGCAACGATCTGAGCTGGAGCTTGGTCATCGCGACTGACGGTAAATGTTAGCTTACCGACATTATCTTTTGTGTCCTTCGCCGTAATATCAAACGTGGTCGTAGATAAGAATTCTTCTGTCGAATAAGGTTTACTGGTGAATTCACAAGCACTGCCTGACTCAGTGATAACCGGAGTACAACTGAGCTCTTCTGGTAAACCGTTTTTGAAGGAGACGTTAACCGATTTAATGTCTTGAGATGCCTCTTTAACAGTCCCTTTTAACACATATTCGGGAAGCTGCTTGTTGATCGCGCTCGCTGAACTCACCGTAATAACAGGCGCGTCATTATCCCAATAAAAATTAACGTAGTGACCTTTGTTACTGCCAGGAACAAGTTCATTACCTAAAACGTCTGCAGTGTAAAAGACCAAACGAGCATCCGATACATTAGAAAGACCAGTATCCGAATCACGCTCTACAGCATCAATCGCATTGGTATCAATGCTTACTTTGATGTTTGTTTCACGAACACCAACTTCAAAGCCGCTAGCATCTACCGAACAGAACTCACTACCGGAAGTTTGCTGGTCACTACATTTAAATTCTCCTGACCAAATGCCGTTTAGCTTGTATTCAACATAAGCAGAAATAGATTGAACGCCAATATCGTCGTTGATTCTGAGATCGACGTTATCTGTGCCAGCTAAAACGTCACTATCTGTGCGAGTAACAGTTGGCGGAATTGTGTCAATTTCCGTCTCGTCGCGAGGCGGAATAACGCCATCAGCCTGACCATGAGTCCCCAAATCATTGACTTGTTGGCTAAACGCCACGTAATCATCAGCATCGGTTCCAGAAACATTGAGCTTGGGATCGTTCACCACAATTAAAATTTGCTGCGAAAGATCTTGCGTATAAACGTCACTGGTGACTTTCTGCTGACCGAACGTAAGTGGAGTAACAGCACCTGTAGAGTCACTAATTTCTAAGCCATCTAAAAGACCGTCTGCAATAACATCGCGGAATTGAATGTCTGCAAGATGCATTGAGGTATATATATTGTCTTTAGACTGACCGTATTTCTCTATCAAATCATAAGAGTAAGAAGAATAAGCCGTTAGCAACGCACCGTACTGATGTCCGGGTGTAGCAAAGCTACTCTGACCGCCTTTAGTTATGTCAATCGGTGTGGTTTCATTGACATTGAACCCATACATACCATTGATACTACTCAATGCTTTAGAAATAGCATCCGCCCCAGATGCCCCTTCTGCAATTTTGTACTTTGCCAAACCAGAAACAATATTAGTTAAAGGCGTCAGCATTAATGTCTGGTTGCTGCCTTCACTAAAGTTGACGACACCTTCTAGGCGCAAAGTCTTACCTGCACTTGACGACACGATCTCTTTCGTAAGCGGATCGGTATAGCTTCCTTGTTGCGCAACTACATACAAAGGCATCGATGAAGATTCGAATTCAAGCTTGTAATCACCGAAGGCGTTAGAAGTCGTGTTGGCAAGCAACCTGCCAACTTTTCCGTTCTTGTATTCAAACACCTCGATCTTCGCACCATTGACGGGAGCGTCAAAAACGTTTCCTGAGATACTTCCTGTCTTCCTAGCTGGCGGCGTGCTGTCACCCCCACCCCCACCGCCACATGCACTCAATAATAGTGAAGCAGCCATGAGACCTAACGTTGGTTTTAGCGTATTTTTAGTGATCATAGTAATTTGGCAGAGTATATTTTGCCGCGATTATATTATTGTCTAGAATTTTCTCAACGTGACAAAATAACCATAAAATCAAACATAAACGCTAAGAAAATAGGCAGTTTTCAATCTCTTTAGCAGCGCCACTTCACATCTATCGTTATTTAATTAGTAAAAACACAGGAATTGCCTTTAACGGCGTGTAAGATTTTATTTTAAATATTATACTCCCCTCAATTTTTCGCCTATAAGCATAATTTCGATTTAATGACAAGTTTAATATTAAGACAGCAGACTCAGCACATTGCTTTCCCCCTTGTTCTTATTGCATTCGTTATCATTGCTGGCGTATCTTTGACTCATTACTTTCTCACCCCAGAACTTCAGACCACTCCCACAAAATCAACAGCAAAAACAGAAATTTACAATAAGATAAATAGTAATAGTATCGAGCAGACTTATGAAACACACTTTCAACGCACCAAGATCACCACAGGCATTATTGATTACTCCTTTGTTGCCTCTTTAATTAATTCCGGATTATCCCCGCATGAGATCAAATCTTTGTTCAGGTTAATCGAAGATGAGTTCAACATTATTGGTTCAGCACAGAAAGGCGACCGATTTTCAGTAAAAATCAAAACCAATAGTTATAATGAAAGATACATTAGTTCTTTTTACTACTCAGGTAGTAAAAGAGACTTTTTCATTATTAATGATGGTAAAGACAATGCTTACGATGAATATGGAAATAAGATAATTCAAAAGCCTTATTATTCATTTCCACTAGCGAAAGCTTACAAAATTAGCTCCGGCTTTAATTTAAAGAGAAGACATCCAGTAACCGGTTTGATTGTTCCTCATTTAGGGGCAGATTATGCAGTCCCAATTGGAACGCCGATAAAAAGTATTGCAGACGGTGTCGTCATCAAATCACGCTACAATCGTTTTGCAGGCAACTATATAAACATCCGTCACACAAATGGCTCTATATCCCGCTACTTGCACTTATCACGCAGCAACGTTCGCGTAGGTGACCACGTAACGAAAGGACAAGCTATTGGTCGCTCAGGTAACACAGGCAGAACAACCGGACCTCACCTGCACATAGAGTTGATCGTTGATGGCGTTCCTGTTGATTACGCACAATACATCAGAAAAGCGCGCCCTCCTCTGGTGAACATGCAAATGATGTTAGCAGCAAGGACTGAACGCGCAGAGCTGATCAGAGAATTAAACAAACATGCCTCATAACTCACCTTGTTGGTCTGACGCTCGAATCACCCGGATGTCATTTTCTTTATCGTGATAAGGCACATCATTACCGAGGCATTGATATTCGATTCGAAACTAACCAAAGCGAAGCCAAAGCAACGCTCAAGCCCTTAAATATCGCAATGTCAGCTTGCTCTAACATTTCCGCCCATCCAATAAAGTGTTAAGATCCTCACATGACTCGCTGTAGTGGTATTGAGTGGGGAAACATACCCCGCTCCCCTTAACATCCTCGTTAGTGATGTAGGTAAATTGATTAACCCACCAGCATAACCATGAAACAATAAGGCGATTTTTCAGATGGTTAACAACTCTATCCAGTGGTTTCCTGGCCACATGCACAAAGCGCGTAAAGAAATCGAAGAAGCAATCCCGCAAGTGGATGTGATCATCGAAGTACTGGATGCTCGTATTCCTTTCAGTAGTGAAAACCCGATGATCTCCCAAATTCGCGGTGATAAACCAGTAGTAAAGGTACTGAATAAACGTGACCTTGCCGATCCGGAGTTAACTCAAGTGTGGATTGATCACCTTGAGAAAGAGCAAAACGTAAAAGCAATGGCAATCACTACGTCAGAGACGAATGAAGTACATAAGATTATGGAGCTTTGCCGCAAGCTAGCGCCTCACCGTGAAGAAATTGGTAAGAACATTCGTACCATGATCATGGGTATTCCAAACGTTGGTAAATCGACCATTATCAATACTCTTGCAGGTCGCACGATTGCCGTAACAGGCAACCAACCAGCGGTTACTCGTCGTCAGCAGCGTATTAACCTACAAAATGGCATCGTACTTTCAGATACCCCAGGAATTTTGTGGCCAAAAGTTGAAAACCCGCACAGTGGTTTCCGACTCGCAGCAACAGGTGCGGTGAAAGATACCGCAATGGAATACGATGAAGTGGCATTTTACACGGTCGAATACCTAGCTGCTCATTATCCAGAGAAGCTTAAAGAGCGTTATCAAATCGAAGAGCTTCCAGAGTCTGATATCGAAATCATGGAAGAAATTGGTCGTCGTCGTGGAGCACTTCGTGCGGGTGGTCGTGTTGACCTACACAAGGTATCTGAAATCCTTCTACACGAACTTCGTCAGGGCACCTTAGGGCAAATCACCCTTGAGTTGCCAGAGATGATTACTCAAGAGCTGATCGAAGTAGAAATCGAAACCGCTCGTAAAGAAGAAGAGAAAGCAAAACGTAAAGAAGAACGTCGCAAGCGTTACCTACGAAACAAACGATAGTTCCTATTCAATCACTGTTTTAAAGCGCGTTTTATACGCGCTTTTTTTCGCCTATTTTCCAGGTTTATAACAATCTGAAAAGAGCTTGATACTCCACTTGATGGCTGTACTTGCTCTCAAATCCATGACAACACTCTGAAATCCTCATCTTGAAGGCATCATCTCGAAGTCACGTGGGTATATCTTTTTTATCAGCTTGAAAATCCACAGACTCGTTAACCACATTAAATGGAACGAACCACTCTAAAACGCCACAAAATGGCGTTGTGATTTGACATCTATTCGTTAATTTTTGTAGAAAAAACCAAACAAATTCATAGTGATTTACTATGTATTTTAACGGTTATTTTCTAAGCTCCATCATAGTTAGACTCCCGAAAGGTAAGGAATTCCAAACCGCACCCAACCCTTAAATACCGAGTTTGCAAGCGTACGCAAACTTATGCAACATTGGCAATGACACATCTCTCATATCAGTTAAAACTATATAACTGTCAGCGCTGGCGTTTTTCGTATTACTAAGAGAAATTATTATGAGTGATAAACTGAAAACGAAACCTCTTCCTTCTTTTGTTGAGGAACGCCTAGACTTTTATATTCAAGACTTGATCGAACAAAACGAGAACCAGAAACACTTGGTTTTGGGTAAGCGACCACAATCCGGAGCGGTGGTCATGCAAAGCAACGACTACTTATCGTTATCCCACAACCAACTGATTCAAAAGGCACATCGTGATGCAATTACCGAGCATGACGACAACGTAGTAATGTCTGCAATCTTCCTGCAAGATGATACTTCCAAGCCTGCATTTGAAACCCAACTCGCCGATTACGTGGGAATGGGAAGCTGCTTGCTCTCACAATCAGGATGGGCGGCAAACATCGGGTTGTTGCAAACGATTTGCCCACCAAATACGCCCGTCTATATCGACTTTTTTGCGCATATGTCGTTATGGGAAGGCATTCGAGCAGCGGGAGCACACGCGCATGCATTTATGCACAACAATATGAACCACTTGCGTAAACAGATCCAACGTCATGGCTCCGGTGTGATTGTTGTCGATTCAGTTTATAGCACGATTGGTACTATCGCCCCACTTCACGACATCTACGAAATGGCACGTGAATTTGATTGTGCATTGGTCGTCGATGAATCCCACTCACTTGGAACTCACGGTCCAAATGGCGCGGGTCTTGTAAAAGCGTTGGGGTTAACCGATCAAGTTGATTTCATTACGGTAAGTTTGGCTAAGACATTCGCATACCGTGCGGGGGCTATTCTTGGTCCTGAGAAGCTAGCTAAGACACTCCCATTTGTCGCGTATCCAGCGATTTTTAGCTCGACGGTATTGCCGCAAGAAGTGATTCGCTTAGAAAAAACGCTTGAGGTGATTAAGGGGGCTGACGATAAACGAACCTTACTGTTCAACCGAGCTAAAGAGCTAAGAACAGGATTAAAACAAATTGGCTTTAATATCCGTAGTGAATCTCAAATTGTCGCTTTGGAGTGCGGTAGCGAGAGAAATACGGAACGTGTACGTGACTTTCTTGAAGAACGTAATGTGTTTGGTGCAGTATTCTGTCGCCCAGCAACAGGTAAGAACAAAAACATCATCCGATTTTCAATCAATGCAGATATGACTTCTCGCGATGTGGACCACGTACTTACCGCTTGTCAGGAAGCATTTAACCATCCAGAACTAGAATTCGCATAACGAATCGATAACGGCACAATTGAATGGAAGCTTGTCGCTGCCGAAAAACAAAGAGCTCAGCACAATGCTGAGCTCTATCGTCATTCCGTTCTTCGATAATGATGGTAGGCAATGAGTACGTTAGGCGATGGAATTAAATCCAGTTCGCTATCTTATCGAACAGTCTGTTTTTATCTGCCGGTTTGACAATAAAATCTGACATGCCAGATGAGCCAATTTTATCGAGAGTCACTGGTGAACTGTCTCCCGTATGCGCAATGATAGGCACGGAAGCATAAGGTTTGTTTGACGCTCGAATTCGACGAGATGTCTCTACCCCATCCATCACTGGCATTTCGATGTCCATTAAGATGAGATCGATGTCATTTGTATCTAATGCGCTTATAGCTTGCTGACCGTCTTCGGTTTGGATCACTTCAAACCCTTGCTTCTCAAGCAGCATTGCCGTGAACTTACGCAAGGATTCGTTATCATCAACGACCATAATCGTTCGCTTGTTCGTTGCATCTAGCGGCTTCGTTGATACCTGAGGAACCACATAGTTGGCGTCATATAGCAAGCGATCAATGGTTGCTTTTGTGTTGAGTAACCACGCTTGTGTTTCCACCCAAATCGGCGCAAAAGATGCCTTTCTGGCTCTCTGAATTGGGTGGTGCTCAAACAGATAAACAATACGAGCTTCAGTGAATGAAAATAGTGACTCCACTTTGTCCATATGACTGCCTCGGGCGTCTAGGCTTTCGATATCGACAAAAATCAAATCGTATTCAAATTCATATTCTTTCTTCTTGAGCAGAGCATCAACGTCTAACACCGTAAGGCTAAAGCCCATAAACCGAGCAATGTCCGTCATTTTAGACACTAGAATGTTTTGCTCACTCACAAAGAGTGTGGTTTTTAGCTTGGTTAACTCACTTTTGATCTCTTTGACTTCATTTGAGTTAATAGCCGGGAAGGTCATCGTAAATTGCGACCACTCGCCCACTTCTGACTGACACCGAATGTCCCCCCCAAATGAACGCATCACCTTTTTACAGAAAGGCAAACCTAAGCCGTAACTACCCGATTTGCCTGTAGTGTAGAAGTCTTGGAAAATGCTTTGTAACACATCAGGCGCGATGCCTGAACCATTATCCGTAACCACAATTTGATTGCTGAAATCGTCACTGTACATGGTTACGTGGATATGAAAATCTTCCGAACTTCGGTGGTGAAATGCATTCTTAAACAAGTTGTACATGACGTACTTCAACAGCGTATCACTGCCCAAGAAATCAAATTCACTACGCATATCCAACGAAATGGCAAAACGGTCAGTCGCTCGTTTGTAGCTAAAACTTTCAATTGCACTTTCAACGACAGATTGAGCCGAGTGTTTCTGGAACGTCGAACGCGACACTCGGTTTTCATCAATTGAAGTTAGCAGTAAATCAATGGTCTCGTTACCTGAGTGAATGATTTTCATTGCATCGTCACTGACTTCACGCAATAAGGTCACATCTTCGTCACTCAGCTCGTATTGCGCTTTTCTTCCCTCTTTCGGGTTGGGCAACACTGATTGAATCACATCAATTGAAGTCAACAAGCCGCTGAGTGGGTTTCGCATTTCATGGGCGATGCCCGCACCAAAAGACTTAGCCAAGGAAACTTTTGCTTCGTGCTCCACTTGGTTTCGGAAGTAGAACAAGTTACCAAATAGATAAATGAACAAGAAGATTGGTACATGCGTCCAATCCATGGTGAGCTCAATATGAAAGCCTTGAGCTACCCAAGCGAAAAACGTCGCCAAACCAATACCAGCAAAGGTCTGGGCAAACATAACCCAAGTAATATGAACCAACAAAATATGAAGGAATATCGCCGACATAAACGACATTACCCAAACATTTGACCAGTTGTTCATCAACAACATATAGAAGAAGAAACAAGGTAAACAAAGGGTAATTGCGACTTGATAAAAAGCCGGCAGATACTTTCGCCACTCGAATGGTAAGCGGTTACGATAAATGATACCAAAGAACAAGAAAGAGCAGAGAATTCTCAGTGGCAAGTTTTCGTACGGTTGTGGGAACATGAATTCCCATACCACGTAATAAATTGGGAAGCCCACAAAGCCCATCCACCCTACTAAGGTAAGGTTTGGCTCTGCGTACTGATAAACTTTGCGAATCGCGTCCATATTATTACTTAATTAACTCAGCCCTAACGTTTAACTGTCTATTACATTGTTTTCTTATAATTATATATTAGTTATCGCACATAAACAGCGAGGTGTTGTTCAAAAGTTTATGACGGTCTGCTTTAAATTCAATCCGTTACATTCATAAAGGTGATAATTAGTCAAATAACATCGAAAAGTATTTGAAAAACCGGATTATACGCAACAATTTTTACATAAACATATTGCAATTAAGATATTGCCGGAATTTGAACACGTACCTAATCAAATTAACCCAAGGATACCTATGCAAGCTAACTCAATTAAGAATGTCGTATTTGATATCGGCAACGTCATGGTGAGATGGTCACCTTTAGAAATCGTCAGATTGACATTGGGCAACCACGTTGATGCTGAGGCAAAAGCTAAAGCATTATTCGCAAACGATATATGGTTAGATTTAAACAAAGGCTTAATCACAGAAGCTGAGGCGAAAGAGCGTTACCAATCAGAGAAACAGCTGTCTCTCAACGAATGTGAGCGATTCTTTTACTATGTTAAGCAAACACAACTTCTGATCTTTGGCAGCGTAGAACTCCTCACACGCATCAAAAGTGCTGGTTATTCCGTGTATGCATTAACCGATAATGTTGTTGAGATTGTTGAACACTTAAAAACAACCTATGAGTTTTGGCCTTTATTTGATGGAACGACGGTTTCCGCCGAGCTTGGTTTGCTAAAACCTCAGCCTGAGATCTATCAGAGCTTGCTTGATACTCATCAACTTATCGCTGCTGAGACGGTTTTTCTTGATGATATGCCTTATAACGTAGAAGGCGCTCGAAAACTTGGAATCTCTGCGATTCAATTTGAGAATGCTGAACAATGTGAACAAGAACTCAAAGCCCTAGGACTCACCTTCTAAGTGGTATCCCTATGCAGACAAAAAAGAGCAGCGACGTGCTGCTCTTTGTATGTTTAAAGGAAACTCAATCTGAGTTACGAGTAAATAACATTCTCTTCAATGCCACTCACTAGTGATTGCGCGTTAGACCAACGAAACACTTTTTCGAGTACTTCATTTCCGCCCGGAGTTTTCCAGTTTCGCTCCTGACACTCTTGCCCGCCAATATGTTGATAAAACTCAACCGCAGGTTCATTCTGAGAGACGACTTCAAGATACAAACCACTGTCCTTGAAGTATTGCTGGTGCCATTCCGCTACCGCAAGAAGTAGCTGTTTGCCTATACCTCTTCCGCGATAACTGTCATCTACGTGCAATGCTTCAATAAAGCTGCCACGTTCAAAATCATGATTACCAAACACACAAACAAAACCAAGAAGAAGACCACCCTCTTCGGCTAAAACAATGTGTTGGTTGAATGGTGGATTGGTTAAGCGCGTTTGCCATATCAACAGTTTGTCGTCGATGGCTTCGCTATCCAAATAGCCATCACTCAACACACCACGGTAGTGGCGCTTCCAACTGTCTGCGTGTAACTGCGCGATGCGTTCATAATCCTTATATTCCGCTAATCGTAATTCCATTACGTATTCCTATGTTCTTGTATTGCTTCTCTAACGAGCTTTGGCATTTTCCACCTCATTAACTGCATATTATTGGCAGATTTTACAAATCTATAGCCACAGCTCATTGATTAATACTACTCATTATTCGTTTAAAAGCAAAATATCCCACCAACGAAACCCAATTATTGCGAGTTTTCGCTTAACGATAGAAATGTCACAACTCGAAACAAAGTCATCGAACTTTAGTTTGACTTACACGTGTACGCTGATATTCTGGCGTACAGTTGTTAGCTCAAAGTTAGGGACACATTGTGAAGCATAATAAACCACCACTTATCTGGTTGAATATATTGATATTTTCCGCCAGTTTTATTCTCACCTTTATTGTACTGCCTTGGTATGCATACCACTTCGGTTTAGGCTGGGAGCATCTGATCTGGGGCATTATTGCCTTTAGTTTCACCAACCTCTCTATTACAGCGGGCTATCACCGCCTTTGGAGTCACAAAACCTACGAAGCTCACCCAGTTTTACGATTCATCTTTGCCATCGGTGGTGCTTTCTCTCTTCAAAACAGTGCAATGCATTGGTCATCCGATCATCGTGTTCACCACAAACATGTCGACGACAACGACAAAGACCCATACTCAGCAAAACGTGGGTTCTGGTATTCACATATCGGTTGGATGCTTCGTGATTACAACAAATCAAAAGAGAATGAGTACACTAATTGTCGAGATTTGAAGCGAGATAAAATCGTCGTGTGGCAGCACAAATATTATGTCCCTTTGGCTATCGCAACGAACATTGGTTTCCCACTGGCTCTTGGGCTTCTATACGGTGATATCTGGGGAATGTTCCTAATTGTCGGTGCTGCTCGTCTGTTCTTGAGCCATCACACCACTTTCTTTATCAACTCATTAGCGCACGTTTGGGGTAAACAAACCTTCACCGATAAAAACACTGCTCGTGACAATGGCATTTTGGCATTCTTTACCTTTGGTGAGGGCTACCACAACTTCCATCACATCTTTGAGAACGATTACCGTAATGGCGTTTACTGGTGGCACTACGATCCAACCAAATGGCTGATCAAATCTTGTTCTTGGCTGGGGTTAACAACGAAGCTTCGTACGACGTCAACGTTTCGCATAGAAAAAGCACGCGCGACGCAGTTATTGAAGAAAGCCAAAGAAAAACTAGAGAGTAAGCCAAACAGCCAGTCGATTCGTGATCAGCTTCAGAAGGAGTTCGACGCATTAGTACATCACATGCAGGAGTACTACGAAGCGCGCAAAGAAGTGCTTGGTGAGAAAACTGCAACAGTAGTGAAAAAGTATGAGCGATCCGTTTCCAAATTAAAATACCAACAAATTAAGGAAGAATTTGAACGTCAACAACGCAGTTGGAATCTCTTAGTGCGTCGCTACGCGTAACGTGTAACTCGCGCTTCAATATAAAGACGTCAAAACAAAAGCTCCGTTAATTCGGAGCTTTTTTGTTCAACCAAGCCCCTTTAACGTGATCTAGCTCGAACTATCGCTTTTCTCACTTTTTAATCATTTAGTACGATTTTTATTCGATTGAATGTTCATATTTTCGTTTCTTTAAAATCCAGAAAACTAGTACATAACACCTAAAAAACGTAATTTAAACAATATAATCCAATGCAATTATTTATTAATCTATTATTTGTTTTAGATCATGCTAGCTCTAATTTAGTCTCGTGCCACAGGAAAGAATTCTGTAAATTCCCAGACATAAACTGAAACAGTTTCTTTCTTTTTTTCATAATATCTGGAGACAACCCTATGTTAGAGCTCTTAATTGGCTTGGTAGTGACCATTGCTGTGGGTTATTTCATTGTCAAAGGCTACAAAGCTGCTGGCGTGTTATTAACCGCAGGTATTAGTTTGCTTCTTATGACTGGCATTCTTGGCCATGACGTACTGCCATCAAAAGTAACCTCAACGGGTAATATGGTGACGGACGCACTAGAGTACGTAAAATACATGCTTCAATACCGTGGCGGCGGTCTTGGTATGCAAATCATGCTACTTTGTGGTTTTGCGTCTTACATGACACATATCGGCGCAAACAATGTTGTTGTAAAACAGTTCTCTAAACCGCTTTCTGTTATCAAGTCTCCATACGTCCTTTTGGTAGCGGCTTACATCGTGGCATGTTTGATGTCTCTTGCAGTGAGTTCAGCAACAGGTCTGGGCGTGCTATTAATGGCGACCCTATTCCCTATGATGACGGCAATGGGTATTTCTCGTCCAGCGGCAGTGGCAGTGTGTGCTTCACCAGCGGCAATCATTCTTTCGCCAACATCAGGTGACGTGGTTATCGCAGCAGAAAAATCTGGTCTCGCGCTTGACGTATTTGCGGTTCAAACCGTACTTCCTGTTTCTATCTGTGCAATCATCGTAATGGCGGCAGCCGCTTTCTTCTGGAACAAATACCTAGATAAGAAAGACAACACACCAATGGAAAGAATCGACGTATCTGAGATCAAAGCAGATGCTCCAGCATTCTACGCTGCGCTACCTTTCCTACCTATCATCGGTGTTTTCCTATTCAACGGTCGCACAATCCCTGGTCTAAGCCTAGATATCTACACGATCGTGGTTGGCTCGATTTTCTTAGGTGCGGTTATTCATTACGTTGTTAATAAATTCGACGGTAAGAAATCTCTTGAAGATCTAGACTCGTGCTACACAGGCATGGCGGATGCGTTTAAGGGTGTAGTAATGCTTTTGGTTGCTGCTGGTGTGTTTGCTCAAGGTCTTATGTCTATCGGTGCGATCGACAACCTTCTTCACCTAGCGGATAACGCAGGCGCAGGCGGTATCGCACTAATGCTTATCCTAACAGGTCTAACCGTGGCGGCAGCAATTGCAACGGGTTCTGGTAACGCACCATTCTACGCGTTCGTTGAACTTGCTCCTTCACTGGCTGCGAAAATGGGTTTGAACCCTGCGTTCCTAATCATCCCAATGCTACAAGCTTCTAACCTAGGTCGTACTATCTCGCCAGTATCTGGTGTAATCGTTGCTACTTCAGGTATGGCAAACATCAGCCCATTTGAGGTAGTAAAACGCACATCAGTGCCAGTTCTAGCGGGTCTGATTACTGTGATCATCGGTACTATGGTTCTTGTACCAATGTCAGCGTAAGCGCTAATCACAATCACTAGTTCGTAAAAGCTCGGCAGTTTTGTCGGGCTTTTTTATTTCTATTCCACAGACCTTGTCACCACCTTTCCTCTCTTTGACACCTCGTACTGAATACGCAATACGTCCCATAATTACAAAACATTGCACATTATAAGTAAGTCTAATTTGCTTAATATCTCAACTACTTATATAAAGTCCAAATACATTCACAAAATGGAACTTACTATGACTTCACTTATTGTTTTCATCGTCATCATTTTGCTTATCGCGGTGTTTGCGGTCAGCATTTACAACAAACTAGTGACGCTGCGTAATCGCTTTAAAAACAGCTTTGCTCAGATTGAGGTTCAGTTAAAACGTCGTTACGACCTGATCCCAAATCTTGTCAGCACAGCGAAAGGTTACATGGAACACGAAAAAGAAACCTTCGAGCGAGTCATCCAAGCGCGTAACCAGGCAATTTCGGGTTTGAAAGCAGCAAGTGACGCGCCAGACAGCGATGCGGCAATTAGCCAACTGGCACAAGCAGAAGGCATGCTACAAAATGCACTAGGTAAGTTAAACGTCGTCGTTGAAGCTTACCCAGAACTGAAAGCCAACGAAACCATGACTCAGTTGCAAGAAGAACTAACCAGCACGGAGAATAAAGTCGCTTTTGCTCGCCAAGCTTTCAATGATGCTGTTACCAGCTACAACACTTACAAACAGACTTTCCCACCAGTCTTGTTTGCCAATATGTTTGGCTTCCAAGATGGTAAGTTGCTGGAGTTTGCAGACAGCGAAGCAATCCAAGAAGCGCCAAAGGTTGAGTTCTAATGGATTTTTTCGACCATCAAGATACCGCACGTCAGCGTACCGGGCTTTTGGTGTTTCTGTTCTCCTTAGCAGTATTAATCATCACAAGTTTGGTCAGCGTACTGTCCATTACTATTTATTACGTAGTAACCGGCGAGCCGTTTGATCAACGCACCGCGATTACTTACACCTTACTGTGCTTTGCAGGTGTGGCACTGGTCGTCGCAATCAGCTCTATGTTCCGCCTATCTGAGCTTTCTTCCAATGGCGGTCGTGGCGTCGCTGAAAGTATTGGAGGTAAGCTTATTTCCTCAAATACAACGGACACAAAACACCGCCAATTGCTTAATGTGGTAGAGGAGATGGCGATTGCTTCTGGCATTCCTGTCCCTCCTGTTTATGTGATGCCAGAAGAGCGAGGCATTAACGCTTTTGCTGCAGGTATGAGCATTGATGATGCCGTTATAGGTGTCACGCAAGGTGCGCTCGACAGCTTTTCTCGTGATGAACTGCAAGGCGTCATTGCCCACGAGTTCAGCCACGTATTGAATGGCGACATGCGCATGAACACGCGCTTGATTGGCGTCTTGTTCGGCATTACTTGTATTGCGCACTTGGGTCACTTGGTTCTCGACAATACACACTACACTAGTCGTTCATCAAGAAGCTCTTCCGATTCCGATAAAGGCTTCGCTGTCATCATGCTGATCGCGGTTGTGTGTTTGGTGCTCGGTTGGGTTGGTACTTTATTTGGCTCAATGATCAAAGCAGCTATCTCACGACAACGTGAGTTCTTGGCGGACGCGAGTGCAGTTCAGTTTACTCGTAATGACCAAGGTATTTCAGGTGCGTTAAAAAAGATTGGCGGTCACGCATCTGGCTCTAGCTTGGATGCGCAAGCGAGCAGCCAAATGAGCCACATGATGTTTGGACAAAGCAGTTTGTCTGGCTTCACCGGCTTCTTCGCTACTCACCCGCCTCTCGAAGAACGAATCCGTCGCATTGAACCCAACTGGGACGGCAGTTTTTCGCGCAGAAATCATAGCCAAGCTTCGACGTTTGCCCATGAACAAGTCAGCGGATTTGCTTCGGATGCCGATTTCGGCTCTCAAGACCATGAACCACAAAGTGTCACTCCAACTTCCTCAGAACTAAGTGACACAGGAAAACAACTGATCAGCCAATTGCCCCAAGACTTGGTAGACATTGCGCGTGAACCCTACAGTTCGCGCTTTATTGCATTGCTCCTGATCTTTGATGGCAGCGATGTGCAACGTGAGATGATCAAAGGTCATATTCCAATGGTCTCGCACGCAAAGCTGTTACCATGGCTGGATTACGATTTGCCCCTGCACTTAAGGCTTCCTCTGCTAGAGCTCGCCATCCCAGCACTTAAATCAATGAGTGAAGGTCAGAAAAACAGACTTTGCCAAGTGTTGCGAGAGTTGTCTCAAACGGACAATCACTACTCACTGGGTGAATGGTGCGTCATTAACTTGCTGGAAAAGCAGCTTCTTGCGCCTTTTGGCTCTACTCGCCAAAACAAGACATTCAAGCAACTCCAAGAAAGCGTGCACTGGTTGCTACGTGAATTGGCGTGGGTCACGCATTCAGAACGAGAAGGCGCACAACGCGCATTCAACGCTTCGCTCACTTCGCTAGGATTTGCAGAAACGACATTGGAAGCGCCAAACAAAAACTGGCGTTTAAGTCGCGCTGCATTGGAGCTGTTGTTGCAACTTAAACCCCTTCAACGGCGACAGTTCGTTAAGGCGTGTCGTTTAGCAATTGAGTCTGATGGTAAGATCACCGTCGCGGAAGGCGAATTGTACCGCGTGATAGCGTGTTTCTTGGAAGTTCCAGAACCGCCGCTTACCGTGACGCTTTAACTGCAAAAAGTAAAACGCCAGCGATGATCGCTGGCGTTTTTGTATTCGGCTATAAGTGACGCTGATTAAGCAGCTTTAAAGCGCTCTGGAATCTTAGTGATGCTTTGACGATAGCTGAACCACAAGTAGGTTACCGCTAATGAGAAGAACAAGTAAGACAAAGCAAACACGATTGGAGATGTAATCAGCTCGGCTGACATACCCCACATTACGCCAATTACCGTAATCGTCAATTTAGATAACATGCCACAGATCAGTAAGAACAAAGCAAGCTGTGGGAAACGCGAACTACGGAATGCGAAGAAGTAGCAGCTACCTACTGCAAGCGATGCAATAGAAAGACCTAGCATGAATGAATGGATGTGATCTGCTGATGCGACACCTGCAGAAACAGAAGCCATAAGTAATAGGAACAATTTCATAAGTCACCTCACTACGAGTAGAGAAAAGCATCCTTTCATTAATGAAAACTCATTTTGCGCCCTATTTTGCTTATCTATTTAGCAATTACAAGCACATTTTTTGCTCAATTTATGTTCACTCCCTCCTCTTGAATCAAGTTATTACAAGCAGTTAACATTCTCTAATTTATAAACCCTTTAGATCCTGCACTTACAGAAAACAGTCTCTATTTTGCCCACTTTTGTTACAGAACATTAACACTAAAATATTTTGAAACTTTTTGCTTAAACTGTGAGCCAAATACCCATGCTCTAGCTATAAACCTTGTTTCACTTAGGATCTCACTACCAAACCAACGATTCTTTACGTTAGATCAACATTTCCTTCATATATAAAACGCTCTCATTACAACCATTTTTAATGCTTCGAATTATTTTTAGTAATAGGGGTAAAAAGAGATTCCAATCACACATTTATTGGTTATAATCCGCGCTCATTACGTTATGCGTTGAAAAATGCAAACTTATTTTGAGTAAACCCTATCTTTAAACCGACTCCTCTTTGCTATCTGCCAAGAGGTATTACTGAGAACAAAAATGAGCAAGATTGATAAAGCTATGCGCATCCTGCTAGCAGGATTCTGTATCAACCTTTGTCTTGGCATCCTGTATGCTTGGAGTGTATTCAACAAAGCACTAGTGACTGAGTCAGGCTGGAGCGCAGCAGAAGCATCTGCACCTTACGCGACTGCAACTATTACTTTCTCTATCTGTCTTCTTGTTGCAGGTATTCTTCAAGACCGTATGGGTCCACGTTTGATCCTTATCCTAGGTACTGTTCTAACAGGTCTAGGCATGATCGCGTCTGGTTTTGTTAACTCACCACTAATGCTGAACATCACTTTCGGTGTGGTCACTGGTGCAGGTATCGGTTTTGGTTACGCGTGTCTTTCTCCTTCAGCAATGAAGTGGTTCCACGCATCTAAGAAAGGTATGGTTAACGGCATCATCGCAGCAGGTTTCGGTCTAGCAGCTATCTACCTAGCTCCTGTGACTTCTGCGCTGATCGACAGCATGGGCATCCAAACAAGCTTCCTAGTTCTTGGTGTCGGTATCCTTGCTATCGCTGTTCCACTAGCAGCAACAATCAACAACCCACCAGCGGATTACACGCCAGCAGAGCCTAAAGTAAAAGAAGGTCAAGCGCCTAAGGTTGTGAAGAAGTCTGACGACCTAACTTGGAAAGCAATGCTTAAAACGCCACAGTTCTACTCTCTATGGATCATGTACGCGTTCGCAGCTTCTGTTGGTCTTATGATCATCGGTAACATCACTACTATTGCAAGCGTTCAAGCGAACCTGCCAAACGCGGTTTACCTAGCGTCTATCCTTGCGGTATTTAACTCAGGCGGTCGTGTAGCAGCAGGTATGCTTGCAGACAAGATCGGTGGCGTTCGTACTCTTCTTCTAGCGTTCGTTCTACAGGGCATCAACATGGTTCTGTTCGCAACGTTCAAAACTGAGTTTACGCTGATCATAGGTACAGCAATCGCAGCAGTAGGCTACGGTACGCTTCTAGCAGTATTCCCTACTCTAACGGCTGAATTCTACGGTCTGAAGAACTACGGTACTAACTACGGCGTGCTATACACAGCATGGGGTATCGGTGGTGCAATCGGTGCTGCTGTTGTTGGTTTCTCAATGACTAACGGTGACGGTTACACGCTTGCTTACACTATCTCAGCGGCAATGATGGCGGTATGTATCGTACTGGCGTTCATCACTAAGCCACTGACTGAAGCGAAAGTAGCACAACTGAAAAACGCTTAATTGCCAGTCCAGTTCTATTTATCTAGTAGATCTGCAGAAATTGATTCGAAAAAGGCTTAACCTATGGGTTAAGCCTTTTTTATTGTTAGTTGGTTATGGAAAACACCGTCGAACTCGCGCCAGATTACTATCTCGATAACTTCTTTAAGCTCACACAGCACGCTACCAAGTGGTACAGCGACTTACTTTGCTCAGATGAGCACCAATGGCTATCCGCGTTTGAAAGCTTAAACAAACCCGCACAGTGTCTTCTTGTTCGTCTATACAGCCGTAAAGGGTGCTGGTTTCGCAGCGACAAACTCAACTATCAAGAAATCGAGAATATCCAGTCTGCTTTGGATGAATTGGCAGCTCATGATTTTGTCTCGCTCTCCCCTGACCTAACAACGCAAGAATTAGCAGCGAATCTACTGACCAAGCCAGAGATCGTCACGCTCTATCCTGAGCATCTTAAATCCCTCAAGAAAGAGGCGTTAGTGGCATGCCTAAGTGAAGAGCGTTTCGAGCTATTTGAGGCTCTGGATTTCACGGTGATTAAGCTGAACTCCGCACACATGATTGATGTTTTGCTGACGCTGTTTTTTGCTAATACCCATCAAGACCTCAGCCAGTTCGTGCTTGACGATTTAGGCTTACACCAATTCGAACAATACCAGTTAAGTAAAGCGCGTCGATTTTTCGAGAGCAGAGAGCAAATCGACCGTCTTATTGAGCTCAGCCAGCTCTCCAACCTTTATTGGCAATGCGACAGAAAACAAAAAGCGAATCTCGATGTTCTTATCGAAGCGATGCCAGAACGGGTTGAACATCGCTACGTCGACCGTAAACGAGAGCACATAATTAACGACATTGCGCGTGATTACGAGCGCATAAACGAACTTGAGATTGCAATTGCGTTGTTTGAGACGACCACACTCGCCCCAAGCCGAGAACGTCGTGCTCGCATCTACGACAAGCTGGAACAAAACGATTTATTTTGTGACATTGTCACCAAAATGCTCACTCACCCTATTGATGTCTCCGAGTTTGAAGTAGCACAAAAGCTTGAACAACGCGTTAAACGTAAACAGGGCTTTAAAGTCCCGAGAGCCACCAAGCCTAAATGCAACGAATACCACATCGAATTGGATCTATCACGGCAACGTGTTGAACTGGCAACCAAAGAACATTTCGAAAGTTTAGGTTGGACCGTTTTCTATTCTGAGAATACCCTACTCAACGGCTTGTTAGGCTTAACTTTGTGGGATGCTATTTTTGCACCAATAGAGGGGGCATTTATTAACGCTTATCAACATCGACCATTGGATTTGTATCACGCCGATTTTGCCGACAAAAGGAAGCAACTTATCGACAATGCGCTTGAGCAAGTTCAACAAGGGAAGACGCAGGCGTTGTTTGATACATACCGAGATAAAGTTGGGATCAGTAATCCCTTCGTCAGTTGGGCATACGTGAACGAAGAGCTGATATCCCTCGCACTTGAACACATCCCTAATGACCTGTTGGTCGAACTGTTTAACGTGCAGTTAAGTGATCTGAAACTCTATCGAAACGGCATGCCGGATTTGATTGCATTTAAAGAAGGGAAATTTGAATGGATAGAGGTGAAAGGTCCAGGCGATAAACTCCAAGATAACCAATGGCGTTGGATCAAGGAGTTCAATCGCCTCAATGTACCGTTCTCAGTCTGTTATGTATACCCAAGTAACTTCAAGATGCAGGATTCAGAGCGTTGTCATTGATTCGAGGTCAAGGAAAACGACGCCGCGTAATAGCCAGCTCTTTCCAAGTTATTTGACGCAGAGATCGGGGCAATGACACGCTCCCGAAGGGCGAGCTGTCTTGGCTTGTATACTTTGTTGTCGATTCTTGATTTAGAGTGACTAGATCTTTAAATCGCCGCCGCGTCTACAAACCAAGTCATTCTCGCTGAACCTAGCATCTCGAGGTTACTTGGGTATAACAGCACAAGCTTAGAAAAGAGCCAGAATGGTCTTAGTTACTTACTTTGGCGTTCTTCTGCCCTTTCTTCTCTTTCAATTGATCAATCACGTAGCTTGGTGCGACTTTCTCTAGTTCGCCCAAGCACTCGTCTGTTTTCGGGTTGTCGTAGCGAACATAAATGTCACAAACCGCATAAAGCTGCTCCGGCGCGCCAGAAATCAAATACGCTTGCTCAAAAGACTTCACCGATTTGTCTAGGTTGTACTCTTCTTGCAATACACCATTGAGGTACCAGAAGTAACTGTTATCTTTCGCCATGTTGGCTGCTTTCTCAATCTCTAAAGCTGCGCTCTTCTTGTCATCAAGACGCACAAGCGTTAACGCTTTCGAGTAATGCAAAGATGCGTTGTCAGGATGAAGCTTAATTGCAGAATCCAGCGTCTTTACTGCATCGGCATCGCGTTGCTGCGCTCGGTAGTTGTCCGCCAAGCTTAACCAGATTTGTGGATTCTCCGGCTGATTGATCACCAAAGCTTGATAGATTTTATCCGCTTTATCCCATTCATGATGCCAACGATAGACATCCGCCAATAACAGTTTGGAACCGTTATCTTGCTTGTTCTCTAAATAGCTGATCAGTTCAGCAACCGGGGCTTCAAGCGTTTGCTTCTGCTCGCTGCTCACGTTAGAAAAGTCACGCACTAAGTTGGTCGCCGCAGTAATGCGAACCATGGTTTCTTGGTCACTCAATAATGGCTCAATCATGCGCCAACGATGTTCAATCGTATATGGCTCTGCTCCAACAATCGCGGCTTCACGAACCGCAGGATCTTGGTCTTGAAGGCTGCGTGCAACCGCTACCAGCGCGTTTTGACTTGGGTAATTCGCCAACTCGTGCAGTGCTTCAATACGCTTTTCAACGGGTTGTTTGATGTCCTGCGCTTGGTAAGACAGCTTCGCAACCATTTGCTGTGGCGACATCTGCGCTGAGTTTGCTTTTTGAGCGCTTGTCACGCTCGCTGATGAAACTTGGTCTGGTGCGAGCAAGGTTTCATCTTGTGCAATGACAGATTGGCTTGCGGTGATACCTAAAGCGACAACTAACAGTGTTTTTGAGAATGTCATATCAATCCCCTTAAAATTTGGTTTCGAATACAGGACGCTTCGCCGCTTGTTGGCGTAGCACTGAATCACTGTATTTGCCATGTGCCACAGGGTTACCCGTTGCACGAAGAATGTATGCCATTGCCTTATCAGCATGAGAGAAGAACTTTTTCCAACCTGCACACAGGTAGTTCAACCCGGGTTCACCGTCTTTGGTGCGGATGAAACGGTTTTTCGGACACTCACCGTAGCAAGCAAATTGGTAATCACACTGTTGGCACTGCTTGGTTAACGAGCGAGTCTTGGCAAAGCCAAACTTTTGCTGCTCAGGACCATAGGCCAACTTGTCTAATTTTTCGTGGTGGATGTTGCCAATCTTGTACTCTGGATAAACGTAGTGGTCACAAGCAAAAACATCACCGTTTGGTTCCATTGCCAAGCCTTTGCCACAAATCTCGCCCAGTGTACAAAGTGGGTTTTTGCGCCCCATCCAAGTCTCTACACTCGCTTCAAAGTACTGCACAAACACTTTGCCAATGTCGTGTTGAATCCACTCATCAAAAATCGCGATAAGGAAGTTACCCCACGCCTCGTCTGCCACACACCAAGGCTCTACTACAGAGTCTTTGTGACCAGGAATAAGACGCTTGTCGCCTTGTTTCAGTTGCTCTTGCGGCTGCCATGTTTGAGGTGCGGTAGTACGGAACGTTTTTTGTTCCACGATGGGAATGAACTGCATTTGCGGTGAGCGTACTTCATCACGCAGGAATCGGTATACCTCAAGAGGATTGCGGCTGGTTAGATTGTTTACACAAGTCAGCGTTGCGAACTTCACTTCGTGTTTGTGCAGCAGTTCAACAGCCTTCATCACTTGGTTAAAGGTACCACGACCTGCGCGGTTGGTTCGGTAAGCGTTGTGCATCATTTCTGGGCCGTCGATACTCAAACCGACCAAGAAGTTATTTGCTTTCAGAAATGCACACCAATCGTCGTTGAGCAATGTGCCATTGGTTTGTAGATCGTTAGAAATGACCACGCCTTCAGGCTTGTACTTAGATTGAAACTCAACAATCTTTTTAAAGTAATCCAAGCCCAACATTGTTGGTTCACCACCCTGCCAAGAGAAGATGATTTCCGGCGTGTTCTGCCCTTCAATGTACTGACGAATGTAGGTTTCTAGAGTCTCTTCATCCATCACAGGCGTGCAGCCTTTTTTGTACTCAAGTAAGTCCTGTTTGCTGAGGTAATAGCAGTAAGTGCAATCAATGTTACAAGCCGCCCCAATAGGTTTTGCCATGACATGTAAACGCTTAGAGGCTTTACCGTTGAACTGAGGACCTTGAGTAATGTGCATACGTCACCTTTTTCGTTATGAAATGCAGCTGAGAACGCTCATAAGCGTGCCATTCTCACCTTGATGACCTAATCATAAATCCCATTAATACAAGAGGCTTGTTATACCGTTTATAACCTTTTTTCATAGCGTTTATTGCTAATATTTATCGTGACTTTTTTGGCGAGAAACTATTGATGAAATCATTTAAAAGCAAATCGTTAACCGCACTTTCCATTCTATCATTCAGCGTATTAATGAGTGGTTGTGCAACTCAATCATCGCACCCTATCGCGCTCAACATTGATCAAGACATGGTGTTGGTTGAAGGCGGTTCATTTGTCATGGGATCGGACAGCGACTCCGCCAAGAAGGCAGAAACCCCAGCACGCGAAGTAAAGGTAGACGGCTTCTACATTTCCAAATTCGAGGTCACTCAAGAATTGTTTGAATCTGTCATGGGTTCTTCAATGAGTTACTTCCAAGGTGCAAACATTCCGGTTAATAACTTGAGTTGGCAGCAGGCAAATTACTTCATCGAGAAGTTGAACGAACTCACCGGTGAAAACTACCGCTTACCGACAGAAGCGGAATGGGAGTTTGCCGCGAAAGGCGGTAACAAGAGCCAAGGTTTCACTTACGCAGGCTCGAACAACATTGCTGATGTGGCGTGGTATGCCGACAACTCTAAAAACCAAGCTCACCCCGTTGGTCAAAAGCAACCCAATGAACTCGGTCTTTATGACATGACAGGCAACGTTGGTGAATTTGTTATTGATGCTTATGACGACACCTTCTACCGCTTTGGTCCAACCGAAAATCCAAACAACGCTAAAGACGAAAAAGCAGGCTTAGCACACAAATCCGTACGAGGCGGCAGTTTTGCCTATGATGCCGATGAATCAGAGAATTTCCGCCGAGACTTCGCCAGCCAGTCTATAATTATGTCGGACATGGGACTTCGCCTTGCGAAAGATGCTGATTAAGCACGACTACGCATGAGAAACGACGTGACTGCCCCTTTGCGCATTCTTACCAATTAAGACGTCTCTTGGTTAGGGAAATGGTTAGGGGAAAGAGGCTAAATCTACGTTGTTCTCATTTAACCTCAAATGTATACAAACAATACATTCAAACTTAGGTAAATAATAATATGAAGAAACACATCTGTGCCCTTGCAGTCTTATCTGGTTTATCATTCTCAGCGATGGCTTTAGATTGCGATCCAAACTTACTACCTTCTTGGAAAGATGGCGCAAGTAAATCTGCGATTGTTAACTATGTTGATCAATCTACTGATGCTTCGAAAAAAACCTTCATTGCAGAACAAGACCGCATCGCGGTGTTCGACAATGATGGTACGTTATGGTCAGAAAAACCGTTTTACTTCCAACTGGCGTATGCGCTAGACGAAGTGAAACTGATGGCAAAAGACCATCCAGAATGGAAGACACAAGAACCGTTTAAATCTGTACTGAATGACGATATTGAAGGCGTCTTCAAAGGCGGTGAAAAAGCACTACTTGAGATCGTCAAGGTCACTCATAGTGGTATGACGGTAGAGGAATATCAGCAAAAAGTCGCCGATTGGCTGAAAGTCGCGAAAGATCCACGCTTTGGCAAAGCTTATACCGAACTTACATACAAACCAATGCGCGAAATGGTCACCTACCTGCAAGAGCATGGTTTTAAGACTTACATCGTATCAGGTGGCGGTGTGGACTTTATGCGCGTTTGGGCACCAGAGGTGTACGGTATTCCCGAAGAGCAAATCATTGGCAGCGCGCTAAAATACAAGTACGACTACAACGACGGTAAGCCAACCGTGACCAAGTTAGGTGAAATCCTCACGATTGATGACAAAGCCGGTAAAGTTGAGAACATTCAGCACATCATCGGTAAGAAACCCGTTCTCGCGATTGGTAACTCAGACGGTGACCACGCGATGATGCAATGGGCAACCAGTCAACCAAACTCTATGGCGATGATCGTTCACCATACCGACGAAGAGCGTGAGTGGAAATACGACCGCAAGTCCAGTGTGGGTCATTTAGATAAAGCAATGGATGAAGCCAATCAGCGTGATAACTGGCACCTCATTGACATGAAAAATGAGTGGTGCACGGTGTATTAACCATACCTTTGCAACTGACAAACTCCTCCTTAGTGAGGAGTTTTTTTATTAATTTTCAAACGTTAGTCTTTTCTTCACGAACACTTCACGACTCTTCACACAAAATGCCTCCCATCGAAACGAAGAGGTAAATATATAATGAAAAAAACAGTCCTGACGATTCTCGCAGCAAGCTCATTTTCAGTTGCAGCAGCACCTTACGTGGGTTTGGAATACGGGTTCGGCACCACAGATCACGATTTTGAACCATCTTTTCAAGCTGACGGTGTGAATCTGAATCCTGAATTGGAAGACGGTATTTTTGGTGGCTTCATTGGCTACTCTATCAATGATTCTTGGGCTGTAGAACTGGGTTATAACCAATTTGATCTTGATGATGGTCGTTCCAAAAATCTTGGAATTGTCGATATCAAGGGTCAAAAATACCATCATGAAATGGATTGGGACGCTTCAATCAAAGCCAAACAAATTACGTTAGCGCCTGTGTTTAGCTATGCATTAAACGAAAAGTGGACAACAAAAGTTAAAGCAGGTTTGACTTACACTCAGTACGAATCCAAAGCAAGCCAATCAGAAGAACATGAGCTTGTTATGAATGACGACGTCGAAATGAACAACACCTTGTTCCACCGTTCTGAAAAAAATAATGAGCTCGGTGCAATGCTATCTATCGGTGCGGAGTACAAAATCTTCCCTCAATTGACCATCGGCGCGAACGCAAAATACCAGCTTGATAGCTACGCAAACACAGCATCAATCAACGTAGGCTCTACTTACTACTTCTAACTTAGGAAGCCATTAGCATGAAAAAACTGATTATTACGACAACATTAGCCCTAATTTCTGGCTCTGCATTGGCTGCCTTCAACGGTCCTGAAACCGCAGCAATCAGCACTGTAAAAGCGGCGCAAAATGCATCTGATGATAGCTATGTACTGTTGACAGGTAACATCGTTCAAGCACTTGGTAATGAGACTTACCTATTCAAAGACAACACAGGTGAGATTCAAGTCGAGATCGATAACGAAGACTGGATGGGTCAAGACGTATCACCGCAAGATCGCGTTGCCATTCGTGGTGAAGTAGACTCTGAATGGACAAAGACTCAAATCGACGTCGATACGATTCAAAAGCTATAAGCCACACGTTCAAACGAGATCCTTACTCTTGTTAAGTACAAAGCCACCGCATTGGGTGGCTTTTGTGCGTCTCTTAACAAACGCTCAAGCATGGGCAATTGGGCGGAAGGACCAAGCGAATACTTTTAGATCTAACATCAAATCGAATTTTACGGGAACGATAAGGCTCACCATCAAGATTTAAAGGCAGTGCTTTAGGGAAATCGATCTCCAACCAACTCGCCTGAGTATGCTTAACAAACTGCCCAGTCTCAGTTGGATTTTGAATTTCATCAATGACCTGAGGTAGCTCATGGGGCAAGAATGGATGCACCAAAGTAATGTCCATTAAGCCATCATCTATCAATGCATTTGGCGCAAGCTCTTGACCTCCTCCCGCAAGGCGACTATTACAAAACGCCCCAACCAAGATCTCCCCTTGATAACTGCCCTGCTCAATTGTGAGGGAGCCATCATAAGGTTTAAAACCAAGCGCCTTCACTAGACCGGTTAATGTGTAGGCACCACCACCCAGAAAGTTTTTCAGTTCAACTGGTGTTTCAGCGGTAATTTCTGCTCCAAAGCCAGCTGCAGCAATATTAATAAAATAGCGATCATTAGCTTGAACGCAGTCTACCGCAACAGCGTCACCATTGACGGCAAGTTCGATGGCTTCTCGAATCATGATTGGGATTTTCGTAGCAGTCGCGAAGTCATTCGCCGTACCCATTGGGATAATGGCCAATTCTGGACGAACGTTCGCCTCAATCTGATTCAAAGCTGTTACCGCTTCGTTAACGGTGCCATCGCCACCAGCAACAACAATACGTTTCATTCCTTGATTGACCGCTTCACTCACTAAACGAGTCATGTCTTGTGATTCCCAAGTGACCCGAACTTGCAGATCCACACCTTGTTCTCGCATTCGCATGATCTCACTGCGAAGCTCAGGCGTTCCAGCTTTCTTACCGTTTAGAATGGCTCGTATTGTCTTCATACTGGTCCTTTACTCTTCGATTGCTTTCCCTGCTTGCTTGAGTTGAGCTCTCAACCATTGATGCGCACTTTCATTGTGACGACTAGAATGCCAGATTGCACAAAGGTCATGAATTTTGTCACTAAAAGGAAGCGGGACGGCTTTAATATTATACGTTTTTGAAAAGTGTTGAATGGTCGACAACGGCAGCATACCGATATATTCACTACCATTAATGACTGGCAGCATTTCCATTGCACCAGATGCGCGATACACGATATTCCTTTGCGCTAGATCTGCAATATCTTCCTCATTCATCAAACTTTTACGCGCATGCCAACGCGAAACCACGACGTGCTCTTCCGCCAAAAATTGTTCTACAGAACAAGAGTCATGAATTCGTGGATGCTCGGCACTGCACACCACCATCAAACGCTCGGAAAACACAGGCTCTACTTTGAGGACAGTACGACCACGCGGTGGCATATCGATAATCAAATCATATCGTTGTAAACGCAGATCGCTTTCGTAATCTTCCGTGAACAAAGGATGCACTTCCAAACCGACACTCGGCGCGTTTTTACGGATTTGGCGCAGGAGCTGCGGCATTAACTCATAACTGGCAACTGAGACGCAGGCGATGGAAAAAATACGATTGGATACTTTAGGATCAAAACTGCTCGAGGCGGATAAGGTAGAAGTAAAGTTTTTCAGCGCAGCGACCATCGCAGGATAAATATCCATAGCAAAACTGGTCGGCTCGACACCCGATGTGCTGCGGTGGAACAGTGGCTCATCATAAATGTCACGCAAACGAGCGAGTGCTTTGCTCACCGCAGGTTGGCTGATATCAAGACGAGCAGCAGCCTTAGACAGGTTCTGCTCTTCATAAATCGCCACGAAAATGGGGATAAGGTTTAAGTCGGTGCTCTTCATTTTGCAAACATAAAACAGGACATGACCTTATTTTAGCTAACAGTATGATAGTTAACGACTCAGAACTCTAGATTTGAGCGTCTATGCATGTTTTCGCGAGTTTTAACCTCGCATTGACGAAGAATATTCTGAAAATCACTCAGGATTTTCCTAGGTAAGGGGTCAAGAATGCACTCGCCTCTTCACCGCATAAGCCAACTTCTACTTCAACGCCACCTTCTTTTAGGATTTCGATACCGCGACCGGCATTACGAGGATCAGGATCAAGCATAGCAACCACTACTTTTCTGATACCACAAGTCACTAAGGTTTTAGCGCAAGCTGGCGTGCGACCAACAAATGAACATGGTTCTAGTGTTACGTACGCGGTGACGTCACTTAGGTCTCCGTTGTATGCGTTTAGGGCTTCCACTTCTGCATGATTACCACCAATCGCTTGTGTGTGCCCTTCTGATACGATTTCACCGTTTTTGACCAGCACACATCCGACAGGCGGGTTTGGCTGACAGGCAGGCAGCGCGTTGCGTGATACTTCCAACGCACGAAGCATAAATTGTTGGTTCATTTGAATTTGATACTCGTTATTCAGAATTTGGGTGATGGATTCTAACGCCAGCATGCTTTCCTCGCTATATAAAAGTGTTTGCAATACTGATACGTCTTATCTCAACAAACGACTCATTGCTAAACCTAATCCCCATAAAAAATAAAAAAACGAGGCAAACCGTAGTTGCCCCGTTTGGTTACCCTTCAGACCGCATTCCGAAGTGTTGACTAACGAATTCTCATCGTTAGTTCAACTGCACGAAGCTGAGCCAATGCTTTGTTCAACTCCATGTGTGCCTGTGCAAAGCTGATATCGTCTACATGAGCACGAATGTTTTCTTCCGCAGCTCTACGAGCTTCTTCAGCCCTTGCTTTGTCGATGTCTTTACCGTGAAGCGCAGTATCCGCTAATACAGTAACCACATCAGGTTGGACTTCGACCAAACCACCAGAGACATACAGGATCTCTTCAGGCTTGGACAAGTCACCAGTAATACGAGCAACGCCCGGCTTGATTTTACTGATAAGCGGTGAGTGACCCGGACGAATACCTAACTCACCATCCGCACCCGCTACCGCGATAGCATGCGCCGGACCTGAGTAAAGAGTGCCCTCCGCACTTACCACATTCAGTTGAAACGTATTTTGTGAAACCGCTATGGCCATATTGCCTCCCGCGCTTTACAGTTTTTTCGCTTTTTCAAGCACTTCGTCGATGTTGCCGCAGTACATAAATGCCTGCTCTGGGATGTCATCGTACTGACCATCAAGCAGCGCTTTAAAGCCTGCAATGGTGTCTTTTAGTGGAACAAATACACCCGGTTGGCCCGTAAACACTTCAGCTACGTGGTAAGGCTGAGTTAGGAAACGTTCGACTTTACGAGCACGAGATACCAAGCGCTTATCTTCTTCAGACAGTTCATCCATACCTAGGATGGCAATGATGTCTTTTAGCTCTTTGTAACGTTGCAGCGTTTGCTGAACTTTACGCGCCACATCGTAGTGCTCTTGACCAACCACTTGAGGGTCAAGCTGACGTGATGTCGAATCCAATGGGTCAATCGCTGGGTACAGACCCAAAGCAGCGATGTTACGAGACAGAACGACCGTCGCATCCAAGTGCGCAAACGTGGTTGCTGGCGATGGGTCAGTCAAGTCATCCGCTGGTACGTAAACCGCTTGGATAGACGTGATAGAACCATTTTTAGTCGACGTGATACGCTCTTGCAGCACACCCATCTCTTCTGCCAGTGTTGGTTGGTAACCTACCGCAGATGGCATACGACCAAGCAACGCCGATACCTCAGTACCTGCCAATGTGTAACGGTAAATGTTATCCACGAATAGCAGTACGTCACGACCTTCATCACGGAAACGTTCTGCGATGGTCAAGCCTGTTAGCGCAACACGTAGACGGTTACCCGGTGGCTCGTTCATCTGACCGTAAACCATGGCTACTTTGTCGAGAACGCCCGCTTCCTTCATTTCGTAGTAGAAATCGTTACCCTCACGAGTACGTTCACCTACACCGGTAAATACCGACAAACCTGAGTGAGCTTTAGCAATGTTATTGATAAGCTCCATCATGTTTACCGTCTTACCTACACCCGCACCACCGAACAAACCGATCTTACCGCCCTTCGCGAACGGACAAATCAAGTCGATAACTTTAACGCCCGTTTCCAGTAGCGCAGTGCTGTTAGATTGCTCTTCATAGCTTGGTGCATCACGGTGGATTTCGTAAGACACTTGCTCACCGATTGGACCACATTCATCGATTGGGTGACCCAACACGTTCATGATACGACCTAGGGTTTCCTCACCCACAGGTACCGTGATTGGGTTGCCCGTAGATTCCACTTCTAGGCCACGTTTCAGACCATCCGAAGAACCCATTGCGATACAGCGAACCACACCGCCACCCAACTGCTGCTGAACTTCCAACATCAGTGAGCCGTTGCTACCATCGTTGATTTTCAGTGCGTCGTAAACTTTCGGACCTTTGCCTTGTTCGAACTCGACGTCGACCACCGCACCGATGACTTTGACGATTTTGCCAATACTCATAATTTAAACCTCAAATTCTCTCTCTAAACCGCTTGTGCGCCGGATACAATTTCACTCAACTCTTGAGTAATCGCCGCTTGACGCGCTTTGTTGTAAACCAGTTGCAGGTCTTCAATCAGTTGCGCTGCGTTATCCGTCGCGGCAGACATTGCCATCATCCGCGCGGCTTGTTCACAAGCGATACTCTCAACCACCCCCTGATAAACCAGTGATTCCACATAGCGTTGAATCAGGTGGTTGAGAATGTCTTGAGGAGACTGCTCGTAGAGGTAATCCCAACGAGCCTCTTTATCACGTGAAATGTCTTCTTTAGGGAACGGCAACATCTGCAATACCGTTGGTTTTTGCACCATGGTGTTTACAAACTGGTTGTAAACGAGGAACAAGCGGTCGATTTTGCCTTCGGAGTAGTGCTCCATCATGGCGTTAACCGCACCCAACATATCTTCCAGTTTTGGTGCATCACCAAGCCCAGAAGTCTGTGCCATTACTTTCCCGAGGGACTGGAAAAAGCTGATTGCTTTCGAACCAATAAGCGTCGTATCTACTTCAACGCCCTTCTCTTGCCAGTCCTGCATTTCTGCCAATACTTTTTTGAACAAATTACTGTTCAGGCCACCACACAAACCTCGATCGGATGAGATGATGATGTAAGCCACTCGCTTCACTTCGCGTTCTTGAAGGAAAGGATGGCTGTACTCCAGCGTACCGGACGAGACGTGACCGATAACCTTACGCATGTTCTCCGCGTAAGGACGGGACGCCTGCATGTTCTCCTGCACTTTGCGCATTTTGCTGGCGGCGACCATTTGCATCGCACTCGTAATCTTTTGCGTGCTACTCACGCTAGCAATTTTGGTGCGAATCTCTTTGGTATTTGCCATAACGGACTCCTGTTAGTGGTCCTACGATTGCAGCGCAGTGAACTCTTTCAGCAAGCTGTGTAGCTCACTCTCGATCTCGTCGTTGTAATCACCGGATTGGTTGATCTTGTCCAGTAGCGGCTGCGCGTTTGTACGACCAAATGCCATCAACTCATCTTCAAAGCGAGATATTTGGTTTAACGCCACATCAGTGAGATAACCCTTCTCTGCTGCAAAGATCGCCAGTGCTTGCTCAGCAACGGTCATTGGTGCGTACTGCTTCTGCTTCATGAGTTCCGTTACTTTCTCACCGTGGTCAAGCTGACGACGTGTCGCTTCATCTAGGTCAGAAGAGAACTGAGCAAATGCTGCCAATTCACGGTATTGCGCCAACGCGGTACGAATACCCCCCGACAGCTTCTTGATCACTTTGGTTTGTGCTGCACCACCTACACGAGATACCGAAATACCTGGGTCAACCGCTGGACGTAAGCCTGAGTTGAATAGCTGAGTCTGTAGGAAGATTTGACCATCGGTAATCGAGATTACGTTGGTTGGTACGAATGCTGATACGTCACCCGCTTGGGTTTCGATGATTGGCAGTGCGGTTAGAGAACCGGTTTTGCCTTTCACTTCACCGTTAGTGAATCGCTCTACGTATTCTTCATTAACACGTGCTGCACGTTCTAGAAGGCGTGAGTGGAGGTAGAAAACATCACCCGGGAAGGCTTCACGACCTGGTGGGCGTTTTAGAAGTAGCGAGATTTGACGGTAAGCCACCGCTTGTTTTGATAGATCATCGTATACGATCAACGCATCTTCACCACGGTCACGGAAGTATTCGCCCATGGTACAACCTGCGTATGGCGCTAGGTATTGCAGCGCTGCCGCTTCTGATGCTGACGCAACCACCACAATAGTGTTTTCTAGTGCACCGTGTTCTTCTAGCTTGCGAACCACGTTGGCAATCGTCGATGCTTTTTGACCAATTGCGACGTAAATACATTTAACGCCCAGTTCTTTTTGGTTGATGATGGCATCAATCGCCATCGCGGTTTTACCTGTCTGACGGTCACCGATGATCAACTCACGTTGACCACGACCAATTGGCACCATGGAATCTACCGCTTTGTAACCGGTTTGGATTGGTTGGTCGACAGATTTACGGTCGATAACACCAGGGGCAATGACCTCTACAGGGTCCATACGATCGAATGACACTGCGCCTTTACCATCGATTGGTTGACCTAGCGTGTTCACGACACGACCTAGCAGACCGTTACCAACTGGCACTTCGAGAATACGACCGGTGCCTTTTACTTTCATCCCTTCTGACAAGTCCGCATATGGGCCCATCACAACAGCACCAACTGAATGACGCTCTAAGTTCAGAGCCAACGCAAAGCGGTTATCTGGCAGTTCTAGCATCTCGCCTTGCATAACGTCTGCAAGACCGTGAATTGTGATGATGCCGTCACTAACGGAGACGATAGTACCTTCATTTCTCGCTTCACTTTCGAGGTTGAAGTTAACAATTCGCTCTCTGATTAATTCACTGATTTCATTTGAATTTAATTGCATTTCTATACCCCGTTACACATGTAGGTTGGTCGCCAATCGGCTTAGGTTGGTGAGGACACTGCCGTCATACACGGTCTGCCCTGCTGTGATCACCACACCACCTACAAGGGATGGATCCAGTTGTGTTTCTAGTGTGATGGCTTTACCGTACTTTTCGGTTAACGCTTGTTTAAGCCTTGCCATCTGTTCCTCATCCAGAGGTTCTGAAACACGCACTGTTACTGTCATGGTTCGTTCGTAATCCGCTTTCATCTCTTGGAACTGAACGTTTACTTCACTGAGCGCTTTTAGACGCTTGTTCTCTTCCATAATGCGAAGAAAATTCTCGAAGTTTTGATTCAACCATTCACCACCAGCATGAAGAATCAGATCCAACAATGGTTGTTCAGAACCGTCTTCATCAAGGTCATTCAAGACCAGAAGCGTGTTAGGTTGTTCCAAGACCACTTGGGTAATCGCAAACATTTGTTGCCAATCGTCCAAGCATTCTGCATCGCGTGCGTAATCAAACGCCGCTTTTGCGTAGGGTTGAGCTACCACTGTCAATTCGGACATGTGCCCTCCTACATTTCGTTGATGAAGCGGTTCACCAAGTCGCGGTTAGCCGAGCTATCCAGATTGCGATTAATCAGCTTGCTGGCACTTTCAATCACCAGATCCGCCATTTCATCTTTCAGCTCTTGGCGAACTTTGCTGCGTTCGCTTTCCACTTCTGCTTTGCCTTCTGCGACAATGCGCGCTTTCTCTTGATTTGCCAGATCAACCGCTTCCGCAACCATCTGTTCTTGACGTTGCTTACCTTGGTTGATGATAGCTTGAGCTTTTGAGCGAGCTTCTGTCAGCAGCGCTTCACCGTTCGCTTTTGCCAGTTCTAACTCTTGTGCTGCTTTTTCTGTTTGCTCAAGACCTTGGGCAATTTCAGCACGACGCTCATCAAGCAGTTTTACAAGTGGTGGCCAGACATATTTCATGCACAGCCAAACGAAAATCACGAAGGAGATCGCCTGACCAAACATTGAGGCATTTAAGTTCATAGCACCCTCTCTTCTATAACGTTATGAAAATTATTAATTCGAATTACGCTACAGCGAAGATGATGTACAAACCGATACCAACACCGATCATTGGCACCGCGTCCACAAGACCCATCATGATGAAGAATTGAGTACGAAGCATTGGGGTCAAATCAGGTTGACGAGCCACACCTTCAAGGTATTTACCTGCAAGGTTACCGATACCTGCTGCGGCACCCGCTGCACCAAGACCGATCAGTAGTGCACCCGCCACGTAAAGAACTGCGCTAACGATATCCATAACAACTCCTAGAATTGAATTTTTTAATTAATAAACAAGATTTTTGAAATTAATGCTCTTCAACAGCCATGCCGAGATAAACCACGGTCAGTACCATAAAAATAAATGCTTGAAGAACAACAATAAGAATGTGGAACAGTGCCCAAGGAACACTTAGTGCCCATTGCATCCACCATGGCATTAATGCAATTAGAATGAAGATCATTTCACCTGCATACATATTGCCAAATAATCGAAGACCTAAAGATATTGGTTTAGAAATTAACGTCACCAATTCAAGAACTAAGTTCACTGGATATAACAACGGATGTGAAAATGGTTGAGTAGTTAACTCTTTAATAAAACCTTTCACGCCTTTGTTTTTAAACGTATAACCTAACACCAAAATAAATACGCCTAATGCCATCGACATCGTAATATTGACGTCAGCGGATGGTAAGTCACGGAAGTGTTCAACCCCTACAGCACGAGTAAGTGCAGGAATTAAATCAATCGGTAACAAATCCACGGCATTCATTAATAACACCCAAACAAATATTGTCAGTGCCAAAGGACCAATTAACTTGTCCTTCGCTTGAAATATTTCTTTTACGATGTCATCGACGAACTCAAATATTATCTCGATCAAACACTGGAATCGTCCTGGTACTCCTTTCGTTCCTTTCGTCACCGCATAACGGAATGAAAGGATGAAAACGAGCCCCGTCAACCAGACCATGATCATGGAATCAAGGTTAATTCCAAACCAACCGTCGCCGGCGGTGAGAAAGGTCAAGTGGTGCTCAATATATTCATGAGCGGACTGGACAGTCTCCATTTATGCCTTCCTTTCGAAGCGGTCTCTGAACAGCGGCGTTAAGAAGTGACCAAACATCGTCACACAAAAGCCTATCAGGACCACGATGTTGCGAAGAGCCATAAATCGAAACGTCAAAACAAACATCACTATGGTGTAAATGACTTTGATATTTCGACTCAGATGCATGAGGTCACGCAAACTCTCTTCTGGTTTCACCCTAGATTTAATGGACGCGAATACCATGCCAAACAGAGATGGAAGAATCGCAATCAGTACCCCAGTGATTGCTGATTCAGCGCTTAGAGTCCCGCTTCGCATGTACTCATACGCGATGAATACCAGACCCAAAGCTGCTTGAGCAATCAGAATCCTCTTGCCTGCCACCAATATTGGGTCGTCGTGAATATTAGCTTCCATAAATCACCCTTTAAAATAATATCGAATTAAAACTTCTGATAATTAAACTTCACAAAATAAAGCTGCCTAGTGACGACGAATTATATTAAGATAAATTTAATACACAGAATTAAATTTAATCTGATAATTATTATTCACATATTTAAAAATCAAAACGGAATCACTCCGTATTTCCGTTTCCCCAGAAATATACACCGATAATTTTAATAATCTAAATCGAAAAACTTGCAAATTATCATTCCATTTTTGAAGTGTTATTTTATTTGAACAAATCAAAAATGAAATATACATTGAATAAGCCGTCTTTATCAGGGTTAAGACGAAAAGCTTGTCACATGGAAGTGACACTCCATCACGAAAGGAATTAAAGTGATTTATTGGTTATATAATCTTAAATATACTATTTTCAATATATAGCTGATTAATAAACCTGTTTAATATAAATATAAAATAGATCAAAAGCAGAACGTCGAAGTGACAAGAATTAAATATATGTAGAATATATTATTTAGTCACGCCCATTGTAGCACGCAAAAATAACAACACGACGTTTATTAAAGGATATAAAAAAGGACGCTTTACTAGCGTCCTTTTCGTTTTTATTTCTTATTGCTTGCCTGCTTATCGAGTTGTGGCAAGGCTTTAGGTATCACCCACTTGAAGCGTTTTGGCTTCAACGCTTGTATCCCTTTCCAAAGAGCATTCATCAAGCTTACATCCTCCTGCCCCTCTTGTAGGCGCTGTGAACGCTTCTGCCAAACATCAGAGTTACTGGCTTTACTCATTTCAAGACCACCTGTGTTGCTTCTCAACTGCTTATACAAGCTTGCTCGAACATCACCCCATCGGTTTGCTTTCACCATTCGTCTGAACACCAACCATGGCGGCGTGGGACGAGAACGATAATAACGGTGAATGCTCAAGACGGCGATAACGAGAACAAATAGCGTCACTGCACAGCCAATCAACCAACCAGAATAAGCTCGAACAAAGGATTTGAATGTATGCTTGGCTTTGAAGGTCTTACCCTCAATAACCACCGTTTCCAGCTGTTTACTCTGGCTATTCCACCATTGGAAAGTGTGCTCAGGTAAGGTGAACTCACCACCCTGTTGGATCACATACACACTTTCTTCGATGCGACTCGATTGGTAATCGCCACGCGTTTGCTTATCATCTAAGCGGTTTGGTTGAGGGTAGGCTTGATAACCGGCAGTAGAATCATTGGATAACAAGTCTGGAAGCAACACTGACAAACTGTCTTGTGCATTGATCGTAATGGTGCGAGTGATTGCATCGCCGACTTTCAGCTCATCGTTAGACGTTGTCCATTTCTGATCCACACTCACCTTAGTCGCAGTAAACCATTCAGACTCATCACTGAGCAATCCAGAAGGCATAGACGCTTCAAACTTAATTGGCTGCGTATAAAGCGTGCCAGCGACCTTCGAACCATCAGGCGCAGAGACTTGCACACCAACGGCGACCGGTGGAATTACAAATTGTCCCGAGGCTTGCGGATACAGGGTTATTTCCCAACGCTGACGAGACCACGTTTGCCCCCCTTTACGCTCGGTATAGTTGGTTGCTAATTGGTTACGCTGCTTTGCAATCACGTTAGGGATTTCTACGCTGCCAATGCGTGTACCACCGGTGAACCAACGAGGCGTTGCGACTTCGATGTACAAGATCACCTGCTCATTCACACTGAACTTAGGCGCTTCTTTCGTATCTACCCCTGCTCCCTGCTTACCAACCCATGCTAACAATTCAACATTATCGCTGCGCTGCAAGTCTTGAATGTCTTGTGCGTTCGCCAAACCAGTAAAAAACAAAGTAAACACCATCAAGATAGTGCTTAGACGCGCAACAATAGAATCAGCGCCAAGTTTGAATACATTCATCATTGTGCTTGCTCCTCTTCTTGTTGTTGCGGTTGTGGCTTCGGCTCCGTTTTCACGGGTTTACGCAGTTGAATTTGGAATTTAGCGCGCAAGAAGTACTTAGGGTCGGCCTCTACGCGTTTTAACCACTTATCCGCCAGTTCTTGGCTGCCAAGGATTTCGTTCGCATTGAGTTTCTCTTTCAGCATTAATTCAGCAGCAGTTTTTTCGTCTGCCCCATCTGCCGTTTGCGGGTTGTCACCCAGTTCAAATGACTCTTCGGGTCCATCTGTTGTCCCCGCTTGACTTTCACTGGTGCGGTTAATCTCTTCAACAATGCCGCCGATGACTTTTAGGTTATGTTCAACGTCTGGTCGCAATTGATCGCTCAAGGTGTCTTTGTCTGCCAGTGTTTGCAATAAATTACGCGCTGCCAAGTACTCACGTTGACGGGCCAACGCACTCGCAGCGTTGTACAAGCCATAGTCTTTTACCGCATCTGATGGATCGTTTTGCATCTCCAAGAAAGCCGTATGAGCCAGTTTGTATTCGCCAGCGTAGTAATAAGCCGTCCCTTTTCGCAACGGATCCGTAAAGTGCTTTGCTGCCTCAAGGTATTCGTTTTTGTTGAACAGGCGCTGCCCTTGTTGGTTTGGCGTGAGCCATAAACCCCACCACCATTGAGACGCTTTATCCCAGACCGTAACCTCTTGCACCACTTCGGGCTTATCCGCTTTGAGCGAGACCGTTTCAGCCATGACTTTTGGCGTCATAAACAAAGACGTTGACACCATCGCGACAACACACCATTGCACTAACCACCCTTTGCGGAACCAAAGCATCATGATGAGCGCAATTGGGAACAACAGTTGATAACCCATGTCTTTCCAAGGCATTGAGGATTCACCATTGAGTTGCATGTTTCGATCAACAAAACGATTCAGCTTCTCTATGTCACTATTGTCTACCGTCATTTCCACAAGGCGTCCACCAGTCGCGCTGGCAAGGCTATTTAACGAGTCCAAATCGACCGGGTTGTTAGAAACAATGTCTGAGTTACCCGCAGCCAAGATAAGCAATTGATAAGGCTTGTCAGCGAAGTAGTTTTTGTAAGCGGTAATAGTTGCAGGATTAACCCCATCCGTGACCAACAGAACCGTCGAACCCGGTTGGTCTTGTAATTGTCGGTCAATCAAAGGCAGCGCCGTTTCAGCAAGTTTACCTTCAACCGGCATGATTTCTGGTGTTATCGCAGCAAGAAACGGTTCGAATACTTTACTGTCCTGCGTCACAGGCATCGCAACATGAGCAGACCCCGCATACACAACTAGCCCAGTACTGCCTCCTTTTCTTGCTGCCAATAGGTCGCGGATCTTTTGCTTAGAGCGCTCCAAACGGCTTGGCGGAAGGTCCTTTTGCAACATCGAATCGTTGTTATCCAACACCACCAACATGGAGGCTTTATCCTCTCCAAATGGAGAAGCTTGGCGCTCCCACGAAGGGCCGGCACAGATGACGATGGCAATCGCCACTATCACCATAAGTAGCTTGAGCGGCAGTTGCTTTCGCCAACCATAGTCACCAATCGTTAAGGCTTTACGTAAGTGTTCTGGAAGAATGTCTTTCCAGCTAGGTTTGGCTTCTTCTCGCCACCTTAACCAAAGCAAAAGAAACATTGGGATGAACGCCAATAGCCACATTGGACGAATGAAATGGAACTGTGTGAAGAACTGTTCTAGTCCCATGCTAGAGAAAGGAGAATCAAACATGGCGCTCTCCTTTTCCGTTTTCTGCTTGCGTGGAAGCTCCACTGGTCACTGATAGTCGACGACGCTTAAATGTCGCTAACGTGAACGCGGTCAAGTACATCGCAACGACCAAAGCCATTAAGTAATGATGCAAACTTTGCTTAGGACGGTAAGTAGTACTCTCATAGAGCTGTGGTTCTAACTTACCAATCTCATCATAGGCTTTAGCAAGTTCGTCACGGTTGAGCGCTTCAAACGCCTCACCACCGGACTCTTTCGCAATACGTTTGATCGTATTCATATCTAGTGTAGTTTCACCCACGGTTTGTGGATCACCCATTGCAATCACGTGGATACGTACATCTTTGGCTTTCGCGACTTTCGCCGCATCAATCGGTTCAACGAAGCTTCCGGTATCATTACCATCTGTCAGAACAATGGCGACTTTCTCTTTGCTCTCTTCTACGTCGGTGCGTGACTGTTCACTTTGCTCAAACACCTTAATCGCCAAACCAATTGCATCACCTAAGTGGGTACTCTGCCCAGCCATCGCCACATCCGTTTGGTTAAGCAGCTCTAACCATACTTTTTGATCAGGCGTGAACGGAGTTTGCACAAATGCTGCGTCGCCAAACAAGATCAGACCTAAACGGTCGCCTTTGCGCGTTTTAGCAAAGTCGCTCAACACTTCTTTGGCGGCATCAAGGCGAGTGATCTTTTCTCCGGTTTGGGATGTAAAGTCTTGCTCTGCCATTGAGCCAGACAAATCGACCACAACCATGACATCACGCCCTAAGCTTTCACGCACCTGTGGCTCACCAAGTACTGTCGGCTTTGCCATTGCGGTCACGACCAAAAGCCAAGAAATAATCAGCGTCGCACGCTGCCACCAGCTCGGAGTCAGTTGGCTTGCGCCTTCTGATGGCGTTTCGCCAATGGCGTCCACAAGCTGATTAAAAAACGGCACTTTGATGGCCATTTGTTTGGTGCGGTAAGCTGGAACGAGGAAATACACCACCAAAGGCAGTGGCAAGATGATGAACCAAAGCGGATGCTCAAACTCAAAACTGCTCATGCCCAGCCATGAAGCAAGAAGATCACCCATGGCGACCTCCTTTTAATACACGCGCTTTGTAGGCAAGCGTGCGCTTTTCAATATTTTGAGCGTTCTCATCATGCTCTTTCACCCACTTAGTGGCGCGTTCAAGAAGTTGTAAACACTCTGTTTTTTCCAGTTCAACACTTGGGTCAACGATACTTTGCAGCCATCGCTTCGAGACTTCGTCATCAAACATTTTATGCTTAGGGTTAAGCTCATCTAACTTGCGCAGGAACGCCGTATCAAACAAGCGAGCATGAGAGCTATCAAGATGAATCAATACAATTTTCAAAATCGAGAACAGGGCTTTGGGCATACTCGCGTCATCTGGATTCAAACGAGAAATGGCTTCAATAGCTTCTTTACGGTAGCGGTTATCCCACCAATGGTGCAGCAATCGGTAACCCAGATACATAAGTACAATCGCACCAATGACGGCAAGGATCTTCCAACCAATGGTTTGTGGTACCCAGCTTACGCTTTCTGGCACCGCAACGTCATGCAGCTCACGCAGAATATACGTGCTTGGAGGCGTGTGTAAGTCTGTCATTTATCGACCTCCAACGAGTTTTTGGAATTGAGTAATGTGGTCACCTGATGTATCGATTTCGATATGAGGCAGCTTTTTCATCGCCATTAGTTGCGCCAGTGATTGACGTTTTAACTGCGCTTTCTCAACCAAACTGGCACTGGCGGCGTCGACTTTGGCTTTGCTGTCTAAGTTGATCTGGTAACGACCGTCACCAATCACCCATTTCACTTTTGCCAAATCTTGAGGAAGCGACTGCTCTAAAGGGTCGCTCACCATCACCGCGAGAACATCGTTGTGCTGTTGAAGCTGCTTAAGGTGATCTAGGTGGTGCTCTTCGCAATCACGCCAATCACTAATAAAAATCAATGTGGATTGTTTTAGTTTCATGCGTTTGATGAGCTCTATCCATTTACTGAACGTCACGTTATCTGCATCAATCGAGTCCACATTTAAGCGCTGGTTGACTTGAGAGAGTTGTTTCAGTTGTGCAAGCAGATCGTTTTGTGAACGCTGGGCTTTGCTGTGATATAGAGCGGAGTCAGAAGCGATAACAAATCCCACTCGATCACCGTCTTTCAATACTCGCCAACCACACATAGCCGCGACTTCAGCAGCGACCACGGATTTCATGACCTCGGTAGAGGCGAAAAACATCGCACTGCGCTGATCAACGCAAACAATCACATTGCGGTCTTTTTCTTCGGTGTAACTGCGCACATGGGGCTTGCCTGTGCGCATGGTGACTTTCCAATCTAGGTTTCGGATGTCGTCCCCTAGCTGGTAGTGACGCAGCTCTTCGAAGTTCAGACCACGCCCACGGAATAATGAGTTGTGCCGCCCAGAAAGCACACTGCCCGCTTTTAAGTGAGGCAGCAGGCTGAAGGATTCGGCCTGTGCTTGTAAACGCACTAAGCGAGCGTAATCACAATACAAGCGAGGATCGAGCCCTTGGGATTGAGGAGCAAGCGTTGGCTTTGCCATAGTCCCTCCTGCTTATCCGATTTCTACACAATCAAGCAGCTCTTGCACCACTCGCTGGTGATCAACACCATCGGCAAGTGCATCGTAAGAAAGTGAGAATCGGTGTCCAAGTACCGATGGCACCATCGCACGTACGTCATCAGGCGTTACATAGTCACGCCCTTGTAGCCACGCGTAAGCACGAGCACATTTGTCCAACGAAATTGATGCGCGAGGGCTTGAGCCGATTTCGATCCATTTTTGTAGCTGGGAATCGGCGTAACGCTCTGGTTTACGTGTCGCCATCACAAGCGCCACAATGTAGTTCTCAACCAAATCGGAAACCGCAACGTTTGGCAGTTGACGTCGCGCTTCAATCACAAGCTCTGGCTCAATGTGTTTTGGCGTCACTAATTCACTACTGGTTTCTGAACCCAGCTCTTCACTGCGCACTAAACGAATAATGTCACGCTCAGCTTCATCTTCTGGATAGTCGACGGTCACTTTCATGATAAAGCGATCCATCTGCGCTTCTGGCAATGGGTAAGTGCCCTCTTGTTCAACTGGGTTTTGCGTCGCAAGCACCATGAACAACTCTGGCAAGACGTGCGTCTTATCACCCACTGTAATCGTACCTTCTGCCATCGCTTCTAGCAGTGCAGCTTGTACTTTTGCTGGCGCACGGTTTACCTCGTCCGCCAATACGATGCTGTTAAAGATTGGACCTGGTTGGAAGTGGAGTTGAGGCTTGCCATCTAGTTCTTGGTACACTTCGGTACCTGTAACGTCTGAAGGTAACAAGTCGGGGGTAAACTGAATACGACCAAAGCTGGTATTAAGTAGATTGGCAAGCGATTTCACCGAGCGCGTTTTTGCCGTCCCCGGTAAACCCTCCAAAAGTACGTGACCATTGGTCAGTAACCCTATCACCAAAGCCTGAACCACATGGCTTTGTCCAATGACACTTTTTTCAGTTTGTTCGATTAATTCATTAATGGCTTGTTGTGCGTGGTTCATAGTCTACCTATTGAGTTTACGGGAGCCTGAGCGTTAAAAGTTGAGTATAAGACTGAAAGTAATAACTAAAGGTTATATTCGCTATATTCACTTGAGTTGTAAGACTTTATTAACGTAGATATACCAACCAAAATTGGCAGCGAATGGTCAAAGAACATTTTTATTCCTGGACACAAGTAGTTTAGACCAGCCTCACCATTCGGCGCGGTAAGTAGCCGATTTTTTGGGCATTCTCCCCAGCAATATTTCAAATACGGGCAATCGAGGCAGTATTGCGGCAAAGAAGACTTTTTCGCCATGCCAAAGCTGTATTGACGAGTTGAGATAGCAATTTCATTGAGAGAGCGGTCATGAATGTTTGCCAGTTGATATTCCGGATAAACGTAATGATCACAGCTAAACACATCCCCATTGTGTTCAATCGCTAGACCTTTGCCGCAGAACTCTGCGCTAACACATAACTGCGAAGGCATCCCCATCACTTGCGCGACGGCGGTTTCGAAAAGGTTGACCAAGACTCTGCCAAGATCGTTGTTCACCCATTCTTCAAATACAGCAATCAGAAACTCGCCCCACTCTTCTGCATCGACCGACCAATCCGTAACGACCGACATCAAATGCCCCGGCTTTGCTAATTCGCTGCCAAGTTTTGGAGACATGTTTTCTTTCCAGAAATGGGGAGCGGTTTGAGTGAAAGATCGAGGTTCAACACAAGGTGTGAATTGGATATAAGTGACACGGAGTTCTTGAGTAAGAAAGCGATACACTTCGAGCGGATATTTGGCGTTAAAGCGGTTTACTGTCACCAAAGCGTTGAATGACACATTATGACGCTTCATCAAATCAACGGCTTGCATGACGCGTTGAAAGGTCGGCTTTCCACTTCGGGTTTTACGGTATTTATCGTGGATAAACTCAGGACCATCTATCGATAGACCAACCAGAAACCCATGGTCATGCAAAAACTGACACCAAGCCTCGTTCAATAAAAGACCATTGGTTTGAAGGTCGTTTTCGATACGAACGCCATGTTTAGCGTATTTGTTCTGCAGTTCGACAATCTTCTTAAAGTAATCCAAACCTAATAATGTTGGCTCACCACCCTGCCAAGAAAACACAATCTCGTCACCGTCTTGGCTTTCGATATAGCTCTTTATGAATGCCTCAAGTGTTGCATCATCCATTTTTGGTTGAGTGCCTTGATTGAGTAATTCATCTTTGTGCAGATAAAAACAGTACTGACAATCGATGTTGCATTTTGCTCCGCCCGGTTTCGCCATCACGTGAAAACGTCGTTCGACTTTATCACTATTAGATGCAAATGCCGTTTTGAGAGGAGTTAATGCCATTTGAGTGGTATGAATGTGAGTTTGTTTTTTCATAAAGAACGATCTCGAAAGCAGAAGAAAGTCAGCGCCCAAGTTGGGCGCTGTATTTAAGGACAATAACTAGGGTCTATCGACCTATGGACAAAACGTTATTTCGGAACAAACGAACCCGGAGCCATACGCGGCGGGTATTCTTTGAAAGTATCCATGACCTCTTTCACTTTCTCGATGGCAGGCATCATCAAAAACGAACGTTCGTACATCCAACGGTCGTAACCCATACCAGTATCGCCACGCTCAAATGGGTCGATACTCAAATCATAAATTTGTGGTACGCGGAGTTTGGTGAATGGTTTCTTCCAGATATCCAAGCCCGTTTCATTTTCTTGGATCATGAAGTGATATTTGTACTTACCGTAGCGCAGAGCTAACAAATCTCCGTCGTCGCTCCAGTAGACAAACTCGTTACGAGCAGACTTGTCCGTTTTCCCCGTTAGATATGGCAGCTGATTGTAGCCATCTAAGTGGACGTTGTAATTCATACCGCCCACTTTCTTACCCTTGAGTAGCTCCTCTTTGACGTTACTATTGCCCGCCGCAGCTACTAAGGTTGGTAGGAAATCTTCCAGAGACACAATGCCATTAAGCGTTGTGCCAGCTTGGATATGACCTGGCCATTTGATCAATGCAGGAACGCGGAAACCGCCTTCCCAGCCCGTGTTTTTCTCGCTGCGGAATGGCGTCATACCTGCGTCCGGCCATAAGTTGATCATTGGACCATTATCTGTGGTGTAAACAATGATGGTGTTGTCGTCGACACCAAGCTCTTTAACCTTATTGAGCAAGTGACCAATCTGATCGTCATGTTGCTTCACACCATCGGCGTAGAAGCCAGCGCCAGTTTTGCCTTTGTATTCATCAGGAACGTGCGTGAAGTTGTGCATGCGCGTGGTGTTAAACCACGTAAAGAATGGTTTGTCAGCTTTGACTTGTTTCTCGATAAACTTCTCTGCTTCATCTAAGAACTCATCATCGACTGTTTCCATACGTTTGCGGGTCAATGGACCTGTATCTTCAATCTTGCCATCCGCATAAGAATGGATCACTCCACGAGGACCGAACTTCTTCTTAAATTCAGGATCTTGTGGGTAGTCTACGTTCTCCGGCTCTTCTTCTGCATTTAAGTGGTAAAGGTTACCAAAGAACTCGTCAAAACCGTGGTTGGTTGGCAAGTGTTCGTCACGGTCACCTAGATGGTTTTTACCAAATTGACCCGTTGCGTAACCAAGGTCACGTAACAATGTCGCTATAGTTGGATCTTTCTCAGAAATCCCCTCTTTCGCTCCCGGCAAACCAACTTTAGACAAGCCAGTACGCTTTGGCATTTGTCCCGTAATGAACGCCGAACGACCTGCGGTTGAGCTTTGCTGAGCGTAGAAGTTCGTAAACTTAGCGCCATCTCTAGCAATACTATCAATGTTTGGAGTGCTGTAAGCCAGCATACCGCCGTTGTAAGCACTTAAGTTCCAGTAACCGACGTCATCACCAAAGATAACGAGAATGTTGGGTTGTTCTGCTGAATAAGCGGTCGCTGATGCCGCTCCAATCGCAAGAGTGCAAGCGTTTAATACCAACTTCTTGCCGCGTTTTTTATCGTGGTTTGCCATAAAAGAGCTCCATAAATCCGTTGCTGCTAATCTTGGGGAGAAATCAGATGCCAAGATTTGATTAAGATAAAACTTGTAATTTGACGGATAAATAGAGTTCAGATACGTTAATACATAAATTCAGTTTATGGATAAGAAGATGGACTTAAACTTGATTCAGACTTTTTTGGTTGTCGCTGAGTACCAGTCATACACCAAAGCAGCAGACCATTTAGGAGTTACACAGCCTGCTGTTAGCGCCTCAATAAAGCGACTAGAGCAAGTAGTAGGCAAGCAGCTGTTTGTGAAACAAGGTCGTGGTATTGCACCAACCTCGACTGCCTATCAATTGATGCCGCAGTTTCGCCAAGCCGTAAGTATTGTCGACAACGCCATTTCTGAACGTACCTCTTTTCAAGTTTGCTGCTCCGAAACCTTGCTCCATAGCTTAAATCCAATTGAGAACGTGGTATTCCACGAATCTCCACCGGAAAAATACTTACTTTTTGAACAGATTCGCCAACAGAAAATGGACTTGGTGATTGATACTATCATCACTAAGGACTCCTCATTCGTGATAGAAACGGCTTACGACGAGCCCGCCATGGTGATCTGTCGCCAAAGCCACCCTAGGATTCAAGGTTCGCTCAGCAAAGAAGCCTTCTATCATGAGAATCACTGCATGTTTTCAGGAAAATGGAATAACACGTCCGGTTTTGAACAGTTGGCAAAAGAGCCGATTCAGGAGCGAAATGTCGAGATCGTGACGTCATCATTAGCAGGTATGGCAATGTATGTAGCACAACGTGATTGCCTCGGTGTCGTGTCACGCTCGTTTGCGATGAAATGGAGTAAAGCACTTAAATTACAAGTGCTTGATTGTCCAATAGAAATAGAGCATATTCCTTATAAATTTGTCTACCATAAGCGCGACGAGCACAACCCTGCCCATCAACGCTTAAGAGAACAAATTCAACATCAGTTGGAGTCTACCAATCCAGCACCTATTGATTTATAGAGGCTCTCAAGCGTTGAATAACCTCCGCTGGAGCCACTTCTGCAAGCTGCTTAACACATTGTTCAAAAGCAAAAGCTACGGCCCCTTGTTTATAGTTGCGCGCTAACACTTCACACTCGGCGTACAAATGCTGCGGATTTCCACCCACTTGGTAGGCTGTGCTCAATGCTTTGCTTGCCGCGAGTATGTCACTCTTCTCTAATGCCAAGCCATACACATACCAATACTGCGGGTTGTGTTCTGCCGTTTCAGCCGCTTGTTTCAAATATTGGTTTGCCTTAACGCCATCTCCAACACGAAGCCATGCCAAACCAGCGCTGTAAGGCAAAGCTCTCGATTTAGGTTGCGCTTCAATCCCTGCCATCAAGGTTTCTAGTGCTTTTCTGTCGTTACCTTGTGTACGGTACAAATCCGCTAAGTTGGCGTAGCTGTTTTCAAAGTAAGGCTCTATTTCAATGGCTTTTTGATAAGACGCAATGGCTTTACCTGTTTCTCCAAGATCTCGATAGACATTTGCTAGGTTGGTTCGTCCAAAACCTCGATCCGCATTGAAACGCTGGATTGCCATGTAGTCTTCCAACGGCTGTTTGATCTTGTCGCGTTGCAGCGGATTCATTTCTGGATAATGACGAACCAAAGCAGCCGCGGCTTCAGCACGAACGGACAATACTGGGTCAGTTAGTAATGGTTCGAGAATTTGCCAACGATCGCTAAATTCATAACCAGAAGAACCAGCAACGGCACCCAAACGGATCATATCGCTTTCATGTTTTACTGCCCTCGCTAATGAAACCAAAGTGTTCTGTCCGGTATTGCCACCCATACGTTCTAAAGCAGACGCACGAATAATATCGCTTAACGATGCGTCTTGAGCCGAATATGCTAATGCATCAGGCGCACCACGATGACCAATAGAATCCGCGTAAAATGCGACCGCGAAGTGTTGTTGATTTCGGTATTTTGAATTCGGGAACCATTCGCCTATTTTCTTATCTGCCCACTGATTGGTTTCGTCTTCATGACAAGACGTACAGACGTTTGGCGTATTAATATGCATACTCAAATCTGGACGCGGCACATGCCAACTGTGATCACGACGCGGGTCCACTTGCATGTAAGTCGTTTCTGGCATGTGACAAGTTGTGCATTGCGATGCCTCAGTATTTGCCTCATGGAAAGTGTGATTTTCCGGCATGTAGTCAGACGCAATATGGCACTGAGCACAAACCGCTTCTTCTGGGATCTTCAACTCTGCGGTATGCGGATCATGGCAGTTAGTACAAGTAACGCCTTTTTCTGCCATGGCAGATTGCAAAAATGAACCGTAGACGTAATCTTCGTCATAGATTTGACCATCGTGATAATAGAGCTCTGGTGTGATTAAGCTAAGACGATATTTATCTAGGAACGAACCTTTTACGTGATCTTCAGTTTCGTTGAGCTGCGTACGACGACTATGGCACTGCGCGCACGTTTGAACTTGGTGCGTCATCGCTATTTCTTTTGGCTGGAGCGTACTGCGCCCTTCTTCGTAGACCCATTCTTTTACAGCCGGACCTAAATCTCGGTCAAAACCATAGTGATTCGCTGAGACGATGGTATTTCCAGATTTTTCCGCTTGTTTGGCAAGCTCTACATGTTCGCTGGCAGGACCATGGCACGCTTCACAACCCACATTAATCTCAGACCACGTGGTTGAATACGTATTGGTTTTGGCGTCGTAGTTCTTTTCTAGATTCGTTGAGTGGCAATCGGCACACATGAAGTTCCAATTTTGCCCCGTATTCGTCCAGTAGAATTCATCTTTTGGCGTGGTATCTGGATATAGGTGAAACCAGCGCTGACCACCTTGTTGCTTGGTTCTCGAATCCCATGCAAAAGGAATGAGCTGGACTCGTCCATCTTCAAACTCCACCATGTATTGTTGAAGCGGTTCCCATGCAAAGGTGTAGCTAATTTTGTAGTCGTGCCACTCTCCGTCTGGACCTTGGATATTGACCCAATACTCGTCCCCTTTTCGATAAAAACGGTTTGGCTTTCCTTCGAATGTAAATGTGTGCTCGTTAAAGTCACCCAATATGGACTGTGCATCAGCATGCCTCATCGCCATATCATGATGAGATCCTTGCCACGCTTTGGTTTCTTTTTGGTGACAATCTACGCAAGCTTCACTGCCTACGTAAGTTAGCGTTGATGATTCGGTTGATTGCGGTGTTTCCTGCGCAAACAGAGAAAAACTGACGAGCACTGCAAGACCAATTAAGGTCTGCTTCCAACTTGCCCACTGAGTCATAACTGTCCTTGTGTGATTCTTTTTATTCTCTGATCAAAGATAGAAGTGTTTTTTCTTTTTAGACAAGCAATTACATAGGTTTTAAGAAAAACTCAAACGAGGCGCAAAAAAAGAGGCTCCGAAGAGCCCCACATTTGGTTGCAATCAATCTATTTATTGTGACTTTCTTGCAGTTTCTCCATCACCTGATCAAGTGAGAAGCTCGCAGCTTTCTGCCTTGGAGGGAATTCTTGGAATGTTTCTAAGAACTTGCCCACATAAGCCTGTGCAGGAACAAGCATATACGCATGGTCGATCAACCAATCGTAATACGTGTTCGACGTAATATCTGCGACTTCGTATGGGTCCATGCGTAGATTGAAGATCTTAGGCACACGCAACGGTGTAAACGGTTCAGCCCAAATTTGCAACGTACCTTTCGCGCGCTGCTCTAGGAATACAATCTTCCAGTTGCGGAAACGCAGTGAGCTCAAATCACCATCGTCTGTAAAGTAGAAGATTTCTTCACGTGGTCCTTTGTCCTCTTTACCAGTTAGGTAAGGCAGGAAGTTGTAACCATCAAGATGGTTTTTGAACGTCTTATCTCCTGCTTTATAGCCTTTCAGGAGTTTCTCTTTGATTTGATCATCGCCTGCAGCCGCTAGGAATGTTGGCATCCAGTCCATATGATGCATGATCTCGTTAGACACGCTTCCCGGCTCAATTTTACCCGGCCAACGAACCATAGCGGGAACGCGGAATGCGCCTTCCCAGTTAGTGTTTTTCTCACCACGGAATGGCGTTGTACCTGCATCTGGCCAAGAGTTCATGTGTGGACCGTTATCAGTGGAGTAAAATACGATGGTGTTATCTTGAATGCCAAGATCATCCACTTTCTTCAATAGCTGACCAACATGGTTATCGTGCTCAACCATGCCGTCGGCATAAAAACTGATGCCAGTTTTGCCCAAGTTGTCTTCTTTGACGTGAGTGCGGAAATGCATGCGTGTGGCATTCCACCAAACGAAGAACGGTTTGTCGGCTTTCACCGCCCGATCCATAAAATCAAGTGCCGCATCTAGCGTTTCTTCATCTACGGTTTCCATTCGCTTACGAGTGAGCGGCCCCGTATCTTCAATTTTGCCATCAGCAAAGGATTTAATGACACCACGAGGACCAAATTTCTTACGGAATTCTGGGTCTTTCGGGTAATCAACATTTTCCGGTTCTTCCTCGGCGTTCAAGTGATAAAGGTTGCCAAAAAATTCGTCGAAGCCATGATTGGTTGGAAGATGTTCGTCTTTATCGCCTAAGTGGTTTTTACCAAATTGCCCCGTCATATAACCTAAAGGTTTAAGCATTTCTGCAATCGTTGCATCTTCTGCTTGCAAGCCTAGGTCAGCCCCCGGAAGACCAACTTTACTCAAGCCGGTTCGCAGCACTGTTTGACCCGTAATAAAGGTGGAGCGACCCGCGGTACATGATTGTTCGCCATAGTAGTCGGTGAACATCATACCTTCTTTTGCGATTCTATCGATGTTTGGGGTTTTGTAGCCCATGAGGCCGAACGTATAGGCGCTGATATTCGACTGACCAATATCATCACCCCAGATAACCAGAATGTTCGGTTTTTCTGCTGCGATACTGCTACTTGTCGCGCCGATAAAAGCAGCGGCAAGAATCGCTAATCGGCGTTTAACGCCATAATTCGCTGTCATATAAACCTCTGTCTGTATTAGAAAAGTGCATCCTGCACACAAACTTATAGCTCACAAAACAGACTAATGCGAATCCAATAGCATAATTAAAATTAAGTTAAAACTAAGGTCTTATAAGCTCTAAACCAAAGGGGAATTAACGTGACTCAAGTCTCGCTTCAGTTTTCCATACAAAAGGTAAGGTTTGAATATTAAACTAAGAAAACAAAGAGTTACGCGTCTGCATAACTTATGGTTATAAACACTATAAAGCGACATTCTTCAATTGCATCATTAACTTAATAGCCAACGAAGCGTAGGCGGTCCCTAAGCTTCTCTTCCAACTTTCAACCAATTTGGAGTTTTTATGGCTAACCAAATGAGCAAGCTGGCTGTCGGTCTCGGCGTACTGGCAACCTCAAGCGCAGCAGTGGCGGCAGACAAACCGAATATCCTAGCGATTTTTGGTGATGATGTTGGTTACTGGAACATCAGTGCATACAACCAAGGTATGATGGGTTACGAAACCCCGAATATCGACCGTATCGCAAACGAAGGTGCACTATTTACTGATCACTACGGTCAGCAATCTTGTACTGCAGGCCGTGCAGCATTCATCACAGGTCAAGAACCGTTCCGTACTGGCTTGCTTACAATTGGTATGCCAGGCTCAACTCACGGTATCCCTGATTGGGCACCGACCATTGCAGACTTGCTAAAAGAGCAAGGCTACATGACGGCTCAGTTCGGTAAGAACCACTTGGGTGACCAAGACCAACACTTGCCAACTAACCATGGTTTCGACGAGTTCTTTGGTAACCTTTACCACCTAAACGCTGAAGAAGAGCCAGAAACATATTACTACCCGAAAGACCCTGAATTCCGTAAAAACTACGGCCCTCGCGGTGTAATCAAGTCATTTGCTGACGGTAAGATCGAAGACACAGGTCCTATGACGCGTAAGCGTATGGAGCATGCCGATGAAGAATTCCTAGAAACGTCATTGGCGTTCATGGAAAAAGCCGTAAAAGCGGACAAGCCTTTCTTCATCTGGCATAACACAACACGCATGCACGTATGGACTCGCCTTCAAGAGAAATACCAAGGTAAATCAGGCATCAGTATCTACGCCGACGGCATGTTAGAGCATGATGATCAAGTGGGTATTCTACTGGACAAATTGGATGAGCTAGGCGTCGCAGACAACACCATCGTTATCTACTCAACCGATAACGGTGCAGAGACTGTATCGTGGCCTGACGGCGGTGCAACACCATTCCACGGTGAAAAAGGCACGACATGGGAAGGCGGTATGCGTGTTCCTCAGCTCGTTCGTTGGCCTGGCGTAATCGAACCGGGTACTAAGATCAACGAAATGATGGCGCACCAAGACTGGTTACCAACACTGATGGCAGCAGCAGGCGTTCCTGACGTGAAAGAGAAACTGGCTAAAGGCTACAAAGCAAATGGCAAAGACTGGCGCGTACATATTGATGGCTACAACTTCATGCCTTACTTCCAAGGTAAAGAAGAGAAAGGTCCACGTGAATCACTACTGTACTTCACAGCAAACGGTGAGCTAAACGCAGTTCGCTGGAACGATTGGAAACTGCATTTCGCAACACTAGAAGGTAACATTACGGACGCGGTACGCTTCGCACCAAACTGGCCGAAGATCATCCACCTACGTGCTGACCCATTCGAGAAAGCGCCTCACGAGTCTGGTATGTACCTGCGCTGGATGGCTGACAACATGTGGTTGTTCGTACCTATCCAAGACGTGCTAGGTGAGTTCTTCAAGACACTACCGGATTACCCAATGCAGCAAGGTCAAATGATGAACCCTGCATCAATTAGCTACCAATCTCTTGGTCTACAAGGGAAAATGAAACAGCTAGAACAACTTCAGCAAGAAGTTAAGAAAATGAAATAGTTTCTTTTGCTACTACCGAAAAAACCCGCCAGCCTTGGTGGGTTTTCTTTTTTCACTTTTATCCGTTGGTCGCTTGTTCTTTACTAATTGACCGCCCTATATCACACGTTCGCATCACCTCCCACTCAGATAACGAAACTTCTAATTAGGTCGCACTTTGACGCTCTATTACTAATAACTGATAGCTTTCTCATTCAGCACATTGATTTTCACCAGTTGATTTTTGATAATAGTTCGCATTATCAAATAATGAGTAATGCATCAACATGTTCAGTCCAACGTCAGCCGCTAGCACTTCTCATCAAAACTGGTCTTCTAGTGCTCCCTCAACTGCTCCTTCTATTTTGTTAGTTGAAGATGATCCCGACCTCAACCTTCAACTCACAGAACTACTCAAAGAGCAAGGTTACAGCGTGAGTTCTATGTACAGTGGTGACGATGGAGTAAGCGCATTTCATCAACAAACGTTCGACTTGGTGATTTTAGATGTGAACCTACCTAACCTTGATGGATTTGAAGTGCTTAATGTGATTCGATCTCAGTCGCAAACCCCCGTTGTCATGCTCACCGCTTACGGTGCGGAAGAATATCGGATTCAAGGTCTTAAATGTGGTGCTGATGATTACATTACTAAACCCTGTAACTTCACCGAGGTTAGCTTACGTGTTGAAGCGATACTGCGCCGAACCCAACTGATTCAACAACCTAACTCTGCCACAAAACTCAGTGATAGAGAGCTTCTTCTCAGTAAGCAGACGCATTCCGTTACGCTTCATCACCGCCCAGAAATGGAACCTGTTCAACTCACACCGATTCAGTTCAAGTTACTTTGGACTTTAATCGAACATCGCGGTGAAGTGTTAAGTAAACCCTTTCTTTATCAGACCGTTCTAGAGCGTCAGTTCAGTCAATACGACCGTGCTCTTGATATGCACTTAAGCCGAGTACGCAAGCGCCTCATCGCAGAGGGAATGTCTAACGACCGCATCCAAACCGTTCATGGCAAGGGATACATTTTTAAATGAAAAAAATGCTGTTTTGGCGGCTATTTATCGTCTTATCCCTTGGAGTGGTGATCTTTTTCTCTCTGATTCATAGTGCTGCCATCCTCTCTAACGAGAAAATGAGCTATTTAAAGAAGTCTCATCGTCAACAAATTTTAGATTGGGGCAATACCGCACAAACCTTCATTGACCAACAAGATTGGCACGGACTTGATGTTTGGCTGGAAGAGCTTGCTATCAAAGAATCAACTTGGGCAACCGTGTTGCAATCCCATCTTGACGTAAAAGGAGGGAACCCGCTCAACCAACGTTTTTGGCAAGGTTATGGAATTGGTCGAAGTGTAGAGTGGAAGATTCACCTCGATTTCCCAGACAACCCAATTATGGAAGTCCCACTCTCTCCATTCGGATACCACTTTTTGATTCTGCTACCAGATCGAATGCGACCGGGAACCTACATGTCTCACGCGTTTTGGTTGTTTCGCTTTGTGATTCCCTTTCTTTCTCTACTAGCACTGACTGTGTATTTGTACCGTTATGTCATGCGCCCCTTGCAGCAGTTTCATCGTGCCAGTCAAGCTTTCAGTCAGGGCGATTACTCTGCCCGTATTGGGCATACCATGAAACTAGGCAACGACGAGATTAGCCAAGTCGCTCGTACTTTCGACAAAATGGCGGCACGAACGTCAGATGTGATTCAGCACAACCGCAACCTTATTGCGGACATGTCACATGAGATACGTACCCCACTCGCTCGAATTGAGATGGCAATTGACTGCGTAGATAAAAATATCGAACGCGAGCAAATGCTAGAACGAATCAAAAGCGATACTCAAAAAATGCGAGCGACCGCCGAAGACACACTGACCCTTGCGTGGATTGAAAATGAGCAACCAAACTTAAGAACCGAGTCGTTTGATCTCGCCGAGCTAATTGAAATCATCGTAGAAGATGCGCGTTTTGAATACCCGGATAAACAGGTTTCATTGCTGCAAGATCATTCTCTTCCTCTACAGGACTCGAACCAAATGGCACTCAGCCAATCTTTGGAGAACATCATTCGTAACGGTCTGCGATACACACAAACAAAAGAAACTTTAGACATTCGTGTTCTCACCAAATCCAATCATTATCAAATCTTGATTACTGATTCAGGTCCGGGTATCGACCCTAGTCTGTATCGACAAATCTTCAAACCCTTCTTTAAAGCAAATAACCAAGTCACATCCCGAAAAGGCTTTGGTGTAGGTCTTGCGCTCGCCAAGCGCCACATCGAAGCAGTAGGCGGCAAGATCACCGCTTACAACGCAGAACCAAAGGGATTGACGATGGATATTTCATTACCTAAACGACGCTAACTCCAGCTCACTGCAAGGATTGTAACAGTTGTAAAAGTCGTTTACTCAGAGTGGAAGAATCACCAAAATCTCACTCGATAATAATTCTCATTAACAATGGAGGTTACGGTGTCTGCTTCAACCGTATTTAAGCTAAGCCCACTTACCATCGCGCTTTTGGTTGCATCACAAGCGACATACGCCAAGGATGACATCGAAATTGTCGAAGTTACTGGGCACACGCCTGAAGGCGTCGATATCACAATCGATTCCGATCAGCTCGCTAAATCCCAAGCGCAAGACTTGAACGACATTTTCCGTAAAGATGCAGAAGTTAGCGTCGGTGGCTCTTCTGGCGTTTCTCAAAAGGTCTATGTCCGTGGTCTGGAAGATACCATGTTGAATGTATCTATCGACGGTGCGGAGCAATCCGGTAACCTATTCCACCATCAAGGTCGACTCTCTATTGAACCTGAACTTCTCAAGCAAGTTGATGTGAGTGCTGGTACAGGTCGTGCAACAGACGGACCAGGTGCACTCGGTGGCGCGATTAAGTTCACCACTAAAGATGCACACGATCTCCTTGCCGCAGGTGAAACCTATGGTGCGATGCTAAAAGGCGGTTATTACACCAATAATGAGGGTTACAAGGTTTCAGCAAGTTTATACGGAGAAGTCGCTGATCAGCTTGGTCTTCTGGCTTCATTTGGTTACGTCGACGGCGATAACATCGAAGACGGTAAAGGTCAGGAACAACCCTACACAGCGTTAGAGCAACAAATTGCGCTTCTAAAGCTTTCTGGTCAGTTGAATGACGAACATTACTTATCTATCAGTTACGATTACCGCAATGATGATGGTCGACGTTTAAATCGCCCTCACTTCCAGCCAAGCTTTAAAAATGCGCCTCTCGATCAAGAAACCGATCGTTCTACTTTTACTCTGAATCACAAATACGCAGCAAGCGAATTGTTTAATTTAGACACCACGCTCTACTACACCGATAGTCGCTTAGCTCATAAAGATCACCCCCGCTGGGGCACCAGTGATGGTTCGATCCAGACTACTGGTATAAAGATATTCAACACGAGTAAATTGACTGACCACACTTTGGTCTATGGCTTGGATTACAAGAAAGACAAATCGGAATTTGAAACCAACTACGATGGTAAAAAGGATGATGAAGAAAAAGGCACAGTCTATGGTCTGTTTGTCCAAGATGATTGGATGTTAACAGAAACCATCATTCTAACCGCTGGTGCTCGTTACGATTGGTACGAGTTAACCGATAACAAGGACCAAGACTTCGACTCAAACGGTTTTAGCCCTAACGTAGGTATTAATTACAATGCGTTGGAAGGCTTGAACCTATTTGCTAGTTATGCGGAAGCGTTCCGTGGTCAACAAATCAAAGAACTGTTTGTTATCGATTACCGCGAAAATGACCCAAATCGTAAACCTGAAGAAGCACGCAACTTAGAGCTAGGGGCAAATTACCAATACGATGATTTCTTTGCTGGCGTCACCTTCTTCGATAGCACAATCAAAGACGTGGTAACAAACCAAGGCGCGGTTTACACCAACGTGGGCGATTTGGATAACCAAGGTGTTACCGCTTACTTAGGCTATGCAATTGCTGACGTATCAGCTCGATTGAGTTACAACCAATCGCGTCCAGAGCTAAACGGCACACCGCTTTCTGATGAAGATTCCACATTGGGAACATCGATTGGTGATACTTGGGTACTTGATCTTATCTACCAACCAATGGAAACCCTTGAGTTTGGTTGGAATGCACGATTTGTTGAACGCTTGACCGATGTAGCGGATCCAACCGTCCATCCAGAAAAGCCAGGCTATGGTGTGCATGACGTTTACGCATACTGGATGCCATTAGCTGATGAAGAACTTTCCTTAACCCTATCGGTGAAGAACGTCTTTGATAAGTACTACTTCGACCATGCCTCATACATGGCATACATCGGAAGCCCAGTAGCACAAGGGTATGCGAGCCCTGGTCGAGACTTCCGATTTAACGTCACTTACGCGTTCTAGGTTCGAGTGAGTACATTGCCATTGACCTAACGATAACAACTCAGAAATCGGGGCGAATTGCTCCGATTTTTGGTATTTAGCGGCGTATTTTGCTTTAATTAACGCAAATTCAATTTACTCAAAATAACTCAATGAATTTACGTTTAATTTTTACACTGTCTATTGCCACTTTATTTGCGGGTTGTGCGACCTATGCAGGACTAAACTACGATAAACTGTTTGGTCCTGAGCAAGTTCGCGAGCGAACCGCAACGATTGATACCCCACAAGCGGATTTCTTTCAACATGACGTCAAACCTATTGTTGATAATCGCTGTGTGGTTTGCCATGCCTGCTACGATGCCCCTTGTCAGCTCAAACTTTCTTCCGTAGAAGGCATAGACCGCGGAGCAAGCAAAGCTTTAGTATATGAAGGCACTCGCCTCACTGCCGCTGCACCAACTCGTCTATTTGAAGATGCACAAACCACTCAGGAGTGGCGTGACGCTGGCTTCCATCCTGTGCTTAACGAACGTGAGCAGAGCATGGCGGCTAACATGGATGCAGGTCTAATTGCACGAATGCTGCAACAAAAGGAACGTCACCCTCTTCCCGACCAAGTTCAGCTAGAAGGCTTCGATTTTTCTATCGATCGTGAACAAACCTGTCCGACCATTGAAGAATACGCGCAATATGAGCAAGACAACCCAACATGGGGAATGCCTTTTGGTATGCCGAACTTAACTTCAGCGGAGTATCAAACATTGATGCTTTGGTTAAAGAATGGCGCGATCATGAACGCACATGTACCGTTAACCGAGCAACAACAAACAGAAGTAGACAAGTACGAAGCGTTACTCAACAAGGGCTCTCGTAAGAATCAACTTGCTGCTCGTTACATTTACGAACATCTGTTCTTATCTCACCTATATTTCTCTGAATTAGATGGAGAACAACCTCGATTCTTTATATTAGTTCGCTCTGCGACGCCTCCCGGCGAGCCTGTAAAACGCATTACCACACGTCGTCCATATGATGACCCCAAAGTGGAACGCGTTTACTACCGTATTATTCCAGAGCAAGGCACTATCGTGGATAAGACCCACATGCCGTTTGCCTTGAATAAACAACGCATTGATAACTGGAAAAAGTGGTTCATTGATGCCGATTACAAAGTGGCACAACTGCCAAGCTACGAGCCAGAAGTCGCTGCTAACCCGATGACTGCATTCATTGACCTACCAGTGAAATCTCGCTTCAAGTTCATGCTGGATAATGCACAAAACACCATTATGGCTTACATCAAAGGTCCGGTGTGTCGCGGTCAATTAGCATTGAATGTAATTAACGACCGTTTCTGGGTGTTCTTCCTCGATCCAGACAAAGCGGATATTCCCGAGGTGAACGAGTTTTATCGTTCCCAAGCAGACAATTTGAAGCTTCCGGGCGAGTTAGAAAGCAATACCGTACCAGTAACAAACTGGGTGAAGTACTCACGCCAGCAAGCTCGTTACCTAGAGGCTAAATCAGACTTCATCAACAAATGGTTCAAAAACGGCGAGCATCTTTCTACGGATGTGATTTGGGATGGTAACGGCACCAATCCGAATGCAGCGCTAACGGTATTCCGCCACTTTGACAGTGCATCTGTCGTGCAGGGTTTAGTCGGAGAACAACCAAAAACAGCTTGGGTGCTGGACTATGCCCTACTTGAGCGAATTCACTACCTTCTCGTTGCTGGGTTTGATGTTTACGGCAACTTTGGTCATCAGTTGATCACTCGTATGTTCATGGACTTCCTTCGTCTTGAAGGGGAGAGTAATTTCATTGCCCTATTGCCTGCCGATATGCGTCATCAAGAGCACTCAAGTTGGTACCAAGATCAACCGCGTCAGCTAAGCGACTTCTTGCAGCGTAATGTCGCACCATTTAGCCAACCGACTAGCGTTGTGTACCATACTGACGACCCGAAATCCGAACTGCTCGACATCTTGCGCAAGCAGGTTTCACCTATCCTGTTACCACGTTATGACATTGTAGATACCGCACTAACGGTGGAGAGTGAGCAGCAGTTGGCAAGCATCAACCAAGTTCGTGGAGAGGGACTCCAAACTGTGCCGCAAATCACCATGCTGATGGTGCGCAGTAATTCCGGTCAAGATGAGCTGTTTACCCTGCTGCATAATAACGCGCATATCAATATTTCTAGTTTGTTTGATGAAGAAAGTAACCGTGACTTCGCAAATGATGATATGACCATCGTTCGAGGTGTTGTTGGCAGTTACCCAGCTGCGTTTTTCTCAATTAACGAAAATCAGGTAAAAGAATTTGTCGATCAATTTAGTGCTCTAAAATCCGAGTCAGATTACGTTAAGTTACTGGATAATTTTGCGATTCGCCGAAGCTCAGAAAAGTTCTGGCCGTTTAGCGATCGTATCCACGATTGGTATCGTACAAATCAACCGATCGAATTTGGTTTACTTGACTATAATCGTTTTGAGAATCGATGATGATTTAAGGGGGTTCTCATGAGTATCCGAGACAACATTGCCGCTCTCGAGCAACAGATTTACGTTGCTTGCTCAGAGGGGGATTACGATACGGTCAACATGCTTGAGCACCAACTCGAATACTTGCGTGGCAGAATGGAGCATCCGTTCGAAGATGATCCTTATGCATTAGACACTCGGTTTGAGTGGGAAGATGATCTGACCGAATAGAAAAAAACCTCCGGCGTAAACCGGAGGTTTTTGTTTATCGGCATTGATCTACTTGCTCGAATTTACCTTCTGGCTCAAGCAGGTAGCAAAATAGACGTTTATTCAGCCATCAGGTTATCAAGGGCATGAATCGACTCATCAACTTGCTCTTTTAGTGCACCTTGGTGTGTAGCGTACGCCTCCAATGGCTCAGCGGCAATTTCAACACATTGGCATGTATTCATTAATGCCGTCAGACCTAAACTGCCTGCGCTGCCTTTCAATTTGTGGGCAAGATCTTTCACGCCTCGGCTGTCACCGCTTTCTGAAGACGTTTCCATTTGGCTTAGTACATCAGCGCTGGTTTGTCTGAACAAATCAATGATGTGCAGCATCTTTTCTCTGCCCAAAATCTTCATGTCTGACTGAATCACATTAGGGTTGATGATAACCATTGCTGGCTCCTCTGCTATCGTGTCTGTTGTGACCGCCGATTCGTTGTTGTCGGTCGTTGTTGTTATTTCATCATGTGGGATGCATTCCCCGCTTTGAGGAAGCAGCAGCTGTTTGCCATCCAACATATCTTGGATGAGCGCAGCAAGAGCTTCTTTTTCCATAGGTTTTGGTAAGTAGCCATCAAATCCCGCCGCCAAATAGCTTTCCACTTCTTCAGCAAATACATGAGCAGAAACCGCCACCATTGGCGTAGGTGCAAGTGCTTTATCCGCTGGTTTGTTGCGCTCTATGCGTTTAAGGCGGTGGATTAAATCAGCACCGTTACAATCTGGCAAGTTGATATCGACCAGTGCAATGTCGAAATCGTGCTTGTCAATGATCTGCTCCGCCTCTAAGCCATTTTCTGCCATGATAACTTGGTGTCCCATGCTCTCTAAGAAACCTTCCGCCACAACACGGTTTACAGGATTGTCTTCTACTAGCAGAACTTTCGCTTTCACTTTACAACGAGCGCTCGCGATGGAAACCGTCTCTACAGGCTCACTCTCTTCTAAAGGAATGGAAAACCAGAAACGGCTGCCATGTCCTTCGTCCGAATCCACATCCAAACGACCCCCCATTGCTTGAATAATACGGCGGCTAATAGCAAGACCTAACCCGGTACCACCAGTTTGGTTCAAACCGCCTTCAGCTTGTGTAAAGGCATCGAATAAGGTTTTTTGGTCTTTCTTTGCAATGCCAATACCGGTATCCGAGACTTCGAACAGAACTTGCGATTCATCTTCTGGGTTTAAGCTGACATAGATGTCAATCTCACCTTGTTCGGTGAACTTAATCGCATTACCCACTAAGTTATTTAGAACTTGATTGATGCGCGTAACATCCCCTTTCCAGTAGCGCCCTACATCACTTTCGATATGGTAAGAGAACAGCAGTTTTTTCTCTTGCGCTTTGCCGTTCATCAACTGGAATGTGTCTTCAATCATTTGGTGCAAGTCGAAACCTAAACTGCGGATCTCCAAATGTCCGGCTTCGATTTTCGAGTAATCCAGAACGTCATTCAAAATCGCCAGCAACGTTTTACCACTGCGGTTGATGATTTCTGCGTAACGCTTTTGGATTGGGTTCAGGCCGGAATCAATCAGCAGACGTGCCGTACCAAGCACGCCATTCATCGGCGTACGAATCTCATGACTCATAGTAGCAAGGAAGGCAGACTTCGCTCGGCTGGCTTGTTCTGCTTGCTTACGTGCTTTCGCGTGGTTCAACACCTCTTCATTCAAACGGCGGTTTGCTTGTTTCAGCTGAGAAGTTCGTTGCTCAACCAGCTCTTCGAGGTGCTCTTTATGCTCTTCCAATTCACGCTTGGCTTTCGCTTCGCCCTCAGCAACCACCTTGAGGGCTTGCGCCGTATTACGAGCAGTAATGATGGCTTGCCCCATATGCGCCAGCTCATCTTTTCCTTTCACTTCCAGCTCTACCGCTAGGTTGCCCTGCGCAACAGAAAGCAGCGCCGAAGAGTATTCTGTCAAGCGCTTCACGACCGACACGTAAACCACACGCCAAAGAATAAGCACAACAATGATCAAACCAATGATCGAAATGACCGTTAGCGACCACTGCGCAAATTTCAAGGTACTTGTCAGTTGTTCAACCGCAATACGGGTAGTCTGGTTAGAGTCATCCACCAGCTTGTTTACGGTGCTGTTTAACTCAGAGAAAAGCTCAAGCGTTTTTTGCATTAGTTGTTGAGACTGCTCGTTGTTCTCATATTGTTGAAGCAAAATGGTGAAGACAACTTGACGTTTACCCAGTTCAGTAAGAAGTTGGCTCATTTGCTCTGAGCGCGTTGGGTCTTCTACCGCTAACACTCGGCGTTTCATGATTTTTAGGTTGTCTTCGAACGCAGTTTGGATCTGTTGAATGCGGTCTACGTTAGTCAGTGTGCGCGCTTCTTCAATTTGGTTGAGCATCTTGAAGGCGAGTAAATGCAGCTCGTGAAGTCGTTCGGTCAGGTCTAGGTCGACTTCCACTAACGCATCTAGCGCTTGATACACTTGATCTTTCTTGTTGGATTCAAGCAAATCATAAATATGCGTCACGTTCGCAACGGCAATGGTACTGGTGTTTTGCACTTGAGTACGCGTAAGTTGCTCCAACTCTTCACTCAATAAGCGCATTTCTTCTACACGCGTATCGATCTCTTTCGCTAGCCAAAGCTTGCGTTCTACCGTGACACCTAACTCCGCCAGGTTGTTAATGACGTTCTGGACGTTATTTTCCAATGCCTCTAGCAATTGTGAATCAAAAGACTCTCCACCCAGCTCTTTGATGTGAGTAAGTAAGGACTCAAGCTGATCAAATAAGACGCGCCCCGCCTCTTTACGCTCCTGTTCGTTTTGCGCATTGGACAACATTTGAACCGATGAAATGATGCGGGTACTGAGCTCTGACACTTGTCGAGCTTCAATCATTGCTGGTATGGCAGCATCTACCACGTTCCTTTCCGTTTTTGCCACCAGAGAAAACCCTGATACACCGATTAATGCTGATAACATCACCAACATTGCCATCGCAATGAAGGACAATAACAGTTTACGACCGATGCTTGCGGTAGCTAGCAACATATTTTCCTGACCTTAATATTCGTGTTCGGCGACATATTACGTTATATTTTGCAGTGTTTACTTAATCTATGCCAACGAACTTCATTTCATGGTTATAAATCAGCGTTCATTTCGCACAATTTTCAAACAATCTGCGCTAGCAATGACACTTTTCGCTTCAGTGCCGAGTTTTGCAGCAGAGAAAATCTGTGCCATTTACCCTCATTTAAAGGATTCATACTGGCTATCAGTAAACTATGGAATGGTTTCCGAAGCGGAAAAACTGGGTGTTAACCTGCGCGTACTTGAGGCAGGCGGTTATCCCAATAAAACGCGCCAAGAGCAACAATTGGCTTTGTGTACTCAATGGGGTGCCGATGCCATTATCCTTGGTACCGTTGATCCACAAGCTTATGAGCACAACCTGAGAAACTGGGTTGGTAATACGCCTGTATTTGCTACCGTAAATCAACTCGACCTTGATGCAGAGCAAGCCAAACTGCTTAAAGGCGTAGTTGGTGTGGACTGGTATTGGATGGGCTATGAAGCCGGCAAATACCTTGCAGAAAAGCACCCTAAAGGCTCGGGTAAAACCAATATTGCCCTACTGCTTGGTCCAAGAACGCGTGGTGGTACCAAACCGGTTACCACAGGTTTCTACGAAGCAATAAAGAACAGCGATATTCACATCGTGGATTCTTACTGGGCAGATAATGACAAGGAGTTACAGCGTAACCTAGTTCAGCGTGTTATTGATATGGGCGATATCGACTACATTGTCGGTAGTGCCGTTGCGATCGAAGCCGCGATCAGTGAACTACGCAGTGCAAACAAAACCAAGGACATTGGTTTGGTTTCCGTGTATCTCAGTCATGGTGTGTATCGTGGACTATTGCGTCATAAGGTGTTATTCGCTCCAACCGATAAAATGGTAGAACAAGGCCGTTTGTCTGTCCTTCAAGCGACGCACTATTTGCGTCATCAACCGTATGAAAAACATGCGTCTCCACAGATCAAACCATTGACGCCAAAGACACTTCACGACGATACAATTGAAGAATCGTTATCTCCGTCAGAATATAGGCCGACATTCAGCGTTAAGGCTGTTGATTGATAGGCAAAAAGTGTGTTTTATTGAACCGTAACGACTTTAAAATCATAAAAACGGAAATAACTTGATGCAAAAAACAACTCGTACCATGCCTGCGCACAAACATGTGGCATTGGTTGCCCACGATAATTGCAAACCTGAACTGCTTCGTTGGGTAAAAGAGAACAAAGAAAAGCTACAAAGCCATTTCTTGTATGCAACTGGCACAACGGGTCACATGCTAAGCAAAGAAACGGGCTTAGCGATCAAGAGCATGATCAGTGGTCCAATGGGAGGCGACCAGCAACTTGGTGCGCTGATTTCTGAAGGCAATATCGATGTTCTTGTGTTCTTCTGGGATCCGCTAAATGCTGTACCACATGACCCAGATGTAAAGGCACTACTACGTATTGCAAGTGTTTGGAACATTCCTGTAGCAACGAACCGCGCGACAGCGAAGTTCCTATTCAACTCTCCACTGATCGACCAAGAAGTTGATATTGAAGTGCCAGACTACGACGCATATATAGCAGAGCGCACTTAATTCCTCTGAGCGGATCGACTCGTCACAAATAAAACTCATCACAAGTACAACAAAGGCGATACTGAGTATCGCCTTTGTTGTAATCAGATAACAGGTATACCTTATCTTGACGTCACGATGGGATAATCACTATTTACCAGCTCTTGTACAAATGAGGACCCTGCTCCCGTGTGCGTGATCCACACTTTTTCCTTCGCACGCGTAATTGCCACATAGAATAAACGACGTTCTTCTGCGTATGGATACTTGTCTTTCGACTCACATAGCGCACCATCAATATGAGCTTGTTTTTTCTTCGCAGGGAATTGCCCTTCGTCCACTGATAGGATAATTACAAAGTCTGCTTCTCTACCCTTACTCGCGTGACAAGTCATAAAGCGAATATCCAAGTTCGGGAATCGCTTCAACCAGTCATCGTATAAGTCTGGTTTGTGGTAATGATTACGTCCTAACAACAACACAGATTTGGTTTTCTTCGCCTGTTGGTTAAGCTGGTCAAGAATCTTCTCAACTTGGTTGCTTGGTGCTGTGTGAACGCTTTTCTGCTTACGTTGTTTGTGACTGTTTAGTGTCTTCGGTAATTGCGATGGGTTTTCTTGCACAAAGGTATTTGCTACATCACCAATTTGATTGTTGAAGCGATACGTCGTATCCAAGTGATGCACCGTCGAATGAATGAATCTATCTTGGAATCCTGTCGTCAAATCCACATCTGCGCCCGCAAATTGGTAGATCGCTTGCCAGTCATCACCTACAGCAAACAAGGTTGCACCTGCTTGCTTCTCTGTGGATTCACATAGAGCCTCAATCAACGCCAAGCGATCAGGAGAAATATCTTGGTATTCATCCACCATAATAAAACGCCAAGGTGAACTGAATTTCCCTTTCTTAACGTAATCGGTCGCACGACTGATCATGGTTGGGAAGTCCACTTGATTGGTTTCTTTGAGCATCTTTTGCCACGCACTAAAGCACGGCCAGCAAAGTGCCAACTCACTGTTTAAACGAGTGTAGTCTTGGTGATTAACGAGCTTTTCTTGTACTTGTTTCTTAGTTAAACCAACCGATGCAAGTTGAGACAATTGGTTATCTAACCAAGCAATCAGTTTAGGATTTTCCGAGTGACTGCCGAGCTCATCGTCACCTTTCAAGTACGCAATCGGCCATTTATCTAGATGCTTTTGCCAACGCTTAAAGTTTGTTGGCGTCATCCAATGTTTCTTAAGCCAATCAATACACCAGGCTGAGCGCTGATTGTCATCAAGCGCTAATGGGCTGATTTCCACGGGTTGAGTCTCAACTTGATTTAGGATGCGCAAACCAAGTTGATGGAATGTATTAACGCGAACACTTTCTGCCGCCAAGCCAACTTTGTCGACCAATCGCTCTTTCATCTCTTTGGCAGCGTCACGACCAAAGGCCAGCATCAGCAGCTCTTCTGCCTGTGCTTGATGGCTTTGTAGAAGGTACGCCACACGCGCTGTCAGCACACTAGTTTTACCTGAACCAGCTCCGGCTAGTACCAAGTTATGGTCATCGTTAAGGAGCACCGCATGCTGCTGAGAAAGGTTAAGCGGCGAAGATTCAATTCGGCTAAACAGCACTTCCCAGTTTGGGCGTTCGTTCTCTAACCATTCATGGTTACGCTCACTCAACGTCCGCGAGGTTTGTGCAAGCCATGGTTCAATCTCCGCCATACGTTTAGGCATGCGCATTTTCGCTTCTGCCAAACTGGTTTTGATTTCAATGAGCTCTTCGTTCAGTTGAGTCACCCAAGACTGCACTTTTGAGTGAGGTAAGTAGGCTGGAAGATGTTTGAGTTGATACAGCTCATCTTCCCACTTGGGTAGATATTCCGCGAGTTTACGGCATTGGGTGTTATGCCAATCTTGATACTGACGCACGGCTTCGACCGCAAACTTACGACATTGCGGCCAAGGTAAACCTTGCACAAGCCAGCTTTGTTGCTTGCCATCTTGCTCATGAGCAAAAAACTGAAGTGAGCTCCAGAGAAGACCACGTTTCACGCTAACTTTGCCATTCCAAATCGTAAACGGTATGTGTTCTTCACTACCCACTGAGCTTAATAAAACACTGTTTTCTTTTATTTCGACTTGGTAATACTCATTTTGAATAAAAAACTGTGCTTTATTAGAGGCAGTAAGTTGCATGAAAGGTGCGCCTTTTGATATAGAAGTTCCCGTTTTATATCATTTTAGACCGCTAAATTGTAGCGATGGATGAAGCACAAATCGCCTTCTGCCTGTATTCTTAATTAAAATTCACATTACTGTTGAATTTGTGAACAGCGGTATATTCTTTCATCCGTGTAGATTCGTTAAGTCAATGACAAATCTGTTGATTTCCTGAGCAAGTGACGATTTTTATTAAATTAGGTCATAAACGCGCTATAGTGAGTTTGTTAAACTTCTCTCGTTTTCCACCGGCAACGAAAGGCGCATCGTGCAAGCAGCTTTAAAATTCCGCCTCTTTTGGGCAAACAAAACTCTCAACTACAGCATTCTTATTCTGATCACTTTACTAGGCGTCGTGATCCCCGCATGGTACTTCCAGCAAAACACATTAATCACGCCCCTGATTCTAGGTGTCATTGCCGCTGCACTTGCAGAGAGTGATGACAGCTTTACAGGTAGGATAAAAGCCCTCTTTCTCACCTTTATCTGTTTTGCGGTTGCTGCTTTCTCAATAGAGATCTTATTTGATACGCCATGGGCATTTGCGATCGGTCTGTTTATCTCGACGTTCGGCTTCATCATGCTAGGAGCAATCGGACCTAAGTACGCCAGCATTGCATTTGGCTCATTGTTGATCGCCATCTACACCATGCTTGGGGCACATGAGAGTACCAATATTTGGTTCCAACCATTGCTGCTTTTAACGGGCGCTGCGTGGTATTACTTTATGTCGATGATTTGGCAGATGTTTTGGCCAATGCAGCCTGTTCAGCAAAGTCTGGCAACTGTGTTCCTGCAAATCGCCAATTACCTTGATGCGAAAGCCAAGCTGTTTCATCCAGTAACGAACTTAACCCCGCAGCCGATGCGGATTGAAGCAGCAAGATTAAACGCAGCCACCGTAAATGCATTGAATACTTGTAAAGCAACCCTGCTTAGCCGCTCCAAACGCGGGCATATTGATGGTCCGAGTGACCGCTTCCTCAATATCTACTTTATCGCACAAGACATTCACGAGCGCGTGAGTTCCAGCCATTATCGCTATCAAGATTTGGCGACGGAATTCGAACGTTCTGACGTCTTATTCCGCTTTAAGTATTTGCTTGAGTCTCAAGCCCAAGCTTGCCGCGATATCGCTCATGCGATTCGGTTGGGAAACGAGTACACGCACACTGATCAATCCATATTGGCATTAGCGGAATTACAAAACTCATTGGGTTATTTAGAAGAACAACAACAAAGTCACTGGAAGCGCTTATTGGCTCAGTTAACGTACTTGTTCAATAACCTTGCGACCGTAGAAAAGCAGTTGAGTAACATCAACAACCCAGATGCTGAACGATTGGAAGAAGACGTACTGGATGACACCAATCCGCACACGCTTAAAGCAATGTGGCAACGCATTTCAGCTAACTTGCACAAGGATTCAATGTTGTTTCGTCATGCCTTACGCATGTCGATTGCGCTTACAGCAGGGTATGGGATCATTCAAGCGTTCGATATTGATCGTGGATACTGGATATTGCTGACCACGTTGTTTGTCTGCCAACCAAACTACAGTGCGACAAGACAGAAGCTTACTGCGCGCGTGATTGGCACGTTAGCGGGCTTGTTGATTGGCGTACCACTGCTCACCTTCTTTCCTTCCCAAGAAAGCCAGTTGGTCTTCATTGTGATATCCGGCGTGATGTTCTTTGCGTTTCGCATCAACAACTATGGTTATGCGACTGGCTTTATCACCTTACTCGTGCTGTTCCTATTTAACCAATTGGGCGAAGGCTACGCTGTGGTGCTCCCTCGCCTTGCAGATACCTTGATTGGCTGTGTATTAGCGGTTGGTGCTGTTATGGTGATTCTGCCTGATTGGCAATCAAAACGTCTACATAAAGTCATGTCGGATGCAATCGACGCCAACAAGCAATATCTTGGACAGATCATCGGTCAGTACCGAATTGGTAAGAAAGATAACTTGAGCTATCGAATTGCTCGTCGTCAGGCGCACAATACCGATGCCAACCTATCTTCAGCCATCAGCACTATGCTGGCGGAACCGGGTAAGTACCGTACAGCCGTGGATGAGAGTTTCCGCTTCCTTACGCTAAACCACGCGATGTTGAGTTACATTTCAGCACTGGGCGCACACCGTACAAGAATTGAGGATGAGTCAATTCACCAACTCGTTCTGGATGCACACCGTTGTATTCACCAGCACCTAGACGTACTGCACCGACAACTGCATCAACATTGTGAAGAGTGCGATTTGTCCTCGATCGATGACACGAATTTGGAACAACGATTAAATGAGTGGCGTGATGAAGATGATCATTCTGCACGAATGGTGCTTCAACAGCTTCACCTAATCTATCGCATGTTACCCGAGTTGCATTCACTGGCTTCTAAGTTTGCCGTGCGCGTAAACTGATTAAGAACACTGTTCCAGAGGAGTAGGTTATGATTCTACTCCTTTATGATTAGCAGACTTATTCATAAGAATATTCTTACATGTCATTTGACACCATCTGACATTTCTCGGACAAAAAATCACCACTCAAAATCTAATCTAACCATATTAGAACACTGTTTGATTGTGACCATGAGGGTCGCTGAGGTGGGTTGATGAAGGAGAAACCCAAGAAATGTGGGGAGGTCACGATGACTACTCAAGAATTTTATGAATTAAGAAAGAAGATTAATGAACTGACGGCTTCTCAGTTAAAGTCACTTCAAGGTGAAATTAATCTATCCCTTAATAAAAAAGAGAGTCCGCTTCTTTCTTCGGAAGAGCGTGATATGCTTTCAAAACTGTTTGCGTAATCAAACAGTTCAAATAAAGCACTTGCACGAATTATCAACACTTCCTATGCTAACAAAAGCATAAAAAGTGAGAGAGTAACCATGCCAGTATCAGGAATACAGTCCGGATATAATATGATTCAGCTATCGCATAAGATGGCTGAAGGTGCTGCGCATGAAATTCAGCAAGACTTCATAAAAGAAAATGATCTCGCCTTCAATAAAGTCGATTTAGTAAAAGGCAACGAACTTGAGTTCAATAAGGCTTCTGATTTACCTTCTAACCCAATCGAACCCTTGGTAAATCTCACCCAAGCCTCAACCTACAATCGCATTGGTGCTTCCGTTGTTGATAAAAACAACGAAGTCATCGGCAGCTTACTCGATATCCACGTTTAAGCCACTCCTAATTAATACCTGCGAGCAACGGTAATCTACCAGCAGTCAGCGGTCGAACAGCAACAAACTGAACACAAAAAAGCGCGATAACTCTATGAGCTATCGCGCTTTTGCTTTTACACTCGTTTAACCATTGGCAAGAACGTTATTATTCAACAATGACTCAACAATTTCATTAGAGGTTAACCCATTGAAATCAATTGAATCACCTAGATGTTCAACCACGATAGTTTGATGAACATTGGCATCGGTCGTGATGTTCAATGACACAGCCTCTGTTGACGCATCGTAGTCTGCAGAGATATGACTCAACAAATCATCCATATCGATCATTGGGCTACTTAGGTCAGAAATTACTTCGCGTAGGTCGATACTGTCTTCGTTAAGGGTGAAGTCCGTAATGGTATCAATCGCCCCCTCATCTACAGAATCGATTGTCCATTTAAAGATATCACTACCATCACCACCAGTGAGGATATCGGAACCCAAACCGCCGATAAGGACGTCATCACCATCACCACCAACGATCAGGTCGTCACCGTCACCACCAGTTAGGCTAATGCCCGTATCGCCACCAGCGAGGTAACTGTCATCCGATGCGCTCGATTGATCAATGTCGTCTCCATCGCTACTAACATCTAAACTAATTTGAACGGGTGATGATTGCGCTTCATCGCCATTAGATTCGGTTGATAGCGCCGTTACGGAGATATCGTAACTACCCACATCGATACCGCTGTTTGTATCCGTTGCGACAATTTGCAGTGTATCAATCTCATCACTTGGAACCGTCCATGTTGTGCCATCAAACGTAATGTTTGACGGTGCAATACCACTGGTCACGTTCGCACTCGCGGGTACGCCGGTTAATTCAAGAGATAGCACTTCATCAATATCCGTCAGTGCCGCCATGATACCGACAATGGCTAAACCTTGAGCACTCGCCGTTTGGCTCGCCGCAATTTGACGAATGTAGTTAAACTGAGGGTCAATACCTAATGTCGGAGCGTCAGCTACCGGTGTCACGTTGATAGCAAAGTCCTGGTTTGCCTCCAGCGCTGTGCCCGCTGTATTCTCAAAGTAGACGCCATTATCTTCGACTTTGACAGACAACGAGATAGAAGCCGCGTTAACGTCTCCTGCATCCACAAATACACCTTCAGCAGCATCCGTTGCCCCAAGAACGGCATTAATATTGTCAGGCGTCCCCATAAGAATAACTTCACCCGCCATCCCATTTCCAACAGTGACACCACTGCCCGCAGGTGGCTCAACACGAACATCGCCTTCGGTCAAGCTGAGTGTTACGGTCATAATTTCGTTCGCTTGTGCACCTGTAAAATCGATATCACTGACACTGATACCTGTGATTTTCTGCCCATCTGCTTCATTAATGGTATCCGTAACCGATGTTGCCATAATTTGTGGTGCATCATTGGTAGCTTCAACATTAATCACTGCTGTACCAGCGACCGTCATTGGGTCTGGTGAACCATTGGTTGTGCCATCATCGGTGATTTCGTAGGTAAAACTCACATCTCCGAAGAAGTTTGAAGCAGGTTCAAACGTCCATTCCGTTGCGCTCACTTGAGTTAAAACACCGTCAGTAGGATTAGCAAGAGCAAGGTTACTAATGGTCAGGTTGTCCGATTCAGGATCCGTGGCATTACTTAACAATTCTGTCGCCGTAATTGTCACGGCACCGCCATCTTCTTCCGCGCTGCTCAGCGTCACTTCAGAAGTCACTGGTGCATCATTGACTTCCGTCACCTCAAAGGTTGCAGTTCCTGACGCAGTCTGTGGGTCAGAGGTGCCATTGGTTGTACCATCATCGGTAATGTCGTAAGTCAGATTTACTGTGCCGTTGTAACCTGGCGCTGGTGTAAAAGACCATGTACCCGCAATGCTATCAAAGGTGAGTGAGCCACTACTTGGATCAACCAATTGCACGTTACTTACAGTCAAGGTGTCGTTTTCAATGTCAGATGCGTTAACGAGCAGATCGGCTTGGGTAATTTCGACCGCCACACTGTCTTCAGCTATGTCAGAGAGCGCAACTTGTGATGTGGTTGGTGCATCATTCACTTCCGTTACATTAAATGAAGCGGTGCCATTTACCGACTTAGGATCCAATGCGCCATCTGTCGTACCATCATCTGTTATCGTGTAGGTGAGCTCGACTGGACCGTTATAATCCGACGCTGGCGTGAACTCCCACTCTCCCGTCACATTGTTAAAATTCACGCTACCAGCGTTTGGATCCGTCACCTGCACATTACTTACTGTGAGGTTGTCGTTTTCAATATCCGTCGCGTTCGCAATTAGGTCTGCTTCAGAAATAGAGAATACGCCACTGTCTTCTTCGATATCCGGTAAGGTAACTGGTGTTGTCTCTGGTGTATCATTGACCTCAGTCACTTCGATATTAAAGCTAGTGCTGTTGGTATTGAGTGTGTCATCGACGCCACTGATCACTAGACCTTCGTTACCTTGGTCATCGACAGTAACGCCAACGGTAACGTCACCAAAGAAGTTCAAATCAGGGTTGAACTCTATCAAACCATTGGCAATCGCATTGTTGAGATCAGCCACTGTCCCTTTCAATTCAAGAGTATCAGAGCCATCACCTTGCACGGTTAAGTTGTAAGTAGTGACAAGCGCAGGGTCCAGAACCAACGTACCGCTATCGACCGTCACATCCAATACGTACTCGGCACTCGGATCATCCAGAACGGCATCAACATCCGAAACACTAAAGCCATCAAGGAGTAATGGTGTGTCTTCCGGCGTTTCAACATCTACGGTATTAACGAATTCAGGACGGTCGTTAATCGCCTCAACCTCAACATTCACATCAAATTGCTGTGGAGTGCCTAAGCTTTGGCTTCCATCTAGACTGGTATCCACGGCTTGAACTTTAAACTCAAGCGTACTATTCCAAGAGTTATCGTTGCGATCACCCGAATTGAAGACCACTTTATCCAAATCTTGTGCATCGATTTCTAGGACGAATACACCACTGCCTTGATTCACAAACTGAGTACCATCTGCCAGTGCAATGGTTGCGCCATCTGGCACGTTTGAAATTTCGACGCGAAGTGTTTCTGGGTCATTTTCTTGATACGTTGCACCATCACCAATCGACTCTTTATTGTCGACCACTAGAGCATTTATGTTGATATCGATGTCTTCGCCTTCGTTACCTGACACAAGCGTATCTGGGTTAACGTCGACATCATCACCAATTGGGTCAATCACAACTTTGAAATTACCAGTATGTTCAGTAGGAACTTTAAGTAATTCTTCCTGCGTAAAGACTGTAATTCCGATCTCCGCTTCACCACTGAAGTTTTTCGGCGGTTGAATTTGAATAGCGCTGAGATCAACTGACGTTTGCGTCAAGTCTTTCAACTGAATACTCCACTCTCCGCCGCCATTGTTCTTCACGGTGTAATCAGGAGAATTTGAAGTGACGATAAAGTCAGTCGGTAAACCCGTCAGTTTCAGCGATACAAACTGTTCCGAACCATCATTGTCATTCAGGCTCACTGACACACCAGAGCCTGATTGCGCTAAGGAAATCAACGTATCTTCATCGCCCGTCACCACTATAGGCTGAGTTGGATCGGCACCGCTAATAGTGATGTCATCCACAACAGGAGTGATTTCAAATGACACACTGTCGGTGAAGTTGCGTACGTCCGTATCATCACCCGGGTTTGCCAATGTAGTCTGGTCAATAACTGCAGTATCGGTGATCTCGCCTTCAATATTGATTTGAACCGTATTTTGACCACCACCGACAGGGTAGTTTTCTTTCGGTTTAAACAACACCTCATCAAGTGCACCTGCCGCAATCTCAGCAGCATTAAACTCAATGCTTGTACCAAGTGGATTGCCATTTGCATCAACAAACTCACCCAGTGTTGTATCGGCAACCGTAAGCTTCACGTTAGTGAGCGTTTCTTGTCCTGCTTGAAGATTGTTACGGTCGTCAGCAAAATCAACGTTCAAATTCAACTGAATCAAGCCATCTTCGTAGCCAACACCATCGTTCGTTGGAACATCGCTATTGAGGTCATTAACTGGTTGTTTGTTAGCATCAAGACCAAGTGTGCCAGTGATGTCGACCGTCACATCCGGAGTGACGTCGCTATCAAGAGGTTGATCAACAGAGGACCCTGGTACGTCTGCAACGGGTAGGATCTGAACAGGAAGTGACTCAAGCGTTGAGTTTTCGTCACCGGACTGCGTGTCAGTCGTTACAAATAGTACTGGTAGGGTAAAGTCTCCCGCCCAGTCTTCTGCCACACGTAGAGTGAGACCGTCCAAACCAGTGATATTTCCACTTGCATCAACCGTCGCTTGGAACACATATTTGCCATTAACAAAGTCGACATCGGTACCACCAATAACAAGACCTGGCGGTACACTTGGAGATGTTGGGTCTATCACTAACGTCAGCACGTCTTCTACTGTGTCGCCATTTAGGGTGCTGACTTTCGATGCCAACTGAACACCTAAATCAATGACATTGTCTTCACTACCATCAATTTGGACCGTGTTATCAAGCTCTATATCAGCCGCTACACTAGTTTGAGGCGTGATATCAGTTGGGAACTCCAGTGTGATATCGGTTTGTCGCGTGACGGTTGCGTCGACTTCTGACGCATCCTCACCTAAATCGTTAACTTGAGCATAGATGGTAAGGCCAATCGAAGAGATTCCACCGTTTGCTCCGTCATCCGTGTTGTCGTTTGGCGTCAAATCTAAACCAGCAGGCGCAATGATTGAGAAGTTCTCTTCATCGGTAATAGTCCAACGACCACCGCCTTCGTTAGAAGCACCAATAATAACTAATTGATTCAAGATCTCTGGAGAAGTATTACTAAACTGCACCACAAGTTGGGTGACCACTTCATCTGAAGAGTTATCGAACTCCTGATACTTGATAATATTTGCATCAGCAGAACCACCAGCCGCAGTATTAATAGTGAAATCAATTCGTCCCTGAGTATCGGACTGTACCGTATCAGTAACAGCACCGCCTGTACCTTCAACAAGAAGACGTGTTTGACCTGAAACTGGACCAGTTAAATCTTCTGGCTCAACCACTGGGTTAACTTGAACCTTGACCGTACCATTGATGACCGTTGATGCTATGCCCTCGCCCGGATTACCCGAATCTACGTACTCAGCATCAATTTCCTTCACCGTTACTTGCGTGCTCAAATCAAAGTCTAAACTAGAGTCTTGCTCCAATTGCACCTGAATGTATCCGTCTTGGGTTATTCGCGCCGAGAAATCTTGCTCTGACTCATTGGTTCCCGGCGTCAACGTGATGCTGCCACCCGTTACCGTTTGAGCAACACCACCAACATATACGGTGCTGCCATTCGGGAAGCCACTGATGGTTAGTTCGGCAAAGAATTCGTCCGCATCCGGACTTTGTGTTGCAGTTGGCTCCCAATCGATATTGATGCGAGTATCTTCATTACCTTCAGAGCTCACCACATAGTTGTCTTGAGCATCAATAACTGGTGCCACTTTAACGCGGATCTCACCCGCCACAGAGCGAGTATGACCATCGTTTTCTGTCACGATAGTGGTCGCCGTGATCGTGATATTTTCCGTAGATGAGGTTTCAGGTCGAATCACAATTCCTGAATTCACATTTGCGTTCGTAATGTTCGCTTCGTAAATCGGTTCACCAGCACCGTCGTATCCAACAAACGTCAAATCGATGGATGAGCCATCACTATCAAACAGTTCAACACCGTCTGGAATGTTCGACAGAAGAACCGTAATGGTTTCTGAGCTGTCTGCAGGGTTATCCTTCAGTTCTCCGGAAACCACGCTAAATGCAAGATCGACTTGACCATTTTCGTCAATGGTTGCTTCGATACCACGAACGTTACCATCATCAAAAACATTCCAAACCCCAGTTTTATCGTTCAGTTCAATGTCCGGGATATCGGCAACACCTTTGACTGAAACGATCACTGACTGGGTACCTAATGAGCGGATGTCCTGCGCGGCGCCAGAAGAAAGTGATGCGTTGTCTTTCACGATACCTTCGACATCGAAAGTGAAGTCTTCGTTGCTGTGAATTGGAGGAAGCACCTCAACATCCGCTAGATTCGATTCTGGAATTTCGTAATACAGAACATTGCCACCAGAGTCAGTAACAACGTTGATTTGGCTTGGGTTACCGCTATCAAGCCACACTAAGGTGACACCATCAATTGAGAAGTTATCGATGCGCACAAACAGCTCTTCCGAGCCATCTATATCTGCAGAAGGCGTCATCTTAATCACTTCACTGAGTTGAAGTGGATCATGATCTGTCACTGGGTCTACGGTGTCTTGCGTTCTCGCATTGTCCTCAAAAATATTAATGCGGTTAACAGTAAAACTACCGGCATCAGCAACCGGATTCACGTCAATCACAATTTCTTCTGTCACAGAGCGAGCGGTATCTTTACCAGCAAGCGGGTTATTCCCTTCCGTCGTAATCGCTGTCACATCGATTTTAATCTGACCGGAGAAGTTATCTGCAGGATCAACCTGGACTTCACCAATTCGGTTTGCGTCAACAAGATATTTACCACCCACTTCTGGGATAGCGGAACCATCTGAGTACACAAGTGTTGCGCTAGCACCACCTTCAGTAAATACAAGCTCATAGGCTATTGCTTCCGGATTACTGTTATCTTGCGTTTCAGCTTCAATGTTTAATGAGACGTTGTTAGCATCCTCATCAACCATATACGCAAAGTCACTGGTCCCTTTCCACGTAGCAATATCCGCAACAGCATCCACCTCAATATCTAAACGACCATCAACAAAGTGATCTCTTACGCCGTTGTTGAGGATTTCAATACGAATACGAGGGTCAACACCTGCTGCATCTGTTGAAGCATGGCGGTCAGGAACGAAATATAGATTATCGAGTGACACAAGTTCGCCGTTGAACGACTGCTCGACATTCGCACCATCCAAAATAACATTGTTACCGCTAGTCGTTAGCGCCACATAGCTACCAGTAGCACTATCTAGGTAGAAGAAAGTACCTTCGTAACTGTTCGCGTCACGAATAATGATATCGCCTAAACTCTCATTACGATCGATATCATGCAGATCAATAACGAGGTCCACTTTTGCAGGAGTGATATCTAACGTTGACAGGTTGTCTTGTGTATTCGCTGAATCAACACCAGCGACAACGCCACCGCGCCCTTGGTCCTCAAACGCGGTTACTGTCGACGTTTTAATTTCAGCATTTCTATCTCTTACCGAAATATCTACATCTGCACCACTTGTATCACCATCACCATCGGTAGCAACAACGTTGACAGTGAAATCAATAGAATCTGTTTCGGTATGATCTAAGTCGTCGTTAGGGCGGAATGTCACACGACCATTAGTGCGAACAATCAAAACACCGATTTCGGCATCGACACCATCTAATACTTTATGGACTGAGACGGTTTGATTACTACCATTGAGGTCAACTGAGCTGGAGTCAACACCATTCTGCTTGAAGTAAATTCCGGAATTGTCCGCTGAGAAAGAGGTAATTTGCGCACCATCGGCGCCAAGATCATCGTCGCCTTCTACTGGGTCTCTAAACAAGCGAACCGTGCGTCCACTTTGACCTTCAACACGTGAAATCGATGCGTCATATAACGTTGGGACGTCATCGTTTATGGTTACAGGTAAATTAATGCCTGCAGTATCTCCATCCACGTCTGTAGCAAAGACAGGCAGGTCGAGGATTAAAGTGTCTTCACCCTGCACAGAATGGTCAAGGACACCTTCAAGCGTAAACTTGTAAGAGCCGTCTGCATTGAGTACCAAGGTGAACACGGAGCTGCCATTTGGCGTTTGTCCTTGATAGGTGTAGTTATTATTGCTTACCCCAGTTTGTACCAGAGTCACCGCTAACCCACCCGAAGTGACACCAGGAATAGGATTCGAAGTCAGATCAAGCTGATAAGAAACAACCGTATCTGCCCCTTCAACCGTATCAAAATTGCCAGTTGCTTCTAAGCTATCTTTACCCGTTGCTTGAGAGCCATTGGCTAAGTCGTCTTCATCTACGGCAAGCGCATCCGCCGATTTAATTTCTGGAATGTCATCCACTATGGTGATCGGTAGATTAAGTGAAGCAGACGTATCACCGTCATAATCGGTGACCGTGATTGGAATATCGATCGTTAGCGTGTTCTCACCTTGAACCACCGCATGATCGAGCGGACCCAATAACTCAAATTGATAACTGTCGTTATTCGCATCGAGTGTCAGCGCGAAGATTTGCGTTGAAGTTCCCGCAATGACGGCTTCATAACCTGTCACACCACCGGCAGAAGGCAATGGCTTCAACTCAAGATCTAAACCGTTCGAAGTTAGTCCAGATACCACCGCATCTAGATCTGAGATTTGATAACTAACAATCTCATCCGCACCGTCGACAACGTCAAAACCACCATTAAGTACGCGAGAATCACCACTAGTGGTATCCGAGCCTCCTGGCAAGTCATCTTCATCCACTGTTTGTTCGCTTGTGTCCGCGACTTTGATAATCGCCGGGACATCATCCACAACGGTGATCGGTAAGGTAATGTTGTTTGAGACATCACCATCAAAATCGGTCGCATTGACAGGGAAGTTAATCACTAGCGAGTTTTGGTCGCTGCCTGATGGATGGTCCAAAGCCCCCAATAACTCGAATTCATAACTGTCTGCAGAGCCATTAAGCGTCAGTTTAAATACTGTGTCGGTTGTCCCTTGGACGTAAGCACGATACTCAACGACACCGTTAGCGTTAGAGAATTCAACCAACTCAAGGGATTGACCTCCTGATTTTAGTCCTGAAACAGGCGATGTTAAGCTATCTAATTGGAAACTCACGATAGAGTCAGCGCCGTCAGTAACATCGAAGTTACCGCCAATAACATTGGATTCAGGCGTGGTATCTGAGCCTTCACTTGGGATGTCATCTTCATCCACTGACAAGATGCTACCAGGACGAATGGCATCAATCGTTGGCTTATCATCCACAATGGTAACAGGCAACGTTGCTGTAATTGTATCGTTATCGCCATCTGTAATTTGAACAGGAAGATTCAATAGTATTTGGTCTGAGTTAACCGCATGATCAAGTTGACCAGACAGTTCGAAGTCGTATTTACCATCTTGGTGGAGTGTTAAGGTAAAGACCGTTGCTCCACTCGCAGTTTGACCAATGTAGACAAGTGCATCTGCCGTTGACGCGCTTGCATCCGGTGAAATGGTGACATCCTCCCCACCCGATTTCAGGTTTGGAACTGGATTCGTGCTCAGATCCAAAACAAACGAATCAATACCATCGGCACTGGTTACTTCAAACTCACCGGATACGGTCAGAGGCTCTTTCGACGAATCTGAACCCAAAGGAAGGTCATCTTCGTCAACTTGCAAGCTATCAATTTGCGTAACGACTGGAACATCATCCACTACCGTAATCGGCAACGTAAACACTGGTGACGTATCGCCATCGTTGTCTGTCGCTGTAACAGGAAGGTCAATAACAATGGTGTTTTGCTGATTACCATCTGGATGATCAAGTGGTTTTTGTAGGTCAAACTCATAAGAGTTATCTGTCGCATCTAACGTCAGCTCAAATACCACCTCTGCTGGGTTACCAGCAATGCCTTGGTAAACATTGACCCCATTGAGACTTGAACTCAACACAAGAGAGATAGGCTGACCATCAGACATTAATGACGCAACCGGCGTGGTCAAATCGCTAAGCTGGATAGAGGCGACTTGGTCTGCGCCTTCATTGATATCCAGCGTGCCTGTGATGACAGTATCTTCGGCACTTGCCGCGTCAGTGCCTGCCGGCAAGTCATCTTCATCCACGATCTGCTCACTGCTAGCCACTACGCCATCAATGATTGGAACATCATCGACAACCGTAATCGGTAGCAATTGCGTATTAGAAACATCACCATCAAAGTCGGTCGCTTGGATAGGTAAATTGATGACGAGCTGGTTTTCTCCGTCCGCATCAGGATGGTCTAGCGCACCAAGCAAATCAAACTGATAGCTGTCATCCGATGCATCAAGCGTAACGCGGAAAATTGGTGTCGTAGTCCCATCAATACGCGCTTCATAAACAGAAACACCGCCTGAATTAGAGACTTCAACCATCACTAGGTCTTGCCCTCCAGACTGCAAACCTTGAACTGGAGAATTTAGATCGGACACTTCATACTCAACGATACTGTCAGAACCATCATTCGCGATGAAGTTACCCGTAATGCTATTCGATTGAGCACCATCAGATCCTATCGTTGGAATGTCATCCTCATCCACTGTTTGCGTGCTGGTATCAACAATACCGCCAAGTGTCGGTTTATCGTCCACAATCGTGACAGGAAGCGTTTCAGATGATGTATCACCATCAAAGTCGGTCGCAATGATCGGGAAGTCAATCTGCAAACTATCACTGTTGGTCGCATGGTCAAGTGGACCTTGCAAGGTGAACGTATAGCTACCGTCAGGCTTAACAACTAATTCAAATACAGCACTACCATTAGCCGTGGCTGTATAGGTATAACTGCCATCAAGATTAGCGGTCTCAGCAAGTGTTACGTCATTACCTTGAGATTTCAGCCCTGCAACCGGATCTGCCGTCGTATCTAATTGATACTTCACTACGCCGTCAGAACCTTCTGTGGTCGTGAACATGCCTGACATAAAGGCGTCGTCGTTTTGGTCAGAACCAATGGTTGTGATGTCATCTTCATCGACAGTGAGTGCATCAACATCAGTAACGGTTGGCTTGTCGTCCACAATCGTAACAGGAATGGTTGCCGTTGAAGTATCGCCGTCAAAATCCGTAGCGACGATTGGGAAATTGAGGATCAATTCATCACTATTCGGCGCATGGTCAATCGGACCTTGCAACGTGAAGTTATAGCTGCCATCAGTATTAACCGTTAGCGTAAATACTGCATTCACCCCAGCTGTCGCCACATAAGTGAAGCTGCCATCAGGGTTAGCGGTTTCATTGAGAGTAACGTCAACACCTTGCGATTTCAGTCCAGCGACAGGGGTTGCAGAACCATCTAATTGATAGCTCACCACACCATCTGAGCCTTGAGTCGTCGTAAAGTTGCCATCAATGGAAACCGGATTACTTTGGTCGGAACCGATACTCGCTAGGTCATCTTCGTCCACACTGATTGCATCTACATCAGTTATGGTTGGTTTGTCATCCAAAATCGTAACAGGGATCGTTGCTGTCGAAGTATCGCCATCAAAATCTGTCGCAATGATTGGGAAATTGAGGATCAACTCATCACTGTTTGGCGCATGGTCAATCGGTCCCTGCAACGTAAAGTTATAGCTGCCGTCAGCATTAACGGTAAGCGTAAATACCGCGTTAGCGCCTGCTGTCGCTTCATACGTAAAGCTACCATCTGGGTTTGCAGTTTCCGCTAGTGTCACGTCGACACCTTGCGATTTCAGTCCAGCGACAGGGTTTGCAGAACCATCTAATTGATAGCTCACCACACCATCTGAGCCTTGCGTCGTCGTAAAGTTACCATTGATTGAAATTGGGTCTGAACCATCCGAACCAACACTCGCCAAATCGTCTTCATCGACAGAAATCGCATCTACGTCAGTGATGGTTGGCTTATCATCGACGATGGTGACTGGGATACTTACCGTTGACGTATCACCATCAAAATCGGTCACAATGATTGGGAAATTGAGGAGCAACTCATCACTGTTTGGTGCATGGTCGATTGGACCTTGCAGCGTAAAGTTATAGCTGCCGTCGGTATTAACGGTAAGCGTGAATACCGCGTTAGCACCAGCTGTCGCTTCATAGGTAAAGCTGCCATCTGGGTTTGCAGTTTCCGCTAGTGTCACGTCGACACCTTGCGATTTTAAACCATCAACTGGTGTTGCAGAGCCATCAAGCTGATAGCTCACCACACCGTCTGAGCCTTGCGTCGTCGTGAAGTTGCCACCAATTGAAATTGGGTCTGAACCATCCGAGCCAATGCTCGCCAAATCGTCTTCATCCACCGAAATCGCATCTACGTCAGTGATGATTGGCTTATCATCGACGATGGTGACTGGGATACTTACCGTTGACGTATCACCATCAAAATCGGTCGTAATGATTGGGAAATTGAGGAGCAACTCATCACTGTTTGGCGCATGGTCGATTGGACCTTGCAGCGTAAAGTTATAGCTGCCATCAGTATTAACGGTAAGCGTGAATACCGCGTTAGCGCCTGCTGTCGCCTCATAGGTAAAGCTACCATCTGGGTTTGCAGTTTCCGCTAGTGTCACGTCGACACCTTGCGATTTCAGACCATCAACCGGTGTTGCAGAGCTGTCTAGTTGGTAACTCACTACTCGGTCTGAGCCTTGCGTCGTCGTAAAGTTGCCATCAATAGAAACCGGATTACTTTGGTCTGAGCCAATACTCGCTAAATCGTCCTCGTCCACACTGATCGCATCAACATCAGTGATGGTTGGCTTATCATCGACGATGGTGACTGGAATACTTACCGTTGACGTATCACCATCAAAATCGGTCGCAATGATTGGGAAGTTAAGGATCAGCTCATCGCTGTTTGGCGCATGGTCGATTGGACCTTGCAGCGTAAAATTGTAGCTACCATCTGGGTTTACCGTCAGCGTAAAGACCGCACTGGTCCCTGCTGTCGCTTCATACGTAAAGCTGCCATCTGGGTTTGCGGTTTCCGCTAGTGTCACGTCGACACCTTGCGATCTCAAACCATCAACTGGCGTTGCAGAGCCATCAAGCTGATAGCTCACCACTCGGTCTGAACCTTGCGTCGTCGTAAAGTTACCACCAATGGAAACCGGATTGCTTTGGTCTGAACCGATAGTCGCTAAATCGTCCTCGTCCACGCTGATTGCGTCAACGTCAGTAATGGCTGGCTTATCATCCACAATCGTGACTGGAATGGTTGCCGTTGTGCTATCACCGTCAAAATCAGTAGCGATGATTGGGAAATTGAGGATCAATTCATCACTGTTTGGCGCGTGGTCAATTGGGCCTTGTAGCGTGAAGTTATAGCTGCCATCGGTGTTGACCGTTAACGTAAAGACCGCATTGCTCCCAGCGGTCGCTTCATACGTGAAGCTACCATCAGGGTTTGCAGTCTCGTTCAGAACGACGTCGACACCTTGTGATTTCAAACCATCAACTGGTGTTGCAGAGCTGTCTAGTTGGTAACTCACCACGCGATCTGAACCTTGCGTCGTCGTGAAGTTACCATCAATGGAAACCGGATTACTTTGGTCTGAACCGATAGTCGCTAAATCGTCCTCATCCACGCTGATTGCGTCTACATCAGCAATCGTTGGCTTGTCGTCAACAATCGTAACCGGAATCGTTGCCGTTGTGCTATCACCATCAAAATCGGTCGCGATAATTGGGAAATTGAGGATCAACTCATCACTGTTTGCAGCATGGTCAATCGGACCTTGTAACGTGAAATTGTAGCTGCCATCTGGGTTCACCGTCAGAGTGAATACGGGATTTGCCCCTGCTGTCGCTTCATAAGTGAAGCTACCGTCTGGGTTAGCCGTTTCGTTTAGGCTGACGTCGACTCCTTGCGACTTCAAACCATCGACTGGCGTTGCAGCGCCATCAAGCTGATAGCTCACCACTCGGTCAGAGCCCTGCGTCGTCGTAAAGTTACCATTGATTGAAATTGGATCTGAACCATCCGAACCAACGCTCGCCAAATCGTCTTCATCGACAGAAATCGCATCGACATCAGTAATGACCGGCTTGTCGTCCACAATCGTGACAGGAATCGTTGCCGTTGTTATATCGCCGTCAAAATCGGTCGCAATAATCGGGAAATTAAGGATCAACTCATCGCTGTTTGGAGCGTGATCGATTGGGCCTTGCAGCGTGAAATTGTAGCTGCCATCGGTGTTGACCTTCAGCGTAAAGACTGCATTTGCGCCTGCTGTCGCTTCATAAGTGAAGCTACCATCTGGGTTTGCCGTTTCATTCAGAACGACGTCGACACCTTGCGATTTCAAACCACCAACTGGTGTTGCAGAGCTATCTAGTTGGTAGCTCACCACTCGGTCAGAGCCTTGTGTCGTCGTAAAGTTACCATCAATGGAAACCGGATTGCTTTGGTCTGAGCCAATAGCCGCTAAATCGTCCTCGTCCACGCTGATTGCGTCAACATCGGTAATGGTTGGCTTATCATCAACGATGGTAACTGGGATGCTGACTGTTGACGTATCCCCATCAAAATCTGTTGCTGTAATTGGGAAGTTAAGAACCAACTCATCACTGTTTGATGCATGGTCGATCGGACCTTGCAGCGTAAAGTTGTAGCTGCCATCTGCGTTGATCGTTAACGTAAAGACCGCATTAGCGCCTGCTGTCGCTTCATAAGTGAAGCTACCATCTGGGTTTGCCGTTTCATTCAGAACGACGTCGACACCTTGCGATTTCAAACCATCAACTGGTGTTGCAGAGCTATCTAACTGGTAACTCACTACTCGGTCTGAACCTTGCGTCGTCGTAAAGTTACCATTAATGGAAACCGGATTGCTTTGGTCCGAGCCAATACTCGCTAAATCATCTTCATCGACAGAAATCGCATCAACATCAGTAATGGTTGGCTTATCATCAACAATCGTGACTGGGATGCTGACTGTTGACGTATCCCCATCAAAATCTGTTGCTGTAATTGGGAAATTAAGGATCAACTCATCACTGTTGGGTGCATGGTCGATCGGACCTTGCAGCGTAAAGTTGTAGCTGCCATCGGTATTGACCGTTAACGTAAACACCGAGTTAGCACCCGCTGTTGCCTCATAAGTAAAGCTACCATCTGGGTTTGCAGTTTCATTCAGAACGACGTCGATACCTTGTGATTTCAAACCATCAACTGGTGTTGCAGAGCTTTCTAGTTGGTAGCCCACTACTCGGTCTGAGCCCTGTGTGGTAGTGAAGTTTCCGTCAATTGAAACCGGGTCAGAGCCATCTGAACCGATCGGCGCTAAATCATCTTCATCAACAGAAATCGCATCGACATCAGTAATGACCGGCTTGTCGTCCACAATCGTAACTGGGATAGTCGCGATTGTTGTATCACCGTCAAAGTCTGTCGCTATGATTGGAAAGTTGAGGATCAACTCGTCACTGTTTGGAGCGTGATCAATTGGACCTTGCAGGGTGAAGTTGTAGCTACCGTCAGTGTTTACCGTCAGCGTAAAGACCGCGTTAGTGCCTGCTGTCGCTTCATAAGTGAAACTACCGTCTGGATTTGCGGTTTCCGCCAATGTGACATCGACACCTTGCGATTTCAGACCATCGACAGGAGTTGCAGAACCGTCTAACTGGTAGCTCACCACCCGGTCAGAGCCTTGCGTCGTCGTGAAGTTGCCATCAATTGAAACTGGGTCTGTGCCATCTGAACCAATCGTCGCTAAATCATCTTCATCAACAGAAATCGCATCTAAGTCAGTAATGGTTGGCTTGTCGTCTACAATCGTGACAGGAATCGTTGCCGTTGTACTATCACCGTCAAAGTCTGTCGCAATGATTGGGAAGTTGAGGATCAATTCATCGCTGTTTGGCGCATGATCGATTGGTCCCTGCAAGGTAAAGTTATAGCTACCATCGGTATTAACGGTAAGCGTGAATACCGCATTTGCACCCGCTGTCGCTTCATAAGTGAAACTATCATCTGGATTTGCGGTTTCCGCCAATGTTACATCGACACCTTGCGATTTCAGACCATCGACAGGTGTTGCAGAACCGTCAAGCTGGTAGCTCACCACGCGGTCAGAACCTTGTGTCGTCGTGAAGTTACCATCAATTGAAACTGGCTCGGAGCCATCTGAACCAATACTGGCTAAATCATCTTCGTCAACAGAGATCGCATCGGCATCAGTAATGGTTGGCTCGTCATCTACGATGCTAACTGGAATCGTGGCTGTCGAGGTATCGCCGTCAAAATCGGTCGCAATAATTGGAAAATTGAGAGTCAACTCATCACTGTTTGCAGCATGGTCAATCGGACCTTGCAATGTGAAGTTATAGCTGCCATCGGTATTAACGGTAAGCGTGAATACTGCATTTGCACCCGCAGTTGCCTCATAAGTAAAGCTACCATCTGGGTTTGCAGTTTCCGCCAATGTTACATCGATACCTTGCGATTTCAGACCATCAACTGGCGTGGCAGAACCATCAAGCTGGTAGCTCACCACTCGGTCAGAACCTTGTGTCGTCGTGAAGTTACCATCAATTGAAACTGGTTCGGAGCCATCTGAACCAATACTTACTAAGTCATCTTCGTCAACAGAAAGCGCATCAACGTCAGTAATTGTCGGCTTATCATCCACAATCGTGACAGGGATGCTTAAGGTAGAAGTATCCCCATCAAAATCGGTCGCAATGATTGGGAAGTTAAGGAGTAATTCATCACCGTTTGGCGCGTGATCAATTGAACCTTGCAGGGTGAAGTTATAGCTGCCATCGGTGTTCACCGTCAGCGTAAAGACCGCATTCGCACCTGCTGTAGCCTCATAAGTGAAGCTACCATCTGGATTCGCGGTTTCCTCTAACGTGACGTCGACACCTTGCGATTTCAGACCATCAACTGGCGTTGCAGAACCATCAAGCTGGTAGCTCACCACGCGGTCGGAACCTTGTGTCGTCGTGAAGTTACCATCAATTGAAACTGGTTCGGAGCCACCTGAGCCGATACTTGCTAGGTCATCTTCGTCAACAGAGATCGCCTCAACATCAGTAATGGTTGGCTTATCGTCCACAATCGTGACTGGGATGCTTACCGTTGACGTATCACCATCAAAATCGGTCGCCGTAATTGGGAAATTGAGAACCAACTCATCGCTGTTTGCAGCATGATCAATCGGACCTTGCAGGGTGAAGTTATAACTGCCATCGGTTTTAACGGTAAGCGTGAATACTGCATTTGCACCCGCTGTCGCCTCGTATGTGAAGCTGCCATCTGGGTTCGCAGTTTCCACCAATGTCACGTCGACACCTTGCGATTTCAGACCGTCAACTGGCGTTGCAGAACCATCAAGCTGGTAGCTAACCACTCGGTCGGAACCTTGTGTCGTCGTGAAGTTACCATCAATTGAAACTGGTCCGGAGCCATCTGAGCCGATACTTGCTAGGTCATCTTCATCGACAGAAATCGCATCTACGTCTGTGATTATTGGTTTATCATCGATGATAGTCACTGGAATGCTTACGGTTGACGTATCACCATCAAAATCGGTCGCCGTAATTGGGAAATTGAGAACCAACTCATCGCTATTTGGCGCGTGGTCAATTGGACCTTGTAGCGTAAAATTGTAGCTGCCATCAGGGTTCACCGTCAGAGTGAATACGGGATTTGCCCCAGTTGTCGCTTCATAAGTGAAGCTACCGTCTGGATTAGCCGTTTCGTTTAGACTGACGTCGACTCCTTGCGACTTCAAACCATCGACTGGCGTTGCAGCACTATCTAATTGATAACTTACTACTCGGTCGGAACCTTGTATTGTCGTGAAGTCACCATCAATTGAAACTGGATTGCTTTGGTCTGAACCGGCACTCGCTAAATCATCTTCATCGACAGAGATAGCATCTACATCAGTAATCGTCGGCTTGTCATCCACAATCGTGACTGGAATGGTTGCCGTTGTACTATCACCGTCAAAGTCTGTCGCAACGATTGGGAAGTTGAGGATCAGCTCATCACTGTTCGGAGCATGATCAATTGGACCTTGCAGCGTGAAGTTGTAGCTACCATCGGTATTAACGGTAAGCGTGAATACCGCGTTAGCACCTGCTGTCGCTTTATACGTAAAGCTACCATCTGGGTTTACTATTTCATTCAGAGTGACGTCAACACCTTGCGACTTCAAACCATCAACTGGTGTTGCAGCGCTATCTAATTGATAACTTACTACTCGGTCAGAACCTTGTGTCGTCGTGAAATTGCCATCAATGGAAATTGGATTGCTTTGGTCTGAGCCGATACTCGCTAGGTCATCTTCATCGACAGAAACCGCAACGACGTCGGCAATGGTCGGCTGATCATCTACGATGGTAACCGGAATTGTTGCTGTAGAGGTATCGCCATCGAAGTCTGTCGCAATGATTGGGAAATTGAGGATCAGCTCATCACTGTTCGGAGCATGGTCGATTGGACCTTGCAGCGTGAAGTTGTAGCTACCATCGGTGTTTACCGTCAGCGTAAAGACCGCATTTGCACCCGCTGTCGCTTCATAAGTGAAACTACCACCTGGGTTTGCTGTTTCCGCTAGTGTCACGTCGACACCTTGTGACTTCAAACCATCAACTGGCGTTGCAGAGCCATCAAGCTGATAGCTCACCACTCGGTCTGAGCCTTGCGTCGTCGTGAAGTTGCCATCGATAGAAACCGGATTACTTTGGTCTGAGCCAATACTTGCTAAATCATCTTCATCGACAGAGATGGCATCGGCATCAGTAATCGTTGGCTTGTCGTCTACAATCGTGACAGGAATCGTTGCCGTCGAGGTATCGCCATCAAAATCTGTCGCTATAACTGGGAAATTGAGGAGCAATTCATCACTGTTTAGCGCGTGGTCAATTGGACCTTGTAGCGTGAAGTTATAACTGCCATCGGTGTTGACCGTTAACGTAAAGACCGCATTGGTCCCAGCGGTCGCTTCATACGTGAAGCTGCCATCAGGGTTGGCAGTCTCGTTCAGAACGACGTCGACACCTTGTGATTTCAAACCATCAACTGGCGTCGCAGATCCATCAAGCTGGTAGCTCACCACTCGGTCGGAGCCTTGTGTCGTCGTGAAGTTACCACCAACTGAAATTGGTTCGGAGCCATCTGAACCAATTGACGCTAAATCATCTTCATCAACTGACAAGGCAACTACATCATCAATCGTAGGTGTGTCATCTTGGACTTGAATGACAATCTGAGCAGCTTCAGGTGTATTCGAGCCAGCGGTAATAGATGAGCGGTCTCCGTCGGCGTCCACTGCATAGACTGGCAAAGAAAACGTTAGAGAATCATTATTACTACCAGTGTGATCCAACTGTTCATATAGATTAAACTGGTATTCACCAAGATCCGGAGAGTCAACCGTCACATCAAAGACCGTGATGCGATTGCCACCCAGTTCGATATACCCTTCATAAGTACGAACGCCATTGCTCTCGGAGGTTTGTTCCAGTTGAACAACTTGCCCTTGAGATTGCAGCTCTCCAGAGTTATTAAATTCGCTCGGTTCTAATTCATAATGGTCGACAATGTCACTGCCAACAGAAGTCGTAATAGATCCAGCACCACTGGTAATCACAGCCCCTTCTTGAGAGCCTTGATCTACGCCCGCTTCGTCTAAAGATAGCCCTGCCACGTTTTCGATAACTGGATTGTTGCCATCAGAAATGGTCAGGCTGAAAGTATTAGCAGTGATGTCCTGGTCAAAATCAACAATAGTGGTAGGCAGGGAAAGCACAATGGTATCGTCGGCATTACTCTGCTCTAGCGGTTTGAACTGCTCGAATTGATACGTACCATCTGTGTTGAGACTTATCGATAAAACCGTTTCGTTAGAACCGGCGATAGATAAAATAATGGTGCTGCCGTCATCGGATAGTGTTGCTTCTGTTGCTTGGTTGTCACTAAGCAAACCATTAAACTGGCTCAAGCCTTCTTGGTTAAAAGAGACAGAAGATAGCTGATCACTGCCAATATCGACAAAGCTCCCTGTAATAGGTGTTGAAGAAGACTCAACATTTTCAAACGCGATGTCTTGCGAACTTGGGTTATCACCATCAATCACAGTGGTTGTAAAATCCACTGGAGCTAGAATACTGTTACCACCTACATCTGCACCCGTAATATCAAATGCAATGCTAATTTGGTCGCCAGCGATAGAGACTTGTCCATCCGCTATCGAAGGTAAATGATCAATACCTTGGCTAATTGTCGTGGTGACTTCAAGTTCTGCATCTAAACCTAACGACGTTGCATCAATTTCAATACGAAGAACTTCGTTACTACCTTGAGTACCGATGATCGCATTTTGGTTTTCATCATAGACAAATGAAACGGCAACACCACCGGAGGTGATATCCGCGTTTAACTCTGCCAGTAAAGATGCAAGAGATGCGGCCTCAGGTACAAAGGAGTCTGTATCAAGTGCGAGATCAGCGGCGCCAACCACCACAGTTGAAGAAATAGTTTGAGGGTAAGTAGAGAGAGAAATAGAGCCTTCTGTTACTTGAGAAGACAGCGTTTGACCGCCATCAGCAAAGATGGTGACATTAATGCCATCCAAATCTTCATCAGTTTCAGTGTCGGTTGTTGGAGCGGAGGTTTCAAAAAAGGTCGAAGCAAGAATTTCAGGGTTATTGTATTCAATGGTGACAAAACCCGCATTTGCCGATCCCGCACCGCCACCACCACCTGGACCAGCAGCAGTAGCTTCAAGAATAGCCGTTGGGTCGGCGCCTTCTAAAATAGCTTGTTGAATCGCAGCGACATCTTCTTCACCGAATTCAGCATCACCAGTTGCGGTTGGGTCAACGTTAACCTTGCCATCAACAGGCGCTACGACAAGCGCATCACTAGAGTCTTGTTCAGGACTTGAGGTTGGTATGCAAGCAACACAATTCTCATCAACGAGATAAAGTGCCCCCTCAGCAATAACCTCCAGAGCAGCACCATTTTCCGTGATGACCACCTCATCAGGAAATAAAATATCCCCAACTTTTACTTCTCTAACATTCCCTTCTGGGGTTAAAGCGTAAACACTACCTTTGACAGCATCAACAACTACTTCCTGCGGCACAGTTTGTGTACTCATCTGACCCCCGCTCATTGCCTAACGTCTTTACGAAAGACCTTTATAAATTATTTTAGTTTATCGAAATGTGATGCGCATTAGCTCACAATGCTGATTTAACTAACAATCAACTCAATAAACAATCAAATTTTGAACATTCAATACGCTTTAGACATGTTATCTGTGTTTCATCACAACAATGGCATTTGTCACCATGGCAATACATTACATAACCATATGAAAACATAAGCCTATTAATTAAAGCTTAGACCTTAATTGTAAAAAGTAGAAACCAGCAGATTTTAAGCGGTAAACATCATCCCGCCAGTACCGATAAGAAGCGGTAAAAAGGCAAATAAGATGTCATAAGAAGAGGAGCGTTTTGCAAGTCGAATAAGGAATGGAGAAGAGAAAAACATCACCATAAGGTATTGGACAACATAGTCAGAAGGGATAAGAAGTAGCATCAACACATGTGTTAAAACGTGAAGAATCACGCCCCATGTATGAGGTTTAGTACGCATCATTAGAGCAAACGAAAACAAGAAACTGATGGCTACTGGCATAATATCGACTTAGTTGTAAATAATTCTCATTTGCAATAGTATGCGATAATTCTTATTTCTTCAACTTTGTTTTATCTATTGGTGACATCGTTATTATCAATCAACATAATAAGTAAAATTATCAATGATTTTTTTCCTAAACGTTTGCGTAATCGCTAACCTTCTCTTAACCTTGATTTGAGGCTTTCATCACGGTTTTTCCATTGCTATAGTTCACCCATCAAAACGAACAAGACCATTCGAGGCATGGAGCTTCCTCGTTAATCTCAAGATGAGAAGAAGTGGTACCGACAGAATTCGGCAGATTTAAGAGGGTCAAATAATGGAAATGAATATGGTTGAGATTCTAGGCTACGCGGCTTCAATCATGGTTGCAATCTCACTAACTATGAAAGATATCGTTAAGCTTCGTATCCTTAACTTTATCGGCTGTGCGCTTTTCACAGCTTACGGTTTGATGATTGATTCATGGCCAGTAGTACTAACAAACGGCTTTATTGCATGTGTTAACGTGTACTTCCTTGCGAAAATGCAACAGGAAAAAAAAAGCCTAGCGCCTGAAAAAGCCTAGTTAAAACGAATTAAGAAAGCCCGTAAGCGTGATGCTACGGGCTTTTTTGTGCGTTCTAGATCGCGAAAAAGTATCAAAGAAGCCAATAAGCCAGACATAAAAAGCCCTGCTCCATTCGCTTATTACTTGGGCTGGAGCCCCGTCTTCTGCGCAAACTCTTGCATTGCCTCAGCAAACGTTGTGGTTCCGCCTTTAGCTTGGACCTGAATCACCTTATACCCCATCTTTTCCAACGCTTGGCGTTCTGCCAAAACCGCTTTGTCATCTTGCTGACTGCCCTTTGCAGGTTGATGAAGGTAGCACCCTTCTAGTTGACCATCTTCGACCAGTTGGTGGTGTTTCAGTGCATTAATATCAAAATTCATGGTAATTCTTTAAATCAAAAATAGGGCGTTTCTGTGGTAGGTTACATGCGCTTTAAAGGCTTAACAACACTGTCCAAGCCTTCAATTTTAAGTGCGAGGCAGAGCTTTAGCAGTTCGCCTAACTCCCCTTCCGGAAAACCTTTTTTATCAAGCCAGAGTAGGTATTCTTCTGGAAGATCAATAAGAACACGCCCAGCGTATTTGCCAAACGGCATTTGCATTCGAGCGAGTTTAATAAGGTTTTCTTTTTCTAACATATACTACGGAGTCTGTTGGGATAAATCTTGGCTAAGAGTAACACCCAAGCGATCGACCCACCAGTTAATTGCGTCTTTAGCATCGTCTAAAGAGTCAATCATGGTTGAGAAGTCTTTGTTTCCTGCTTGACGATCAATCGCCGCGAACAAAGGCGCATCACTCTCAGAATCGCTCACCAGTAACTCCACCGTCGCTGAGCCTACATTGGTGTGCTCACCTGTCGTTATTTTTGAGATGGTAGAAATCCCCAAACCAACCGGCAGAATGCTTGAGGTGATAGCAAGAACGGGATTCGGCGTTTCCACATTACTTACCGCAATGCTCAAGCGAAGTGTTTTTTCACCGGGTTGGTCGACAATCTTTTTGACGGGTGAGATGCGCGCTTTTAGCTGATCGACCATGTATGTCGTCAATTCATTGATTTCTTCATCATCCAGCTCAGATTCTTGAACCACAACCATCACTCGATCAATCACAACGCTGTCGTATTCATCCATTTTCTCTTTCAAACGAGTAGCATCGCGCAAGCCTGCTCTCGCCCAAACGAGATCGACCCCACCCTCTGGACCAGGACGAAAATCTTTATAACTGGTGAATTTCGTCGCACTGACGACGGGGCCACCAGCACATCCACTCAAGATGAAACCCAGAGATACAACTACCGTCGCCTTAAACAAGCGCTCAACCAATGACTTAAACATACCAACTCCTTAAACTTTGAATATACAGTTTATCATTCCATATAAATTTAACCAGTATTTATTCACTCAATGGATATTTTGTTGAATCAAGTATTGAACTTCCCGTTGCACAATTTCATGTTAAAGTACGCCGCTTACTGGAAAGCATAACGAGAAAAATAATGAAGTCACCTTGCCGCGCAGCCTGTAAAAACAACGGCGGAATCTGTTCTGGCTGTCACCGAACCATGGAAGAAATCGTGCAGTGGAAAGATAAGTCTGATACTCAACGAGACGCGATCATCGAGCAATTGGTTGGAAATAACTCAACCCACTCTTGCCCTGAGTGTGGCACGAACGCGCACTGCGATATTGCTGCGGGGAAAGAGACGTGCTGGTGCTTTGATATTGAGACCAGAGATTTACCAAAGCCAGAAGCGGGACAGCTTTGTTTGTGTCGTAAATGTTTGGAGAAAAAGCCAGTCGCCTAGCCTATCGAATATAGGACATAACGGACTGGCTATCATTGAAATGAAGGTTAGTTCTGCGAACTATTTCTGCGCTAACGCTTGGGATTCAAACTTCACACCATCCCAACCTGTCACCATAAAGTTACGAATGTTTTGATGGTCGTTGTTCTCTGGATGTGCCAATACGTCTTCACGGTAGAAGCGACCAAAACACGCCAACGTTGCTTCTTTGCTTAGGTTATTCAATTGACCAAACGCGAAGATCTTGCACGAGCCGTTATTCTCACCTGCATTATTGTGCGTTTCACCATTCACAAAAGCCGCTGGCGTAAAAGCGTAGTTTGCCTCAATCGCTGCCATTGTCGTTTCAAATTCTACTGTCTCAGGTGATGCCGCTAGCGCATCCAAAAATTCTTTAAGTTCCATTATTTCTAGTTCCTGGTGTCTTTTCATCTTAAGTGTTCGACATACGTTCAGATTAAAACTGACACATTTGTTTCATCAAAAGCCAATATAAGAGTCATAAATCATAAATATATTCAGAGCCTTATTTAGGGGCTGTTGACCTTTCGAGCTGATTTTTGCAGCGAATTGTTGGACATTTATACAAGGCAGAGACTTTGCTATGTAGCTAGCCTACATGAGAAGTCGATAACGCGGTAGAAATGACCAACAAACGCTGCCCGGAGGGTTCGGGCTAGGCGCCCCCGCAAAATCGTTTCATGCTTTGTTAAGGAGTATTTGCTTAGAACGACTAGGCGACACACTCCTTGCCTCGCCTAAAACGATTTTGACTAGGCGTCCCCATCCGAACAAAATTTAACCGCGAAAGATCAACAGCCCCTCATAACACTTCAATCAATGCGCTATTCCTCACTGTTGTAGTGAATGAATAGATATCTAATTTAGGTGCATTGAGCAACATTGTATCTGCTTAATAAGGAAATATCATGACCACCCCATTTAAGGCAATAGGCGTATTGGCATTATCTTCACTTGCCATCGCGTGTTCATCTCAACCTGACGATTCTCTCTCTTCGTTTGCAGCTCAGTGTAAAGCATCGGTAGCACCTGTTGGTGGAGAGACATCCATCCAAGGTTTGACCTTTATGGGAACGTCTATCGCTGACGCACCATTCGATACGTCGGCAGCAGAAATCGTTCAATATGATGCTTGTACTGACAAGCTTTACGTGGTCAACGCTCAAGCAAAGCGTGTCGATGTACTTTCTATGGATGACAACGGCGCACCAACGCAAACCGCATTCATTGATCTCAACAGCGCGGGCAAAGCGGCAGGCGTTGAGATTGGTGCGGCAAACAGCGTTGCTGTCTTTAATGGTTTAGTCGCTGTTGCGATTGAAAACAGTAATAAGCAGGCGAATGGTATTGTTGGCTTGTACCGTTCGGATGATTTGTCGCTTATCACCACCTTCCCTACTGGTGCATTGCCAGACATGGTTGGCTTCTCAAAAGATGGCAGATACATTGCGACAGCAAACGAAGGTGAGCCAAATGGTGATTACAGTGTCGATCCAGAAGGCAGCATCACATTAATCGACGTGAGCCAAGGCGTAAAACAAGTAGAAGTCACGCAGATTGGTTTCAATGAGTTTGATGGTGCACGTAAGTCTGAGTTACCTGCAGATGTTCGAATCTCAGGTCCAAATGCAACAGTGGCGCAAGATCTAGAACCGGAATACCTCACCTTTGCTGACAACGGGAAAATCTACGTTGCGCTGCAAGAAAACAACGCGATGGCAATTGTAAACCCTGAAAGCAAATCGGTAGAGAAGATTGTGGGTCTGGGCGAGAAATCTTGGTCGGACTCAAAACTGGATGCTTCGAACAAAGACAAAATCATTGGCAACTTTAAGAGCTACCCTCAACTGGTTGGTCTGTACATGCCAGATACCCTCGACAGCTACTCGGTAGGTGGCAAAACTTACATCCTCTCTGCCAACGAAGGTGACGGTCGTGAATATGGCTTCAAAACAACACAAGCTCTATGTGACCAAGCAGGCTTTAAGTGGGATGAAGACGATTACCTCGGTACAGATGAATATACTTCTGAGCAAGGCACCTGTTTAAGCCATATTGATGAGGTGCGCGGTAAGAAGCTGAAAGTCGCAGCAGATCACCCGCTGGCAGAGGCGCTAAAAGACAACAAGCAACTCGCGCGTCTAAAAGTGATTAAGCCAGAACAAACGCTTTCTGCGCAAGACAATGTTCAAGCCTTTGGCGCGCGTTCGTTCTCTATTTGGGATGAAAACGGTGAGTTGGTTTTCGATAGTGGTGACGATTTCGCAACCATCGCATTAATGAATGAAGGTAAGAACTTCAACAGCACCAACGATAGCAATGACAGCGGCGATGACCGCAGTGACGACAAAGGCATTGAGCCAGAAGCGATTGAAGTAGCACAAATCAATGGTCGTCACTACGCGTTTATCGGCTTGGAGCGTCAAGGCGGCATCATGATTTATGACACCACAGACCCGAAACAAGCGCAGTTCCTGCATTACGTAAACCGTCGTGATTATAACCAGCCAGTTTGTACAGAAGTGGAAGATGGCGAATGCGCGAACGACACTTACAATCCAAAAGCAGGTGATTTGGCGCCAGAGTCAATCAACTACTTTGCTCGTAAGGGACAACACTTTATCGCAGTAGGCAATGAAGTGTCAGGCACGACGTCTGTGTTTCGAATTGAGCTTTAATTCTCGCTCTTCAAGAGAACAAAATTAAAAGTAAAGCGCCCGAACTTAAGTTCGGGCGCTTTTTGTTTATAACGAGTGAACATAATCACTCAGCTCTATTCTTCAATAGCCAATGCGTCACACTTCGAAGCACAGATAAAGTCGTTCTTATGCAAGCCTTTAATAGAATGACTCCACCAAGTGATGGTCACTTTGCCCCACTCCAGCAAGATAGATGGGTGATGGAATTCATCTTCTGCAAGCTCGGCAATCTTGTTGCTAAACGCCCACGCTTGTTTGAAGTTCTTAAACTTGTAGACCTTCTCAAGCTGAGGAATCTCATCTCTCTCAATGATCTGCCAATCAGATAATTGCAGCAGCAGAGACTGTTGTTCCTCTTTACTAAGTGCAATGGCATCGATACTACAAGCTTCGCATTTTTGTTCATTCAACATGAGCTGGTTCCTTTGGTTCAAAAAGTGGTGGAAGCAATCCGGCTTCAATCGCTAGATCGGCATGTTTCAATAAATTCAATTGGCTAATTTGGAAAAGCTGCGACAAATCTTCAATCACGTAGTATTTCGGCTGCATGATATCGATGCGATAAGGGGTTCTTAACACAGTTTGCAGGTCAAACTCGTCTCTAATCGCGATGTCGCTTTCCAATGAATAGATGGTTTCTCCCGGAGATGAAAGGATGCCGCCACCGTAGATCTTGGTTTTGTTACCCTCTTGAACCAAGCCGAACTCGACTGTAAACCAATATAGACGCGCAAGGTACCCTCGCTGCTTTGGTGTCGCGGCTTGTCCAAGCTGTCCGTAATGCTCGGTAAAGGCGGCAAAATCAGGGTTGGTGAGCATGGCACAATGACCAAAAATCTCATGGAAGAAATCTGGCTCTTGTAGGTAATCAAACTCTTCTCGCGTTCTCAAAAACGTCGCGACTGGGAAGCGTTTATTGCCAAGCAAATTGAAGAAACGATCAAAATCGATCAACGCGGGTACTGGCTCCACTTGCCAGCCCGTTGTTTCCATCAAAACACGATTAATTTCGGGCAGTTGTGGCACGCGGTCATGAGGTAAATCGAGTAACTTGAGTCCATGCAGATACGCGTTGCATGCACGGTCTTGAATCACGCTCATTTGTCTTGTTACCAAGTCGCGCCAAATGGCATCTTCTTCATGGCTCCATTCTACCCTTCCATCCTGATCGACGGGTTTTGAATGATACTGAGTCATTGCACATCTCCGTTAACAAATCCTTTACATTAAGCCTATCTACACTCTTTTGTCCTTCCAATCCCCTGACCATTTTCCACTCAAAATTCAGGTGTAACATTTTCTTTACATTAACACCTAACGCATTGATATACATAAGGAGCCAGTTTCTCCAACGAGTTTGACTTTATTTCTGGTTCACCTCAGACTAAAAACGTTAAAACTTTGTTATAGAGGGAGCTATGCGCGAGAGCAACAAAGTCTGGCAGCCGACGGAAGATCGAATCGAGCAAGCCAATATCACGCAGTTTATCGAGCACATTAATCGGCAGGGTTTCGAGCTCAAAAACTACTCTGATTTGCACCAATGGTCTTTGGAGCATAATGAGTATTTCTGGAAAGAGGTTTGGCAGTTTTGCGACCTAATTGGCACGCAAGGCGATACCGTTAAAGCGCAAGGTGAAAGCCGTTGGCAATCACCAATGCAAAATCGAGATGCCGTGTGGTTCCCTCAAGCTCAAGTTAACTACGCAGAGAACTTGCTCAGTTTGGCAGAGCAACAAGCGGATGAGCTGGCAATTTGGTTTGAAAACGAGCGCGGTGACAAACAGATTTACACATGGAAACAGCTTTGTGATGAGGTCTCGAGCGTTCAGCAATGGTTAGTCGAATGTGGCATCAAGCAAGGTGATGTGGTTGCAGGCTATTTACCACATATGCCACAAACCGTTATTGCAATGCTAGCCACCACCAGCTTAGGCGCGACTTGGACGTCCACCTCCCCTGATTTTGGCGTAGAAAGCGTTATTGAGCGCTTCGGGCAAGTGAAGCCAAAGGTTCTCTTTACCTGCGATGGTTATACCTTTAATGGAAAAACCTTCGATATGTCGGAGAAGAACCACCACATCGCGGATCATCTCGATGGACTGAAACAAGTGTGCCAGATCGGTTACCTCAAACCGCATGTGTTCGAATGCGATGTTTGTACTCACGATTGGCAAAACATCATTAATCAGTATTCCCCAGCTCCGTTGCATTACACTCGCGTGGAATTCAATAGTCCGCTGTTTGTGCTTTATTCCTCTGGCACGACGGGCAAGCCTAAGTGCATCGTGCATTCTGTTGGCGGTACGATTCTTAATCATCTTAAAGAACATCAACTTCATTCAGATATTCAGCCTAAAGACCGCGTCTTTTACTACACAACTTGTGGTTGGATGATGTGGAACTGGCACGTATCTGCTCTAGCAAGTGGCGCGTGCTTGGTGATTTTCGATGGTAGCCCGGTTTACCCAGCACCTCACGTATTATGGGATTTAGCCCAGCGAGCAGAAGTAAGTCTCTTTGGTACTGCCGCCAAGTATCTAGAAGCGATAGAAAAAGCCGGATTGTCACCTATCAAAGATTACTCACTCCCAGCTTTGAGAACCTTGTGCTCTACGGGCTCAGTGCTTTATCCAGAGCAGTTTGACTACGTGTATCAACGAATCAAGCAAGATTTGCACTTGGCTTCTATTTCAGGCGGAACAGACATCTGTGGCTGCTTTGTATTAGGCAACCCTATCTCGCCTGTTTATCGTGGTGAGTGCCAGTACGCTGGCTTGGGGATTGATGTTCAAGTGTTCGACTCACAGGGTCAAAGCGTGAATGGACAGCGCGGTGAGCTCGTCTGCACCAACTCTATGCCTAACTTCCCTATCGGCTTTTGGAATGATACCGGCGAGCGTTACCACAACGCGTATTGGGACAAGTTCGATGATATCTGGCATCACGGTGACGATGTCGAACGCAGCGCCAAAGGTGGGTTTGTTTTTTACGGTCGTAGCGATGCATTATTGAATCCTGGCGGTGTGCGCATCGGCACAGCGGAGATTTATCAGCAGGTAAATGCCATTGAAGGTATCGTCGATTCCATTGCCGTTGGTAAAGAAATCAAGCGAAACGAACAAATTTGGCTGTTTGTTCAGACCGTTTCTGGCGTCACTTTAGATGACAGGTTAGTAGCAGAGATTAAGTCGCGCCTCAAAACGTCCTGTTCGCCAAGGCACGTGCCAAGCCAAATTTTCGCCATCAGCGACATTCCTAAAACACGCTCAGGAAAGTTGGTAGAACTTGCAGTCAAACAAGTCATAAATGGTAAGGAAGTTGAGAACTTAGGTGCGATTGCGAACCCGGATGTTTTAGAAGAAATTCGACAACTCACGTTTGTCTAGCTAATCAAAGAAAACAAAAAAGCGAGCTAAACAGCTCGCTTTTCTTATGTTCTTTGTCGGAGATTAACGGCGACCTACACCCATTAATACTGACATTGTGTGACCGTCTGATGTGATTTCGAAGACCTTCTTCGTTTCTACCTCAGTAAAGCCGGCTTTGATAAGTGCGTTTTCTGATTTCGCTAGCGTGAAGCCTTCTTTTGCTGAATCTGCGATCCAATCAAAATGCACGAAGTGACCACCAGCGTTAAGTAACGAGTGAGCAATCTCTAGAGACGTTTCGTAGTCTTCGATAAAAGCCAGAACTGAAGAAGCAACGACTAAGTCAAACTGACCACGGAATGCTGGGTGCTGAGCAACTAGACCACGCGTCAATGCGTCAACAACTGGTTCTACATTCTCTAACTCTTTCTTATCAAGCTCTTCTATCATGGCTTCAGATGCATCCAGCGCCACAATCTCTTTTGCGGATGGCGACAATAGTTGGCTTAACTGCCCTGTCCCACATCCAAAATCCAATACTTTAATGCCATCAAGCTGAGTAAGCTGTTGTAACTGTGCAAACACCGACTGAGCAAATTGATCTGTTGCTGGGTTAGATTCCCAATTCTTTGCTAAGCCGTCCCAATCTTGTGCCATCGTGGCCTCCATGTTCACTTCTTGTAACCCCCATAGATTACCGCAAAAACGCCAAAACACCATAGACTTATCTGGCGAATCCGTGTTTTTTTCGATAATCTTTCTAAGCGTCAGTACGCTCATTCATCTACGTTATCGATTCTCATCTTTTTAGTTTAGGTCTTTTTTAATCATGAACTTAACTCAAGTCGAAGCTTTTTGTACCATCGCCGAATATGGCTCCGTATCGGAGGCTGCGCGTCAACTCGATTGCAACCGCACCAAACTCAGTATGGCAATTAAAGCGCTTGAGAAAGACTTAGACGTCGAGCTATTCATTCGCACAGGCAATCAACTAACGCTCTCGGAAGCGGGGAAAGCCATCTTCAAAGACTGCGAAAACCTGCTCGTAACCGCACAACGAATCAAAAAGACCTGCGCTCAAGTTTCTGACGGCTTCAACGCTGAGGTCTGGGTGGCACGTGACGACTCGCTGCCAGACGAACTGTGGCAAGAGCTATCTCATACTCTAAACAATCGCTTCCCATCCACCACATTCAACCTGATTCTCGCTTCCAGTGGTGACTTAGCTAATTTGGTCAGTACTCAACAGGTCGATTTTGCATTTGGTGTTGATTACGAGCGCGTGGATGACCCACACATCGTTTACAATCCACTTGGTAAAATTCGTATGATGTCGGTCTGTAGCTTCGATCACCAACTCAGCAAAATGCGTCGCGTCACCGATGAAGATTTGCGTAACCAGATGCAAGCTTTGATGGTGTATTTGAATGAGAAAGACAACCCCGAGCTACAACCCTTTTCTACTCGATACATTGGCTTCTCCAGTTTTGACTACATGCTGAACACTATTTTAGAAGAAGATGCATGGGGCGTATTACCAGAGCCATTGATCCGACATTACTTGAGACATCAGAAACTTGCGGTGATCAAACACACCTATGGTTTGACGCAAGAAGACTACTGTATGTTCGTACCAAATGGACAAACAGAGCACCCTGCAATGAGTTGGTTGGCCGATAAGTTAAGCGAGTATTTATTCGACTTCTAAACATATTGCAGTGAGCGTCAATTATATTGACAGCAAAATTTAATGTTAAATCATTGAAAAATAAAAGCATAATTCAAAAACAACATTTTATCGTTTAAATGTCACACAGTTTTCATTTGCTTAAATTTGCCCTAAGGAGAAGAATGTAAGGGTGTAATAATTTAAGGCATCTTTTATGTGTGACAGGACAAGCAAAAACGAAAACCGTATCCTAACCTTCTCAGCCCTTTTAGCATCTGGGTTTGCAATTGGAGGGATGGTACTTGGCTTGCTTGTTGGGTCGATCGTCATCGTTTTTGACGGTGTTTATTCTCTAGTCAGTCTGCTGTTAACTTTATTGTCACTGGCAGCTTCTTACTACATCAGCAAGCCATCAAAATCTATTTTTCCTTTCGGCAAAGCTGTACTTGAACCTATCGTTATCGCTATTAAAGCCGCTGTTATTTTAGTGGTGGTTTCTTTCTCATTATTTTCAGCGGTAACCGCGTTGATGACAGGCGGTCGTGAGGTAGACGCTTCCATCGCAACCATCTTCGGTGTCGTTAACGTGATTGGTTGTGGTTACGCTTGGTGGTTTATGGCGAAGAAAAGTCGTCGTTTCTCATCAGGTTTGATCGAAGCCGAGAAAAAACAATGGCAAATGGATACGTTGTTAAGCGTGGCAGTAACGGTTGGTTTTATCGCTGCATGGCTAGTATCGCTAACACCATACGCACACTACGCGGTCTATGCAGACCCTATGATGATGGTCTTGATGGGCTTTTACTTCCTTAAAGTACCATTTGATATGCTAGTTGGTGCCCTGCGCGAACTGTTAATGATGACACCAAGCAAAGAGTTGTGTCAGAGCGTTGGTAAAGACGTTCTTGAGATTGAAAAAGTGACCGAGCACCAATTGAAACTGGCTGGCGTAACTAAAGTTGGTCAAGAACTGCGAGTAAATGTGGACGTGCATGTGGATGACGACACGCTAGAGCTTGATACGCTAGAACACACTCGTAAGCAGCTTACTAAGCGACTATCGAAGCACAGATTCAAGCTTCAATTACAATTGAACGTCGCTTATTAGAGCGCCACCAAACAATCATTAGAACTCAAAAGAAAAGCTCCCAATCTCGGGAGCTTTTTTCTTGCTTTGATTTGAACCTGAAAGACACTCAAGCGTGCTCTAAATATTTCTATACCAGCGTTCATCCCGCCGCTTCGCGCTTCTCTTTGGTGACCAGCCAACACATCAGCGAACCAACCGTTACCATTACGACTCCTTGCCAGAAGCTGTGGCTTAGAGTGACGCCTAGAATAAGAGAGGAAAACAGAGCAGAAAAAATCGGCGTAAAGTAAGACAAGGTTGCGAGAAACACCATATTGCCGCCCACAATCGCGATGTTCCACAATCCGTAACCACCCGCCATTAAAGCTGCAGAAGCCACTAAGTACCCCATCGCTTGCCAGCTGAATGCCATTGGCGGCTCATCAGTAAAGGCGTATTTGATCCACAAAGAGATGGCTGTCGCGATAAAAAACAAAGTAATCGCGTTGTGCTTCGATTGTTGTCTTTGAGTCAGATTGCAATACACAGCCCAGATGACTGCGCCTGCAAATGCCATGAAGTAAACAATCGGATTGCTACTGATGTTCGCCACTAACTGCGTCGGTGATAAACCGCTATCACCACTGACCGTCCACGCGACACCAATGAATGCCAACATAACTGCCGGGTACAGTAACCAGTTCGGCTTTTTGTTACTGCCCAATACCGCAAACAAAACGGTTAGTGCCGGCCATAGATAATTGACGATCGAGACTTCAATCGCCTGAGAACGAGAATTGGAGTAGCCCAATGCCAGCGCGAGGAAGATCTCGTAGCAAACAAACATCGCTCCACCCAGAACTAAATACTTGGGTGAGAAATACGACAGTTTTGGGATGCCAACCACAATCAACAGAAAAATGGAGCTCAGAGAATACAGCATGGCTGATCCACCCACGGGTCCCAAACTTTCTGTCACCAATCTTGCGATGCCTAGCAAACAGCTCCAAGAGAGAATGGCGATACAACCATAAAGGGTGAAACGAAACTGATAGGATTGCATGTTATCTATGTGACCTACTGCTCATGAATGCCAAAGGAAACTGCAGCTTAACTCAAAAATGATCCGCTTCAACGTACTCTTTTTCCAAAATCGGTATAAAAACCACTCTATTAAGCGGTTGGAGTCGATATGAAACATTTTCTGCCTTCGAGTGTCATGCTGACACCGTTTGTTGTGCGCTACTATGAGGAAGACGACGAAAGTGAAAACGTTGAAACACATTCGGAAACGCATGGTCTAGATAGTGAAGAACAATCTAAGGAACGTTCAGAGTAAAGGAATCCAATCATGAAAAAAGTCGCAGTCATTTTAAGTGGTTCAGGCGTTTACGACGGCTCTGAGATCCACGAAGCCGTATTGGCGCTCTACGCCATCGAGAAAGCAGGTGCAACTTGGCACTGCTTTGCACCTAACATTGACCAACTCCACGTCATCAATCACCTAACTGGTGACGAAATGGATGAAACACGTAACGTCTTGATCGAATCAGCTCGTATTGCACGCGGAAATATTGACGATGTCGCCAAACTTAACGTTGATGAATACGATGCCCTACTACTTCCTGGTGGATTTGGTGCCGCGAAAAACTTAACCGACTTCGCCGTCTCAGGCGCAGAGTGTTCGATTAATACTCACGTCGCCCAAGCCTGTCGTGCATTCGCTCAAGCAGGCAAACCTGCAGGTTATTTATGCATCGCACCAACTATTATTCCTATGATTTACGATCAAGGTGTAAAAGGCACCATTGGTAACGATGAAGCCACTGCAGCAGCATTCGGTCATATGGGGGGTAAGCACGTCAATTGTCAGGTGGATGAAATCCATTTCGATGAAAAACACAACGTGCTTTCAACACCAGCTTATATGTTAGCGGAGAATATCTCACAAGCCGCATCAGGCATTGAAAAACTAGTAGATAAGTTAGTTAAAATCGCCTAAACCGAAAACGTTTGCTTAAAACACACCATACGAATCCCCATTGATAGACTACATATTAATGGGGATTTTTTATACTTTAGTTGAATTGAGAGATAAACTGTACGAATCTTGTTATTTTTGCCAATCGTTTGCGTGATAAATGAGATATTTCAGCTACGTTAAGTAGGTGTTGCACCATCTCACTGTGCAACAAGACTGTCATCACACTTTCAGCCCTCAAGATACCCCTAAGGGGTTAAACTTGTCCTAGATCAATCTAAATCAAGAACGGGGTATGCAAGAGTAAATGACAGATTAAGAAAGATTATTAAAAATAACGACGGAGCAATCCAATATGACAAGTGCATTTTTTATCCCTACCGTAAACCTAATGGGCGCTGGTTGTCTGAAAGACGCAGCAGACAGCATCCAATCTCAAGGCTTTAAAAAAGGTTTGATTGTTACGGATAAGATTCTTAACCAAATCGGTGTAGTAAAGCAGGTTCAAGATCTACTAACAGAACGCGACGTAGCAACTGTTGTGTTCGATGGCACTCAACCAAACCCTACTATCAGCAACGTTAACGACGGCTTGGCACTTCTTACAGATAACGAATGTGACTTCGTTATCTCTCTAGGTGGCGGTTCACCACACGACTGTGCGAAAGGTATCGCGCTTGTTGCTTCTAACGGCGGCAAAATCGCAGATTACGAAGGCGTAGACCAATCTGCAAAACCAATGATGCCACTTATCGCAATCAACACGACTGCGGGTACTGCATCTGAAATGACGCGTTTCTGCATCATCACTGACGAAGAACGTCACATCAAGATGGCTATCGTTGATAAGCACACAACACCGCTTATCTCTGTAAACGATCCAGAGCTAATGCTAGCTAAACCGGCTTCGCTAACTGCGGCAACAGGTATGGATGCCCTAACTCACGCGATTGAAGCTTACGTATCTATCGCAGCAACACCAATCACTGATGCGGTAGCAATCAAAGCGATTGAGCTTATCCAAGCGTACCTACGCACAGCAGTGAAAAACGGTGAAGATCTAGAAGCTCGTGAACAAATGGCATACGCACAGTTCATGGCGGGTATGGCGTTCAACAACGCGTCTCTAGGTTACGTACACGCAATGGCACACCAACTAGGTGGTTTCTACGACCTTCCACACGGTGTTTGTAACGCGATTCTTCTACCTCACGTACAGCGCTACAACGCGCAAGTATGTCCTGAGCGTCTACGTGATGTAGCGAAAGCAATGGGCGTAAACGTAGAAGGCATGTCTGCTGAAGCAGGTGCAGCGGCAGCAATCGACGCTATCGTTACTCTAGCGAAAGATGTGGGTATCCCAGCAGGTATTAAAGAGCTTGGTGCGAAACTAGAAGACATCCCAACACTAGCAGACAACGCACTGAAAGATGCTTGTGGTTTCACTAACCCTAAACAAGCAACTCACGAAGAAATCTCTAAGATCTTCGAAGAAGCGATGTAATCTCGTTACATAAACAATTCTCTAGCCTTAATTCAATCCCCGGTCTCGTATCGGGGATTTTTTACATTCTTATACAATCCATGCTCTGCAAAACGTTCTCTTTTAGTGTTAGCTTTTAAGCATTAATACGATTCATATTGGAAGGAACCATGAGAACGATTGCTGCTGCCCTACTCGCTTGTTTATCCTTTTCTGCCAACGCAGCCGAATACCGCGCTAACGAAGTGGCGAATGGATTTCAGATCCCTTGGGGGATCGAGTTCTTAGATAGCCAACGCGTTATCGTTAATGAAAAGAACGGTACGGTTTCGCTGCTGGATATCACATCAGGCAAACCTCAAAAGCTGTTTAACGTCCCCGATGTGAACACTAGTGGGCAAGCTGGCTTATTGGATGTCGCGCTCGCACCGAATGCCGATACGCAAAAACCGCAACTCTTCTTTACCTACAGCAAGCGTACGAGCAAAGGCAATACGGTGGTGTTAGCGACGGCGCAATTGCAAAACAATCAGCTTGTGGGTTGGAAAGATCTCTTTGTTGCTGATGCCATCACCGATACAGGTCGCCACTACGGCAGTCGAATTTCATTTATTGACGACAAAGTTTACTTCTCAATCGGTGACCGTGGCGAACGTGATAATGGGCAAGACACTCAAACCCATGCTGGCAGTATTCTGCGCCTTAACCTTGATGGTTCGGTTCCACAAGACAACCCATTCAAATCTTCCGAAGCTCGTCCTGAGATATGGAGTTACGGGCACCGCAACCCACAAGGTATGTTTTACGACGAAGCAACAAAACAGCTGTGGTCGATTGAACATGGACCACGCGGCGGCGATGAAATTAACCTAATCAAGAAAGGCGCGAACTACGGCTGGGCAAAAGTCTCTCATGGTAAAGAATATTGGGGACCGTTGGACGTTGGTGAAGCTAAGTCGTTACCGGGAATGGAAGATCCAAAGTTGGTATACATCCCTTCTATCGCACCCAGCAATATGATTTTGTACCGTGGCGATAAATACCCAGAGTTGGACGGAAAAATCCTCGCCGGTGCATTGAAACTGGCGCACATCAACGTGGTTTCTATTGAGAATGGCAAGCTCACCGAATCAAAAAGATTGATGGAGAATCTTGGTGAGCGAGTAAGAGATATAACCATCAGCCCCGATGGTTATATCTACTTTTCTACCGACAGCGGCAAAATCTTTCGTCTTGAGGAGAAATAGTTTTCTCTGACGAACGAGTCAAAAAAAGCTAGCTCTTTAAACTCACTGCCACCGTTTCATTGTCAAAATCGAGCGTCATGGTCGAGCCCAATGGAACGGTGAGCATTGGGTGGGTATGACAGCTGTCAAAGTCATACAAAATTGGCAGTGGTTGACCGTTAAGTACTTCTAATAACACGTCTATAGGTGCTCGTCCTGTGCCTTTATCGTTGAACTTTTCATGCTTGCCGAGCACAATCGCACCAACTTTATCAAACACGCCAGAAAGCTTGAGCAGCGCAAAAGAGCGTTCGACCGTTTCAATGCCCTGCAAACAATCTTCCACTAGCAAAATATCGCCTTGTTCGATACTCGGCATAAACTTACTTGCCCAAATACCCGTCATGGTATTGAGGTTGCCACCAATCAAACGTCCGGTGATCTTGCCTTCACCTTTGAAGTGCCACTGGTTTTGCAAGGTTTGCTTTGCGCGGTCTTGCTCGCCCCATTCTATCCATTCATCTGTCCACCCTAGTGGCATTGTGTATTGATGATCCAAGCCGACTAATGTATTCACTATCGATTCGAACGAAGCGAAGGTCTCGTCCACCAATGGCGGGAATTCACCCAGAGATGCCACCAAAGCTGGACCATAGAAAGTAACGATGTCAGTTTGTGCGTAAATGCCCAAGAGTAGAGCCGTCACATCCGAATAGCCAACAATGATCTTGGGATCTTTCTTCAATGCCTCGTAATCAATGTAAGGTAGCAATGAGTTACTGTTGTTACCGCCAATGGTCGACATAATACAGCGCACTTCGGGATCACGAATCAGCGCATTCAATTCTTCTACTCGCTCTTGAATTGAACCCGAGCGATATTGGTCAGTTTTGCCCATTAAGCTGCCTGCTTTTAGCTGGTAACCATGAGATTCCACGTACGCTTTGGCACGCTCAAAACGCGCTGGTGCAAATACCGTGGCTGGGGAGGATGGCGAGAAAAAGCCGATGGTGTCGCCTTTTTGTAATGGTTTAGGAATGATCATGCGCGTCCTTGTTTTGTGATACATGGTTGATTTATTTTCGTACAATCTAAGCAGAAGAATCTAAACTTAACAATAACCTTTTGTTTTTTAAAACGATAGTTCGGTTAAGTTGTACGAGGTCATTATGATTCCATTCCCTTTACAGCTCGATAAAATTAAAGCCGTGGTGTTTGATTTAGACAACACCTTGGTGAGTTCTGATATGAACTTCGGCGAATTGCGACAACAGCTAGGTTGTCCGCAGAGTGAAGATCTATTGGATTTTGTCGACGCACTTGAGCACCCTCATCATCGAGAGCACGCTCATAACGTGATATTTGATTACGAGATTTCTGATGCTGAGCAGTCTGCTCCAATGATTGGCTGCCATGAATTGCTCGCCCACTTGCATCAAAATGAAATCAAAACCGCTATCGTGACGCGCAACTGTCAAATCGCCACGCAGCGCAAACTAGAACACAACCAAATCTCAGTGGAACGAGTCATCACTCGTGAATGCTTCCCGCCCAAGCCAGACCCTTTGTCTCTGCAAGTATTGGCGAAAGAGTGGCGTTTGATGCCGGATGAAGTGCTTTATGTCGGTGATTACCTTTACGACTTACAGGCAGCGTATAACGCTCAGATGCCGTCTTGTCTTGTGCATCATGGTAATCAAGAAACCTTCAATGACTCAGCCTCGTTGGCGCTTAATGAACTCAGTGATTTATTGAGCCGTTTCGAATCCTTACCACGCAAATAAAGCACACATATAAAATACGCAAACAAAAAAGGGGCACCAACGTGCCCCTTATGACTTATTCCCGATTGTTCATGCGTTCCCAAGGATTGCTTGGGTGATGCGCTGCTTAGCCTTGTAGGTAAGCGTTAAGCATCCACATTAATTTTTCTTGCTCACGGATGTAGTCACCCATCAATGCCGCTGTACCTTCGTCATCTGCTTCACCCGCGTTTTGTAGAATCTCACGCTGTTTTAGAAGTAGAACGCTAAAGCCTTGAACCAGACCTTGTACACACTCCTCACCAGAAGTCGCGTTTTGATGTTCTTTAATTTCACTTGCTTCCAAGTAGTTGCTGAATGCGTGCGCTGGCGTATGACCCAAAGTTAGAATACGCTCTGCAAGCTCATCGATTTTTGTTTGTAGATCAGTGTAAATCTCTTCAAATTTTACGTGCAGTTCGAAGAATTGCGCACCTTTGATGTTCCAGTGGTAACCGCGAGAGTTCATGTACAACACTTGGTAATGCGCTAGCAGTTGATTTAACTGTTGAGCTAGTTGTGCTGATTGTTCGCTGTCTAGACCAATTAGGCTTACTTGTTTGTTCATAATCTTGCTCCTAGAAGGATGATACCAATCGTAGTAACGAACGATTCTCTTACTGGGATTGGTATAAAGTTTAAAAATTCTTTTGCAGTATTTGCTGCCGATGAAGTCATATTACGACTCCGACTCGGTGAAGAAAATTTGGTTTTAGCTATGATTTAAATAGCCAAATCCAATGAGCAAGTAGACGAATATCGGCGTATCATCCAACAAAAAGCCCCAACCCTTTTTGTGTCAAAAGAATTGGGGCTTTTTTACTATTTGGTTAACGTTCAAAAGTAGATGAACAGACCTAAACCTTATCTATGCCGTTTTGAAAGTTGCCATCTGTTGATTCAGCTCGGTAACTTGCTCTTTTACTTGCCATGATGTCTCTGATGCACGTTGGCTGTTATTCGAGACCTCATCCACTGATTGATTTATATCGGACATCAATCCAGTGATCGAATTGGTCGCATGAGATTGCTGCTCTGCCGCTGCCGCAAGTTCTGCCATTTGTTCATTCAAAGAACCAATTTGCTCGGTCGTGACAAGCAAACGAGTTACCGCTTTTTCAATGTGCTCAGCGCCCTGCTCCGCAAGTGATTGACTGTGTTCAATCTCCTCAACCACCGAATGGGTCGAGCGTTGAATCGCATTGATGATACCGTTGATTTCTGTCGTCGATTGAGTAGTGCGCGTCGCTAACATGCGTACTTCGTCTGCCACGACTGCAAAGCCTCGTCCTTGGTCGCCCGCACGCGCCGCTTCTATCGCGGCATTCAATGCCAGTAAGTTAGTTTGCTCTGCCAAGCCTTCAATCACTTCCGTCACTCGACCAATGGCTTCGCTCTCTTTGCTTAACTGCGTCACTTGCGTACTCGCGGTTTCAATGCTGCCATGCAAGCTTTCCATGGTGACTTTGTTTTGCTCTAAAGCATCGCGACCTTGTTCAATCTCGCCTTTTGAATCAGAAAGCTTCTGCACCGATTGATTGGCTTGATCTAGAGTGTTACGCGCGGCTAAAGCGATTTCATCCAATTGGCTTCCCATTTCTACAATGCTGGTTTGTTGCTGTTCTACATTCGATGAGGTAACTTGCGCCGATTCCAACAAAGCCCCCATGCTGGTATCCACCTGGTGCGCTTTTTCACTCACCCCTGCCACGATGCTCGCTAACGATTGGTTCATGCGGTTAATCGAATCGGTAAGGTCTGCCAATTCATCTTTCCCAACAACAGTTAACGGAGGCTGAGAAACATCTCCTGAAGCGATCGTCTTCGCTCGCTCCGATAAGTTTTTCACTCGGCGACCAATGATGTTGCCCATGTATTTTGAAATAGCGACTGCGGCAAACAAAACCAATGCCGCTGCAATCAACATAGTGGTGAGTACGTTCTTGATCGACTGATTGATACCCTGTCCGCTTTGATCAGCACGACTTTGCTGAGCCAATACGATCGTTTCTAAGCTTTGGTCTAGTGCATCCGCTGCTGGCAACAGTTCGTTCGCCATCAACAAGTTTGATTCGTTCCATTCTGGTGACTGACGTAATGCAATCACCTGCTCTGCTAGAGGAAAGTACAGTTGCTGCATTTCTTTAAACAGTGACCACAATGATTGGTCGTTATCAGTGAGCCTGTCGAGTTTGCTATCGATTTCCGCCACAGACTGATTGTGGTACTTAATCAAGTCATGGTATTTGTCCAAATGATCTTGCTGCCCGTACAACAGGAAATCTCGCAGCGCAGACAGTGCATTGGCGAGCGAGGTATAGCTGTCGGCATAAACTTTAAACAGACGTTTTCTGTCTCCACCAAATGGATTTCCCGACTCTTCATTGATTAAGCTTTGAAGCTGGTCAAGTGCCACTTCTGCAATGGGTGCCGCTTCGTTAATAAATAGGTTGTGCGCGGGTAAGTTCTCGTCACTGTGGCTAAGTTCAATCAGCTTGTTCAAAGAGACTTTGACCGCATCCCACTGACTTTGAATCGCTTGAAAATCCTGTTCAGAGATCAAAGCCTGCAACGTTGGAAGCGACTCGTCTGTAGATACCATGATATTGCGTACGTCCTCACTCAGACGTGTGCTCGCCTCTTCATCGCCACCTAGCAACATGTAGGCTCGAATAGAAGACAGCGATGCTTGAACAGACTGTTGGATACCGCGACTGGTGTCGACGGTCGGTAGATCAGATTTAAGTAACGAAGAGGCGTATTGCTCTACGGTGGTGACGTTGCGATACGTGAATACCGCTGATGCCATAAAAAGTACGGCTAGCAGCACAAAACTGAGCTGCAACTTCCCTGATATCGTAAGGTTCATCCATAAACTCCTGACAACGATGAGCCTTAAATATAACGATGTTTACAAAAATGTTAAATACAAGTATCAAAAGTTACTAAGAAAACCATGTAAACCACTATTTTAAGCCGATAAATGGGACTTATTCGAAGTATGGTATACGCTCACTACGTAAAATCAGATAATTAATGTAAGTGGTTTCTAAGCAGTCTTGCTCCCACAACGAGAGAATCCGCTTGGTGGCGAAGTAGTAATCTTTATTACGCAGTAGCACGCCCACCGTACGGCTGAGCTGCTCAAAGCGCTGTTGCTCATTAGCAGAAATGTAATTATCTTCATTCTGAATGATGGGCGCCAATCCATCGGCAAACCAATTGTTCAGAATTTCACGCATCTCTAGTTCTGACTCCGGCACATCGATACTCGACAACTCACGATGCTGTGGTGGTGGCACTATGTACTTCGATGCTTTTGGCGAACTAACATAACGGTACATGTCGCTCCTCCTTGTAAATGACTCTTATACCCAAGTGACTTCAAGATGCAGGATTCAGAGCGTTGTCATTGGTTCGGGGTCAAGGAAAACAACGCAGCGTAATAGTCAGCTCTTTCCAAGTTGTTTGACACAGCCATTGATTCAATAAAGAAGCGAGTCAATGACACGCTCCCGAAGGGCGAGCTGTCTTGGTTTGTATACTTTGTTGTCGATTCTTGATTTAGACCCACTAGACCTTTAAATCGCCGCCGCGTCTACAAACCAAGCCATTCTCGCTGAACCTAACATCTCGAGGTTACTTGGGTATAAACTAGCTAAGAATACTTTTTTCAATTTCCAAGTTTTTTCTGCAGCTCATAGAAAGAAGACCAACAAAAAAGCCATGCAAAGTAGAACCTGCATGGCTTTGGTTCGGGCAGCAATGACACTGCCCTAGTCTAGGACTGGTTACATTGAGCTTTGATCGAAATCGTTGCCTTGGTCAGTACCCGTTTGAGTATCCGAGTCGAAGCTGCCAGAGTCATCCGTGAAGTCAACACCTTGATCTTGACCTCCCGCACTTGTCCAGTCGCTGCCGCCAGATTCCATACCCGCCATGTCTGGTTGCTGATCTTGAGCAGAACCTTGCATGGTGTATTGATCATCGACTTCAACTTCAACTGTGCCACTCGCACCTTCTACTGCGCTGCCCAATTCATCGTAACCTTGGAATTGGATTTCGCTCGTACCTTCGTAACCTTCTGGTAGGTCAACCGATACTGGTTGGTTCAGGTTGCCACTTAATGTGAAGCTGCCATCGCCATTATCCAGTGCGTTGCTTACCGATGCGCCATCAGGTAGACCGGACATTTCTGCATAATCCACCGATTCGTTGCCACTGACCTCATCTGGAACCGAGATAGAAATGGTATCGCCTGGTGCTGCAGTCACATCAGCTGCGCTCTCCTCTTCACTGTCTGCACCGTTTACTGCTTGCTCTTCAGGCTGTTGCGCTTCGCCGACTTGCTGCTCTGATGATGCTTGAGCAGTTTGGATTTGTGGCTCGTCACTTTGCGTTGAATCGTCCGCAACTTGGATGCTCAGATTCTGAGTCGATACTTCACCGTTGTCGTTGACCTGAACATCCATAGCCAAATTGCCATCGAAGTCATCGTTCGGCCAGTATGTCCACTCTTCATCACCTGATTTCGCGAAGAAACCAGCATCGTTTGCATCGGCGACATCCAACACTTCTGCTGAAGGGCTAATGCCAAGTTCATCAATCAACTGTGCTTCCGTTAGTGTTAGTGAACCATCATCAGCCAGTGCGTAGCCTTCGCTGGTAGTGGTTTCACCTTCACCTTGGATGTCAACATTAAAGAAGCTCTCAATGCGGTTTTCACCGTCAGTTGCAATGAAGCCAACTTGAACATCTCCGGTGTAGCCTTCTGCTGGTGTGAATTGGTAGTTACCTTGGTTATCGGTCTCTATCACACCTTGACCTTCCATTAGGCTCACTGACTCAATGCTCAAGCTGTCGCCTTCTGCATCGCTCAAGGTCGACAGCATGTCATCATTGGTGAACGACAAGGTGCCATCCGCTGCCATTTCTGTGGTAGAAATGCTGTCGATTTCTGGAGAAGCATTCTCTTGTGGTGCGTCTTCTTTCACGACCACACCCGTTTGCTCATCATGAAGCACACCGTCTTTATCAATCACGTAAGCGATATCCGCTTCACCAGTAAAGCCTGGTGCTGGATTGAATGTCCATGTGCCATCACCGTTATCGACAATCTCACCTTGGCTGCGGTCAGCTAGGTGAACAAATTTCACTTCATCACCCGCGTCAGCGTCTACGTTTTCTGCCAATCCGATTAGGTCATCAGCGGTTAGGATAACGGGCTCACCCGCTAGGGTTTCGAAGTCACCTGAATCGATGCCATCTTCGAACTCTTCTGGCTCGTCACCATAATCCACCGTTGTTGCGGTCACGGTTACGAAGAACTCGCCATTAAAGTCAGCCGGAGGCGTCATTTGCAGGTCTGAAATATCCCACTCGTTCAAGTCGATGTATTGACCCGGTTCCGTAATGGTAATGGTGTTCACACCATCCGTAACTTCGAAGCCAACAGGGAAACCAGTCATCACTAGGTTACTCAGTGTTTCTGAATCGTCGATCAGACCAACATTCAAGCCTAGGTGACCCGTTTCGTCCTCACCGAAGACTAACGGACCATCATGGTCGGTTGTGATGACCGCGCCATCCGCAACAGGGCGAACAAACACTGGTACATCAAGTACTGTTTCAAACTCACCGTCACTTACCACAACTTGCAAGTCAGAAACCCCTGCAAAATCGCCAGTCGGTGTGAACGTCCAAGTACCGTCACCGTTGTCTGTTACCTCACCACCATCTTCACCTTCTGCGGTGATAATGCGTGATACGACTAGGTTTTCAGTGTCAATGTCGCCGAACAAGTTCATCAGGTCGCCAGCGTCGAAGGTGAATGCGCCATCCTCGTCGGTTGCCATAAAGGCATTACCCACATTGAATGGAGCATCGTTGACTGGAATGACATCCACATTCAACGAGCCTTCAACCACTTCTTCACCATCCGTCGCGGTGTAGCCCAGTTCCACCAAACCATTGAAGTCTTGAGTGGTTACCAAGTGGTACATACCATCTGGTTGCTGGGTTAATGTCGCGTTTGCAGGCGCACGAACCGTGATGCTTTCTACGCTGATTTCGTCACCATCAAGATCCGTAACTTGATCAGCGATGTAAGCAGGGTCAATCACCATGACCACATCTTCTTCGCCTTGCATCTGGATGGTTGGCGCTTCCGGTGCATCGTTAACCGCTTCGATGTTTAGATTGCCTTCAACCGGCGTCACTAAATCACCATCGCTGACGCCGAACGACATTGGCACATCGCCGTTAAAGTTCTCAGTTGGAGTGAATGACCAAGTGCCATCACCGTTGTCTAGCAAGTCACCGTATTGCTCATCAATCACTAGGTCGACAGCAGACAGTTCGTCGTAGGTGTTGTCGATGTCTGTCGCGTTAGCAAGCAACATGTCCTGCGTGATAAGAATGGTGGTATCTTCGGTGCCAGCTAAGTTCACTGGCGTTGATTGCGGCGCATCATTAATTGGGTTCACCGTTAGGTCAACGCCCACTTCCACGCTCGCACCATCGTTATCAATCAAGTCGAAGCTTAGGTCGATATCGCCATTGAAGTTCGCATCAGGCGTAATCGTAAAGCTACCATCTTGGTTCTCAACAACGGTTGCATTGGCTACCGCGGTTAAGTTCACTGCTTCTAGATTATCGCTGTCGACGTCACCCGCTTGAGCCAGTAACTGCTCTTGACTCAATGTGATTGAACCGTCTTCATCGACGCTGTAAGCCAAGTCGCCAGATACAGGAGCATCGTTGACTGGCAATACATCAATGTTCGCGTTGGTTGTCGCAGTTGCACCGTCTTCATCAGCCACTACTACGTCTAGACTTACGCCACCGTTGAAGTTTTCATTTGGCGCGAAGCTATAAGTACCATCGTCATTCGCCGTCAGAATGCCGTCGCTACCACTGTAAGAGACGCTTTCTAGGCTCACGTCGCCTTCCACGTCACTTGATTGCGCTAGCAGTTGCTCTTCCGTGAATATAATGACTTCGTCTTCATTGACAGAGTAACTTGTCGCACCTGCGATTGGTGGATCGTTCACCTCAAGAACGGTAATACCCGCAGTGGTTGAGTCTGTCGCACCCTCTTCATCGACAACTACAACGTCTAGGCTGACCTCGCCATTGAAGTTCTCGTTTGGAGAGAAGGTGTACGTACCATCGCCATTGTCTTGGAAGACGCCATCGTTGCCACTGTAAGTCACACTACTGATGTCTACGTCGCCTTCAATATCCGACGAATTAGCCAGTAGTTGCTCGTCACTGATGGTGATCGAGTTGTCTTCATGTACTGTGTAAGACGTGCTGCCTGCCACCGGTGGATCGTTCTCTGGCGTCACACTCACATCAATGTTGGCAGAGGTCGTATCCGTACCGTCTGACACATCGAAAGTGAAGTTCACATCACCATTGAAGTTCTCATTCGGTGCGAAGCTGTATGAGCCATCACCATTGTCGGTTAGGACACCGTCTGCACCTGTGTAAGTCACGCCTTCAACTGTTAGGTTGTCACCTTCTACATCCGTCGCGCCTGTTAACAAGTCCGCATCAGTGAAGGTAAGAATACCGTCCTCACCCACGGTGAACGCTTGATCTTGTGGCTCTGGAGCGTCATTGACTGGTGTAACGGTTAGGTCAAGACCAGCCGCAACCACTTCTTCGCCATCCGTGACATCGTAACTAAACTCAATGTCACCATAGAAGTTCTCGCTCGGAGTAATGGTGAAACTGCCATCCTCGTTCATTTCGACCGTTGCATTTTCATCATTGGTGCTCAGGTTGATTGCACTTAGGTCATCACCATCAATATCAACGGCATGCTCAAGTAACTGCTCTTGAGTTAGCGTGATGCTGTTGTCTTCGGCAGTGACTGCAGTGATATCACCCGTCACTTCTGGTGCATCATTAGTTGGCGAGATATGAATCGTCACATCTTGCGTCGCTGTCGCCGTTGTACCTGTATCCACATCCGTAGAGGTTGCATTCACGGTTAGCGTCACATCGCCGTTGAAGTCCGCAGAAGGGATAAACTCTAGTCCTTCTAGCTCGCCTGGTTGTAGTGACCAAGTGCCGTCGCCATTATCAACACCTGCTGATAGTGCGCTGCCTTCTGGCACATCTTCAATCAAGATAGAGAGGTTTTCTGAACCATCGGTATCGGTTAATGCAGCATCGATATCAAGCGGCACTGGTGTATCTTCGGTACCAATGATTTGGTAATCCGCGTCCGCTACCGTGATTTCGATGTTGTCGATGCCGAACGACTCGTCAGGAATACTTTGGTTTAACGTAGAACCAAAGCCTAACTGAAGCTGACCGTCTTCCACCGGAACGGTTAAGTTCACTTGGTGAGCCTGATCATTCCAGAAGCTAAAGCCTTCGCCCTGTGAAGATCCATGGACGACTTCACCCACTTCATTACCGTTAGAGTCGTAAAGCGTTGTCGTACCATCTTGAGTACGGAACGCTGAGTTTTCCAAGGTGGTTAGCTGTTCGCCGCCGACAAAGATTTGGAACGACTCGCCATCCCAAGAATCGATTTCGTAGAAGCTAAACGAGATATTCACTTCGTTGACATCGCTTGGGATCTCGTAGGTTTTGCTGACCGCTTCATCACCGCCAGTGCCACCAATACGACCCAGCATATCGCCCGTTTCGAAGCCTTGAGAGCTCTCAGTGTTCGCGTTCCAACCGTTCGAGCCAGACTCGAAGTTATCAGAGGCAATCACCAAATCCGAAGCAATCGACAGCTCTGGCATATCAACCACAGATTGAACATCAATGTTCGCTTCAGCAGGAACCGTTGCCGTGCCATCGTTGACATCAAACGTCACATTCACGTTGCCATCGAAGTTTTCGTTTGGTGCAAAGGTGTACGTGCCGTCACCGTTATCAACCAAGGTACCGCTGTCAGAGGCAACGTTTTCAACCGTTAGGTTATCACCATCGATATCACCTGCATTTTGCAGCAGTTGCTCTTCGGTGAAGGTGAAGCTGGTGTCTTCTTGCGTAACAAACTGTGGCTGACCAACCGTTGGTAAGTCGTTCACTGGGTTCACGGTCAGATCGGCAGTGGCTTGAATGGTCGCATCGCCGTCCGTAATGTCGAAACTCAGGTCAATGTCGCCATTGAGGTCCGCATCCGGTGTGATAGTGAAGCTGCCATCGTCGTTCGCAACAACGGTCGCATTGCCGTCAACAGTCAGGTTGGATGCAGTTAGGTCGTCGCCATCCACGTCGCCGGCTTGAGCAAGAAGTTGCTCTTGGCTGAGAGTGATAGAACCATCTTCATCCACGCTGTAAGCCAAGTCACCTGATACTGGCGCATCGTTGATTGGCAATACATCGATGTTTGCGTTAGTTGCCGCAGTTGCACCGTCTTCATCAACAACCACAACATCTAGGCTAACATCGCCATCGAAGTTGGCGTTTGGAGCGAAGCTGAATGTACCGTCACCGTTATCGGTAAAGATACCGTCGGAGCCGCTGTAGCTCACGCTATCAATCGCAACTTCACCTTCAACGTCAGAAGCGTTCGCCAATAATTGCTCAGAGCTAATGGTGATGACTTCGTCTTCGTTCACTGAGTAGCTAGTCGCGCCTGCAATTGGTGGATCGTTCACCTCAAGTACTGTAATACCTGCGGTAGTTGAATCCGTCGCACCGTCTTCATCGACCACGACAACATCTAGGCTCACTTCGCCATTGAAGTTCTCGTTTGGCGAGAAGGTGTACGTACCGTCACCATTGTCTTGGAACACACCATCTGTGCCACTGTAGCTAACGCTATCAACCGCGACATCTCCTTCGACGTCTGATGAATTCGCCAGTAACTGCTCGTCACTAATGGTGATCGAGTTGTCTTCATGCACTGTGTAAGAGGTGTTGCCTGCCACCGGTGGATCGTTCTCTGGAGTGACTGTCACATCGATATTCGCGGTCACAGTATCCGTGCCATCAGAAACATCGAAGGTGAAGTTCACGTCGCCATTGAAATTCTCGTTTGGCGCGAAGCTGTAAGTGCCGTCACCGTTGTCGGTTAGGACACCATCTGCGCCAGTGTAGCTCACACCTTCTACCGATAGGTCATCACCATCGATATCCGTTGCGCCATCAAGCAGATCTTGATCAGTGAAGGTCAACACGCCATCTTCACCAATGGTGAACGCTTGATCTTCTGGCTGCGGCAAGTCATTAACTGGGTTAACGGTTAGGTCCGCCGTTGCAACAATAGTATCGCTGCCGTCGTTGATATCGAACGTGATATCAATGTCGCCATTAAAGTTCGCATCTGGCGTGATAGTGAAGCTACCATCGTCGTTTGCCGTAACCGTTGCATCGCCATCAACCACTAGATTAGATGCGGTTAATGCGTCACCTTCTACATCCGATGCTTGAGCAAGAAGCTGCTCTTGGCTCAGTGTGATTGAGTTGTCTTCGTCGACGCTGTACGCCAAGTTACCAGATACAGGTGCATCATTGATTGGTAAGACATCGACTGTGATGTAAGTATCGACCTCAGCGCCGTCTTCATCACGAATGGTTACATCCAACTGCACTTGACCGTTGAAGTTTTCATTCGGTGCAAAACTACAAGTTCCATCACCGTTTACTGAGAAGATACCATCTGGACCGTCGTAGCTGATGCCTACTAGCTCAACATCCCCTTCAACATCCGAAGCATTCAGTAGTACTTGAGATTCACTAAAGGTTAGAACTTGGTCTTCATCGATAGTGTATGCAGTAGGACCTGCGATTGGTGGGTCATTTACCTCAATCACAGTAATGCCAGCAGTGGTAGAGTCCGTTGCACCTTTTTCATCGACAACGACAACATCTAGGCTCACCTCGCCACTGAAGTTCTCGTTTGGTGAGAAGGTGTAAGTACCATCGCCATTGATTTCTAACACACCATCGTTACCGCTGTAGCTCACGCTATCAATCAACACATCGCCTTCAATATCCGATGAGTTCGCTAATAGCTGTTCGTCACTGATGGTGATCGAATTATCTTCATGAACGGTATAAGCCGTGCTGCCTGCAACCGGTGGATCGTTCTCTGGCGTGACTGTTACATCGATATTTGCCGTCACGGTATCCGTGCCATCGGAAACATCGAAAGTGAAGTTCACATCGCCATTGAAGTTCTCGTTTGGTGCGAAGCTGTAGGTGCCATCACCATTGTCAGTAAGAACACCGTCTGCGCCTGTGTAAGTGACGCCCTCAACAGATAGGTCATCCCCTTCAATATCGGTAGCGCCTGTTAGCAGATCCGCATCAGTAAAGGTCAGCACACCATCTTCACCAACAGTGAACGCTTGATCTTGTGGTTCAGGCGCATCGTTAACTGGTGACACCAATAACTCAAGGTTGGTTGAGACAACATCATCGCCGTCAGACACATCGAACGTAAAGGTGATATCACCATTAAAGTCCGCATCTGGCGTTAAGGTGTAAGTACCGTCGCCATTGTCTGTGATGGTGATGTTTTCATCATCCGTTGCCAGATTCAGCGCTGTCAGTTGGTCTCCATCCAAGTCACGCGCATTAGCGAGCAAATCTTCTTGCGTAATTAGGATTGAACCATCTTCTTCAACCATCGCTGAAACAGGCAATGCTTCAGGCGCATGTTCAATGTGGGCACCTGTTGCATTGACGTAGATGGTTTGAGAAACGGTTTCAGAATCATTATTTGATAGCTCTGTTGCCGTTGCCGTTACATTGATTTCTAGCTGTTGGTTAAAGTCTTCTGGCAATTGAATCTGTAGCTCTTGTTCAATTGCTGTGGTTGGAAGCGTTACAGAACCATCTGGACCTACTGTTACTTCACCGCTGTAGATCTGGCTGTTCACTTCACCGACATCAATGGTGAAGTTGAAGTCGGTGTAATCGGCATCGCCGCCACCGTAGAGATCTTCAAAGCCGTAAACCAGTTCACCGTCTTCGTTCACAGTAGTTCGGGTATGTTCAATACCATCTTGGTTGAGCTCTGAGCTTGAACCACCATGGAAGACTGCATCACCGAATTGGCTTTGAATCACGGTTTCAGAACCATCAGCGCCAACAAACACGAGTTGTGGGTCAACCGTATCCATGTTCGCAGGAGAACCATCTGCTGCACGGAACTCGTACTGACCATCTTGCATGGATGCGAAGTCATTAAAGTTATGACCGTTAGGGATCAAGAATAGGTTGAAGCTTTCCCCTTCCGAAATTTGGAAGCTGAACTGATCTTGTCCCGGTACGAGGTCACCGCCGCCGCCAACTTGAGAAGCGTTTTCGTACACCACTTCAACGCCAGTGATGTTGCCATCTTCATCGACTTTGTAGTAACCCGCTGTGTTTTGGTAACCCGCGGTTTCACCTTCAAACGTAACCGTGATTTCAGTATCGTTGAAACTGGTGATACCGTTGTCTTGATCGTTAAGTACCCCTTCGTTGTCGTAGCTGATCACAGAACCTTCTGGAACACCATCCACGGTCACAGTCAGTGTTTCTGACAAGTCTTGGTCAACCAATGCTGCGGCGATGTTCACTTCAACAATACCGCCTGGCTCTACCAAGATTGCTTGATCATCCACGTTTCGACCATCGCCATCAGTGATGACTAGGTCTGGCGCATCTGCCACGGCTTCGATATGGACATTAATGTCTTGCTCAACTTCATCAGTACCGTCAGAAACCGTAAAGCTGAACTGCAAGTCACCACTGAAGTGCTTTTCTGGTACGAAGCTAAATGTACCGTCACCGTTGTCCGTTACAGTACCTTCATCACCCGAGTAGTTAATGCTAGTAACAGATAAGTCATCGCCTTCAACATCAACTGCGCCACTCAGTAAGTCCGCCTCTGTAAACAAGATACTGCCATCTTCTTCGATGCTATACATGGCTGGTGCGACAATTGGGATATCATTGACGGGATTAACCGTCAGTGTCATATCAGTTGAAGTGCTTAGTTCGCCGTCGTTCACTTCATAGGTAAACGCAATTTCACCATTAAAGTTCTCAGATGGCGTCACGGTGTAGGTACCGTCACCGTTGTCTACAATCGTTGCGTTAGGATCATTGGTTTCTAGTGCCGTTGCGTATAGGTCATCACCATCTTGGTCGCTGGCATTTTCAAGCAGCATTTCTTGTGTCACGAGGATAGAGCCATCCTCGTCCACGTCTGCCACGATTGGCGCTGCTTCTGGTGCGTCGTTGACGAACTCAACTTTCAAGTCGATGTTTGCCGCCACCACATCGGTGCCATCACTCACATCAAACGTGAGGTCAACATTACCAAAGAAGCCCTGCTCTGGCGTTAACGTGTAAGTGCCATCGCCATTGTCTGTCACTTGAACCGTGTCGCTTAAACTCGTCACGTTCACAACAGATAAATCATCGCCTTCGATGTCCGTCGCTTGAGCCAGCAACTCTGCTTCAGTAATCGTGATCGCTTCGCCATCTTCTGTGGTGAAGGACAAATCAGGCACATCTGGCAGGTCGTTCACTGGGTTAACGGTGAGGTTTAGATCCGCGGCGACGGTTTCGATCGCGTCAGTTACGTCATAAGTAAATTCGATTTCACCAAAGAAGTTTTCACTCGGCGTAATCGTGAAGCTACCATCAGCGTTCTCAACGATGGTTGCATTAGGATCGTTGGTCGACAGGTTCACCGCTTCAAGGTTGTCACCATCCACGTCCGTCGCGTTCGCTAACAAGTCTTCTTGAGTGATGGTAATTGAGCCATCTTCATCGACGACCGCATCAACCGGACCGCTGACCTCTGGACCTTCGTTGACGATCTCAACATCGATCTTCGCAGTGCTTGGTGCACTTGCTTGACCATCGCTGATGTCGAAGGTCAAGTTCACTTCACCGTAGAAGTTCGAAGTTGGCTCGAAGGTAAAGGTGTTGTCGCCGTTGTCTGTCAACGTACCTTGTGACTGGTCAACAAGCAGTAGATTCTCGATATGCAGAATGTCGCCATCCACATCGGTCGCACCTGATAGTAGGTCTTTTGCTTCGATGATGATGGTGCCGTTTTCTAGCATTTGAGTATGCAGCGGCGCACCAGGAACTGGCACATCGTTGACCGGAATAACGGTCAGGTCTAGATGAGTATCGACTTCATCGGTGCCATCGAAGACTTTGTAATCGATATCGACTTCACCATTGAAGTTTTCATTCGGCATAAAGGTGTACGTGCCGTCGCCATTATCGACAAGCTCACCGTTATCACCGCTGTAAGAGATATCAGAGATAGACAGCGCATCGCCTTCCACATCACTTGCATTCGCAAGCAGATCGTCCGCGCTAAACGTAATGCCCAAATCCTCATCAGTCGACAATACAATCGGACCAGAAACGATTGGCGCATCGTTTACTGCTTCGAAGTTGATGTTGATGATGTTGTCGTCCGTGAGTTCACCATCCGTAACTTGGTAGCCAAGCTCAATCTCACCGTAGAAGTTCTCATCTGGTGTGACTGTCCACGTACCATCGCCGTTGTCGGTTAACGTAGCGTGCTCCGCGTTATCCCCCACCAGCTCTAGGTTTTGAATATCAAGGACGTCACTATCGATATCACTCGCTTGTGCGAGAAGCTGCTCTTCTGTGATTACCACAGAGGCAAACTGCGTAGAACCTTCGGTATCGATGGTCACATTTGGCAGATCAGCCGTCAGTTCGATTTCACTGTCACCTTCACGGATATTCAGTTCTACCGTTTCAGTGATTTCCGTGCCATCCACACCAATAGATGTGAACACCGCTTCATCATGACAAGTTTGCGAAACCGTCATGTTTTGAACCACGTATGTACCGTTACCTTGAATCGTACCTAACTCAAAGTAAGACACCGGCTCGTTCACCGTTAGGGTGTAATCCGTCTCATAGCTACCACGATCTTCTTTGTGGTAAGTCATCGAGTCGATCAAGTCACCATCAGAGTTGAATGCGCGAATTTCGACTTCGGTAAAGTGGCGAGACTCTTCCATAAACCAGCCGCCTAGACCATCTAGGTGGAAGCTGATTTCGTTGATGTCTTGACCTTCAACGGTCACAGTCAGTTTTTCATCACCGCTCAAGCCTTGGCGGTCAGTATCGCCAATACCGTGACCGATGTGTGTTTTACCATTCCACGCACCGAGTGGGTCATCATTACTTTGAACAGTAACTTTCAAATCGCCATCGACAAACTCACGTGTGTAAGGGTCAACAGCCGTACCCCAATCATCAAGGCTGGCGTTGTCATCAAAGGTACCAATTTGGCTCGTATGCGTACCGTTCGCCAATGCATCATCATTTGGAATGAAGCGCACTTCCGTGTCTGCAGGCACCTCCTGCCCGACTTCTAGCTGTACCCATTCGTCATTTAGATTCGCTTCAATGATGCCGTTTTCAGGGGCTTGGTCGAGACGTAACGCAGGCTCTTCACGCAGAGAAACACCCACTGTTTGATCTTCTTCCGCTTGAATAAAGATCTCGTCGCCCGCTTCTGGCGCATCGTTGACAGGATTAACGGTCAGATCCAACGTGGTCAGAACATCATTTTCGCCATCGCTGATGTTGTAAGTGAAGTCCAACTCACCGTTAAAGTTTTCCGTATGCGTAATGGTGAAAGAACCATCATCGTTGGCTACGATCGTCGCATCTGGGTCATTGGTTTGTAGATTGCTGGCAACAAGGTCATCACCTTCAATGTCTGTCGCATTCGCAAGCAATTGTTCTTGCGTGATGGTGATGGCATTATCTTCATCCACCTCAGCTTGAATACCTGACGTTTCTGGTGCGTCGTTCACCGCGATAACATCGATGCCTGCGGTTGTTGTATCCGTTGCACCATCTTGGTCGATAACCGTAACGTCGAGAGAAATGTTACCGTCAAAGTTCTCATTTGGCGTGAAGGTATATGTGCCGTCGCCATTGTCCACGAAGCTACCGTCGTTACCAGAGTAGCTAACATTCGCCAAGGCTACATCGCCTTCCACATCAGAAGAGTTGGCTAACAACTGCTCGTCACTAATGGTGATTTGACCGTCTTCTTGAACCGTGTAAGACGTAGAACCTGCCACCGGTGGATCGTTCACTGGTGTCACGCTGACATCAATGAATGCAGGTGTTGAGCCTGTGCCGTCAGACACATCGAATGTGAACTGAACATCACCGTTGAAGTTCTCATTCGGCGCGAAGCTATAAGTGCCATCACCATTATCGGTAAGCACACCGTCCGCACCTGTGTAGAGTACGTTTTCGATAGACAGATCATCGCCGTCAATATCCGACGCGCCTTCCAATAGGTCTGCATCCGTGAACAGCAAGGTGCCATCTTCTTCTACCGTGAACTGTTGATCTTGCGCTTGTGGCAAGTCATTCACAGGATTAACCGTAATATCCAGACCAACTTGTACCGAGCCGCCATCGTTATCAATGATATCGAAGGTCAGGTCTAGATCGCCGTTGTAGTTTTCATCCGGTGTGATGGTGTAACTGCCATCATCGTTGTATTGAATCGTCGCGTTGTCATCTGTCGATAGATTGATGGCTTCAAGGTTCTCGCTATCAATATCGCCCGCTTTGGCAAGCAATTGCTCTTGGCTCAGCGTTATTGAGCTGTCTTCGTTGATGGTGTAAGCCAAATCACCCGATACTGGTGGATCGTTGATTGGCAATACGTCGACATTGATGTGCGTATCAACGGTTGCCCCATTTTCATCTTGAATGGTCACATCCAACTGAACTTGACCATTGAAGTTCTCGTTTGGTGCAAAGCTGCAAGTACCATCGCCATTGACGGTAAAGATACCATCCGAGCCTTCATAGCTGATGCCAACAAGCTCTACATCACCCTCGATATCAGATGCGTTGGCAAGAATTTGTGACTCACTGAATGTCAGTACTGAATCTTCATCAATCGTGTAAGACGTTGGACCGGCAACTGGAGGGTCATTCACTTCAATGACCGTAATGCCTGCGGTTGTTTCGTCAATCGCACCTTGCTCATCCGCCACAATCACATCAAGGCTGATATCACCGCTGAAGTTCTCATTCGGCATGAAGGTGTAAGTGCCGTCACCGTTGTCTTGGAATACGCCATCGGTGCCTGAATAGGTCACGCTATCGATGGACACTGCACCTTCCACATCCGAAGAGTTAGCCAGAAGCTGCTCGTCGGAAATCGTAATCGCATTATCTTCATCAACCGTGTAAGACGTTGAACCCGCAACCGGAGGATCGTTCACTGGAGTGACGCTTACATCCACATTGGCAGGTACGGTCTCAGTGCCGTCAGAAACACCAAAGCTAAAGCTGACGTCGCCGTTGAAGTTTTCATTTGGTGCAAAGGTGTAAGTACCATCGCCATGGTCAGTCAGCACACCATCGCTGCCTGTGTAGCTAATGCCATCAACCGTTAAGTTGTCGCCATCAATGTCGGTCGCGCCAGCAAGTAGGTCTGCGTCGGTAAACTGCAGCGTGCCGTCTTCTTCAACACTGAACTGCTGGTCTTGAGGGACAGGAAGATCGTTAACTGGATTAACCGTTAGATCCGCCGTTGCTTGGATTGTGTCTGTGCCGTCCGTAATGTTGAATTGGATATCAATGTCACCATTAAAGTCCGCATCTGGTGTAATCGTGAAGCTGCCATCATCGTTCGCTGTGACGGTTGCGTTTCCATCTACAGTCAAATCGCTAGCAGTCAGGTCATCGCCCTCAATATCAGACGCTTGAGAAAGAAGCTGCTCTTGGCTGAGTGTAATCGCACCGTCTTCATCAACGCTATAAGCCAAATCACCCGATACTGGCGCATCATTGATTGGCAATACATTCACATTGATGATGGTATCAACTTCTGCTCCATCTTCATCTCGAATGGTCACATCAAGTTGAACTTGTCCGTTAAAGTTCTCGTTTGGCGCGAAGCTGCACGTGCCATCATCGTTAACGGTGAAAATGCCATCCGGACCATCATAGCTAATGCCAACAAGTTCTACATCGCCTTCCACATCAGAGGCATTCAGCAGCACTTGCGACTCACTAAAGGTCAGAACAGAATCTTCATCAATGGTGTAAGAAGTTGGTCCTGCGACTGGTGGATCGTTCACTTCCAGTACTGTAATGCCAGCAGTGGTGACATCCGTTGCGCCTTCTTCATCAGCGACGACAACATCAAGCGTCACTTCACCATTAAAGTTTTCATTTGGAGAGAAGGTGTACGTACCGTCTCCATTGATTTGCAACACACCATCGCTGCCAGAGTAGCTCACGCTATCTATCGAGACATCCCCTTCTAAATCCGAAGAGTTTGCCAACAGTTGCGCGTCAGAAATGGTAATAGAGTTGTCTTCGTGAACCGTGTAAGACGTTGACCCAGCCACCGGAGGATCGTTCACCGGCGTAACGCTCACATCCACATTCGCTGAAACTGTATCTGTGCCATCAGATACGTCGAAGCTGAAGTTCACATCACCGTTGAAGTTCTCATTTGGCGCAAAGCTATACGTGCCATCGCCATTGTCAGTTAGAACGCCGTCGGTTCCTTCGTAGCTGATTCCCGTTACAGAAAGGTCATCGCCTTCAATGTCGGTCGCGCCAACAAGCAGATCTGCATCAGTAAATTGCAGCGTGCCGTCCTCCTCCACACTGAATTGTTGGTCTTGAGGAACAGGCAGATCGTTGATTGGGTTGACCGTTAGGTCAGCGGTTGCTTGAACGGTGTTCGTGCCATCTGAGATATCGAAGCTGATGTCGATATCACCATTAAAATCTGCGTCCGGCGTGATGGTGAAGCTACCATCGTCATTTTGAGTCACCGTCGCGTTGCCATCTACCGAAAGGTTAGACGCCGTCAGTGCATCGCCTTCCACATCGGAAGCTTGCGACAACAACTGTTCTTGGCTCAAACGAATCGAGCCATCTTCGTCCACCGAGTAAGCAAGATTGCCAGACACTGGTGCGTCATCGACTGGTGTAACACTGACATCAATGTTGGCAGAAACCGTATCTGTGCCATCGGACACATCAAAGCTGAAGTTCACATCACCATTGAAGTTTTCATTTGGCGCAAAAGTGTAAGTCCCATTGCCGTTGTCAGTCAGGATGCCGTCGCCACCATCGTAACTCACACCTTCAACGGTTAGGTTATCGCCTTCAATATCCGTTGCGCCAGCAAGCAGGTCAGCGTCCGTAAAGATCAGCGTGCCATCTTCTTCCACGCTAAACTGCTGGTCTTGAGGAACAGGTAAATCGTTGATTGGGTTAACGGTTAGATCAGCGGTTGCTTGAACGGTGTTCGTGCCATCTGAGATATCGAAGCTGATGTCGATATCACCATTGAAATCTGCGTCTGGCGTGATAGTGAAACTACCATCGTCATTTTGAGTCACCGTCGCGTTGCCATCTACCGAAAGGTTAGACGCCGTCAGTGCATCACCTTCCACATCGGAAGCTTGCGACAACAACTGCTCTTGGCTCAAACGAATCGAGCCATCTTCATCCACCGAGTATGCAAGATTGCCAGTTACTGGTGCGTCATCGACTGGCGTAACGCTTACATCAATGTTGGCAGAAACCGTATCCGTGCCGTCGGACACATCAAAGCTGAAGTTCACATCACCATTGAAGTTTTCATTTGGCGCAAAAGTGTAAGTCCCATTGCCGTTGTCGGTCAGGATGCCGTCGCCACCTTCATAGCTCACACCTTCAACTGTTAGGTTATCGCCTTCAATATCCGTTGCGCCAGCAAGCAGGTCAGCATCGGTGAAGATCAGAGTTCCGTCCTCTTCCACCTCAAAGGTTTTATCTTCAGGTACTGGTGCGTCATTGATTGGACGAACGGTTAAATCGATAGAACTTGAAACGGTTTCTTGACCATCACTGATATCAAACGTTAAGTCGAGTTCACCATTGAAATCAGCGTCCGGAACCACGGTGAACGTGCCGTCACCATTGTCTTGAACCGATGCATTCGCACCTACTTGGACGTTAGACGCAACAAGGTCGTCGCCATCAACATCACTTGCGTATTCGAGTAATTGTTCTTGCGTGAAGGTAATGGTGCCGTCTTCATCCATGATGTAAGCCAGATCTTGTTCTACCTCTGGCGCATCGTTTTCACCTTCGACTATAATTTGGAACGTTTCGCTCGTGGTTTCAGAGTCGAAATCATCTTCTACTTGCGTCGTGGTCTCTTCACTGGTGTCTTGAACGTCTACCGCAAAGGTTTCTTCTGTGGTTTCTGAATCTAGGTTATCACCACCTTGTGAACCTTCAGAATCGGATGAAGAGGCACTTGGCGCAGCCGACGTTTGCACAGCTTGTCCTTGTGCTTCATTGCCTTCTGCGTCCGAACCGCCTTCAGAGCCAGAGGCATCACCGCCACCAACAGCTTGTGCACCCGCACCTGAAGCCGCACCGCCGCTGCCCGCTGCTTCTTCACCAGATCCACCGTCTGATGCCACACTGTCTACCACGTTCGATTGAGCGGCATCCGACCCTCCGCTACTCTCTGGCGTGTCTTCTTGTACCGCACCACCGGACGCCGAGGCTTCTTCCTCTGCTCCGGCACCACTTGGGTTGTCTTCCATCGCCTGATTGGCTTCGTCTGCTGCATCGGTATTTTCAGCACCCGTCGCTACGGTCGAAGCAATCGTATTCTGTTGATTTTGCTGATTCTGCTGCTGGGAGGGCGTACCCGCGTCATTGGTTTCCGTTTGTTCTACCGCGTCATTTAGGTCTTTGTTTTGGTTATTTTGGTTGTTGTCACCTGCCATTACAGCCTCCGTTGCCATTAGCTAACTGATCGTGTTTAGAGGCAGTAAAGGACACCATTCTGGAAAACCAACTTTTTTATCCAACTTTTTTCATACTCATGTTGTTTAACCAGAAAGAGGTAAAAAAAATTTGAAAACGCAATTTAAAGATCCTTAGTTATTGTCATTAAAGCAATTAGGGCGGTGGAACAATGATAAACATGACGAATCTGTTGCGCTCAGTCGACAACAGCCACAAAGGGCTGCAATTGCTATTGGGAGATTTTTACAAGGATTTCAGCAGCGCGGCGATCAACATCGAAATGCTGCATAAACAAAACCGTTTTGAAGAACTGAGCGGCTACTCAAAAAAGCTGAAAACCATTCTGGTATTGCTTTGTGATGATGATCTACCACCCAAAATGGCAAAGCTGGAACATTTGAGTAAGCACCACTTTCCCGCACCTAATGAATTGATTGAGGACATCAAAACTGAGCTCAACAACGTGAACAAACAAATAAGCCAGCTGTTAGATATCGAGAACTCTATCAATGACAGCATTGATGATGAATAACCGAGGTGGATCATGAGTAACAAGCAGATCGAGCACCACCTCAGAAAAGCACTCGTGTCCAACAACGAGTCTTCGAAGGTGACTGCAGACGATACGATCGTGCTAGCCAGCGCGATGACCAGCGTACACAAAACATTGCTGGTTATCTTTTTGCTTTCAATGGTGGCGATCGCCGTGGCGTCTCAAGCTCGTATCGACATTGTGGTGTCGGTGCGCGGTGAGCTATTGCTGGAATCTGACGTAGAAAAAGTGCAACACCTTGAAGGCGGTATTCTCGAAGAAATGTTAGTGCGCAAAGGCGAAGTGGTTTACGAAGGTCAACCCATTGCGCGCATTCGCTCTTTGGATAGAAACACTCAACTCGATACGGTGAACACAGAAATCATTCAGCTCGAGTTAGATAAACTCCGTTATGAAAGCCTGCGCGATATGGTAGAGCCCGATTTCTCTGCCTACATCGAAAAATACCCAGAATTGGTTCAGGTAAATATGAATACCTGGCAGCAGGAGTTTTCCAAAAACCGCTCTAATGAAGAGTTGATCACCCACGACATCAATCATAAGAACTCGTTGATTGATTCTATGCTTAAGCGCCGCAAAAGCTCCGAGAATCAGCTTTCTTTGATTCGCAAGCAGCTCAATATCAAGAACACCCTCTACAAAGAGGAAATGGCGTCTTATGTCGATGTTCTGAATATGCAGGTTCAAGAATCAAACATGGTACGTGAGATTGAAAACCTCGATGAGTCGGTCATGAATGAACGTTTCCAACTGGACAAACTAGAGAAGCAATACCGAGACTTGGTGGAAAATCGCAACTCCGAATACCAAGCGCAAATCATTCAAGCGAAGAAAGATCTCAAGTTAAAACGCATTCTTCGTCCTCAACACTCAGACAAAGTGGATCGCCTCGTGGTCTACGCCCCTATTGATGGTGTGGTGGATAAAGTGCACTTCAACTTCCGTTCTGCGGTGATACCGCCGGGGGAAAGTATCGCGGACATTGCGCCGATCAATAACTCCCTTCATGGAGAAGCGAAGATTCCACGTAAAGACATGGGCTTTGTTGAAATCGGACAGGCAGTCAAAGTGAAGATGGACACCTACAACTTTGCCAAATACGGATTTTTGGAAGGTCGAATCGCGTCGATCAGCCGTTCGTCCTATGAGGAAGAGGACGCTGAATTCTACCTCGCTGAAATCCAAATCAGCCAAAACTATTTAGAGCGCGGAGGCACTCAATTCAAGCTGTCCCCTTACATGGAATTCACCGCCGATGTGAAAACTGGGTCACGTCGGGTGATCGAATACGCAGCGAAGCCAGTTATGTCGGCTATCGAAGACGCGTTCGATGAGAGGTAATGGATGAATAGCAAACCTTCTTACAATATTTCCGTTCCTGTTATGCGCCTAAGCATTGCTTTCAGCTTGGTGCTGGCTGCACTCGCCTTCTATTTATATGTTTCTTGGGAAAGAGTGGATTCAGTGGAACAAGTGCAAAACGCGCCTCTGTTGGTTCAAGCTCAACAACTCAACCAAACCATCGAGCTCGATATCCAAACGCTTCAACGCTGTTTAACCGCGCGTTATTGCAGTACAACAGAGCTTGATTTTGAGGTTCTGAAAAACGAAATTGACCAGTTTAAGTCTCTCGCGTCACTCAACAAAACCGAGTTTAGCTTGGTAGGCGCGACCGAATATACGCAGCTTGAACTGGCGATCAATCGCTTCTCGGACAGCTCAAAAACACGTGACGATGTGTTGGCACTGTATCTCTCGCTCACCAATAACTACCTACAAATGGACGACAACTATCGCACCATGTTTAACAACCATGCGAGCGACCTAATGATGGAGAAAAACGAGTTCTTCATTTGGTTGTTTATGGTCGTTGTTGTGTTGGTTGGTATCGCCGTTCTATCGAATTTGGTGGCAATCCTTAAACTGAGAAAATCCAGTTCGAATGAGCGCGACATTGATCAAGAATTTGACGGGCTTTATCAAGAACTCAAACAACTGGATTTACAAAGGTTGGAAGAGTTGCTCAATGAAGTGAGCATCAATCCGAAGCAGCGTCAGATCTACTCTCACCTAAAACTGATTTTCAGCAAACTCGAAGAGCAAAAACGTAATAACGATCTCTACAAGCAGCTCTATGCTCTGATTGGTTACGAGATTCGTGGAATCACCAACACCATTAACGGCGGCGTGCAATATCTTGTACAAGAGACCGATGAGAGCGGCGTGTTGATGGCGCAAGATATAACCTCGGCTGCCAATACCCTGTCTGAATTGGCAGAGAACTACAACCGACTCATTTCACAAGGGACCGAGAGCAAATCGAAAGAGTTTTCACTGCTAAATGTACTGTCTGAATTGATGATTCACATCAGTTCAAAAGTACAGCGAAATGAAGGTGAGCTAGACTGCTTTATCTCGGATAACCTACCAAACCGTGTTGAAGGACAATCCACCAGCTTATTCTGGGTGTTGTTCCTACAGCTATCGAATGCCATCCAACTCAAAGCCGACAAAAAACTGTTTGTCACCATTGAATCGGGCGCAGCGTCAGACATTGAAAACACTCGCTTGACCATCAATCTAAACTTCTTAACCACGCTGGATGTGCCGTTTACCAAGCTCAATACCCTACACTGGAGCGACCATAAACAGCACACTGCAACCAAAGACGATTTGGCGAAAAGCGTGTTGAAAGATTATGGCTATTACGAGAGACATTGGTATCAATCGGGCAATCAGGAACGTTTTCAAATTCAGCTCGATTTAAAAGCCAAAAGCTTCCACACCGAGAAAACTCGATTCGACAATAAACGTTTGTTGCTGTGTGCCAACTCTCAGCTGCGCATTGATGTGATGAACAAAATGTTAGTCAACTTGGGATTAGAGATCACACCAATTCGCACGCCGAACGAGCTCTTCTCTGCTGCAAAAACCTTTGGCGAATACGATGCCATCATGCTGACCGACACGTTCGAGCCAAACAAGCTGCCCTCACTGAGCAAAACGGTGAAATCGCAACTGCGCAATCACCCGAATACTAAATTGCTGCTTTCAGTTACTAGCACTCAGCAAGCACAAGAGAGCCATACCTTTGTCGACAAGATTCTGAACTCTCCTGCGATTCCGTATGAGTTCATCCCCAATCTGTTAGCAATCATGGAAGCGGAAGCCTCTGAAGATCAGATGGAGAACAGCTCATTCCTGATTGTTGAGGATGACCGTGTTCAACAGATTCTACTCAAACGTATTTTGAGCAAGCAAGAATACGAAGCCGATACCGTTGGCGATGGCGCAGACGCCGTTCAGCACTTCATGAATCAGCGCTCGGATATCATTTTTATGGACTGCATCATGCCTGGCATGGGCGGTATTGAAGCAACCAAACGCATTCGACAATACGAACAAGAGAGCGGACAAAACCCCTGCACCATCATAGGTGCGACAGCATTGACCAGCAGTAATGAACACCAAGCTTGTATCGAAGCTGGAATGGATTACGTGATCAGCAAACCTTATAAAAACGACGAAATCATCAAGGTGATCAACAAGTATGTGGCGGTACAGAAACTTAACTAGCTGCGTATTGGCAGCGCTTACATTGAGCAATGCTCCTTCGGCAATGGCGACCACCTTGCTTGAGGCGGTCAAACTCGGCTTGGAAAACAATTTATCTCTGCGCGCTAGCGATAAAGGCGTGGAGGAAAACGAATACAACATCGACATTAGCCGCTCTAAGTTTCTGCCCTCTTTAAACGGTGCTGCTGATACCACATGGAATGAAAATGAGACCATATTAACGGGAACACCGGATACGCGTTCTAGCTACAACTCAAACAGCTACAGCGTGTCTTTATCCCAATCGGTGTTTAACCTTGGCGACATCTTCAAATACGGCACCGCGAAGCTTGATTTCAACATTGAAGAAATCAAACACGAGAACAAAATCCAGAGCACCATTTCTGAAATCGCGACGCAATATTTCGAGTACCTCAAAAACAACGCGCAAATCAAAGCCACCAAAGTCGAGCTTAAATCGTCTGAAACGCGTGAACGCCAAATGCGTCGCAACGTGGAGCTTGGCAACACTGCGGCGAGCGAGTTGTATGAGGTAATTGCCCAGAAAGAAGGCATTGCCAATCGCTTAAGAACCTTAGAGAAAGACCGACGTGTGATTTTGAACGGTTTAGAGATTCAAGTTCAATACCCGGTCACCCCATCGCAGGACATCTACGAAAGCGTGCCCTTAGCGGAAATCAGCGAATCCGAACAACGCGCGATTCTTGAACAAGCTTTGAAGCTCAATAACGACTTATTGGTTGCGAAGAAAACCGTCGAACGAAGCCGAAGAGGCTTGAAAGAAAGCGGTTCAAACTTCGTTCCGACCGTGTCGCTCTCCGCCAGTTACCGTTACGATGATGCGAACAACTATGACCGAACCGACCCCACTGCAACAGGGGACAGTAACTCCACCAGCGTCGGCTTGAACTTGAATGTGCCGATTTTCTCCGGCGGTTCGGATTACTACGGTTATCAAAAATCATCAACTGCCATCGAGCGAACCGAACTGCTGTACCAAGATTCATTGTTCACGACGCGCAATAGCGTCAACACCTCGGTACTCAACATTAATGACTTCTCCCGCGCTATTAGCAGTTACGAGAACATCATCCGTGCCAACTACGCTTCCTACAAAGGCATTCAACGCGCTTACCAGCTTGGTACGCGAACCATTACCGACTTACTGGCAGCGGAAAGTAAACTGTTTAGTGCGCTACGTGATTACGAGAGCGCGCGTTATGACTACATCATTGAATCGATCAATCTTGAGCAAATCAAAGGCATGCTGTCGGTGCAATCCATCGAAAGCATCATGCAATTGATGAGCGATATCGAAGGCAGAAGCAATCAAGACTTAGTTCCAAAACACCTTCTCTCCAAACCATCGATTAAGAAAGGAGGTCGCAATGCAAACTGAGCATTTTTCCCAAAAGATTAACTTTGCTGACAAGTGTTACCTGACTTTCTCAACGGTCATCTCGACGCTGTTTGGTTTAGTACTGCCCTTTTCGATTCTGATTATCTTTGACCGAGTTTTACCTAACCAAGCCAAAGACACGCTGTTTCTTCTGTTTGCCATTATCTTGATCACCATCTTCCTCGATTATCACTTAAAGAATCAGGAAGAGAAGATCTCGTCGGTGATCATGAAGCAGTTCGAAACCAACCTAACCAACAAGGTGTTTCAATCCATCTGTTTGGCTGAGATATCGAAGTTTCGTCGTCTAGAACCCGGTGAATACCTAGAGCGTATTGCCACCATTCCAGAGATTAAATCCTTCTTTGGCGGAGAATCTGTACGGGCATTGATCAACCTTGCAGTCAGCATACTGACCATTCTGATTATCGGTCTGATCAACATCTGGGCTGGGGTGACCATCTTGCTCGCCTCCATCATTTTGGCAGTGTTCGCACTCAGTCTTTCCAAGCAAAAAATCAACAGCCTAGAAAACAAATCCGACATCGAGGGCTTAACCACCTCAAAAATCATCGAGATCATCTCTAGCCCACTCGATATCAAAGCACGCAATATGGAATATCGCGTTGAGAGCTTGATGACACAAATGGTGGAAGAGCGTGAAGTTGAGAACATCAAATACGAGCAAATCGAATCAAACTTCAGCCTTATCTTGTCGCTTATACAACAGCTCTCCATCGCTTGTGTAGTGGTAGTTTTGGCAACAGCGGTTATCAATATGCAGTCTAGCCAAGGCATCATGGCTGCCATCATCATGCTTACCAACCGTTACTTCGCCCCATACCAGCAAGTGATGCGCACGGTGAGCCGCTGGGAGTTGAACAAACTTCATATTCAACGTATCGCCGAACTGCTTGAGCTTGCTGCATCTGTAGAACAACAAAACGACACGACGGAAGTCGAGCGCATCTCGGTGAAGTATTCGGAAAAACAACGCATCGAGTTTGAACGTGGTCAGGCTTACTTGCTGACGGGGAAAAGCGGCGCAGGCAAAACCCACCTCGCCAATTGCATTACGCGGCAAAACACCGACAGCAAGCTCGATATCCAAATCAACGAGACACCGCTTGATGACGTCAATTACAACGTCTGGCGCAATAGCGTGCTCATGGTCGACAAAACCAGTTCGTTCGTTGAAGGCACCATCATCGACAACTTGACTTGTTTCCGCCCGAGCTTAAACAACACCGCATTTGCGCTTTGCGAGACCATGAACATCAAAGCACAAATCGATGCCCTTCCCGCTGGTTTTTATACCGAGCTTAAAGGACATTTACGCAACCCATTCTCGCGCCAAGTCGCTTATGCCTTGTTGTTAGTGCGTGCCTTACTCGCGAACAAACGTGTGTTGATCTTCGACGATATCGACTGTGTTTATGATGACGACTTTGCTCGATTGGTTTTGACCAGTACCGCCTATCGCGCCAACGACAAAATCCTCATCATCGTCAGCAACAAGATGGACAAACTCAATCATCGCCTCAAACGCGTCAAACTTACCGGAGGTGACCAATGAGTATTTTGGTTGATTTTAATAATGTCCCTCAGCGCTTGTTGGACTTTGAGGCTCGCAGTTATGACGAGCGATACAATCAGTCACCTTTGATTCGTGGTTTAGCTTACACCCTCATTGCGCTTGAATGGGAAGGCACACCTTCTATCCTCAGCGACGCTTTTATCCCTAAACCAAAAGACAGCGACAGTTTTATCGCCACCATTGAACGCCTTGGTTACCGTTGTGACGTCACCAAATTAAAAACGTTGGAGCACATCGAGGGACACCCTCATCCTTGTTTTATCGAGATAGAAAACCTCACTGCGATTTTCTTGGGCACTAAAGACGGCAAACTGATCCTGTTTGATTACACCAATAACAACACCATTGAATACCCGCTCTGCAAGAAGCCGTGCTTGTTGGTCTCGATCAGCGAATACTCGCGCTTATTCCGAGAGCCGCCACCTGAATCTCAAGACCGCAGTAACTGGATTAAATACGCGTTTTATCGCTACAACAATGAACTCAAAAGCTTGATTATTCTTAGCTTTGTCATCAGTATCTTGGGCGCGCTCCAACCCTTCTTTATCATGAGTGTGTACAACTTCGCCTTGACGTCTAGCTCTCAAGCCACGCTCTATTGGCTCACGTTGTTTGCCGTGATTGTTGGATTTTCGGAATACTTTTTTAAGAAGATGCGAGTCAACATCATTGCCACGTCAGGTAAGGATTTGGCGGTACACATTTCTCAAGCGGTTATATCCAAGCTGCTATGGCTCCCGTATGCGATGACATCCACCGCCGGCGTGTCTTCTCAGTTGGCACGTTTAAAAGACATCGACACATTCCGCCGATTAGTAACGGCAGAATCAACCTTGAGCTACTTCGACATGCCCTTTGTTATCGTGTTCATTGTCGCGATTGCCATCATGTCAGGAACCGCTGCATTGGTCGTCATGGCGGGTTTGATTCTGATGTTGGTGTTCTGTGTTTATTCTCGTTACATCTACTCACAAGCCACGTCGAAGAGCTCTCGCGCCAACGCCATGGTTTCTTACCAATGGAATGAGATTCTTCGCGGCATCAAAACCATCCAAGGCTTGCCTTTGCTACGCGTTATTCAATCTCGCTTCAGCGCTTCACACATGCAAAGCACCAACGATGCAGAAAACGTTGCCGTCACCAACAGCAAGGTTCAAGCCGCAGGTGGCAGTTTGATTCAGGTGATAGGTACCGCAAGTATCGTGACCGCGGTTATTGGTGTAATGGATGGAACGTCTGACGCTGGTGCCATGCTTGCAACCGTAATTTTAGTCTGGAAGGCGTTAGGTCCGATAATGGGTATCTACAACTCCATATCCAAATTCCAATCCATTAAGGCGTCCTCTGCGCAAATCAACAACCTTATGGCAATGAATGACGACAAGCTAACGTTAGAGAAAAGCCCCCCTATTCGCCTGTTCCAAGGCAGCATTGTCGGCAGCGGTGTAAGCCATCGCTACATTGGCGCGGCAACAGGCTTAACCAATCTCGGGTTTAAAATTGCCCCAGGGGCGAAAGTGGTGATTTGTGGACCGACTGGTTGCGGCAAAACCACGCTAATTTCCATCCTTGCGGGTTTAGAAGATAGATACCAAGGCGCAGTGTCGGTAGACGGCTACAACATCAAACAGTTCAACAGCTATCGCTACCGAACCTCAATTAACTACATCCCGTTTAATTTGCATATTTTTGAAGGCTCTCTGGAGACCAACTTCATCTTGCATAATGGACTCATCCCTACAGAAAAGATGCAAGAGATGGTCAGCTTTTTCGAACTCGAGGCGTGGTTGCCAGAAGGATTGAACACTCAGCTAAGCGTAGATAAATGCAAGAATTTACCCAACGGTATTCAACAGAAATTGCGCCTCGCACTGGGGCTTGGAAGTTGTGAGCAATCACTGATCATCATTGATGAACCATTTAATGGCGCTGAGCAAGAAAATGCCCAGTACTTCAACCGCTTGTTCACCGATAAATTGCTAAACAAAACAGTGGTGTTCTCTACAAATGATCCGGGTTTGATCGCCACTTCGAACATGAGCTTGGTATTAGAGCCAGACGGCAACTTGAAATATTTTGGCTTAACAGACAAATACTTAAACAGCTTAAGTTAATACTGTGGCGCTTATTCACAATTAACTCTTTAATCAGACAGATACAATTGACAAAGATATAAACCAGAGAGATGATTCGACCGAGATTTAGAGGTATTTAGGATTCAGATGTATACATTTGTTGCTGACAAATTGGATGTGGTTTATTTATCAGCGATACCGGAAAACCACGCATTGCAGGACTTTGATGTGCCTGAAGAAGAACTCGAAATCCGCGAGATTGTCGAGGTGTGGTACGAGTGTGCATTTTTGCCTGATTTCAATCTCGAGCAAATCGACATCGCAAACAAAGCGGAGCTAGTGGCAACACAAACTCAAGTGGTGAACAACTACACGAGCACCCTCGCTTTCTTACTCAAGAGCAAAGTGTATCGAGCTGCCCTTAACCGCATGTTGAGCATCTGGACACTCGAACCCTCCGCGAAAGCACAACTTGAGTTACTGCTTTTTGCCGAAGAACAAGCAAAGACCAACTGAGCAACACACAGATAGAAAAAAGCCAGCAACGACGCTGGCTTTTTAGAAGCTATTTATCGGTGTTTATACCAATCACAGAAAGTAGGTGATCAAAGTTAGCGCAGGAAAAACGCTTGAGAACAAGGCGAAAATTTTCGATAAGTAGTGATTCTACAATTAAAATTTTAAACGACGTTATCGAGCGTTTTAACCAGCTAGATTGATCACTTATTTGCTACGATTGGTATTACACCCATCCATCAAACTGAAGACGTTTTTGTATTCGCTCTACCGCCTCTTTCTGCATTTGTCTCACGCGTTCGTTAGAGACATTCAGTAAGTCCCCGACTTCAGCTAATGTTTTCACGTTGTGTTCAAATAAGCCGAAGCGATGAATCAGCACTTGCTGTAACTTCACAGGCAATGTGTTAACGACGTGTTCCAGTGCTTGAGTAAAGCAATGGTCTTCGCAATCTTGCTGTGGATCTGTTGTGTATTCGCTTTCGCACTGTTCGAGCACAAATGGTGCGTGATTAAGGTCGACAGTTGTTGAAACATCGATAAACCCACTCAACGCGACTAACTCATCAACACGCTCTACCTTTACACCTGAACAATGGGACAACTCTGAAATCGAAATGTCTTTGCTCATGATTTTGCTCGCATCATGCTTTTTCGACGCAAGGCTATTTATCTCTCTGCAAACGTGAGCAGGCAAACGCACCGTGCGACCGTTGTTCATTAATGCCGCTTCAATGTTTTCGCGAATCCACCACACTGCGTAAGTTGAAAAACGATAACCCGGCTCAGGATCATACTTGTCGATGGCTTTGATCAAGCCAATGTTGCCTTCTTCAATCAAATCAAGCAGCGTGAAATTGTTGCCAGTACGTTTTAAGTAGCTTTTGGCAATCTTCACCACTAAGCGCAAATTAGATTCGATCATCACCTCGCGCGCTTCTTTGTCCCCCGCTCGATTGAGTTTGGCATAATGCAGTTCATCTTCTCGAGAGAGTAAATCAATCCCCACGATGTCTTTTAGGTAATGTGCATAGGGATCTTTACCTGCAGAAAACGTTTCTTTCATTGGCATCTCATCCGTGACACCTCGGGACCTAGCAAAACACTCGTTGTTCATTTCCCCGTCCTTATCAGCCAACTTTACTGGCGTAGCTCTTTGGCTACTTTTCTCCGTGGCTCAATTAATATGCCACCCAACGAATAACATTCGTTTTACGTTGAGTGTAGACAAGGCTTTTTAGCTTTACCAAGAAATTGCATTTAATTTCATATCAACCCTGCACTCAACTGTCAAAGCGTGAGCGGGTTGGGGTTTATGGAGCAACATTCAGTATCGTATTTACATCAGACTTGATAGAACAGTTTCACTTACTAACAGTTAAATAAATTCACTTTTAAAACATATGTTTAAAAACTGTACTTTACATTAGCAAACAACAAAGTCGCAGGTACTTCGCCAAACAAGCTGCCACTGCTACCGTTAAAGCTTTGGATCACCGTGAGCAACTGCCAGTCATTAGCGAGAGAGTAGTTACTCGATATCCCAAGGAAATAGGAATGATCGTCGTAGTAACTGGTTGAGAGCGTGACGCGGTTTAGAGGCGTTAAGTCAAAGCTCACATCGGCATACCATGTATTTCGTGTAAAGCTCAATGTTTTTGCATCAAGAGGAAGATTCAAATACGCCAATGCGCTTGATGCATCTTGAGGTTCAGAGATAAATAACCACGCTGCACGCCCAATCCAGCTGCGTTTGCCGCCAAAGCTGTAATCCGATTCAATACTGGCAACCGTGGTCTTTTTGGTCGGTTCACCCTCAAATTCTGGATCAATGGGATCAAACCACGTGAGCTCTCCACGAAAACCCGCATCAAACACATCCGTTGCAAAACCAACGCCGAGTACGTAATCCATCCGAGCTCGTCCTGCAATAAACTGATAATCCCATCCCGATTGATTGGCGAAATAACGCAGTGAGGCACTGTCTTGTCCTGACTGACGAGCTGGTGAAAACACCAAATCTACCCCATCGGCAAAGCCTAATTTTCTGCTCAGCATGACCGCATCCGTGCCTGCCCGCTCTTCATAGTCAAAATCGTAAATCGAATACGCATTATAGATATCGTTTGGATTCCATATCGTATTCATCGACCAATTGATACGAAAGCGCCCTAGTTGCGCTCCCCAGTCATCTTGCTGCCAAGTGAGATATAGACGATCAAGCTGACTGTTAATGACCACGTCATCTTCATGCCAGTTTTTGCTTAAATCCATGTAACCAGAATCCAACGCGACCAAGTCGGCATAGCCAGGAAAATCGGTAGAATCGCCCCAAAGAGCTCGATTTCTTAGCCCAACATTCACACGCCAGCTAGAGGAAAAACGGTATTCAAAGTTAAGTCGATTGTGTATCAGGTTATCGAACGTATTATCAGTGCCATCAGGAATACTGTAGGTTGCCATGTATTTGATGTAACCATCCAAATCCCATGACTTTTGAGGCTCTAATCCGGGAACAGCAGACAAGGTAGAACTAGCCTGAAGACTAAGCAATGAAAGACTTAACGCCTTAATAAACACTACATTTACTTTTGTTATGGGCAAGCCGGTATAGAAATGGAGAGCTTTGGTGCAAGTCGCAGACAAATAGGAAACCGCTCTATGCATGCGACCTCTCTGCACGATTATCAATATTACTGAAATCACGCGCCAAACGACCATCTTCAAATACGATAATGCGGTGTGCACGTTTTATCACCCGCGGATCGTGGGTCGAGAAGATAAACGTCGTTCCCTCTTGTTCGCTAAGTTGCTCCATAATGTCGAGCAGCTCCGCGGTGCTTTTGGCGTCTAGATTGGCAGTAGGTTCGTCCGCCATGACAAAACGAGGCTTTGGCGCTAAAGCACGGGCAACCGCAACACGCTGTTGCTGCCCGCCGGACATTTTGCCTGGCACCTTATTCATTTGTTCCGCCAACCCTACTTGTTCAAGCAAGGACGTCGCACGTTCACGGCACTCTCGCTCGGTTTTACCTTGCAGCTGCATGACGAACTCCACATTCTCAAGCGCGGTTAATACAGGTAACAAACTGTAATCTTGGAAGATGAAGCCTATATTATCGCGACGATAGGCAATCAGTTCTTTTTCTGACATCGATGAAATCATGCAACCGTCGATTTCCACTTTGCCAGAGCTTGGGGCATCAATACCTCCAATCATGTTCAGCAACGTCGTTTTACCCGAACCGGATGGTCCCATGATCGCAACAAATTCACCCTGCTTAATCTCTAAGTCTACCGACTGCACTGCGTGAACAGGGTAATCACCATCGGCGTTGTAAATCTTAGTTAGGTTTTCTAGTTTGATGGTCATTAGCTTTTCTCCGCCATGGCATCCACAGGTCGATGCTTCAAAATTTGTCGTGCGGGATATAGGGCTGCGATAAGGCTGGCAACAAAAATCGCGACAATGATCATTTGATATTCCGCTATTGATACCCGTGGATAAAGCAAGGTATCCACGCCATAAGCCCCTAGCCCTTCCGCCATACCAGCCAGCGACAATCCGGTAATACTCAGCACCTTGAGCATAATTGCACTCCCGAGCAACCCAAGCGCACAACCGCTTAATCCGAGGAACAAGGTTTCAAAAACAATCAACAAGCGTATCTTGTGTTTTTGCATGCCGACAGCCATTAACACACCGAACTCTCGTGTGCGTTCAAACACCGACATCAGCATGATATTGATGATGCCAAGGGTCATCGCCAGCACAAAAACCACCAGCATTACTTGGTTGGAAACATCCATCGTGCTCATCATGGTCGAGAGCAAAGGTTGGATCTCCTGCCAAGGTCTCACACTGAGCAAGTCTTTACTTTCCGGCGGAAAAATAGAGTGAGTGAACGCCAGTAGCTGCTTGAGCTCAGTATCGTTATTAGAAGTAAGGAGTATCGCGATTTCGTGTGTGCCACTCAGCCCCGCGACCTTTTCAAGATCGTTTTTTCGAACGTAGACATTCCCGTCATCAAACCCTGTCGATGGTGTTTTGAATATGCCTCGAACACGAAATGCCGCACCTGCAACTTCTCCATTGACATCAGACAAAGTGAGTACCACTTTGGAGCCGACACGCAGCTTTAATCGCTCAGCTATCTTGCTCGATACTAAAATCGGATTTCTACCTTCTTCGCTCAGCCATTCCCCGTCAACAATGTGTTTCGAGAGTGGCGTGATGTTTTGCTCTTGCACTATATTCACGCCGTTGATGCGAATACCACGTGTGCTGCGCGCCGACGCTATCATGCCATCTGCTATAAATCGCTCAGAAATGGCTTTCACTTCTCGATTAGCCGATAACACTTTGCCTATCTTATTCGCATCGGGAATCACATCTTTTAGCTCAGGATTGACCAAGTAGGACTTTTGCTGGATCTGAAAGTGACTGGTTTGCCAAGAGATGGCGTTCTTGACCATGCTATCGACCAAGCCATTCATAAATCCCACCATGGCAACCACGCCCATCAAGCCAAATACCATAGCTCCGAGCATGATTGAGGTTCTCAACTTGTTGCGCCACAAGTTACGCCAAGCCAACTTAACCAGCATGAGCACCTCCTTTTAACCCTACCGCAATGGGCATTCGAAGCATACGAACCATTGGGTAAAGCAAACACAACAAAAGAATGAACAGCACGACGGCGATTTGATTGAGCAGTAAGTGTGGGTCGAGAGAAACGGGCACAATAGGTTCAAAACCACTTTCCCGCATGAGCTTGGCAGCATCGCCGGTAATTTCGATTGGATTAAAATAGAAATACCCCAATACGGGAGCACTCACGATAAGCCCAATAATGATGCCAATGACGGACATAAACAGAGACTCTATCGTAAGCAGAAGGACGAGCTTGAAGCGCAACATTCCGGTTGCTAGCATGACAGCGAACTCACGTTGGCGTTCTAATGTCGTCATTAAGATTGTCGCGAACAAGCCAAAACCAACAATGCCGTAGAGAATATAAATCAAGAAAATGCCACCCGCTTTATCCAAGGCGATTTGCTGTGCCATTTCCGGCGACAACTCTTTCCAATCTTTCACGGCGATATTTTTGCCATACTCGGCTTTAAGCTTTTCAACGGTATCAGGTAAGTCTCTTAAACTCTGAGTATTTAAAACCCACGCGGTGACTTGATCATCCAATGAATACAGGTTTTGCGCGGTATCGAGCGGCATGTACACCAACTGAGAATCAAGTTGCTGCAAAGGAAAATGAAGAATGCCCGAGATTTGATACAAACCTGCCGCAGTTTGTCCTCGATAACCGACACCATATAGCACCAATTCATCGCCAACCTTGAGTTGCAAATAATTCGCCAAACCACCACCAACTAGCACTGATTTTTGCCCTGATTGGATGTAGCTTCCCTCAATCAATTTGTCGCTGATATTGGAGTACTGATCTTCAGCTTCAGGCTCAACGCCTAGTACCATCACGCCTTTTGATCGTTCGTCTTTTGCAGCTAAAGCAAAAGATTCTACTCGAGGTAATACCACATCAATATTGGGATTGTTTTTCGCCGCCGAAATGAAGGTGTTGGTTTGCGGCAAGACATCATCAATGCTGGAAGAGTCACCAAACTCGGGGTTTTGCAGTTGAATCAGACCCGTATAAAACTTGGCGGCATTTTTGATATTGGATGTATAACTGCCTTCTTGAAACGCTCGCGTAATAAGCGAAAGAAACAGCACCAATGCCAACGCAGACGCCGTCAGTAATGTCCTGCGCTTTTGTCGCCAGAGGTTTCGCCAAGCCAGTTTCACAAGCATTGATCCACTTCCTTCCGTTGATGTGTGATTGTCCGTTTCTTCTTTTAGCCGTTCATTTACCCAAACTTAGTCGCGCAGCGATTTCATCTGTTGCTGAGAGAAAAAACTGTCATCGATATCGAAATCAAACTGTGCTTGGTGGGTGATGAGTACGGTTTTGTTGTCTGGCTTATCAAGCGGCTGCATTTCCATTCTGGTCGCTAATTTTCTCCCGCCGAGCTCTTTCACGTCATAAGTCGTCATTACGTTCACTCGCTCATCAAACTCATCGTAGAATTCTACTTTGCGCTGCAGATAGGTCGATTTGGAAATCCACAACGTTACTTTGCTCCAAACCACAGGAGCATCGGGCTTTGCAACGGCGTCTATCACCCAAACCTTGTCGCCATCAAACGTATCCTCGCCTTTTAATTCATGTTGATAATCGACCACGATAGAAGACTGGTTGATCAAATCATCGTTGGTAAAATCTGAGCCCATCCACGATTGGCTTAACATAGATGGTGCAATTTTGATGACGCGCTCAATACTCGGCACCCAATTCCACATTTCTCTTTGTCGTTTTAGAGAGGCGCTGCCCTTATCTTTGGCTGGCGCCGTGACCAACACCAAAGACAAATCCGTCCCTTTGGTCCAACTCTTCATGGTCATCGACCGAGTCCAATCAGGACGGATGATCTCCATGGTAGATTCGGTATAACTGGAATCGCCGCGCATTGCTTGATCTGACTTTTGCACGATATCAAAAGCACTTTCAGCCACAGCAGTAAATGAAATGGACCAACACAATAGAGATAACAAACCAGTACGCATAACCGTCCTCAACACTGAAATCCAACACTATTCGCGTCATAAATAACAATAAAAACAGGGAGTTCAAATCAGTATAGCAAGGAGAGGATGAAGGTCAGCGAGAGCACGCTCAAAGTTTTACTGAGCTTTACGAAGTAATGGTTCCACTTTGTTTCTGTTGATGATTTGGAATACAGCGCGATTCTTCCCATTTGCCTTGCCATGGTACATAAGTTGATCAGCATCTTGCAGGCTTGGTTGTTCATCAAATTTTGGATAATACGCGCACCCTAAACTGATACTCACGCTAATCGTTTGTCCATCTAAGGTCACTGGTGCGCAATTTACTTGGGTGCAAATTGTACGAGCAAGAGCTTCTGCTTCCTCTGCAGAGAGCGAAGCCGTTACTAAGGCAAACTCTTCACCACCAATGCGCGCTAAAGTCATTCGTTCATCGATGACAGATCTTGCTGTATTCGCGACAGCAACAATAGCTTGATCCCCAACCAAATGTCCAAATTGATCATTGATGGATTTAAAGTCATCAATATCAAACACCATCACGGTCAGGTTTCTTTTTACTGTACTTAACGTCGCTAACCTTTCTATCAAGTGACGTCGATTATAAAGCTTAGTGAGAGGGTCAGTCAGGGTGAGCTCAAAAAGCTGTTGATTCGCCATAGTGAGTTGCCGAGTACGCAAAGCAACCGTACGCTTAAGTGAAAAAATATGGAACATGGCAGCAATAATCAGCGCAAAAACAGCAAGTGGAGCAAGATACGCTGGATAGACGGTTTTAACATGAATCCAACGACTGAGGATCCGGTCCTTATTTGCCTCCATGACTATCTCAAAATTCCTCGATACCTCTTCAATCGACTTTGCACTGCCGTCACCCGTCGCGATTCTTAAATCTTTGCTGTAAAGATGCAATGCAGGTAAGAAAGTCACCGAGTCAGGTGTTGTTGCCATGTAGAAATTGGATACCTGGGTATCAGCGACAAACAGAAAAATTTGCTTATTCGTAACCGCTTTTAGCAACGCATCATTATTCGAAAACAACCGTATTGCCGCGTTCGGGTAGTGTTTACGAACGAAAGTCTCTTCGTATCCTCCTTTCACCAAACCAACTTCCATTGCCGACTCACCTTTCAGCACCGATTCCACGTCAATTCCTAACAGGTCACTGTTGACATAAAGTTGAGTATCGATAGGCATTATCACTGTGCCAAAGTTCAGATACTGGCTGCGCTCTGCAGAAAATATCAATCCAGCATGGATATCTGCTCGTCCCTCTTTTACTGCTAGTAAAGATTCTTCCCAGTCAAGCAAAAGAAATTTCACATGAACATCATTTCGAACGGAGTACTCGCGCCAGAAATCAATCAAGATGCCTTGCGGCTCGCCGTCTGGCGTAAGGTATGAGAAGGGTTTCCATGCTTTTGAATTAGCAACAACTAAGGTACCTTGCTTAGTTTCGTGCCCGTAGACTGCGCTGGAATGGAACGCAACAATAAGCAGCAGAAACATGCCAAATATTGTGTTTTTCCAATCATTAGTACTATAACGCATGAAGGTCATACCTACTTCTCACTAACCTACCCTAAAGGGCTATCTAAGACTTAAATAGAACTAAAGGTATAGCAGAGGTTCTTTCTTTAGGTAGCAACTCTTATTGATATGAATCTAAATTAGTACCTTTACACTGAAAAATGGCACTTTTACATTAGATTATTTTATAGAATCATCACGAATTGTTATGAATTTAATATGAATAAAAGTTCGAAACTCCGGGTTTCTCTGGGTTGAGCCTTTTAGCGACATGAGTAACACCTGACACAGTCCACAAAATCACACAAAAAAGTTAATGATTATTCGCTCGACAAGAATCACTTTGTTAACTTACGCGCAATTTTTTTGTGACTCGAAATTTTCGCTTTCGCCATGCCTTCTCAATATAGAATTAACAAAATCGTCGAAATTGGCGATACGCTGCATCGTAGTGGCTGTGCGCCATACAAAGTAGAGAAATACACTCAGCACTACGCGCAAAAACATGGCGTGGATGTGATGATTCAAGCCACGCCAACCGCGATCAATTATCAATTTCCAGATGATAACAATGCAGTGGTACTCAAGCGCTTGAAACCAGCTTCAATCAACTTAAGTTTGCTAGCTAACACCATCATTCGAATCAACCAACCGAGTAGCGAACCCGTCCCAGAGCCTGCTGGATATCCTTCATGGGTTATTGCATTGGCGAATATGGGCATTCCACCCGCGTACTTGATGCTGGTCGGCAGTACTTTAGAAGCGGTCGGCTTTGCTTTTATTCTTGGTTTTATGGTCTGGGGATGCCAGCAAGTTTGCCGAACGAGACGTGCAATTGCAGTTGAGTTCATTGCGGCTTTGTTCACAGGTATTATTGTTGCGTACCTGTCCAGCACTGGACTGCCGATCCCTGTTTGGGCGCTATGTATCGCAACGATTGTCTTATTTGTACCCGGCCTCTCCATCGCTAACTCCCTTGAATGTCTCGCATTTAATGATTTGGTATCAGGGACCAGTTTATTGGGGCAATGCGCTCTTACGTTGATCAAGTTGTTTGTTGGCATCACCATGGGGCTCAATATCGGTGAAGCCATTTGGGGACAAGCGCAATCCATCGCCTACACCAATGAAATCCCGATTTGGATGCACATTAGCGGGCTATTCTTAATCTCCGCCAGCCTTGGAGTGATCTTTAACGCTCGCCCTATCGACATTCTGCTTGGCTTACCCGTTGCAATGCTGGGCATGTGGGGACCTTTTTATCTTGGTTTCGAAAGTGGCTGGGTTGTGGGGACTTGGGTAACTACAGTTCTAATTACATTGTACGGAACTTGGATTGCGAAAAAGATGGAACTGACTGGCTCTATCTACATTGTTCAAGGCATCATCATTTTGGTTCCGGGTAGCCGCGTCTTAGTAAGCGCAAGCCAATCCGTGTTTGAACAATCTATTTTACCCATTCCAAGTATTGGTCTGTCTGCGCTGTTTATGTTCTCTGCTATCGTTGCGGGGCAAATCACGGCTTACTCAATTTACTCTCCAAAAATAGAACGCTAAAACCCCCTCTCGCCATCACCTTCAGATAAGAAAAAAGCCCTATTCAAAATCCACTTTAGTGAGAACTTTGAATAGGGCTCTTTGCCTCTATGTTTTGCTTTCCGATTGAAGCTGCCTTTGCCTTTTTTGGCTTTCACAACCCGCGTTCTAAACAGTTGACTAGTGACGACAGCTTTAAGTGCGTTGTCTTTGATTTCCCCTCTGCCAAACTCGGTATCTTGATTCAATTCATTTGGCTGAGGATTAGATTTGTTCTTTACCATACTTCCTCCTTAATGGTCGAACCAGATTGGACAATAATTAGGGAAAATAGTCAAATTTGTATAATAAAATTCATTTTATTCTCCAAAAACTTCACAACAACGTCATTTATTTGAAAATTCATCAAAAATACACCGTATAAAAAGTGACTAGATACAAATATTTGCCCTTGATGGGTCGATATATGTTGACTATACCCGTAATTAACCTAGACTCGAACACGGCTAGAAAGAAAGTTCTTTGTTTTCACATTTCGTTGGATTACTCGTAACTCCCCCGTCCTGTGGTACGCAATAGCAATTTATTTTTCCACGCTATAAGCGCCGATTAGGCGAAGATTTACATAAAATTAGATATTTAGGAAATAGACATGTCTAACAAAGCTACTGGTACAGTTAAGTGGTTCAACGAAACTAAAGGCTTCGGTTTCATCCAACAAGAAAACGGTCCTGACGTTTTCGCTCACTTCTCTGCAATCCAAGGTGACGGCTTCCGTACGCTTGTTGAAGGTCAGAAAGTAGAATTCGAAATCACTCAAGGTCAAAAAGGTCCACAAGCTGAGAAAATCACTCTAGTTTAATCCTTTAAGATTTTGATATGGTAGCCAGCTTTTAGCTGGCTATTTTTTTGCCCTTCATTTATCGATACTTCCTATGGCTCTAAAACCAACAATTTACAAGTTTCGTATCGCAATCTCTGATATGAACAACGATTACTACGATTCAAAAAATCTTACTATCGCCCTTCACCCTTCAGAAAAGCCACAGCGCATGTTGGCTCGTATTTTCGCCTACTGCTTGAATGCACAAGATGATCTTGAGTTCACTAAGGGTCTATCTACAACAGAAGAACCAGATTTGTGGCGTGTAGAGGACGACCAATCTATCACTCACTGGGTTGAGATTGGCGAACCAGAACCAGATCGCATCAAGAAAGCGACCCGTTTGGCTAAGAAAGTAAAAGTCTATACCTACAACACCAAAGCCTCCGTTTGGTGGGATAAGATGGCGGGCAAATTTGGCATGCTTCCAGTGGATGTGGCAAGCCTTGACTACGATGCTATCGACTTGATTTCACAACACCTTGACCGTGGCACTAGCCTATCTGTTATGATTACCGGCACCTCTATTTTCGTTGATATTAACGAACAACACGTCGAAGTGACGGTGAAGGAATTGCAAAGTAATGACGCCTCTTAATGAACTGATCCAAGAAATGGGGTTCAAAAACATTCCCTTCGTTAATGAGCATAAGGCTGCAAGGCGACGTTGGACAAAAGAACAAGCCCCATTGTTCATTAGAGTATGTGAAAACAAGCCTGACACAGCCCCTGCGCTGCATATGCTTGGGCTTTTGACTAAATCTCACATCGAAGCCAGCGCCCTGTATGAACAACATGCCACCTCCACTCACCACATGCAGCAAGTGTTGAACGACACGCTTGGTGAAGAGCACGCGGAAAAGTTCACCAATCAGTCGGTCGAAGACTTAGTACTGGTGACGCATTTATGGCTATACACCCAAGGCTATCTAAATATGGATTTTAGCCTTGCTCATGACCATGCAGAACAAACGCAAAATATCCTGCAACATGAGTTAGTGATTAAGCGCATGGATTTGGATGCTTTTCGTACCGATTTAATGCAGAGTTTCTATCTTGGTAAAGAAGCTAACCCAGTAAAAGCAAGCGGGCTATTTGGTTGGGTAAAACGTCTGTTTTCCTCATAAAATACATGGTTTTGTCAAAACCAAACACCTGATAGACTACGCCCTTTCATGCAACGGCTTTCTACGCTCAACGACTTCGTTACGTAAGTTCGTTGCATGACATACAAGGACACTCATCCACTGAACATCAAGGGATCATTATGAAGTTTATCCGTTGGATTTTGGGAAAAATCATTCTACTTCTCAATGCAGTATTCTCTCCCCGTGGCGTTAAACGTTCGGCAGAAGCACAGAAAAGCGTTGATGATAAAGCCAAAAACTACGCACTGTACCAATTTGAAGCTTGTCCTTTCTGCGTAAAAGTTCGACGTGCTATGAAACGTCAATCCGTGAACATTGAATTACGTGATGCGAAAAACGACCCAGTACATCGCGAAGCACTTGAACAAGGTGGCGGTCGTGTAAAAGTACCTTGTCTGCGTATTGAAAAAGATGGCGAGACGCAATGGCTTTACGAGTCTTCAGACATCGTCGCTTACATTGAAAAAGAATTTGCCTAGTTCCCCCTAAGAACATTGGCGGATGCAAAAGAGGCACCATACGGTGCCTCTTTTCTTTTATCTCAATTCAATGATATGGGCGCTTACTGATCGACAATCAGCATCAGTTCCACTCGACGATTACATGCCTTACCGCTTGCTGTGGTATTACTGCACTGCGGCACATATTCGCCAAAGCCACGAGAGAACACTCTTTGACGAGGCAAGCTGGTTGCAAGTAGCTGCTTTTCTACCTCACGAGCACGCTTTTCCGATAACGAATCATTAAAACTCTCTGCGCCTGTACTGTCTGTATGACCGTCTATCACCACATCAACATCAGTACGCCCGGCAAGATAATGTCCAAGATTGCGGATCCAGTCTTGAGATTGCGATGATAATCTCGCAGAGCCCGTTTGGAAATGCACTTGTTCTTTCAAACGCACCATAAGGTGGTCGCCACTGATGGTTTCATGGGCGATATGATGTCTATTTAAAAACATCTCCAGTGACGTCACGCCCTGTGACTTTTTTCCAGCTGTACTCGGAGTCTGAGCAACATAACGTGGAGTTGACACGTAAGATTTCGCGTAACCCCACTCTGGATGTCTTAGCTCTGAGTTAGTTCTCGGGGCAGTATCGAGAATATTACCGCCCGGAACCATATCTGAATTAATACTCGTGCACCCGGCTAATAGACCGCATGCCACTAAAAACCAATGCTTCATACCGTTACCAACGTAGAATGAATTCCTGTTCACTGTGTCGGCTTAAATCGCCCAAACTTTAGTGCCTATTACCATATTTTCTTCAATACACAAGCACAGTTCATGCCAACGATTTAAGTTGGGCATTCATTTTTATCAAACATTATTTGGTAGATAAGAGAGCAAAGAAAATCTCGTTAACTAAACTGTCGCTTAATGGCGTTTCACTTCACGAATTTTCAATAGCTGAGCGCACTAAACACAACGTCATTGCCATGTTTTGTCTAAACTTTCTTCGATTGTCTCACTTTAGTGTAACAAGCCGTATTAATGGTTTTCGTCGATACCGTTAACCGATAAACTAGCACCAATTTTACTATTTAGAGCCTTACCCATGTTCAAAACCATTTCTAAAGGCGCTGCACTTTTTGCCGCAGTTTTTGCCCTAACAGCTTGTGACAACGGCAACAGTCAGCCACAACAAGGCAAGCAATACGAAGTTCTGCCAGTTTCTCTTGCTGAATACAACTTAGCACCAGTAACTGAAGCGTTTTCTCTCACCTGTGGTCATTGTCGTACGATGGAGCAGTTCGTTCCTCAAATTGAATCGTTGACAGAACAGAAAGTTGAGAAGATGCACGTTACCTTTAACGAAAGTGCGCAAATCAGCGCGATCATTTTCTATACAGCGGCAATGCAAGTTAACGGCACTCCGGACAAAGCGTTTATGGAAGAACTGTTTGCTGCCGTTCAAATGGGTGCAGATGCAACTGCCGATGAGCGCCAAGCTGCGGTAGAGAAAGCTTTTGAGTCTCGTAACCTAGTAAGCCCTTACCAGCTAGACGACGCACAACAAACGAAACTGTTTGAATATATTACTAAAGCAGAAGAGATCACGACTCGTGGTCAACTCAACTCAGTTCCTGCCTTCATCGTAAATGGTAAATACCAAGTAGTCACTGGTGGCCACGAGACCGTTGAAGCAATGGCTGACACTATCAACTACCTGCTAAAACAACCAAAATAAGACAAGGAGCTACTGTGTCTAAATTTCTGTTTCCTCTTATTATTTTCGTCCTAGCGGCATTCTTTATCTACCGTACTTGGACAAACCACAAAGCGGCAGACGAAAACTTTGCAAAAGGGCAAGAGTTCCTGCTAGAAAACAGCAAGAAAGAAGGTGTGATTACCACAGAGAGTGGTCTGCAATACCTTGTTCTTGAGAAAGGAACGGGCGACGTTCATCCAACTGCAACTAGCAAAGTGAAAGTTCACTACCATGGCACGCTTATCGATGGTACGGTTTTCGATAGTTCAGTAGAACGTGGTGAGCCGATCACATTCGGTCTAAATCAGGTGATTAAAGGCTGGCAAGAAGGTCTGCAATACATGGTTGTGGGCGAGAAAATCCGCCTGTTCGTGCCAAGCACACTTGGTTACGGTAAAAACGGTACTGGCCCTATCCCACCAGCAAGTGTACTGATCTTTGATGTGGAGCTATTGGACATCCAATAATCCTCAGCAAGAACAAAAAAACGCCGCATCAATTGCGGCGTTTTTATTCGTCTCAACTTACGTTAGTCAGTAGGCAATCAAACTAATGGTCATCTCATCTTCATATAACCCTGCAGCAGCACCTGGCACGGCCTTATTTTCAAAAGCCATATTGAAGCGAGTTTGGTTCCCACGGTGAGTATTTAAAAGCACCGGACTATCCAACCCAAGAGTCTGACCTTGCAAAAATGTGGTGTACGGAACTTTATGACTCGGTTTCCTAGTATTGACAAGGTGCCCATGATTCAACGAGTCGAGCTCAAGTTTTACGGAAGCGTTGCTCACCACGACAATGTCCAAATCCCTTCGGTTTTGCTTTGTTAAATTCCCCATATCCACCGTCACTCTTGCCCCAGAAACAGACACATTGGAACTTGAATTTGCCTCTATGCGTGCTCGTACGAATGGCTTTATCGTGTAGTCGAGCCCTGCATTTCTCACACCAACTTCAACTTGCTTGCCAAGTAACGAAAATTCAAAATCTGCCCGATAATTGCCCGGTTGCATGGTTTTTCCTTCGGGCACTTGCACCCAAAAATCGACCTGCTTACTACCACGGCTTGGTAGTAAAAAGTCTCCTTGAGGGGTTCTATTTAGGCTTTTTCTTTGCGTGTTAAGGACGGTCGAATTGATCTTACCTTGAGGGCCAGAAACAACCTGCTGCCAACCATTTGAAGGCTTGATGACAATGCCGCTCATACAGTTAACTAGTTGGCTATCTAACTCTATTTTGCCTTGAAACCACAAGGTATCAGGTTGCGTCACGTGAGGTTTATAAGGTGTATCATTGATGCTTACCCTAAATGTCCCCCCACACTGCGCTTCGCTGGCATCATTCGCCAACAACGGTGAAGCAAAAGCAGTAAGAAATAGCACGGTTGCGAATGTTAAGACATCACTGCGATTAACTGTTTTCATCCTATTCTCCTTTTCCTTTACCAGTACAATGCGCTAAATTATTTGTCATTGTTCGGCATTACTGTGATTTCACCTAAATCGATTAAGCTCGTATCAGACTCAGGAATCGAGATAACGACAGGGCTAATCTGTAGTCCATAAAGCTCAACTGTATATATGCCAGGACGTAGACCTTGAATGAAGAATCGTCCTTGCTTGTTGGTAAAAAACTCAATTTGTTCATCATCAACCAACACACGCCCTTGTCGGTACTCGATAGGTTCACCGTTAAAACGCTTCAAATAACCACTCGCCGTGTATGACGCATCGGAACCTATCGTCAACAAATATCCGGTTGCCGCCGCCGGCATTAGCTCAAGTTTGCCATCTCCCCAGTCATAACCAACAGGAGAATCCATCACGTTATAATCCATCGCATAGCGAGCATAAGGTTGGGAGATCGAGACAAGACCATTAAGATGCTTTGTCGCCATTGCGGTTGGTCTTCCTTGGGAGTCTACATCTAGGTTCGCAGTCGCTTCACCCAACGTCGGGTGCATTTCTGCCACAACAAAAGGGCCACTAGTCGCACGTCCCCACCCCCAATCACCGTCAACCATTCCAACTGCAGTCGCTAGGCGCAGTGAAGCTTGGTATTGCTCGGTATCTTCTTTTCTCACTACATCACGACTTACTTCAGATTCTGCTCTAAAACGATTTGCGGTGTAACTCAATTGAGCTCGTTGGGTATCACGAAATTCGTCCTGCTCAGCTTCGATTCTTACACCATAGTCACCAACGTAGTTCAAACCTTCATTACTAAAATACGCTCGGCTCCGTTCATTCTCACTGTTGTAAGAGAGGCCTATACGATTTCCATGCTCATCCGAATACCAATTGTATTCAAAGGTAAACAAGAAACGTGTATCCGGTTCGTTATAACGCTCGGATTCTTCGTATTCGCTGCCAACCCCTACCGTAAAACCACCATGTCGCCAATTTAGCAAGACCGAACCACGTAACTCATCGTCATCAGGAGGGAGTTGAGTCAGGCGTCCTGTTAATGTCAGATCAAATTTACTGTTTATCTGCCAAAAGTAATTTGCGAGATATTGTGTATATGAGTTGCCTTCTTGGGATTTTTTCCAAGGTTTGTTTTGAAAATCATCCGATTTTTCAATCGCAAAACGTAGGTTGGGAGATTGGCTTTCCCCACTTCCAAAAATGCTGTTTTCATAATCAAGGGAAGCTATCCAACCGTCTTCTCCCAAACTTGCAGAGCTTAGCGAATAACGAGCAGTCACATTCCCTACACCGCTTTTGAAAGTAGTCAGAGCCCCAAATATCGAACCATCTTGAGCATATAAGCCGTTTGCACCTGCGGTTAACCAGTCAGTGACACCATATTCTAAGTAACCTGTCGCTACCCATTCCTCTTCGTATTCTACTTGACGGTTGTCATAGATGATTGGCTGCCCAACGGAAAACGAGTAATCAATCAGACCTTTTTTCAACAGCTTAGCGTTGTAAAATTGAGTAAAGCGCAATACTTCTTGCTTACCAGAAACATAGTTGACGACAACCGTAATATCGTTAGCACCGTTATCTAAAATCAGATTCTTGAGGTTGTAACGTCCCGGCTCCAATCGCCCACCAGAAATTCGTTCACCGTTGACATAAACTTCCACTTCAGCGGATTCGAGCAGAACAAGTTGTTGGCTACTCTCTGGGCTTGTCTCACGATCCGGTTGTAAGTCAGCGTATCGACTCTCAATAGAAAAACCACCCAAGGACATGCCATAAATATGTCCGGATTCACCGCTGATAACATCCCCTGTGGAAGCACGCATCGGTAAGTTTGGATCATCATAGAAAGCAATCCACTCACCTCGGGAAAACTTTGTGGTTTCGTTATCCGCTTCAAGATAATTGGCTAAAAGAAAATTCACACCACTGGCACCACCGATATTGCCTTGTGACAACCAATCCAGCGACGAATCCCAAGTCTCAACATCCTCTTGCCAATAATTGTTATAGGCGAAGCTAAAACTGTTTAACCAGTTTATCGAGCCACTTTCAGAGGGAATAAAATCGGGATAGCCAGACGACAAAGTAATGTCTTGTTCGCTAAGAATTTGTGCCGAGAGCCGAACGTCAATAAACAAGGATTCAGTATTAAGTGTCACCTCGATACCTCGCTCAGCGAGTGTTTCGATATCAACGAATGTTGACGGCTCTGAACCAAAAAACTGCGACCACCATTCCGGACTCACGCGCGTTCCGAGCAAATCTTGGAGGGCATCGACAGACACTCGCTCAAGAGCCATGCCGTTTATTTCAACAGGGAGTTCGCCAAGCTGATTTTGTTCATACACAAGGGGTAAGGAGAGGCTGTAAGAGCTTCCCCATACAGCCCCAGAAATAAGGACAGCGATCGATACGACGAATGCGCGCCACATTGTAACCTTCCGTGTATGTCAGCGACGTTATGAAAACTGGGTGTCGTTAGTTCACAAGAAGTGACTCGACGTTCACCTGAACTTTCTGGTTTGGCACGAGATATTGCATCGGTAGAACCGGCTCTAGTTGCTCCCAATCCCAACGTTTCGTTTGACCTTGCCAATCAACCGAGTAAGTGTGTTTGTTTAACTCAATAACACTTGAACCTGTATTGCTAATTTTCAGATTTGGCTTGTTGTCATTGGATACAGTGATTTCGCTGGAATATTGGTCTTGCGCATCTTGTGGAGAGACAAACACAAGCGCTCCGATTCGGAACAACATTTGTATGGCATCTTTCTCAACTTCATCCGCTTTGAGTGGCAATTGGCTCACGATCAAACGATAGGATTCTGCTACACCCTTGGGTGCGCCAATGTATTGCACCTTAATGGTCTGAGATTTCCCCGGCTGAATAAGTACTTGCGGTGGAAAGATCATCAAGTCATCGGTTTCAAGAAGCGACTCTTCGTTGTTGAATTCAACTAATCGCTTAACGCCAGTCACCTCAATAGGCAAAGGTGCAAGAGAGGTATTGGTTACCTTGAAAAATACCGTTGTCTCTTTCCCTGAATCGGAAAGAAATTGCACCATTGGGAAAAGCTCAAAAGCCAACACTTGTGCTGGCATGTAAATCAAGATGAGAAATAATATTCGAAGTGTTTTCATACAACATAATGGCTGAGGGATGGACGGGACCTCCCTCAGCACATTCCTTCCTACATGTGGAATAGAGTCACATACATCGCGCCGCTGTATTCACCCCAACGCGCACCAGCTTGAGGTTTAGAGGTAATTGAAAGTTTGTGCTCATCAGTCATCGTTTTGTCTAGGTTGTTACTAATTTCAACCACTTGATGGATACGAGCAACGGTAGTGTCAATCCCTTTGTCTTTTAGCTTAGTTTCACCATTGAAGCTGTACTCCATTGGAATTTCATCTTCATTGCTGTTGGTAAAACCAAATGGGTCAACTTGGACGATACCTTTCGTACCGTATGAGTTGCACCACGTCTTAAAGCCAAATTCTTTTGTATCAGATGACTTAGTTAAGTCGAAATTGATGACATCCAAGTTGCCGTAAGTCATCATTTCACAACGCTTAGGCACTTCACCTTTGAATTTAACGTAAAAGTCTGCGCGACCTTCGTCAGACCCAACGACCCATGGATTCGCAACTGCACCAGCCGATACAAGCAACGCCATTGCTGCAAAACCTGCTAAACGTTTCATGATTGTTCTCCTTTACATTTTTTCCTGCGGTATAGACCAAAAGTTGAATTAAGTAGACGAGTTAAATGTACGCCTTATTAACTTTTTTCCTATCGGTCATCTGACCAAAAGAACCACATTAAAGGATGAGTAAAGGACAACCAAATAATTAATTTGAACTAGATCAAAAATCACTCAACCATTAAAGATCCTAACTGAGAACGGCTTTGCTTTCCTGTTTTAGATAATATATGGGAGACATGTGTTTTTACCGTGCTTAAACTTACACTCAGTTGACCTGCTATTTCTTTATTTGAATAACCTTGAACTAAATACATAAATACTTTCTGTTCTTTAGTAGAAAGTTCGTATTTAGCACCTAGAACTTCCGCAGATGAAGAACTATGAACTTGTCCCCTCACAATATTCTTTAATGAAGAAGACATGGCTTCTCGACTAAACCATAACTGACCAGAAGCCACCATTCGGACGGATTTGTGAAGTAGTTCTAAGGTAAAGTCATTCTCTAGTAACCCACCCCAACCCAGAGATATAAGCCCTTGAACTCCCTCTAAGTCTTGCTTACTCGCATTGGCAAGCAACCAAGCGCCGCCACGCGAAAGTGGTGAGATTAAGTGCAATGATGGATTACCTAAAGTAAGGCGATCATAAATAACAATATCAGTATTTTTTAAATTCCATATATTATTGACAGTTTTCTCAGTGTAAAAAGTGTAGTTTTTAAAAGAATGAGATAAACCAGCAATAACTAACCCTGACCAATCTGAGTCAGAAGAAATTACATAAACATTTTGAGAGCGTATCATGATCCTTTCCTGTAAAAATAATTTAGTAAAAGGAATAAATAACTATAGCGAGTGTAGATTATTAATACTTTATAATTAGATTGATAATTTGATTAATTTCACAATAAACATTCATATTCTCATTATGAGAATTATATAAATTCACTGAGGTTATACAAAAAGACCACGATAATATCGTGGTCTTTTAAATGACAATTAACTTATTAAGTTAAGATTTTGGATAAAATACTAGCTCATTACCCTCGACCATCACACAATCCATTCCTGCGGCATGAGCGGCTTTTTTTCCTAACTCGGTATCTTCAAACACCACACACTCTTGTGCAGACAAACCAAGCTGTTCGGCTGCCATAACAAACGTATCTGGGAAAGGTTTGTGATTTTCTACATCCGTTGCCGTAACGACAGCATTTAACTTCTTCAGAATGCCCGCTTTTGCTAACAGACGCAGTGCGCTATCACGTTGACTGCCTGTTCCAACAGCAATCTTCTTATTACCAAGATGTTGGTCCAAAACCGTATTCGTGCATGAAATAATTTCACCGTGTTGTTCCATTTCTGCAAACGTGTCCATTTTGAAACGAGAAACAACTTTTGGGTCGAGAGATAAACCGTGTTGACGATTCACTTCGCCAACAATTTTGAAGCTTGGCATGCCCCCTAAACTATGCAACCACTCTTGGTTAAAAGGGAACTCGAAACGGTCTGCTGTCGCTTGCCATGCAGCTAAGTGCGCTGGCATCGTATCAATCAAGGTGCCGTCCATATCGAAAATTAACCCTTTATAGGGGCTTAAATCTATTGTGTTCATGTCAATTCTTCTATTTGTACATCTCTGATGGTAATTTATCAGCCATCGTCACATTCCTTATTGGCATTTAGTAATCATGCTCAAAATTTCGAACTCCGTCACAATTCAAGATTGGGAAATCCAATTATTGCCTATCCGGGCTCAAGGAAATGGTGGGCAGAACGTTAATAAGGTATCGTCCGCAATACATCTGCGCTTTGATGTACGTCATTCCACACTGCCGGAATTCTATAAAGAGCGACTCCTCGCCCTTTCGGATAGTAGGATTTCAAAAGAAGGGGTGATCATCATTAAAGCTCAGCAGTTTCGGACGCAAGAGCAGAACAAAGAAGACGCACTAAATCGATTACAAGCGTTGATACAATCTGCCAGCCGACAGGAAAAGAAGCGTATTAAAACGAAACCAACTCGCGCTTCACAACGTCGCAGACTTGATAGCAAAACCAAGCAAGCGACAAAAAAACAGCAACGCCAGAAAGTGCTGTACTAACAAACGTCAGAGCTAGCCATTGGAAGCCTCTTTGGGTTTCTTAACTTAGTCAATTCTTCAGGACAAACTATATGACTATTAGGCACAAGCTCTACTCCCTAGGAGTAATTGCCATTCTTGGCATTGTCACCCTATTGGGTACCTCGTCACACTTCGCTAACCAAAGCCAAGAGCTCAACCATGCAATCAAATTGGTTGGCGATCTCGAAATTCGTCTCCTTAACCTGCGCCGTAATGAAAAAGACTTCTTGTTACGCAGCAACATCAAATACCTCGATAAATTCAATGCTAACGTCGACAAATTTTTGGGTATCGAACAAGAATTGGCTGGCATTCTCAACCTTTATGAACTTCCTTCTAGTCATCAATTCAAGCAAGATTTACTGGCTTACCAAAAAGGATTTCAAAAATTAGTTGCTGCTTACGAACGCTATGGTCTCGATGCAAACAGTGGTCTATTAGCGAGCTTTGAACAGGCTTTATCTGAAGCCGAGCAAAATGCAAACCACCAACAAGTAATGGCACTGACTAAGTTCGCACAACGAGTTAAAGCCGGACAAATGGACGAAGGCCTGTTGCAAGGTTTGTATGTTCCTTCATTAATCGAAAATGCGCGCCAACTTGCGACGCAGAAACAGACGATTGGAGTCGCGTACAACAAAGGTCTACTGGGTGACACTCGTGCCCTATCACACACAGTTGAAGAACAATTTAAGACCTTCTCATCTGCGTTGAGTAATGCAGCGACCGAACGTGATAGTCAAAACACCATGGTGAAACAAGTTATCACTGCGGTAGTATTTATTATTATCTTAGCTCTGATTTCGCAAATCTCACGCTCAATCAATGCTCGCGTTAGTAGCCTGCTTGCGACCATAAAGAACATCAGTGAAAGTAATAACATGGGTTTACGTTCAGAGTTGGCAGGTAAAGATGAACTGGCGGACATCAGCCACCACTTAAACGATCTGTTGGATAAGCTTGAGCACCTGATTCACGGCACACAAGAGAAGTCAGCACAGCTATCAGCAAGTACTGACAACATGCATCGCGAACTAGAAGGTGTGATGGAACAGTTCCACACTCAGGCAGACCATACCTCATCAATGGCAACAGCAGTTCAGCAAATGGTCGCCACGATTGGTGAAATCTCTGAAAGTACTTCTGTGGCAGTAGAAGGCGTTCACCAAGCTGCAAACAATGCGGAGCAAGGTCGTACCGTTGTTGAAACCACAGTAACAAATGTCGGTCAATTAACTGGTATTCTCTCGAACAGTCAGCAATCAATTGGCTCTTTAAACGAACATGTAGCGAAAATTGGCGGTGCAGTAAACATCATCCAAGATATTGCAGAGCAAACTAACCTACTCGCGCTAAACGCAGCAATTGAAGCAGCACGTGCCGGCGAGCAAGGTCGTGGCTTTGCCGTCGTGGCGGATGAAGTACGCGCACTCGCAAGTCGAACTCATCAATCGACAGAAGAGATCACTCGCGTGGTATCAGACATTCAGTCACAAATGTCGATGGTCGTATCTGATATCGACCAATGTAACGATCAGGGGCAGCAAACCCTACAAGCATCGGAGAAGCTGGATTCAAGCCTTCAGCAAATCATTGCAGACATGCATGCAATTCAAGGCAACTCTGAACGCATCGCATCAGCAATTGAAGAGCAAGGCATCGTGATGAATCAGGTGAGCGACTCGATTACTGAATTGAACGTGATTTCAGAAAACAACATGCAATCCGCACAAGAGTGTCTGCATGAAGTCGACTCTGTCTCTGCTCAAGCCCATGACATGGACGAAGCGGTTGCGGAATTTAAAACTCGCAGCGCGTAGCCCAAGTTCACTTACTCGGTTTAAATGAGTACCAACAAAAAGCCCGAAGCACTCTCATGCTTCGGGCTTTTCTATTTAAAGTTACTTAGTGCTTATTCATCATCTAAAGGAACCAGTTTGGTATTACCACCGTGGATCTTCTCACGTTTTCTCTGTACCAGAGCGTAGAAGCCCGGAATCAGGAAAGTACCTGCTAGGAGCACACACAGCAGACCACCAATTAGGGAAATACCCAATGAGTTCTGACTCACATGACCCGCACCAGCGGCGAAGATCAATGGGAAAATACCCAAGATGAACGACCAAGACGTCATGTTAACAGCACGGAAACGAAGCTTACCCCCTTGTACTGCAGCACTGTCGATATCCACATCTTTTTCTTCACGCTCTTGCTTGGCGAATTCCACAATTAGGATTGCGTTCTTTGCCGCGAGCGCTATGAGCAGGACGAGACCTATCTGAGCGTACAAGTTAAGTGGCGTTCCGGTTAAGTTCAATGCGAGGAAGGAACCCAACGTTGCCACTGGCACCACTAGGATGATCGCTAAAGGAATACTCCAACTCTCGTACTGCGCCACCATGAACAAGTAGATAAAGATCAATGCCAATGCGAACGCGTAAATCGCTTGGTTACCTGCCAAGACTTCTTGATACGCCATACCCGTCCACTCGTAAGTGTAACCTTGTGGCAGAACTTCAGCCGCGACACGTTCCATTGCTGCAATCGCGTCACCACTTGAATAACCCGGAGCGGGTTGACCTTGAATGATGGCACTGCGGTACATGTTATAACGCCATGCAACATCCGGCTCAAACACCTGTTCGTAGCTCACTAATGTACTCAGTGGTACCATATCGCCACTTGAAGAACGCACGTGGAAACGCTCAAGATCTTCCATACTGCTGCGGTGTTCGCTGTCTGCTTGCATGGTCACACGGAAGTTCTTACCGAACATGGTGAAGTCGTTCACGTATAGCGAACCAAGGTTACCTTGCAATGTTTGGAAGATTGACGACAGTGGAATACCTAACTGTTGTGCTTTCTCACGGTCAATATCGACATAGTAATGCGGTACATTTGCACGGAAGGTACTGAAGGTATATGCGATTTCTGGAGCTTGGTTGGCCGCCTGAATCATTTCACCCATTACCATCGACAAATCAGTACGGCTACGACCTAACGTGTCCTCAAGTACAAATTCAAAGCCTGAGGCTGCGCCCATACCCGGAACGGCAGGAGGTCCCATCGCAAATACTATCGCTTGCGGCAGTTCCATCGCAGCACGAACGTTGATGCGGTTTGCAATTGCGTTAGCAGCATGTTCACCGTCAAGGGAGTTACGCGTATCCCAATCATGCAGTTTGATAAACAGAGACGCACCGTTTGATGCTGCGGCACCCGTCATGAATGAGTAACCATTCGCAACCGTCACACCATCAACACCCGGTTCTTGCTCAACCATCTTCATCAGTTCATTAGTCACTTCCTCAGTACGGGAAAGAGACGCAGAGTCCGGAAGTTGCACGTTCACCAACAAAATGCCTTTATCTTCTTGAGGTACAAACGCCGTAGACGTTGTTTTCGCGAAGAAAGTTACTGCGGCAACCGCGACGAAGAAGAAAGCAATCAGCAACATAGACTTCTTGACCAAGAAGCCAGCGATCTGACCGTAGCGCGCTGTTACGCGCTCTAGACCGCGGTTGAACGCTTGGAACCAGTTTGCCGTGTTACCACCACCCTGCTTCAACACCAACGAACATAGTGCTGGAGACAGCGTTAATGCGTTAATAGACGAGATAACTACCGAGATACAGATCGTCAATGCGAACTGACGGTACATGATGCCGGTAATCCCCGGAAGCATGGCTACTGGTAGGAATACCGCCAATAGAACCAAGGTCGAGGTAATGATTGGACCCGTTACTTCTTTCATCGCCAGCAAAGTGGCTTTGCGTGGTGAAATGGTTGGGTCTTTCGCCATAGTGGTATCGACGTTTTCGATAACTAGAATCGCGTCATCTACCACGATACCGATGGCGAGGATCAAACCGAACAGGGTTACTGTGTTGATGGTAAAACCCGTCGCCTGCATGATAGCGAATGTGCCGATAAGGGATACTGGAATCGCAACAACAGGAATTAAGGTTGCGCGCGCACTACCAAGGAACAGGTAAGTAACTGCAATTACCAACAAGATCGCTTCAATCAGCGTTTTCACTACACCCTTGATCGACTCAGCTACGAACACGGTTGTGTCATAACTGGTTTCGTAAGCCATGCCTTCAGGGAAGTTAGTGCTTAAGCGCTCAAGCAAGTCCATGACCGCTTGCCCACTTTCCAATGCGTTTGCGTCTGATTGCAGTGACAACGCGACGATAGAGGCATCTTGACCACGGAACTTACCGTTACCGTCATAGAACTTCTTACCAAGCTCAACGCGAGCAACGTCTTTTAGGTATACAGTAGAACCATCTGGGTTTGCACGAAGTACTACATCCTCAAACTCGCTCACGCTCTCAAGACGACCTTTGGTCACCAAGTTGAACTGAACTTCTTGAGGGTTGTTGTATGGCGCAGCACCAATACGACCTGCTGCTACCTGTACGTTCTGCTCCGCCAACGCCGAGTACACATCGGTTGTTGTGAGGTTCAGGTTAGCCATTTTTTCTGGATCTAACCAAACACGCATCGCGTATTCACCACCACCGATAACGTTAACTTCACTGATGCCCTTAACACGCGCAAGTTGGTCTTTTACGTTCAGGTTGATGTAGTTGATAAGGAACTTGTCATCGTACTTACCGTCAGGTGAGTAGAAGTTCAAAACCATCAACAAGTCAGGAGAACGCTTTTTCACCGTTACGCCTACCATGCGTACTTCTTGAGGCAGTTTTGACTCAATCTGCGATACACGGTTTTGCACGTTAACCTGCGCCATGTCTGGATCAGTACCCACATCGAAGGTGACGTTTAGGCTGTAAGAACCATCGTTAGCACTCTTTGAAGACATGTAAATCATGTTTTCAACGCCGTTCACGGAGGTTTCTATTGGGTCGGCTATCGCCTGCTCCACAACCTCAGCACTTGCACCCGTATAAAATGCTGTCACGCTCACCGATGGTGGACTGATTTTAGGATATTCAGCAACAGGCAAGATCGCTAATGAGATGGCACCTGCCAACGTCAAGATGATCGAAATAACCAGTGCGAATTTCGGTCTTTGAATAAAGAAACGACTTAACATGACGCCTCCTACTGTTTCTGTTCAGCAGGTGATTGAATACGCACTTCTACACCGTTGCGTACACGTTGTAGACCTTGTGTAATCACAGTGTCGTCCTTGTTCAAACCTTCTTTGATGATGATACCCTGCTCTACTTGCGCACCAAGTTCAACGTTACGGCGCTCCGCAACATTGCCTTCTGCCATCACCATGGCAAAGTCACCTTCTAGGTCCGTTTGCACTGCACGACGAGGAATCACGATGACACCTTTTGCATTCTTATCGCGAAGGTTTACTTTAATGTGCTGGCCAGGAAGTAGTTTTTGCTCCGGGTTTGGTACCACTGCGCGCATCGCGATCGTACCGGTTTGCGTATTAATCCGATTACCTAAAAAGTCCAATTGACCTAGATGTTCGAAGTACTCTCCGTTTTCCAGTTCAAGCTGAACCTCAACGCCACTCGACTCTGCACTACCGTCGCCTTTAATACCGTCCATACCAAGGTTTAAACGTTCACGTTCACTCACGCTGAATGAGGTATGCACTGGGTCTAGGCTAACTAATGTCGTCAAAATGCCAGAAGATGGGGAAAGCAGATCACCAGTACTTACTTTACTGTCACTGATGCGACCGCTAAATGGAGCACGAATTTGAGTGTAAGAAAGGTTTACTTCCGCAAGCTTAAGCTGAGCGTTTGCTGCTTCAAGCTCTGCTCGCGCGCCAAGTAACGTCGCTGTCAACGCATCGAACTCTGATTGGGAAATACTGCCACGTGGCAACAAGTTTTTACCACGTTGGTGGTCGAGCTCTGCTTTCTTAAGCGCCGCTTTTGCCTGAGCTAGCGCTGCTTTTGCACTCGCCACTTGCGCTTCAAAAGAAGAAGGCTCGATGGAGTACAACAACTGCCCTTTCTCTACCATCTGACCTTCGTCAAAATGGCGAGCTTCAAGGTAGCCGGAGACTTGTGCCGTAATATTCGTATCTTCTACTGCTTCAATGCGACCGATGTAAGACTTACTCGGTTGGTAGTCGATAATTGTGACATCTTGAGTCACAACAAGAGGAGCTTGCGCCCCCTTCTGGGCATTGTTTGCTTCTCCGCATCCCGCGAGGATAGCTGTTGCCGCCATTAGTGCGACGAGTGGTTTCTTTTGCATGTATATACCGTCTTTATAGAACAGGATTCGTTTGACAATACCCTAACCTTACAGGGTGCTTTGTCCGAAAACTTCAAGAGAAACCGGGGAAAGTGTATCAAAGTGTAAGCCGATGAAACGACTCGCAAACATCGTAATCAACAGGCTAAATTTGTTGCGATCATGTACACGAATCACGCTGAAAATTGATGTGAAGTAAGCAATGAGAATATGGCGTCATCATCACTTGGAAATCAAAGTCTACATAGGAAAATAGAATCTTCATGATCGCTAGACATGTTTTGACTATTTTTTTAAACAGAATGCGTTATCATGCAGATAATTCAAAGCTTTCGACCGAGAGGATGAGTATGATTTCTAAATGGGAGAAACGTTTTTACCAAATGGCTGAGCTGGTGGCATCTTGGAGTAAAGATCCATCGACACAGGTAGGTGCGGTTATCACAAAACAAAACCGCATTGTTTCTGTTGGCTTCAACGGCTACCCACATGGTGTTTCTGACAGTGTGGATACGGATGAACGTGAACTGAAATACTTAAAAACACTGCACGCAGAAGAGAATGCGATTTTGTTTTCAAAGCGCGACTTAGATGGATGTGATATCTGGGTAACGCACTTCCCTTGCCCAAACTGTGCGGCAAAGATCATTCAGACAGGTATCGCTCGCGTGAGTTGCCCGGAACAGTCTGAAGATTTCTTGTCTCGTTGGGGTGATAAGATTCAGGTAAGCCAAGATATGTTCGACCAAGCCGGAGTCGAAGTGAACTGGCTACCAATTAGTGAAATCGAAGAAAAAAGCGTTCGTTAAACCACCTCTTGGATGGCTAATAAACGTACAGAATTCATTTCACTCGAGCAAAATTAAAAAGCCCAGACACGTGTCTGGGCTTTTGTTTACTTGAATGGTGAGATTACTCAGCAAATGATATTAACCGTGCTTCTTCGCCGTTAGCTCAGCAATTTTAACGATCACTTGAACCGATTTCTCCATCATCTCAACTGAAATAAACTCGTGGATACCGTGGAAGTTATAACCGCCAGTGAAGATGTTTGGACACGGTAAACCCATGAATGACAAACGAGCGCCATCTGTTCCGCCACGAATTGGTTTGATCAGAGGTTCCACATCACAGTCTTCCATCGCTTGTTTCGCCAAATCGATAATGTGCGGATATGGTTCAACCATTTCACGCATGTTGTAGTAGCTGTCAGTGAGCTTCAACTCAACAGAGCCATGCTTCAACCCAGCGTTCATATCATCGACAAGTTTCTGCATGAAGGCTTTACGGCTTTCTAGACCTTCACGATCGAAGTCACGGATGATGTAACCTAGCTCACTGCGAGCCACACCAAGTTCACCTGATTTAAGGTGGAAGAATCCTTCGTAGCCTTCTGTGGTTTCTGGCGTCTGATCTTCTGGCATTTGCACTTGGAATTTTGCCGCCAAGTTCATCGCATTAACCAATTTGCCTTTTGCTGTACCAGGGTGAACACTCACGCCATGGAAAATGACATCCGCACTGGTTGCATTAAAGTTTTCGTATTCTAGCTCGCCTTGAGGACCACCATCGATAGTGTACGCCCATTTCGCACCAAACTTTTCAACATCAAACAAGTCCGCACCACGACCAATTTCTTCATCTGGTGTAAAACCAATGCAAATATCACCGTGTGGGATTTGAGGGTTTTCAATCAGCATCGCAACCGCGGAAAGAATTTCTGCAATACCGGCTTTGTTGTCAGCACCAAGTAGTGTCGTACCATCAGTCGTGATCAGGTTGTGGCCATGAAGATCGTGCAAATCTGGGTATTGGACTGGTGATAACACTTCATCGCCCAAACCAAGTGCAATATCGCCACCCTGATAGTCCTCAATAAACTGAGGATTTACATTTTTACCAGAGGCATCTGGTGCAGTGTCCATATGCGCGATAAAGCCAATAGCAGGTACATCGTAATCAACGTTAGATGGCAGTTTTGCCATCAAGTAGCCGTTGTCACTTAACGTCACATTGCTTAAGCCAAGCTCAATCATCTCTTTTTTAAGTTGCTGAGCAAACACCAGTTGCCCGCTGCTGCTTGGGCAAGCTGATTCGTGGGGATTAGATTGAGTATCGAACGTGACGTAGCGAAGAAATCTTTCAACTAAATGTTTCATAATTATTCTCATTGTTTTGGGCGAAGGATGCCACGCACAGGGATGCTTGGTATGCGAGGATCCTATCCAACATGGTTCGACAAACCATGTTACGCTCATGAGGCGATAAGAATTTGCTTTGAATCAGTTTTTCATTAAAAAGTGCTGGCGCACTCCTATAGCACTCACATTAAGAATTTGATTTATCGAGTTTTAATTCAATAGGTCTTCGGCAAGTTCTCGCCACTCTCGGATTTTGCCATGGAAGTGTTTCCATTGTTTATCACTCATGGATTGAGCTATATCTAGAGTGAATTGATCCGTTAGTGCGATATTTTGATCAATATTCTTAGTCAATTGATCACTATAATAACTTTCTGGTTCAAATAAGAGCTGCATGAATACCTGCTGGTAAACCACGCTGTTGGTTTTATTTTCGAAAAGATATTCTAATTCTTGAATAATGGAAGATCGATAATCACGCCATAAGGGACTATTTATAATCACTTGCTGAGAAAGCTGTTTGGCTCGCGCTTTTTGTTGGCTAGATAATTTCCCCAACCATTCTTCCATCCACTCCTCTGTATTCTCTAAGACAACTTCTCTCAGTTCTTGTTCCGTTTTTCCTACATATTTTTCATCTCTCTCCTTATAACGTTCTCTTACACTATCAATAAACTCTGCTTCTTGTTGATTATCGAGCTGCATACTTAACGAGAAGAGATCTGGAGCGGCTTTCGAAACAAGACGTTGATAGTGTTCACGCATTTGGTCTCGATTCGCTTGCAATGCTTCCAATGTAATGCTGTCTTTATTCAGTGCCTCCAATTGTTTTAAGTGATCGATATATAAAGGTAATTCTTCTTTCTTGTGCCAATCGGCTAATAATAAGATTCGCTCCTCTACCAGAGCTTCTTGTTCACCATCTAAAGACACATAGTCATCTAAATATTCGATCACTACCCAATCAATATTGCTGTATAAAAACTTCTTTGCACAACCAGCAAGCGCCAAAATAGATAACAAGATACATCCATATCGAACCGCTTTATTAGATAAACTTTTTAATTTCATCACCGATCCATATTCCCTTTTCCATTGATTAAGTTCTATACTCAATCTAAATCACTTATTATTGCGGCAAACTTACGTCAGTCTGGCAAAGTGACATTGCCACCCTAGTAGTATATAGAGTTTGAAATTAACTTTTTTATCACAACTATCCGCAAAAAAGTGAGTTAGTGCGCAATTATTAGCCAAAACTCGAACGATATAGCGTTCCTTAAAGTGGCATATAAATTGCTTCAATAACATCAGGATAGTTTATGGAGGCGTAGCATGGCTGCTGCTGAGCAACTTGATACGAGTGTAGAATACGAAATTCGCTACTTTGAACAGGGGAAAATGCACAGTATGAGAGTCGTCGCGGAAGATAAGAAAGCGGCGCATCGTTACTATTTGGAGTGTGGCAAACACAATAGTGATTTGTACTCCATTCGCCCAGACCAATAAAAAACCGCCCTTGTTTGGGCGGTTTTTTCTATTTGGCGTTTCTAGAATGGGCGTCTAAAGTGTTACTTAATTTCGCCGAACCGCTCTAGATAAAGCACTGTTGCTGCAGTACGTGAAGGTACTTTCAACTTTTTCAGCAAACTCTTCATGTGCACTTTAACGGTCGATTCAGAGATAAACAGGCGATCGGCAATCTGCTTGTTGCGAAAACCGCGCGCCACCTCTTGGAGGATTTGCGTTTCACGGTCAGTCAATGAGTCAAATACGTCTTCTTGACCTTCACGCTCATTTAGGTATTTCGCTACCGCTTGGCTGTAGGCTTTGTCCCCTTCGTGTGCTTGTTTTAGCAGTTCAACCAATTCATCTGGCTCTGTGTCTTTTAACAAGTAACCATCTGCGCCGCTACGCACGATAGCTTCGATGTCTGCCGGACTGTCCGATACGGTGAGAATAACAATGCGAGCTTCACAACCGTCAGCACGCAAAGCTTTTAGCGTATCTAGACCAGACATGCCTTTCATATTCAGATCAAGAAGTACCAAATCCAGCTCAAGTTCATGAGCTTTCGCAACCGCATCCGCACCGCTACTTGCCTCTGCGACGACTTCAAATTCTGGCTCAAAACTGAGTAACTGATGAATACCACGTCTCATGAGTGGGTGATCATCCACCAGCATTACTTTACACACTGTCAATGTTTACTTCCTTACTATGTTGGAATTCTAGTCTTACGATACAGCCGCTATTAGCTGCGGCTTCAATTTGCAACTCAGCGTGCAATCTGGCTGCTCGCTCTTGCATGATACTCATACCGTAATGATTTAATTTTTCGTCTTGCTGCTCAAAGCCTATACCATCATCGGTAACAGTCACTGTGACTTTCCCATCAGAATCAAGACATTGAATCTTAATATTGTTCGCTTGCGCATGTTTAATCGCATTTATTGTCGCTTCTCTGATCAACTGTAGTAGATGGACCTGCTGGTGTGCATCTAATTCAGTTGAAGAAAGCTCATTGTCAAGCGAGATTTTCGCCGCAGTTTGATCATCAAGCGTCGAAACCATTTCTTGAAGCGCTTGACCAAAGCTGCCCTCTTTTATTGTTAGGCGAAATGTAGTCAAAAGCTCACGAAGTTGGGTATATGCTGCTGACAGCCCAGTATCGAGTTCAGCAATGACTTGATTTGTCTGCTCTATCGCTTTGTCATTAGGAATATTCTTCACACTTCGTTTGAGTAGCGATACTTGGATCTTCAAATAAGACAATGCTTGGGCTAGTGAATCGTGTAACTCACGAGCGATGGTGGCACGTTCTTCCATCAAAAGCAGCTGCTCGGCTTGTCTCTGCGCTCGGTTGTAATATACCGCACGAGATAAAATTTGAACAAAGTTATCAATAAGAGACTCATTAGGACACGGCAAACCCGCTTTCCAATGCAAATACCCAAGGTGAACACCGTCCAGCGTTAATATCTTCGTGTGGCATTCCCTATCACATTCGTGACGGCACTCTTCCCCCTCAGAGAGTATCCAATTTGGTTCCCCAATTTGATCAATTTCGAGCTTAACTGCACGAATTCCTTCCAAACTTGCAATATGTTGTAAAATCGCTTGGAAATTCTCCTGATGGATACGTGACGCCGTCAGCTCTTTCGACGAATCATACAACACTCTCAGCGATTGGTTAGCATGTTGTAGCTTACGTGTTTTCTCGTCGACAGCTTGCTCCAACCCTCGATATAGCTTACCAAGATCGTTCGCCATCCTATTGAAAGTTCGGGTCAAAATGCCCATTTCGTTGTCACTCGATACATTGAGTGACACATTAAACGAACGATTCTGAATTTGTTCACTTGCAAACACAAGAGCGCGTAAAGGTCTGACAACTTCTAGTCTCACAAAGTGCACGACAAACATGCTGACACACAGTATGCCGCCAAGCCCTAAGCCACCAATCCACGCTAAGTTGATCAGTTTTTGTTCTGAGTAGTTCTGCAGTTTAAATACAAAAGCATCAATTTGTTGAACAAAACCAGCCACTAAGATCAGATATTTGTCTCTATCTTGGCTCTTTAGTACCGATTTCAGCTCGTGCCAGCGCAGAATCAACCGATAGTAGTCTTTTGTAATATCTTCTGGTACTGACCAATGCTGTAGTGCCAGCATTGAATGGGAGTAAATTGACTGCTCAAATAAGTCAATATGTGAAGAATAGTCAACAGATTCACTTTGAATATCATGGGCTAAACGATAACTCTGCATTCGCATCGAACCCGCTACGTTGACCGCCTCCGCATCATTAAGGCTTGATGCAAGAGTGAATATAGCAAAGCCAGTCGTCGCCACCGATAGGAGTAAAATCAACATCATGGCAGACGCAATAGTGCGTGTTACTGACTTTTTCACATTTTTAAACAACTCTGAACTCCGCTCGTTTGATAACCACGTTTGTCTTTATACAACGCGCATTATCTTTCAACTTTATCAATATGTGATCACCTGCGCCGGAATTTATTGATCCAAAACAATATTGCATCCTAATTACCTCCTAAGAGGTATTTATACATATATGTCAAAAACTACAATTTCGTGTACTTAAATGACAGTTTATTAATGAAATTGTGGACTATGCTTAGTTTGGGTTTCAATTTTTGAGGTGACTAAGTGGTAGACCTTTCTAGACGAAGACTTTTTGCACGCAAAGCGCAACCGGATAATTCGGTACGTCTTCCTTGGTTAGCAAAGCCAACTCAATTCACGGATGACTGCACTCGCTGTGGCAAATGCATCGAGGCATGTGAAACCAAAATTATAACCAAAAGCGACGGCGGTTTTCCTGCAGTCGATTTTTCTATTGATGAATGCACATTTTGTTACCAATGCGCCGAGGCTTGCCCAGAGCCACTATTTTTAGCAGAAGCGGAGCAACCTTGGCAGGCAAAAGCGAGCATCACCGATAGCTGTTTAGCAAAACAAAATGTCGAATGCCGAAGCTGTGGGGACATGTGCGACCCGATGGCGATTAAGTTCAAGTTAGAACTTGGCAAAGTAGCACAACCAAATTTAGACCTTGATGAGTGTAACGGCTGCGGCGCCTGTGTTTCAGTGTGCCCTACTTCATCCATCAATGTGAGCAATATAACAGCCTAGCCGTTAGTGGTCGGCGCGATAGGCGATAAAACGAGAGAGATGTATGTCACTAAACGAAGTGCACATTTCGAGTCTGGTAGTCCATGTTCTGCCTGAACATTTGGCTGAAGTTAAAACCCAGATTGAAGCGTACGAAAACGCAGAAATCTACGGTGACAGCCCAGAAGGCAAAATCGTGGTGGTGCTAGAAACTGAGAATCAAGGTTTCATCACCGACACTATCGATGCGATTAATAATTTACCGAATGTCTTGAGCACAGTATTGGTTTATCACCAAATCGAAACTGGGCTTGAAGAAACGGAAGAAGAAGACACTGGAACACAACATTCCCAAATCGAGGGTGAAGTATGAAAATGACAAGACGTGCGTTTGTGAAAGCAAACGCGGCTGCATCAGCTGCTGCTGTCGCAGGTATTACACTACCAGCTTCTGCAACCAATCTGATTGCAAGCTCTGACCAAACTAAAATCACATGGGACAAAGCACCTTGTCGTTTCTGTGGTACAGGCTGTTCTGTTCTTGTTGGTACTCAAAACGGCAAAGTCGTGGCGACTCAAGGTGACCCTGAAGCGCCGGTAAACAAAGGTCTGAACTGTATCAAAGGCTACTTCCTTTCTAAGATCATGTACGGTCAAGACCGTCTGACTCAGCCTCTTCTACGTATGAAAGATGGCAAATACAGCAAAGACGGTGACTTCGCTCCTGTATCTTGGGACACCGCTTTCGATATCATGGCTGAGAAATGGAAAGCTTCTCTAGAGAAGAAAGGTCCAACCAGCATCGGTATGTTCGGTTCTGGTCAGTGGACAGTAATGGAAGGTTATGCCGCAGCCAAAATGATGAAAGCAGGCTTCCGTTCAAACAATATCGATCCGAACGCGCGTCACTGTATGGCATCTGCAGTAGTAGGCTTCATGCGTGCATTTGGTATCGATGAACCAATGGGTTGTTACGACGACTTCGAGAACGCTGACTCATTCGTTCTTTGGGGTTCAAACATGGCAGAAATGCACCCAGTTCTGTGGACACGTATTACTGACCGTCGCCTAAGCCACCCTCATGTAAAAGTGAACGTGCTTTCTACTTACTACCACCGTTCATTTGAGTTGGCAGACCACGGCTACATTTTTAATCCTCAGTCTGACCTTGCGATTGCTAACTTTATCGCAAACTACATCATTCAAAACGATGCAGTGAACTGGGACTTCGTGAACAAGCACACGAACTTCACCAAAACTGACACTGACATCGGTTACGGCCTCCGTGACGATGACCCGCTACAAAAAGCCGCTAAGAACCCGAACTCTGGCAAGCTGACGTCTATCTCTTTCGAAGAGTACAAGAAGACTGTCGCGCCTTACACCGTAGAGAAAGCATCTGAAATCTCAGGCGTAGAAAAAGAGAAACTAATCGAGCTTGCTAAGCAGTACGCGGATCCAAACACGAAAGTGATGTCGCTATGGACAATGGGTATGAACCAACATACTCGTGGCGTATGGATGAACAACTTGGTTTACAACATCCACCTACTAACCGGTAAGATTGCTACTCCGGGCAACAGTCCATTCTCACTAACGGGTCAACCATCAGCATGTGGTACCGCTCGTGAAGTTGGTACGTTTGCTCACCGTCTACCTGCAGACATGGTGGTTGCTAACCCTAAACACCGTAAAATCGCGGAAGAGATCTGGAAACTGCCAGAAGGCACCATCCCACCGAAACCAGGTTTCCACGCGGTACTGCAAGACCGCATGTTGCATGATGGCGTTCTGAACTGTTATTGGGTTCAATGTAACAACAACATGCAAGCTGGTCCAAACATCAACACAGAGCGTCTTCCAGGTTACCGTAATCCAGAAAACTTCATTGTTGTGTCTGACCCATACCCAACAGCAACAGCGCAAGCCGCTGACCTTATCCTTCCTACTGCAATGTGGATCGAGAAAGAAGGCGCTTACGGTAACGCAGAGCGTCGTACACAAGCTTGGTACCAACAAGTAGAGACCATCGGTGATGCAAAATCTGACCTTTGGCAGGTAATGGAATTCTCTAAACGCTTCAAGATGGAAGAAGTGTGGCCAGAAGAGCTTCTTGCAAAAGCACCAGAGTACCGTGGTAAAACCATGTACGACATGCTGTTCAAGAACGGTCAAGTTGACCAGTTCCCTATCGAAGAAGCTCGTGAACTAAACGATGATTCGCACCACTTCGGCTACTACGTTCAGAAAGGTCTGTTCGAAGAGTACGCAACATTTGGTCGCGGTCACGGTCACGACTTAGCACCTTACGATGTCTATCACACTGTACGTGGTCTACGTTGGCCGGTTGTTGATGGCAAAGAAACACAATGGCGCTTTAAAGAAGGTTCTGACCCATACGCTAAAGCAGGTTCAGGTTGGGACTTCTACGGTAATGCTGATGGTAAAGCGAAGATCATTTCTGCGCCTTACGAAGCGCCACCAGAAGTACCAAATGAAGAGTTCGACCTATGGCTATGTACAGGTCGTGTTCTTGAGCACTGGCACACAGGTACTATGACTCGTCGTGTACCAGAGCTTTACAAAGCTGTACCAGACGCTGTGGTTTACATGCACCCTGCGGATGCGAAAAAACGTAATGTACGTCGCGGTGAAGAAGTTCTGATTGCAAACAAACGTGGCGAAGTACGCGTTCGTGTTGAAACCCGTGGTCGTAACCGTCCACCTGAAGGCTTGGTATTCGTACCGTTCTTTGATGCCCGTATTTTGATTAACAAGCTGATTCTTGATGCGACTGACCCTCTGTCAAAACAGACAGACTTTAAGAAGTGTCCAGTCAAAATCACGAAAATTGCTTAACCGTCAAATAACGAATGCAAAGGCCGTCGACTCGGCGGCCTAAAAAGAATTTAAGCCATAAGGCGGAGATGAAATGATGAAAAAATACCTTATCGCACTTTTATCTGTAGGTGCTTTATTGACAGGCGTTGCACAAGCGGAACTGGACAATCCAGGTGGCACAGGCGGTCTAGACTCGCTACGCGGCACTGCGCAACTTGAAGACACTCGCCCTGCAGATGATTTTAAAGACTTTCCCAAAGACCAGATCGTTGCAGACAGCTTTGTATATCAGCCGCCACTGATCCCTCATAGCATCCGTAACTACGAAGTGTCTTTGAACGCAAACAAATGTCTAGCATGTCACAGCTGGAAAAATGCTAAAGACGCAGGCGCTACCAAGATCAGTGTAACGCACTACGTTAACCGTGAAGACGCGGTACTAGCAGACATGTCACCACGTCGTTACTTCTGTTTGCAATGTCACGTTCCACAAACGGATGCTAAACCATTAGTGGAAAACGAGTTTAAGGCAGTCGATTCGCTTCAGTAATTGAAACGCGAGTACTAAGAGGTTACTTATGAAAATACTTAAAGCGTTTTGGAAGAGACTGTCGAGCCCGAGTAAAGCTGCCGCTGGTGTGGTTTTATTCCTTGGCTTCGCTGGTGGTCTTCTGTTTTGGGGCGCATTCAACACAGGTATGGAAGCGACCAATACAGAAGAATTCTGTTCTGGCTGTCACGCTCCTATCGTCGCTGAAATTCAAGAAACGATTCACTACTCGAACCGTTCTGGTGTTCGTGCAATCTGTTCTGATTGTCACGTACCACACGAATGGACCGATAAGATCGTTCGTAAAGTTCAAGCGTCTAAAGAGTTGTTTGCTCACTTCGTAACGAAGACGATCGATACGCCGGAGAAATTCCAAGCTCGTCGTGAACACTTAGCGGAACGTGAGTGGGCGCGTATGAAGAAGAATGATTCTCTTGAATGTCGTAACTGTCACCAGTTTGATTACATGGACTACTCGCAGCAGGGTAAACGAGCGGCAGCTCAACACTCTACCGCTCTGGCTTCAGGCGATAAAACTTGTGTAGACTGTCATAAAGGTATCGCACACAAACTGCCTGACATGCACGGTGTTGAAGGCTGGCAATAAGGAGAAACATAGACAATGAGTAATCTTGAATCCTTTATCTGGCACTTCCTTGGATACAGCGCAATGCCAGTCATTATTCTTTCCGGCTTTGTCGGAGTAGCAGCAATCTCTCTATGGCTACTCTCACTAGGTAAGGATAAAGAGGTGTAATTCACCTCGAACCAGTCAACTTTTTTGCCTATTTTGTTGACGGAAAACGCCGAGCATTTGCTTGGCGTTTTTTCTTTCTACGTTTCCAACCAAAGCACCAAACCCAATACTCTCTGACGGCTTATGGTGGTTCTCACACTTGCTTGTTGTGATGATTCTTTGCTCCTTGCGAAGCAAAGCTTCAGACAGAAAAAAGGCGACCATTCAGATCGCCAAATAATACTGCTTGCGAGGAGCAGTCTAGGACTCGTTGATAGGCAGAACTTGTCGAACATACTGACCAGGAGCATCTTCAATAACCGGATTTTGCTCAGAACCAACTGGGAAAGGCTCAACTTGCTCTTTCGGGTTAAACTGCATCAACCATTGGTGCCAATGCGTCCACCAAGAACCTTCTTGATGATTCGCGTTGTTGAACCATTCGTCCGCCGAGTCATCAAGATTGTCGTTCAACCAATATCCATATTTGTTTTTCGCTGGGTGATTCACGATACCAGCAATATGCCCTGACTCACCTAAAACAAAGGTCTTATTACCACCTGTATTCAGAGCACCACGATACGTTCCTTGCCACAGTGCAATATGGTCTTCTTTGGTCGATACAAAATAACTTGGGATCTTAATCTTGTTGAGATCAATCCAAACACCGCCAATTTTTACACCCTTGTCTTGTACCAGCTTATTCTCCAAATAGAGTTCTCGCAGTAAGAAATTATGGCAAGCGGCGCTCACATTAGTGCTGTCACTGTTCCAATACAGTAGGTCAAAATCAACAGGGCTATTACCTTTGAGGTAATTATCGACGTAATAGTTCCAGTACAAACTGTTTTCACGCAGCAGACTGAATGTCACGCTTAACGAGCGACCATCCATGTAACCCTTGGCGTTGTTTTGCGTTTCTATAGCACTGATGATTGTGTCATTGATGTATGCCCCAACCTCCCCCGGCTGAGAGAAGTCCAATAAGGTCGTAAAGAAGGTCGCAGACTTAATACGCTTCTTCATACGTTTCGCTGCATAGTAAGCTACGGTGCTGGCGAGAACCGTACCACCGATACAGTAGCCAGCTGCGTTAATTTGCTCTTGACCAGTAATATCCTCAATCGCAGTAACCGCTTTCGCTACGCCTTCGGTTACGTAGTCCCCAAACTCAACCTGCGCTTGTTCTTTACCCGGATTGCGCCAAGACATCATAAATACGCTATGACCTTGCTCTAACAACCAACGAACCATTGAGTTTTTCGCCGTTAGGTCAAGGATGTAGTACTTATTGATGAACGGTGGAACGATTAATAGCGGTGTCGCATTCACTTTTTCCGTCAAGGGACGGTACTGAATCAGCTCAAACAATTCGTTTTGGAACACAACATCGCCCGCAGTCATCGCTACATCATCCCCAACGCGAAACGCATTGTTGTTGGTCATGCGTACTTTGAGAATGTCGGCACTCGACTCAACATCTTCTTTTAACTTCTCTAAACCCGTCAGTAGGTTTTCACCATTTTGCTCAAGAGTGAGTTTAAGCAGTTCTGGGTTGGTCGCGATGAAATTAGATGGAGAAAGTGCGTTGATAGCCTGACGAGAGAAGAAGGTAATACGCTCTTTCGTCTTCTCATCAAGACCTTCGATGGAATCGAGCGTGTCTAGATAGGTTTTACTAAACAACAAATATGATTGCTTGATGAAGCTGTACATGGCCTCTTGCTGCCAAGCATCATTTGAGAAACGCTTGTCGCCCTTCTCTGCTTCGATAAGTTGCGTTTGATTACCTGCTAGAGCCACATTCTGCCAAATTTGAAGCTGCTGCTCCCACCACTCTGCTTGCAACTTCAAAATTGCAGCGGGTTGGTTTGCCGCTTGTTCGAACAGTTTAGCAGTATCTTCAAAGTTCACTTCTTGCATGGCCTTGTTCAAAGGAGAATTCACGACTGCCTTGTTCACTTCGAAATCATGCCACCACTGTTGATTGGTTTCCTGAAGCTTTACAAGATAGTCCGAAAAGAAGTGTTGAAACATAGTCTTACTCCTATATTCGGAAAAAACAACGCCGCCCAAAAAGCGGGCGGCGCAAGCGGACGTATTACGCTGGAGTAACAGTCTTTAGGTTTTCCGAAGTCATTTTCTCAACGTCTTCTTTGAACTCTTTTGCGATAGATTGCAGCTTGTTGCTGTCGTCCATCATTTGCTGAGAAAGTTTAGTAAGAACGGTAAGTTGTTGGCTGTTGAAAGCCGTTAGAGAAGTCACGTCTTTGATTTCTGACGCTGCTTTCATTTGGTTTAGACCCACTTCGCTGTAAGTACGGATCGCGTTCAGTTGAAGCTCAGTAAGCACTTCTACGTTCTTTGTTACTAGCTTGTTGAACTTCAAGTATGGTTCTAGATTCTTTTCAGTTTGATCGCTAAAAGTTTTGAAGAAATCAGTGTACATGGTTTATCTCCTAGAGAAAGAATTAAAAATGTCCGTTTAAATAACTACTTAACTGCTTTTACAATCACAGCCGTGCCCATACCGCCGCCCACACAAAGTGAAGCAACCCCGTACTGACCGTCTTGTTTGTGAAGTTCATGAACCAACGTAACCAAAATTCGGTTACCTGATGCACCAAGTGGGTGACCCAATGCGATAGCACCACCATTAAAATTGGCTTTATCTTGAATCGAGCTTACTGGTACTTGGTTGGTTTCAGCCAGTTTATGAATCACGCCTAATGCCTGAGCAGCAAAGGCTTCGTTTAATTCATAAACATCGATATCGCTGGTTTTCAGCTCGGCTTTTTGTAGTGCCTTGTTCACTGACTCAACAGGACCAAGCCCCATAATTTGAGGGTCTAAACCAGATTGTGCGTAGCTCACTACCTCGGCAATTGGTGTTAAACCATGCGCTTGAACTGCAGTTTCTGAAGCCAAAATGATGGCACTTGCACCGTCATTAATGCCCGATGCATTACCTGCTGTCACTGTACCTTCTCGGTCGAACGCAGGGCGCAGCTTGCTCAAACCTTCAAGTGTGGCATTGGCTTTCGGGTATTCATCGGTGTCAAACACGACCGTTTCTCGACGCTGCTTAACTTCAACAGGAACAATTTCATCTTTGAATTTACCTGCCTCGATAGCCGCGACAGCTTTTTGCTGACTCCAAAGTGCGTATTCGTCTTGCTGTTGGCGAGACAACCCTACCTCTTTTGCAACGTTTTCAGCCGTCACTCCCATGTGGTACTGGTTGTAAACATCCGTTAAGCCATCTGAGATAAGGAGATCTTTCAGCTCCATGTGACCCATTTTGTTGCCATCTCGCACACTGCTAGGCACGATGAATGGGATTTGTGACATGACCTCAACGCCGGCAGCCACCACGACTTCTGCATCACCGCTGCGAATATGCGAAACGCCATCCATGACGGTTTTCATACCACTGCCGCATACCATGTTTACGCCGTATGCAGGGACTGACTCCGGGATACCTGCAAACAGTGCAGCTTGGCGTCCAACACCCATACCTTGACCGGCTGCAACAACGTTACCAACAATAACTTCATCGACCTTATCTGCTGCCAAAGAAGCTGCCTCAAGCGCACCTTTTATTGCTACTGCAGCTAGATTTCCTGCTGAGGTGTTTTTTAAGCTTCCACCAAACGCACCAATTGGCGTACGCTTTGCTGCAACGATAAATACTTTTTCCATCACTCTACTCCTTAGCTCATGTATAGGCCGCCGTTCACCGACAATGTTTCACCGGTGATGTATGCGCCGGCATCACTCACTAGGAAACTTACTGATGCTGCAATTTCTTCTGGCGTTGCTAAACGCTTCATTGGGATTTGGTTGGTGATAGATTCAAGCACTTCAGGTTTCATCTGCTCTACCATTGGGGTGCCGGTGTATCCCGGAGCGATAACATTCACAGTCACACCAGAACGAGCACCTTCATATGCCAGAGCTTTTGAAAAACCAATCATGCCAGCCTTAGCCGCTGAGTAGTTTGCTTGTCCAAACTGTCCTTTCAAACCATTAACGGAAGAGATGTTAATGATGCGACAACCACCTTTTTCACACATAGTCGCGAACAAAGGTTGAGTCACATTGAACAAGCTATTTAGATTGGTGTTAATGACGTCATTCCAAGCTTGTGCAGTCATCTTTTTAAACACGCCATCACGTGTGATACCTGCATTGTTGATGACAACATCTATAGTCCCTTCTTCCTCAAGCAAAAGTGCCAGTTTTTCAGCACACTGCGTGGTGTTTGTCACATCTAATTCAAATAAGCGTACCTGATCTTTGGTAAACCCTTTTTCATTAAACCATTCCAAAGCACACTCATAATTACCTGTAAAATAAGTAGCAATTACTCGATAACCATCATTTACTAATTGAGAGGAAATAGCAGAACCAATTCCGCCTTTTGATCCAGTGATCAAAGCGACTTTCTTCATTGAAGACTCCATTCTTAACGGCATTAAAAAAGCGAATTAAGACACTGACGAAATGTTTCGCCAACTGACGTGTTAATTTATTCTTTTGGCAACAATTCCTCTGCTGCCTTTTATTTTAAGTTAACCTAGAAATATGACATTTCAAATAAAAAACTCATTCATTTGCATAAGATTGATTTAGATCTCATTCGGAATGAAATGTTATAAAAAAGTTAAGCGCGCATAAATCACTGTTTTAAAAGAAGAAATACTAAAGACAATTTGATTATTAATTTTGTAAATCACTTTGCATTCAGTAAGTTATACGAATTTCTATCTATGTTGCATTTGCAAATGGTTTAAGATCATCTTTCATTTAGAAACTAATAGATCGCAATTAAATTATCGAGTCAATAGTTAACAAAGCTCAACCAATAATTATTAAATATATCATTAGCTTACATCCTACTTTGATGTATTTAATCTAAGTAAAACATGGTCAAAATGACATAAATACCAATTAAAAAATAATATAACTGGTAATTAAACCAACTAATTTCTACAACTAAGTTATCTCATATTAATTTATAAATGATTTTATTTGGTGCAACAGCGCACTAATATGTCGCACACATTTAATTGTTATTTAAATTTTATTAAACAGTTGAATGTTAACCCTATACCTCCAACCTCCACTGTTTTTAGATATGGCATTGAATGCCAGTTTGCACTATCTTTGATACTTCTTTATTTACTTACACACTCATCAATATTCATGAATACCGCCTTGTTAACTATGTTCATCCCTACCTTTTTCTTTGTATCCATTACACCTGGGATGTGTATGACGCTTGCCTTAACGTTAGGTATGAGTATCGGATATCGTCGCACCCTTTGGATGATGATTGGCGAACTGTTTGGTGTTGCTTTAGTTTCAATCTCTGCGGTGCTCGGTATCGCAGCCATCATGCTCACTTACCCTTGGCTCTTTACCGTACTAAAATTGATTGGCGGCGGTTATCTGCTTTATTTAGGGGTTGAGATGTGGCGCTCACGAGGCAAACTTGCCATTAATGTTGATAGCATTGATGTTCCTACTAGCGGTAACTGGGATTTGGTTTTGCAAGGCTTTGTCACCGCAATTGCAAACCCGAAAGGCTGGGCGTTCATGATTTCACTTTTGCCGCCTTTTATTGATCAAACTGCGGCTCTTGCTCCTCAGCTCATCGTGCTTGTTTCTATTATTTTGATGTTCGAGTTCATTTGTATGTCTCTTTACGCAACGGGTGGTAAAGGATTGAAGCGATTGCTAGGCCAATCCAAAAATGTACGCTTAATGAACCGAATCGCTGGCACTTTGATGATGGGAGTGGGTATTTGGCTCTTAATGAGTTAGAAAAAGCAGTATTGATGAAACAGGTCTAGTGACGAAAAACAAGTTATGAAGAACATTTTAAGCAGGCTCAAACAATCCTTTGGTGAGGTGTTGGATTTTCAAGCCCGAGTATGGGTAGTGAACGTCTATGCTGGCGAACATAAAGGTGAGTCTTACGTGGTCAATGAGGACAGCTTTTCTGAACCGTTACAATGGATGAAAAAGAAGGGCTATAAAGGACCAATGCTCACCAAAGTCCAGTCAATGAAGCGATCTCAGATCATCGAATTTGATTTAGGTTCAGTCAAGCATCGACTAATGCGCGTGAAGTAGCGTCCGATTCTATTTCTTTTCCCTTTTCCCTTTTCCCTTTTCCCTTTTCCCTTTTCCCTTTTCCCTTTTCCCTTTTCCCTTTTCCCTTTTCCCAGATAAAAAAGCGCCACTCAGAAGAGTGGCGCAAGCACTTTTACCTTAAACACCAAGTATTATGGTGCAGTGTCGATCTCTACTGGTAGGTAGTGTTTTGGTTCTAGCTTCAACCATTCAGGAAGCACCGTACCAATCGAGATTGATGACCACGTACCAGACAGTACGCCAATGAACATTGCGGTAGAGAAACCTGCCAATGCAGAACCGCCCATAATCCACAACGCACCAACAGTGATTAAAGTAGTACCTGATGTCACCATAGTACGTGAGAATGTCGCCAATACCGCTTCATCGTTGATCTGTTCTGTTTTCCAATTTTGCTTCGCAACAAGCAGTTCACGAATACGGTCAGCGATGATGATCGAGTCATTGAGCGAGTAGCCAAGAATCGCCAAAATCGCCGCAAACACCGTCAGGTTGAACTCCATTTGTGTAATCGCAAAGAAGCCCAATACTAAGATAACATCGTGCGCCAACGCGAATAGAGAGCCACTTGCCAGACGCCATTCAAAGCGGAAACACAAGTAACCAAGAATCGTCAGTACCGATACTAATAATGCTAAGCCACCTTGGTCGAACAGGTCCTGACCCACTTGAGCACCCACGATGCTGTTACTTACTACATCTACTTGATGTGAAATAGGCTTAAGTACATCTGCAACATTAGGTAATGTATGACCTTCTGCCGGTGCTGAGTAACGAATAACCCAACGACCATCTTCGCCTGAACGGGTTACAGATGTTGATTCACCAAGCTTTGGTTGCAGCGCATTAAGCAAATCATGGTTAGTCAATTGTTTATCGACTTTCACTTCAGTAACCATACCACCAGTGAAATCGAGACCTAGGTTTAACCCTTTCATACCCAGAGCAACCAGAGCAATAATCGTCAACACAACCGATACAGCTGTCGTGAAGTAACGAATCTTACGGATATTTTGTTTTAGCATTTCGACCATGATTAAACCCTCACATCACGACGGGCATCGCGGCCCCAAATTAAATTGATCATTGCACGAGAAGCGAATACGCCAGTAAACATACTGGTCATCAGACCCAGACCTAGCGTCAGCGCAAAGCCTTGGATTGGACCGTTACCAATCGCGTATAGAATCACGGCAGTGATCATGGTTGTGATGTTGGCATCAAGGATAGTAGCGAACGCGCTGTCGAAGCCTAAGTCGATAGCTTGTGCAAAACTACGACCTTCACGCATCTTGTCCTTAATACGTTCGAAAATAATTACGTTGGTATCCACCGCCATACCGACAGTCAATACCAAGCCTGCGATACCAGGAAGTGTTAGCACGGCACCAGGAAGTAGTGCGATTAGACCAAGTAAGCAAAGCATGTTTGCACACAAAGCCACGTTCGCAACCCAACCAAGACGACGGTACCAAAGTGCCATAAATGTCAGTGTTAGACCCATACCAAGAGCAAGAGCAGCGAAACCGTTTTGGATGTTTTCTGCACCTAGAGAAGCACCGATTGTGCGTTCTTCAACAATCGTTACCGGAGCGGTCAATGAACCCGCACGTAGAAGCAAGGCAAGTTGCTGTGCTTCATCCATGCTACCCGCACCAGTAATACGGAATTGGCTACCCAATTGAGACTGGATAGTTGCAACACTAATAACGCGCTCGCTACGCTCTGTCATACCACGTTCGTTAGTTTTGTACTCACGGTAGACTGTCGCCATTGGCTTGCCGATATGCGTTGCAGAGAAGTCACTCATCTTCTTACCACCAGCGTGGTCTAGAGAGATGTTTACTTCTGACATGCCCATTTTATCAACGCCCGCGCGCGCATTTACAATATGTTCACCCGTTAGTACTGGACGCTTAGCAAGAATCACTGTACGACCATCGTTGTCTTTCAGGACAAGGTCTTGGCTGCTACGTGCTTGACCTGCGTCTTTCACTTCGTAGAACGCAAGACTTGCTGTTGCGCCAATGACGTTTTTCGCTTGTGCAGGGTCTTGAACACCTGGTAGCTCGATACGAATGCTCTCTTTACCTTGGCGTTGTACCAACGCTTCAGTAATACCAAGCTCTTCGATACGACCACGCATGATCTTCAAGTTTTGTTGCAGTGTCGTTGTTTGGAATTCTTGGATGTTTTGTTCGCTTGGTTGAAGTTCAAAGCCACGATCTGCGCTTGTCATTGTCCAACCAGGGTAGTTTTGACGAATGAATTGGCTCGCCGCTTTTAAGCCCGCTTCGTTTTCACTATTTACTGCGATGTGGTTATGCGCTTCAGCACGAACTTGAACGCCACGTACACGTTGCTCACGCAGGCTCGCTTTGATCTCATCAACCAATGCGTCGCGCTGTTCTTCAAACGCTTTATTTACATCTACATTCAATAGGAATTGAACGCCGCCACGAAGGTCAAGACCAAGCTTGATTGGGCTGAACCCCATCTCGTTTAACCATTCTGGGGCAACAGACACGTATGAGAACGTGATGCTGTCATCTTTGCCTAACTGATCGTTAAGCAATACACGAGCCTTACTTTGCGCATCTTCACCATCAAAAACAATGGTGGTCTTACCGTCTTTTTCAATGATTTTAGAGGCTGGAATATGGTGCGTTTTTAACAGCTGGTCGAGCTGAACCAGTGACATCGCACTGTTGTTTTGGTCAGCAAACGTCACCTGAATAGAAGGCTGCTCACCAAACCAAGTTGGGATGGCGCTAAGGGTTAAGATAATAACCGTCGTAATTAAAACGACATATTTCCATGCTGAATAGTGATTCAGCACTTTTCTGTTCTTTTGTGGTTTTGGTGTTTTCTTCATGTAAACATCATCCCTTCACTGCTCAGTGAAGTTTTATTTAGTTAGATTCAAGACACGACAAAACGCTCACCTGAACAACATACAGGTATGGAATGCCCAGAGCTTCAGTTACTCTGTTGAAGAATTGCCGTGTTAAGAATGCACAAAATGTGCAGAGTGATGGTGTTTAAGCAGAAAACTGACTATTGAGGGCGACGTACATCGCATTGGTTTCTTTCCAACCAGAAAGGCGGTGGTCGCTAACAAAGTGATTAAATGTCGATTGGCTTTGACGCCAGCTGATATCCATAAGGCTATAGGCATAGCCAGCATCAGCATAAAACGGGGCATTTAAATCGCCGATGAAATCAATGTGTTCATCGTCAATGTTCTCACGAAGGTGCGTTGTCCAACGTTGAGAATTAAAGATGGCAAACGAATCTTGGAAAGCATGACCTTCAGATACTGGAGATTGGGTGCTTTCCTCAGAGAGTTCTGAGAAATCAACTGGCGAGTTCGATACAGAGTTGCTCGCCGTAAATGGCTGCAACTTAGAAAAGTGAGGTAAGTAGGATTTCTGTTCTGCTTGTGCAGCCGACGCCTGCATTGGCGACAAAGCCATTGCAAGAAGCAGCAAAAACAGTTTTCTAACATAAATCCAAGGCATGGTAGCTCACTTAAAACAAAACGAGCCGAGTTCTTCAACTCAGCTCGGTGATAGTATTCCTATTGCTTATACTTAACAACTAAAAAGTTATAAATCTCTGTTTCCAACCGTGGAACGCAGTTGCCAGCAAGCCTTAAGCGGTATTCATCGATAAAATATTTCACCTTTATCGACATCCAAATAGATTTTGTTTTCTTGTTCCAAGCCACCGCAGTAGATGAAGTAAACATTGCGGGTTTTGTAAGTGACAGAACGCACCCACCCACCTAATTCTTCAAAATCACTTGGGTCGCAAGTCTCATCATCGAGCAGTTGCTGCGTTTTGTTACGAAACATATCGAGATGCGTTTTTAAATCGTCTGATTTTTGCAAATACCCATCAAGGATCTCCAAGCGCTCTTGCTCTTTGATGACAGGTTCTGAGTCTGATAATCCTTTTGAGTCTACCCACTCAGCGGTCTCTTCCCCACCCTCTTCATACACAATGTAATCCGTCAAGCGGAACCAGCCATTAGATTTCTCCAAAACCGATACCTTCTCACCTTTATACAGCGCATCAATAATCAACGCCTGATGATCTGGCTTATTGTAGACATCGATCCGGCGCTCAATCACATAGTACTCGGTGACCTCAGGTGCGGGCGCCTCAAGATCCATAATCGGTTTGGGTTTTTCTGCAGGTTCGGCTGGTTTCTCTGGCTCTTTTTCCTGTTCAGCGACAGGGGCGTCTTGCTGCATAAAGAAGAAGTAATACCCTGCGCCAGCTCCCCCTAACAAGAGCAAGACAACGATTAAGATCAAGGCTTTCTTCATATTCCGTTCCTTTTTCATTCCTTACGCAGTAAGCACCGTTACACTAACTATACTGATAGAGAGTGCATAACGGACGCAAAAACTAATCAACGAGAAAGCTAATTAGTGTGAAAACAATGATGAATAAGTTCAAATGGATATTGCTACTGCTTCCACTTCCTGCTTACGCAAGCATTCAGTGTGACCACGCATCATGGAATGACAATCTTACCCAATTCAACCGTTTAGAGTCCAATTACAATAGATACGTTGAGACATTCAATACGCTTCTCACTGAACACAAACAAAGACAACTGCTCTCTCAGACCTTCTCCCTACGTGAACTTACCTTGTTGTGGCAGGCACAAACTAACCAACGAGCTTTTCAAAGTCAGCTTAAGGCGTCGATTCAATATCGCGAAGAACTCACCAGTAAAGCGCGAGAGTTAGAGAAACTCAGCATTGAGTCAAATTGGATGGCAAACGGATGGCAAAAACTCGCAAGTAAATGTGAAATTTCTGATGCCACAGCCAACCAAATTAGCGCCGAATGGTATCAAACAAACGCTTCTCAACTCGCTAAAGATTATACGCAACTGGCAACACAATATCTTGGTTTAGCGCAGCTGTACGATAAAGAAGCCAACGCATTAAAATACGTGCAAAATGAATCTGACTAAGTCTGTTCATATTGGGATTGTTCCCCTTATTGAAATTGAGCAATTAATAGGCAAACAGGTCAATTTATAGAGAGGTACGTCACAATAACGCTTTACTTACGAGCAGATTTTGGGTAATTTACCCATTAACAAAATTTAATATAAAGTCACATTTGGCTGGAGATGATGCTAAACCAATGGTTATCAATCGATTAAGTAACAGGGATTGTCCTAATGCTACCAAAGCCAAGTTTTTGTCAGTAGTTAGGCATGTTAAAGAGTTCGGTTCAATCAGTGATTTGGACCTATGTAAAATCTTCGGAGAAACAATTTGGAGTGATGGGAGGGAATACCATTCAGCTGCTTTCTCTTTTAGGGTTGATAGACACACAGGTAACTGTGAGATCTCAAAATACAAATACCAATAAGGCTTAAAAGACTATTCGAACGGAGACAGGAAACTGTCTCCGTTTTTTATTGTCGGTTATTTTGGCATCACGATAGTAAAATCATGATCGGAATAACCTTCAATTAAGTAACTTCTCTCACTCAACAGCTTGCAATAACGCAGTACACCATATTTGTTGTGAGACTCTAACATCCGCATGCTGGGTAACTTAGCCTCATCCAACAGATTAAACACACAAGCAATACTCGCAGTCTGATACATTTTCTCAATCATCTCGATTGTATGATTTGGGTTGGCAGATTGGTAATTGAGCGAGCCAGATGCAAATACATAGTGCGCTTTCGGCAAAATCAAGTTAGAGAAATCGCCCCGGATAAACTGCGTATCAGTAATGAAATGACGCTTGCGAGATTCCACGATAAACCGCTTTTGTTGATCAATGCCGATATAATGACTGGGGCTATTGCCTTTTTGTTCTATATACGCCAACAAATCTCCATATCCACAACCAATATCAAGAATACTTTTGCCATTAAGGTCTAAATCCCGACATAAGGCTTCAAAGCGTGTGACTTGGCTGAAAGTGTCTTGCCACCCCAGCGTCCTGGCTCTGTCTTCGCCAAATTGTTTGTGTCTTTTTCGGTGATAATGTGCGATGCGTAATCTGTCGAGCCACTTCATGATTGCTTTGTTTGTTGGGTTTGTGAATAACCGTATTTATGAGTATACCCAGTAACTTCAAGATGCAGAATTCTGAGCATTGTCATTGATTCGAGGTCAAGGAAAACAACGCCGCGTCTACAAGACAAATCGTTCTCGAAGAACCTAGCATCTCGAGGTTACTTAGGTATAAATCGGTAAGTTACCATTTCCTTTCACTTGGCGAATCGCTAAGTGCGTATGAATATCTTTGACGTTTTCAAGGATCTGGAGTTTTCGCGTAAAAGCTTCATAGCCAGTGAGATCTCTACTCACCACTTCTAATAGATAATCGTACGCCCCAGAAACAACATGGCAGGAGATCACTTCTTCCATTTCGCTTACCGCTTGCTCAAATTCATCTATTGAACTGGCTTGGTGATTATTAAGGCTTACTTCAACGAATACCGTCATTGCAATTCCCGCTTGTTCGCGAGAAACCATTGCGCGGTAACCACTGATCACGCCTTCTTGTTCCAAGCGTTTAATTCTTCGCGCACAAGGGGAAGCGGAAAGCCCCACTCTATCTGCCAGTTCGCTTGTTGTCATTGTGGCGTCTTGCTGGATCAAATCCAATAACTGTCGGTCAATTTTATCCATCTTGCCTTCCTTGCCAGATTTCGCCATGATTTTTTAATTCCATGCCGAAATTCACTAAGTTCTAACTGTATTAAGTCATATTTTGCCACCATTGAGCGTCACTTTCATTCGATAATTAACACATTATTTACAAATAAACGGAACCTCCTATGGCATTAGGATACGCCGCAATCATCACAACGCTCTTTCTTTGGTCTGGTTTCTTTCTATCGCTACGTGGAGGCGCAATTTCAGCCCTTCAACCTGCCGATATTGCCTTAACTCGCTTTTTCATTCCGGCGTTGGTGTTACTTCCTTTCGTCCTCAAATCCATGGATAAAGTACGCGCAGTACCGAACAAATATCTTATCGGTATCGTCATAGGAAGCGGACTCCCTTACTTGCTCGTTGCTGGTACCGCTATGCACTTTGCCCCAGTCGCCCATGGCAGTGCTCTGATACCTGGCACTTTGCCTCTGTTTGTCTCTGCGATTGCGGTCATTTGTTACCAGCAACCTCTTAGCCAGCATCGTATGGTCGGTTTGTCTGCTGTCTTACTTGGGATTATGGTGTTCCTGCTGTCCAATCTCGGTGAAGAATACAACTGGGCACAATTAAAAGGGCACTTACTGTTTCTAGTCGGCAGCTTAATGTGGGCGGTATTTACCATCAGTGCTCGCGTTGCAAATTTAAGTGCTTATGTTTGCGCTGGGTTTGTTTCAGTCATTTCGTTTGCATTGCTGATTGTCGCTGTAGGTTTCGGTTGGTTGGATAGTTATTTAGCCATCACACCTATCACTGATTGGCCATGGAAAGAGCTTGTTGGTCATCTCGTATTACAAGGTATCGGAGCAGGTCTATTAGCATCTTTCACTTTTCTTTACGCAATCAGAACCATTGGAGCGGAAGCCAGCGCCGCATTCGGATCTCTCACACCAGTATTGGCAACCTTACTCGCAATGCCAGTGTTTAATGAGCAGCCTGATACCCTTACATGGTGTGCTTTAATATTGGTGACTTGCGGTAGTATCGTGGCGAGTAATATCCTGATGAAACAAGACCCTAGTCAGAAATATCAGCCACCTGTTCACAGATAACAATAAAATTGCATAACTTTTTACAGGCACCTATTGAAAGCCAAAATAGCGTTTTGATAACCTGTTGCGATAATAAATTAAACGTCAGATGTTATGCCTTCAACTCATACAAAAGATGAACTGCATAAATTCCTAAAAACAGGGATGCGAATCTCGGTAAATTTCGAGTTCGGTCAGGAAGAAAAGTACATTTACGCTGCTACTTATTTAGGGCTTAAAGAAAACGCTTATATCATTCTCGACATACCCGCTCGGTTATTAGAAGAGCAAGCGCTAAGAAAACTCACCAATCTGGACGTTGTTATCCGTGGTGTGTCAGATACGGATCTGGGGCATGTGATTGCTTTTAAGACCAGTGTGCTGATGAACTTGGTCCGACCGTCTCCGTTATTGTTTGTACGGATTCCTGCCACCTTCGCGACGAAGCCTGTGCGTGAGCATGAGCGTTATAAATTGCAATTAGACTGTGCAATAGACCACACTGGCAATAAATATGATGGCAGTTTGGTCGACTTCTCTCTTTCTGGCTGTGGAATTTCGACGTTGGTTGAACCCGAGTTTGAAATCGGTGAACGAATTACGATTGAATCCCCTTTAAGTGGCTATATCGACGAAGAAAACCACTGCTCAGTTGCCAATATTAAGAAGCTACCAAAAGGTTGGATTATAGGCGTGAAATTTGAGGTACCGCTTGATATGTCCGAAGAATTGAAGAATGAGTTACTAGAGCATTCTTTTTCAGCCAGCACGATTTAGGCTGCATAAGGTTCTCAACCGTAAAGAACTAAAAAGGGAGCATCATGCTCCCTTTGCTATTTCTGCATTACGTCCGTTCTAGCAAAAATCTTTGCTTAAAATCGACAAACGCTTCATGTAATGCGTTTTCTTTGATTGGCTTGAGCAAGACATAATTCGCCCCTGCCGCAATAAATGCATCACTAGTTTCTTTAGCTGTATCAGCCGTACAGGCATAAATAGGCGTACCAAGTCGCAAGTTCTGACGGATCTCATGAGTTGTTTCAATACCACCAAGATGCGGTAATTGATTGTCCATCAAGATAAGGTCATAAGTATTGTCCGCGAGAAACTCCATCGCTTCTAATCCATCTTTTGCCCAATCAACCTGCATTTTGTACTTCTTGCAGAACGCCTGAAGAATAAAGGCATTGGTGTGATTGTCCTCCACCAGCAACACTTTCAAACTCTCATCAAACAAAGCTTCAGGCTTAACGCGTTGACTGACTTCTAACGGTCGGAATACACGCTCACGGTCTTTTACCGGCAATGTCACAACGAAAGTTGTGCCCATCCCTTTACTACTACGAACCTGAACATCGCCTTCCAACATATCGACAAGATTCTTAACGATGGTTAAGCCTAAACCACTGCCACCGTATTCTCGTGTTGTTGTTGCTTCTTCTTGTACAAACGGTTCGAACATTTGGTCTAACTTGTCCGACTCAATCCCGATCCCCGTATCAGTAATTTCAACAACCAATACACTGTTCTCTGCACCATAAAATTGCTCAAGCTCGGCATGGAGCCGGATAGAGCCCGACGGAGTAAACTTGGCGGAGTTACTAACAAGGTTAAACAGAATTTGGTTGAGCCGAACTTGATCCGTAAAGATTTCGACATTCGGATCCAGTTTGTTTTCGATAACCAGCTCAACCCCTTTATTTGTACAGATTGGACGATAGATATTTTCCAATGTGCGAATCGTATCGGAGAATGAGAACGGGTGCTTCTGAATATTAAACTTACCTTGCTCTATCTTGGAGAAATCCAAAATATCATTCAGTACGGCAAGTAAGTGCTCACCACTGTGGCACAGAACATCAATTTGGTTCTTCTGCTCTTGAGTTTCTACCGTGTCTTTAAGCAATTGCGCAACACCTAAGATGCCGTTAATTGGAGTACGGATCTCATGACTCATCTTCGCAAGGAAATCAGCTCTAGCTTGTGCAGACTTCTCTGCTTCTCTACGTGCGATATTACTTTGCTTTTCCGCTTCAATCAGAGTTGTAATGTCTTGCCCTTGCACAATGATGCCACTGATATCACCGTCGACACGAATTGGTGATAGGTTCCAACGGTAAATCTTATTCCCAATTGGAACGTTGACGCCTGTTAACGTCGCACCTTGCGCTGCCATCTTTAGGTGAGGTGTCAATTTATCTTTGAAGCCTTGGAAGACAGGATGCATGGTTTCATTGTCATCTTCGATAACGAGCTCTTTGCGTGCTGCAGGGTTCATTTGGATAAGAACACTTTCCTCAGACCACACCATAATCGGTGATAACGCGAAGTTAAACAGGTCTCGGAATGACTTCTTCTGCGCCTCTAGTTCCTCAAAAGTACTTTCAAGAGTAGAGCCGATATGATCGAACTCTTCGATATCCGAACCATCAAAGCGCTCAAAGCCCTTTTCCTCACGCGCGGAACGAGTGTAGGACATCAGAGACTCCAACTGCGCCGCTACCTTACTCTCGATCCATTCTTTAGTGAGCAACGCAATCATGATCATACCGATGATAGAAGCCAACATTGCTAGGATATGTTGGATCTGTAACGTAACAACGCTTTGGTTATCCTGCACAGTAAGCAAGCATAACTCTGTCGTCACGGCATTCACTTCTATTGGAGTTTGAATCACTAGAAGTTTGTCGAGCCTTCTTTCTGAACCTTTGCGCTGCAAAATATCCGCAACATTGTATGGCTCGTCACCAATTAAGGAGTTAGCTAAAGGGACGTTATTCGCCACAAGGACCACATTGTCGACATTACTTTCGCTTTTTAGCTTCTCCATCAAAGCGAAGTTGTTATCAAGCACTACAACATTAAAAGAGAAGCCAAGCACTTCACCTGTCGCAGGATCCAACACTGGCACGCGACGCGTCAGCATATGTCTAGAACCAATAGAGGTCATCACATTAATGTAATACCAGTTATTACTAAAGGTGACGCGGTTCGCCAAACTGTCGAGGATAAGATCATTCACACCATAGAAATGTGCATTACCATCATCCCAAATGATGCCCTTATGATCGGTCAGAAAGCGAAACTCTGGCGTGTGCGATGGGTCACTTTGATCGATACTGAGAAAGAAAAAGTTAAGTGCATCAGTGTCGCGATTGGTGTAAAAGTCACGAATCACTTCACTTTTTGAGTTGCTGTCATGATGTATTTGAATCGCCGCAAAGTGACTATCAAATATATTGTGGATCAATGCAGAGGTTTGTTGCTTCGTTCTGTCGACTTCTTGCCAAATGATCTGTTTAGAGAAGTAATAGCTCTGAATAAAAATCCCTAGAATGATCGGAGCAAGAACAAGAATGATGATCTTTGTTATGAGCGTCGCCAGTGAGCGACGCTTCTTTATGTTTGATCGAGTTATTGTCATCAATTATCTGAATATCTAAATGCACGCTTCTTCAGCGTTTCGATTCTTTCCGGTGAATCAGCTTTGGTAACAATTTCAAAATCACCGGAATATACGGTTGGGACAGGTTTTCCTTCCAAATCCCACTTAATGGCTTCTGCCATGGCAATACCAGTATCATCATTCATACGCATGACAGTGATATCTAAGTCGCCTTTCTGAATAGCGTCAAGCTCTGCTGAACCACCGCCCCAACCGTTGATCATAACATCACTTCGCCCTAAATCTGCTAACGCCTCAACAGCGCCTAACGCAACATCAGTCGAGCACGCATAAATAAAATCAACATCTGGGTGCTTTTCTAAACTTGCTTTTGCAGCATCATATCCCGACTGCTTTGTTGCTTTAGTGTAGTACGCTGATTGTAGTTCAAAGTTATTATCACGGTTAACCTGATGAATAAACGTGTCACCTCTCACATCACTAATGTACCCTTCCGAGAAATAGAGCACACTGTAATAGGTGTGCTTTGGAAAGTACTTTCCGAATTCTGTCGCTAATTCACGGCTGCCTTCCGCGTGATCAAATCCGACATATAAAAACGGTTGATGTTTATCCCATTCACGCACTGGTGTCGTGATATTTTGTAAGATCAATTTGGTGTTTGTTGAATCAAGAACGTGTTCAACAAATTTGCGGTGTCTGGTTGTATCTAACGTAAAAATCAAATAATCGGATTTGCTCTTCAGCGCTTCCATTAACGACAAGCTTTGCTGCTTAATATCCGCATTAGGGCGTGTGAAAACTTGGTTGATCTGATAGTTGATATTTAGCTTGTCCAAGCGCTTTTCAAATGCCGCAATGTTTCTTACCCAGTAATCAGATACTTGCTGCCCCGGATAAACCACGGATATTTTAAGCGGACGCTTTTTGTTTTTAGAGAATGGTACAGGACGTTCACGAACGGCTTCTGCTAAAGCATTAGTGAGTTTTCGCTGCTGCGGGAATTCATCCAAGAACTCTTGATAACCCCAGTAGCCATTGAGCACTTGCGTTGCATGTGAAACAGGAGAGAAACCGACCATAGAAATCAGGGAAAATAGTAACGCTTTTTTCATCTGTTGCTCTTTTAGTTTTTTATGGAGCATGGAACTGCTCTATTTTATTACCTAGCCGAGTCATCCTTTACCCTATAATTCTGATATCCATAAATTGCCCGCTTCTATATAAATTTTTTGATATTAAGCCTAGCAGGGCATCAATGTATTATGTGTTACTGTCGCCTGAAATGATACCCATAATAGACAAAAATAAACCGCCATTTGAAGGCGGTTTGCTCTCTAATACGCATAGTGTTAATTCAAATTGCCCAACATTGAACTAGCAACACATATTTGTACATTTTAATTGATTAGAAGTTGTACAGCTCAATATTGGTCGAAAATGTCACTTGCGAAAATCAATGATTAATTGGAACACTTCACTCGAGTTTGAAATGCAAGAACATGTTTTTCATCGACGCAAATTTCAGCATCTTCGCTGACTAAGAGCTCTTTCTTAGCTTTAGTCAGTTGCTTGATAAAGTATTCCGCTTTCATCGCGACGCTTTTGCTTTCAAAAGAAGAGAACCATTCCAAGGTTAATGGGCCCTTCCCTTTCAGTGCTTTTGCACCTTTCCCGCTCTGATGCTGTTTGAAGCGTCGATCCACATCATTCGTTACACCACAATACAGCGCATTGCGGTTATTACGGATTAGATAGACGCTCCAATTTTGCTCGGCAGTCTCACTCATGAAAGCAGAGATTCAACCTGTTCTTTTAATGCGGTCAGCTCTGCACGAAGTTCTGCCACTTCTTGTTCTAACTGGCTAATGCGCTCAGAACCGGCTGATGATGGCGCCGCACTTGCCACAGACAACTCACTGATGTCTACCTCACCACAAAATAGATGCATGTAACGTGATTCACGCTTGCCCGCCTCGCGAGGCAGTTTAACCACAAGAGGTCCTTTCTCTTCGCTTGCAAGGTGCTCAAGAACGTTTTCAACTTCCTTTACATCATTAAATGTTGCTAGGCGATTAGTGCGCGTGCGAATTTCGCCAGGGGTTTGAGCACCACGAAGCAGCATGCAACATACGATGCCTTTCTCTTGCTCGGTAAGTTGTAGGTCGCCAAACTCGGTATTACAGAATCGGTGTTGGTATTTGCTGACACGGCTATTGAAACCACTTTCATCACTGACAAGACGACGCTCGATGAGTGCATCAACCGCGTCTAGTACGTCTGCTTCAGACAATGACATGACAGGTTCGCGGTTGCTTTTTTGATTACATGCGTTCGTCAGCGCGTTAAGGCTTAGGGGGTATTGGTCGGGGGTGGTGACTTCTTTTTCGATTAAGCAGCCAATTACTCGTGCTTCAATTGCCGTTAGCTCAACTTTCATAATGCATTTCCTTATTATTGTTGCATTTGAATTTGGGTATCAGGCTAAAGCATAGCGCATGGACCTGACACCCTTTGCGAATCGGGTTAGGTCTTAATGCTCTGATAGAATCGACACTTTGGTCATTTTTCCATTCTCGTCAATCATCATTATCTTCGAACGATTGAGTTCGACTTCAGTGATTTCGAGTTGCGTTCTAGCAGCCACATACGCTGCTTTGAGTTTGGTAGCCAAAGAATCGTCTTGGTTATCGACCTCTTGGCTTTCGACTTGCTCCGCAATAGTCCCAGAGTTCATTTCGAGCTTCATATTTTTGTATTGAATGAAGTTGATGATATAGCGAAGGCTCCACCATGACAACGAGTCCCTTCACTCAAGTGAGCAACATTCACGCTTTTAGCACTCGATTGTTAATGCCACATCAGAATTGATGGATAAATGTCCAACCCAGCATGACGTTTGATCTAAAGACTGTTATGCCACGAGATGTTGTGCTTTAATCGAATCAGATATTCACAAATTAGGAAAGGGAACCATGAGTAGCGTATTTGAAATCGTGAACCAAGCTCGTCGTAAAAACAAACTAAAACGTGAGCTGCTTGATAACGAGAAAAAAGTTCGTGACAACCGTAAACGTGTAGACCTACTAGAAAACCTTCTAGACTACATCAAACCAGAAATGTCTCACGACGAAATCGTTGCAATCATCAAGAACATGAAAGCAGACTACGAAGACCGCGTTGACGATCACATCATCAAGAGTGCAGAAATTTCTAAAGCACGTCGTGACATCAGCCGTCGTATTCGCGAACTGACTGAAGAAGACAAACAAACTAGCGGCAAAAAATAAGCCCAAATAGTTGTAGAATTTAACCCCGAGCAGGGATAACTTGCTCGGGGTTTCTTTTTGTAACTTACAAAACCAGTGTGTACAATAACACCAATTCTTGTTCCCAAAACACCCAATTTCTCTATGTCTTCTACTTCTTCTAGCGTGCAACCAACGTTAGCAAAACAACTTTTCACTATGACCTGGCCAATGCTGTTTGGCGTATTGTCATTGATGAGCTTCCAACTTGTCGACAGTGCCTTCATTGGGCAACTGGGCGTTTTACCACTTGCGGCACAAGGCTTCACTTTACCATTACAAATGGTGGTTATTGGCATTCAAGTTGGTTTGGGTATTGCCACTACCGCAGTGATATCGAAAGCACTAGGAGCAAACGACACCCACTACGCAAAACAATTAGGTGGGTTAGTCCTCATGATTGGCTCTGTCGGCGTAGCTGTACTTGGTTTGATCATTTGGTTATTGCGTTATCCTATTCTCTCTTTATTAAGCGCACCAGAAACCGTCATGCCAATTATCGACAGCTATTGGCCATGGTGGTTGCTAAGCTCATGGACGGGTGCTGTGCTGTACTTCTATTACAGTATTTGTCGCTCTAACGGTAATACTATGCTGCCAGGCACCATGATGATGGTCACCAGTGTGGTGAACTTAGTGCTCGATCCACTATTCATTTTCACCTTTGATTTAGGCATCAACGGTGCCGCTATCGCTACCATAATCGCGTTCGGGTTTGGCATTTTGGTTGTGGCGCCTCGCGTACAAAAAAATCACTGGGCGACGTTCCAATGGCAAGAGTTGGATGTTGTGAAAAGCGTTCGCTCCATCGGTCACATTATGGGACCAGCTATGATCAGCCAATTATTACCACCACTCTCTTCTATGCTGGCGACGAAGCTATTGGCGGGCTTTGGTACCGCAGCGGTAGCATCATGGGCGTTAGGCTCTCGTTATGAGTTTTTTGCTATTGTTTCTGTACTTGCACTGACGATGTCAATGCCGCCGATGGTTGGTCGTCTACTAGGAGCGAAAAACTACACCGACATTCAGTCTCTCATCTCGATTGCGGTTAAGTTCATACTTGGTTTCCAATTGCTGATTGCTGTGATTACGTTTATCGCTGCAGACCCACTGGCATTATTGATGACCAGCGACGCGCAAGTCACCCATGTACTTGAAATGCACTTGATGATTGTACCTATCAGTTTGGGCTCGCTTGGTGTGTGTATGTTGATGGTTTCGATCTGTAACGCCCTTGGTAAGTCCTACACGGCTCTGACCATTTCGGCACTGCGCCTATTTTTGTTCTTCCTTCCGTGTTTGTGGGTCGGTGCGCAATTGGGTGGGATTCAAGGGCTACTTATTGGCGCGTGTTTGGGTAATATCTTAGCTGGTATCGCGGCTTACTTAACCTATAGAAAAACGATTCGTAAGCTCACAGAAGCGCATGCTGCCGCTTAAATAAGCAAGAAAAACGAAAGCCCTCGCATTGAGGGCTTTATGGTTTTTATACACTAGGGTCTGTTGATCTTTTGCGGTTAAGTTTCACTCAGATGGGAACACCTAGCCGAACCCTTTAGGCAGCGTTTGTAAAGAAAGACGTTAGCCTAGCGCCACTTTATCCGCGGGAAACACAACACCAGTCTGTCTTCTCACCTCAGTGAGCACTTTAGCAACGATAAGTGAGCGCTGCTTCATTTGAGGATCAATCGAGCCAACTTTGAGTTGCTTAGCAAATGCTTGCGCTTCGTAGAACATGTGGTTCTCTTCTTGAGGTAATGTTAGTACTTGTTTACTCTCACCTCGCAAAATGCGCTCAACGCCACGTCCTGTGGCAATCATATCTACCAGCACACTGCCCCGTTCACCTTGGAATTCACTTGGGATTAGCGAATCGCTTACCTTGGAATGTAATAGGTTTACGTTAAAGCCGTCATACGCCAACGTCACACTGCCACAACCATCGACGCCAGAAGGCAAAATGTGAGCACTTGCTTCTATGCTGTTAGGCTCACCAAACAACTCAATCGCGGAGCCAACACAGTAGTAACCGATGTCCATAATCGAACCGTTAGAAAATTCTGGATTAAATGTATTTGGATTCTCGCCATTTAAATATTTCTGATATCGAGAAGAGTACTGACAATAACTGATCATGGCATGACGAAGAGGGGCGATCGCTGGTAGGCTGTCTTTTAGCACTTGAAAATTCGGCGTGTATGGTGACATGAAAGCTTCGAACAACACGACGTTATTTTCTTCAGCGGTCTTAAACATCGCCTGAGCAAGAGGATAGTTTGAAGCCATCGGCTTTTCGCAAATCACGTGCTTACCCGCTTTAAGCATTTGCATTGCCTGAGGAGCATGCAGTGAATTTGGACTCGCTATGTAAACGGCATCGATATCGTTATCAGCCCCTAATGCTTCTAAGCTATCGTAATAAGATTGCGCATTGTAAGACTTGCCAAATTCGCACGCTTTCTCAACATCACGTGAATACACAGCTTGAAGACAAAATTCTTTGGTCTGGAGCGCAGCTTCAACAAATTGTTGAGAGATCCAGTTCGTCCCGATCACAGCAAGTTTGAACATGTTACTTCCTTTTCTTTATCGTTCTAGAAGCCGTAAGGAGTTCGGCTCGCAGACACGATTTAAGCAAGCTTTAGTTCATTAAACAACTCAAACAGTTGATTCGACTTGTAAGGTTTCGGTAAGTAAGCATCCATTCCCGCAGCAAAGCAGTTTTGAATATCTTCTTCGAGCACACTCGCTGTCAAAGCAATAATGGTGATCTTCCCACTTCCTACTTCTTTCTCCCAGCGGCGAATTTCTTTTGTTGCGGTCAAACCATCCATAACTGGCATCATGCAATCCATAAGAATTGCATCAAACTTCTCCCCCTTAGTGATGGCTTCTAATGCCTCTTGCCCATTGCTGGCAATCAGATAATCGTATCCCGCCTTATCTAAGAAAAAGCTGGCTATCTTTTGGTTCATCAAGTTATCTTCAGCAATCAAAATGCGACGATGTGTACGTGACTGGTTGATATTATGAACCACTGCCGAATGTGTGACATGGTAACTTTGAGTATTTTGTTCAATGTGTGCGAGTTCATCAATGGCATGCCTAAAGCGGTTACCTAAAAAAGGTAAAGTCAGCACAGAATGAATACGCTCAGAATTGGTGTAGGTAGAGATCAAATGATGTTGGCAAACAATGATTCGGCTAATATCAACCGTACGCGCTAACTCGTCTATTACAGAATCCAACGCCACTCTGCCATCATGACAATAAAAGATCACTTCCAGCCCCTTTGTAGAAGTCGGTAAATCCTTAATGCTGTTTACCTCTGAAAGCTGAATACCAGCTAAACGACACTCTTTCATAATTTGATCGGCATACGCGTAGTTATCTCCAATGAGAATACCGTTACGAATGGTTTCTGAGCGCCAACCTACGGTCGGCAACACTTCCACTTCAATTGAGAACTCAAAACTGGTCCCCACTCCTTTTGAAGACGTCGCGGCTAACTTGCCGCCCATCATAGCCACCAGTTGACGACAAATGGCCAAGCCTAGTCCTGTCCCTCCAAACTGGCGTGATATACCTTCGTCTTCTTGAGTAAAAGGCTCGAAGATGGAATCAAGCTTGTCCTTTTCTATACCTACACCGGTGTCGGATACTCGAAAAGTCAAAAATACGCTCTTTTGTGTGGTGGATTCTTGGTAGTCAACATCCACATTGATGCAGCCCTTCTCTGTGAACTTCACCGCGTTCGATACCAAGTTCATGACGATTTGCTTGATTCGATGATCATCAACCTTGATGCGCGCGGGAATACGCTCATCTAAATTGATATTCAGTTCTAATTGCTTGGACGTGGCTTTGGACTGGAACAAAATCATCGATTGGTACACGACTTCACGAATATCTGTTTCGATAAGAGAAAGCTGTAAATGACCTGATTCAATCTTAGATAGATCAAGGATGTCATTAAGTAACGTGAGCAAGGTATGCGACGAGGTATCAATATCGGTTAAAACTTCTTTTTGATGATCTGAAAGTTCGCTTTGTGACAGGATCTCTGTCATCCCGATAATCCCGTTCAAAGGGGTTCGAATTTCATGAGACATGCTTGCAAGAAAGACCGACTTTGCGCGGTTTGCCGAAATAGCAGATTCTTTGGTTTGCAAAATCTCTTCTGTTTGTCGGTTTTGCTCCTCCATCATTCGATTAACTTGTTGTGCAAAGATCGTGAACTCATCATTGCCATCAACCACCACCTTCTCCCCTTTTACATGTTCATGGATTAAGGTGTTAAGCGAATGAATAATCGAGTCCAATTTACTATGCACACGATACCAAGTACCAAAGCCTAACCAACATAACAGGATGATGATGACCATCACGCCCGAGGTCATGAGCGTAATGCTCTGCTTTTGCGAACTGACTTGGACCAATAATGCGCTTTCAACCTGTTGCGTGAAACCTGCGGTCATGACTTGCAAACGTTGAACACGGTGGTCAAGATCTCGTAAATAAGTCACATAGTCAGATTGGGACATCTCTCCTGCCAATAAACGTCCTCGGGCTTCGATACTCGACAAATAACGAGGAGACGTATACAAACTAAGGAGCTTTTCTACCTGCTCATTTGATGCACCTAACTTTAAGAATCCTTCCAGACTTTGCTGTTGGCGCTCAATGGCTTGAAAGAACATGTTTTGATTCGGTTGGCTATCAGGCTGTAGCACCAACCGATACGTCAACCAAGCTTCTTTTTGCGTCCAGTAAGAAAGTTGAGCAAGATAAGCGATGAAATCTTGCATCCAATGCGCTTCATCACTATCAAACAAGTGATTATGTTGAACCAGTGATTGAGACATTTCTTGCAACAGGCGAAACGACCAATCTCCGGCATCCACACTGTCTCTCAAGTCACCAGAGATCAAATCTAACATCGCTCGCTTAAGGTCATCAGAATACTCGGCAGTATAACTGTTCTGTATAAACTTCTCGTAGATAGAAAGCGCTCTATCACGTTGTACTTTCACTTCAATTGGTAAAGGCTGCTCTTCTCCATATCGATGACGCTCCTTCTCCATGTCATAGACAAAATGAGACGCTTCGGAAATCAGTTTCAAGCCTTGAATATTACTGACCGTTTGATTGAGTTGGTCGACTCTTTGAGAGTTAACGACAAATTGGTGAACGGCAAACACAGAAATAACCACCGCGGGTAACAGTGCGAGTAGAGCTAAACGTAATTTTATAGAAAGTTTTATCATCCGTTTGCCCGTGTTAGGAAAAGGCTCTCGAATTAATACTAGACCACTTTCATAGATTGAATATGAACTTGTATGAAGTGTTTTATCGGCAACTTAATCGGTCTGAACTGCCCAAACGGCTAAAAACAACACTCATTACCCTTCTATACATTGAGGTCATAAGAAGGAAAAATGTGATTGCTTGCAAAATTTTGCTGCATCATTTTTAAACAGATTTAGTTAAACCAACTCATACCATGGGCGAACTTAAAGATACCGCCTAAAATGGCGAAAAACGTTTACCATTTAAGTGTTAAAGATTATCCATATCACATTATTTAAAAGAAAGTTCACCTTGTTACATATAGTCACTTTGAGATGAACCTTTATTGTCGCGAAATAAGTTTTATAGATAGGAAAAGTCAATCCCTATAAAACGCCGCTTTAGTCACATTAATAAGCCAAAAAATGAATCATACCCCACACTTTTAACTGGATTTATTTTTCCTAGCAGAATAAGACCTCCACCCGTACAATCCGCACACATAATTATTACAACCCAATTACAAAACACCCTCACTTCACGCTCTACCGTTGAGGTAACAGCAGAAAGTAAGGTCAGCCCCCAAAACGTGAAAGGTCCAAAACAACAATGAGTCCAGAGAAATATCTCCAAGACTGGCAAACTAGCCAAACGATTGCTGAATCTATTTCCCCTCTTATTGGTAAGTTATATCGTCAAAAAGGAATCGAAGTGGTTCTGTTTGGTAAAACACTTATCAACGCAACAACCATCGACATTCTCAAAACTCACCGTATTGCAAGACGTTACACCGGAAGCCCTCTTTCTCTTGAACAAACCATGCCAATCATCCAAGCGCTGTGCGAAATGAGCATCTCGTCTTGTCGTGTTGATGTTGGTCAGCTTGCTGGTATGTACTGGAAAGATCACGAAGATACTGCCGCACTTAGCGACTTTTTACACACAGCACTTCAAGGTGCTCGTGATGCCGACTCTTCTCTAGCAGCTCGTGACGTGGTTCTCTATGGCTTCGGTCGTATCGGCCGCCTATTGACTCGCCTGTTGATTGAAAAGAGTGGTCCGGGTTACCCACTTCGTCTGCGTGCAATTGTTGTGCGTGGCGGAAAGAAAGGCGATCTAGAAAAACGTGCTAGCTTGCTACGTCGTGACTCTGTTCATGGACAATTCAACGGTAGTATCGTGATTGACGAAGAGCGTAAAGCGCTGATCGTGAACGGTAACTACATTCAAATCATTTACGCTAACAGCCCAAGTGATGTGGACTACTCGGTTTATGGTATCAACAACGCACTTGTTGTTGATAACACGGGTGTTTGGCGTGATGCCGAAGGTCTAAGCCAACACGTAGCGTGTAACGGTGCAGAGAAAGTACTGCTTACTGCACCAGGTAAAGGCGACATCAAGAACGTCGTATTTGGTGTGAATGAATCTGTGATTCAAGAAGATGACACTATCATCTCCGCAGCGAGCTGTACGACTAACGCTATCACTCCGGTTCTTAAAGCCCTGAACGACAAGTACGGTGTGCTTTCCGGACACATTGAGACCGTTCACTCTTACACCAACGATCAAAACCTAATCGACAACTTCCACTCAGGCGATCGCCGTGGTCGTAGTGCTTCATTGAACATGGTTCTTACGTCAACAGGCGCAGCGAAAGCGGTAGCAAAAGCACTTCCAGAACTTGCAGGTAAGCTTACAGGCAACGCAATTCGTGTACCGACTCCGAACGTATCAATGGCTGTTGCAAACCTTAACTTGGGTGAAGATGTAGACCGTGATTCGCTGAACGAATACCTACGTGAAATGGCATTAAACTCTGAGCTTTCTGCGCAAATCGATTACACAGATTCGACAGAAATCGTATCAAGCGATCTAGTTGGCTCTCGCCACGCAGGTGTGGTCGACGGTCAAGCAACCATCGCTCAAGACAAGCGCTGTGTACTGTACATCTGGTACGACAACGAATTTGGTTACAGCTGTCAAGTTGTACACTGTATGGAACAAATGATGGGTGTTCGTTACCAAACATTCCCTCGATAAGGTGAACCTTGCTCCACAACGTTAACCACAATGTGTAACGAGCAACACCCCAGCATTTGTTTTAAATAATAAGCGCCTTGCGCATTACTAATATACTTCCCCGCTTATACGCCTGATGACCCTCAGGCGTTTTTTCGTTTTAAGACACTTTGACATTCCTCAGACAAATCGATGCGAAATTGAACGTTAGATACCCAAATGACCTCAATATTCAGAATTCAGAGCGTTGTTACTAGCGCTAGTTCAAAGATAAATCGCTTGCGTAATAGTTCACTATTGCCGAGGGATTTATCAGAGAAATGGCGTTAGTAACACGCTCCCTAGGGCAAGTTGTCTTGCTGAAACTAGAATTTTGAGGTTATTTGGGTATGTTCATGTTTCGTTCATATTCAAAATCGTAGTATGAACCCATAGATTGAAAGAGAGGTCATGATTATGAATCGAATTATCGTTACTGCATTGGCACTGATTACTGGCTTTTTTACTTTGGTATTTAGCCTAATCATGGCGATTCCATTGACCATCGCAGCCCTGATTACTGGTAAACGTATTGAAAAGCGCGTGAAGCAAATGCAACAAGAAATGCATGAAGAGTATGAATTCAATACGGGTAAGTCCGACGCAATTGAAGGCGAGTTTGAAGAAGTTCGTCGCTAACGCTTCTGAAGGTTCCACACTCCCCCTATGTTCCTGAGCAACCTTCTTTGCTGACATCCTATCTCGTTAAGAGTTAGGATGTTTTTTTATTGGTCATCGACGAAAAAGGCTACCATTACGGTAGCCTTTTAACTTCATGAGCAGTGCATTCTACTTGGTTAAATCGTCACAACCACACGCACTGCCAGCAACATTAAAACGATGCCAGACAGTCGGTCAATCAATACTGCCTTTGAGCGAATACGGTCCACAACTCGTGAGTTAGACAATACCAATGTGATGAACGTATACCACAAACCATCAACAACAAATGGGGTCGCGACGATAATCATTTGGTTACTTAGGTCATTACCTAACGCAACAAATTGACTGAACAGTGCAATAAAGAACAGTGCAATTTTCGGACTTAGAATCGAAATCAGAAAACCCTCTCGCGCCGATTGCAAAACCGTCGTCTCTTCACCGGATTCTAACTTCGCCGCTACGCCCCCCTTTGAACGCAATGCATTGAAACCAAGATACGCCAAGTAAGCTGCACCAGCTAAACTAATAGTCTTAAATAACAATGGGCTTTGTTGAAGTACCACGGCCAAACCGATCAAGGTAATGAAAGCATAAATACCGATACCAAACGCGTGTGCCCATGCGGTAGCCAAACCATTCACACGACCACCAGCCAACGAGTGCTTAGCAACAATCGCTAAACTCGGTCCTGGCGACATCGCCCCTAGTAAACACACGGTAAAAAGTGATAGCCAAACTGTTAGTGTCATAAGAATCTCCCCTCTTTGACGCTAATCTATCAATGGAATAGGTATAATTAGAAATCAAAGTTTTTCATACTAGCCATGATTTTAAATCATAAGATAACAATGCATTTATTATCGAATGGAATACTCTGAAATCTGCATGACCGAACGAATCTCTTCGCGCACCCATTTATGTGCAGGATCCGTATCGTATTTTGGATGCCACATTAACCAATACTGATGAATAGGCGTTTCGAGAGGTAGTGCTTTATGGGCTAAGTCCCAATGCTTTGCGAGATTGACCGCAATATGCTCTGGAACCACCATCAGATGTTCACTAGAAACTAGGCGATTGATAGCAGCAGAGAAGAAAGGCACTTTGAACGTGACATGACGTGTACGCCCTAGCTCTCTTAACGCTAAATCGGTGTAAGAATCTTTATCTCCACCGCCTGTTACTTTGATATGAGAGTAAGAAATTAAATCTTCAACGCTGATGCTATCTTGCTTTGCTAAAGGGTGAGAGGCTTTCATCAAACAGACTGATGAGTCTTCGCCAATCTTCACACTAGACACACCTTGAGGCTTCTCTGGATACATGGAAGACGCGATATGAATACCAGTCTCATGAAGCTTATCTAGAAAGTCTGGTTGCCACAATCGATACGCCATATCCAACCGAGGAGCAAAGCCACTCAAGTGCGAGGCAATGTCAGGGAGTACGTATTGTGCGACGTAGTCACTCGATGCCAATACTAGCTCCCCTTTCCAATCTGCGGGTTCAAAAGGCTTGTCATCGAGAAGATGATCGAACTCAGCCAATAAGTCGTCCAACTTCTCTTTTAGAAGTAGTGCTCTTGGCGTTGGAATCAGTTGGTTCCCCTGCCGAACCAATAAGGGATCGCCGCACAACTCACGTAACTGCGCTAACTGACGGCTTACCGCCGATTGGGTGATATGCAAACGCTCGGCAGTTTTGCTCACATGGCACTCTTCAAGCAATACATGCAAAGAACGCAGCAGATTCAGATTGATGTTATTCAGCACGTTCTACCCATTTCGCGCGCCAATCTGCGGCGGCATACTCTTCTGGCCAGTATTCAACTTGTTTGCGAATCAACCCATCTCGCACGGTGTGAAAAGTAATCGCTCGATCGGAGCGGACGCCATCGCTTACTATAACGTCAGTGACCACTTGCTCACCGTCACTTACGATACGCTCTATAGTAAAGGTCCACTCACCTTCTGCTGGATAAGCAGAGTTCAATTGGGCAAAATTCTTTCTGCCACGAATCACTTCTTTCGTCAGTGGCCAAACTACTTCACAATCAGGCGCAAGGAGTTCCGCTGCTGCATAGAAGTCATTGCTTGCCATTACTTTCCAGAAGTTGAGGACGATGTCTTTCTCGGTCATTTAACGAACTTGCTCCCTGTCGTATTGAAAAACTCCGTTAACACGGTATGTGTCATCACGTTACGAAGCTCTGGATAGCTTTGGATATAGTCTCGAATCTCGTTGAGGCGAGCGATATTCGGAACTTCGACAAACAGCATCATATCGGTTTCACCACTGATTGCATGGCACCATTTCACACCATCAATTTTGTACAGATCATTCGCGTAGTTATCACAGTGATGACTAGAGGCTGATGTATCAAACTTCAGCGCCATATACGCACAAATCGTCGACTCTTTGGATGTCGCAATATCGGCATGATAGCCAAGGATCACTTGGTCATTTTCAAGCTTTTTGATTCGAGCTGTCACAGCAGAACGTGACAAGCTAACTTGCTCTGAGATTTCAGTAATAGAGAGACGGGCATTCTGCCGTAATAGTTCTATGATCTGATGATCAAATTTGTCCATAACATCACCAAGCTTTCCTTAATTTTTTCATTCTACTCAATTACAACTTATTGAAAACCGACAATTTGCTGTTTATCGGTAAAACAACCGTCATTTTGACGGTCGACAACATCATTTTGATATGCAGAATTTAGATATGCTTGTGGCTTGCATTACCTAGATGTTCGAGGTCGTTATGGAACAACTCAAAAAAGACATTACGCTGATATCAGGAATTGGTCAGCTATCGACAACCTTAATGGGCACGGGTCTATTTATGATTCCAGCGATTGCCGCTGGCATTGCAGGGCACTTCTCACTTTGGGCTTGGATTATTTTATTCATTGCTATTTGTCCCATCGCTTTGACTTTCGCTCAGTTGGGCAAGCGCTATCCAAGTGCTGGCGGTACGGCGTATTTTGTTCGTAAAGCATTTAATAGCAAACTAGAGAGCAGCGTCGCGTGGTTATTTGTTAGTGTTATTCCTGTTGGTGTCCCTGCTGCTGTCGCACTTGCCGCCGGCTTTTTACAACAACTGTTACCAGAGTCCATTAGTAACCACCTTTTCGCTCAAATTCTCACAGTGGCTCTGTTAGTGGTCGTTAATCTACTTGGCACTAAATCATCGGGGCGGCTCCAGACGGTCATCGCATTGAGCATTTTTGCTTTAGTCGGTGCATTTTTATGGAAAGGCGATGTGGGACCTGTTGATTTAAGCATGCCTAAGATAACGACGGATTCGACATGGTCAGTTGCTGCAGCGCTTGGTGTCATGTTCTGGTGTTTTGTCGGAATAGAAGCCTTTGCACACATGGGAGAAGAGTTTAAGAACCCGCAACGAGACTTCCCGATCGCGATCATCGTTGGCTGCTTTGTCGCGGGTGCAACCTATTGGGCATGTTCTGTCGTGATATTGAAGTTTGGTGCTTACGGCAGTGCTGAGTTCGACAGCGCATCAATTCCTTGGTTGAGCGCACATCTATTTGGTGATCATGCGAAATGGCTTATCAGTATTATTGGTTTCTCAGCATGTTTCGCTAGTGTAAACCTCTACACTCAAAGTCTGGCTCGAATGGTGTGGGCGCAAGCAAGAGAACACAAGCCAACCAGTGCTATCGCGAGAGTGTCCGTTCGGGGCGTTCCTGCCAATGCAACGCTAGTCGTTGGTGCAATTTTGCTTGCTTCTTGTGTTATTGGTTCGCTATCGGGACTGGATTTGGAGTTCTTCCTTAAGCTCGCGAATGGCATTTTTGTTCTGGTCTACCTGCTCGCTATGCTTGCCGCTTATAAGTTGTTGCAAGGCTGGGGAAAGACGCTCGCGGGAATTTCTTTGGTATTGTGCACCGCAGTGTTCATTTGTTTGGGTTGGTCTATGCTTTACGCCATCACTATTTTTGCCGTGCTGTCTTTACCGTGGAAGCAAGGGCGAAAAAAGAACCCTAAACGGGTGATTGAGCAAGACTGATACTCTTATTCAAACAGCTCAGAAATCTGTTCAACCAGAGCATCAATCTCACCAAGCGCAACATTGCCATAACCAAGAACCACTCCTTGCCAATCTCGCACTTTATACTCTGGGTGCTCATAAAAACTCATCGGGCGCAGCACGATACCTCGAATCTTCGCTCGCTGTGTCCATTCGTTCTCATCAATACCTTGTAGCCACTTCAACGTGATATGAAGACCGGCAGCTTGACTGATCACCTTAATTTTATCACCAAAGTGTTTTTCTATCGCCATACACAATTGCTCATGTTTGGTTTTGTACAGTCGACGCATTTTACGAATATGGCGGAGTAACCCTCCTTCAGTGATGAAATCAGCCAAAGCCTCTTGAGTATGAGAGGGAGAATCCCCGCTTAGCGCATCTTTAATCACTAAGCATTCTTCAACTAAAGCATCCGGTACAACAAGATACCCAAGCCGCAACCCGTTAAACATGACTTTACTAAAAGAGCCTACATAAAGAACGCGATCATCACGTCCCATTTGGGCTGCAAGCCCTTGCAAGCTGGTATATGGGCGATGGGCAAACTGAAACTCACTGTCGTAATCATCTTCGATAATCCAACGTGACTGTTGCACCGCCCAGTTAATGATCTTCCCTCTTTGTTCGGTATTAAGCGTTGTGCCCATCGGATATTGGTTACTTGGCGTGACATATAAAGCGTCTGCATTGCTGGCCGTTACCGCTTCCACATCGAAACCCAATTGCTCTCGAATATAGAGTGGCTCAAATTGATATTGCTGGAATTGAATCAACTTACGCATTTGCGCGTAGCCCGGTTGTTCCATCAAGACTTTGCTACCCGGCTTAAGAGTAACCATAGTGGCAATCGACAACGCTTGCTGAGCCCCGGAGGTAATAATTATCCGCTCAGGGGAACAGCTCACAGAGCGGCTTGATGCAAGGTAGTTAGCCAAAGCGCAACGCAATGCCCAGCTTCCTTGAATATCTTGATTGCCCAACAAGCACGTGCGAGACATATGGCGTGCGAGTAACTTTTGCCATTGAGCCATCGGAAATGCGTCCAAATCAGGCACACCCGGTGCAAATGCACGGTTGATATCAAAGTTACTTTTCGGTGATAAGCCCTTCTTTTCTGAATTAGGCTCAGGCAGATACTGCTCTGGTAATTCCACTGCGACATAAAATCCCGAGCCTTTTTGGCTGATTAAATAACCTTCCGCCACCAACTGCTCATAAGCTGCGATCACCGTATTCCGGCTGATATTAAGCCCTTGTGAGAGTTTTCGTGTTGAAGGTAACTTTCCGTTTTTTGCCCACAATCCTTGAACAATTTTCTCGCGAATTGCGAAAAATAGCGCCTGTTGACGCGTCCTATCACTGTGCTTTAAGTACAAGTCACCAATATCAATCAAAGACAAACTGGATCCACCCATAAGTTAAAACTGGCTCTCTTTAAGCTACCAGTTAAGCGCTACATTGCAATCAAAGATTGAGGAGCAAGTGCTTACCCATATGAGTAAATAAGGAGAAAAAATGTTATCCAGCACCAATAGAACCGAGATAAAGAAAGGCGCACATAAGGCGGTGACGGATGTCGATAAGCTACACGCCATAATAGACGAAAGCTTGATCGCTCATATTGCAATAACCAATGATACGGGTCCGGTGGTTATCCCTATGTTGGCTTGGCGTGTCGACAATTATGTCTATATCCATGGCGCGAACAACAGCCGGCTATTACGCTCGCTCAAACAAGGAGTACAAACGTGCCTAACCTTTACTTTATTTGATGGTTGGGTGTTAGCTCGAAGTGCTTTTCATCATAGCGCACATTATCGCAGTGCCGTCGTCTTTGGGCAGTTTGAAGTCGTAGAAGATAATAATGAGAAAGACAGACTTCTGAATCATTTTATTGAGCAAATTGCGCCAGGTCGAACCGAAGAAGTGCGTTTGAGTAACGAAAAAGAGCTCAAAGCGACCATGTTACTGCGCATCTCCTTGGCGGAAGCATCGGTCAAAGTCAGTAACTTTGGCGTCAACGACGATGCAGAAGACATGGCTCTTCCCGTTTGGGCGGGAGTCTTGCCGTACCGAACTGTGGTAGGTCCGCTTCAAGCTTGTGACGATTTATATGAAGGTATATTAGAACCAGATTATCGTAGTGCTTACCCTAATCGTTGGCAGGAATAAGCACCGTAAAGCGCGCCCCACCTAAATGGCTTTCGCCGACAGAAAGCTCCCAACCCAGTTGCCTTGCTGCACTGGTTGCAATGGCTAACCCCAAGCCAAACCCTTTCACGTCGGCGTTACGGCTCCCATCTAAACGTGAGAACGGGATAAACACTTCTTCACGTTTCTCTTCCGGAATGCCAGGACCATCGTCTTCAATATCAACAATCCAAAAGTGCTCTACAGAACGAATCGTGACCTCTACGCTGAATTCCCCATAACGTTTTGCGTTTTGCAGTAAGTTATCCAGAACCAAGTTCCCTAACGTTGGCTGTAGATGGATAGACTGGTAATCGAGATCATTTTCAACGGTCAGCTTTGCTTGTTCTAACCCACGATAATTCATGCGACTCTTGCACCACAAAGGCAACTCAATCGTTTCGATAGAGTCTTGTAACGAATGGTTCTTAAGGCTAAGTCGAGAAAGCATCACGATGTCGGATGTCAGATCCGTAACGACGTCTACGTAACGCTCAATGTCATCATGCAGTTCAGCTTGCATCTCACCCTCAGTACGCCTTGCTAAATCAGTGGCTAATTGGATTCGACTAAGTGGCGTTCGAACTTCATGAGGGATGGCTTGAGTAAAAATGTGTGTTTGACGCACTCTTCTTTCGATTTCTTCAGACATACCATTAAAGCCGCTCGCCAGCTCTTTAACCGGTGAAGAGTATTGTTCCAACTTAACACGAGTATTCAGCTCACCTGAGCCAAATAATCCTTGTGCCTTGGTCAGTTGTCGAATCTGACGATCCAACCTTCGTACAGGGATGTATACCATAACTCCGAGGCTACAAATCACCGTGAGCAGTAGCGTCAAAATAAAGATGATTTCGGAGTCCTCATCCCAATCAATATCCGGGCTGAAAAAATCACTCTTTTCTTTAAACACTAAGCTCTGAGTAGTATTGGGCAAAGGAAACACTGCGGCGTATATGCTTCCATCAATCAAATAAACCGGAATACCTTGCATTCGATAAAGTAACTCGCAGTCCAAGCAAGGTGGTGTGCCATCCCAATTGTCGACAAGCGTTAAATCAAAGATGAAGAAATCTTGCTTTCCGTTTGCCGTTAACTTTTTGTAGAGAGAGTCCGGCGTACCTCGTTGTTCAATGTATTGATCAACAAAGTAAGCACCATCGTTGAGAAAAACACTGACTTCTGTTTTGCGCATATACTCGCCCCCCATAAAAAGGAACAAGCCAATCGTTAACGCAAGACCTGTCACCAGCCCTACATAGAGACGGGAAAACACAGAGAACATCGATTATTTGCCCGTCAGCATGTAACCGCGATTACGCACTGTTTTAATCGTTGCGGTGTGGATGTGCGCTTTGGCGAATTTTTTACGTAACGATGAAATTCGCATATCAATTGATCGATCGGTAATGCAGTACTCAATACCTCTCGCTAAGCGGCAGCATGACTCTCGGGAGACAGGTTTGTCGACATTGAGCATCAAAAGTTCCAAGATTTCGAACTCAGAATCCGTCAGGTCAATATCTTGTTCTAGATAGTACGCTTTAGAGCGACGCGTACACAGTTCAATACCGTATCGGCTCAATTCTGTCTCTTCAACCGTATCGACCTGACGGCAATAGCGACGCAAGGCGGCTTCAATCCGTGCTAAGAGAATATTACCTTTGATGGGCTTGGTTAGGTAATCATCAGCACCAAACTTAAACAAGCTTACTTCACTCATTTCATCGTCTGTTGCAGTCAGAACAATAATGATCCCGTGAAAAAACTCGCGTGCTTCCTGACATATCTCTGCGCCATTTTTACCCGGGAGCATCAGATCCAGCAACACCAAATCAGGCTTCAAATCTTTGATTGCATCTAGTGCATTTAGACCATTGTCGACCACAGTCACTAGGTAGCCCTCAGCCTCTAGGTACATTTTGGTTAATCGAGCAATCTCAGAGTCATCCTCTACGAGCAAGATTTTATTGCCAACCATGATCTATTCACTCCATCTATAAAACAGGAGAAGTATATCGTTCGTTTTGTAGGGTGCAACCCACACTGCCGACACTTTTCCTACACAGAACGGCTTACAAAGCCTTACAAACCATACATTTACAATCGGCCGTATCATTGTAGGAGTCAGGAAACAGAACAACCCTCTATTTTATAAATGAATATCAAAACTTTAATTCGGAAATAAAACCAATAATCACATATAAACCCGTTATTATTTTAGTTTTATCGAATTAATAACCTTACAACTAACCATTTTTAGTGGTTATGACTATATTTGCGCATATAGACAGAAATTTCCTATCCCCCTACATTCCTCGGCGAACCTTCAGTTTGTGAGTACAAAAAGATGAAATTCGCTCAATTAACACCTTTAGCAATGCTGTGTGTGGTCAGCCTATCTTCGTTCGGTAGCAATGAATTCAGTTCGGATACGTCAACACCTCAACCAAATCCAATCACAAGCACCGTATCTATCCCAGCAGCCGTCTCTTCACAGTTTCCACCGAAGTTAAAAGTCGCTTCTGATGCGGGGTTTACCCACTACTTGAAAGTTTCTGTTCCAGCAGCCCACGATGACCAATCATTTCATATCATTGCGGTCGATGATGGAGCAAATAATGAGAAAATTTTTCGCGCAGCCAAAATCATCCAGCACTTACTCACAAACCAACCGGGGTCTAAATTCGGTGCCGACAAATCTGAGATCGCTAAGACACTAGCTGAGCACGATGCCACTTTAATGCTGACGAGAGACGATGATCAAAGCAATGAGCTATTAACTAAAGTTTTTGTTGGGGAACTGATTCGCCAAAACAAATTGAGTAATGCGGTTTTAGATTCTGGTTTAACACACAGTTTTGATACCGATTCTTTAGAAAAGTTTGTTGCTAGCATGACGGTATTGAGTGAGGACGATATGGATGTTCTCATCGATTCCATCACGTCCACATTAATTAGCAGCCAAGACACGCCAAATTGGCTGATAAACAGTCAATCTTTGATGTATCGAGAGCTGACAGTCGAAGGTGACTGTCATTACATGAGCAACTTTTCGGATTACTGCGCCTATCTCGGAGAACACGCCGATCGAGATGCCGCTTTTGAAGAAATTTTACACTTGGTCCAAGCGCAAGGTATTGCACCTAACCCGTCGACTTCGTCATTGCAAAATGAAATCCAAACACACGCGCTAAACATCTACAACGATGCTCAAGCAGGTAAGCAAACTGTCTGGCAACCGACTCAGCGTGATTGGCAAGATTGGGAGTCTGACGACTTTGATCCTGAACGTGTAAAACAAACGGGAACATCTTATTCTCACGAATACTTTGCTGCCGCTTTTGAAGCCTACATGGGCGTAGCGAAAGCAAATGGGCATGGCTTAGATGGCTATCAAGCACTAACTCGTTCAGCGATGCACACGCAAGATCCACCAGCCGTTGAGTGGATTAGTGAACTCTTCCACAGCCACTTACAATACACTGCACACATCGATTCTGAAGGCGTCAAAGTCTACACAGATAACACGCGACCAGGTACGGTTCCTACCTTCCGTATGTCACCAAATGAAAACGGTGTAGTTGAAGCATACACCTATAAATCCCAATGGTTAATAAACGTGAAGATCATTGGCGACCAAGCGATGGATGTCATCGGGAATGATCAAAATAATACATTTGAAGGCAACGGGCAAAACAACCGTATTTACGGCGAAGGTGGCGTTAACACTTATATCGTTCCGCACGCATTCGCAGACTGTACCCTTTTAACTGCGAAGAACGTATCAGTGACCTGCCCTAGCACTGGTACCGATGAATTATTCGATATACACAACATTCAATTTACCGATCAAATCCTAGATGTAACCAAGCGATAAATGATGAAAAACATGAAGAAACTTACTTTGCTCGCCCCTTTGTTCCTTGTTGGTTGTGGTGGTCTCGCCGTAATGGATCGATCCGATGCGGTGAAAGCACAACCAGAAATGTTGGTCAAAACCGATGGCGATTTCTGGGGATTTGGCGCTGATGGCTATTTCGACTTTGCTGGTAAGTACAAAGGAAAATACTCACGCAGCGCCTCAAAGTCGAGCTGGTTTAATCGCGTATCGTTTAAAGACGGGGCGATGGGTGCAGAAGTCACGCGCATCGACAATGGTAAAACTTGGCTATTGAGTTGCACGGGCGGCGGCATGTCAGTTAACTATATGGGCGTCGATTTCGGTGGAAACGATCCTTACACATGCCAAATCACCCAAGACGGTGTAAAAGTCGGTGAGTTTGCGATGGAGCCTAAATCGGCACTGATTGATATCAGCTTAGAAAAGAAAGAAACAGGCACCGTTCGCGTTGGCGACACTCATTTCAATGTGGAAACCGTACACACTAGCCCTGATTCCATGATGGCGGTAGACATTCCATTGGGTTACAGCTTTAAACAAGGCACACAAGAAATTGCGGCAGTGCAAACAAACGGCACAATCGCAGTACAGATGCTGCCAGAACTTAGCGAGCAACAAAAAGATGTTGTTGCTATAGGTGCGGTTGCAAGTGCACTGAGCTGGCGTCCCGAGCAGTAAACGTCTCATACCCTAAAAACCAAAGCCGCTAAAACGAGCGGCTTTTGTTTACTAACAACACTTGTTCTTACAAAGGCTATTTTTCCAATCGAGCCGCATATTGCTTAGGCGTTAAACCACGATGTTTTTTGAACATACGATTAAAGCTGGCCACATTGGTGTAACCGAGGCGCGCCGCTATATCTTCAATGCTGACGTGCTTACTCAACAAACCCGCAGCAACATTGCTCAATACGTAACCCGATACCGTGGAGAAATTGAGACCTAGTTTATGAAGCCGGCGCTGAAACTGCTGGTCAGATAATCCTAACAACGCAGAGACACGCTCTAGCGTTGGTAATCCGTAATGACTGCTGTAGTGCACCACTTCATATATCACTTTCAGTTCATCTTCTGGATCGGGCATATTGAGTAAATCATCCAAATCGGAAAAACTCATTGCTAAACGGTTGTCTTCGCGATGAATTATCTGTCGAGAAGCGAGACGGTCATCGCCGTTAATCCATATTTCGGTCTTGGGTTGGCTCCATTCTACTTCACAGCCAAAGTACTCTTTATAGAGCTCACCGTTTTTCCTAGAGCCAGAAATCATCACGCGCAATGGTTTGTAATCTTGTCCCAGAAATTCACGTAAAATCTTAATCATGAAAATCGCACAGCGAATGCTGTCATGTACTTTCACTGAGGTTTCAACGAAGGGGTTATGGTAAGTCCACTTGATGATCTTCCCTGACTGCTCGCCAGCAAAAAAAGCCCCCGATTGCAGGTTACTCACTCCGTAATTCACACGTCGAATCGTACTGGCTAAATCGTTACCAGAAAATAACCATCGACCGACAGGACCGAGTTTCTGCAATTCGATGCCACGACTCAAATTAAGCACCACATCAGGATCATTACTGAGTTGCTCAACACGTCGATACCATTCCGCGACCGCCTTTAAAGGCACCAATGTCATTGGGTTATGAAACACCGACGACGGGATCCCAAGCTCTTCAGAGCTCAAATTATACTTAGATAACGCGAGGTTATGCATATTTAAAATACCCATCGCGCGAATAAATCGAACCGTTTTCATAACCAATCACATCAAATTTAATCTCCTAGTGATTGAATTTGTCACAAACCCTCACCTATTTCAATTCCAGATCACAATACGCCAACAGTTTGATAGAGGAGTGTTTAATGAGTTTACTGAGTGTCCCATTTGTCGGAACAGGCGCAGATACAGCGTTACATGTTGTCGCTGCCGTCGTTTTAATCGCGAGTGTCGCTGGCGCATGTTACGGCTTTTGGAAAATCCATGAGTTGCCAATCAATAAGGCACACAGCAAAGACCATCACCAGATAGGGCTTATCACCGCCCTCACCTGGATAGGATTTGTCTGGCACTGGGTATGGGTGTTAGCCGTAATCTTTGCATTCGTTGATATGGAAAAAGCCATCATCAATCTGCGTGATACATGGAAAAGTAAACCGCAAACAGAAACACAGCCACAAGAGGAGGCATAATGTTAGAAGGTTTAGCGGTATGGGCACTCTTCATCTACCTGCTCCGTTTAGTCGGTATGCCTTGGAACAAAGCAACCAAATCGTTCGCTTATCTTGGCGGTTTAGGTTGGTTAATGTTCGTATGGGTAGGTCTCATTAACTTCACGCCTATGGACTTATCTGGCGGCTCTGTTGTGCAATCACCGCACATCCAATTGCGTCCAGATTCGACCAACGTGAAAGGCAAAGTTGACCATATTTACATCAAACCAAATCAACAGATTGAGAAAGGTCAGCTCATTTACGAACTCGATCCAACGCAGTATGAGATCGCATTGAACCAAGCAAACGTGTCAGTTGATTCGGCTCGAGTAGCACTGGCAACAGCACAAGGTGATATCGAGATTGAAGAAGCAAACCATCAAGCTCTGGTACAAGATCTAGAAACCTCCAAGAGCCAATTAGAAGCGGCAAAAGTTGACTACAAATTGCAGAAAAAGATGCTCGATCGTTACGTTGAACAAAACCGTGTGGTCCAAAACACCATCACGGAAAGCGACATCGACAAACAATCGAGTGCCGTTGATATGGCACGCCACAACGTGTTAACTCTTGAATCTCAAATTAAGAAGAAACAAGTTGATATCTCACGAGCAAAACTGGCAATTCATAAAGCAGAATTAGCAGTTGAAACCAAACAGGCTGAATTGCGCCAAGCTGAGGAGCAAATTGCAAAAGCGCAATGGGATTTGAGCAGTACGAAAGTTCACGCACCAGCAGATGGCTTTGTGACCAACTTTATCTTGCGTGAAGGTCAACGTGTTTCGATGATGCCGCGTATCAATATGTACACCAACGAGAAGTACGTTTTGATGCGCGTCAATCACCAAGCGATTCGTAACATCAAACCAGGTCAACCTGCGGAATTCTCTTCTTCGGTTTATCCTGGCAAGATCTTCTCTGCAACCGTAGAGGGCATTGTTGAAGCGACTGGTGAGTCACAAGGCAACCTACTTGGTTTGGATGATTCCGTTCGCGCTACAACTGGCAAGAACTTACAGAATAAGCATCACTTTGTCCGCCTTAAGATTGACGAGCCAGAAGGCTACGATATCCCTGTCGGTTCGGTTGGCTTAGCATGGGTCAGCGGCGAGAAGCCGATCGGTTTCCTAGCGTTCTTGGATGTGATTCGTGGCATCATCATCCGAATGAAGTCTCAACTGTACTTCTTCTACTCTATCTAAACTCATAAACCGCCAGTTCTGCTGGCGGTTTTCTTTTCATTTGTATCCAAGCACGTACTTTTCCCGTATAACAAATAGTTAGTCATAAGCGGAGAAGATTCATGTCGGCAAAGGAAAGAAGCCTACCTACCCATCGTATCTCAAGATTCAGCAAGTTTGCTTCCCTTGCAACCCGTGTCGCAGGCAACGTAATTGCAGAAGGCACTAAACAAATCGCCAAAGGTAATAAACCTAAAGCGAAAGACCTGTTGCTGACGCCACAAAACATCGCGCGTTTAACAGACCAACTTGCTCACTTGCGTGGCGCTGCAATGAAGCTTGGTCAAATGCTCTCAATGGATGCTGGTGATGTTTTAGAACCTGAACTCGCCGATATTCTCTCTCGCCTTCGCTCCAACGCAGACCCGATGCCAGCCAAACAGCTAAATGGAGTAATGGAAAGTTCATTAGGGACGAATTGGAAAGCCGAGTTCCTGTCCTTTAACTTCAAGCCAATTGCCAGTGCCTCAATCGGACAAGTACACCAAGCCTACAGCGACGGAGGTGATAACCTAGCAGTCAAAGTGCAATATCCTGGCATAAGAAAGAGCATCGACAGCGACGTAGACAACGTGGGTACTTTGCTCAAAGTCGTTGGGTTGATTCCCGAGTCTGTTGATTACAAAGGGTTGCTGGAAGAAGCCAAAAAGCAACTGCATGATGAAGCCGATTACGCACGAGAAGCGCAATTTGCCATTCGTTATCATGACGCTTTGAAGGATCACCCTCATTTTGTCGTGCCAAAGATTCACACTGAAAGTTGTTCAGAATCCGTTCTCGCTATGGAATTCATTGATGGCAGCCCGATTGAGCAAATTGAACACTATGACCAAAATACACGTGACTTCGTTATGCACAGCCTGCTCGAATTGCTATTCCGAGAGCTGTTCGAATTCAAGATGGTGCAAACCGATCCCAACTTTGCCAACTATTTGTACATAGAGAACACCCGTCAAATCGGCTTGTTAGATTTCGGTGCGACTCGCGAGTACAGCGAACGATTCAGCACTGGTTATCGCCAAGCTTTTGCATCGGTTGTTAACGACGACGAACAAGGCTTGAACGATGCACTGGAACAGATTGGTTTCTTCAGCACAACCATCATGCCTACGCAGCGCCAAGCGATTCTTGATTTGGTAAAAATGGCATGTGAGCCAATGTTAGTGGATGAGCCTTATGACTTCAGAGCCAGTGGTTTAGCTCAGAAACTTAGAGAAGCTGGCACCATTCTAAGCATGGAGCAAGACTACTGGCACACGCCACCAGCAGATGCCCTATTCCTACATAGAAAGATCGGCGGAATGTACTTGCTGGCAGCCCGTATTGGCGCAAAAGTGAACATTCGCCAATTGGTCTCACCTTACCTACAGATAAGTAACCAATAGGCTATTGTTTTTCTGCTATTTTCGAGTACCTTGATCAGCTGCCTATAAGAATAATCTGACTGTCGGGGTGCTCGGTGAGTAAGTTTCAAGACCTCTCCACTCTAATCGAACAAATTGTCCAAGCAGACGAAGCGGATCAAGTCACCGCTTTGAATGATTCTATCGAATGCGGTCTCGAGCCCGGTGCTGTTGCGCTTATCCTCGAAGCCTTTCCTATCGATGATCGTGTGCGCTTGTGGCGTGCATTACCACTAGAGCTACATATTGATGTACTAACGGAAATGCGTGCTGAAGTGCGTCTTTCTATCATCGAAGCATTATCGGAAATAGAGCTAAAGCTCACGCTAGCCAAGCTAGATAACTTATCTTTAATCGAATGGGCAGACTCTCTGCCAGAAGAGTTCATCAATGAAGCACTAGAGCTTATCGAGAAAGATGAACTTGAGCTTTATGATCAAGCGAACGAATACGAAGACGAACAACTCGGTCGTTGGGCAGAGCGTAAGATAATCACCCTCCCTTTTAATATCACCGTTGGTAAAGCAAGACGCTTGATGGAGCGCTATAGCTACGATACACCACAGCAAGTGTATCTCATCAACCGTAAGAAACAGTTTCGTGGTGCGGTAAACTACTATGAAATCTTGCGTAGTGAAGCTGACGTCCGCCTTAAAACTTTAGCGATTGAGACCGTCACCGTACTCGATAGTAAAATGGAACTTCCGGAAGCAGTGGAAGCACTTGAGCACAGTGCGCTTCCGGCACTTCCGGTTACCGATGCGGATCAAACCCTGATCGGTGAAGTGGATTGGCAATTTGCATTGAGTACTCAACGTGAAATCTACGAAGCACGTTTGATGGCGGGTACCGGTATGGACGAAGGCGATGACTTATTCGCCCCTGTTTTAAAGAGTTCGCAAAAGCGTGGAGTTTGGTTGGGTATAAATTTACTCACTGCAATTCTAGCCTCCGTCACCATTGGTCTATTTGAAGACGTGATTGCACAGGTGGTCGCCCTTGCTGTGCTGATGCCAATAGTAGCCTCAATGGGTGGTATCGCTGGTAGCCAAACACTGACCCTGATGGTTCGTGCTATGGCATTAAACCAGATCACTCCAGGTAACCGTTTTGCATTACTCAAAAACGAATTGGGAATCGGCTCTCTTAATGCATTGCTGTGGGCGCTGATCATCGGTGGTTTAGCAGGGCTTTGGTTCCAATCTCCCGTATTGGGCGGCACCATTGCTCTGGCGATCATCGTCAATATTGTTACTGCAGCCTTATTTGGTGTGCTTATCCCAATAGTTTTAGACAAGCTCAAACTCGATCCAGCATTGGCGGGCTCAGTGATTCTGACCACGGTAACGGATGTCGTTGGCTTCTTTGCCTTCTTAGGTACCGCAAGCCTAGTAATGTTATAAAAAGAATTACTCTAGTTAATTAATTCATCATTAGCATAATAATTACAAATTGCAATCCGCATTTGCAATTTGCAACAAACAGCTAAATTTAGGCAACTCATATCACAGAAACCGTGTTTTTTCGGTGGTTTTAAAGTTGGCACACTAACTGCATTATTTAAAGTGACCCTTCTTAAGCCGAGGGTCACCTAGCCAACTGACGTTGTTAGTGAACTTGAATTTGTTCACAAGTATATAAGCCAATCGCACTCTTTGCGGTTGGCTATTTTTTTGTCTATTCCTTCTCCAACTTCTTCGATTTACCCTCCCGCGCTCAGCAATCAACCTTATTGAATAACTTTACAATCGATTACACACGTAAAAGTTACGACGTTATCTGTTATAAACACCCACTTAACCCAAATCATCAAGTCAAACTTACAAAAGAATAAGCTTACAAATCGCCTTTCGATTAAATAACAAACAACGGTTACCAGCAAGCTCATAAAAACGTTTGCCAACCATCACTAAAATCAATCAAATCGCAATTTTATAAACAAACCACATAAATATGACATCATAACCACGAACCACCAATGACACCGATTTCATTACACATTACAGAAAACAAAACCCACTTGTAGCTAAACTTTTTTGATTTTTCAAAAAACCATAACACCATGTTTTAAAAAGCATTAATAAATAAAAACCTTAAAGCAAACGCTTAAGTGACAAAAAACTCATTGACTATGAGATTTACATCACGATAATACGCGCCGTTTGCCCAGAAATTGGGATCTATAATTCGTTTTAATTTTCTTTGCGGAGGTAAAAATGGCTGCAGACAATAACTACAGTCTTGGACCGGTTCCTAACACTGCCAGAAAGGGTGTTGCATCATTAACCATGGTAATGTTGGGACTCACTTTCTTCTCCGCAAGTATGTGGACAGGCGGTTCGCTCGGTACCGGACTTTCTTTTGATGATTTCTTCCTCGCTGTTCTTATTGGTAACCTAATCCTCGGCATCTACACTTCTTTCCTCGGTTACATCGGCGCTTCTACTGGTCTCTCTACTCACCTCCTTGCTCGTTTCTCATTTGGCTCTAAAGGCTCTTGGCTCCCTTCCGCTCTTCTTGGCGGCACACAAGTTGGTTGGTTTGGTGTTGGCGTGGCTATGTTTGCAATTCCAGTAAACAAAGCAACAGGCATTGACACAAACACACTCATTATCATTTCTGGTCTACTCATGACTGCAACGGTTTACTTCGGTATCTCTGCACTAATGGTACTTTCAGCGATTGCAGTACCAGCGATTGCTCTGCTTGGTGGTTACTCAGTAGTCGAAGCGGTAAACAGCGTTGGTGGTGTAGCTGAGCTACAAAAAGTACAACCAGCGCAACCTATCGACTTCTCTGTAGCGCTAGCAATGGTCGTTGGCTCATTTGTCAGTGCAGGGACACTAACTGCAGACTTCGTACGTTTCGGCAAAAAGCCAAAAGGTGCCGTGATGGTCACAATGGTGGCATTCTTCATCGGTAACTCATTGATGTTCATCTTCGGTGCCGCAGGTGCCGCAGTAACCGGCCAATCAGACATTTCAGAAGTGATGATTGCGCAAGGTCTTCTTATCCCAGCTATCATCGTGCTTGGCTTAAACATCTGGACAACCAATGACAATGCGCTTTACGCATCAGGTCTAGGATTCTCCAACATCACAGGCTTGCCAAGTAAATACATCTCTATGGCAAACGGTTTAATAGGTACATTGTGCGCACTATGGCTGTACAATAACTTTGTAGGCTGGTTAACCTTCCTATCGCTTGCAATTCCACCAATTGGTGGCGTCATTATTGCGGACTTCTTCATGAACCGTAAACGTTACACAAATTTCGCAGCAGCAGAGTTCCAAACGGTCAACTGGGCTGGCATTATCGCGGTAGCGATTGGCGTTGCAGCAGGTCACTTCCTTCCGGGCGTAGTACCTGTGAACGCGGTACTAGGCGGCACAATCAGCTACCTGATTCTAAATCCTATTCTTAATAAAAAGACACTGGCACAGCAGCCAGCGTAAGGAACCATCATGACAACACTATTGATCAAGAACGCAACGCTTAAGGGACAGGAAGGTCTCCAGCAAATTTTGATTGAGGATGGTCAATTCAAGCGTATTGAAGACAATAATGTAGAACTAGATTACACAGGTGACACTCTTGATGCGGAGGGCGGCATGGCTGTCGCGCCATTCTGTGAGCCGCACATTCACCTAGACACCACGCAAACCGCTGGTGAGCCGAGCTGGAACATCTCTGGTACACTTTTCGAAGGTATCGAGCGTTGGGCTGAGCGCAAAGAAATGCTGTCGATTGAAGACGTAAAATCACGCGCGAAACAAACACTTAAGTGGCAAATTGCAAACGGTGTACAGCACGTTCGTACTCACGTTGACGTTTCTGACCCTACTCTAATTGCTCTAAAAGCAATGGTAGAAGTACGCGAAGAAATGAAAGAATGGGTAGACATCCAAATCGTTGCGTTTCCACAAGAAGGCATTCTGTCTTATCCGAACGGCAAAGAATTGCTAGAAGAGGCAGTTCAGTTGGGTGCTGACGTTATTGGTGCTATTCCTCACTTTGAATTCACTCGTGAGTACGGCATCGAGTCTCTGCACTACGTTTTCGAACTGGCACAGAAATACGACCGTTTGATCGACGTACACTGTGATGAGATCGATGACGAGCAATCACGCTTTGTTGAAACACTTGCAGCGCTAGCGCACAAGTTCAACATGGGTCACAAGGTAACCGCAAGCCATACAACGGCGATGGGCTCTTACAACGGTGCTTACGCATCTCGCCTGTTCCGTCTGCTACGCATGTCTGGCATCAACTTTGTTGCAAACCCATTGGTGAACATCCACCTTCAAGGTCGCTTCGATGATTACCCGAAACGCCGTGGTGTGACTCGTGTAAAAGAAATGTTGAACGCCAACATCAACGTATGTTTTGGTCACGATGACGTCTTTGATCCTTGGTACCCACTAGGCACTGCAAACATGCTGCAAGTTCTGCACATGGGTCTGCACGTATGTCAGGTAATGGGTTACGACCAAATCAACAACTCACTTGATCTGATCAGCACCAATTCAGCACGCACACTGAACATTCAAGACAAACACGGCATTGAAGCAGGTAAGCCAGGTAGCTTGCTTATCCTTCCTGCAGAAAATGGTTTTGATGCAGTGCGCCGCCAAGTACCTGTTCGCTACTCTGTTCGCCACGGTAAAGTCATTGCTGAAACTCAACCGGCAACAACGCACATTCACCTTGGTCAACAAGAGCAAGTAACGTACAAGCGTTAATCTCTAATCTGCACATACAAAAAAGGGTCTGACTTGCATCAGACCCTTTTTTATTTCTTTACGCGTTGCGTTAGCTGTCTACGGCAACTAATGACATTTCTTAGCAACGAGGGTGTATTCCCTAAATAAACAACCTTGCCATCTTGATCAATGATTGCAGGAACAACCTTTAAGCCTTTCATGTCTGCGCCGTATTCCACCAACTTACGCTCTAGCTCATATAAATCCTGCATAGCTTAGGCTCAATTTATAATTCTCAATTTCGCGTGAATGCTATCCCTCTGAAGGAGGATTAATATTGATCCAGATCACAAAATGGCGATCCAGTTTATGCTTGGCTCAAACATGAGACAGCACAAGCGATCTTGCGCTATTTCCACCATTTTAGATTGTTATCTGTTGTGATATTACTTCAAATTATATTTCAGAATATAGATAGTTTACGTAATAAATATTTGCACTCGTGTTGAACAAGCACTAAAGTTAGCAAGTTATTTGAGCTTTATATTAAAAAGCCAAAAATCGCCCAAAGTAGATTTACCACTAACAACGTCAAAATTAGTGCTTATAAAATAAAAGAATAAAACCATATAGGGTCAACAGCGATGTTGACCCTTTTCTTTATCTCTTTTTTATCGAGCTACTCAGTTAAGATTTGAGCTTTTTAATAAAAATTATTTACATGTGATAACTGACGGTTATCAGCGAGATAAGTGGATTCACAATCAAACAGCGTTCAATAATAGCTCCGAACCAAACATCTCGGAGTGAACACATGAACATTTTCAACAAAACAACATTGGTCGCGGCGCTATCTCTTCCCCTACTTGCAGGATGCGTGACTCCGGGAGAAGACGATCCAAATGCATTAACAAAACAAGGAGCCGCTGGCGGCGCACTTCTCGGTCTTACTATGGGCGCATTAACTGGCGACGCAGAGCTTGCAATGAAAGGCGCTGTCGCAGGTGGTGTTGCTGGCGGAGTAGCAGGAGCTGGCGCAGATATTCACAACAATCGAGAAAACATTCGCCATGATAGCCGTAACGAAGCGATTGGTGGCATCAATGGCGGTCAGAATACAGCAACCACCAACGCACCTCAGCAATGGCAAGAAATCGATAACTTTGTTGGGGATTGGAACGTAAACGTCCAAAACCACAATCGCGATTTTAAAGACTTAGACGGCTTACAAGCGCACGGTTCTCTGGCGAAAACAACAGAAGCAAATATTAAGGTGACCAACTCGCAAGGTGTTGACCTTAATGCCGCATTCACGTTCGACCAACAAGCTGGCTATCAATTGACATTAACTAATCAAGCAAAAGATGTATCGGTCGCATTTGCAGGCGAGCAACAAGCGCAAAGCAATCGCTACAACTTTTATCCGATGAACATTAACGACGTTATCTATCAAGGAATTCCAACCGGTGATGTACGTGTGGAACTAGGTTTCGCAGGTCCAAACGTTTGGACCATCGATAGCTATGCATACATCGACGGAGCAGAGCAAAAAGTGCAGACGTTCCGCTTCACTCGTACACAATAAAACGACAACGTATTCATCGTAACATCGCAATAACAACGTCTCATTTGGCAATTTAATAAAGGCTTAGGCATACTCTGTCTAAGCCTTTATTTTTTAGAAGAAATCCATGTCTCAACTCAATACATCAGAGCTCAACCGATTTGAGTTTCAGTTCCTTCAATTTATGCAACAAGAGATGCAAACCGATGCGGCTCACGACCTCAGCCATGTCCGCCGCGTAGTCAAGACAGCTCGCCAACTTGCACTTAAAGAAGGCGCTGAGTTAGCAGTTGTGTTACCCGCAGCCTATTTGCATGATTGTTTCACCTATCCCAAAGATCACCCAAACCGTAAACAAAGCTCCGCTATTGCGGCAACCAAAGCCATTTCGTTTCTTGAAAGTATCGATTATCCTGCTCAATACCATGACGCCATTGCCCACGCGATCGAATCGCACAGTTTTAGCGCCAATATTACGCCGAATACTTTGGAAGCTCAGGTCGTCCAAGACGCAGACCGCTTAGATGCGCTTGGCGCTATTGGCGTTACACGCTGTATTCAAGTCAGCACGCTATTTGATGCCACCTTGTATAACGAACAGGATATGTTTGCAGAGCATCGAGAACTGGAAGATAAACGATTCACCATCGATCACTTCCAAACCAAACTGTTTAAAATTGTAGATACGATGAACACCAAAGCGGCGTATGAAGAAGCTGTGAAGCGTAAAGCGTTTATGCAATCTTACTTAGAACAGTTGCGCCAAGAAGTAGAAGGTTAATATGTCGGAAAGTCACAACCTAATTAAAGAGCTTAAACGCCAGCTCAAGTTGTCCGGTATACACTATGTCGATGTAGCAAAACACTTGGGCTTAAGCGAAGGTTCCGTAAAGCGCTTATTGGCAGAAGGCAGTCAAATTAGCCTCGATCGGTTGGAGCGAATCTGTCAACTAATTGGTTTGGAAATGGCAGAATTGTTTAAGCTATCAGCGGCACGTAACAAAGGGCTGGAATCGCTCACGTTAGAACAAGAAAAGCAGCTGGTCGACGATAAAGGCTTGTTGCTTGTTGCGGTATGTGTGGTTAATGGTTATCGCTTCGAGCAAATCATCGAGCAATACACCTTTGATGAATTGGAGCTCATACAAAAGCTCGCACAACTCGACCGCCTCAATATCATTGACTTGCTACCAGGCAATAAGATTCGTCTACGTATCTCCCCGACTTTTCGTTGGCACACTGGCGGTCCTATTCAGCGTTTCTTCCAACAACAAGTTCAAGATGCCTTCTTCCAAAGCTATTTCTCCGCCGAAGATGAAAAACTGGTGATGGCGACGGGGCTGATGAGCTTGCCAACAAACAAAAAGATGCAACAGAAGCTACAGAAGGTCATTGATGAGTTTTACCAAATCTGCCAAAGCGACGACTCATTAGACATGAACGAGAAACACGGTACTTCTCTAGTGATTGCCATGCGTCGCTGGACATTTCCGCTGTTTAAGCCTTGGGAACGTAAATAGGGACTACCTGATGCTCGATAAACTCAAAAGCCTATCTATCAAGACAAGACCTATTCTCCCTTTATTCGTGTTAATTGCATTTGGTGGTTTTGCTGTGTTCGTTGCCACGCTTCTGCAACTTTCCAATATGGTTAAAGAGTCTTACCTGATTCCGAGTGGTGTAGCGGCTTTATGGGCTCTTGCCGCTTGGGTGATGATCTCAAGCTTTCAGCATGTTCCAGAGCTTACGCCAAGCCTTGGCTTTTTCAAACGAATGAAAGCTCGCATGGTACGTCTGTTTTTTTATCTCATTGCTTTGGGCTTTATAGGATTGTCTGGCTTCATCCTATTTGTCACATTGAGAATGCTCAGTGTCTGGTTCCGACACTAAATTCATACGCGTAATACATAAAAGCACCAGTTCGTATCAAATCACGAATTTATGCAATCAAAAGTAGCATTAAGTGTTACTTTTGGTTTCTCATAACGTAACTCTTTTCTTCACACTGGCTTCCTAAAACCAAGCCTTTAAAGTGCTCCCATCTCAACGCTATTTCGCCTTTACGGAGCCAGCATGTTTCTCACTAAACGATTCTTCCCTTATTTCGTCACTCAGTGCCTTGGTGCACTGAACGACAATATCTACAAAAATGTTCTTTTACTGATGGTGACGTACAGCCAAATTGACTCACTGCCAATGTCGGTTGACCTTTTTGTTAACCTTGCAGCTGGCTTGTTTATCCTTCCCTTTTTTCTGTTTTCTGCCCACGCAGGAGCGATTGCAGACAACATGGACAAAGCAAAATTGATCCGCCGCTTAAAACTTATTGAATTAGTGATCATGAGTTGCGCTGCGACTGCCATTATGACGCAGAGTGCTATCCTGATGCTCGTCCTCCTCTTCATGACTGGTACTCAATCGGCTTATTTCGGTCCAGTGAAATACGCTCTACTTCCTCAAGCGCTAAAGTCGAATGAACTAGTGAAAGGTAACGCTTGGGTTGAGATGGGGACTTTCCTTTCGATTCTGATTGGTACATTAAGCGCTGGTCTATTGCTCGCAGTTCCAAACGGCATGATTATCGCCTCTTGCATTGTGATTACGCTATCTCTGCTTGGTCTGTTAAGCAGCGCTAACATCCCTTCTCTGCCAAGTAAGAAAAGTGACAAAGTAAAGCTCGAGCCTATTACTGGTTTGAAGAAAACGCTCAAACTGGCACAAAAACAACGCGGTATTTGGATGTCGATTCTAGCCATCAGTTGGTTCTGGTTTATGGGCGCAACTTACCTGACCCAATTTCCGAATTTTGCTCGCGAACACTTATTCGCAGACAGCACTGTGGTTTCTCTATTATTGGCTCTATTTTCAATTGGTATCGCTACGGGTTCATGGCTATGTGAGAAGTTGTCTTTCAATCAAGTAGAACTGGGCATTCTGCCATTTGGTATTTTGGGCTTAACAATTTTCAGTGCAGACCTTTTATGGGCGGTGCCTGCAATCGAATCTTTTCCAAGTCAGTATTACGATATACATAACTTTGTTACTCAGTCTTCGCATATTCGAGTGATGATCGATTTGTTCTTGGTTGGTGTGAGCGGCGGTGTGTTTATTGTTCCCCTTTATGCGTTTATCCAATCACGCTCTGAAGAAGGCGAATGTGCTCAATCTATTGCAGCCAATAACATAATGAATGCACTATTTATGGTCGCTTCTGCTGCTGTTTCAATCTTGATCTTAAGTGTTTTAGAGTTCTCTATCGTTGAACTGTTTGCCATTTTGGCCGTCGGTAACTTCATCGTAGCTGTCTACGTTTACCGCCAAGTACCTGAGTTTACTCAGCGCTTTGTTAGCTACTTACTAAGCCACTGTTTGTACCGAGTATCCGTAACTGGTCGTCAGCACATCCCAGAGCAAGGTGCAGCCCTGATTGTGGCAAACCATGTGAGCTATGTAGATGCTTTGATTCTAATGGGCACATCAACCCGCCCAGTGCGATTTGTGATGGACAAATCAATCAGCGAGCTGCCTGTTCTTAAATACGTCTTCCGCCATGCTGGCGTCATCCCAATTTGCTCTCCACGCAAATGCGCAGAGACTTACAAAAAAGCTTTCGAACAGATTGAGCAGGCTCTTAGTAACGATGAAGTTGTTTGTATCTTCCCTGAAGGTCGCTTGACCTCAAATGGCGAACTAGGCGAGTTCAGACCCGGTGTTGAGAAGATTTTAAAGCGTACACCTGTACCCGTGATTCCAATGGCGTTAAAAGGCTTATGGGGATCTTTCTTCAGTCACAAAAATGGACATGCGTTAACTAAACGCCCTACTCGCTTTTGGTCTCGTATCGAAGTCAATATCGGTGAGTTATTGCAACCAGCCACACTAGATCGCCATTTGTTACAAAAAGAAGTGCAAGATTTGCTAATTCGCTGACAGTAGCCCTGTGGAGAATTTAGTAGGATAAAATCAACATCATAAATCTAGGAGGTATTATGAAAATCATCATCTTACATGGTCTTTATATGCATGGGCTGGTCATGCAGCCTCTTAGCCAAAAGCTGAGAAAGCTGGGCTACGAGACCCAAGTATTGAGTTACAACACGGTTTCAATTAATGAAGAATCGCTATTTAACTCCATCGACAAAGCGCTTAACCCGTTGACTGCTAATGTGTTAGTGGGTCATAGCCTAGGTGGCTTGATGATTAAACGATACCTCGCGAGCAGAAAACCATCGACAAGCCTCGTTTCTCACGTTGTTGCAATTGGCTCACCGCTGAAAGGCGCTTCCATCGTGACTCGCATTCAGGATTTAGGTTTAGGTGCGATTCTTGGTAACTCACCATACCATGGTCTAAATAAGCACGAGGACAGTTGGACTTTCCCACAAAAGCTTGGCAGCATCGCTGGCACGATGGCAATTGGTGCAAGACCCATTCTAATGCACAGAGACAACACCATGTCTGACGGTACGGTTACTGTCGATGAGACACGCTTAGAGGGCATGCAAGACCATATTGAGACCAAACAAACTCATACCAGCCTTATATACAACACCTACGTACCTGCACAGATTGATCACTTTATCAAAACTGATCACTTCAGCCGATAGCGCACTTTTCCATCAAGTAGTTGCAATCTACTTTTCAAGCCAAGGCGTTCGCAGTACTATCCCTACTCCGACCACTCATTTGAGTGTCGGAGTTTTTTACTTCTGACCATATTGGTTGGATTCAATGTTCTCAGGGCGGGGCGAAATTCCCCACCGGCGGTATACTCTTTTGAGTGAGCCCGCGAGCGCTCGATTCGTCGAGGTCAGCAGATCTGGTGAGATGCCAGAGCCGACGGTTATAGTCCGGATGAAAGAGAATAAGAAAACATCAGCGTTTTCCTCAACGTTCTTTGTTGATGAACACTGGTGCACTTCTTTTTGGATCGCATTTTTATTGCGTGGGTTTGTGCCAACTTACCGTTGGCGGCTCAGCGCATGCATAAAGTGTGACGATCCCTCATACCGCCCTGATTCTGGTGATATTTAGGAGTTAACCATGAATCAGTCATCACTACTTGCCGAATTTGGCGACCCAATTACTCGCGTTGAAAACGCACTTATCGCACTTAAAGAAGGTCGTGGCGTACTTCTTCTCGACGATGAAGATCGTGAAAACGAAGGCGACATCATTTATTCCGTAGAGCACTTAACCAATGAGCAAATGGCTCTTATGATCCGCGAATGCAGCGGTATTGTTTGTCTGTGTCTGACCGATGCTCAAGCAGACAAGTTGGAACTGCCACCAATGGTTGTAAACAACAACAGCGCAAACCAAACGGCTTTCACGGTTTCTATTGAAGCAAAACATGGTGTAACAACTGGCGTTTCTGCCGCTGACCGCGTGACGACCATCAAAACAGCTGCTAATCCAAATGCAAAACCAGACGACTTGGCTCGTCCTGGTCACGTGTTCCCGCTGCGCGCTCGTCCTGGTGGCGTAATGACTCGCCGTGGTCACACAGAAGGCACTATCGATCTAATGCAAATGGCAGGTTTGCAGCCTGCTGGCGTGTTATGTGAGGTGACAAATCCAGATGGCACTATGGCAAAAACACCAGAGATCGTCGCGTTTGGTCGTTTACACAACATGCCAGTACTGACCATCGAAGATATGGTTGCTTACCGTAATCAATTTGATTTGAAGCTAGCGTAATCAACACGTATTTGCTCTAGTAAAAAGCCGCTGAACTCAGCGGCTTTTTTGATCGATTTGGTTCCTTTTCTAGTAGTTATACTTAGTAAAAATAAAAGGAATCAACATCATGAAAGGAATTACTCGCAGCGCACTTATCGCGACACTACTCTCCACCAGCTCTTTGACTTTTGCATCGAGTTGCCCAGATATCTTGCAAGGTAAGCAACGACTTCTCAATTCAACAGAAGAAATAGCCCTGTGTGATGCCTTTAAAGGCAAAACACTATTGGTTGTGAACACCGCGAGCCAATGCGGCTTCACTCCCCAATTCGAGCAACTGGAACAGCTACACCAAACGTACAAAGATCAAAACTTTTCAGTTGTCGGCTTTCCTAGTAACGACTTTCGTCAAGACCGTGGTAGCGAAGAGAAGACCGCAAAAATCTGTTACCTCGACTATGGTGTCACCTTCCCTATGATGGCTAAAACGTCAGTCCTAGGTGAGGATGCAAATCCAGTATTTACCCAGATCAGTACCCAAGCGGGCGTTACACCGAAATGGAACTTCTACAAATTCTTGATCAATAAAGAAGGCAAAGTCGTCGCGACCTTCTCAAGCTCAACCTCTCCAACAAGTACTACGCTTACTAACATGATTGAACAGCAACTGTAAGGAAGGCAGCTATGACAACCACACGTACGACGATGTTGCAATTGGGTTATTTGGGGCTGTTGCCATTTCTGTTCAGCTTGGTTCTCATCGTTACGGAAAGAACTTTGTTTAACTTGTCTGGGGAACAATTTTTTATCGCTTACAGTGCAGTGATTTTGAGTTTTCTCTCAGGGGTACTTTGGGGCAATGCTATTGATCATTTTTATCACCGCTTGAGTCGCAATGCATTGGTGCTCAGTAATTTATTTGTACTACTCGCTTGGGGAGCGCTACTACAAGGTAACAAACACTATTTGATTGCAACTCTGTTATTGGCTGCTGGTTACATTGCCGTTTGGTACGCGGAAAAGCTGATTCGGAAAATAGAAAAAGAGGCGGAGCCAAAAGGTTACCAGATGATGCGAGGCAAGCTCACGACAGGCGTAGTGCTCATGCATGGGTTGGTTTTAATTGCATAATCTGGTCTGTCCACCTACCAGATCACAAAATTACTGTTGTTATATAAAACAATGTTCATTTCGTGAACCTATAGCAATTTTGAACACTGTTTTGTTCCAATTATGAACAGGCAAGCATATAAGTACTCAAAAGCATTCACAAAGGATATGAATATGTTTTTTCGTAAACTTCTTTTTAGTACTGCAGTTATCAACGCAACAGCAGGTTGCGTGTCTTACCAAGCTCATCAAGCTGCGGTCAATACGGTGAATAACACTGGCGTGGTTTTAAATACCGTGGTGAAAACCACTATAGCCCAACCTTGTAACGTTGCCGTCACCATGGCGAGCTTGTTTTACCCAAACGCGATCTTTATGACCGATATGCCAACAGCAGCTTGCACAGCCGTCCTACGCTAAAGCGAACAAAACAAAAAAATGGCGACCTCATTGGTCGCCATTTTTCATTTTATAATTAAAGCGTTAGTAAGTAGTTTACCAACTTGTTGTACTCATCGTAGCTTCGGATTTCGTTCGGTAATACGATGTACTTGTTGTTAACAACCACCCCCGGAACACCAGTCAACGTACTTTGCTTAAACTGCTTATCGAAACCCTTTTGCATCGAGTTTACGGCAAAGCTGTTGTATGCCGCATCAAATTTCTTACCATCTACCCCATTGTCCACAAAGATTTGCTTCAATTCAGCTTCATTTTGAGGTGCTTGACGTTTCTGGTGAATTTGAGCAAACATCGCCGGTACCATCGTCTTCTCTACGCCCAAAGACACCATTGTCGCGTATGACTTCGCCATCGGCACCGCCATATTGCCGCCCATAAATGCGACATGTACTTTCTCAAAACTCGCGTCTTTTGGTAGCGATGGTTTTAGGTTATCGATGACTGATTCAAATTTGTAACAGTGTGGGCAATAGAAAGAGAAAAATTCGGTTACTGTCGGTTTCTTCGACTTCTCTACGTCCAACACTTTGTAATGTTTACCCGCTTCAAATTGCGCAGCGTGAGCAGTGAATGCCAGTAATAGAGTGCTACAAAGAGCAAATAGCTTTTTCATGTTTGATTCCTTCAGGCACACGTGTGCCGTATTCATTAGTGAGTTTTTAAAAAGCCCAGCTGGGCTGGTTTGTGATCAATAAAAGGATCAAACAATAGGAGGACGGTAAGGTTTATAAACCACAGTCACTGCTTTCGGTGTGGGTGATTTATCGATCAGTGCGAGGCTATGCGGGAGCAAGATGACATCATCTTGCAAAAGGTTAGTTGGAATTTTCACGATACAGGAAGAACTGCAACTGGTATGTGCTTGCTGCCCTTTTTCCATCAAGTGATCACTATGGTGCGACTCGATGCAATCCTTATTATCTACACCCATTTTTTGATGAAGTTCAGCGACAGGGTCTTTGTTTGAACTCACTTCAATTGGTGCCGTTGCTGCACGCACACTCGACACGACACCCGTTAGCAACATGGCTAATAGACAAAGCATTGTCGTCAGGAATGTACGGTTAAAACTCGGCATACAACTTCTTCAAAATATGGTGAATCTTCATCATACAGAATCCTTCTTTTCATACAAGCCAATCACTTAGTAGCACGTTCACAAACCAGAGGATTCTGACACTCGATACGGACTGCAATGCCGATAACACTTGAAATCCTTATGAAACCTGAGTAATAGTTAGATCAGTTTTTGTACAAACAAGGAAAGATTAATGCTTAAAAAGAGATTCTTTAAAACAAAAGACGAAGTCGAAGTCACGTTCGAGCTAGACAAAAACCAGTGGGAGTCGATTCAAATTGCAGGCGACTTTAACAACTGGCAACCAGAACCAATGAAGCTCGTGAAGAAAAGTGGACAGTTTAAATTTAAAACACGCTTGCCGAAAGAACAGAATATTCAGTTCCGTTACCTATTTAACGAAGCTGAGTGGGAAAACGACCCACAAGCGGATGCCTACGTACCAAATGGTTTTGGCAGTGATAACAGCGTCGTGTGCACTCAAGAGCAACCAGCTTAATCACACAGACAGAAAAGATAGGCGTACTCAGTGCGCCTTTTTATCGCCAATTTTTCATCGAGTTACCATTAATTGTTACCATACAACAACAGTGTTTTACCTAAAGCGATATATATCAACAAAAGCCATTTCCTTAATATACCCACATCGCAGCGAGATAGATGTTCTTAACTAAAAGCTGCTCTCATACAAAAGCAACTCTCAAACAAAGAGATGAAGGAAACAAAAGATGAAAAAACTGATTGTAATTACAGGTGCAAGTTCTGGTATCGGTGAAGCAATTGCCCGTCGTCTAAGCGATGAAGGTCACCCACTTCTTCTTCTTGCTCGTCGTGTAGAACGTTTGGAAGCCCTAAACCTGCCAAACACGCTATGTGAGAAAGTAGACGTAACAGACAAGTCTTCATTTGAAGCTGCGATTGCGAAAGCGGAAGAGAAATTTGGTCCAGCTGATGCACTAGTAAACAACGCAGGTGTGATGCTACTTGGTCAAATTGACACACAAGATGCATCAGAATGGAAACGCATGTTCGACGTGAACGTACTTGGTCTGCTAAACGGCATGCAGTCTGTGCTTGCACCAATGAAATCACGTAACAGCGGTACTATCATCAACATCAGCTCAATCGCAGGCAAGAAAACGTTCCCTGATCACGCAGCTTACTGTGGTACTAAATTTGCGGTTCACGCGATTTCTGAAAACGTTCGTGAAGAAGTCGCAGCATCGAATGTTCGTGTAACAACAATTGCCCCTGGTGCGGTAGAAACCGAACTGCTTTCTCACACAACATCGCAAGAAATCAAAGATGGTTACGGCGCATGGAAAGAGGACATGGGCGGCGTTCTTGCTGCTGATGACATCGCACGTGCAGTTGTATTTGCTTACCAGCAGCCACAAAACGTTTGCATCCGTGAAATTGCATTAGCACCAACTAAGCAACAGCCTTAATCTATACGATTTTAAGACGACAAAATTCAAAAAGCGGCTTCAAAGCCGCTTTTTCTCTTTATGTAATCAACGCTCTTCATGTAATCAGCAATCTTCGGTAAATGAGGCGACCGTAACGCTACCGCCGGAGACAGCATCTTTGTAATAAACGTAGCATTTCTTGTGCCACACGTTATCTTTCGTAAAGCCAATAAACGCTTCCCTACCCGCGGCATCACTGCCTTTGTATGTAACGTAAACTTGCTCAGCATCGATATTAAAGCTCCGCAAAACATTATCTCGGTGTGCAGTGGGATACCCATTACAGGTATAAATGTCATCGATATAGGTATAACACTGGTTTTCAAGGCCTTGAGTCAGGGCCTTAGAGAACACAATATCCGAGCCTGTTTTCATCACCGCTTCGATTTCTTTTAATTTTGCCACGCGTCCATCACTAAAAAAACCTAAAATTCGAGGTGCAGAAGTGACAGACACGAGGGCCAATACAACGACAACAATAACCAGCTCTAACAAAGTAAACCCTTTGCTTCTCCTCATAATCTATCTCTCTACAAATCCAAGCAAGCCACCAAAGTAATGAAGAAAATTATTTCATAACCACACAGTCGCCACGTAAGCGTTTGTAAGAGGTCGTGCACTTCGTAGACAAAAAAGCCGAGCAGTTGCTTGCTCGGCTCAATCGGCTAACGCTGAAGAAGAAACCTTCTTTACTTCCTCGGCTTAATCGTTCGATAAGCCACATCAGTTAGGTAGTCATTTAGGCGATGTGATGCCGTGACCGCTTCCTCGGCATCAGTATGGCTGACAGCGCGTAAAACGGCAGCATGAAGAGAAGATGCTTCAACCAAATCTGAGTCTTGGTTTTTAAATGCAAACCAAAAGCGACGGGATAAACCTTGTAGTGGTGCCATCGCTAACTGTAGATATTCATTACATGCAGCTTTGACGAGCAAGGTATGGATTTCTTTAAGTAAAGACGCGTAAAGCAGGTCATCTTTGTTTTCTGCACAAGCTTCTAACTGCTCAGCCAACATTAACATCTGCTGCTTCTCTTCAACACTTGCTCGCGAGGCAGCGTAGTTGACACATAAGGCTTCAATGTCGCGACGGACTTCTAGGATCTTTAGTTGGCTCTCGACAGAGATTGCTGGGATTTGAATTCCACGTCGCGGGTGGATCTCAACCATACATTCATAAGCCAATCTTTGTAACGCTTCTCGAACTGGCGTTCGCCCAAGCTCTAACTCTTCTGCCAACTGCTTTTCACTGACCATACTCCCTGGTTCTAATTCGCGGAAGATGATCATTTTTTCAAGTTTGCTGTATGCAACTTCTGTCTTATTGACTGAATTTACGGTCATTCTCGTTCCTATTCCATTGATCAATCTTTTAGTGAGCAATCTCACGATAAGAAGTTTTGCCATTGTACCAAAAAAAGAAATACGAATATATTAAAAACATACAACTGATATATCAGATGAACATCAGTCATCTATTAGTGAGGTAAGAATGAAATCTTGGAACATTATCCGTCGTTATGAACACACTCCTGACCTACCTGTTTTGGCTGAAGTAGAAGTGCTAGTCATTGGCGGAGGTCCTGCTGGTGTTGCCGCAGCTGAAACGGCTGGTCGTCTAGGTAAGAACACTTGGCTAATTGAGAAATACGGTTTTTGTGGTGGTGCTGCCGTCGCGGGCTTATCTGGCACTATTTGTGGTATGTACATGGCATCGGACGATGAAAATGCACAGCCAGAACAAGTAGTATTCGGTTTTACAGAACGTTTTCGTCAAGCATTAGAAAACAAAGGTGGTGTCACTGCTCCACAGCGTTACGGTAAAACGTACACAGTGACGCACGATCCTTTGATGTGGCGTGAAGTTGCTGATGATTTCCTAGAGCAAGCAAATGTCAAAACTCTATTCCATACGTCAGTCACTGGCGTGATCATGGAAGGTGACACATTTAAAGGCGTGATCATCGAATCAAACGCAGGGCAAAGTATCATCTTAAGTAAACAGATCATCGATGCTTCTGGTGATGCTGCTGTGGTAGCTCGTGCGGGCATGGATTATTACTTTGGCGACAATGGTCGTATCCAAAACCCAACCATGTTCTTCCGTTTTGGCGGTGTCGATATGGACACTTATCTTGACTACTACGGCAACGACACGATCTGCCCTCCAAAAGTCACCGAAAATATTCTTGCAGCCAACGAAAGCGGCGAATACCAGTTGCCACGTCATAAGATTTGGATTTTCCCGACCACACGCGCGAATGAGCTGATGGTTAATGCGACACGCCTTGCAGGTCAAGATGGACGCATGCTGAACGTCATTGATCCTGAAGATTTCACAGAAGCCGAAGTGTTCGGTCGTCGCCAAGTTCGTGAGTACGCCCGTTTCTTGAATAACTTTGTTCCAGGTTGTGAACAGGCATTCGTTGTCGACACCGGTGTAGAAGTCGGCATTCGTCAAACGCGCTCTATTGTTGGTATCGAAACGCTAACTAATGAAGACGTTGTTAACTGTCGCAAGCGTGAAGACGGTATTTGCCGTACCCCTTGGCCTATTGAATTGCACTCCGGCGATAAACCAAAACTGCACTGGCTAATTAACGATTACTACGACATCCCATTCCATACGCTAGTGCCAGTGGTTGGTGAAAACATCATTGTTGCTGGTCGATGCTTGAGCGCTGAACACGAAGCGCTTGCTTCTGCTCGCGTCACCGCGCAATGCTTTGAGCTTGGTCATGCAGCTGGCGTTGCTGCTGCACAAGCGATTGATACAAATACGGCGATTCGTGACTTAAATGTCGCGGAGATTCGCGCCACCATGATTAAAAATGGCTCACGCCTGTAAGGACTGAAAAATGACCGATCTAAAAATTGAACGTGTAGAACTTTACGCTGTAGCAGACCGCGATGCAGCACCTGTACCATGGGCAGATAACCAAGAACCTTTGTTATACACCAATAACATCGTCCGTCTAATTTGTAACGATGGTACAGAGGGGTTAGGCGCAACAATCAGCTACACAGAGAACGATTTTGACCGCTGCATTATCGAATCTCAACGCACCATAGTTCCAGGTTTACTGGGTAAAAATCCATTGGCAACTCAAGAGCTCTACAACTGGTTAATGGCGCGTTGTACTTGGGGTGGTCTGCCGGCTAAAGCGCCAATTGATATTGCAGCATGGGACATCAAAGGCAAAAAAGCGGGCATGCCTCTTTACATGCTTTTAGGTGGCGCTCGAAACAAAATGTTGTCTTACGCATCGACGCCAATGTTCGACACCGTAGAAGAGTACTTCCCGTACCTAGACGACTGTATTGCACACGGCTTTAAAGCAATCAAGCTTCACTGCTACTGCGTGTACGAAAAGGACGTTGCCCTTGTTGACGCAGTTCAGGCTCGTTACGGCAAAACAGGCATTCGATTCATGCTTGATACGGCAACCTTCTACACGCCAGAACAAGCAATGGCAATGGCCAAACGCCTAGAGCGCTACCACTGGGAATGGTTAGAAGCACCGGTTTCTGATTACGACTACAACACTTATAAACGCCTAGTTAAAAACACTGACCTTGAGATTTCTAGTCATGGTAACTGCTTGTTAACACTGCAAGAAGTGACCTATGCATTATCACAAGAGATGTGGTCTGACATTCGCCAAGACGCGACGGTTTGCGGTGGTATTACACCTCTAAACAAATGCTTCCACATTGCAGAGGGCTTCTCTAAGAACCTAGAGATCCAATCAATGGGTTACACGCTAACGCAAGCCGCAAACCTGCACGTCGCTCTTGCGCATAACAACTGTAAATTCTTTGAACAATTCTACCCTTACGAAGACTTTGAGCTAGCGTCGAAAACCGTTATCCGCACCGACAAAGAAGGTTATGTCCGTGCTCCTAAAGGCAATGGCTTAGGTGTTGAAATGGATTGGGACAAAGTGAAAGAAATGTCTGTGGCATCGTACGTTTTCGAATAAACCGCATGCTTCACGACATAAACAATTAATACAGAGACAGCAAAAGACTGACATCCCTCTACCCCTACACTGTCTGCCTTTCTAATTACTCGTATGGGAACGGGAGAAAGGCAGACACCCTGAGTGTCAGTGACAATAAACAAGGCCGT
>NZ_CP125877.1:0-153407 GCF_030060435.1 Vibrio harveyi
CGTTTAGCTCGCGCTCTGTCTTGCATAACTGACCAAGATAAAGCGTTTGAAGCGCTTAGCCAAAGAAAGCTTGGCTCATACCCAACATCATGCAGCAGTAAACGTCATGATCTCACTCTGCTTACCGCACAGTTACTAAATATTCGAGGTGTTCCTTATTTGATTGCACCTGATGGGCGAGTTAATGCTGGCCGACCACAGAATATGGACCTGAAAACATGGCTGGAGAGTGATAAATGAACATTATTACGATAAGAAAAAAGCTCCAAGAAAAGCTTATCCCAGAACATTTAAGAGCTGCTGGGATTGTACCCGTGCTTGCGTACTCAGAAGATGATTATACCTTCTTGATGGATGACAAAAGTATTGGCTTTGGTTTCTACTGCCATCCTCTGTGCGGGGCTGACGAAAAGATTCAAGAGCGTGTTAATGGTTTTATGAACCAGGAATACCCGGCCAAAACCACCATGCAGTTTATCTTGTTTCGATCTCCTGACTTAAACCATGAAATGTATCGAATGATGGGGTTACGTGATGGTTACAGAGATGATTTGTTGACCTCTTCAATCGAGCAGCGAATGGAGTTCCTGCAAAAACATACGACCGAAAGAATGGTTGCAAAATGTAGAAAAGGAACATTTGATCTTGGTCTAATTCACGACCTAAAACTATTCGTCACCGTAAAAGTGCCCATCAAACATGCCAATGAACCGTCTCAGGAAGAACTAGACTCTCTGGCAAACCTACGGACTAAAGTTGAGTCGTCACTAAGAACGATTGGTGTTCACCCTGTCCCCCTAACTGCTGTCGGTTACATCAGAACAATGAATACCATGCTCAATTGGGGGCCTGAGGCATCATGGCGAACAGATGGTTGCGATTGGGAAACCGACAAGCCCATTTGTGAGCAAATTTTTGATTACGGCACAGACTTGGAAGTTGATAAGAGCGGTCTACGTTTGGGCGATTATCACGTTAAGGTTATGTCTGCGAAGAAAATGCCCGACTCTTTCTATTTCGGTGATGCAATAACCTTTGTTGGGGATCTTAGTGGGGGCAACTCAGCTATTCGTGAAAACTACATGGTCGTTACAAACCTGTTTTTCCCTGAGGTTGAAAACACCAAGAATGCACTTGAAAGAAAACGTCAGTTTACAGTAAACCAAGCATACGGACCTATGCTGAAATTTGTTCCAGTACTTGCTGACAAGAAGAATGACTTTGATGTTTTGTATGAGTCATTAAAAGAAGGCTCAAAACCTGTCCGTGTAAGTTATTCATTGGTGCTTTTTGCTCCTACAGCTGAACGCGCTCAAGCCGCAGCAACAGCGGCGCGTAACATCTGGCGCGAGAACCGTTTCGAGATGATGGAAGACAAATTTATCTCGTTACCAATGTTTATCAATTGCTTGCCATTCTGTACGGACCGAAAAGCCGTAAAAGATCTGTTTCGTTATAAAACCATGACCACTGAGCAGGCATCAGTTCTATTACCGGTATTTGGCGAGTGGAAAGGGACTGGTACTTTCCACTCTGCATTGATTTCTCGTAACGGACAGCTAATGAGCTTGTCTTTGCATGATAGCGACACGAACAAAAATTTAGTGGTCGCAGCGGAATCTGGATCGGGTAAAAGTTTCCTTACCAACGAATTGATATTCAGTTACTTGTCTGAGGGGGCTCAAGTTTGGGTTATAGATGCAGGTAAGTCATACAAAGACCTGTGTGAACTGCTGAAAGGGGACTTTGTGCATTTCGCCGAAGGCTCCAACATTTGTTTGAACCCATTTGAACTGATCACGAACTGGAAAGAAGAAGAGGATGGTGTTGTCTCTATTGTCAAAGCAATGGCATCAGAGAAAGGTTTGCTCGATGAATTCCAGCTTGCGGGTCTAAAGCAGATCATGAACGAACTTTGGGATGAAAAAGGTCGTGAAATGACAGTGGACCATATTGCTGAGCGATGCCGCGAGTCAGATGAGCAGCGGATTAAGGATGTTGGTCAACAGCTATATGCATTCACATCAAAGGGTAGTTACGGTAGCTACTTCTCTGGTTCGAATAACGTTAACTTCCAAAACCGTTTTACAGTCCTGGAGCTTGATGAGTTACAAGGCCGCAAACATTTACGTCAGGTTGTTTTGCTGCAAATGATTTATCAGATTCAGCAGGAAATGTTCCTCGGTGAACGTAACCGTAAGAAAGTCGTCATCATTGATGAAGCATGGGATCTGCTTAAAGAGGGTGAAGTTAGTACATTTATGGAACACCAATACCGTAAGGCAAGGAAATACGGTGGAAGTATCGGTATTTGTACTCAGTCGATCAACGACCTGTATGAAAACCCTGTGGGTCGCGCTATTGCTGAGAACTCAGCATCCATGTACCTACTTGGTCAGACAGAAGAGTCAGTAGAATCCGTAAAACGCAGTGGTCGTCTGTCTCTTTCCGAAGGTGGTTTCCACACACTAAAAACTGTCCACACCATTCTAGGTGCTTATTCAGAAATCTTCATTAAATCAAAAGCTGGCATTGGTGTTGGCCGTTTGGTCGTGGGTGATTTCCAAAAACTGCTTTATTCAACAGACCCAGATGACATCCGAGATATCAATAAGTATGTAGATCAGGGCTTAAATATCACTGACGCAATACGTCAAGTAATGCACCAACGTGGCATGGCCGCATAACTAGAAAGGAAAGGATAATGAACTTTAAATCAATTTTAATTGCGGCTTTGTTAGGTGCAGCTGGTGGATTCGGTGGTTCTTATTACTTCATGGTCAAAGAAACCTCTGCGCTTCATGACCGATTAGCGTTAACACCTCCAGTGGTTGTTGTGGATTTCACGAAGATAGCGAGCTCATACCCATCCGGAGCTGATGAAGCCGAGATCGAACAATTGATGATTAAAACAAACAACGCAATATTCAAACTCAAAGAAGCGGGGTACTTGATTATTGATGGTGCCGCTACTTTAGGTGCTCCAGAGGATATTTATTTACCTTCGGAGGTAATACTGGAATGAAGCTTATTGTCAGAAAAGAATCGTGGAAGCGATTTGCTTTAAAGGCTGCAATTGTACTTGCTCTTCTTTGGGTTGCTGGGACGTCCTTTGCGGGACGTTACCGAATCGGTTATGACCCGCAATTAGAGCGGTGTTTACCTAACCATTCTGTCTACCTTATCGACCTAAAAGATAAAGAACTCCATAGAGATGCTATTTACGCCTTTTCTGCAAAGGGTATGGAGCCACTTTATGATGATGGAACAAGGATGTTAAAAGTCCTTTCCGGGATGCCAGGCGATACTGTTGAAGTCAATAAAAACTGGGAAGTTGTAGTGAACGGAGAGGTTAAACAAGTGGGGTTACAACTGGCTAATAAGTTGAATGTTCCTGCTAGTCATTTCTTTGGGAAAGGTGTTCTTCCAGAGAAACATTATTGGTTTCTCGGGGAAAGTATATCGAGTTTTGATTCACGCTATTGGGGAGCTGTAAAAGATGAGCAAATCATTGGCCGCGCATATCCGCTTTTCTAAATTATCTGTATTAGTTGCGGCCCTCATTTCAAGTTCTGTTGTTGCTAGTAATAACCCTCTAACTAGCGAGGATATGGCTATTATCGAGCAAGGAAGGGAGTTGGCAGAGAAGGCTCGACAAATGGAAGAGCTTCCTGATTGGGCGAAGAATACAAATTTAGATCAAGCTCAGGTAGAGGCGCGTCAGTTTTTCCAACAACTACAAGAATCAGACCCCACGCTGAAAGCAATGGCGGAGAGGCAGGCCGAAAAAAATGTCTATACAGGGCACTCAACTCTTATTTTTGCATCTTACTCATTGGGAAAAGAAGGGCTGAAAGATGTACTTGATACGGCATCAGGTGAAGATGATGTGGTAGTGGTTTTCCGTGGAATTCCGGATGGTATGAGCATTGGTGATGGCATCAAAGCTGTTCAAAAATTAGCAGAGCAAATGGACCCAGTGCCTAATGTCGTTATCAACTCTGTTTTGTTCCAAAAACATAATGTCACGTCAGTACCAACGATAGTCGTGCTTGAAGAAGAAACTAAGCCTGGACACGATCCCAAAGAACTCGCAAAAGTTACAGGTTTATCGACGCTGGAGTGGATAAGAAAAGAAGTGGATGCTGGTGAGTCTGGCGACTTCGGAGTTCGAGGCCCAGCAGTTGAAATTGCGGAGCAAGACTTTATCGAGAGAGCTAAAGCTCAACTAGCGGGTATTGACTGGGAAGAAAAGAAAGATCAGGCAGTAAAGCGGTTTTGGCATAACCAGCAGTTCAACGAAAGACCACGGGCACCACGATATCGAGAGCGATTGCTTGACCCAAGCATATACCTATCGAAGGACATAACTACCGCTGAGGGAGTTGTGTTTGCTCGTAAAGGTGAGGTTATAAATCCACTTTGCGCTCACGGCGAAGAGTGTAAGCCGGGGACTCGTCAGTTTACTCAGGCCGTTATCATTTTTGACCCTTTAGATAAAAAGCAAATGGAACTGTTGACTGAACTTGTCCCTAAAGTGCAGCAAGAACGTGGGGTTCAAAGAGTCACATATATTGCTACTCAGTTTGAGCGCGATAGTGGTTGGGATTCATATAAACATGTTACAGACACTGTTGACGCTCCTGTTTATCTGCTTACGCCGGATGTAGTTAATCGCTTCCAAGTCGAGTACACACCAACAGTGATTACGGCTCAAGGGAATAACTTTTTGGTAAGGGAATTTGATGTTAAGGAGGCTGTGGAATGAACCTGATCCCTGCGTTCCAGACGATTACCTCAAATGGTAGCAATACTGTTGGAGCGGAAGTACTTTCTAGATGGCACCATCAAGGTCAAGTCTATGGCCCAGCAGACCACAAAACACCTATTAACTGGGGGATGGTGGATTTGGAGATAATGAAATCTCTGATTCACCTTGTCCCTGTTATCGAAAGGCTTTACCCCAGTATATTTATTAACGTATCGCCACAGACATTGAGCTTTTCAGACATACGAATGAAGTGGTTCAAATTGTTGAAAGAGCTTACAGATAAAGCCCCATTCCAAGTAGTTATTGAAATCACGGAAAAGGTAACACCAGAACAGTTAGATAACGCATGGCCCTTACTTAGTCAGTTTAATGTTGCCTTAGCAATGGATGACTTTGGAGAAGATCATTCATCAGTTAGTCGCCTAACATCTTACTCTTGGCAATTTTGCAAAGTTGAAATAGGACAGTTGAAGGGTTTGGCAGGTAACGCGGCGGTTCAGTATTGTCGTCTTAACAACATAACACCGATTGCAGAACGAGTTGAAAGTGTCGCTCAATCAGAAGTAGCAAAACTTCTGGGATTAGAGTGGCAGCAAGGTTTTTTGCATGGTAAGCCCATCACGTTTGACCTTGAAGTGAACCCATCATTAAAACAAGCACAAGTATCTGAGCCAATCAGAGTTGGAGTTATGTCATGAATAAAATATTGAAAACAATTTTAGTAGTGACCCTATTTACCTTGGCTGGGGCTGCTAAAGCTGATCCAGGATGCCAGAATGCAGAAGTCATTGGCCCTAAGCTTTTTACTGATATCTGTTGGTCATGCATATTTCCGATTCGAGTGGCTGGTGCAACAATTAGTGGTGGTGGTGGCTCGTATCCGTCTGATGCGGTTGGGAGTCCTTTGTGTGCTTGCCAAGATAACAATGGGATACCACGACCAGGTGTAACTACATCAATGTGGGAGCCTGCTCGTTTGGTTGAATTTCAACGAGTTCCTGGGTGTTCTTCTGTGCTTAATGGAACTAGATTCCCCTTCGATAGAACGTTCCAGGGACATCATGGAGAAGGTACGATGGACGGTGGTGATGGATCATTTATGCATTATCACTTTTACGCCTTTCCTCTTATGACAATGTTGGAATTGTTCGTGAAGAAGACCTGCAATGCTGATGGTTACTCTGATTTAGATATTATGTATCTGTCCGAGTTAGACCCTACTTGGAATTCTGATGAACTTGCATTTTTTACTAATCCCGAAGCTGCTGCTGTAGCAAACCCTATAGCAGCGGCAGCATGTACAGCTGATGCAGCGGCTGCGAGTATTGGCAAGCCTCTCAAGCAGTTGTTCTGGTGTGCAGGTAGTTGGGGATCAATTTATCCTTTAAGTGGAAACCAAAATGGTGGGAAAGGGGTGATCAAAGACAGTAGTCTACTTGCAACCCGTGTTCTAACAGCTTTGCATCGTCGAGGTTTGTCATGGAAGACTATGGGTTCTGACGCGATGTGTAACGGTGTCATAAGCCCAACATTACCCAAAACACAATACAAATTCACTTTATTACATCCAGTTGCAGAAACAAATTCTTCGCATGTTATCGGAGAGTCAACGTTAACGTGGGGTATAGGGAAAACAATTCCGGCGATAGGTCAAGATCCTATTTACACGATATGGCGCTGGAATGATTGCTGTAATAACTAAAGCTCCAGAAAAAATCACTAATAACTAGCCCCAATTATGGGGCTTTTTCTTTATATGGAGGACATGAACAGCGTAGGTAAAGGAACCCAGTGTTGTCCAAAATGGACAGTTCCACAGTCTAAAGAAAAGAGGTCGGGCGACTATCATGGCGGTATATGTTGAGGGGTAATAAGAACGGGTTACAGGAATAGAGTAATGAGAAATTATACAAGGTTGATGAGGGCTGTCGCTTCTTTGCTAATAGTGACAACCCCTTTCTTGCCTATACATGCCTATGCTAACGGCAATAGTGCTAGTGAGGCTGGACGAGAAGCGCAAGTTTTAGCAAATGATTTAGTGTCTTCTTTCAAGTCCGCTCCAGGAGGAGTTAACAACGGAAATATTAGCTTTCCAACACTTGAAAATGGTCAATTTCAAAATGGTGGTGGAACTATAAATGTAAATGATTTGTTTCCTGGCACAAGCAGCTCCAATAGTGACCCTTCAAGTTATTACTTTCCAGATGGAAACCCAAACATAGGTGAACTAGAAGGTGTCTATAACGACAACAACGGCATGGATTCTATTGGTGGTAATGCAAAAAGCTCTCTGTGGAGTGATGCTAATAGTGGGAACCCCACCATATCAGGTGCTGCCTACAAGGTTCTCTTGGATGCCACAAATCAATCAAAACCTGATTTCAGTAATGACCCCTTGATGAATCTCAGCAAGAAAACCTATGAAGATATTGATGTGATATCAGAAGGTTTTGGAGATTGTTCTGCTGAGACAATCATAAACAATAACACTATAAAAGCTCATATCCCGGACTACAGAACCTGCGAGCGCATAACTGATAAAAGCGCCGACTGCGAAGTGCTACATGAGTACGATGCAGAAATTATCAAATACCATTCAGGCCCATTTAACATTAAGCCGTGCGGCGATGACTGTATTCAACTCTGGATCGGTAAAGTTGGTGATAACTATTGGTCAGGTTGGTGCTCTGTCTATGAAGAGTCAACACAGGTTAGGGTTGATAACCCTGATGCAATAATTTCAGCAACATTAGAATATGCTAAATGGGATGACTACATGCAAGTTCTTGTTGGTCCTCCAGGTGCAGAACATAAAGTTTGGCAAGGGCCAAATAGTAACTTCCCTCCGGAAACAGCTGGTGCTTGTGAGTTGAGTACTAGTTGGCAAAGAAACCCAAATATTGACGTAACATCTCATTTTAAAAATGCAAAAGCTGGTGACGTTATTAGTTTTAAAATCCGGGTATCAGTGGCAGGTAAAGGTGAAGGCTATGGCCGCATAAAAATAAAATATGATAGGTCTAAAGCTGTATTCAAAGATACTTGGACCCCTCAGAGCTGCTTGGATGCGGCAGTAGGAATTAAAGATGGTTTTGCGTCAGGTGAGTTTACCTGCATACAACAACCCACAGACGTTCAAGGAACCGGATGCGTAGTCAAGAATGGCTATCGAGTTTGCGAAGATATGTTGAGTGAATCTCCTTTACCAGGAATCCCAAAACTTTGCGAAAAAGTGAGAGTTAAAGCTGATTACGATTTTAATAAAGGACAAATGGAATGTTGGACCGATCCCCAGGGTGTAGAGCATTGTCCAGAAAATGAAGGCGGGAACGTAAATTCATGCCAAGCTCTTGAAGAGAACCCACAATGCGGATTCATTAGCTCTCAATGTGTCGATGGAGCAAAGGGAGATTCTGGTGTTTGTTATGTTCAAGAGGACACTTTTGATTGTGGTACAGATGTTGATGTGCCGACTTTAGACAAAGAAACAAACTTTACATGTGGTGGGCCAATAAAATGCATGGGTGACGAGTGTTTAGATGTTAATAAAACACAAAGTACCGATTTTGCAAGAGCTGCCGCATTGCTGAATGCTGCTCAGTTTATGACACAAGATATGGCGTGTACTGGTACTGATGGTAACGATAACCCAACAGGTACAGAAAACGTTATTTGTAAGGCTTTTGGTGGCGATCCAGGTGAATGTAAAAAAGCTGTTGGGGGAGCTCAGGATTGTTGTGAGAAACCAAGCGGCCTATCTATGGGGGACTATCTGACTCTCATGATGTCAGTACCTAAACTGGATGGTGCCATTATGTCTCTGGAGAACGGTAGTGCAATTAAAGGTGCTTATCAAGCCATCCGCGATCCAGCGATTAGTGGTTGGACCGAAATAACCAAACCGTTCACCTCATATATAGAGAACATTACAGGTGCTATTGATAACTTTACAAAACCTATCACTGATTTGGCAAAAGAGGCAATTCAAGCTCTAAAAGATGAAATTACGAAAATAACCAGTAAAGCTCTAGGGAATGCATCTGCATCAGGAAGCGCTGGTGTGCCAGCTGGTGCATCAGAAGGTATGATGGAGCAAATGGTAGGGCAACAGGCTGCGAGTGTACTAAGCGGTATTATGGCCGCGTATACAGCTTATGTTGTAGCCATGATGATCATTCAAATAGTGTGGAAGTGTGAAGAGGAAGAGTTTGAATTAAATGCAAAAAGAGCATTGAACAGCTGCACTAAGGTTGGTTCATATTGCAAATCAAAAGTGTTAGGAGCATGTATTGAAAAACGCGAAGCATACTGCTGCTTTAGCTCTCCACTATCACGAATCATTCAGGAGCAAGTAAGACCTCAATTAGGAATGAGCTTTGGTCCTGCAAAAGCTCCTCAGTGTGAGGGGATTCCATTGGAGCGTTTAGCTGAGATTGACTGGACACAGGTGAACTTGGATGAATGGCTAGCTTTGTTGAGAGCTAATGGTCACTTCGATGATCCCGCTGGTATGACATTAGATCGTCTTACAGGATCAGGTAGTGCGTTTGATGTTGATGGAACTCGACTCAATGCTCAAGAGCGAGCTGAGGAGAGATTGAAGGGGTCTGATCTTGATAAAACAAGAAAAGATGCGGGAGACTCCATCCTTCCAGATACAGGTGCCCCAGGTTATTAAAAAGACCAGCTGTATACACATTAAAGGCGTTCCCGATAGGGAGCGCTTTTTTCTTGTTTGAAATATTCGCTGAACCTGTTAGATTAAATCCATGAGGTTTGAGCGTTTTCCTCGGCATCCACCAGTGCCAAAACGTGATACCGCAAACCAGTTAACCTGAAACTAATGGCTGTGTTTGCGCGAGGTGGACGTAGCAAAGATTTTAAGCCAAGTGAAGGGATTAACTTATGGATACTCCATACCCAATTTATCCGTCTCAAACGGATGCATTCAAAAATATCGCCAAGTCATTTGCATCTCTTATAGCAAAAGAGTCCAAAACCAAAGTTCTGAGCGCATTCAAACGTAATGACTGGCTGGCTCAGTCTTTAGGCTATAAAGGACACGCAGACTTACTTCAATCGACTCAGTTTCGAAAGCAGGCCGACCAAGGCGAACCTTTAAGGTGCTTTCTTCACGAGAGCATTCGAACGGCGATCAGTCAAACATTCTCGTCAAAGATGCCAGATATACCTCCTCAAATTATTGAAAGGGCAAGTTTAGAAATGAAAGACGCCGAAGTGGTCTTGTCTAATGCTCACCCAGAAGCAAAATTGCCTATGATGCTTGATGAAGGGAGTAAGTATCTTTCTGGCTCATTCGAGAAAATACGAGATGAAATAAACGCTGCGGCAACGCGAAAAAATTATGTGCCTGTTCTAAAGCTCGATTTTTCAGAATTACCATTCAATGTATACGCAGTACTTATGGAACATTCTGCCCTAAAAGCATTTAAGGTAGATCCTAATCGCCGCGATGTAGAATTGATTTATCTCAAGCCCAAAGGTGATACATCTAGTAGCAATTGGAAAATTAGAGCTTCACTAGATGTTTGGGGAGCGGAAACGATCCCTGCTGACGTGCTAAATGACTGGTGTGTTTTCCGTGACTGGTTATTGCAATTCAATCTCGTTGGCCGTACTCATATCTCTGAGAGATTGAAAGATCATAGATTTATTACTTTCCACACGCAGAGTCATCCTGAATACACACTTGAAAATTTGTACGGAGATCTGAACAGTGAAGAAGATAAAAATCTGTTGTATGCATTGTTAAACCCTAACAAACGATTGATGAATGATGAATCGTCACGAATTGATAGTCGTGGTAATGGCTTCAACAGTACATTGAAATACTCATCGGAAATTTTAAAGATGATTGCGGGAGAAAAGGGTAGCAACAACCAGCGAGGCTGGACAATTGATGGTGTGTTTGAAAATGAAGCGATAGAGCACTATGAGCCCATTCAATCAGGTTATGCTTTCCGATTAAAAGGTATGTCCACGGTAGTTACAGTGACATTGACGCCGAACGCAGAGACTGGCTGGGTCGATTACAAGCTGAGTCACTACATTAAAACTCCAGAACAAATGAGCAAATATGTTCCAAGTAGACAATCGGGTGACTATCTTGAGTATGCCTTGCAACGTGGAGTAACAACGATTACCGATTTTTATAAAATCGCAGTACGCAATGGTCACATTCCAGATGACTCGTGGCTAATAGCGAATAGTTAATGATGACATTTTTGACTTTCACATGTGAAAGTGAGAAACACAAAAAAGCCCTTCTGTTGTAGAAGGGCTCTCAATAGATAACCGACATAAAGCGTTAAGCTGCCTTTTCATCTTCCCCAGATTCAGCATTGTCGGCTTCGGATGCAATTTCTTCATCAGTAGTTTCTTGAGTCGGAGCAGCTGCTTCAACTTCATCTTTCTTGCCTTTGGAGTGCGCTGAGATGCGAGCTCGCTTCTCAATACCAATAATTCGGCCAGCAAGTTTGATTAAGCGTTGTTGCCATTGATAAGTGGCGTCTTTGCGCTGTTTGCTTGTGAGGATACTATTTAGCCATAGAGTATCGACTAACAACATCAAGTTATCTAACTTGCGCACTAGGTGAGCAAATTGAGCTACTTGTGGTGAGTTGATCTCGATATCGTACTGGTTTGGGCTTGTATATTCTGGAGCGCCTTCAATTCCGTTGTCTTCCATCAGTTTTTGTAGCTGATTAGTGGCGGTATCAAGATCAACGGATACTTTCTCGATGTGCTCCTGGATGATGCTTTCTACTTGGTCAATTTCATCTTGTTCACCAATGATTCGCAAAATAACATCAATCGAAAACAGTGAATCGGAAACGCGCTGAAAGCTGCGTTCGACTACACGTTGAGCTTGCAGACTGTTCACTTTCAGCACTCGTTTGAATACAGGGCGAGAAAGGTCCGCATTGTTGCGCTCTTTTTTGGTTGGTTGTTGTTCCAAAGAGGTTTCTGCTAAGTCTGTCATTTCTTTCTCCTTCAATTGAATACAGATACAGATAAACGCAGATACAGGATAAAAGGTCTATTGACGAATCCTTAGCTACAAATGTGCCCAGAACGGGCAGATAGAACGATTTATTACATTTTACGAGAAGTGCTATAGTAAAGACTCTTTAGTCGCTCTGCGGCTTTATGTGAGATAGCTGGTCTCCACAAACAATCAGCATTAATCATATGCCGTATGGCATTTCAAAACCCAATCGGGGGAACAATACCCCGACCAAGGGTGTTGCTCCCCTTAGTTTTATAAGGAGTAACACCATGCACATCATCACTTTCGTTTTTGTTATCGTAGCTAGTCTTGGCGCATTGTACGTAGGAGCAATGGTATTTGCGAAAGCATTTACTTTTCTTGCGTTGCAGTTCCAGAACTTAGGTTTGTTCTTTTGGAACAAAGCGAGTAACAAAGCGCGGTCTGTACAGGCCGTTATCAAAGAAAAAGCTGAACAAAAAGCGAAAGCTGTTCAGACTGCGGTTGTTCCTGAGCCTGCTCAAGAACAACCGACTCCGGCTAAACCTGTCGATGAATATGCTTATCTAGAAATTCCAACGTATATCCGTAAAGGAAAAACGCTGGTTTGGTAAGTATATCTTTAAGGGTATAGCTCAACCAAAAGACTTGACTGATGAGATGTACAACACGTACATCTCATCTTTCATCTCTAAAAATAAAAACCCTGACGGGGGCAACTACCCCGTAGGGGTGAGTTTGTCTCTGTCGTTTAAAAACGTTCAAAAAGGAGACAAATCATGAACAAAATTACATTTACTTTCTGGAAAGCCATCTTGAATGTAGTGCTGGGCTTAGGTACTGGTGCTGTTATTACTGGTGGTATTGGTCTTATGACTGGTGGTGTACATCCCGCAGCTGTGCTCGGAGCTAATGTCGCTGCTGTTGTTATGGGATTAGTTTTCATGGCAGCTTACGTTGTTGGTTCTATCATTCTGGTAGCATTTAGTGACAGTGGATAAATAGGCTCAATTTTGAGCTTAATTTTCGTTAGGATCTGAATGACACTTTGAGGACAGAACAATGACAACAGGAAGCCTGTTATATTTTTCGCTCATCTTGGGGGGCCTGATAGCTATCATTGTTATTGGGTTAATAACCAAGAAGATTGTAGAAAAAAAGTTAAACAAAAAGCACGATAATCGTGATCAGTAATTTAACCCTGGCGGGGGACCTACCCCAGAAGGGATAGGATATCTCTGCTTAACAAAGCAAGGTAACTTATATGAATACTGTACACTTTTGTGGATATGATTGTGATGTAAGAAAGATCCAATATCCAAATCAACAATTAGCTCTAGAGCTGGTGGCCTCGGACACAAAGAGTAATAGTCAGCAAGGTATTATTCCTGGAGAGCCAGTTTGTGTTGCAACGGTTTGTTTGCCTGATTTCAAGTTCAAGCCAAACCAGTCAGCGATCAGAGATTACTCTGAGTTGGCTGGTATTCTGGATGTACTTGAAGAAGCAAAAATTGTTAAACGCACAGGTCAGCAATTACCAACGGGGTATGTATCTGTTCCTGTTGTGAATGTGTTGATTTAGCTTTATAGCCAAAATAAACAAGCTCCAATGGGGCTTGTTTTCAAAGCATGTAGTGGTACGTGTTTTGAAAACAAGCGTCATAGGAGTCATGTATGGTAAAAAACATGCCAGTATCAGGTATTGCTTTTAGCGGTACTCAGGTATTTGGCGTTTCAAATTCAAAGCCTCCATAACCTGGCTCTTTGTTACACAATGAAGGACACAGGCTAAGGAGGACAGTTCATGCCAAGTAAAATCCAATACAAATTACGTCCCTTTTTATACAGCAATAGTTCACTGTCTCTGAGTAGCGTGTGTTTCGTTTTCCACTATGGAAATGTTCATTCAAAGCAAATTGGGTCAGGAGAAATATTGCATTGGGGATAAGATAGTATGAGAGTTCACTTGTATGATGATTGCGCGGGTGTGTTGTATTTAGCCAGTGGCCGAACGATATCTATCAATTCACGACAATTTTGTAGTGTTATTGAAGCTCAAGAGGTTATTACTGACTGGGCTAAGCGTTTAGGTATTATTGGTCAAAATGACACTATATCCGCGTGTTCATAATCAAATTCGGCCCAGTTTAGGGCCGAACTTACCAAGTCTTTTTAGGCATACGACAATTATGCCTAAAAAGATTTTTGCTCTCATCTGAGAGTGAAGATGCGATAGCTGGTCGCTAAAAACAAACAGCAATTAACGTTAATTGAAATAGCCCAACCGGGCACACTTAGCCCGGTACGGGTCTAGGTGTGCCCACAACCAATTAGGAGCGCACCTATGTCTCAACAATATGCAAACTTCAAAGTACGTGATGTTTTTGGTATGCCGGATATTCCGGAAAAGATTCTCGCTAAAGGCTATGCCGATAGCAGCAATCCTTTTATTCCACAAACTCACGCCGATTACGTTTTCCGAAAGGAGTTCTTGAGAGAATGCTTAGCATTTTTGAATGATCCCTGCGGTGATGCGTACTATGTCACCGGACCAACAGGTTCTGGTAAAACTTCTGGCATTACAGAAATTACAGGGCGTCTCAACTGGCCTGTGCAACAAATTACGGCTAATGGTCGTTTAGAGTTCACAGATTTAGTTGGACATCATGCCTTGATTTCACCAAAGCCTGGAGAAACTCCCGTCATGCAATTCATGTATGGCCCTTTAGCAATCGCTATGCGTGAAGGCCATGTCCTCCTCATTAACGAGGTTGATTTGGTTGACCCAGCAGAGCTTTCCGGTTTAAACGACATTCTTGAAGGTCGTCCACTGGTTATTGCTCAGAATGGTGGAGAAATCATCAAACCACATCCAATGTTCCGCGTTATTGTCACTGGTAACAGTACAGGCTCAGGTGATCCATCAGGATTATACCAAGGCGTAATGATGCAGAACTTGGCCGCAATGGATCGTTATCGTTTCTCTGTTGTGCCATATATGGCAGAGCAAGATGAACGCGGCGTTCTGGAGCGAGTAGTTCCTCGTCTTCCTGACAACATTCGTAATGGTATGGTTCGAATTGCTAATGAAATTCGTAAACTATTTATGGGTGAAAACGGGGATGATGGACAAATCAGCATCACAATGTCTACGCGGACACTTGTGCGCTGGGCAAAACTAACGTTGCAATTTCGTGGTGCGCCAAATGCCATTGAGTATGCCTTACAACAATCATTGCTAATCCGAGCCTCAAGTGAGGAGAAAGAAGCTGTCATTCGCATAGCGAAAGACGTTTTCGGTGAGCAGTGGCGATAGGGGGATCTCATGGATACGCAAAACATGATTTGCAAACGTTACATCCGTGAACGTGGAACGACTATCGACAAGGTAATGCTTGGTTACAAGCCAGTTCAATGGTCCATCGATCCTGATGGGCCAACTGAATACCAATTGGTAGAGTTCTTTGAGTTAAACGGGTGGAAAGAGACTATCTTGCTCGATGGGCAGATAATCAGAGCCACCAGCTTAGATACGATTCCTGTTACCGTGAAAGAGAAAGAAAATCAGCATGTTGATGATCTGCTAAAAGAGGGGTACTCCTTCCTCGATGAAGTGCAGGTAAACGCCACAACAAAAGCTGTGTCTTCTCTTGAAGCCGAAACAGAATCAAAAGATGGTTACTCACTGAGCTGGTTGTTGTCATCACCTGTTGATGCTTCAAATCATGCTCTACTCCGAGGGTTTATTGTCGGGGTCTTTACTGATGGTGCATCAAAGCTTGGCTTCGATGTTGCCAGAGAGAAAGGATCTCAATCTCAATTACCTGATGTTTTAATGAGAACCAATAAAGGGTATGAGCTAACTGTAAAAAGCGGCGCTAGCGAAAACACCATCTGTCCAACGATGTTGGAAGGTGCTGGGACGCTAACTGCTTCGGATGGCTATGAGCCTTTGCTGATGTTCATTTATTTACAACGCAGATTTGAGCAGGAGTTTTTTAAAGATGATGAAAAACGCTTGGTTAAAATCTGTGGAGAAGATGGTGATCTGTTTATTTATGACGGATTTGATTCTTTGGAAGGAATATTTTTTGAGTTCGGATGGAATTACAACGAAGTTAGAGAAGCGGCAGAACGTCTTGGTTTAGTCGCCGAACTATTTCGATTGGATAACATTGATTGCGAAACCGAAGATTCCTATTTTTAACCCCTAGAGGGGCACTGTGCCCTAAGGGGTCATGGTGTCCCTTCCATCTCAACGGAGAGAACACCATGTCTACAAAACCAGAAACGAAATCATTAGTTGAAAGAATGGCTCAGCGGTTTGGGGTTGATGCTAAGAAGTTTTTTGAAACTTTAAAGCTAACAGCCTTTAAGCAGCGAGACGGAAGCGCACCAACTGATGAGCAGATGATGGCATTACTCATCGTAGCGGAGCAGTACAATCTGAATCCGTTTACGCGAGAAATATACGCTTTCCCTGATAAAAGCGGCGGCATAGTACCTGTTGTTGGTGTTGATGGCTGGAGCCGGATTGCCAACGAGCACAAGCAATTTGATGGGGTGGAGTTTGAATACTCTGAAAATCTTATTGAAATGCCCGGAGCAAAGGTGAAATGTCCAGAATGGGTGGAGTGTATCGTTTACAGAAAGGACCGCACACGGTCTATACGTATTCGAGAATATCTTGATGAAGTCTATCGTCCACCAGTCGAAGCAACGGGTCAGTACGGTCCTTACACTGTTATTGGCCCTTGGCAGACTCACACGAAACGACAGTTACGACACAAAGGCTTTATCCAAGGTCTGCGTATCGGTTTGGGGTTTTCTGGAATTTACGATCAAGATGAAGCTGAACGCATAATTGAAGGTGAAGCGCATGTTGTATCGTCAGAACAAACCACAAAACAACCAGCTGTCATTGAAGCCTCAAGTCCATTGGCCTTGGAGCATAAAAAGAAAATGGACCCACTTTTAAAACAACTTGCAGATAGAGCTATTGCGCAAAATGCGTGGTCAGCAACTCACGAGTATGTTGAAAGTCGGTTCTCTGGTGCCGAGTTGGAGTATGCGGTTCAATATTTGCGTGATGCAGAGATTGATAGCATGGAACCAGCAGTAACCCAAAAAGCTTCTATCCAGGAAAAGGGAAATGTTGACGATGTTCAATCTGAGTTACCAGATGAGCCGATTCAGCATGATCCTGATCCTCTAGAAGAAGGTTTGCACGAACCTGATCCTGAACTGGAAGAGGGTGGTGACGGCAACTACTTTTAACCCCTTGCGGGGGAGTTCCCCCGCGATGGGGACTCCTCCTGTTAAATACAGGAGAGAGCTATGAAAATCGTCAATCTATCTCAAAGGAGCGAACAATGGTTGGAATGGCGTAAAGGTGGTATTACTGCTACTGACGCCTGCATCCTACTAAATCGTTCTCCTTATAAAACGGAATGGCGACTCTGGGCTGAAAAAACAGGCTATGCTCGTGAAGTCGATCTAAGTCTAAACCCTCTGGTGCGCCAAGGGGTTGAAAACGAAGATAAAGCAAGACGTGCATTTGAGGAGAAGTACAATGATATTCTCTTACCTGTTTGTGTCGAGTCAGTTCAATATCCATTGTTTAGAGCATCGCTCGATGGTCTACGAGGCAATGGTGAACCTGCTGAACTGAAATGTCCTAGCGAAACGGTCTGGAACGATGTTTGTTCTGAACTAAAAAACAGCAAGGCTTATCAGTTATATTACCCTCAAGTTCAACATCAGTTGTTAGTTACTGGTGCAAAGCAAGGGTGGCTAGTTTTCTACCGAAATGGGCAACTCAAGGAGTTTGTTATCACCCGAGATGAGCCTATGATAAAAGAAATTGTGGCTAAGGGCACAATCTTCTGGAAACGAGTCACTGAGCGTAAAGAGCCTGAGAAAGACCCCAAGCGAGATCTTTTTATACCGCAAGGTAAGGAAGTGAACGAGTGGATTTACGAAGCGGAGCAGTACCGACTTTATGACGCAGAAATTAAGCAGTTGGAAGATAGGTTGCAAGCGTTGAAAGATAAGCGGCAACCTCACCTTGATAAAATGAAATCTTTGATGGGTGAATATTTCCATGCGGATTATTGCGGTGTAATGATCACTAAGTACAAAGCCGCTGGTCGGGTAAATTACCAAAAGCTACTTGAAGAAAAAGGTTCGAATATTAAGCCTGAGGATCTTAACTCGTATAGAGAGGAGACCTCAGAACGTTACCGAGTAACGGTTACAGGCTCTGTTAACCCGAGGTACATTCAAGATGAAGAGGTTTTAGCCCCTTTAAACGATGTGTCTCTAGAAGTAGAGTCAGCCTATTTTTAGGCATAAATAACAAGCCCTTTGGGGCTTGTTTCTAAAGCATATCGCGTCAGTGTGTTTTAGAAACAAGCAACAAAGGGCATCTACAATGAAAACACAGAACTTCAAGCTCATGTACCTACATGGTGGCCGCTGGCTAGAACGTGTCTACAAAGATACGATTTATGCCAATGTACAAAGAGTGGCAAACTCTTTCCCAAAAAGTGTTACCTGGTACATTGAGCCTATGTGAAATGTAGACATGAAAGGGGGAATGTATTCCCCCCTTTTCCATTGAAGATTGCTTTTTCGGTCTTCAACGGAAAAGGACGAATTCTACTCTCATCGAGAGTGAAGACGCGATAGCTGGTCGCTAAAAACAAACAGCATCAAACTCATTTCAATTTAACCCAACAGGGGAGCTTCTCCTGTTCGGAGTTAGCCTCCTGTCTATTGCACTAGGAGGCAACCATGAAAAACTACAAGCTATGTTATAAAAAGAAAGGTTCTCCGAACTGGATGACCCGAGTATTTAATGACACCTTGTACGACAATGTTCAACGTGTTGGAAATTCATTTCCATCCACCTTTACCTGGATGATTATTCCTGCGTAACTCACTTTAACTTTATAGCCCAACCGGGCACATCATGCCCGGTTCGGGACATGGTGTGCTTTCACTTTGCTGGAGAATAAACCATGTCAAAAGTTAAACATCTCGAAAATCTATGCGTTATTAATGCTGATTTTGATATCTGGAGTGGGCAAACTCGTTTGTCTGCATCTGACTTTAAATTGGGTGCTGGTGGTGAAATTCCACCAGAGAAAGTAGCTCAATTAGGGTCGAAAAAAATCTGTGATCCAGCGAAGCTGAAAGGCTTTCATCGCTTGAAAACAGAAACTCGACGTTTTTTGCTTAGCTATGGTATGCCATTCATGAATGGCTATGCTGTACCCGTAGCAAAAACTGATGAGATTTGCGCCAAGTTGGACAAGATTGACGTCGAAGTTCAACAGTTAAAACACGAGTTCGTTACTGGCTACAACAATGCCGTTGATGAATGGTGTCGAGAAAACCCTGAATACGAGACTGCTATTCGTGCTGGAGCTCTTCCTCGTGAAGAAGTAGAAAAACGAATTGGTTTTGAATATCAGGTGTTTATGGTTCAACCTACTCAAGATGAGCAAAGCGCACACAGACTTAATCGTAAGGTTGAGGAGTTGGGCGATGATCTCATTGCTGAGGTGGTAAATGATGCCAATGATTTTTACAACAAACGTTTAGCTGGGAAGATGCATGTAGCAACAGCTACAGGCGCAACGCTAAAAAACCTACGTGATAAAGTGGATGGACTGTCATTTTTGAACAGCGCATTCACTCCGCTCGTTAGCCTGCTCGATCAAACACTGGCAGGGTACGAAAAGCACGGAGCTGGAAAGCGTAATATTGAAGGTATGTTCTTCTTTCAAATTATGGCCGCCGTATTAATCATGTGTGATCGCCAACGTATTCAAGAATATGCTGGTGGTTCGCTTAGTGTTGATGATGTAGCCAAAACCTTGACCAGAGATGAACTCAGCTCATTAGAGTCTGGAGCTTCTGATCAAGAAGATGAAAGTGAAGGTGTTGAGAGTGATGAGGCACTGGAACAGCCATACGTTCAAACGCAAAGCCAAGAAATTAACCAAGAAGATGGTGAACAAGTTAATAACTTAGAACCTGAAACTATTTTGGATGACTTCGAAGCGTTTTTAGCCAACCGCACATCCAGTGCAAACCAAGATGACGAGGAAGATGATGCTTTGGAAGACAAAAGCGATGTCTCTTCTCAGACTCTGTGGGATGCAGACCTAAATTGTGATGACATTCCAGTGGAAGACTATAGCCAAGACCCAGCAGATTATGTTGGCAAGGACTTTGGTCAATCTCACTCTAATGATCATGTTGTAAGTCAACCTGAACAGCAACCAACTGAGCTTGATGATCAGGATTGTTATTTTTAACCCCCTCGGAAGGGACAACCACCTTTCCGAGGGTGGTTTGTTTCTTCTGTCCAAATTGGAGAAGAAATATGTCTAAAAAACGTACTGTTTATAATGCTTTACCCATCGTAGCTGCTGCTTATGGCGAGAAGTTTGGTGTGAAAGTTGCCTTGGGGTCAGATACCGCAAGCACTGATGGTCAAACTATCGTTATTCCAAATGTTCCAGATGACTATCCAAATATGGATGCTGTTTGGGGCTACTTGGCACATGAAGCTGCACACGTTCGGTTTACGGACTTCAATGTAGAAAGGCGACGCGGCTTGCACGCTCACCTAACAAACGTCATTGAAGATTGTCGTATTGAAAGAGCAATGCCTGGGGTCTATCCAGGAACAGCTTTGACACTGCACGAGATGGCTCGATACATGCTTCAAGCAGGCCATTATGAACCCGTGAGAGATGAAGACCACCCTGCATCCATCCTGTCTGCATACTGCTTGTATTGGTTGCAAACAGTTGGTGTAGGTCAAACTGCATTGCAAGAGCGTTTAGATGGCGCAAAAGCTGTGTTTGAAAGAGTTTTCCCTCAAGGTGTTGTTGTAAGGCTTAATGCCTTGCTACGTAAATGTGTGGACGCCAAATCAACTGCAAACGCTGCATCTCTTGCTGATGACATCATTAAGATGATCGAAGAAGAGAAAGATAGTGAAGAGCAGCAAAATCCGAAATCTCAACGTGAGCAATCACCTGAGCAGAAGGATAAAAGTAGTGACGACTCTCAAAGTCCAAATGGGCAGGAACAGTCGTCATCTAATGGCAATGATGAAAATAGCCAAGAACAACAGGGTGGCAGTAGTGGAGCGCAAAGTGAGCAAAATGAAAATAGCCCCGAAGTTCAAGGTAACAATAGTGAAGAGAACGCGAGCGGTAACAGTTCTCCTCCTAATGCTTCTCAATTGCTACAACAAGTACTAAGCGCTGGAAACAGTGATTTGCCTAAAAATGCGCAAGACGCTTTGAAGCAAGAGCTGAATCTGGTAGCCCAGCAAGAAGGTGATGATCGTTACCAAACAGTACGGTCAGCAATGGATATCCATGATCACAAAAAAGCTGGGCAGCGTCTCAATGGAGATGTGAAAAGTACAACTTCAAAAATCCGACAGCAGCTTTATGGATTGGTGCAAGCCAGCCAAAGAACTGCTCATAGGAACCAAAGAAGTGGAAAGCGTGTAGACACTCGTCAACTACATAAAGTTGTCATTGGAGATACTCGTATTTTCCAGAGACCAGAAGCTAAGAAGCGCCCTAATACAGCGGTTCACATTTTGGTCGATATGAGCTCCTCAATGGATAGCCCTGCCGGAAACGGTAAGCGCAGGGAAGATATTGCAAGGGAAGCCTCTTTAGCTATTGCATTAGCTTTAGAAAGCATTCCAGGGGTTAATCCAGCAGTAACGTTTTTCGGTAACAACTCCAATGTTCCTGTGTACAGCGTTGTAAAGCATGGTCAAAAAGTACAAAACCAAACTGGTAAATTTGTCTTCAATTCACGCGGTGGTACACCGATGGCTGAGGGCATTTGGTATAGCGCATTTGAGCTAACCAAAACCAGAGAGGAACGTAAAATGATGATAGTTGTGACAGATGGTGCGCCGAACAATGCACTGGCCTGTCACAAAGTTATCGGACTGTGTGAAGCCAGTGACATAGAAATGATTGGTATCGGTATTGAAACTACAGCCGTTAATCGACTGTTCAATACGAACATTGTCATCGAAGATGCTGCGGATCTACAAAAAACACTGTTTAAGTTAATGGAGCGATCGTTGACCGCTTTTGCTGCTTAATCAGTCCATGTATTGGCCCTATCCCGTCAGGGACGGGGCCTATTCATTTTAGGCGTCTAACTCCCTGATAGGGGGATAGCGTTGTATATCATTAGGGAGTATTTATGTTTGAAGTTATTGGATACGAAACAGAAGAGGATTTTAATTCCAATCGTCCTGAATGTCTTTTGATAACAGAGAACGAATTAGAAGCAAGTGATACTAAACGATCCTATGAAGACAATGGGTATTGGTTGGTCACAGCTACTAATGAAGATGGAAAATTAGTTTAACCCCACGGGCAGTCACTTCCCGAGGGGAGTACTGCTCCTCAACATTAGGAGTGGAAAATGAATACTATACAGCCAACATCTGATCGTTTTGATGATCAGGTGATTATTCCTTCGATGAAGAACAGCATCTTAAATTCACAGATGGATCTTTTTAGTGGTCAGGAAAACTTGATTGCTTTAGAGCCAGCCATGCCTGGGGTTTACTTTGATGCACCAGAGATCGATTTGGATTACGACATCGCTATAGTGTGTATGTCAGGTGGTAAAGATAGCTTTGCTGCCCTCAAGTACCTTCTAGATAGAGGATTTCCTCCGTCAAAAATAGAACTTTGGCATCATTTAGTTGATGGGAATGAGGGTTCTACTCTGATGGATTGGGCCTTTATTGATGACTACTGCGTGAAACTATCGAAAGCAATCGGTATTCCACTGTATTTTTCATGGCTAAAGCATGGTTTTGAAGGCGAAATGCTTAAAAACAGCAGTAAAAGCCACGAGCATATAGTGGAGACACCTGATGGTCTAATTCAGTTGCCACGCAACGGGGTCAAGGTTGGTACAAGGCTAAAGTTTCCTCAACAAGCAGCTTCATTGCAAACTCGGTGGTGTTCATCGGCGTTGAAAATTGACGTTGGTCGTAGAGGAATAACTAGCCAGGATCGTTTTGTCGGTAAGCGAGTGCTATTCATTACTGGTGAGCGGCGTGAAGAGTCTGGCAACCGCGCAAAGTATAATCAGCTTGAACCTCATGCTGGTGATACCTTACGTAAGTCCAAGAATCCACGTAAACCTCGCCATATTGATGCCTGGAGGCCAGTTCTCCACCTTAGGGAAGAAGAAGTGTGGCAAATTTTGGCAGATTGGGAGCTGGTGCCGCCAGTACCATATCGTTTAGGCTGGAATAGGTCATCGTGCGCTACATGTGTGTTTAACTCAGATCGTATCTGGGCAACCATAGGCGAATACTTTCCTGATCGGCTAGAAGCAATATCAGAGTATGAGCGCCAGTTCGGCACAGCTATAAGCCGTAAAGGTCTGACAGTGGCAGAACGAGCGAAACTGGTAAAACCCATTGAGATTGATGATAAGGAAGCGTTACTGCAAGCAACCAGTAAGGAATATACCTTACCTATTTTTTTACCGAACGGTGAAAAATGGAAAATGCCTGCGGGAGCGTTTGGCACCGAAAGTTCGGGAGCTAATTGAATCTGGTGGATCAACTACCAGAAATAGGCGTCGGGTTTCCCGGCGCTTTCCTTTAGCCTTTCACTTTCACATGTGAAAGTCGAGAGATTCAAGGAAAGTGCCTTGTGCGCTGATGTGCGATAGCTGGTCGCCAAAAATAAACAGCATTAATTCACTTTTTATCACAGCCCTCGGGCACATCTTGCTCGACGGCATAGGTGTGTCCAATTTTTATGGAGAACTACCATGACTATCGCTCACACCGATACTGACTTGAAAATACAATCAGCTTTCCTTTGCGTTTTGACAGAGGGTTTTGATTATCCTACTGCACAAGATGCCTATGAGGCATATCGTGTGGCCGCAAACGTAGCAATCAAAAATCCAGAGAAGAAAATTTCTGATATGGGAATTAACCTTTCTGGCCGACTGTTACCATCTCATCTCAAGACCTGTGCAGAGCTTGTCGATAGTGTTGACTATCTGGTTAGCACTATCAGTCTAGGGGTGGAATATTTTCTGGATCTTGCACAAGGCAAACACAGCTTGTTAACGGACCCAGAAAGCCTCATTGAATTAGATGGGGATGTGTTCAGAATCCATGAAACTAAACTTAGTTTGATGTCCATTGAAACTCCGTTGGAGCGTCGTATTCCCGTTACCGACCTAGAAACCCAAAAAGTTTATGGTTGGACTATTGATGGGGTTCTCGATGTTATTAACCGAGATAGAAGTCCTGATTGGAGTGATTACACTGAAACAGATTGGGTTGAAGGTTGGAAGGAGTGGGTGGTTCCGGAAGGATACTATCAAATCCAAGAAGAAGACTTGAGACCTGACTACTTCACAGATAACAGTTCTGAATTGTCGGATGAAAAAGTGTTTACACGTATTAAATCTGTCCAAAAAGAACCAAATGGTACTTTGACGGCAGGTGATGTATACGACGCAATTCATGACGATATGAAGGCTGTAATCGACGGACCGTATCTCATTAAAGCTAATGGTGCATTAGTGACAGATACGGAACTAGAGGAAGTTTGCTTAACACTCTATTTTGGCGAAAAATACAGCCAAAGTATCATGATCAACTTTGATGAAATCTATAACGGCGTATTCCATGATGATACGACAATAAGTGTTCATTCAGGTTCTTTAAGTGAGCGACTCACATTAACTGTTGAAAAAATGCAGGTTGGTGTGAAGGCGAGCGGAAACATTCTTTCAATAGGTGAAGTCCACTACAACGTCTTTGACGCAACAGGGGAGCATGGAGCTGAAAATGCACTTGAGGCAATGAAAGCTTTGGGTAAACCAATGTTGTCGGCAGAGCAACTGTATAGCTCTCTCAAAGAGTTATGCTCAGAGACAAAAGGGCAGTTCCAGATTATGGAAGCCCGAATCTAATACATTAACCCTAACGGGGCAATCGCGCCCTGGTAGGCGTTGGTTGCCTCTTCAATTTTATGGAGACAGCCATGAGCACAAAAAACGCACATAAAGCAAAATACCATTTCTATTTCACTACCGCTGTACTGAAACATGCAGAGGACAACCACATCAATATCGGAGATTGTTTTGGCTATGGTGAAGATAACTTTGTTGTAGATCTTTATCCATATTCAAACCTCATCTATAGATGTGTTGACGAAATAGAAAGAGCCCCAAATAAGTGGAAAGAAAGTGAACTATTCGATTTGGTTGATAATCTTTCAGATTGTTTTTGGGGAATTATAGAGCGAGAAGGGTATGACGAGATGGATGCATCAATGCCATGCTTGGATGAGTTTGAGTTAGATATCAAACGCGCTCTAAATATATTTGTAGAATAAATTAAATCCTAAACCCTAAGGGGCCATCAAAGCCTCTAGGGCATTGCTGGCCTCTCAATTTTTAATGGAGGCCATTATGGCAATCGTAAAATTTAACATGAAAGAAGTACAACTGCTGGTGGATGAGCTTAATAAGACGAAAAGTTATTCACCAACAATGGATGACCTCTTTAAGCCTGCTCTATACAAAACAGGCAAAGTTGTTGATTCCAATGGAAACGATGAGGAACACAAAGATTTTGGATGGCCGGACTCCAGCCAGATAGACAAGTCTTTAGTCGAACCGCAGTTGCTATTGGTAAAAGATCAAGGTTTGTATCTTCTGAACAACGCAGATGTAAAAGAAAGTCCTCGATCAAGAGGTGCTGTTGTCTATGCTCACGGATGTAATCCTGACAAAGATGACGACTTTTACGAAACTGCTCGAATGATATTTGGTGGTGATGATGGCAGCGTATCCATTCCGGTAGGTTGGTTTGACTTAGCGTATAAAGCTAATAAGCGTTATTTCAAGTTAAACGTTGCGCCAACACAAATTTCACTTGTCCTTAAATAACCCTTTCGGGGCCACTTGCCCTGAATGGGCAGTGGTCTCTATTAACTGGAGAATCACAATGACTACACTCGCATCCTTAGAATCAACGCTTAATCACGACATGGCAATGCGCCGTTTCTTAGATACTTTAAACCGTAATGAAATGGAGCGCTTATCTGGTGAGATTGACGCAAAATTCTACTGGAATAAGCGTAATCCACAATGGTATAGCAGTGACAATGCTCGCTTATTTGCACTGCTGAATCGTGCCAAACGTATCATTAAGAAGCGACTAAAAACAGGACGAGTTAAACCAGAACAAACAGAGCATGGTTCGATTATCGAACGTAGTCACTTTCCACTAGGAGATACACTAACCTTTTGGAATTGCTACCTGAACGACTCTTGGAGAATTGCTCATCAAGACTCGTCATATAGTGCGTTCTGGTATAACGAGCGTGAGCTCAAATTGTGTACCTACTGTGAAGGTGATGTGGTCTTTATGACAGCTCCCAATGAGGAGATATATCGTAAGGATTACGAAAGCCTTGATGCATGGTACACCGACAACCTTTAACCCTAAACAGGGGCACCCATTGCCCCTATAGGGAGCATGGTGTGCCCACCACAAGGAGGACACACCATGTTTACTACATCTGTTTGCTCTTACCCTAATCGTGGTCATTATGGCGACAACAAGTATCGAGGTAATTGCACCGGACACATCATTAAAGACTTTATTGAGTCATATATGATGAAACCTAATGGCTTAGTTGTTGACCCTAGTATTGGGGGAGGAACCAGTACTGATGTGGCAAATGAACTCAAAGTTCGTTTTATTGGTACAGACTTGCATCAGGGGTTTAATTTGCTGCGAGATGATCTGTCTGCATTTCTTGGGGAGCCAGCCCACCTTATTTGGTGGCACCCCCCTTATGCCGATATGATTCAATATTCTGGAAACATGTATGGCGAACCCAATAAATGGGATATGAGCCGTCTATCGTTGCCAGAGTTCGTGGAAGCTCTAGAATTAGCCATTATGAATATACATGATGCCTGTGAACCGGGAGGTCACTACGGTATTTTGATGGGAAACCTTCGACGTAAAGGCGAGTATTATAACTTGTCCAGTCTGGTTGAGCGTTTGGCTCCAGGTAAACTCGTTGATGAGATCATCAAGGTGCAACACAACTGTGTCTCTGACCGGACCAACTACAGCAATAACAGTAAGCTGGTTCGTATCGCCCATGAAAAGTTACTGGTATTCAAAAAGCAAAATGCATCATCATCGCTTTCGCTTATCCCAGTAGCAGATAAACGTGCGGCCAATATGGTTGGAGTTACATGGAAAGCAGTGTTGCGTCGAGTGTTACAGGGTAAAACCTTATCGTTAGATGCCATTTACCAACAAATTGCACCTTACGCGAAACACCGACAAAACGAACACTGGCAAGCCAAGGTTCGTCAAGTGCTGCAAGATGAACGATATTTTGTTCGAGTGGATTCTGGGGTTTATACCCTAACAGAGTGAAAGCTAATGTTGACACCTAGAAAGGGCAGTTCCACATTAGAAAAATTCTCGAATTTATGTCGAAATACTCTAGTACACCGAGAGATCGGAGTACGTACCGTTTAAGGGTAATAAGCGCTGGGGGATCTCCCCCTCGCTTTCCAAAGCAGTCTGAACTTACAAAGAGACTATTTTGGAAAGTGCCTTTGGTGCTTGAGTACGTTAGCTGGACGTCGCAAATAAACAGCAAAATCTCATCTATTAACCACCCTGGCGGGGCATGTTCTCCCGCTGGGAGTCATGCTTCTCAAATAAGGAGTATGACAATGCATGTCAACTTACCAGCCAGTACAAGTACGTTACTGGTTCAACTAGAAAGAAAAGGTATCGCTATTGAGTCGCAATGCAGAAATGGGTATTGCGGAGCATGTCGGTGCAAGCTGGTAAGAGGGAACATTTCTTACCGTGCTGAACCTATAGCATATCTTAATGATGGTGAAATTTTGCCTTGCTGTGCTACAGCAACGTCAGATGTAACTGTCGATATCTAACCCCAACCCTGAGGAGCTTTAACCTACGGGTTGGGCTCCTCTTTACAAAGAGGAAATATGTATGACCAATCAATACCATCACGATTTTTACCGCAATAGCACTTTCCCTGTTGTTGTTTATGAATTGTGTGAAGAGTCATTAACCATCAAGCCTATAACAATTGAGGAGTACGGTTTAGCCACTCCAGATTGTACACAGGAAAGCATTCTTTACTATGCGGAAGGCAAACGTTGCCGTTCGTCTGTAGAACACTTCTTCTTAACTCGTAATGATGCAGAAGAAGCTCTAGAGCGTTTAAGAATGTCCTTAACCACCAAGCCAAAATTAGAAGAACTCGCATACGCCCAAGCAACTGCTCAGTACCTGTCAGAATTAGGAAGTGCTGACAATTGGTTCATGGCTTACGAGCATCTAATAGAATGCGTTGAGAAAGGTGAAGAGCCCGATTTAACTGCATGGCAACCATTTGAACATTGGGAATGGAAAGATATAGCAGATCGTATAGACGATGAGGCTCAATCTATTCTTTCTCTGTTGAAACAGGTGTTAAAACTTGCGAAAGAGGGGATCGTTTATTCGGCCATAAATGACACACTCACAATGGATATGAACCAGCTATGTATGCAAAGCATGGTAGAACTAGGTGCATGTCAGGAGGTGTCCAATGAAGCTGAATAAACGAATAGCTAGTCAAGATGAGCATGGTCGTATTGCCAATATCATCAAATGGTGTAAGCGACACAACCAAACGATCAATGGCTTCCCTTACGGGGATGATTTAGTTGGTTCGGATGGAATTCATCTTGAATTGTTGGTCCCTCAAGGTACTTCTCCTGAGAAGTGTACCGATGCTTTGGTTCAAGGTTACTCAGAGCGAGATGTCGTAACTCATGCGGTGATTGAATGTCCCGCAGATTGGTTTAACGCCAACCTTGAATCTAGGCATTAGATACTGGCTTATAAACTCAGGGAGGTGAGTTATGACCATGCCAAATTCGCAACTAGTTATGTTTGCTGGAAACAACGTGGAAACTGTAGAGGAAGTTCGCTCGATGCAGCTGGCCGTTAGATGTGATGCTTTAAAAGCAAATTCATCGTCGGAAAGAAAAGAGCTCGAATCATTGGAGCTTTGGCTGGAAGAGCAAATTAACTCTCAGATTGTTGGATTTTAACATATGAAACTTAACCCCAAAGGGGCATACCTATGCCCTTTTGGGAGTGGGTTGCCTCTCAATTAAATTTTTAGGAGCAACCCATGAATACTGCAAGCGTATTAACCTACGATGCACAATTACAACTCCCCTTCATTTTTGATGATCTGCTATTAGAAAATGATGAAGAGCCGATTGAAAAGGTTACTCCCTTAACAATCGTAGCATCATGTTCTGAACGTACAGTCGAGCAAGAGTTTGAAACTGAAATCGAAACTTGGACTGATGGGCAGATTAAAGAGCTAAGAGAGGCATTTTTGCGGTATAGCTTAAATGTCCTTGCTGACGGACGCTCTGGTAAAAAAGCAAAAGATGAAGCTTATGAATGGTTGAACTCTGATGAAGTTCATCCATTTTCATTTGTTACCTGTTGTGTGTTATCTGGTTACGACCCTGATGAAGTGCGTAACCTTTGCCAATACACACTCAGACAGTTAGCCAAAAGAAATAAATAGCCACCAGGAGGAGTATCACCTGCTGGTGGACTCCTCCAAGTTCGAGGAAATTACGATGACTACTTCACTGAAACAGAAAGCAATTGGATTGGCCGCTGCACAAGTCCTTAAATTCAATGATGAATATAAAGGAACATGGTATGACGGCTATTTGCTTTTGCTGGAATGTATGCAGCAAGATCGAGAACCTGAACATTGTGCCATCAGAGATGATGTTGAGTTTTGGTCATGGCATGAGGTAGTGCAATTCATTGATAAAGAGGCTGAAAACATTTGGAAGCCGATGGAAAATGAATTGGCTGACACCAAGCAACTGATTGTTCATGATGCTGCCTCGGGACTTGATAAGTTCTGTGGTATCGACGTTGAACGCTTCGGTGAGCTTGATAAGGCGTGTCAAACTATCGTTCTAAACAAAGCGGTAGTACTTGCTGTAGATAAGGTAAATCGAGATGAACCTGAGAGTGAGCAAACTAAATTCCATGTTCGTTCATATTCTGGACGGTTTATGTATGGTCGTACTTGTCTTGGGATAGATGTCCCCCCAGGAAAAGATCTTTCAGCAGTGGCAAGTTGCATGGGAAATTTATTCAAATTTCTAGGTACACCACGTCAAGATCAAATGGGCAAAGGTACAATCTATTATTGGCCGAATATCGAACAATGTGAATCACACGATGTAGCCTTGTAGGAAACTATAAGGTAAAAATAACAAGCGCAGGGGGAAATGCCCCCTCGCTTTCCAAAGCAGTTTGTACGTACATAGAGACTTTTTTGGAAAGTGCCTTTGGTGCTTGAGTACGTTAGCTGGACGTCGCAAATAAACAGCAATATATCAACCCTGACGGGAGAGCCTCCCGTCGGGAGCTCTCCGTCAATAACAAATTATTGCATGGAGAAGATCATGTCTAAAAACACTAACGATATTTTTACTAATCGCACCCCTTTGGAGTTCTGTGTTAATGCAAAACTAGACCGATGCGTTGGTCTACGTATAGGCTATCCACACTATCGAGAAGGTGCCAATGGCGTTGTCTGTGAGGTTGAAGCAGAATATCCCACACTAAATACTCATTCGAGTGTAGCGTGGCCTCTGGTTGAAGAACTGAATAGCTACACCATCAAAAAACAGAAACAGATAATCGAGGATATTGATGAGGCTGTTGCTGAACTTTTAATGCACAAAGCCAATCTTCTAGAAAATATTCTAAAGCTAGAAGACGGTGAACTTGATTTAAACGAACAAGCGAAAATGCGCTACGAAGAAAACAGTAAATCTTCTGTCGCGTGATTAGACTGCTATAGGCAAGGGTGATAACCAATGAATGTAGATCAGTTTATTGACGTGATGGGATTGCGATGCCCTGAGCCATTAATGGTGGTTCGTCGTGCAATTCGTCGTATGGGGCCAGGAGAAACACTCGAAGTGAAAGCTGATGACCCAGCTACCACGAGAGATATACCTGACTTTTGTCGCCACATGGATCATCAGCTTGTGGAAAGCGAAGTAACCTCTCCCCCATACAAATACATAATCAAGAAACAAATATAAACCCCATAGGGGCGGAAACGTCCTATGGGATAGTTCCGCTCCTTTAATTTAGGAGAAAGGCATGTATATATCGTTACGAGGTCTAAATCACGAGCAATTAAAGTCCAAGATTATCGACCATCGAACAAAGCGCTCATACACTGTTGAAGAGGCTAATACCCCACTACCCAAACAGTCTATTGTCGAGGTAGGACGGCTTTCCTGTGTGTACACAGGTAAGAAATTGTCCCCAGCAGAAGTAAACGCTTATAACGGTTTTACTGAGGAATACAATCGCAGCACATGGCGGCCAGATCAGGATTTCCTCCTAGATCAGAGACATCGCTTATATCATGCAATTTGCCTCGACAACCTTAAACTTCAAGAATCTGCCTAAACCTATGAGGTAGTTCATTTCAAACACTAGCCCACGGGCGCACTTGTGCCCGTAGGGTACAGGTGTGCTCTTTATCGAAGGAGACACCTATGGCCGCTAAATTTATTGAGTTTGATTCACAAAAAGAAGCTATAAATCATCGAGCTAAAGCGGGGGGCTGGATTTTTTCAGCTTTCAGTGGAAAAGCGATATGGTTTAACACGACATTCACACCTCACAAGATTCTTTATCACAGAGCTGTGCGAGGCTTGTCTGGTGAAGTGATTTAACTGATAAGTAAGCCTAAAAGCGTCGGTTCATCCGGCGCTTTCCTAAAGGTTTTATCTTTCACATGTGAAAGTGGAGTGTAGAACTTATAGGAAAGTGCCGTTGTGTACTGAGTGCGTTAGCTAGACGCCGAAAATAAATAGCATCTATTCACCCAACCGGGTACATCATTCCCGGTTGGGAAAGGTGTACCTTCTATGCAAGAGGATACACTGATGCCTAGTTACAATGAAATCAATGCTCCGTTCTGGAAGAACAGTCTTCATGTTCTTCAACTTCCTGATGAGATGCCTTCTCAAAGAGAGGTTACGTGGCTCATCGAAATATTGAATGCAGCAAATAAACTGTCATCAAAAGGCGCTGTCCTCATTGATGCAGATGATATGGATAACCCTACAGCAGATTTACCCGATGTTCATGTGGAAGTCGATTTTAAAGACGTTTTCACTCCATTGCGCGTAACTTGCTGGCGAGCTCCAATCCCAAAAGATGCAACTGTTGTCGTTGAAATCAAAAACAACGCAATAACCAATTAACCCTTTGGGGCTCCAGACCCTAAGGGGTTCTGGTGGCCCTTGAATTTCAGGAGAAATGAATATGGCTACCATCGTAAATACCAAACTCGGAGAGCATCGCGGTAAGAAAAGAGTATGGCTAGAAGGAGCTAAGTTAGCTCGTGAAGGCTATGAACCAGGCCAAAAGTATGATCTGGTGTTAAAGGACTCTCAGGTTGTTATCCGGGTATGCGATACGGGAAAGTTCACCGTGAGTAAACGTACTCGCAATGGTCGGACTATGCCCATCATTGACGTGAGCTCTCAGGAGTTGGCGGAACTGTTCGATGGCGTTGAGATGCTTCGCGTCTTTATTCGCCAAGGGACAATCGTTATTTCTGCCCACCATCAGCATGAACGTGTTGTTGAGCGGGTAGAGCGCTTGTTCACCAAACTGGAGAATGGAGAGCCTCTGAGCGTTTGCAGCCTGTTTCATGGTGGCGGCGTTTTGGATAAAGCTATCCACTCTGGTCTGGAACGGTCGGGGATCAACAGCTCAATTGCTGTTGCGGTCGAGATGGAAGGTAAATACCTGGATGCTTCCCTTCGCAATAACACCGAATTGTGGGACGACAAATCCATTGTGATTGAGTCGCCTATTCAGTCGGTAAATCTCAGCCGCAAGCCACCGCAGGTTGACCTGCTGGTAGGAGGTATCCCATGCACTGGTGCCAGCCGGGCAGGGCGCTCGAAGAACAAACTATGGGGTGGTGAAATCGGAGGTCACGCTGAATCGCATGAGTCAGCTGGCGCACTGTTTTTCAACTTTTTGCAGTTTGTCGAAGCTCTCAATCCAGCAATGGTGGTAATTGAGAATGTTGATACCTACCAGAAGACTGCGAGCATGGAAGTGATCCGGTCGGTGCTGACCTCTCTGGGGTACAACATTCAGGAGCGTATCCTGGATGGCAATGAGTTTGGAGTTCTTGAACGTCGCAAGCGTCTGTGTGTGGTTGGCACATCTGTTGGTATCGACACGTTCGATATTCGAGAGGTTAAGCCGCTGCGCCAGAAAGAAGCGTGTATCCAAGACATCCTGGAGCCTGTTGAGATTGATTCACAGCGTTGGAAGTCATTCGACTATCTGGCTGAGAAAGAAAAACGTGACAAGGCCGCTGGTAAAGGCTTTAGCCGTCAATTGCTGACAGGTGAAGAGTCATACCTGGGGACAATTGGGAAAGATTACGCGAAATGCCGTTCGACCGAGCCGTTCATTGTTCATCCAGAACAACCTGAACTGTCTCGAATCCTTACTCCACTGGAGCACTGCCGAGTGAAAGGCATCCCATCTGAATTGATTGAGGGGGAATCTGACACGGTAGCGCATCAGATCCTGGGGCAGTCTATTGTCTTCCCTGCGTTTGAAGCTCTGGCCTACGAATTAGGCCGAAGCTGCTGGCAGCTGGTGGACAAGACTCCGGTACTAGTCGAAGTGGTGGATACCGAGCAGCCTTATATCGGCGGCGAAGACTTCCACTGGGCTCCGGCTTTAATCGAACGATCAGGAATGCTCAAGCTCGCACCAGCAGGTGAAGCCTTGGGTATGCCTATCAATGTAATGAACAATTCGGTCTATTTCGCTGCGGCGGATGGTCCGGACACAAGTTGCGGTCATCAACCAGCAAAATCAATTCCAATCCAAATGGCTGGAGATGAAATTCGCGTTATGGCCGCTTAACACTACCAATAGCTGAGGTGATTCCCAGAAGGGGGTTCCTCAGCCTTACCAGGAGAAATCTATGTGTAAATTATCTATTTATCGTGCTGAACACGGTTCGTATACGGAAGCTCTAAAATGTGCAGCTGTTTACCACTCAACAGGGGATGAGCTTGAACCTGAATTTGTAGATGGTCCAGCTGGTAGAGTGACATATTTAAGTGATATGTATTCTGTCATACAAACAGTTTGCAACGCAGCTGGCCGAGACGATTTGGTCTTCGGTACAGTCATAAACAATATCTTTTGGGAGTTGGATGAGTTAATTGACCACTTTGAAAAGGTAAACCAGTGGCCTTGTGAGAATTACCCTGAGAAGGTTGAAAAGCTTGCTCAAGATGCTCACAAAGGATGTGGACTGATTTATGAACTCTTCGCAAGCCGGTATATAGATGCGATTGATAACCTTGTTCTCGACTTACCTAAAGGAGTTAAAGAACAGGTTATCAAGCTTGCTGAAAATTACGGTTACGAAGTCATTACAGCGGAGCAGCAAACTGAAAGCCATGAAGAGCATTGGAATGATGACGTTCATTATTGCTCCCACGGCATAGATGCAAATTGCTGTCCGGCTGGTTGTGGCGATATTGATGATGGGCCATATGACGAAATGAAAGAACCCAGTGGCTATAACGAAGCCGGGGTGATTCATTCACGTATAGAAGGCATCGTCGGAAATATTAAGCAGGGAGAAACTATATCTCCATTAGATTGGTGCATGTTGAAAAAGTATGTCCATGATAATCCAGATGCGTGTTCTTGGTACGATGATTGTTTTGTTGAGCCATTAAATGGTTCACGAGAAACAGTTCGAAGTGCAGGAGAGCTTGTTAAGTATCTTCAAAGACAAATTCTGGATGCTTGCTTCGATTTTCGTTTAAACAAGCGAGTTGAAGCAGCGAAAAGTGAAAATGGTATTTTAATTCATTGTTCTTTATGAATTAACTTACTCTAAGGTGGATGCGGAGCTTGATAGCTCTGCATCCTTACCTCTTGGTGTCATTCTTGACATTTTCTAAAGGCGTTTGTTAGAGACGTTTTTGGAAAGTGCCTTGTGCGCTGATGTGCGATAGCTGGTCGCCAAAAACAAACAGTACTTATTGTAACCCGCGTGGGGATAGTCCCTGCCGGGGGCTATCTCCATTCAACATGGAGATGACAATTATGAAAATTGAATCTGTAGTTCGTCTTCCAATGGAAGATTCAGGTTTAGGTCACAATATCGTCCGGTTAAATAACCGAAACGTAGACTCAAAGAGAAAAGATCCTAATCGTTTCTTTCGACGTGAGCCAGTAGTGATCTATAACCCCGATAACGGCACAAAAGTAATTCGATATGTAATGGGCAACCCAGGAACAATGTCGATTACCAAAAATGCTGTTGGTCTTGATTACGATGCCGTTGATGCTCTTGGAGTGAAATTTAAAGAAGAGGTTTCACTGGAAATGCGGAGAGCTCGCTGGTGGGAAATTTACCAGTGGTTCTGGTTCCACCCTGACTTCTCTATTCGCTTATCAATCCGTCTTGGAGTGGTAGGCGCATTACTCGGCATTCTTGGTTTTTTCACTGGGATCACTCCCATCATTTTAGGCTAACGCCTATCCAAAAGCTCAGAAGCTCCAGAAGGGTGCTTCTGAGCCCACTCTAGAAGGAAATAAGCTTATGTATCAATACGATCATAAAAAACGAAATATTATTGTATCGGTTTTGACTGTTGTGGGTAGTTTGTGTGTTTTGGTGCCGCTTTTGGTCGCCATTTCGTTTGACTGGCCCCCGTTACTTACCGATATGGCCGCATGGTTTGAGAATGCAAAACAATATGCAGTAGCGCAGTTCTGGGGGCTCGTATTTGGAGTGCCTTGTTTATACATTGCATATCGCATTTATAATTGGCTGCCGATCATTCCTTAATATTTCAATATCAAACCCACGGGGGTGTATGTCCCTGTGGGGGCGTGCGCCCTCCATACTTTGTACGGAGGATACTATGCAACATCAACTTGACATGCTTGCGTCAGTTTGTGCTGATGAAACACCCGTTATTCATGCGTCTTCATTGATTGCAAAAGGGGATAAATGGGATCAAGTTTGGCAAACACTCAAGGAAGATGAAGAACTAAACTTCCGAGATGCCACTAGAAATACTTGTTTGTCTGAGCTGATTGAAAGTTCAGTACAGGCAATCTACGCAGCTTTGCTAGACGGGTGGACCATGATGCTTGGTTACTCATCTGGCAAGGACTCTGAGACAGTACTGCACCTATTTTTGATGGCTCTGGTAAGGGCAGTTAGAAATGGAGAACGTATTAGCCAACATCATTTTATCCTACACACTGATACCGGGATAGAGAACCCAGAAGTTCGCTGGCTTGCTGATGTGAAACTTGAAGCGTTAGAACGGTTTATTAAGAAAGAAGCGATTCCTCTTAATATCGTGATCGCTAATCCAGGCATTACACAGAGTTGGACTGGAAGGGTGCTTACTGGACGTGGACTGCCTACGTTTTCCAATAGTTCAGCGCGTCAGTGTTCACAGGAACTGAAAATCACATCAGCAAGAAGAGCTAAAGCTGCCTACGTTAAAAACCTTCCTAAGGAGGTTCAAAATAAGGTTTGCTTGATGTTAGGAAGCCGTGATTCTGAAAGCTCTACTCGCGCTGCAAATATTGCCAAATTTGGCGGTTCAGCAGCAAAAGTAGTGAACACTAAGCACGGTGGAGAGCTGTATGTGATCAAACACTGGCTGATGTCTGATGTGTGGGATTTTTTATTAAGCTCGGGAGCCGATGCTAAATACCCCTTACCAAGTTATCTAGCGAGTAATAACACTACTGCACAGCTTTACAAAGAAGCAACGGGCGAGTGTGTTATTGGAGCGGCGGAGAAGCGTAAGAGTGAAGCTTGCGTAGCCCGTTTCGGTTGTTGGGCTTGCCAAGCTGTCGGGCTCGATAAGAGTATGCAAAACATGCTGTCTTCTGATGAAGATAAGTTTGGTTATATGGCCGGACTCAATCGTATTCAGAGATATCTAGCAAAGCGGAGGTATGCCTGGGAAGACCGACATCCCATCGGTCGGACAATATACGAGGGGGGGTACATTAAACTCCAACCTGATGTGTATAGCCCGAAATTTCTAGAGCGCTTGTTGCATGTTTGCGTATCAATGGATTATGTCGAGGCTAAGCGAGCTATGGAAGTAGCTGAGAAGTTAAACCTTGGCTTAATTGAAGATACAGCATGGAATCGACGTATGGCCGAACCGCAGTTTCGAATTGTTTCTGAGTCTGCGATCTGCCATATCGACTTTATGTGGTCTTACCATCATTTCAATGACAAACCGTTCCATGCTCTTGAAATTTATCATCGAGTTTGGACTATGGGAGAACTTGATCTTCTGGAAGATGAAGTACACCAACAAGAAGTCCCGAGAACACCGATACCGAAACCGTTATGGGTAAAGGTTGATAGGTGGGGGGATGGTAGTCTTTTTGATGGTCTATCAGATCCGCTTGCAGAAATGACATACTTTGATGGTGGCGATGACCCACGCGCAGCTAGGGTTATCAACACTAACGATGGTGTCAGACGAGTGGTAAGCTTCGCAGAAGAAAAAGAGGTTGTAGTAGAAGCAGACGCAGCCAATTTTATTCTATGGGAAGAATATCCTCGATTAAGAGAGAAGGTATTATCTGGGATGTACACACCAGGATATGCCGCGCAATTTTACTTGCGATTTGGTGCGATCAGCTTCGCTAAAGGAAAAGGGTCTATGTATCATAAAATGATGCAAAGAGGACAAACTTATCATCAAATGAGACTGTCCGGTTATCAAACGATGGAAGGTGTTTCCTCTCGCCCTGATCTGAAAGTACTAACCGATAAAAAGTACAAGGCGCTGGTGGCTCGAAAGATTAAAGCAAGAATTGCAAAAGTAAGATGGTGGTTGAATCTGGATCTAACGATTCGTGTTCATTTAGTGAATAAAACATTCACTGGGCAATGGATTGAAGATCAACTAAGAGCCGAAGAAGATGCCCAGCAACGTGAAACAAGAAGTCAGTGGTACAACTCACTTCGTGATCAGTTTTGGTTAGCTAGCAACGCATTTTCTATGTTCTTAGAAGTAGAGAAAGAAAGTAAGTCTCGACCAGAGATATACCGCTATTACCAAGCAACGAAGAGCAAGGCAATTGACTTGGTTGCCTCTGCTCATAGTGCCATTGGGCAAGAATGGTTGAGTGAAATCATGGTGGCTATAAAAAGTGAATTTGAGGCAGCAAAACAGTGTCTTGAAGATGGTTCATCATTAACATTCGATGACTATCCGCATTGGGTCCACCAACTGTCCAAAAGACAACCAGAACGTTTGTTACGACACATTTCGCTATTGATAGTTCGTATGAACCGCGTAATCCTTAGCAGAAAGGAACAAGATGCTCTGAAAGATGAAACTCAATTGGCTCTTCCATTAGTGGCTTAGTAAACAAAAACCCCGGCATTTTTGCTGGGGTTTTTTACTTATGAGAACCAAACGCCCTAAAAGGGCAAATAGACGTTTCGTGAACCATTTGGATTGGCGATAGACTAAAAAAAATGTCGGCTTTGCTGACGTTGAAAGGTAGCTGGCCTACAAGCAGCAACTACATTCTGAATGGAATACATTCCATCAGAAATCTGATTAAATATTTCGGTGTCAGGCCGAAAATACACCTCAAGAACAGTCCACAAGGACTCTCACAACTTAACCCACATGGGTACACGGGACCTATGTGGTAACTGTGTACCCTTCAAACTTCATTGGAGGATACTATGTCAAATTCAAACTATGGATTCCTAGCACTTGCTTTGCGTCAACGATTGATAAAACGCTGGTCACTGATGCATTCAGTACAGCCTGAATCAGTCTTGGAGCATAGTGCTACCGTTACGTTGCTTGCTCTTCTCGCTGGTCATGTCGCAAACCAAAAGGGGAACAAGGTCGATCTTGCCAAAATGCTTTCCCACGCAGCACTACATGATGTAGCCGAAGTTCTCTGTCAGGATGTTGTGACGCCAGTAAAAAAGGCTAATGACACTTTGGCGAGGGAGTTCGAGCGACTTGAAAAAGCTGCTGAGGAGCAGTTAATTCACACGCTACCTTTGGAGCTTCAAGGTGCAGTCGCGGAAGCATTTGCCCCAGGTGGCTATGAACAGCAACTGGTGAAAGCCTGCGATACCTACGCTGCATATATCAAGTGCAAACTTGAAGTGGCAGCTGGCAATGCGCTGGAGTTCCAAGATGCTCTCGACAAGATGATTGGCGTTGTATCTCAGTTGAAATCTGATTTCCCTGAGATCGAAGCAATAGATCAATGGTTCGGTGCTGGACTTAACTTGTCAGTAGATAAATTGCTGTCATGTAGCGATGACGAAGGTTGCTACATCAAATTTGTTACTGATCAGCGTCCGGGAGAGCCAGATATTCTTGCTGGAAATGAACAATCAGATCTTATTCTGACAGATCTCGAAGGCAAAGAGCTCAAACGAATCAAGCCAACTGCACCTTGGACTCATGAAACACTTTCCATGTTAACCATCTCTTCGGAATGGGCCCGTATGGGAGTTGAGGCATACCTTGGAAAGCAGTGGGTTGGGAGTACCGAAGTATGAATAATAATGACTTCAAACTAGTACAAAGAAATACAGGTGAATGGGACAAAATGTGGAACGAATTGGCCCAACATCCATTAAATAATGGCGACGCGGTTTGTGAAGAATCAGTTACTGGAGAGTGTTGGCAATACATGGGTACGCAAGGTGGTAAGCACAATTTTCGCCACCGCTGTCACCCTAAAACAGGTTGCCGCCAATACCTAGATATCGACGCTGTGACCGTATAAGTAAACCAATCTTTAAACCCTAACGGGGCATCAAAGCCCCTTTGGGGCCTTGGTGTCCCTCAATGACATATTTGGAGGATTCCATGTCAATTTGTGATGAAGCAATGTCTAAGGCCACTAACAAAGGCTATTTAATAACCGCAGAAGGCTGCACTCCAGTCGATATTCCAAAAGAAGACGGATTACAAACTATGTATAAGCTAATCGGCTGTAGCATGGTCCAGAGCTTTGATTGGGAACTATCGAATGGAAAAACAGTAAGTCTTTATCTTGATGAAGAAGGACTGTTCAGTAGCGGTATCAAGCTCGGTTGTATATTACATGGTGCAGATTCACCTGTTGTAGGCAACATCATCGTGCTGGGTACTCCAGATTACAGCGATGGTGAAGGTTATGACACTTCTGCACCGGAAGACTTTGAAGAGCATCAGTTGATCGCTCGGAAAGGTCTTTTGGACATCTGTGCTTAACTATTAAATCCGAAATCATTAAAACCCTAAGGGGGCACCAATCCCTTAGGGGGAGGTGTCTCCTCAAAAAACAAGGAGATAGCTATGATTAAAACTCATTTCAATAACCAACTGAAAAAACTTGGCTACCCAGAAGGTCTGACAATCGAGTACAGCCTTAGTTACTGTCAAGGTGATGGTATGAGTTTCTATGGAAACCTCGATGAGGATGATATAGAGAAGCTTATGCTGCGAATTTATGACCCAAATACAGCAGGTGAAAACGCCGTACTTCGCGTAAAAAACCTTTTGGTTCGTAAAGAAGCATTATCTATGTTGGAAATATTAAGGGAAGCAGATATAGGATGTTGCAGAATGTCGATTGAGCGAAACTCTCATGGGCATCGGTACAGCCACTATAACTGCATGGATCTTTGTCATGAAGTCGATTTTGAAAGTTTCTCTGAGGAGCATTTTGAAGCGATTCGTGCCGCTGGTCTGGTAACAGGTGAAGTGACTGATGAGCAGATCACTAGATGGCAAAGCACTTGGAACGACTTTGTGAGTCGTCTCGAACATGACATCAAATCTACATCCCAACAGCTTGAAGCCGAAGGCTATGCGCTGGTGGAAGGTACGCCATACGAAGAAGTTGTTTCCTGGGAGTTTAATACAGCTGACTACACAGTCCAGCTTAAAGAGCATCCCGAGCATGACTTTGATATTGGATGCTGGGACGAAGAGTTAGCATTACAAACAATACAGGATATTGTTGATGGTAAGCAGCGCTATCTGAGGTTGGAAGCTAAGATCCTCGACCGAGAGACGGAAGAGGAACTAGCATCTGAATCTATAGGTGGCCTGGTTATAGATGTTAATGACAGAAGTTATGGAAGTTACCGCCGCGAATTGGTCAGTAATGCCATAGCAGAAGTTCGTAAAATACAGCTCAACAATGCTATATCAGAACATCATCAAATGCAGGAATCGTTAGTTCGTAAAGCGGCCTAACATTTTTACTTAACCCTAGAGGGGGGCTTGCTCCCCTTGTGGGGCAACCCCCTTCGATTTAAATAATTGAAGGAGAAACACTATGGGATTTTTTAGGTTCATCGCGGATAAGCGGGAACTAAAAACAAAAACGGTAGTAAGTGATAGAGTTTTATCGCCAAACAAAACCTACACAAACTACCGTTTTCATGTCGAATCATACTTTTCTATCTTCATTCTGGGAAGGCTTTCATATAGTAAAGTCCCATCAGACCGCATCATTAATAAAGCTCACTCTCAAACCTAATTCTATCGCTAGGTGTCCGTGCGGGCTTAAAGCTCAAGCCATACATGAGTATCAATGGCGTAACGTGAAGGAAGCCACGCTGTTAGGAGCTCCCGTTGAACTGACCGTTCAAACCCGACGCATCAAGTGCAGCCACTGCGGCATTAAAACAGAGCGACTATCTTGGTTAGAGCCTTATGCTCGTATCACTAACCGTCTACGAAGCTATATTGAACAGTTGTTACCTCTCCTACCAATTAAACATATAGCTCAAGTGACCGGTGTTCATTGGCACACAATCAAAGAGATAGATAAGCGTCGGCTTCAACAAGTAGTACCGCAAGTTAAATGGGGTGAATTAAGGCAACTCGTCATGGACGAGTTTGCCATTTTTAAAGGGCACCGTTACGCGACAGTTATTGCAGATGCGAAAAGTCATCAGATTATCTGGATAGGACTAGGTCGTAGCCGCAAGGATATTCGACCGTTCTTTGAACAACTAGGTGAGCATGGCAAAAATATTGAAGCAGTAGCAATGGATATGAATACGGCTTTTGACCTTGAAGTCCAAGCGCATTGCCCAAATGCCCGTATCGTTTATGACTTGTTCCACGTTGTTGCTAAGTTCGGTCGTGAAGTGATGGATAGAGTTAGAGTCGACCAAGCCAATAAGCTAAAACAGGATAAAAAAGCAAGGCAATGGGTCAAGCGTTCGCGCTGGGTGCTATTGAAAAATAAGGATAATTTAAATACACAACAGGAAAGCTACCTCACAGAAATATTGAATATGAATCAGGACTTGATGACAACCTACTTACTGGGTGCGCAATTAAAGGAACTGTGGCGTTGCGGCTCTGAACTTCAGGCTAAAAACTTATGGCAGGTATGGTTTAGGCAAGTGAATGAGAGTGGAATTAAGCCGCTCAAAGAGTTCGCTCGAAAGCTCCGTCCATACCTTCATGGGATCACTGCTTCAGCAAGCTATCCGCTGAATACCTGTACGCTTGAAGGGATAAATAACAAGATAAAGTTAATCAAGCGGATGGGATATGGCTATCGAGATACTGATTACTTCTTCTTAAAGATAAAAGCGGCTTTCCCCGGAAAGCCGCGATGAACCATTTTTTAGCTGGAAAACGTGTGATTCAAAAGAAAGCATCTCGAATGTATATTCTGGACGTCAAGTTCGCACTGTTTACTTACTACAACCTCATGGTCAGAAACCATTACAGGAAAATGCTTACGAGGGCTATGGCATATTTGGTGGAGTCAACGCCCATGTCTGGCTGGCAAAAGCAAACTTAGATAAGAACATTGCATCTGGAATGGATGACGAAACTTTGCGGATCATAGGGGTTTATCTGAGCTGTGGCTTTGATTTTTACCGAGATAAGAACAAGCAAGTTTATGCTTGTTCAGACGAGGTGATGGTGATAGAAGCTCTTGGCTTGTTTGACTTCCCGATTGTAAAGATAAATAGTTATGATGAAATGTTCACCGTCGATGGAGTATCTGGCACAATGGAACAGCATGAATGGAATGGACGTTTAACAAAGCAAACTCCGCCTTCAATTGCTTATCCTCTGAAATTTTCGTTTAACGAAAATGCGCGATATGAAGCCTATTCGGCATCAGAGTCGTGTGACAAGCAAGGATATTTCTACGATGATTAACAGTGAGGGGCGAAAGCCCCCACTTTCCCTTAGGTGTTATAGAGTACCTAACGGAAAGTGACGAATTCTACTCTCATCGAGAGTGAAGACGCGATAGCTGGTCGCTAAAAACAAACAGCATTCAATTTAAGTGAAAGTTCTCTTTCACCCTTCATAACCCAGTCGGGTACACCAACCCGACATGGGCCAGGTGTACCTGCAAACTGTAGGAGTACACCTATGTCTAACATTGCAATTCTGCAACAACGTATGCTTGAAATTTCGAATGCGGAAAAACTACCTCTCCACTTCAAATCTAATTTGGAGATTGATGGTAAAGAGCTCGAACGTTTCAAAAGCAATCCAAGCGGTAAATTCGTTTGGTTACTGCGTCCTTCTGGAACTCAAATCGTTCCGGTCGGACTTGGCGTTAATCCCGTACATATAACGTATTGGATCTGGTCAGAACAAGGACCAGAAACCAAAGCGTTTGTCGTGGATATCAACGCTGGCACCATAGAGAAGATTACTCATGAACAAGCAGAGAGCCTCATTATGATGCCTCCTTGTAAAATCTCTACTCTAATGAGTAAAGAAGAAGTAATCGAGAAAGTAGCTTACGTTCTCCGCGAAGGCGTAAACAGTAAGATTTGGGGAGCTTTTAACCCTCCATCTCTTGATGATTACGCTCAGTGGAATTGGATCGACTGGCTAACTTACTTCAAATCATCAGGTAATCACCTGATGCAATCCTTCTTGGGTAAGGCCATACGCAGAGTTAATGGTCAATAGCCCAAAATCAAACCCCAGCCGGGGAGAGCATCTCCGGTAGGGGAGCCTCCTTGGCTATTTTTTCCCGGTGTCGGGGTTTCCCTAAAGCCCCTGATACGGGGGACTTAGGGAAGCCTCGATATCGGGGTTTCAGCTAAGGAGAAACACTATGGATAACTCATATTTCTATAAAGCAGACGAAGTTCGTAGCCTCGCTAAGGGTCAATGGCTTTTCATTTTGGCGCATTTAATGCCTGAACTGGAACCAGCACTCAAAAAAGCGGGAAAGTCCCATGTTACATGTCCGTTTCATGGTGGCAAAAAAGACTTCCGTATGTTCAAAGATGCTCACGAAACAGGTGGTGCTATTTGTTCTTGCGGTTCTTGGCATGATGGCTTTGAGCTATTAAACCAAGCAAGAGAGTGGGATTTTGCTGAATGCCTACAGCAAGTTGGTGACTTGTTGATGGCTCCAAAGCATTTCAAGCGTCAGCAAAGCTCCAATAATACAAGTTCACCGCGCCGAGCACAGCAATCTGCTCCGGCAAAAGTGAATAACACCAAATACGATCCAAATCGTCGCCCTAAGTATCAGGGCACTTTAATTGCTCACGGTCAAGCTCCTTACCAGGACGACCCGATAAATGAATCAAGCTATTTTGCTTACATTCGTTTATCAACGGGCAATGAACGTAAGATTTGGGGCGTTGATCTAGAAAGAGCAATCGGAGAATGCGGTGCTGTATATGGTGATGAAGTCACTCTCACAAATTTGGGACGTGAAGCTGTTACCGTAATGCAGCCTGTATTTGAAGAAGGCACTGGAGAGATCATTGGTGAGAAACCAGTTCAAACACATCGCAATACGTGGGTGGTTGAAGTGAAAAATAAGAGTGTTCGTACTGCTAAACCAGAGTCTGTAGCGCAGGCAAAGGTTTCAAACAGCAGTTATGTCTCTCACTCTGCTCCTGGTTCTTATAACGAAGAGTCATGGGCTGATTCAAATGTTCCGACAGAACAATATGAGGATAATCATTCTTCATGTAGTCCTGTTGAGCATCACCAAGAAGCCGTAGTTGAACAAGAACATTCAGAAAGCAAGGTTGTTCCGCTCTTTGCTGAGCAGTCAAAGCCTTGGTTGATGGAACTTCAAGAGGAAATGCAAAAGAGAGCTGAACGCGAACGTGTTTACAATGCTCGCCTTTGTGAAAAAATTGAGAAGATCTGGAATGAATGTTTGCCCTTTAACTGTGCAGCAGCTGAGCCGTTACGTGCCTATTTCGTCAATCGCAAACTTTTGTTTGCACATGATGTAGTAGAACAGACAGACAGCCTGCGATTCCACCCAAGTATGTCCTATTACGATGAAGATGGTAATGAGGTTGGAAAATTTCCAGCCGCAGTACAAGCCATTCGAGACGCGAAAGGAAACTTGGTTACTTTACATCGTACATATCTGACCAAAAGTGGTAAGAAGGCCAAAGTAGAATGCGCTAAAAAGATGATGCCTGTTCCTGATGGATTGAGTGTCACTGGCGGAGCAGTTCGCTTAGGTATGCCAACAGAAGGAGTATTAGGTTTGGCAGAAGGCTTGGAAACAGCATTGTCTGGGTTCCGTGCTACTCACATCCCTACATGGTCCACAGTGAATGCTACTCTTTTGGAAAACTTTGAAGTTCCAGACGAGTTAGACATCCACACTGTCGTTATCTTTGCAGATAAGGATAAGTCGCTAACAGGGGAACGCTCCGCAAATGTGCTGAAATCTAAGCTTGAAAAGCAAGGATATACAGTTCATGTGCTGTTACCTAAGCTGCCTATTCCACCTCGTGCAAAAGGTATAGATTGGAACGATGTTCTGGTAACTCAAGGACAGATGGGATTCCCGCCGATTAGTACACTCCGCGAGTTTATTGCGCGTAGGGCTGGTGCTTATGGGCGTGTATAACCTAGCAGAAGTAAACACTGAGCCAGGTAACGAAGCTACTTGTCCCTTCTCACCTCCTTTGGGGTGGGAAGGTGATGAGAGCGCCTATCTAGAATTGATGCGTCAACGTTACAAAGACAGAAACTTCAACCAATTAATAATTGGAACTGTCTGGTGTTCCAAAAAAATGGACATACATTACTCTGGGCCGTTTGCAGAACAGGCAGCTCAGATTGTTAATAAACTCCGGTAGCATTTTAGCTACCGGAACTCCTTGTATGGCTAGTGTTAGCCACAATGACCCAGTGGGTACTACTCCCATTGGTGGTGTAGTACTTACATAGTATTTAAGGGCTACATAATGAAAGTGAAAAAAGACAAATTATTTGGAAAAACGGAACTTCTAAATAAATCTTCTTTATGTTCAAAGGAGATTAATGATCATAATTTGGAAGTCATTAAAAAATATATAAATATCCCTCAGGGTAAAGAGTATCGGTGCAGACCACTGATTGAAGCGCTTGAAAAAAAAGAGAGCGTTTCGATCGATGGTGTAAAAGATTCTCTGTTATGTACCGATCCGGATAAGCATGTGCAAATTGCATTCGAGCGGTTTGCTGTTGAACTGACTTGGAGGCAGTATTATTGCACATTAAATGGTTTGACTCTTAAAAGACAAACTATGACCCTCAGTTATTCAGGTGGTATTGAGAATGATGAGGTGGAAATTATTGAACAGGCATTTAGTGATTATGCCTGTGAATATGTTAACGCCATTGTTCATTCATCGGAGGATGCTCTGATTGATACTCCAGTATGTAATGAGCAGTAATTTTAACTCAGGGGGAACAAAGCCCTTTGGGCCATTGTTTTCTCATTACAAGAAGGTAAGAGAAAATGAAGAAAACATATGTGTTGTGGAATCCGGAGAAAGTTGCAATGGCGGGTTATTCAGGAGAGACCTATGAAGGCTTGCTCGAAGCTGAACGTCAGGAAAATGCATCTATATCCTCGCTGGTGGAAGTTGATGATATTGAGCCGATTCTTACTGCAATTTATAATGAAACTGATATTTCACTAAAGTGTCACGAACTGATTGTGACTGCATAAATAGCCATTAAATAAACCCCAGGGGGAGCAAGAGCCCTCTGGGCACTTGTTTTCCCATCAATTAAAGATGAGGAAAATGACCATGAGAAAAGCTCTCAGAGACAAAATCATTGCTTCCAACCAAGCAAACAAGAACGTTAAAGCACTATTTGAAAACTTTGAAAAGCGAACGGGCCGACGTTTAGCTGTTAGTTCGTCGTTTGGAACGCACGTTGTATTCGAGGGGATTCATCCTCACGAGTGGCCGACTAAGGAGTTTAAGAATACGTTTACATCCTTTGTAGAGATGGAGCAGTACTTTAAAAAAGTTTTGTCTGAGACAAGCTAAAATAGCCCCAAGATCGGGAGCCTAAAGCGCAGGGGGAAACCCCTCGCTTTCCTAAGCATCCTAAACAGGTTTCTTAGGAAAGTGCCTTGAGCGCTGATGTGCGATAGCTGGTCGCCAAAAATAAACAGCATTAATTCACTTTTTTATAACCCACGAGGGTACATCACCCTCTTGGGGTTGGTGTACCCATTTAAAAGGAGTACACCATATGAACCAAGCACTTCAATTGAACCCAACTCAAGTACGCGAACAAGCAATTGAAAAGGGTATTATCGTTGATTACTCAATTCTCGGTAAGAAGGCTGGATTTTTAACCAACGTAGCTGTTACCCCTGCTCTTGCAAAAGCAATCTGCAAGGAGAATGGTAAATATACCGAGGAAGATTACCTGCTTATGTTTTTGCGTTTATGTGTCGCTCAAACAAAGGTAGCTTTCACTGATAATAAAAACTGGGGAGTCATCCGTCTGTATTACCCTATGCCGATAGATGGGTTCCTACAGCCGACGGAGGTTGTGATCAAAACAGATTCGATCATGGCTGACGTTACAATAATGCTCGCTCATGAAGAGGGCTCTCATCTGTCGCTATAACAATTAACCGTTGTAGCTCGAAACTTAACCCCGCAGGGAGATTCATTCCCTGAGGGGTGGATCTCCTCCCTATTATTTGGAGATTAACCATGTCTAAACCAGGAGTTCGAACTAGAACACCAGAGCAAATACAACTGATCTGGAAACATACTCATAGAGATATGAAAAGTAACTCAAACGGTAAAAAGACAATACTTTATCCCGCTCCTTATTGCTGCCTTGGTCCAATTGAGGAGCTTCCCGAGGAAGCTTATCAACGCAGATTGAGATATGCGCAATACAAAGAATGCTGTGAGTTGAGAGATCAGATGTTACGGCCAATCATGCAAAAGCATGGGGTTCTTGAACATTTTGAAAGCTCAATGCAATGGCGAGATAGCTATGATGACATCGCTGAATTCGTTGGGTTTGCCTTAAAGGGTGAATCTCTTAATGCTCTTCTAGAAGAGATAAAACGTGCCAGTATTGTTTATCCTAGCCAGGCAGGATTAAAAGGTATCTAACTTGGAGAAATGTATGACTAACCATGTCGAAATCGTTTCACAGCTTGCAGAGCAGCTAAGTGAATCTAAACAGCAACTACTGCCAGCGATGGCTAAGGTTGTCGTTCAAGCCATTCAAAGTAACGAGAAAACCGACGATCTCTTACAGGTTATTGGCGCTGTGTCTGGTCATGGCTTGAAAGCTGAGGATCTTCTCATCGCTATTCGCAATGAGTTATCCAAGTAATCTACGAGTGTAGATTAGATTATTAACCCTTGAGGGGCCAAGCCCTGATAGGGCTGGCTCCGTATCAGATTTAGGAGCTAAATGAAAAAGAAATATGAAGCAGTCGGTAAATATCTTGCCGATTTGCTCAGAACCGCAGGTTTGGCCCTGGTGCTTTTTTCAGGGCTAGGTTTAGCACTCAAGCGAGCTGAGGCAATAGACCACCTTCCTATAACCATAGCATTTGGTGTGGTAGGTGCCGCTATGATCGTCTTAGGGGCTGTAATTGTGCTAATATCAACGGTAGATGAATAGGAGGCAACGTATGGAACTCTGGATATGGCTTGGCGGCCTAATCGTTACGATTGCCGCTGTCGGTGTTATCTTTTGGTACGCTGGACAAAAAGAAGGTGATAGCAAGGGCCCAAAGGGTAATCACACCCCAGCTTAGAACTGTCATTATTAGATCAAACAAACCCCATCATTGCTGGTGGGGTTTTTTCGTTTCTACGCATTATTAATCTGCCGAGATTGGGCATTTCCGCGTTAGTTAACTAAGTGTTCTCTGGTGTATAAGTGTAATTCTATAGTAGAACCAAGAGTCTTGTTATATGGGTAAGTTAGACGACACCGGAGAGTATTTACCTTTTGCAAAGAAGCATTTGGTATTAGGGAAAGATAACGGCGACACAAACATTAGCCTTAAATCAATTTGGCCGGAACCTAATTGGCAAGAATTGTGTGATGATGGTCTGTCAGTTGAAGTATGCGCATATTTATCGGTTTACTATTCTGGTTGGAGGAATAACCCCCGTCCAGCTCAGCCATCTGTCAGTCAAGAGCAATGGACAAACGCATACGAAAAATCACTATTGGTTTTGCAAGAGTTGTTTGAAAACGTAGCTGACAATGATGATGTAAAGTTGCTACCGGAACGATTTCGGAGTCGGATGGGTATTCCTAAGAAAACTGGTAGGCAACATATTAGAGATGTTTACCCATTGTACGCTGTTGGTAGAGGTGAAAATAGAACCTACAAAACTCCGTTTGCCTTGACGCTACGACAATCATCTTTAATTCATTTGCTGCCAAAATTAGGGTGGCCTTATACAATCAAGCCATACAATGTTGACCTATTTCCGGTGGCCTTCGAGGGGGGATTCTACCGATTGTGCTCGATACAAGGAAAACGGTTTGTATATAAAGAAACAGAAGAGTTCCCTAACAAATTCAAAAGTGAAACAGATGCTATAAATACGTTACGTTGTCACATGAATTTGGATGTATCGCCCTATATCCCCAGAAAGAAAATCGAAACGATAAGAAACATACAGCTCAGCTATGATGTTACACCAGAACAATTCATAAACACGTTCAATTTTAGAGGAGTTCAGTTTGGGAGCTCTATGCCAGACAAAGAACGTCAACTGTTTGTAAACAATAGCTTTTATGCATTCAAGGTATTAGCTCATATATTAGAGATACCAGACGGATGGATAGGGCTTGGAGGACAACTTGGCATAGCTTTCGGCGCAAGGGGGCAGGGGAAAGCAAGCGCCCATTATGAGCCAGACCTAAATATCATCAATTTGACTCGGCGGAGTGGACCTGGTGCAATTTCTCACGAGTGGTTCCACGGAGTTGATGCACTTCTGGCAAGGTCTAGAGGATATGAGGGTAAATTGATCAGTGAGTTTATTACTGGCGTAGACATGGAAAACGCACCTGATAAGTTCAGGAAAAACATTCTCCTTATGAGGAATATCATTACTAAGCAACTTTGCTCTGGTACTAAGTATTTCAATCAATCACAGAAACTGGCAGGCCAGAAGGGAGCGCGAAAATACTGGATAGAAAGAAGCGAGATGTTAGCCAGGGCTTTTGAAGCTTTTGTCCAGGACTCACTTATAAGCAAAGGAATAAGTTGTGATTGGCTTGTTATGGACACTTTACTTTCAGATGTACCTAAAGAACATCATGACAAGCATCCTTACCCGCAAGGCGATGAACGCAAGAATTTAAACTACTCGATGTTTAATCTAATGAAAGGGATTTGGAGTAATTAGGTTTAGCTTCTTGATAAAAAGTAGTGGAGTAGAGCACCTTTTCTAATCTCCTTTTTTTTAAACTGATCAAGCATATAGAAAAAATCAACATGATCGATACCATACAAGTCAAGGAGAGCTAATGCATCAAATAGGTCAATCCCAGTATGACCATTTTCGAACTTGGAAATGAAAGATTGGTTAACACCGATATGGTTGGCCGCGTCAGCCTGAGATAAGTTGCTTTTTTTCCGAAGCTCCTTAAACAGGTCACAGACAAATAAATATTCACTTCCTCCTTTCTGATAGAAATTCACAAAACACCTTGAAAATTATCTTGTCCACGAGTTACGCATGAACATGCGCGTCAACGAAGCGACAAAATTGGATTTCTCTTGATCATTCATCCGGGAAAAGTTGGCAAGATACATTTCCCGCTGAGTTACGATTGTCATCAGATTTGCCTCTAGCGGAGATGATGAATCAATCAATAACTGAATGCGTTCAGGGATCTCCTCGGCAGTGCTAATGTCAAAATTTGTATTGTTTAACAAGAACATGCTGTTTCACCCATAAGAACCCCGTAGATGATACACCCAAAGGTCAATTATTCCGTGTGGAATAATTTGCAAGACTTTAGCCGAAAACCAACCGGATTGGCTGGTGGTGAAATATGCAACCTGAGAGAGGACTTTTTTGTCGCCACAAGCCAGTAACTGGTGTAATATTAACCTTAAACTCTCTACTTACGAAAATGTACCTTTTCCAAAGTAGAGCTTGTGAAATTTAAAGGTCGAATAGTTTGCGACTCACTTTTCGCGCACGAGGGGCATAAAGTCACGTATAAGCATCTTTTTGAGTGGATAAAAGGAACGATAGCCGTCCTATTCTAAAACCATGATATACCGGGTGGTTTAGCAGTGGCGTTATCCATTTTGGCGAACTCTATTCTACATAGAGTTGTATGTTGGCAAACTTTATTTTACCTACATACTTTCATTTTCATATTTAGGTACAACAAGGTACGGAGGCGGAAAATCGTGGATTTAACTGAAATGGCACTAGTAGCAGCAGTACTTTCAACTCTTGGTTTTGCAGTTACCCTTATACGGCATGTCTTGTTTAAAAGGGAGTTCTATAAACTAAAAGAGGACATGAAAAAACACACTCTTGAGCACGGTGTTAACGAGGAGCTATGGATTTTATTTGTTACGCGGTCACGTAAGATGCTTAGGTTCTGGAGGTGACATATGCTAAATAAAACAAAGTTTGAAAAAGTTCTAAGTAGAGTGATCAACAAAAACAGCGCTCGTTGCTCAAAGTGCAAGCGAATGTTTACTCAGCCATGTCATACCTTTGGTGGTCTCGATGCAGAGGGCAAAGTTCATAATGTGGCTCTATGCTGTAGAGACTATATTGTAGACATGCGCCATTATGGTGTTTATACAACCCTTCCTGTTAATACAGCAGAAGGTGAACGCCAGGCCAAAGAACTATTAGATTCCCACCCCAAAGACGCAAGCAGATATTCACTGTTCTAGTGAAACAATGAGCAAAACCAAGAATGCACCATACGAACAAAGTGTAAAAGTAATTAAAAAACAGCCAGATACAAAGCTGTTTCACTAAAACAAAGACTAATCCACTTTATTGTCCCAAAAGAACATTCAAAGAGGAACCAATGTGTAACGGAAAAGTTATTTTTGTTAGCCAGAGAGAGGCTGAGACTATTCACCCAGAGCCCGGAGTAGCAATGATTTCTATCACCGATCCGGGAAAACCTTTAGCTGAACTCGGTTCCTGGGAGCTGATATACAGAGATTCTTTTTTTGATGGAGGCTATAGTGAAGACGCTATCCACATCCATAAAGATGAGTTTCGAATGCGCTATTGTTCTTATATTGATTCAGAACAGGCAGAGAAACTAAAAAATTTCATATCTCAACTAATCTCTTCTGGAGTGAATAAAATCTACGTTCACTGCTATTTTGGTCGTTCACGCAGCGGAGCTGTTGCTAAATACCTGGTGGATCAGTTTGGTTTTGAAAGCAATAAACCAATTGAGAGCCCAAATATGACTGTATATAAATTGCTATGTAATCCAGTACGGTTTGAACCCTTGATCCAGCAATATGAACAAGCTGCTAAAGCTCCTAAAGAAGAAAAGCAACCAACAATCTCCCAGAAGTTCGTAGATTTATTGATGGTAGCTTTAGGGCTTAAAAAATAATAAGTGAATGTGGCCCCCTACTCTCGATACAACGTGCATGAAAAGAAGAGAAACCAACATGGAATATCACGCTAACAACATAATAACTGCGGAACAACAAGGAGAGCTGATCACCGCAGAACAGATTAAGAGCAGTATAAAAACTAACGCGGCATCAGCCTATTTACTTAGTCTCCGCTCAAAGCTTAGCCGTCAAAAAATGGGTTACTTCCTGAATAATGTAGCCAAAATGACGGGCAACCAAAGCATGTTTCATTGTGACTGGGGGACAATGAGACGCCACCATGTTCAGGGTATTATTGACTTGCTGATTGATGCAGGAAGAGCCCCAGACACCATTAACACCTATCTTGCTGGGTTAAAAGGCGTCGCTCTTGAAGCATGGACAATGAAGCAGATTGATATGGAAAGTTATCACCATATCAAGCAAATAAAGAATGTGCGTGGCGAAAGAATTCCCAAAGGGAGAGCGCTAGAACGTCATGAAGTTGCCCAGCTTTTCAAAGTGTGTGATGAAGACTCACGATGTAAAGGAGTTAGAGATAGTGCAATTTTTGGGGTGCTTTTAGGCTGCGGTTTAAGGAGAAGTGAAATAGTGGCCCTAGATCTAGGTCATATAAATTGGCGAGAACAAGCAATTACAGTTATGGGTAAAGGTAATAAAGAACGATTGGCCTTTATGCCCGACGGAACGCTTAGAAGATTAAAATTGTGGGTTAATGATGTTCGAGGTGAACAGCCTGGGCCTCTTTTTCCAAGAATTCGACGACATGATGATGTACAAGACAGTCGAATGACAGATCAGGCAATCTACGAAATCTTGAGAACTAGACGAATGGAAGCTGGGTTAGAGCATTGCTCTCCTCATGACTTGCGTCGGACTTACGCGAACGACTTATTGGAAACTGGCGTTGATATCATGACCTTAAAGGATATGATGGGACATGCTAGCGTTACTACCACTCAACGGTATATTCGCATCAAAGATGAGCAAATGCGAAATGCAAGTAAGAGGTTGGTAATTTAACATGCTCGTATCATTCCTGACATGGTTTTTAGTTGGTTTGCTGCCCATTGTGCTGGTGGTCATTATTCAAAACCTTATTGGAAAGTTGTTAACCCCTATTGCGCTTAGCAATAAAGGCAGCCGGGGGGTGTACTTAGCTACAGCAGCTATTGGAGTGCCTATTCATGAACTCAGTCATGCTATTGCGGCGTTCCTTTTTCGGCACCGAATAACCAAAATAAAGTTTTTTGAATACACTGCTGGGCATGGCCGCTTGGGATACGTCGAGCATCAATGGAACGTGTTGTCACCGTTGCAAAATGTCGGGCTTTTCTTTATTGGTATTGCTCCTTTGATAGGAGCTGGTGCAGTCATATACTTAACTACAAAGCTAATGCTTCCAGGCTTATTGGATACGCTGGCTTGGCGCATAGTAGAAATTCCTATGGGAATAACGGGCGATCCAGTCAAAGATGCTTTCTATGCTGTGCAGTACGGCATTTCTGGTGCTGGTATTGCGATTCTGTCCGTGAGCTCGGAGCCTCAGTTCTGGCTCTGGATGCTGATCAGCAGCGTTGTGGCGTTTCACTCGACACCAAGCAAAGCTGATATGCAGAGCGCATGGAAGGGAGCGATAGCCGTAGGAGTGTTGTTAACGGGGATTGTCTTCATTTTCGAGGCTTATTATCCACTAACCGAAATGGTGGTTGGTTATTGGCTTTACAGTGTATCTATTATGTCTGCCACAATTGTATTTTCTATGCCTTGGTGGGTAATATTGCTGATGATCGCTATGGTTTCAAAACGCTAGCTTTCTGTTTTTTTAGCTGTTCTCTCAAGCAAAGCGCTTTGGCGGAGTATTGCCAACACATCAGCAACCGTCATTTTCCATCCCATAGCAAGACGTCGAATGATAAACGAACCTAATTCAGTACGTTCTTGCGGATTAAACAAACACTGTTTAACCTGCCCTGCTTCTGATAAGGATAGTGAAATCCCTTCGGGTCCATTATGTTGCAATTTGAAACCTTTGTTACGCTTAGAACCGTGATAAGCCCCCTCAGATAAACGAGCAAGGCCGAACAGTACCTGAGTAAAGCTGGTAAGCTCATACCTTGTCAACTGGACGGAAATTTTTTCCTGCCAGTTTGCATCAGTGCCAAGAAGTGGCGCAATCTCGATTGTGACCGAAGGATATTCATCCTTTTGGGTCTCTGTATACTGGAACTGAACTACAACACGCTGGTGTTTGTTATAGATTTTAAAAGCTTCACCAAACAATTTAGTTTCGCTCATAACTAATCTTTCACCTCAAGTTGCGACAATTTTTTCTTTGTACTGATATGAGCTTTGCGTTCGGAATTCAAATCAGATTCAAGTTTGCTTTTTGCTTTTGAAGTGGCCGCGTGAGCTGCTTTTTCGGTATCGAGAGCTTCGCTAATTGTCTCCAGTCGCCCCAACCCTTTCTCTGATTGCATAAGCCGCTCTTGAAGATGGTTGACTCGATCCTGAGTTGTTTGATGCGATTCTTTCTCTGCTTTTAAAGATTCACGGAGTGCTTCATTTTGAGCACTTATAGTCGCGTTTTGTGTTTCTGCTTGGGTGAGTTTTTCGCGGATATCTTTTAACTCAGAGCGTAGTTGTTCACGGTTAGATTGAGCCTCTTCTACCAGCTTACTGCTGTCCTCAAGACGCATCTCCGCTTTGGCTAAGTCTGTGGTTAATCGGTCAATCTGAGTTCGATGTTCAACAATCACCCTACTCTTTTCTTCTAGTTGATCACGCAGTGTCTGTTCAGTAGTAGTCCAAGATGATTTGGCCGCTGCATGTTGTTCGCTATGTTCCTGTGCCAACTGTTCTTTCTTTTGAACTTCAAATTGAAGGCGCTCTATTTTGCTTTCAGCATCAGCTAAGGCAGAAAGAGCCTCTGCTTCGGAACTTTTAGCAGCACGTAGCGTTTCTTCAAAGCGAGATTCAATAGCAGTTTGAAACCTGCCCATCTCTTTCATAAATGAGTCAGCAAATGCATCACTGAATCCCATTGATTCCATTAAATGAGCCTGGGATGCTTCGAGCTCTTCACGCCACTGCCTAACAAAGCCTAGAGCCGTTCCTTTGGAACCTCTGCCAAGTTCTGCGATCACTCGATTGCCGCTTATCTTTTCTCCGGAAGCATGTAGACGGTCACAGACACTTTTTACGTCTGAATAAGTCAATGCAGGACTTTGTTGCCGCTTTTCCATAATCATTTCTCTTCAAAAAAATCAAGTATACCGTCAATAGTATGCCAAATACGGTACAGTTACAAACAAGTGTACCTTTAATATGTTAGAATTGAATGGCGGTACAGTTTGATTGTTTTGCATCCAGATAGTTAATCATAACAGACTGATATTTAAGGATATTATTATGATTTAAATCGAGAATGAACAGGTTGTAAGGTGTACCGATTACTGTACTTTCGGTACACCAGTTCTAAACCAACTCTTTAAGTGCGAGGTGTGATAAATGAGAAGAAAAAGTGGTGATTATCCACAATTGGTAAATGACTTAGTAATCAATACATTGTTACACCTTTATATGGAATGTAGCGATACACGTCGGTTTGTGCCTCTCCACCAGCGAAATGCGATTGTTATGCGTTATCTGAAATCCTTACTCAAAAAAGCAGCATACAAGGAGACAAGAAAAGATATTAAAGCTCTTATTTACGCTGGGCAGAAAGGTGACAAGTTGGAAGAGCAATTGTGGAGGCTCAAATCTCTTGTTAATAATTATGGTAATGATGTTGAAAAGTTTTACGTATTCCTCAACTTAATTGAGAGTACGTTAGCTATTTACAGTGAGTTATTTAAAGAAAATACTGCTGTCGTTTCGAATAGAGTTTATTTGTTAGCTGATCACATTGATAATGGCTTTGACGATAATGGGAAGCAAGTAGCCCCAATTGCTCTTTCTGTAAACTCTTCAAAATGGAAGCAAATACCAGCGTTGGCCGAAGAACATGGTCATTTCTATATTGAGATTCTTGATAGTGATGAGAGTAAAGCAAACCTTTATGTTCACCCTGCCGCAATGAAAAGAGCCGTTCACAAAGAACATGAAAAGGAGTGTGACTGATGGCAGTGTAGGATGCAAACCGCTACTACACTGCCCTGAGTGCTAAGTTCAAGCACGATGTTTAGCTTTGAGGTTTTTCACATGCTTAAAGTTAGTTTTAAGCCCCTTTTCTAAACGTGCAGACTCTAGACTCTCATAAACACTATTAATGTCGATAAAAGAGCTTTCCTTGGATTGTTCATAAATATAATCTGCGGCCTTCCAACCGGATGTGAATAGTAGCTGTGGTGTGTTTTTACTCCTCCATTCGCACTCACCTACCATAACTACAATCGAGTAGAACGCTTCCTGGGGAATGCTAGGCAAAAGAGATTGAATTGCTTTCACATGCTTATAGTTTTGTCTGAACGGATTTTGAAACTTGTAGCTACGTTTAAATATCTTTTGAGTCCAAAATTGATCTGATTCCTTGCCATAAATCCAGCCTTTATAATGTTTTGTTTCAACGACAAATATTCCAGCTGGGGAAATAACAACATGGTCCACCTGAGTAGTATCTCCATCGGAAACTTCAAGAGTAACATCATCAAGTACTATGCAGTTATTACCACATTTTTTATTTAATATTTTTGATAAAGCCCACTCGCCTATTTTCCCTTTGATATGGCGTGAAAATACTTTGGCAACAAATAATAGTGTTACAGCCAAAATCAACATCCACGTTGTCGGTTGATTTAGAAGCTCTCCAAAAGCGCCAATAAATAGATTAGAAAAAAAGTCGCTCTGCATGATAGGTCCTATAATGATGAGATTTTTATAAGTTCTTATTTTCCGTGTCGTCAGATAAAACTTTGTAATAGTCAACGCCTGATGGACGAGCCATAAAATGCGCAATATTACTATCTTCTGGGTCAGGAACTATCGGTCTAAACCCGATAGTTCTGTAGAAACACTCTAATTTATATTGGCTTGTTTCGAAGTTTTCATTGAAAGAAGAAACCTGTTCAGCAATATAAGGATCATCAGTAAAGTTAGTAAACTGTAAAGGAACACACATAAGAACGGTCAAGCCTCTATTATGAGCAAAACGTCGTTCAGCATCTGAAATGATTTGTTGTGTCACTCCAAGGCCACGGAATTCTTCTTTTAAACAAATGTGATCAACGATTAAGACCTGTAGTTCTTCCAGATCCATGCCTGCATCTGCAATACAATCAGAAAATTCGTTATGATCTGAGAATAAACAAGAGTAATTGTAGAGACGAGCCTCAAGGTCTAAAGCTTCATGAATGTCTCCCCATTCATCTATAGCATGATAAACGTTAATTAGTGTCAATTGGACGCACCCAACTTTTACTTCTTCATCAGAATTGTGGTCAAAACTGAACACCTCCCCTTTGTAGACAGAGGCAAATTCGCCAGTATCTTCAAGTTGGGATGTGCATTCCATAGAATAAGTTATAGATAATGAGGGCATATGATACTTCTCCACTGCGTTATGATAAGAATTCGATTTTACACAGGCTATCGTGGCGGTTCGGTATTCCAAAATGCCCATAAAGGGCAAGTTTCGGGATGAATGAAGGCCAGACATGCTTAACCTACTTTATCTAGATAGGTTAAAGGTTGAGGTTCAAGGATATACACTAAGCCTTTGGGCGCACGGCTTAGTACATCAACAGCATTAATACTCAACTTTCTAACCTTCACCTCAAGGTTACTTAGAAGATTAATAATCTGAATCAACGCTGCCTTACACATAGTACGATCAACGTCTTCAAGCACTAAAACGCTTTGCTCCAACGTTTCTTTACCGTCGTTATGAATCTTCTCCATTATCCACTTCATCGCAATCGCTCCAGTGCCGGAGCATGGCTCATAGAAAGAAAGTTCTTGATTGTGATGGTTACTGGGCCATCCTACGAGTGCTGCAAGTAAACGCCCCAGCTCTGGTGGAGTAGGAAAGAAGTTTTGTCCTTGTTTGTAGTAACCACACTCGGAGAAAAACATGCCGAGAACGTCAATACCAGGATAGCTTCTCATGGCCGCACTCAAGATATGTGATAATTCGATAGCCGTAGGTTCCAGTTCCTTTGGCATTTTTGATGATGGAGGGTACAGCCCGGTCTGCTGATATGCCCAGTGGTCGATAAATGTATAAACAAACTCGGTAACACCCATACGATATCTAGCCGCCTCTATTACCTGAACTGCCTTGCGGATTTCGCTATGCACTTGCGACATTCATTATCCCCTCTGTTTAAATCAACTCACAGTATCATAATATAACCCCATAAACATAGCAATTTAGACCATCATGCAACATAGGATACAGCTCCAATCCCCTCCACCACCGAGAAAACTGATAGTACACCTTTCCCCCTAACCACCTTGCTAGACCTCTCTTTTTTTCTCTCTTTTTCTCTATTTATCTCTCTCTTTCTAAATTCGGGGGCGAGCCCCGGCTCAACAAAGCCGAAGGAGGAGCGTTAGCGACGACCGAGGCTTATACCCCACTTTGCATGATGGTCTAAAAGCGGCTAAAATGTAATCAATGATCCGTCAGAACAACGCAAGGAATAAATGATGAGCCAGATAAAAACGCTCTTTGACGACGTGACATTTAATCTGTCTCGTCTGAACAAACTACTAACGAGCACTATGCCAAGCATGGCGATAGTGAGCCGGATACCTCCAGTACATAAAGGCAATGAGCATGAGGTAATAAAACTCATCATGCCCGAGCACCATTCCGGCATGGCCGCTATGAAGCTGGCGGGTGAAGGCTACGTGGATCTGCACATCAAACATCCCTACTCACAGAAATCTGCCAGACGTTATGTTGGCGTGATCCACCTGCTGCCCTCTAATCCCAACAGCGCTGAGATTGTTCAGTTGGTACATAGCATCAACCAAAGCAAGGCCGACATCGAGGAGCTGGTGATCACCGAAAACAAAACCCGGCAAGCACGGTTCAAAGCAATCCATGACAATTGCCCCGGCGTCATGACAAAACATCTCTACAGGCAAATCCATTGCCTAGTCGATGCTGACGTAAAATCAGTGAAGTTTAGTTGGCAGCGAAAGGATGCTCTGCACCAACCAGACAAAGCAGATCTGCTTACCAAAATGAGTGAAGAGTTGGAACGAGCTAATTCGGAGAATGAACTACCTCTCACCCAGCTCATTAAGAAGGTCGCAAGCACTCCTGATGTAGCGCTGAGAATTCGTCGGGATGTGAAAGTGCAGCCCACGGCCAACGTTGTAAAAAACACTGGACTGAAAACCATGACAGCTCCGTTACCTATCATCATCGTGCAAGATGAACCGTTCAATACTAGGCAGATAGCTTCTTTCGTGGCCGCAGTGGAAAGAAAACAGCGTTCGGACAAACAAAGCTCCACAATTTTAGGAACATTTTCTGGCCTACAAATTGAGAAAAAGAATAGCTAATTCTATGCCGTAGAAACTGGATGTATTTGCCCAAATTGGGCTTGTGCAGAGTCATAATCTATGCACAAGCCCGATTAGACTGGAAACCTCAAATAGGTCTAATGAAAGAGGGCAATACATTAATGAAACGTTCAGCATTGGCAATTGCTTTGATTGCAGCATTAAGCGGATGTGGTTCCGGTGGGGAAGATGGGGGAAGTAGTTCCAATACAAACACCAACTCAGGAGCAAAATCTGGCTCTATTAAAATTGATAACATCTCGATAAAAGAAGGAAATTCAGGTAACAGTGATGCCAAAGTGCGTGTTACTCGTAGCGGTGGTAAAGATGGTGTAATTAAAGGTAAATTCCGAACTACCCCTGGAACTGCATTATCAGATCAAGATTACCTGGAAACAGTTGGAGAATTTGAGCTTCAAGATGGCGTTGCTCGGATTGATTTGGTCATCCCTATCATTGGTGATGTAAAGGATGAAGATGATGAAACTTTCTCCGTTCAGATTTTCGATGTTTCTGGTGCCTCCAGCATAGAGAGAGATACTGCTACCGTAACAATCACCAATGATGACTCCTCTCCAGAAATATCATTTACCTCAGAAATCAGAACCACATCAGAAGGAAGTGGTCGCGTTAAAATTCCGCTACAACTAAACACTTCATCAGGAAAAGATGTAAGCGTTAGTTACGAACTCAGTGGATTAGCTATTAACGGCCAAGATTATAGTGTCATCAGTGACAGCACTATTGTTTTCCCTGCTGGAACTACTGAGCAGTTTCTTGAGTTAGATATTGTTCAAGATGACGTTCCCGAAGGCGGTGAAACAATAAAAATTAAACTTACCGAGGCTAACAATGCCACACTCAGCAAACAGTTTGAGACCAGTGTTATTATCCTTGGAGACTTAGTGTTAAACGATACTGGCGTCACCAGATATGTAAATGGGAATGACTTCGATGCCCAAGGCGCACCTAATGATCTTCCGGGGCAAGATGCTGAATTTGGCGCTGATACTGACTCACCAAACTACTTAGATGGTTATGCAGGTTTCTCTTTTACAAAATTAGACGTTTCCGGAAACCACCTTCCTCATACAGCAACGGCATGGTCATGTGTCTTGGATAACCGAACAGGGATCGTCTGGGAAAACAAAGGTGATGCAATTACTGATATTCCATCTTCACTTTCGGAAGCTGAATTCAAAGCCCTAGTAAATGATGCTTGGAGTGCCAGCAGAAACCCAAGCTCAAAGGATTATGTTCCTTACCCTTACTATCACTGGCATCAAAACTGGCAAGCTAAAAACTACCTATACACCTGGTACAGCAAAGATAGAACTAATGACGGTGGCAGTGCTGGTGGCGCTTCACTAGAATTCCAAAACCGTAATGCTCCTGTTCACAATAAGGCACAATGCGCGTTCCCTACGACAGATAACGCTGGCTATGTAAAAGTCACATCATGTAGTACCGATGACTACATTCGTGCGGCCAACGAGCTAGCCGTTTGTGGCTATAAAGATTGGCGATTACCTTCCATTGAAGAGCTACGTTCTATTGCCAATTATGAAAACAGTCAAACACTGCTAGATACCGACTATTTCTATAACTACGAAGGTGGCGCACCGATTTGGTCTGGAACCCCGAGTTCAAATGGTGAAGGTACAGCATGGTGTATGGACTCAAGCAATGGACAAGCTAAGTTGTGTCATAAACAAAGCAACTCGGCGAGCATTCGTTTAGCAAGAGGAGGGAAACAGTGATGAAGTCCAAACTAACCGTTGCGGCAAGCATTCTTTGTCTTGTAGGGATATCAACTCAAACTTACGCACAGACTTGTAAGCCAGATATTATCGCTCCCACCACCAATATAGAGCAATTTACAGTACATAAAGACGGCACAGTTACTGACGCCGCAACAGGCTTGATGTGGACCACTTGCACTATGGGGCAAAGATATAGTGCCGATAACTGCATTGGAACTCTTAAATCATTTCCTACTTGGTCTGATGCGTTACTAGCTGTGGACGACGCTAACAGCAGCAATTTACTAGGGTACTCTGACTGGAGACTACCCAACATTAAAGAGCTTGGTTCCATTGTCGAAAGGTCATGCTCAGCTCCTGCGATCAGATTGGAGGTATTCAAAAGCACTCCAAAAGTACTTTATTGGTCAAACACTCCTGACAGCAAGGTTAACCCTCAGTTGAAAGCGCGAGTTATTGATTTCAATGAAGGAACTGAGTTCGCATCGTTAGCACAATCTAATATATATCTGCGGCTAGTTCGTGACCTTAAAGAAACGTCCAACTAATTCCATCGTAAGCCCCGGATTTTATTCCGGGGCGTTCCCATAGTGAAGTACACGCGATGAACAAAACATTACCACCTGATACCCCAGAGCAAGCCCGAATCACCAACTATCAAGGAAACCAACTGATAGTTAGGGCCTATGCTGGCACGGGAAAGACAACAACCCTCATCAAATATGCTCTTGCTAACCCTCGGCTAAGAATGCTGTATATCGCGTACAACCGAGCGATAAGAGATGAAGCAGCGGAAAAGTTTCCCCGAAATGTTACGTGCAAAACCTCTCATCAACTAGCATTCGCATCTGTTGGACGTATGTTTGCGCACAAATTAGTGGGGAACATTCGCCTTACCGATATAGCACAAGCGTTAAACACTAAAAATTGGACTCTTGCAAGAGACTGCCTGGATACGCTAAATGCATTTATGTGCAGCGCAGATGACCATATTCTATATGACCATTTCGAAAGAGCTGATACTGGCTTACTACTAACAACAAAGCAAGAGAGATACGTAATAGAAGTCGTTCAAAGTGCAGAAGATATTTGGAAGAGAATGTGTGAGCCTCAAGATCCTTTCCCTATGGTTCATGATGGATACTTAAAGCTGTACCAATTATCTCACCCCAATCTATCATTGAGATACCAGGTAATCCTCTTTGATGAAGCACAGGACGCAAACCCAGTAACTAGTGACATTGTAATTAGGCAGCGCTCAAGGACTATTCTTGTTGGAGACGTCCACCAGCAAATCTATCGTTTCAGAGGTGCAAATGATGCGATGAATAACCCCCGCTTCTCGAACGCAGATCAACTCTACCTCACACATAGTTTCCGATTTGGACCTAATGTAGCGATGGTTGCCAATGCCCTTCTCGAACTTAAAGGAGAGACCAAGCCGGTAATTGGGCGCGGAGCTAAAGATCAGGTTCTTATGATGCTACCTCAAAATATCGGACATCATGCTGTGTTACACCGCACGGTAATGGGAGTTATTCAAACTGCTTTGGGCTACACAGGCGCGGGACATAAAGTTTTTTGGGCTGGTGGTATAGATTCTTACCAAATCGACTATCTGGAAGATATCTTTTGGTTCTCACGAGAAGAAAGAGAACGTGTCAAAAACAAGCAGATACTTAATGATTATGAGGACTATCAAGAGTTCACCGAGATAGCTCGTGCGACTCAAGACAACGAGATGTTTAGAGCGATGGCAATTATCGAAGCCTACGAAGATCTTCCTGAACATCTTGCGATATTACGCCTTAACACCGTAAAAGACGAATTGGTTGCAAATGTCACTGTGTCTACCAGCCATAGAGCAAAGGGACTGGAGTGGGATTATGTTCAACTATTTGATGACTTCCCTGACGTTTTGGACCCCGAGCTAGAACCTGAGGCACGGGATGATGAGATCAACCTACTGTACGTTGCAAGCACGAGAGCCATGCGAGCACTTGCGCTTAACGCTTCAGTGGAAATGGTGATCAGGTACATCACCCATAAGCGTCAACTTGAAAAGATTCAGCAGGAAGAAGCAACTAACAATCAGTCAGAACACATAAAAACAGCCTAATCGACCAAAAATACAACAATAAAACCTCCCCTAATTGCCCTAAATGGGAGGTTTCAGATGCATTCCTTAATCCTCCCCCCCGTTACCATATGCCTGAATGGGAAAATATGTGTGGTGACATGAACAACAAGACTTTAAAGAAAGCTACTTTAGCGCTGGCATTGATAGCCTCAATGCCAAATATCTCCGTAGCAGAAGACAGTAGGCCCGGCTTTTACGATAGAAAGGCGGAAGGATGGTTTTTCTATGAAGTCGAGCCAGAAGAAAAAGAAGTACCTAAACCTAAGCCAGTAGCAGTACAACCTCCCCCACCTCCTCCTGAGCAAGAACAGATGGCCCAGAGTGAAGGACCTGAATATTTTTCTGCTGCGTGGTTTAGAGAGAACTTACCTAAATACAAAGATGCTTGGTGGGATAACCCAACCATTGAGAACGCTAAAGCTTTTGCTTACATGCAGCGGTTCGCAATGGATCGTTCAGAACAAGCGCAAGATGCATATGAACTGGCTATTTTAGGTGATCCTTATCTTGATGAAGTGTCCAGAAGACCTTATGCCACATTCGCATCTCAGCAAGTAGATAGTAAGGCTGGGAAGGAAAGGCAGACATTACTTGGGACTGTAGCAAGTCGTGTGGGTCTATTTTTCTTCTACCAGCCAAACTGCGAAATGTGCGAAATACAGGCTCCAATAGTCAAAATGCTTGAGCAAGGATATGGATTTACTGTCGTGGCAGTATCTTCTGACGGCACCCCTTTCCCAGGAAACATTTTCCCCGAGTTCAAAGTAGATAACGGCCATGCCGAACAGCTAGGTGTCGTCACCTACCCAGCTTTATTCTTAGCTTCACCAGATGGGAGTTTTGCTCCTGTTGGGCAAGGGGTAATGTCACTTCCAGATACAGCCAATCGAATTCTAGTTACTGCTCGCCGAGCAGGTTGGATCAGTGATGACGAATTCAACAAAACAAGAGCACTGGTTAATACCGACAACAACATTGCGGAAATTCTTACCGATAAAACAGGTGAGGCTTCCTTAGAAGAAATCATGACGGATGATAAAGGGAACTATATCCCGCCGGAACAATTGATGGACTTCATCCGCGAAAAAATTAAGGAGAAATAAGATGTTCAGAAAGAACAAGCTGCGGAAGAAAGCTCTCGCTATTTGCGTAGCATCCGTTCTGTGGACAGTACCGAGTATATCTACAGCTAACGGCTTAAAGTCTGAAATGGACGCCCTTTTCAATGAAATGAGCAATGTCACTCAACCAGGTGTATTTGAAACACAGCGTCGAGGGGTTCTGGCTGGTGGTCGATACACCACGAAAACACGCATATTTAATGAAAACCTAGTGTCATTCACACCTCCATCATGGAAAGCTGGTTGTGGTGGTGTTGACCTATTTGGGGGCTCATTGAGCTTTGTTAACGCAGAACAAATCGTCACTTTGCTGCGTTCGGTAGCTGCAAATGCAAAGGGATATGCATTCCAATTAGCATTGGATAACGTCTTTCCTGATGGTGCAAAATGGATAGAAAACTTCCAAAAGAAAATACAACAATTAAACCAATATTTGGGTAATTCTTGTCAACTAGCACAAGGTATCGTAAATGACGCTACCTCTTCATTCGATGTTAAACACAAAACTGACGCTTCCATTACAGCTACCACAACGGGTCTGTTTGACGATGTATTCTCATCTAAGCAAGAGCAAGGCGGTTCTACACCACTCGAACAATTGAAATCAAACAACCCAGATGAGTACAAGAAAATGATTGGTAATATCATCTGGAAGCAATTGAAGAAAAATAATGCAAACGCATGGTTCACATACGGAGACAACACATTACTAGAAGCCATAATGTCTGTGACGGGAACAGTAATAATCGGTGATATTGTTAATGATTCACACGCAAGTATTACGGAAAAAACGACACCAATCACCACTTTACCTGGCAATAAAATCCAAATTTCAGATCTAATCACTGGTAGTAACGTTGAAATATACTCATGTGGTTCAGATACTGAAAATTGCCTAAGCGCTGGGGCAACTGGTGGCGGTGTTAAAACCGTCAACATCACAGGCATAAAGAGCCAAATTGAAGATATGCTTATTGGTTCAAGTACATCTACAGGTATTATTTTCAAGTTTGCTAGTAATGCTGGAACACTATCAACTAGCGAGCAAAACTTTTTAGCTAGCTTACCTGTTGGTATAGGTGCAATCATCCGAAATCTTTCTGTTCTATCTAAAGACTCTGCAATGCTATTTGCCTCAGAGTCGTCTGGAGCGATTTCTCTAGCAATGATGTATTCATTTACCAATGAGCTTTTCAGAGCTGCATTTATTGCTATATCAAACAGTGATAGTCCTTATAAACAGCAAGCGTTGGAAGTATTACGTGAATCTCAAGCCAACATGAGAGCCGAATACTCAATTCTTACAGCTCAATATGGAGATCTCTCTTCTCAAATCGAAAAGTACAACAACCTCCTAAATAACGTTCGAAAGCAAAAATATATGTTATCGACGCTAACTAAAGCACCAAGAACAAAGGAGTAAAACTTCATGCCTGAATTTACTATTTACTCCATTGGCGACTCAGCATTTCTTGAGCAGATATTAATTGCTGTAGCCATGATCACGGGGACCAATGACTTCACCAAGATGGTCAGTGTTGGGTTGCTTATTGGTGTAGTGATGATAACCGTTCAATCTGTTTTCCAAGGGGCAAAACAGATCAATATTCAGCAAATTTTTATGGGGTGGCTACTATACGCCTGCTTCTTCGTACCGACTTCATTAGTCAAGATTGAAGATGCTTACACCGGGCAAGTTCGTCCTGTGGCAAACGTGCCGATTGGCATAGGCTTTGCCGGAGGTGTTATATCGAATGTTGGCTACACCCTAACAAAATTATTTGAGACTGGTTACGGCATTATCGTACCCAATGTTACTGAAACTCACTTTTCTGAAACACTCAAGCTACTGAATGATGTAAGACGCGGTGTGTACGATAGCGCTATTTTTACAGCCCTAAACCAAGAGCAAGGTGGTGGCTATGTTGATGTTCGTCGCTCAGTTTCTAATTACATTAGAGAATGTACGCTAACAAAAGTAGATCTCAACCTGATGAGCTTAGATGAGCTTCTAACACTCCCTTTAGATCAAGCCTTACAATTCAATTCTTCACTATACGGAACTCGTGTATATCTAAACGCATCGAATCCCGATGGTGGTGATTTTACTTGTAGTGAAGCATGGTCTACAGCTGAGGGGGTTGGTATTGTTGGGGCATTAAATAACCTAAGTGGGTCCAATGTAAATAACGCTTTAAACAATCTACTTGGTGTAGATCCTACCTATACAGGTGTAAATGCTCTAACAAAGATAGCTGACTCATTACAAGCAGTAGGAGCAATTTCCACCTCAGCAGTAGAATATACAAAAGTCGCTCTACTAGAGCCTTTGTATTATGAAGCAGCTGCCGGACGATACCAGGACCTTCAAGACTATGGTTCTGCATTGATGATTAACCAAGCGATTCAACAGCGAAACACTCAATGGGCAGCAGAGCAATCTATGTTCATGTCAGTCGTCAGACCGATGTTAACGTTCTTTGAAGGTTTTGTTTACGCGATAACTCCTATAATGGGCTTTATCATCGTTATGGGTTCAATGGGAATGACGTTGGCAGGAAAATACTTCCAAACGGTTCTCTGGATACAGCTATGGATGCCAGTTCTATCTATAACAAACCTATTCATTCACACAGCAGCGACTAATGAAATGGCAAGTCTATCTACACCAGGCTTAAACTCAATGTATGCATTATCCTCAACAGGAGACATTCTACAGAACTGGATCGCTACGGGGGGAATGTTAGCAGCAGCCACTCCTATTATTTCACTGTTCATAGTGACAGGATCAACATACGCATTTACCAGTCTTGCTAACAGAGTTAACGGTTCTGATCATGTCAATGAGAAAATTCAGTCGCCTGACGCTTTGAATCAAGGCCCAGTAATGAACAGTCAACCTGCATATAACCACAACCAATTTAGTGGGACGATGGCAACAGGAGCGGAAAGCATGATCAGTTCATTTTCTCTTGGCTCATCTATTGGAAGCGGGGTTAGCTCAGCAAGGGCAGTACAAAGCCAGAAGTCAGAAGCATTCTCAGACACCCTTGGCCGAGGTTTTTCTCATGGCGTATCACAAGACCAAGCATACTCCCGTCTTTCTAGCATAGGCCGAACAATCGGTTCACAAAACACTCAACAAAGCCAGTTGGTTAATCAACAAGCTAAAAGCTTCATGGATAAGTTTCAAGTTGATGATCAACATGCCGATGCTGTAAAAGGCGCGTTCGCAATGCAGGCTACAGGCTCTTTAGATGTAAAAGAAGCTGCGGCAATGGTAATGCCACTGATGGGCACCGCTCGTGCAGCAGTAAAAAATGCAGTTAAAGGTCCCTCCAAAGGAACTGGTTTGGCAACTATACCTTCTCAAGAGGATGGAGCCAAAGGCGGTGGTGGTGATATCGTTGGTCTAACTGCTCAAGCCCAGGGAAAAACAGAATCGTCTGCAACAGATACGTCAACATGGTCTGCCAGTGATGTATCGCAATTCATGAAAAATGTTTCATGGGGGAAGACTGATTCTCAGGCACTTACCAATCAATTAGCTCATGGCATAAATAGACAAGGTGGCGAATCCTTTAAACAGTCATGGGGTGATAATTTATCTCAAAATCTATCTAAGTCTGCACAAGAGCTTGTTTCTGCCACTAATGCATATACAACAATGGATCAATTGCAAAACTCTATGGGCTCGATGACAAATAGCGACTTTAAAACATTGGGTGGCGAAGTCGCTCGCTCGCCAGAAGCAATGGATTACCTCAACCAACATTTTCAAAATGCACCGGACTCAGTTCGAAAAGAAGCGGCAAATCTTGAACAAAGATATCGTGGTTATGGCATGGACCCAGGCGTAGCTAAAGCGGCAGCTAGACTTACAGCTATGACAAATACCAACAACTATCAGCCAGGGCAACAAGTTGGAGGCTTCCAAGCTGCTGTTAGTGCCATCAACTTAGCTACCGGGAGAAATAGCGGATTTGAAAGCGACCCTCTACAGTACAGCGGCCTCACTCCTCCAACTGTACCAGAGAATTTAGGGCAGACAGTTGGCAGCAACGTTGGAAGCGGTCCTGTTTTACCTTCCAATTTTAGGGAGAACACAATCAGTACGTCTGGCACAGCTCCGGTAACAGAAACGCCACCAACACCTCCTGTTACTCCGGTAACTGGCGAACATGATGCAAACCTCCAACAATTAGGCAATCTTGCAAATCAGACCAACCGAGCTGTTTCTAGCCCAGAAGAGCAAAAAGCAAGAAATAATATGCTCAATGCTTTGCCAGATATGTCATGGAGCGCTTCCACTTGGGGGGCAGTAGACAATACTGGAGACTGGTTGGCTCGAAGAGCTGAGCAAGTTGGTGGTGCAGCTGTAGCTGGTGGACAGGCGACAGCGAGCGATTTTTCAAATGCAATGGATCAGTTGCGAACCATGACACCAGAACAAAGGGACCAGTTTATCGAAGCAACTCAACGTGGTGACGACTATATATCCGAAGAGTACGGCTTTGGCGGAGAAATGGCAGTTGCAGCGGCAAAATTAGGTCGTAATGTTATTGGCGCAGCAGCTAGCGGTTACAACGCAGCCAAAGAGTGGTTAACGGGAGAGTCGGATCTCTCAGAAGCAGCGAAAGGAATGAGCTTAGAACAACGAGGGGCATTCTACGCAGCAGCGGCAGCGTCGGCAGCGGAAGCTGGCGGTAGTGCAGCAGCTAATTTCATGGAACAATATGGAGATGAATTCAAGCAAACTATGGCTGAGCTCGGGACATCGAGATACGGTTTAACAAACGAACAAGCGGCTGTTTATGCTGAATCTTTTGATACTAACCAAGATAGAATGAGTCAAGCTGTTAACAACTTAAAAATGCAGTATGCTGAAACTGATGCTAATGGTTCAGTAATGATGAATGAAGATGGTAGCCCTGTTTTATCTCAACAAAACCAAGAGTTTACAGACCAACTTGTGAATGTTTTACAAAATGCAGGTGACGCTGGAGATAGATCAGGAAGTTATCTTACTGCCGTTCGTGGCTACAACATTACAAATCAGCAATTCGATTAATTCTTCCCTTTCACCCGAATCCAAAAGGAGCACCAAGTGCTCCTTTTTATTTAGAAGGTATTAAAAGGATTACCATTTGAATCTACATCCATACCTTTGTGGCCCATCATTGGCAAACCTGTAGCGGGATTGTGTCGTTTTTTCTTTGCGCATCTCCCAGCTCCTATTTTATTAACACCACCAGAATAAACAGCGCGCATCCCAACGAAAAGAATAAAAGCCATCATTGCTACCAATGCTACTTGCCACTGTATGTATGCGACAGCAGACCAGAAAACAATCGCTGCAAATGGACTTTTATGAACCAATAACACAAACCCCAACGTCCAGTACATTACAGGAACAGACATCAAAGCCCATCCCCAAGCAGTATCCGCTGCCATAACAAACCCCAGCAGCAACAGAAACAAACCGATAATATTAATGACATGCTTCATGCTCTTACCCTCAACGAATTTCATAATACCAATATAACACAGAATCAAATAATGCAACCATGAATCCGTCTTCTACTACTCACTTTCACATGTGAAAGTGCCTATAACGCCATCTTCATATAGAAAAATATGAAAAATGTGACTTTCACTCAGCAAAAATGTGATGAATACGCTAAATATAATAAAGAACCATTTGTGAAATCAGTTGATTAGAATTTTATTAGTGGTTAAAATGCACCCTATTCGGTCAAATGTAATGGTTGCAATTGCATCTGATCCCATCTGCAAGTCAGAGTATTAATAAGAATCACCCTTAGGGTTAGTTGTGAATTTATTAGAAACCAGCGCCCGCTCGGTTCCTAAACCTTATTTAGCTTACTACACACACGTAGAGTACATTCCTTTTTGGTACTCTGCCTCTTCGTACCACTCCCCCGAATGGTACGCCTATAGCCCATGACTCCAACCCAACTGGGCATAAAATTCTAGCAGGTCAAAAGCACCTGCATAAAAATTAAACTTCAAATTTCAATTCGCTTACTGCAAAAAACGCTACCACGCAAGATAAAACTATTTTTAAAGTTTTTTTCTGTTGACAGGCTCACTTTATGATCCTATAAATAAGGTCATAATACGTCAAGAAATGTCAACAAACGACAAGAAAGCAACTTTAAAAAGAGTTTGGTAATAGAGAGACAAAGGATGTATTTGAATAGCGAAATTCCCCAAAACGAAGAACAGAAACGCAGTTGGATAAAGTATCAGTTAAAGATACAAGGGAAATCCCTGGCATCCCTGGCAAGGGAGCACAAAACATCTCGACAAGTACTTTCTAACACTTTGTACGAACCGTCCCCGCGCTGGGAGTACGTTATCGCACAAGCGTTAAACAAAAAGCCTACTGAGATATGGCCGGAAAGATACGAAGACGGATTACCAAAAGAAAAATTGAAAGTTTAAGGGATCACCCCGAAGGACTGGCTAGGAAAATAAGGGTTTTCATATATGGCAAGGGTCAAGAAGTTTATAGCAATTACGTTGCTCGGGATGTCTAGCGTAGCAAACGCGATTGACTTAACTGGTACAGTATTCGAAAAGGCAGCAATAAAACACGGTGTAGAAGCGAAGCTTTTGTACTCTGTTGCGTTGGCTGAGTCAGCTACAGGTCGAGGTGATGGAAACATTAGCCCTTGGCCTTGGGCATTAAGGACACTCAAAGGTGGTCCTCATTACGAGACCTCTCTCGAATCAGCCAAGTTAAAACTCGATGCACTTCTCGCTCAGCACGGAAGAAATGTTGACGTAGGTATGATGCAAATCAATCTACGTTGGCATGGAGATAAAGTAAGTTCTCCAGATGAGCTCTTGGACCCTGCTAAAAACGTTGACGTCGGAGCTGGTTACTTAGCCCAGTGCATTTCGTCCGCTCCTGGAGATTTGGAGCTAGGCATCGGTCGTTACTACACCTGGTCTGATGAAGCTAGAGCAAGAAATTACGGCAGTCGAATCCTTGCCATTTATAGAAACTTGGATACTGAGGGCATTTAGGATGGACTACTCATGTTCTTACAATATGAATATTGCCTCTCTTAGTGAATCCCAGGCTGATAGAAATGTTTACGAATTTGATCTGTCTTTATGGACATTGTTGAAGCACCTAGCAGAAATCCACCCACAAGAAGTCTCGGAGCAATTTTCTCTTCCACTGGAAACAGTGGAAGCACTTGCGGATGCTACAAAGCATCAATTAGAGCTCTTATCATCAGGTGTGATCCTTTCTTTTAAGCTTTCCTCGCCAGAAAAAACTTATATCTCACACTTGGAGCAATCCTTCGATCAAATTTGTTTGACGCCTTCTTCTGACTCTGGATTTGGGGCTGCATATTGGCTGCTTATGGGAAAAGTGTCACAGCAAGACATTAATATTGCAGCGCAAACTTTCGGGGTCTCAGTCAACCTTACAAAAATCGTATCTCAAGCCTCCGATAATCAACTAAGAAACTTAGCATGTAGTCAGGACATGCCATTTTCGATCAGGTTTTCACCTGAGCTGGTGAGAGAAATTCTGGACAGTGACGAACAAAGGGTTACACACCTTATTTTAAAGAAGCATCAACAATCTATAACTACAACGGGAGGCGGCAATGAGTTGTAATTCAAACTCTTTGGCCCGATGGATATCGGCTAGGAACATGGCTTTGGCTGGATACATTACCAAGATCATCATGGTAGAAACAGGGCTTACCTACAAGCAAGTACGTAGAATGTACAAAGAGCTAGAAGATGAAGGTCTTGAAATTTGCAGGAAGAGTAGAACTGCGCGTGGAGGTGCAACTTTGATTCATAGCCATACATCAAAGATTGAAGCGTCTCTATTGATGCAGCTTTATTACAATATAGCTGGCGAAGCGGCCCTTCGTTCAATAAACATTGATGCACTCCATGTGGCTTACCAAATGTATTGCGCTATTAGAAATGAGACGCCTGGAATGAAAGGAACTCGTTGGCAGATGCTCGACATCACCGATGCGTGGTGTTTAGCCCAAGAGCTGCGTTCTGGTGAAGCTATGATAGAAACTTGTCATAGCTGCAAGTGCAACTACTTCACATCAGTTAATCAAAGAACAAGTGTGGATTGCCCTTTCTGTAAAAACCAAGCATGTAGCGGAAAAAATGAAGAAGAATCGCTCACCCATGAAAGCAACTATTCTTATGCTTGATTTGCTCATTGATTAAAAAAAGGGGTGATTTCTCACCCCTTTTCTATTGGAACAACGCTCTATTTACAATCTGCGTCATACACTTTGCAGCAATTTACCTTTCAACCCATTCCTAGCTTTGTCTAACTTATTATTTTTCTCTTCAACCTGCTCTTCAAGTGGAGGGCTAGAGTGTTGGACTGTAGTCATTGCCCCACCTCTAAGAGCATACATACCTAACATAGCTAAACATCTAAGACGGTCACAACGTTCCTTATGATGCATTTGAGATAGCTCTTGATAAAGCTCGGGAAATGCCTGCTCTGAGACTTTGAAATTACTAATTTTCCCATCCCAATCACTACTAGCCATACGTCCCCCTTAACTAGCCGCAGAACCAAAAACCACGAGCATTCGATGCCACTGCGTTGGAAGGAACCACAACCTTTGAATGAGGGAACAGTTCTTTTGCAGCTTCTTTGTAAGCCGAAGCTCCTCCACCAGCAAGCAACACAGCATCAGCAGCCATACCTTCTTCACGCATAGACTTCTTCATAGGCGTTAATGCATTTGGAGCAACCTTGGACGCAGCCTTATCGAAGTACTCACCAAGAGGAACTTTCGAACCGTGTAGAAGCAATTCTTTCTTATTCGAGCGGATAGCTTTTTCGATTTTTTCTAATCCAGGTCCCGTACCATAGTCCTCTTGTATTAGTCTATTTAGTTCCTGTAGAAGCATAGACATAGCTTTCAGAGACGTACCAGAAGATTGATAACGCACTTCCCCCTCTTCGAGAGCGACCCAATCAACACTAAAAAACCCAGGGTCAATAACAACTGTCCGACCTTCATTTATGATTTCTAACAGTTCCTCATCATCGCAAGAACTAACCACATCCATATACGCTCCGGCAGGCTGAGGCACCACTACAACTGATTTCACCAGCACCTTTCTTTTAGGTGAAATTTGATGCTCACCAGTGAGACGTTCAACAAGTGCATCTCTCTTAGACTTATCCATAAACTGATCAACAGGAAGACCAGTTACAAGAACATCAATCTCTGAACGTCCGCTCAAAAGTAAGCCAGCTAAAAATAAAGCCTTATACGATTTGGTTGAGGGATAATCACCATGTAACTCTCTTTCCCATCCCTGCAATCGATCTGGCTCTACCCCAGCGACCCATTTTTCTCCGTCTATGTCCACCAGGATACAATTAGACGCGCCTCCCATTAACTGCTGAGGCATAAGCTCTGCTGGCCCAGCGCCTACAGGCAGAACTTCAACCTTAGGCTCTTCACCCTTCTCTCCGTATGCAAGTTTTAAGTTTGAGTATCCAATATCTAGACCAAGAACAAACATGCCCCACTCCTATTAAATCAAAAAGTAATCACAAGATGGCTTTTAGATGCAATTCAGCCGATGAGAGACAATTTACATCACTACATTTACCAAGACCGCCTCCACAATTGCCCAAAAGGGGCGTTTAGATTGCTTTTCGATTAAAAAACGAAAAAAAAGCAACAGTCGAAGCATTTGCTCAAGACTCTTTAATAACTTCGCTGGTGAATAGTGAAATATTTATGAGTAGAAATCCTATATCTATCTGGATAAAACAGACACATAATCATAAAGAGTGCAATATCTAGGATATTGATAGCCAATTATCCAGATAGATAGAGCGTTGACAAAATTAATTCACGAGCTATCGTAAGAGAGTACTTATCTGTCTGGATAAAAGAGTTAAATCCTCCAGATAGATAGGTATTTGGATAGGAATTGGTTAGGAATTTTGCTATTAGCCACGCTAAAGCCAGCTCAGGAGCCTAAGAAATGAGTACGGATAAAATCAGTAAGAAGGCAAATATAGACTGGGATCTTTTGTTAGATCCCAAAAATGAGGATGAAAGATCTGAACTGTACCTTGATGACATTGAAGCAATATCAAGAGACTTTGTTCTAGAGATACAAACCGCACTAGAGCAAGAGATGAAAGTTCTTATCGTTGAAGCAAAGAAAAGAGCAGACGTACATTGGGCATCAAACAGAATAGCCAGAGAAGAAGAGGACGAAAATAATCAATGGCGATTCGGAACGAGGGCAAGAATGAATGGAAGAAGCCTATCTGCCGAATGGTTTTTAAACCGTTTCAAGCCAGATCCAAAGGGGGGTAAATCCCAAGTGTATTCAACATACCTCAAGAAAGGGACAGGCAATCAATACGACTTGTCAGCATTCAAAAAAGCTACTGACGATGAGTTCAAGTCCATAAAAATGACCGAAGAATACTACGCAGTGCTAAGACAACGCTCAAATGTACTAATGAAGATCCGTAGGCTTCTGAATGACTACGAAAAACTTATTGATAAGCGAAAGGTTGAACTATAAGAACAATGAACCAAGGAGACCAACATGAATTCTGTATCAGCTACTGAAATGGCAAAATTAGGCAAATGTGAAAAAATGATCAAACGATCACGAGTGAGTAAAAGGATCAACGAGAGAGCGCCTAGAAAGCTCTCTACCGCTTTTAACGGAACCAGTGATACATTGCGAGGTGAATTTGCTCACTTCTCCTATGAGAGCGCCACACAGCGCTTTATGACAGACAAACAAGTTAAATGCCGTCGTGTGCTGCAACTATGTTTAAGCGGTGCGTTCGCTATGGGATTGCTATCACTAGTAGCTTTATACGCAAGTTAAGCAAGGATAATTTGCACTCACAAGACACAGAGCAATTGGCGTTCGTACAAAACTTATCCACTTTTTCTGTGGATAAAAACATCATTTGTCACCTCACAACAAACCTTACTGATACACAGAATTTGCACGTTGTTAAGAGCCGCATTGAGACACAGCAAAGGCTTTAATGTCAGAGTCGAAATAATGACTTATAGCCTATCAGCTTGCCTCCATTAGGTGATCACCACCAAACACAACGCTGCCCTCTACAAATCACCAATCGGATACCAAACATGATTGCCAGGTAAAATTCGAACGAGAGCCTTAATAATGACGCACCAGAACATAGCGTGATAAAACGCAAATGACGCACCAGAACACACCAATCCAATTAACATACAAACCCGATCAGTTAACCGATCACACCTTATGTCTATGAATCAGTATCAAACCTACCCCAAAACCAAATTAGGGAGCTCTACCAATTAGCAACCTAAATACTCCAACAGTGCAGGTCCTAGAATAAACGAAACTACTTGCTGGTCTTGCGTTAATCCAGAAAATCAATGTGTACACTTGCCTTGCGGCCAGTTCAGAAGTCCGATTCTCAAGCATTGCGAGCTTTATTACCTTTGCAAACGTGGTATCCAGCTCACTATCGCCATACGATGAACGTCATAAAAAATCATGCAGATATGAATGTCTTGAAGATACCGAAGGCTTTATGTAATGCTTGGTACTACCTAGTTGTGTTTCCTTCGGTCCATAGGAACTGCTTTGGTGAAAGCAAAGAAGATAAATAGCACTAGAGGCTAATCAATGAATTAGAACCCGGTTTGGTGATGTTTCCGAGCACCGAAATAACATCACGCATCGAATCAAGACCGGATAGACAACTCAGAACCATTACTCGCCATAACCTCCACAATACCAAACAGAGCTAACGAAAGAACAAACACTCCAGCAAGCAGTAACATAAAGTACCCTATCTCTTTGACTGCGAACTTGAGAGCTGACGACAGAGAGACCTGTTTGCCGGAAATCTTTGAGTAACCCCACTGAAATGCCAGGAACGAAGCTAGGCCGCAAAACGCAACTATACCTGCAACAACCAGAGGTTGTTCTATCAAAACATCCTTATTCAGAAAGCCTTTTGAAATCGCTACTGAGAACAATCTGCCAATCAAAAAACCAGCCCCCACAGCCACTCCACTGCGAATTAAGACGACCTTAAAAGACTGGGAATAACTTAGCGTTGTTCCGTTAGTACGCCGAGAAGTGTATTGCACCACCAGCGTGGATATAGCTAATCCAAAGAAAGTAATAACGACAAATTCCATACAAGGCTCTCCAAGCCAATTCTGAGCGTCCAATAAAAAGCATAGGACACTGATTTTCTTTAATCGACCGTACTGACATTTACTTTAACCAGCCGTGAATTAGTGTATTGCATCATCTTTATAAGGTCATATAATGAGCTTAAAAGGCAACCCGAAAACGGACTTGGCTTTTCAACGTGAGATATCGAAAAGCAACCCAAAGACAACATTTAGATTGAATGATGGGTATGCATAAAAATAGATTGAATGCCGTCAAGAAAAGCAAAGTGCCTTTAAGGTAGTGTTTTGATAGATAAGGTAAAGTTGCATTGTTCACTAAAGGAACACAAAAGCAACCTAAAAACAACTTAGGAGTTAGGTAATGATAAATGGAAAACTAATAGGTTTAGGCGTGTCAATAATGTCAGTAATAATGACTGGTTGTGCGTCAACCTCCCAACCAGTGTCATACGATGAATCACACAGTCGTGCATATAACATCGCGCAGGCTGGTGGATTGTACGATGTAAGTGACAAATACGTCCCAAGAGAGAATTACGAGTCTTTGCAATTTGCAGGCAGCGCTGCGACAAACTCTCTTTTGTTTACCTCCTCCTTCGGCGCGAACCTAGATTTAACATCAGGGTTAGGATTGGGGCTTGTCACCTCTCTTTTAGAGCAGCCCGACACAGCATCCAGAAACAGCGTAATTGCATGGATGCCAAAGTCCGAAGCGTCATCCACCAAAAATGCTCAAGAAAAACTTTTGTTTGAAATGAAAACGGCCATTGAGTCAACGCTAGAAGAAATGGGATTAGAGTATGAAGCAACAAATGGCAATTCCGAACGCAAAGTAGAGTTCTACTTTCACAGTGAAGAATACGGTTGCCCCATATACAAACCAGGCATGACAAATGTAGATCTCTGCTACATAGCAACCGAAGTCTTTGAGCCCCGCGAAGCAAAGGCCCCTAGCTTTGTCGGAGTCGATGAAATTGATTCGTATGCTTTTGAATCAAACCACAGTGTTTACTACAACCGATTCCGAGTTACTCCAGGTAAAGGTAGCCATGTCCCAAGCGACAAAATATATTCACTTGTAAGCGGAAAACTTCCCTCTTGGGCTTATGTTTACGTAGCATCTGGGAACATACAGGTAGGTGAATCTAAAGTTAAAACGCCTTATATACTCGACAATGGCGAACCTCTATTGTTCATACACCCAGAGAACTAATTAGCTCTCCCCAAGCATTTTGCTTAGGGAGATTGCCTTTTTCAGGAGGTAGACATGCAGCAGCAGAAAGAACAAATTACACGCTCAACAATTTCATATAGAAACAAAAGAGCCAAAGAACAAATCCAGCACATACTCCAACTTGCCGAAAGGATTACCTCTGACGTCGAAAAGGAAAAACGAGAGTCCATGCATTTGTGTTTATGTTGCTATTACGCTCGTTCTCAACGAATAGGAGGAGCTGCGATAACATCAAAACCTTGTGGTGTTTGCGAAGAAACAATGCAGTTCGGCTCAACTGCTACTGATGCAGTCTGCGACAGCTGTGCAAAGGAACAGGGGTTATGTAAACAGTGCGGAGCAGACATTGAATTGGCGGAAAGAAGAAAGCCGTACCCTTTTGAGAATGAGATAAATAAAAAGGAAATTTCAAATGATCAATGAGGAATGGTTTTCTGAGTTAGAAACAGTTCTATTTGTGTTGGAGGACTGTCAGGTTGACTGTGATGGAATGACTTATCTAGTAAGCCATCTTCTGAAACAAGCCAACGTTGAACACTGTTGCATGTTCGGCTATGTAACAGAAAAGTCGTCAGGAGACGTAGTAACCCCTCATTGCTGGATTACATTGCCAGGAGACTACATCGTTGATCTCAGACTTAGAATGTGGCTTGGGGATTTCGATCATATTCCCCACGGCGTATTTAAATCAAGCTGCACACCAGATATCGTCTACGAAGGAAAAGGGCTAAGAGACTCAAATTTGGATGTAGACACCTTAGATATGATGTCTGACGGTAGACTTTCACATGTGAAAGTCCCCTCTTTGCTTCACTAGTGCTCCACCAGCTGCAATAGCCCCTTCTACACGGGGCTCTTCCCTGCCCTAAAAGTCCTTCACGCTACCCCTTCCCTCATACCGAACCTAAATGCTTAGTACTTTCTAAGTGGCTACGTGACAAATATTTAAAGAACTATATAATGATACTATAAAGTAATCGAGAGTATCTTATGAATATAGTCTTGTTGTTAGTTTCACTGATTGTCGCTCCATTTCTAATTGCCAAAGTAGACCTATGGCGGAAAAAGCATTTGCATGAGGTGCTCAGCTGGTGGAGTGAAGAAAACATGCCAAAAGAGTTAAGAAACGCAACTCTGTTTCTTTGTGAAGAAGATGTGGCAACAACACTACCTGTACCTCTGCATGGAAGAGTTGATCAGGTTTTTTTATCAAAAAAGAAAGTCCTTATCCCTCTGGATACCAAGTTAAGGAAAGATAACAGGATCTTTGAATCGGATGTAATCCAGCTATCTGTATACCGAGTGATTCTTAAAAATCAATACAACTTAGAGGTATCCGATTACGGGTACGTTAGAACGGTTGTCCCACAGCCCGACGGAAAGAACAAGGTTCGTTACATCAGAACAAAGTTACTGAATGAAAAAAAAGTCGTCTCTCTCTACTACAAATATCAGGCTATTAGGCAAGGACTAATAAAGACGTCCTGTTCGTGTGAGGGATTGTTTCATTGAGTTCTCAGTTGCCCTTATTGGGCATGTTGCCGTGAGAAGCTTTTGCTGTTTATCCGTTACTCTCATGGCAAAGGAGGGCTTATGCCATTAACAAGAATCAATAAAGCAATGATGTTGCTGATATCTATCGGCGGAGTAATTGCTGGTCTTGCAGGTAAACCTATCGTCGCCTGTACAGCATTAGGGGTAGTTCTTTGGCTTGCGGCCAAGAATGGAGGCTCAAACTCCATCATAGAAATCCGCAAAAAAGCAGCCAAATCAGCGTTCGACAATATGGATCTTGTCATTGATAACAAACGCTGGCTCGGGAAGGATGCAACGGTTGTTAAGGTTTCAAACATCACTGCGGCCAACGAGATAAAAGTGCCTTGGAACCTACAAATTCTTGCTAAATCGGTCAGAGGCACTTGGTTCACTGTAGATATGAGTGTGATTGGGAAAGACCAAATCCTAATCATGGCAATTAATGAGATTGATGAAAGCACAGTCAAGCGTCTGTTAGCGAATGATCACGACTTATACCGTCAATACTTCGGTGAACCAGAGTTGGCGTAAGGAGCGAAATGTGGAAAGAACTCAAACACCAGAAAAAAGTGAAGAAAACCTTAGTAACAAGCCATTGAATCAAGCTGGCTATGCTCAATGCCTGTTTATCCTTATCCAATCAGTGCTTTTCCCTGAGCTTGGCGCTGGTGGAGCAATGATCGCTGCCTTATGTGCAATGATGCCTTGGATGGTTATGTACGCTAAAAAAATGCCAGCACGAGTATTCGGTATGGTCATGGCATCCCTACTGCTAACCCCCTTCTATTCAATGCTATGCCTATTTGTCTTGAAGGTCATTGGAGTTGGAGTGTAGTGCGCATGGATCTATTGGCCCCATTCCTAATATCCGACTTGGAGAGACATGGCGCGAGTCAAGAGCTTATTCGTAATGCACAAAGCTTAAAACACTCGGCTTTCCGTTATAAACAAAAAGATATTGAAGAGCTGTCCAGAAAGCTTGGTATAGAAAGCCAGGAGTTGATGGATGGGCATGTTCAATATATGACTTCAAGATTCACGAGGAAAATGAGCGGCATCATTTCATCATACCTAATGAAAGATACCGGACATTTCGCTATTCAATGTACAGAGCTTTGCCGAGAAGCAGAAGCACTTAGCCTTAAACGCAACCGCGAAGGAAAGCTGGTTCCGTATAGTGCAGCAAATGCTGTGGCTGTTGATCGAATGCTTGATGTCGTCATAGCCAGGGCAACGGAGCTTAAAAATAGAATAGCGGATGAGTTCTTCAACGCAGAAACTAGCTCTGTCTTCATAGAACAAAGAGAAGCTGGCACATTTTGCCCAGAAAAAAAGACTAAAAAACGTAAAGCAAGGCGAAGAAAGAGTTCACCTATTTACGTCAAAGGAAAGCCCTACGCTAGTTTAACCGAACTGGCCCAACAAACTGGTAAAGCAGAAAGGACTCTCTATTCAAGGATTAGGGATAAAGGGCTGTTAAAAGCCTACCAAACCAACACTATGACAGATGAGAACTGGAACTCAGTCTTATCTGAACCACCAGCTCCAAACAAGGGCCCAAAGGCGGCCAACAAACCTATCACCTATAAAGGTGATTCCTACCCCACGTTAAACCATCTGGCCGAAGCCGCTAACTTAACGTACTCGGCTCTCTACCAGAGACTTCGACATCGAGAATTATTGGAAAAGGCACGATGTAACGAGCTTTCAGATATGGACTGGGAAAAGGTACTCAACGCTATTCCCCCTAATCGAAAAGCCGATGTTGAAATTGTGATAAATGGCAAGGGATACCCTTCCGTTGCGGCAGTCGCTACTAATTTCGGGTTAGCGGAATCCACGTTATCAGAGAGGTTAAAACAAGCCGACAAACTTGAATTAGCGAAAGAGAACAAATTAACCGAGGAAGAATGGGAGCTGTTTCTGGTTCCACCTCACCCAGGTCGAAAACAAACCACAACTAAGGAATAAACATGAGTGAAAACAATAAACCAGAAGCATGGGAAAAAGACATGATTAAAGATCTGGTCTTTACCCTCCATAAGGAACAGGTAAAAGACAGAAGATGGCGAAGAGGGATTCAGTTGATTCGCTCCCTTGGCTTTGTCCTTATGATAGTTGCATTTCTAACCGTAGCTTCAAATCCAGGAGGACTACCTTGGCAGACATCCAAAGCTGACACTCCACATGTTGCATTCATTAATATCAAAGGAGAAATCGCTGCGGGTTCACTTGCAGATGAAGATCATCTAATACCTTCCATTCAGGCTGCTTTCAAAAATCCCCATGCAAAAGCTGTCGTTCTACGAATAAACAGTCCTGGTGGAAGCCCTGTGCAAGCAGGTCGAATATACGAAGAGATTCAAGCTCAAAAAGCAGAATACCCAGAAAAACAAGTTATCGCTGTAATTGATGATATCGGTGCATCTGGTGGCTATTACATCGCCGTGGCCGCAGACAAAATTTATGCGGACAAAGCAAGTATGGTTGGCTCTATTGGTGTCATCAGTTCTGGCTTCGGATTTACCGGGCTCATGGAAAAATTGGGTATTGAAAGACGAGCTATAACATCTGGTGAAAACAAAGCTTTGTTAGACCCATTCTCCCCTCTTTCAGAAGAGATAACTAGCTTCTGGAAGGAAGTGCTATCGAAAACCCACCAGCAGTTCATCGAGCGAGTAAAAGAGAGCCGTGGTGAACGACTCAAAGCCGATCCAAAAGTGTTCTCTGGATTGATCTGGAATGGAGAGCAAGCACTTGAGATTGGGTTAATTGATGGTTTAGGAAGCCTACACTCTATTTCTCGCAATGTTATAGAAGAAACAAACCTCGTTGATTACTCACCAAGTGAAGACATCGTTAAGCGCTTAACACAACGCGCAAAAATGGAAGCTTCAACCCTGATTCATGAATTGGCAACTGTAAAAGTTTACTAAGGGCAAAATGTAATGTCAGAACAAACCACACCACAACAACAAAAATCATTCAGTCCAATGCAGAAAAAGCTACTGGCCGTTGGTGCTGCTATGACCCTAATTTTGGGAGCGTCTGTCGCTACAGTGGGATATCAAATTTACCAGACCAAAGAGTTGCTCATTCAAGAGCGCGATTCTCTCCAGTCGAAGATTACTCAACTAGAAAGTGACTATCGCTTTAAATCAGAAGAGCGCTTTAACAATGCAGTTCAAAAAGCACTGGAACATTTCGTTCAACAGAAACGCGAACAGGATATTCAGGCTAAATACGCAAAATACGAATCAGCTCCCGAACAAGTGCCTGACGATAAACGCATATATGGAAACCTGAACGCTCGATTCACGCTGGTGGAATTTTCTGACCTGGAGTGTCCGTTCTGCAAAAAATTCCACGACACACCAAAAGAAGTGGTGGATGCAAGTAACGGGAATATCAACTGGCAATGGAAACATCTGCCATTGAGTTTTCATAACCCAGCGGCAGAAAAAGAAGCGTTAGCAGCGGAATGTGTTGCTGAACAAAAAGGCAACCGTGGATTCTGGGTGTTCTTAGACGAAGTATTTGCCAAATCACAAGGCAATGGTGGTGGAGTGCCTAATTTGGCAGAAGTTATTGAGAGTGTTGGTGCCGATGCTTCCCTAGTTCGAGAGTGTTTAGCTTCTGGCCGTTACGACCTGAAAATAGCAGCAGATGTGAAGCAAGCTACTGAAAATGGCATTTCAGGTACACCAGCGACTTTCATCGTAGATAACCAAACTGGGAAAACTCAGCTTATTCGTGGGGCACAGCCATCACAAGCTATCGCGGCCATCATTCGAAAAATGATGATTGAATCCGAAAACAACTAACAACAGAGGATGTAATTGATGTTAAGAAGAACAGCTTTAGCAGCTGCTCTACTATCAGTGTTGGCAGGATGTGGTGGTTCCAGTGGAGGCACTGGAACTACTTCCAATGGCAATGGTAGTGAAAGCAATAACCAAGACAACTCAACAGAAACAACAACGGTCGCTAAGCGAGAATGGCAAAAAGAAGTGTTACTGAGTTCTCCAACAAGAGATGCAACACTTCCTGTCATCCAGCTACAAAACGAAAATGGTTCGGCTGTTCTATACAGTGCCTGGGTCGAAGAAGCCAACAATGGCAAACCGGATGAGCTATATGCTTCTGTAGCCCCTATCGAAGACTATGCGAATGGCAATGTACCTAACAAAGTCAAGATAAGTGCCGATATTGGTGAAATACTAAGATCAGACTGGCAACCATTCATTGTCGATGAAAACCACTACAAGAGCTCTGTTCAAATGAGCCTTTCAAATCATGGTAATGCCTATATTACATGGGTACAGAGAGACAATAGTAACAACCAGAAACTGAACGTTTCCTATTACGACGCAACAACACAAGAATGGTCCCCACCATTAGAAGTTGATCATGTACTTATGACTGACGCGGCAGCTACGAATGAGGAAAGTCGAGTAAAAATCACCGACAACACCCTCTTCACTGACCCGTCAGGACAAAGCATCGTTATCTGGCAAACTCCGATTTTTGGCTCCGATACAAATGCATTGGAAATAGCCTGGTTAAGCAACGACGGCACAAAAGCCAATATCATTGCAACGACAGAACTTTCGAGAAATATAAAAACAAACAGTGACGGTGAAGTTAAAAGTGCTATCTCGATACATTCAGTAGAAACTTCTCCTGGCGTACTTGAAATCCTAAGTATCGAAAAGGGCGCTGATGATGAAAATGATGTCCTAGCCAAACATACCGTCAAACTTGGTCCCTTCAATACGCCTGTAGTGGAACGCAGCGTTATTGATGATGATGGAGTCAAGAGTGGTTTAGCATCTATCAACACTAACCTTACTAGCTATGCGCTATGGTCTGAAAGCCGAGGGTCAGGTTCTTCTGACCTAATCGGCGTAACATGGCGTAATGACAATAATGGTTACTCTCCTATCTCAGGCATTCCCAATATAAGTGCCGATGCAGGGCAAGCTAGCTTAACCAGTACCAATGGAGATGTTCATGCTGTGTGGCGTCAACGCGACAATGTTGTTGGCAATACCATCAGAACAGAGAAGCTAATGTTTGCCACATTAGAACAATCCATAGCAAGTAACGTCACAGAGCTCAATTCAAACGGTGCTATATATCCACGTTTGTTTTCTGGAAATGACGACAAGTTATATACAACTTGGAATGGCGAGTACTTCCATATCAAAGAGGCATACATCGAATCTGGAGATATCCATTGGCAAGAAACATATCGTCCATCCTGTGACCCAACAACAGCGATTGATGACCTCTTGTGTGGTCTAGGTGTGCGGGAACGGTACAGCGCGATGGTCGATGGAGATTATGGTGCAATGTCATGGCTGAAAGATGTAAATGGCACAAAGTCAGTATTTATCTCTATCAGCACAAATTGACTTTCACATGTGAAAGCGGCCCCAGCAATTGGGGCCTTTTTGATTGGAGACTACTAAGTCCCCATCCAAAAAGGGCTTCTGGTTCAACGATGACAGTATCCGTCACAGCTATGGATCGGAATTAAATGAAAAAACAACCTAAAAACAACTTTCACATGTGAAAGTGGAATAGGTAAGGAGTGAAAATGAAACCACAAATGATGATAAAAATGGCAGCAGCCTACATGATGGCATCAGCTGTAATTTGGAGTGCTGGAGTATGGTTACTAGAACTACCCTCGCCTCTTGGTACTCAAACATGGACGACGTGGTTGGGAGGTCCAATTTTAGTTCTAGTATGCGCATCTTTCATTTCGTACTTGCTTGTAACCTATCACTCAACTGGATTGCTCTTCACTAAAATTTGGATGCTGTGCAATGTCTGCTTGTCTGGGTACAGCCTATTCATGACGTTCAATGATCTAATGCTGGCTGGTGGATGTTTAGCGATTCTCTTAGGGTCTCTTTGGTTCTTGAAGGAACTGGAGCGACCAGAAATGAAAGGGGCCTATACCGCTATTTCGGCATTACACAAACAAATGTGGAATGCTCTATCAGGACAACAGTAAGGAATTAATCATGCTTAAAAAAATTCTAACTACCACCCTTCTCTACTTCGTTTTTAATGCACCAATTATGGCTGAAACCTTTTATGGGAAGGTGGTACGAGTCAGCGATGGTGACACTATAAAAGTCCTCACAGATGCCTCATGCACTGGCACCTATCAGTGTACCGATGGTAAAAAAGAACACCGTATTAGACTTGCAGAAATCGACACACCCGAGTCGAAACAACCCTGGGGAAAGAAAGCAAAACAAGCCCTTCTTTCTATAGTGGGTGGGAAAGTCGTTCGTGTAGAACAAACCGACGTTGATCGTTATGGCCGCATTGTTGGTCATATCTACGTCGATGATTTGTGGGTAAACGGACAACTGGTAAAAACGGGTAACGCATGGGTATACAGGCGGTATGCAAAAAGCACTGAACTGTTTTCTTACGAGCAAGAGGCAAAACAGAATGGGGTAGGCTTATGGGCATTGCCGGAGGCAGAAAGAATGCCACCTTGGGAATGGAGACGTAAAAAGTGAAACTATCCATTAACAACCAACTGGGTAGGGATGTAAGCACATTGGCTTTGAATGTATTTGGTATTTTTGTCTATATCAGCCTGATCCGGATATACCTCCACCAGCTGACGCTTCCAGAGCCACTACTTTTTGCTCTTATGTTCTCCCTTGTATTCAATATCTACTATGAGTTTAAAGCGGGGATATCCCGCTTAACCCATGTAAGAATACTGTGTACCATCATTATCTTTTGTGTTGCGGCATTCCTTGCCCAAGAGATTAGAGGTGTCTATCTAACAACTATGACCGAACTTACAAACTACGAGAACGCAGAAGAACTCATAGGGCAAGAGTACTTAAAAGCTGCTCAAAATAGAGTTGTTGGTTACGGTGGGTGTTTTGCAGTTGGTTTGGTAACGGCGAGAATATTGCTCTACAAAATCTTAGTTAACGTGGCAAGTAGAGTTTTGGTATTGCCTAACTATCGCGGTAACGTTTGTCCAATGTGCCAGCAACCGACACAAATCCACTAAATCCTCAGCCGACTTTCACATGTGAAAGTCGGTACTTCATCATATCACCTGACGATAGAAGCCCTTTCTCCACAAAGCATTTCATCAAAGACATACTCAAAAAAAATCGCTCTCGCTCACTAAGGATCAAAATGTTGGCGTTATGCATTTCACGATATGCAATTACCGTCATCATACTTGCTTCAAGCGGTTCTGCTTGGCCTATTACTGCTTTAATGTCTGGCAGGCTATCTAGATCCACGCCAGGCACAGCTTCGTGCAGTGTATTTAATTTAAACACTAATATTTACCCAATAAATAAGTTGCTTTCAAAGGTTCACGATAAGTAATAGTTAATATAGTAGATCTTATCAATGAACATAAAATGTTCTGTCAGAACATCGCAAGGATCTCATTATAGATAAAGAAGATCCAACTCGCACTTTCACATGTGAAAGTCTGTGGCATAAGTTGGCAGGAATCTCATATTTTACAAAACGTTACCCTAGCTAAGTCGCCATAAACTCAACAATGAATCACTTTAAAGAGCTCCCATTATCCAATTAGTTCAATTCCATCGAAGAGATATACCAACATCTCTACAGGATTTAGATGTTGCCATTTTATTTAAAGAACTATAAAATGATTCTATGAATTATTAATATTGGTCTGGAGCATAAATGAAACCAAACATGCAGGGGCAGCTGGAGCTTTTCCATGTGGAAGAAGCTTATGCACAAGCTGATGGTCCAATGACCAATGCAGAGCTATATGCGAAGGTAGCGAGTATAGCCGGGCTATCAGAGGCTGAAATCAATAGTAAAGCCGAAATCGGCAAAGCCAAGGCACAACACAGCCCTATCAAAAGAAAAATCCGTTGGTTTCAGCAAACATTAAAGTCCATGAATATCATCCAAAAAGTGGACGGTGAGCGTGGCGTATGGAAGCTGGCAAACAAAAATAAAAAAGGGCTTCATGAAGCAATGGGCGAAGTCAAGCTTGTCGCATATTCAACAAATCTAGGCATCGCTATTTGGGGAAATAGCAAAAAGGTATTCACAGAGCTTGGAGAACCAATCCACCTTTGTGTGACATCCCCTCCGTATCCTTTAAAAATCGAGCGTGGGTATGGGAATGTTAGTGAACAGGCATGGGTGGACTTTATCACCGAGTCTTTGGAACCAATTGTAGAAAACTTGGTGCCAGGGGGTTCTGTGGTACTCAACGTGAGTAACGACATTTTTGAAAGTAAACGCCCTTCGCGTTCAACTTACCTTGAACGTATGGTCTTAGCTCTAAATGATCGATTAGGGCTTTCATTAATGGACCGTTGGCCCTGGATAAACACATCCAAGCCACCAGCTCCAACCCAATGGGCTTGCGTTAACCGTATGCAGCTTTGTTCCGCGTGGGAACCTGTTTACTGGTTTACGAACGATCCAGACCGAGTTCGCTCTGATAACCGAAGAGTTTTGGTAGAGCACACTGAGCAACATAAGAAATTACTCGAACAAGGGGGCGATAGTCGTATCGCTACTTACGGTGATGGTGCTTACCGATTAAGAGGGAATGCCTTTTCCAATAAAACGCAAGGCAAGATCCCTAAAAACATAATCCAACGAGGTCATCGCTGTGCTGATACATCAGCCGTAAGGAAGATAGCCAAGGAATTGGGTTTACCACCACACCCTGCAATGTTTCCTACAGACATTCCATCATTCGCTATTGAATTCCTAACCAATGAAGATGAGCTGGTGGTTGATCTCTTTTCTGGTAGCAATAAAACCGGACTGGCAGCGGAGAGAGCGGGGCGACGTTGGGTTGCATGTGACTTAATTTTAGAGTACGTGCGAACACAAGCTGAGTTGTTTAGCTCGTTTGCTGGCTTTTGGATGAATCCTGCTTTGGCCTGTGTCGGTCGAAGTGTTAAATAAACTCGTGATTACTGGAGAGTACATTATGAACAAACCTTCAAATACACCAAGCACACTGGTTGTATCCATGCTTTGTATTTTAGTCCTGGCTCTAGAGTTTGCTGCTGTAACCCATTTGACTGGTTCTACTTCACCTTTAGATTGGGATCGCATCACGCTTATCACCGTTGCTTATTTAGCCGCAAGTACCATCTTAGGTGCCACATTTTGCTTGGTTAAAAGCAAGTTGCGTTTCAATACTCTGCAACATCAAAAAAATCTGGGATAGCAAGAATGCCAGGTCAATGCGATAAAGCAGGACTAAGCCGTTGGTGCAATAACCAGGATGTTCGACAGGTTCAGCTACGTAGCCAGGCTGCTGGTGTATTTGGTACGAACGAGTTCAAAGGGCCTGTCGTATATATGTGTAGTGAGTGTAGAAAGTCTAATAGAGGGTCTTTCAAGTTCTACACGCAAATCGAACCACAAGGAGCGAAATAGTGCAAAACCATAAAGAACAACTGTTCGAACTTATTAAGAACTCAGACAAGAAGTTTCTGGGAAACTGTTACCCTGAATACGGACAGATAGTAATCAGAGGGGCTGCTATGGGTGCGCCTTATGATTTCGACCATGCTGTTGGTTATATCGTTCAAGTACGAGAGAAGCGTGGCGCATATGGCTCTGAACAATATCTTGTTCGTCATCCAAATGGAGAGCTACACACACATGAAAACCAATCCTTCTGGCTACTAAACGAAGAGCATCAAGAGCAAGCTTTAGCTTTATTTGCCCAAAAGCCAACAGAAGAGGGGGGCGATACTGTTTACACGGTAGCCGAAGGTTTTCCAGAGTCCGGCTATATCATTCCTTTTAAAGAAGGTGCGCCAAAGAGCGAAAATCAGCATCTAACTATGGCAATTACTATCACGGAGAACAAATAGAATGGACCCTAAAAAGAAAGAGCTTGCGGAAATGTTCATTCAGAGTTGTATTGAGCAAGGCTTAACTATGGACGAGTCAGCTGAATTGTCAGCTCATATACTCATATCAGCTGTTAGTGCAAACGGGAAAAGTCATACGAGAATCGAGATTGCCAATCTCGGCTCAGTGGAAGTTGAATGCTAAGGGCTCTAGGAGGCAAGGATGGCTCCTAGAGAATGGCAAATCCATTGCCAGCGATATCAAAGTGTTTGTTCTTCATCACCAGACCAGAAGAAGGATTAACTATAAACCGTTGCTTTTTAATAGCAGGAGTATTTGGAACGCGCTTGATTGAAGCTGTGGCCGAAAAAACAACAAACGCCAAAAGAGCAACTACGGCAACCTGCCATGAAAAGTAAGCTACGCCAGACCAAAAGACTACCGCTACTACTGCATTTTTATGAACAAGCCTAAGCAGAGGCATCAACCAGAAAACAACCGCTACGCTGATTACAGCTAAACCCCATTGATTACCGTTTGTTTCAATCATAGCAACGCCAAGAAGAATCACTGCTAAAGCAACTAGGTTAAGTACGTGTCTCATTTTTCTTCTCCTTAATTCAACCTGGAAAGCTATCTCGGCATCACCGTCAAGCCCTCATTCAATTCAACTTACACTTCTATAATATCATGGAATTAAAAAATGCAACCGTGACCAAAAATCACGATCAGCCCACTTTCACATGTGAAAGTCTTATGTAGCAATGCCTAAGAGCGTGATCTAGCTTTTCCTAAAATTAAGGTATGGTCGAACATTTCCTAAAATTAAGCTATAACGTGAAATGTAAAGCGTTCTATTGTCCTTTTTTAAGGTATAAATCACATAGCCAGAGGTTGTTTTCCTCTTTTTAAGCTATATGGTATGCTTCGAAAAAACATCACGGTATTAAAATATGAGTGACACTACAGAAAACTTGGAGGGGTATTTTCCGGCTGAAATAGTCAATGAAGCGTTTGGTAGTAGGCCATCTACCACAACGCTAATGGACTGCATTTTCTTGCCAGGAAGAGTTCCACGAGATTTGGTAGCAAGGATCAGTGGTAACAAGGCTGAACTTGAGCAACAGCTACTTGCACAAAAGCCTCTTCTTTCCACCAGCTTGTCAAAGCCATACTGGAAGAAGGGGACTAATAAACGTGAATTCGATGCCGTTAGAATCGACGTATACAGTGCTGTCTGCTTGGCCGATGACAGACATCTACTGGAAGGGATCGTTAGTGTAGGGGGGATGTACGTAGACCTATCAGGCTTAACGCTTCGCCAGGCTATTGAGCTCGCGCAGATTAATGTCGAACTGGATAAGTTGTCACACCAATACCACAACCTTCTCGATACAAAAATGTTTAGTGGGGTATACGACTACTTCCTTTGTGACTTCACAACACTGTTTGAGTTCTTGAACCTGAAAAATCAAAAGGCCAACAAGAACACAGTAATGACAAGACTTCAAAGGCTATCACAAATGTTACTGGTCTTGGATTACGAGAAGGATGGTGAAACGCTACCTCACTACCACACGCGAATGAAGCTGGTGGACAGCAACTACATTCCATTGCTGGTTCTGGATGGGATTAAAAATAAAGGATCTATCAGGGCAGATACGATCACTCACTTCATAGTTGGAGTGCATAAGACTTTCACTGCGTCTTTGCGACAAGAGGGAGCTATTAGCCGGAAACGTTTTTTAAAAGTCTACCCGCAGCTAACGGGCAAACATGCTATTACTGACTTCTGTAAATATATTGATGCTCATAAGCGTGAATATGTACATGGTAAGTATCTGAGTCACCTTATTAAAGATTACTATGCCAACAAGGTTAGAGTGTCTAAACAGCATCTGAGTCGCCATATCAATAACACTATGGCCGAAGTCATTTTGAAAAAGGATGTGTTATTGCGGGATTTCCGATTGCTACTCCAAGAGAAAGTACGTGACGATGGTAAGCAAGATATTATGTTGTTGTACCTGGGCGATGAAGAGAAAGAAGAGGTAACGACATGACAACAACACTCCACAATGAGGATGTTATCGCTCTAAGCGAAGAAGACATTAATGAAAGTTTAGCCAATTCCAACAAAGAACAGATTTTGAAAGGTTTGTTTCGAGGCAGTGTCGGATTTCTGATCGCTCCACCTGATTCTGGTAAGAGCTATTTGTCTTTATCAATAGCTTATGAGATGGCTTTGCCAGAGTACCCATTAATTGGTGTACGGGATGGGGAAAACAAAGTGCTTAGAACTTTGATATGGCCGATCGAAGATTCCTTGCCCGGAACACTTCCGCGTATCAAAGCACATTTGACTGAGTTCTCCACCAGCATCAAAGACCGATTAAAATCGAGCATTGGGATATACAAGCATTCTGATCCAATTTGTAGTTCAGGCTCATCTAAACATACTAAAGAGTGGGAAGAAGCATCCAGAGCACTGGAAAAACTTATTGCCACGGCCAAAGGGTACGACTTGGTAGTTATAGATACATTGCGTGATGCAATTGGCTCAGCTGACGTGGTAGATGATGACTATTACATCAGAATTGCTTTGGAGAGGCTTGCCAATGAAGCGAATGTCGCGGTTCTTGTTGTTCACCATCCGACAAAAGATGTGAGCAGAGGAAAGGAGATAATCAACAGCGTCTCTGGCTCTGGTTTATCTTCCACTCTCTCAAAGTCAAAACTTCATCTGTATTTAGATCAGTTGATAGACAAGAAAGATGGAACGGTACAAGAGACCCGCTTGCGTCATATCAAAGCTAACTATGTGCCTTTTGACCAACAGTGGAGAAAACCGATAAGGCTGCACTGGAGTAACAATTCACTATTACATGTTGATCAAGAAGTGGTTCATCAACTAAGAAACGATCAACTTGACGGTGACGGTGAGAAAAAAGTTGAAGTCGATAAGCCAATTAAAAGACGGTTATCGCGCCTTTCAGAAGAGCCGGGGTTGATACAGCGAGATGACTCTCTTTTATCTGAGGAATCAAAGCGCTTGGCCCAACAAACCACTCACGGCCCATTTGGCGGCGGCATGGCATCTGAGCTCTCCGAACTTCGTACAATTAAACCTTCCAAGTAATCCAATTCCTTAAATTAAGCTATTGCTTTAACGCCTTTTTCCTAAAATTAAGCTATACACACGGTTTAAGGCGTTTCCTAAAATTAAGCTTAAATATAGACATATTTCCTAAAATTAAGCTATGTAATAGAGAGTAACTTCCTAATATTAAGCCTTAATTTCCTAAATTTAAGCTTTAGCTTACAGAAACAAAGCTTAAATTTGGGAAATTTCCTGATATTAAGCTACCTAACACGCTGCATGATCTTATGATCCTATGGATCTATATATGATCAGTAGCGTTCACCGCTGATGCGGCTTCGCTGATCACTCAACTTCGTTTCACTGCTATGAGCAGTAAAACAAAGTCGAGCGATTCAATTAAAACCCGCTTCCATATTAGCCATTGTTTCATGTCTGTATGCGCCCGTATAGGGCAGTTAAGCATGAAGTTAATCTCTTTGATTAAGTTGATAATAGAGTCCGTGTAGAAAGTAATTAATGGACTTTAGAAACCAGTGGATCATTTTCATACTAACTTAATCGCAAGAGCTTGTTTGTTAGCACTTATAGTTCCTAGTGCTGTTTCTGCTCAGTGGCGTATCAATGCCAGTGGTAGTTCAGAAATTGATGAAATGAGATTTGATCTCCCAGAACAAGCGCATGAATTTTTAAGGGACTATAGAATTAACGAGCTCGCAAGCACTCACAGCTATGTGAGTGAAAAGCTATACCCGAGTGAAACGTATAGTGATGGAAGACTAATCTCATGGCTATGTATGCATCGTAGTGATGCTCCTGGTAGTTATGATCCTGACACTTGTTACTTTGGAGCTCTCTCTGGAACTACACTGACAAAATTCATAATTCCTGGGGAGATGACTGATTCACCACTTCTCAATAGAGATCTTGGTAAACCAGAAACAGAACTGTGCGTTGGAAACCCTATCAACCTAGCTACTGGTAATAAATATCAGCAAGAAACCGATTATGTAAGCGCTGGTATGGAGCCTCTTGTATTCACAAGACATTACAACAGCCAGTTAGCTTTGAGTGGTAAACAAAGCGATGTTGGTATTGGATGGAGCCACAACTATTCAAACAAAGTGATTTTTGACAAAGAAAGTCACGGAGAGAATATGGTTGTCTTGCATCGGCCAGATGGGAAAGAGTTAGCATTCTACCGGACAAATGCGGTTTGGATGCCAACATGGAAAAGTGATGATCGGTTATACAAAGATTCTGGTTGGAGATATCAGAGAGCTGATGGTGTTGTCGAACTATATGATAGTAATGGTCAGTTGATACGTATTGTTCATCCATCGGGAAATGAGCTGGATCTGAATTATACCAACGGTAAGTTAGACTCTGTTTCTGACAGTTTTGGCCGGACTTTAAGGTTTAGTTACGATCAAGGGAAGATCATAAAGATGATCGACCCTGCTGGACAAACCTTCTCTTACGATTATTCGAATGAATTGTTAGTTGCAGTGCATAAACCGGATACCAATCAGCGACGTTACCACTATGAAGACAGTTTAAACCCAAGCCTTTTGACTGGCCTTACGGATGAAAAGGGAAGCAGATTTGCTACGTGGTCTTATGATCCTTCGGGTCGCGCTGTTCTTAGCGAACATAGCAGTGGTGTTGATAGGACAAGTGTTACATACAACCCTGATGGCTCGGTTACGGTAACGAATGCTCTAGGTCACGAACAACATTATCTGTTTAGTCGTTATAACGGAAAACTAAAGCCTGACAGTATACAGGGTGCTGCATGTACTGGTTTTGCTGGTGGTACGAAGTCGTTTGGCTACGATGCCAACGGTGAGTTGAAGTCAATTATCAATGAAGAAGGCCAATCATTCTCTTACCAATATGACCAAAGAGGACTTGAAATTTCGAGGACAAGCTCGACTGGTGATACGATCACAACACAATGGCATTCAGAGTTCCCAAAACCAACCAAAATTACATCGTCATACTTGGTCCAAGAATTTACCTATGACGACCGCCAGCGGCTGTTAACGCTTAAATTGATTGACCGAACCAACTCAGATGTCAGGCAGTGGGCATTTGAATATTATCCAGACTCTCTTGGTGTTCCTGGACAACTGAAATCAGTGGATGGTCCACGGGTGGATGTTGATGATGTAACGCGCTTTGAATACGACGCTCAAGCCAACCTAAGCCGTGTTATCAACTCTCTTGGGCACGTAGTGTCATTTGACAATTACGATGCTCATGGAAGGGCTCAGAGCCTCACAGATGCCAATGGAGTAAGCTACTCGCTTAACTACAACACGTTAGGTCAATTGATTTCGTCTACTGGTCCAGATGGAACTACATTGTACTCTTACGATGAATCAGGACTCTTGGTATCTATCACCTTACCAACCAATAGCACTTTCACTTATGAGTACGATGCTGCTCAGCAGCTGATGGCCGTGATTGATGCAAATGGAAATCGACAAAGTATCAATCGAGATTCACTAGGAAATATTGAGCAAGTTGAGCTGAAAGATAACAGTGGTATTGCTCACTGGAAGCAGCTGCATAGTTACACTTTGAATGGTTGGCTTTCATCAACAACAAATGGAACGGGAAATGTTTATACTTATTCCTATGACAAGACAGCCAACCTGACGGGCAAAGTTGACCCTTCTGGAAATGCTTATGCCTACCGTTATGATGGTTTCAGCAACCTGCTCCAATCAATTGACCCTGTTAACCGCGCCACTGCAATGCAGTATAACGATAATGCCTTAGTAACGAGAGTCACTGATCCAAGAGGGCGGAGAACTTACTATTCATACAACGGATATGGCGATGTTCTCTCAGTACAAAGCCCAGACACAGGCACGGCTCATTACACTTATGACAAGGCTGGAAACCTGAGCGGTAAAACAGATGCCAAGGGTCAGGTTTTCACTTATCACTACGACGCGCTTAATCGCCTGTCTTCAATCACTGTGGATGGTCAACCTAATGCTAGTGTGACATTCCGCTACGATGAACCAGAAGCGCTGTATGGGGTAGGGCAGCTTACTTCCATTACAGACGCTTCTGGCGTATCAAAATACAGTTACACAGCCAGTGGTGAGATAGCCAGCCAAGAACTAATTGTGGATGGCCGCACCTTGTTAACCAATTACACCTATGATGGTGCAGGGCAGTTGGCGAGTATCGAGTACCCGAGTGGCCGCAAAGCGGTATATCAGCGAAATGTAGCTGGTGAGGTCATTGGCATTACATTGAATAATGGTGTTAACAGCAGAACATTAGTCTCTGACTTGGTACGGAAACCTTTTGGGCCTGTAACTGATCTGACTCATGGAAATGGGCTTTGGGAAGAGCGCCAGTACGATATGAACTATCAATTGGAGTCTGTACAGGTTGCTGGTGCAATGCACCGCAGTTATCTCTATACGGCCAATAGCAATGTCGATTCAATTACAGACTTAATGGATAGTGGCTATAGCCAAACTTTCTATTACGACAAGCTGAGTCGCTTGATTGATGCTACTGGTGGTTACGGGACCCGAGAGTACACCTACAACTACAACGGCAACCGGACGGCTATCTACCGCGACGGTGTGAAAGATTCGTATAGCATTGTGTTCAACAGCAATCGCCTAACCAAAACAAGTATTGGCTCGATCACCTACAGCTATGATGCAAACGGAAACACGATTGGCCGAGGAACGGATGTCTTTGTCTATGATGCTTTCAATAGATTGACTGAGGCTACGGTCAATGGCGAAACATCAATCTATCACTATAACAGTGCTCATCAACGAGTGAGGAAGTCAGCTGGTGGCGTGGATGTGCTTTATGTTTACGGCCTCGATGGCGAGTTATTGGCCGAGGTGGATGCCGGAACCGGGCAAACCCAGCGCGAATATGTTTGGCTTGACGGCCAGCTGGTGGCTTACCTGGTAGATGGCACTGTTTATCACGTCCATAACGAACATTTGGGTACGCCGCAAGCATTGACCGATGAAAGCGGAGCCACGGTATGGAAAGCCAGTTACTCTCCGTTCGGCAAAGCGACTGTCACGACAGAACAAATCAAATTCAACTTACGTTTCCCCGGCCAGTATTACGACGCTGATACTGGGCTTCACTACAACTGGCATCGCTACTATGACCCAGCACTTGGCCGTTACTTACAATCAGACCGCCTTGGCCTGTTCGATGGGGTGGATACCTATGGGTATGTGCATGGAAATCCTTTGGTATGGAGTGATCCCACCGGGCAGTTTGGTGTAGTAGGTGCTGTCTTGGGAGTCTCTTTAGATCTAGCCTTTCAATTAGTACTGAATGATGGGAACTGGTCTTGTGTCAGCTGGAGCCAAGTCGGTGCGGCAGGTGCCTTTGGAGCAATCGGTGGGGGATTTGCGAGTGGTGCATTCAAGTTGACAAAAGGCTCCATGAAATGGAGTAACGCTGGTAGGCGTTACAGAAGACTACACAATGTCCCTGGGAAGAAAAGTGGTAATCCACATGAGGTTCACCATTGGGCTATCGAAAGGAACAGTAAGATCGGTAAAAGAGTTCCGGACAGTATTAAAAATCACCCTTGGAACCTGAAATCAATACCAGAGTCAGTCCACAAGCGTATTCATGGCAATCATCCTGTTTTACCTAAGTACGATCCGGTAAGTGCATGGTGGCATGGTACGCCAGAATGGGCCAAGGCTGCACAGGTTTCAGCGGGAGCGGGATTAACAAAAGGACTATCAGATGATTGTAAATGCGGTAATTAAGTTTCCTGTAATGCAGATAACCCCAAAATTCATTATGGGGTCAATTCTTAATGAAGGACAGTTGTTGACGGTTGGCGAGCAGAACCTTAGAAAAGGATGTTTTAACGATTGCTACATTGTCGATTCTGATGGCAATAAATTTAAAGTGATCAGTGCTCATATCTCGAAAAGAGAACGGGTATTTAGGTTGTTAAATATATTTCCGTTGTACAGGATTGTTAAGGTTGACATTGAGCTAAGCGATGCAAAAAAAACAGATCTTGATGATTTTAAGAATGAGGTGGTGGCGAAAATCAAAAAAAACAAATGGATGAAATCATCATATGAGTCAGAAAGTGAAGTCTTTCAGCATTTATATGAGGCGAAATCGTTTGAGGATCTTATTTGTAGAGTTGGGATATACAATTGATAATGAATGTCGGATTTCTCTTTAGCTGACTGGCCCACCAGCGGGTTAAGCCTGCTGGTGGCGTGGATGTGCTTTATGTTTACGGCCTCGATGGCGAGTTATTGGCCGAGGTGGATGCCGGAACCGGGCAAACCCAGCGCGAATATGTCTGGCTTGACGGCCAGCTGGTGGCTGGCACTGTGTAGTAGTAAAGTTGGAGTAAAGGAATGGATAGTTTTGTAACAGCAAAAGAAATCATAGATGGCTCAATTCCAGAGTTGAATAGTAAACACGACAAATGGGAAAGTACGGACGTTTGGCTAACAGATAAATGCCAGAACCCTGAGCAAATAATGAACGCCATAGGCATATTGAGAACAAGAATTGAGCAAAAATTTCCCAATATGACGGGAGATAAGCAAGATTGCTTGAAGGCTCTGAACGTCTTAGATTTTTGGTGTACTCCACTACAAGATAAAGGTGAAACGTCGGGTTTTAACGATTATCTTGAACTCCATATTGAAACTAAATTTGATTCGGTTGCTCATCAGGAATCGTGGAAAGCTGGATTCTTAAAAGCGCATCGGATTGTTTCTTTGATGAACCCCAATGATAAAGGTTTTAGAGAGGTATCAGAGTTCGCTGAAACTATCTCAAGGAGATAAAATGGCTAGTCAGTATCAATACAATCCATTTTTAATAGGGAAAGACACATTTACCACCAGCAAAGTAGAGCTTTGTGAAGATGAGGTAAGACAATCGAAGCCACAGTATCAGTTAATTTGTTTCGGTAGTTCTTCCCGGTATCCTCTATGGATAGAACTAGGGACTAACCAACTAGTTGGTGGTAATTATCATTGTTTCTATAATGATGATGAACTAAAAGCGTTGTACACGTTATTTCAGCAAGATGCGCAACGACAAGGTTATTCTGACCAGAAGCAAAACTGTTGGGCTAAAACACCTAATCCTTTTCCTATCGAGTTTCTTGAGGGGATGCCACAAAGTCTATGGGCTTACTTTTACGAAAGTGGCCGTAGACAAGCCGCTTGTGAAAAAAGCGTTCAGGAATTACTACCCATGTTCGAAAAGTGATAAGTGCTTGACTGAATGTAATATTTAGCTTGAAAATCAGTCGAGTAAATAATGCCACTTTGAACAATGTAACAGGAACAAGAATGATGAAGAAAATTGGACTACTGCTAGCGACGTTAACTGCATTTTCAGCTCAAGCGGATGTTTTCCCTAAAACAGAAGTTGATGCGTATCTAATGGCGATGCACTCTATGGCCCCAGTTAACGCGAAATACACCATTCAATACAAGGCCGCAGTGGAAAGTAGCTGTAAGACAAAGCTTAATATTGAACAATTAAGCTCACGCGACTTTGCCAATGTTGTACAAGCGCTTGTTAGTAGTGAAACCGTTGACCGCTTAGGGCTTGATGCTAGTGGTGGTTCCCTCACTGACACGCTTCAACTGGTAGGGGCTAATATTGATTGTTCCGACCTAAGTGCCCCGTATAAAGCGGTACTGAGTGATGTTGAGTTCAACAAAAAGCATCAGCATTTGTCGAAGGTACTGCACACTTGGGATCAAGTTGTTACTGAAAGTCAGTTGAACTAATTGTGCTATATTGCTGGGGGATGTGTTTGAGACTTTGGACAATTAGTTAAAGTTTGTGCAAAATTACATCACTGACCTGGCTGATGGCGTTTCTGCTTCGAACCTCAGCTTATTACTTATCGTGCCCCAGCAATAAAACCTCTTTGATTCCCCCCCTTTAAATCGACATAATGAGCATATGTAGTCAACATAATGGTGATATGTATGTCTGGAGTCGTTTTCCATCAAGTAAAAGAAGGTGAGTTCCGCCGTCTCGCGGAGACTCGAACAATGACCAAACTAATTGCGCAGGAATCTAAACTGCATCCTAATAAGTTTCATTTGGTTGGGATTGATAGTGGTAAAGGAATCGCGTATGCAATTAGACATGGAAGAACCAGTGACTTGAGAGTGTGGAGGCTTGATATCCTGGTAAATCAGGTTAGAGACATGGGGTTTGAGAATATAGAAGTACAACTCATAAACAAAACCCACGCATGAAGCATGGGCTGATAGTATTAACATGCCGAAAGGCACTTATTTTTCAAGAATATAATCACGAAAATCGTGGTTCTCAATTTCCAACTTCCCACGCTCTGGGCTGTAAATTAGCTCAAGCGACTTCAATCGTGTGACTGCATTTTTCACCGACCATTTTGTAACGTCTGTTTCTGGGTCGCCAGTGAAAGCTTTCACTTTGTCTAGTCCTGCTTTGGTATAAAGACCTTTTGACTCATTGGCAGCAACAAGCTTTAGGATCGCCACTTCGATAGGTTTCAGTTGTTCGTATGTTTTTGAAAAGTGGTCCTCTGACTCGATACGATCAACGTCATAACGATGGACACCAATATCTAGGTCATGAACCATGTTCAGGGCCATATTCTTTAACATTTCAACAAACCGAGCGGGAGCGCGATTTTGTTTGATTAAGATTTCTAGGGCTTTGTGTTTGTCGAGTTCGACACCACCAGTGACATTTTTGAATGCGGCCAACTCGAATTCAACGAAATCCATATCCAGCTCTTCAAATATCTGGGTCTGGCTGGAGTTGTAGAATGGAGCCTTGTTGTCTTTGAATAAGCGACTTAACCCCTCTCTACTGGAACCTGTGAAGATGCATTTGACGTTGTTATCCTCTCTGTTCACTACAAAACTGCGTAGAGCTGCCGTAAACGAGTCAAATTCTTTGCGAGTAGCCAAATGCTGAACTTCGTCAAGTAACAGCAAAACAGGCATATCCAGCTCGTTTAAGCGTTGAAATACAGCGAACAAATCAGCTCTCAATTCTCCCTGAGAACGCTCTACTTCAACTTTGCCACCAGCTGCACTAAAACCTAACTTTTTGAAGTTGAGAGCTTTGCCAAGCTTATGTAGAAATCCTTCATTCCTTTCACAAGCATCAATGACGGATTTAATGAAGATGCCTTCTGGGTCGTCTTTTTGCATCCAAAAATCTACATAGATAGGTAAGACACCAAGTTCACGAGCCATAGGAATGATATCTTTTTGAATGAATTGAGTTTTTCCTCGCTTACGTGGAGCGAAGATTGAAACACGTTGAAGAAGACCTTTGTCCATCCCGTTAAGGATAAACGTAGCAAGCTGTGTACGAGGATAATGCCAGATATCCATTGTCGTGCTCCTTTGGTAAATTGTGCTATCAATGATACCACAAAATAGAATTGTGGTAGATTATTTAACACAATCAACCACAAATAGGATTGCCATCCTAAAGCAGATCACTCTTTTACTAAGTAGCTCTTTGTCATGTCCCTCAATTTGCCCAAAAAAGGGCAAGTTCTCATCTCTTAAAAAAATGTCATGTCGGTACACTAAGAGCATGATGCTCTGGAGATTGATCTTATGGATATGATAAACGGCTGGCTATATGAAGTTCAGAGAGCCCTTGATAGTTCTTTAGGTGATATACCCTTTGATTGGCGCTGGATTGCTGCTGTGATTGGGTTCTTTTTAATATGGAGGCTGTTCTCTTTTGGCTTTGCCATCGTTAAGTTTGTCATCGTTGCGGCAATAGCTGCTGCCATTTATGCTGCTGTTGTTGGCGATTCAGCAGGACTTGCTGGTGGTGGTAGTTTCTTTGGATTTTAGTACAGTTTGGTAGCTAAATATGAGCATTCTGATATCGGATGGAAGTGAAACGCTCGATGCAGCAACCGCAATTTCTGAGTTGCCAGATTCGTACACGGGTCATTGTTCTGTCGTAACAATCAATGAAGAAATAGTTGCCACTGTACCTAACCCTCAAATTGCATTTTCTATTGCGTGTTACGCGATTGGAACAGAAGGGGGTTATGGAAGTGTTTATGTTCGTCCGGCCAAAGACGGTGAAATTCTCACCCATACAGATTTTGACAGTTGGGCGTACTAGCTGGACTTCTACTTAGACTTTCACATGTGAAAGTGGAGGGGAGGGGTTGCGTTTTCAAAAAGCATGATAAAGTAAGTATGAATATTAACTAAATGAGGTCCTTACGGCGATGCCGGAAGGGATCTTAAATACCGGAGATAAGACTATGATGATTCTAACCACTCTTTCTGAAAAACTAGATGACCAAACGAGCCGAGTATTCTGGCGTGTGGGCACTAAACGCAGTGGAATTCTTGATGTGAAAATCGACTTTTCCCATGAAGATTCTGATTTGATTTCAGAATTATCAGCCATTCAATACCTACTCTTTGAAGAAAAAGTAATGGGTCGAGAGCCGGGTTCTGGTTCTGGCTACAAACTCGTTGTGTCAAAGGGAGCAATCAAAAAGCTTGCCCGTGGTAAATCTACGAAAAAACATGCACAAAAGTTTGCAGCATTTCTTCAAAACCGAATGGCTGGAGTGCAAATAGAGGTATCACAAAGTCGTGAGTTCATGGCCGACCCAAAATCATGTGTACCAGTGCTCTTAGATGCAAATCGCCAGGAATATGCAAATACGCATGATGCCGTTGAAACACCAGCAATGGGGACCGTTTATGTTACCGCTCACGCTGTTGATCAGTATAAAGAGCGATTGAGCACTGGAGATCCCAAAAAACCCTGGGCGAGTTTAGTAAATCGACTTAAACATCCTGAGTTGAGAATTCGAAATTTGCCTGCAAATGTTTTGGTCCATAAAGCGAAAAAATACGGTACTGCCGACAATGTAGAAGCTTGGGGGCATCCAACTTCCAAATTCACATACCTTATTGTTAACGATAATGGACGTCGCACCTTAGTAACTGTTTTTGAGCGCGAACAATAACCTTGGAAGGAATAAAATTGGATATTGAAGTACTTAAAAAAAGAGTCACACCAGAACTAGAACGAAACATTCTCGATTGGAAAAAGAAGCCGGAAAGTCACTTTACCGGATTCAATGAGCAACCTTTGGAGTGGGGCTCCCGTGTTATTGGTAATGCAGTGATGTTCGGTCTCACGGACAGTCACGGTATGATCTTTATGCCAAACATTAGTTGCGATTATAAAGTGAAGAAAGAACGGTATACCCTTGGTTGGGTTGAAGGGATTTCTATGTATGGTGGGGGCATCGCAATCGTTCAGCATTTTGCTTTGAATGAAAAAATCACCGGTATGGGTTTAGGGACCGCGTTATTTGGTGCAATAGCCAGGTTTTTGAAGTCACACAATGCGATAGCAATTGAGTTTCGAGAGAACCATTCCTCCAAAATTGAACACTATCGCTCGTTTTTTGGAAAGTTAAACGTGCCAGAAGTAAAACGCGGCGTTTGGCGATTTGAGTTATACCCTTACCATGAAGTGCCAGAGAAAGTTCGTATGTTTCATGAGGCACTCAAAAATCCCAATAAACACCAATGGTAAAAGCAAAACCGCACAGAGCTGAGCATTAGATTCGACCTGCTTGGTGAGCCATAGCTTGTTTTACTTTTTGAATCGTATTTACGCTATATCCAGTCTCTCTGCTGGTGGGCCTTATACCCATCCCTTTCTCTAAACACTCTATGATTTTGGGATACTCTGCCAGTATCTCAGAATCTGATTTCTTTTTTCTACCTGCTGAGGCTGGGCATCTACTTATGGATAAGTCCAGTTCAGGTGGGTAATAGGGTGCGATCTGCCCATATGTAGTCATATCGTCCACCAGCTGCTCAAGTACTGTACCTGGGATATGAAAGAACTCTCGATGACTGCCCAATGATAATAAGTGCTGAGCAAAATGGTGATGGATAAGTCGTTCTAATCTCCCTCCGTGGCTAATTTCACAGAGGACCTCAGAGGTGAAGACTTTTCCATAAGAGGACAGCATTGAGTGAACTTCGCGTAATCGTTCTTCGGTTGGTCTCGTTGTCATACCTATCTTTATGAAGCTCTCTGGGCACCCTGAGATTGCAGCTGAGAATCTAAACACATATAGCTTTTGATTATTCAAGCTGTGATATTTGGCGTTTAACATTGGTAAGAAATCAGGACAGAGTAGTGCAACTTTACGATAGTAAGCATCAAACCAATAACGTTGAGCAGATTCATACTGACTGAACTTATCTAGCTTTGAAAGCTTGTTCATATGATATTTTCTATTTATCGACGTTGAAACGATCGTTCTTGAATCAGACCATTTATCAATGAGGTTGTGACCAGTAAGAGGTTGTAGCGCATTCAATATATCTATCAAAAATGATGACGGCTCACCTTCATCATTGATTAGCGATTTCCGCAGCGCGATCAAGCGCTCAGTCGCTTTCACCACATCATTAGAGTGGCGCTCTCCGTCATAATTAACAGACAATATTTGCATGGCCTCTAGCCGTTGGATTGCCTCCCGCATTCCAACCCAGCCATAAATCTCTTTGTGTTTATACCGCTGCCTGCGCTCCAGGTACTTTAGCTCATTAGCATCAAGAAGCTCGAAATGATCAAAGGTTGGTAGTTCTGTATATTTGGCGGCTTGTTCAGATATGCGGCAAGTTTTACCATCATGGGCAAAATGATGTTCCTTTAGTGTTCCTTTTTTAGCAATCAGCTGCTGCTTACAGTAAGGACAGTACAAGGCTGTTTTTCCACTATCTACTTCATCTATCCCTATCCATTTTCCTTTTTGATTTACCCCAAAAGTAAGAAACATCAGTAGCTCCGCGTATCATGATACATAATTGGTAAGCTTATACTCTGTATCATGATACGGTCAAAAATATTTGAAGCGGCTTTGACTTTCACATGTGAAAGTGGGGAGCAATGTTTACAGAATCATTTAATGATATTAAAATGGGGTAAATCAGTTGAAACTGTCCATATAAGGACTCGCAACGTGTGTCTTTGGTCTTTGTAAGATGAAAGAATAAAAAGTCATAACGGAAAGTGAGTAGGTCATGATGAAGACGATAAGGAGATGGAGTTTGCGAAATACAATAGCTGCTCTTATGTTGGCGGGAAGCTGTGCATCAGTTCAAGCTAGTGACTTTGTTACTGGAGTCGCGGTTGGAATGATGGCGAGTGATGATAAGGCCCAAGAAGAAGCGCCTCAGTCCCGCATCACTATCAGATATAACGAAGGCGGTTTAGAAGAGCGTACTGAGCTAATTGACTGGGATAAATGGCGGTTAGATCCAAGCTCCGGAAAGTTTTTAGCATGTCCAGGTGACGACAACTTCTATCGCACGTATGGAGATAGAAAAAAGTGCCGGACACCAGCTGGTGGCTTTAATGGCTTCTTAGGTGGATTGGAAGATTATCCAGAAGTCTGGCTAGATGACTACCTGGCTTATAACACAGGTAAAAAAGCTCACATCACCATGAGTGAGGTCATTGACGCGAAAAGGCCACAACTCAAGGTTACTTACCAAGTCGGAGATGACATTGATCTAGTGAAGTTTCAATCTGTTCTAGACAAACAATTCTCAGCGATGAGTGAGGCGAAATCGGGTTTTGATTTCGATTTTTCATGGGGTGTTGGTGCTGGATTTGCTTTTGTTGTTACAGCTGTCATAGGTTTTGGCATCCATAGAAGCGAACAGTCCTCTAATTCGGCATATTCATCATCTCGCACAGCAAATGGTAGTAGTCGCACATCGAGACACTCCTCTCCAGCAAGAAACCATAGAACCTCAGGCTCAAGAAGAGGCGGAACTGGTTCTCGTACAAACCACAGTGATGACTTCATGACAGGAGTGGTTGTGGGTTCAATGATGTCTTCTTCAACCAGCAGTGATTCAAGTAGTTCTGATTCAAGTAGTGGCAGCAGTTCCAGTTCATCGGACTCAAGCTGTTGCGATTAATCATTCAATAAGGAGTGGCTAGTGACTAAAAGCAATATGAATGGTGTGAAACACAAGTTTGTAAAATCAGATGTCCGTGATTTAGAAAAAATATCTCAAACGGCGGGGCAAGTGCTATTGGCTAATTGCCAATTCCGTGTGGTTTTTTCTGGAGAGCAGACGAAGGAAGTTAAGGGCGTGTAATGAATAATCAAAAGTATATGGACCAGTTAGCTGTGCCAATTAAGCTTTCTTTCCCGGTGATTAACGTCAGCACGTTTGAGCTTGGCCGCGCAGAGACAGTCTTTGAACTGGTTGCAAAAAATGTAGGGAAGGCATTTGTGAAGATGCCTTTTAAGAAACTACCAGACCCAAATACGTTAAAAGCATTCGTAGCAGAAGCGACAAAGGACAACAAGAATGGCGTAGTCGTGTTCGACACGTTCTTTCACGAACGAATGAAGGCTAACCATGAAACTATGCCTGCTCTCAAATCATCGCTTTTTTATCTTGAGAACGAAGGCATAAATTACATCATTGCTGGTAAGGAACAGATGAGTGATGAGTTTGTTTACCATATCGACTTACCCGCTATGGATGATGAAGAGATCATTGAGCTCTTAAAAACTTGCGAACAGTCAATTCAGGAAAGTGGTGTATTTGATGATAGTGAACGTTCTGTCATTGCTAACTATGCTCGTGGCCTATCTCACACTCAAATGAAAAACGTCTTTACTTACTCCGCGTATCTCAAGTTCAAAAACGAAGAGTACTTAGGTGAGATCCGTAAAGAGAAAGCACATATTTTACGCGACGTCGGTCTCGATGTGTTGGAACCAACGGACATCGAGAATGTTGGTGGTCTGGAAAACTTAAAAGAGTTTCTTAACGTTCGCAAAGCTGGATGGGACCGCAACCTACCCGTTAAGGGCGTTTTGCTAGCTGGTGTACCTGGTGGTGGTAAATCACTGACAGCTAAAGCTGCTGCTGGTGTTCTGGGGACGTCGTTAGTTCGCCTGGATATGGGCCGCTTTTATAGTAAATATCTTGGTGAGACAGAGCGCCTGTTCAATCGAGCACTACAAACCATTGAAGAGATCAGCCCCACCGTTGTACTGATTGATGAAATTGAAAAATTCTTTGGTAACGCTGATGGTGAGCACGAAGTGTCGAAGCGCCTTTTAGGCAGTTTTTTATACTGGTTGCAGGAACGCAAGAAGAAGATATTTATCGTAGCTACAGCTAACCGTGTTCAGAGCTTACCACCTGAACTAATGCGAGCTGGGCGATGGGACCGCGCATTTTTTATTGACCTGCCAACAAACGCAGAGCGCCATAAAATCTTCGAAATCCATATTGCAAAACAAAAAGCCAATTTGGCTGAATTTGATCTGAATAGGCTGGTGGCAGCAACATCTGGCTATACAGGCGCAGAAATAGAACAAGCGGTTATTGATGCTCTTTACCTTGCTAACGCAGAAGGCAAAGAACTCAATAACGAAAATTTGCTAGATGCCGTCGGTCGTATTACTCCCACCAGCGAAACACGTAAAGAAGATATCGACCAGATTCGCCGCCTTCGTGATCAAGGGTTCTATCCAGCAAATAATTTTGAAGAAGAAAATCAAGCTGGTTCAGGGCGTAAGGTGTCGGTGTAGGTATGCGTTTTACTCAGGTGTCAATTATCGCATTGCTGTGGACAGCATTCTCTGTCAATGCCAATGGCACTGGCGGAATTATGCTGATAATGCAGCATGATAGATTAAAACATAAAGCAGAGGATGAGGTTATTGTGCCTGGGCTACCTAGTGATGGCTTCATCTTCTCTAGGCAGTATTACCGTTCAGGCGCTGATTTTTTCGTGTGTGATGGTGTCAGTTCCGACAAGGGTAAAGTGGTTGCTATTGGTGGAGGTTGCTCAGTAAAAATCAGAGTTGTTCCGCCGTGGTATTCACTCAAAGGTGTTTCTTACACTTACGAGCATATTGGTGCTGGGCTTACTCTACAGCAGCATCTTGATAAAGAAATTGGTGAGGGGCTCACTAAGCCAGTTTCAGTTGGTTTGAAAGGTAATGCACTTATCGTGTTTTACAAAAAGGTTAAAGATTAGAAGGAATGGCAGAATGAGTCACATCGTAAAAGGTAAGGTGACAGTCGCCTACAAAGACGAAACGCTACTACGCAAAGCACTTGAAACACTTGGCATTGTCGTTGAAAACGAAAGGCTGTATGTCGCGCTAGGTGGCGGCAGTTACTCAAAAGCAGCAGGTAGCTATGACCTCGTGTTAGTAAACAAAAGCAACCCAAAATTTCGCATTGGATATCGTAATGAAAATGGGGTGTTCAACCAGTATCAAGAAAACTGGGGAGAAATGGGCTCTTGGACACGAGAGGTTTCATCCAAAGTTTCGGACCGCTATTTAGCGTTTCATTACGAGCAACAGCTTACAGAAGAAGGATTTAACGTAACTGTTCAAGAACACAATGACGGAACATTGGAATTAGTAGCAGAAGAGGCGGTTTGGTAATGACTAAAAAAGTGAATATTCGTATCAAAGGTGGGAAGGTGAGCGCTGACTTTAGCGGTTTCCAAGGCAAAAGCTGCGAACAGTTGGAAAACAAAATCCGACCAGAAGAGTTGGAAATTGAAGAAAAACACCTAAAGGATGAGTACCACTTCGATACTCAAACTCAGTCTCAAACGAATACGGAGACCAACACATGGTAGTAAACACTCGTAAGATTGTATCTTTAATGATGCTTTCTGGGTGGTTGCTCTTTGCTCCTGCGGTACTCGCTAATGGCGGTGCCGCAGCAGCAGCCGTTGCTGTTATGAATAGCTCTAACAACAGCACTAGAACGGAGGCTATTCTTCCTCAAAAGTCACAGATATTCGATTATCGGTCTAATGGAGAAAAGCCTCTTGAAACTCGTATAGAGACGTTTCCTCCAGAGAAATGGCGTCAATTAGGTGGTTCGCAAGGTGGTTTTTTCATCTGTCCAGGAAAAGACAGTGAATACCGGACTTACCTTGGAAACAAACGATGTCGCATCCCTGATATTGGTGTGAATGGCTTTCTTGGTGGTATGAAAGATCATCAGGAACTGCCGTTGGATGAATACTTAGCCATTACAACAGGTAAGAGTGTCGATGTTCAAACGGTTGAGCTAACCAAAAATTACCTGAAAGTGAAATTTGGCTTATATCCAGTTGGTGGAGCGGGTCAAAATCCTACCAGTTCTGTTTTGATTAATAATGGGCCAGAAATAGCAGAGGCAGCAAAAAGTGGTTTGGAGGCGGGACTGGCCTCTCTAGATGAAGGTGTTATGACGGCTGATGCAGTGCGTCAAGAACTTAATCAAGATGCAAAAAAGGATGACGATGCCCCAACAGAACAAATCACAAATTCAGTTGGTAAAACTAATCCATTTGACCCGTCTGGTGATGCGCTGCAACTGCTCTCCGATTTAACGGATTCTGCGCTAGTAAAAGGTATGGCTGCAATAGCGATTTTTATTGGTTTGGTTCAGGGGATTGTGCGTCAGAGTATTAGCGCATTATTTATAAACGTTGCGGCTGGCATGATGATCTTGAATGCTCCCAGTATTATGCAGACCATTTTAGTTCCAGCGACAACTACAGTCGATACTCAAGACGATATTGGATTCTCTTCTATTGCACTAGCACTTTTGCCAATGGTGCTCATATTTTCAATTTGGTTTTTCTATAAGAAGCATAGAGAAAGACAAGAACTGGAAATGTTGATGTCACTAGCCGGGGCCAATGGAAATGCGCAGCGTAGTGCGGGAGATAGTGACTTACCTAATTTGAACGAATTAAGAGAGCAAACGCAAGAACAAACAGAGCCAGTGGTTTTAAATCAGTCTACAGCTGCTCCTAAAGTGCAGCCAGTTGAACCAGAAATCGAAATCACTAAAAACAAACGTAAAGTTATTTTGGATTAGGGCCTAGAGTATGACGAAGAAGCGGATTGTAATTAAGCAAGGGGAAGTGATCGGGTTCGCCGATGAAGTTTCCTTTGAAGGTCTCACACTTGAGAGTTATGACAAGAAACGAGTGTCAAAAATCGTACCAACTAATTTCTTTTTAATGTTGGCCTTTTACGCTCTTCGTCTTGTTTGTTCTGACAACTCGAAGCTTGCTGGATGGACGAGAGTTTGGCGTTGCAACTGGAAGGTTGTGATTGATGGAGAAGAGTTTGGTCCATTCCAAAAGCGCATAGACGCTATTAATTTCGAAAAGGACAAAATTTACGAACAAGGGAAATTAATGCGATGAAAAACTACCTTGTTTTGCTCTCCATTTTGCTGTTTGCGTCCACATCGAGCGCCGAGTCAGTTGCCGTTCCTACCAAAAAAGACTTGATGAATCATCATATTGAAAGTCTTGAGCATAATTACATTGGTCAATCAGTAAACCTTTATGACGAGTCTGCGGTTCATACGGCAATGAAGCAGCATCAGGAATATTTGATGCTGTGTAGCCACAGAATTGCTTCTCTAAAGTGTGAGTTAGCAGCTGAGCATTTATTAGTTTTAGACAAGGCCATGACATCTCACGTAGAGCTAAAGGAAGACTTAGCCAGTATGTGGGCTGTCAAAAAATCACTAGCCCCAACACACCATGTTGAGCTACAGGAGCAAGCTTCGAGTAAAGGGTATGAACTGCTATCTAGTTACATCACAAAGCAAGCCTGTACCCTACCAAATGGTGATATGGACCTTGATTGTTTGACTGGGGAGAATGCTACATCTGAACTTTATGAAAATTTACTTAACGCGATTCGTCGGTTAACGCTAAGAAGGTCGCTTTTTCTTGATACACAAGACGAAGAACGTGAGATTGAAATACTCAAAAAAGAGATAGTAGCGGATGCTATCAGCAAAGAAATTCAGTAATACGTAAGGTGAAGATCATGAATAATGATGAAATTAGTTTTGAAAAAAAGACAAAGTATTGGGTGGCTAAACTAAGTGATGTTGACTCGGCCTTGAGTGACAAAGAGAAGGGGGAGCTCGATAGACTTCTTGGCAAAGTTGCGGCTCACAGAGAAGCTACAGGTAAAGCTCCTCTGGAGTGTGTTGTTGTTGAGAGCGATTGGCCGAATTACGCTGAGACTTGGGCATCCATTGAAAGAGTGGCATCAGGAAGCAATGACACTGTTCAGGCTGCGCTTGAAGAAATGATTTCCAATGCCAGAGACAATGGTTATCCGCACCATGTGGAAGCCCTTTGCGAAGCTCTAGACCGACTAAGAGACAATGGCTTAATTCCCGTTTTGGAATAATTCACATTAAATAGGGAGTAGCACGATGAGTGAAGAGCAGGAAATTGTTTACCAAGAGGGCTATAACGCCTTTCTGAGCGGAGAAGAGGAACTGTCCAACCCATATAGAGGCATAGATGCCGAATTCTGGAGTGATGGCTTCGAGGATGCGAAAGAGGATACAGAACAGCGAAGTAATAACTCAGACTAACGAGAAAAATAGTATGAACTACCAGCCAATTTCATTAGCAGCAAATCAATATCGGCATATAAGTTTATCCCCTTCGGTGTTAGGGTTTCCGATGCAATCCCTATTGCTGATATGTGGAACGCTGCTTGTTGGTTCATGGCTTGGATACCCTCTTGCTTTTGTGTCGGTAGGTTATGTGGGGCATATTTTCATAAAAAGAAAGTTCGCTCGTGAGTACCATGAGCTACCACATCCCATACCTCAACCAGGACTTGCAGGGCAAACGAGTAAGTTGTACGTAAAAGGCTTGCCCGAACAGTTCTACAAAGACTTTCAGGCATTAGCTGAAACGTGCTCAGAAGTCTGTATTGCTCGTCCCAAGAAGTTAAGATATCTGGAGCTTAGCTTGAAAAGGATCGCGGCCCGTCACGGAGCAAACATCCGTTCAGTAGATGCGGATTTCGTCGCCCTTGAGCATCCTGTCGCTGATATTGAACTAGCAAGGGAGTATTACGTCAGGTCTAGACGCCCAGTAATTCCACAGAGCCCAGTAGCTATTGAGGATTTGGCTGACAATAATCCAATCCAGAACCAAGAAAATAAAGAAGACTTGCTAACCGAAAAAAACAAGCGCAAGGTAATATTGGATTGAGACAGGATGCACATTGTTCTGTCGATACAGCTCACCTAAACATTGATGATTTTTCTCGCGGCCCTTTGAGGCCGTTTTTTTATCTGTAATTGTTATGTTAGTACCACGATATGACATTGCAGTATCATAAAGTGAGTGTTAGAATCTTTCACATGTGAAAGTGGCGATGTTTCGTCACTAGGAATCTCATTTGCAATCGGAGAGCGAGGTAAACATGGCAAAAGCTATCGCCTATGCCAATCAGAAGGGAGGCGTGGGTAAAAGTACTATCTGTATCCAGCAAGCCTTCGATTTGGCAGAAAAAAAGAAAAAAGTCCTGGTACTGGATTTCGATGGTCAGGGTAATACATCTTCACGTTTGGCTCCTCGTGTGGAGTTGGAAGATGGCAGCTACGAGCCAGCATATAGCGGTACTAAAGTAGCTGAATTGTTCCTTGATAACTGCTCAAGCATTCAAGTAACGGAGTGTCCATGTGGTGTTGATTTGATTTACACGCCCAAAAACGATCCGGATTTGTTTGAGATGGAGGCAGTGCCATTGGAACAAGCAATGAACCCAGCTCGACACTTAAAAGAACTAATCAAAGACTATGATTACGTGTTGATTGATTGCCCACCGAGTCTTGGCCGTAAGCTGGTTGCTGCACTGATGATTGCGACGCATGTTGTATGTCCTGTAAAACTATCTGGCTTTGCGGTTGATGGTGTAGAGGGCTTGCTGACGACCATTATCGGTGTTCAGCAACAGCACAATCAAAACTTAGAAATCCTGGGCATTGTCATCAATGATATGGATCGTTCAGTGAACCACAACAAATCGTTTACTGAGCTGAAAAAAGCTATCCCAGAGTTGATCTTTAGTAACATAATTCAACACCGTCCACCGCTTGATTCTGCAACTACAGATGGAGTTCCAGTATGGTCTCTTCGCTATGGTCATGTAGCAGCAAAAGAAGTGCGAGCGGTGCTGGACGAGATTGTAGAGAAGGTAGGTTAAGATGAAACTAAATAACCTAAAAAACCTCAACCAGTTAGCTCAAGCCGCCCAAAAAAAGCAGCCAGATGGTAAGGTGATTCTGACGGTTCCTGTTGATGAAGTTATTTCAAAAGAACAGGTTCGTAAACGGTTCCGTAATATCGAGGAACTGGGTGATTCAATTTTGGAAGAAGGCCAGCAATCCGCGATTGTGGTCTACCCGAAAAATGAAGACGGCAAATATGTCATTCAAAAAGGCGAACGTCGCTGGAGAGCATGTAAAGCCAAAGATATTCCAACAATTGACATCGTTGTTAACGAAAAAGAACAAACGGACTTGGACGAAACAGCGGGAGAATTGATAGAGAATATTCAGCGCGATGATTTGACTGCACTTGAAATTGCTAATGCTTTACAAGTATTCATTGATAAAGGGTGGCAGCAAAAAGACGTTGCAAAACGTATCGGTAAGAACACAATTTTTGTTTCAACGCACCTTTCATTATTAAAAATGCCTGACTGCGTTCGAGAATTATACGATAATGACATTACAGCTGATACGGAAACACTCAATAACTTACGTTTGCTATTCGAACTGAATGAAGAGCGATGCCGGGCTGTCTGTGCCGTTGCTATGAGTGATGGCATGACACGTAAGCAAAGTCGTGAGTTGTTGAATGATGCAAAACGTATCAAGAATGGTGATGAACCAACTTCAAATGAAGATGGTGCAGTAACCAATAACTCTGAGCAGGATAATAATTCGAATTCTGACTCGGAATTGGGTGAAGAGAAGGGTGGCAACTTTACACAAAGTGATGTGGAAAGTTCTGATGATACAACGGGCAATAATGTTGTTCATCAAGCTACGGGAGAGGAATTTACTTCTGATGATGCTTCATCTCAAGGCGATACAAACGCGCCGGGTGATAAGCAGGTTGATGAAAGTGATGATGCAACCGATGATGCCGAAGAAGAAGGCATTGAACCTCCTCTTGCAAAAGGTAAAGACTGGAAAGGGGCTGACCCACGTAAGTTAGTCATCACCGTGAATATTATCGGTGAGAGTGAAAATAAGCGTGGTGTACTGATGACAGATCGTATTGCTACTGAACCAAATGTGGTTTGGGTTAAGACTCTTGTTGGTGAGAAAAAGGAAGTAAAGCCAATTAAAGTAGCGGTGACTGACATCGAGCTCGTAAGCGTTGAGTAAGGTAAGTATGGAATGAAGTTATCTCAGGATATGAGTCGCAAGTTTGAACTGGTAAATGCGCTGTCTAAGTTAGATAAGCCCAGCTTGCACGATCTCCATTCAGAGACCAAGATTCCTGAGTCCACTATTAAACGCCAACTGGCGATGCTTCGTGATGAGTTTGATATGAAAATTATATTCATCCGTGAATCGAGGGGAGAGCGAGGAGCTACAGGCTACTATATGATAACGGACTGGGGTATTTTGGACCGAGAGAAGTTCATCTTGCGGCACGGAAAGCTCTGATTGTAATATCCAACCTCAAATTAGCCCTGGCATTGCGCCGGGGCTTTTTTATGCCTGTAGACTTTTAAAATTTTATAAGTATTATAAAGTGATACTGTAATATTAAGGAGGTAGCTCCTTTAGTTTTTTGGAGGTCTCAAATGAAAGTTCTTCATCTCCCTGTGAAAGCTCTGTATTTCAGACAAATGCAAACCGGGGAAAAGAAATATGAATATCGTCTTCAAACGGATTACTGGCGGAAACGTCTGGAGGGCCGCGAGTATGATGAGGTGCATATCAAGCTTGGCTATCCAAAATCTGGGGATACCGAGAAGATTTTAGTTCGACCGTGGAAAGGTTTTGAGGAGATGGTTATTACTCACCCTCATTTTGGTGATGCTCCCGTTAGCGTGTTCGCAATCAAGGTCAATGAGTAATAGGAGATGTACTGATAATGGATTCAGAATTGAAGCAAGAAAGCAAATTTTACCGGGACTTTGAAGATAAGTTGCTACACGTTATAGCAAAAGCCCATGTGATAAACCTGAGCTGTATGAGCAAAGGTGAAGCAATGCGACTGGTTGCTCATTTAGAAAACCTAAACCCTGAAAAATATCCAGAATTTTATGGGGTTAGCAAGTCGCTAATAAACGTTACGAGTTCAAATCTGATTGTTACATTGAACAACACTATTCAAAAAATGAGTTCAAGTCTGTCTGCGCGATTGGCTTTGATCAATCCTGAAAATACCCGCTAGTTTGTACAGAAAAGGGCAATTACTCCCATTGGTATATAGCGTAGGTAGGGGCATGATTGCCCTTGTATCTAAAAAAGTAGCGAGGCTCCGATAATGAATGAGCAAAAGAACCGGGCATTCTGTGAGCAGATGGCTGCGGCAACGGTAGAGCTTGGGACACAAGAGGCACTCTCATGTATGGCTAGGTACATGATAGCCATCGCACACGATCAGGGTATCTCATTACAGTTTGAGTGCGATCTTGGTTCTTTAGAAATCCAACCAAATGAAATACTGATAAAACACTAAAAATTACAGGAGTTGGCTATGAGCAATGCACTGAGCGTTATTACAAAACAACTTTCAAAAGAGTCTGATCCCGAGTTCTTAGAGTTTACAGCTCGGATAGTTGAATCTATTGAATTGGTTTTAGGTTATGAACCAACAGTTGAGAAAGTACGCGACTTGTTGGGAAACAAGAAAAAAACCGTAGCCTTGTTGAATTCTAGTCACAATGAGTCCGTTGTTAAGTTAGCTCTGGAGATCTCACAGTACGACGATAGCCACTACGACACATTACTTTCGGCAGGTATGTCTGCTTTAAACCGATACTTGTCAAAGAATAGCGGTTCTGTTTCTGGTTGTATGTTCATGCCTGGAGATATCACTGCGAAAGAGTTGGCCGAACGATTTAACGGAGAATGGATGTTCTTTAGCGATGATAAGAAGCTTTCACTTACTACAGGAGAAATGTCGTGACGGAACAAAACGAAATGGTGGCATTAGATGGCTATAAATTGCATTCCAAAGTAAAGCGCTTTTTTATTTACGTGTTTATAGCTATGGCTGCCCTGAACTTTATTCAGTTGATTACCAATTTTTACTTACCAGAAAAGCTCTTAATTATCGCAAATGGATTCGCATTAATTTGTGCTGTTTTGAGCGTTATTGATAAGGCCCACTTGTGGGAAAAAACAAGCAGTGATGGGGAAGGCCAGTGAATCGACGTAGACTGTATTTTTTGATGGCGTTCTTGGGTTCGTTGGCATTAGTCAGTGCAAAATTGAAATGGCCTGGGTTCATTGTTGGTGGTATGAGTATTGGTTTTGCTCTTCGATGGTTTCTCATCCACCAGCCTCTCAATCAAGATTCTCGCCCGTTAGAACGAATCGTAACGATCTCTGGAATAGGGCTTTTCATGGTTTTGTCCGGTGGCCTTTTTCATCTGGGGGATAATCCTGCCTTTATCGACCTTATGTTTATGTGGGGGTGTGCATCCTCGGGAGTTGCCTTAGCTGAACTGGTTAATGTGAGAAATCCGGATCGAAGTGAGGGAACTCGAAGTGAGCACTAAAATATACAATGGGTTAATTCTGCGCAATACAACGTTAGAGCAGGCACTAACCAAATTATGCTCCTTGCGCTCTGGTTGCGTTGATACGGCCAAAAAATCCATAGCAAAACTGGGAGCTAGAAAGCTTGCATTTAATGCAGATATCTCGGCAAACGTAACCATGCTCCAAAAGGATAGAAGCTGCCAAACTCTGTCAGATCTGAGAACTATGTTTATCGAGGAAAAGCATAAAGTTTTGGTGGACGGTATTCGTAGTACGGATTGGGACTTCACTTTTAATGTCTGCTTAATTCCCTGGGGACAACATACATTAGGTTTGTACTACGTTGAAAACGATATTGGGTATCGCCAATCCTTAATGGACGTTGGATTTCAAGATTATCATTACCAAAACTCGACAGATAAACCTAACGATGTGACTGATTCAGAATGGAGACAAAGAGAACTCGCTTGGGAATCAGTGTTACCTGGTTGGACAAGACCAATAGAACGCGGTTTGTCTTACAGCGTGGTTGATTGGGATGATTACCAGAGTGCTGTACATAGTAAAAGTCTGATCCAAGAAAACATCCCTTCACAAAGCATTAGACGCAAGCGAGTGGCGGTAAGGCTGACAGAGCTGGAGTTGACTGCGAGTTTTCCTACTTCATCTGCGTTTGAAATTGTTGAAAAAACCAGAGAGCTATATCCGGATAGAATTGATGACGTATTGCTCGGTGATGTAACGGTAGTACGTTTCTAACATAGGGGGGAGTAATGCTGGATTTTTTCTTTATAGGCCCATTAGTTATTGGTTTGGTTTGTTGGTTTAAAGCCCCAAATGAGGAATGGGAGTCACTCGCTAAAGATTTTTCAAAGCGCTGGGCGTTAAGTCTTATAGCTATGATCGCTGCTGCCGCGTTGGGAGGAATAACGATGCCAAATGGACCAGAAAGTAGTGAGTCAGCATGGCTCATATTTGTTGGAATCATTTGGTTTGTATGCATTGTTACGATGCTTTGGGTTGCCCTAACCACACTAATGCAAGCGATTAAATTGAAGAAACAATAATAAGGAACCGAGTATGGCTCACGTAGATCAATATATTGAAGATTGGTTAATGGTGTTCAGAGCTGCGGGTATAAGCGATGAAGTTGCCCAGGAGGAATTTGGCTTGTGGTGTGAAGGGCTCGATGGCGAAATTAGCAATGAGTACACCCAAAACGCACTATCTGTCATCAACGCAGCTGAACAGGCAATTGAAGAACTACAAGGAATTACTGGGTGAGAAGAAAGCGTTCAAACTGGGTATCCGTAAGTCATTTAAGCGCCTATGCCGCTGATCCATCTAAATTTTGCCAGCACAGAGGACAAGCATACAACTCCGAGGCTGCAAACGCTGGATTAAAGGCTCACGCCCGAGCAGGAAGTGGTAACAGTCTTTTACCGTGGTTAGTGATTATTGTTGTAGCCATATTGGTTGCTATTAACTGGGATTTGTTATGACTGGGGAACTAGTGTTTTTGCTGGTGGCGTCAATCGGCCTATTGATGGTTATTCTCAGAGGGCTGTCCATTAAGAGGCAGTTCCATATGCCTTGGTACTGTATCGTGCTGGGGGCTGATATAGGCGGTTGGAAAAAGCCTTGGTTTATTAAACGCCGAGGAGTCTGCGGAGCCCCTGATGCAGTATTTTTTGATCCATTGCGTTTTAGATACATTGCAGGAGAATTTAAAAGCAGAGCGTTCAATGGGCGAATGACAATCCGTGAAAAGTACCAGCTCACACTTTATACCGGGTTAATTCAGCGATTCTGGCTACCTCAAGCACAGGGAGTAATAGCCTATGGTTGTGGGCGAGTATTGAAGCTGGACTATGATAAGACACTTTTTAAAAAGCTTATGGCTCTTCGAGGCGAAGTCAAATCTGCCAGAAAAAATTGGAGGCCAGTCGATCACAGACCGTTGTATAAGCGATAGACAAAACTTTTTTACAGGGTTAATATATGATTCTGTAATCTGACTGAGAGGTCAATGTTATGGCATATAACCCAAACAGTGATGAGGTGTGGGGTAAAGAACTAAGGGTGTATAGTTCGATGAGTGAAGCTGACTACCACCGAGTTCTCCAGCAAGGCGCTTTTGCTTATCAAAGTGGAACGCCATACGCAGAAAACCCGCACAATGATCACGAGTCGAAAGCAGCATGGATTGAAGGCTGGCAACTCGCAGCATTTCATGAACGGATGTCTACCACTCGAACCGTGCAATAAGTTTAATTTGATAAACCAGTGCCTGACAGTGTTCGTCGGCACCTTAATAAAGCGTTATTTTATGAAAAAGTTCCTAAATGTTTTCCAGTTGCCTACTGGATATCAAGTACGTATTGGTAAAAAAACAAAGTCTTTCAATGCCGGAGTATCTAGTGATAACGCGCTTAATTCAGCGTTATCCTTTCGCCTGGATATGTATAAACAGGGGGTCTTACCCGCTAATTGGAATGTTGGTTATTTTGAGCCCAATGCTATCAAGATTATTGATCAGGATAAGCAGAAACGTTCACGTTGCACCATCCGAACAAAGACAGATCGGAAGCCCACACACATAGAGGCATATTGGTCAAAGTTCAAAAACCTAGCCGAAGCGCATTCCTTTTTGAAGCGCGAATACAGCAAATGGTGTAGAGAGCACAATGCAATAGCTAAGCTGTATAACCAAAAGCGCAATGAGATTCTGTTCATCTCGGCCCAGAAAGAGAAAGAACAAAAAATATCAATCCTAAGTGATGGCATTAAGTTTGATGCGAAGCTTTGGAACGAGTGTGTGGCCGAATATGAAGGAGTGATGCCTGTTCCTAATACAATCTCTGATCATGTCCAGGTAGAGGCTTATAGTGACAGTGGTGAGAAGGATATCGACCTTAGCCACCATTTCGCTGTTAATGTATCTGATCAATTGGAGCCATACCAGTCTTCCGAAGTTCTCCATGAACTATTGGACCCGGTATACGATATCCTACATGTTGATAACCATGCTGCATTAAAACTAATGCCAGAAGTAAAATGTAGCTACAAAGCTATGCGTGAGAAGTTACGCAAGATTAAGCCAAACCGTAATGTAAAGGGTGCGATTTGTGCTCCATTTTCTATTGAGACAAAGCTTAAATCATCGTTCCTCGATTTTGCCATACCAGCGTACTGGGATGGACTTCCTTTAAACCCATCCAAAACAATCGTTAATCTAGCCAGTCATAATGGGATCATTCAGGCTGCAAGTCTTTTAGCGACAGCTTCATTTATGTTTATGGGCTACATGCAAAAGCAGCGTATGTTGCAATCGGATGAGAATGTAGAACTAGAATTTCCTGTGTTCGAAATCAGTGAAAAGATGCTGAATTCTGCAATTGACTCTATCTACCAAGCGCTTCTATTACAAATGGGACGGAAGGCACTGAACTCGATGGGTAAGTGCGAAGAACGATTAAATCTGTGGCATGACGTTGATGTCTGTGACGTCTACGACGATCAGTTTGGAACTGCTGTCCAGATGGGGCAATGGCAGTGCTTTATGCCCCGAAGCAACAACGCGACGTTGCGTAAACTTCAACTATTGGTGCTGGTGGCAAAAATTGAGCATAACCTAGAAGAAGGCTTTGTTCGTCGTCAACTGTCGAAAAGTGGTATCGGAATTACACCCGTTGATAAATTGAAAGATAAGTACAGCCATATTTCTCATGATTCAATTGAGCGATTTGAACAACTCCGGGAGCAGCTCTATGTATCCTCAAAGAAATTCTACCCCTTAGTTAACATGAGTTCTTTGCAAACCCCCAAACCTGATCAAGTGTTTATGGCAAGATGCCGTCATTGCGGCCATGTTCCGAATAAAACCATGCGCAAAAAAGATGGGGTCTGGTTTGGAGCAATCCAGTGCCCCAACCATTTAGACGAAGCGGTATCCGGTGAAAGGGAATATGAAGCTGAACTTCATGAATTAGTGATTGAGTGGCAGAAACGTAACCTGAAAAACTTTGATTTTTCTAAGACATATATGTGGGACCTTTCCAGAAAATCATTCTCTACTGAGCTTGGACCTTTCCTCGATGAAGTAAAGCGTCGTCTTTCCGATATGGTTGAGTACAACAGTCTCGCAATATCACTTCCAAAAGAGATCGTAAAGGACAGGCCAGGGAAAAACTTTGCGAAGCGTATCTATGCGAATTATCTCTGGGCGTGTTTTTTCTATGATGCTTATCAAATCAAACTTTCAGAACTAAAGAAGGAGACCGCACGATGAAATCAGGTCTTGAACGGTTGAAGGAAATAGTGACACAAAGTGCGTTTTATCGTTCTCCGAATTATTCCGTAAACGTTAGCTTTAAAGACTTATTCAAACCCGTTGGTGGTTTGCTTGCCTACAATAGCTTGGTGCAAGAGCTAACGGAGGAGATAGCTTTATCTCCTTATGAGATACTTGAAAAGTTAACCCCTGAGTTTCAGCGTTCCAATCAGAAGTGGACGAAAAACATGCAGCAATGTTTCGTTGAAAACCTCTTGTGTGGATGTGAAACGAAAGTACAGCTTTATGATGTGAAAGGCAGGGGGGGAGAATTGGATGATTCCCTTATCTTAGATGGGTTACAGAGGCTTACCGCTATTGCGGCGTTTCATTCTGGTGAATTCGCTGTATTTGATGAACTGTATTGGGAAGACTTAAAATCTGGAGGTATTTTCCCAAGGTTGAATTTGATCGTGAACATCTACCAGTTTGATTCTGATATTGAGGCATGTCGCTTTTACATTCAGATGAATAAAGGAATTACCCATTCTGAGGCTGATTTAGAAACTGCATATTGCTTTATGCGCAAGCACGGTGAAAAATGCGTATTTCGGTGATTGCGATCGCTCGTTTCGGTTTATTCCGATCACCTGAGCCTGCCGTTTTTCTCTCTTCCTATTTTTACTCTAAGTGATCGGATTGCGCCAGTTTTCTCATTGACTCACCTCCCAGTTCTATTCGATGGCTATTGTGTACCAACCGATCCATTAGAGCGTCTGCAACGGTGGCATTACCGATCATGTTATACCATTCCTTAACGGGTAGTTGACTGATGACGATCGTACTGCTGTTTTGGTAGCGGTCTTCCAGCACTTCCAGAAGATGGCCCGCATGCTCTTGAGTCAGTTTTTCCATTCCCCAGTCATCAAGGATAAGCAGTGCTTTTTTAGCCAGGGATTGAAGTTGCTTTTGATAGCTGCCATCCAGACGACCTGCGGTCAGGTCGTCCAGTAGTCGGCTTAGTCGGTAGTACCTTGCTGTTTGCTGTTGGTCACAGGCACTGGTTGCTAGTGCGCAGCCAAGATACGTTTTGCCTGCTCCCGTTGGGCCTGTGATCAAGATGTTCTGGTGTTTGTGTAGGTAACTGCCCGTTAGCAGTTCACTCATCTTTTTGCGATTAAGATTTCGTCCTTCTTTGTAGATGAGTTGGCTCGGCTGAGCATCCACTCTGAGCTTGGCTTGCCGTTTTAGGCGTTGGATTTTGGACTGATTGCGGTTCAAGATCTCGCTTTCCAGTAGCAGGCTTAACCGTTCCTCGAAGTCCAGCTCTGCGTAGGTGGTCAGTTGCTCTTGTTGCTGCTCTAACGCTTTCGCGGCATGGCTCAAGCGCAGGGTTTTGAGTTGGTCGTTGAGTGCGTTCATCTCTCTTCTCCTAGTGGTAACAGTTCGGGCCACGAACATTGCTATGAACGAGGTTTGGTGTACTCGCTTTGTCTTTGCTTAGTTGGCCTTCACGATTGTTCTTCAACAGATTATTGACGAAGGTGTAGTTGGGTTTTGTCAGCATCAGCGCATCTTTACAGGCTTGCTCTAGGCGCGATTCGCCATGCGTTTTACTCAGATTGAGCAGCCCAAGGCAGGAACGATAAGACTGCTCTGGATGAGGCTTGGAGTTAAGCATCTTATTGACGACTTCTCGTGTGGCTGGGCCGATATTGGCTCCCCAGTTGAGCAAGCGTCCAGGCGACCACTTTTGATGTTGATGATTACTCGGCATATGCTCTGGTTGGGTGCTGTTTCCACGTTCTCTTTGGCTGCGTGGATGCTGGGCGACCAAGTTACCTTTATGGTAGATCTGCACCAGACGGTTAGAGGCTTCCAGTTCGACATGGTGACCAACAAGTTGATGGGGAACCGAGTAGTAATGACGGCGATATTCGATGTGATAGTCAGGCCCCACTTTGGCTCGCTTGGTTTCGGTATACAGGTAACGCTGCTTAGGCAGAGGCTTTAACGCGGGTTTATCGAGCTTGTCGAACAGCGCTTTACGACTCGCACCATACTGTTTCATCTTACGTTCGTTTAAGTCATTCATAAGCTCACGGATGGCTAGGTTCAGTTCTTTGAAGGTATGGAAGGTTTGGTGTCGCAGCCGCATCATAATCCAGCGTTCTACCAGGAGCACAGCATTCTCTGCTTTGGCTTTGTCTTTCGGTTTATAGGGGCGAGCTGGCATCACTGCTGTTTGATAGTGGTTCGCCAGCTTTTGATAGCTGTCGTTAAGTCTTGGCTCATAACGGTTAGCTTTGGTGACCGCGCTACGAAGATTATCGGGAACTAAGAGTTGTGGTACGCCGCCGAAGTGTTCGAACGCATTAGCATGCGCCTCTAACCAGTAGGACTTACCTTGGCTAGGGAAGGCTTCAACATAGGTGTAATTGGACGCACCTAAGGTCGCCACGAACACCTCCGCTTCGCGCACTTCTCCTGTGTCAGGATTGACCACCTGAAGCCGAGGCCCACAGTAATCGATAAACAGCTTATCTCCCGCAACATGAAGCTGACGCATACTGCGTTTTTGGGTTTTGAACCAGCGAGTGAAGTGCTCGCAGAACTGAGTGTAAGCGTAAGCTTGCTCTTGATATTGCTCATGATATTCCTGCCACAACAGCATCTTCGTCATGCCTTTACGCCTGAGTTCGACAGCGTATTGAGTGAAGTCTGGCATGACTTTGTCGCGACTGGCTTTCTTCGAGTGATACAGAGCCTTAGTGAGGTCTGCATCACTGCAACCTTCTGGCAGAGGCCAGCCAAGTTGGCTTTGTTTAAAGCGAGTCAGGAGTTCCGATATGGTGGAAGGGCCGAGTTTAAGGCAGGAAGCGATGCTGCGGTTTGAGAGACCGCAGTCGTACTTAAGGCGTAATACCTCTTTGATTTTATTCATTGGAGTTCTCTTTTTTGCCATGGTCGCTTCCTTACCTTCTTGTTTAAGACGTAAAGAATAGCGAGCTATTGATTTAAAAGAGAAAAACGAAGGGTTTCGGACATTCCGATCGCGGTTTTCGCTATTCCGATCACCGATTTCGGAGTTAGGCTAAAAGTGATCGGATAATCGCGGAATTAGTGATCGGTTTAAACCGAAATGGGTGATCGGATAATCCCGAAATGACTGATCGGAATGCTCCGAAATATGCAAAAAGTCTAGGTAGTCATTATGGTGTGCATTTTAAGGTCTAAACGGATTGAGTCATCTCGTCAGATATCACTTTGTGGAAAAGTTGTATCTGGTAACGGAGCTCATTATAGGAACATCACCGCTGCGAAGAACGGAGCTCAGCCAGTATGCAAAGACTGTTTAAATTCGCTGGGAATGACAAGATATCAATTGCGGCCAACTAAGAAAAAGAAGCCTAAAGTCAAACCAAAAATGGCAAAGAAGGTTTCTAGGAAGGTGCATGAGTCCTCTGCGAGACAGCCAAAGTTCAATAGACAGGATGTGTTAGATAACAAGGAACTGTTTATTGGGTGTGCAATGGTTATGTTAGAACAGCAGGAAAGGTTAGATCTGTTCCTTGAGAATAACGCTAATGCCCAAATTGCACTTGATTACTACTATTACGGGCAAACAGCTAGAATGACGGCTGAAAAGTACAAATCGACGCAGGTCAGCATTCCAAATAGAGCCAGAACGGGTCTAATTACGTTTAGTGAAGAAATTGAATGCAACCCATTAGATTGGGCATCATGGCCCGTACAATCTCTCTGGGAGCTAAAGAGAGCGTTATTAAGTATTGCTGTTGAAGCTGTGCCAGAACAGTTAAACAATTAAGAGGAAAAATCATGCACCAGGAAGTAGATCCAAAAGGGCTAACGTGGCCTATTAAACCGTCAATTGTTGTTGATGATTTGGTTGCAGGTACAGTTAATGTGTGCTTATCACCAGAGATCCCACCAGCAGCTTTTTCGCTCAAACAATGTTTTGAAAACGTGCCTTTCAAAAATGAATCTCAAAAAGGCTGGGCTAAGGTGCTTCGTGAAATCGCGGACAACTTAGAACAGAAGGCCCAATAATACCTAGTGGGGTTAGTATGTTGGATTTTGAAGCAATAAAGCAGGGATTTGAAAAAAAGTACTTCATTCCTTCCCATATCAAATTCAACTACGACTCTTGTAAGTATGAAACAAAGTACGATGGTGAGCTTTTTGAAAAGCTTGCTGTTCAAACTAACAATATGTTTTCTATATGGCGCGATGCCTGTATGTACACCAGCTCATTGAGAGCAAAAAATGGTTTAAGTGAGCAATAATACATGGGAAGTCAAAAGCTAAAGACGCAGGAGATTGATGGACATAGATTTTACCTTAGCAGTCGTTCGGATGGTAAATGGGTTATGACCGTAGAGCCAGCGTTTAGAAGTAATGGAACCCAAAGCTTGGACGGTTGGTTGCCAAGATATTACTCAAAGGTTGGTTCCGCGAAGGCGGCGTTGACTAAAAAGCTTGGGAGTGAATGGCTGTGGGAAGATGCTTAGTTTAAAATCATATTTGATGCATATTGCTCATAAGAAAGGCCAGAATTTGCTCTGGCCTTTCTTTTATTTGGCGGTGATAAAGGTTCATGCATCTGGATCAGTAATGATGCTATCTGTAACGTCTTGCACTTTATCGCTGGCCTTATCCAAAGTGAGCTTTGATTCTTCAATACGCGCCTGACGTCGTTTTTCTAACCTAATCTCAAGTTCATCAAATGCGTTTTTAATATCCGTGTTGGCCGCTTCACTTTTCTTTTGCTGGAGCATTGTGTTGAATTGGTCATAAGGAAGCTTCACGAGGACATAGGCGTTGATACGACCTTGTAGAGGGATGACTTCTTGCTCGATAACTCGAAAGCCCACAACAGGTACGTTGTCCACCAAAGTGTCAATTAATTGAGTGTACTGTTCTGTAAGGCCGCTATTGCCGTTGTCCTGGGTATAAGAGCGCTCATTACCTGAGAGTTCCTGTTGGTAAGCTTTAGCTAGAGCGTATTGCGCTTCGAGATTCGCTTTTTTGATCGCAGTATGCAGCTTTTGGCTATCTCCCATACCAACTGCATAAATGCCCTCAGAATCAGGCTGAGGAGGGCTTATGGCCCATTCTGGGACTGAGTTAACCATTTCCTTTGCTAGCTTTTGCTCTTGCTCCATCTTGTTAGCAGCTGCTTCTTGTCGAACTTGCTGAGCTTTAGCTTCTCGTTCAGCGATGTCAACAGAGGTGGGGCTATTAGAGCAACCAGCTAATGATAATCCGGCGCTGGCAGCTACAAGAGCTAATTTGAGTTTGTTTTTCATCATGTGTTCCTCATTACTAACCGCCAATGCGGCTTAAACGTCCAATAACTCATAGAATCATAATATGATTCTGTGAAAAAGCAAAATACTTGATTTCCATTAACTGTTGCTGCCTAACCAAATACAAAAGTGTTCTTTGTTATCAATAGTGTATTTTCCCTGGGAAATGGTAGTTAATGCAGAAAGCTTTCTGCTGCTTCTAATTTCAATACGCTCAGTGAGTTGTTCTGAGGAAACATTTGAACCATCTAATTCCTTATCATTTTTTGTAAGAGTGCTGGTGGCAGTAACATACCCACCGAACGATTGAGCCAAAGCGCCTTTGGCCTTTGTTTCTGCAATGAGTTTGGCAGTGTATGGATCGCTAGATATGGGGGCGCAAGCCGATTGAGTGTAGCGGTATGAGGGGTGAGAGTGCTTATTTAACCAATCGGGTGCATTTGATAGAGCATTTGGTGAGAGTAGTAGTATGACAACACAAAAAGTAGCTTTAATTCCATTCATGGTCTGCCTCATTTTTTTGATACCGGCTTTATAACTACATCAGCTGAAATGGTCGTAATGTAACTTAGCTCGGCTGCGGGAATGTTTTGCAATACCACTGGGTTCTCAACGTTCCTATGCACGTATTTGCGAGTAGCATCATCTGCTTTGAACTGAATTCGATGTATATAGCCATTTTGAGTGTTGAGAGTATCGAATGAATCCACAGTGGCAGATAAAGGGATATCTGCTGAGTAGCTGCCAACGGAGATACGGATGCTAATCGACTGGGAAGTTAACTCATCATAAAGGGATTTTGTGTATGCGACTTTTTGATTGTTTCCAGAGTTTTTATGTTTAGAAAGTGAAAGTTGAAAACTGTTTCGAGTCGCAGGTTCCACAACATCAAAGTGCTTGCCAAAAAATGATTTGGTTGGCTCGTAAGGCGTATTCCATGTGACGGACACCATCATGTTATATGTGCCATCACCATTGTCTAGAAACTCTGGTGTTCCAACAACAATCTCCGTGTTGTATTTGAAATAGTCAAAGATTTGCTCATGCAATGTTTGCTTCGCTCTGTCGAACTCTTTGTTATTCTGTTTTGCAATCTGGAATAGTGTGCCTTGAGCAAAAATCTGACGTACAGAGGTACGGTTTTGATCGAGTTTAAGTAACAAGCCATCTCGTTTATCAATTAAGTCGGTGCGTTTTGGAGACTGGCTATCGCTTGGATTAATTATGCCGTTAAGTCTTGATATCTCATCTCGAAGGTATTGGTTCTGCTCTTCCAGCCGTAGTATTGTTGATAGTCTGTCAGGGTCAGTTTTCAATTTAGAAAGACCGTCTTGAACGGACTGTTTAGATAGTCTTATCACTGCGTTGGTAGTGAGAGTGACCTTTCCCGATTGATCCAAACTTCTCTGTTCTGTGGTGCTTAATACTTCAAGAAAGCCTGCCGTGAGAACGCGAATTTGTTGCTTTGTTATCTTGTTATCATCAACGACTAAGCTTTGTTCTACGTAAGTTCCAGCATAATCAGAAGCTGATTTTTTGGCTTGTTCAATAGATAGATTTCTTGCATCAATTAGAGTGTCATTGTCCCCGAGAACGTATTTTTCCGTAACCTCAAGCGTCAAGTGTGATGGAGTATCTCCTAATGTTTTTATCTGTGATGCAATAACACTACTAGAAAGTAGCGTCAGCACAGTTGCAATTAAGTAGATTGATTTGTTCATCAGATACCTCGAAGCCTTTTAGTTAGTATCGTTTACTATCTCACGTTCTGGAACATGGGCTTATGTGGCATTGCGCCCAAAAAGGGCAGTTACAGGTGAATTTTGTAATAGTGCATGTAAGCCGATCTAAACGTTTCAATACTTTTTGTGTTGAGATACGGACAAGCGCTGTTAACAGGGTATTCTAGGTGCCTGACACTTTAGAATGGAGTACCACTATGACACTACCAAAAACAAATCCCACGGCCTTTTGTAAGGCGTTTATTCAAAGAGAGTTAGTTAGCTGCCAGGAGTCTAAAATCTGGATGTCATACTGGCCTGTCATGGGAAGGATGATTGAACGTGCTGATGAGTTGCGCTTAGCATTTGAAGAGTTGATATCTCGATTTGGTTATTCAGATAAGTTTGAAGGGTTTCCTCCACAGAACTCGTACATATGGCTGACGTTAGAACATATTTGGATGAGCACGGACTTTTGTAAGGAAGAGGTTATCCAGACGAGAAGAGAGCAAAAAGAGCTTCTATCTCTCCAGGAGGAAATTGTTCATCTCGCGTCGAAATTAGCCGCGACAATACGGCGTCAAAATGAGTTATATGAGACCTCCGGCTTTATCAGGGATGAGTACCAGTCTCTTGTTGATGCTGTAGAGTTTGCCAGCCATGATAACTACCTGTATGGGAGCCATTTATCAAGAAAGATTAGAGCCTTGGCTGGGCAGTATGACTTAAAATACTGGCCTAGTAGGGCTGATGTCATAGAAGCTATCGCTGACTTTGAAGATGATCAACCAAAGCCACTACATAGTGAAATCCCTCAGAGCGTATTAGACGGACGCGCATCAGATATAAAAGACTTCGTTCTCGCATTCGACAACAAGTTTGATGATCTTAATGGATTACCAGACGGGTTTCGTTTCAGCAACAACGCAATGGCCGATATTATCAATGTCGTACTGGAGCTCTCGCCGGATAAGTTAGCGACAGGTGATGCGGTTAGAATTGTTCGTAACAGACATTCTTAACTTGGGTAAGTGAAAGATATAGGAGACTAACCATGCCAGGATTCAATTCTAACTTGAAACTTGATTATCTATTTGAAGACGGTACTCGCAGGGCCATAGAGCTCTACACAAGCCCGTATGGAGCCTACATGAGATTGCAGAAATCAGATGATACTGGACAGGAAGTGATTGCTCAGGAAGCCGCACTGATGAAATCTAAAGAGTGTCGCGCATTAGCAAATACTTTGTTGGCATTAGCCGAAGCTTTAGAAAGTGATAACAGTGTTAACGAGGATGATAAATAATCGGTTGGCATAAACATCGCATCATAATATAATACTGTAAAAGAAGGTAAAAAATCGGTGAAGTTAATGGCAGAACGTAATCATGAACATGGCAAAGTCGCCATCACGAAAGATACCAATGGTAACTTTTATATCGAGCTAGAAAATGCACAGGGTGATGCAATTGCTCAGGCTATCTTGACTGCTGAGGATTTTGCTCATGCAATCACTGGAAAGCACACCAATGCTGATATTCGCGTCTACAGAAACGTCGTTGCAACTATTGATAAAAAGCAAGGATCATAATGGAAGCGAAATTATGACAGCTCAAACAACCTCCCAGACCATTGAATCAGAAGCTGATTACCATTCAAAGCTATCAAGAGTAGAAGTACTTGTCGTTCAAAAATCTCTTAGTAAAGACGAAGAAGCTGAGCTCAATATGCTGGTGGATGCCATTGAAGCCTATGAGACAATCCACTATCCAATGAGACAGTATACGGACTTAGAAAAGCATCTTCTAAAATTAGGCTTTACTGAGCTGTTTGGGGTTGGTCTGTGGGCCAAAGAAAAGTTCGGTACAGTTGTAGATACCAACTCAGGGACCGCAAAGGTTATTCCTCACATTGAAGCCTCTTTTGACAACTATGTTGGTTTTGCTGAAACCGTTGTTGATCTAAATGCCGCAATAGAAAAATCAGAAAATAGCGAGTTCTTCATTAATGAGCGTGCTAGAGCACGAGAGCAATCAAAGTAAGTAAGATCATGACAAATAAAAAACAAAAAGAGCTGTCCTTTAGACTGCCTCGACCAATCATTGCATTTTCATCTGGTGGGACAAGTCTAAGTGAGCTTGTCAGAGGTAATGGCTATGATGAGTCTGCTTATCCTTGGGCTGCAAGAATGCTTGGTAGATTTCCTTTGCCCAGCTGGCAAAGAGGGTTGGTTTGGACAGAAGAGCAGAACCAAAACTTTATCGAGTCTGTGTTTCAGGGGTATGACCTTGGCTCCATCATGGTGAATAGCTGGCAAGAGGGAGATAACGGTGTGATGATCCCTATGTCAGATATCTTATTGGATGGGCAGCAGCGTACTAATGCAGTAATTCAATTTACAAGGAATGCATTTCCCTATGAAGGTTATTACTGGAACGACTTAAATAGGAGGGAGCAGAGAGTTTTTCTGGAGACTCAGATCGGTATTAAGAAAACACGATGCTTTGACGAAGAAATTTTGAAAAAAGTTTATAACCATTTGAACTTCTCTGGGGTGCGTCACGAACTCTCTCAAATGGCTTAATGTCTGTCTATGGGGAAATTTTGATGTTTTTTTATCTGTTTAATTGGAAGGTTAAGCTAGGTGTTATCTTAACTGTAGGTTTGTTTTTGGGAGCAGTGATTACCTTTGTTGTTGCTTGGGGAACACCAATGCCAAAAGATGTCTTTTCTTACGCGAGTTATTTTATATCATATCGTTGGTTTTTATTTTTCATTGTTAGTGGTTTGTCAGTTGGATCTGCAACAATGAAGTATCATGAAAAAATAATGCAAAGTATTTAAATAAGGTCTAGCAATGTTAGAGCAGTGTCCATATTGTGGAGCGACTTTTAAAGTTAATGAAATTGGAGGTGGTGGAATTTGTGGTGCTTGTAGAGAGCCTATAGATTGTCCGCATTGCCAAAAGACAGTTCGAGAAGAGCGAACCACAGGCTTTTTCAAAGAAACTCTTATTGCTGCACCAGATAGCTCTATTTCACAGTATTTAGGGATTACAGATGAAGAGTGGGATGAGTTATCAGTTGAACTGAATGCTAATGATGGGAGTAGTGGAGATATGACTTACTGTTATTGGTTTGAGGTTCCAGAAAGTATATCAGAGGCCATTCAGAATAAAACTGGGTGGGAGGTCGGACAAATTATTGATGATATCCCTGTTTGGGTTGTTGAGAACAATTTTAGGTGACACAGTTATGTGGTTTAAAAAGCACTTTGAATCGTTTTTAATCAGGGTTGCTGCGTGGATTTTGTTGGAAAGAAATGTGTCACGTTCACCAGTGATCAGTCGTCAAGACAACAATGCCATGTTCGAAATGGCGTATGAACTTCGGGAAATTGATAAACGAATACGAAGTGAGTACAAATAGAAACGGGGCCGAAGCCCCGAGAAGTTTAGTCAAATAACTCTTCCAGAGATTTTTTCTTCCGAGAGTATGGCATCGTCGATTTACAATCAGGATACCCAGTACAACCCCAAAAAGAGCTAGCTCGCTTTTTACCTGGAGCCTTGCCTTTACGTAGGCGCATTGGCTTGCCACAGTCAGGGCAATCAGGACAATCCTCAGCAGCAATACGCTTTTCTGGTTTCCCACGATTGTCAGGAAAAGTCTTTTTACATGTCTCGTTCTGACACCCCCAAAAAAAGCCATTTTTCCCTTTCAGTCGCTTCAACTTACCACCACAATTGAAACAATCATGAGTAGGACCTTCCGCATTCTTGAAAGCCTTAGCTAAGATGCCTTCTGGTTGAGTTAGGGTTGGAGAATTCTGTTTGAGTTGTTGGATCATTTGAACAATCCAACCTGAGATTTGCTGCATAAAGACGGACATGTTTCCGTTCCCTGTCGCTATCTTCTCCAGTTCCTGTTCCCAAGCCGCCGTCATGCCTGGGCTTTTGATCGCTGCTGGTACGACAGCAATAAGTGCGTGAGCTTTATCCGTGGCGATAAGGAGCTTTTTCTTTCTCTGCAAGTACCCTTTATCGACCGCACCCTGAATAATGCCTGCACGGGTAGCTGGGGTGCCGAGGCCTGCGGTGTCTTTTAGGATTTGCTTGAACTTTTCTTCTGTGACAAAGCGAGCAATGTTTTCCATCGCGCTTAGTAGTGTGGCTTCGGTGAAATGAGGTGAGGGCCGAGTCATTTTGTCAGTGATAACCGAATCATTGATCAAGGCTGGTTCACCCTGGCTAACTTTCGGTAATTTCTCTTGCTCTTTTGGTCCATCAAGATCATCGCCTTCATCTTGAGGGGATGATTCTGCATCATTGTTGAATAGTACTTTCCAACCTTGACGTAAAGGTGTTTTGCCGTTGGCCGTGAACGAATGATTGCCGCATTGAACATCAATTGTAGTTTTGTTGAATTCAAAAGGACTGTAGAACTGGGCGATGTAGAAACGACGAATTGCATCGTACAGATTGAACTCTTTTTCGCTCATGGCACTTATGTTGGTTTTGGCCGGAGTTGGAATGATGGCATGGTGAGCGGTGATTTTTTTGTCATTGAACGCTCTTGATGATCTCGATTGGTCTGCTCCAGCCACCAGCCCTGAAACACGCTGATCCGAAAGAATCAGAGCTTGAAGAATATCGGGGATATCCTCTTTCTGTGATTCTGGCAGGTATCTGCAATCTGTACGGGGGTAGGTGGTTGCTTTGTGCTTTTCGTACAAAGCTTGTGCTGCATCAAGTGTTTCTTGCGCACTGTACCCCCAACGTTTGGCCGCGTATTGCTGTAAACTAGTCAAATCAAATGGAAGAGGGGCTGATTCCTTGCCAGCTTTTGTTTCAGCCTTACTTATAAGTGCTTGTGCTCCTTTTACTTGAGCGGCTACTTGCTCTGCATAGGCTTTGTTTGTACATCGGCCTTGATCGTCAGAGCACTCTTCTGGCGGCACCCAGTGAGCAAGGAATTGGCCGTTTTGAACAGATACACCGACGTCCATCGTCCAGAATGGTGATGGTTTGAAGTTGGCTATTTCACTGTCTCGCTGGCACACAAGGGCGACCGTGGGGGTGATTACTCGTCCTATATGGAGCGTTTGCCCGAAGCCAACCTCTCTTGCAAGTACTGTATAACAGCGAGACATGTTCATACCCACTACCCAGTCAGCTCGCTGGCGAGATAGGGATGCGTAATAAAGGGGTATCGTCTCCTTGCCATCTTTGATGTTTCGAAGTGCTTTTCTGATACTGCTTTCATCAAGAGCAGTTAAACAAACTCGTTTTACGGGGCCTTGGTATCGGAATCTATCGAGTAGGGAACGAGCGATCGCTTCGCCTTCTCTGTCATAGTCAGTCGAGATATAAACTGTGCTGGCTTTTTTCACCAGCTGCTCGATCACTTTATATTGCTTGGAAGAGCTACGCCTCACCTTGCTACGCCATGATTCAGGAGAAATAGGCAGTGTTTCAAGGGACCATGCTTTATATTTCTCGTCATAGTCATCGGGCATATAGAGTTCTAATAGATGACCAAGAGCCCAGGTTATTGCCCGGCCACTTCCATCATGAATAAAACCGTCGCCGTGCTGAGTTACTCCCATCACAGCTGCGAGGTCTTTTGCTTGGGATGGCTTCTCACAAATGTACAGATCCATTTAAGCGCACTCCTTTGGTTTGAGCGCGATGTCTTGAATACCGTTTTGCTGCGTAGAAAGGTTGGTCAGCTGTTTCCAGTTTTCGGAGGCATCGGCTATTAAGGGGGATTTCTCTGTGCCAGCAATAAAAGCTAGGTTGGCAGAGATAACGACTGCTGCTTCTTCCGGAGTGCCACGTTGTCCGGCCTCAACCAGCATGATGTTCAGCTCATCAAAGAGCTCAGCTTTAGCTTGAAGAACGAGAAGCTCTTCTTCCGTCAACTGAGTATGTGATGAGCTGGTGGTTACTTTATGGCTTTGCATGGGTTTACCACTGTAAATGGGCGAGTAGAACTGCGAACGATGTTGCGCTGTTCATTCGTCATTTTTTGTGATGTGCAAAATTGCGTCCAAGCGGTGAGATAATCTTGGTAAGTGTGTTGTGGCGGATTGCACTGACCAACCAGATCGCTTGGGATACTGCCTGTTTCGCCTTTTTCTTTCTCGATGAACTGCCAATCGCGTTCATCCATGCCATTACCGCTATCACAGAAACGCTCCCAGCGTGATAGTTCGTATAAGGAGTACCCTTTGCCTTTCACACCAGAAGAAAGTTTTTTGTATGCGGAAATGGCATCTTCCATGTTGGAACCATTTTTATCCTTCTGCTGTTTTATCAATGCGCTTTCATTATTCGCGCCGAGACTACTTGGACCTAATACATGGATGTAATCGGGTTTGCGAAATGCTGCTCCACCCAGTCCTAAATCTTCATAAGAAACATTGAGACCACGATCTACACGATCTTGCTTCTTATGTGCTTCGATATCAGCACTGCCACGATTTTCAGCAATATTCAAAAGGAAGTAATAGGCATCGACATCATCATCAGACGCAAGCAGTTTGTCAGCCTTCGCTTCGTAGATAGGAAGGTTCTCTTGAATCCATTGATCTGTCGGCTGCTGAGGAATGCCGTAGCGTTGGTGCAATTCTGCGTTTGTTGGTGGGATATCTTTGGTTGAGGAACACCCAGCCAAAATAGCTAACCCTACAAGTACTACTAATTGCTTTTTAATCATCTGCTTACCCATTGAATTGTTGCTCCAACCATTGTTCATCAATGGTGTCGATTGTCCGGCCATCACTGTTGCTTAAAAGCTTACGAGTAATGGCTGTTGTCCAGTTATTAACAAGAGACATGTCAGACTGAGCCTGATGCAAAGCCTCTTTGTCTCCCTGCATGTTGTTAGCGGTTACTGCCTGTGCTTGGCGCTTTAAAGCATCAAGTGCCAAATAGGCAGCATCGGGCAATGTTCTTTCCATACAACTCTCCTGATACCAAATAATGATGCTGTGTATTTTATCTGGTCACTCAATCATCTCTGACGCCTCAAACTGCCCAAAATGGACAGGAGGGGAGATATGAGAAGACAAAAGGGTCTGCGAGCATATACGCACGGAAAAAGCGCAGGTAAATAAGAACCAGATGATAAGTAGTGCCTTTAAAAAATTATTTGGTGGGCGCGGTGAGAAAAAAGTAGAGGTAGTAGCTTCCCAGATTAGGGATTTAGCTGACGAAGAGATACCTCGATACCCGCCGTTTGCCAAAGGGCTACCAATGGCCCCAGTCGATAAAGTGTTGCAGACACAGAACGAACTTATTCAAAAAATCAGGAGCACTTTAGGTTTTACTCAAGAAGAGTACGACCGTTTAGTCATGCCTGTAATTGGCCGTTACGCGGCGTTTGTTCATTTATTACCAGCATCCGAAGCTCATCATCATCGGGGAGCTGGTGGATTGTTTCGTCATGGGCTGGAGGTTGCCTTTTGGGCAACACAGGCATCTGAGTCAATTATTTTCTCAATTTCAGGCTCCCCTCGGGAACGAAGAAACAATGAGCCACGATGGCGTTTGGCATGTTGTTTTTCAGGGTTATTGCATGACGTTGGTAAGCCATTGTCTGATGTTGTGATCACAAACAGCGATGGTAGTAAAACGTGGAACCCATATTCAGAAACTCTGGTTGACTGGGCTAAGCGCCATAATGTGAGTCGTTACTTTCTTCGTTGGAGAGATAGAGAACACAAACGGCACGAGCAATTTTCTCTGCTGACCGTCGAACGAATTTTGACTCCAGAGGCTTTGGAGTTTCTAGCTGATCCCGGCAAAGACATTGTTGAATCCATGCTACAGGCAATATCAGGTCTTAGAATCAATGACCCGGTAACAAAGCTAATGCTTAAAGCTGATGGTGAAAGTGTTTCTCGTGACCTCAAACAGAATCGCCTAGATGTCGATGAGTTTGCTTACGGCGTTCCTGTTGAGCGTTATGTATTTGATGCTTTACGTCGATTGGTTAAAACGGGCAAATGGAAAGTCAATGAGCCTGGCGCGAAGGTGTGGCATTTACATCAGGGTGTGTTCATTACATGGAAGCAGGGAGCCAGTGATATTTATGACTTGTTAACGGAAGATAAAATTCCTGGCATTCCTCGTGATCCAGATACCTTGGCTGATATTTTAATTGAGCGTGGTTTTGCTCTGAAAAATGTATTACCAGAGCATGGCAAAGATGTTTTCTATCGTTATTGGGAAGTTATCCCTGAATTACCTCAAGAAGGGGAAGAAGTCACAGGGAAAATCAAAATGCAGATGCTGCGTCTTGAATCGTCGGAGTTGGTTTTTACCACTGAACCGCCTGCGGCCATAGCGGGTGAAGTTATTGGCGATGAGGACGAACAGGAACTTGATGCCAGTGAGCTTGATGACGATGCACCGGAAGATGGAGATGAGAACTCTGATTCGCTCACCGCTACACCAGAGCCTATTGGTTCTCTTGATGATGGATTCGAAATTCCAGATTTTATGGCAGCACCGCCCTCAACGGACTCTCAATCATCGGAACCGAAAGGTGGCACTTCCACCGAAACCAAAACAAGCAAGAATGACGATAAAGCTGATGCCCCAAAAGAACCATCAGCACAAGAAATCGCTCAAACCGCAGCACCATTAGCATTAGACGATCCATTGAAAGGGCTGAAAGATGCTGGTGGGGCATTAGGAGTTTGCGATTTCCCATTCGACGCATTTGGGCTCAATACCGAGCCTGATACAACACAAAAAGACAAAGCTGAAACGCCAAATGTTCCAACAGAACAAAGCGAAGAGGACACATCTTTACCCGGCATAGACAATATTCGCTCGGGCAAGAAGCGTCAGCCTAAAGCATCCGCAAACACGGCAGCATCCTTGTCACCGAATGAGTTTTTTGGCCCTGAACCGAGTGCAATATTTGATGCCCCACCAATGCCGCCAGAGGATATGTTTGCACCAATAGATGCTGTCCCTTTGGATGCCTATGACTACTCCCATGAGATGGAAGAGCGTGAAGAGTTTGTTCCAACAGAACATTTCCAAGATGCAGAGACATATTCTTCTAGTCAGCAGGATAAATCGAGTGATGTTGATGTGCGTGGTCATTTGGAGAATGTTCTAAGTGGATACGGCGCGGCAGAAAGTATTTTAAAAGAAGCCATTATTCCTGTGCTGGATGGACACAAAACATTAGGTGAAGTGCTTTGCTTTATGAAGAAAAAAGCAGTGATCCTTTATCCAGAAGGTGCCCGAGCGCTTGGGGCTCCAGCCGAAGTCTTGAACACGTTATTTGACGCTGGCGCTATCGTGCCTGACCCAGTTCATCCAAACCGGAAGGTTCATGATTTTAGTGGCATTAAAGGGTTGTTACTTTCTTCTGATATCTCAGATGTTATCAAAGCTGCGATAGAACAAGCTGAGAAAGACTTTGACCCAATTCGTGAAGTTAGTGCGCTAAATGATAAACGCCAATCTGGCAAGAAAGCTGAAAAGGCACACTCAGAAAAGAAGGTTAAGAGCCAGAAAACCAACCAATCTACGCCGAAAAATCCTAAACCTGCAATGGATATTTCAGCATTACTGCCCGGAGAGCAAACAGGTGGCCGCTCATCTGAGAATAAAAGAATCGCACAACAAACGGCACAAGGTAAGAAGGGCACAGCAGCTAAAACTCAAACCGAACAGCACAAAAATGAGAGTGAAAACAGTGCTTCTAATGAGGAAAAGCAAAATGTGTCACGTTTACCTAAGCGCCAAAAACCAAAGACAACGGTAAATAAACCACCAAAAGAAACGCGGCCAGTGAGTCTGGATTTCGATTCTGATTTAGAACTGCCAATGACAAAAGTGGTCGGGCAAATAGATCTAGAAGACGAGGAACCCAAAAAGCCTCAGAAGGCGAAAGAAATTAGTGATGAGGACTTTTTACCTCCTCAGTCTGACATTGATGCAGAGGAGGCCATTAGGCTTCTGAAAGAAATGATAAAAAACCAAAAAGGACGATGGTTAGTCGGTCCGGTCATTAAGGAGGATGGGTGTTTGGTAACAAGCGATAAGGCTCTGGAGAAAGTAACTGGTGAGTGTACGAATCTTAGCAAATCTATGCTGAGAGCATTACTCGCTAGTGGGCAACGACGCCCAAGAATGACTATTCGCCAGGGGAATTTAAGGTTAGAGGTGGAGTAAAGATAGATGAGCATGGATTATGACCCACTTGGGTATGAAATGCCGTGGAGGCCAAATTTTGAAGGTCGTGCAGCGCTAGGGTGGGCAGCTGCCAGCGGTGTGGCCTTGACGGTTAATCAAATGGCAGAGTCAATGCCTCCGGAACCGTTTTATTGGATGACTGGTATTTGTGGTGTTATGGCAATGTCCCGAATCCCAAAAGCCATGATGTTACATCGTCTCCAGAAGCATCTATTTGGTCGAGAACTGGAATTTATCTCTTTAAAAGAGCTAGAAAAAATGATGGCTGGCTCAGAAGATGATATGTGGCTTGGTCATGGTTTTGTATGGGAAAAGCGTCATGCTCAGCGTGTATTTGAAATCATCAAACGTGACTGGCACACCTTTACTGCTCAAGAGCCTTTAATCAAGAAGACGGTTCGCGTCCTTAAAGGCAAAAAGAAAGAAGATCCAATGGGGCAAACATGGATTCATGGTGTTGAACCAAAAGAAGAGAAGTTGATGCAACCGTTGAAGCATACAGAAGGCCACACGCTTATTGTAGGTACAACAGGTTCAGGCAAGACTCGTATGTTCGACATTATGATCACGCAAGCTATCTTGCGCAATGAAGCAGTAATCATTATCGACCCTAAGGGTGATAAAGAAATGAGGGACAATGCAAGGAGAGCTTGCGAAGCTATGGGCCATCCAGAGCGATTTGTTTCCTTTCACCCTGCGTTCCCAGATGAATCCGTGCGATTGGACCCTCTACGTAACTTTAGCCGTGTGACGGAGATTGCAAGCCGTTTGGCCGCGTTGATACCTTCGGAGGCAGGTGCAGACCCATTCAAATCATTTGGTTGGCAAGCACTGAACAATATCGCTCAAGGTCTTGTACTGACTTATGAACGTCCTAGCATTGTTCTGTTGAAACGATTTTTGGAAGGTGGTGCCGCAGGTCTGGTTATCAAAGCCGTACAGGCTTATTCAGCACGAGTTATGGAAGACTGGGAATCAAAAGCAGCACCATATTTGGAAAAAGTGAAAAATGGCAATAGAGAAAAGCAAGCCTTTGCCATGATGAAGTTCTACCAAGATGTTATTCAACCAGAGTTTCCTCACTCAGATTTGGAAGGCTTATTGTCGATGTTCCAACATGACTCGGCACACTTCGGGAAAATGGTTGCTTCACTGCTTCCTATCATGAACATGCTTACCTCGGGTGATTTAGGAAAAATGCTGTCTCCCGATTCAAGCGATGTCGATGATACAAGGCCAATAAGTGACTCAGCCAAAATAATAAACAATGGCATGGTTGCATACATTGGTCTGGATAGTTTGACCGACAGTATGGTTGGTTCTGCAATCGGCTCTCTTTTCTTATCTGACTTAACAGCTGTTGCTGGTGATAGATACAACTTTGGTGTCAACAATAAGCCCGTCAATATCTTTGTGGACGAAGCCGCAGAGGTGATCAATGACCCATTCATTCAGCTTCTCAACAAAGGTCGTGGCGCGAAACTACGACTATTTGTTGCAACACAAACATTCGCTGACTTTGCCGCTCGGATGGGGAGTAAAGATAAAGCACTACAGGTTCTGGGAAACATTAACAACACATTCTCATTGCGTGTAATTGATCCTGAAACACAAAAGTTCATTACAGACAACTTACCGAAAACACGTTTGAACTACGTCATGAGAACGCAGGGCCAAAATACGGACGGTGAGCAGCCGATTATGCATGGGGGCAACCAAGGGGAACGGCTTATGGAAGAAGAAGCTGAATTGTTCTCTACGCAACTCCTGGGGATGCTGCCCAACCTTGAGTACATAGCCAAAATCTCTGGGGGGAAGATAGTCAAGGGACGGCTACCTATCTTGACATCTTAATGGCGAAATATGAGTGCGAATAAGTATAAAAATTATGAGGTTACTAGAGTGGTTGATGTGAATCCGCACAAGAAAGTACTAAGCGTGATCCGAAAGCGTGATCGAAAAAATGCACACACACTGGCACTGCTGTTTTTTGATTGGCCTGCAACCAATGATGTGATTGAGCAACTATGTTGTTTCATCACTGATGGGATCAAATCGGATAAGGAGCCAGTGATTTATCCGATTTTGGAAGAGGCATTAGATAAATATAGCGGTGTAGTGTTCCATGCGAACAAACGTAAGTACGAGGACCCGGTAAGACTAGGGGTTTTCTTGGAAACCATCATCACTGAAACAGCCAAAGCGCTAGAAATTGAGATTGAAGATTCACTAGGTAACAAGTGGTCTGTGGAGAAAGGTGAGCCTTTTTCTCACTGGCTTGCAGACCATAAAGGTGAATTATTTATTGTTCCGCATCAACATCAGAATGAATGCAAACTTCGCAAGGCTTTGTATCAGTTAGTCGCTAGCGAAAGTGTAAAAACAGTATTAAGGAGAACCAATTATGAAGAAGCCGTTGTGGCTGGTCGCTTGGTTGCTAGTCATTGAAGTATTGGTGATTCTTTTGCTAGTACCTGGTGATTGGACAGATAAAACAATTCAGCGTGAATCAGAGCTGGTGGAGCAGAACTTAGGCTATGAAGCTAGACAGTGGATTAGTGATACAGCTGGGGACTGGTACAAAACTAGTGTGCTTGATTCTGGCTTTTATGCTGCTATGTATCACACGTTAATTCCAACAGAAGAGGAACGTAGAAAGTCGAAAGGAATGGAGAATATGGGCCAAGCATGGTTCGTTTGGGTGGAGGGGCGAATTGAAGCCTTTACCAATGTAATTTACCAGTTCTACACGCGGTTAGCACTTTTGTCCTCCTGGGCACCGTATCTGCTCATCTTGTTCATCCCGGCTGTTTATGACGGTTTGATGAGTTGGAAGATCAAACGAACCAACTTTGACTATGCGAGCCCTGTTGTCCACCGATATAGCATTCGAGGAACGTTCTTCCTAAGCATGGGGCTGTTTATTACCTTTTTTGCTCCCATAGCTCTAAATCCAATTGTGATCCCCGCTGTGATGATGTGCTGTTGTGTGTTGTTGGGACTTGCATTCGGAAATTTACAAAAACGAGTTTAACCAAAGGATATTCAATATGAAAAAGACTGCGCTAACAATCATTGCTGCATTCATGCTTGCAGGTCCAGCAGTGGCGAAGACAGATAAACCATATACGGAGGAAGTGGAAACTTTCTTTGAGACCTTCGAACTGATGTGTGAAAGTTGCGCCGAAGTTTCGGAGTTTATGGTTCAGACACTAGAAGAGAAGTGCGATCAACCGATAACTATAGAAAATATTCAGAATGTAACGAAAACACACCCTCTCTATGCATTTCTTCTGGCTATGGGGAACATGAACCCAGATGGAAAACCTCTTAGCTTTCAGTCTGCCGCTGACAACGTGGACTGTAACGATGGAATGAAGTGGGTAGAAAAGACCCAAAGCGCGATGAAAGCAGCATATCAAGAGCAGAAGAAGCAAGCGCAAAACGGATAAGTCACATTTCATTGCAAAGGCGGCCATTTATTGGCCGCTTTTTTGTGTCACTCACTTTCACATGTGAAAGTCTTAATGCTTCCCAAATGGACAAATACAGCGCTGTGAAATGAGCACGAGATCAGGTGAGAATAAAGAAAAATTAAATAGCAATCAGTTGGAGGTTATATGTCTTCTCATACTCATACAGCAAATAGCTCTGAACGCTCTGGAGCCTCATGGGGCGTAGGGCAAATTATCCTTTGGCAGTTAATCTTTGCCGCAGGTTTCTTCTTTGGTATTCAGTATGGCGATCTTGTTCGCTTGTTTTAACCTTTCACATTACCCGCTCTAAAAACGGCTTCATGCCGTTTCTCTCTTTATAAGACCACTTTTCGCCCAAGTTGCCCAAAAAGGGCGTTAGCCCGTGGCGTGTTTGTTGAAAAAATCTTCCAGAATTGGCGACATTGGAAATTGGAAGAGATATGGAATGAAGCCCGTCAAAATCCCACGTCGTATAGACGAACCGCCGCACATGCTGCTCTGGAGTGCAGATGAGCTGGCTCCTATGCTTCTTGGCCTTGTCATCGGAGTGATGATGGGCAAAGCCTTGATTTTTTTCTTAATCGGCTTGGCCGTGACCAATTTATATCGTCGATTTCGTGATAACCACCCTGATGGCTACATGCTTCACATACTGTATTGGGGGGGATTCATCGCAACAAAAGCAAAATCTTTGAAAAACCCATTTATCCGGAGGTATTTCCCTTGAATTTAAAGGCGTATTTAAAAACCTGGGAGGGCACTCAGGCTGAAAATAAATGGGGGCGAATCTTCGTCCTCGGTCTGATCTTCACCGTCTTACTGCTAGCTGTGAAGTTGTTTAGCAAAGAGACCATTGTGACCCTTCAGCCTTGGACTTTGAATGAAGAAGCTTGGGTATCACAGAAAAATGCCTCTCAGTCATACAAAGAAGCGTGGGGATGGGCTCTTGGAACGCTGATGGGTAACGTAACTCCTGGCAACGTTAACTTCATCAAAGAACGTATGGAGCCAATTCTAGCCCCGACTATTTATCAAGAGTTTATTGATGCACTTGAAATCCAAGCGCAAGAGATCCAAGCAGACCGGATCACTATGCGGTTCGAACCTCGTTTCGTCGAATACGAAGAAACGACTGACAAGGTTTTTGTATATGGGCACTCCTTTGTTAAGGGGGCAGCTTTCGACGCAAAAGAGAAACGTACAGAAAGAACATACGAGTTTGAGCTCCGTGTTTCGAACTATATGCCTGTCCTTGATTTTATGACCACTTATGAAGGTCGCCCTCGAACAAAGAGTGTTTTAGAAAAATTAGAACGTAAAGAAGAGACCCGGAGAAAGCGTAATGAAGGTTAATTCGATTGTTTTGGCGCTTTCAATTGCGCTTGGTGTTTCAAGTGCAGTGAACGCATCAGATGAAATACCAGTTGTTCCTGTCAGTGTTATGAAGAACAACGTTCCAGCCCCCGTAATCCCTGATTCAGTAGCAAAACAAAGAGCTACAACTACTCAGGCCAATAGCTCGAATTTGGCTGGTGGTTACACTGAAAACTCACAACTGGTTATGGAGCCTGGGGTTAATCAGATCATCCCTATTGCTATCGGTCATCCCAACCGAATCGTTACTCCATTTGGTAAGCCGGAAGTGACGTCAACATCCTTACAGCCGGGGCAAAATAAAGGTGAATGTGGGGAAATATGCATCAAAGAGAATGTTATCTATGTGGCTACGGCAAAAGAATACCCAGTAACCATGTTCATTACAGAAAAGGGCTCAGAAGCTCGTGCGCTGAGTTTAACAATGGTTCCTCAAAGAATCCCACCTCGTGAAGTGTTTTTGAAGCTCGACAACAACAGCTTAATACCAGGCATGTTTGCAAACAACAAAGCTAAAAGCTGGGAGCAAAGTCAGCCATATATCGAAACACTTCGAACAGTATTCAGAAAACTGGCTCTTGGTGAAATCCCTAATGGCTACTCCATGAATCGAACTCCAAGTAATGTTCAATTACCTCAGTGTGCGCAACCTGGTATTTCAGTCAATTTTGCTAATGGACAAATGATGATGGGGCATCATTTGACGGTATTTGTAGGTATTGCTCGAAACGTCACAAGTGAACCTCTTGAGTTCAAAGAGCAATCTTGCGGAAACTGGAGCGTTGCTGGTGTGACTTCATGGCCCCATAAGGTTCTTGCTCCAGGTCAGAAAACAGAAGTGTACGTGGCAGTAAAACAGCGCGAGAAAACCGAATCGGCTACTCGTCGTCCTTCACTGTTGAGCGGAGGAATGTAAACGATGATTAATATGAACTGGTGGAATGAGCTCGATCCAAACAAAAAACGCTGGGTTGCTGTTGCTGGTGGTGTTTTCGTTCTGTTTGTGGCTGTGAGTCTTTTTTCTGATGAAGGCACAAGTGACTCCAGCAATAAAAGTCGTAAAGAAACCATCCGTCACGTATTAACTGACAAAGGTACTCGTGAAGCGGGTATGGATGCGTTGGTTGGTAATCTTAAAACAACAAAGGCTGAACAAGAGCAGTTACGTCGTGAGCTGGACAGAGTAAAGCGTGAGTTGGAAGACACAAAATCAAAAGCTGGTGCGTCAGTAGATATTGGCAAAGAGCTTGATAAGTTAAAGCGCGATGTTAAGGAGCTTTCTCAAGAAAATAGAAACTTAGCGCGAGATTTAGAGAGAGCCCAGAAAGACGCTGAAAAGCGTTCAGGGAAGCCAACAGCTAGTGGCGCTGAAACTGGTTCGACAGAGGAACAGGGCGCTCAACAAGCTGGATACACCTCTACCGAAAAGCTTGATTACAAGGACCCTAATGAGTTCTTTAAGAAAGCACCACTACCAGCTAACTCTCACAGCAAACCAACGGGTAAGGAATCGGATAGATCAGGTAAACCTACCGCTCAACCGGGTATTCGAATTGTTAACTACACAGAGTACAACGAAGCAGAAGAGAAAGCGGCAGAAGAGCAGGAGGACAAAGACAACTCTATCTACTTACCAGCGGGTTCAATTCTAACTGGTGTAACGATCACTGGTATGGATGCTCCTACCGCAAAGGGAGCAAGAAAAGACCCTTTCCCAGCAACAATTCGCCTCCAGAAGGAAGCTATTTTACCTAACCGATTCAGAGCTGATGTTCGTGAGTGTTTCTTGATTGTATCCGGTTACGGTGATCTGAGCTCAGAAAGGGCATATCTACGAGGCGAGGTTATTTCCTGTGTTCGTGAAGACGGTGGCGTAATTGAGTCTCGCTTGGACGGATATGCAGTTGGTGAAGATGGAAAAGCTGGTGTACGTGGCCGCTTAGTATCTAAACAAGGTGCAATGATAGCCAAATCTTTGACGGCAGGTTTCTTGAGTGGCTTTGCTCAAGCGCTTGATACAAACCCAGTTCCAGTTATCAACACTAATCCAACAGACACACCTGTATATCAACAAGTGTTCAATGAAAACACTTTGCAGAGTGGTATATCAAAAGGCGCATCAAGTGCGATGGAGAAGGTTGCTCAGTTTTATCTTGATATGGCTGAGGGAATGTTCCCTGTAATAGAGGTCGATGCAGGTCGTCAAATTGACGTAATTATCACCAAGGGACAGCAACTAAAACTTAAATCGCAGGGGACAAAATAATGACGAAAAAAACACAAAAGCCGACCAGAAAGGGCAGTTTCACAGGGGGCTTTCCAATGGTTAAGCCCATAAAATCTACAGTGTCGATGATTTTGGGCAGCGCTTTATTGCTATCAGGCTGTACCTCAATCGGCAGTGATGAGTATAGCTGTTCAGGTATTCCTGATGGTGTTCAGTGTATGTCAGCGCGAGATGTCTATGCGGCGACAAACGATGGCAATATCCCACGCTCAGTAAAGCCTGGAGAAGAGCCTGTTTCTGTTTCAGGAGAGATAGCCAACTCATCATCGACGGGAGATTCAGTGATAGACAATTACGTCACACCGCGCCTCCCGAATCGTCCGGTGCCTATTCGTACTCCAGCACAGGTCATGCGCATATGGGTAGCCCCTTGGGAGGATACCAATGGTGACTTGATTGTGACTGGGTACGTTTACACCGAAATAGAACCGCGCAAGTGGGTAATTGGGGAAGGGACTCAACAAGATGTACCTATGCTCAAACCCTTGCAAACGATAAAACCCAAAGCTAATTCAGAAACTAAATAGGAGAACTTAGCAAAATGAACGTCACATCCACATCAAACAATAAAGTCAACCTTTTGTTCTGGGTGGCGTTGGCTCTGGTGATCAGTTTTATGTTTGCCAATCAAGCCCACGCTGGTACAGGCGGTACAGAATTTGATGATATCTGGACCACCATTACTGACTGGACTCAAGGTACGCTTGGCCGAATCATCGCAGGTGCAATGATCTTGGTAGGCATCGTTGGTGGCATCGCTCGTCAAAGCTTGATGGCATTTGCGATGGGTATCGGCGGCGGTGTCGGCTTGTACAACAGCCCTACCGTTGTTGAATCTATCATGACAGCAACTCTTGAAACTGCTGACAAAGTTGCCCCAGTTGCAATTCAACTAAGCAACGGATTAGGTATGTGATTTCATACCTAATAGTACTTTGTAAGTACTTGATATAACGGGCAGTTGAATATCTCAACTGCCTTTTTTAAGACTGAAAATCAGGAAAACAATCATGGAAATTACAAATAAGGCTAACAATAAAGCCAATCTTCTTTTCTACGTCGGTTTAGTAATGATCGTTGGACTTATGTTTGCGAATCAAGCTCACGCTGGTACTGGTGGTACAGAGTTCGATGATATTTGGACCACCATCACCGACTGGACTCAAGGTACACTGGGCCGCATTATTGCTGGTTCAATGATTTTGGTAGGTATCGTTGGTGGTATCGCACGTCAAAGTATCATGGCATTCGCAATGGGCATCGGTGGTGGTGTTGGTCTATACAACAGCCCTACGGTTGTAGAAGCGATTATGACCGCTACATTAGAGTCAGCTGAAAAAATTGCTCCAGCAGCTATTCAGATCAGTAACGGCTTAGGGCTATAAGGTCTCAATACTCACTTTAATCCCTCCTTTTAAACTTGGCATTTTTGGTTTCAGTCGTCAGAAAATGCCAAGTGATCTCCCTCCCAGAAAAACGCTTTAAAAACGCTCAAATTGGGCAGTTACACAGTCTGTGTATAGCCGATTACTCCAGTAACCTCCTGTATTGGGTTCTTGTAACCCTATTCAATAGCTATTGGAGAAAACATTATGAATAAGTTCAAGCTAAGGCTACCAGTCTTGCTTGGTGCGATGGCCGCAATTGCTGCGCCATTAGCTCAAGCGGAATTGTTAGAATACAGCTTTAATACACCTGATGGTGCAGAGCGCACATTATCTCCAAGCACCGTTTACGCCAACCCAACAGGGAACATAAAGTTCGCGTTGAGTGCAGGGATCGACCGTAAGGTTAAAATCTCTATCGTAAGGCCAGACGGTTCAGTGGTGAATTCGGCTACGAGTCACCTGCTTGGAGGTACAGACCGTATTACAGTTAATGGAAAGTCCTACTATGGCGCGGAGTTAGAACTAGCCGCTCCAGGGGAGGGCGAGTATTCATTCAAAGCAGAGATACTATCCTCAGCCAATGAGTCGGTACAAACCGATCTTTATCCCTTCACTCTTGACACAACCCCTCCAGAAATATCTGGAAGTATCCAATGGATACGTCACGGTTGGTCATACGGCAGTATAGATATATTTAGCAATGGAGATGCTGGTAAGGAGTTGCGCTTAGAAAATATAACGGATCAGGCGCTAAAGTCTGCTAAGTATTTTGTTATAGACAATCAAGGAAATCGCAGGGAAGTCGATGTCATACTGGACACTCAAACAGGCGTAGCCTCTATTCCTGTGAGCAAAGCAGCTAGCAGTAGTATTGCTCCGGATTCTCAAGCTGAATATACAATTGGTTTTGCCATAACGGATGAAGCAGGGAATACATCTGAAATATCTCGCACATCCAAAATAGACAGAGAGAAGCCGTCATACTGGATGGAGGTGTATGACAGCCAGGCCAAAGAGTGGAAAGAATATTCCTCTGGCATGACAGTATATGAGAACCCGGTAAAAGTTCGCTATAAGCGGCGAAAGGCTGACCATGTTAATTTTAATGGCACCGATTATGGGTGGGCTGACGGTTGGTATGATCAGGAAGATGGGGATTATATCTATAAAAACATGGATTTGAATTACCCTCAAAAATACACTTATGCCAATATTTATACGAAAGCAGGTGGTCGAACGGGAATTCATTATTCAGGATATAACTTCAATTTATCTGGTGGAGCAAGCTTAGGGCCTAAACCTGTTAAGTTGAATTATCACCTCCAAGGCGATAGTTGGAGATCTAGTGATCGCCCAAGGTTTGCACACCCTTATGTGGTGGACAAAGTAAGGATATATACAGAGGCTCGACCATACCCGCAAAAAGCGTGGCTGAGTGGTTATGAACATTGTATTGTTCCTGCTAACCAGACGTCATGTGAGGCAAATGTAAACGTAAGTCGTACATCAGGTCGCGGTTACAGTCCAATTCCATATTATGTGTCTAAAGAAGATGGTTCGTTTAGTGTTCATGGTGGATATTTATACACGTATTGGGATATGAATATCCCAACAATTGACGCTTTGACGGTCGATAGAACATTAGGACAATTGAGTCTCCGAGTTATTGATAATGATAGAGTCAATAGTTGGCAAATCGGCATGTGGGATACGAATGTATTTAAAGCATATGCTGATAATGGTAAAGAAAGGGTCGAATTGCCACGTTCATCGTACACTTCACCTGACTATAAAACTAAAATTGCGACGTTTGATTTTGCTAGTCTGACCGATGGTAACTATTCCCTGTCCGCCGAAGCGATAGATACCTATGGGAACAGTGCTACGCAAAGTTATAGTGAGCAAATCTTAGTTGATAACACACCACCAACGCTATCTGTCAATGTTACTAATGATGTCCAATCTTTGGATGACATTGTTATCAACCTTTCTGATAACTTAGACAACACACCAAAGGTAACTTCGATTGCTTTGGTCGGTGGTCCTGCGGATGAGTCTGTTCAATTGTCATGGCGTGAAGAATCAAATGGTAGATTCCGTTTGGAGTACCCTGTGATGTTCCCTTCTTTGGCAGAAGGTGAGAGTTATACTCTGACTGTAAAAGCTGTAGATCACCAGAGTAATGAAACGACAAAAGCCGTAGATTTTGACTATAAACCTCGTGAAATTACTCTTTCAGGCGGATTTAACGGCAATATGGCTATTCCGGCAGTTCCGTATGAGTTTACCTATGCAGACGGTAAGAACATCATCGAAACTGAACCTCTAACGTTAAGTGATGGTTCGGTCGTAACTGGCTCATACGACGTAATGGTGACATTGCGAAGTGATGCTCAAATTCCTTTGGTGGTAAACGGTATTCGAGTTGAACCAGGCCAAACTGCTGACATTATGAAAAACCATAGCTTTGCTTCTACTGGAGGACGATTAAGTATTCCAGTTCGAGCTGTTGATGGTGCAGATGCTGGCACAGCAAGCCTTTTGGTTATGACTACAGCGCCTAACTCACCAGTTTTGGTAGCCAATATCAAAACATGGAAAGCGAGTGAAAGCTTAACGGCCAATACCTGGGAAGTTCGACAAGTCATCGACAACTTCAATGTTCAAGTCTCTGCCGACTCAGGTGTACCATGTCGCTATTCGACGAACTTGCAAGAAGCTCAATCATCAGATCCTATCAAAGACCCTGTATGTTTTGTTGAGTGGGAGCAGATTCCAGATGAAGCCGAAGTGGTAAACAGTAATCGAGTTGCTGGTATATCTGGTCAAGCATTGCAGATCGGTGAACAGGATGTCACTTATGGTGTATATCTGTTTAACGGCGAAGATAAGGTAAAAATCGGCGGCGGTAACAGAAAGCTAAATGTGGTCTCTGCTTTGGGTTCTGTAACTTACTTACCAGAGTCAGATATTGCTCAAGTAGACCGTGTTATCCAGAACTTAAATGTTCAGTTACGACAAACCTCAGGTCCAAGCTGTATCCTGACGATGGATGCTGAAAAAGCCAAGCAAGATGAGAGTGGACGTGTATCCGAAGCGGCGCACAGAAGCTGCTTATTTGAGTGGAAAGAAGTTCCAGAAGGGCTGCTACAAGATACTCGATACGACACACCCACACTAATTGGTTCATTGGCAGAAAAAGCAACGGTTCCTTTAAGTTGGCGCGTTAGCATTTTCTCTCGTAGTGGAGCTCGTGTTGCGTTAGCGGATGAGACCTTTGACATCGAGGTTGTTGACCCAGCGGTTCCCCAAGTTGATCTGATGACCGATTATCACTTCAAGGACAACATCTACATCGTTCCTATGACTGGTGATTATTTCGGTGATGTCCAAGTGAATGCGAAGCCATCAGATTTGAGGGTTTCTATCTCTAGGAATAATGAAACACTTGAGTCAGAAGTGCATTCATCCGGTATGGGTACAGCGATGAAGGTGAATCGTCGTATTCGAACAGATGACCGCAAACTGTGGGAAGAAGTAACCTACCAAGTTGACTCTTCATATGAAAAAGTACCTGAAATTAAGAGCACTAAAGAATATCGACTGATTGCAATGCCAAGCAAAGGTATTCGTCCAATGCTGTCAATGGATGGTAATACTGTTCTCGATATCCAAACGCTGAACGTAAAAGTCGATATACGCGATTTGTACCGTGGGAACGATGAATATGATGAAGCAACTATGGGGCAGTGGAAGGTTCGTCTGTCTCGTCAGGTCTCTCCAGGAGAGATTGAACCAATGTCAGAATGGGTGGATGCAGAAAACGGTTCAGCTGAAATAGCAGTTGAAATGTCGAAAGTAGACTCTAGCTACATTCGATTTACCGCAGAAGCGAAGCTTGTTAGCCCAGTTGAAGGATATGAACGTATCGAGGCATCTCCAAGCCCAATTTTTGCTACGGTTCTTCGTGGTAACAAAATTGATGGTGAGGTTACAACTCGTCGCTTATCCGGTGCAGCTCCTTTCAATGCAGCATTTAAGTTAGGTATTGTTGATAGACTTGATTACCGCTCAGTTGGAGATGTTTACTGGGAAGTGAGTAACGATGATGGTCAGACGTGGACTGAACATGCTACAGAAGAACGTAGAAAGTACAGTTTCGTAGAGAGTTTCGGTGTTGGTAAATATCTAGTTCGAGCTAAAGTTGTAAACGTAAACTCGGGCTTAGAAAAGTACACTGAAAATGTAGAAATTGTTTCGTATGAAGCGCTTGAAGTTGATGTTCCTGGTCCAGATACGCTCTTGGTGGGTAGTTCTTCTGAATACTCAGCGACCATTATGGATGGCGAGAACGCATTTGATGTAAGTAAAACTGTGATTGAGTGGTCAGAAGATGGTGGTAAGACTTACACTACTGCGGCTCCACGTATCACGCTAACCAGAGAAGAACCACAACGAGTTAAGTTAATTGCTCGTGTACGTTCGACGATGGCTCCAGAAGATGATGCGTATGCGTATAGCCAGGCCAAGAAAACCGTAGAGTTTAAAGCTGTTAAAGCTCCGCGTATTCGTATTGATGGACCTCGTTTAGTAGAGAAAGACTTTACTTACAAACTAACCGCAGATACTCGACTGCCTTATCGAGATTTGGATGCCGAAGTTAAAGGTTTCTTCACGCTTCCTGATGGAACCATTATTGAAGGCAACACTGCTGAGTACGTTCCAAATCAAGCAGACTTGGATCAAGCTCGTGTTGAAATCAAATACACAGCATGGATCGACGGTTACAAAGAGTCTTCTACATCGGAAACGGTATACAAAGCTCGCGTATGGCAATATGTCTGGCCTGAGTTTGCACTCAGCTACAGAGCAAATGCAGATGTAGCACCAGCTATTGTTAGCGCTTCTGTCCGTCCTGTTGGATTCCGAGGCAAGCTTGAAGAGCCTACCTACGAATGGAGCTTACCGGAAGGTGCAAAGCTTAAAGATCAACGAGACACGTCTCGCTCTTTTGAAATCACAGAGCCGGGCGAGCACCTTGTGAAGGTCATTGTGCGCGATGCTCGTGGTAACGAAGCAGAAGCTCAGTTAGCGATAACGATAGGTCAAGCTGAAAGCTATAAGGTAGAGTTGGAATACTCAGGCTCGAATAAGTTGGATCGTGAGCCTCTGGATGTTCTGGTTCGTCCATATATTGAAGGTGGACACCCAAGAGACCGAATTAATGTGATGCAGTACACCGTTAATGGAAAGTCTCTTGAGGACACTGGCCGTTATGGACGAATGACGCTTGAAGCGGGAGAGCACACAATTAACTTCCGGATTAAGTCTGATATGGGCAAAGAAGTGGAGAAAGAGTTGAAGATAAAAGTTATCGAAAACCAAGCTCCGGTTTGTTCTATTGATCATAGAGAAAGCACATTCGCATGGCTTGTTTATGCCTCATGTGATGATGTCGATGGTCGCGTGAAAGGATTTGAATGGACGCTTAATGGTGAATCTGTTGCCTCTTCATCACGAAGATTGACGATCAGCAAACGCAGCTATGATGCAATGCCAGAAGTTACTTTGACTGGTATAGATGATGCTGGTGGTCGCAGTGATCCTGTGACTCTTCAATAAAATTATGACTATCTAAACCAAGCCCGGCACTCGCCGGGCTTTTTTGTCTCTCCGCTCTAATTGACCAAACAGGGCAACTACAGATGCAGGCTTGTATCCATATCCCGAATAAACTGCCAACTGATGAAAAAGTAACTGACGGTTAAAGGATAGGTATGTTGAAACAAGCAATAGCACCAGTGCTCATGCTGCTTAGTACTGTAGCAACAGCGAAAGATTTTACTGCTGCTGATGTGCAGAAAGCAGAGGCAAAGATTACTGGAATGGTTGAGTTGCCAATTTATGGCATCAATGCAGTAGAAAGTGACGGTCAAATCGTGTTTTTGTCAGAGAATGGACGCTTTGTTATTTCAGGACAAATCTACGATCTCTGGCAAAAGAAGCCTCTCAGTACGTTGACAGAAATGCGCGATGTCGCTGACCGATTTAGGCTACGTGACATGAATGTCGATATAGATGCGATGAATGTGGCAAAACTTGGGACTGGCCCAAAAGAAGTAGTGGTCTTTGTTGACCCTCAGTGTGGTGCCTGCCACCAGCTAATGGAAGAGGCGAAAGCTCTCAAAGACGAATACACGTTTAAGTTTGTCGTGATACCTATTCTTGGTGATAAGTC